>NZ_VMSB01000001.1:0-2400000 GCF_009858245.1 Ornithinibacter aureus
GTCCGGGCCGACCTTGGCCGGCGCGACAGCGTGCCCAGCCCGGCTCAGGGCAGCCATGATCCCGACGGCGATCGTGGTCTTGCCCTGACCCGACGCAGGTGCCGCGATGACGACCCGGGGCAGGGGGGTCGGTGTCACCACTCGATGCCCTTCTGGCCCTTCTGGCCCTTGTCGAACGGGTGGGCGATCTTGGTCATCTCGGTGGCGACGTCCGCGATCTCGAGGAGGCGGGGGTGTGGATCGCGGCCGGTGATGACCACGTGCTGGTAGCCGGGGGCGGTCGGTCAGGGAGTCGACGACGTCGTCGATGTCGAGCCAACCCCACGTGAGCAGGTAGGTGAACTCGTCGAGGACATAGAGGGTGTGGGTCTCGTCGGCGAGGCGACGCTTGATCTCTTCCCAGCCCTCACGGGCGGCCTCGGCATGGTCCTCCTCGGTTGCCGGCCTTGCGTGACCACGACCAGCCCGAGCCCATCTTGTGCCACTCGATCGGGCCGCCCTGGCCGGTGCTGGCGGTTCACGTCGTCGAGAGCAGCCAGCGCTGCCTGCTCACCGATGCGCCACTTGGCCGACTTCACGAACTGGAACACGCCGATCGACCACCCCTGGTTCCAGCCGCGCAGGGCCAGGCCGAAGGCCGCCGTCGACTTCCCCTTCCCGGCGCCACCGTGGACGATGACGAGCGGACTGTTGCGGCGCTGTCGGGTGGTGAGGCCGTCCGCAGCCTGCACCGGTGTCACTCCCTTGGCCATCAGGCGGCCCTCCTGTCATTGATGAGCGCCACGAGGTGATCGGCGGCGATGTCTTCGAGGGGCACGTGCTCTGCGCCCATCCGGTCGGCGAGGTCCCTGGCCAGACCCATCCGGAAGCGGCCGGACTCGCAGTCGATCACGACGCTGTCGACGGCGACGTGCCCCCACTGGTCGGCGATGCGCTGTGCTCTGCCCAACGCATCGACGCCCGCCGTGGCGCGTCCGTCGGTGACGAGCACGAGCAGCGCCCGTCGACGTGGGTCCCTGATGCGCTCCAGCCCAAGGGTCTTCGCGGCCGTGGCGAGACCCTCGGCCAGGGGCGTGCGCCCGCCGTGGGGGAGTTCGGCCAGGCAGGCGGCGGCCGCCTCGACCGAGGAGGTCGGCGGCAACGCGAGGTCGGCACCGGTGCCTCGGAAGGTCACCAGGCCCACGCGATCGCGTCGCTGGTAGGCGTCCATGAGCAGCGACAGGACGGCCGTCTTGACCTCGGCCATCCGAGACCGGGCAGCCATCGACCCGGAGGCGTCGACGAGCAGCAGCACGAGGTTGGACTCCTTGCCCTGGGTGATCGCCGAGCGGAGGTCGCTCGCCCGGATCTCCAGTCGGCTCGTCCCGGTCGTCCCGGTCGTCCCGGTCGTCCCGGTCGTCCGGTGGCGCGGGCGCCTCGCTCTCGGGCAGCGGCCGTGATGGTGGCGGTCAGATGGACCCGGCCCGTGCGCTCGCGGCTCGATCCGACCGTCCTGCCCCAGGTCGTGATCGCCCGGCTGCGTTTGCCGGCCGCTCCCGACCCCGTGCCCCGCACACTGAGGCGACGAATGCGGTACGGCTCGTGTGCTGCCGCCACGCCCTGGACGGGCGCCGGCGGGTCGGTCTCGGAGACCTCTCCGCCGCTCTCCGTGTCGGTGGGGTCCGGCGGTGTGCAGTCGGAGCGCTGATCGCGGGCGTCCTGCGCTCCCTCGTCGCAGTCCTGCGCCGACGGCGTCGTCATGGGGTCGCCCGAGTCGTCGTCCGCGGTGTCCGTCTCGTCGGAAGGCTCCTTCGGGCGCTCGGGCCGGTCCGGCTCGTCGGGCAGGTGAGGGTCTTCATCCTGAGGGTCCTGGGGGTCCTCCGGAGGCGGCGGCTCGTCGTCGCCGAGCAGGCGATCGAGCAGGTCCTCGTCCAGTCCCGGCGCGTCGAAGGGTGCACGCCGACGTCGGTGGGGGAGAGCGAGTTTGGCGGCGGTGCGGATGTCCTCCCGGGTGACGTCGGTGCGCCCCTCCCACGCCGCGTGGGCCACCGCAGCCCTCGCGGTCACGATGTCGGCACGCATCCCGTCGACCTCGAAGCCGGCGCAGACCGTGGCGATCTTGTCCAGCGCCCAGTCACTCAGACGCACGCGACGCAGGGCCTCCTGGGCGGACGCGATCCGGGCGGCCACATCGGCCTGCGCCACGGCATACGAGGTCTGGAAGGCGACCGGATCCTCATCGAAGGCGAGCCGCCGACGGACCACGTCCGCACGCTGCGCTGGGTCGCGGCTGGCCTTCACCTCGACGGTCAGGCCGAAGCGGTCGAGCAACTGCGGGCGAAGCTCGCCCTCCTCCGGGTTCATGGTGCCGATCAGGACGATGCGGGCAGGGTGGGACACCGACACCCCGTCGCGCTCGACGGTGTTGCGGCCCATGGCAGCGGCGTCGAGGAGCAGGTCGACGAGATGGTCGTGCAGGAGGTTGACCTCGTCGACATAGAGCAGACCACGGTGCGCCTGGGCGAGCAGCCCCGGCTCGAAAGCCGTTTCACCGTGACCGAGGGCCTTGCTGAGGTCGAGGGAGCCGATGACGCGATCCTCGGTGGCACCCACCGGGAGTTCGACCAGACGAGCTGGGCGGGTCGTCGATGCGGCGTCGGTGTGTGGCCCGTCGGGGCAGTCGGCGGCGGGCGACCGTGGGTCGCAGCCGAAGCGACATCCGTGGACGACCGCCTGGCGGGGCAGGATCTCGGCCAGAGCGCGCACCATCGTGGACTTCGCGGTGCCCTTCTCGCCGCGCACGAGCACGCCGCCGACCTCGGGGGAGACCGTGGTGAGGACGAGGGCGAGGGCCATCTCGTCGGCACCGACGATGGCGGCGAAGGGGTAGTTGGACACGGCGCTCCTCCTGGTGAGTGACCACGCTCACCGGCCGATTCGGCCGCCTCGGGGTCCCGGGGCGGCGTGACGCAGGAGGACGTCCTGGCTTCCGGTCTCCACGTCACGCGGCGAGCGGTCACAGTGGCGGGACCGCTCCGGAGTTGCACCGGTATTCCTCGCCCTGCGTCGCCCCGCATCCTCCCACATCGCCCACCCCGGGTCCGGCGAGGTCGATGTCTCATCGCACGTAGGCTGTCGCGCGTGATCGAGGTCGTGGGCATCGAGGATGCGGGCTGGGCGTCCGTGCCCGCCCGCGAGCAGGATCTCGTATGCCGTTCGCGGCACCTTGTCGGTGGCGCCCGACACCTGGCCCTGGTCCCCGAGATCGAGGGTCAGATCCGCACACCATGGCCCACACCGATGCGCGCCCAACTGCCAGCACTGTTCGAGCAGATCGGCACCGAGGGCGTCGTCGTGCTCGCCAGTGGTGACCCGCTGCGCTCGGGGGTCGCGAGCACCCTCATCGACCTGTTCGGCCGGGAGACGGTCCGGGTCCACCCTTCGCTGTCCTCGGAGACCCTGGCGCGGGCGCGGATGGGTTGGCCCGCCGAGGAGACGACGGTCGTGACCCTCGTCGGGCGCTCTGTCGATCGACTCCGCCGTCACCTCGACCCGCGTGCACGTCTCGTCGTCCTGTGCTCCGATGGCTCGACCCCCGCCGAGGTCGCCGCCCTTCTCGTCCAAGAGGGCTGTGGCAGTTCGCGGCTCACGGCGTGGTGGCACCTCGGAGGGCCCAAGGAGGGCAGCCGATCCGGCGCTGCACGGGACTGGGAGGTCGAGCCCACTCCTGATCTGGTCGTGCTCGCCGTCGAGGTGGACGACCTCGCGGCCGCCCGCTCGTCCTCGGGCCCCGCCCCCGGACGCCCAGAAGAGGCCTTCGATCACGACGGACAGATCACCAAGCGTGACGTGCGCGCGAGCGCGCTGGCCCATTTGCGTCCGACACCTGGGGCCACTCTCTGGGACCTCGGCGCCGGCTCGGGTGCGGTCGCGATCGAATGGGCACTGGCGGCCCGCTGCGCGCGAGCGGTGGCCCTCGAGCGCGACCCCGGTCGTGCCGCCCGGATCCGCGCCAACGCTGCACGTCTCGGGGTGCCGCGAGAGGTCGAGGTGGTCGAGGCCGACCACGGGGCCCTCTCCCCGGAAGGGGCGTCCGTCCTCGACGCGCTGCCCGACCCGGACGCGGTCTTCGTTGGCGGCGGTCTCACGAGCGAACTCGCCGACCTGGCGTGGGGTCGCCTCCGTCCGGGCGGACGTCTTGTCGCGCACGCCGTCACGCTCTCGGCCGAATCCGTCCTCGTCGCTGCCCACCAGCGCCACGGAGGCCACCTGACCAGGCTGAGTGTCGAGCACGCGACGCCGCTGGGTCCGCACCTGTCGTGGACCCCGGCCCGCGCGATCGTCCAGTGGAGCGCCCAGAAACCCGCCCCGCCCCACGAGCAAGGAATGTCATGACCGTTCATTTCATCGGGGCCGGTCCCGGTGCCGCCGACCTGCTCACCCTGCGCGCCGTCCGCCTGCTGCAGGAGAGTCCGATCTGCCTCTATGCCGGCACCTACATCGACGACGAGGTCCTCTCGCACTGCGGGCCGGAGACCGAACTCATCGACACGGCATACCTCAATCTCGACGCCATCACGGCCACCCTCGTCGCCGCCCACGACGCCGGTCATGACGTCGCCCGGCTGTGCTCGGGAGACCCGTCGATCTACTCGGCGATCGCCGAGCAGACGCGCCGTCTCGACGCCGCAGGGGTGCCCTGGGACCTCACCCCGGGCGTGCCGGCCTATGCCGCGACGGCCGCGCTCATCGGGCGTGAACTGACGGTGCCCGAGGTGGCCCAGTCGGTCGTCCTGACGCGCGCGCAGAAGGACTCGACCACGATGCCGCCGGGGGAGACCCTGGCGGCCTTCGCCGCGACCAATGCCACCCTCGTCCTGCACCTGGCGATCCGACACACCCGGCGGCTGGCCGATGAGCTCAGTGCCCACTACGGGGCCAACTGCCCGGTCGTCGTCGGCTCGCAGGTCACCCAGCCCGAGGAACTGATCCTGCGCGGCACCCTCGCCGACATCGCCGACCAGGTCGAGGCCGCGGGCCTGACCCAGGCCGCGGTCATCATCGTCGGCTGGGCCCTGTCGGCGGAGGACTTCGTGGAGTCCCACCTGTATTCGAGCCGACCGCCTCGGCCCGCCGGGGAGGGGCGACCGGACGCCTCGCTGGTGTAGCCTGCCGAGCACCATCTGCGTGAGGAACCCGGTGCAAATCCGGGACGGTCGCGCCACTGTGAGCTGAGCCATCGGCGAGTCAGGAACTCCTGTGGATGTCGCGTGCCGCCGATCGGCGCCGCGCGTCACGTCTGATCGGGCGCGTCATCCCGAGGAAGGTGCAGCAATGCACATTGCCGAGGGCTTCCTGCCCCCACTTCATGCGGCAGCGTGGACAGCCGTCGCGGCCCCCTTCGTCATCCATGGCACCCGGGCGATCAGCCGCACCATCAAGGAGCACCCCGAGGCCAAATTGTTGCTCGGTGCCGCGGGGGCCTTCACCTTCGTCCTCTCCGCGATCAAGTTGCCCTCGGTGACGGGCTCATCGTCCCACCCGACGGGCACCGGACTGGGGGCGGTGATCTTCCGGCCCCCGGTGATGGCGGCCCTGGGGACGATCGTCCTGCTCTTCCAAGCCCTCCTGCTCGCCCATGGCGGTCTGACCACCCTCGGGGCCAATGTCTTCTCGATGGCGGTCGTCGGCCCGTGGGTCGGGTATGCCGCGTTCCGCCTGCTCGGTCGCGCTCCCTTCTCGGTCCGCATCTTCGCGGCCATGGCGTTGGCCAACCTCGCGACCTACGTCATGACCGCCACCCAACTCGCGCTGGCCTTCCCGGGCCAGAACGGCTTCGTCGGCGCGTGGTCGGCCTTCCTCGGCATCTTCGCGATCACCCAAGTGCCGTTGGCCGTCATTGAAGGCCTCGTCGGCGTCCTCATCTTCAAGGCCCTGCGCAGTTGGGCCGGCCCAGAACTCTCCGCTCTCGGGGTGTTCTCGCGCCGCCGGGACCACGCCGGCACCAAGGTCGATGAGGCCATACATGCGTAAGCACGCGAGCACCCTGGCCATCCTCCTGGCGATCGTCGCCCTCTTCGCGGTCGCGATGGTCCTCGGCACCCGCCAGAGCACCGGCGATGGCGAGACCTTCATCGGCACCGACTCGGCGGCCACCACCCACATCGAGGAGAACCACCCCGGCTACACCCCGTGGTTCCAGCCGATCTTCGAGCCCTCGAGCGGCGAGGTCGAGTCCGGACTGTTCGCGCTGCAGGCAGCACTCGGCGCAGGAGCCCTCGGGTTCGTTCTCGGCACGATGCGCGAGCGGCGTCGCCAGCGCCGGTCGGCTGCCGACGATTCGAGCCGCCCGGTGAGCGACCCGGAGCCGGCCTGTGATGCGGCCGAGCTGCAGTCGAGGGGCTGACCTTGGCGCGATTCGCCCTCGACGAGGCGGCCTGGTCCGGGCCGTGGCGTCTGCGGTCCACCGGTGAGAAGACCCTGCTGTCACTGGGTCTGCTCACGGTGGCCGCGACCTCGCGCTCCCTCTGGGTCTCCCTCGTCGTGCTCGTCGTCGCCGTCTCCACCGCCTTGTTCGCCGCCCGCGTCCCAAAGCGCACCTATGCCCTGGCGGTGGTCGGCCCGATGACCTTCGTCGCCGTCGGTGCCATCCCCATCGCCCTGACCTTCGGCGGCCAACCCACCGACGTCCTGGCCTCACTCGGCCCGGTGTCGCTCACGTCCACCGGCCTGTATGCCGCGGCGGCGGTCGCCGTGCGGTCGGCGGCCGCGATGGCGGCCATGACTCTCCTGGCGGCCACGACTCCGATGGTCGACCTGCTCGCGGGGCTGCGGCGACTGCGGGTGCCCGAGGTGCTCGTCGACATCGCCGGCCTGGTCTATCGGATGCTCTTCACCCTGATGGACTCCGTCCTTGCCGTCCGCGAGGCGCAGGCGGCCCGCCTCGGCTTCGTCGACGGCCGGACCGCTCGTCGGTCGATGGGCCTGATGGCGGGCTCGGTCCTCGGGCGCGCCTGGCAACGGTCGCGGCGCCTCGAGGAGGGCCTGCGCGGACGAGGGTATGCCGGGTCGCTGCGGACCCTGCCCAGGGAGACGGTCGTGTCGGTGCCCTTCATGGCGGTCAGCGGTCTGATCGTGACCGCACTGGCCGCGACGTCGATCCTGTTCGCGCTGCGAGGTGTCGCATGACTCATCGCACCGGCACGTGGGAGCCCACCGTCGGGGCGGTGCTCGTGGGCGAGGGCCTCCACGCGGGCTACCCGGGGCGAGGCGACGTCCTCGACTGCGCCCATGTGTCCGTGACGGGGCGCAGTCGGCTCGCCCTGCTCGGCGAGAACGGCTCCGGCAAGACGACTCTGCTGCGCTGCCTCTCGGGTGCTCATGTGCCCGACGCGGGGAGCGTGGCCGTCGATGGCATCACGCTCCGCCACGACAACGCCGGTCTGCGCGACCATCGGCAGCGGGTCCAGCTCGTGCTGCAGGACCCGGACGACCAGCTCTTCTCGGCCGATGTGCGCGCCGACGTCTCCTTCGGACCGATCAACCTCGGCCTCGACGACCACGAGGTGCGAGCGCGCGTGTCCGAGGCCCTCGAGCTGCTCGACGTCGTTGACCTCGCCGACCGACCGGTCCACCAGTTGTCCTACGGCCAGCGCAAGCGGGTCGCCATCGCCGGGGCCGTGGCGATGCGGCCGCAGGTCATCCTGCTCGACGAGCCGACGGCAGGCCTCGACCCACGAGCGGTGACGACCCTGCGCGCGGCCCTGGACAACCTCGAGGCACGGGGCACCACGGTCGTGGTCTCGACCCACGACATCGACTTCGCCTGGGAGTGGGCCGACGAGGTGGGCGTGGTCGTGGACGGCATCGTCCACCAGGGCAGCACCGTCAAGATCATGACCGACGAGGCACTCCTTCGACGGGCACACCTCGGCGTGCCGTGGCCGGTCAAGCTGCTCCGGTCACTCGGTCACGAGATCGACGTCGTCGACCCGCCGCGGACGGTCGCTGACGTCGCGCGTTTCCTGGGCTGAGCAGCGCCGCCCCTCTCGCGTGACCGAGCGCGGCCACGTCGACGCAGCGCGTGTCAGTCGCTGCCGAGCGTGTCAGTCGACGTAGCGCGGCGTCCAGACCCGGCCGCTGTCGGTGACCCGCGTGCTCGCGGCGCCGATCATGACCAGGCACCCCATGTCGACGGTCTCGGGGTCGAAATCACCCAGTGTCGTCACGGTCGACGATTCCTGCTCCCGACCCACGTGCCGCGCGACGACGACGACCCGATCCTCGGGCAGGACCTCCAGCAAGGCCGCCCTGGCCTGCACGAGCTGGTCGGGCCGGGAGGCCGAGCGCGGGTTGTAGAACGCCATCGCGAGATCGGCCCGAGCGCAGGCCCGGAGCCGCTCGACGACGACCGACCACGGCTTGAGCCGGTCGGACAGCGAGATCAGGGCGTGATCCGCGCCCAGGACGGCTCCGGCGAGCGCGGAGGCGGCGTGCGCGGCCGTGACGCCGGGGACGACGTGGATCGGCACCACGGCATACCGGGCGTCGGTCTCGGCGGCCTCGAACACTGCCGCGGCCATGCCGAAGACGCCGGCATCACCACCCGAGACGACTGCGACCTCGTGGCCCGCCAGAGCCAGGTCGAGGGCCTGTCGTCCGCGATCGACCTCGACGGTGTTGCCCGAAGGCAAGCGGGTCAGCCCCTCCCGTTGCGGCACCCGGGCGACGTAGGGGGCGTAGCCGATGACGTGATCGACACGGGAGAGCACCTCGCTCGCCTCCGGGGTCAACCACGCATCCGGCCCTGGTCCCAGCCCGACGACATGGACCGTGCCGAGCGTCACGGCGTCGCCGCTGCCATCGCCACCCGCAGTGGCGGATCGTGATGCGGGAGAACGAGATTCGTCGACTCCGGCGGGAGCGGCTCCCTCGGCGCGACCGGCCGCGTCGGCACGCAGGTCCTGTCCGGGCACGACGATGAGCGACATGTAGGGCACGGCGGCGGCGTCGACGTCGGCGAGGGGGAGGACGCGCTGACGTCTGCCCGAGGCCCGCTCGACATAGACGGCTCGCTCCAGCAGGCCCGCCTGACGGACCGCCTCGACGACCCCGGGGAAGGTCTGGCCCAACTTCATGATGATGGCCGCGTCCGTGTCCGCGAGGCGCCGTGCCAGCTCGGGCACCGGGAGCGTCCCTGGCAGGATCGTCAAGGTGTCCTCGTGTCGACACAGGCCGGTCGCGACGGCGGCGGTCGCCGCGCTCACCGACGTGACGCCGGGCACGACCTCGGTGGGGTAATGCGGCGAGAGTCGGTCATGGACATACATGAAGGACCCGAAGAAGAGGGGGTCGCCGATCGCGAGGACGACGACACTGCGTCCCCTGGCCAGATGGCCCTGCAGTCGGTCGGCGCACTCGTCATAGAACTCGCCGAGCGCCGTGTAGTAGTCACCCGATTGCTCGGCGAAGTCGGCGGTCACCGGATAGCGCAGCTCCTCCTCGATCACCTCCGGTGACAACAGGTCGGCGACGATCGAGCGCGCCATCGACTGCTTGCCCGTGCCGGCGTGGAAGGCGACGACGTCGGCGCTGCGGATCAACTCGGCCGCACGCAGGGTGACCAGACCGGGGTCGCCGGGGCCGACGCCGACCCCATAGAGCCGTCCTGCGGCCGATCGGGGCTCGTTGTCGTTCATGCGAGCTCCGACTCGTTGGCCAGGGCATTGAGGGCCGAGGCGGCCATGGCTGATCCGCCGCGGCGACCGTGCACGACCAGCCAGGGGATCTGACTCCCGTCAGGCAAGCGGTGCTCGGCCAGGGCCACCTTGGACTCGGCCGATCCGATGAAGCCGACCGGCATCCCGACGATCGCCGCCGGACGTGGCCCACCATCCAGGATCAGCTCCAGCAGGTGGAAGAGCGCGGTCGGCGCGTTGCCGATGGCGACGACGGCCCCCTCCAGGCGAGGTCCCCACAGCGACACGGCGGCCGCCGCCCGGGTGGTGCCCCACTGTCGGGCCAGCTCGGGCACCGACTCCTCGCGCAAGGTGCAGATCACGTCGTTGTCGGCGGGCAGGCGGCGCCTGGTCACGCCCGAGGCGAGCATGTGGGAGTCGGTGAAGATCGGGGCGCCGGCCTCCAGTGCCCCGCGCGCTGTCGCCACCAGGTCGTGGGTGGCCGCGAGGGCCGAGACGATGTCGACGTCACCGGCACCGTGGATGATCCGGGTCGCCACAGTGACCAGGTCCGGCGCGAAGTCACGCAAGTCCGCTTCGTCCCGGATCGTGCCGAAGGACCGGCGATAGATCTCGAGCCCGTCGGTGACGTAGTCGTAGCGACGGGTGGGTGGCACCGGCGTCATCGGGCGAGCGCTCCATCGGCAGAGAGGATGTCGTCGACCGAGTGGGGGTCGACGACGAGGACATGGTCGAGTGTCGGTGCGCCACAGGCGCGTTCGCACCCCACGACGTGGAGCCGCGGCCCGTCCGGGCCCAGGCGAGCGGCGCTCTCCAGGGCCAGATCCATCGTCGGGGAGGACGTGCGGGCGCACCAGGGCGCCCCGGTGCACGCCGACAGGCGCGCCCACGGGTCGGACTCCGTGACGGTGAACCCCGCCTCCTCGAGGTCGGCGGCGAACTCTGCGCCACTGGGGACGACGAGAGAGCGCCACGGGGTGATGACCACGTCGTCGGTGATCGCGACGAGCGCCGAGAGATGGGTCGCGCGCAGCATCGCGAGCGGAATCCCGGCCACGAGATCCCCGCCCACTGGGCCCGGGGTCAGCGGTGGCGCCGGGTCCACGGGCATCGGCTCCAGCCCGGCGAAGACGGGCGAGTCCGCGGGCAGGTCACGGATGTTCCAGACGCGGGGACCTTCGCGATGCGTGAGGAAGAGCCGGGCCCTGTCGAGGAGGTGCGCGACGGCGTCGTCGCGGGCACACGGCATACCCAGTCCTGCCAACCGGATCACACCGGAGGTGGGCGTCAACGCCTGGTATGCCGCGTCGACCGGTTCGGTGAGCACCGCGCCCGTCGCGTCGGTGACGGCGAAGAGGAAGCGGCCGGGCAGGTCCGCGAGGAAGGGGTCGGCGCACAGGGCAGCGTCGAGCTCGGCGACAAGGGGTTGCAGATCGGGAGCGAGAGGGGCCGCGAGAATGTTGCGGGCGCGCTCATGGGAGGGCGAGGGAAGCAGTCCGGTGGCCTCGGCGCGGACCATGACGTCCTCGGGGAGTGGATCCGGCAGGCCCCGCACTTGGAGGTTCGTGCGTGAGGTGACGGAGAGCAGGGGAGCGCCGTGGTCGGCACCGATGGCGAGCAGGTCGGCCAGGGTCGACACGCGCACCCGTCCGCCGGGCACCCGCAGCCTGATGATCGCCCCGTCCTGGGCCACGAAGGGCTTGAGCAGACCGGGACAGCGGTCGGCTCCGAGGCGGGTGCATGTCACGCCCGGGAGCATACGCTCGCGTTCCTCTCGCTCCGCGTCTGCCGTAGGCTGCCAAGCGGTCGTCGTCGACGGAACCCGGTGCAAGACCGGGACGGTCCCGCCACTGTGACGCCCGGGTGACCGGGCGGAGTCAGGAACGTCACGCCGACCTGCTCCGGCCCACCCTGCCGGGCATCCGTCGACCCGGGGCGCGGACCCCAAGGGAGTTGCACCAGATGCCACGTATTGCCCTGCTGTCCACCAGCGACACCGACCTGCTCAGTGCCCGTGCCTCCGGCGCGGAGTACGTGTGGGCCAACCCGGCCCGCCCGGGCCACCAGGACATGGGTGCGGCCCTGGAGGGCGCCGACATCGTCGTGGCGCGCATCCTGGGTGGTCCGCAGGACCTCTGCTCCGGCTTCCGGCGGATCAGCGCGACCGGCACGCCGATGGTCGTCCTGGGTGGTGAGCAAGCGCCCAACGCGGCACTGATGGAGCTCTCGACCGTGCCGGCCGGCGTGGTCGCGGAGGCGCACCGCTACTTGGCCCAGGGTGGCCCGGACAACCTGCGCAACCTGCATGCCTTCCTGTCCGACACCCTGCTCCTCACCGGTGCGGGCTTCGAGCCCCCGGATGAGCTGCCGGCGTGGGGTGTGCTCGATCGCCCCGAGCTCCCGACGCTCGACGATGGAGTGACCCGGCCCCGGATCGGTGTGCTCATCTACCGCGCGCAGCAGGCGGCCGGCAACACAGCCTATGCGCACGCGCTGTGCGATGCCATCGACGAGGCCGGAGGCGTCGGCGTGCCGATCTTTGCCGCCTCCCTGCGCGATGCTCCCGACGACCTCATCGCCCACCTGGGCGCCTTGGACGCGCTCGTGACCACCGTCCTCGCCGCCGGTGGCACCAAACCGGCGACGGCCAGCGCGGGGGAGGACGACGAGGCGTGGGACGTGCGTGCCCTGGCCGAGCTCGACATCCCGATCTTCCAGGGGCTGTGCCTCACGTGGAGCCGAGCCGAGTGGGAGGCCTCGGATGACGGGATGTCCCCGCTCGACGTGGCCACGCAGGTCGCGGTGCCCGAGTTCGACGGCCGACTCATCACCGTCGCCTTCTCCTTCAAGGAGACCGATGCCGACGGCCTGCCGCACTACGTCGCCGACCTCGAGCGGTGCGCGCGAGTCGCCCGCATCGCCGTCAACCACGCACGCCTGCGCCACACGCCGCCGCAGCAGCGCAAGATCGCGGTCGTCCTCTCGGCCTACCCGACCAAGCACTCGCGGATCGGCAATGCCGTCGGTCTCGACACACCCGTCTCCACGGTGCGGCTGTTGCGGGCCATGCGGGACGCCGGTTATGACCTGGGCCCGAACGGCGGTGCGGAGGGCATCCCCGGTCTGGGGGACCTGCCGCCCGTGGAGGGCGAGGCACCCGACACGACTGCGGGCAACGCCCTCATCCACGGTCTCATCGCGGCCGGCGGCCAGGACCCGGAGTGGCTCACCCAGGAGCAGGTGACGGACGCCCAGGTGCGCATCCCGGCGGCGACGTATGCTGCGTGGTTCGCGGCGCTGCCCGAGGAGTTGCGCTCAGCGATGGTGGAGCACTGGGGCGAGGCCCCGGGTGAGCTCTTCGTCGACCGCTCGCGTGACCCAGAGGGTGAGATCGTCTGTGCGGCCATCCAGTCGGGCAACGTCGTCCTCCTCGTGCAGCCGCCGCGCGGCTTCGGCGAGAACCCGATCGCGATCTACCACGACCCGGACCTCCCGCTGACCCACCACTATCTCGCGACCTATCGCTGGATCGAGGAGGAGTTCGGTGCCCACGCGATCGTGCACGTGGGCAAGCACGGCAACCTGGAATGGCTGCCCGGCAAGAACCTCGCCCTGTCGGCGGACTGCGGGCCCGATGCGGCTCTGGGGTCGCTTCCGCTGATCTATCCCTTCCTCGTCAACGACCCCGGTGAGGGCACCCAGGCCAAGCGGCGGGCCCACGCGACGATCGTGGACCACCTCGTGCCGCCCATGGCACGTGCCGAGTCCTACGGCGACATCGCCCGCCTGGAGCAGTTGCTCGACGAGTACGGCAACGTCTCCGCGATGGATCCGGCCAAGGCGCCTGCCCTGCAGGGCGAGATCTGGACGCTGCTGCGCGCTGCCAAGATGGACCAGGACCTCGGGCTCGGTGACAATCCCGATGACTACGCGTTCGATGAGCTCGTCGGCCAGATCGATTACCACCTGTGCGCGATCAAGGACGTCCAGATCCGTGATGGCCTCCACGTCCTGAGCGAGGCTCCGACCGGTGAGGGGCTGCTCAACCTGGTCCTGGCGATCCTGCGGGCCGGACAGATCTTCGGTGGACGGTCGGACGGGATCCCGGGGCTGCGCGTGGCGCTCGGACACGACGAGATCGAGAGTGGCAGCGCCGACACCGACGCCTTCGAGGCGACGGCTCGCGAGCTCGTGGGACGCTGCGCGGATGCCCACTGGGAGGTCGGCGCGGTCGACGGGATCGTGCTGGAGGTCCTGGGTGAGTCCAATGCGGGGGTGTCCGCATCGCTGACCTTCGCCTGCCGGGAGGTCGTCCCGCGCCTGCGCGAGACCTCCCGTGAGATCCCGATGGTCCTGCACGCTCTCGACGGTGGCTACGTGCCGGCCGGCCCGTCCGGCTCGCCGCTGCGTGGACTGGTCAACGTCCTGCCGACCGGGCGCAACTTCTATTCGGTCGACCCCAAGGCGATCCCGTCGCGACTGGCCTATCAGACCGGGTCGGCGATGGCCGCGTCCCTCCTGGAGCGCTACCGCGAGGAGACGGGCGAGTTGCCGCAGTCGGTGGGGCTGTCCGTGTGGGGGACGTCGGCGATGCGCACCTCCGGCGACGACATCGGCGAGGTGCTCGCGCTGCTCGGCGTCGTCCCCGTGTGGGACGAGCAGTCCCGCCGCGTCGTCGGACTGGAGCCCTTGTCGTTGGAGGAGCTGGGTCGCCCGCGGATCGACGTCACGGTCCGGATCTCGGGCTTCTTCCGGGACGCCTTCCCGCACGTCATCGCCCTGCTCGACGATGCCGTGGCGCTCGTGGCCGGTCTCGACGAGCCGGACGAGATGAACTTCGTGCGCGCCCACGCGCGCGCCGACGAGGCGGCGCATGGGGACGAGCGTCGCTCTCGCACAAGGATCTTCGGCTCGAAGCCAGGATCCTATGGCGCTGGCATCCTCCAGGTCGTCGAATCGGGCAACTGGCGCAATGACGCCGACCTCGCCGAGGTCTACACCCAGTGGGGCGGCTTCGCCTACGGTCGGGGGCTGGACGGCATACCGGCTCGAGAGGACATGGAGCGCAACTATCGGCGCATCCAGGTCGCGGCCAAGAACATCGACAACCGCGAGTCCGACATCCTCGATTCCGACGACTACTTCCAGTACCACGGCGGCATGGTCGCCACGGTGCGGGCGCTCACCGGCGCCGAGCCCAAGGCCTTCGTCGGTGACTCGACCTCACCCGATGCCGTCCGCACCCGCACCCTGCAGGAGGAGACGAACCGCATCTTCCGCGCCCGCGTCGTCAACCCGCGGTGGATCAGTGCGATGCAGCGGCACGGCTACAAGGGAGCCTTCGAGCTCGCCGCCACGGTCGACTACCTCTTCGGCTTCGACGCGACAGCCGGCGTGATCCCGGACTGGATGTACGAGAAGCTCGCCCAGGAGTACGTGCTCGATGAGACCAACCAGGCCTTCATGCGACACGCGAACCCCTGGGCCCTGCGCGGCATCGTGGAAAAGCTGTCCGAGGCTGCCGAGCGTGGTCTCTGGGAGCAGCCG
Source organism: Ornithinibacter aureus (assembly GCF_009858245.1). Classification (NCBI taxonomy): domain Bacteria; kingdom Bacillati; phylum Actinomycetota; class Actinomycetes; order Micrococcales; family Intrasporangiaceae; genus Ornithinibacter; species Ornithinibacter aureus. The sequence continues at coordinate 15,225 of NZ_VMSB01000001.1, forward strand.
GACCCCGAGGTGATGGCTGCCATGCAGCAGGTCTATCTCGATGTCGAAGGACAGCTGGAGGACTGAGGTGACCGAGGGCGCGGAGCAGTCGTGGGCACGGCCGGTGCCGGTCATCGGCGATGCCACGAGTGCTCGGACCCGCCGCGAGGACCCGGCCGGCTGGGCCATGGGTGCTCCGGTCGTCGAGGCCCTGGAGGCGGTCGTCGGCGCGCGCAGGGACATCCGGCGCTTCCGGCCCGATCCGGTGCCTGACGAGCTGCTCGAGGCCGTGCTCGCCGCGGGCCATCGGGCGCCGAGCGTCGGTCACTCGCAGCCGTGGCGTTTCATCGTCGTCAGCGACCAGTCCACGCGGGACCGGGCGGCCCATCTCGCCGACGCCGCGCGACTGGCCCAGGCCGACCATCTCACCGAGGACCGCGCCGCCCGCCTGCTCGACCTCAAGTTGGAGGGCCTTCGGGAGGCACCCTTGGGCATCGTGGTGGCCTGTGACCGTCGGACACCGGCGATGGGCGTGCTCGGCAGGGCGACCTTCCCCGATGCCGATCTGTGGTCGTGTGCCACCGCCATCGAGAACATGTGGCTCACGGCCCGCGCCCACGGCCTGGGGATGGGGTGGGTCACCCTCTTCGATCCCGCCGACCTGGCCGACCTCTTCGGTCTCCCCGAGGGCGTCGTGACGCTCGGGTGGCTCTGCCTGGGCTGGCCCGACGAGCGTCCGCCGGAGCCGGGCCTGCAGCGCGCGGGCTGGTCGACCAAGACCCCACTGGCAGACGTGGTGCTGCGGGAGCGTTGGAGCGAGGGCGCGCCGGAGCAGCCCATCTCGCACCTGCGCGGCCCTGACGAGCACCTTCTCGTCGCCGCGACCGATGATGCCGACGAGCTCCTGGCTCCGCCCGACTCGCTCGGTGTCCTCGACCGTGTGCTCAACCGCGTGGCGGCCCTGGGGGAGCGGGACATCGACGGCGGCACCCTGGTCCTGGTGGCCGCGGATCATCCGGTGGCCGAGCTGGGCGTGAGTCCGTATGCCGTGTCGGTCACTCGTGAGGTGACCGAGGCCGCCGTGGCGGGCACGTCCATGGGCGCCGTGGCCGCGCAGACGGCCGGTCTGGGCCTGCTTGTGGTGGATGCGGGGGTCGACGGTGACGAAGCCGTGGTGGGAGCAGCGGTCGGTGCCCGGCCCTCTGACCCGCGCGGTGACCTCGAGTCTGCCGATGCCCTGACAGTGTCCGACGTGGATGCCCTCCTCGCCGCGGGTCGAGATGTCGGGCGCCGGGCTGCGCAGAGCGGTCTGGTCGTGCTCGGCGAGATCGGCGTCGGCAACACGACCGTTGCGGCAGCGCTGGCCTGCGCGCTGACCGGGCTCGACCCGGCAGAGGCGGTGGGCCTCGGTGCCGGGGCGGACGCGGCCATCCTGGAGCGCAAGCGTGACGTCGTCGCAGCGGCGCTGCTGCGTTGTGGTCCCGCTCTGGCCGGATCCGAGTCTCCGGCGGACCAGGCTCGTCAGGCCCTGGCCGGTCTCGGTGGTCCCGAGATCGCCGTGCTCACCGGCGTGGTGCTGGGAGCGGTCGAGGCGGGTGCGCCGGTCGTCCTCGACGGACTGGCCGGTTCCCTCCCCGGGCTGCTCGCCGCCCGGATCGAGCCCGCGGTTCAGGCCCATCTGGTGGCGGGGCAGCGCTCGCGCGAGCGGGCCCACGCGGCCGTCCTGCGTGCGCTGGGCCTCGAGCCGCTGCTCACCCTCAGGCTGCGCGCAGGTGAGGGTGTCGGAGCGTGTCTCGCCGCGTCGATGATCCTGCAGGGCCTCCGGATGCGACGACTGGCCGCACGCACGGTGGAGTGATCGGTCCTCGGTTCGCGTCGGTTGGCCAGCAAGGACGGGCTCTGACCGGGGCGTTTGTCGCTACGAGGGTCTCAGGACGTAGACGTCCATGATCCATCCGTGCTCGGCACGCAACTCGGCGCGGACGGCGACCACGTCGTCGATGACGTCGGCCAGGCGACCGGAGCGCAGCGTCTGCTGGGGGAGGCCGAGGTAGGCGCCCCAATGGATCAGCAGATCCGGGGCGCGCTCCACGAGCCCTTGGCAGGCGAGGTGCCCATCGAGCATGACCACGACCGAGCCGAGCGATGGAGACCATTCGTCGACCAGACGCCGCCCAGTCGTGATGTGGACCGGTTGCCCGACCGCGTGGAGCACGATCGAGTGGGCGGCGGCAAGGGCCTGGAAGGCCGAGATGCCGGGGACGACGTGGGTGACGATCGGCAGGCGCTCACCGATGGCGTCGACGACACGGATCGTGCTGTCGTAGAAGGCCGGATCTCCCCACACGAGGAAGCCGACGACCGCGTCCGCGGGGAGGGCGGCGATGACCTCGGCGTAGCGATCGGCCCGCGCCGCGTGCCAATCGGCCACCCCGGCGCGGTATGCCGTGTCATCGCGTTCGGCGTCCGGCCCACGGGTCGGGTCGGGCACATTCACGAAGCGATAGTCCTGACCCTCCACCCCCTCGATGAACTCCGCGCAGATCGCCCGTCGCACCGCGACGAGGTCGTCCTTGGCGGAGCCCTTGTCCGCGACGAGGAAGACATCGACTGCGCGCAGGGCAGCGATGGCCTCCTGGGTGAGGTGCCCGGGGGAGCCGGCGCCGATGCCGATGACCTTGATGATGCGCGGCGTGGGTGGGCTCATGAGCCAGTTCCTCGGGTCAGCGTGAGCAAGGCTTCGAGGTCGAGATGCTCCTCGACGGCATCGGCGAGCGCGTCGATCATGGTCGAGCGCCGTTGCGCGAATCCCGGTGCCCCGGGCCGTGATTGCCAGCGTGAGCCGGCCACTGCTGCGACCTCGGCGAGAAGGGCACGCCGGAAGTCGTCGCATTCCAGGGTGCCGTGCCAGATCGATCCGAAGACCGGCCCACGACGCATGCCCCCGGGGAAGGACCTGTCGTCGTCGACGACGCCGTGATGGATCTCGTAGCCCTCGACCCGATGACCCTGCCACTCGCCCGATGGACGCCCGAGGACCTTCTCCGCCGCGAAAGTGACCGAGGTCGGCAGCACGCCCAACCCGGCGCTGACGCCGGCCCCGCTCTCGACGGGGTCGTCGATCCACTGCGCCAACATCTCGTAGCCACCGCAGATCCCCAGGACCGGCCGGGCCGCGGTGACCCGCTCGACGACGACGTCGGCCAGGCCCCGCTCACGCAACCAGGACAGGTCACTGACCGTGGCTCGCGAGCCCGGCAGGACGAGCAGGTCGGCTTCGCGGCATACGTCCGGGTCGGTCGTCACCCGGACGTCGACGCCGGGCTCGGCGGCGAGGGCATCGACGTCGGTGGCATTGGAGGTCCGCGGGAAGCGCACCACGGCGACGGAGAGTCGGTCGGCCACGTCGTCCTCCGACGGTCGCCAGCGACCGACCGAGAGAGCGTCCTCGGAGTCGAGCCAGACGTCCTCGAGCCACGGGAGGACGCCGACGAAGGGCACCCCCGTGCGCCTCGTGATCTCCACCAGCCCAGGGGTGAGCACGGACTCGTCACCTCGGAACTTGTTGATGCAGAAGGCTTTCAGCAGAGCCCGGTCCTCGTCGTCGAGCAACGCCCACGTGCCGTAGAGAGCGGCGAGGATGCCGCCCCGGTCGATGTCTCCGACGACCATGACGGGCAGGTCGAAGCGCCGCGCCAGACCCATGTTGACGTAGTCGCCGCGCCGCAGGTTGATCTCGGCGGGGGAGCCGGCTCCCTCGGCCACGACCAGGTCGCAGCCCCCCGCCAACTCCTCGTAGGCCGCGAAGGCGGCCTCGGCAAGGTGCGCGCGGCCAGTCGCGTATTCGCCGGCCTGCAACTCGCCCGCGGGCTGTCCGCGCAGGACCACGAAGGCTCGACGATCGCTGCCCGGCTTGAGGAGCACGGGATTGTGCAGAGAGCTCGCCTCGACCCCAGCCGCCTCGGCCTGCAGATATTGCGCGCGCCCGATCTCCGAGCCATCGCGGCAGACCATCGAGTTGTTGGACATGTTCTGGCTCTTGAAGGGAGCGACGCGCAGCCCGCGGCGGGCCAGGGCGCGGCACAGTCCGGTGACGACGAGGGACTTGCCCGCATCCGAGCTCGTCCCGGTCACCAGCAGTCCAGCCACGCAGCGACCTTACAGTGGGCTCGTGAGGGATCCCGTGACTGTGCACCTCGTCCGCCACGGACAGTCGACGTGGAACGTCGAGGGCCGGCTCCAGGGGCAGACCGTGCACCCCGAGCTCACCGAGCGCGGGCGTCGCGAGGCCGCCGAAGCGGCCGCACTACTACGTGCGCGGTGCCCCGGCACGGGCGAGGATGTGGGTCTGATCTGCAGTGACCTGGTCAGGGCCGCGCAGACAGCCGCGGTGATCGGGCAGGTGCTCGGGGTGATCGTCGAACAGGACGTCGCCCTGCGCGAGCAGGGCCTGGGTGTCCTCGAGGGCCGCCTCACGAAGGAGCTGGTGCCCGAGCCGACTCCCGAGGGGCTGGACATCACCGAGGTGCGATGGGGCGGGGGCGAGTCGATCGAGGACGTCCACGATCGCCTGGGGACCTTCTTCGAGCGCGTCCTCCCGGCTGCTCCACCCCACCTTGTCCTGGTCACGCACGGTGACACCCTGCGGGTGGCTCGCGCCTGGCTGCAAGGTCGAGGTCATCGCGACGTCGACTGGGACCTGGTGCCGAACGGCTTCGTGACGACCCTGGCCGTCGAGGCCGGTAGACTTCGGGACCAAGAGCGTCTGAGCCGTCATCAGCGGCGAGCTTCCGGAAGAACAGCGGGTCCTGACTCGATCAGGTCCGCCCACTAGACCCGGACGGGTGGGCTTCGTCACAGCCTTCGACCAAGAGCGGTCGCATGCCGCGGGGCCCGGTTCGCCGGTCTGCGCAGCCAGGCGTGCGGCAAGCGAGGTGGCACCGCGGAGGTGAGCACCCGGCATACGGAACCGTGTGCGGGACTCACGTTCGTCCTCGTCCAGAGATTTCGAGTTGACGACCCGCAGGAGCACGAAGACCCATGACCTATCCCACGGTCTCCACGACCGGCCAGCACACCGGCGCCGCCTTCGGCGTCCCCTCGAGCCCGCGCTTCCCGCAGATCGAGGAGGCCGTCCTGGCCTACTGGGCGAAGGACAACACCTTCCTCGCCTCGGTCGAGGAGCGCCCGGCCGGTGTCAACGGCGCCAACGAGTTCGTCTTCTACGACGGCCCGCCCTTCGCCAACGGCCTGCCGCACTACGGCCACCTGTTGACCGGCTACGTCAAGGACATCGTTCCCCGCTACGAGACGATGCGCGGCAAGCACGTCGAGCGCCGCTTCGGCTGGGACACCCACGGCCTGCCCGCCGAGCTCGAGGCGATGAGCCAGCTCGGCATCAAGACCAAGGACGAGATCCTCGAGATCGGGATCGAGACCTTCAACGCCAAGTGCCGCGAGTCGGTCATGACGTACACGGGGGAGTGGCAGGACTACGTCACCCGCCAGGCCCGTTGGGTCGACTTCGACAACGACTACAAGACGCTCAACCCGACGTTCATGGAGTCGGTGCTCTGGGCGTTCAAGATCCTGTACGACAAGGGCTTGGTCTATGAGGGCTTCCGCTGCCTGCCGTACTGCTGGAACGACCAGACGCCGCTGTCCAACCACGAGCTGCGCATGGACGAGGAGGTCTACAAGAACCGGCAGGACCCGGCCGTCACCGTGGGCTACCGCCTCGAGACCGGCGAGCTCGCCCTCATCTGGACGACGACCCCGTGGACCCTGCCGAGCAACCTCGCGATGGCCGTGCGCCCCGACATCGACTACGTCGTCGTCGAGTCCGAGGGCCCGACCGGGAGCACCGAGCGGTACGTGCTCGCCGAGGCGCGCCTGACTGCCTACACGCGCGAGCTCGGTGCGGATGCCGCGGAGCGGGTCGTCGAGCGGCTCACCGGGGCTGACCTGGTCGGTCGGTCGTACACGCCACCGTTCTCGTACTACGCCGGCCACCCGAACTCCCACGTCGTGCTCGCGGCCGACTACGTGACGACCGACGACGGCACCGGCATCGTCCACATCGCCCCCGCCTTCGGTGAGGAGGACAAGCAGCTCACCGACCAGCACGGCATCGCCCCGGTGGTGCCCGTGGGCCCCGACGGCCGCTTCACGTTCCCGGTCAACGACTACGAGGGCCTGCACGTCTTCGAGTCCAACGCCCTCATCATCGAGCACCTCAAGGCCGCCACCCACGGTGAGGGGGAGCACGCCTCGGTCACGCCGGGCACCGTGCTCGTGCACCGCGAGACATACGACCACAGCTACCCGCACTGCTGGCGCTGCCGCGAGCCCCTCATCTACATGGCGGTGTCGTCGTGGTTCGTCGAGGTGACGGCGTTCAAGGACCGCATGGTCGAGCTGAACCAGGAGATCACCTGGGTGCCCGAGCACGTCAAGGACGGCCAGTTCGGCAAGTGGCTGGAGAACGCCCGCGACTGGTCGATCTCGCGGAACCGGTTCTGGGGCAGCCCGATCCCGGTCTGGCGCTCGGACGACCCCGCGTACCCGCGCATCGACGTCTACGGCTCCTTCGCCGAGCTCGAGCGCGACTTCGGGTGCCTACCGCTGAACGAGCACGGCGAGCCCGACCTGCACCGCCCCTTCGTCGACCACCTGACCCGGCCCAACCCCGACGACCCGACCGGCAACTCCACGATGCGCCGGGTCGAGGACGTGCTCGACGTGTGGTTCGACTCGGGCTCGATGTCCTTCGCCCAGGTCCACTACCCGTTCGAGAACGCGGACTGGTTCGAGCACCACTTCCCGGGCGACTTCATCGTCGAGTACATCGGGCAGACCCGCGGCTGGTTCTACACGCTGCACGTGCTCGCGACCGCACTGTTCGACCGGCCCGCGTTCTCCTCGTGCGTCAGCCACGGCATCGTCCTGGGCTCCGACGGCCAGAAGATGAGCAAGTCGCTGAAGAACTACCCCGACGTGAGCGAGGTGTTCAACCGCGACGGCGCCGACGCGATGCGCTGGTTCCTCATGTCGAGCGGCATCCTGCGCGGCAGCAACCTCGTCGTCACGCAGGAGGGCATCCGCGAGGGGGTGCGCCAGGTGCTCATCCCGCTGTGGAACAGCTGGTACTTCTTCAGCCTGTACGCCAACGCGGCGAACGGGGGAGCGGGGTACACCGCGACGTGGTCGACCGCCTCCACCGACCCGCTCGACCGCTACCTGCTCGCCACGCTGCGTGGGCTCGTCGAGACGGTGCAGGGCCAGATGGACACCTACGACATCCCGGGTGCCTGCGAGTCGGTGCGCCAGTTCGTCGACGTGATGACCAACTGGTACATCCGCCGGTCGCGCGAGCGCTTCTGGGACAGCGGTTCCGGCGACTCCTCGGCCACCGAGGCCGCCTTCGACACGCTCTACACGGTGCTCGAGGTGCTGACCCGGGTGTCGGCCCCGCTCCTGCCCCTGGTCACCGAGGAGATCTGGCGCGGGCTCACCGGCGGTCGCTCGGTGCACCTGGCCGACTGGCCGGATGCCGCCGCGCTGCCGGCTGACGACGACCTCGTCGCCGCGATGGATGCCGTGCGCGCCGTGTGCTCGACGGGCTCGTCGCTGCGCAAGGCGGAGAAGCTGCGGGTGCGCCTGCCGCTGCCCGAGCTCACCGTCGTCACGGCGGCCCCGGACGGGTTGGCGCCGTTCGCCGGCATCATCGCCGACGAGCTCAACGTCAAGGCCGTGACGGTGCTCGACGTCGCGGACGCCCACGGGTCCGACTTCGGCATCAGCCAGCGCCTCGTCGTGAACGCCCGGGCCGCCGGGCCACGCCTGGGCCGGGACGTCCAGACGGCCATCAAGGGCAGCAAGACGGGGGACTGGACGGTGGCCGAGGACGGCACCGTGACCTCGGGCGGGCTCGCGCTCGTCGAGGGTGAGTACGTCGTCGAGACGGTCGTCGACGCCGAGCAGGCCGGGTCGCACGCCACGGCCATGCTGCCCGGTGGCGGATTCGTCGTGCTCGACACCGACGTCACGCCCGAGCTCGAGATGGAGGGCACCGCCCGTGACCTGGTGCGGGCCGTGCAGCAGGCGCGCCGGGACGCAGGCCTCGAGGTCTCGGACCGGATCTCGCTCGAGGTCACCGGTGCCGAGTTCGTCTACCGGTCGGTGCTGAACCACCGCGACCTGCTGAGCGGCGAGACGCTGGCCGAGCAGCTGTCGGTGACCCCCGACCTCGACGCCCTCGACCCGGATGCCGCGGACGTCACCGAGGTGACCGTCGGCGAGCGCTTCCCGGCACGCCTGAGGATCACCGTGCGCTGACTCGTCGTTCCGACGAGCTGTGCGCGTGCATACCTCCAGATGGACGCATGCCCTCGCTGGGCGATACTATCGAGATGCGATAGCGTCTGGGAGTGGCCATCCAGTCCTTCGCCGATGCGAACACAGAGAAGGTCTGGCGCCGCAAACACGTCGCCCGGCTTGGCACCGACATCCAACGGGCCGCGCAGAAGAAGCTTCGGCTCCTCAACGCGGCCGGCACGTTGGGCGATCTGCGCGTTCCGCCGGGCAACCGCCTGGAGAAGCTGACCGGAAGCCGAGCCGGTCAGCACTCGATCCGAGTCAACGACCAGTTCCGCATCTGCTTCACCTGGACCGCGGGCGGGCCAACCGACGTCGAGATCGTCGACTACCACTAGAAGGGAGGCAATGCGATGACCAAGGCACACGACCCGATCACGCCGGGAGAGATCCTGCGCACCGAGTTCCTCGAGCCGCTGGAGATCAGCCAGTACCGGCTGGCGCAGGCAACCGGCCTGAGTCAGACCCGCATCGGGGAGATCGTCCGCGGCAGGCGACGTATCACCACGGAAACCGGCCTGCGACTCTCCCGCGCGCTTGGGACCAGCGAGCGCTTCTGGATCAACATCCAGGCCGACTACGACATCGAAGTCGAACACGACACCCACGAGGATGACCTGAACCGCATCGAGAGTCTGGTCAGTTAGGGCACCGCTACGCGTGCGTGCACCGTCGCCTGCCGACCGCCTGCCACCTGTCGGTGACGCCGGACCCCGACGCCCTCGACCGGGATACCGCGGACGTCACCGAGGTGACCGTGGGCGAGCGCTTCCCCGCCCGCCTGCGGATCGTGAGGCGCTGACCGGCATGCGGTGAAAGTTCCCTGTTCCTTGGGCCCAGCCCGGCACGTACACCGTCGTCGTGGAGAACCACGGGGGCCGGTACGCCGGACACCGACTGGACGGGAGAGGTCGCTTGGGGGCCACCTCCGTCGTGTGACCGCTGCGCACCGGAGTCAGCGACAATGGGCCGGTGAGCCCCGCACCCGATGCCGCCCAGCGCGATGCCGCGCACCAGCTCGACCTGACCCGCCGGATGCGCGAGGTCGAGGCCTCGATCCTCTCCCGGGCGCCCGAGCACGACCTCGAGCCCTCACTCGACCGCATCCGCGCCGTCATGGAGCTGCTGGGCGACCCGCAACGCACCTTCCCCGTCATCCACGTCACGGGGACCAACGGCAAGACGAGCACGTCGCGGATCATCGAGGCCCTCCTGCGCGAGCTCGGTCTGAACACCGGGCGCTTCACCTCACCGCACCTGCACTCGATGACCGAGCGCATCGCCATCGGTGGGCGCCCCATCGACGCCGAGAGGTTCCTCGCGGCCTACGACGAGGTGATCCCGTTCGTCGAGATGGTCGACGCCCGCTCGATCATCGACGGCGGGCCGGCGATGACGTACTTCGAGGTCATCGTCGCCGTCGCCTACGCCGCCTTCGCGGACCTGCCCGTCGACGTCGCGGTCATGGAGGTGGGCATGGGGGGTGCCTGGGATGCCACCAACGTCATCGACGCGCCGGTCAGCGTCATCACGCCCATCGGGCTGGACCACCAGCACTTCCTCGGCGACACCATCGAGCTCATCGCGACCGAGAAGGCCGGGATCATCAAGCCCGACGCGATCACGGTCATGGCCGTGCAACCCGAGCCGGATGCCGTCGACGTGCTGAGTGCGCGGGCCGCCGAGGTGGGTGCCCGGATCGTCGCCGAGGGGGTCGACATCGGGGTCACGGCGCGCGACGTCGCCTTCGGTGGCCAGCAGATCTCGGTGCGTGGGCTCGCCGCGGAGTACGAGGACCTGTTCCTGCCGCTGCACGGGACCCATCAGGCGCAGAACGCGGCGGTTGCCATCGCCGCGGTCGAGGCCTTCCTCGGCGGGGGAGAGCAGCCGCTCGACATCGACGTGCTGCGGGCAGGGTTGGCGACCGCCGAGTCCCCCGGGCGATTGGAGATCGTGCGGCGCAGCCCCACGGTGCTCGTCGACGCCGCGCACAACCCCGCGGGTGCCGAGGTGCTGGCCAGGGCCATCACCGAGTCGTTCACCTTCGCCCGCCTCGTCGGGGTCATCGCCGTGATGAAGGACAAGGACGCCCTCGGGGTGCTCCAGGCGCTCGAGCCGGTGCTCGACGACGTCGTCGTCACCCGCACGACCTCGCCACGGGCGATGACGCCCCGCCAGCTCGGGGAGCTCGCGGCCGAGGTGTTCGGGGAGCAGCGGGTCACGGTCGTCGAGGAGCTGCCGGACGCGCTGGACGTCGCGGCCGGGATGGCGGATGCCGATGGCGGCGTCAGCGGGGGAGTGCTTGCCACCGGGTCGGTCGTCACCGCGGCCGAGGTGCGGATGCTGCTCGGCACCACCGCCGTCTGACCGCACGGCGGGGCGCTTACCCTTGGGGACATGTCCCCGCTCCTCAAGCTGCTGCTCATCGTCGCCGCCGCGGTGCTGGTCTGGTGGGTCGTGACCTCGGTGCGCGCCAGCCGGGGCACTACCGGGACGACGTTCACGCCGGTCGACGAGCTTGCCCCCGAGGTGCAGCAGACCATCGACGCGGCGCTCTCGCGCGGTGAGCTGGTCGCGGCGATCAAGCACTACCGGGCTGCGACCGGGGCCGGGCTGGCCCAGTGCAAGGCCGCCGTGGAGACCCGGCGCTGGAAGGCCGGCGGATGACCCGACTCCCGTTCTACGGCCGTCAGGGAAAGTTCACCTTCCGGCTGCTCGCGATCACCCTGTTCGGACAGTCGATCATCCTGTCGTTCTTCGCCCTGGTCGCCCGTGGCAATGCGATCGCCGCCGGACGCCCGCAGGAGGGGGAGCGCCTCCTGTGGATCGGGCTGGGGCTGGCCCTGCTCGCCCTCGTCGCATCGGGCCTCATCCGCCGGCCCTACGGCATCACCCTCGGCTGGATCGTCCAGGCCCTCACCTGGGCCAGCGCCGTGGTCGTCACGGCGATGATCGGCGTCGCGCTCGTCTTCACGGCGTTGTGGCTGCTGCTGCTCGTGCAGGGGATGAAGGTCGACCGGATCGTCGCCGAGCGTGAGCAGTCAGAAGCCGGCGAACCCGCACCTGACGCGGCCTGAGGGCCGACTAGGGTGGGTGCGTGACCACCGAACGCTCCCTCGTCCTTGTCAAGCCCGACGGTTTCGCCCGCGGCCTCACCGGTGAGGTGCTGCGCCGCATCGAGGCCAAGGGGTACCGCCTCGTCGCCCTCCAGGTCGTGACCCCCGACCTCGAGCGCCTGCACGCCCACTACGCCGAGCACGAGGGCAAGCCGTTCTTCGAGCCGCTCGTCGAGTTCATGTCCTCCGGGCCGGTGACCGCCGTCGTCATCGAGGGTGAGCAGTGCATCGCCGGCTTCCGGGCCCTGGCCGGTGCCACCGACCCCACGGCCGCCCTTCCCGGCACGATCCGCGGTGACCTCGGGCGCGACTGGGGCGCCAAGGTGCAGAAGAACATCGTCCACGGCTCGGACTCGCCCGAGTCGGCCGCGCGCGAGGTCGGCATCTGGTTCCCCGAACTCTGACCCACCCACCCCGCCAACGTCGGCGCGGATGCCGTGCCACGGCATCCGCAGTGTCGTTCGCCGTCCGTGGCGGATAGGGTGAGAGCCATGGCTGACTTCGACGTCGTGGTGCTCGGTGCAGGTCCTGGTGGTTACGTCGCGGCGATCCGCGCGTCCCAGCTCGGGAAGAAGGTCGCGGTCGTCGAGAAGAAGTACTGGGGCGGGGTGTGTCTCAACGTCGGGTGCATCCCGAGCAAGGCGCTGATCAAGAACGCCGAGCTCGCCCACCTGCTCACGCACGACAAGAAGAAGTACGGCATCGAGGGCGACGCCACGATGTCCTACGGGCCCACCCACCAGCGCTCGCGCCAGGTCTCCGACGGCATCGTGCGCGGCGTGCACTTCCTCATGAAGAAGAACAAGATCGAGGAGATCGACGGCTGGGGCACCCTCACCGGCCCGTCCTCGATGGACGTCGCGCTCAACGACGGCTCGAGCCGCCAGCTGACCTTCGACCACCTCATCATCGCCACCGGTGCGACCACCCGGATGCTGCCCGGGGTCACCGTCTCGCAGAACGTCGTCACCTACGAGGAGCAGATCCTCGACCCGAACCTGCCCGGCTCGATGATCATCGCCGGGTCCGGGGCGATCGGCGTCGAGTTCGCCTACGTCATGAAGAACTTCGGGGTCGACGTGACGATCGTGGAGTTCCTCGACCGCATGGTGCCCACCGAGGACGCCGACATCTCCAAGGAGCTCGCCAAGCACTACAAGAAGCTCGGTGTCAAGGTCATGCTCTCCACGAAGGTCGAGGCCGTCGAGGACACCGGCTCGGGGGTGCGGGTCACCGTCTCCCCGGCGGCCGGTGGTGAGCAGCAGGTGCTCGAGGCCGACAAGTTCATGTCGGCGATCGGGTTCGCCGCGCGGGTCGACGGCTACGGTCTGGAGTCCACGGGCGTCGCCGTCACCGAGCGCGGCGTCATCGACATCGACGAGTACTGCCGCACCAACGTCCCCAACGTGTACGCCATCGGCGACTGCACGGGGAAGATGATGCTCGCGCACGTCGCCGAATCGATGGGCATCGTCGCCGCCGAGACCTTGGCCGGTGCAGAGACGATGCCGATCGACTACGACTTCATCCCGCGCGCCACGTACTGCCACCCGCAGATCGGGTCGTTCGGCTACTCCGAGGCGCAGGCCAAGGAGAAGGGGTACGACGTCAAGACGGCGACCTTCCCCTTCACGGCCAACGGCAAGGCCATGGGCCTGGGCGACGCCGTCGGCTTCGTCAAGGTCGTCGCCGACGCGACGCACAACGAGATCCTCGGCGCGCACATGATCGGCCCCGACGTCACCGAGCTGCTTCCCGTGCTGACCCTGGCCCAGAAGTGGGACCTCACCGCGGACGAGGTCGCCCGCAACGTCTTCGCGCACCCGACCCTGTCCGAGGCCGTCAAGGAGGCCGTCGAGGGCATCGTCGGCCACATGATCAACTTCTGACCGACCCCGGGCGGGTCCACCCAGGCGACTGGCGTGACGTCGGTGGGGTGACCGAGCAGCAGCCGTACGAGGTGATCGAGCAGCGTGACGGGTTCGGTCCCGACCAACCCGGACGTGCGTGTCCGGGCCGTTCCCGAGCGGGTGGCCGCCGCGGTGGCCTACCGCGGACGGTGGACCCGCTCCGCCTATGAACACCACCTCGATGAGCTGCAGGATGCCGTGGTCGCGGCCGGGTTCACACCTGTCGGGCCACCTCGGTTCGCCCGGTTCGACCCACCGTTCAAGCCGTGGTTCCTCCGGCGCAACGAGGTCGTCCAGGACGTGTCTCGCGCCTCCCAGGAGGGTCCCGGCGGGTAGGTCCGTGGCGAGCGCGCCGGGCCGGACGCCACCCGTCCGGGTGCCGGGTGCCGGGCCTCACCCGACAGCCACGGCCTCGCCCGGTGCAGCCGCCGAGCTCTTGCGCGCACGTCGGGTGCGCAGGCGCCCGCCGAGGACGACGAGGCCGACCCCCACGGCGACGATGACGAGGTTGACAGCGGCGTACCCGTAGAGCTCGACCGAGTCGTGGACGGCTGGGAAGGCCGACGGGAACGGGCCGAAGGCCGACCGCCCTTCGTGGGCCAGCCAGGACAACACCAGGCTCGTGGACTGGAACGTGAAGATCCAGGAGCCGACGGCGAGGTAGGTGAGGATAGCCGTGGGTCGGCGGTGGACGAGCAGACCGATGGGGAGTGCGAGGAGCACGGTGTAGACGAGGATCATGACGGCCTCCGATGGGATGGAAGTGCGGACCTGACGACCATCGCGCCGGCGGGTGGGCGACGGCATCCGCGCAGCCGCGAAGCGTCGGTCCGGATGTGCCGTACGTGCTGACCCTGATCCGCTCTGCACTGGTGCGTGTCACCATGTCCAGATGCGGGCCCGAACCGTGCGGGTGTGCACGGCCTTGGCAGCCGTCGTCGTTCTGGCGACGGTCGTCGTCGGCGTGGCGACGGGATCGACGGCCGACGTCCTCGCCGGTGTTCTCTCCCTCGCGGCGGTCGGGGTCGGGTTCGTGGTGGTGCGGGAGCAGCCGACGTCCGCTGTCGGCCCGGCCATGGCCTGGTGCGCTGCGGCCCCGCTCACGGTCGTGCTCGTCGAGGCGCTCGCGCAGTCGGCTGAGGGCGCTTCGTTGCCACCGGGGGCTTCTCTCGCGCAGGCGATCTCCGTCGGCATCTGGCCGCTCAACGTCGCGGGTCTGGTCGCCCTCCTGCTCGTCTTCCCGGACGGCCGACGCCCCGGGTGGCCGTGGAGGGCAGTCCCGGTACTCCTCCTTTCGGCGACGGGGGCCACCGTGTTCGCCCTGTGGGGCAGCCGCCAGGTCGGGGGCGAGGTGGTCGGCGCCCCGTCAGGGCCGGCTCGTGTCGTCGCGGTCATCGTGGGCCTTGCCCTCGTGGCCACGTGCGTCGGCCTCGGGGTCGCGTCGGTGATGCAGACCTATCGCCACGGTGACGAGCGGCGCCGTCTGCAGGTCAGGTGGCTGGCCCTTGCCGGCGTCGTGGCTGCCGCCCTCCTGGTCGCGGGCTGGGTCGCGGAAGGCCTCGGGGCGCCGCTGGCGCTCGCGTACACACCCCACCTCGTCGCCATCGTCGTGCTGGTGCCGGCAGCCGTGGGCGTCGCGATCCTGCGACACGACCTGTTCGACGTCGACCGCCTGCTGGGTGACACCGTGTCTGCTCTTGTCACCGCGTTCGCGTCGGCTGCGCTGTTCGGTGCGGTCGTGCTCGTCACGAGCCGGGCCGTGGGTGCCACCAGCGAGGTGACGACGGTGACGGCCGCGTTCGTCACAGCCTTGTTCCTGCTGCCCGTGCACCGCTGGATCTCGTCGGTCGTCGGCGCGGTGGTGGACCATGACCGTCACGTCGCCGTGGCCGGGGTCGAGCGCTTCGCGGCTGACGTGCGGGCAGGCCACCGAGAGCCCGAAGAGGTGCAGGCGGTGCTACGGACGGCCCAGCGCGACCCGGGCCTGACCCTGGCGCTCGTGAGGGTCGACGGCGCCTGGGTCGACCCGCAGGGCGTCGAGGTTCCCGAGCCGTATGGGGTGACGGTCGCCTCGGGTGGTGTCCCCATCGCCCGAATCCACCTCGACCACGACACCGCCCGGGCTCGGCGTCGGGTCGCCGACCTCGCGACCGCCGCCTGGGTGCCCATCGAGGTCAGCCGGCTGCGCCTCGGGCTCCGTGGCGCCGTGGCCGAGGCGGAGGCCAGCCGGGCCCGCCTCGTCGAAGCCGTTGCCGAGGAGCGGGTGCGTCTCGAGAGGGACCTCCACGACGGCGCCCAGCAGCAGATCGTCGCGACGGGGATGCGGCTGCGTAGGCTGCAGCGCGATCTGGACCCCGTTCTGGCGGCGGAGGTGGACACGGTCGTCGCGGACCTCGAGGAGACCGTCCGAGAGCTGCGGCGCCTGGCTCACGGGGTGCGACCGGCGCGCCTGGACGACGGACTCGGGCCGGCACTGGAGGCCGTGCGGGCCGCGAGCCCGGTGCCCGTCGACCTGGTCGTCGGTGATCTTCCACCAGCCGACGAGACGCGCACCGTCACCGCCTACCTCGTCGTCTCCGAGGCCGTCGCGAACGCCTTGAAGCACGCCCGCGCACGCCGCATCGACGTCGAGGTCGGGTCATCGGGGGACCGCATCGCGGTGGAGGTGCGTGACGACGGTGTCGGAGGCGCGCCCGTGGACGGACCGGCCTCCCTTCGCGACCGCGTGGCATCCGTGGGGGGCCAGCTCTCGGTCGAGAGCGTCGCGGGCCGGGGCACGACCGTGCGGGCGGTGATCTGACGTGCGGGGCCTGCGCATCGTGGTGGCAGATGACTCGGTCCTGTTCCGAGAGGGGTTGGTGCGACTGCTCGAGGACGCCGGCCACGACGTCGTCGCAGCAGTCGGCGATGCGGTGCTGTTGCGTTCTGCCGTTGCCGAGCACGAGCCCGACCTCGCCGTCGTCGACGTGCGGATGCCGCCCGGTGGCACCGACGACGGCGCCGTGGCGGCAGTCGAGCTCAGGTCGGCGTGGCCCGGGACCGGCATGCTCCTGCTCTCCCAGCACGTGGAGCTGCGGCACTGCCTGCCCCTGCTCGGGAGGCCGGGATTCGGATACCTGCTCAAGGAGAGCGTCCTGCACCTCGACGACTTCGACCGTGCCCTGCGCCGCGTGGCCGACGGGGGAGTGGCCCTGGACCCCGTCGTCGTCCAGGCGCTCGTGAGCGGCCAGTCCGCACCGTCGGTCGTCGGGCTGAGCGTGCGCGAGCGTGAGGTGCTCGCCCTCGTGGCCGAAGGGCTGTCCAACGCCCGCATCGCCGACCAGCTCCGGGTGTCCGATCGGACGGTCGAGGCCCACATGCGGGCCGTGTTCACCAAGTTCGGCCTCCCGGACGACGGGGACACCAACCGTCGTGTGCTCGCAGTCCTGGCCTTTCTGGAGGCCAACTCCCGGCCGTGAGACGGATGTGCGGGCCGCCCCCGACGGCGCCTGGGAGGGGGCCGCCTTGCCCGGCCCGGCACGCGGTGTCTACCGTCACCGCATGGCCCACCCTGCGACCTCGACCCCGCGGCTCGACGTACTCGTCATCGGGGGCGGTCCCGCCGGCCGCGCCGTCGCGGGGGAATGTGCCGGTCGGGGACTGCGCACCGCGCTGGTCGACCCGCAGCCCGACCGGCCCTTCACGGCCACCTACGGGTGCTGGGCGGCCGAGCTTCCCGTGGACCTCCCGGCGTCGGTGGTCGCGGCGCGCGCCCGGGGCCGGGCGGTGGCTCACCGCACCCATGCCCTCGGCTGGCAGTACGCGGTCTTCGACGTGCCCGCCCTGCGGAGCCACCTCGACGAGCGCCTCGCCGACGTCGTCGTCCACGCCGCCCGCGCCACCCATTCGCCCGGTCCTGGGCGCGTGGCGCTGGAGGGCGGCGGCGACCTCACGGCATCCGTCGTCATCGACGCGGCCGGTCGCTGGCAGCCACTCGGCGGCCGCCGGCCGGGGCGCCCCGGCCGGCCCGCGCGGGCCGAGGCCGAGCAGACGGCCTACGGCGTCGTCGTGCCTGCCGAGGTGGCGGCACCGCTCGTCCCCTCGGGTGAGGCGCTCTTCATGGACTGGCGGCCCGACCACGGCGAGGGCGGCTGGCCGACGTTCCTGTACGGCATCCCCGTCGGCGGTGGAGAGGTGCTGCTCGTGGAGACCTCGCTCGCGCGCCGCCCCGGCCTGCCGGTGCCGGTCCTGAGGCGGCGCCTGCTCGCGCGCCTGGCGCGCCATGGCATCCGAGTCCCTCCCGACGCGCGCACCGAGACCGTGCGCTTCCCGGTCGACCACCCGCGGCACGACAGCCCCGGGGTGCTCGGGTTCGGTGCCGCCGCGCCGCTGGTGCACCCGGCGACCGGCTTCAGCCTCGCCGCAGCCCTCCGGCTGGCCGGACCGGTCGCGGATGCCGTTGTCGCTCACCTCGACGCCGGGCCCGACGCCGGGCCCGAGGCCGCTCGCGGCCGCGCGCGACGTAGTCTGGCCCCCTCAGGCGAAGGCAGTTCACGGCTTTCGTCGGATCGGGCTCGAGGCCCTGCTGCGGATGCCGCCGAACGAGGTTCCGGGGTTCTTCGACGTCTTCTTCGAGCTTCCCGAGCAGCAGCGGTGGGACTACCTCACCGGTCGTGAGGACCTGCCGGGGACGATCCGGACCATGGCAGGGCTGTTCGCGGTGTCCGGGTGGCGGCTGCGTCGACGGCTCGTCGTCCCGGCCGTGCTGCCACCACTGCGCGCCAACGACGAAACCGCTGTCGCTACACGCCGGTCTCGACGTTGAGGACGTTTCCGTCCGGGTCCTCGAACCAGGCACTCTTGAAGCCGCCGTACGACGCGACCCCGTCAGCCCAGGCCAAGCCCTCGGCCTCGAAGGTCGTGAACGTGACACCCCGTTTGCGCAGGGTCTGCACCTCGGCGTCGAACTCGTCAGGGGCGATCTGGAACGACATCGCCGTGGCCCTGTTCGTCCCGGCGAACGAGGACGGGTAGACGAGGAAGACGGTCGAGCCGGCGGTGTAGACGACGCCCTCGGGCACGTCTCGCGGGCTGGTGAGGCCCAGCACCCCCTCGTAGAACGTCCGGGCGCGGTCCAGGTCGTTCACCGCGATGACGGCAATGCTGTCGTGGTCGCCGAGCATGGTTCCTCCACGGGCGGGCCGGGCGACCGTCGTCCGGTCGGCCCCTTCGAGCGTAGGGACCCCCTCGCGGGTCGTCCATGGCCCCAATTGACCATGGACCACCCGTCCGCCGGTCAGGCGAGGAAGGCGTCGATCTGGTTGATCGCGGACGTCGATCCTTCGACGACGCCCATGTCGAGGACGGTCTGCAGCCCTTCGGCGGTCTCGTACGTGCCGGTGAACACCGCCCGGGTGGCACCCTCGACCTCCTCGAACGCGTAGACGTTCGAGGAGACGGGCAGGGCCGGGTTGGGGACGAGGTCGTCGCCGGCGAACCCGTCGAGGAACGCGAAGCGCTGGGGCTCCACGACCTCGGTGATGTCCCAGTAGCCGGCGAACTTCTCGCCCTCCGGTGAGGTCATGTAGTAGGTCGTGCGAGTGCCTGCGCGAAGCTCGTGGTCGACGAAGGTCGCGGGGTACTCGGGCGGACCCCAGACCTGCTCGAGCTGGCGGGCGTCGGCGTACATCGCCCAGACGCGGGCAACGGGGGCCGCGAACTCCGCCGTGATGGTGAGGGTGCGGTTCTCGACGTCGGTGGTGATGTCGGTGACGGGCATGTCAGGTCTCCTTGCGCAGTAGGTCATCGATACGGGCGATCCGACCCCGCCACACGTCCTCGAGCTCGTCGAGCATCGAGGCGACGGAGCGGACCGCCACCACGTCGCCGCTGGCCAGCTGCTCGCGACCATGACGTCGCTTGGTGAGCAGCCCGGCGCGTTCGAGGACGGCGACGTGCTTCTGGACGGCGGCGAAGCTCATGTCATAGCTCGCCGCCAGGGTCGTGATCGAGCGCTCCCCGGCCAGGACGCGGCGCAGGATGTCGCGCCGGTGCGGTCGGAGAGCGCGTGGAACACCGCGTCCGCCCGCCCCTCGTCGCTTTCGCTCACGAGATTGATGTACAACCGAACGGTTGCATGTTGTCAAGTGTGGCGGATCTGACATCAGCCGTTCGTCTGGTTCGAACGGTCTCGCGGGTCGCTACGATGGGGGCTTCGCTGTTCGCTAGCAGGGGGAGAGGTCAGGTGTCGTCCGTCGTCGTCAAACGTGTCGCTGTCGTGGGTTGGGATGCCTTGTCGTGGGTCTTGGCTGCGCTGGTGTACTTCCTCCTCCGCTTCGACCTGACGCTCTCCGAACGGGTCTGGCAGGGCGTCCTCCTCTACACCGGGCTGGCGATTGCGCTTCAGGTCGCCGCGGGTTTCAAGTTCCACCTGTACCTCGGCCGAAGCCGGCTCGGCAGCTTCGACGAGGTCACCCTCCTGGGCGTCATCGTGGGCGGGGTCAGTGCGCTGTCGGCAGCCATCTTCATCCTGACCCAGCCGGTGTTCTCCCGTGGGGCGGCGCTGGTCATCCCGACGCTGGCGCTGATCATCATGGCGGCAGGCCGTTGGGTGTTCCGCACGGCGGTCGCGGACTCGCACCACGGGAACGTCGTCGGCTCGGTCCCAGCCGTCATCTACGGGGCGGGGGACGCGGGCCACCAGGTGGCACGTCTCCTCGCGACCTCCGATCAGGCCTCCTACTCCGTCGTCGGGTTCATCGACGACGACCCGGGCAAGCGGTACCTGCGGGTCCACGGGCAGCGTGTCCTGGGCCGGGGCCCGGACCTCGTCGACGTCGCGAGAAGGACCGACGCCGAGGTCGTGATCCTCGCCATCACCCAAGCTGAGCCCAGGTTCATCCAGGAGCTGGCCGACAGGTGTGCCCGGGCAGGTCTGAAGCTCGTCGTCGTCCCGCCGGTTCGCGAGATGATCGACGGGCGCGTCGACCTCGACAAGCTGCGCGGGTTCAACGTCGCAGACCTCCTCGGTCGCCGACCCGTGGAGACCGACCTGTCCGAGATCGCCGACCTCGTCAACGCCAAGGTCGTGCTCGTCACCGGGGCCGGTGGGTCGATCGGCTCGGAGCTGGCACGGCAGGTGCGGCTACTCGGGCCGTCTCGCCTCGTCCTGCTCGACCGCGACGAGTCGGCGCTGCACGCTGTCCAACTTCTGCTCTACGGCTCGGGTCTGCTCGACAGCGACGACCTCGTGCTCTGTGACATTCGCGACGATGCGGCGCTCGGCCGCGTCTTCGCCCGGCACCGGCCCGAGGTCGTCTTCCATGCCGCCGCCCTCAAGCACCTCCCGATGCTCGAGCGGTACCCGGAGGAGGGCTGGAAGACCAACGTCGTGGGCTCTCTCAACGTGCTCCGTTGCGCGAGGGAGAGCGGCGTGGGTCACTTCGTCAACATCTCCACGGACAAGGCCGCCGACGCGACGAGCGTGCTGGGCCAGACCAAGCGCCTCGCCGAGCGGCTCACCGCCTGGTACGCCCTCGAGACCGGTCTGCCCTACCTCTCGGTCCGCTTCGGAAACGTCCTCGGCTCGCGCGGGTCGGTGCTCGACGCCTTCCGGGCCCAGATCGAGCGCGGTGGTCCCGTCACGGTCACCCACCCCGACGTCACGCGCTTCTTCATGACCATCCCCGAGGCGTGCGAGCTCGTGCTCCAGGCCGGCGCGATCGGCCAGCCGGGCGATGTCCTCGTGCTCGACATGGGCGAGCCGGTGCGCATCGTCGACGTCGCCCGTCGGCTCATCTCCGAGTCCCAGCGCGACATCGCCATCGAGTACACCGGGCTGCGGCAGGGCGAGAAGTTGCACGAGGTGCTGCTCAGCGGCACCGAGCAGGGCACGCCGAGCGAGCACCCCCTGATCACCCAGGTCTCGGTGCCGTCGCTGGACCCCGTCGAGGTCCTTGTCGACGACGCCGCACACGACCACCTCGGCGACCTCCTCCGGCAGCAGATGGCGGACAGTGCCATTCCGCAGCGCGCCGACGCCGGGCCCGCGGACGGGTCGCCGTGAGTACGCCGCTCGGCGCCGTGGGGGATGCCGTCGTCGCGGTCGTCGGGCTGGGGTACGTCGGGCTTCCGCTCGCCGTCGAGTTCGGCAGGCTTCGTGAGGTGATCGGCCACGACATCGACAGCGCCCGCGTCAAGGAGCTGCGCGACGGCCACGACCACACCCTCGAGGTCCCCCCGAACGAGCTGGCGGAGGCGTCGCGCCTGCGCTTCACCGACGACCCGGCCGACATGGCGCCGGCGAACGTCTACATCGTCACGACGCCGACGCCCATCGACGAGCACAATCAGCCCGATCTCACCCCGGTCCTGTCCGCGACGGAGGCGATCGCCCACACGCTGCGCGCGGGTGACGTCGTGATCTACGAGTCGACCGTCTACCCGGGCGCCACCGAGGAGCGGTGCGTGCCGGTGCTCGAGGCGGTCTCCGGGCTGACGTTCAACCGTGACTTCTTCGTGGGCTACAGCCCGGAGCGGATCAACCCGGGCGACCGGGAGCACCGCTTGCCGACCATCGTCAAGGTGACCTCGGGGTCCACACCCCAAGTGGCCGACTTCGTCGACGACCTCTACCGCACGATCATCACGGCCGGCACGCACCGCGCGCCGTCGATCCGGGTCGCCGAGGCGGCCAAGGTCATCGAGAACACCCAGCGCGACGTCAACATCGCCCTCATCAACGAGCTCGCGGTGCTCTTCGACCGGCTCGGCATCGACACCGAGGACGTGCTGCTCGCCGCCGGCTCCAAGTGGAACTTCCTGGGCTTCCGCCCCGGCCTCGTCGGGGGTCACTGCATCGGGGTCGACCCGTACTACCTCACCCACAAGGCGCAGGCCGTGGGGTACCACCCCGAGATCATCCTCGCGGGCCGGCGGATCAATGACTCGATGGGCGGCTACGTCGCGTCTCAGCTCGTCAAGAGGATGACGAAGGACGGCATCCCCGTGCAGGGTTCCAGGGTGCTCGTGCTCGGCCTGACCTTCAAGGAGAACACCCCCGACCTGCGCAACTCCCGCGTCGTCGACATCATCCGCGAGCTCGAGGACTACGACATCGCGGTGGACGTGCTCGACCCGTGGGCCGACCCGCAGGAGGCAAAGGACCACTATGAGGTCGACCTGGTCCCCACACCGGAGCCGGGGGCGTATGCCGGCATTGTGATCGCCGTCGCCCACCGCCAGTTCGCCGATATGGGGGCCGCGCGCATTCGCGAGCTCGGCACGCCCGAGGCTCACGTGCTGTACGACCTCAAGTACGTCCTGGACCGGGACGACTCGGACCTGCGCCTGTGAGCGAGCGCATCCACCTCTCGTCCCCTGACGTGACCGAGGCCGAGGAGCGAGCTTTGGTGCGGGCGATCCGCTCAGGCTGGGTGGCGCCCCTTGGCCCCGAGGTCGACGCGTTCGAGGAAGAGCTCGCGGCCTACTGCGGGCGGGAGCACGCCGTGGCGCTGTCGTCGGGGACGGCGGCACTGCACCTGGGGCTGCTGACGCTGGGCGTGGGGCCCGGCAGCGCGGTCCTCACCTCGACGATGACTTTCGCCGCGACGGCCAACGCGATCACGTACACCGGGGCCGAGCCCGTCTTCGTCGACTGCGACGGGACGGGGAACATGAGCCCCGACCTTCTGGCCGAGGCGTTCGAGCGGGTGACCGCGGACGGCATCCCGGTGTCGGCGGTGGTCCCCGTCGACCTGGTCGGGAAGGTCGTCGACCACGAGCGGATCGACGCGCTCGCCGCGCAGCACGGCGTGCCCGTGCTCTCGGATGCCGCGGAGTCCCTCGGCGCCACGCTCGCCGGACGGCCCGCCGCGTCCTACGGGCAGGTGGCGGCGGTCTCCTTCAACGGCAACAAGGTCATGACGACCTCGGGGGGTGGCGCGCTGCTAACCGACGACGAGGCCGTGGCCCTGCGCGTGCGGTACCTCGCGACCCAGGCGCGCCAGCCGGTCGTGCACTACGAGCACACCGAGGTCGGGTACAACTACCGGATGTCCAACCTGCTGGCCGCCCTGGGCCGGGCGCAACTGGGCCGCCTCGACGAGATGGTCGAGCGGCGCCGCCTGCACCGGGCGCGCTACCGCGAGCTGTTCGCCGACGTCCCCGGGGTCAGCGTCTTCGGTGAGCCCTCTGGAGGCGCCGGCGACGTGACCAGGGACAACATCTGGCTGACGTCGGTGCTCGTGGACCCGGCGGTGGCCGGCTTCCGTGCCGACGACCTGCGCGAGGCGCTCGCCGCGGCCGACATCGAGGCCCGGCCGTTGTGGAAGCCGATGCACCTCCAGCCGGCCTTCTCGGCGGCGCGAGCGGTCGTCGACGGCACGAGCGAGCGGCTGTTCGCGACCGGGCTCTCGCTCCCGAGCGGCTCGGTGCTCGACGACGAGCAGGTTGAACGGGTGCACGACACAATCCGGCGATTCCTCGGAGGTTCGCTTGGATGCTGAGCAGGCACGGCGCCGACGGCGCTACGACGCGCTCAAGCGGGGCGTGGACGTCGTCGTGAGCGCCACGGGTCTCCTCGTCAGCGCACCGGTGCAGCTGGTGACCGCCGGGGTGGTGCGCGTCGCCCACGGGCGCCCCGTGGTTTTCCGCCAGCCACGCCCGGGTCGCGACGGGGTAATCTTCGAGCTCGTGAAGTTCCGCACCATGCGGCATCCGGACGCCACTCACGTCTCGGATGCCGACCGCCTCACCTCCGTAGGTCGGTTCCTGCGTTCCACGAGTCTGGACGAGCTGCCCACCCTGTGGAACGTGCTCAAGGGCGACATGAGCCTGGTCGGGCCGCGTCCGTTGCTCGTGGAGTACCTTCCGCGCTACAGCCCCGAGCAGGCCAGGCGCCATGAGGTACGCCCCGGGGTGACGGGGTTGGCGCAGGTGTCGGGTCGCAATGGCCTGTCCTGGGAGGAGAAGTTCGCCCTGGATGTGGAGTACGTGGGCCGGCGGAGCCTGCGCCTCGACCTGGAGATCCTGCTGCGCACGGTCCGGTCAGTGCTCGGGCGGCGGGGGATCAGCGGCGAGGGCGAGGCGACCATGAGCCCGTTCCTCGGGTCCACCTCGAGCCCGATGGGTCACGATGTCGCCTGAGCAAGTCGTCGTCATCGGTGCGTCGGGGTTCGGGCGGGAGTGCCTCGACGTGCTGGAGGCCATGGCTGAGGCCGGGTCCCCTGTCGATGTGGCCGGGGTGGTGGACGACGGGCCCTCCGAGCTGAACCTGGGGCGGCTCGCGGCGCGCGGTGTCGCCTACCTTGGCACCGTCGATGACTGGCTCGTTGCGAGCGAGCCCATGGCGAGGTACGTGCTCGGGATCGGCCGTCCGCAGGTGCGGCGACGGGTGGCCGTTCGGCTCGACGAGGCCGGGGCGCGACCGTTCACGGCAGTCCACCCCAGCGCGACGTTCGGCAGCCGTGTCGCCACAGGGGAGGGGCTCGTCGTCTGCGCGGGGGCGGCGATCTCGACGAACGCTCGCCTCGGTCGCCACGTCCACATTAACCCGAACGCGACGATCGGGCACGATTCAGTTCTCCGCGACTTCGTCTCGGTCAACCCCGGTGCCGTCGTCTCGGGTGAGGTGATCATCCGCGGGGGGACGCTCGTGGGCGCGAGCGCGACGATCCTCCAAGGCCTGAGTGTCGGCGAAGGCACCATCGTCGGAGCCGGGTCCGTCGTCACGCGTGACGTCCCAGATGCTGCGGTCGTCAAGGGTGTGCCGGGCCAGTGGGACCGAACGTGACTGACTTCTCTTCGCACGCGGACACATGGTCTTCGCCGTTCGCGCGGCGGCGCGCGTCGGGCGACCTGTGGGTTCACCCCGTCGTGAGCCCTCGGTATTACCGCTACTACTTGGATGGCCTCGGGGCCGTCTACGGTCGGACGCCGAAACTGAGGACCAAAGGGTTTCCGGAGCTTAGGGATCCCAAGGAGGGTATGGCAGTCATCCTCCCTGATGGGCTGCGGCTCTTCATCGCGGCCAACGACTTCGCAGTCGTCGACCCAGCCGTCGTGGCTTGGGCCGATGTCGTGGGTCAGGTCAACGTCGATCCCGCAATCTCGTACTCGCCCAAAGTCATTCCGATCGGCCCGAGCTTCGGGCTTCCGTGGCGATCCCGGCCGTCGCTTGCCTCCTTCGTCCTTCGGTCGGGCGCGATGGCTGCCCCGTCCCGAGTGCCGGCCATGCTCCGCGACTACCTGCGGGACCACGGAGATCGAGCACCCCTCAGCGACTTTGGTCCCTCCCTGAGCGCTGAGCACGAGGTCTTCTTCATTGCGAACTATTGGAACAACGCCCCGGCCGCCAACGAGCGTAGGTTGCGCTTTGTCCGCGCAGTGCGGCGAAGGCCAAGCCTCGCCCTCACCGGCGGGTTTCGAAGCAGGGTGGACCTCCCAGAGGCCTACACCTCCTACCGGCTGGACACGCCCGTCGACCATAGGGAGTATCTGCGCAGGACGAAGAAGTCGACTTTCGTCTTCAACACGCCTGCCGTCCACGACTGCTTGGGCTGGAAGCTGGGGGAGTTCCTGGCGCTCGGAAAAGCCATCATCTCAACGCCTCTTGGGCGCACGATGCCAGGCGATTTCCGCCCGGGCGAGCACGTCCACGTGGTCGATGGGTCGGAGGATTCCATCCTCGCGGCCATTGATCGCTTGTGCGAGGATCGGGAGTACCGTCGGCGTCTTGAGGAGTCTGCTCGGCGCTATTGGGAGCAGTATCTCCGTCCGGAGGTCGTGATTCGACGGATGGTGGACTCAGCAGGAGGCGTAGGATGAGCGACCAGTTCCCTGGGCAGCTTGGTGACGGGGCTTCTGGGCCCAATGCGAAGCTCTGGGGGGTCATCGTCACCTTCCACCGGCCAGACACGCTCGTCACGACGTTGGCTCAGATTGCTGCCCAGACCCGACCAGTTGATTGTCTCGTCGTGGTGGACAACGGATCGGACCACAGCGCCCGAGTGGCGGCTGAAGCAGCGGGGGCCGTCTACGTCGACTCGGGATCCAACCTGGGTCCCGCGGGCGGCATATCGATAGGGATGAAGGAGATCCTCAAGGAGGCAGGCGACGACGACTGGCTGGTCCTGTTTGACGACGATGACCCGCCGCGCACCCTCGACGTACTCGAGCGGCTCTGGGACTTCGGTCATCGGCGGCACAGCGAAGATGTCCGAACCGCAGCGATCGGGATGGTGGGCGCCCGGTATGACTTCAGACGCGGGATCACCCGGCGCGTCAAGGATGCCGAGTTGCACGGACCGGTCGCAGTCGACTACATCGGTGGAGGTCAGCTCCCCATGTTTCGGTGTGCGGTACTGCGAGAGGCCGGTGTCTTCGATGAGCGGCTGTTCTTCGGATTCGAAGAGCTCGAATACGGGCTTCGCCTTCGGCGGGCGGGCTACTCCCAATACGTTGACGGAGGAATGTGGCTGGCCGAACGCGAGTTTCATCAGCGCACGGGACTCGACGGATCGCGCCTGAGGACGTCGCGCAACGTTGCCGCCTGGCGTCGGTACTACTCCGTGCGGAACGCGGTACTGATCGCTCGAACGCAGTGTGGGCTGGCGACCGCCGTCGTGGTCGCGGCCGGAGGCTTAAAGGGCACAGTGGCTCTGGCCCGCGCTCGTCGTCCGCTGTCGGAGTGGCTCGTTCCTCTGCGTGGTGCTGTCCACGGGTTGAGGGGGATGACTGGGAGGCAAGTTGAGCCGGGGCACAATCCCGCCAAGGATCGTGCCCCGGCGTCCCCAAACTGAGGGCCGCATACTTGCGGCCGGCGTCTTGGGTCTTGGGGAAGTCGCTCGGTCTCCGAGTTCGTATCTCTCGGGCTCAACTCTGCTCCTCCAGTGCAGCGTCTGAGTGTGACCTGAATCGCCCCGGGTCTGGTGGAGGCTCTCAATCCATAGAGGATGAGAGTTATGGCAGCACCCAAGAAGTACGGCGAGGAGTTGCGTGAGCGCGCGACGCGGATGGCTGTGGAGTTGAGGCAGGACCCGGCGACCAGGTCAGGGGCGATCTCTCGCGCGGCCGGCCAGCTTGAAATGCATCCGGAGACCCTACGCAACTGGGTCCGACAGGCCGAGATCGACGGGGGCACCCGGCCGGGCACCACGACCAGCGACGCGGAACGGTTGGCGGAGCTGGAGCGGGAGAACCGCGAGTTGCGTCGTGCCAACCACATCTTGAGGACGGCTTCGGCTTATGTGGGTGATCGGTGTCAAGCGGGGGTCGGGGCGAGTCGTTTGAGGAGGGCTTCGTAGGCGTCGCGGCGGCCGGTCTGGCCTTTGGCGGCGGCGTCGTCGCGTTGGGCTTGGAGGGTGGGGCGGTGCTCGATGGTGGTGAAGAACATGGTGCAGGACTCGCAGATCGTCTCGTAGCGGCAGTCGAGCTCCAGGGGGCGGGTGCAGTAGCCGTTGCCGAGCAGCCGCTTGGTGGCCTCGGCGCGAAGGGCGTGCATGGCCGGTCCGGCCGCGTCGTCGGGGAGCACGGCGGGCCGGCTGGTGGCGTACAGGGTCTCGACCTTCTTGGTGACGGCGAAGTACTCGTCGGCGACGGTGCGGTCAGCGATCCGGGCGTACACCATGGTCATCGACAGGTCGTGGTGACCGAGCAGGGCAGCGATGGCTTCCAGGCTCATCCCGCGGTTGATGGCCTGGGTGGCCAGGGTGTGGCGCAACTGGTGCGGGTGGACGTGCCCGAGCCCTGCTGCGGTGGCGGCCTTCTGGACGGCCTTGTCGACCCGGGTCGGTGGGATCGGGCGGCCTCGCTCGGTCAGCAGCACGGTGCTGGCCTGCCAGTCCGGGCGGGCGGCGATCCACGCGTCGAGCAGGTCCTTCAGCTGGGGGTGTAGCGGGATGTACCGGTCGGTGTGCAGCTTGCCGACCGGGGTGCGTAGCCAGTACCCGGTGCCGATCTGCACGACGGCGTCGACGCTGAGCCCGAGCAGCTCGCCGCGGCGCATCCCGGTGCGGGCCAGGGCCAGGACGATGAGCCGGTCGAGCGGGTCGGGCAGGTTCTTGGCGGCGGTGATGAACGCGGCGGCCTGGGCGTCGTCGAGGAACTTCGGCAGGGGCTTGTCCAGGCGGGGCCGGTCGGTGCCGTACACCGGGATCCGGGTGGGGGCGTCGTCATAGTCCCACTCGATGATCCGGGTGAAGAAGGTGTGCAGGTGGCCCATCCGCATCCCCAGGGTGGTCTTCGTCAACGGTTTGCCGCGGTAGCCGGGCCGGTCAGCCAACTGCGCCTTGAATGCTTCGACGTGCTCACGGTTGATGTCGCGCACCCGGGTGACCGGCGGGTCCGAGGCCACCAGGGCGGTCGCGAACTGACGCAGGGTCGTGTCGAACAGGGCCACCGAGGATGCCCGCAGCGACAGGGAGCACTGGTGCAGGTAGCGGCGCATCGTGGTGACCATGACCGGTGCCATGGAGGTGAGGTCGTCCCAGTCGACCTCGTTGGCGGGGTGGCTGCTCCAGCGGCGCCGGATGTCCGGGGCGGGTGCCTGCCCGCGGTGGAACATCACTGCGTCGAGCCCGAACAGAGGCGTCGACAGCGACTGGGGTCGGTACCCGCGCTGCGCGATGACGGTGTCGTGCACTGCGGCCCTGACCTGGTGGTACTGCGTCGCGGCTAGCCCTTGAGGGCTGGTCCCGGTGACGACGCAGATCTTCGCGAGCCAGGCCCACATTCGGCCGATCTCTCTGTCGCAGAACCCAAGTGAACAGGCCTGCGCCTGGAACGTGTCTGCCTGCTGCGGGTAGGCGTCGCGCAGGTACTTGCCCCATCGGCAGCCGGAGGCGACGACGAAGTCGACGTCCACCGCGACACCGCAGGCGATCACGGCGCGCCCTGCGAACGAGGCGACCTCGGTGCGGACCTGTCGTCGCTCGGCCACTGACGCCGCGCGCCAGCCCTGCAGGTCCCCGAACCTGCGCCGGAAGGCTTCGACTCCGGCACGCCGGATCCGGCGCGCGCAGGGCGTGGCCCCAGCTTGGACGTAGGTGCGGGCCACGGCCGCCAACGACAGCGCGACCGGCACCGGCACCGGCACCGGCACCGGCACCGGCACCGGCACGGCCGTCTCGTCAGGGGTTGGGGTGTGGACTGCTGTCGCGGGGGTGCTCACGGTTCCTCCTCGTGTAGGCCATCGAGGATGGCCATCGCCCGCTGGTACTCCCCGGCGAGCCAGTCGTTGGACAGGTGCAGGTACACCCGGGTGGTTTCGATCGAGGCGTGCCCGGCCTGGGCCTGGATCGCCTCGAGCGCCATCCCGGCCTCGCGCAGCCGGGTGAAGCAGGTGTGCCGCAGCTCGTGGCAGGACGCATGCGTCAGCCCGGCCCGGCCCCGGGCGCCGGCCATAACCTCATCGAGCCCGGCCGCGGTCAACGGCCGCCCACGGTTGGGTCCCTTCAGAACCACGAAGACGTGGTCGTGGATCGCCTCGGTAGGCCGCTCACTGCTCAGGTAAGCGGCCAGGGTGGTGAAGAAGACATCGGCGACCGGGACGAGGCGTTGATGCCCGCCCTTGCCGTCCGCGACGAACACCCGCCGGTCCCCGACCTGCACATGCTCGAACCGCAGCCCCAGGACCTCGCACCGGCGCAGCCCACCATGGACCATCAACGCGACCATCGCCCGATCCCGCTCGGTACGCAGCGCCCCGGTCAAGGCGCTCACCTCCGCGGGCGCGAGCACGCGCGGCAGCTTGCGCGGTGCCCGCACCAGCGGCGCCCCACGCCGCCCGCCGTGGCCTCGCCCGTCAGGTCGGGCATGACGTGCACCCAGGCTGCGCGGAACGGGATTGCGGTCACAGATCCCACGCAAGAACAGGTAGTCAAACAGCGAGGACACCGTGGCCAGCCGTCGCTTGATCGTCGACGCGGCCAAGCCCGCCTCGCCATCGGCGAGGCGGATCACGTTGCCACCACGACGAGGGGCACGCTGGGCCTCGATGAAGAACAGCACGTCCGTGACCGTGACCTGCTGCGGCGTCTTGGGCACCACCGTGAAGAAGACCTTCAGGTCGAACGCCTGCGCCGTCAACGTGTTCGCCCGCACCCGCGCCGCGGTGAACCTCAGGTACTCATCGACCAGCGGATCACCCAAGCTCGGCGCGCTACCCACCGGGCGCACCAGGCACGGCATGAACGACCCGAAATCAGACGTCGCAACCTCCTCGATGAATGACTCACCACGAGCCTCCACCCGCGACTGGGAACCACCCGGGACCAACGCGCCGATCACCTACATATCAAGCCTTTCTTCGCGGCGGAGCTCGACCGCCCCACCACCAGGTAGTGGCCTACATCGACGCGCACCGTCACGACGTGGTCGATGAGCGCGAAGTCGGGGTCGAGCCGATCTGCGCCGAGCTGAAGAAGGCCGGCGTCACGATCGCCCCGAGTGGCTACTACGCGTCCAACCTGACTTTGATCAATCGCTTAGTGCGTGATTCTTGAAGGCGTCGAGGATGGCTTGCTGGGCGGGCGGGACCTGAGGGGCGAAGGTCTGGGTGGCGGCGTTGATCGCGATGGTCGCTGAGCGCAGCGGCCGCAGTTGCCGGATGACGTTGCGGATCGCGAGCCCGCTACGGGACTGAACCTCACGGGACAGGGCCAGCGCGGTGAACACGACGGTCAGGTGCGCCTCGATCGCGTCCCGGGTGTGGTTGAACATGGGTCTGGCTCGCAGGTCGGTCTTGGACATCCGGAAGGACTGCTCGACGTGCCACAGCTCGTGGTAGCTGGCGATGACTTCACCGGCGGGCATGACCTCGGCGGGGATGTTCGTGACGTACCCCTTCAGCCCCTCGAGCCGCCTTGCTCTGGCCAGCGACGCCTGATCCAGGGTGCGGGCCCCGTTGCTGGTCTTGACGAACCGGGGTGTGCGGGCGGCCTTCTCTCCGGCGACGACGGCCTTGGCGCGGTTCTCCTGCAGGGTCAGCGTCTTGGCGTCGCGGGCGGCGCGTTTGGCGGAGTACGCCCACACGGCCCGCCACGACCCGGTGTGAGACTCCCCCCGGACCGAGGAGGCATCGGCTATAAGGAGAGTCATGCCAGAGAAGAGACGGAAGTTTGATCGGGAGTTCCGGGAGGGTGCGGTCAGGCTGGTCAACGAGACCGGTAAGAACGTGGCCGCCGCGGCCCGTGACCTGGGCATCAACGAGGGCACCCTGGGTAACTGGGTGGCACTGGATACTGGATCGGCAGGCCCGCGAAGGGACCAAGGGCTTGAACACCGGTGACATCGAAGAGCTCAAGCGGTTGCGGGCGGAGAACGCCGAGCTGCGGATGGAGCGCGATGTCCTCAAGCGCTCCGTGGTCCTGTGGGTGAAGGAGGCGACGAAGTGAGCGTGGCACGCTTCATCGCCGACCAGAGGACGCTGTACCGGGTGCCCGTCGCGTTCACCTGCCTGATCCTCGGGGTGAGCATCTCGTGGTTCTACAAATGGCTCGACCGCGGCCCAACCAGGCGGCAGCGCCGCCGGGCCAAGGTCGACGCGGCGGTGGCCGCGGCGTTCAAGGACTCCCGTGGCCTGCACGGCTCGCCGAGGGTGCACGTCGACCTACGCGCCAAGGGCTGGACGGTCAGTGAGAGGACCGTCGCGGACTCGATGCGCCGCCAAGGTCTGGTGGCGCGAATCATCAAGCGCCGCAGCGGTTTGACCAAGCAGGACAAGGGCGCGCCACTGTTCCCGGATCTGGTGAGGCGGGACTTCACCGCCTCCGCGATGAACGAGAAGTGGGTCGGTGACATCACCGAGATCCCGACCGCGCGCGGCAAGCTGTACCTGGCCACCGTGATCGACCTGTACAGCCGGCGGCTGCTGGCCGCCGCGACCAGTCTCCACCCGGACGCGGAGCTGGCCGGCGCGGCGATCAAGATGGCGGCCGCGGTCCGCGGCGGCCGCGAGCACATCAAGGGGATCATCTTCCACAGCGACCGAGGCAGCACCTACACCGCGAAGAACTACACCCGGCTGTGCGCTGATCGGCTCGGCATCCGCCAGAGCATGGGACGTGTGGGTTCGTGCTTCGATAATGCTGCCGCCGAGGCGTTCTTCTCCACCCTCGAGTGGGAAGTGCTCTCCCGCAACGAGTTCCGCGACCCCGACCACGCCCGGCAGGTCGTCCTTGAGTGGTGCCACGAGTTCTACAACACCACCCGTCGACACTCCAGTGCCAAGATGATGTCACCCGTCGACTACGAACCACCCGCGTCCTCGAACCCGAGGCCGCATAGAGAAGCCCTCCACGATTCGGGGGGAGCCTCAGGCAGGTGTCCACCTCGATGCGCACCGACTTGGCGCTGGATGCCCTCGATATGGGCTTGTGGGCCAGGCAGCGGTGCGGCCAAGATGTCGCCGGGCTGACGCACCACAGCGACCGAGGCGTGCAAGGCGGATTCAACTGGTCGTCGCAACACCTTGATCACGGAGGTGTGTGATGGCGACGAGCGACTGGAGCAGGAAGACGAGCGATGCGCCTGAGGGGCTGCGGCGGCAGTGGCGTGCTGATCGGGCGTTGCGGCCGGCGATGCGCTCACCGGGGCGACCTGACCCCTCGCGGGTGGTGCAGCGGCAGTTCTGGCGGCTGATCGCCACGGGCGTTACGACGGCGGAGGCATCGATCGCTGTCGGGGTGTCGGTCCCGGTGGGGATGCGTTGGTTTCGTCACGCTGGCGGCATGCCGCCGATCAGCCTTGCCGAGCCCACAGGGCGCTATCTGACCTTCGAGGAACGCGAGGAGATCGCGATCCTGCGTGCAAAGGACAAGGGCGTGCGTGAGATCGCCCGGGCGATCGGTCGCGACCCGGGGACCGTGTCGCGCGAACTACGCCGCAACGCGGCCACCAGGAGCGGGACGCAGGACTACCGCGCTGGTGTAGCGCAGTGGAAGGCGCAGCAGGCCGCGAAGCGACCGAAGACCGCGAAGCTGGTGACCAACGACCGGTTGCGTGAGTACGTGCAGGACCGGCTCGCAGGGAACGTCCGTCGTCCCGACGGCACGATCGTGGCGGGTCCGACACCGCCGCCGTGGAAGGGGCTGAACAAGCCCCACCGGGCGGACCGGCGATGGTCCACGGCGTGGAGCCCGGAGCAGATCGCGCACCGGTTGAAGGTCGAGTTCCCCGATGATGAGTCCATGCGGATCAGCCACGAGGCGATCTACCAGGCGCTGTTCATCCAAGGTCGTGGCGCGCTCAAGCGCGAGCTGGTGACGTGCCTGCGCACAGGGCGGGCGTTGCGGCAGCCCAGGGCCAGGTCGCGCAACAAGCCCCAAGGGCATGTCACCCCCGACGTCGTGTTGAGCGAGCGGCCCGCAGAGGCCGAAGACCGCGCCGTCCCCGGCCACTGGGAGGGCGACCTGATCATCGGCACCGGCCGCTCCGCGATCGGCACGCTCGTCGAGCGCTCCAGCCGCGCCACGCTCTTGGTGCACCTGCCGCGTATGCAGGGCTGGGGCGAGAAGCCGCACGTCAAGAACGGGCCAGCCCTCGGCGGATACGGTGCCGTGGCCATGAACGCGGCGCTCACGGCGTCGATGACGAAACTGCCACAGCAGCTACGCAAGACACTGACCTGGGACCGCGGCAAGGAGCTGTCGGGTCACGCCCTGCTCGCACTTGAGACCGGAACGAAGGTGTTCTTCGCCGACCCCCACTCACCCTGGCAGCGCCCGACGAATGAGAACACCAACGGTCTGCTACGGCAGTACTTCCCCAAGGGGACCGACCTGTCGCGCTGGTCCGCCGACGACCTCGAAGCCGTCGCTCACGCCCTGAACAACAGACCCCGAAAGATCCTCGGCTGGCGAACCCCCGCCGAGGTCTTCGACGAGCAACTACGATCCCTTCAACAACCCGGTGTTGCAACGACCCCTTGAACTCGCCCAATATCGAGCGATTCGCTACACCGAGCGGCTCGCCGAGGCTGAGGCCGTGGCTTCCGTCGGGTCCAAGGGCGATTCGTACGACAACGCGATGGCCGAGGCGCTGAACTCGGTGTTTAAGGCCAAGTGCATCCGCAACCCCGATAAGCGCCCCCAGGGCGGCTGGAAGTCAGTTCGCAATGTCGAGATCGCCGACGCCGAGTACGCCGACTGGTTCAATCACCGACGCCTTCACGGCGAGATCGGCTTCGTCCCACCAGCCGACTTCGCGGTTCGAAACGCCACACGCCGGTCAAGCATCGCCGCATAGAGCGCGGCAAGTTGTGGCTCCGAGGCGGCCCACTCAGCTGTCGTCACGGTCAATCGCGTCGGCGCAGTCACGATCCGGCTCAATAGATTGGTGAGAGGCTCGTCGCGCCCCAGGAAGGGGCCGCGGCCCTCCGGAAATGAGGGTCGGACTGGTTCGCGAAGGGCATGACCATGGGTTGCGCGGCAGAGAGAAGCTACTGGTGGGTGCCGGCGTTGCCTTCACGTCGCCTCCACACGCTCGAAGAAGGCCACCATCTCGTGGCTGACCCGCTCGATGGTGAAGCGCTCCTCGAACCGTGCCCTGCCGAGCCGTGCTCGGGCCTGCGCCGTGGCGGGGTCGGTGAGCACGGCGACGAGCGCAGCGGACAGGGCGCGCGGGTCGGCGACGGGCGTGACCACCCCGACGGCATCCTCCTCGGAGCCGAGCACCTCGAGGGTCGTGGGGATGCCGGTCGCGACGATCGGGCACCCCACCGCCAGCGCCTCGATGAGCACCCCGCCGAACCCCTCCCGTTCGGACGGGAAGCACAGGACGTCCGCCGCTGCCATGAGATCGGCGACGTCGCTCCGGTGACCGAGGAAGCGCACGTCGCAGCCCGAGGCAGCCGCCTGCTCTCGCAGTGAGGGCCCCGAGCGGCCGTCCTTCCCGGCGAGGAGCACGGCGATCTCCGGAACGGACTCCCGGACCGCGGGGAGCGCCGCGATGAGGTGCTGGAGCCCCTTCTGCGGTTCGAGCCGACCGACGGCGATCACGAGCGGGACGTCGTCGCCGAGTCCCAGCTTCGCGCGCACCCGGTGACCCGTGGCGTCCGGACGGAACAGCAACGCACGGGGGTCCCGGCCCCTCGGGATGACGTCGACGAGCTCGCGCCGCAGGCCGAGCCGGGGCGAGACGGCATCCGCGACAGCACCCGAGATGGCATGGAAGCGTGTCGCGAACCGAGCCGTCGCGGCGTCCGCCCCGCGCGCAAGCGCCAGCCGGGCCGCAGGTGACTCCGCCCGGTGCGAGGCGCCGTAGGAGTCGTTGACCAGGCTCGTCGAAGCGGGGACCCCCCGCAGCCGGGCGGCGGTGCGGCCCGCGACGTCGGCCTCGAAGAGCGTGGTGTGCACGATCGTGGGCCGCACCGCGCGGATCGTGTCGAGGACGGCCCGGATGTTGCCGACCCGTCCGGATGCCGTGGCGCGGCGGTGCACGACCGCACCGCCCGCCTCCAGCCGGTAGGCGAGGTCCAGCCGCCGGCCGAGGGGGAGCACGTGCAGGTCGATGCCGCTGCCGACCAGCCCGGGCGCCAGCTCGACCAGTGACGTCTCGGCGCCCCCCGGTGCCAGGGAGTCGATGACGTAGAGGACACGGAGCGCGGGCATCGTCGGGCCCTACGAGATCCCGGCGACGGAGAGCGCGTTGCGGTAGAACTCACTGTTCTCGCGCAGCGCGGCAGGGGTGTCGATCGAGGTCATCGTCCCGTGCTCGATGACCATGATGCGGTCGCAGATGTCCAGGGTGGACATCCGGTGGGCGATGATGATGATCGAGACCGACCCGCGCAGGCCCCGCAGGGTCGCGCGGATCAGGGCCTCGCTCTGCCCGTCGAGGGCGGACGTTGGCTCGTCGAGGACGAGGAGCTGCGGCGACCCGGCGAGGGCCCTCGCGATGGACAGTCGCTGCCGCTGCCCGCCCGAGAGCTGGCTCCCGCGTTCGCCGAGGTGGGCGTCGAAGCCCCGGGGGAGGGCCTCGATGTCGGCCAGCACGTTGGCGGCGGTCGCCGCGCGGCGCAGGGCAGCGTCGTCGATGCCCTCACGGAAGAAGCGGATGTTCTCGGCCACGGTGCCGGTGAATAGCAGGGCCTCCTGCGCGACGAAGGCGACCCGGGCGCTCCACCAGACCCGGTCGACCTCGCGCAGGTCCACGCCGGAGGCGGTCAGGGACCCGGACGTGGGTTCGCGCACCCCGAGCACGAGCTGGGCGAGCGTCGACTTGCCCGCGCCGGACGGCCCGATGACCCCGAGGACCTCGCCGGTGTCGATGCGGAAGGACGCTGCGCTGAGCGCGGGCCGGTCGGCCGTGTACGCGAACTCGACCTCGGTGGCCACGAGCGGGGTGACCGACGGTGGCACGCGGTCGCCACCTCCTGCCGGAGCCGCGGCATAGCGCTGCGCGGTGTCGCGGACCCCCTTGAGGAACGGCGCCGCCGCGGTCAGGGTGCCGGATGCCGCGGCGAGCTGCTGGCCGTAGCTGAGCGAGCGGAGCATGAGGAGCATGACGGCCCCGATGACGGCCATGTCGCCGAAGCCCACGAGCGAGAGCACCCCCACGCCCGCGAGCACGGCGGCGTAGGCCATCACCATGTACACCGGGGCCAGGGTCCCGGCGAGGAACTGGACCCGCTGCTGGGTGGCGGCAGCCTCTCGGGACAGGTCGTCGATCGTGCGGGTGAAGCGGTGCTGCACCCCGTACGTCTGCATCTCCAGCCCCAGCGACCCGAGCTCGGACACCGAGTCGGCGAAGTCGAGGTTGGCCCGGGCCGAGGCCGCCGCTCGGGCCCTGATCCGCAGGCGCACGGGCTTGAGGACCGCGCCGACGACCGCCATGGCGACAAGGACGGCGCCGGTGGACAGCGGGTCGAGGAAGAGCCCGGTGCCGAGGAAGGCGACGAGGCTGAGCAGCGCGGTCACGGCGTTGGTCAGGGTCTGGACGGCGTTCGTGACCCGCGTGACGAAGGAGGTGAGCAGCTCCTGCAGCCGGCCGGAGGGCTCGGCCTGCTGGACCGCCCAGCTCGCCTGGAGGTAGGCCCGCGAGAGCACCTGTCGCTGGTCCCGGGTGACGTCGGCGGTCAGCCGCGCCGAGATCGCGACGCCGACGAGGTTGAAGGCCAGGCGGGCGACGAGCACGACCGCGGCCACGGTGAGGGCCACGCCGGTGGAGACCGTCTGGCCGAGGTAGGGGCCGATGGTGGACTCGTCGCCGACGAGGGCCATCGCGATGCCGGTGACGATGACGAGGAACAGGGCCTCGAGGAGCCCGCCGAGGAACGCGACGACGGCCAGCGAGGACATCCGACCCCGGTAGCGGGAGACGAGGTCGCGCATGGCCGACCACCCCCGCAGGGGACCGGATCGCCCGGTGCCGAGGAACCTCATCCGATCACTGCTCGCTTCGCATCCGTGGCTGGAGTCACAGGATAGGGCCCTGTCCAGCAGCCGGGACCGCTTTCTCGGTGAGGTCGGCGACGAGCCGGCGCCACTGCGTCGCGGTCGCCTCCACGGTGAGGTGTGCCGAGCACCGGGCCCGGGCGCGGTCGCCCATGGCGGTGCGCCGACCGGCATCCTCGAGCAGCTCGACCACCCGGTGCGCGAGGTCCTCAGGGCGTCCCGACGGGCAGACGAACCCGGTCTCACCGTCGATGACGACGTCCCGGACCCCGGCGGCGTCGGAGGAGACGACGGGAAGGCCGCTCAGCCCGGCCTCGATGAGTACCCCCGGCATCCCCTCGGTTGCCGCCGCGCTCGTCAGGAGGAGCACGGATGCCGTGCGCAGCAGGTCGGGGACGTCGGTGCGCACCCCGAGCAGCTCGACCCCGAGGGTCCGGGCCCGCTGCGCCAGCCCGGCCCGCAGCGGGCCGTCGCCGACCATCGCCGCCTCGAGGTCCACCCCGCGCGAGCGCAGGTCCGCGATGACGTCGAGGAACAGCCCGGGCTGCTTGCCCGGCTCGAGCTGGCCGACGAAGAGCACGAGCGGCGGCTCGGCGCGCACGTCGCCATCGGTAGGTGGGTGGTACGTGCCGGGGTCGCGCCCGTTCGGGATGACGGACACCTTGGAGCGAGGCACCCCCAGCACCTCGTGCACCTGCTCGGCGATCGATCCCGATACGGCGACGACGCGGGCCGAGCGCCCCGACAGAAAGCGGTAGAGGCGCCGTCGCGAGGGCCTGGCGAGCTCGGCCGAGGACAGGCCCACCTTGTAGTACACGACCCGGGCCCGCCCCGCGGCCGCGACGCAGTACTTGAGCGGCTCACCCCCGTGGGCGACGACGACGTCGGCCCGCTCCTCGCGCACGGCGCGGCGGAGTGCGCGGACCGCCCGCGTGTCAAAGCCGGACCGTCGCAGTCCGCCGGACGGCACACCGAGGCCGAGGTCGGCCCGGAGCGCGGCCGGTGGCCCCTCGAACAGGGTGACGGCGAGGTGACGCTGCTCAGGGTCGGTCGCCAGCGCGTCACGCAGCCGCCCGGCGTACACCTGGGCACCGCGGTCGAGGTCCGCGGGCAGGACGTGCAGGACGGTGACCCGGTCGTCGCGGGCCGCGGCCTCGAGGCCCTTGCGCTGCGCGACCTCCCGGTAGGTCTGCAGGGAGACCGCCGCCACGGCCCTCTGGTCGAAGTGGGCCAGCGCCCGCTCCCGGGCGGCGGCGCCGAGGCGCTCACGAAGCGCGGGGTCCTCGAGCAGCTCGGCGACCACGCTGGCGAGGGCCCGCCCGTCCCCGGGGGGCACCAGGCGCAGGTGGATGCCGTCGTCGCCCACCTCGCGGCACCCCCGGATGTCCGT
The DNA here is from genome assembly GCF_009858245.1 of Ornithinibacter aureus. Taxonomy (NCBI): domain Bacteria; kingdom Bacillati; phylum Actinomycetota; class Actinomycetes; order Micrococcales; family Intrasporangiaceae; genus Ornithinibacter; species Ornithinibacter aureus. The sequence goes on from NZ_VMSB01000001.1 coordinate 54,367, forward strand.
GAGCACCGTCGGCACGCCGCACGCGGCCGCCTCCATGGCCGCGCGGGAGAAGCCCTCGCGGTAGGAGGCCAGGACGAAAACGTCCAGGGCGCTGTAGACGGCCGGCATGTCGGTGCGCTCGTCGACGAAGCGGATGCCGGTGGTGCGCGCGGTGCCCGCCGCGGCATCCGTGCCGTCCTCCGGGCCGACCCAGACGAAGGTGGCCCGGTCGGCTAGGGCGGAGGTCGCCTCGGCGAATTCCTCGAGGCCCTTCTCCCGGACCCGCCGCCCGATCGTCCCCACGAGGAGCTCGTCGTCCGCGACGCCGAGCTCGGCCCGCACCCGACGGCCCCCCGCCGGGTCTGGGGTGAACCGGACCAGGTCGACGCCGTTGCCCACCACGCGGTGGCGCCCCCGCCGCAGGGCGGGGCGCAGGGTGGCCTCGTCGGCGGCGTTCTGGAACAGCTCGTAGTCGGAGAACCGGGCCGCGATGCCCTCCAGCCCGTACACGAACGCCCGCTTGGCCAGCGAGTCCTCCGGCCTGGCCCAGAGGCCGTGGCACGTGTTGACGACGACGGGAACCCCCGCGAGGCGCCCGGCGATCCGCCCCATGACGCCGGTCTTGGGGTTATGGGTGTGCAGGACGTCGAGGTCGAGCGAGCGGATCGTCGTGAACAGGTCGCGGAAGGCCGCGAGGTCCGAGGCGGGCGCCCATGAACGGGTGAGGGTCCGCACCGGGACGTGGGTGACACCCAGCGCTGCGACTCGCTCGACGTAGGGGCCGGGGGCGCTGATGCCGACGACCTCGTGGCCGGCCTCGACGTCCACGCTCAGCTCGGTGCCGAGCAGCAGGGCCAGGCTCATGTCCACGGTGGTGAGGTGGGCGACCCGGAGCGAGCGGGGCGTCGGTCCCTCGCTGTTCGTCGTCACGGCTCGGAATCCTCTCAGGGTCGGGGGCGGATTCCAACTCCCGTCGTCCAAAGGGGCAGAACTGCTCACCCATTCGTCGGCTAGACTCAGCAATCGACCATCCATTCACCCCACGGCGGCTCCTTATGCTGCCTCAGGGGATTTCGACCCGAGCGGGGACCCGGCATGACCCTTCGTGACTACCTGACGATCGCTCGGCGTCGGTGGCCGATCATCGTTGCGTGCGCCCTGGTCGCCGCTGCCGTGACGTGGTTCCTCACCCCCGCCCAGACCAGCGAGGCGGAGGTGGCGCCTTCCTACACGGCGACTGCGACCCTGCTGGTCGGCTCCGGCGGGCCCACTGAGCTGGTCTCGATCGACCGTCTTGCACTCTTCGTCAAGACCGGCGAGATCCCCACCCGTGCTGCCGAGGTTCTGGGCTTCGACGGGGATCCGGCGGTGTTGGCCTCGCAGGTCACGGTGACGCCGGACCCGGCTGCTGCGGCGCTGACGATCTCGGCCTCGGACGCTGACGGCGCACGTGCGGCCGCCACCGCGAACGCATTTGCCGACGAGACCGTGGCCTTCTTCGAGAAAGACCGTCCCGGCGCGGGTGGTGCCACGGTGTCGGTGCTGCAGGTAGCGACCCCGATCCCGGACGAGATCGGCGGCGGGTTCGTCGTGCCGCCCTCGCGGCTGCTGCGGACGGCGATGGCCGGGTTCATCGGGCTGCTTCTGGGCTTCGCCCTTGCGCTCGTGATCCAGAGGGTCGACTCCCGCCTGCGCACGCGCGACGACGTGCATGCCGCTCTCCGCCTGCCGATCATCGCTGAGGTCCCGCGTCTGAGCCAGGCGCAGAAGCGCAAGGCGAGCATCATGGTTGCGGCCGACCCGCTCGACCCGTACTCGGACGCCCACCGGGCAGCGCGCACCGCCCTCATGCACACCGTGAGTCGGAAAATGACCGATGACTACACAGCGCGACGAGCCGCGAGCGCGGAGCGAGGCGGCACGGCAACCGGTGCACGGCTCATCCTCGTCACCTCGGCGAACGCGTCGGAGGGCAAGACGACCACCGTGGCCAACCTGGCCGCGAGCTTCGCCGAGACGGGGCAGCGCGTCCTGGTCCTCGATGCCGACCTGCGCTCCCCGGACACCCACAGCCTCTTCGACGTTCCCCAGGGCGCGGGGATCTCCGACTTCATCACCGACCCGGGGGACGTCCCGCTGGAGGCGCTGGTCCGGCCGACGAGCGTGCCCGGGGTGAGGATCATCACCGCAGGAACCCGGCTGACTCACCCGGCGTCGCTCGCGAGTCGGATGGGGCACCTGCTCGAGGAGGTCCGTGGGATGGCCGACGTCGTGATCATCGACTCCGCCCCCCTCCTCGCGGCCAGCGACGTCTTCGACGTCCTGCCGATCGTTGACACCGTGCTGCTCGTCGTGCGCAGCGGTCGGCTCACCGATGTCGCCGCGCACCGGGTCGCCGAGCTCCTCGGACGCTTCCAGGTGCCGATCAGCGGCGTCGTGCTCGTTGGTGCCCGTGGCCGGCGCGCTGACGGCTACGGCTACGGCTCCGGGCACGGGTACGGCCACGGAGACACCAAGAAGCGCAAGCGCGAGCGATCCGCTCGTGTCGAGGCGGACCGGTCGCCCCGTTCGACGCGGGCAGATGCCTCGACCCAGTTCGCGGGCTCGAAGGATGGTGCGTGGCCGTTCTCCCCGCAGGCTGATGGCGCGCCCGATGACGCGGCGCTCAGCAGGCGTGCTCGCCGCACCTCCTCGTCCGCGTAACCCTTTTCTCGTGTTCTCCACCTCCGTTCGGCCGTGGGCCGTCGGTCTGACCCTGGCAGGGTTCGTCGGCGCGGGCTTCGCCGTCGTCTGGGCGTGGGCGATCGGCCTGCAGTCCTACAACGTGTGGGGGGCCCTGCTCGTCGCGCCGTTCTTCATTGCCGTGAACGCTCTCCTCATCTGGCGGGTCGCGGTCCGGGAGCCGAGCCCGTGGTTCGGTCGGCTCATCGGGTTCGCCTTCCTCGCCAAAATGGTCGGCACGATGGTGCGCTACTACGTGGCCTATGTCGTCTACGACGGGGCCTCCGACGCGGAGCGCTACAACCTCGCGGCCGCGTTCCAGTACCGGAGCTGGCGGCAGGGAGTCGTGACGTGGGACCTGGAGACCGCTCGCGGTACCCAGTACATGGAGCTGATCACCACGGCCATCTACACCGTGATCGGCCCCACCACGCTGGCGGCGTTCATGGTCTACGGGGCCTTCGCGTTCTGGGGGGCGTACCTGCTGTACCGCGCCTTCCGGATCGCGTTGCCCGACGGTGAGCACCGGCGCTATGCCCTGCTCGTTTTCCTCCTGCCCTCGATGCTGTACTGGCCGTCCTCCATCGGCAAGGAGTCATGGCTGATGCTCTTCGTCGGCGTGACGGCCTTGGGCGCCGCGAAGTTCTTCGCCGGCCAGCACGGCGCGCTGGCGCTGCTCGCGACCGGGGCCGTCGGCACGGCGCTGATCCGGCCGCACATCGCCGTCCTGCTGTTCGCGGCACTGCTCGTCGCTCAGCTGTTCCGGCCGGCCTCGACCCAGGTGACGGGGATCCTGAGCAAGTTCGGCGGCATCCTCGTGATGGGGGCGGCAGCGTGGGTGCTCGCCACCCAGTCGGCCGAGTTCCTCGGGACGGACGACTTCAGCTGGCAGGCCGTGTCGGAATCCCTCGACATGGCGGGGGGCCGAACGACGGTCGGGGGCTCTGAGTTCACGCCCGTCCCGGTCGAGTCCCCACTCGGGTTCCTGGCCGCAGCACTGACCGTGCTCTTTCGGCCCTTCCCATGGGAGGCAGACAACGCCCAGATGCTCGTCCAGAGCCTCGAAGGGCTCTTCCTCCTCGCGCTGACGGTGGCGTCGTGGCCGCGGCTGCGCCGGCTCACCGGCATCCTCAGGCGCAACCCCTACGTGGTGTTCGCCCTCGTCTATCCCATCTCGTTCGTCGTCGCCTTCTCGGGATTCGCCAACTTCGGCATCCTGGCTCGACAGCGGGTGCTCATGCTTCCGTTCTTCCTCGTGCTGCTCGCCCTCCCAGTCGTCCGCCGCCGGACCGACCTCGATGATGAGGGTTTCGGGGGCGAGGAGCCGGAATTTGCGCACCACCGGGAGGTGGCGAGCCTTGGCGAGGTCCGCAGACGCTGAGCGCAGCGACGAGGACGACCGGGGCGCCCTCCCGCCGAGCGGCCCTCGGGCCCGTCTGAAGTCGGGTCTGGCCGGGATCGGGCGTGACTCGCTCGCTCAGGGTGCGACCCTCCTCATCTATCACCGGGTCGGGGGAGGGACCCGCGACGAGCTCGACCTGCCGGTGCCGGCCTTCGCCCGACAGCTCGAACAGCTCGAGAGGCACGACGTGGTGGCTCTCGACACGGCGCTGGACCGCCTCGACTCAGGCGACACCAGGCCCAGCGTGGTCCTCACCTTCGACGACGGCTTCGAGGACGTCCACGCACATGCCTGGCCGCTGCTCAGGGAGCGCGGGCTGCCCTTCACCGTCTACCTGGCCTCCGGGTACGTGTCGCAGCCGATGGTGTGGGAGGGCTCCACGGCCAAGGGGTCCACGGGCAGGGGCATGTCGTGGGCGCAGCTCGCCGAGATGGTCGACTCGGGCCTGTGCACCGTTGGCAACCACACGCACCGTCACGTCCGTCCGGAGGCCCTGACGGAGGAGGAGGTGGACACCTGCACCGCCTCAGTGGAGCGGCACCTGGGGGTGAGGCCGAGGCACTTCACCTACCCGTGGGGCGTGCGTGTCAACGAGATGGAGGCGGCCCTCCGGGAGCGGTTCCGCAGCGCCTCCTCCGGCGAGCTCGGGCGCAACGTGCCCGGCACCGAGCGGGTGCGCCTCAAGCGGGTGCCGGTGCGGCAGAGCGACCCCGAGGCGTTCTTCGCCGCGAAGCTCGTGGGCAACCTGGCCCCGGAGCGCGCTTATGCCGGGATCGTGCGCCTGGCCAAGACGGTCGGCCTGCGTGGCTAGGCACGTCAGGGCGGACCTCGTCAGGCTCGGGCGCGGGCCGGCGGGTGCGCCACTGCGGTGGGGATACACGGCTGTGTCGGAGGTCGAGATCGCTGGTGCGACCGCCTTGGCCCGCCTGCGGCGCCGGCCCTCTTGATCGCCCAGCCAACGCCAGACGCACGGTCTCGACCCTACGGCGCGTCTTCGACGGTCCGGTCACCGTCGCAGATGACTCACGCACCCCCCAGTTGTTCGAGGATCCGGGCATCGCGGTCGTCGTCCTCCCCGTCGACACCGAGTGGCCGCTGGACGGAACGCGGCCCTCGCCGACCGCATTCGCCTCGTCCGGTGGGACGACCGCCTCAAGCGCGTGGACCACAACGACTTCCTCACCCGCCTACGGCATCCACCTGACCGTCTTCGACCGGCAGTTCACCTGCCTGCACGCCCAGCCGGAGTTCAACGCCCCCTACCAGGCCTTCCGGCGCGACGTGGTCGCCGATCGTCCTACCGCGCCCAGAAGTGGGCCTGAGCACGTTTCACTGGACGGGCGTGGGTTCCACGACGGCAGTCAGGACCTGACCAGCTCCGCGTAGGCCCGCTGCTGCACCCCGACCGCGGACCGGATGTCGAACACCGTGCTCCGCTCGCGGGCAGCCTCCGCCATCTCGTCCCGCAGCGGTCGGTCGCGCGCCACCGTCACCAGTGCCCTCGCGAGGGCCTCCGGGTCGTGGGGTGGCAGGAGGATCCCCGTCTTCCCGGTCACCACAGCCTCCGGCACCCCCCCGACGGCGGTCGCGACGACCGGAAGACCGGCCGTCATCGCCTCCATGATCGAGACGGGCAGCCCCTCGTGGGCCGACGCGAGGACAAACAGGTCGGATGCCGCCAGCAGATCAGAGACGTCGGTCCGGTAACCCAAGAGCATGACGCGATCCCCCAGGCCGAGGCTCTCGTGGAGCTCACGAACCTCATCCTCCAGGGGCCCCTGACCCACGGCGAGGACGACCAGACTCGGCTCCTCACGCAGTGCGATCTGGGCGGCGTGCAGCAGGTTGGGGTAGTCCTTCTCGCGACGCAGGTTGGCCACCGTGATGGCCACGACGGCATCCTCCGGGATCCCGAGCTCGCGCCGAACCCGTCCCCGCGTCCCGGCGGGGGGGTGGTCATCGCCCTGCACGATTCCATGCACCAGAACCGCGGACCCTTGCTGGCGCCGGCGCCACATCGACCTGCGCACCTCGAGCGACACCGCCCAGCGGCGGCGGTCCAAGCCGGCCGTCGTGGCATTCAGGAGTCGGGTGGGCAGCGAGAAGTTGCCCCACACGTTGTGCTCCGTCGACACCGTCACTGGCCGTTCGCGGACCGGGATCGTCCGCGCTGCCAGTCGTGCCACGCCGGCGAGGAGCGGGGAGTGTGCGTGGACGATGTCCACATCCCGCATCAGGCGGCGCAGGCGCCACGGCCACCACAGCCGACCCTGCCGGCCGCCCCCGAGCAGGGTGGCGGGCACGCCGCAGGCTGTCAGCCGAGGGACGAGCTGGTCCTTGTCCGAACGAACGTATGCCGCCCGGTAGTCGAACCGGTCATGGTCGGCGACACGAGCCGAGGAGACGAGGAGTTGTTCGGCCCCACCCGGACCCAGTCCCTTGATGAGCCAGAGGACCCGGATCCTTGAGACCGGCGCAACTTCGGAGGGGGACATGAGCCGAGTCTTCCGCATCCTCCATTCCGTATACTCAGCGGTCCGGCCCGCCGTCAGGGCTGCCCGGACGACGCGAGGGGTGGACAACCAGATGTGCGGTGTGGTCGGGCTCCTGACTCACGGAGGCGGTGACCTGGGAGCGGACCTCGACGCGATGTCAGCAGCCGTCGCGCACCGAGGCCCGGACGATGTCGGACGCTGGCTCGACCCGGATGCCGGCGTCGCCCTCGGCCACCGCCGGCTGGCGATCGTCGACCTCTCGGTGGCGGGACACCAGCCCATGACCTCGGCGGACGGCCGCTGGGTCCTCGTGCTGAACGGCGAGATCTACGACCACGCCGACCATCGTCACCGACTGGAGGGCGACGGCGTCGCGTTTCGCGGGCACTCGGACACAGAAGTCCTCGTCGAGCTGATCGCCCGGAGGGGCCCGGAAGCCGCCGTCGCGGCCGTCGACGGGATGTTCGCGCTGGCAGTCTGGGACCGCCGAGACCGCGTCCTCGTTCTCGCCCGGGACCGGGTGGGGGAGAAGCCGTTGTACTACGGCCAGGTGGGCGACGCTTTCGCGTTCGCCTCCGAGCTCGGGGCCGTCCGTCGGCTCTCGCACACGAGCACCAGCCCGGACCTGCAAGCCCTGGCTGACTACCTGCGGTACGGCTTCGTCCCGGCACCGCACTCGATCGTCCCGGGGATCGACAAGCTCCGGGCGGGTTGTGTCGTGCGGGTCACGAGCCCGACGACGTTCTCCGAGCCCGTGCCCTACTGGTCGCTGGCATCGGTGGCCGCCGCCGGTCTCGCCGACCCCCTGGCACTCGACGACCGCGAACTGGTGCAGCTGGCCGACACGGCCCTGCGCGCGTCCGTACGCCGCAGGCTCGAGGCCGACGTGCCAGTCGGGACCTTCCTGTCCGGGGGTGTCGACTCCTCCACGATCGCGGCGCTGGCGCAGGCCGTGAGCACCCAACCGGTGCGCACCTTCACGGTCGCCGTGGGTGGTGAGGGAGACGAGTCGATGACCGCTGCCGGGGTCGCCCGGCACCTGGGCACCGAGCACACCACGCTGCCCTTGGGCGATTTCGACCCGATCGACCTGGCGTCGCGGGCGTCATCCCTCTATGACGAGCCGTTCGCCGACCCCTCGGGCGTGCCGACCGCCCTGCTCTGCGCGGCGGCCCGCCAACACGTGACGGTCTGCCTCAGCGGGGACGGCGCCGACGAGCTGCTCGGGGGGTACAACCGGTATCGGGTGGCGCACGGAGGGCTCTCCCGGCTGCTCGCCCTGCCGGGTCCGCTGCGTCGCGGTGCGTCCCGCGCGCTGACGACGCCCAGCCCGGTCGGCTGGGACCGGCTGGCCCGAGTCCTCCCCGGCCGCACCTCTGCGATCGGCACGAAGGCCCACAAGCTGGCCGGTGTGCTCGCCGCGGACGACCACATGGCCGCCTACGCGGTGCTGGCCACCAGGTGGGACCCCGCGACGCTGATGACGAATCCACCGCCCCCATCAGCGACGGCCGTGCCGGGCCTGGACGCGGCCCTGCCCCTGGACCGGATGCTGTTGGCCGACCAGCAGCGCACCCTGCCCGACGACATGCTTGTCAAGGTGGATCGCGCGAGCATGGCGGTCGCGCTCGAGGTGCGTGTGCCCTTCCTCGATCACCGGTTCGTCGAGCTGACCTGGCGGATGCCGGAGCGCGCCAAGGTGCGCGACGGCCACGGGAAGTGGGTGGTCCGGCAGGTGTTGGGCCAGTACGTGCCCCACGAGCTCTGGGACCGACCGAAGGTGGGCTTCGACCCGCCCGTGGCCGACTGGCTGCGCGGGCCGCTGCGGGAGTGGTCACACGACCTGCTGGCCCCGGACCGGTTGCGACGGCAAGGGCTACTGCGTCCCGAACCGATCGCCCGCGCGCTGGCGGAGCACGACTCGGGCCGTCGCAACCACGACTACGCGCTCTGGACGGTGCTCATGCTGCAGACCTGGCTGGACGGAGCCACACCATGACGCCCCCCGTGCCCACCAAGCCCCTCGACCTCGAGCTGCGTGCGGCCCACCCGGCCGACGAGCCGGCCGTCCTGCGCCTGATGCGGGCCTCGCTGGGCTGGCGCGACGAGGACCCGAACGAGGAGTTCTTCCGCTGGAAGCACCACGAGAACGCCTTCGGGGTGTCTCCCGCATGGGTGGCGGTACACCGGGGCTCGGTGGTCGGGTACCGGACGTTCCTGCGCTGGAGGTTCCTCGACGACGCGGGTCGCGAGGTGCGCGCGGTGAGGGCCGTCGACACGGCGACCGACCCGGCATACCAAGGTCAGGGCATCTTCCGCAGGCTCACCCTTCGTGGGGTGGCCGAGCTGACCCTTGCGGGTGACGGGCTCGTCTTCAATACCCCCAATGACCAGAGCCGTCCGGGATACCTCAAGATGGGCTGGAGCCTGGCCCGGCGGCTCCCGGTGGGGGTGCTGCCCGCAGGGCCCCGGTCGCTCGCGCCGATGATCGCCTCGCGGGTTCCCGCGGACCTGTGGTCTCAGGTGACATCCGCCGGGCTCGACGCCGGGGAGGCCCTTGCCGACGGTGCGGTCGCCGCAGCACTGCTGGAGCACGCGCCCACGACGGGGTTCCGCACGCACCGCACGCCCGAGTACATGGCCTGGCGCACGTCCTTCGCGCCGCTGCAGTACCGACTGCTGCTCGCCTCGCCCCACGACCCTGCCGAGGGTGGCCTCGTCTTCCGGCTCCGTCGGCGTGGGGATGCCGTGGAGGCCGCGGTCATCGAGCAGCTGGTCCCCGACCGCCGCACGGGAATGGCGTTGGTGCGCCGCATGCTCAAGCACACGGGCGCGGACTACGCGATCGGCTTGAGGACCGGGCCCTCGGCAGGGCTCCTCCCGCTGCCGGGCCAGGGGCCGCTGCTGACGACGCGGCCGCTCGCGGCCTCCCCTCCGTCACCCCGGGACTGGACCCTCACCCTCGGGGACGTCGAGCTCTTCTGAGCGAGTGGCGAAGGCACACCCGATGGTGAGCCCTGCGGCAAGGACGACGACCGAGTACTCGAGCAGGTGGTCGCTGAGCGAGTGCACGAGGAGCGCCGTCCAGGCGGCAGCCCCGACGACCGCCCAGGGTGCCCCGCCCCGCGCCGCCCAGAGCAGACCGCCGAGGACGATCAGGCCGAAGAGGGCGGCGCCGACCAGGCCTGTCTCGGCGCCGATCTGGAGCAGCGAGGAGTGGGCGGATGCCGTGTCGGGGTCGCCACCCAGGGTGCTGAACTCCTCCAGCGAGCCGGGTCCGCCACCGCTGACCGGGTGGGTTGCCCACAGCGACAGCGCGTCGCTCCACAGGGACTGCCGGGCCGGGTCCAGAGCATCCATGACCCTCGGTGGCCACTGGTCCCGAGCAGCGAGGTGGACGACCGCCCCTGCAGACACGACGATCGACACCGATCCCACGAGAACGGCCCACCCGGCGCGAGCCGCCGGCCGCCAGAGCATGAGGGCGATCGCCGCGAGCAGGGGTACGGCCACGACAAATGCGGCCTTCGAGGCGTTCGCCGCGATGACCGCGAGAGCACCCGCCACCGTGAACCAGAGGATGACGCGTCGCAAACGGTCGGACCCGAGCATCGCCAACCCTGCGAGGGCGATCACCTGCACGGCCACGGCGGCGTTCGCGTTCGCGTAGGCGGTGGGCCGTTTCGCGGGGCCGTCGGTCCAGATCACGCCCAGGAACAGCACGGTCGTCACGACGACGAGGCCGGCCACGACGACGTTCCTTTCCAGGCGGGTTGCCACGAGGTGGCCAAGCGCCACCCCGGCGGCCAGGACGACTGGCGAGAGGACGTACGGGGAGGTGAGCGACGGCATCCGGTCGGCGAGGAGAGCGGCGACCCACGCCCACACCACCCAGAGGGCCAGAAGGGCCAGGGCTGCACGCTCCGGCCACCCAGCCCTGTCGAGGAGCCTTCGCATCGGCTACGCCTGGTACTCGGGCAGGGTCCGGAACCAGTCGAGGGTCTGCTCCAGGCCCTCGCGCAGGGGCACGGGCTCGACGTCGGGGAAGTGGTGGAGGAGCCGTGCGTTGTCGGCCTGTGAGTCGCGAACGTCTCCCGCACGCGGTGCCACGTGATCGACCGCCGGCCGGTGCCCGAGGAGGTCGGCGAGCTGGCCGACGAGGGCGTTGAGCGAGGTCCGGGTACCGAAGGCGAGGTTCACCGGCTCCAGGTCGGTGACCGTGCGGGTCACGGCGTCGGCGAGGATGCGGGTGACCGTGCCCACGTAGGTGAAGTCGCGGGTCTGCTCGCCGTCACCGTGGATCGTGAGGGGCTCCCCACGCAGGGCGGCGTCGACAAATGCCGGGACCACGGCTGCATAGGCGTGGCCGGCGGCCTGGAGCGGGCCGTAGACGTTGAAGAACCGGAAGGCCAGCGTGGGCAGTCCGTAGGTGTGGCCGAACGACATGGCGTAGGCCTCGGTGGCCTGCTTGCTCACCGCGTAGGGGGAGATGGGCGCCGTGCGCATGCCCTCGCGCTTGGGCAGTTCGCGGTTTGCCCCATACACCGATGACGACGACGCGACGACCACCTGGATGCCGCCTGCCCGGCGGGCGGCTTGGAGCACCTCGAGGGTGCCGGTCGCGTTGGCGTGGTGCGAGGCGACCGGGTCGATGACCGACCGGGGGACGGAGGGGAGGGCGGCAAGGTGCACCACGGCATCAGCTGCTTGGCAGGCCGTGTCCAACGCTTCGCGGTCGAGGATGGAGCCCTCGATGAGCCGTACGCCGGTGCCGTCGAGGTTCACGCGGGAGCCGGTGGAGAGGTCATCGAGCGCGACCACCTCCATGACCTCCGGCCGCCGCAACAGCTCACGACCGAGGTTCGACCCGATGAAACCGGCTCCGCCGGTGATGATGACCTTCATGCTCGCTTCCACCATGCGGTCCAAGGGCGTGAAGCGTCAGAATGCCGCACGCAGCAAAACTGCACCCAGCAGGTACCCGGCGTCGGTCGCTCGCGACCACGCGAGTGGTTGAGCCGTGGGGCACCGGATGCACTCCATGGAGCCAAGACGGCTCCTGACTACTCCGTCGGTGTGGTCTGCGTCGGTGTCGTCTCCGTCGGTGCGGTCTCCGTCGGTGTCGTCTCCGTCGGTGCGGTCTCCGTCGGTGCGGTCTCCGTCGGAGCGGTCTCCGTCGGAGCGGTCTCCGTCGGAGCGGTCTCCGTCGGTGTCGTCTCCGTCGGTGTCGTCTCCGTCGGTGTCGTCTCCGTCGGTGCGGTCTCCGTCGGTGCGGTCTCGCTGGTGGACCGCGCGGACCTAGCACCCGGCGCGCCCGCGCAGAAGTTGCCTCCGGTGGATCCACCGGGGACCTGGGCGAATCCCGTGTTGGTGCCGTCGCTGAACGTGATGGTGAAGGCAGGGTAGGTCGCATTCGAGCAGTTGTTGGGCGTCGTGCTTCCCCTCACCCTGAACGACGCCGTCGCACCGGCTGCGACCGTGCCGCCGCCGCTGAAACTGACAGCAGCACTTGCCGAGGGGGTAAGGGTGAAGTTGAACGTCGCGTTGACGGGGACGCCTCCGGCGTTCGTGAACGTCACGACCACCCAGTAGAAGTTGGGCCCTTGGTTGCAGCACTTGTGCACTTCGACGCTACCGAAGCAGAGGCTGCCCACGCAGAAGCGGCTGGCTGCGGCAGCATGGGTGGGGGCCGCGGCCACGACCACAGGGATGCTCCAGGCGATGCCCTTGGCCAAGGTGCGGCGGCTCGCGGTGCGGTTGGATTCGGTCATGATGTCCCTTTGTCTGGCCTGCGGTTTCGTGGAGCAATCGAAGCCTAGGGTACATGCCCGGGCGCAGCAAGGCGCCGCAGGGCGTGCCGAGGAGGGTGCATCCCAACAACCGGGCGCTGGTGAGGATGTTACGGCGGGGGGGCCGATGTGCGAAGGCCTGCGGCGGATACTCTCTCCCCGTGAAGACGATCATCATGCCCAGATACGTGGGCACACGCTTCACGCACGCTGTCCTGCAGGTGCTGGCTTCGGACCACGGCATCGACCTGCTGCACATCAAGGGCCCCGCGGTCGACGACCGCCTGCTGGCGGTGGGACCGCCGGGTGATCCCCCGTCCTCGACGCCGAGGCCGATTCCTCGCCAGAGCGTCGACGCCGATGTCCTCGTGCGACCGGCGCACGTAGCGCGGCTGTTCGAGGTGATGCACCGACACGGATGGGTGACGGCGTACGACTTCGCGGACGGGTCGGCCTTCGAGCACGCGGCCACGTTCACCCACCCGTTCCTGTCACCGGCAGACGTGCACCGGCAGTTCCCCGGTATCGAGGCCGACGCGTCGACGGCGTTCGAGCGGTTGTGGCGCGAGCGACGGACGGCCCTCGTCGCCGGCATCCCGTGCCTCGTGCCGTCGTTGACGGCGCAGCGCCTGCTCCTCATCGTCCATGCGGCACGAGGAGGCGCGCTCCAGCACTCGGACATCCTGCGCAGCTGGACCGAGGCCACGGAGGAAGCGCGCGATGAGGTCCAGCACCTGGCGCGCGCGCTCGGCGCCGAGGTGGCGTTGGCCGCAGGGACCGGGCGGCTGGACGAGTACGAAGGACGTCGTGGGTACGAATTGTGGCGGGCACTCTCCACCGGGGAGCGGTCCCGCGTACGCCTCTGGCTGGCCCGAGTGAAGTCCGAACCGACGACGAGTACCAAGCTGCGCAGAGCGGTGCGCCTCGTCCTTCCCAACCGACGTAGAATGCACACGGTTCTGGGGCGTCGTCCCACGCTCGCGGAGGTGGCGGGCGCGTACGCGACGCGTGCTCGGGCGGGTCTCAACGAGATGGCGCGCCTGGTCCGGTCGGGGCGAACCGAGCCCGGACAACGCCGATGACCTCCTACCGCATGCCACCGCGGGTCGCGTACGTGGTTCCGGACGACGAGCCCGACCCTCCAGCGACCGTGTTCCTGATGCAGGTCCCCGATGGGACCCCTCGAGTGCTGCAGAACTCGGCGGCGTGGATCTGGCTGGTTGCCGTGGAGGGCGAGCCCGATGTGGCGGCCTCCGTCGCGCACCTCGCGGGACGGGTCCAGGAGGAGGTGGCTCCCGACGTCGAGGCCTTCCTCGAAGAGCTCGTCGGGATGGGGCTCTTGGAGGAGTCGGCGCCGCGGCGCTGAGCGTGGCCGCAACACCGCCCGCAGGACATGGCCGGGTCCGGGGATCGCGGGGTCGGCCGAGGGCATTCGGCCGTAAGGCCCGCTACTGAACTGCGTCCAGCACTCCTCGGCGAACGAGCTCAGCCACTGCGGCCTCCGTCGCCTCCAGGGCTGAGCACCCTGCCGGCGCGCCAAATCGCCTCTCCAGCTCGCCCGCGAGTCGACTCACCTCGACGGCGTGTGCCGTGAGGGAGTAGACGGCCGCGCTGAGCTCACTGAGACGAAGGACGGTTCCCTCGATGAGCACCGCGGTCTCGCCGTCGCGCGTGAGGACGTCGGTCGCGTCACGTCGCTGTACCTTCACACCCCACCTCCAATGAGGCGCGCGAGCCCATCCTCGAAGTCCGGGGCCTCGGAGTACCGGACCCGGAGCACCGGCCCACCTCGGTCGAGCAGGTCGGCCAGACGGTGCACGGGCCCTTCCAGGCGGGGGAGAGAGGACGTCTCTTCGACCACGGCGAACACCGCGTCCATGACGGAGAGTTCTTCCATATCGGCGGATCCGCCTACGGTGTCGCGGACGAGGACGACCATGCCCGCCTCGTCGACTCCCACCGTCTCGTCGGTGAGGTCACCGAACCGCCGTCCGAGTAGCCGGCTCAGGGTCGTCTTGCCGGTGCCCCCGGGAGCGACGTAGACGAGGCTGGCCCCGGCGCACCTCACCTCGACGACCGCGCCGAGGCCGTGCAGCCGGAGAGCGGGGGTCATCGGGCCTGGCCTAAAGGTCGTGGTTCGGGCCGGTGCTCGCCGGGGCGAGCCTCACGGACGGGTCTGCGGGTCTCACCCTATCGACCCGTGCTGCTGGGAGCCGGGGACCGGCCCCGCTAGCCTGATCGTCGTGAGACCTCGCTCGCCGGTCCCCGACGGCCCCCTGCGCGTGCTCTTCGTCTGCACCGCGAACATCTCGCGTTCCCCGTACGCCGAGCGCCAGGCTGCCCTCCTCTCGGCCACGGCATCAACCGACCAACTGCGGACGGCCAGCGCGGGTGTTCCGGGCTTCCCGGGCCGCGGCATGGACCCCGCCATGGCGGAGGAGCTGCGGGCCCGTGGTGGTGACCCGTTGGGGCACGTCAGCCGCTGCCTGACCCGCGAGATCCTCGACGGCGCGGACGTCGTGCTCACCTTCGAGTTCGCTCAGCGGATCCGTATCGTCGAGAGGTGGCCCGACCAGGCGATCAAGGTGTTTGGTCTGCACCAATTCACCGAGGCGCTCGGCCGGGTCGGGTCGCAGGCCCGGGGCCTGGCCCTGCTCGACGAGGTCTACGGCACCGCCCGCCCCGACGGCATCAACCACGACGTCGCGGACCCCTACCGGCGCGGCGCCGCAGCCGCCCGGGTGTGCGCCGACGAGGTCGACGCGGCGCTCGCGGTCATCGTCCCGGCGCTCACCGCTCCGGCGCCGGCCGCGCGCTGAGCCCGCCCGGCCGCGCTCACAGGTTTGCGCGCTTCGACCCACCGTTCACTCCGCGGTTCCTCCGCCACAACGAGGTCATCCAGGACGTCGAGCAGCCGCCACGCTGATCCGCGGCGGCGGTGGCCGTCGGCAGGGTGTGGCGCTCGGCCGCCGGAGCGGCGACGATGGACCATGGCCGCCGTGTCCCCTCTCCCGCTGCGTGGTGAGGTGGTGCTCGACGCCCGCGGCGCCGGGCGGGCGATGCGGCTCTCGTGGCACCCCGAGCACGATGTGGTCGTCCTGTCGGTGTGGCGCGGCACCACGTGTGCCGCCACCATCCAGGTCGCCGCCGACGAGGTGCCGCACCTGGTCGACGTGCTGGTTCGGGGCCTCCCGGCAGACTGCTCGGATGGACCGGTCGACTGCTCCCATCCAGGTCGTGTCCGACACCGTCGACCCGGCCGCCCTCGTGCGGTTCTGGGCCGAGGCGCTGCCCCACGCGGCTACGCGGTGCCGGCGCCGCCCGGCGGCTTCCCGACTGGCCGGCCTTCCTCGCGGCCCAGGGGGTGCCCGAGGAGCACTGGAACGACGCATCGACGCTCGAGGCCGAGGGCCAGCCGCACCTCTTCTTCCAGCGGGTGCCCGAGCCCCAGGCCGGCAAGAACCGGGTGCACGTCGACCTGGTCGCCGTTTCCTCCTCGGCGACCGTGTCGGCATGTCCATCGTGCATCCCGGCAACCCGAACGCGCTCGGGATCACCGTCGGGTGCATCCGGATCGGGCGCCGGATCAAGGTGTGCCAGGAGTGCGGCTGGCTGTACTGCAGGTCGTCATCAAGGGCACGTTCTGACGTTTGCGGATTGGGTCGGGCTCAGGTCGCGATGAGGTAGGTCTGTGACGGGCGCAGGGCGGCCAGGGCTCGGTCGAAGGTGGCGAGGCGGGCGCCCTCGGACGCGGCGAGCGCGGCCAGGTAGACGTCGGTGACCTGCCGGTGGCCGCGGACGTCACCGAGGTCGACGTCGACGTACGAGAGCCGACCGGGCCAGAACCGAGCGCGGGGTGCGCGCGGACGTTACGCAGCACCGCGGCCGCCGTGTCACCGGTCTCGCCGAGTCGCAGCAGGAAGCGAACGAGGGCGCCTTCGACGACCGGGCAGATGGCGAAGCGCTCGGTTCCCGCGAGCCAGGTGGCCGCCGCATCGTGGTGCTCGTGCTCGATGACGGTCAGTGCGATGAGGGTGTTGGCGTCAAGCAGGAACGTCGTCACTGCTCGTCCACGGCATCCGCGACGTCGGAATCCGTGATCCGACGGCCGACGGACAGCGTGGGCAGCCCGGTGCGTTCGTCGGTGGCGAGCAGGACGGGGGTGTCGAACTGCGCGAGGCCGCGCACCGTGAGATCGGCAATGACCGACGAGAGCGACTGGCCCCGCTCCTTCGCCAGCTCGCGGGCGCGGCGGTGAACCGCGGGGGGGAGGTCGACGGTCGTGCGCATTCCTGCATCATAGGTGATGCGCGTCTTGATGCTCTCCGCCGTATCGGAACTGGTACGCACGAGGGCCCCGGCCGTGGCCGGGCCCACTTCAAGCACTCGTCGAACGACGGGTCACTTCTTCTTCGGCGGAACCGTGCAGGTCGCCATCGCCGGGTTGCCCGCCGCGTCGGTGGCGGTGAGCAGCGCGTCGCCCTTGAGGGTGATCTGCCAGGCCACGGCGCCGGAGAACGGAACGGCCGACGGGGTGGAAACCGGCGCCTGGGTCAGCTTGACGTACGTGCCGGGCGCGTAGGGCTCGAAGCTGGCCGAGGGAACCGTGTCGGAGACCGTCACCATGACGCCGGGCAGGTTGTCGGGCGCCACGAGCTGGTAGAGGCCGGACTTCTTGTCGCCTGGCACCACGCTGCCGTCCGGGTTGACACCAGTGCCGCAGGCGACGGTGATCGCCTCGTCGAGCACGACGTCCTCGCCACTGGGCACCGCCTGGGGCAGCGCCGGGTCGAAGGCGATGCTCAGCCCGGTGTCGCACACGAGGTTCGCCCTGACCTCGGCGGGCAGGTTCTGCAGGCCGGCGAGGATCGCGGCGCCGAGCCCTCCGCCGGGGATGCCGGAGACGAAGGTACCGCTGGTCGCAGCGGTGATCCGCGTCGCCTGACCGGTGACGTCGAGCCCGTTGGCTCCGACACGCCGCCGTCACCGATCTCCCACAGCGCGTTGAGCTGGGCCTCGGGCTCGTCTCCGCCGTCGCAGAGGGTGATACCGTCGACCGCAGCCTGCGCGACGGCGTCACTGGCCGTGAGGTCCTGGAGCACATCGAAGGGATCTTCCGGTGGGTCGCAGTACTGCGCGACGGCGAACTGCGCGCCGGGCTGAGCGGCCTTGACGGTGGAGATGATGTTGCCCATCTCCGCCTTGGCGCTGGCGATCGGCGCGATCATGCTTCCGGCGTGGTCCACGAGCAGGACGATGTCCGGCTTCGGTGGGATCTCCGGGGTGGTGATGATCTTTGTGACGTGCCCTCGATCCTTGAGGATCGCTCGTGGTGGCGCCCGGATGGCAAGAACCTGTGCCACGGGTGAACCTTTCCACGGTAGGACCGCGACCCGGGAGCCGTAACTGGCCCGATCGAGCCATGGCGCACGACTCAGCCGCCGGAGGGCTCCCTGATCTCGGCGCGGTCGACCTCACCGTCGACGAGGTCACCGGCCGCCGCGACGAGCAGCGGGTGCAGGGTCGTGTCGCCCCACCGGATGCGGGCGAGCAGCTCGTGGCGCATCCGTGGCTCCCAGAACTTTCGGATGTGGGTCGCGATCTCCATCGCCGCCTCGTCCCCGGGCAGGTGCTCGAGGTGGCGGACGAGGTCGTGCCCCATCCGCACGACCGCGGGCTCGGCGGTGCTCACGGGCGACCCGCGACGGCATCCGCCGGGACGTGGGCGCCCGCGCCGGCCTGCGCCCGCGCCGCCTCGGTCACGACCTCGACCTGCACCGCCGTCACCTTGTACTCGGGGCAGTTCGTCGCCCAGTCCGAGTTCTCCGTCGTCACGACGTTGGCGCCGGTCACGGGGTGGTGGAACGTCGTGTAGACGACGCCGGCCGGCATCCGGTCCGAGACCTGCGCCGTCAGGCGCGTCGTGCCGACCCTCGACGAGAGCTCGACGACGTCACCCGGGACGATGCCGCGCAGCTCGGCGTCGGAGGGATGGATCTCCAGGACGTCTTCGGGGTGCCACGTGGAGTTCGGGGTGCGCCGGGTCTGCGCACCGACGTTGTACTGCGAGAGGATGCGCCCGGTCGTGAGCACCAGGGGGAAGCGCCGGTTGGCCCGCTCGGTCGTCGGCACGTACACGGTCTCGGTGAGCTGTCCCAGGCCGCGCACGAACGACCCGACGTGCATCGTCGGCGTGCCGTGCGGGGCGGCATCGGTGACCGGCCACTGCATCGACCCCTGCGCGTCGAGGCGGGCGAACGAGACCCCGGCGAACGTCGGGGTCGTCGCGGCGATCTCGTCCATGATGTGTGAGGGGTCGGCATACGACATGGGGTAGCCCATCGCCGTCGCGATCTCGCACACGACCTGCCACTCGTCCCTGCCGACCCGGCTCGGCATGACCGGCCGCACCCGGTTGATTCGCCGCTCGGCGTTGGTGAACGTGCCGTCCTTCTCCAGGAACGAGGCCCCAGGCAGGAACACGTGCGCGAAGCGGGCGGTCTCGTTGAGGAACAGGTCGTGCACGACGACGAGGTCCATCGCGCGCAAGGCCGCTTCGACGTGGCTCGTGTTGGGGTCGCTCTGGGCGATGTCCTCGCCCTGCACGTACAGCCCCTTGAACGAGCCGCCGATCGCGGAGTCGAACATGTTCGGGATCCGCAGCCCCGGCTCGGCCTGGAGGGTCACCCCCCACAGCGACTCGTAGATCTCGCGCACCTCGGGCCGCGACACGTGCCGGTAACCGGGCAGCTCGTGGGGGAAGGACCCCATGTCGCACGAGCCCTGGACGTTGTTCTGCCCGCGCAGCGGGTTCACGCCCACACCCTCGCGCCCGAGGTTGCCGGTGAGCATCGCGAGGTTGGCCAAGCCCATGACCATCGTCGAGCCCTGGCTGTGCTCGGTGACGCCGAGCCCGTAGTAGATCGCCGAGTTCGGCCCGGCGGCGAACAGCCGCGCCGCGGCACGCAGGTCGGATGCCGGGATGCCGGTCACGTCCTGCGTCGCCTCGGGCGAGTGCTCGGGCCGGGCGATGAACGCCAGGTAGGCGTCGGCGTTCTCGCACCGCTCGCGCACGAACGGTTCGTTCCACAGACCCTCGGTGACGATGACGTGGCACATCGCGTTGACGAAGGCGACGTTGGTGCCGGGGCGCACGGGCAGGTGCAGCGCGGCCTCGACGTGCGGGGAACGCACGAGGTCGATGCGTCGCGGGTCGGCGACGATGGCCTTGGCGCCCGCACGCAGCCGCTTCTTCATCCGCGACGCGAACACCGGGTGGGCGTCGGTGGGGTTGGCGCCGATGACGAGCATGACGTCGGCCTGCTCGACCGAGGCGAAGTCCTGCGTGCCGGCGGAGGTGCCGAAGGCGTGGTTGAGCCCGTAGCCGGTGGGGGAGTGGCACACCCGCGCACAGGTGTCGATGTTGTTGTTGCCGAACGCCGCCCGCACCATCTTCTGGACGACGTAGACCTCTTCGTTCGTGCACCGCGACGAGGAGATGCCGCCGATCGAGCCGGTGCCGTACTTCTCGCGCAGGGCGAGGAAACCCTCGGCGACGCGGGCGATGGCCTCCTCCCACGTCACGACCTGCCACTCGTCGTCGATGGAGTCACGGACCATCGGCGACAGTTGCCGGTCGCGGTGCGAGGCGTACCCGTACGCGAAGCGCCCCTTGACGCAGCTGTGGCCCTCGTTGGCGCCGCCGTCCTTCCACGGCACCATCCGCACGACCCGGGTGTCGTCGCCGCTGCCCTGCACCTCGGCCTTGAAGGAGCACCCGACCCCGCAGTAGGCGCACGTCGTGATGACGGTGCGTGACGGCATCCCGAGCTCGACGACCGACTTCTCGGTGAGCGCGTCGGTCGGGCACGCCTGGACGCAGGCGCCGCAGGAGACGCATTCCGAGGACAGGAAGTCGGTGCCGCCGGCGGTGATCCGCGAGTCGAAGCCGCGCCCCTGCACGGTGAGGGCGAAGGTGCCCTGGGTCTCGGAGCAGGCGCGCACGCAGCGGGAGCAGACGATGCAGGCCTTCGGGTCGTAGGCGAAGTACGGGTTGGACTCATCGACCGCCTCGTCGAGGTGCGAGGCGCCTCCGAGGCCGTAGCGCACCTCGGTCAGGCCGACGTCGTGTGCCAGCCCCTGCATCTCGCAGTTGCCGCGCGCGCAGCCGGCGCAGTCGGTGGGGTGGTCGGACAGGTAGAGCTCCATGACACCGCGACGCAGCTGCTGCACCTGCTCGGTGCGGGTCGAGACCACCATGCCGTCGGTGCACGGGGTCGTGCAGGACGCGGGCGTGCCCCGCATCCCCTCGACCTCGACGAGGCACAGGCGGCAGGAGCCGAAGGCCTTCAGCGAGTCGGTCGCGCACAGCTTTGGCACGTCGATGCCGGCGATCTTCGCGGCGCGCATCACCGACGTGCCCGGCGGCACCATGACCGTGATGCCGTCGATGGTGACGTGCGCGCTCGGTTCCCCCCAGACCGGGGGTGTGCCGTGGTCGGGGGTCTCGAGGGCAGGCTCGTCGATGACCGTCATGAACGCGCTCCTTGCGTGGTGTCGTCCGGGATGCCGAAGTCCTGCGGGAAGTACTCGATGGCGCTGCGTACCGGCATGGGGGTGAGGCCACCCATGGCGCACAGCGAGCCCTTGGTCATCGTCGTGCAGAGATCCTCGAGGAGGGTGAGCTGGGTGCGGCGCACGCCGTCATCGGGTGCGGCGATGACGCGGTCGATGACCTCGACCCCGCGAATCGACCCGACGCGGCAGGGCGTGCACTTGCCGCAGGACTCCTTGGCGCAGAACTCCATGGCGAAGCGGGCCATGGCCGCGGCGTCGAGGGTGTCGTCCCACACGACGATGCCGCCGTGCCCGACCATCGCCCCGGCCTCCGCGAACGCCTCATAGTCCATCGGCAGGGCGAACTGCGACGGGGGAAGGTAGGCGCCGAGGGGGCCGCCGACCTGCACCGCCTTCACGGGACGCCCGGATGCCGTGCCCCCACCGAAGTCGTTGACCAGGGTGTCGAGGGTGATGCCGAAGTCGGCCTCGACGATGCCGCCGCGGGCGACGTTCCCCGCGAGCTGGAACACCTGCGTGCCGCGCGAGCGGCCCGTGCCCAGGGCCGCGTAGGCCTCACCGCCGTCGGCGAGCACCATCGGCACGGCCGAGAGCGTCAGCACGTTGTTGACGACCGTGGGGCGCCCGAAGAGCCCCTCGAGCGCCGGGATCGGGGGTTTGGCCCGCACCTCGCCGCGCTTGCCCTCGAGGGACTCGAGCATCGAGGTCTCCTCGCCGCAGATGTAGGCACCAGCACCCACCCGCACGTCGAGGTCGAAGCGGCGCCCGCTGCCGAGCACGGACTCACCGAGGATGCCGTGGGCGTAGCAGATCTCGATGGCGCGGCGCAGGGTGGTGATGGCGAGCGGGTACTCGCTGCGCAGGTAGACGAACCCCTCCGTCGCACCGACGGCCAGGGCAGCGATGGCCATGCCCTCGATGAGGGTGAACGGGTCGCCCTCGATGAGCATGCGGTCGGCGAACGTGCCGCTGTCGCCCTCGTCGGCGTTGCAGCAGACGAACTTCACGTCGGCGGATGCCGTGCGCACCGTCTCCCACTTGATGCCGGCCGGGAACCCGGCGCCACCGCGCCCGCGCAGCCCGGAGGCCGTGACCTCGGCCACGACCGCCTCGGGGGTGAGCTCGATGGCGCGCAGGAGCCCAGCGAGGCCGCCGTGCTCCCGGTAGGCGGCGAGGTCGGTCGGCTCGATGACCCCGACCCGGGCGCAGGACACCCGGTGCTGGCGGGCCATCCACGGGTGGTCGTCGACGGCCCCGATGCACCGGTCGGTGTCGTCCAGGGCCCCGTCGAGCAGCGGCCCCACCTCGGCCTCGGTGATGTTGCCGTACCCGACCCGACCGCCCTCGGTCTCGAGCTCGACGAGCGGCTCGAGCCACAGCATCCCGCGAGAGCCGTGGCGCCGCACCGTGATCCCGGCGGCCGCGATCGCCTCGGCCACGGCGTCGGCGCCAGCGGCGACGGCCGCGCTGTCGCAGGAGACCCACGCGGTGCTCATGCCTGCCACCCCGTGGTGAGGGCCTCGATGCGCTCGGGGGTGAGGGCGGTGTGCAGGGTGCCGTCGATCTGCCCCGACGGGCCCTGGGCGCACAGGCCCAGGCAGAACACCTCGGCGACCTCGACGTCGTCGGAGGCGCTCCAGCGGTCGGTGGCTGCCGTGTAGGACGTCTGCGCCCCGCGGGCCTGGCAGGCCTCGCCGCGGCACAGGCTGACGCGGTGGGCGACCGGGGGAGTGCGCCGGAAGTCGTGGTAAAAGGTCACAACCCCGTGCACGTCGGCCCGCGAGAGGTTGAGGACGTCGGCGATGACGGGGATGTCGTCGTCGTGGACGTGGCCGTGCGCCGCGACGACCGCGTGGAGGATCGGGAGCAGGGGGCCGCGCAGGTCGGTGAACTGCTCGGCGAGGGCTCGCACGGATGCCGCCCGGGCGGGGTCAGCCGGGGTGGGTGCCGCGGCTGGCGCGGGGCCTCGTTGACGCACGACGTCGACTCCTCAACGATGAGTGTGATCTGGGTCGCAACTGTACGCGCGGCTCGGGCGGAGTGTGGCGTGCACCCCGCGGAGGAGGGGTGCACGCCACACTCGTGGTTCGCTCAGAACGACGACATGGGCACTCGCGGCGAAGACCCCGTCGGCCGAGTCGTCGTTGACGATCGCCCCGTCGAATCACTCGCGGCAGTGCATCCGGAAAGAGTCCCCGGGCTTGACGTGGACGGCGGCCGGCACCTCGGGGTGCCAGCGGTTGTGGCCGACGTACTTCTGGTCGGTGAACTACTTGGTCGAGTCGAGGGGGAAGATCAGTTCTGGCATCGGTGCGCTCCTGTGCAGTGGCGGCGGCGCTGGGCGCCGCGGGAGTGGATGGGAGGTGCGTGGTCAGACCATGGCCGGCACCCGGGACCTGACGGGATCGGACCACGACGACCGCCCTGAAGGACAATGGGCGGTATGGACTCGTCTCAGGTCGCCCCGCCGTCGGCACCCGCCGTGCTCCCGGTGCACCGCTATGCCGCTGAGCGCCAGCAGCTGATCCTGCAGTGGGCCCGGGCCCGCGGGCGGGTCGAGGTCGCCACGCTCGCGGAGGAGCTCGCGGTCACCGCCGAGACGGTGCGCCGTGACCTCACCGCTCTCGAGCGACGGGGCTTGGTGCGCCGCGTCCACGGCGGTGCCCTGCCCATCGAGCGGCTCGAGGTCGAGCCGACGCTAGCCTCACGACGCACCCAGGCGAGCACCCAGAAGCAGCGCATCGCCGCGCGGGCGATCCAGGAGCTGCCGGCCGAGGGGACGGTGCTGCTCGACTCGGGGTCGACGACCCTGGCCATCGCCGAGCAGTTCCCCACCGACCGCCGGCTCACCGTGGTCACGAACTCGGTGGCCATCGCGGCGACGCTGCACCCCTTGGACACCATCGAGCTCTACGTGCTCGGCGGTCGGGTACGTGAGCGCACCGGGGCAGCGGTCGGCCAGTGGCTCGAGTCCGCGCTCGCCGACGTCTGCGTGGACCTCGCGTTCCTCGGCACCAACGGCTTCTCGGTGGCGCGGGGCATGACGACCCCCGACCAGTCGGAGGCGATGGCGAAGCGGGCCATGTGCCAGGCCGCTCGCCGCACCATCATCGTGACCGACTCCACGAAGGCGGGCGTCGACCACTTCCACCGGTTCGCCCGACCCGAGGAGGTCGACCTCCTCGTCACCGACACCCAGCTCGACGACGAGACCGCGGAGCAGCTCGACGCGGCGGGGACGGACGTGGTCCGCACCTGATCAGTGAGCGCGCCGGCGCGATTAGGGGGCTGGTCCGGGCGCTGGTAGCCTTGAGCACTGCCGTGAGAACCGGCCGCGGATTCCAGAGAGCCCCGGTGAACCAGCCCGGGAGCGCCGCGCAGCGAAACCACAGGAAGAGAGTCGTCGCCCCATGCCTCTGAGCACTGACGTCAAGAAGCAGATCATGACCGAGTACGCCACCACCGAGGGCGACACCGGCTCCCCGGAGGTGCAGATCGCGCTGCTCACCCAGCGCATCAAGGACCTCACCGAGCACTCGCGCCAGCACAAGCACGACCACCACAGCCGGCGCGGCCTGCTGCTCCTGGTCGGCCAGCGCCGCCGTCTCCTGCGTTATCTGGAGAGCGTCGACGTCGAGCGTTACCGCTCGCTGATCAAGCGCCTCGGCCTGCGCCGATAACACACTTCCGCGAGGGCGGCCTTCACACCGTGAGGGCCGCCCCTTCGCGTGAGAGGTGGATGCCGTTCACGGCACCGTCCGCCTGTTGGACAAGCCCGTGCACAACGACGATGCACGCCGGCTTTCAGTACAAGAGAAAAGGAGGACCCATGGAGGGTCCTGAGATCACGTCCGCCGAAGCCGTCATCGACAACGGCACGTTCGGCACCCGCACCGTCCGGTTCGAGACCGGGCGCCTTGCGAAGCAGGCCGGCGGCGCCGTCGCGGCCTACCTGGACGAGGACACGATGTTGCTGTCCACGACCACCGCGGGCCGTAGCCCGCGCGAGGGGTTCGACTTCTTCCCCCTGACCGTCGACGTCGAGGAGCGCATGTACGCCGCGGGCAAGATCCCCGGCTCGTTCTTCCGCCGCGAGGGTCGCCCGTCCACCGACGCCATCCTCACCTGCCGCCTCATCGACCGCCCGCTGCGCCCGACCTTCACCAAGGGCCTGCGCAACGAGGTCCAGGTCGTCATCACCGTCCTGGCGCTCAACCCGGACGTCCAGTACGACGTCCTCGCGATCAACGCCGCCAGCGCGTCGACCCAGATCTCCGGTCTGCCGTTCTCGGGCCCCATCGGCGGTGTGCGCGTCAGCCTCATCGACGACCAGTGGGTCGCGTTCCCGAACTTCAGCGACATCGAGCGCTCGACGTTCGACATGGTCGTCGCCGGCCGCATCGCCGGTGACGACGTCGCGATCATGATGGTCGAGGCCGAGTCCACCGAGTATACGTGGGACCTCGTGAAGACCGCGGGCAAGACCGCCCCCACCGAGGAGGTCGTGGCCCAGGGCCTCGAGGCCGCCAAGGGCTTCATCAAGGTGCTGTGCGAGGCCCAGGCCGAGCTCGCCGCCAAGGCTGCCAAGCCGGTGCAGGAGTTCCCGATCTTCCTGGACTACCAGGACGACGTCTACGCGGCCGTCGAGGCGGCCACGGCATCCGACCTCGCCGCTGCCCTGCAGATCGCCGGCAAGGCGGAGCGCGAGGAGCGCATCGACGCCATCAAGGACGCGATGAAGGAGTCCCTCGGGGCCCAGTTCGAGGGTCGCGACAAGGAGCTCTCGGCTGCCTACCGCTCGGTGCAGAAGCAGCTGATCCGTCAGCGCATCCTCAAGGACAAGGTGCGCATCGACGGCCGTGGGCTCGCGGACATCCGCGCCCTCTCGGCCGAGGTCGAGGTGCTCCCGCGCGTGCACGGCTCGGCGATCTTCGAGCGTGGCGAGACCCAGATCATGGGCGTCACGACGCTGAACATGCTCCGCATGGAGCAGCAGCTCGACACGTTGTCGCCGGTCACGCGCAAGCGCTACATGCACAACTACAACTTCCCGCCCTACAGCACCGGTGAGACCGGGCGCGTGGGCTCGCCCAAGCGTCGCGAGATCGGCCACGGTGCGCTCGCCGAGCGCGCCCTGATGCCGGTCCTGCCGACCCGCGAGGAGTTCCCCTACGCGATCCGTCAGGTCTCCGAGGCCCTGGGCTCCAACGGCTCGACCTCGATGGGCTCGGTCTGCGCGTCCACCCTGTCGATGCTCAACGCCGGTGTGCCGCTGCGCGCCCCGGTCGCCGGCATCGCCATGGGCCTGGTCTCGGCCGAGGTCGACGGCAGGACCGAGTACGCGGCGCTGACCGACATCCTCGGTGCCGAGGACGCGTTCGGCGACATGGACTTCAAGGTCGCCGGTACCCGTGAGTTCGTCACGGCCATCCAGCTCGACACCAAGCTCGACGGCATCCCCGCCGACGTGCTCGCCGGTGCGCTGACCCAGGCCCGCGACGCACGCCTGCACATCCTCGACGTCATGAACGAGGCGATCGACGCGCCCGACGAGATGAGCCCGTTCGCTCCTCGCGTCATCGCGGTGACCGTCCCGGTCGACAAGATCGGTGAGGTCATCGGCCCGAAGGGCAAGATGATCAACCAGATCCAGGACGAGACCGGCGCGCAGATCTCCATCGAGGACGACGGCACCGTCTACATCGGTGCGACCGACGGCCCGTCGGCCGAGGCGGCCCGCGCGATGGTCAACGCCATCGCCAACCCGCAGATGCCGGAGATCGGCGAGCGCTTCCTGGGCACCGTCGTCAAGACGACGACCTTCGGGGCGTTCATCTCCCTCCTGCCGGGCAAGGACGGCCTGCTGCACATCTCCGAGGTGCGCAAGCTCGTCGGTGGCAAGCGGATCGACAACGTCGACGACGTGCTCGCGGTGGGCCAGAAGGTCCAGGTCGAGCTCAAGGAGATCGACCCCCGCGGCAAGCTCAGCCTGGCGGCCGTGCTGCCCGAGGGCGAGACCGGCGAGGAGGCCGCCGAGGCCCCCGCAGCGCCGGCTGCTGCTCCTGCCGAGGACGCTCCGGCGGCTGAGGCCTCGGAGACCGACAGCGACGCCGCCGAGGCGGACGTTCCCGCCGAGGGCGGCGAGGAGCGTGGCGAGCGCCGTCCGCGCAACCGTCGCCGTGGTGGCAACCGCGGTCGCGGTGCTCGTGAGGGTGGAGAGTCCACCGAGGGCTGAGTCCTCTCTCGCACAGAGGTTCTGCGGGCGGCATCCGAGATCTTCGGATGCCGCCCCCGGCCTTTGGTGGTGGTCGGTAGGGTGCTTGCCTCAAGGAGGTGTCGTGGACGTTCGACGCATCAAGCGGGCCATGGACGGCCGCGGCGGTGGCCCGCTGCGGGCCGCCTACCGGGTGGCGACGGCCGCAGCCCTGGTCGGGGTCCGCGGTGTCGACCGGCTCGCGGCCGACCGTCCGGACCCGGGGGAGCGGGCCGAGTCCGCGCGGACGGTGACCATGGCCGTCAAGACCTTCAAGCGCCCCGACGTCGCGCGGCGTCTCGTGCGTTCGGCACGAAAGGTCTTCGACGGTCGCATCGTGGTGGCCGATGACTCCCCGGTGCCGATGTCCTTCGCGGACCCGTTGGTCGACGTCATCGCGATGCCGTTCAACTCGGGTGTCTCGGTCGGGCGCAACGCCGCCCTCGACGCCGTCGACACCGAGTTCGTGCTCGTGACCGACGACGACCTCGTCTTCACCTCAGCCACCGACGTGGATGCCGCGCGCCGCCGGCTGCAGGAGTGCCCCGAGATCGACGTCGTCGGCTTCGTGCGCGTCGAGCTGCCGCGCTGGATGGCGCACGACTTCGGGCCGGACGCGCTGTTCGGAGGACACCGGGAGCCGCTGCGACCCTGGGGTGAGCTCGTCGGCGGCCTGCCGGTTCGGCTCAAGATCGAGCAGACCTACCTCGCCCGCACCGAGGCGATCCGTCGGGTGCGCTGGGACCCGCAGATCCGGATGGTCGACCATGCTGACTTCTTCAGCCGAGCTGCCGGGGAGATCGTCGTCGTCCTCGACCCCGCCATCCGGGCTTACCACGCCCGCACCCCCTTCGACCCGGAGTACACCCGTTACCGCCTCGACATCGCCCCCGACCAGGCCTACCTCGGGCGGGTGTGGCGCCAGCGGGCCGCGGCCCGATCCCGCGGTGAGGAGCCGGACCTGTCGCTGACGTCGGAACCGCCGTCGGACTGACGGCAGCACGCGCGAGGGCGCGCACCGACCGGTGCGGGCCCTCGCGCATGCAGTGGTGCCGTCGGTCAGGCGGACTGCCGTCGAACCTTTGGTGGCGCGCTCCAGCGCATCTCCATCCGCACTCGGCCGTCGGTCGTGGTCACCGGGACCCAGCGCATCGCCAATCCGGTCCGCGTCATGGGCGGAACGAGCTTCTTCATGGGGCCCTCCTCTCGGGGTTGTTCACCGTGTGTTCGCACAAGGGTAACCGAAGATGGACGCAAGATGAACAAAAGGTGAACGAGACGGCGTGTCGGCGGTTGAGCCCGGGGTGCCAACCGCGCGCCCTGGCGCCAGTCGCTGCGTCCTTGAATCGACCAACAGGTCGCTGCAAGAAGGGGCCGGGCGTCCCTCCAGTGACCTATTGGTCGATCTGGGGACGGGTGAGCGGGGGCCGGGCGCCGCTGCGTCGCCACTACAGTGCTGGCCATGGGTGCGACACGGGTGGCCGTCATCGGTGCGAGCGGGCGGATGGGCGCCACGGTGTGCGCCGCCGTCGAGGGGGCCGACGACCTCGAGCTCGCCGGTCGGTTCGACGTCGGCGACGAGCTGGGTGACCTCGCCGGGGCCGACGTGGTCGTCGAGTTCTCCGTGCCGGACGCTTCACCCGCGAACGTCGCCCACTGCGTGTCGCGCGGCGTGCACGTTGTCGTCGGCACCACCGGCTGGTCCGACGAGCGGCTGGCGACCCTGCGCGAGCAGGTGGCGCGGACCCAAGGTGTCGGTGTGCTCATCGCTCCGAACTTCGCCCTCGGCGCGGTGCTCATGATGGCCTTCGCCGCCAAGGCGGCCGGCTACTACGAGTCCGTCGAGGTCATCGAGCTGCACCACCCCGACAAGGTCGACGCGCCCTCGGGGACCGCAGCGCGCACGGCATCCCTCATCGGCGAGGCCCGCGCGTCCGCCGGGCTCGGGCCCGTCCCCGACGCGACGACGCACGACCCGGAAGGCGCCCGTGGGGCGCGGGTTAACGGCATCCCGGTCCACTCCGTGCGGTTGCGGGGGCTCGTGGCACACCAGGAGGTGCTGCTCGGTGCGCCGGGGGAGATGCTCACGATCCGCCACGACTCCTTCGACCGGGTGTCGTTCATGCCGGGTGTCCTGGCCGCGGTCCGTGCGGTCGACGAGCACCCCGGGGTCACGGTCGGCCTCGAGCACTACCTCGGCCTCGGCTGACCGGCTGGCCGGCTGACCGACTGACCCCGCCCGGGGTGCTCCACACCCCGTCCCACCTGCACGTGTGACGGCTGTGTTTCCAACTTCTCACGCTGCCAGACCGCCGTCGGGTGCGCACGATGTTGCGACCCATTCACACGCGCCACAGGCCCTCGAAACACCGCTTCCCTAGCGTCGGTGCTGTCCGACAACGAGGTGGGCGGCCTCGACGTCGTCCCCCCGTACACGTACTTCGGGAAGGCGACCATGACCACCACCATCACCCCGGGCGCGAGCAGCACCGCGCCGGAGTCAGACCTCGGCGTCGTCGGGCCCGGTCGCTGGATCGAGAGGTGGGACGCCAACGACGACCACTTCTGGGCCGACCGCGGCCGGGCCATCGCTCGACGCAACCTCGGCTTCTCGATCTTCGCCGAGCACATCGGCTTCTCCGTCTGGATGTTGTGGTCGATCGTCGTCGTGGCGATGTCGGGGACCTTCGACGCGTCGGGAGCCCTCGTGGCGACCGGCGCCAACGGCTGGGCGCTCACCGCCGGCCAGGCGCTGACCGTCATCGGCGTCGCCTCGGGTGTCGGCGCGGTGCTGCGCATCCCCTACACCTTCGCGGTGCCGGTCTTCGGCGGCCGCAACTGGACCGTCGTCTCCGCGCTGCTCCTGCTCGTGCCGACGCTCGGCCTGGCGTGGGTCGTCCAGCACCCCGAGCTGCCGTTCTGGGTCCTCCTGCTCGTGGCCGCGACCGCGGGCTTCGGCGGAGGCAACTTCGCCTCCTCGATGGCCAACATCACCTTCTTCTACCCGGAGAAGGAGAAGGGCTGGGCCCTCGGCCTCAATGCCGCCGGCGGCAACATCGGCGTCGCGGTCGCGCAGAAGCTCGTGCCGCTCGC
Organism: Ornithinibacter aureus; assembly: GCF_009858245.1. NCBI lineage: Bacteria > Bacillati > Actinomycetota > Actinomycetes > Micrococcales > Intrasporangiaceae > Ornithinibacter > Ornithinibacter aureus. Next base: position 84,676 of record NZ_VMSB01000001.1, read on the forward strand.
GATCGGCCTCGGCGGCGTCGCAGCGGGCCTGTCCAACGCGGGCTTCCTCTACGTGCCCTTCGCCATCGCCTCGGCCGTGCTCGCCTACTACTTCATGGACAACCTCCGCGAGGCCAAGGCCGACCCGGGCCCCACGGTCCGCGCCACCGGCCACCTGCACACCTGGCTCATGGCCCTGCTCTACATCGGCACCTTTGGCTCGTTCATCGGCTACTCGGCGGCCTTCCCGACCCTGCTCAAGGTCGTCTTCGAGCGACCTGACATCGCCCTGGCCTACGGGTTCCTCGGGGCCCTGGTCGGTTCGCTGTCCCGTCCCCTCGGCGGTCGGCTCTCCGACCGCCTCGGCGGCTCGGTCGTGACGTTCGTCGCCTTCGTGGCGATGGCCGTCGCGGGGGTCGTCGCCGTGATCGGCGTGCAGCAGAAGAGCCTGCCGATCTTCTTCGCGAGCTTCATGGCGCTGTTCGTGGCCACGGGAGTCGGCAACGGCTCGACCTACCGGATGATCCCGGCCATCTTCACCCGCCTCGCGGCCAGGGACGGCAGCGAGGGCAGCGCCCTGGAGTACCGTCGCCGCGCAGCCGGCGCCGTCGGCATCATCTCGGCGGTCGGGGCCTTCGGCGGGTTCGTCATCCCGTTCGTCTACAAGTTCGCCCGCGAGGAGTACGGCTCGATCGTCCCCGCCCTGCAGGCCTACGTGCTCGTCTTCCTCGCACTGGCGGTGCTCACCTGGGCCGTCTACGTGCGTCGCGGCGCGACGATGGCCAAGGTCTGAGGCCACGATGCCCGCCACCTCGACCCACTGCCCCTACTGCGCCCTCCAGTGCGCGCAGACCCTCCACGCGACCCCGGATGCCGTGGCACCGGTTCGCGTCGAGGCGCGCGACTTCCCCACGAACCGGGGTGGCATGTGCCAGAAGGGGTGGAGCTCGGCCGAGGTGCTCACGGCGTCGGACCGGCTCACCACGCCGCTCGTGCGGCGCACGGGCCCCGGTGGTGAGAAGGGGCCGCTCGAGCCGGCGACGTGGGACGAGGCGCTCGATGTCATCTACACCCGGCTCACCGGCATCCAGGACCTCCACGGCCGCGACGCCGTGGCGGTGTTCGGCGGCGGTGGCCTGACCAACGAGAAGGCCTACACCCTGGGCAAGTTCGCGCGAGTGGTGCTCGGGACGCCGTACATCGACTACAACGGGCGGTTCTGCATGTCCTCGGCAGCGGCCGGCGCCAACCGCACCCTCGGCATCGACCGGGGACTGGCCTTCCCGCTCGCTGACCTCGGTGGCGCGGATGCCGTCCTCGTCGTCGGCTCGAACCCTGCGGCCACGATGCCGCCCCTCGTGCAGCACCTCGCGGGCGCTCGCGAGCGCGGGGGCCTGGTCGTCATCGACCCGCGGGCCTCGGCGACCGCGCGCCTGACCGACGGCGGCGGCGGCATCCACCTCGCCGCCGTGCCGGGGAGCGACCTCGTCGTCCTGCTCGCGCTCACCCACGTCCTCATCGACGAAGCGCTCGTCGACGCGAACTACGTGGATACCCGCACCACCGGCTGGGATGCCGTGCGCGCCTCCGTCGCGCGGTGGTGGCCCGAGCGCGCGGAGGCGGTGTGCGGCATCCCGGCGGACACCCTGCGCGCCACGGCGCGGCTGCTCGCGGCCGCGGCGCCGGTGCACGGCGGCCGGGGCGCGTACGTCCTGACCGGGCGCGGGCTGGAGCAGTCGACCCAGGGCACCGATGGGGTGTCGGCCGCGATCAACCTCGCGGTGGCCCTCGGCCTTCCCGGCCGGCCCGGCTCCGGCTACGGCCCGCTGACGGGACAGGGCAACGGGCAGGGGGGACGCGAGCACGGCCTCAAGAGCGACCAGCTCCCGGGCTACCGGGTGATCAGCGACCCGGCGGCGCGCGCCCACGTCGCCGCCGTGTGGGGTGTCGACCCGGCCAGCCTGCCCGGGCCCGGCATCCCGGCCGTCGAGCTGCTGTCTCGGCTCGGCACGCCGGGCGGGGCGAAGGCGCTGCTCGTGCACGGCGCCAACCCCGCGGTCTCGGCCCCCAACGTCTCGGCGGTGCGGGCCGCGCTCGGACGCCTCGACCTGCTCGTCGTCAGCGACTTCGTGCCCTCGGAGACGGCCCAGCTCGCCGACGTCGTGCTCCCCGTGACGCAGTGGGCGGAGGAGGAGGGCACGATGACCACGCTCGAGGGCCGGGTCGTGCGCCGACGCAAGGCGATCGACCCGCCGGCCGGGGCCCGCTCCGAGCTGTGGGTGTGGGCCGAGCTCGCCGAGCGATTCGGCCACCACCTCGCCGTGGACGCCCGCGAGGTCTTCGACGAGCTGGCCCGTGCCTCGGCAGGCGGGCGCGCCGACTACTCCGCGATCACCTACGACCGGCTCGACGCGGGGGAGTCCCTGTTCTGGCCGTGCTCGGCCGCAGCCCCCGACGGGACCCCGAGGATGTTCCTCGACACCTTCGCGACGGACGACGGCCGCGCCCACCTCGTCGCGGTCAACCACCACGGTCCGGCCGACGACGTCACCGCCGGGACGCCGGTGCACCTCGTCACCGGTCGGGTGCTGCACCACTACCAGTCGGGGGCGCAGACCCGCCGGGTCGCCGAGCTCGTCGAGGCGGCGCCGGGGCCGGTGCTGGAGATCCACCCAGTGCTCGCCGACACGCACGGCGTCAGCGAGGGGGATGCCGTGCGCGTCACCTCGGCGCGCGGCGAGATGGTCGCGACGGCGTCGGTGACCGACGCCATCCGCCCCGACACCGTCTTCCTGCCGTTCCACTGGGCCGGGGACCTCAGCGCCAACCTGCTGACCAACGACGCCACCGACCCCGTCTCCGGGATGCCGGAGTTCAAGGTCTGCGCCGTGCGCCTGGAGCGGGTCCGTCACCTTCAGGAGGTCCTCGCATGAGGCGCGTCGTCGTCGTCGGCCACGGGATGGTCGGCGCCAGGTTCGTCGAGGAGCTCGTCGAGGCCGACCCCCGGGTCGTGGTGACCGTGCTCGGGAAGGAGCCCCTGGCGGCCTACAACCGGGTGCTCCTGTCCAGCGTCGTCGCGGGGTCCAAGAGCCCCCAGGTGCTCGGGCTCGCCGCTCCGTGGCACCCGCGGGTCGAGGTGCTCACCGGTGTCACGGCAACCCGGATCGACCGCGAGCGCGCGGTCGTCGTGGACGACCGCGGCACCTCCCACGGCTACGACGAGCTCGTGCTCGCCACCGGTTCTGCCGCGCGCGTGCCGGCGATCCAGGGCGTCGCCTACGACGAGGGCCTGGTCGACGGGGTCTTCGTGCTCAAGGACATGGCCGACGCCACGGGCATCGTCGCGGCCGCCGAGAGCGGCCGGCGGGCCGTGGTGCTCGGCGCGGGGGTGCTCGGCATCGAGGTCGCCACGGGCCTGGCCCAGCGCGGACTCGCGGTGCGCGTCGTGCACGTCGCCGAGAGGCTCATGGAGCGCCAGCTCGGGTGGGAGGCCTCGCAGGTGGCCGTGGCCAGCCTCGAGCGGCTGGGCATCACCACCCACGTCGGCGCCTCGGTCGTCGGGGTCCGCACCCGGCGGGGACGCCTGGAGAGCGTGCGGTTCGCCGACGGCATCGAGGCTGCCACCGACCTCTTCGTCATGTGCACGGGGACGGTGCCCGAGAGCATGCTCGCCCGGCGGGCCGGGCTCTCGGTCGACCGGGGCATCGTCGTCGGGGACGACCTCACGAGCCCGGACGACCCGCACGTGCACGCCATCGGCGACTGCGCCCAGCCTCCGGGCGGCGCCAGTGGCCTCGTCGCCCAGGGGTGGCAGCAGGCCAGCCGCCTCGTCGCCCGGCTCACGGCACGGTCGGTGACGTCGGCTGAGTGCGCGACCCACGACGTGGTGCGGGTCAAGGCGTCCGGCATGTCGATGGTGAGCATGGGCGTCTGCGGCGACTTCGACCGTGACGACCCGCGCTACCGGGTGCTGTCGCTGAAGGATCCCGAGCACGGGCGCTACGTCGAGGTCGTCGTCTCCGCCGGGGCCCTCGTCGGTGCCACGTGCATCGGCGACGCCGACGTCGCGACGACCCTGTCGGCGCTGTACACCCGGTCGCTCCCGGTGCCCGAGGACCCGGCCCTGCTCCTGGTACGGGCACTCGCGGGCGGCGGCCCGGCATCCGCGGCGAAGCGACCCGACGAGCTCGATGACGCCGACCGCGTCTGCACGTGCAACAGCGTCACCGCGGGGCGGATCCGGGATGCCGTGCGCGGCGGCTGCGCGTCCGTCGCCGACGTGGCCGCAGCGACGCGGGCCAGCACCGGGTGCGGCGACTGCGCCTCCGTGGTGCAGGCCCTGATCAGCAGTGGGACCCCGACCGAGATCGTCACCGACAGCACCACCGAGACCGGGACCAAGGCCCTGGTGAGGAGCCAGCCATGAGCGAGCACGTCGTCGTCGTCGGTGGGGGCATGGTCGCCCACCGCTTCGTGGAGGCGCTGACCGCCCGGGACACCGGGTCGGCCTTCCACGTCACCGTCGTCGCCGAGGAGGACCGGGCGCCGTACGACCGGGTCGGCCTCAGCGCCTTCTTCTCCGGGTCGACGCCCGAGGACCTCACGCTCGGTGCGCCGGGACTGTGGGAGTCGCCGGGGACCACCCTGCGCACGGGGTCGCGTGCGGTCTCGCTCGACCGCGAGGGGCAGTGCGTGACGACCGCGGACGGCACGAGGCTGGCCTACGACCACCTCGTGCTCGCGACCGGCTCCTACGCCTGGGTGCCCCCAGTGCCCGGCGCCGACCTCGCGGGGGTCTTCGTCTACCGCACGATCGACGACGTCATCGCGCTGCGGGACTGGGTCGTACGTCGGGCGGCCGAGCTGGGGCGACCGGTGCGCGGTGCCGTCATCGGGGGAGGGCTGCTCGGTCTGGAGGCGGCCGGGGCCGTGGTCGGCCTGGGTGCGGAGTGCACCGTGGTCGAGTTCGCGCCGCGGCTGATGGCGCTCCAGGTCGACGAGGGCGGTGGCCACGCGTTGCGGCGCACCATCGAGGCGATGGGGGTCGATGTCCGGCTCGGCACCGCGTCGGAGCGGATCGAGGCGGATGCCGACGGGCGTGTCGCCGGGCTGCGACTCTCCGGGGAGGAGGACCCGCTGCCGGTCGACGTCGTCGTCTTCGCGACCGGCGTGCGGCCGCGCGACGAGCTCGCCGGGGCTGCGGGCCTGCCGACGGGTGCCCGGGGCGGAGTGGTCGTCGACGAGGGTTGCCGCACGCCGGACCCCCTGATCTGGGCGATCGGCGAAGTCGCCTGCATCGAGGGTCGCTGCCTGGGTCTCGTCGCGCCCGGCTACACGATGGCCGAGATCGCCGTCGACCGGCTGCTCGGGGGCGACGCGACGTTCCCCGGGGCCGACCTGTCCACCAAGCTCAAGCTGCTCGGGGTCGACGTCGCGTCCTTCGGGGACGCCTTCGCGACGACGCCCGGCGCACTCGAGCTCGTGCACTCCGACCCGGTGGCCGGGGTCTACAAGAAGCTCGTCGTCACCGACGACGCCCGAACCCTCCTCGGCGGTGTCCTCGTCGGCGACGCGTCCGCGTACGCCTCGCTGCGCCCGATGGTCGGGGCCGAGCTCGGAGCCGACCCGGGGCTGTGGCTGCTGCCCGAGAACGCCGGCGCCGCGCGGCCGCAGGTGGACCTGCCGGCCGAGGCCGCCGTCTGCTCGTGCAACAACGTCACGGTGGGGGCAGTGCGTGACGCGGTCACCGACCACCAGTGCCACGACGTCGCCGCGGTCAAGGCCTGCACCCGGGCCGGGACGTCCTGCGGTTCGTGCATCCCGCTCGTGAAGAAGATCATGGGTGCCGAGATGGCCAAGGCCGGGGTCATCGTCTCCACCGCCCTGTGCGAGCACGTCGGGCTGTCGCGGGCCGAGCTCTTCAACGCCGTCATGGTCAGCGAGCTGCGAACCTTCAGCGAGATCCTCACCCGGTTCGGCACCGGTCGCGGCTGCGACATCTGCAAGCCGGTCATCGCCTCGATCCTGGCGTCGCTCTACGACGAGCACGTGCTCGCCGGTGACCGGGCCGCCCTGCAGGACACCAACGACCGGTACATGGCCAACCTGCAGAAGGACGGCACGTACTCCGTGGTGCCACGGGTGCCGGGTGGCGAGATCCTCCCGGAGCAGCTCGTGCTCATCGGCCGGATCGCCCAGGACTACGGGCTCTACACGAAGATCACCGGTGGCCAGCGCATCGACCTCTTCGGGGCCCGGCTCGAGCAGCTGCCCGGCATCTGGCAGCGGCTCGTCGACGGCGGGATGGAGTCGGGGCACGCCTACGGCAAGTCCCTGCGCACCGTGAAGTCGTGCGTCGGCTCGTCCTGGTGCCGCTTCGGGGTGCAGGACTCGGTCGGGATGGCCGTGCTCCTCGAGCTGCGCTACCGCGGGCTGCGCAGCCCGCACAAGATCAAGCTCGGGGTCTCCGGGTGCGCCCGCGAGTGCGCCGAGGCGCGCGGAAAGGACGTCGGCCTGATCGCCACCGAGAACGGCTGGAACATCTACGTGGGGGGCAACGGGGGGTTCACCCCCCGGCACGCCGAGCTGCTCGTCGAGGACGTCGACGACGCGACCGCTATCGCGATCATCGACCGCTACCTCGTCTACTACGTGCGCACCGCCGACCGCCTCCAGCGCACGGCCCCGTGGCAGCAGGAGCACGAGGGCGGACTCGACCGCATCCGCGAGATCGTCGTCGACGACGCCCTGGGGATCGCCGCCGACCTCGAGGCGCACATGGCCCGCCACGTCGACGACTACGAGGACGAGTGGGCCGCGGTGCTGCGCGACCCGGTGCGGCTGCGCCAGTTCTCGTCCTTCGTCAACGCGCCGGATGCCGCCGACCCCACGCTCGCGTACGTCACCGAACGCGGTCAGCGCCGCCCCGCGACCGCAGCCGAGCGCGCCGCCGGCGGCACGTCATCCGGACCCGTCCTCATCGCCCCGACCACCTTGGAGGTTCGCTCATGACTGCCGTCGCAGACCGCCTGACCCGTGTGCACATCTGCTCGTACGACGACCTCACACCCGAGCTCGGCGTCGCCGCGATCGTCGGCGGCGAGCAGGTCGCCGTCTTCCGCCTCGCCGATGGCAGGGTGTTCGCCGTGTCGAACCTGTGCCCGTTCTCCGGGGCCGCGGTGATCTCCCGGGGCATCACAGGCTCCCGCGGGGACGTACCGACGATCTCGTCGCCCGTCTACAAGCAGGTCTTCTCCCTGGTGGACGGTCGGTGCCTGGACACCGTGGACAAGTCTCCGCTGCCAGGTCATGGACCGGACTTGGTGGTACACACCGTGAGCGTTGACGATGGTCGGGTGACCATCGACCTCTTGGGTTCCTAGGTGACGACGCTCGTCGGCCTGGACCTCACCGGACGCCGCGTCGTCGTCGTCGGCGCCGGTGTCGTCGGCACGCGCCGCGCCCGCCGGCTGATCGAGGACGGTGCACGCGTCGTGCTCGTCGACCCGAGCCCGAGCGAGGACGCCCGGCGGATGGCCAGCCACGGCGACGTCGAGGTCGTGGAGCGGGCCGTGGTGGCCTCGGACCTCGACGGGGCCTGGCTCGTGGTCGCCGCGACGGACGACCCCGCCCTGAACGCCGAGGTCGCCCGGTGGTGCCTGGCGGGCCGGACGTGGTGCGTCAACGCCTCCGGCTTCCGCGCTGGAACGGCCCGTGTGGCGGCGTCGAGCACCCACGGCGACCTCACCGTCGGCGTGGTGTCCGCTGGCGACCCCGACCCCCGTCGGGTCGCGACCGTGCGCGACGCCCTGGCGTCCCACGTGGAGTCGGGTGCGGTCGACCTGCGGCGCCGACGCAAGCGGCGGGGGAGGGTCGTGCTCGTCGGCAGCGGCCCCGGTGACCCGGGCCTGGTGCCGGTGGCCGGCCTCGAGGCGCTCGCCACCGCCGACGTCGTGGTCACCGACCGGCTCGGCGCCACGGCGCTGCTCGACCGGCTGCCCGCCGACGTCGAGATCGTCAACGTGGGCAAGAGCCCGACCAACCACCCGGTGCCGCAGGCCGAGATCAACGCGATCCTCGTCGACCGAGCGCTCCGCGGCCTGACCGTCGTGCGCTTCAAGGGCGGCGACCCGTACGTCTTCGGCCGCGGGGGCGAGGAGGTGCACGCCTGTCGGCGGGCCGGCGTGGAGGTCTCCGTGGTGCCCGGCATCACCTCCGCGTTCAGCGTGCCGGCGCTGGCCGGCATCCCGGTCACGCAGCGGGGCGTCGCCACCTCGGTGCACGTCACGTCAGGGCACGTCGGGGCGGATGCCGCGGCGCTGGCCGCGCTCGCGGCCGGCGCCACCGTCGTCTTCCTCATGGGTGTCTCCGCCCTGCCGGGCATCTGCGCCGCGGCGCTCGAGCAGGGTGTGGCTGCCGACCTGCCGGTCGCGATGATCGAGCAGGGGTCGACCGCCACCGAGCGGGTGACCCGTGCGACCGTCGGCACCGCGGCGCAGGTCGCGAGCACGGCGGGTGTCAGGGCCCCGGCGATCATCGTCATGGGTCGGGTCGCCGCACCGGGGTTCCTCGACGACCCCGTGTGCGCGACGACGGGGGTGTCCGACGATGACTGAGCCGGTGCGCACGACGAACGTCCCGGTCACCGGGCCGGCCCTTGCCGGCTGCGTCATCGCGGTGACCGCGGACCGCCGGTTCAAGGAGCTCGCCAACGCCCTTGAACGCCGCGGAGCGAGCGTCGAGCACGCCCCGGCGCTCGTCGTCGTGCCCAACCTCGACGACGAGAGCCTCGTGGAGCACACGCGGGTGATCATCGCCGACCCGCCGGACGTCGTCGTCGCCACCACCGGGATCGGCTTTCGCGGCTGGATCGAGGCGGCGGATGCCGCTGGGCTGGCCGAGGACCTGCTCGACGTCTTCGCGGCTGCTCGCCTCATCGCCCGGGGGCCCAAGGCGCGCGGTGCCATCGAGGCCGCTGGGCTGACGGCCGACTGGGTGGCCCAGTCCGAGACCGCCGCCGAGATCGAGGAGTTCCTGCTCGCCGAGGGGGTGGACGGGGTGCGGATCGCCGTCCAGCACCACGGGAGCGGCGCCGACGGCCTCGACGAGGCCTTCGCGGCGGGTGGGGCCGCGGTGAACAGCGTCGTCGTCTACAGCTGGGGCGCCTCGGACCCCGAGGTGCTGGCGGCCTCGGTGGCGCGCACCGCGGACGGCCTGCACGACGCCGTCGTCTTCACGTCGGCGCCGGGCGTGCACGCCTGGCTCGACACGGCATCCGCCGCTCAGCTCGACGCGATCCGCGCGCACAACGTGAGCGGACGTCTCGTGCTCGCCACGGTGGGGCCGATCACGGCAGCCCCGCTGTCGGCAGCCGGGATGGTTCCGCTCGTCCCGGGCCGTTGGCGACTCGGGGCGGTGGTGCGTGAGCTCGTGACCCACTACGCGCTGCAGCCCACGCTCGAGACGGTGGCCGGACCGCTCGCCGTGCGCGCCCGCGGGGCTGTGCTCGACGGTCGGGCGCTCTCCCTGACGCCCGCGGGGGCCAGCATCCTCGCCGAGCTCGCTCGCGCCGAGGGGGCGGTCGTCCCGCGCGAGCGGCTGCAGGCCCTGCTCCCCGGCGGGTCCAGCGACGGCCACGCCGTCGAGACGGCCATGGCCCGGCTGCGCGAGTCCTGCGGGTCCAAGGACGTCGTGCGCACCGTGGTCAAGCGCGGGTACGCCCTGGCCCTGGCGCCTCCGTCGTGAGCGCGGCGCTCGTCGTCTGCGCGCACGGTACCCGAGACCCCGCGGGTCGCGCGACGATCTCTGCGGTCGTCGCTGCGGTGGCCGCGCGACTTCCCGACGTGCGGGTGCTCGAGGCCTACGTCGACGTGCACGGCCCGGACGTCGTCGAGGTCGTGGACGGGCTGCCGGAGGGGGAGGGTGGCGTCGTGGTGCCGCTCCTGCTCGCTGGTGGCTACCACGTGCACGTCGACATCGCACAGGCCGTTGCCGCTCGCCCCGACGTGCTCGCCACGGCCGCGCTCGGGCCCGACGAGCGACTCGTCGACATCGTGCTCGACCGCCTGCGCGCGGCCGGGGCCAACCCGGGGATGCCGGTCGTGCTCGTGCCGGCCGGTTCCAGTGACGCGCGCGCCCAGGCCGACAGCGCCGTCGTCGTCGAGGCACTGGCCCGGCGATGGAGCGGCCCGGTGTCCCTCGGGTTCGCAGCGGGCCCGCAGCCCTCCGCCGCGGATGCCGTGGCCCTGGCTCGCGGGTCGAGCCGCGGTCCGGTGGCCCTGGCGTCGTACCTGCTCGCCCCCGGCTTCTTCCAGCGCCGGCTCGAGGACGCCGGTGCCGCGGTCGTCACGGGGCCCCTGGCTCCTGACGAGCGGATCGTCGACATCGTCATCGACCGCTACCGCTCCGCCACGGGGTCAGCCCCAGCCGAGGGCCCGCAGCAGGGCGGCGAGGGCACCCGCGGCGAGGACGACGACGAGGAAGTTGGCGCGCAGCAGGAGCAGCACCACCGCCGCCGCGACCGCGACGAGACGGGCGTCGACGACGAGTGACCCGGCATCCCCGGTCACGGTCTGGACGACGACGAGCGCCGCGAGGAGCGCCACGGGCAGCAGGGTCGTCACCCGCTGGGTGCGCTCCCCGGCCATCAGGCTCTCGGGCACGAGGTACCCCGCGAGCTTGACCGCGAAGGACAACGCGCACGCGAGGAGGACGGCACCCCACAGGCTCATGGGGTCGGGTCCGATCCGGGCAGGGTTCCGTCAGCACCCTCGAGCGGTCCTTCATGGCGTCCCGGGTGACGGAGGCCGACGACCAGGGCCGCGGTGGCGGCGAGGATGACCGGGACCCCGGCGGGCAGCAGGGGGGAGGCGAGCAGCGCGATCGCGATCGCGAGAACCGCGGTCGCGGTCGCGTCGCGGCTCTTCAGGCGCGGCCAGAGCAGGGCGACGAAGGCGGCTGCGGCAGCGGCATCCAGACCGAGCCGGCGCGGGTCTCCGAGGGCGTTGCCGAGCAGGGCGCCGAGCAGGGTCGAGGAGTTCCACAGCACGAACACGGCGATCCCGGTCTGCCAGAAGCCCAGCCGGCCCGCCTGCGGCTCCGGCTGGGCGATGCCGACGGCCGTCGACTCGTCGATGGTCAGCTGGGCCGCGGCCAGGAGCTTGACTCCGGTGACCCGCAACAGCTGCGAGGTCTGCAACCCGTAGAGGCCGTTGCGGATGCCGAGCATGGTCGCGGTTCCGATGGCAGCGGGCGCCGCTGCCAGGCCGCCCGCGGCGACGATGCCGACGAAGGCGAACTGCGAGCCGCCGGTGAACATGACGAGCGAGAGCACCTGGGCCTGCCAGATGTCCAGACCGGCTGCCACCGCCAGGGCTCCGAAGCTGACGCCGTACGTGCCGCTCGCTACACCGACCGACCACGCCTGACGCACGACCTCACGTCGGCGGGCGGGGGAGAGCGGTTCGTCAGCGCTCACGCGGGCTCGGCGTCCAGCAGGCTCGCCGACAACCGGACCTCGCGCAAGGACTGCCCGTCGGGGGAGACGACCCGGTCGCGGTACGCACCATCGGGCGCGAAGCCGGATGCGGCGGCGAACTCGCGGGCGTTCTCGTCGTGGGCGAGTAGCCACAGGCTCACCGTGTCGGCCCCGGCCTCGCGCAGCAGGTCGGCGCCGGCGTTGAGCAGGCGTGACCCGTGCCCCTGACGACGTGCGTCGGGGTGCACGCCGAGGACGGTGACCTCGCCGGTGGCGCCGCCGGCATCCGGGTCCTGCGAGGGTCCGATCGCGCACAGTCCGACGACCTGGTCACCGGCACACGCGACGAGCAGGCGGTGGATGCCGCCGGGCGGCGCCGCGAGGCTCTCGCGCCACGAGCGCGCGAACGCATCAGGCTCGAACTGGGCGACGACCTCGTCCGGAACACGGCCGGAGTACGCCTCGCGGAACACCACTGCCTGCACCAGGCCGACCGCGGGGGCGTCGTTCACCCTGGCGCGTCGGACGCTGGCGTCGGCGAGTGGGCCGGGACCGGCAGCGGACGGGTGGTCGTGGCCGCCATGAGCACGGACGTCGTGGTCGTGGTCGTGGCCGCCGTGGTGGTGCTGGTGTGGTTCGGACATGACGGTCACTTTCCTCGGAAGCTGGGCTCGCGGCGCTCGGTGAAGGCACGGCGTCCCTCGGCGAGGTCGTCACTGGCCCAAGCCCTGGCGAAGGCCGCCTCGTAGCGCCCGACCGCCTCGGGGTCGTGCGGCTCGGCGTCGAAGCCGAGCTTGGAGCCGGCCTGGGTGAGCGGGGCGAGGGCGGCGGCGCGACCGGCGAGGGCCTGGGCGGCGGCCAGCGACCCCTGCTGCGAGGCGAAGCCCAGACGCCAGGCGTCCTCGGCATCCAGGACGGCGCCGGTCAGCACGAGGTGCCGGGCGTTGCCCTCACCCCAGAGCCGGGCCAGTCGGGTGAGGGTCCAGTGGTCGACCATGAGCCCCAGCCGAGCGACCGGCACGGCGAAGCGAGCGCTCGCACCGACGACGCGCACGTCGCAGGCGAGCGCGAGCTGCATCCCGAGACCCATGCACGAGCCGTCGATCGCGGCCACGGTCGTCACGGGCACCGCGGCCAGGTGGGCGAGCACCTGGGCCAGGCGGGTGGTGAACGAGACGTCCTCGAGTTCGGTGAGGTCGGCCCCGGCGCAGAAGTGCCCATCGGCACCGGTGAGCACGATGGCCCGTGCGCCGTCGGCGACGCAGCGGACCACGGCCTGGTGCAGGTCCTCGAGCGTGGCGAGGTCCAGGGCGTTGCGCCGGTGGGTGCGATCGATGGTGATGGTGGCGATCTGTTCACCGCGCTCGAGATGGATGGTCACCGCCCGACCCTACCCAGCCGGGGACTGGCAGACTCGCGGCACCCGGGTGGATGGATCGCCGGGCCGGGTGTGTTGCACCCGCGGCAGACACCACCCACCACGCAACGACACGAGGAGAACACTGATGGCGACGACTCGCACCGCATCGGCCCACTGGGAGGGCTCGCTCATGGAAGGGGCCGGTCAGGTCTCCCTGGAGTCCTCCGAGGTCGGCACCTTCGACGTCAACTGGCCCTCGCGGGCCGAGGCCGCGAACGGCGTCACGAGCCCCGAGGAGCTCATCGCCGCCGCGCACTCGACCTGCTTCTCGATGGCGCTCTCGCACGGGCTCGCCCAGGCCGGTACGCCGCCGACGACGATCGACACCACGGCCGACGTGACCTTCCAGCCCGGCACAGGCATCACCGGAATCGTGCTCAAGGTCGTCGGTGACGTGCCCGGCATCACCGCGGAGCAGTTCCAGACGGCCGCCGAGGCCGCCAAGGCCGGCTGCCCCGTCAGCCAGGCCCTGGCTGCGGTGCCGATCACGCTCGAGGCAACCTTCGCGGGCTGACCCGCTGCACCGGCTGACCGCTCCGTCGAGAGGGGCAACACGCAGGGCTCAGGGCTCGATCCCGCGCGTGTTGCCTCCTCTCGACTCCGGCTCCGGCCGCGCTCCCGCCCTACTGTGGGGTCATGCTGCGTGCGCTCACGACCGTCCCGGTTTCCCGGCCCGGGTGCCGAGGACGTGCTCGTGGCCCCCGACGGGCGCATCCTCGTCTGTGACGCCCACCGTGGCCTGCTGGCACTCGACCCCGCCACTGGCGAGCTCGAGACCCTGCTCACCGAGGTCGACGGTGACCGGCTGCTCTTCACGAACAACGCCGCCGTGATGCCGGACGGCACGATCTGGTTCTCGGACTCCAGCCGGGTCTGGCCGATCGAGGAGTGGAAGAACGACCTCATCGAGCACACGTGCACCGGTCGGCTCCTGCGGCGAACCCCTGACGGCATGGTCACGACGGTGGTGGACCGGTTGTGCTTCGCCAACGGGGTCGCCCTCACCGCCGAGATGGATGCCGTGCTCGTCGCCGAGACGGGGACCCGCACCATCCGCCGGGTCGCTCTGGGCGCGGACGGCTCACCCCGGGCGACGACGACCTGGGCCGAGGACCTGGCCTTCGACGCCACGCGCTGGCACCTGGCGACGGGAGTTCGCGAGCACGACGGCCGGGTGTGGCTCGGCAGCCTCGTCGAGCCCGCGATCGCGTGGTCAGACGCGCTCGTGGACCACCCGTGACCAGCCGTCATGCGCCTCTCGGCTGACCTCGACCCAGTCGGCTCGGGCCCACGAGGGGAACCACGTGTCACCCTCGGGCTCGGCGTCGACCTCGGTGATGACCAGTCGCTGCGCAAAGGGAAGGGCGAGCTCGTAGATCTGGGCTCCGCCGGCGGCGAACACCTCGTCTGCGGGCCCCGCCAGTGAGAGCGCGTCGGCGAACGAGTGCGCCGTCTCCACCCCGGGGTGCTGCCAGGCCGGGTTGCGGGTGATGACGATGGTGCGGCGGCCGGGAAGGGCACGGCCGATGGAGTCGAACGTCGCACGCCCCATCACCAGGGTGTGGCCGAGCGTCGTCGCCTTGAACTGGGCCAGTTCGCCGGGCAGGTGCCACGGCATCCCCCCGCGGTGCCCGATGACGCCGTTGCGGGCGACGGCGGCGATGATGCTCAGGCGGGTCATCGGTGCTCCTCAGACGGCGATGGGCGCCTTGATCGACGGATGGGCCTGATAGCCCTCGAGCTCGAAGTCCCCGAGGTCGTAGTCGTCGATGCCGCCCCGGCGGGTGATGTGCATCCTCGGGAGGGGGAACGGCTCGCGGCTGAGCTGGAGGCGGGCCTGATCGAGGTGGTTGGAGTACAGGTGGGCGTCGCCCAGGGTGTGGATGAAGTGTCCGGGGCGCAGGTGGGTCTGCTGGGCGACCATCATCGTCAGCAGGGCGTAGGACGCGATGTTGAACGGGACGCCGAGGAAGACGTCGGCCGATCGCTGGTAGAGCTGGCAGTCCAGGTGGGCCGGGCCCCCGTCGGCGGCAGGCCTGACGTAGAACTGGAACATTGTGTGGCACGGAGGCAGTGCCATGTCGTTGACCTCCGCGACGTTCCAGGCCGACACGATGTGGCGGCGTGAGTCGGGGGACGTGCGGATCGACTCGATGACCGCGCTGATCTGGTCGACGGAGCGGCCGTCGGGTGTGGGCCAGGAACGCCACTGGTGGCCGTAGACCGGGCCGAGGTCGCCGTTCTCGTCGGCCCACTCGTCCCAGATCGAGATGCCGCGCTCCTGCAACCAGCGCACGTTGGTGTCGCCGCGCAGGAACCACACGAGCTCACCGATGATCGAGCGCAGGTGCAGGCGCTTGGTCGTGACGACAGGGAAGCCTTCGGCGAGGTCGAAGCGCATCTGGTACCCGAAGACGCTGCGGGTGCCGGTGCCCGTGCGGTCGCTCTTGTCGACCCCGTGGGTCATCACGTGGTCGATGAGGTCGAGGTACTGGCGCACGGGGGTGACGATACTCGGCGCACCCTCGCACCCCCTGCTCGGTTGTCGTGTGGCCCGACGCCTGGCACCGTACCCACATCGCCCTATTGGTCGATTTCGGTCCATCGCCCGTGATGCTCATCAGCCCATGACGGCGTTCCGCGCCGACACCGCACCCTCGTCGACCACTACCCTTGCCGCATGACGAGCTCTCCCTTCGGCCGTGTCCTGACCGCGATGGTCACCCCGATGACGGCGGACGGTGAGGTCGACCCGGCGGCCACCGACGCCCTCGTCGAGCACCTGCTGGCCACTGGTCACGACGGCATCGTCGTCAACGGCACGACCGGTGAGGCATCCACGCTGACCGATGACGAGAGCATCGAGACGATGGCCCGGGTCAAGGCCCGCGCCGGAGACCGGGCGGCGATGGTCGCGGGCGTCGGTTCCAACGACACCCGGCACGCGATCCACATGGCCCGCCGGGCCGCCGACGTCGGTGCCAACGCGCTGCTGCTCGTCAGCCCCTACTACAACAAGCCCACCCAGCCAGGTCTGATCGCCCACTGCCACGCCGTCGCCGACGCCACCGACCTGCCCGTCGTGCTCTATGACATCCCGGGGCGCACCGGCATCCCCTTCACCACCGAGACGCTCGTCGCCCTCGCCGACCACCCGCGCATCGTCGCGGTCAAGGACGCCAAGGGTGACCTCGCGGCATCCACCCACGTCATGGCGGCGACCGACCTGCTCTGGTTCAGCGGCGAGGACGCCCTGACGCTGCCGCTGCTCGCGATCGGCGCGGTCGGCACCGTCTCGGTCGTGGGGCACGTCGCCGGCTCGGAGTACGCCGCCATGATCGCCGCCGTCGACCGTGGCGACATGGTCGAGGCGCGCCGCATCCACGAGGCGCTCGTGCCCATCGTCGATGCCATCATGACGCCCAGTCAGGGGGCGATCATGGCCAAGGCGGCCCTGGTCGAGCTCGGGGTCATCGGGTCGGCGGCCGTTCGACTGCCGCTGGTTCAGAGCCCCGTCGAGCACCTCGAGGCGCTGCGCGCCGCCCTGGCGACGCTTCCCGGCATCCTGGATCGATGAGCCACCCGCACCCCGAACTCGAGGCCCCCGGCCCTCTCGTCGACGGCGGGGTGCGTGTCCTGCCGCTCGGTGGGCTCGGCGAGATCGGTCGCAACATGACCGTGGTCGAGCACCGCGGCCAGGTGCTCGTCATCGACTGCGGGGTGCTCTTCCCCGACGAGCACCACCCCGGCATCGACGTGATCCTGCCCGACTTCGAGTACCTGCGGGACCGACTCGACGACCTCCAGGCGCTTGTGCTCACCCACGGTCACGAGGACCACATCGGGGCGGTTCCGTACCTGTTGCGGCTGCGCCCGGACCTCCCGGTCGTCGGCTCGACGCTGACCCTCGCGCTCGTCGAGGCCAAGCTCAAGGAACACCGAATCACCCCGGTGCTGCGCGTGGTCCGGGAGGGGGAGCGCGCCCAGTTCGGCGAGTTCGACTGCGAGTTCGTCGCCGTCAACCACTCGATCCCCGACGCCCTCGCCGTCGCGGTGCGCACCAGCGGCGGGATGCTGCTGCACACCGGGGACTTCAAGATGGACCAGCTGCCCCTGGACGGTCGGCTGACCGACCTGCGCGCGTTCGCCCGGCTGGGGGAGGAGGGAATCGACCTCTTCCTCACCGACTCCACGAACGCTGAGGTGCCCGGGTTCACCACGCCCGAGCGGGACATCTCCTCGGCGATCGACAAGGTGTTCAGGCACGCCGAACGGCGGATCATCGTCGCGTGCTTCTCCTCGCACGTGCACCGCGTGCAGCAGGTGCTCGACGCCGCCGAGAAGGCCGGACGCAAGGTCGCCATGGTCGGTCGGTCCATGCTGCGCAACATGGCGATCGCGGCCGACCTGGGCTACCTGCGGGTGCCGGACGGCATCCTCGTGGACGTCAAGGCGCTCGCGGACCTGCCCGACGACCAGGTCGTCCTCGTGTGCACCGGCAGCCAGGGGGAGCCGATGGCTGCCCTCTCACGCATGGCCAACCGGGACCACCGCATCGGCGTCGGCCCCGGTGACACCGTGCTGCTGGCCTCCTCACTCATCCCGGGCAATGAGAACGCGGTCTACCGGGTGATCAACGGGCTGATGCGGTTGGGCGCCAACGTCGTGCACAAGGGGAACGCGAACGTGCACGTCTCCGGGCACGCCAGCGCGGGGGAGCTGCTCTACTGCTACAACATCGTGCGGCCGCGCAACGTGATGCCGGTGCACGGGGAGTGGCGTCACCTCACCGCCAACGCCGAGTTGGCGATCGCCACCGGGGTGCCGCGCGATCGCGTCGTCGTCGCGGAGGACGGGGTCGCGGTGGATCTCGTCGACGGGATCGCCTCGATCGCCGGGGCGGTTCCCTGCGGGTACGTCTACGTGGACGGGGCATCGGTCGGCGAGGCCGATGACGCACTGCTGAAGGATCGCCGGATCCTGCGGGACGAGGGGTTCGTCTCGGTGATCGTCGTCATCGACGCGAGCACGGGCGCGGTCGTGGCCGGTCCGGAGATCACGGCGCGGGGGTTCATCGAGGCGCAGACGCGGTTCGACGAGGTCGTGCCGCAGCTCGTCGAGGCGCTGGCCAAGGCCACGGCGGACGGGGTCGTCGACACCTATCAGCTCCAGCAGGTGATCCGGCGGTGCGTCGGGGGCTGGATGGGCCGCACGATCCGGCGCCGGCCGATGATCATCCCCGTCGTCATCGAGTCCTGAACCGCACAGCGTCCGCAGATCGACGAGGAGGGCGCTGCGCGAACGAGAGTGAATGTCGTGGGAGTGCCGCGTGTGACACGTGTGTCTCGTGTGACCGTCGCGTAGCCTGCGACCATGGCGACTCGTACGTCCTCCTCCGCGCGCGGCCGAACATCGGCGTCGCGCCCCGCAACCCGCCGCCCGGCGCCCCGATCCCGCAAGGGAAGCGGAACTGCCCGCTCGGGTGGCCTGCCCCTGCCCCTGCGCGCCGTGCAGGCCACGTGGATGGGGCTGGCGAGCGCCACCGGATCGGTTGCCCGCAAGGTGGGCGCCTCGGGTCGTGATCTCGAGCCCGAACACCGTCGCGACGGCCTCGGCCTCCTGCTCATCGCGCTCGCCGTGGTCGTCGCTGCCCGCGAGTGGTGGGGGATGACCGGCGCCGTGGGCACCGTCGTGCACGCCGTCGTGGCCGGCACGTTCGGCAAGATCGGGTACGCGGTGCCGATCGTGCTGCTGCTGTTCGGCATCCGGATGCTGCGCGCACCCAAGGACGACCCGGCGACCTCGCGGGCCGCCGTTGGCACCACGGCGCTGGCCTTCGCGGCGTGCGGGCTCGCCCACGTCGCGGCGGGCATCCCGACGCCGCCCGAGGGCGCTGACGGCATGCGAGCCGCTGGCGGCATCATCGGCTTCCTCGCCTCCAGCCCGCTGGAAGCAGCCGTCTCCGTGTACGGCACCGTGCCCCTGCTCCTCCTCCTCGGCCTGTTCGGGGTGCTCGTCATCACCGCGACCCCGCTGCACCAGGTGCCCGAGCGCCTTCGGGACACCCTCGACCGGCTCACCGGCCACCACCCGTCCGACCCCGACGAGGTCGCTGCCCCGGCACCACGGCGGCGCCGCAGCCGCGCCGACCTCGAGGCCGACGGCACCCTGCCCGGCGACGAGGCGTTCGAGCAGGCCGCCGTCGTCGACCCGGTCACCGGCAAGCGACTGCGCCCCGGTCAGCGCCGGCCCGCGGCCGCCCCGGCCTCCGCCGTCGGCACGAACGCCCCGGCCGCCGCCACGCCGACCCCGGCAGTCGCCCGCGTCCCCGTGGTCGACAAGGTCCCTCTCGAGGCACCCCCGACCACACCGCTGCCCCAGCGGGTCGAGCAGCTCTCCCTCGCCGGCGACATCACCTACACCCTCCCCGACAGCGCGCTCCTGGAACCCGGGAGCCCGCACAAGGCCCGCAGCGCAGCGAACGACGCCATCGTGGAGGCGCTGACCACGGTTCTCGACCAGTTCGAGATCGATGCCCAGGTCACCGGCTTCAGCCGTGGCCCGACGGTCACCCGCTACGAGGTCGAGCTCGGCCCCGGCATCAAGGTCGAGAGGGTCACCGCCCTCTCCAAGAACATCGCGTATGCCGTCGCCTCGGCCGACGTCCGCATCCTCAGCCCGATCCCCGGCAAGTCCGCGATCGGCATCGAGATCCCGAACACCGACCGCGAGAAGGTCAGCCTCGGCGACGTGCTGCGCAGCCAGGTGGCGCGCACGAGCGAGCACCCGATGGTGATGGGTGTCGGCAAGGACGTCGAGGGCGGCTACGTCATCGCCAACCTCGCGAAGATGCCCCACCTGCTCGTCGCCGGAGCCACCGGCGCGGGCAAGTCGAGCTTCGTCAACTCGATGATCACCTCGATCCTGATGCGCGCCACCCCCGACGAGGTGCGGCTCGTGCTCGTGGACCCCAAGCGGGTCGAGCTGACCGCCTACGAGGGCATCCCGCACCTCATCACCCCGATCATCACCAACCCGAAGAAGGCCGCCGAGGCCCTTCAGTGGGTGGTCCGGGAGATGGACACCCGCTACGACGACCTCGCCGCGTTCGGCTTCAAGCACGTCGACGAGTTCAACAAGGCCGTCAAGGCCGGCAAGGTCACCCCGCTGCCGGGGTCCGAGCGGGTCATCACGACCTACCCGTACCTCCTCGTCGTCGTCGACGAGCTGGCGGACCTGATGATGGTCGCGCCGCGTGACGTCGAGGAATCGATCGTCCGCATCACCCAGCTCGCCCGGGCGGCCGGCATCCACCTCGTCCTGGCGACCCAGCGGCCGAGCGTCGACGTCGTCACCGGCCTGATCAAGGCCAACGTCCCCTCGCGGATGGCTTTTGCGACCTCCAGCGTCACCGACTCGCGCGTCGTGCTCGACCAGCCGGGGGCCGAGAAGCTCATCGGTCAGGGCGACGCGCTCTTCCTGCCCATGGGTGCGAGCAAGCCGATGCGCGTGCAGGGCGCCTGGGTCACCGAGTCGGAGATCCACGACGTCGTCAAGCACGTCACCGACCAGCTCAAGCCGCGATACCGCGACGACGTCACCGTGGCAGCACCCAAGAAGCAGGTCGACGACGACATCGGCGACGACCTCGACCTGCTGCTCCAGGCGACCGAACTCGTCGTGACGACCCAGTTCGGCTCGACCTCGATGCTCCAGCGCAAGCTGCGGGTCGGCTTCGCCAAGGCCGGTCGCCTCATGGACCTGCTCGAGTCACGTGGGGTCGTCGGCCCGTCCGAGGGCTCCAAGGCGCGCGACGTGCTCGTCAAGCCCGACGACCTGCCGACGACGCTCGCGCTGATGCGCGGCGACGACGTGCCCGAGACCTTCGATGCTGCCCCGGCCGCCCTCACTGACACCTCCACCGACGACACCTCCGAGGTGCCCGTGCTCGGGTACGGCGGGGATGCCGTCGCGGCCGAGCTGGACTCCTACGCTGCGGCCCCCGAGTGGAACGACGAGGACGGCGACCAGGATGCGTGGGAGCTCACCGGGCGTCGGTGACTCACCCGCTGACGTGCGCCGCGCGCAGCTGCTCCGCGATCTCGTCGACGAACTCCGGGACCGCTTGTGCCCCGTTGACCGGACCTCCGGCGAGGTTGCCGTCGGTGCCGATGAGGACGGCCCCGGGCGTGGCGCAGCCGAAGGCGCGGCGGGCAACACCGTTCGGGTCGAACCAGGCCAGGCCGCTCAGGTCCGGCCAGGTGCTCGCCAACGCAGCCGGTGCGGTCATGAGCACGGCTCGCACCGTCACGGGTGCGAGCTCCCGGCTCCACTGTGCGACGAAGGGCTTGACGGCCTCGCACGACCCGCACCCCGGGTTGAGGAAGAGGAGCAGGTGCGCAGCCGCCGGCGTCTCGCGGGAGAGCAGCACGAGGGCACCGGCCTCGTCGAGCAGCTGCGCCACGGGCGCGGGGGTCGGCAGGTAGTCGCCGTCGTCGTCGACGGGCAGCTCGCCCGTGAGCACCCCGTCGACGGCGGTGACCGGATCCGCCGTCGGTCGGTACAGCACCAGGCCGGTCACCGCAGCGGCCAGGGCCGCGGTCGCAAGCCACCCCCACAGTGACGGGTCCTCGAGCAGGGCCGCGAGCACGCCGGAGCCGCTGAGCCCCAGGGCCAGCGACAGGGCCGCGCTCGCCACGAGGGCGATGTTGCGCCACACGGTGACGGTGGTGACCCGGGTGTCGCCCAGGGCGCCGAAGCAGCCGCAGTCAACCGCCTCCGGCATGCGCACCGCCCGCACGACGAGCCACAGATAGGCCAGGAACAACCCCAGGGTCAGTGCGGCGACAACCACCAGGGCCGGGCCGGTCGCGAGCACGAGCCACACCCCGAGGGCGATCTCCACCCACGGGAGGGCCCGGCGCAGCAGCGGGTGTCGCAGCCCCGCTGGGACGTCGAGGTCGACGAACGCCGTGTCGACGGCATCCGGGTCGCGCAGCTTGGCGACACCACTGACGAGGAGCACGACGGCACACGTGAGGACGGGGAGCAGGAGAGCGCTCGGCATGGCGGTATTCTCTCGCACCCGGTCCTAGGCTGTGGACATGCCGTTGATGTGGGAGGACCTGCAGGAGGCGCCCTCGCGCACCGACCGATGGAAGGCCACGCTGCGCAAGCAGCCGTCGGCGTTCCTGCTCGCCGTGCAGATCCTCGTCATCCTCCTGCTCCCCGTGCTCGAGTCGTCGTCCTGGGGGGCTGCGGTCATCTCGCTGCTCAGCCTGTCAGCGCTCGTCACCGCCGTGTTCACGGTGCGCAGCACACCGGCCCTGACCTGGCTCTCGGCAACGCTGGCGCTGCCGGCGGCGGTCTTCGAGATCTGGAGCCTGATCGACGACAGCTCGACGGCGGTGGCGTTGGCCCACTCGGCGCTGGCCGTCTTCTACTTCTACACGGCGTACGCGCTCATCTCGTACATGTTCGAGGACTCGTGGGTCACCAAGGACGAGCTGTTCGCCGTCGGAGCCTGCTTCACCGTGCTCGTGTTCGCCTTCGCCTACCTCTTCATGGCCATCCAGGAGATCTACCCGCGGTCGTTCACCTCGTTCGACGGGCCCGGCCAACGGACCCTGCTCGAGCTCATCTACTACTCCGGGGCCAACCTCACCAGCGTCGGCCTGTCCGACGTCGGGCCGATCCGGCCGCACGCACGAGCCATCGGCACCGTCGAGCAGCTCGCCGGCGTCATGTACGTCGCCATGGTCATCTCGCGCCTGGTGGCGCTGACCGTCATGCGCGCGCGCAGCTGAGCAAGCGCCGCCACCGTCGCCGCTCAGCCGTCGAGGTCCTCGATGCGGGCCAGGCAGGGGCCGCGCGCGGTGGAGAGCTCAGCAGCCCGCGCCTCGGTCTCGCGCAGCACCCGGAGGATGTTCTCGCCCGTCAGGGAGGCGAGGTCGGTGTCGCTCCAGCCACGCTCCGCGAGCGCGGCGAGCAGGCGGGGGTACCCGCTGACGTCCTCGAGGCCGGTGGGGAGGTGGTCGACGCCGTCGTAGTCGCCGCCGAGGCCGATGTGCTCGATGCCGGCGACCTCCCGCACGTGCTCGCAGTGCGCGACGACGTCGTCGATGGAGGCCTCGGGACGGGGCGCGTCGGTGGGCTCGCGGTCCCAGTCGCGCAGCGCCTGGCTGACGAAGTACGGCACGAAGGTCACCATGCACACCCCGTCGTTGTCGGCCAGGCGGGCCAGCACGTCGTCGGGCACGTTGCGCGGGTGGTCGCACAGCGCCCGCGCCGAGGAGTGCGAGAAGATCACCGGCGCCTGGGTGGTGTCCAGGGCGGCCCGCATGGTGTCGGCCGACACGTGGGAGAGGTCGACGAGCATGCCGAGCCGGTTCATCTCGAGCACGACCTCGCGGCCGAACGCCGACAGCCCGCCGAGCACGGGGTCGTCGGTGGCGGAGTCCGCCCACGGCACGTTGTCGTTGTGGGTCAGGGTCAGGTAGCGCACCCCGAGGGAGAACAGCATCCGCAGCACCCCCAGGGAGCTGTCGATGCTCTGCCCACCCTCGGCGCCGATGAGCGAGGCGATCTTCCCCCGTGAGATCGCTCGTTCGACGTCGGATGCCGTGCGGGCGGCGATGAGGTGGTCGGGGTAGCGCGCGATCATGGCGTGCACTGCGTCGATCTGCTCGAGCGTCGCCGTCACCGCCGTGCTCCCGGGCAGGTCGGAGGGCACGAACACCGACCAGAACTGGGCGCCCACGCCGCCGGCACGCAACCGGGGGATGTCGGTGTGGGTCGGCTGCCCCGGCAGGGCGATGTCGAGCTTCGCCCAGTCGTAGGCGACCCGTTCCCTCGCCTCCCACGGCAGGTCGTTGTGCCCGTCGATCACGGGGTGGTGCCGGAGCAGGTCGTGAACGCGGGCATCGGTCTCGGAAGCCATGCCCGGACCCTACTGCGACGGTGCCGGAGCGCCCCCGCCGGGAACTACAGTGGCGTCATGCCCTCCACCCCGAGTCGCGGCAGCGTCGCCCTGGTCACCCTCGGGTGCACCCGCAACGAGGTCGACTCCGAGGAGTTGGCCGGTCGGCTCTCGGCGGAGGGCTGGACCCTCGTCGAGGACGCGGCTGATGCCGACGTCGCCCTAGTCAACACCTGCGGCTTCGTCGAGCAGGCCAAGAAGGACTCCATCGACACCCTGTTGGAGGCGGCCGACCTCAAGGAGTCGCGGCGCACCAAGGCGGTCGTCGCGGTGGGCTGCCTGGCCGAGCGCTACGGCCAGACCCTCGCCGACGAGCTGCCCGACGCCGATGCCGTGCTCGGCTTCGACTCCTACCGCGACATGTCGAGCCACCTGACGGCGATCCTGGCCGGCGAGCGACCGGCATCCCACGTCCCCTCCGACCGCCGCAGGCTGCTGCCGCTGTCTCCGGTCGACCGCTCCGCCGCGGCGGATGCCGTGGCGCTGCCCGGTCACGGGGACGGTGAGGCCTTCGTGCGCTCGCGGCTCGGGGGCGGGCCGTGGGCACCGCTGAAGATCGCGAGCGGCTGCGACCGTCGCTGCTCGTTCTGCGCCATCCCGATGTTCCGCGGCTCCTTCGTGTCCCGCCGCCCCACCGACGTCCTCGCCGAGGCACGGTGGCTCGGGGAGCAGGGCGTGAGCGAGCTGTTCCTCGTCAGCGAGAACTCGACGTCCTACGGCAAGGACCTGGGTGACCTCGGCCTGCTCGAGAAGCTGCTTCCTGAGCTGACCGCGGTGCCGGGTGTCGAGCGGGTGCGGGTGTCCTACCTGCAACCGGCCGAGGTGCGCCCGGGGCTGCTCGCGGCGATGGCGGAGACCCCCGGCGTCATGCCGTGGTACGACCTGTCCTTCCAACACTGCTCCGAGACGGTGCTGCGCCGGATGCGCCGGTTCGGGGGCACCGAGCCCTTCCTCGACCTCATCGGGCGAGTGCGCGACCGGCAGCCACTCGCCGGGGTCCGCAGCAACGTCATCGTGGGCTTCCCGGGCGAGACCGAGGCCGACGTCGACGAGCTCGAACGCTTCCTCACGCAGGCTCGCATGGACGTCGTCGGTGTCTTCGGCTACTCCGACGAGGACGGCACCGAGGCCGAGTCGCTCGGCGACAAGCTCCCCGAGCACGTGGTCCTGGAGCGGGTCGAGCGGATCACCGGCCTCGTCGAGGAGCTCACGGCACAGCGCGCGAGCGAGCGGGTGGGGGAACGGGTGATCGTCCTGGTCGAGGACCACGACGAGGACGACGAGGGGGTGGCGATCGGCCGAGCCGAGCACCAGGGGCCGGACGTCGACGGAGTGTGCCTCGTCCGGACCGCCGACGGTGCCGTCCCGGCGGTCGGTGAGTTCGTCGAGGGTGAGGTCGTCGACTCGGTGGGGGTCGACCTCGTCGTGGATGTGCGATGAGCCAGCCGCCGACGGGGGAGCAGCCACTCGGTGAGCAGGCACTGGGGGACAAGCCACTGCGGGCCGTGCGTCCCGGCCCGCTCGCGCAGGGGCGCGCCACCGACCCCTATCGGATCGGCGTCGACCCGGCCAGCCCTGCGGTGCCGACGACCGGCCCGAGCGCGTGGAACATCGCCAACTACCTGACCGTCTTCCGCCTGGCCATCGTCCCGGTCTTCGGCTGGCTTCTCCTCGCCGACGACGGGCGCAGTGCGGGGTACCGCTGGGCTGCGTTCGCGGTCTTCGTCGTCGCCATGGTCACCGATCGCATCGACGGCGACCTCGCGCGCAGCCGGGGCCTGGTGACCAACGTGGGGAAGGTGCTCGACCCCATCGCGGACAAGGCGCTGGTCACGATGGCTCTCATCGGGCTGTCCGCGATCGGCGAGGTGTGGTGGTGGGTCACGATCGTGGTCCTCGTGCGCGAGTGGGGCATCACCGCGGTGCGTTTCTGGGTGATCCGTCACGGCGTGATGGCCGCTGGGCGTGGGGGCAAGGTCAAGACCCTGCTCCAGACGTTCGGCATCGGCTTCTACCTCATGCCACGGTGGGTCCTGCCCTACCCCGACGTCTGGGAGGCACTGGCGGCGATCTCGCTCGGTGCGGCGGTGCTCATCACGGTCATCACTGGCGTCGACTACCTCCACCAGGCGCTGCGCTTGCGTCAGACCAGTGAGCGCGCCGCGACCAAGCGCGCGGCCCGCGCGGCCCGCCGTGAGGGGCGCGGCGCATCGTGAGCGCGGTGCCGGAGCGACCGGATGCCGGGCGGCCGGATGCCGGTGCGCTCGCCGTCGTCGCCCGCTTGCGTGACCTCGGGCTCACCGTCGCGACGGCTGAATCGCTGACCGGTGGTCTGGTCTGTGCCGCGCTGACGAGCGTCCCCGGCGCGTCGGCCGTCGTGCGTGGCGGGGTCGTCGCCTATGCCAGCGAGGTCAAGGCCACCGTGGTGGGCGTCGACGCTGGGGTGTTGGCCCGTGAGGGTGCAGTGTCCGCGGCGGTCGCCGGTGAGCTCGCGACGAGGGTACGGGCCGTCCTGGGTTGCGACATCGGGGTCTCGACGACCGGCGTGGCCGGTCCCGACCCGGCCGACGGACGCCCACCGGGGACGGTGTTCATCGGTGCCTGCGGTCCGTGGGGAATCCTCGTGGAGGAACTGTCGTTGACCGGCAACCGGGACCAGATCCGCGCGGCCACCGTGCGGGAAGTTCTCACCCTGCTGAGCACGGCGCTGAAGAACCTTCGAGACGCTGACGGTCGCGCGGGGTACGGTGGAGCCCGACCGGAACAGCCGGTCGACACGAACGAAAGAGAGGACGCGCCGTGATCCTGTTGCGCCACGAGCTCGGTGAAGTCCTTCGAGAGATCCGTCAGGACCAGGGCCGCACCCTGCGCGACGTCGCGTCGACATCGGCGGTGTCCCTGGGTTACCTCAGCGAGCTCGAGCGGGGTACCAAGGAAGCGTCCTCCGAGTTGCTCGCGGCCGTGTGCGCAGGCCTGGGCCTGAACCTGTCCGAGGTGCTCGAGTTGGTCCGTGACCGGGTCGAGCGGGTCGAGACGTTTTCGACTCCCGTGTCGCTGCCGGTCTCACCGGCAGTGGACCCCGATCAGGTCTCCGCCTCAGCGGCCTGAACGGCCACTTCCTGGTCGACCACCGCCCGAGCCACCACTACCGAGTGGGCGTTGCGGACGACCGTCGTCGGTCGGAGCCAGCCCACCCTGACAGGTGGGGCACGAGAAGAGCGTGCGCTGGCGAGGTGCCAGCCCCGTCATCGCCACCCGCACCGTGTCACCACACCGCCGACAGGGCCGCCCAGACCGGGCGTGCACGTAGGCCTCCTCGCCGGAGCGCTGCACTCCCGTGCTGGCCTGCCACCCGGTGCGCCGCGCGAGGTCCATCAGCCGATGCAGTCGGTCGGTGATCCTCGATGCCACGGTATCGCCGAGGTCCCGTCCGGGCGTCCACGGCAGCACCCGCTCCAGGAAGAGGATCTCGCTGGCCCAGAACGTGCCGACTCCGGCGAGGACTCGCTGGTCGAGCAGAAGGTCACCGACGAAGGCCTCCGATGCCGTGAGTCGCGACGCGACGAGGTCGGGGTCCCAGTCCGCACCGAGCACGTCCGGGCCCAGGTGCCCGACGAGGTCACCTTCGCGGCTGGTGGGGACGAGGTCGAGCATCCCGAGGCGCAGCCCCAGGGCCGACCACTCGTCGGTGAGGACGGCGGCCCGCAGGTCGGAGCGGCGCAGCGCCCGCTGCGTGGCCGCCCCCGGGTGCTCGATGCGCCACTGACCTTCCATCCGCAGGTGCGTGTGCAGGGTGATGCCGCTGTCGAAGCGGTGCAGCAGGTGCTTGCCGCGGGCCACGACCTCGAGGGTGTGGGCGCCGGCGAGGTCGACGTCGGGCACCCGGGGCCAGCGCAGCTCGGCCCGCTGGACGACCCGACCGGCGAGCGCCCGGTGCAGGCGGTCGGCGGTGCGGTGGACGGTGTCACCCTCGGGCACGGGGTGCCCCTTGGGCGTGGGGTGCGTCCAGGGCCGCGAGGGTCGCGAGGGACTCCTGCGCCCAGGTCAGCTGGGCCCGGGCCACGTGCTCGCCGAAGGAGAGGGTGACCTCGCGCAGGGCCTGTTCCCGGGAACGGCCGTGCTCGACCACTGACTCGTCGCGTATCCGGGCGTACTCGTCGAGCGCTGTGCTGGCCCGGTCGCGAGCCTGCTGCAAGAGGTGCTGTGCCTCGCCGTCCGCGAGGTGGGCACCGAAGAACAGGCGAAGGAGGAGCCCGTTGCGCGCCGGGGGAGAGGTGTGTGGCTCGGCCAGGAGAGCCCGCAGCCGATCCTCCCCGGCCGGGGTGATCTGGAAGACCGTCCCGGACGTGCGGCCGCGACCGCTGCGGCGGACCGCACCCGACTGCTCGAGGGCGGCCAGGCACGGGTAGATCTGCCCGTAGCTCTCGTGCCAGAAGTGGCCGAGCACCTCGGTGATGGCTCGACGCACCTCGTAACCCGTCATCGAGCCGGTCGACAGGGCTCCGAGGACGGCAACCTCGGTCTGTGAATGTCTGGCCATGGGCTGATGCTATCTGCTAGAAACATATCTATGAGAGATGTAGACGGGTGGGCGGCGTCGACCGGTGGTCGCGACCGAGGAGCCGCAGGCCTCCTGCTCGCGGGGGTCACGGCCTTCCAGGTGTCGCTGGCCGCCGGGGCACCCTGGGGGCGCCTCGCCTGGGGCGGCGGCCACGAGGGCGTGCTGCCCGCCGACCTCCGGGTGGCGTCGGCGGGCGCCGCGGTGCTGTGGGGCGCGGTGACGGTGGCGGTCGCGACCCAGCGGCCACGCAGTACCCGGGCTCAGACGATGCTCCTACGGGGCGTCTGCGGCGCCAGCGTCATCGGGGCTGCGCTCAACCTCGCCTCGCCGAGCCTCCCCGAGCGTGCCCTCTGGGCGCCGGTGACCGCGGCGGTGGCGGTGCTCACGTGGCGCGCGTCTCGCAGCCTGGTCAGCGGCGCATCCGCAGACCCCGTGGGGTCAGGTGGAAGCCGGCCTGCTCGAGGGCCGGGACGACGGGGTGCTCCGAGCCCAGCAGCTGACCGCCGTCGGCCTTCTCGACGGTGATGCGTCCGAGGCTGCCGCGGCGCACGGCATCCGCCAGTGCACCAGCCGCGGCGACCAGCAGGGCTGGGTCCTCTGATGAGGTGAGCAGGGTCTTGCCACCCCTTTCGACGTAGAGCACGAGCTCACCGTCGACGAGAACGACGACCGACCCGGCCTTGCGCCCGGGCTGGTGACGGCGCCGCTTGTCGGTGCCCTTCCCGCTGTCATCGGCCGGGTCGAGCGCCCGCTCGGGCCAGGGCAGCGCGGCGCCGTAGGGGTTCGCCGGGTCGCTCGCCGCGAGGACGACCGCCGTGGGCGCGGCGTCGGCCCGGTCGCGACCGGTCGCCCCGACCCCGCCCGTTGCGCTGCGCAGCCGGTCCACCGCGCCGGTCGTGCCGAACTGGGAGGCCCCCAGCCCCTCGACGAAGTAGCCGCGTCGCACCCGACCGGCCTCCTCGGCCCTGGCCAGCACCCGGTAGAGCGCGGCGAAGCCACCGGGGACGTCCTCGGCCACGGTCGCACCACGGGTGAGAATGCCGTGTCGGTCGAGCAACAGCTCGGCGTTGGCGTGGGCCCGCAGCGTCGGGTCGAGGTCGACCGGGGGCAGCAGGGACCATCGGCCGGCGACCCGTGCTGGGCCGGATCGGCTGGGCACCGACGCACGGGCGGGCACGGAGCCGAGGCCGCCGAGCGGGCCGCGGCGGCCGGCATACCTCGTGCGCCGCGGGCCCGCGGCCGTGCGCTTGTGGGCCGTGCGCCCCCCGGCGAGCAGGGCCCTCACCGGAGTGAAGGTGTCGCCCGTGACGCGCCCGGCCCACACCAGGCCCCACACGGTGCTCGACAGCGCCTCGTCGTCGGTGGAGCCCACCTGGTCGGACAGGGTGCGGAAGAAGTGGGCACCGCCGCCCGCGAGGGAGTCGAGCACGGCGAGCCCTCGCTCGTCAGGGACGAGGTCGGGGTCCGGCCCGGGCAGGGTGAGGTGGGCCGAGTCGGCCAGGTGCAGCGAGACCCAGCCGTCGTCGCCGGGCAGCGACCCGTGGCCGCACCACAGCACCTCGCCGGTTGCCATCAGCTCGTCGAGCATCCCGGGGGAGTAGTCGCCGACCCGGGACGGGAGCACGAGCGTCTCCACCGCGCTGGCGGGCAGCACCGCCCCGCTCAGCTGCTCGATCACGCGAAGGAGGCCCTCGCGTCCGCGCAGGCGCCCGCCGACCCCCTGCCACCGCAGGAGGAAGCGGGACAGCTCGACCGGGGTGACCGGCTCGACCTCGGCGCGCAGCGCGGCCAGTGAGCGGCGACGCAGCATTCGCAGCACCTCGGCGTCGCAGAACTCCGTGCCGCCTGCGCCCGTGGGCAGCAGCTCGCCCTCGACCACCCGGCCGGTGGAGACCAGACGGGCAAGCGCCGTGGTGGCGACGGCGATGCCCAGGCCGTAGGCGCGAGCCACCTCGACCGCGTGGAAGGGCACGTGGGTGCGTGCGTAGCGGGCCACCAGGTCACCCAGCGGATCGTTCACCGGCTCCAGGAAGGTCTGGGGAACCCCGGGTGGCAGGGACACCCCCAGGGCGTCGCGCAGGCGTGAGGCGTCCTCGATCGCTGACCAGCGGTCCTCCCCGGCAACGCGCACGGGGATCACCTGGCGGGCGCTCGCGAGGTCGGCGAGCCAGGTGGTCACGTCGCCGTGAGTCGTGCCCTCACGACAGCGCAGGAGGATGCCGTCGGTCGGCAGCGGGCCGAGGGAGCGCAGGAGATCGAGCACGTCGTCGGCGTCGCGGGCGGCCCGCTCGGGGGTGAGTCGCTGCAGCTCGGCCTCGGTGCGGGCGATCTGTTCGGCGTCGAGCAGGTCACGCAGCGCAAGACCCTCGCTCGTGCCGAGCAGCTCGGCGAGCAGGCTCGGGTCGAGGGCCAGGGCGGCTGCGCGCCGCTCGGCCAGGGGGGAGTCGCCCTCGTAGAGGAACTGGGCGACGTACCCGAAGAGCAGGGACTTCGCGAAAGGCGACGGGGTCGAGCTCTCGACGTCGACGACGGTGACCCGCCGCGAGGTGATGTCCCGCATGAGGTCGACCAGGCCGGGCACGTCGAACACGTCCTGGACGCACTCGCGCACGGCCTCGAGCACGATCGGAAAGGACGGGTACTGGCTCGCGACCTCAAGGAGCTGGGAGGCTCGCTGCCGCTGCTGCCAGAGCGGTTGCCGACGACCCGGCTGGCGACGGGGCAGCAGCAGCGCACGGGCGGCGCACTCGCGAAAGCGCGCCGCGAACAGGGCAGAGCCGCCGATCTCCTCGGTGACCAGGGCCCGCACGTCATCGGGGTCGAGGGTGACGAGGTCGAGCAGCTCGCGGCCGACACCGCGCTCGCGCACCCCGTCGAGGTCCTCGAACTCGAGGTCGGGCAGGCGCAGGACGATGCCGTCGTCGCCGTGCATCGCCTGCACGTCGACGCCGAAGCGATCACGCATCCGGGCACTGACGGCAAGTGCCCAGGGCGCGTGCACCTGGGCGCCGAAGGGCGAGTGGATCGCCACCCGCCAGTCGCCGAGCTCGTCTCGGAAGCGTTCGACGACGATGGTGCGGTCGTCCGGGACGTGCCCCGTGGCCTCGCGCTGCTCGCGCAGGTAGGTGAGCAGGTTGTCGGCTGCCCAGTCGTCGAGCCCGGCCGCCATGACGCGGGTGCGCGCGGCATCCGAGGTCAACGCCTCGACCTCGCGCACGAAGGCGCCGACCGCGCGGCCGAGTTCGGCTGGGCGGCCGATCGAGTCGCCCTTCCAGAACGGCAGTTTGCCGGGCTGTCCCGGCGCGGGGGTGACCAGCACCCGGTCGTGGGTGATGTCCTCGATGCGCCACGTGCTCGTCCCGAGGGTGAAGAGGTCACCGACCCGCGACTCGTAGACCATCTCCTCGTCGAGCTCACCGACCCGGCGTCCAGGGCCCTCGCCGGTGGCGAGGAAGACGGCGTAGAGGCCACGATCGGGGATCGTGCCGCCGGAGGTGACCGCGAGCCGCTGGGCGCCGCGCCGGCCGGTGAGGGTGTCGGCGAGGCGGTCCCACGTGATCCGGGCGCGAAGCTCGGCGAACTCCTCGCTCGGGTAGCGGCCCGCCAGCATGTCCAGGACCGACTCCAGGACGGGCCGGGTGAGCGTGGCGTACGGGGCGCTGCGACGTGCGAGGGCCAGGACGTCGTCGACGGTCCACTCGTCGAGCGCACACATCGCCACCACCTGCTGGGCGAGGACGTCGAGGGGGGTGTTGGGCACGTGCAGCGCCTCGATCTCACCGGCGAGCATGCGCTCGACGACGACCGCGGTCTGGACCAGGTCGCCGCGGAACTTGGGGAAGAGCACCCCACGGCTCACGGCTCCGACCTGGTGGCCGGCACGGCCGACGCGCTGGAGCCCCGAGGCGACCGACGGCGGCGACTCGACCTGCACGACGAGGTCGACCGCACCCATGTCGATCCCGAGTTCGAGGCTGCTCGTCGCGACCACCGCGGGCAGGTGGCCGGACTTGAGGTCCTCCTCGATGCTCGCGCGCTGCTCCTTGCTGACCGAGCCGTGGTGGGCCCTTGCCAGCACGGCCGGAGCGCCGGCGGAGGCGCCGGCCTGGGCCATCACCTGTGCCGGCGTGCGAGCAGGGCCAGCGGCGTCGGTCGCGCCCGGGTCTGCGGCTGACTCGGTGCGTTCCTGCCAGACCTCGTTGAGTCGGGACGTGAGGCGCTCGGCGAGGCGGCGGCTGTTGGAGAACACCAGGGTCGAGGTGTGGGCGGCCACGAGGTCGACGATGCGTTCCTCGACGTGGGGCCAGATCGACGTGCGCTGCTCGTGCCCCGACGCGGCACCGGTCAGGTCGCCGCTGGGCTGGCCGATCTCGGCGAGGTCGGGGACCGGCACGACGACCTTGAGGTCCCACTGCTTGGTCGAGGGCGGCTGGACGACGTCGACCGGGCGACCGCCGGCGAGGAACCGGGCGACCTCCTCGACGGGGCGAACCGTGGCCGACAACCCGATGCGCTGTGCGGGGCGGGCGAGCAGGGCGTCGAGCCGTTCGAGACTGAGGGCGAGGTGAGCCCCACGCTTGGTGCCCGCGATGGCGTGGACCTCGTCGAGGATGACCGTCTCCACCCCCGCCAAGGCCTCTCGCGCTGCGGAGGTGAGGAGGAGGAAGAGTGACTCGGGGGTGGTGATGAGCACGTCGCTGGGGGCGCGTGCGAAGGCCCGGCGCTCGTCGGCGGGAGTGTCGCCGGAGCGGACCGCCACGGTGATGTCGGGTTCGGGCAACCCCAGGCGGGTCGCCGCGTGGCGGATGCCGACCAGCGGGCTGCGCAGGTTTCGCTCGACGTCGACGGCCAACGCCTTCATGGGCGAGACGTACAGGACCCGGCACCGGCGCAGCCTCTCCTCGGGCACCGGTTCGCTCGCGAGGCGGTCAAGGGCCCACAGGAACGCGGACAGGGTCTTGCCGGAGCCGGTGGGTGCGACGACCAGGGCGTGGCGCTCGCTGCTGATGGCGTCCCACGCGCCCTCCTGGGCGGCGGTCGGCGCGCTGAAGCTTCCCCGGAACCACGCAGCCGTGGCGGGGGAGAAGCGGTCGAGGACGTCATCGGTCATGTCGGACACAACCCTCTCACCCGGCTCCGACAGCGGGGCCCTCGAGAGCAACGGGCACGAGGCTGCATGCCGTGACGACGCTTGCGGCTTCAACAATCCTCTATGCTCTGGCGCATGCAACCCCGGTGGCTCGATGACGAGGAACGCGCGGCGTGGCTGCGCCTCGTCGGTGTCGTCGAGTTGCTCCCCGGTGTCCTGGACACCCAGTTGCGCCATGACTCCGGCCTCAGCCACTTCGAGTACTTCAGCCTGGCGATGTTGTCGGAGGCCCCCGATCACACCCTGCGCATGGGGGCCCTCGCCCAGCGCACCAATGCCACGCTTCCCCGACTGTCCCACGTCATCTCGCGCCTGGAGAGCAAGGGGCTGGTCGAGCGCTCCCCGAGCGTCGAGGACAGGCGGGCCACCAACGCTCGGCTGACCGCCGCCGGATGGGACACGGTCGTCGCCGCCGCGCCGGGCCACGTGGATGCCGTGCGCCAGTT
Source organism: Ornithinibacter aureus (assembly GCF_009858245.1). Classification (NCBI taxonomy): domain Bacteria; kingdom Bacillati; phylum Actinomycetota; class Actinomycetes; order Micrococcales; family Intrasporangiaceae; genus Ornithinibacter; species Ornithinibacter aureus. The sequence goes on from NZ_VMSB01000001.1 coordinate 118,685, forward strand.
CGTCCTCGACCCCCTCACCAGGGAGCAGCTACGCGAGCTGACGGTGATCGGGGACGCGCTCCTCGCCCGCCTCGACCCCGAGGGTCGCATGTTCGGCCACGTCATCGAGCGACCCACCGACTGACGTCCGCGCCCCGCTGCGCTCGGCACCGATGCCGGCGGCCACGACGAGCGCGATCCCGACGACCGCCAGCGCGTTCGGCACCTGAGCCAGGGCGAGGAACCCGATGAGCAGGGCGAAGGCCGGCTCGAGCGCCATGAGGGTCCCGAACGCGGCAGTGGTGAGCCGCCGCAGTGCCAGCAGCTCGAGCACGAAGGGGATGACGGGCAGCAGGATCGCCAGCCCGAGCCCGATGAGGAGCAGCTGAGGGGTGAGGTTCGCGACGACGCCCGGACCCGCCACCACCGTCGCGACGACCGCGGCCACCGGCATCGAGATCGCCAATCCCGCGATGCCGCTCACCGAGTCACCCACCCGTTGGGTGAGCAGGATGTAGGCCGCCCAGCACACGGCTGCTCCGAGGGCGCAGGCCACGCCGACCGGGTCGGCCGTGCCGGCCCAGGGCTGCGTGAGCAGCAGGACGCCGGCTGAGGCCACCAGGGCCCAGGCCCGTGCGACCCCGCGGCTGCGGGCGATCGCCACGCCGAGCGGGCCGAGGAACTCGATGGAGCTGGCCGTCCCGAGGGGCAGCCGGGCGATCGCCGCCATGAACAGCACGGTCACCCCGGCGGTGGCGACGCCAAGGGCGATCCCGGCACGCAGCGACTCGGGGGTGAACATCGCGCGCCGAGGCCGGACGATGAGCAGCATGAGGATGCCCGCGAAGGACAACCGCAGCCATGCGGCGCCGGTGGATCCGAGGTCGTCGATCAGGCCCACCGAGGCGGCAAGCCCCAGCTGGACGCACAGCATGGAGACCACGGCCATCGAGGCGCCGGCGCGCGCGGACTGGAGGTTCATGGCGGACAGTCAACGACACGGCATCCGTTCACGTCCACGTGAGAATCATGGACAAACCGTTTCGGATGCCGCGACAATCGGTGGGTGGACTTCTCACGGCTGCGGCTTCTCCTCGAGCTCTCGCGGCTCGGCTCCATGCAGGAGGTCGCCGTCGAACTGCGCACGAGCACCTCGACGGTCTCGCAGGGCATCGCCGCCCTCGCCCGTGACGTGGGGACCCCGCTCATCGAGCCCGACGGCCGACGGGTACGGCTGACCCCCGCCGGCCACCGGTTGGCCGAGCACGCGGTGACGATCATCGCCGCCGTCGACGCGGCTCGCGGTGACCTCGACCCGAGCACCGAGCCGGTCGGCGCCGTCCGGGTCGCCGGGTTCGCGACGGCGATCCGCCGCTCCCTCGTGCCGGTCATCGACGACCTCGCGACCCGGCATCCGGGCGTGCAGGTGCGGGTCCACGAGTACGAGCCGGCCGAGGCCCTGGACCTGCTCGCCCGTGACGACGTCGACCTGGCGCTGGTCTACGACTACACGCTGGCTCCGGCGTCGTGGCGAAGCGAACACGACGTCCGCCCGCTCTGGGAGGACGAGTGGGGACTCGGGGTCCGGGTCACCGAGCGCCGCACGGCACTCGCCGACTTCTCCGGTGACGACTGGATCGTCAACTCGCGCCACACCGCCGACGAGGAGGTGCTGCGCACGCTCGCCTCGATGGCGGGCTTCACCCCGAACGTCGTCCACCGGATCGACGCCCTCGAGCTCGTCGACGACCTCGTCGTCGCAGGCCTGGGGGTGGCACTTCTCCCGCTCGCACGGCACACCCACCCGGGGGTGCGCGTGCTACCGCTCGACCCGTCGCCGCTTCTCAGGGGACATGCCGTGACCCGGTTGGGCAGGGACAGCTGGCCGCCGCTTCGTGCCGTGCTCGACCGCCTCAGACCCGCGGCTGTTGCTGGGTGATGCAGTGGATGCCGCCGCCGCGGGCGAACAACGGCCGGGCATCCACCCCGACGACCTGACGACCGGCATACGCCTTCTCCAGCACGGCCAGCGACGCGGCATCCTGCGGGTCGTCGTAGGTGCAGGCCACGACGCCGTCGTTGACGACCAGGTGGTTGATGTAGGACCAGTCGACGATGCCGTCCTCGTCCTCGAGGGTGCGCGGTGCCGGGACGCGCACGACCTCGAGCCGCTCGCCGCGGGCGTCGCGGGCTGACGAGAGCAGACCCTCGAGCTCGACGGACACCTCGTGGTCGGGGTGGGCCGGGTCGCCCTGCCAGTGCAGCAGCACGACGCCGGGGGAGGCGAAGGTCGCGACGATGTCGACGTGCCCGCGGGTGCCGAACTCGTCGTAGTCGCGGGTCAGGCCGCGAGGCAGCCAGATGCACGTCGTCGCGCCGATGGTGCGGGCCATCTCGGCCTCGACGTCGGCCCTGGTCAGCCCCGGGTTGCGGCCCGGGTCGAGCTGGACCGTCTCGGTGAGCAGCACCGTTCCGAGACCGTCGACGTGGATGCCGCCGCCCTCGTTCACGAGCTCACTCGCCACCCGCGTCGCACCGGAGCGCCCGGCGACGAACTCGCCGATGCGGGCGTCGTTCTCCCAGGTCGCCCACTCCTGGGCGCCCCACCCGTTGAACACCCAGTCGACGGCGCCGAGCCCACCGTCGGGCGACACGACGAAGGTCGGCCCGATGTCACGCATCCAGGCATCGTCGAGCGGCGCCTCGAGCAGGTCGACGCGGTAGTGGCCGTGACGACCCTCGCCGATCCAGCGGCGGGCGACGTCGACGGCATCCGGGTCGACGACGAGCGTGACCGGCTCGAAGCGCGACACGGCGAACGCGACGTCGGCCCAGGTGGCCCGCGCCTCGTCAGCGGCCGCGTCGGTCTCGCCGAGGGTGTAGCCCGACGACGGCCACGCCATCCACGTGCGCTCGTGCGGTGCCCACTCGGGCGGCATCCGCCAGGGCTCGGCGGCGCCCACGTCAGACCTCCCGGCGGTGCTGGGGGCGGGTGGGCTCGGTCAGGGCGGCGTAGGAGTCGGGTCGGCGGGTGGCGAGGAACGGGAACAGGTCGATCCAGTCGCGGCCCTGTGCGAGGTCGAGGTCGGCGACGAGCACGGCTGCCTCGTCGCGCGGTGCCTGCACGAGCACCCGCCCGTAGGGATCGGCGATGAAGGAACTGCCGTAGAAGGTGATGAGGCCCTCGGTGCCGTAGCGGTTCGGCACGATGACGAACAGGCCGTTGGCGATGGCGTGCCCGACGATGGTGTGCTGCCACAGCGGCTGGGTGTCGAAGTCGGGGTGGTCGGGCTCGGAGCCGATCGCGGTCGGGTAGACGAGCACCTGCGCGTCGCCGAGGCCGTAGGCGCGGGCCACCTCGGGGAACCACTCGTCCCAGCACGTCGGCATGCCCAGGCGCAGCGGCGGCTGCGTGGCCGTGATCTCGTGCACGGGGTAGGCGCCCTCGGCCGGGCCCTGCCGGAAGTACTTGTCCTCGTAGTACCCAGCCGTCACGGGGATGTGGGTCTTGCGGGTGTGGGCGAGCAGCGTGCCGTCAGGGGCCACGAGGATCGCGGTGTTGAAGCCCAGACCGTCGTCGGTGCCGTCCGGGGCGGGCGCGCGCTCGAACAGCGAGGCGTGCACGAGCACCCCGGTGGCCGCGGCCGCCTCGCGCGCGAAGGTGATGGTCGGCCCGTCGGTGAGGGACTCGGCGGTGGCGTCCGGGCGGTCCGTCGGCAGCGTGTCGGCGGGATAGCGCGACAGGGTCAGCTCGGGCAGGAAGACGATCTGGGCCCCGGCGTCGGCGGCGGTGCGGATGCCGTCGGTCAGGGTCGCGCGCAACGCGTCGGCGTCTGGGTCCCAGGCGTGCTGGACCAGCCCGACCCGAAGTGGGGGAGCCGTGGGCTCCGTGACGCGGGCGAGGGACTGGGGCACCGAAGCGGCGGTGATCAGGCGCATGCGGGTCAGTATGCCGCTGACCCCGGGCACAACATACGATCCGCGGATGCGGATCTCCCGGTTCTGGGCCCTCGCCGAGGACGAGTTCGGTGCTGCCTACGCGCACTCGCTCGCCGGCTCGACGCACCTCGCCGTGCTCGGCGGCCGGACGGCGCTCGAGGCGTTGGATGCCGGTGAGTCACCTCGCGAGGTCTGGCTCGCCCTGTGCGACGCGATGGACGTTCCCGAGGAGCGGCGGCACGGCCTCGACAAGCCGCCGAAGCGCTGACGCCCGCGGGAAATACGGTCGATGCGGCCACACCGCTGCACTACCGTCGCTGCGGTGAGCGATGACGACGTCCTGCTGCGCGCCCGTGGGCTGACCAAGACCTTCGGCGACTTCACCGCGGTCGACGGCATCGACGTCGAGGTGCGCCGCGGCGAGGCGTTCGGTTTCCTCGGGCCCAACGGTGCCGGCAAGTCGAGCACGATGCGGATGATCGGCTGCGTCTCGCCGGCCAGTGGTGGTGAGCTGAGAATCCTCGGTCTCGACCCGGCATCCGACGGGCCGGCGATCCGGGCACGCCTGGGGGTGTGCCCGCAGAAGGACATCCTCGACGAGGACCTGAGTGTCGAGGACAACCTGCACGTGTACGGCCGGTTCTTCGGGCTCTCCCGCTCCGAGGTGCGTGAGCGAACCACCGCCCTGCTGGACTTCGCGCAGCTCACCGAGCGCCGCCACGACCGGGTCGAGCCGTTGTCGGGAGGGATGAAGCGGCGCCTGACGATCGCCCGCAGCCTCATCAACAATCCGGAGGTGCTGCTCCTGGACGAGCCCACGACCGGGCTGGACCCGCAGGCGCGGCACGTGTTGTGGGACCGGCTCTTCCGGCTCAAGCGTCAGGGCGTGACCCTCATCATCACGACGCACTACATGGACGAGGCCGAGCAGCTGTGCGACCGCCTCGTGGTCATGGACAAGGGGCGCATCGTCGCGCAGGGCAGCCCGCGCGGCCTCATCGAGGAGCACAGCACGCGCGAGGTGCTCGAGCTGCGCTTCGACCCCGACGAGCAGGCGGGCCACCTCGATGCCCTCGCCGACGTGGGGGAGCGCGTCGAGGTGCTGCCCGACAGGGTGCTCGTCTACACCGCCGACGGGGACGCGGCGCTGGCGACGGTGCACGCGCGCGGCATCCGGCCGGTGTCCTCGCTCGTGCGCCGCTCCACCCTGGAGGACGTCTTCCTCCACCTCACCGGCCGAACGCTGGTCGACTGATGAGCAGCCCGACCCTCGCCGAGGATGCCGTGGCACACCCCGGCGGGTCCGGTCGCCTCACCCCGGGGGTTCGTCCACCGCTGTCGCGCGGTGAACGGGTGTCCTCGGCGATCGCGTACCACCACCGGGTCTACCTGCGCACGTGGCGCGGCACCCTCATCGGTCGCTTCGCGTCGCCGCTGTTCTTCCTGGCCTCGATGGGGCTCGGGCTCGGTGGGCTCGTCGACGACCGGACGGGGGGCGTCGACGGGGTGCCGTACCTGCGCTACGTGGCGGCCGGCATCCTGGCGATGCAGGCGATGTGGCTCGCCTTCGGGGAGTCGACGTACCCCGTGATGACGTACATCCGGTGGAACCAGATGTACGCGGGCATGCTCGCGACCCCGCTGTCGGTGACCGAGGTGCTGCTCGGGCACCTGGTGTACGTCGGGGCGCACCTGGCGATGACCACCGCGATCTTCCTCGTCGTCGCGGCGTTCTTCGGGGCCTTCACCTCGGCGTGGGTGGTCCTCGCCGTGCCGATCTGCGTCCTCGTGGGGTTGGCGTTCGCGGTGCCGATGTTCGCCTTCTCGGCGCACGTCGACAACGACAACGCCTTCGCCATCCTGTTCCGGTTCCTCGTCACCCCGGTCATGCTCTTCTCGGGCGTGTTCTTCCCCATCGAGCAGCTGCCGTCGGTGCTGCAACCGGTGGCGTGGGTGCTGCCGCTCGGGCACGGGGTCGAGCTCGTGCGGGCGGTCTCAGGCGGGCCGCACCTCGGTGTGGGCGACCTCGGGCACCTGGCCGTCCTCCTCGCGTACGTCGGGATCGGGTGGCTGGTGGCGCGGCGCGCCTTCACGAAGCGGCTGGCGTCATGAGCGTGCTCGACGGTGCGGTGCAGGTCTCACGGGCACTGCCGCTTCCGGGGGCGATGGCGCGCTCGTGGTTCGTCGTGGGGCGCAACATCACCGCGTTCCGCCGGGCCTGGCTCCTGCTCGTCAGCGGGGTGGCCGAACCGATCTTCTACCTGTTCTCCATCGGCATCGGGCTCGGTGCGCTCGTGCGCACCGTGACCACGGATGCGGGCAACGAGGTGCCCTACGCCGTCTTCGTCGCCCCGGCGCTGCTCGCGGTCGCCGCGATGAACGGCGCGATCGCCGACAGCACGTACAACGTGTTCTTCAAGCTCAAGCACGCCCGCCTCTACGACGCCATCCTCGCCACCCCCGCAGGCCCGCGCGACATCGCCGTCGGCGAGATCACCTGGTCCCTGCTGCGCGGGTCGCTGTACTCGACGTTGTTCCTGCTCGTCGCGGTCGTCGCCGGCGTCGTCCAGTCGTGGTGGGCGGTGCTCGCCCTGCCCGGGGCGGTGCTCATCGGTCTGGCCTTCGGGGCGGTCGGAATGTTCGCGACGACGTACATGAAGACCTGGCAGCACTTCGAGTACATCAACCTCGTCATCCAGCCGATGTTCCTGTTCTCGGCGACGTTCTTCCCGCTGTCGACGTACCCGGGGCCGATCCAGTGGATCGTCCAGGCCACCCCGCTGTACCAGGGGGTGGCGCTCGAACGCGCGCTCATGCTCGGTGACGTCGGCTGGTCCCTGCTCGGCCACGCCGCGTACCTCGCCGCCATGGGCCTGGTCGGCGTCGTGGGCACCTCGCGGCGCATCCAGCGGCTGCTGCTCACCTGAGGGCACACTGACGAGCGCGAACCGGTGGTGCGCGATACGTTGCGGACATGAACACCACCAACGAGCTGCTCATCCTCAACCGCCGCGATCTCGAGGGTCTCGCCCTGACGTGGCCGGAGATCGTGGACGTCATCGAGGACGCTTTCCGGCAGAAGGCGCAGGGGCTCGTCACGAACCCGCCCAAGCCCAAGGTCACCTCGCGCGACGATGCCTTCATCCACGCAATGCCGGCCTACCTCGGCGGTAGCGACCGCATCGGGCTGAAGTGGGTCTCGGGCTACGAGCAGAACCACGCCAAGGGCCTGCCCTACATCTACGGCTCGGTCATCATGAACGACCCAGAGACGGGCCGCCCGGTCGCCCTGCTCGACGGCGGCTGGATCACCGAGATGCGCACACCCGCCGTCTCGGGAGTGACGATGCGCCACGTGCCGCTCTCACCGAAGCGGCTGGCGATCGTCGGGTGCGGCGTCCAGGGGCGCAGGCACCTCGAGGTGGCCCTCAGTGAGCACCCCGACATCGAGGAGGTCGTCGTGTTCGACCGCTCGCAGGATGCCGCCGAGGTGCTGACCTCGATGGCCGGTGATCGCGCGACGCGCATCGCGTCGTCCCCGACGGATGCCGTGGACGGGGCGACCATCGCGATCACGACGATCACGGTGCCGCTGGACCCCAAGCTCGACTGCCGCAACACCGACGAGAACGCGCTGCTGCTGCCCGTGGACTACGACGACGCCATGGCGACCGTCGCCTTCCACGAGGCGGTCACGTACTCGGTCGACGACCTCGGGCAGTACGGCTCGGTGGCCGGGCGCAAGTACTTCTTCGACTTCCCCGAGCCGGTGACCCACCTGGCGCAGGTCGTGGCGGGTGAGTTCGACGTTCCCGACACGGGGCGGCGGATGTTCCTGAACATGGGCATCGCCATGAACGACATCGCGTTGTCCTCGCTCGTGCTCGACCGGGCGATGGAGCGCGGCGTCGGGACCACGGTCGAGTTCCCGTAGGTCTGTCGCGACCTAGGAGCGTGGGTCAGTAACACGCCAGCGGGTCCGTCACGGGGACCATGGTGTGCCGTGGAGCAATCGGACCGGGATCTGCCGGTTTTGGCCGGTTCGGGCAGCTGAGCGGGTGATCCCCGCCGGTGAAACCCCTGAGTGGCCTTTGAGGAGCGAGTCAGGTCCGCTGACAGGCGGATTCGTGACCTCGGGGGGCCGGGTCAGGCGGTCCGGAGCCCGTTCAGGCCAGCGACGCCGATGTGACCGTGCAGCTTGCGTAGGTTGTGGCAGGCCGCGAGCAGGAGCCACTCGCCGCGGGCGCCGTCGATCCCGCGGAGCAGGAGGTGTTTCGCGTTCTGCAGGGTGGCCATCTGCCCGAACACCGGTTCCACGATGACCTTGCGTCGCGCGTAGGCGGTCCGGCCCTTCTTGGTGGTGAGTTTGCGGGCCATCCGTTCACGTGGTGTCGCGTCCTTGCGGATCCGGCCTCGCGGCGCGGCCGGGAGCGGCGCGTCGTGCTTGGAGCGGCCGGTGGCGATGAAGAACTCGGTCCCGCTCGCTGCGCTGACCGTGGCGGCCTGCTCCAGGTTGTCGGCCGAGCAGTACCCGGCGTCGGCGAGCACCTCACCCGGCGCATGTCCGGTGTTCACGGTGGTTTGTTCGGTCATCGGCATCAGGTTGGCAACGTCCGCGGCGCAGTCGCTCACCTCGGCCGCGACGATCACCTGATGGCCGTCATCGACGACCGCCTGGGCGTTGAAGCACTGGTGGAATGACCCGTCGGAGGTCTTCATGATCCGCGACTGCGGGTCGGTGAAGTTGCGCTGCGCCTTCGGTTTCGGCACCGCCGCCGCGACCGCGTCGGCGACCCGCTGCGCGGTAGTGTCCTCGCCCTCACCCCGCGTGGCGGCCCTCTTTCGGGCCTCCTGCTCGGCGCGCTCCCGAGCCTCGTCCTCGAGTGCCTGCTTCGCTTCCCGGATCTTGGCCAGCCGCGACTCGCGGCGCCGCAGCTCCTGCGGCAGTTCGTCCCCGCGTGAGTCCTTGCCGAACCGGGCATCCTCGCTCTGGTCGATCGCCTCGGCCTGCGCGAGCAACTCGGACACCTCGTCGGCGAGGATCTTCTCCTTCTCGCTCATCCGCGCGTAGCTCATGGCCTTGCGCCGCGAGGCGTTCGCGCGCAGCTTCGTCCCGTCCAACGCGACCCGGCCCAGCTTGACCATCCCCGCGGCCTGGCACAACGCCAACGCCTGCACGAACAGGTGGCCCAATGCGGACAGGTGCCGCTTGCGAAACCGCGCGATCGACCGGAAGTCCGGACCCGCCCCGGCCGCGAGCCACCGGAACGCGACCACGTCCTGACACGACGCCTCCAACTGGCGTGAGGAGCGCACCCCGGTGGTGTACCCGTACAGCAGGATCCGCACCATCAACCGTGGGTCGTACGGTGGGGCGCCCTTGGCCTTGGTGTACGAGGCGCGGATCCGGGACAAGTCCAGGTGCTCATCAACCAGCTCGGCGATAAACCGAGCCAAGTGCTCGGACGGCAGCCAGTCATCCAGCGACGGCGGCAACAACAAGTCCTGCTCCGGCGCGAACGCCCGGAACGTCTTGCTCACCGGCACTCCCGCCGCCGGCTCCGCCGGCGCCGAGCCCCGACCGGTCGACTCATCGCACAACTCGAACAACACCCGCGCGTCATCATCAGGCACACCAGATTCTCCCCCAAGCGCCCACCTCAGCAGCGGAACCCGACTGGCGTGTTACTGACCCACGCTCCTAGGGCACCGGCCCGAACGGGTGCGGTCTGCCGTGGGTCTGCGCGTGCCATGACAGGTAGGCGGTGACGGCCGTCGGCAGCGTCGGGTAGAAGTGCTCGGTGCCGATGGCGTCGTCCAGCCCGGCCGCTTCGAGGTCGTCGAGAAGGTCCTGCTTGACGCGGGCCAGGGCGAGCACGATGCCTCGGGACACGAGTTCGTCGTGGAGCCTGGCCAGGGCGTCCAGGCTCGTCAGGTCGACCTCGACGTTGGACTCCGCGTTGATGATGAGCCACTCGACCGGGGCCTCCGCGTCGTCCACGGCGGCCAGGGCGCGGGTGTGGAAGTCCTCGGCATTGGCGAAGAAGAGCGGCGAGTCGTAGCGGTAGACCACCAGGCCCGGCACCTGCACGGCATCCGGGAAGTCGTCGACGTCGTGCATGCCCGCCATGCCGCGCACATAGCCCAGGATGCCGTCGTGCGGCCGGGCGACGCGGCGCAGCAGGTCGCCGAGGGAGAGCGCGACGGCGAGCAGGATGCCGTAGAGCGCGCCGAACACGAACACCCCGAGCGTGGTCGCGACGAGCAGGACGAGCTCGCTGCGGCGGAACCGGGCCACCCGCCGGATCTCGGCGACGTCGACGAGCCGGACCGCGGCGTAGACGACGAGAGCCCCGAGGGCGGCCTTCGGGAACGCGGCGATGACCGGGCCGAGCGCGAGCACGGCCACGAGCACGGTGGCCAGGGTGGCCAGCGAGTACAGCTGGGTCCGGCTGCCCATCGAGGCACCGATCGCCGTGCGGCTTCCGCTGCTGCTCACGGGGAACCCGGAGAGCAACCCCCCGGCGATGTTGGCCGCGCCGAGCGCGAGGAACTCCTGGTTGGCGTCGACCTGCTGGCCGGAGCGCTCGGCGAAGGCTCGTGCGGTCAACACGTTGTCGGAGTAGGCGACGACGGCGATGCCGAGCGCGGGCGCCAGCATGGTGGCCACGGCATCCGGCGACAGGTCCGGCAGGCTCAGCTGGGGGAGGGCCGACGGCAGGGGGCCGACGACCGCCACACCGAGCTCGTCGAGCCCCAGCACCATGACGGCCGCGGCGCCGAGCAGTGCCGCGAGCAGGGGGTTGGGCAGGCGGGGGAAGAAGTGCGCAGCGAGCAGGAGCAGCACGAGGAGGGTGCTCGAGAGCACGAGGGTGGGTGCGTGGACGTCCGAGAGGTGGGTGAGGGCGCTCCAGACCTCGGCGGGCATCGAGTCGCCGCTCACCTCGATGCTGGTGAGGCTGTCGATCTGGCTGACGACCATGAGCACGGCAACCCCGGCGAGGTAACCGACGAGCACCGGTTTGGAGAACAGGTCGGCGAGGAACCCCAGTCCGAAGGCCCAACCGAGGAGGCACAGGGCGCCGGTGACGACGGCGAGGGCCGCGGCGAGTGCGGCGTACGCGTCGGGGCCGCTGACACCGACCGCGGCCACGGCGGTCGCGGTCATCAGCGCCGTCGTGGATTCTGGGCCGACGGAGAGCTGGCGGGAGGAGCCGAGGACGGCGTAGACGAGGGTGGGCGCGACGATCGCGAGCAGGCCTGCGGCCGGCGGGAGCCCCGCGATCTGGGCGTAGGCCATGACCTGCGGGATGAGGTAGGCGGCGACGGTCACCCCGGCGAGCAGGTCGCCGCGCAGCCAGCCGCGCTGGTAGGTGCGCCACACCGTGATCCCGGGAAACGTCGTCGCGACGGTCACGGGCCTCCTGGCGTTGAGTGGCCGGTGGTGGCCGTCTGCGGTGGGCACGGGCTGATTCGACCACACGGCGTCGGCGTGTCGCCCGTCAATGTGGAGGATCGAACAGGTGTTCGTCTATGGTCGTCCACAGGTGGTGTCCCCGACGGCACTTGTCCACAGGCTCGACGGCAGCCCGTGACCGTTGTCGGTACCGCCACCTAGCGTCTGACCCAGACCTCGCGACGAGACCGATGGCGAGAGCTGGTCGCCGGTGGGCGCGCTCGCTGCACGAACAGGAAGAGACGGTGTGACATGGCAGGAAATCGCGGACCCGTGATGCCCAACCCCACGGCTGCGGCCAACGGTGGGGAGAAGGACAAGGCGATCGCCTCGGTGATGGCCCAGATCGAGAAGCAGCACGGCAAGGGTGCCGTCATGCGCCTCGGAGACGACGTGCGGCCCCCCATCGAGGTCATCCCCACGGGCTCCATCGCCCTCGACGTCGCACTCGGCATCGGCGGCCTGCCGCGCGGCCGGGTCGTCGAGATCTACGGACCGGAGAGCTCGGGAAAGACCACCGTCGCCCTGCACGCGGTCGCCAACGCGCAGCGAGCCGGCGGCATCGCGGCGTTCATCGACGCCGAGCACGCGCTCGACCCCGACTACGCCAAGGCCCTCGGGGTCGACACCGACGCGCTGCTGGTGTCCCAGCCCGACACGGGGGAGCAGGCGCTCGAGATCGCCGACATGCTCATCCGCTCCGGCGCGCTCGACATCATCGTCATCGACTCCGTGGCGGCCCTGGTGCCCCGTGCCGAGATCGAGGGCGAGATGGGTGACAGCCACGTCGGCCTCCAGGCCCGCCTGATGTCGCAGGCGCTGCGCAAGATCACCGGCGCCCTCAGCAGCACCGGCACGACGGCGATCTTCATCAACCAGCTCCGCGAGAAAATCGGAGTCATGTTTGGGTCTCCCGAGACCACGACCGGCGGCAAGGCGCTGAAGTTCTACGCGTCGGTGCGTCTGGACGTGCGGCGCATCGAGACCCTCAAGGACGGCACCGACGCGGTCGGCAACCGCACCCGGTGCAAGGTCGTGAAGAACAAGGTCAGTCCGCCGTTCAAGCAGGCTGAGTTCGACATCCTCTACGGGCAGGGCATCTCGCGCGAGGGTGGCCTCATCGACATGGGGGTGGAGCAGGGCTTCGTGCGCAAGGCGGGTGCCTGGTACACGATGGACGGGGACCAGCTGGGGCAGGGCAAGGAGAACGCCCGCAACTTCCTCAAGGACAACCCGGACCTCGCCGACGAGCTCGAGAAGAAGATCAAGGAGAAGCTCGGCATCGGTGTCCCGCGCGCGGAGATGCTGGCCGCCGTGCCGGACGTCCCGGTCGACTTCTGATCCCCCGCTCGATCCCGGACGCTCGGATGCCGTTCGCCGACTCGACGACCCCTCCGCCCCCGTGGGCGGCGGGGTCGTCGTCGGTTCCCGAGCCCGTGGTACCACCAGCGCGACGTGCGGCTGCGCCCCCTCCCGCAGATCCGGAGAGCGACCCGCGCACGCGGGGCAGCGAGCCCGACCCGCTCGACTGGGCCCGCCAGATCGTGCTGCGCCAGCTGACCGCTGGTCCGCGCAGTCGTGCCCAGCTCGAGCAGGTGCTGCGCCGCAAGGACTGCCCCGACGACGTCGCCGCCGCGGTGCTCGACCGCATGGAGCAGGTCGGCCTGGTCGACGACACCGCCTACGCGGGCATGCTCGTGCGGTCCCAGCAGGCCGGTCGAGGGCTCGCCCGGCGGGCACTGGCCCAGGAGCTGCGCCGCAAGGGCGTCGACGACGAGACGGCCAACGCAGCCTTGGCAGAGGTCGACCCGCACGACGAGGAGGAGCGAGCCCGAGCGCTCGTGGCGAAGAAGATGCGGTCCATGACCGGTCTGGAACCGCTCGTGCAGACCCGCCGCCTCGCCGGCATGCTCGCCCGCAAGGGCTATCCCTCGGACGTGACGATGCGGGTGGTGCGTGAGGCCGTGCGCGAGGCTCCCGAGAACCAGCGCGACTGAGCCTCTCGGCGCGCGCTCAGAAGGAGTGCAGCGGCCGTTGCGCCGCGGACAGCGAATCGGTCGGCACGATCTGCTTGCCATAGGGGAAGAGCGAGATCGGGATCATCTTGAGGTTGGCAATGGCCAGCGGGATGCCGATGATCGTGATCGCCTGGGCCACTGCGGTGATGACGTGCTCGAGGGCGAGCCACCACCCCGCGAGCACGATCCACAGGATGTTCAGCACCACCGAGCCGGCGCCGGCATCCGGCTGCTGCACGACTGCTCGCCCGAAGGCCCGCCGAAGACGAACCAGATGATGTTGAGCAGGGTGCGCACGCGAAGGATCCCCTCGAGATGGGCTGGTTCGGGGTCGAGCCAACCGGGCCCCAGCCTGTCATGCGCTTGCACCGTCGCGTAGCGACTCGGTTCGACCCGACCACCCGGGTCAGGCGGGACGGCGCCGCGCCACGACCTCGTCGTCGTCGGTCTCGCCTGTCTCGAAGAAGCCCAGGCTGGCGTAGAGACCCTTCGCCGCCGTGTTCTGCGGGTGGTAGGCCAGCGCGAACCCGGCGGCGTCGTCCCGGGGCTGAAGGGTCGTCAGCGCCTGGACCAGCGCGGCGCGACCCACCCCGCGACCTTGGTGCGCGGCGTCGACGATCACCCCACCGAGCCAGCAGCTGCCGTCCTCGTCGTCGATGCCCCACATGAGGAAGCCCACCACGGCGCCCTGCTCGTCATGCACCGCCAGTGGCTTCCACACGTCCTCGTAGGCGCAGAGCGCGAGGTAGTGGGTGGCAGCCGCGACGTAGGCGTCCTGGCCGGGCACGATGGTGAGGCCGGCGACGGCACGCCAGCTCCCGGCATCCACCGGACGCAGGGAGACCGACGGGCCGGGCTGGGTCATGCGCGCCAGAGTAGGCCGTCCACCCTGTGGACACCAGCGCTTCGAAACACGGGGGTGACACGGGTGTGATGACAGGTTCACGCCGTGGCCATAGGTTCGTCACGTGAGTGAGCAGATGCCGGCCGAGGCCGCAGGCGGCCTGTTCGACGACTACGCCCTCGGCCGGGCGTGGGACGAGATGCTCGGTGAGCCCGGTTCGCCCCGAACGCCCTACAAACCGGTGTTCCACACGCTGCGCGGGATGAACGGGCAGGCCCTGAAGGAGCGGGCCGACTCGCTGGCGCGTTCCTACCTCGACCAGGGCGTGACGTTCGACCACGCGGGGGAGGAGCGGCCCTTTCCCCTGGATGCCGTGCCCCGCGTCATCAGCGCCCACGAGTGGCAGGTCATCGAGTCCGGGGTCGTGCAACGCGTCACGGCGCTGGAGTCCTTCCTCGACGACATCTACTCGCGCGAGGGCGAGATCCCCCGCGCCGTGCACGAGGGCATCATCCCGTGGCGCCTCATCGCGAGCTCGAAGCACTACCACCGGGCCGTCATGGGGATCCGCCCGAGCAACGGCGTGCGCGTGCACGTCGCCGGCGTCGACCTCATCCGCGACGAGATGGGCACGTTCCGGGTGCTCGAGGACAACGTGCGCGTGCCCTCGGGCGTCAGCTACGTCATCGCCAACCGCCGTGCCATGGCCAACGTCTTCCCGGAGGCGTTCGCGACGATGCGCATCCGGCCCGTGCACGACTACCCGCGCATGCTCCTCGCGGCGCTGCGGGCGGCTGCACCCGACGGGGCCAGCGACCCCACAGTCGTCGTGCTGACCCCTGGGGTGTTCAACTCCGCCTACTTCGAACACGCGCTGCTGGCCCGAATGATGGGGGTCGAGCTCGTCGAGGGCCGTGACCTCGTCTGCGTCGGCGGGCAGGTGCGCATGCGCACGACCACCGGGGACCGCCCCGTCGACGTCATCTACCGGCGCATCGACGACGAGTTCCTCGACCCGGTGCACTTTCGCGGCGACTCCATCCTCGGGGTCGCGGGGCTGGTCTCCTCCATGCGAGCGGGCCGGGTCACGGTCGCCAACGCCATCGGCAACGGCGTGGCCGACGACAAGCTCATCTACTCCTACCTGCCCGACCTCATCCGCTTCTACCTCGACGAGGACCCGATCCTCGGCAACGTCGACACGTTCCGCTGCGACGAGCCGAAGGCGCTCCGGCACGTCCTGGAGAACCTGCACGACATGGTCGTCAAGCCCGTCGACGGCTCGGGTGGCAAGGGCCTCGTCGTCGGGCCCAAGGCAGACGCCGAGACCCTCGAGCAGGTGCGCGCCCAGCTGACTGCGGATCCGCGGGGCTGGATCGGCCAGCCGGTCGTGCAGCTCTCGACCGTGCCGACCTTCATCGACGGCCGCCTCGCCCCACGCCACGTCGACCTGCGGCCGTTCGCCGTCAACGACGGTGAGCGCGTGCGGGTGCTGCCGGGAGGCCTCACCCGGGTCGCCCTCCCCGAGGGGGAGCTGGTCGTCAACTCCAGCCAGGGCGGTGGGTCCAAGGACACCTGGGTGCTCTCGGACCGTCGGGCCGCGACCAGCACCTCCAGCCGGCCACCGGACAACCGCGAGGTCGTCGTCATGAGTGCCCCCACGGCATCCCACGAGGACAGCATGAAGGCCCAGCAGCAGCAACAGCAGCAGGGTCACCGTACGGTGGCCCCGGCTGACATCCACCACGAGGAGTCGTCGTGCTGAGCCGGATCGCCGAGTCGCTGTTCTGGATCGGCCGCTACACCGAACGCGCCGACGGCACGGCGCGCATCGTCGACGTGCTGCGACTCCAGCTGCTCGAGGACCCGGGGGCCGACGAGGTCACGGCGTCGCGCACCGTCCTGTCGGTGATCATGGGGATGCCGTTCGAGGGCGACCCGGGGTTCGCCGACGTGGGTGCCGCCCTGGTCTTCGACCGATCCAATGCCAGCTCGATCACCGGGGCCCTCTTCGCCGCCCGCGAGAACGCCCGGCGAGCTCGCGAGACGTTGTCGACCGAGCTGTGGGAGGGCATCAACACGACGTGGCACCGCTGGAACGGCTTCGGGCGGACCGTCACCACCGAGCGGCACCTGTCGTGGGTGCGCGAACGGGCGGCGCTGGTGTCCGGCATCGCCGACTCGACGATGTCGCACGACGAGGCCTGGGACTTCCTCGTGCTCGGTCGCAGCCTCGAGCGGGCCGACATGACAGCGCGGCTCGTGGCCACCGGCGGCCTGCCGCGCGGCGGCGCCCCGTGGTCGGTGGTGCTGTCGTCGTGTGGGGCCCAGCAGGCCTTCATGCGCAGCCAGCGCGGGCTGCTCAGTGACGACCGGGCGGCGGCCTTCCTCGTGCTCGACCGCGAGTTCCCCCGGTCGGTCTTCTTCGCCCTCTCCGAGGCCGAGCGTCGGCTCGACGCCCTCTCACCGCAGGAGGACCGCATCGGCATCTCCGACGAGGCACGGCGCCAGCTCGGCCGCATCCGCACCTCGCTGGAGTACCGGGCGACCTCCGACGTGATCGCCGACCTGCCGGCCCAGATGCTGCGGGTGCAGGGGTCGGTGATGGCGGCGTCGCAGGCCGTGGCGTCCCGATACTTCCAGTCCGGGCAGGTCACGACGTGGACCCGGGACGGGGTGGTCTGACATGCGCCGCTGGCGAATCGTGCACACGACCTCCATCACCTACGACGGTCAGGTTCGCGCTGCCCACAACGAGCTGCGGATGACCCCGGTCAACGAGGCCGGTCAGACCACCCTCGAGAACCGCATCCGCATCCGCCCGATGACGTGGAGCCACGTCTACCGCGACCACTGGGGCACCCACGTCATGGCGATGGAGAGCCTGGCCAGCCACGGCCAGCTCGAGATCGAGGCCATCTCCACCGTCGAGCGCACCGACGTCGCCCGGCCCACGCCGTCGCTGGACTGGGCGGCCGTGCGTGATCCTGCCGTGCAGGACCGCAGCTACGAGTGGCTGATGCTGTCGGCGCGCACCCGCCCCGGTGACGGCATCGCCGAGCTGGTGGATGCCGTTCGCGGACTGGAGACGCCGCGCGCGGCTGCCGAGGAACTCGCCTCCCTGGTGCGTGCGGAGATGAAGTACGTGCCGGGCAGCACCAGCGTGCACAGTCGCGGCGAGGACGCCTGGGCCGAGCGCTCCGGTGTCTGCCAGGACTTCGCCCACATCACCGTCGGAGCCCTGCGCAGCCTCGGCCTGCCCGCGCGGTACGTCTCGGGGTACCTCGTGCCGGTGAGGGACACCGCCGTCGGTGAGACGAGCAAGGGCGAGAGCCATGCCTGGGTCGAGTACTGGGACGGTGGCTGGACACCCCTTGATCCCACGAACGGCACCGAGGTCGGGGTCGACCACGTCGTCGTGGCGCGCGGCCGTGACTACGAGGACGTCCCCCCGTTCAAGGGCATCTACTCGGGGCGGGCCACGGCATCCCTGGGTGTCGTGGTGGCGATCACCCGCCTGGCCTGATCCGCCGCTGCGCCGACCCCCTGCACCCCGGCGCTCCTGCGAATGTGGGTGAAGATCTTCGTCTGCGCGGCGATTTTCACCCACATTCGCACCAGGGGGGCGCCCGGCATACCCTTGACGCGCCATGACACCCAAGACCTATGACGTGCGCACCCACGGGTGCCAGATGAACGTCCACGACTCCGAGCGCCTCGCCGGCCTGCTCGAGACCGCCGGCTACGTCGACCTCGCGAGCGTGCCCGCCGCCGAGCGTCCCGAGACCGCGGACGTCGTCGTGTTCAACACCTGCGCCGTGCGCGAGAACGCCGACAACAAGCTCTACGGCAACCTCGGCCAGCTCCGCCCCGCCAAGACCGCGAACCCCGACCTGCAGATCGCCGTCGGTGGCTGCATGGCCCAGAAGGACCGCGAGAGCATCGTCAAGCGCGCCCCGTGGGTGGACGTCGTCTTCGGCACCCACAACATCGGCAGCCTGCCGGCGCTGCTCGACCGGGCGCGGCACAACAAGCGCGCCGAGGTCGAGATCCTCGAGTCGCTCGAGACCTTCCCCTCGACGCTGCCGACCCGCCGCGACTCCGCCTTCGCCGGCTGGGTGTCGATCAGCGTCGGGTGCAACAACACCTGCACCTTCTGCATCGTCCCCAGCCTGCGCGGCAAGGAGGCAGACCGCCGTCCGGGCGAGATCCTCGCCGAGGTCGAGGCGCTCGTCGCCCAGGGCGTCATCGAGGTCACCCTGCTGGGGCAGAACGTCAACACCTACGGCGTCGAGTTCGGCGACCGGTTCGCCTTCGGCAAGCTGCTGCGCGCCTGCGGTGAGATCACGGGCCTGGAGCGGGTGCGCTTCACCAGCCCCCACCCGGCCGCGTTCACCGACGACGTCATCGAGGCCATGGCCGCGACCCCGAACGTCATGCCGAGCCTGCACATGCCGCTGCAGTCCGGCTCCGACACGGTGCTCAAGGCGATGCGTCGCTCGTACCGCAGCGAGAAGTTCCTCGGCATCATCGACAAGGTCCGCACCGCCATCCCGGATGCCGCGATCACCACCGACATCATCGTCGGCTTCCCCGGCGAGACCGAGGCCGACTTCGAGCAGACCCTGCGCGTCGTCGAGGCGTCCCGGTTCTCCAGCGCCTTCACCTTCCAGTACTCCATCCGCCCCGGCACGCCGGCAGCGACGATGCCCGACCAGGTGCCCAAGGCCGTCGTCCAGGAGCGCTTCGACCGGCTCATCGAGCTCCAGGAACGCGTCTCGTGGGCCGAGAACCGCACCCTCGAGGGCCGCGAGGTCGAGGTGCTCGTCGCCCCCGGCGAGGGCCGCAAGGACGGCGAGACCGCTCGCCTGTCCGGCCGGGCCCGCGACAACCGCCTCGTGCACTTCGCCGTGCCCGACGGCGCCGAGCGCCCGCGCCCGGGTGACGTCGTGACCGTGGGGGTCACCTACGGTGCGCCGCACCACCTCGTGGCCGACAGCGCCGTGCAGGGCGGTGCCTACTCGGTGCGTCGCACTGCGGGTGGCGACGCGTGGGCATCGCTGCAGGATGCGCCGGTGCCCGGCAAGCCGGCCGTCTCCCTGGGGATGCCGTCGCTCGGCAAGCCCGCGACGTCACCGACACCCACCGCGCCCTGCGCGACCTGAGCGAACTACCCGAGCGCGAGAACCGCGGCGAGCACGCCCACCGCCGCGAGGGCGAGGGCCAGGCCCAGCGCTCGCAGCGAACGCGCGCGTTCCCGAGCGGGGTCGACCCGGCGCTCGGGTGAGTTGGCCGCGGCATACAGGGGGGCGGGGTCGAACGGCTCGATGTCGAGCGGGGGCAACCCCGAGGTGTTGTGCGCCATGGACGGCTCTCTTCCTGGGAGACGAGGCGGGTTCCCCCGAGGGTAGGCACGCGGCACACCCCTCGCTGGCAGTTGGCGTCTCGGCCCGCAAACCCTGACCGAACGGCCGAGACCCCCGACCGTTCGGTCGAGGGTCTCGGGTCGCGTCAGAGGGAGATCAGGTGCCGATGGCGCCGTCAGCCGCGGACTGCGCGGTGTCGACGTGCTCGGCGAACTGGCCGCCGGTCTTCTCGTCAGCGAGGTCGCCGACCTTGTCGATGGCATGGTCGCTGATGCTCTCGACCTGGTCGCCATGAGTCTCGGTCAGTTCCGCCAACTTCTCCTTGGCGCTGTCAAAGATGTTCACACGCCCTCCTTCCGCTAGGTGACAGTTCAGACCCCACGAAGGGGTGCGCTCACAGTACGTTCGGGGAGGCGTGCAACGGGAGGGTTTTCGAGAAGCCGGTGGGCTGGCCCTCGTCCCGGGCGAGGTTCAGCCCTGGTCAGGGTCGAGCCATGCGTGCACCAAGGGCACCACGGAGGCGCCCACACCCCGGGCACCGTCGTCGCGAGGCTCACAGGGTGGATGCCGTCGGTCCACCCGTCGATCGGGACGTCGCGTCGGTCTCGACCTCGGGTGTCGCGACGGTGGATCCCCAGTCCGAGAGCAGCTCACACACCGCGGTGTGGAACTCCTCGTCACGCACGCCGCGCGGCATGAGCAGTGACGCGTCGTACTTGCCCGCCCGAGCCCCGGCCGCAGGGTCGAGGAGTCCTCGAGGAAGCGCGACCAGTGGACGGTCACGAGACGGCGGGCGGTCGGGTCGACCGTGCGCCAGCGGGCGAACGCGTCGACGACGATCGTCGGGTTCACCCGACGATCGCAGGAGCAGGTGTCCGGCTCGCTCACCCGACAGCGCGTCTGAGAGAATCACGGCATGCCGATCCGTCCCGTCGTCGTCACCGGTGAGCCAGTCCTGCACCAGCGTGCCCAACCCGTCGAGGTCATCGACGACGAGGTCCGTGCCCTTGTGGCCGACATGTTCGAGACGATGGATGCCGCCCGCGGAGTCGGGCTGGCAGCTCCCCAGATCGGTGTGGGGCTGCGGATCTTCACGTGGCAGCTTGCGAACGCCGACGGCATCCCCGAGCGCGGCGTCGTCATCAACCCCTACCTGACGTCGGCCAAGCCGCCCGTGGGCGACCCGGACCCCCACGACGAGGTCGAGGGCTGCCTGTCGGTCCCCGGGGAGTCGTTCCCGCTGCGTCGGGGGGAGAGCGCCTCCCTCGTCGGCCAGGACCTCGACGGCAACGAGATCCGCTACGAGGCGACCGGCTGGTTCGCCCGCATGCTCCAGCACGAGTACGACCACCTCAACGGTTTCCTCTACGTCGACCGGCTCACCGGCAAGTGGGCCCGACGGGCGCGCAAGTCGGTCAAGGCCAACGGGTGGGGTGAGCCGGGGATCTCGTGGACTCCGGGCGTGGATCGCGACCCCTTCGGCCACGACGACGACCCGCCCGAGGAGGAGCGTGTCGACTGACGGCGACACCCCAGTCGTCGCCGTCGTCGGGGCGACCGCCACCGGCAAGTCCGACCTCGGCATCGCGCTGGCGCAGCTGCTCGACGGCGAGGTCGTCTCGGCCGATGCCAGCCAGCTCTACCGGGGCATGGACATCGGCACGGCCAAGGTGCCCCTCGCCCAGCGGCACGGCATCGCGCACCACCAGATCGACGTCCTGGACGTCACCGACGAGGCGACGATCGCGGGCTTCCAGCGCCATGCACGAGCCGACCTCGACGCGGTCCTCGCGAGGGGGCGGGTCCCTGTCGTCGTCGGTGGCTCGGGTCTGTACGTCCGGGCACTGCTCGACCACCTCGACCTCCCTCCGACCGATCCCGACGTCCGGCAACGGTTCGAGGAGCGCGCAGACGCCGAGGGCACGACCGCCCTCCTTGCCGAGCTGAGGGAGCTGGACCCCGTCGCCGCAGCGGCCATCGAACCGAACAACACCCGGCGGATCGTGCGCGCCCTGGAGGTCATCGAGCTCACGGGGCGGCCGTTCAGCGCGACGATGCCGACCCGGCAGACCCTGCGCCCCACGGTCTTCGTGGGTCTGCGCGTGGACCGGGAGGCACTCGACCGCAGGATCGAGCGACGCACCCGCCAGATGTTCGTCTCTGGCCTGGTCGAGGAGGCCCGAGGCCTCTTGGGTGTCGGACTTCGCGAGGGTCGCACGGCGAGCCGGGCGGTCGGCTACGCCCAGGCGCTCGCGGTCATCGACGGATCCATGTCGGTCGAGGAGGCAGAAGCCGACACCGCGCTGCGGACCCGCCGGTTGGTGCGGCGGCAGGAGTCGTGGTTCGGCGCCGATCCGCGCACCACGTGGTTCGACCCGACCGAATCCGACCTCCTGGACCGGGTGGCGCGAACGATCGAGGACGCGGCGTCCACGGCGCGGCGGGTCAGGTGCGACGATGAGCCCCATGGCTGAGCGGCTGACCTTCACCAAGGGGCACGGCACGGAGAACGACTTCGTGCTCGTGCCCGATCTCGACGGCGCCCTCGACCTCACCGCACCGTTGGCGGCGGCCATCGCCGACCGTCGTGCCGGGGTGGGCGGCGACGGCGTGATCCGCGTCGTGCCGACCGAGGCGGCCAGCGACCAGGCGGTGCGCGACCAGGCACCGCACGCGCGCTGGTTCATGGACTACCGCAACGCCGACGGCAGCCTGTCGGAGATGTGCGGCAACGGCACCCGCGTCTTCGCCGCGTTCCTGCGTCGCGAGGGGCTGGAGAGCGCCGACGAGTTCGCCATCGCCACCCGCGCCGGCGTCAAGCACGTGCGGGTCGATGGCGACGGGTTCGCCGTCGGGCTCGGCCCGTGGCGCCTCGGCGACCCCGCGACGGCCCAGCGCGACGGGTTCGACGCGCTGGTGCACCTCGACGACCTCGAGCCGTTCTCGGCCCTGACCGTCGACGTCGGCAACCCCCACACGGTCGTCGCCCTGCCGGAGGCCGTCGCCCTCGACGCGGTCGATCTCACGACTGCCCCGGCCGTGCGCCCCGAACCGGTGCACGGCACCAACGTCGAGATCGTGCGACCCCTCGGCCCCGGCCACGTGTCGATGCGGGTCTTCGAGCGCGGCGTCGGTGAGACCCGCTCCTGCGGCACCGGTGCCTGCGCGGCGGCGATCGCGACGAGCTTCTGGGCAGGTTCGCTCGACACCGGCTCCACCTGGCTGGTCGACGTGCCGGGCGGCCGGCTCACGGTGCGACTGCTGCCCGACCACGGGGTCGAGCTCGCGGGCCCGGCAGCGCTCGTGGCCGACGGGGTCATCGACATCGCCCAGCTCACCCGTCGAGCGCAGCCCTGACGTCGGTGCCCAGGAACTCGACGAACCCGTCGAGGTCCGGCTCGTCCCGGGTCGGCTGGAACACCACGGTCGTGGCGCCGATCGCGGCGAGCCGGCGCACGGCATCCGCGATCGCCCCGGCGTCGCCGGCGACCCCGCGGCCGGGGGCGCCGTCGGTGTGACCCCACCGCGCCAGCTCCTCCTCGACGCGCTGGTGGGCCCGGCCGCCGGTGGCGGTGAGGAGGTGCGCGAGCACCGGCATCGGTGGGGCGTCGGGGCCGCGGCCCTGCGCCCAGCCGAGTCGGCCAGCGGCGACGGAGTCCTCGAGCTCGCTCTCGGAGACGGCCGACCCGACGAGGATGCCGTCGCCGTACCGCCCCGCGAGCTCGAGGGTCTTCGGGCCGCCGCCGCCGATGAGCAGCGGGCTGCCCGGCTCCGGCGGCCAGTCCAGCTTCACGCGGTCGAGGTGCACGTAGCGCCCCGCGGTGCTCACCTCGTGGCCGTCGAGCAGCAGCCGCATGGCCTGCGCGTGCTCGCGCAGCAGGGTGAGCGGAGAGCGTTCCCGGGCGCCGACCTGACCCATCCAGTCCTGCACCCCGTGGCCGATGCCGGGCAGGAAGCGGCCCGGGAAGAGGCGGTGGATGGTCGCCACCTCCATGGCGAGCAGGGCCACGTTGCGCAGCGGCACCGGGGCCAACCCGATGCCGACCCGCACCCGGTCCGTCCAGGCCAGCGCCGCCGCGGCCGCCGCGCCCCCCGACTCCTTGAAGCAGTCCTCCCACACCCAGAGCTCGTCGAGGTGACGATCGGCGGCGGCCGCCAGTGGGCGCAGCGCCTCGGGAGGCAACGTCGGGACGAGCACGACCCCCAGCGCGGGTGTCACGGCGCCCTCACCTCGAGCACCCGAAATCCCTTGCTCGACGCGAACCGGCCACACGGCATCCCCAGTTCGACCTCGATCCAGCGCTGGAGGCTGTCCGACCCGAGGTTCTTCTGCACGACCAGGTAGGCCACACCGCCGGGCGCGAGCCGCGACAGCCACGTGCGCAGCAGGTCGTGCAGCACGGCCTTGCCGACCCTGATCGGCGGGTTGGACCAGATGAGGTCGAAGCGCACGTCATCCGGGATGCCGTCGGCCGTCGTCGCCGTGACCCGCCCCAGTCCCAGCGCGGCGGCGTTGCGGCGGGTGAGGTCCAGGGCACGCTCGTTGACGTCGAGGGCGTGCACGGTTGCGTCCGGGGAGGACAGGGCGAGGGTGAGGGCGATCGGCCCCCAACCGCAGCCGAGGTCGAGGAAGGTGCCGGTGGCCGGGGGAGCGGGCGCCTCGTCGAGCAGCACCGCGGTGCCCTTGTCCAGGCCGCCGGGGGAGAAGATGCCGGGCGCGACCTCGACCTCGACGGCTCGCCCGGCAAGGCGCACCCGCACCCGGCGCCGCTCGTTCGGGCTCGCCGGATCGGCCGTGAAGTAGTGGTCGTTCTCAGTCATCGCAGGGCACACGCTAGCGCCGGTCGGAAGAAAGCGTTCGCCATGGGGCGTTGCCCGGTGAGACCCTAGGGAGAACATGACTTCGAACCACAGCATCTCCGGGCGAGCCAACGCGCTCGCTGACGACACGACCTTCGACGAGTCCGGCTTCGTCCTGGACGACGACGCCTCGTTCGACGGTGACCAGCTCGACCGCGAGGAGCGCGCCGCCCTGCGCCGCGTCGGCGGGCTCTCGACCGAGCTCGAGGACGTCACCGAGGTCGAGTACCGCCAGCTGCGCCTCGAGCGCGTCGTGCTGGCCTCGGTCTGGTGCGAGGGCACCGCCGAGGACGCCGACAACTCGATGCGTGAGCTCGCAGCCCTCGCCGAGACGGCCGGTTCCGAGGTGCTCGCCGGGCTCGTCCAGCGGCGGGCCAACCCCGACCCAGCGACCTACCTCGGCAAGGGCAAGGCCGCCGAGCTGCGCGACATCGTCATTGCCGAGGGTGCCGACACGGTGGTCTGCGACACCGAGCTCGCGCCGAGCCAGCGCCGCGCCCTCGAGGACGTCGTCAAGGTCAAGGTCATCGACCGCACGGCCCTGATCCTCGACATCTTCGCCCAGCACGCGAAGTCCCGCGAAGGCAAGGCACAGGTCGAGCTCGCCCAGCTGCAGTACCTCCTGCCGCGACTGCGCGGTTGGGGTGAGTCGATGTCCCGGCAAGCGGGTGGCCAGGCGGCCGGCGGTCAGGGCATGGGCTCGCGAGGCCCGGGTGAGACCAAGATCGAGCTCGACCGTCGCCGGATCAACACGCGCATCGCCAAGCTGCGGCGTGAGATCAAGGAGATGAAGACCGTCCGTGACACCAAGCGGGGGTCGCGCAAGGCCAACGCCGTGCCGAGCGTGGCCATCGCCGGCTACACCAACGCCGGCAAGTCGAGCATCCTCAACCGGCTGACCGGTGCCGGCGTGCTCGTCGAGAATGCGCTGTTCGCGACGCTCGACCCGACCGTGCGCAAGGCCGAGACGCTCGACGGGCGGCTCTACACCCTGGCCGACACGGTCGGTTTTGTCCGGGCGCTGCCGCACCAGCTCGTCGAGGCGTTCCGCTCGACCCTGGAGGAGGTGGCCGAGGCCGACCTGCTGCTGCACGTCGTCGACGGCTCCCACCCCGACCCCGAGGGCCAGATCTCGGCCGTGCGCGCCGTGCTGGCCGACGTCGACGCCACCGACGTGCGCGAGGTCATCGTCATCAACAAGGCTGACGTCGCCGACCCCGAGGTCATCGCGCGCCTCCAGCGGCACGAGAAGCATTCGATCGTCGTGTCCGCCCGCAGCGGTGAGGGCATGGAGGAGCTTCGCGCCCTCATCGGCGAGGAGCTTCCCCACCCGGACGTCGAGGTCGAGGTGCTCGTGCCCTACAGCCGCGGCGACCTCGTGAGCCGGCTGCACGAACAGGGTGACGTGCTGGAGTCGCGCCACGAGGCCGAGGGGACGCGGGTGCGCGCCCGGGTGCACGCGAACCTCGCCGCAGACCTCGCCGACCTGGTGACCACTGCCTGATCGCCGCCTGATCTGCCCCGGGCCGCTGCCGGACCACAGGGTTGCCGGTCAGGGGGCAGGCGGCTCGTCAGACCCGCCGAGCGCGGCATCGGCCAGGGCCACGCCTGAGCCGCTGTAGACGTGCAGCACCGTGTCCGCACCGTTGGCGTGCAGTTCGGTGACCTCGTCGTCGTAGCGGGCGACAGCCGCGACGGTGCCGGTGAAGCTGCGGGCGCGCACGACCTCGATGGTCGCGAGGTTGGCCTCGTGGAACGGCATGGCGAGCACCACGGTGCGCAGGGTCCTCACCGCGACCAGGCGGCGCCACAGGCTGCTGTCGGTCGCATCCGCCAGCACGACCTCGACGCCCCGAGCCCGCAGCCGGGCCACCCGTTCCTCGTCGTGCTCGATGCCGAGCACCCGCAGGCCGCGCTCGGTCAGCCGGCGGTGCGCGGCGCTGCCGACCCGTCCCATCCCGAGGACGAGGGCGTCGACGTCGTGCAGGGGGATCGGCCGTTCCGCCTCGTCGAGTGACTCCGGGTCGGGGTCGGGCCAGCGGCGCTCGATCGCGTCGGAGATCTGCTCCGCCCTGGCATTGACCGCACTGGAGAGCACGAAGCTGAGCGCCACGGTCACGGCCGTCGTGGTGACCCAGCGTTCGGTGACGAGACCGGCATCCTGCGCCGTCGCCATGACGACGAGGGCGAACTCGGAGCTGTTGGCGAGCACGAGCGCCGTGAGCACCGCCGTGCGACGGCGCATCCGCAGCATCGACAGGAGCACCACGTAGGCCAGCGTCTGCACCGGCAGCAGGAGTAGCAGCAGGGCGGCGGTGAGGACCTGCTGAAGGTCCGGGACGCCGTGCAGCCCGATCGACAGGAAGAACGCGACGAGCAGCAGCTCCTTGACCCCGAAGATCGACTTCGCGAGGTCGTCGGAGCGGGCCGCGCCGGCGAGCAACATGCCCATGGCCAAGGCGCCGAGGTCGCCCTTGAGGCCCAGCGCGTCGAAGAGGGCGTACCCCGGGACGAAGGCCATGAGCACCCCGAACAGCACCTGCAGCTCGGCCCGCCCGGCTCGCTCCCAGAGCGCGACGATCACCCGCCGGGCGGGGATCAGCAGGAGCAGGCCGAACGCCCACGGGCTCGGCGGGCTGCCGTGGGACACGGCCACGAAGACCACGGCGAAGACGTCCTGCACGACGAGGACGCCGATCGCGATCTGCCCGTAGCGCGAACGTGACTCGTTGCGCTCGTCGAGCACCTTGACGACGAACACGGTGCTCGAGAACGACAGGGCCAGGGCGATCAGGGCCAGGGCGCGCAGGTCCAACCCGGACGCCTCGGCGACGCCGAGCGCGGACAGCGCGGTGAGGAAGCCGACGCCGATGCCGACCATGAGCAGCGAGTGCACCCCGGTGGTCAGCCACACCTCTCGGCGCAGCAGCCGCCGGACGTCGAGGTGAAGGCCGACGGCGAAGAGCAACAGGGTGACCCCGAGGTCGGCGAGCAGGTCGATCACCGGTGGCCGGCCCAGGTCGGCGCCGGAACCGACGGCATCGGCCCCGGCCAGCGCGAAGCCAGCAGCGAGGAAACCCAGCAGGGGTGGCAGCCGCAGCACCCGGGCGACCAGCCCGGCCGCGAAGGCTGCGGTGAGGACGATCGCGGCATCCGGCGTCATCGATGCCTCCTTCGCTGCGGTGCTCCCGTCGTGAGTCTGCCCGAGCATGGCAGGCTGGGTCGCCACCGACCCCGCAGGAGGATGCCGTGTCCCAGTTCACCGAGTCGTCCCCGGCCGACCAGCACCGGGTCGCCAGCGAGCAGCTGGTCGCGATCGCCGAGCAGGTGAGCGACTGGGACGCGCCGACCCCGGTGCGCGAGTGGGTGGCTCGTGACATCCCCGAGCACCTCACGTGGCTCGGCGGCTTCCTCGGCGGTCTGGGGGTGAGCGTGGACATCCCGCACCACGACGACCTCGCCGCCCAGGTGCGGTCCCAGGCGCAGGCCGTGCAGTCGTTGCTGGAGAGCCCCGCCGCGGCGCAGGACGTCGACAGCCCGATGGGTCGGATGCCGCTGGCGCAGGTGATCGCCTCGTTCTACACCTTCGACGTCATCGCCCACGGGTGGGACCTGGCCCGCTCGCAGGGGCTGGAGGTGACCTTCGACGAGGACTGGGCCACCGGCGCCTTTCACGGGATGTCGGCGATGGGCCCCGCGTTGCACGCCTCCGGCCAGTTCGGCACCCCGCAGCCGGTGGGTGAGGATGCCCCGATCCAGGACCGCCTGCTCGCCCTGCTCGGTCGTGATCCGCACTGGAGCCCCGGTGCCTGAGGGCCCACTCACCGACGAACAGGTCCGGCTGCGCCACAGCCCCGGCGACGACGACCCGTGGCGGCTCTGGGGCCCCTACCTCTCGGCTCGGCAGTGGGGCACGGTGCGCGAGGACTACTCCGAGGACGGTGACGCCTGGGCTCACTTCCCCTTCGACCAGGCGCACGCCCGGGCCTACCGCTGGGGTGAGGACGGCATCGCGGGCCTCACCGACCGGTACGGCTTCCTCAACCTCGCGGTCGCCGCCTGGAACCACCGTGACGACCGGCTCAAGGAGCGCCTGTTCGGCCTGACCAACGGCCAGGGCAACCACGGCGAGGACGCCAAGGAGTACTGGTGGGCGCTGGACGCCACCCCGACCCACTCGTGGGCCCAGTACCTCTACCGCTACCCGCAGGCCGCCTTCCCGTACGCCGCGCTCGTCGAGGAGAACGCTCGGCGCGGCCCGGACGCCCCGGAGTTCCAGCTCGCCGACACCGGGGTGCTCCGGCAGAGCCGCTTCTTCGACATCGTGACGACGCACGCCAAGGTCACCCCGCAGGACGTGTGCCTGGTCATCGAGGCGACCAACCACGGCCCGGATGCCGCCCCGCTCGACCTCGTGCCGCAGCTGTGGTTCCGCAACACGTGGTCCTGGGGGCGCGATGACCGCCGTCCGTCCCTGCGCCTCGTCGACGCCGACGACACGCTGGCCCCCGGCACCACGGTGGTCCAGGCCGAGCACGGCTGGCTCGGGCGGTACGTCCTCATCGCCGAGGGTGCTCCGGACGTGCTGTTCTGCGACAACGAGACCAACGTGGCCGCGGTGTTCGGGCCGGATGCCGGGGCGAGCCTGTCGTCGTACCCCAAGGACGGCATCGGGCGGGCGGTCGTCGACGGCGACGACAGCGGCACCAACCCCACCGCGACCGGCACGAAGGTCGGGTTGGTCTACCGGTTCGAGTCGGTCGCACCCGGTGCGACGGTGCGGCTGCAGCTGCGGCTGCGGGCCGACCACCAGCTGGAGCGGCCGTTCGGTCGGTCGTTCGCATCGGTGCTCGAGGACCGCCGGCGCGAGGCCGACGAGTTCTACGAGAGCGTCATCCCGAGCCACGTCAGCGACGGGGACCGGCACGTCTCGCGCCGAGCGTTCGCCGGGCTGAACTGGGGCAAGCAGCTGTACCGCTACTCGGTCAAGGAGTGGCTCGACGGCGACCCGGCCGGGCCGCCCGCGCCGCCGGGTCGTCGGTCGCGCACGGCGCGCAACCGGTCCTGGAGCCAGCTCGCCCTGGCCGACGTCATCTCGATGCCCGACGAGTGGGAGTACCCCTGGTTCGCGACGTGGGACCTCGCCTTCCACTGCGTGGCCATCGCGCACATGGACCCGGAGTTCGCGAAGAACCAGTTGCTGCTGCTCGTGCGCGAGTGGGCCCAGCACCCCAACGGCCAGCTGCCGGCCTACGAGTGGGACTTCGGGGACGTCAACCCCCCGGTGCACGCGTGGGCGGCCTGGCACGTCCACCAGCTCGACGGCGGCACCGACCGGGCCTTCCTCGTGCGGATCTTCACCAAGCTGATGTTCAACTTCTCCTGGTGGCTGAACCGCAAGGACTCCGACGGGTCCAACCTCTTCGAGGGCGGGTTCCTCGGGATGGACAACATCTCGGTCTTCGACCGCTCGCGCGACGTTCCGCAGGGCTGGCGCCTGGAACAGAGCGACGCGACGAGCTGGATGGCGTTCACCTCGCTGAGCATGCTGCGCATCGCCCTCGAGCTCAGTCGCGAGGACCAGGCCTTCGACGGGCTGGCGACCACCTTCCTCGAGCACTTCCTGTCCGTCGCCGAGGCCATGGAGACCTTCGGCACCGACGACGTCTCGCTCTGGGACGAGGCGGACGGCTTCTTCTACGACGTGCTGGTCGGTCCCGACGGGCACTCCGAACCCGTGCGCCTTCGCTCTCTGGTGGGCCTGCTGCCGCTCATCGCCGTCGCGCACGCACCCGACTGGGTCACCCGTGAGCTTCCCGACTTCGTCGCCCGGCTGCGCTGGCTCCAGCGCCGACGACCAGACCTCACCGACGCCCTGGTCACGACGCGCGCAGAGGGTCAGGTGGTGACCAGCCTCGCCCCGCTCACCGCGGCCCGGGCGCAGGCATTGATGACCAGGCTGTTCGACGAGGGCGAGTTCCTCGGGCCCCACGGCATCCGATCACTGTCAGCCGCCTACCGCGGCGGGGTGACCCTCGACGTGGCCGGGGTGTCGATGTCGGTGGCCTACGACCCGGGGGAGTCGACGACCAACCTCTTCGGCGGCAACTCGAACTGGCGTGGGCCGGTGTGGTTCCCGATCAACGTGCTGCTCATCGACGGGCTGCGGGGCCACGCCCGGGCCGCCGGGGGAAGCGCCGAGGTCGAGTACCCCACCGGGTCCGGGCGCACCCGAGGCCTGGGGGAGGTGGCGGACGACCTCGAGCAACGGCTGGTGTCGTTGTTCCGTCCCGGCGCGGACGGGCGCCGACCCGGCACGCCCCGGGACCACCCGAGCGGGCCGCTCTGGGACGTGCACCCGACGTTCGCCGAGTACTTCGACGGTGACACCGGGCGCGGCTGCGGTGCATCGCACCAGACCGGCTGGACCGCCCTCGTCGCCCATCTGATCTGTTCGAGGCCGCTCAGCTGAGACCGACGATGTTGCCGTTCTCGTCGATGTCGATGTGGTCGGATGCCGGCACCTTGGGCAGCCCGGGCATCGTCATGATGTCGCCGGTCACCATCACGACGAAGCCCGCGCCGGCCGCAAGGCGGACCTCGCGGATGTTGACGGTGTGCCCGGTCGGGGCGCCGCGCCGGGTGGCGTCGGTGGAGAACGAGCTCTGCGTCTTGGCCATACACACCGGCAGGCCGGAGTAGCCGTCGGCCTCGATCTGCGCGAGCCGCTTGGCGGCCTTGGAGTCGAACGTGACCCCCGCGGCGCCGTAGACCTTCGTGGCGATCGCCTCGGCCTTCTCGGCCAGCGAGAGCTCGTCGGCGTAGACGAACTGCATCTCACCCTCGCCCGCCTCGATGGCCTCGAGAACCCCGTGCGCCAGCGCCTCGGCACCGGCGCCACCGTTGCTGAAGTGCGTGGCCTCGTAGGCGCGAGCACCCTCGGCCCGGACGAGCTCGATGAGGGCGGCGATCTCGGCGTCGGTGTCGGTGGGGAAGCGGTTGATCGCGACCACGGGCGGCAGGCCGTAGACGTCCTTGACGTTGCGCAGGTGCTTGCGCAGGTTCTCCATGCCGCGGGTGAGGGCGTCGACGTCCTCGGTCTTCAGGTCGGCCAGGGCGACCCCGCCGTGGTACTTCAGGGCACGGATGGTCGCCACCACGACGACGGCGCTCGGGCGCAGGCCGGAGGTGCGGCACTTGATGTCGATGAACTTCTCGGCGCCGAGGTCGGCACCGAAGCCGGCCTCGGTCACGACGTAGTCGGCGAGCTTGAGCGCGGTGCGGGTGGCCATGACCGAGTTGCAGCCGTGGGCGATGTTGGCGAACGGGCCGCCGTGGATCATCGCCGGGGTGTGCTCGAGGGTCTGCACGAGGTTCGGGGCCAGAGCGTCGCGCAGGATGACGGTCATCGCACCGTGGGCCTTGAGGTCACGGGCCGTCACCGGCTTCTTGTCGCGGGTGTAGCCGATGACGATGTTGCCCAGGCGCTCCTTGAGGTCGGCCAGGGACGTCGCGAGGCAGAAGATCGCCATCACCTCGGAGGCCACGACGATGTCGAAGCCGTCCTCGCGGGGGAAGCCGTTCGCCACGCCTCCGAGCGAGACGACGATGTCGCGCAGGGCGCGGTCGTTGAGGTCGACGACGCGCTTCCACGTGATGGTGCGCGGGTCGATGCCGAGCGCGTTGCCGTGGTGGATGTGGTTGTCGATGAGCGCGGAGAGCAGGTTGTTCGCCGCGGCGATCGAGGCGAAGTCGCCGGTGAAGTTGAGGTTGATGTCGGTCATCGGCACGACCTGGGCGTATCCGCCGCCCGCGGCGCCGCCCTTGATGCCGAACACCGGGCCCATCGAGGGCTCACGCAGCGCCACCATCGACTTCTTGCCGATCCGGCTCAGGGCGTCGGCCAGGCCCACGCTCGTCGTCGTCTTGCCCTCGCCGGCCGGGGTGGGGGAGATCGCGGTGACGAGGATCAGCGTCCCCTCGGGCTGGTCGGCCAGGCTGCGGATGTGCGCGAGGTCGACCTTGGCCTTGGTGTGGCCGTAGGGGATCAGCGCGTCGGCGGGCAGGCCGAGCCGTTCCTGCGCGAGCGTCGTGATCGGGGTGATCTCGGCAGCCTCGGCGATCTCGATGTCGGACGGGAAGGGGGCAGCGGTGGTGTCAGCGGTCACAGGCGCCAGTCAAGCACCACCAGGGCTTCCCTGTCATCACCTACGCGCCGCATGGCGCAACCCGGTGCACGATGCGCAACAGACCTGTGGATAGGCGTGATCGCCATCTGGGCGCGACGGCATACCCTGCTCTGGTGCCTTCGTTGACCGACCTCCTCCATGCCGCCGTCGGGGGAGTGGGCGGCACCGAGCGGCCCGGTCAGGTCGAGATGGCACAGGCCGTCGCGGACGCCATCGACACGAAGAGCCACCTGCTCGTCCAGGCGGGCACCGGCACCGGGAAGTCGCTGGCCTACCTCGTGCCCGCCGTCCAGCACGCCGTCGACACCGGCATCCCCGCGGTCGTCGCGACGGCGACGCTCGCCCTCCAGGCGCAGATCGTCGACCGTGACATGCCACGTCTCGCGGATGCCGTGGCGCCCCTGCTGGGTCGTCGTCCCACCTACGCGTTGGTCAAGGGGCGACGCAACTACCTGTGCGCGCACAAGGTGGAGGGCGGCTTCCCCGACGACGACGCCGACTCGCTCATGTCGCTCGGGATGGTCGACCAGCAGGCATCCAGGCTCGGCGCCGAGGTCGTGCGCCTGCGCGAGTGGGCCGAGGTCACCGAGAGCGGTGACCGCGACGAGCTCGTGCCGGGAGTCTCCGAGCGGGCGTGGCGGCAGGTGTCGGTCAGCGCGCAGGAGTGCCTGGGCAGCCGTTGCCCCATGGTCGCCGAGTGCTTCGTCGAGCGTTCCCGTGCGGCCGCCGCGGACGTCGACGTCATCGTCACCAACCACTCGTTCATGGCGATCGACGCCTTCGAGGGCCGTCAGATGCTGCCCGAGCACGACGTCCTCGTCATCGACGAGGGACACGAGCTCGTCGACCGGGTGACGTCCACCATCACCGACGAGGTGACCCCCGGCATGATCCGAGCCGCCGCCAAGCGGGCCGGGCGCCAGGCCGACGCGTCCTCGACGATGGAGGAGGCCGCTGACCTGCTCGAATCGGTGCTGGAGCCGGCCCCCGAAGGCCGCCTGACCGGCATCCCCGACTCGCTCGCCATGGCGCTCGGGAGGGTGCGCGACACCGCGCGCACCGTGCAGAGCGAGCTCAAACCGCAGCAGGGCGAGGAGGTGGATGCCGGGCGTCAGGTCGCGCGCGCCGCCGTCGACGAGGTGTTCGAGAACGCCTGCCGGATCCTCGAGGAGCGTGAGCTCGACGTCGTCTGGCTCAGCCGCGACCCGCGCCGGGGGCCCGTCCTGCGGGTGGCCCCGATGAGTGTGGCGATGCTCGTGCGCGACAAGGTCTTCCAGGAGCGCACCGTCGTGCTGACCTCGGCGACGCTCGAGCTCGGCGGGTCCTTCGATGCCGTGGCCGGGACGATCGGGCTGCGCGGCGAGGGTGCCCCGAGGTGGCGTGGGCTCGACGTCGGGAGTCCGTTCGACTACCCCAAGCAGGGCATCGCCTACGTCGCGCAGCACCTGCCGCCGCCGGGACGTGATGGCCTGGCCACCCAGACCCTCGACGAGATCGAGGCGCTCGTGCGCGCCGCGGGCGGCCGCACCCTCGGGCTATTCTCCTCGATGCGGGCGGCCAAGGAGGCCACCGAGGCGATGCGCGAGCGGTTCGCCGACGCGGAGGGCGAGATCGCGTTCCTGTGCCAGGGCGAGGACCAGATCAGCACCTTGGTGCGGCAGTTCGCCCGGGACCCGAGAGTGTGCCTGTTCGGCACCCTCTCGTTGTGGCAGGGCGTCGACGTGCCGGGTTCGTCGTGCCAGCTCGTCATCATCGACCGCATCCCGTTCCCGCGTCCCGACGACCCGCTCGCCTCGGCCCGCTCGCAGGCCATCGCCCGGATGGGTGGCAACGGGTTCATGGCGGTCTCCGCGACCCACGCGGCGCTGCGCCTGGCCCAGGGGGCGGGGCGGCTGATCCGGCGCTCGGACGACCGCGGGGTCGTCGCGTTCCTGGACAACCGGATGATGACCGCTCGCTACGCCGGGTTCCTCCAGCGCTCGCTCCCGCCGTTCTGGCCGACCTCGGACCGGGCGATGGTGCTGTCCGCGCTGGCGCGCCTCGACGAGATCGCCGACCCGCCGCTTCCGGTGGCCGAGCCCGCCCTGCGCGGGCTGACGGGCGCGCTGGCCGCTGCGGTGGGCGACACGGCGCGGGGTGCGGATGCCGTGGCGCCCGTGCCGGCGGATCGCCCGGTGGCCGAGGCGCCGCCGCCGCCGGAGTCCTCGCGCACGGCGGTCACGCACGGGCACGCCTGGACCGAGCAGGAGGACGAGGAGCTGCGCGACGGCATCGAGCTCGGCCTCACCCTCGACGAGCTCAGCGAGTCGATGGAGCTCCCGACGGAGGTGCTCGCGGCCAGGCTCGCCGGTCTGGGGCTGGAGGCCGGCAAGGGAGCCACCCTCACCTTCGACTGACGTGGGCACCCCTCACGAGTGGGCGAGTTCGAGGGTCCTGAGCCAGGCGTCCACCTGCGACCGCGAGGTGAGGCGCACGACCGGCGGCCCAGCGGCATCCGCCGCCCAGGCCGCGATCGTCTCGCGCTTGCGAGCGAACGAGCGGAAGTGCCACGCGATGATCGAGTCGCGCGACAAGGTCTGGCGCCACGACTCGGTGTTCTCACCGCAGATCGGCTCGTGGGTGAGCAGACGCGACGTGGTGCGGCGCACGAGCCGCGACAGGCTGACGTGCCGCGGCAGGTCGAGGGCGATGACCAGTTCCGTGCGGCCCAGGACGAGATCGCGTGGCGCCGACCACACGGCATCCAGGATCCACTCGGGGCGCGCGACGACCGGGCGCAACGTCTCCACCTGTTCGTGAGGTTCACGCTGGACCCACCCCGGTTGCCACATGAGGTCGTCGACCGGGACGTGCGGGATGCCGGTCAGCGTCGCCAGCCGTGCGGCCAGCGTCGACTTCCCCGTGCCGGTGACGCCGTGGACGACGATGCGCCGGTGGTCGTGCAGGTGCGGTGGTGGGTCGATCTGCACCCCGCCAGCGTAGGTGCTCGCAACTCCTCGAGTGGCCGGTCAGCAGGTGGGGACGTCGGCAAGGTCGAGGGTCTCGCCCGCACCGCCCCCGTCCAGAGTGCCGACGCCGATCGAGAACTGGTCGCCCGACTGCGCCTTGACCGAGCCACGGCCTGCCTGATTGGGGGCCAGCGTCGCGTCCCAGCGCGCCACGATGCGCGAGGCCTTGGAGCCCTTGGGTCGGGAGACGGTGGCCCCGACAGTGCGGATGCCGCTGTCGGTCGAGCTCGCCACGTTGGTGTTGACCGCGTCGACGAAGATCGTGGCGGCACCCTTGCGGGCATTGGTCACCTCCTTGCAGTACGTGAGCTGGACCCCATCGTTGGTGTACGTCACGGGTGCGGCGGCGGCAGGTGTGGCGCTGATGAGCGTGGCGAGGCCGAGAGCGGCGATGGTGCTGATCGAGAGGACGGGACGACGGGACATTGAGCAAAGCCCCTGTGTGGTGGAGATGTCACGGTTTGTGACTCGACGGACGCTAACAACGGCCGAGCCCGGCATCCGGGCTGTCAGGGGTGCGAAAACCGCGGAACCCCAAGAGTGCGGAGACCGCGGATTCGGCGAGCGGCAGCAGTGGGGCGACGACCCGGTGTCGTGACGCCCCCGTCGTGGCTGTCGCGGCCGTGAGGGGTGTCGGGGCGACGTGGCAGAGTGGCGCCCATGACGGACGAGGTCGCGGTGCACCACCGGGTGCCCCCGCACGTCCTCATCGCC
This sequence comes from Ornithinibacter aureus, assembly GCF_009858245.1. NCBI lineage: Bacteria > Bacillati > Actinomycetota > Actinomycetes > Micrococcales > Intrasporangiaceae > Ornithinibacter > Ornithinibacter aureus. Next base: position 155,058 of record NZ_VMSB01000001.1, read on the forward strand.
GGGCCCGAGCAGGTGCTTGCGGAGCGCGGGCTCGCCCAGACCATCGACGACCTCAAGGTCACCGCGCCCGACCTCGAGACGATCCGGCTCCATGCCGCGGCCTACACCCCCGGCGAGCTCCTGCTCCACGCGAGCCCGTCACTGTTCGGCGGCGCGAAGTGCATCGTGGTCCACGACCTCGACGAGGCCGCCGACGACCTCCAGACCGATCTGCTGGCCGCCCTCGCCGGCGAACCCGAGCCCGACCTCACCCTCGTCGTCACCCACAAGGGGGGCGCGCGCGGCAAGAAGGTGCTCGACACCCTGCGCGGCAACGGGGCGAGAGTCATCGACGCACCGGCCATCAAGACCGACCGCGACAAGGCCGACTTCGCCGCCCACGAGTTCCGCCGCGCCCGCCGCAAGGCTACCGCCGAGGCCGTGCACGCGCTCGTCGAGGCCGTCGGCAAGGACGTGCGTGAGCTGGCGGCCGCCTGCCAGCAGCTCGTCGACGACACCACGGGGGTCATCGACGAGAAGGTCGTCATGACCTACCACGGGGGGAAGGTCGAGGCGACGGGTTTCCGGGTCGCCGACGCCACCATGGTCGGTGACACCGGGGAGGCCTTGCGCCTGCTGCGGCACGCCATCGCCGTCGGGGTCGACCCGGTGCCGATCGTCGCAGTCCTGGCCCAGCAGGTGCGCCAGCTCATCAAGGTGGGTTCTGCCGGTCGGGGCCGATCGGCCGACGTGGCGCGCGACGTCGGCATGGCCCCGTGGCAGGTCGACAAGGCCCGCCGGGCCCTCGGGGGCTGGACCGCGGAAGGGCTGGCCGTGAGCCTGCAGGCCCTGGCCGCGGCCGACTTCGAGGTCAAGGGTGGCGGGCGCGACCCGGTCTACGCCGTGGAGCGCGTGGTCCTCACGATCACCGGGCAGCACGCGCGCAATCACGCCTGACGCCGCCGTTTTGGCTCCGTTGCGGGACCGCTGGTAGGTTTGGTCCTTGCGTGCGCGCTTGAGGTCGTGCGCGCACGACAGCACCACCCAGCGCGGGTCAACCACGGATGTCCCCACGTCCGGTCCCGACACGCGACTGCCGCCCTCTAACGGCATCCGACCCAGAAGAAAGCACAGACGACACCAGTGGCGAACATCAAGTCCCAGCTCAAGCGCATCAAGACCAACCGCGCAGCGACCGAGCGCAACAAGGCAGTGAAGTCCGAGTTCAAGACGGCCATCCGCAAGTTCCGCGAGGCCGCCGACTCCGGCGACGTCGACGCCACCAAGGAGGCCCTGCGGGTCGCCTCGATCAAGCTCGACAAGGCTGCGAGCAAGGGCGTCATCCACAAGAACCAGGCCGCGAACAAGAAGTCCGCGATGGCCAAGAAGGCTGCCCGCCTCTGACCTGCCGAGGTTGCCCGCCACGCAGCGGCGACCTCACCTCGACGGGGCCCGTCACCGATCTCGGTGACGGGCCCCGTCGGCGTCAGCGATGGACGCCGGCGACGGCACGGGCGACGTCGTCGAACCGCTCGCGGGCGAGCACCGCACCCTCGCGGCGCACGGCATCCGGATCAACGCGCACCACCCGGTCGACGCGCACCTCGGAGGGTCGCCCCTTGCGGTCCCACGCTCCGGTGCCGATGTCCACCCAGTTCCGCCCAGAGCGCTGGCCGGTCCCGCCGACGTGGTCCTTGCTCGTCAGCTGAAGGGCGAGCAGCCAGGGCCCATCGGTGCCGACGAGCAGCACGGGGCGGTCCTTGCCCTGGGAGTGGTCCTCCTCGTAGGGCACCCACGTCCAGACGATCTCACCGGGGTCGGGCCGGCCGTCGGGGTTGGGGGAGTACCGAGGAGTCAGCGGGCCGCGGTAGTCGCCGGGGTAGCCCAGCCCTGCCTGCGGTGACCGGCCCTCGCGCGAACCCGGCCGCGGGCCCGGCACCGTGCCGGGGACCGTGCCCGGTGTCGAGGGGGTCGAGGTCGAGCCTGCTGAGCGGCGGCTGAGCCAGCGCAGGATCGACGAGGCGGCGCTGCGCAGCAGGGCTTGGGTGCTGTTGGAGGGAGTGGCCACGATGTGAGCCTATTCCGCCCTGAGGAACACGGTTTGGAGCAGGTAAGCCTTACCTAATACCATTCCGGCATCCCGTCCCGTTCCTAGGAGCACCCTCATGATCGCCCGCCGCACACTCACCCTGAGCGCCGCAGCCCTGCTCGCCCTGTCGATGGCTGCGTGTGGCCAGGACTCCGGAGACGGGGCGCAGGAGCCGTTGTCCGACGACGCCCTGGTCATCTACTCGGGCCGCAACGAGACCCTGGTCGGCCCGCTGCTGGACAAGCTCGAGACCGCCACGGGCGTCGACGTCCAGGTGCGCTACGGCGGTTCGAGCGAGATGGCCGCGCAGCTCCTCGAGGAGGGCGAGGGCACCAAGGCCGACCTCTTCTTCAGCCAGGATGCCGGCGCTCTCGGCGCGCTCGCCAAGGCCGGTCGCCTCCAGGCGCTGCCGGACGCCACCACCTCGAAGGTCCAGGAAGGGTTCGCCGACCCCGCCGGGCTGTGGGTCGCCACGTCCGCCCGGGCGCGCGTCATCGCCTACGACCCCGCCCAGGCGCCGGAAGCCACCTCCATGACCACCGTCGACGCGGTGCTCGACCCGAAGTACAAGGGCAAGGTGGGCTTTGCCCCGACCAACGCCTCGTTCCAGTCGTTCGTGACGGCCCTGCGCGTCAGCAAGGGTGAGGCCGGCGCCAAGGCCTGGCTCGAAGCCTTCAAGGCCAACGAGCCGAAGGCCTACGACAACAACATCCTCGTGCTCGACGCCGTCGACTCCGGTCAGGTCGCCCTCGGTCTGGTCAACCACTACTACTGGTACGAGCGGGTCGCCGAGAAGGGCGCAGATGCGGTCAACGCCAAGATCCACTTCCTCGACGCCAACGACCCCGGCGCCCTGATCAACGTGGCCGGTGCGGGCGTGCTCGCGGGCAGCCAGCAGTCCGAGGCCGCGACCAAGGCCGTCGACTTCCTCCTCTCCGACGAGGCGCAGCAGTACTTCGCGGACGAGACCGCCGAGTACCCGGTCGTCGCCGGCATCACGTCGACCAAGCACGACCTCGTGCCGCTTGCCGACCTCGAAGGGCTGGCCATCGACCTGAACGCACTGAACTCCCTCGAGGAGACCCTCGCCATGCTCGACGAGGTGGGTCTGACCTGAGCACGCTGACGCCACCGACGGCCCGGGCCGCCACACCGGCGGCCCGGGCTTCGGCGCGCCGCCGGGACCCAGCGCCCCCGTGGTACCTGTCGGCTCCGTCGGTGGTGGTCGCGCTCATCGCCCTCATCCCGATCGGCTACCTCGTGGTGCGCGCGGCCGAGGCCGGACCGGGGCGGATCGTCGCCATCCTCGCGCGCCAGCGCACGGTGGAACTCGTCGGGCGCAGCCTGCTGCTCGTCACCCTCGTGACGGCCCTGAGCGTCGTCATCGGTGTCGGGTTGGCCTTCCTCGCGGCGCGCACCGACGTCCCGGGCCGCCGGGTCCTCGCTGCTCTGGCTCCGCTCCCGCTGGCGATCCCCAGCTATGTCGCGGCCTTTGCCTGGATCTCGGCCCTGCCCCAGATCGCCGGTCTCACCGGGGCCGTGCTCGTGCTGACCCTGTGCTGCTACCCCTACGTCTACCTGCCCGTGCTCGCGGCCCTTCGTCGCGCAGACCCGGGCCTGGACGAGGTCGCCCGCAGCTTGGGCCGCACCCCGTGGCAGACCTTCCGCGAGGTCACGCTGCGCCAGGTGCGACCGTCCGCGGCTGCCGGTGGCCTCCTCGTCGCGCTGTACACGCTCAGCGACTTCGGGGCCGTGTCGATCCTGCGCTACGACGTGTTCACCCGCGTGATCTACACCGCGTACCGCTCGAGTTTCGACCGCTCGACGGCCGCCGTGTTGTCCCTGCTGCTCGTGGCGCTGACCGTCGCGATCAGCGTGGGGGAGTCGCGGGTTCGCCGCCGGGACGTCGCGCGCATCGGGGCCGGGGTCGCCCGCCAGCCAGAGCCGCTGCGCCTTGGCCCCCTGCGCCTGCCGATGGCCGGTGGGGCCGGGGTCGTCGTCGTGCTGGCGCTCGGTTTCCCGATCGCGTCGTTGCTCTACTGGTTCACCACCGGGCTCTCGGCCGGGTTGGATGCCGGTCGTCTGGGTGCCGGGATCGCGGCGACCGCGTGGCTGTCGTTGCTCGGGGCCGTGGCCTGCACGCTGGGTGCCGTGCCCGTCGGCATCCTCGCGGCCCGGCACCGGGGCCGGTTCGCGACCGTCATCGAACAGGTGACGTACGCCGGGCACGCCCTGCCCGGAATCGTCGTGGCGCTCGCCCTGGTCTTCCTCGGGGTCCGGGTGGTGCCGTGGGCCTACCAGGAGGCGCCACTGCTGGTCCTGGCCTACGTCGTGCTCTTCCTGCCGACCGCCGTGGGCTCCGTGCGCAGCTCGGTGGCCCAGAGCTCGGTGCGCGGCGAAGAGGTCGCCCGCTCGCTCGGAGCCGCCCCCGGCGAGGTGCTGCGCCGCGTCACCCTGCCGCTGGCAGCGCCAGGCATCAGCGCAGGGGCGGCCCTGGTCCTGCTCACCTGCATGAAGGAACTTCCCGCGACCCTGCTCCTGCGCCCCACCGGCACCGACACCCTGGCCACCAGTCTGTGGACCCAGACCGGTGTGGGAGCCTACGGAGCAGCAGCCCCCTACGGTCTGGCACTCGTCGTGCTCGCCGTGCTCCCGACCATCTGGCTGATGCGCGCATCGGCCCACGACCGAGGAAGCGAGTCATGAACACGCTGTCGATCCGTGACCTCGACGTCACCCTGGGTGACCTCGCCGTGCTGCGCGGCGTGCACCTCGAGGTCCCCAGCGGCTCCGTGACCGCGGTGCTCGGCCCGTCGGGCTGTGGCAAGACGACGTTGTTGCGGGCGGTCGCCGGATTTGTGCGCCACGACCGTGGCGAGATCCGGGTGGGTGACACCGTCGTCAGCGGCCCGGGCCGCCACCTCGCGCCCGAGCGTCGCGGCATCGCGCTGGTCCCTCAGGAAGGGGCCCTGTTCCCGCACCTCAGCGTCGGGGACAACGTCGCGTTCGGGCTCCCGAGGGCGCAGCGCCGCCGCTCTCCGCGGGTCGCGGAGGTGCTCGACCTCGTGGGCCTGCGTGGGTTCCAGGACCGCAGCCCCAGCGAGCTGTCGGGCGGACAGCAGCAGCGCGTCGCCCTGGCGCGGGCGCTGGCGCCCAGCCCGTCCCTGGTGTTGCTGGACGAACCGTTCTCCGCGTTGGACGCCGGCCTGCGCGAGTCGGTGCGCGCCCAGGTCCGTGACGCCCTCCAGCGCTCGGCGACCACCGCCCTCGTCGTCACCCACGACCAGGACGAAGCCCTCTCGGTGGCCGACTCGGTCGCGATCCTCGACGAGGGCCGCATCCTCATGCACGCCAGCCCGCAGGACGTCTACCGCGCCCCCACCGGCCTCGGGGTCGCCCGTTTCGTCGGGCAGTGCGTCGAGCTGTCGGCCGAGGTCAGCGCAGGGGTGGCCCGCACGGCCCTCGGTGACCTCGTCGTCGAGGCTCCCGGGGCGGGTGGTGAGGTGGATGCCGGTCGCGGGGTCGTCATGTTGCGTCCCGAACAGCTTCGCCTCCTGCCGGTGGACGGCGTCGCGGGGACCGCGGGTGAGGTGGTGGGCGGCGAGTACTTCGGTCACGACGCCCTGGTCCGGGTGCGGGTCACCGCAGGGCAGGGGAGCGGGCAGGAGAGCCTCGAGGTGCAGGTGCGCACCCTCGGGGAGATCCCCGAACGCGGTGCAGTGCGCGTGGGCGTGAGCGGCCCGGCCCGGTTCTACCCCGGCGCGCGCTGAACCCAGCCCCGACGCTGCGCCAGAAGAGCGGTGCTGGCACCGGCGATGAGCAGCTGGTGGCGGCGCAGCGCCGGCGTGCAGCCCGGTGGTGGTGGGGCATCGAGGTCGCACAGCAGGTATCCCACGAGGATCGCCAGGAACGCGTCGATGTCCTCCTCCGGCACGCCATCGAGGGCCGGAGCCCCTGCGAAGCGGTGCACGCCCACGCCGTGGTGGCGCATGAGAGGCCACAGGGCGACGAGGTCGACCCAGGGCGCGCCGAGGGTCGCATGGTTCCAGTCGACGATGCGGACTGTTCCGGCTGGTTCGATGAGGAGGTTGTCGGGGCGCGTGTCGGCATGCACCAGGGACTCGCCCTCCAGTGCTCGCTCGGCGCGCAGGCCCAGGGCCGCGAGGTCGGCAAGGCACTTCCCGTCGAGAGGGGGAAGGTCGCTCGGCCAGGCCCGGGTTCCGCCCGCCGTCGCCTCGAGGGCCTCCAGCGCCTCGACATCGCCCCCGAGGTCGGACGCCAACGTGCCGGTCGCCACCGCCGCCGCGACCCCTGACGGGACCGCGGCCACCTCCAGGCAGGCGGAGGCCGCGGCATCAGCGTCGGCTGAGCTCCACGGTGCGCCGGGTTGCCGCCCGTCGATCGCATCGAGCACGAGCACGCGCCACGGCCCATCCGCGGTCGACACCTCTGCTGCTCCGGCGAGCCGGCTCGGGCAGCGCAGGTGCGCGATCAGCGGAAGGATGCGACCCCGAACCCACGGGAGGTGAGGCGCTCACGACGGCGCTGCCGACGGCATCCCCGCATGCGACCTGAACCTCGGGCGGCAGCGAGGCGAAGGTCGGCCGCACCGACGTGGCGCCGTAGTCGACCTCGGGAAGGGATGTCGGGTGCACCCGTCCACCTTCGCCGCGGGGGCGCGCCGGTGGCAACCGAGATTCGTGGGAGACTGGGGAACAGTGCCCTGACCCCTCCAACGCAAGGACCCATCCGCTCGTGTCACCCCGTGCCCGCACCGCGCTGCAGCCGCACGCCACGCCGCCGGAGGCGATCCGCAACTTCTGCATCATCGCCCACATCGACCACGGCAAGTCGACCCTGGCCGACCGGATGCTGCAGATCACCGGCGTCGTCGACGACCGGGCGATGCGCGCCCAGTACCTGGACCGCATGGACATCGAGCGCGAGCGCGGCATCACCATCAAGAGCCAGGCGGTGCGGATGCCGTGGGACCTCGACGGGTCCCCGCACGTGCTCAACATGATCGACACGCCCGGTCACGTCGACTTCACCTACGAGGTCAGCCGCAGCCTTGCCGCCTGTGAGGGCGCCGTGCTGCTCGTCGACGCCGCGCAGGGCATCGAGGCCCAGACCCTGGCGAACCTCTACCTGGCCATGGAGAACGAGCTCACGATCATCCCGGTGCTCAACAAGATCGACCTGCCGGCCGCGCAGCCGGAGAAGTACGCCGAGGAGCTCGCCGGGCTCATCGGGTGCGAGCCCGAGGACTGCTTCCAGGTCTCCGGCAAGACCGGCGTGGGCGTCGAGCCGCTGCTCGACGAGATCGTTCGCCAGATCCCGGCACCGACCGGCGATGCCAACGCGCCCGCCCGGGCGATGATCTTCGACTCCGTCTACGACACCTACCGCGGTGTTGTCACCTACGTGCGGGTCATCGACGGCAACCTCAACCCGCGCGAGCGGATCGCCATGATGTCGACCAAGGCCACGCACGAGCTGCTCGAGATCGGCGTCATCAGCCCCGAGCCCGTGCCGGGCAAGGGCCTGGGCGTCGGCGAGGTCGGCTACCTCATCACCGGCGTGAAGGACGTGCGCCAGTCCAAGGTCGGTGACACCGTCACCAACGCCGCCAAGCCCGCGACCGACGCGCTCGGTGGGTACCGCGACCCCAAGCCGATGGTCTTCTCGGGCCTGTTCCCGCTGGACGGCTCGGACTACCCCGACCTGCGCGAGGCCCTCGACAAGCTCAAGCTCAACGATGCCGCGCTCGTCTACGAGCCGGAGACCTCGGTGGCCCTCGGCTTCGGGTTCCGGTGCGGCTTCCTCGGGCTGCTGCACCTGGAGATCGTGCGCGAGCGGCTCGAGCGCGAGTTCGACCTCGAGCTGATCTCCACGCAGCCCAACGTCGTCTACGAAGTGGGGATGGACGACGGCACGCATATCACCGTCACCAACCCCAGCGAGTTCCCCGGCGGCAAGATCGCCGAGGTGCGCGAGCCCAAGGTCCGCGCCACGATCCTCGCGCCGAGCGAGTTCATCGGCGCGATCATGGAGCTCTGCCAGGGCAAGCGCGGAACCCTGCTCGGCATGGACTACCTGTCCGAGGAGCGCGTCGAGATGCGCTACACCCTGCCGATGGCCGAGGTCGTCTTCGACTTCTTCGACCAGCTGAAGTCGCGTACCCGCGGCTACGCCAGCCTCGACTACGAACCCGACGGTGACCAGGTGGCCGACCTCGTCAAGGTCGACATCCTGCTCCAGGGCGAGACCGTCGACGCGTTCTCGGCGATCGTGCACAAGGACAAGGCCTACGGCTACGGCGTCATGATGGCCGGCAAGCTCAAGGAGCTCATCCCGCGCCAGCAGTTCGAGGTGCCGATCCAGGCCGCCGTCGGCGCCCGGGTCATCGCCCGCGAGAACATCCGCGCCATCCGCAAGGACGTCCTGGCCAAGTGCTACGGCGGTGACATCTCGCGCAAGCGCAAGCTGCTCGAGAAGCAGAAGGCCGGCAAGAAGCGGATGAAGAACATCGGCTCGGTCGAGGTGCCGCCCGAGGCCTTCATCGCCGCGCTGGCCTCCGACGGCGCCGGGGCCCAGGCCACCAAGAAGTAGCGCTCAGCCGCCGGGTGAGCGCTCGGCGATCTCGCGCAGCCGGGCCACGTAGGCCGCCCAGTGGTCTGCGCCTCCCTCGGGCAGGTTCGGGTGCTCCGGCGACCATCCGGCCTGCCCGTCGAGCTGTTCGCGCAGGATGTCGAGGTGCCCGGCGTGCCGCGCCGTCTCGAAGCCCATGTGCACCAGCAGGTGGTGCAGCGTGGTGTCCGGCTCCCTCCACCACGGCACGTGGGCTGTCAGCGGCGCACGACTCTGAGACAGGCGCCTGCCTGGGCGGTCGATAATGAGACTGCTTCAGCGGGGGATTCTGAGACGGCCATCACGAGGTCAGCCTGCGCAGCTCGACGTCGACGTCTCCGCAGCTGCGCGGGGCACGGTCCTTACCGGACATGCCGATGAGCGGTAGGTCCCCGGAGAGCGGTTTGCCGTTGGTCAGTGGCCTTGAGCCAAGTCGAGGACGAATGCCCGCACCCGCCGGTTCGTTGTGCGGCTGTTCCAGTTGGTCCTAGCAGCCAGCCCGTCGAGTGCCTCACGCACGAATGAGACTTGGCCGAGAAGCGCCAGGCGCTGCGAGTCCTCAAGAGCACCGACCAAGGCGTCGGTGGCCTCGAGATCGCGCAGGGCGAAGGCCCGTCGACCCGGCGGGTCTACCTCAAACATCCGCCACCCGTCTCGTGCGGTCTCCCATTCCACGCGTGTCCGCCGGGAGCGCAGGGAAACGGGTGCGACGACCTCCAAGACGGTCTGCACCACTGTCCACCATCTGCCGGAGAACTGCGGCCCGACGACGCGCAGGCCCGTCAGTTCCGACCACGTCACCAGCCCCGGACCCCCTGGACCCAAGGCGTGCAGTCCTTCGGGGTCGAGCCACGTGCTGGCGGCGGTGTCCTCAGAGAGCATCACGCCTCTTGGCGTGACGGCGATTGGGTAGGCGTGCCTCACCGGCCAAAGCGTAGGCGGAAGGCTTCTAGGCACGCGCACGCTCATGCCGCGGACAAGTAAGTCTGCCGGGTGGCCCATGGCTTCCACTCTCCGCACGCTCCATAGGTCCACCGGGGCCTTATACACCCCGGATTCGGCGATCTGCTTGCGTTCAGCCATTTTGCAGATCACAATGGTGTAACACTCGAACGACTGTTCGGGTGCACTCGCACCGTGGAGGTTCATGCCCTTGGCCAGCCACTCGCTCACCCCCGCCCTCAAGCCCGCGCCCTGCAGGAGGGCGCGCGGGCCGTCAGGGGAAGTTCCGTGGACCTCAGCGTCGAGCCCGCAAACAACGACTTCGCTACGCGCGGAAGGCGGTCTGGCATGACGAGGTTTCTCTCCACGATCAACTGCGAGTGCTGCAAGCTTCGGCAGCAGGCGTGGGCCATCCCGGGGGAGCCGACCAGCACCTGCTGCAAGGTCTGCTCGGAGCACCGGGGCGTCAACGAGGTCGACAAGCGAGCGCTCGCCCACGAGGCGATGCTCCGTGAGCGGCTGGGCGCGGCTCGCACCGCAGCGGACGACGCCTTACGCGACCGTGACCGGTACAAAGGCAAGATGCACCACGCCTATGAGGCGCGGGAGCGGGCACTTCGCCTCGTCATGCGGGTGCGCTACTTGCACACGATGACGGGCAACGGGTCGTGCACCTGTGGCACCAAGCGCGGCTGCCGTTCGGCCGAACTGTTGCAGGAGCCGTGGGTCTCGCGCCAACTCGCCATCATCGAGCGCATCGACCTGGAGGACGAACTAGCGAGGGGCACACCACAGCGGAGCGAATGGCTCGTGGACACCTGGGATGACCTCGACAGGACTGCGCGACAGGCTGGCCCTAGCCCATTCGGTCAATCGGAGCAATCGGGCTAGCAGCACGCCGTGGCTGGCTCGACGTGGATCGACCACCCGCGGCGAACCGGTCGGCGACCCTAGATCGTCCTCAATTGCCGCCTGAGGGTGACACCGTCAGGCAGTTGGCCACAACACGACGCTGGCAACCGACGTCGTCTGCGAAACTGATGGCGTGAGCATCAGCAGGCCAACGCGGGTCTATGCAGCCGTCATGCTGGCCCTGACCCCGAGCCTCATTCTTCCAACATCGGACTTCGGACAACCCATGGAACTGGTGTTGACGGTTCTTGGCGTCCTCGCGCTCATTGGAGCCCTGCCGTCGCTCGTCGTTGCCGGCGTCCCGCTCTACCTGGTTGGCAACATCGCCGCGGGTGACCCGTTGTTCCTCTCGGGGTCGGCCCTCGTGTTCGGACTTGCCTACGTCACCTCGGTCCTGATCAACGCCGCGCTGCTCGAGCTGCTCATTCGGCGTCGAACAGTGGGTGGAGCGAGCCGCGCTTCCGTCGTTACCGACTAAACCCGGACATCCGCTCATGCCGCGGAGAGGTAAGGCGCTCCTGCCGCTGATCGGTCCAGGGGGGAGTCAACCAGGAACCTGAAGCCGGCCTCGCCGAGTCGAGGCTGGGGGAAGGGTTCGTCCCAAAATCCGCCGCTGAAGTGGCCGATCTGTCCCACCTGTCCCGAACTCGCGAGTATTTCCCAGAATCGCTCCCCGCCGACAGGAAGGGCTGGTTCAGTAAGACCGCCGCCTACCTCGGCAACGCGGGTCGCGACCTCGCTGTCGAGATCGGAGCGACCGCGATCAACCGGCAGATGGGGATGTGACAGGTCGGCCGCGTCTCAATTTCTGCGGCTGGTGTCTCAAAGTCCACCGCTGAAGTCGCGATCTGTCTCACGCCGTCTCGTACTCCCGGGTAAATCTCAAAATGGCTCGCCGTTGACATGGGCCTTGGCGTCCAGGGGGAGTTGCGCGATGGCTTCGTCGGCGAAGGCCGTGACGCGGCGGTAGAGGTCGAGGATGTGCGCCGGTGACTCGTCAGCGGTGGCCCACATGTCGTCGTTGGGCTGCGCGTCGTCGGCCCAGAACGCCATCGGCTCCGGCCACGGTCGACCCAGGCACACGCCGAAGTACTCGGCCTCGACGCCAGCCAGGTGCTTGACGACACCGAGCAGGTTCGTGCCGGTGGGGGTGAGCGGCATTCGCTGGTCGCGCTCGGGCAGCCCCTCGACCTTCCACAGAACCTGCTCGCGGGCGTTCTTCAGGTAGTGCCACACGGTGGCCTTGACGTCCATGGGGGCAGCCTGCCACGAGGCAGTGTCACCGCTGCCGGTCACGGGGCGGGGACGACCGACTCCTCCACGGGTTCACCGATGACCGGGCCGTCGCGCCAGGCATCCGGCTGGTCCACGAGCGCCAGCAGCGTGAACAGGTCGCGCGGCCAGACGTCATCGGTCGTGCTCTCGAGATCGGCCAGCGTCCACCACCTGATGTCGGCGACGGTCGCCTGCTCCTCGACCGTGTGAGCAGCCGTGTCGACCTCGAAGGCCGGCACGCGAAGCGCGAAGTACACCTCGGTCTGCTCGGTGATCTGGTCGCTGTAGCCGTGCACGACGTCACGGGTGAGCAGCGGACCGACGAGCGACCCGGCATCCACGACGAGCCCGGTTTCCTCCCACAGCTCGCGCACCGCGGCCTCGACGTCGCTCTCACCGGGGTCGACCCCGCCGCCTGGAGTCACCCACCAGTGGGGCACCGGGTCGAGCCCGAGGTCGGAGTCGAGGAAGAGCAGCAGCCGGTCGGCGTCGTCGAACAGGAACACCCGCACCGCGCGGCGTTGGATCCGGGGCCGTGCGGCCGGTGGGGTGGTCATGACCACACGCTAGCCACTCGTCAGCCCCACCCGTGGCGGAGAACCTTGACCGTGGCGGAGATATCAGCGCCATGGCGAAACTTGTCCGTCATCACAGTGACGGCGGAGAAGATGAATCCCTACCCGTGAGTAGCATCGACGGGTGCCCGATACCTACGCCCTGTACCGCCGCGCCGCCGCCCGCCCGTTCGGCACGCGCGCCTTCTCGTTGTTGTTCGCCCTCAAGGCCCCGTACTTTCGCACCGTGCGCCCACAGGTGCGTGAGGTCCGCCCGCACCGCGCCGAGCTGACGATCCGCAAGCGCTGGGCGGTGCAGAACCACCTCGGCACGGTGCACGCCATCGCCGTGTGCAACGGGCTCGAGGCAGCGATGGGCCTGCTCGCCGAGGCCACGACGCCACCGAACCGCCGCTGGATCCCCAAGGGGATGACGGTCTCCTACCTGGCGAAGTCGACGACCGACCTGCTGTGCATCGCCGAGACCGACCCCGCCGACTGGGAGGACGTCGGCGACGTGCCGGTGCGGGTCAGGGCGGTGCGCACCGATGGCACCGTCGTCGTCGATGGCATCATCACGATCTATGTCTCCGAGCGCCCCGCCCGCTGAGCCGATCACGGTCGTCGACGGGCGCGTCCGGTGCCCGGAGCACGGGGACCGCCGTACCGCCGCCCGGTGCTCGCGCACGTGCAGCTCATCGACGAGGCCGACCGCCCCCGGGCTGGACCCCGCACGAGCGGCTGTCGCTGACCGCGGCGCTGACGGCCTACACCGCGGGAAGTGCGTGCCAGGCCGGGCGTCGAGCAGGCACCCTCGAGGTCGGGCACGACGCCGACCTCGTGCTGCTCGACCGCGACCCGTTCGCGCTGACCGACCCCGGCGAGCTCGCCAGGGTGCGAGCCGCGCGGACCTGGCTCCGCGGCATCCCTTCCCGCGAATGTGGGTGAAGATCGTCGGCTGGACGACGATTTTCACCCACATTCGCGAGCAGGGAGGCGCCTCAGCGGGTGAGGTGGTGGCGCAGTCCCTCGACGTCGGAGGTGGTCCACCCGTGGTCGCGCAGCCACCCGGCCGCTCCGCCCCAGCCGGCGTCGACGGCGCGCAGGATCGCCTCGATCGACTCGGGCTTGGGTGACTGCTCGTCGATCGACTGCTGCGACAGGGCATGCCCGTACGCCGGGCGTGACATGAGGCGGCCGATGATGGCCTCGATCCGCTCGGCCGTGAGCACGTAGTCGGCCACGATCTCCTCGTGCGGCACCCCCGCCACGTCGAGTGCCATCGCGACGACCGTGCCGGTGCGGTCCTTGCCCGCGGCGCAGTGCACCACGGCCGCGCCCGGCGCATCGGCGATCACCCGCAGGGCAGCGGCGACCGAGTCGGGTCGGGCTGCGAGGTAGCCCAGGTAGTGCTCGGCCCAGAAGGACGCGTCGCGGCGGGTGCCGTCAGGGCTCCACGGAACCGCCAGTGCCTTGGCCGCCAACGCGTCGAGGTCCTCCTCGCCCTTCGCGGCGATGAGTGAGTGGTGGTGGTGGGTCAGCGACTCCACCCGGCGCAGCGGCCCGGGGCCCTCGAGGTGCACCTCGACCTCGGTGCGCAGGTCGATGATGTCGCTCACCCCGACCGCGTGGACGAGGTGTGTGACGTCGGCGTCGGTGAGGTCCTGGAGGTTGTCGGAACGGATCAACCGCCCGGATGCCGTCCGCCCGCCGTCGCGGGTCGGCAACCCCCCGAGGTCGCGCATGTTGACGAGCCCGTCGAGCTCGATCCACCGGTCAGTCACCCGGTCATCCTAGGTCGGGGCGCCGACGCCGTCGTTGCTGGGCAGGGGTCGACGCAGGGCCGGCAGCACGAGCCGGCGGCGAAGCCGCAAGTCGGCGGCAGCGAACAGGCCGCCCATCGTGCGCATGGTGCCCCCGAGGTCGTCGCGGCCGGTCAGGTAGGCCCAGCGTTGGTGCGACGGGAGGGCGAAGAAGACGTCGAAGAATCCGGGGACCTCGACGGGCGGCATCCGCAGCAGCGCCTCGAGCCCGATGCGCCGGAACCGGTGCACCGCCCGGGCCGACGGCGACCACACGACGGCGCGGGCGGCCGCGAGCGCGGCGTCGGGGCCGTCGGGGAGGTGGGCCGCCACGGCATCCGCGACCGGCCCGGCGAGCCCGAGGGCGGCGGCGATGCTGAAGCCGGTCGCGGGGTGCACGAGCGGCGCCGCCGCGCCGAAGCCGAGCACCCCGTCGACGTCGTGCCGTGGCCGGTCGACGGGGAAGCGCACGGTCTCCGTGCGGGCCCCGTCCGGCACCGCGACGCCGTGGTGCGCGAGCCGGGCCAGCAGCCGGCGCCGCAGCACGGGGACGGGGAGCCCCGGACGGCGGGCCAGCGAGGTCTCCTCGAGCAGCACCTCACCACGCCCGACGGGGATGCCGTAGAGGAACGTGGGCCAGCCGGGCTCGCCGTGGTCCGCGCGCCAGTCCATGAACAGCGCCTCCCCGGGGGGCACCAGCGCCGCGGCCGCCTCCTCGGGCACGACGACGCCGAAGGCGGTCTGCTCGGCCGCGACTGGCGCGCCGGCACCGGGCCGCCGCCGGGCCGTGCCGTTCAGGGGCTGCCACCGCCCCGCCGCGTCGACGACGACGGATGCCGTGAGCGTGCCCCCGCCCTCGAGCGCGACCCGTCCGGGTCCGGCCGGCCCGCTGACCCGGCAGGCGTGCATCTCGACCCCGGCCAGCTGCGCGTCCAGGTGGGCACGCAGGGCCTCGACGTCGAACACGGCGTACTCCCAGCCGAGGTCGTGGGTGCCGACCGCGATGGCGCGACCCCGCGCCCGGGCGGCGATCGTCGACTCGGGGATGCCGGCGGGCAGCTCGTCCGCCCAGCACCCGTACGTCGCCGCGAAGGGGCGGTCGAGCTGCGGGTCGGCGAGGGCGGTGCTCAGGCCGGCCCGCGCGCACGCCCCGGCGAGCGCCCGGCCCGCGGGGCCTCCGCCGACGACGAGGACGTCCGTGCTCACGCGCCGACCCTAACCGGCGCCAGCACGGCCGCGGCGCATGGGCGAGGATAAGGACGTGCCCCGACTGCCCGACGGTGACCCCGCGCCCGAGTCCGGCGACCTGCCCGAGCCGGCTCTGGCCACGCTCGCGGACGGCCGGTTCGGCGTCTACGTGCACGTGCCGTACTGCTCGGTGCGGTGCGGCTACTGCGACTTCAACACCTACACCCTCGGTGAGCTCGGGCCGGGGTCGTCGATGGCGACCTTCGCCGACCAGGCCCTGGCCGAGCTCGACCTCGCCGCCCGGGTGCTCGGCGACCAGGCCCGGCCGGTCGACACTGTCTTCGTCGGGGGAGGCACGCCCACCCTGCTTCCCGCCGCTGACCTCGTGCGGTGCGTCGACGGCATCCGGACGCGTTTCGGCCTGTCACCGGACGTCGAGGTGACCACCGAGGCCAACCCCGACTCGGTGACCGCCGACGACCTCGCGGAGCTCGCTGCCGGTGGGTTCACCCGGGTGTCGATCGGCATGCAGTCGGTGGTGCCGCACGTGCTGCGCACCCTCGAGCGCACCCACGACCCAGCCCGGGTCGCAACCGCGGTCGAGGCGGCCAAGGATGCCGGGCTGGCGACGAGCGTCGACCTCATCTACGGCACCCCGGGCGAGAGCCTCACCGACTGGCGGGCCAGCCTCGACGCCGCCGTGGCGCTGGAGCCGGACCACGTGTCGGCGTACGCGCTGATCGTCGAGGACGGGACGAAGCTCGCGGCGCAGGTGCGTCGCGGTGTGGTGACGATGCCCGACGGTGACGACGAGGCCGACAAGTACGAGCTCGCCGACGACGTCCTCTCGGCGGCGGGGTTCGACTGGTACGAGGTGAGCAACTGGTCGCGCACGCCGGCCGGGCGCTGCCGGCACAACGAGGGGTACTGGCGCGGTGACGCCTGGTGGGGCGTCGGGCCGGGCGCGCACAGCCACGTCGGCGGGGTGCGCTGGTGGAACGTCAAGCACCCCCGCACCTACGGTGCCCGCCTCGCCGCGGGCACCTCACCGGCCGCCGGTCGCGAGAGCCTGACCGAGGAGCAGCGCCACGACGAGGAGGTGCTGCTGCGGGTGCGCCTGCGCGAGGGCCTGCCCCTCACGCTGCTCGACGCGAACGGCCGCTCGGCCGTCGCCGGCCTCGTCGCTGACGGGCTGGTCGACGGCCGAGCGGCCGTGGCGGAGCGGACGGTGGTGCTCACTCGACGCGGGCGGCTCCTCGCGGATGCCGTCGTGCGTCGCCTTCTCGGGGTGTGAGCGCCGGCTCTACTTGACGAACTGGGGGGTGAGGGCCGGGCTCCACCACTCGCCGTTGTTCGCCTTCACCGCGCCGATGATGTGCATGACGATCGCCCAGATGACGGCTGCCCCGAAGGTGAGGAACCCGACGAGCACGAGCATCAGCGGCAGGGAGATCAGCATGACGATGCCCGCCATGATCTGGACGTTGAGGGCGTTCGCCGCGTGGCTGCGGACGAAGGGGCCGCGGTCGCGGAACACCAGGTACATGACCAGCGCACAGACGAAGCCGAGGAAGCCGCTCGAGAAGATCGTCGCGGCCAGGGTGACGCCGTGCGCCGCCATCCCAGCGGTGCGCTCGTCGGTCGGCTTCATCGGGGCCGGGGCCACCGCGTACCCGGGAGCCGGGGGTGACTGCTGCTGGTACTGCGGCTGGGCCTGCGCCTGCGGCTGAGCCTCATGGGCGCTCGGCGCGACGGGTGCCGGTGCGGGAGCAGCGGGGACGAACTCCGTGTGCTCGGGTGCCGGCAGCTCCGGCACGACCTCGGTCTGCTCGGTCGTGGGGGCGGCGTCGGTGACGGGCTCGAAGGGGGCCGTCGGGTCGACGGGGTGGTCGTCGGTGCGGGGAGTGGTGTCACTCATGGGGTGCTCCTTGTGGGTGGGTCTGTACCCATGAAACACCCGCGGCGACGTGTCGATCCCCGTTCCGGGGCCGGGTCAGGGTGGGCCTCGGGGTCGAGTCAGGGCCGACCCCGAGGCGCATCCACCAGGAGCGTCAGCTGACGAGGCGAAGGGTCAGCGGGTAGCGGTACCACTCACCGTTGCTCGCCTTGACCGCGGCGATGATCGGCATGACGAGCATCCACGGAATGATCGCGAAGATCATGAAGATCCCGACGAAGAGCAGGGTCATGATGCTCGACACGAAGAGGGCGATCATGACGGTGATCTGGAAGTTCAGCGACTCCTTGGCGTGGTGCTCCAGGAACGGCCCGCGCCCCTTGTAGACCAGCCAGATCACGAGCGGCGCGACGAAACCGGCCAGCAGGACGCCGAGGTGGGCGCCGAGCGACCAGTTCTTCTCGTCCTGGGGAGTGAGCGGCGCAGGGCCGCCGTAGCCGGCAGGGCCCCCGTAGCCGGCCGGTGCGCCGTACTGCGGTGGGTAGGGCTGCGGCGGCGGGGGAGGTGGCGGGGTGTCCTCGGGGCGGAACGGGTCGGGTGTGCTGCTCATGGTGTGTCCCCTCGGTGGTGTCAGGCAGGTGGCCGCCGCTACGACGCGGTGACGAAGTCGATGAGTTCCTCGACGCGTCCGAGCAGTTCGGGCTCGAGATCAGCATAGGTCTGCACCGATGACAGGATCTGCCGCCAGGCCATGGCGAGGTCGCGCTGCGTCGAGTGCGGCCACCCGAGATGCGCGGCGATGCCGACCTTCCACGACGTGCCCCGGGGGATGACCGGCCAGGCGTCCATCCCGAGCCGGGAGGGCTTCACCGACTGCCAGACGTCGACGTAGGGGTGGCCGACGACGAGGACGTGCTCGGCGTAGGGCTTGACCGCCCGGGCCTGCTCCACGACCCGCCATTCCTTCGTGCCCGGCACGAGGTGGTCGACGAGCACGCCCATGCGACGCCCCGCGGTGGGCGCGAAGTCATGGATCGCCCCGGCCAGGTCGTCGACGCCGTCGAGCATCTCGACGACGACGCCCTCGACCCGCAGGTCGGCACCCCACACCTTCTCGACGAGTTCGGCGTCGTGCTTGCCCTCGACGAAGATCCGGGAGCCGCTCGCGACCTTGGCGCGCTGCCCGGTGACGGCCCGCGATCCGCTTGCCGTGCGGGAGGCGGCGGCGCGAGCGGCGGCCATGCGGGCGGCATCCGCCGCCTTCGGGGGGGTGAGGGTCACCGGCGACCCGTCGACGAGGAACCCGGGTCCGAGGCGGAACCCGCGGGTGCGCCCGTGGCGGTCCTCGAGGTGGACGACGTGGATGCCGCCCGCCTTCTCGACGCGCACGACGGCGCCCACCCAGCCGGTCTCGACGTCCTCGACGACCGTGCCGGGTTCGGCAGCGAGTTCGACCGAGCGCCCACGGGCCGGTCGTCGCCAGTCGCCCCCGAGCACGTCGCTTCCATACCTGTCCACCACGGCGGTGAGGTTACCCGCACGCGGAGGTAAGATTGGCACTCGTGGCGCGAGAGTGCCAAGGGCTGTCCAGGCGAAGGACCGGAGGTGGGCATGAACGAGGACCGTCGGTTGCGCGTGCTGCGCGCCATCGTGCAGGACTACGTGCAGACGTCCGAACCCGTGGGGTCGAAGGCCCTTCTCGAGCGTCACCAGCTCGGGGTGTCGGCCGCGACCGTGCGCAACGACATGGCGGCGCTCGAGGACGAGGGCCTGATCGCCGCACCCCACACGAGCGCCGGGCGCGTGCCCACGGATGCCGGCTACCGCCTCTTCGTCGACCGGCTCTCGGCCGTGAAGCCGATGAGCAGCGCCGAGCAGCGCGCCATCGCCCACTTCCTTGAGGGCGCCCTCGACCTCGACGACGTCGTCGAGCGCACGGTGCGCCTGCTGTCGTCACTGACGCACCAGGTCGCGGTCGTGCAGTACCCCTCGCTCGCGCGCTCCTGCGTGCGCCACATCGAGCTCGTGCCGCTCGGGGGTGAGCGGGTGCTCGCCGTGCTCATCACGACGACTGGGCGCGTCGAGCAGCGGGTGGTCGACGTCGGCCGCGACCTCAGCAGCACCGTCGGCGAGGACACCCTCGCCACGCTGCGCACCGAGCTCAACCGCGCCACGGCGGGCCGCACCCTGGCCGAGGCGTCGGCCGAGCTCGCATCCGCGCCCGAGCAGCTCGAGCCGGGCCTGCGAGACCTCCTGCGCGCCGTCGGCACCGCGCTGCAGGACTCCTTCGTCGAAGAGCGCGAGGAGCGGGTCGTGCTGGCCGGCACCGCCAACCTCGCCCGGGTCGGCCCCGACTTCACGACAAGCCTGGGCCCCGTGCTCGAAGCGCTCGAGGAGCACGTCGTCCTGCTCAAGCTGCTCGGCACCGCCGCCGAGCAGGGGGAGCAGGTGGCCGTTCGCATCGGCCACGAGAACCCGTATGCCGGGTTGCAGACCACCTCGATGGTCGCGACCGGCTACGGTGCCGGCTCCGACCTCGTCGCCGGCCTCGGGGTCCTCGGACCGACGAGGATGGACTACCCCACGACGATGGCTGCGGTGCGCACCGTCGCCACCTACGTCTCGCGGATCCTCGCGCAGTGACACCCCGGCCTGCCAGCACCGCACGCACCGCACCAATTGCACCCACGGCATCCACCGCCTCAACCACGTCCCGAAGGACCCTTCACCCGTGAACGACTACTACGCCGACCTCGGTGTCGCCCGCGACGCGAGCCCCGAGGACATCAAGCGCGCCTACCGCAGGGCCGCCCGGCGACTGCACCCCGACGTCAACCCCGGCCCCGAGGCCGAGGAGCAGTTCAAGAAGGTCTCCCAGGCCTACGACGTGCTGTCCGACGCCGACAAGAAGCGCTCCTACGACGCGGGCGCCGACCCCTACGGGGCAGGTGCGGCCGGGTTCGGTCAGGGCTTCTCGTTCAGCGACATCATGGACGCCTTCTTCGGCGGTCAGGCCGGCACGCCGGGTCGCGGCCCGCGCTCGCGCACGACCCGCGGTCAGGACGCCCTGGTGCGCCTCGACATCGACCTCGGGGATGCCGTGTTCGGCGCCCAGAAGGACCTCACCATCGACACCGCCGTCGGGTGCGGCACCTGCCAGGGCGCGGGCGTGCAGCCGGGCACCTCGACCCGCACCTGTGACGTCTGCGGCGGTCGCGGCGAGGTGCAGCAGGTGCAGCGCAGCTTCCTCGGGCAGGTCATGACGACCCGCCCCTGCATGACCTGCCAGGGTTTCGGCCAGATCATCACCAACCCCTGCTACGAGTGCTCCGGTGACGGGAGGGTGCGCACCCGGCGCACCCTGACCCTCAAGGTGCCGGCCGGGGTCGACACGGGCACCCGCATCCAGCTCGCCGGTGAGGGCGAGGTCGGCCACGGAGCGGGCCCGGCCGGTGACCTGTACGTCGAGGTCGCCGTCAACCGACACCCCGTGTTCCAGCGTCGCGGCAACGACCTGCACGCCACCGTCGAGGTGCCGATGACCGCCGCCGCGCTCGGCGCGTCGCTGGTGATGGAGACCTTCGACGGGCCGCAGACCCTGGAGGTGCGCCGCGGCACCCAGTCCGGAGACACCATCACGCTGCGTGGGCTCGGTGTCACCCAACTGCGCGGCACCGGTCGCGGCGACATCATCGTGCACGCCATGGTGCAGACCCCGACCAGGATCGACGCCGAGCAGGAGGCGCTGCTGCGCCAGCTCGCGGCGCTGCGTGGTGAGGAGCGCCCCGAGGGCAAGGTCGCCAACCCCGGTGACGGGTCGCTCTTCGGCAAGCTGCGCGACGCGTTCAAGGCCCGCTGACCGGCAGGCCACCCGCGTGACGCTGCCGCTGCACCTGCTGCCGACCGACGCCCTGGCCGGTCGCGGTGTCGGCGACGTCGTGGTGCTCGACGGCCCCGAGGGACGGCACGCCGCCACAGTTCGGCGCACCCGGGTCGGTGAGCACCTGCTGCTCACCGACGGTGACGGGCTGCGCATCGAGGCCGAGGTGGTGTCGGTCGGGTCGGGGACCCTGGACCTTCGCGTCGTCTCGGTGACGAGCGACCCCGAGCCCAGCCCGCGCCTGGTGCTCGTGCAGGCGCTCGCCAAGAACGACCGCGACGACCAGGCCATCGAGGCCGCCACCGAGTGCGGTGTCGACGAGGTTGTGCCGTGGCAGGCCTCGCGCAGCGTCGTCCAGTGGCGGGCCGAGCGCGGCGAGAAGGCCTGGCGCAAGTGGGATGCCGTGCTCGTCGCCGCGACCAAGCAGTCGCGCCGCACCCGCCGCCCGGTGCTCGCACCGGTGGTCTCGTCGGCTGAGCTGGGTTCGCGAATCGCCTCTGCAGCAGCCGCGTTCGTGCTGCACGAGGACGCCCGGATGCCGCTCGCGGGGGTGACGCTCCCGGCATCGGGTGACGTCGTGGTCGTCGTCGGCCCCGAAGGGGGCATCTCGCCCGACGAGCTCGCGGCCTTCGAGACCGCCGGCGCCGTGCCGGTGCGACTGGGGAACACGGTGCTCCGCTCGTCGAGCGCCGGGCCCGCGGCCCTGGCCGTGCTCAGCGCGATGTCGCGCTGGCGCTGACCCGCTCGTCCGTCACCGCACGGTGAACGGCATCGTCGTCTCGGCCGAGACCGTCGTCCCGTCCTCCGCGCTCGTCTCGAAGACCCGGATGGCGTACTCGCCCGGTGAGAGCGTGCCGAGCTCGATCTCGTAGGTCCCCCGGCCCGGTGCGCCGATGGAGGCGTTGGTGAACCCGTCGTCGACGAGGGCCCCCTCGCGCAGCAGCTGCCACGACACGGTTGCCTCGAAGACGCTGGCCTCGCCGGTCACGGTGACCTCGCCGGGCGGGAGCACCTGCCCGCGGGTGGGGGAGGTGACCCAGATCGGCGCGAGGTCCTCCCAGTACTCGTCGCGCGAGGCCGGCCGGTTGTAGGTGCGATCGACGGGCTGGCTGCCGAACATCGCGGTCGACCCGTCCGAGATCGCGAAGCGCACGGGGATCTGTCCGCGGCCGACCGCCGCCTGGGCGGTCCACACGAGCTGCTGCACGCTGACCCGTTCGGTGTCCTCGGGGAACCCGCTCCCGCCGGGGCCCGACAGGGTGATGGTGATGCGGTCGTCGGTGGCGGCCAGGTCGACGAGGTCGACGCCGTCCCAGGTGCGCAGGTAGCCGTCGGTTCCGGCGGGGGTCGCCGTCATGGCCAGCCCCACGGCCGCCCGCGCTCGCGCCGCGTCGTCGCTCTCGCGGGTCACGCCGGGCACGGTGAGCCACTCGCGGTAGAGCCGCGCGACGCGGGCGTCGTCTCCGATCGGGGCCAGGTAGTAGACCGGAAGGGCGACGGGCGACGCGCTGGTCGTCGGCGAGGTCGGCGATGGCGACGAGGGGGTGGGGCTCGCCGACGGTGAGGGCACCCCCGTGGCCGGCCCGGTCGACGGTGTCGGCGAGGCGGATGCCGTGGGGAGTGGGCTCTCGCTGCCGCCGGGCAGCGGCTCGGGCCGCTCGAAGCGGCCGATCCACAGGCCCGAGACGACGGCGAGCACGGCGGCGGCGGCCGCGAGCGGCATCCACCACCGGAGCGAGTGCCCACGGCGCGCCGGGTCGCTGCGCCGGAGGATCTCCTCGAGCCGGTCGCCGGGTTCGAGACGGGCCGCGCGCTCGTCCAGGGCCTCTCGCAGCGCCTGCGCCAGGCGCTCGTCGGTGCTCATGTCCACTCCGTTCCGGTGCGCAGGGCCGCCAGGCCCCGGCTCGCGTGCGTCTTGACCGAGCCGGGGGAGATCTCCAGGGCGTCGGCGATCTGGGCCTCGGCGAGGTCGAGGTAGTAGCGCAGGACCAGGACCTCCCGTTGTCGGGTGGGGAGCCGGTTGAGGGCCGCCAGCAGGGACTCCCGGGAGAGGTCGGCCACGGCCGAGTCCTCGGCGCTCGCGCCGGTGCGGGCGTTCGGGTCCTCCGGCCCGCCGCGCACGGATGCCGCCCACCGCTGCTCCACCCCGCGGTGACGCAGGGCCGACCGGGAGCGGTTGACCACGGCCCGTCGCAGGTACGCGGCCGCTGCCGACGGGTCGCGAAGGCCCGACCAGTGGGCGTGCAGGGCGATGAAGGCGTCCTGGACGACCTCCTCGGCCTCACCGGCGTCATGGAGGAGCAGCCACGCGAGCCGGACGAGCGGCTGCCAGTGCACGGCATACAGCTCGGTGACGGCGTCGTCGGCCGAGCGCTGCGCACTGCCGTGCTCGCCCATGCTGGCCATTGTCATGCGGTGTTGACGCGCAGCGCGCTGGTTCGGTTGACGCGGGGGCCTAGATTCGGCGTCATGAGCGAGACCGAGAGCTGCCTGTTCTGCCGGATCGTCGCGGGGCAGATCCCCGCGACCGTCGTCGCCGAGAGCGTGAACAGCCTGGCCTTTCGCGACATCGAGCCGGGCGCGCCGACCCACGTGCTCGTCGTCCCGCGCCGTCACGTGCCCGACCTCGCGGGGTTGGCCGCCGCGTCTGCGGCGGAGCTCGCGGATGCCGTGGCGCTCGCCGCGCAGGTCGCGGACGACGAGGGGTTGCCGGGCTACCGGGTGGTCGCGAACACCGGAGAGGCCGCCGGGCAGAGCGTGTTCCACGCCCACCTGCACGTGCTCGGCGGGCGTTCCCTGACGTGGCCTCCGGGGTGACCGGCAATCTCAGGTGCTGCACCGGGTCAGGGCCTCGTACACTTGTCCCACGATGACTGAGCCGCAAACCCACCCCCACGTCCGCGAACACACCGTCGTCGTCCCCGCCGACGTGCCGATGGTCGCCCTGCTGGGTCCTCGCGACGAACTGCTGCGCACCATGGAGCGCCAGTTCCCGCGGGTCGACCTGCACGTGCGGGGCAACGAGTTCCACGTCTCCGGCCCGAGCGCCGAGGTCGCGCTCGTCGAGCGCCTCATCGACGAGCTGCTCGACGTGCTCGAGGGCGGCCAGGCCCTCAGCGGTGACGCCGTCGAGCGCTCGATCGCGATGCTGCGGGCCCAGACCGTCGAGCGCCCCGCCGATGTGCTGACGATGAACATCGTCTCCAGCCGCGGGCGCACGATCCGGCCGAAGACGTTGGGCCAGAAGCGCTACGTCGACGCGATCGACTCCAACACCGTCGTCTTCGGCATCGGCCCGGCCGGTACCGGCAAGACCTACCTCGCGATGGCCAAGGCCGTGGCGGCGTTGCAGGCCAAGCAGGTCAACCGCATCATCCTCACCCGCCCGGCCGTCGAGGCGGGGGAGCGGCTCGGGTTCCTGCCCGGCACCCTCAACGACAAGATCGACCCCTACCTGCGACCGCTCTACGACGCGCTGCACGACATGGTCGACCCCGAGTCGATCCCGCGGCTGATGGCCTCGGGCACCATCGAGGTCGCGGCCCTGGGGTACCTGCGTGGGCGCACGCTCAACGACGCGTTCATCATCCTCGACGAGGCGCAGAACACCACCGCCGAGCAGATGAAGATGTTCCTCACCCGCCTCGGGTTCGGCTCCCAGATGGTCGTCACCGGCGACGTCACCCAGGTCGACCTGCCGAGCTCGGCGACGAGCGGGCTGCGGGTCGTGCGCGACATCCTCACCGACATCGACGACGTCGCGTTCTGCGAGCTCACGGCATCCGACGTCGTTCGCCACCGGCTCGTCGCGGCGATCGTCGACGCCTACGGCCGCTACGACGAACGCCAAGCGCCGGCGGTGCGCCGGTGAGCATCGACGTCCTCAACGAGACCGAGTTCTCGATCGACGAGCTCGAACTCGTCGCGTGTGCCCGCTACGTGATGGAGCAGATGCGGGTGCACCCCAAGGCCGACCTGTGCCTGCGCCTCGTCGACGAACCGGCCATGGAGACCCTCCACGTGCAGTGGATGGACCTGCCGGGCCCGACCGACGTCATGAGCTTCCCGATGGATGAGCTGCGTCCCGGGCGTGAGGGCGTCGAGCCGCAGGAGGGCATGCTCGGTGACATCGTCCTGTGCCCGAGCGTCGCAGCCCGTCAGGCCAGAGAAGCCGGCCACGCGACCGAGGAGGAGCTGCTGCTCCTGACAACCCACGGCATCCTGCACCTCCTGGGTTTCGACCACGCCGAACCCGACGAGGAGCGCGAGATGTTCGAGCTGCAGCGTCAGCTGCTCCTCACCTTCCTCGCCACGCGCGGGCGACCCACCGCCTGACCACCCAGAAAAGACCATGACCCGCCTCGTCGTCCTCGCGTCCGTCGCGACCCTGCTCGCCTTCGTCATCTCCACCGCCGAGGCGGCCTTCTCGCGGATGTCGCGCACCCGCGCCCAGGAACTGCTCGACGAGAACCGCCCGGGCGCAAAGGCCCTGGTCAAGGTCGTCGGCGACACGGCGGCCTACCTGTCGGTGCTGTCGTTCCTGCGGGTCATCGCCGAGTCGACCGTGGCGGTGATGGTGACGCTGGCCGTCGTCGAGCGGGTCGAGGGCACGGTCCAGCCCTTCCTCATCGCCATCGCGATCATGGCGCTGATCTCCTTCGCCGTCGTCGGGGTGTCACCGGGCACGCTCGGGGCGCAGCACAGCACCAAGGTGGCGCTTGCGGCGGCACCGACGACGGTGTGGCTGCGACGGGTGCTCGGGCCGTTCTCGCGGCTGCTCATCGCCCTCACCAACGCCGTCACCCCGGGCAAGGGGTTTCGCGACGGCCCGTTCGAGAGCGAGAGCGAACTGCGCGACCTCGTCGACATGGCCCGCGACCACGCACTCATCGAGGCCGAGGAGCGCGAGATGCTGCACTCGGTCTTCGAGCTCGGCGACACCCTGGCCCGCGAGGTGATGGTGCCGCGCACCGACATGGTCTCCATCGACGACGACCGCACCGCCCGCGCCGCGATGAGCCTGTTCCTGCGCTCGGGCTTCTCGCGCATCCCCGTGCTCGGCAAGGACGTCGACGACGTGGTGGGGCTGCTCTACCTCAAGGACGTCATGCGTCGGCTGAATGCCGACCCGGATGCCGGGACGCTCCCCGTCACCGAGCTCATGCGCCCCATGGTGTTCGTGCCCGAGAGCAAACCGGTCGATGACCTGCTGCGCGAGATGCAGCTCGACCACGCGCACTTCGCGGTGGTGGTCGACGAGTACGGCGGCACCGCCGGCCTGGTGACCATCGAGGACATCCTCGAGGAGATCGTCGGCGAGATCACCGACGAGTACGACCGGGAGGCGCCCGAGGTCGAGAACCTCGACGACGGGCGGGTCCGGGTTGCCGCGACGATGCACGTCGACGACCTCGCCGAGCTGTTCGAGGTGGCCCTCGAGGAGGAGGAGGTCGACACCGTCGGTGGCCTCATCGCGAAGGAACTCGGCCGGGTCCCCATCCTCGGGTCGACGTGTGAGGTGGCAGGCTTGCGCCTCACCGCGGAACGCATGTCGGGGCGACGCCACCGCATCGCCACCGTGATCGTCGAGCGGGTCGAGCCGGCGGCGGACGCCCCGGAGATGGAGGAGCGGGCCGGATGAGCGAGGACACCACCACCGGTGAGCAGGGGTACGTCGCCGGGTTCGCGTGCCTGGTCGGGCGGCCCAACGCCGGCAAGTCGACCC
Organism: Ornithinibacter aureus; assembly: GCF_009858245.1. Taxonomy (NCBI): domain Bacteria; kingdom Bacillati; phylum Actinomycetota; class Actinomycetes; order Micrococcales; family Intrasporangiaceae; genus Ornithinibacter; species Ornithinibacter aureus. The sequence continues at coordinate 181,931 of NZ_VMSB01000001.1, forward strand.
TGACCAACGCGCTCGTCGGCACCAAGGTCGCCATCACGTCGAGCAAGCCACAGACCACCCGGCACACGATCCGCGGCATCGTGTCGGGGGAGCGCAGCCAGCTGATCCTCGTGGACACCCCCGGGCTGCACAAACCGCGCACCCTGCTGGGGCAGCGCCTCAACGACCTCGTGCGCGAGACGCTGCTCGAGGTCGACGTCATCGGGTTCTGCCTGCCCGCGAACCAGCGGATCGGCCCGGGCGACCAGTTCATCGCCCGCGAGCTCGCCGAGCTGCGGCGGGGCAAGCGCACACCGGTCGTGGCGCTGGCGACGAAGTCGGACACGGTCGACAAGAAGCGGCTCGCCGAGCACCTCATCGCCATCGACCAGCTCGGCGACTGGTCGGACATCGTCCCCTGCTCGGCCACCCGCGGCGACCAGGTCTCGGTCGTCGGTGAGGTGCTGGCCAGCCACCTGCCGCCCTCGCCCGGGCCGCTGTACCCCGACGACCAGCTGACCGACGAGCCCGAGATCGTGATGATCGCCGAGCTCGTGCGCGAGGCCGCGCTCGAGGGAGTGCGCGACGAGCTGCCGCACAGCCTGGCCGTCGTCGTCGAGGAGATCGTGCCGCGCGAGGGCCGCCCCGACGACAAGCCGCTGCTCGACGTGCGGGTCAACGTCTTCGTCGAGCGCGACTCGCAGAAGGCGATCGTCATCGGTCGGGGCGGGTCGCGGCTGCGCGAGGTCGGCACGAACGCGCGCACCGGCATCGAGGCACTCCTCGGGGAGCGCGTGCACCTCGACCTGCACGTCAAGGTCGCCAAGGACTGGCAGCGCGACCCCAAGCAGCTCGGCCGCCTCGGCTTCTGACGGCTCGCACCGTCCCGAGATCGACCAATAGGTCACTGCGGGTACGCAGGCAGGTCGGCCGCCTCGGCTTCTGAGGGGTGGTATCACCGCGGCCCGCGGCCACTCCTCACGGGTGGATGATCGGACGATGGCCGGTGCCCACACTGACCGAGGACGCTGGTGTCTGAGCACCCCAGCGGTTTCGGTACCCCAGTGGCAGGAGTGAGCCATGGTCGTCCAGCCCGGTCCGCACGGTCTCGGTGAGCACGACCAGTCCGGCGTGCCCCCGGAGGAGATCCGCTTCGGCGTCGTCATGAACGGCGGGGTCTCCCTCGCCGTCTGGATGGGTGGGGTCGCCCTCGAGCTCGACCGCCTCGTCAAGGCCGCCGGGGGATCAGGGCCCTACGCAGACCTGCTGCGCCTCACCGGCTGCACGGCCCGGGTCGACGTCGTGTCCGGCACGTCGGCCGGGGGCGTCAACGGTGCAGCGCTCGCCCTGGCCCAGGTCAACCGCTTCGCCGACCTCGCCTCACTGCGTGACGTGTGGGTGGAGCAGGGCCGCATCGAGGCGTTGCTGCGCCAGCCGTTCCGCGGCGCCCCGAGCTCGCTGCTCAAGGGTGACGACCACTTCCTCCCGCAGCTGAACGCGGCGATGTCGCGGCTGGCCGAGCCCCTCGACGCGGTCCCGGCGTCGGTCGCCCCGATGGACCTGACGATGGCGACGACCGTGCTGGGCGGCAACCAGGAGGTCACGGTCGACGCCCTCGGGCAGCGGCTGCCCCAGACGGTCCACGCAGCGCGGTTCCGGTGGAAGCGCCCCGCCGACGCCACCGAGGACACCGACCCGTTCGGTACCCGCAACATCGGCGGCACCGCGGCCCAGCTGGCGCTCGCCGCCCGGGCGTCGTCGAGCTTCCCGGTGGCGTTCGAACCCACGTTCGTGCCGGTGCCCGCGCCCGACGTGCCCGTGACCGACAGCACCGGACTGCGACCCTCCATGGCGGGCGTCGTCGAGGAGTGGGGTGACACCCTCCCGCCGCGCGACCGCTCCCGATTCGCCGTCGACGGCGGCGTGCTCGCGAACACCCCGACCAGGGCGGCGGTCGAGGCGATCGAGCGGATGCCGGCCGACGGCCCGGTCCGCCGGGTCATGCTGCTCGTCTACCCGCACGCACCCGCCCCCGGCCCTGACCCGGCAGACGTCATGGGGGAGCCCCCGACCCTTGCGGGCACGATGGCCGGGGTCCTCGGCGCGCTGTCCGCGCAGGGCAGCCGCACCTTCGTCGACGAGCTCGAGGACCACAACGTGCGCGCCGCGAGCCGCCGGGGCACGCGCGCGGACATCCTCGGGGGCTTCCGTGAGCCGCTGCCCGACGGCAGCACCCAGACCCTCGAGGGGCTCGGCGAGCAGCTCTTCCCCCACTACCGCCGCCTGCGCATCTGGCACGCCGCCCGAGACCTCGCCCGACGGCAGGTCGGCCGCCGCCCCCCGGCATCCTGGCCGGAGGGCGACGACGTCTGGGACTACGAACGCATCCGCCGTGCTGCGGAGCGGGCGCAGCAGAAGGTGGAGGACGCGCGCCGCACCACGGGTGCGACGGGCGCGGTGCCCGTGACCGGCATCCCCTATCTCCCCGATCACTACCCCACCGCTGCGAGGCCGGATGCCGGCCCCTCCTGGCGCTGGGGGGTGAGCGGGGCGTCGTCGATCGCGGAATCGGTCAACGAACTGCTGCGTGAGCTCGTGTGGATGCTGCCGGCGGGGGAGGACTGGGCGATCGCCCGAGCCGCCCGGCAGCGGGTGACCGAACGCATCCGAGACATCCAGGCCTGCCGACACCTCACCGATGACCCCTGGGACCTCGACGAGGTGCTGGCCGCGCTGCGCCCGGACCACCACTACTGGATGCTGCGACTCGCCTCATACGCGCGCCTCATGGGGGATGGGGGAGACGCGCCGGTGCGCGAGGCGATCACCCGCGTGGCGCACTCGGAGAACCAGCGGCGCTTCCTCGTCAGCGGCGACAAGGCCGCGGCCGACGAGTGGCAGGCCAGGGTCGCCCAGCACCTCGAGGAGGTGCTGCTGCGGGACCCGAAGAGCCCAGCGGGAGGGGCCGGGCGCGAGGTCCGACGGCTCGTCGAGGAGGTCGTGGAGGAGCTGGTGTCCGTCGTGCCGGTGCTGCGCAAGGCCGCCGCGCCGCGGATGAGGACCTCGGCCCACCGCGCGGGTGAGGTGCTCGGCGACCCCGAGTCACTTCAGCGGTGGCACGCGGCACTCGCGCCCGGCACGGCCGCCGTGACGGTGCCCCAGCTGCTGACGACCCTGCAGCAGCTCGAGGTGGCCAGCACGACGATCGGCGACGAGACGATGACCGGCTCGACGATCCCGATCGAGCTCGTGCAGCTGTCGGCGCAGACCCGCAACGCGTTCGCGCGGTACTCCCTGACCGGGGACGACAAGCTCGGTGGCTGGTCGGTGAAGCGGTTCGGCGGGTTCCTCAAGCGGTCGTGGCGGGTCAACGACTGGACGTGGGGCCGACTGGATGCCGCGACCGTGCTGTGCCGGGCGGTGCTCGACCCGGCCCGGGTTCGGCGTGCGGCGTTCCTGTCGGGCTACCTCGCGACCGACTCCGATCCGCGGCGCCTGGCGCGGGCCACGGTCGACCATGTCGTCGACTCGGTGTTCGCCGGCTCGGGGCTGACCTCCGATCCCCGGGTCGTCGCCCTGCGGGAAGCGGCCGTCGCCGAGGTGCTCGGTGCCTTCCTCATCGACGACACCCCGACCAGCCAGCTTCCGCCGTCGATGCCGGCCCTGGCCGACCTCTTCGCGTGGGGCGTGCAGCTCGACGTCGTGCCCGACGAGGTGGTGGCGCTCGCCGCTGCGGTGCGCGAGGACCGGGCCGACGGGGCCAACCCGCGATCGCGCGGTGAGCTCTTCCTCGCCGCCGAGGAGCCGTTGCTCACCCGGCTGGAGAAGCGCCGTCGTGAAGGGCTGTCGATGTCGGGGAAGGACCGGGCGGCGCTGCTCAGCGCCTTCGACCGCGCCGGGGTGGGGCGTGAACCGCTCTCCGAGGAGACGTCGAGCGACCTGATGATCCGCAGTGCCTCGACGGCCGGAGCGGTGTCGGCGACGGTGCTGGACTCGCCCTCGTCGGGCCTCGGGGCGCTGCGGCCCGTGACCCGTCTCGTGCGGGGCGCGATGCTCGTCCTGCACTGGATGATCGTTGCGCTCACCTCGCGCGGGGTGGTGCCGCGGATGCTGGCGCTGCTCGGGTTGTCGGTGGGCAGCATCCTGCTGACTGCCTCGTTGCTCGGGGCCCTGCCGGGGGCCTGGTCGGGGGTCGCGACCCTGTTCGGAGCCTCGTGCGTGCTCGCGGCCTTCTCGTTCGGTGCGTTGCGCACGGGGACGTTGCTGCACGGGTTGGTGCTGCTCAGCCCGCTCGTGCCCCTGTTGACCTTTGCCCTGTCGCAGGCACGGCAGGCCGGGGCCGCTGGGGCGGTCGAGGGCGCGGCGCTGGGTGGTGTCACGTTGGCCGCGATGATCCTCGTCGCGATCGGGCTGCTCGTGCTCGGGAGCCTGCCGGCGTCCTACGGCAGCGTCTGGCTGGCCCTGGGCTCGCTGGCGGATCGGCGTGGGGTCCCGCACGAGAACACGGCCGGGCGTGGGCTGGTCGCCCGCTTCTTCGTCGGGGCTGTGCGACGCGCGCGGGGTCTGGGTCGCTCGCTGCCGGGGCTGATCGGGCCGGCGGTGGTCATCGCCCTGCCCGTGGCGCTCGCGTGGTGGCTCGTCGACACCGGGGCCGCCGCCATCGCCGACGCGTTGCTGGACAGGCGGTGGTGGCTGGTGGGGCTCGCGGTGGTGTGTGTGGTCGCCGGGGGGATCGCGGCGTTCGTCCTCGGTGACCTCCTGCGGCCGGCCACTCGGGTGCGGCACCCCGGGGCGCAGTCGCTCACCTGGGAGTACGGGCCGCTCACCAACCCGGCAGGCATCAACGCGTCGTGGGCGGTGCTCTACGGGGCGGGGTACTTCACGATCGCGATCGTGGTGCTGTCGACGGCGGTGGAGCGCGGCGACACGCGCGAGTGGCTGGTGGCGCTGGTCGTCACGGCGATCGTGCTAGGCGTGGGGCTGGGGCTGCTCTACCCGGTGCTCGCCCCGCTGGCGGCGTTGCGGTCGATGGAGCGCCGCGAGGTGGTGCGTGACGGGCAACGGGGTGGCACGCGGTTCGTCGTCGCCGACCCGGTCGGCTCAGACGTCGACACGGCTCGGCGGTCGTATGCCGTCGACCTCGCCGAACGTGGGGTCGCCTATCGCTGGCTGGTGTCGTCGAAGCCCGGTGCTGACGGGCGGGCCCCGTCGCTCGCCCCGCGTGGGGTGGAGATGCTGCGGCGGCTCGATGAGGCGCGCGCGGTGCCGCCTCCTGGCGGGGTGCGGTGGCGCCTGCAGCGTCGGTTCTGGCGGGTGTCTCGACGCCGCCGCGAGGGTCGTGGCGAGGGTCTGGAGATGCGTTCGAAAATAGTTTGAAAGTCGCTGTGCCACAACGTGATTCGGATGCCGTTCGGCTAGGTGGTCGAACACCTGATCGAGTAGACTTCAGGCATGTCCACCACCCAGCTCCGAGAGCGCATCGCCGCACTGCGCGCCGATGCCCGCGAGGTGGGCGAGTTGCTCGCGCAGCAGGCGTCGTCGATGACTTGCGAGGAGTTGTTCGAGGTCGCCGGTGAGCTCCAGGGGGTGCTGAACAGCGGCGAAGGGGCCCAGCTGGTCGCTGCCGCGCATGCGGCGTCGTACGAGACCCGGCTCACCGAGCGGGGGCCGGTGCAGATCCACCACGAGGTGGGGTTCATCGACGCGATGGCCGGCACGGAGGTGTCACTGGCCACGGGGGTCGGGCAGTGGGCGGCCTCGCGCCGGGTGGCGCTCAGCGCTGCGGTGGCCTCACGCTTCCCGGCGTTGCTGCGCAAGGTCATCGACGGTGACCTGCCCGCCGCCACCGTGCAGCGCGTGGTCACGGTGTGCGAAGGGTTGGACGACGAAGCCTGCGCCAAGGTGCAGGCTGCGCTGGTGGGTCGGATCGCTGACCTGGACCCGGGCCGGGTCGCGGCGTTCACGCGCCGGGTCGCGACCCGGGTCGCGAGCGAGCAGGTGCGGGCTGCGACCCGCCGCACCGCCCGCGACCGGTTCGTGGAGGTCCGCCCCGGCCCGGACGGTGCGACGTGGTGGACAGCGCTGCTGCCGGCGGCGACGTCCGCGGCGGCGTGGTCAGCGATCACCACCGTGGGTGGGCAGTACGCGGGCAAGGACGAGTCCCTCACCGTGGACCAGGCCCGGGCTGATGCGTTCGCTGACCTGATGCTGCGCAACGTGAGCGTGACCGCGAACGTCACCCTCGGCATCCCCGTCATCACTGACACCACACCCGAGAACACCACGACACCCGAGCACACCGCGCCGAGCACCGTGCCGGACGCCGGGTCGGGTGCCGCCAGGGCGGGGGTGGGTGGTCAGGGAGTGGGGGAGGCGTTCCGGATCTCGAGCGTGTTCAGCGGGTGCGAGATGCCCGGCATCGGGTTCATCGACGCCGACACGATCGAGACCCTGCTGCAGACCGTTCCCCTGGACGTCGCCCGTGCCCTGCTCGACGCCCGCACCGGCACCGTGCTGGAGACGGTGACGGGAGCGTACCGCCCGACGACGGGCATCACCCACTTCGTGACCACCCGTGACGGCACCTGCCGGATGTGGGGCTGCGACCGGCCCGCGCGGGCGTGCGACCTCGACCACGTCCGCCCCTGGCCCGCAGGGCAAACGTACCCGGCCAACCTCGGCGGGCTCTGCCGCAGGCACCACCGCCTCAAGCAACGCGGCCGGTGGCGCTACACCCTCAGCCCCGACGGCACCGTCGAGTGGGTCTCCCCCTCGGGCAGGAAGCGGGTCACGCACGCCGACCACACCATCTGGCCACCACCCCCACCGATGCCCCGCACCCAGGACAGAGGACCGGCCACTCACCGCGAACTCCTCCTCCAATCCGCCGCACCCCCGACCAGCACACCCCCAGCCAGCGCACCACCCACCGACTGGGGCGACCCACCTTTTTAGCGCTCCTGTGCCGCCCTCGCGCCCGCATGGTGGCGCGACCGAACGGCATCCGGACGGCTCTCTAGACTGGACCCCATGCGAATTGGAGTCTTCGGAGCGACCGGCCAGGTCGGCAACGTCATGCGCACCCTGCTGCACGAGCGGAACTTCCCGGTCGAGCAGATCCGCTACTTCGCGTCCGCGCGTTCCGCGGGCTCGACGTTGCCGTGGGGCGACACCGAGATCACCGTCGAGGACACCGCGACCGCGGACTTCTCCGGTCTCGACATAGCCCTGTTCTCCAACGGTGGGTCGACGTCGAAGGAGTGGGCGCCCCGCGTCGCCGCTGCCGGCGCCGTCGTCATCGACAACTCCAGCGCGTGGCGCAAGGACCCCGACGTCCCGCTCGTCGTCTCCGAGGTCAACCCCGAAGACCTCGACGTCATCCCCAAGGGCATCGTCGCCAACCCCAACTGCACGACGATGGCCGCGATGCCGGTGCTCAAGCCGCTGCACGACCTCGCCGGGCTCGTGCGCCTGCACGTGAGCAGCTACCAGGCCGTCTCCGGCTCGGGCGGTGTCGGCCTTACCGAGCTCGACAGCCAGCTGCGCGGCGGCTACGCCGCAGGCGACCCCAAGGAGCTCGCGCTCGACGGGTCGGCCCTCACCCTTCCCGCGCCCCAGGTGTATGCCGTGGGCGTCGGGTTCAACGTCGTGCCGTTGGCCGGCTCCATCGTCGACGACGGCTCGCTGGAGACCGACGAGGAGCAGAAGCTGCGCAACGAGTCGCGCAAGATCCTGCACGTGCCCGACCTGCGCGTCTCGGGCACCTGCGTGCGCGTTCCGGTGTTCTCCGGCCACAGCCTCGCGATCCACGCCGAGTTCGCCGGTGACATCAGCGTCGAGCAGGCCCTCGAGGCTCTCGGCCAGGCTCCCGGCGTCATCGTCACCGACGTCCCGAACCCGCTCATGGCCACGGGCCGCGACGAGGTCTTCGTCGGTCGCGTGCGGGCCGACCAGGCCGCCCCCGAGGGCAAGGGCCTGAACCTGTTCGTCGTCGGTGACAACCTGCGCAAGGGTGCGGCCCTGAATGCGGTCCAGGTCGCGGAGGAACTGCTCAAGCGTCGCTGACCACGCCGCTGAGCCGCGAAACCCCTGACCTCCACGGGGTTGACCCCTAGAGTTGCGTCATGACTTCCGAGGACGAGTTCCACGCCGCAGTCGAGCAGGTCAAGACCCTCGTGGTCGACCCGGGCAACAGCGTCAAGCTTCAGCTCTACGCCCTCTACAAGCAGGCCACCGAGGGTGACGTCACGGGCAAGCGCCCCGGCTTCACCAACCCCGTCGGCCGGGCGAAGTACGACGCCTGGGCCGAGCAGGAGGGCCTGAGCGCCGAGGAGGCACGCAGCGAGTACGTCACGCTCGTGCACTCGCTCATGGCCTGAGGCGCCTCAGCGCAGGTCGGTCACCAGGTGCGTCCAGGTCTGCGTGACCTCCATGCCGACCTTGCGGTAGAGGTCGAGCGCGCCGGTGCGTGAGTCGGTCGACAGCTCGCTGTGGGTCGCGCCCTCCTCGCGGGCCCGCTCGAAGGCGTCGGCCAGCATCGCCTGGGCCAGTCCCTGCCCGCGGTGCCGAGCGTCCACCGCGAGCTGGTGCAGGTAGCCCGTGCCCTGCATGTCCAGGATCGTGAACGAGGCCCCGACGACCTCACCCTCGTGCTCGACGATCCGCAGTTGCCACGGCTGGGTGCCGGGGCGCCGCACCGTCGTCGCCGCCCAGTCGGCGTAGCTCTCCCGCTCGCGCCCCTCCCACTCGTCGAACGCCTGCTGGATCACCTCGTAGGCGGCCCGCTCGCGCCGTGCGTCTGGGCAGTGGCCGAGGGTGTACCCCGGCGGCAGCGGCCGCTGCTCGATCTCCGCACCGGCGGGCAGGGTCAGCACCCACGAGGTGTGGCCCAGGCGGTACCCCCGGTTCAAGAACAGCCGCTGCGCGACCGAGCCCTCGGGTGTCGTCTGGCCCACCGTGGCGGCACCCAGCTCGCGGGCCCGGGCCTCGGTCCAGTCCACGAGCCACGAGCCGATGCCGCGACCGCGCACGTCGGGGTGCACGGCGCCCTCGGCCCGGGTGCCGCCGCGAGTAACCTCGGCAGCCGCGACGACGTGCCCGTTCTCGAAGAGCCCGATGCTGTCGTGCGCCAGGTCGAAGCTCGGGCGCGACCAGTCGCCGGCGAGGTCCTCGGGCTCGATGGCGAGGTGGCCGGCATCCGCGACCTCGTCGGCCGCGTAGACGGCATACACCTCGTCGAGGTCAGTGGGCGTCAGCGGGCGTGCGGTCAGGCCGGGGGGCGGGGGCGGAGTCGTCATGGTCCAACTCTGTCACTCCGCGCAAGGTCAGGTGCAGCCCCAGGCTGAGCTCCCACAGGAAGATCGGCAGCGTCGCGACGACACTCCACGGCGACAGCTGCTCGAACACCCCGACGAGCGTCGCCAGCGTGCTCGCGAACAGCAGCGGTGCGCCGATCAGGCCGAGCAGCGGGATGCCGCGCGGCACGAGCCGGGCGCGGTACAGGGCGGTGCCGAGCAGGGCGGCGTTGACCGAGGCGAGGAGCCCCGGCGCCAGCAGGAACGTGGCGTCGCGCAAGGAGACGAGCGACTGGGATGCTGCGACGAGGGTTTCATCGGATGCCGTGCCGGGGTCGCGTCGCAAGGTCACCACCGCGACCAACGCCAGCGCGCCGATCCCCAGGGTGGCGCCCTCGAGCAGCCGCGAGGCGACGAAGCCGATGGCCAGCGTCTGGTGTCGCCGCCGGATGATCGGGTAGAGCGCCACCGCCGTGCCGATCGCCGCGGCGACGTTGACGAGGTCGAGGACGATGCCGAACACCACCCGGTTCGCGGGCCCGTCACCGAGGACGTAGTCGGGCTGGGTGAGGATCGGCTGGATGAGGGCCAGTGCGGGGATCGAGGACACGATCGTCGCGAGGTAGAGCAGCCCGGCGGCCAGGGCCGAGCGTCGGGTGGGGGACATGGGGGCTCCTTCACGGACAGTTGTGTACGGCGTACACCTAAGAATGCGATGACCATAGGTGTACGGTGTACGCGTGTCAAGCAGCAAGCGCCCCCGCCTCCAGCGCCACGACGTCGTCGAGGCCGCGGTGGCCCTCGCCGACGAAGTCGGCATCGACGCGCTGAGCATGCGCACCCTGGCCCAGCGCCTCGACGTCGTCCCCATGGCCCTGTACAAGCACGTGGCCAACAAGGACGAGCTCCTCGACGCGATGGTCGACCATGTCGTGGGCGAGATCGAACCCGCCGGCCCGGACGAGAACTGGCGGCACGGCATCCGATCGCGGATCCTGTCGTCGAGAGCGGCGCTGCTGCGCCATCCGTGGGCGCCCGGGCTCATCGAGACCCGCACCCAGGCCTCTCCCGTCGTACTCGACCACATGGAGGCGATCGCCGCGTCGTTTCGTGCCGGAGGGTTCTCGGTCGACCTCACCCACCGCGCCATGCACGCCATCGGCTCCCGGATGTGGGGGTTCACCCAGGAGGTCTTCCCCACGCAGCAGCCCGCGCAGGACGAGACGGCCCGGGACCAACAGTTCGGCGAGTGGATGAAGCGCTACCCCCGCATCGTCGAGATGGCCACCGAGATCGGTGGTGGCGGGGGCTGCGACGCCCACGAGGAGTTCGAGTTCGCCCTCGACCTCATCCTCGACGGCCTGGAGCGGATCCACCGCGAGTCGGCGCGCGCCGACGGCTGAGGTGGCTAGCGTGTGCCCATGCGCCTGCACGAGATCCCTCGCCACCCGCTCACCTTCGGCCCCAGCCCCCTGCAGCACCTGCGCCGGCTGAGCACCCACCTCGGCGGTGCCCAGGTGTGGGCCAAGCGTGAGGACGTCAACAGCGGCCTCGCCTTCGGTGGCAACAAGGTGCGCAAGCTCGAGTACATCGTCCCCGACGTGCTCGCCAGCGGCGCTGACACGCTCGTGTCCATCGGTGGCTACCAGTCCAACCACACCCGCGCCGTTGCCGCGGTCGCCGCGCACCTGGGCCTCAAGGCCCGCCTCGTGCAGGAGAAGTGGGTGCCCTGGGACGACCCGGTCAACGACAAGGTCGGCAACATCCTGCTCTCCCGGATGATGGGCGCGGACTCGCGCCTGGACCCGGCCGGGTTCGACATCGGCATCCGCGACTCGTGGAAGGACGCCCTGCGCGAGGTGGAGGAGAGCGGCGGCACCGCCTACCCGATCCCGGCCGGTGCCTCCGAGCACCCGCTGGGCGGGGTCGGCTTCGCGAACTGGGCGTTCGAGGTCGCCGAGCAGGAGAAGGCGCTCGGGGTGCACTTCGACACCATCGTGGTCTGCACCGTCACCTGCTCGACCCACGCGGGCATGGTGGCTGGCTTCGCCGCCCTGGAGGACCTCACCGGGGTCCGGCGCCGGGTCATCGGCATCGACGCCTCCGCCACCCTGACCAAGACCCGCGACCAGCTCGAGCGCATCGCCCGACACACCGCCGAGGTCATCGAGCTCGGCCGCAACCTGCGCGACGACGAGTTCACCCTGCTCGAGGGTTGGGCGGGTGACCTCTACGGCATCCCCGTCGACTCCACGATGGCGGCCATGCGACTGGGCGCCGAACTCGAGGCGATGATCACCGACCCCGTCTACGAGGGCAAGTCACTGGCAGGGCTCATCGACCTCGTGCGCGAGCGGGACATCCCGGCCGACTCGACGGTGCTCTTCGCCCACCTGGGTGGTCAACCCGCGCTGAACGCCTACCACTCGCTCTTCCCGGGCAGCTGAGCCGGGAGCAGGCGCAGCCGCTACGGGACGACCAGCACGGGCACGGGGGAGTTCCGCACGATCTTCGCGGCGCTCGACCCGAGGAACACCCGCTGGAGCAGCGACGACGTCGACGACGACCCGACGACCAGCACGTCGCCGCGGTGCCACTCGAGGCGGTCCATGGCCCTGCCCCACGACGTCCCCACGGCCACCTCGCTGGACACCTGGTCGTCGGTGAACCCCAGGGAGTGCAGGTGCTCCACGGCCTCCTGGAGCTCGGCCGTGGCCTGACGGATCCACTGCTGGTGCACCATCTCCTCGGCCCCGCTGACGGTGCTGGGCCGCATCGTGCGCCCGCGCACGGCGTAGGTGACGAGGCGCAACGAGGCATCGACCCGGCGGCAGATCTCGGCGGCGCGGTCGAGCAGCGACCACGTCGCGTCGTCGCCACGGAACCCCAGGGTGGCCCGGGTCACCCGTCCCGTCGGCCCGCACCAGTACCCCTGGGGTGCGATCGCCACCGGCACCCCGGACGAGTGCAGCAGCCGGTCGGTCTTGCTCGTGAGGAAGACCTTGCCATGCGGCCCCTCGTCGCCGGACCCGACGACGATGAGGCCTGCGTCGAGCTCGGCCGCCCGGTCGAGCAGGGCCTGGGGAACGGAACGCCCCGCGCACCAGCTGGCCTCGCTGACGACGTCCGGGTGCTCCGCGAGCACGTCGCGGGCTTTGGATGCCGACCACTCACCTTCCTCTTTCGCCCACAGCTTGAAGTCGCGATCGGTGTCACCGGCGACGGCGGTCGGCCAGGCCTGCGGCACCACAGTGACGGCGTGCACCGTGTCGTTGTTGGACCGGGCGAGCTGGCAGGCGAGCTCGACGGCACCCGTGTCGTCCTGGTGGGGGCTGAACGCGAGGAGGATCGTCACTTGTCCTCATCTCCTCGCGGCTCGGCGATCTCCTCGGGGTCGACGTAGGTGTTCAGTGTCGCGTTGCGGCGACCGTAGGCGAAGTAGAACGCCACGACGATGCCGAGCCACGCGAGGAAGATGACCCACGTCGTCATCGGCAGACCGATGAGGATCCACACGCAGGCCGCGATGGTCAGCAGGGGCGTCACGGGGTAGCCCGGAATGCGGAAGGGGCGCTCGAGGTCGGCGTGCGTGCGACGCAGGACGATGACGCCCAGGGCCACGACCGAGAACGCGACGAGCGTGCCGATCGAGACGGTGTCCCACAGGTAGTCCGAGGGGACGAACCCGGCGATGAGGGCGACGACGATCGCGACGACGATGGTGTTGAAGTTCGGTGCCATCGTCCTGGCGTCGACCTTGGTGAACTTGCGTGAGATGAGCCCGTCACGGCCGATGGCGAACAGGATACGGGTCTGCCCGTAGAGCGTCACGAGCGTCACCGAGAAGATCGAGATGACGGCGCCCGCAGCGAGGACCGTGCCCCAGATGCTCGTGCCCGTGATGTCGTTGAGGATCTGGGACAGGCCCGCGCTCTGCGCCTCCTCGGTCTCGAACCAGCCGGCCTCCTTGGCAGCGATCCCCGCGAGGGCGACCAGGACGTAGACCGTGGTGACGATGATCAGCGCCCCGATGATCGCCCGGGGGAGCGAGCGCTGCGGGTCCTTGACCTCCTCACCCGCGGTGGCCACGGCATCCAACCCGATGAACGAGAAGAAGATCGTGCCCGCAGCGGCCGTCACCCCGGCGAGACCCGCCCCGAAGAAGTTGTCGAAGTGGCTGCCGTTCCACGCCGTGAGGCCGATGACGACGAACAGCACAAGCACGCTGAGCTTGATGATCACCATGATCGCGTTGACCTTGGCCGACTCGGTGGCGCCCCGCAGCAGCAGGAACATGCACAGGAAGACGAGCACGACCGCGGGCAGGTTGACCAGGCCGCCGGTGGGGTCCTCACCGGGGCCGGCGATGAACGACGTCGACAGCGCCTGCGGGATCTGGAATCCCACGGTGGAGTCGAGCAGCTCGTTGAAGTAGCCGCTCCAGCCGACCGCCACGGCCGCCGTCGCCACGCCGTACTCCAGCAGCACGCACCCGGCGATGATGACCGCGACGAGCTCACCCATCGCGTGGTACGCGTACGAGTACGTGGACCCGCTGACCGGGATGGCGCTGGCGAGCTCGGCGTAGCACAGTGCCGACAGCCCGGCAGCGAGACCGGCGATGAGGAAGCTGATGATCACGGCCGGCCCGGCCTCGGGCACCGACTCGCTGAGCACGAAGAAGATGCCGGTGCCGACGGTGGCACCGACACCGAACATCATCAGCTGGAACGTCGTGAGGTTGCGGGCGAGCTCTTCACCCTCGTGGTGGTGCTGACGGAAGACGATCGGCTTGCGCCGCCTGAGTTGTTCTCCCACTGACATCGACATCGGCGGTTCCTCCCTCGAGCCGAACACGCCCCCGTGGCGTCGGCGCTCAACGTAGTGAGTTACCGGCCAGTAGGCGAGGAGGAGACCAGAACTCCTACAGTAGGCGCCATGCCGACCGCCCTCGTGCGCCGTCCGGGCCCCCGCCTCGCCGACGGCATCGTGACCCACATCGACCGTTCGCCCATCGACCTCGACCTCGCGATCGAGCAGTGGACGACCTACTGCGCGGCACTCGCCGCAGCCGGCTGGGACGTCGTCGAGGTCGAACCCGCCGACGACTGCCCGGATGCCGTGTTCATCGAGGATGCCGTCGTCGTCCACGGCGACCTCGCCGTTATCACCCGCCCGGGGGCCCTCGAGCGGCGCGGGGAGACCGCCGGGGTGGAGCGGGCCGTGCGCGACCTCGGCCTGCGCGTGGTGCACATCGAGGAGCCGGGCACCCTCGACGGGGGAGACGTGCTGCGCGCCGGCGACACCGCCTACGTCGGGCTCGGTGGGCGAACCAACGGTATCGGCATCCAGCAACTGGCCACCCACCTCAAGGAGTTCGGGGTGCGCGTCCAGGCCGTTCCCGTCACCCGAGCCCTGCACCTGAAGTCGGCCGTCACGGCGCTGCCCGACGGCACCGTCATCGGTTGGGGGCCGGTCGTCGACGACAAGGAGGCATTCCCCGTCTACGAGGACGTGCCCGAGGAGGGTGGTGCCCACGTCATCGTCGTCGGTGAGGGGCACCTCGTCATGGCGGCGAGCGCGCCGACCACCGCGGCATCCTTGCGCGACCGCGGGTACGTCGTCGACGAGGTCGACATCTCCGAGCTCGAGAAGCTCGAGGGCTGCGTGACCTGCCTGTCGGTGCGGGTGCGCGGCTGACGCGTGTCCGGATGGTGCCCCGGGGTTGGCGGGATGCCGTTCGCGTGGCAGGCTGACCCCGTGCGCATTGGACGCCTCCTCCTTCGCTGCCGCGGCGGGGCCTGAATCGGCCGCCCCTCGTCGCGGAGTTCGCTGTGCCCCGGCTGAGCACCCGCACCGAGACGAAGGCGTGAGACCCAGATGATCCACCCCCAGCAGCCCTCCGGGATGCCGACCCAGAAGTACGTGCCGTTCCAGGAGCAGATCCGCGTCGAGCTGCCCGACCGCACGTGGCCCGACCAGGTGATGACCAAGGCGCCGCGCTGGTGCGCGGTCGACCTGCGCGACGGCAACCAGGCCCTCATCGACCCGATGGACGCCGAGCGCAAGATGCGCATGTTCAAGCTGCTCGTGAAGATGGGCTACAAGGAGATCGAGGTCGGCTTCCCGAGCGCCAGCCAGACCGACTTCGACTTCTGTCGTGAGCTCATCGAGGGCGGGCACATCCCCGACGACGTCACCATCCAGGTGCTCACGCAGTGCCGCGACCACCTGATCGAGCGCACCTTCGACGCGATCCGGGGCAGCAAGACGGCCATCGTGCACTTCTACAACTCGACCTCGGTGCTCCAGCGCCGGGTCGTGTTCGGCATGAGCGAGGAGGGGATCATCGACATCGCCCTCCAGGGTGCGCGGTTGTGCCGCAAGCTCGAGGAGACCGTGCCCGAGACCGACGTCTACTACGAGTACTCGCCCGAGTCGTACACCGGTACCGAGCTCGAGTTCGCCGTGCGCATCTGCAACGAGGTGATCGCCGTCATCGACCCGACGCCCGACCACAAGATCATCATCAACCTGCCGGCCACCGTCGAGATGGCCACCCCGAACGTGTACGCCGACTCCATCGAGTGGATGGTGCGCCACCTCGACCGGCGCGAGTCCGTCGTCGTCAGCCTGCACCCGCACAACGACCGCGGCGAGGGCGTGGCCGCGGCCGAGCTCGGCTACCTCGCCGGCGCCGACCGCATCGAGGGCTGCCTGTTCGGCAACGGGGAGCGCACCGGCAACGTCTGCCTGGTCACCCTGGGCATGAACCTGTTCAGCCAGGGCATCGACCCGCAGATCGACTTCTCCGACATGGCCGACGTGCGGCGCACCGTCGAGTACTGCACCCAGCTGCCGGTGCACGAGCGGCACCCCTGGGGCGGCGACCTCGTCTACACGGCCTTCTCCGGCTCCCACCAGGACGCCATCAAGAAGGGCTTCGAGGACATGGAGCGGCGCACCGCCGCCGCGGGTACGGACATCAACCACATCGACTGGGGGGTCCCGTACCTGCCGATCGACCCGCACGACATCGGCCGCTCCTACGAGGCCGTCGTCCGGGTCAACAGCCAGTCGGGCAAGGGCGGGGTGTCCTACCTGCTCAAGGCCGAGCACGGGCTGGACCTGCCGCGCCGCCTTCAGGTCGAGTTCAGCCACGTCGTGCAGCGCCGCACCGACGCCGAGGGCGGCGAGCTGTCGGCGTCCGAGATCTGGCAGATGTTCGCCGACGAGTACCTGCACGCCGAGCAGGCGGACCAGCGCTGGGGCCGGTTCGCGCCGGTGCGCTCGACGCTCATCGGCGCCGATGACGGCATGGACCACATCGAGTCGGTGATCACCGACCACGGCAAGCAGGTCGAGATCTCCGGCACCGGCAACGGCCCGATCGCGGCGTTCATCGCGGCCCTCGAGCCGCTCGGGGTCGACGTGCGCGTGCTCGACTACCACGAGCACGCGCTGTCGGCCGGTGGAGACGCCCGTGCGGCCGCCTACGTCGAGTGCGCGGTGGGTGAGCGGGTGCTCTGGGGTGTCGGCCTGCACGAGTCGATCGTCAAGGCGTCGCTGCGGGCGATCATGTCGGCGGTCAACCGGGCCGAGCGCGACGCAGTCGTCCCGGCGTGAACCCAGCCGAGCGCACCCTTCCGGGCACGGCCGAACGATCGATGGATACCTCCTCGGGAGGGGCTGACGCTGGTACTCGGCGCCCAAGCAACACCCCGACCTAGGAGGCCGCATGGATCTCATTGAGTGGGTGGTGGGTTTCACCACGTTCATCGCCGTCGCGGTGGGCCTCACCCTTGCGCTTGAGGTCGTGCTTCCCGGAAGTGCCACAAACCCGTTCGCGGGCGCAGGAGTCGGTGCCCTTGCAGGCTGGGGAGTCACAAAGTTGTTTGGAGACGACTGAACAACCGCACCGCTGGGTCCGCTGATCTCCGGGTGGCCACGTGGCAGGCGTCAGCGCACGCCGGCGACCCGGAACTGCACCGAGATGCGCGGCCCGACGACCTTGGTGGTCTTGGGGACGCAGTGGTCCCACGTGCGCTGGCACGACCCGCCCATGACGAGCAGGTCCCCGTGGCCGGCAGCGAGGCGCACCGAGGAGCCGCCGCCGCGGGGTCGCAGCACGAGGTCGCGGGGCGCACCGACCGACACGATCGCGACCATCGTGTCCTGGTCGCGTGATCGCCCGATGCGGTCGCCGTGCCACGCGACCGAGTCCTGGCCGTCGCGGTACAGGCACAGGCCGGCAGTGACGAAGGGCTCGCCGAGCTCGATGTCGTAGTACCGCGAGAGCGCGTCGCGGCACTCGGCGAGTGCAGGGTGGGGGAGCGGGTCCTCGGCGCCGTAGAAGCACTGGAGCCGCGGCACGTCGACGACCGAGTCGTACATCTGGCGGCGTTCGGCGTGCCACGGCACGTCGCGACGCAGCGCGGCATACAACTCGTCCGCACCGCCGATCCAGCCCGGCCTCAGGTCGACCCACGCGGTGTCGTCGAGCTGGGTTCGGCGCACGGCGCCGAGGGGATGGACGATCACCTCGTCGGCCAGGTCGAGCAGCGACCCCTGGAGTACGGACACGGTGCGACCATAGACGCGATTCGAACGGATGTCCACAACGTTGCACACACCTTGCGGTGCGTGTCCGGATGCCGTGGGGTGGGGGGATGAGCGCCCACCCCCTGACCGGTTCCGTCGTCGCAGTGCTTGGCGCCTCGGGTGCCCTGGGGTCACGGATCGCTCGAGGTGCCCACGAGCGCGGGGCCCACGTGGTGCTCGTCGGTCGGGATGAGGCCCGGCTGAGCGCGGTCGTCGAGGGTGCCGCGGTCGTCGTCGGGGACATCGCGGATGCCGGTCTCGGAGACCGAGTGGTCGCGGCCGCCACCGAGCGCCACGGTGGCCTGGACGGGCTCGTCAACGCCGCCGGGGTGGTGGCGTTCGGCCCGCTCCTGGACACCGATGACGCCGTCATCGAGGAGCTCTTCCTCACCAACGCGCTCGGCCCGCTGTTCCTGCTGCGCCGGGTCGTGCCGGCCCTGGCGCAGCGACGAGGTTTCGTCGCCCAGGTCAGCGCCGTCGTCGCCGAGCAGCTACTGCCCGGGATGGCGGCCTACGCCGCCAGCAAGGCCGCACTGACCGCGGCCGACAAGGCCCTCACCCGCGAACTACGTCGCTGCGGCGTCGACGTCATCGACATCCGGCCACCGCACACCGAGACCGGCCTGGCCGGGCGTCCGCTCGCGGGGACGGCACCGCCCCTGCCGCAGGGACTGGACCCGGATGCCGTCGCCCGCCAGATCCTGGATGCCGTGGAGTCCGGCCGCCCCGAGCTCGCCTCCACCGACTTCGCCTGAGCCACGTCACCCGGTCTGGCTGCGATCGCGCTCGTGGCGCGACCGCTCGCGACCGCGAGGCGCAGGCTCGGTCGAGGGGTCGAGACACGCCGATTTTCGCGCTCGATCCCGGGCGTTTTTTGACTCCTCGATGGCCCCGGAGAGGCTCGCGCACGTGACTGGCGCGGCCCGGCATCCCCGCGATGTCAGCGCGAGCACCGACAATGGTGCGGTGCCCCTCTACCGCGACGAGGCGATCGTCCTGCGCACCCAGAAGCTGGGTGAGGCCGACCGCATCGTCACCCTCCTCACCCGACGCCTGGGCAAGGTGCGGGTTGTCGGAAAGGGCGTGCGGCGCACCAAGTCACGCTTCGGCAGCCGGCTCGAGCCCGGCATGCATATCGACGTCCAGTGCTACGAGGGGCGCACCCTCGACACCGTGACGCAGGTGGAGACCCTCGACCCGTGGGGGGACGCCATCGCCCGCGACTACCCGAGCTACACCGCCGCCACCGCCGTGCTCGAGACCTGCGACAGGCTCACCGAGGAGCGCGAACCCGCCCTTCAGCAGTACCTCCTGCTCGCCGGCGCGGTCCGGTCCCTGGCCGGCCGCGAGCACGACCCGAACCTCGTGCTCGACGCCTACCTGTTGCGCGCGCTCGCGGTCGCCGGCTGGGCCCCGAGCTTCCACGACTGCGCCAAGTGCGGCGCGCCGGGCCCGCACCGTGGGTTCCACGTCGTCGCAGGTGGCGCGGTGTGCCCGAGCTGCCGCCCACCGGGCTCGGCCGCCCCGGCCCCCGAGACCCTCCTGCTGCTCTCGGCGCTGCTCGCCGGCGACTGGGCCATCGCCGACGCCTCGGACCTGCACCACCGCCGTGAGGGCAGCGGCCTGACCGCAGCCTTCCTGCAGTGGCACATCGAACGCGGCATCCGCAGCCTCCGTATGGTGGAGCGGTGAGCACGCCCACCTCGTACCCGCCGCCGTTTCCGCACCCGAGCGGGGCCCGACCCCCGGTCATCGCACCGGATCGGATGCCGCGCCACGTCGCCGTCGTCATGGACGGCAACGGGCGTTGGGCGAACCAGCGCGGCCTGCCGCGCACCAAGGGACACGAGGCCGGCGAGGCCGCCCTGCTCGACGTCGTCGCCGGAGCCATCGAGGTCGGCGTCACGCACCTGTCCGCCTACGCCTTCTCCACGGAGAACTGGAAGCGCAGCCCCGACGAGGTGAAGTTCCTCATGGGCTTCAACCGCGACGTCATCCGTCGCCGCCGCGACCAGCTGCACGAGTGGGGCGTGCGCATGCGCTGGGTCGGCCGCCGCCCGCGCCTGTGGGGATCGGTGATCAAGGAGCTCGAGGTGGCCCAGGAGCTCACTCGCCACAACACCGGCCTCACCCTGTACTTCTGCGTCAACTACGGGGGGCGCGCCGAGCTCGGGGATGCCGTGCAGCGCCTCGCCGAGGACGTCGCCAAAGGTCGGCTCAAGGCGCGATCGGTCGACGAACGCACCATCGCCCGCTACCTGCCCGAGCCGGACATGCCCGACGTCGACCTGTTCGTGCGCAGCTCGGGGGAGCAGCGCACGAGCAACTTCCTGCTCTGGCAGAGCGCCTACGCCGAGATGGTCTTCCAGAACCGGCTCTGGCCCGACTACGACCGACGCGACCTGTGGGAAGCGATCCAGCTCTACGTCGATCGCGAGCGTCGCTACGGCGGCGCCGTCGATGCCCCCGGCGCCGTCGAGCAGCCCGGGGCTACGAGCTAGCCCGCGAACAGGTGGTGCAGAGGCCGTCGATCTCGACGGTGTGCCGCACCTGGGTGAATCCGTTGGCCGCGGCGACCGCCTCGGCCCAGCGCTCGACGGCATCCCCGGTCACCTCGACCGCGAGGCCGCACGAGCGGCACACGACGTGGTGGTGGTGGTGCGTGGTCGCGCACGAGCGATAGACGGCTTCACCCTCGGCGGTGCGGATGACGTCGAGCTCGCCCTCGGCTGCCATGGCCTGCAGGTTGCGGTAGACGGTCGCGAGCCCCACCTTGGTGCCCGACCCGGCCATGGCGGCGTGGATGTCCTGGGCCGAACGGAACTCCGGGGAGCCGTCGAGGGCCTGCGCGATGGCCGAGCGTTGCCGGGTCGGGCGCCGCTCGGTCTGGGTCTGCTGGATCTGGTCGGTCATGCTGTCTCCGCCCCGGCTCGGTGGTGCTCGTCGTCGTGGCCGTGTTCGTCGTAGTGGCCCTCGTGCGCCGCGTGGCGGTGCCCGTCGTGCAGGTAGTCGACGTGGTCGTCGTGCTCCACCGCGCGGTGCCCGCAGTCGGGCCCGTGTTCGTGGTCGTGCCGTTCGGCCCGGTCGTGGGCGGCCCGTCGGAGGCGGGCGACCACCGCGGTCGCGATGCTCGCCGTCACGAAGGCGCCCACGGCCAACAGCACGATCGTGCCGCCGGAGGGCGTCTCGGCCTCGTAGGACACCAGCACCCCACCGACGCTGCTCAGCACCCCGATGAGCACCGCCCACCACAGCCCGGAGCGGAAGCTGCGCGCGAACAGCTGTGACGTCGCGTTCGGCAGGATCATCAGCGCGCTGATGAGCAGCAGACCGACGACCCGCATGGACACGACGACGGTGACCGCGGTGAGCACGGCGAGCACGAGGTTGTAGCGCAGGACGGGGATGCCGGCTGCGCGCGCGTACTCCTCGTCGTTGGCCACGGCGAAGAACCGCTGCCGCAGCACGAGGGTGGCCGACAGCACGACGGCCGCGAGCACGCCGAACACGATGATGTCGGTGCGGCTCGTGGTGAGGATCGCGCCGAAGAGGTAGCCGGTGAGGTTGGCCGGCGTGCCGCTGCTGGAGCGGGAGATGAGCACGACGCCGAGCGCGATGCCCCCGTAGAACATCACCGCGAGGGCGGTGTCGCCGGTCGTGCGCCCCGACGCCCGGATCAGCTCGATCGCGACCGCAGCGAGCACCGCGGCGATGAGCGCGGTCAGCACCGGCTCCTGCCCGGTGAGCACACCGACCGCCACCCCGGCGAGGGCGACGTGGCCCATGCCGTCACCGATGAGGGACATGCGGCGTTGGACGAGGAACACCCCGACCAGGGGTGCCGCGAACCCGGCGAGCAGGGCCGCCAGCAGCGCCTGGCGCATGAAGTCGAGGGCGAGGAGGTCGCTCACGGCGTCACCTCCCGTGGGGTCGGGTCCAGCGGGGCTGCCCCGATGACGTGTCCGCGCCGGGGGGAGTCGTCGTCGGGGTGGTGGTGGTCGGAGCCGACGGCGTGCCGTCGAAGGTGGTCCGAGTAGGCGGCGGGGGTGCCGTCGAAGTCGATGTGACCGGCATCCAGACACACGATGCGGGTGACGACGCGCTCCAGGGCCTCGAGCTCGTGGGTGACGACGAGCATCGAGGTGCCCCGGTCGGCCAGTCGGTGCAGCACCAGCGCCAGCGCCTCCTGGTTCGCGTGGTCGACCCCGGCGGTCGGCTCGTCCATGACGAGCATGTCGGGGCGCCCGGCGAGGGCCCGCGCGATGAGGACCCGCCGCTGCTGCCCACCGGAGAGTGCGGCGACCTCCTCGTGGGCGCGATCGGCCAGGCCGACGTCGGCGATCGCCTCGCGCACGATGGCGTGGTCCTGCCGGGACTGCGGCTTCCACCACGGCCGGTGGGGCAGGCGCCCGACCTCGACGATCTCGGTGACCGTCGCCCGCACGGATGCCGACAGCGAGTGTCGCTGCGGCACGTACCCGAGGCGGGTGTACTGGTCGAACTCGTCGAGCGGGGTGTCGAAGAGCTCGACGTCACCGCCCTGGCGGGTGCTCAGGCCGAGGATGCCGCGTACGAGCGTGGACTTGCCCGACCCGTTCGGGCCGAGCAGGGCCACGACCTCACCCGCCCGGACCGTGAGGTCGACCCCGGACACGACCGTGCGGTCGGCGTACCCGAAGGAGGTCGACCGCAGTCGCACGAGCGTGGGGCTGCTCATGAACAGCCCTGACCCTCGCGCAGGGTCTTCAGGTTGGCGCGCATGACCTCAAGGTAGTCCGAGCCGGGGGAGGCGTCGGTGAGTCCTTCGAGGGGGTCGAGCACGGCGACCTTCGCCCCGGTCTCGCGGGCGATCGTCTCGGCGAGCGCGGGGGAGACGAGCGTCTCGGCGTAGACGGTGCTCACCCCGCTCTCGCGGACGTGGCTGACGAGGTCGCGCAGGGCGGCAGCATCGGGCTCGGCGTCGGGGGTGATGCCGGCGATGCCCTCCTGGCCAAGGCCGTAGCGAGCGGCGAGGTAGCCGAACGCGGCGTGCCCGGTGACCAGTTCCTTGCTCTCGCAGGTCTTCAGCCCCGTGGTGAACTCCTCGTCGAGCGTGGTCAGCTCGCTCGCCAGGGCGGCTGCGTTGGCCGTGTAGGTCGCCGCGTTCGCGGGGTCGGCCTTCGCGAAGCGCTCGCCGACGGTCGTCGGGACCGCGGCCATGCGGGTCGGGTCGAGCCAGAAGTGCAAGTCGACGACGCCGTCCTCGGCGTGCTGCTCGTCGGCGTGCCCGGCGTGCTCGTCAGCGCTCTCCCCGGAGTGGTCGTGGCCGTCGTCGGCGCCGGTGACGATGAGGTTCGCGGGCTGCGTGACGTCGAGCGCGGCATCCGCGGCCTGGGTCTGCACGGCGTCGTCGACGGCCGGCTGGAACCCGGAGAGGTAGAGCACCGCCTTGGCCTGGGACAGCTGGGCCACGGCCTTCGGGGTGAGCTCGAGGTCGTGCGGCTCGGTGCCGGGCTTGGTCAGCGTCGACACCTCGACGAGGTCCCCGCCAACCCGCTCCGCGACGAACTGGAGCGGGTAGAAGGCGGCCGTGACCGGCATCCGGTCTGCTGCGTCGGCACCTGACGACCCGTCTGTGCCGCCGTCACCGCAGCCCGCGAGCACCAGGGTGGAGGACAGGGCAGCGACAGCAAGAAGCTTCATGACAATCATTCTCAATCACAGTGAGAATGATTGTCAAAACCGTCAGCCGCGCGGAACCGCCTGGGTGATGGCGATCGCGGCCATCATGACGACGACGGCAACCCGCATCATCCGCTCGGGCATGCTCAGCCGCGGCCACGCGAGGGCCCCGATCCACGCGAGCAGGAGCACGACGAGCACGATGAGCACCCAGCCCCAGCCGGGGATGAGCAGGCCGGCGATGACCAGGCCGAGGATGGCCAGGAAGGGCACGAACCGCGGGAGCGAACTGATGTACGTCAGCGCAGGGAGGCTGGCGCGCTCGAAGGACTCACGAAGGCTGGACACGGTGCACCAGCCTACGCGCGGCGAGGCCCGTGCCCCCCATGGGCCGGTTCGGTCGCGGGCCACGTCCCCCGATAACCTTGCGGCCATGGCCGCTCCCACCTCCGTCGTCGACACCGTTGTCTCCCTCTGCAAGCGTCGGGGGTTCGTCTTCCCCTGCGGTGAGATCTACGGCGGTACGCGCTCGGCGTGGGACTACGGGCCGCTCGGTGTCGAGCTCAAGGAGAACATCAAGCGCCAGTGGTGGCGCTCGATGGTCACCGCGCGCGAGGACGTCGTCGGCCTCGACTCCTCGATCATCCTGCCGCGCCAGGTCTGGGTCGCCTCGGGGCACGTCGGTGCCTTCACCGACCCGCTCACCGAGTGCCAGAGCTGCCACAAGCGGTTCCGGGTCGACCACATGCAGGAGGCGGTCGCCGACCGCGAGGCCAGGAAGGGCAAGGAGGTCGACCCCGACTCCATCGAGCTCGCCGACCTCGCCTGCCCCAACTGCGGCACCCGCGGCCAGTGGACCCCTCCCCGCGAGTTCAACATGATGCTCAAGACGCACCTCGGCGTGCTCGAGGACGAGTCGGGCCTGCACTACCTGCGCCCCGAGACCGCCCAGGGCATCTTCGTGAACTTCCTCAACGTCATGCAGGCCTCGCGCAAGAAGCCGCCGTTCGGCATCGCCCAGACCGGCAAGAGCTTCCGCAACGAGATCACCCCCGGCAACTTCATCTTCCGCACCCGCGAGTTCGAGCAGATGGAGATGGAGTTCTTCGTCAAGCCCGGCGAGGACGAGGAGTGGCACACGTACTGGATCGACGAGCGCACCCGCTGGTACACCGAGCTCGGCATCAACCCCGAGAACCTGCGCCACTACGAGCACCCGGCCGAGAAGCTCTCGCACTACTCCAAGGGCACCACCGACATCGAGTACCGCTTCAACTTCACCGGCAGCGAGTGGGGTGAGCTCGAGGGCATCGCGAACCGCACCGACTTCGACCTGTCGACCCACACGCAGCACTCGGGCACCGACCTGGTCTACTTCGACCAGGCGAGCGGCGAGAAGTACACCCCCTACGTCATCGAGCCGGCGGCCGGGCTCTCGCGCAGCCTGATGACCTTCCTCATCGACGCCTACACCGAGGACGAGGCCCCCAACACCAAGGGCGGGGTCGACAAGCGCGTCGTGCTCAAGCTCGACCCTCGCCTGGCCCCGGTCAAGGCCGCCGTGCTGCCGCTGTCGCGCAACGCCGACCTGTCCCCGAAGGCCCGCGACCTCGCCGCGATGCTGCGCAAGAACTGGAACATCGAGTTCGACGACGCCGGTGCGATCGGGCGTCGCTACCGTCGCCAGGACGAGATCGGCACCCCGTTCTGCCTCACCGTCGACTTCGACACCCTCGACGACCAGGCCGTGACGATCCGCGAGCGCGACACCATGGCGCAGGAGCGGGTCGGGCTCGACCAGGTCGAGGGCTGGCTGGCGGCCCGCCTGGTCGGCGCCTGATCAGGCTGCGCTGATCAGGCCGACGGGCCGTACCGCTGCCAGACCTGCTCGGCCTCCTCGCCGCGGCCGTCGCGGTCCAGCGCCCGGGCCAGGGCTCCGGCGGCGTTGACCCGCTCGTCGACCAGGCCCAGCGCGTGCAGCGACGTGACCGCCTCACGCAGCACGGGTTCGGCCTCGGCGAGCCGGTCGTGGTCGGCGAGCACCATCGCCCCTTCGGCGCGCAGCAGCACCTCGAACTCGGCACCGACGAGGGCCTGGGCGGCAGCGAAACGGGCGACGGCGGCATCCACCTCGCCGTGCTTGGCGAGCAGGTGTGCACCCTGACGCAGCACGTGCGGCTCCATGACCTCGGCGTCGAACTCGTCGTCGCCCACGCCGGCCTCGTCAGCGAGCACCTGGGCCAGCCCGAGTGCCGCGTCGAGGTCGGCGATCCCGGCCGTCAGGTCCTCGGTGTCGGCGCGCAGGGCGGCGCGCGAGCGCAGGGCCTCGAGGTAGAGGTCGACCGTCGCACTGGCATGGGCCCGCTCGGCCGCGCTCTCGTAGTGCACCGCCGCCGCGGTGAGGTCGCCGGCGTCCCAGGCGCAGTTGCCGGCGCGCCACTGGGCGTGCCCGGACTCCATGATCCGTGCCTCGGCCTCGAAGGCGGTGGATGCCGTGGCGAACGCCGTGCGCCCCGGCGCCCACTGGCCGAGCCCGACGAGCGCGTTGCCCAGGGCCCAGGCAGCCGGGCCGACGAGCGAGGGGCTGGCCTCGCGCAGGATCGGCAGGGCCGCCTCCAGCAGTTCGGCCGCCTCGACCGGGCGACCGGTCTCGACGTAGGCCAGGCCGAGGAAGCGTTGGCCGTGGGCGAGCAGCACGGGGTCGCGCAGGCGGGTCGCCGCGGCGACCAGGTCGGCGGCAGGTTCCTCCAGCTCGTCGTAGGTGTTCTGCTCGACGAGGACCTCGCACAGGCCCAGCAGGAGCGGGATGCGGGCGCGCTCGGGCAGGCCACGCCCCTCCAGGGCGGAGCGCAGGTGGGTCAGGGCCGTGTCGCTGTCACCCGCGGCGTTCGCCATCCGGCTGCGCACGTCCAGGGCCATCGAACGCAGGACCGGGATGTCCTGGATCCGCGGCATCAGGGTGCTGAACCGGGCGTCAGCGGACACCGGGTCGGGGTCGGTCGAGGCGAGGGCCATCGCCGTCTCGACCTCGCAGAGCAGGGCGCGCTCGTGGGACTGCGCGGCGCGGTAGGCGTCAGCGGCCCGTTCGAGGTCGCTGAGCTCGCCGCCTCCACGGCGGTGGAACAGCCGCCGCCACAGGCCGCCGGCCTCGGTGTGCGCCCCGAGCGACTCCAGGTGCGCCGCGATCTCACGGGCCCGCTCGACCCCGTCGTCGAGCAGGGCGAGCTCGCCGTCACACCGGATCACGCCGATGTCGTCGCCACCGCGCTGCGAGGCCTCCCTCGCGGACTCGAGCATCGCGCGGTGCCCGTCGTCGGGGACGTCGACGGCGCACACCCGGTCGAGCAGCCCCACCGCGGCCCACTGCTCGGGGGTCTGGACGGGAAGCAGGGTGTCGCGGTCGCGCAGCCACGCGGCGACGTGGTCCTCCGTGGCCGGATCGAGGGTCAGCAACGCCTCGCTGAGGGACTGCGCCCGCTCGAGCACATTGGTGGATGCCGTGGCACGCGTCGCGCTGCGTCGCCCGCCCGTGGGGGCGGCCGTCGCGGGAAGGCGGGTCGGCGGCAGCGTCGGCTCGGTCGGCACGAGCGCGGGGTCGTGGGCGGCCGCCAGCGACTGCGACACCACCGTCGAGGAGTAGCGTGCGTCGAACGCCGCGGCGATCTCCTCGGCCGTGGCAGTCAGGTCGCGAATGACGTCGGCGACGGGGCGCTCGTCGATCTCGTCAGGAGCCAGACCCACGGCCGCCGCGCGGTCGAGCACGTGGGCAGCGGTGGCGGAGAACCACATCCGGGCCCACGGTGACGGGAGGTCGTCGAGCCAGCCGAGGCGGGGGAGCAGGTGGTCGATGGCGCGGTCGGTGTTGCCCAGGCGCAGCAGCACCCGCAGGCAGGTGCCGACGTTCAGGGCGGCGCTCGGGTCGTCCTGGGCAAGGTGCCAGGACCGTCGGAAGGCGCTCACGGCACCCTCGACGTCGCCGAGGTGCAGGCGCAGCAGCGCGGCGTCGGCGAGGCTGGTGCAGGGCTCCTCGCCGCAGGTGAGGTCGCCGTCGATCACCGGGGTGAGCAGGGCAAGGGCACGGGCCGGGTCGTCCGGCGCGACCACCCTGCTCTGCCCACGGTGCTCGCAGGCCTGGCAGTCGCTGTGCTTGTCGCGCGGTTCGGCGAGCCACGCGCTCAGCTCGCGGGCAACGGCGTCCCGGTCGCCGAGGTGGTGTGCCAGCCGGGCTCGGGCGGCGTGCACCGGACGCAGCGCCGCACCCTCGGCGCGGTAGACCTCCTCGACGTCGTCGATCGCGGCCACGAGGGCGGACAGCGGCACCTCGGGGAGGTCCTCGATGAGGTCGATCGCCCACTTCAGGCGCCACAGCACCGCGTGCCGGTCGTCCTCCGCCAGGTCATGGACGGGGTCCAGGGCCCGTCGCAGCCAGGTGAAGTGCACGAGGGTGTGCGGGTCGTCGGGCACGTAGTACAGGGCCTGGGTGAGGTCGACGCGGGCGACGAACTCCTCGGCGAACGACTGGTTGGACTGAGCCAGGCGCAACGCCATCTCGTGGGCGCGTACGCGCTCCATCCCGACGGGTGCCTCGTCCGCCGCCAGCGACAGCCTCGCGAACTGCTCCGACACCTGTTCCCACTGGCTCATGCTGGTCCTCCGTCGACGGCCCGGTCGATCAGTGCCGGCAGCGCCCGGGCCACGAGGGCGCTGTCGAAGGGGGTGAGGGGGTGCCGCCCGGCGAGCAGGGCGTGCGCGTACAACGCCTCGAGGGCGACCCGTTGCAGCTCGGCGTCACCACAGTCCGCGAGGCGGCGCACCGCCTGGTGCTCGGCGTTGAGGACGAAGCGCGCCACGGCATCCGGCACGGCGATCTCGGCGAGGGCTGCCGACCAAGGGTCCTCGACCGCGGCCGCCACGTCGCGCCGGTCGCGTTCGCGGTGCGCGTCGCGGCCGACCAGCAGCACGGCGTGCATCGTGGCGGGGCGGAACGAGCGCACCACCGGCGTCACCTCGGATCGACCGAGCACCTGGCGGGCGACGTCCAGCAGCGGCGCGAAGGCGGCGGCCTCGGCAGGGTCCGGGTCGCTGAACCGGTCGGCGAGGTGCTCGGGCTCCAGGCGCACCGCCTCCAACCCGTCGGTGCGGGCGACCCACCGTTCGACGATGGTGCGGTCGTAGGCGTACCCGGCGTTGAGCACCGCGATGTCCTCGGCGCGCGCGATGGCGGCCACCTGCTGGAAGTCCTCGACCCCGTCGACGTAGGTGATGACGCGGTCGATCGCCGTGAACTGCGCCAGCGTCATCTGGCCGACCGTGGTCTCCCACGGCAGCAGCTCGGCGACGACCTCCAGCATCTCGTCATCGGTCGTCGCCGCGGCCTTGACCGCCAGGTGGTGCACCGCGAAGAACTCCTGCGCGCGGGCGCGGTCGGTGCGGGCCATCCGCAGCAGCCAACGCTTGAGCTGGTCGCCGAGGCGGGCGCGGGTCTGCGCCAGCACGTCGTCGTCCGCCAGCGCCTCGCGCGAGGCGGTCAGGGCGAGCCGCTCGGTGTCGAGCACGGCCCGCACGAAGAACGCCCAGTCCGGAAGCACGTCCGGCACCGACTCGCCGACGAGCATGCGCTTGGCGTAGAGCCGGTGCCCACCGCGCGTGCCGGTGGGGTGCGGCAGCACGAAGGCCTGTCCGCGAACCCCCGAGACGGGGTCGGAGAGGTCCACGACGTCCAGGGGCCGTGCCCCGACCACCGACTCGCCGAGCGACAGCGCGGCATCCCGACCGCCACCCTCCCAGGGGAAGCGCCGCCCGGCCGCGGACACCGGCCCGGCCGCGGTCTCGACGACGAGGTCCAGGGGAAGGTAGGAGGCGTACGAGGCCGCCAGGCGTTCGACCACGTCGGAGCCGAGCAGGTCCGCTGCGCTTCCTCGGGGCCGCAGGGCGACGTCGGTGCCGGGTTCGGTGCGCGGCTGCGGCGCGGGGGCCACCGAGTACGTGCCGTCGTCGCGGCCCACCCACAGCCAGGTCTCGTCGGTGCCGACCCGCCGCGTCGTCACCCGGATCTCGTCGGTGACGAGGAAGCACGACAACAGCCCGATGCCGAACTGACCGAGGAAGCTCTCGCGCGCCAACCCCAGCGCGTCGCGCTTGGTGGAGGCGCCGATGGTCGCGAGCACCGCCCGGATGCCGTCCCCGTCGAGTCCGATGCCGGAGTCCTCGACGTGCAGGCAGCCGTCCGGGGAGAGGTCCGCGGGCACGATGCGCACCCGCCGCGGAGCGTGCGGATCGTCCTCGGCACGGGCGGTGACGGCATCCAGCGAGTTCTGGAGCAGCTCACGAAGGTAGACCCGGGGCCCGGAGTACAGGTGGTGCGACAACAGGTCGACCACGCCGCGCAGGTCGACGTGGAATGGTGAGTCAGTCGCCCCCGTCACGGGACGATCTAAGCAGACCGAGCGCGAGGAGGTGGGTGGTGTGAACGGGGCGGACCGGGTGTCAGAGGCCGGGGCCGAGTTCGTCGCGTTCGCCCAGTCGCGCCAACCCGACCTCCTTCGGGCGGCCTACCTCGTGTGCGGTGACGTCGGGATCGCGCAGGAGGTGCTGCGGCACGTCTTCGTGACGCTCGCTCGACAGTGGGGCCGGGTCGAGGAGGAACGGCCGGATGCCGTGGTGCGCCATTTGCTCCACCGCGACGCCGTCGCGTCGTGCCGGCGTCGCGAGGCGCCGTCCCAGCGGTACGTGCCTGTCGACGACGATGACAGTGACAGGGACACGGACTGGGACATGGACGAGGACGCGGACCAGCGCCGTCGCGCCGAGGTGATGGCAGCCTTGGACTTGCTCCCTCCCGCTCAGCGGTCCGTCGTCGTCGCCTGCCACCTCGAGGACCACGGTGAGGACGGTGCCGCCCCCATGCTCGGCCGGCCGCTGCGGGTGGTGCGCCGCGAGCACGAGTCCGCCCTCGCGCTGCTCGGGTGGACACCCGACGACGCCGGCGCGAACCTCGAGCTCGCCAGTGAGGACCTGCCAGAGACCGACCTCGTCGGTGACGCCTGGGCGCAGGCCGGCCGACAGCGGCGGGCGATGGTGCGGCGCACCGTGCTCGGCGCAGGGGTGGCCCTCGTCGGCGGCGCCGTGGCCGCGGTGGCGCTGCGCGAGCCCGAGGCGCCACCGGGGCCGCGCCCGGCGCCGACGCCATCGCCGTCCGCGGCCGTCGCCGACGGTCGGCTGCCGCTGCTCACGGTCCAGGGCGTGCGCGTCTACCTCGCACCTGACCCTCGCTCCGAGGCCAACCTGCCCGAGTACCCCCTGCGCGAGGAGCTCGCGTTCCCGCAGGTCCTGGGCGCCGGCCCGGTCGGGGAGCGAGCGGTTCTGGGCGAGCAGGGACTGACCGGGGTGTCGACCGGTGTGCGGGGCGTGTTCATGGTGGCCACCTCGGAAGATCGCTCGTCGCCGGTGCTGTACGCCCCCAACGCGCCGACGCCGTACGTCCTCGTGCCGTCGGTGCGGATGCCGTTGGCGTCGCTGCGCTCCGGACCGCTCGGCCCACGCTCCATCGACGATGACCGGCACCGGGTGGTGTTCCACCGGCCGGCCGCGGTGGTCATCCTCGATGCCAGGGACGGCTCCGTCATCGAGGTGCCGGTGCCCGATCCGACCATCGCCGCGGCCGGCTGGGCGCGTGACGGCCGTACCGTCGTGGCCCGTGGGCGCGACACCGGATGGCTCATCGACCCCGAGAGCTATGGCGTCCGGCGTGCCGAGAACGCCGTGAGCCCCGACTGGTCGGACCTGGTGGACTCCGGTGGCGCCACCGTGTTGCGCACCTTCTCCGGCGAGGGGGAGCTGACCGGCACCAAGGACCTGCGCGGCCCACCGATCGTGCCGCACAGCACGTCGGTCTCCACCACCGAGGGCTGGGTCAGCACGGGCGCCTGGCTCCCGGAGACCTACCAGCGCGAGGTCCAGCGGTCGCAGGGGCTGATGGCGGCCCAGGGTGACCTGCCCCCCATCCCGCGGGTGCTGGCCGCGACCGAGGGCCCGCTCGTGCCGGCCCAGTGCTACCGAGCGCTCGGGTGGGGCCCCTCCGCCGTGGTGTTCCTCGAAGCCCGATCGCAGCGACCGGGCTTCCAGGGCGCGGTGCGCCGGGTGCTCGCCTGGGACGTGACCCGGGCCCGGCTGTGGCGG
This sequence comes from Ornithinibacter aureus, assembly GCF_009858245.1. Classification (NCBI taxonomy): domain Bacteria; kingdom Bacillati; phylum Actinomycetota; class Actinomycetes; order Micrococcales; family Intrasporangiaceae; genus Ornithinibacter; species Ornithinibacter aureus. The sequence goes on from NZ_VMSB01000001.1 coordinate 213,643, forward strand.
GTGGCCGACATCGCACCCGCCAGCCTGATGGACGGCGACTTCACGGGGTTCTTCGCGATCTGAGCTTCGTCAGTGCGTCAGTGCGTCAGTGCGTCAGGCCGTCAAGCCGTCGGGCCGGTCGCGATCGGGCGGCTCGGGTCCTCGATCCACTCGCTCCACGAGCCGACGTAGGGGATCGCGTCGATCCCGGCCGTGTGCAGCGCCAGCGCCAGCTGGGCCGCGGTGACGCCTGAACCGCACGTCGTGCCGACCGGGGTGTCGCGGTGCACCCCCGCCGCTGCCGCCGCACGGCGGATCTCCTCCGCCGTGCGGAACGTGCCGTCGGTGTTCTGCAGCTCGCCGACGGGCAGGTTCGTCGAGCCGGGGATGCGCCCGGCGACGCGGTCGATCGGCTCGCTCTCGCCGCGGAACCGCTCCGGGGTGCGGGCGTCGAGCAGCACGCCGGCGCGGGCCATGTCCGCGGCGCCGACGGCATCGAGCACGGGCACCGAGCCCGCGCGCACGGTGAGGTCACCACGCGACGGTGACGGCACGGCATCCGAGACGGGCAACCCGGCCTGCTGCCACGCCGCCAGCCCGCCGTCGAGCACCCTCACCCGCGGGTGGCCCGCCCAGCGCAGCACCCACCAGGCGCGGCCCGCCGACAGGGACGTGCCCTGGTCGTAGACGACCACCTCGTCGTCGTCGTCGATCCCGCAGGCGCGCAGTGCGTCCTCGAGGACCCGCGGGTCGGGCAGCGGATGCCGCCCGCCCGCCCCCGGCGGGCCGGCGAGGGCCGTGTCGAGGTCGAGGTGGGGTGCGCCGGGAAGGTGCGCCGCGGCATGCAGCTCGCGGCCCGGCGTCCCTCGCAGGTTGTACTGCACGTCGAGGACCTTCCCGGCCCCTCGGGACAGGTCGTCGGCCAGGTCAGCGGCGGTCACCAGGGCGCTCATCACGCCATCAAAGCACCGATCGGATGCCGGGCTGGGGGAGGATGGTCGGGTGGCTGGTCAGGTGCGTGTCGTCCTCGTCCACGGTTCGCAGCTGAGCGCGGCGCAGTGGACCCGCTACGCCACCCTGCTCGGGCCCGATGTCGACCTCGCCGTGCCCGACCTGCCGGCACACGGCACGCGTCGGGACGAGGCGTTCACCTGGGAACGCGCGCTCGAGGTGGTGGGGGAGGCCGTCGACGGGGGTGTCCCCGGCGTGCCCGTCGTGCTCGTGGGGCACAGCCTCGGGGGGTACCTGGCGATGGCGTACGCCGCAGCCCACCCGCAGCGCCTGTCCGGACTCGGGCTCCTCGGGTCCTCTGCCGTGCCGGCCGGTCCGGGGGCCGCGCTGTACCGGAGCATCGCCTCGGCGGAACAGCGCCTCGGGGTCGACCGGATGTCGCGGGCGCTGGACCGGCAGTTCGCCGCGATGCTGCCCGAGGAACTGGCGGCCGTCATCAAGGAGGCCGGCTACGGCTTCGACGGCATCCCGGCGGCATGGGCCGGTGTGATGGGCAACTGCCGGCCGGCGATGCTCGGCGAGGTGACCTGCCCGGTGCTGCTCGTCAACGGGCAGCTCGACCAGCTTCGCGTCGACGCCCGGCGCTATGCGCGGGCCGCGGTCAACGCCAGGTGGGTGCGCGTGGTCACCGTGCCCCACGGGCTGCACGTCTTCCCGCTGACCCACCCGCACGAGACGGCGGCAGCTCTGTGGGAGCTGGTCAGCGGGGCGCGCGAATCGTGACGGCACCGCCGACCGCCGGGACGTGTGCGACGGCATCCGAGACGGCCCGCAGGTCGTCGGCGAAGCGGTGACCGGGATCGGTGGTCCAGGCCAGGCGTGAGGTCGGCCAGCCGGAGGGGTGCAGCGTCCCGTAGTGGATCGGCAGCACGTGACGTGCGCCGCTGCGCACGGCCGCCTCGGCCGCCTCTTGCGGACCCATGTGACCGGGGGAGAGCCGAGGCCCCCAGCCTCCGACGGGGAGCAGAGCCAGGTCGATCGGTGCGCCGGCGAGCTGGGGCAGCAGGTGCATGTCGGGGTGCAGCGAGGTGTCACCGGCGAACCACACGACCACCCCGCCGCCGCGCACGAGCATCCCGGTGGCACCGTTGGGCCGGTGCGGCATGGGGCGGGCCTCGTGGTCGGCCCTGACGAGGAGCACCTCGACCCCGGGGGCGATGGAGTGCCAGTCATCGCTGGCGCCATCCCCGACCCCGAGCCGGTGTTTGTCGAGCCAGGCCACGTTGCTCGGCTCGGTGACCACCGGGACGTCGCCGAGGCGCCGCAGGGAGGGCAGGTCGGCGTGGTCGTGGTGCAGGTGGCTGAGCAGCACGGCGTCGACGGCGTCGACGTGGCGGTGCACGGGCAGGTCGTGTCGGCGCCGCAGCGGTCCGAGCCGCGGCCGCAGGAGCGGATCGGTGAGCAGGCGGATCCCGCCGATGTCGAGCAGAACGCTCGCGTGCCCGAGCCAGGTGGCGCGTACTCCGTCGGCTGGGCTCACCGGAGTCACTCTAGAGGGCGCTGGGTCACCCCCCAGCGGGAGCCTCGTCGGTGACGGTAGGTACGGGGCAGTGCTTACTCACGGTCTTCAGCCAGACCCGCAACCGACCTCCAGACGACAGGTGGTGCGCGCCGCCGCGTGGTCGGCCCCCGTCGTGGCCAGCGTCGCCCTCGCGCCGCACGCCGCGGCATCCGGTGGCACGATCGTGTCGCAGTTCTACGACGTGAGCCCGTCGGCGTACAACAGCGCCGGGCGGCCGACGGCTCTCGTGGGCAGCATGTCGTTCGGCAACACGGGGACGCCGAACGTCACCATCAGCACGATCACGGTGACGGTCACGTTGCCTGCGTCGCGGGTGTCAGGTGCCTCGCCCACCAACGTCACCGGCGCCGGGTGGGCCTACACCTCCACGTCCAGCGGTGGGGGCACGCGACTGTTCGTCTTCACGTGGACCGGGTCCTTGCCCGCGTACGGCTCCACGAGCCAGCTGAACTTCACCGTGGCGCTCAACAACACCTCGCCGGGCACGGTCAGTTCAACGGCGACGGCATCGGCATCCGGTGGAAACTCGGTGTCGACCACGGTGACCTGGTCGATCTGACCGGCATTTTGGGTGGTCCGGGCACCCTCGGTCACACTGGGATCACCATGTCTGCCACCACCGCCGTCCTGCCGCCGTTGCACATCGGGCGGCACGTCATCGAGTCGCCGGTGGTGCTCGCACCGATGGCGGGCATCACCAACCGGGCCTTCCGGCGCCTGTGCCGCGAATCCGGCAGCGTGGGTCTGGCGGCCGGGGGCGTGTCGGGTGCCACCAGCCTGTACGTCAGCGAGATGGTCACCTCCCGTGCGCTCGTCGAGCGCAGCACGGAGTCGATGCGGCTGATCTCCCACGACCCGCAGGAGCACCCGCGCTCGGTGCAGCTCTACTCCGTCGACCCGGTGACCGCGGGGCTGGCTGCCCGGATGCTCGTCAGCGAGGACCGGGCCGATCACATCGACCTCAACTTCGGGTGCCCGGTGCCCAAGGTGACCCGCAAGGGTGGCGGGGCGGCCCTGCCGTGGAAGACCGGGCTGTTCCGGTCGATCGTCGCGGCCGTCGTGCGCGAGGCGTCCCCGTACTCGGTGCCCGTCACCGTGAAGATGAGGGTCGGGATCGACGCCGAGCACATCACCTACCTCGACGCCGGGCGGATCGCCGAGGCCGAGGGGGTGGCGGCGGTCGCCCTCCACGGGCGGACGGCATCCCAGGCGTACTCGGGGCAGGCCGACTGGTCGGCGATCGCCCGCCTCAAGGAGGCCGTGACCTCGATCCCCGTGCTCGGCAACGGCGACATCTGGTCGGCCGAGGACGCTCTCGAGATGGTGCGCCAGACCGGGTGCGACGGCGTCGTCGTCGGCCGTGGCTGCCTGGGGCGGCCGTGGCTGTTCGCCGATCTCGCGGCTGCCTTCGCCGGGTCGCAGGTCCGGGTGCGCCCGGGCCTGCGCGAGGTGACGGCGACCCTACGGCGGCACACCGAGTACCTCGTGGACTTCTACGACGGCGACGAGCAGCGGGCCTGCCGCGACATCCGCAAGCACATCGCCTGGTACCTCAAGGGCTTCCCGGCGGGGTCGACCGTGCGCCACCAGCTGGCTCTGGTCGACAGCCTCCAGGCGCTCGACGACCTCATCGGCACCATGGACCTCGATTCCCCGTGGCCCGGCGAGGCGGCCGAGGGCCAGCGGGGCCGGGCCGGCTCGCCCCGGGTGGTGGCCCTGCCGGAGAACTGGTTGCGCTCGCGCGAGCTCGACGAGGCCCAGGCCGCTCAGGTGGCGCAGGCCGAGCTGAGCGTCTCCGGCGGCTGACCCCCCACGGGCGGGAGGCCAGTACCGAGGCCTCACTGCACGAAGGTGGGGTCATGGCAGCACTTTCGTGCACGCGGGCTGGGCTGGCGGGTGTCCACCAAGCAGTGGCGGCGATTGGGACGGGGCATCTACCAGGCCCAGACAGGCTGACCGGAGTCGGCCATGTGCACGAAGGTGGGGTCATGGCACCACTTTCGTGCACCCCGGCCGGGCATGAGGCGGCATCATGCCCGGCCGTCAGGGGGCATCGCTATCGTCGGGCGCATGACTGATCAGATCGGGACGCCGGGAGGCACACCCGAGCGGCCGGCACTGTTCTTCGCCGACGCCGCCGAGTTCGGTCGGTGGCTGGAGAGGCACCACGCCACCGACACCGAGCTGTGGATGGGGTTCTACCGCAAGCACCACCCGGATGCCGGGCTCCAGTGGGCCGAGGCGGTGCGCGAGGCGCTGTGCTGGGGGTGGATCGACAGCATGGCGCAGGGCATCGACGAGCACACCCGTCGCCAGCGCTGGACGCCGCGCAAGAAGGGCAGCAACTGGTCGGCCATCAACATCGCCGCGGTGGCCGAGCTCACCGAGGCAGGCCGGATGCAACCGGCAGGGCTGGCCGCCTTCGCCCTTCGCCGCGAGGACCGGTCCGGCGTCTACGCCTACGAGACACGCGAGCTCGACCTGACCCCCGCCTATGCAGCCATGCTCGAGGCCGACGTGGTGGCCAACGCCTTTTGGGGCGCTGCCACCAACAGCTACCGCAAGCTCGCCGTCAACTGGGTCATGACCGCCAAGCAGGAGAAGACCCGCGACTCGCGGATGACCCAGCTGGTCGCCGACTGCGCCGCTGGGCAGATGATCAAGATGCAGCGCTATGGCACAACACCGTCCTGGGTCGCGAGGGCCGCCGCAGCCGGAGCAGCAGCCGCAGCAGGTGAGGGTGGCGACAGCGCCCACCCCGCTGAGTGACTCCAGCCGCCGTAGGCTCCACGTCGTGACGTACACCGACCGCGACCGTGAGCGCTGGGTCGCCGAGGACCCGGCCTTCAAGCGCGCCGACCGCGACGACTTCGCCCGCGACCGGGCCCGACTCCTGCATTCCGCCAGCCTGCGTCGGCTGTCGGCGAAGACCCAGGTGGTCACCCCCGGCAGCGACGACTTCGTCCGCAACAGGTTGACGCACTCGCTCGAGGTCGCCCAGATCGGCCGCGAGTTCGGCGCCGCTCTCGGCTGCAACGCCGACGTCGTCGACACCGCGTGCCTGGCCCACGACCTCGGGCACCCCCCGTTCGGGCACAACGGCGAAACGGCGTTGGATGCCGTGGCAGCCGGGATCGGCGGTTTCGAGGGCAACGCGCAGACCCTGCGCTTGCTCACGCGACTCGAGGCCAAACGCACCCGGCCCGACGGCCGCTCGGCGGGGCTGAACCTCACGCGGGCCAGCCTCGACGCCACGACGAAGTACCCGTGGCGGCGGGGTGCCGGCCCGAGGCCCACCGTCAAGTTCGGGGTCTACGACGACGACCTGGACGTCTTCGAGTGGTTCCGCGAGGGTGTGCAGCCCGGTCGCCGGTCCGCCGAGGCCGAGGTGATGGACTGGTCCGACGACGTGGCGTACTCCGTGCACGACGTGGAGGACGCCATCGCCTCCGGGTGGCTGGACCCACAGAGGCTGCGCGACCCCAGTGACGTCGACGCGGTGCTGGCCGTCGCGGGGGAGATCTACGAGCCCGACCTGTCGCCGGACGAACTCGGTGCGGCCCTGGAACGCCTCCTCGCCACCGGCGCCGTGCCGTCTGCGTACGACGGGTCGCGCCCGGCCCTGGCAGCCCTGAAGGACATGACCTCACACCTCATCGGACGGTTCGTGACTGCCGTCGAGCAGGCCACCCGGGCCGAGCACGGCCCGCAGCCACTGACCCGGCACACCGGGCGGCTCGTCGTCCCCCGCGCTGCTCGGGCCGAGTGCGCCGTTCTCAAGGCCGTGGCGGCACACTTCGTCATGCACGCTGCCGAACGGGTGGCCCTCTACGCGCGCCAGCGGGACGTCATCGCGGGTCTGGTCGCGGCCTACGAGCACGATCCCCACCGGCTGGACCCGGACCTGCGTGGCGACTGGGAGGCCGCGGCCGATGAGGGGGCGGCGCTGCGAGTGCTCGTCGACCAGGTTGCCTCCCTCACCGACGTCCGGGCTCTCACCCTGCACCGCAGGTGGTGTCGCGACACGCCGTAGAACTGTTCCCAACACATGCTTCGGCACCTTCCGCACGGACGAGCGCCAGGCCAGCAAGTGATCTGACGAGTCGGTGTGACGACCTAGACTCACGGCACACCGGAAAGGATGGTTCGTGGCGGGTCGGATCAGGGCAGAAGACATCGCGGCGGTCAAGGAGCGCACGTCCATCGAGGACGTCATCCGGGACCACGTGACGCTGCGTCCTGCCGGGGTCGGCTCGCTGAAGGGGTTGTGCCCCTTCCACGACGAGAAGTCACCGAGTTTCACGGTTCGCCCCGCGGTCGGTAGTTACCACTGCTTCGGGTGCGGTGAGGGCGGTGACGTCATCTCCTTCGTCCAGAAGGTCGAGCACCTCACCTTCACCGAGTCCATCGAACGTCTGGCCAGCAAGATCGGCTTCGAGCTGCGTTACGAGGAGGGCGGTGGTCCCCGCGACGGTGGGGTCTCGCTCGGCAAGCGCTCGCGGTTGATCGAGGCGCACCGGGTCGCCCAGGAGTTCTACGCCGAGGTCCTGCAGGACCGCACCACTGCGGAGGCCAGGCCCGGTCGGGACTTCCTGCGCGAGCGCGGCTTCGATGGCGCGTCCGCGGAGCGCTTCGGCATCGGGTTCGCCCCGCGCAGCGGTGAGGCGCTCACGCGTCACCTTCGCGGGCGCGGCTTCACCGAGGACGAGATCGTCACCGGGGGGCTCACCGGCCGCGGTAGCCGTGGGCTGTACGACCGGTTCCGGGGGCGGCTGGTCTGGCCGATCAGGGACACCACCGGCGACACCGTGGGCTTCGGCGCCCGGCGCGTCCTCGACGACGACCGCATCGCGGCCAAGTACCTGAACACCTCCGAGACGCCGATCTACAAGAAGTCCCAGGTGCTGTACGGCCTGGATGCCGCGAAGAAGGCCATCTCGACGCAGCGACTCGCCGTGGTGGTCGAGGGATACACCGACGTCATGGCGGCGCACCTGTCCGGTGTCGAGGGTGCGGTTGCCACGTGCGGGACGTCGTTCGGCATCGATCACATCAAGATCCTGCGCCGCATCATGCGTGACGAGACCGACGGCCCGCAGGCCCGCGTGGTGTTCACCTTCGATGGGGATGCCGCTGGCCAGAAGGCGGCCATGCGAGCGTTCGCGGAGGACCAGCGGTGGGCCGCGCAGTCCTTCGTCGCCGTGGCTCCGGACGGGATGGACCCGTGTGAGCTGCGGCTGGCCAAGGGGGATGCATCGGTGCGCGCCCTCGTCGACGACGCCGTGCCGATGTTCGAGTTCGCCGTCCGCACGACGATCCGTCGCTTCGACTTGGAGACCGCCGAAGGTCGCGTTCAGGCGATGAAGGCGGTCGCCCCGATCATCGGGTCCATCCGCGACACCAGCCTGCGGCCCGAGTACACCCGCACCGTGTCCGGCTGGCTCGGTATCGAGGTCGAACAGCTGGCCGCTGAGGTCAAGAAGGCGGGCCGGCTCAAGCACGACGACAGTGCTGACCGGCAGCCGCGACCGGCCAGCACCGACGAGGTGCTCGAGCCCGGCCCGTTCGAGCTCGCCCAGCTCCCCGCCCCGGACCTGCGCGATCCTGTGGTCCTCACCGAACGGCAGCTGCTCCAGGCGCTCATCCAGTACCCGCAGCAGTTCTCCGACGCCGACGTCGACGTGCTCGTCCCCGAGGCGTTCGCCGCCCCGGTCCACCGTGCTGTGTTCGACGGCATCCGCATCGCCGGCCACGCTGCCCGGCGCGCGTCGACGATGGCGTGGGTGACCGCGGTGACCGATGCCTGCGCGCTGGGAGTGCGAGGCTTCGTCGCCCAGTTGTCGGTGGCTCCGCTGCCCACGAAGTTCGACCCGTCGACAGGGTTACCGCCGCAGCGCTACCTCAACTCGCTCGTCGCCGGTGTCCGAGACGCCCACCTCGGACGCCGCATCGCCGACGCGATGGCGTCGGTGCGCCGACTGCAGAACGACCCAGATGCTGATCCCGCCGAGCTTCAGGAGCGCTCCATGGCCTTGCACCGTCTCGAACTCGACCGCGTCGCCCTGCGAGAGGCGGGCACGTCATGAGGCTCGAGTGGACTGGCCTGCGCCGACCCTCGGTGCCCCCCGAGGTCGCTGAGGCCATCGACCCGGCAGACGGCGAGAAGTTGCTGGCCTGGGCCCGCGACGTGGGCACAGGAGCCACCGTGGTGGCCGGGCGCCACCGCCTGTATGCCGTGGCACCAGACCCTGAGGGCGCGCGGGTGATTATGTCGCGGCCGTGGCACCTCGTCGACGCGGGATCGTGGGGTGGTGAGGACGGCATCCTCAAGATCACCTGGGTGGACGGGCAACGACCGACGCGCTTCCAGCTCACCGAGCTCGGGATGTTCCCCGAGACGCTGCGAGAGCGGGTCCAGGCCTCGGTCGTGCTCGCCGAGACCCTCGATCTCGGGGGCCGGCGGACTGCCAAGGTGGTGGTCCGCAAGGACCTCGCGACCGGTGGTCTGCTCAGCCAGGCGGTCCTCGGCCCCGGTGTGCGCAGCGCCGATCCCGGTGTGGCCGAGCAGGTCTCCGACGGCCTGCGGCGGGTGCGCGAGCAGGTGGGGCTGGACTGAGTCCGGGCCGTTTTCGTGGCTGCTGCTGACCTTTGCTAGGGTGTGCGAGCGCTACCGCGGCGATCCCGTGGTGGCCTTTCCCCTGTAGCTCAATTGGCAGAGCAGCCGACTGTTAATCGGCAGGTTGTTGGTTCGAGTCCAACCGGGGGAGCAGTCACAAGGGGCCCCTGACCTGCGGAAACGCCAGTTCGGGGGCCTTTCTGCTGGTGGTTGCAGCGACTATGCATCGTTCGTCGCTCCCGTGCCGCAGGTCTGGGCGGCCGCCGCAGCTGGCCGCAAGCGGCCTCATGGCTGGACGGGGCATAACGCGTCGCGTTATGCTCGATGGGTGATCAGGTCGTTCGGGGACGCGCCCACCGAGCGGCTCTGGGCACGACAACGCACCAAGAGGCTCGACCCCCGGATCGAACGAACCGCACTACGCAAGCTGGTCATGCTGGATGCCGCCGAAGTCCTGGACGACCTCAAGGTCCCGCCTGGGAACCGGCTTGAAGCGCTCAAGGGCGACCGAGCGGGACAGCACAGCATCCGGATCAACCAGCAGTGGCGGGTCTGCTTCGTCTGGACCCCAGCCGGCCCCGAAGACGTCGAGATCGTCGACTACCACTAGAAGGAGGCACACATGGCAACCATTGCGCCCATCCACCCCGGGGAGGTGCTCCTCGAGGAGTTCCTCGTCCCTTTGGAGGTCACCCAGCACCGGCTGGCCGTCTCCATCGGGGTCCCCCCACGACGGATCAACGAGATCGTCCACGGCAAGCGCCGGATCACGGCCGACACCGCGCTGCGGCTGGCCCGCTTCTTCGCGACCACCGACCGGTTCTGGCTCAACCTCCAGACCCGCTACGACCTTGAAATCGAAAAGGACCACCTCGGCGGCGCTCTGGAAAACATCCAGCCCCTACAGAGCGCCTGACACTCACGCATCGCGGCACATCCGGACGGATGCGCCGCCGGACGTGCAATGGGCGCGAGTTCTGCTGGCCACACGCACAAATCAGGTTGTTGGTTCGAGTCCAACCGGGGGAGCACGCGAACGGCCCCACTCCTTGGCGGAGTGGGGCCGTTGTGCATCTTCGGGCTCAGGCGTCGTCGCCGTGGCCCTTGCGACGCTCACGGGCGGACTGGACGAAGTCGGTGGCGGCTTCCTCCGCCGACTCGATCCCGGCACCGATGATGCGGGTGCCGTGGGTTGCGGGCTCGCCGGGCTCACCCTGGCCCTGGATCATCGTGGGCGCCACCGTGGTGACCGGGCCCGCGGTGGTTCCGCGGCGGTTGAGCCGCCGTTCCACCCAGGTGGCCACACGGGTCAGTCCGTAGTTGATCGCGATGAACAGGGCAGCACACACGATCAGGGCCGGCACCGTGTTGGCGTACGCGGACCCGGCGGTCTTCGACCAGGTCAGCAGCTCTTGGTACGTGATGGCGGTGCCGAGTGCGGAGTCCTTGAGCACGACGACGAACTGGCTGATCAGGGCTGGCAGCATGGCCGTCAGCGCCTGCGGCAGCTGGATCGTGCGCAGGGTCTGCGACGGGGTGAGCCCGATCGACAGTCCCGCTTCCGACTGCCCCTTGGGCAGTGAGTGCACACCGGAGCGCACGAGCTCGGCGATGACCGAGCCGTTGTACAGCGTCAGGGCGAGGACGACCGCGGCCAGCGGGCCCTGGCTGCTCGGCACGATCGTGCTGGTGGCGAAGTAGCCGAAGTACAGGAAGATCATCATCATCAGCACAGGCACCGAGCGGAAGAACTCGACCACCGCGCCGCTGACCCACCGGATGGCCTTGACGTGCGAGAGGCGGCCCATGCCGAAGATCAGGCCGAAGATGCCAGCGAAGATGACCGACAGGACGGCTGCCTTCAGCGTGCCGATGAGGCCGGGAATCAGGTAGTCGACCCACAGCGACGAATCGGTGACGAACGGCTTCCACTTGGCACCGTCGAGCTGACCCGCCTCGGCAAGTCGACTCAGGACCACGTAGAGGACGGCACCCGCGAGCAGCACCCCCACGCCGGTGAGGATGGCGTGCCGCTGGCGGGCCTTGGGGCCCGGGGCGTCGAACAGGACGTTCTGCGCGCTCATCGCTTCACCGCCAGCCGCTGGCTCAGGTTGGTCGCCAGCACCCCGATGGGCAGGGTCAGGACGACGAAGATCATGGCGATGACGAAGAAGACACCCAGCTGTGCGCCCTCGTTCTCGGTGATCGTCGCGAGCAGCTTGGCGGTGTCAGCGACACCGACCACGGCGGCGACCGTGGTGTTCTTGATGAGGGCGATGAGCACCGAGCCCAGCGGAGCGATGGACCCCCGGAAGGCCTGGGGAAGCAGGACCTCGCGCAACGACTGGCTGAAGGTCAGCCCGATGGAGCGGGCCGCCTCGGCCTGACCGGCCGGAACTGTGTTGACGCCGCTGCGGATCGCCTCACACACGAATGCCGCGTGGTACGCGGAGAGGCCGACGACCGCCCAGCGGAAGGCATCCTTGGACAGGTCCTGGGAGAGCTGTAGCCCCACGAGGAGCGAGAGCCCGAGAACGCACAGGGTCAGCAGCACCGTGAGTGGGGTGTTGCGGAAGATGTTGACGTAGCTGGTGCCGATCCCGCGCAGCACGGCCACGGGCGACACGCGCAGCACGGCCACGATGGTGCCGAGGATCAGCGCACCGATAGCGGACAGCACTGACAGTTGGATGGTCACCCAGACGGCGGCTGCCACGTCGTAGTTGCTGAGAGTCTCGAGCATCACTCACCTTTCATGGTGCGACGGGGTGTGCCGCCCGCTCCCGGGGAAGCGGGCGGCACACGTCCGACGAGTCGATCAGGAGCAGGCGTCGGGCGTGGGGGGGTTGCCGGCAGGCGCCTTGTACCCGGCCGGGCCGAGGTTGGCGTCCACGGCCTTCTGCCACGAGCCGTCCTCGACCATCTTCTTCAGGGCCGCGTTGACCTTCTCGCACAGGGCGACGTCGCCCTTCTTGAGGCCGACGCCGTAGCGCTCCTCGGAGAACGGCGCCCCGACGACCTTGAGCTTGCCCTTGTTGGCTTCCTGCGCGGCGTAGCCGGCGAGGATGGTGTCGTCGGTGGTGAGCGCGTCAACGCCATTGCCGAGCAGTGCCGCCAGGCACTCGGAGTAGGTGCCGAACTCGACCAGGTTGACCCCGGCGACCTTGTCCTTGACCTTCTGGGCGGAGGTCGAGCCGGTCACCGAGCACAGCTTCTTGCCGTCGAGGGTGTCCGGGCCGGTGATGGAGGTGTCGTCGGCGCGAACCAGCAGGTCCTGACCGGCGATGAAGTACGGGCCGCCGAAGGAGATCTTCTCCTTGCGGGCGTCGGTGATGGAGTAGGTCGCGAAGATCAGGTCGACCTGGCCGCTGGAGATGAGCGTCTCGCGCTGCGCGCTCGGGGACTGCACGAACGTGATGTCGCCCTCGGCGGTGCCGAGTTCCTTGGCAACATACTTGGCGACGTCGACGTCGAGGCCGGTGTACTGGTCACCGACCTTCAGGCCGAGCCCGGGCTGGTCGAACTTGATGCCGATCTTGAGGCCGGAACCGCCCTCGCCGCCCTCGCTCCCGCCGTCGTCTGAGCCACAGGCGCTGAGGCCGAGGGCCAGTACGGCCGCCGCGGCGACCATGCTGATGCGTCGTGTCGTCATGGGTGATTCCTTACTTGTTGGGGACTGAAACGGTGGTGCTGGACGAAAGGTCAGTGGGTGAGGATCTTGCCGAGGAAGTCCTTGGCGCGATCGCTCTTGGGGTTGGTGAAGAACTCCTCGGGCGTGGCCATCTCGACGATCTGGCCGTCCGCGAGGAAGACCACCCGGTCGGCGACCTTGCGCGCGAACCCCATCTCGTGGGTCACGACGACCATGGTCATGCCGCTGTTGGCGAGCTCGACCATGACGTCGAGGACCTCGTTGATCATCTCGGGGTCGAGGGCCGAGGTGGGCTCGTCGAAGAGCATGACCTTGGGGTCCATCGCCAGGGAGCGGGCGATGGCGACGCGCTGTTGCTGACCACCGGAGAGCTGGGCCGGGTACTTCGCCGCCTGGTGGGCGATGCCGACCCGCTCGAGAAGCTCCATGGCCCGCTTGTCGGCGTCGGCCTTGTTCATCTTGCGGACCTTGATCGGCCCGAGCGTGACGTTCTCGAGGATCGTCTTGTGCGCGAAGAGGTTGAAGGACTGGAACACCATGCCCACGTCGGCGCGCAGGTCGGCCAGCGCCTTGCCCTCCTCGGGCAGCTTCTGGCCGTCGATGGTGATCGAGCCGGACTCGTAGGTCTCGAGCCGGTTGATCGTGCGGCACAGGGTCGACTTTCCCGACCCGGAGGGGCCGATGAGGATGACGACCTCGCCCTTGCCGACGGTGAGGTTGATGTCCTTGAGGACGTGGAGCGCTCCGAAGTGTTTGTTGACACCCTCCATGACGACGAGGGGCTGCTTCGGGGCGCTGTCGCGGACGACCTGTGGCTCTGTCATGCAGAGAACCTAGCGACTGATGCAAGGGTGTGCGCGCCGTCACAGCCGGGTTTCGAGCGATCGGCCCCAATCGCTACCGAACCGAGACCTTTACGCGTCAAGCATCTCGACGCGATGCGCCTACGCGATCCACACCTTGCGCAGGGTCTCGGTGATGGTCCACTCGGTGCGTTCCCCGGCCCGCAACCGCACCGCGACGCCCGGGGTGAGGCCGAGCCGCTCGCCGTCCTCGAAGGTCACCGTGCCGTGCCCCGAGACCACCACGAACACCTCGTCGACCTCGGTGTCCCGAGCGGAACCCTGCGTCATCTCCCACAACCCGACCTCGCAGGTGGGGAGGGCGTCCAGCGTCAGGACGGCAGTGGTCGGCGACCCGTGCAGGACGTCGTCGCGAGACAACGCGTCGTGGGCGAGGGAAGCGGTGGTGACGTCGGGGCTGAGAAGGCGCGGCGGCATACGGGAGATGGTGGCACGGCATCCGGATGCCGTGGCGCGGCGTGGGTGCCCGAGCGCGGCATGATGGCGCCATGACGACCGACCCGGTGGCTGTGCGGGCCTCCCTCGCCGACGCGATCCCTGATGTCTTCTGGACCGATCGGCCCGAGCGGCCGACGCCGCGGGCAGCGCTCACCGGCTCGGGGCACCGGGCCGACCTGGTCATCGTCGGCGGCGGCTTCACCGGCCTGTGGGCTGCCGTGCAGGCCAAGGAGGACAACCCCTCGCGCGAGGTCGTGCTGCTCGAGCGCGGCCGGTTCGGGGTGGCGGCATCGGGTCGAAACGGCGGCTTCGTCTCGCCCTCGCTGACCCACGGCCTGGCGCAGGGCCTGGCCTGCTGGCCCGAGGAGATCGAGACCCTCGAGCGGCTCGGTGCGCAGAACATGGCCGACCTGGCGGACAGCCTCACCCGGCACGGCATCGACGCCGACTTCCACGTGCCCGGCGAGATCACGATGGCGCTCACCGCGCACCAGGCGGGCACGGTGCGTGAGGGCTACGAACTCCACCGGGCGCACGGCATCCCCGTCACCCACCTCGATGCCGCCGAGGCGCGTGCCCGCGTCAACTCGCCCCGCTACCTGTCGGGCTTCCTCGACCCGACGGTCGGCCTGGTCGACCCGGCCCGGCTGGTGTGGGGGCTGGCCGACGCCGCCGAGCGGCTCGGGGTCCGGCTGCACGAGGACACCTCGGTGACAGGGTTCGACGCCGACATCTCCGGCCTCACGGTGCGCACCGAGTGGGGGAGTGTGCGCACCGATCGGGTCGTGCTCGGCACCGGGGCCTTCCGCGGGCCGCTCAAGCGGCTGGCGCACTACACGTTGCCCGTCTACGACCACGTGCTCATGACCGAGCCGCTGTCCACGGCGCATCTGGATGCCGTGGGCTGGCAGGGGCGCGAAGGCCTCACCGACGCGGGCAACCAGTTCCACTACTACCGGCGCACCCTGGATGACCGGGTGCTCTTCGGTGGGTACGACGCGAACTACCACTTCCCGGGGCGGATCGACCCGCGGCTGGAGCAGTCGGCATCCCACGACCTGCTGGCGCGGCACTTCTTCGAGATCTTCCCCCAGCTGCAGGGGCTGCGCTTCACCCACCGGTGGGCCGGGGTCATCGACACGACGACCCGGTTCACCCCGGTGTTCGGCACGGCACTGGGCGGGCGGCTGTCCTATGCCGTGGGCTACACGGGGCTCGGCGTCGCGTCGACCAGGTTCGGTGCGCGGGTGGCGCTCGACCTCGTCGACGGGCGTGACACCGAGGTGACTGCCCTGGAGTTGGTGCGCAAGAAGCCGCTGCCGTTCCCGCCCGAGCCGTTCCGGTACGTCGGGGTGCGCGCGACCCGGGCGAGCCTGGCGGCCGAGGACCGCACCGGCCGGCGCAACCTGTGGCTGCGGGCCATGGATGCCGTCGGCATCGGCTTCGACAGCTGACCCCCGCGCTTTTCCTCCCCCATGAGGGAAGCCCGGGGTTCGCACGGCACCTTCATCCCGTGTGAACCTCGTGTCTGCCCTGCGATGACTCGCTGAGCCGAAAACCAGTGGCGCCCCGGCGCTGCGAGGAGCGATCCTCGTCTGACGCACCCGCGACCACGACAAGGACACCGCAGACATGCCAGCGAACCAGAACCGATACCAGGGCAGCACCGTGCTGCTCGGCGTCGACGTGCTGCGTCCCTGCGCGCGTCAAGGATTCCGTTCGAGGCGACCCCTCCACGCTGGCGACTGACCCCAGTCACCACTGCTGTTCGCAGCCAGGGCCGCTCCGAGACCGGGGCGGCCCTTCGTCGTCTCCACGGCGACACGCCTCCGTACCTCAGCTGGAAGAGGGCCCGACTACGAATCGGGATGCCGCGCGTTCGACTCGCGCCGGGGGCTCCACCGTCACCAACACCACCCACCCAGACATCGACCAGGACGTCGGCCAGACAACGACCCTGACGAGAGGATTCACGAGATGACCATCGCCCCTGACCCCGAGATGTCCCCGGCCGCCGGGCTCCCCGTCGAGCTGCGCGGTGCCACCGCCCCCACGCTGATGTGGGCCCACGAGCACGAGGTGGAGCCGGCTGCTCTGAACCAGCTGCGCAACATCGCGGCCCTGCCGTGGGTGCACGGCGTTCGCGTCATGCCGGACGTGCACCTCGGCAAGGGCGCGACCGTCGGCTCGGTCGTCGCCATGCGGCAGGCGGTGAGCCCGGCCGCGGTCGGCGTGGACATCGGCTGCGGCATGCACGCGGTGAAGACGTCGCTCACCGTCGAGGACCTCCCGGACGACCTCGGGCCGCTGCGGTCCGCCATCGAGGCGGTGATCCCCACGGGGTTCACCGCGCACGACGGCAGCGCACCGGTGCTGTCCACCGACCGCGCCCTGTCGCGGACGTTCGACGGTCTGTTCGCTCGGTTCGGTGGTCTCCACGCGGGGGTCGCAGACCGCGAGGGTCGTGCCGCCGCTCAGGTCGGCACCCTGGGCGGGGGCAACCACTTCGTCGAGCTCACCGCTGACGACCACGGCGACGTGTGGCTCATGCTTCACTCGGGGTCGCGAAACATCGGCAAGGAGATCGCCGAGCGGCACATCAACACCGCCAAGGGCATGGAGCACAACCTCGGCCTGCCGGACCGTGACCTCGCGGTCTTCCTCGACGGGACCCCCGAGATGGCTGCCTACCTGCGCGATCTGTACTGGGCGCAGGAGTACGCGATGCTCAACCGTGAGGCGATGATGGTGCTGTTCCAGCGGGTCGTCCGTGAGGCGTTCCCGCACACCACCTTCGCGGATGCCGTGCGCTGCCACCACAACTACGTCTCGCAGGAGACGTACGACGGTGTCGACCTCGTCGTGACCCGCAAGGGTGCGATCTTCGCCGGGGCCGGCGCGATGGGCCTGATCCCGGGGTCGATGGGCACCGGGTCGTACGTCGTGCGCGGACTGGGCAACACGGCATCCTTCTGCTCGGCCAGCCACGGTGCCGGGCGCCGGATGTCGCGCACCGCGGCCAAGCGGCACTTCACGCTCGATGACCTCGAGGCACAGACCGTCGGCGTCGAGTGCCGCAAGGACGCCGGCGTGCTCGATGAGATCCCGGGAGCCTACAAGGACCTCGAGGGCGTCATCGCAGCGCAGTCCGACCTGGTGGAGGTGGTGGCCCGGCTCACGACGCTGCTCTGCGTCAAGGGCTGAGCTGTCGGTCGGTTCCCCTACGGTGGTGAGGGGCCCAGCTGGGTCACGCACCACTGGGAAGGGGCCGCCATGAGCACCATCGAGACACGAAGCGTTCGCGTTCCTGGGGCGCTGCTCACCTACGACATCCGGCATCCGGATGCCGTGAGTGGGCAGCGCCCGCTGTTCGTGCTCGGGTCGCCGATGGCGGCATCCGGGTTCGAGCAGCTGGTCGCGCACTTCGGCGACCGCACGGTCATCACCTACGACCCCCGCGGTGCCGAGCGCAGCGTGCTCGAGCCGGACGGGGAGGTCACCGGCGAGCTGCACGGTGAGGACATGCACCGGGTCGTCGAGGATGCCGGGGTGGCCCCGGTCGACGTGTTCGCGTCGAGCGGCGGGGGAGCGTTCGCGCTGCACTGGGTCGTCGCCCACCCGCAGGACGTGGCGACCCTGGTCGCCCACGAACCGCCACTGACGACCATCCTTCCCGATCGGGAGATGGCGCAGCGGGTCAACGAGGACATCATCGCCACCTACCAGCACGACGGCTACGGCCCGGCGCTGGCCAAGTTCATCCAGCTCGTGATGCACACCGGCCTGCTGCCCGATGACTACCTCGACCGGCCGGCGCCGGACCCGGCCATGTTCGGGCTCCCGACCGAGGACGACGGCTCACGTGATGACCCGTTGCTGAGCAAGAACCTGGCCATTCCACCGTTCGAGCCCGACCTCGACGCCCTGCGCGCCTCCTCGGTGCGGATCGTTCCTGCTGTCGGCACGGACGGCGAGGGAGGTCTGGCGTGGCGAGGGGGAGCCGCCCTGGCCCGGGAGCTGGGGGTCGAACCCGTGGTGTTCCCGGGTGACCACGGAGGGTTCACACAGAGCCCGATGGGGCCGAACAACGACCCCGCGGCTTTCGCTGCCCGGCTTCGCGAGGTGCTCGACGCCGGCTGACGGGCTCAGCGCGCGAGGTGCGCCTTCAGCCCGCCGGTGGTGTTGGCCACGAGGCCCTTGATGGTGCGGTTGCGGATGAACCCCGGCAGGGGCAGCGGGTGGCCGATGCTCAGGGTGAAGGTGACCTCGGTGTGCTCGTCGTCGACGGCGACCAGGGAGTACGTCGCGTCCTGGGCGGTCTGGAGCCGGCCCTCGACGAGATGCCATGACAGTCCGTCAGGGGAGTGCTCGTAGGCGAGGGTGTAGCGGTCGGTGCCCACGGCGGTGGACGCCGCGAACCGGGCGGTGAGCGGCATCCCATCCGCAGTGGTTGTCAGCACCTCCGCCTCGGTGATGTCGCTGACCCAGTCCGGGATGCCGGCCACGTCCCGGATCGTCTCGAGCACCGTCTCGAACGGCGCGTCGACGACGACCGTGGCGCTGGCGGTGTCGGTGGGCATGGTGACCTCCTGGTGGTGGCGGGACCTCACATGGCGGCGGAGAGTCGGACGAGGGCGTCCATCTCCTCCTCGAACGCGGAGGCGAGCGTGGACGGATCGGTGACGACACCGGCATCCGCCTTGAAACCGACCCGGACCACCCCGTCGTAGCTGACGATGCAGACGCCGAGGGTGTGTCGCCCCGAGCCCGGCACCCACCCGAGGATGCTGGAGATGCGGGTGCCGGCCAGGTACCTGCCGGTCATCGGGCCGGCGACGTTGGTGGTGACTCCGATGGCCTTGGCGGCGAAGAAGTCGATGACCTGCTTGGCGACGTCCGTGTTGGTGCGGCCGATGGCGTTGATGAGTCCGAACGTGAGCACCGCCTCGGGGGAGTTCTTGATGGAGTCCATCCGGGCCTTGGCCTCGGTGAGCCGTTGCAGGGGCGCCAGGCGACCGGTGGGCAATGGCAGCATCACGAGGGCGAACTTGTTGCCGAGCTCGCGGGGAAGCGGCTGGCGCAGGTCGCGCAGGTTGACCGGGACCATCGTCGTGAGGTCGCCGGGGTCGCCGCCGCGCTCGTCGACGTAGCTCGCGATCGCCCCGGACACCGCCCCGACCAGGACGTCGTTGACGGTCGCCCCGGCGGCACGACCGACGAGCTTGACGTCCGCGAGTGACCGCGGCCGAGACCAGACCGCGCGTTTGGCGACCCCGGGGTCGCCGCTGACGGGGGAGCGTGGCTCGTTGGCGAGCAGCAACTTGTCGGCGATCTGCGCGTCCGCTTGGCCGTGGTCAGGGCCTCGATCGCGAAGGACGGGCTGAGCACTGCGGGGATCTCACCGAACAGGTGCAGGGCCGAGCGCACCCCGGACGACACGTCACGGGTCAGCCGACCGGGCAGGTCCAGCCACCCGCCATCCGGGCGCGGGGACGGGGGCTCACTGTGCGGTGACGACTCGGCATCCTCGAGGTCGTCGGTGGGGTTCTCGTCGGTGAGGGAGAGCAGCACCCGGGCGAGCGCGATACCGTCGGCGAGCGCGTGGTGGAAGCGGGCGATCACGACGGCGCCGTGCTCGTGCCCGTCAACGAGGTAGAGGTCCCACAGGGGGCGATCGCGCGGCAACGGCTCGGCCATGCGCGCCTCGATGAACGTCTGGACGGCACCATCCCCGGCAGCGGGAGGCAGGTCGACCCGATGGAGGTGATCGCTCAGGGTGAAGTCGTCCACGGTCTCCCAGCGCGGCATCCCCAGTGGCGTGGACGCCTCGACGACGCGCTCGGTGAACACCGGGTAGCGGTCGATGAGCCGACGCTGGACGACGGACTCGAAGCGCTCCGAGTCGACCGGCCCGTCGAGCATCATCACGGAGTCGATGACCATGAGGTTGTCGGGGCTGTCCATGGCGAGCCAGATCGCGTCGACCGCGCCCATCGAACGCCGTTCGCCCATGCCGTCATTGTGCTCCCGTGGGCGGTGCGCCATCGATCGCCTCGACGAAGATCACACGTCATGGCTCACCGCGTCCTCGGGATCGGCGGGGGAGGAGACGCCGTCGATGTCCTTCGTCGGGCATGCGCTGAAGGGCAGAGTCACGGATTGTGAATCGTGGTGGGGCGTGTCGGGCTTGAACCGACGACCGACGGATTATGAGTCCGCTGCTCTGACCGACTGAGCTAACGCCCCGCAGTGCCCGACGCGGCGGCGACCGAGCGCCGTGAGCCTACCGGGGACGCCGGCGATGAACGATGACGGATGCCGTTCGCGCTCGGTGCGCGCCCGGCATCCGGTGTCGTGAATCAGAGCGACCGTGCTGTCACGCACGAGATTCGTGAGACGGCTGGTGTCACTGGGAGCAGTGGGGCATGATGTGACTAACAACGGCACGCCCGCGTGCCCACACAGCAGAGCCGCACGGCACACCGTCAGGATCCGTAGGCAGACATCGCGCGCACCGGCGTTGGGGAAGACGTCCCTCGCACGCGAAGGAGGCCAGGATGTCTGTCTCGATGCCGCGCACCATGACGCGGGGAGTGGTCTATGTCCACTCGACCCCCAAGGCTCTGTGCCCGCACATCCTGTGGGCGATCGAAGGCGTCCTCGGAACGAGGGTCGCCGTCGACTGGACCGATCAGCCAGCCGAGCCCGGTCTGGTGCGCGCCGAACTGAGTTGGTCGGGCGAGGCCGGGACCGGTGCCCGCATCGCCTCGGCGCTGCGCGGCTGGGACAAGCTGCGCTACGAGGTCACCGAGGAGCCGAGTCAGGGCTGCGACGGTTCGCGCTGGTCGCACACGCCGCGGTTGGGCATTCACCACACGTGGACCTCCGCCAGTGGCGACGCCGTCATCAACGAGGACCGGCTTCGCGAGGTCGTCATGCTTGCCCAGGGCAGCCCTGAGGCGATGCAGGAGATGATCGAGGAACTGCTCGGCACCGAGTGGGACGACGAGCTCGAAGTCTTCCGCTACGCCGGAGACGGCGCCCCGGTGCGCTGGCTGCACAAGGTCGGCTGAGCAGGGCGAGGAACCTCGCTCAGCACACGACGAAGCCCCCCGAAGAGGAAGCGGAGGGCTTCGTCGTGTCCGGTGCCGTGCGGGTCAGACGCTCTTGATGATGAGTGCGACGTTGTGGCCGCCGAAGCCGAACGAGTTGTTCAGCGCCGCGATGTCACCTTGGGGGAGTGCCCGGTGCTCGCCACGCACGACGTCCAGGTCGATCGCCGGGTCGAAGTCGTCGATGTTGATCGCCGCGGGAGCCACGCGGTGGTGCACGGAGAGCACCGTGAGCAGGCCCTCGAGCGCGCCGGCCGCGCCGAGCAGGTGCCCGGTCATCGACTTGGTGGCGCTGACCGGCATCCCGTCAGCGGCGGCGCCGAAGGCGCGCCGGATGGCGTTGGCCTCGGCGACGTCACCGACCGGGGTCGAGGTGGCGTGGGCGTTGATGTGCACGACGTCGGCGTCGGTGATGCCGGCGCGCTCGACCGCTTCGCGCATGGCGCGCGAGGCCCCGGCGCCCTCGGGCTCGGGGGCGGTGATGTGGTGGGCATCGGCGGACATCCCGATCGAGGCGAACTCGGCGTAGATGCGCGCCCCGCGGGCCTTCGCGTGCTCGTACTCCTCGAGCACCATGACGGCGGCACCCTCACCCATGACGAAGCCGTCACGGCCGGTGTCGTAGGGGCGCGACGCAGCGGCGGGGTCGTCGTTGCGGGTGGACAGGGCCTGCATCTGCGAGAAGCCGGCGAAGCAGATGGGGTGGGTGGCGCACTCGGTGCCACCGGCGACGACCATGTCGGCGCGACCGGCGCGGATCATGTCGTACCCGGTGCCCATCGACTCCGCACCGGAGGCGCAGGCCGAGACCGTGGTGTGCGCCCCGGCGCGGGCGCCGAGCAGCAACGAGACGTTGCCGGCAGACGTGTTGGGCATGAGCATGGGCACCGACAGCGGGAAGACGCGGCGAACGCCCTTCTCGCGCAGGTTGTCCCACTGGTCGAGCAGGGTCCAGACCCCGCCGATCCCGGTGCCGATCGCGACGCCGAGACGCAGCGGGTCGATCTCGGGTGACCCGGCATCCTCCATCGCGGCGAGCGAGGCGATGACCGCGTACTGGGCGCTCGGGTCCATCCGGCGCACCTGCACCTTGGTGAGCACCTCGAGCGGGTCCTGAGCGATGGTGCACGCGAAGTGCACCGGCAGTTCGTACCGATCGAGCATCTCCTGGTCAAGGGGCTTGGCCCCGGACCGTCCTGCGAGGATGCCGTCCCACGTCTCGGCGATGGTCCCGCCGAGAGGGGTGGTGGCACCGAGGCCGGTCACGACGACGCGTCGCTCGCTCATGAGTGCTGATGCTCCTTGTGGGATGGGACGTGGGGATGCCGGTGCGTGGGTGGTGCGGGTGGCGTGCGGTGGACGTGTGGTCCAGTGTCCGCCACCGTCACCCCGCTGAACAGGGGTGACGGTGACGGATCGTGGCGCGTCAGGCCTGGTTGGAGGCGATGAAGCTGACGGCGTCGCCGACGGTGGTGAGGTTCTTGACCTCTTCGTCGGGGATGCGCACGCCGAACTTCTCCTCGGCGTTCACGACGATGGTCATCATCGACAGCGAGTCGATGTCGAGGTCGTCGGTGAACGACTTGTCCGCGAGGACCTCGGCCGGGTCCAGGCCGGTCTCCTCGTTGACGATCTCGGCCAGTCCGGCGAGGATCTCCTGCTCACTCTGTGCCATGTCGGTACTCCTTCTTCGATGGTGATGCTGTGGGTTGGGTGTGGTGCTTGGCCCGGGTGACCCGTGGGCCCACGGGAACTCATCAGGGGATGACGACGACCTGCGCGGCATACGACAGGCCCGCACCGAAGCCGATCTGCAGGGCGAGCCCACCCCGGGGGATCTCGCCGTGGCGGACCATGCGCTCCATCGCCAGCGGAACCGACGCCGCCGACGTGTTGCCGGTGTAGGCGATGTCGCGGGCGATGGCGACGTCGTCGGGAAGGTTGAGCTTCTTGGCCATGGCCTCGACGATGCGCACGTTGGCCTGGTGTGGCACGAAGGCGTCGAGCTGGTCGGCCGTGATGCCGGCAGCGTCCAGGGCGCGTTGGGCGACCGGGGCCATGCCCCACACCGCCCAACGGAACACGGTCTGGCCCTGCATGCCGATGTGCGGCCAGTCCAGGCCCTTCTCGCGGACGTCGATCCAGCTGTCGGTCTGGGAGATGGCGTCCCACTTCTCGCCGTCCGAGCCCCAGATCGTCGGGCCGATGCCGGGCGTCTCGGACCTGCTGATCACGGCGGCCCCGGCGCCGTCACCGAAGATGAACGCGGTGCCCCGGTCGTCGCGGCTCGTGAAGTCGGACAGCCGCTCCACCCCGACGACGAGCACGTTCTCGGCCGACCCGCCTCGGACCATGTCGTTGGCCAGGGCGATGCCGTGGCAGTAGCCGGCGCAGGCGGCCGAGAGGTCGATGGCCATCGCATCGGTGCCGAACCGCTCGGCGATGAGCGGAGCCGCGGCCGGGGTCTGGTAGGGCCAGCTGATCGTGGCGACGAGGATCGCATCGATGTCAGAGCCCTTGATGCCGGCCATCTCCAGAGCCGGCTCGGCCGCCATGACGGACATGTCGATGACCGACTCGCCCTCGCCGGCGAACCGGCGCTCGATGATGCCCGACCGCTCCCGGATCCACTCGTCGGAGGAGTTGATCGCCTCGACGAGCTCGGAGTTCGGGACCACCCGACGGGGACGGTAGCCGCCGATGCCGGCGATGCGAGCGTGGCCGGTGGCCGGCGCTGCCTGGAGTGCGGAGGCGAAACCCTTGGAGGTGGTGCTCATGCGGAGTGCTCCTTGATGAGCGTGCGGGCGGCGTCGAGGTCGTCAGGCGTCTTCACCGCGAGCAGCTCGACACCCTTCAGGGCGCGCTTCGCGAGCCCGACGAGCGTGCCGGCGGGCGGCAGCTCGATGATGGCGGTCACGCCGAGGGTGGTGAACCGCTCCATGCACAGGTCCCACCGCACGGGGTTGGACACCTGCGCGACGAGCCGGTCGAGGACGGTGCGGCCGTCGATGACGACCTGGCCGTCGCGGTTGGACACCAGGGTCACCTCGGGGTCGGCCACCTCCTGGTCGGCGGCCGCTGCTCGCAGCACCTCGACGGCGGGCTCCATGTAGTGCGTGTGGAACGCCCCGGCGACCTTGAGCGGGATGACGCGCGCTCGCGGCGGTGGGTCGGCGGCGAGCTCGGCCAGCGCCGGCAGCGAACCGGCGGCCACAACCTGGCCGGCCCCGTTGACGTTGGCCGGGGTGAGCAGGTGGCGCCCGATGGTGGCCAGCACGGCGCCCTGGTCGCCGCCGAGCACGGCGCTCATGCCCGTCGGGGTCACGGCGCTGGCCTGCGCCATCGCTCGACCGCGCAGGGCGACGAACTCCATCGCGGCCTTCTCGGAGAGCACACCGGCACCGGCGGCGGCGGTGATCTCACCGACCGAGTGGCCCGCGATGGCACCGGACTGCGGAACGGCATCCGTGACGGTGGTGCCGCCGCCGAGGGCCCGCAGGGCGAGCAGCCCGGCGCCGACGAGCAGCGGTTGGGCCACGGCGGTGTCCTTGATGGTCTCCTCGTCGGACGTGGTGCCGTGGGCGACGAGGTCGACCTCGGCGGCATCCGAGAGGGCGGACAGCTGGTCACGCAGGCCGGGAAGCTCGAGCCACGGGGCGAGGAAACCCGGGGTCTGGGAGCCCTGGCCGGGGCAGACGATGACGATCACAGGACCAGCCTGTCGCCTGTTTCGTGACCAAACCGTGACGAAGGAGGACGAACCTCCGGGCTCTGATTTGGAGGTTTCCTCCAAAGTGAGCACGAGTCAGGGGCGGGGTGTGCTTCGGCTCACCGGGCCGAGCCGGTGGAAGGCCAGCGCCATGCGCACGGTCTGGGCGTCGTGTGCCTCGGTGAGGTCGTAGCCGATCGTCTTGGCGATGCTGGCGAGGCGGTAGCGCACGGTGTTCGGGTGGACGATGAGGGCCCGTGCGGTGCCCTCGACGCCGAGATCGCCGTCGAGGTAGGCGGTCGCGGTGTCGAGCAGGGTGCCCCCGGGGCTCTGCGCGAGCGGCCGGACGATGCGGGCGATCAGCGCACCCCGCGCCGGGAGATCGCCCAACAGGGCCCGCTCGGCGAGCAGGTCGTCGGCGTGCACCGGCCTGGGGGCGCCCACCCACGCGGGCGCGGCGCCGTGGCCGGAGATGGCGGCCCGGGCGCTGCGCCCCGCCGCGAACAGGTGTGGGACGGTCGGGCCGACGACGAGGGGGCCGTCGCCCAGGAACGGGTCGAGGGCCTTCGCCAGCGCGATCGGGTCGGTGACGCTGCCGCCGATGCAGATCAGTCGGGGCCCGTGGATGGCGACGAGGAGTTCGACGTCGATGCGCCGGGCGGCGCGGTGCAGGTCGGTGAGCACGGGCGCAGTCGCTCCCGGCGGCGTCGAGCCGACCACGACGGCCACCTGCGTCACGGCGCCCCAGCCCAGGGCTGCTGCGCGCGACTGCATCGACTCGTCGGCCTCCCCGCGCAGCACGGCATCCACGACGAGCGACTCCAGGCGCGCGTCCCAGGCACCGCGCGCCTCGGCCGCCTGCGCGTAGACCTCGGCCGCGGAGAAGGCGACCTCACGGCTGTAGCGCAGCACCGCCTCCCGCGCGAGGTCCTCCTCGCCAGGGGCGGCGAGGTCGGCGATCTCCCGCTCGACCACGGCGATGACCGTGCGGATGAGGTCGAGGGTCTGCGCGAGCGAGATCGACCGGGTCAGTTCGCGCGGGGCTGTGCCGAACACGTCGGCGGTGACGGCGGGCCGGGACTGGTCGCCGCTGAACCACTCCAGGAACGAGGACAGGCCAGCCTGAGCCACCAACCCCACCCACGAGCGGTCCTCGGCCGAGAGCGACCGGTACCACTGGTGGTCGGCCTCCATCTGCTGCACCGCGGCGGCACCGAGGTCGCCCGCGGCGCGAGCGACCCGGGTGCGGGTGGCGGCCGACGGCAGCGGTCGGGGGGCGGACGGCATACGAATCAGTGTATTTGTATGCCGTTCACAACCTTCCCGACGTCGCGGCCGGTCAGTCGGTGCCCGCCTCCATCGCCGCGCGGTCGAGGGCGTCGTCCTCGGAGCCGGGGGCGAGCGGGTTGTCGGTGATCTGCTCGTAGCCACCCGCGGGGAGTTCGCCGAACAGGGTGCCGTTCTCGACGAGGAGCTGCCCCTGCTCGACGGGCTGGCCTGCGTAGACCTCGAGCTTGGCGCGGCTGTCGGCAATGTCGAGGTTGCGCATCGTGAGCTGGCCGATACGGTCGAGCGGACCGAACGCGGCGTTCTCCACGCGTTCCATCGACAGCTTGTCGGGGTGGTAACTGAAGTTCTCGCCGCGGGTGTCGATGATGGAGTAGTCCTCACCGCGCCGCAGTCGCAGGGTCACCTGACCGGTGACGAGGGAGGCGATCCAGCGCTGGATGGCCTCGCGCATCATCAGGCTCTGCGGGTCGAGCCAGCGGCCTTCGTAGAGCAACCGGCCGAGCTGGCGGCCTTGCGAGGAGTAGTTGGCCAGGGTGTCCTCGTTGTGGACGGCGTTGAGCAGGCGCTCGTAGGCGGCGTGCAGCAGCGCCATGCCGGGGGCCTCGTAGATGCCGCGGGACTTCGCCTCGATGATGCGGTTCTCGATCTGGTCGGACATGCCGATGCCGTGGCGCCCACCGATGGTGTTGACTTCGTCGACGAGGGCGACCGGGTCGAGGGTGCGGCCGTTGACCGCGACCGGGCGCCCCTGCACGATCGTGATCGTCACGTCCTCGGTCTCGATGGCCACGCTCGGGTCCCAGAACTTCACCCCCATGATCGGCTCGACGACCTCCATCGACTCGTCGAGGTGCTCGAGAGTCTTCGCCTCATGCGTGGCCCCCCAGATGTTGGCGTCGGTGGAGTACGCCTTCTCCTGGCTCTGGCGGTAGGGCAGGTTGCGCTCGGTGAGCCAGGCGCTCATCTCGTGTCGGCCACCCAGCTCGGCGACGAAGTCGGCATCCAGCCACGGCTTGTAGATGCGCAGGTTGGGGTTGGCGAGCAGACCGTAACGGTAGAAGCGCTCGATGTCGTTGCCCTTGAACGTCGAGCCGTCGCCCCAGATCTCGACATTGTCGGAGTGCATCGCCCGCACGAGCAGGGTGCCGGTCACCGCGCGGCCCAGGGGAGTGGTGTTGAAGTAGGTCTTGCCGCCACTGCGGATGTGGAATGCGCCGCAGGCGATGGCCGACAGGCCTTCCTCGACGAGCGCGCTCTTGCAGTCGACGAGGCGGGCGAGCTCGGCGCCGTACTGGCCGGCGCGATCAGGCACGGTGTCGATCTCGGGCTCGTCGTACTGGCCGAGGTCAGCGGTGTACGTGCAGGGGATCGCCCCCTTCTCGCGCATCCACGCGACGGCCACGGAGGTGTCGAGACCTCCGGAGAAGGCGATGCCGACGCGCTCGCCGACGGGCAGGGAGGTCAGGACCTTGGACATGATTGCAAGTATATACAGAGGTCCGTATATCCACGGACCGGGGGTGGGGCCCTCGTCGAGTGGAGGACGCAGCCTCAGCCGTGTGTATTCTGTGTGTATGGCTCGCGTCAACGTCTCCATCCCCGATGACGTCATCGAGCGTGCCCGGGAGGCAGGGTTGAACGTGTCCCGACTCGCGACGTCGGCCCTCGAGGAAGCCCTCGAGCGCCAGAGCAAGATCGCCATGGTCGATGACTTCCTCTCCGCGCTGGACAACGAGCTGGGCCCGATCCCGGCCGACGAACTCGAGGCCGCCAACGCCTTGCTCGACTCGGCCCGATGACCCACGTCCTGGACTCAGGGGGTGTGACTCGACTGGCGGCCGACCGTGCGCTCATCGCCGCACTGCGAGAGCGAGACCTTTGGCCCCCTGAGGTCCCGTCCGTGGTCCTCGTGGAGTGCCTCACGGGGGACCATCGTCGAGATCACGCAGTCAATCGCCTGGTGTCGATGTGCATCGTTCGACCGGTCGACGAAGCGCTCGCCCGACGGGCCGCCGCGCTGCGGGGGGGCTCTGGGCGCGCCGCGCAGATCGCCGCGACGGATGCCGTGGTCGTGGCTCTGGCCGAGCGCCTCGAGTCAGCAGTCGTCGTCACGAGCGACCCCCGGGACATCACGGACCTGGTGAGCGGGGCCCGGCAGACGATCGGGGTGCTCGCCGTCTAGCGTTGGTGGAGCCTTCCGCCGGTCGAGAGTAAGGGAATCGCCGTCCGACCCCGAGGTCAGACGGCGATTCCCTTACTCTCGACGCGCGAGTGTGGCTGAAGGGCTCTCAGCAGCGCTCGGGGGTCAGCTGTCGCCGCCCTCGTTCCCGGAGGCCCCGGCCGTCACGTCGTTCAGGCGGTAGCGGCTGGCCGCCTCGCGGGCCACGGACGGGTCGACCTCGCCGCGGGCGGCCAGCGCTTGGAGCGCCTGCACCGCCATCGACGGGCCGTCGATGTGGAAGAACCGGCGGGCCGCCGGGCGGGTGTCGGAGAAGCCGAACCCGTCGGCACCGAGGGAGGAGAAGTCCACGGGGACCCACTGGGCGATCTGGTCCTGGACGGCGCGCATGTAGTCGGAGACCGCGACCACGGGACCCGGCCGACCAGACAGCTGCTGGGTGACCCACGGGACCGGTGCCTCGGCATCCGGGTTGAGGAACGCGGCCTCGTCACAGCGAAGGCCGTCGCGGCGAAGCTCGTTCCACGACGTGACCGAGAAGACGTCGGCGACGACGCCCCAGTCGTTGCGCAGCAGCTCCTGGGCCTCCAGGGCCCAACCCATGCCGACGCCCGACGCGAGCAGCTGGACGCGCGGCGCCGACTCCGGCAGGCCTTCGCCCGACCCGGCGGCATACAGGTACATGCCGCGCAGGATGCCCTCGCGGTCGACGTTCTCGGGCTCGACGGGCTGGGCCATCGGCTCGTTGTAGACCGTGAGGTAGTAGATGACGTTGCGCTCGTCGTCGGTGAGAGCGTCGTCGGTGCCGAACATGCGGTGCAGACCGTCCTGCATGATGTGCGCGATCTCGTAGCCGAACGCCGGGTCGTAGTGCACGACTGCCGGGTTCGTCGAGGCGAGCAGCGGCGAGTGCCCGTCGGCGTGCTGCAGGCCCTCACCGGTGAGGGTCGTGCGGCCCGCCGTGGCGCCGATGAGGAAGCCGCGGGTCATCTGGTCGGCGGCCGCCCAGATCGAGTCGCCCACGCGCTGGAACCCGAACATCGAGTAGAAGACGTAGATCGGGATCATCGGCTGGCCGTGGGTGGCGTAGCTCGACCCGGCGGCGGTGAACGCGGCCAGCGACCCGGCCTCGTTGATGCCCAGGTGCAGGATCTGCCCGTCCTTGGCCTCGCGGTAGGCGAGCATCAGGTCGTGGTCGACGGGGGTGTAGTTCTGCCCGTGCGGGTTGTAGATCTTGATCGTCGAGAAGAAGCTGTCCATCCCGAAGGTGCGGGCCTCGTCGGGGATGATCGGCACGATGCGCTTGCCGAACTCCTTGTCGCGCATGAGGTCCTTGAGCAGCCGCACGAACGCCATGGTCGTGGCGACCTGCTGCTTGCCCGAGCCCTTCTTGACCTGGGCGTAGGCCGAGTCGTCGGGCAGGTGCACGGGGGCGTGCTTGACCCGGCGCTCGGGCACCCCGCCGCCGAGCTTGGCGCGGCGCTCGAGGGCGTACTTGATGACGTCGTCGTCCGGGCCCGGGTGGTAGTAGGGCGCGTTGTACGGGTCGGCCTCGAGCTGCTCGTCGCTGATCGGGATCTGCAGGCTGTCGCGCAGGTTCTTCAGGTCATCGAGGGTGAACTTCTTCATCTGGTGCGTCGCGTTGCGCCCGGCGAAGGTCGTTCCGAGGCCGTAGCCCTTGATCGTCTTGGCGAGGATGACCGTCGGCTGCCCGGTGTGCTCGGTCGCCGACTTGTAGGCGGCGTAGACCTTGCGGTAGTCGTGGCCGCCGCGCTTGAGCTTCCACCAGATGTCCTCGTCGCTCCAGTCCGCGACCATCTTGCGGGTGCGCGGGTCGCGGTCGAAGAAGTTCTCGCGGACGTGCTTGCCGTCGTTGGCGCGGAAGGTCTGGTAGTCGCCGTCCGAGGTCGAGTTCATCAGGTGGGTGAGGGCGCCGTCGCCGTCGGCGGCGAGCAGCGGGTCCCAGCCGCGACCCCAGACGACCTTGATGACGTTCCAGCCGGCTCCGCGGAAGAAGGCCTCGAGCTCCTGGATGATCTTGCCGTTGCCACGCACCGGGCCGTCCAGGCGCTGGAGGTTGCAGTTGACGACGAAGTTGAGGTTGTCGAGCTCCTCGCCGGCAGCGAGCTGGAGCAGGCCGCGCGACTCGGGCTCGTCCATCTCGCCGTCACCGAGGAACGCCCACACCTGCTGCTGGCCGGTGTCCTTGATGCCGCGGTTGTGCAGGTACTTGTTGAACTGCGCCTGGTAGATCGCGTTCATCGGGCCCAGACCCATCGACACCGTCGGGAACTCCCAGAAGTCCGACATGAGGCGCGGGTGGGGGTAGGACGGCAGGGCCAGCGGAGACCCATCGACGACGTGCGACTTCTCCTGGCGGAAGCCGTCGAGGCGCTCGGTGGAGATGCGGCCCTCGAGGAAGGCGCGGGCGTACATGCCGGGGGAGGCGTGGCCCTGGAAGAAGATCTGGTCGCCGCCGCCGGGGTGGTCCTTGCCCCGGAAGAAGTGGTTGAAGCCCACTTCGTAGAGGGTCGCAGCCGACGCGTAGGTCGAGATGTGACCGCCGACCCCGATGCCGGGGCGCTGCGCGCGGTGCACGATCATCGCGGCGTTCCAGCGCAGGTAGGCGCGGAAGCGGCGCTCGGTGTCCTCGTCGCCGGGGAACCAGGGCTCCTGCTCGGGGCTGATCGTGTTGACGTAGTCGGTGGTCGTCAGCGACGGCACGCCGACCTGCATCGCACGGGCCCGCTCGAGCAGGCGCAGCATCAGGTAGCGCGCCCGCATCCGACCCGGTCCGTCGATGACCGCGTCGAGGCTGTCGAGCCATTCCTGGGTCTCGGCCGGGTCGATGTCCGGCAGGTGGGTCGGGATGCCGTTGAGGATGGGGCCGACGTCGTCGCGGGAGGTCACGCGTTCGTCCTTTCGCCGTTGAGCAGCAGGTCGCACGCGAACGAGTGGGCGCGCGTGGACCCCATCTTTCACCCGATCGGCACCCGCAGCGCAATCGCGTTCACATTACTGACCAGTAGTGCGCGGTTTGGCGGGCGACGGGTCAGGCCAGGCGGTCGGGGCGGCTGTAGACCGACATGCTCGGATGCCGGGTGAACGCCACGAGCGTGATGCCGCGGTCCACGGCCAGGTCGACGGCCAGCGACGTCGGGGCCCCCACCGCGACGACGGCCGGGATGCCGACGACGCTCGCCTTCTGGATGATCTCGAAGCTCGCACGGGCGCTGACGACGAGCACGTGCCCGGCCAGCGGCAGGGAACCCACCCGGGCCGCGGCCCCGACGACCTTGTCGACGGCGTTGTGCCGCCCGACGTCCTCGCGCACGTGCACCAGGTCACCGGATGCCGTCGCGAGCCCCGCCGCGTGGACCCCGCCGGTGCGGTCGAAGACGGGTTGCTGCCGGCGCAGGGCATCTGGCAACCCGGCCACCACCTCGGCCGAGAGGGACAGCGGGTCGCCCGCCACGGCATACCGACTGCTCGTGCGCACGGCATCCACCGAGGCCGACCCGCAGACCCCGCACGCGCTGGTCATGCCCTGCGTGCGCTCACGCGGGGCGCGGTGCAGCACGGCTCCCGGCGCCAGCGTGACGTCGACGACGTTGAAGGTGGGGGAGCCGCTCTCATCGAGATCGGTGCAGTGCATGAGCGTCGCGACCTCGTCGGCGCCGTGGAGCAGGCCCTCGGTGAGCAGGTGCCCGATCGCGAGGTCGAAGTCGTCCCCGGGGGTGCGCATCGTCGTCGTCAGCGAGATGCCGTCGACCCGGATCTCCAGCGGTTCCTCGACGGCGACGGTGTCGGTGCGCTCGACCCGAGCACCGCTGACGACGTCCAGTCGTGTCCGTCGAACGCGCGTCGTCACCCGGCCCATGGGCGTCATCCAAACACACGAACACCGCGGTGTTACGGGGTGCGGAACGGTGGCAGCGCTGCACACCTGACCGGGCCTACCGTCAGCGGCATGGACACCAACCCTGAGATCGGCCTGTCGATCGACGTCGACGGCATCACGACGAACTACCACCGGGCGGGCAGCGGCCCCGTCGTTCTGCTCGTCCACGGCTCGGGCCCGGGGGTGTCCGCGTGGGTGAACTGGCGGCTGACGATCCCGGCCCTGGCCGAGCACTTCACGGTCATCGCCCCCGACATCGTCGGCTTCGGCTTCACCGACCGTCCCGAGGGGTTCGACTACTCCCTGGACACGTGGAGGGCCCACCTGCTCGGCTTCGCCGACGCCCTCGGGCTCGACCGCTTCTCGATCGTCGGCAACAGCTTCGGCGGCGCGCTGGCCCTGTCGATGGCCGCCCACCAACCCGAGCGGGTCGACCGACTCGTGCTCATGGGTGCCGCCGGGGTGCCCTTCCCCATCACCGACGGTCTCGACCGGGTCTGGGGCTACGAGCCGTCGCTGGAGACGATGCGTGGGCTGCTCGACGTGTTCGCGCACGACCCGGCCTTCGCCACCGACGAGCTCGCGGCGCTGCGGTACGAGGCCTCGGTGCGGCCGGGCTTCCAGGAGTCCTTCGCCGCGATGTTCCCCGCGCCGCGGCAACGCTGGGTCGACGCCCTCGCCACCCCGGATGACGTCATCGCGGCCCTGCCCCACCGCGCCCTGGTCGTCCACGGCCGCGACGACCAGGTCATCCCGCTCGCCAACGCCCACCACCTGCTCGAGCTCATCGACGACAGCCAGCTGCACGTCTTCGGCCGCTGCGGGCACTGGACCCAGATCGAACACGCCGCCGAGTTCAACGCTCTGGTGGCGCGCTTCCTACGCTGAGGCAGACTGGGGTCATGGATGACCCCGATCCCGCGACGTCCGTGCGCCCGGTGCAGGTCACCCTTCACGGGGGTGACCTGCCGTGGCAGCCGGTGTCCCCGAACCTGACCCGGGTGCGTCTCATCACCCTCGCCCTGTTCGCGGTGCCGGCGATCATCGCCACCGTCGTCGTCGGGGTGCTGGTGACTCGCTGGGCGCTGCTCGGCACGGCAGCCGTCGTGCTCGTCGCGCTCTGGGTGGCGTGGCTCATCAGCCGACAGGTGAGTGCGATCAGCTGGGTCGAGCTCGACGAGGAGATCGTCATCCGCAAGGGCCGGCTCTTCCGCTCGCTCGTCAGCGTGCCCTACGGCCGCCTCCAGTACGTCGACATCCAGTCGGGGCCGTTGATGCGCGCCCACGGCATCGCCTCGTGCGAGATCCACACCGCCTCGCCGGAGAGCGGTGGGTCGCTGCCCGGCCTGCCGGTCGCCGAGGCCGAGGCCCTGCGCGAGCGCCTGTCCGCGCGCGGCGAGGCGCAACGGGCCGGCCTGTGACCGAGGCCGTCATTCGGGACGAGGAGTGGCAGCGGCTGCACCCGCTGTCGCCCCTGTTGCGCGGCGGCGTCGTGCTCATCGCGGTCATCGGGTACGTCGCGAGCCAGTTCTTCGACCGCTTCCTGAGCTCCATCAATCTGGACGGCATCCTGCCGGGGCCGGACATCGGGATCGGGCCGGCTGGGGAGGACGGCGCCCTCGAGCAGGTCGTCGCCCACCCGTTCCTCGCCCTGCTCGCCCTCGTGCTGCTCGTCGCCGGGGTCGCCGGCGTCAACTGGGTCGCCTGGCGCTTCGCCCGCTTCCGGGTGGCAGGGGGCCAGGTCGAGCTGCGCACCGGCGTGCTCTTCCGCCAGCACCGACAGGTGCGGCTCGAGCGGGTGCAGGCCGTCGAGCTGTCCCGCCCGATCCTGGCCCGGCTGTTCGGGCTGGCCAGCGTCGTCGTGCAGTCGGCCGGTGGTTCGGACTCCCAGCTCGCCCTGTCGTTCATCGACCTCAGACGTGCCGAGGCGCTGCGTGAGCACCTCCTGACCCTCGCGGGCCAGTCCGAGGTGGTGCTGGCTCCGACTGATGACTCGATGGCAACCCCCCCGACCATGGGGGATGCCGTGCCGTCGCCTCGAGCGCCCGTCGTCGCCGTCCCGGTCGTCGAGGTGCCCAACGGGCGCCTGTTCGTCGCCACGATCCTGCACGGCTCGACGATCTTCCTCGTGGCCGTGCTGTTCGGGGCGCTGATCACCGCGGGCGTGCTCAGCGTCGGCCCGCTGGCCCTCGCCGGGGTGCCGGCCATGCTCCCGGCAGCGTTCTTCATCCTCCTGGGACGAGGCAAGGAGATGCTGACCCACGGCAACTTCCGCCTCGTCGACGTCGGCACCGGGGTCCGGGTGACCGAGGGACTGACGGACCTGCGGACGATGACCATCCCGCTGAACCGGGTCCAGGCGCTCGAGGTCGTCCAACCGCTGTGGTGGCGCCCGCTCGGCTGGTGGCGGGTGCGCGTCAACGTCGCCGGGGTGGGCTCCTCGGGCAGCGGCGACGGCGAGGGGGAGCGCGAGACGACGTTGCTGCCCGTCGGCACGTTCGACGACGCCCTGCGGGTGCTCGCCCGACTCGCGCCGCAGGTGCCCGTCTCGGGGTGGAACGACGCGGTCCTCGGCGAGGGGCCGCAGCCGGGCTGGCAGACCAGCTCGGCACGGGCCAGGCTGTTCGATCCGCTCTCGTGGCGGCGCAACGGTTGGTCGGACACCGAGGGGGCAGTGCTGCTGCGCTCCGGTCGGCTCACCCGGCGGGCCGTCGCCGTGCCGCACGCACGCATCCAGTCGCTGACGCTGCAGCAGGACTGGCTCCAGGCGAGTCGTGGCGTGGCGACCCTGCACGTCATCCCCGCCCCCGGCCCCATCAGCCCGGTCGTCGACCACCTCGACACCGAAGCCGCCCACGACGCCTTCGCTCGCCTCAACGAGCGGGCCCGTGATGCGCGCCGAGGGGCGGGACCAGCGGACCTCCCGCTTGCACCGGACCCGACCGGGTTGGTGGACTGGACCCAGCA
Organism: Ornithinibacter aureus; assembly: GCF_009858245.1. NCBI lineage: Bacteria > Bacillati > Actinomycetota > Actinomycetes > Micrococcales > Intrasporangiaceae > Ornithinibacter > Ornithinibacter aureus. The sequence continues at coordinate 248,882 of NZ_VMSB01000001.1, forward strand.
CCGCAGCGGTGTCCCCGAACCAGGAAGGCTCGACCCACTGTGAACACCCCCGCCCCGCCGCCGGCAGACCCGGGGCTGAACGGCTCCACCGCCGTACAGCGCCTCGGCTTCACCCGCGACCAGGTGGTGCAGGAATTCGGCTACGACAGCGACGTCGATGACGAGTTCCGCTTCGCCGTCGAGGACCTGTGCGGTGCCGAGATGGAGGACGAGGACTACACCGGTGGTGCGGATGCCGTGCTGCTGTGGTTCCGCGACGGTGACGGCGACCTGGGCGATGCCCTCGTCGACATGGTCGGCGTGCTCGACGACGGCGGCTTCGTCGTCCTGCTCACCCCCAAGGCGTCGGCGCAGGAGGTCGACGCGAGCGACATCGACGAGGCCGCGGTCACCTCTGGCCTGCACCCCGCAGGGACCTTCACCGCCTCCGAGCACTGGCGCGCACACAAGCTCGTGGCACCCAAGGCGCCGGCCAAGCGGTAGCCCGCGTCCGGCATCCGAGCGTCTGTCCCGTCTCAGCGGGTCTCCGGGGGGTCGTGTCGCTGGCAGGATGGACCCATGCCGTTGTCGACCCTGAACCCCCTCGCCGTGGGCCTGCGCGCCCCGGACTTCGCCCTGCGTGACCAGAACGGTGTCGAGGTCACCCTGTCGGGGCTGACGGCGGACAAGAACGTCGTCATCGTGTTCTACCCCTTCGCGTTCTCGGGCATCTGCACCGGCGAGCTCGACGAGATCCGCGACCATCTCGAGCGGTTCGTCTCCGACGACCTCCAGGTGCTCTGCATCTCCAGCGACCCCGTCTTCTCCCAGCGTGCCTGGGCCGACCAGCAGGGCTACTTCTTCCCGCTGCTCTCCGACTTCTGGCCCCATGGCGAGGTTGCGCAGGCGTACGGCGTGCTCAACGAGCGCACCGGGGCGCCGGTGCGCGGGACCTTCCTCGTCGGCCGCGACGGATTCGTCAAGTGGAGCCTGGTCAACGGCCCCGGGGACCGCCGCGACTTCAGCGACCTCCCCGCCGAGGTCGCCGCCCTGCCCTGACCTCACCTCTGACACGGGTGCGCGCCCACCTGCCACAATGTGCGCGGACATCAGCGCTCCTTCGGGGGTGCGGGTGTCCACGGGGCCTGTAGCTCAGCTGGTAGAGCGCCGCGTTTACACCGCGAAGGTCGTCGGTTCGATCCCGGCCGGGCCCACATGAGTGACGACGCCGACCCGACCCTGCGGGAGGTGCTCGACGTCATCGAGAGCCTCTACCCGCCGCAGACCGCGCAGTCGTGGGACCGGGTCGGGCTCGTCACGGGGGACCCGCGCCAGCCCGTGCGCCGCATCCACCTGGCGGTCGACCCGACCCTGGACGTCATCGCCGAGGCCCGTGAGCTGGGCGCCGACCTGCTGCTCACCCACCACCCGCTCCTCCTGCGCGGGGTGCACAGCCTCGCCACGACGAGCGCCAAGGGGGCGAGCGTCACCGACCTCATCGTCGGCGACGTCGCGCTGTACGTCGCCCACACCAACGCCGACGTCGCGGCGGACGGCGTGGGCTTCGCCCTCGCGCGGGCCTGCGGCCTGACCGACACCGAGCCGCTCACGCTGGCCGAGGGGCAACCGCTCGGACGGGTGGGGGACCTCCCGGATGCCGTGTCGCTGCGGGCCTTCGTCGAGGCGCTCGCCGCCGCCCTTCCGGCGGCCGCGGGCGGCATCCGGGTGGCCGGACCGGCGGATGCCGTGGTGCGCCGGGTCGCGCTGCTCGGCGGGTCGGGCGACGACCTGTTCGACGCGGTGCGCGCCAGCGGCGCCGACGTGTACGTGACGGCCGACCTGCGCCACCACCCCGCCCTCGAGGCCCGGGAGGAGGCGCGCGGCGGCACCCCGTACCTCGTGGATGCCGGGCACTGGGCCAGTGAGTTCGTCTGGTTGGCGGCTGCGGAGCGGGCGCTGCTCGCGGCTCTGGGGGAGCGCGCCACTAGGGTGGAGACCCACATCAGCACAGTGCGCACCGACCCCTGGACCTTCGTCGTCGGTGCCGACCCCGGAGGTACCCTGTGAACGCCGAGACCGCCCGGCAGCTGCGGCTGCTCGACCTCCAGGCCATCGACACCCGGCTGGACCAGATCGAGCACGCCCGTACTCACCTGCCGCAGCTGGCCGAGCTGGCCGACCTGTCGGGCAAGGCCCAGCTCATCGACGACCAGCTGGTGCGCTCGCGCACCGAGCTCGACGACATCAGCCGCGAGGTGGCCAAGGCCGACGCCGACGTGCAGCAGGTGCGCGACCGCGTCGCCCGTGACCAGGCCCGGCTCGACGCCGGCACCGGGTCGGCCAAGGACCTCACGGCGATCCAGCACGAGCTCGTGTCGCTGGCCCGCCGACAGGCCGAGCTGGAGGACATCGAGCTCGAGGTCATGGAGCGCGCCGAGAACGCCCAGTCCGACGTCTCCGAGCTCGAGCGCGGCCGCGGCGAGCTGACGGTGCGCATCGAGGCCCTCGAGGCCGCCCGCGACGACGCCCTGCGCGTGCTCGACGCCGAGGCGGCCGAGGTCGCCGGCCCGCGCAGCGCGGTCGCAGCCGAGGCCGGCGACGACCTGGTGGCCCTCTACGAGAAGATCCGGTCCGCGAACGGGGGGATCGGCGCCGCTGCGCTGCGCCAGCGCCGGTGCGGCGGCTGCCAGCTCGAGCTCAACCCCGTCGAGATCCAGCGCATCCGGCTCGCCCCGGAGGACGAGGTGCTGCGCTGCGAGGAGTGCCGGCGCATCCTCGTCCGCACCCCTGAGTCCGGCTTGTGAGGCGACGGCTCACCGTCGAGGCCGACGGCGGGTCGCGGGGCAACCCGGGCGTCGCCGGGTACGGCGCCCTCGTGCGCGACACCGAGACCGGGGCGTTGCTCGCCGAACGTGCTGAACCGCTCGGCACGGCCTCCAACAACGTCGCCGAGTACCGCGGGCTCATCGCCGGGCTCGAGGCGGCGTACGCGATCGACCCCGGGGCCGAGGTGCTTGCCCGGATGGACTCCAAGCTCGTCGTCGAGCAGATGTCGGGCCGGTGGAAGATCAAGCACGAGGACATGCGTCGCCTGGCGCTTCAGGCCCGTGACGTCGCCGCGCAGATCACCGCTGCCGGTGGCACCGTGCGCTACGAGTGGATCCCGCGCGAGATCAACAAGGACGCCGACGCCCTGTCCAACGTCGCCATGGACGGCCGCACCGTCAACCGGATGTTCGCCGGGCAGGATTCGGCTGAGCCGGAATCTCCCGCAGCGCTGGATCCGGCCGATGACGCCGCAGATGCCACCCAGGACGCTGACGAGGCGGTTCGCGTGGTGCTGGTCGCCGCGGCTGCGAGCCGCGACGCGGCGGGGGCCACGGCATCCGCGGTGGTGTCGGTCGTCGGCACCGGCCGCGTCGAGGTCGTCGGTGGTGGTGCGGATGCCGTCGACGTCACCGCCCGCGCGATCGGTGACGCGCTTGGGACCGAGGTCGAGGTGGACCCTGCGTGGGACTCGACCGGGCCCGGTGCCCGGGCCGCGTGGCTTCGAGCGGTCGCCCGAGGTGGGACGGTCGTCGCCGTCTGCCCGGTCGACGTCGTGCGCGGCGTGCTCGCCGACCTCCTCGGGGTGCCTGCCGAGCGACAGGACCGCCTCGCCGTCGCGCCGGGGTCGCTGGCCGGGGTCGAGGTCTGGGGTGAGCGGCGGGTCTGCGTGGCGTTCACCAACCGCACCTGAGACACGGTGCCGATCGGGGTGGCACGCCGCCTACGCTGAAGGGCATGAGCTACGCAGGTGATGTCACACCCGAGCAGGCCCACGCAGCGGTGACCGGCCCCGAGGGCGCCATGCTCGTCGATGTCCGGACCCGGGCCGAGTGGTCATTCGTCGGCGTGCCGGCGCTCGAAGGCGCAACGGATGCCGTGGCGTTCGTCGAGTGGTCGACGTTCCCGGCCGGCACGGTCAACGAGCGTTTCGTCGACGAGGTCGTCGCGGCCGGGCTCACCCCGGGGCGGCCGGTGTACCTGCTCTGCCGCTCGGGCGTGCGCTCCAAGGCGGCGGCGGACGCGCTGACCGCGGCCGGCCTGGGCCCCGCGTACAACATCCTGGACGGGTTCGAGGGCGGCCACGACGCCGACGGGCACCGCACGGTGGCGGGCTGGAAGAACGCCGGCCTGCCGTGGCGCCAGGGATGAACGACCCCGTGGCGCACTGGCACCCACAGACGCGCACTGTGCGGGGTGGGTTGAGCCGGAGCGGGTTCGACGAGACCGCCGAGGCGCTCTACCTGACCTCGGGCTTCGTCTACGAGTCGGCCGAGCAGGCCGAAGCCGCGTTCAAGGACGAGGTCGAGCACTACATCTACAGCCGTTACGGCAACCCCACCGTCTCGACCTTCGAGGAGCGGATGCGCCAGCTCGAGGGCGCGCAGGCGTGTTTCGCGACGGCCTCGGGGATGGCCGCCGTGTTCACGGCGATGGCGGCCCTGTGCGGAGCGGGGGACCGGGTGGTGGCGTCCCGAGCGCTGTTCGGGTCGTGCTTCGTCATCCTCGACGAGATCCTGCCGCGGTGGGGTGTCGAGACGGTCTTCGTCGACGGCGCTGACCTCGACCAGTGGCGCGAGGCGCTGTCGGTGCCGACGACGGCGGTGTTCTTCGAGACGCCGAGCAACCCCATGATGGAGCTCGTCGACATCGCGGCCGTCTCCGAGCTGGCGCACGCCGCGGGGGCCACCGTCGTGGTCGACAACGTCTTCGGCACCCCGGTGTTCTCGCACCCGTTGGAGCACGGTGCCGACGTCGTCATCTACTCGACGACCAAGCACATCGACGGTCAGGGTCGTGCCCTCGGCGGTGCGATCCTCGGGACGGCCGAGTTCGTCAACGGACCGGTCAAGAACCTCATGCGGCACACCGGGCCGGCCATGTCGCCGTTCAACGCATGGATCATGACCAAGGGGCTCGAGACCCTGGGCCTTCGGGTGCGGGCGATGGCGGAGTCGGCACTGACGGTGGCCCAGACGCTCGAGGAGTGGCAGCACGCCGGTCGGGGCATCACCCGGGTCCTCTACCCGCACCTCGCGAGCCACCCCCAGCACGAGCTGGCCCTGCGCCAGCTCGAGGGCGGGGGCGGCACGGTCGTGACGTTCGACGTCGCAGGCGGCAAGGCGGCGGCATTCGCCTTCATGAACGCCCTGAGCCTGGTGGACATCTCGAACAACCTCGGGGACTCGAAGTCGCTGAGCACCCACCCGGCCACGACCACCCACCGCCGTCTCGCCCCCGAGGCCCGGGCGGCGGTCGGCATCACCGACGGCACCATCCGGGTGTCCATCGGTCTCGAGGACGTGCGAGACCTCGTCGCCGACCTCGACGCGGCACTGGCGGCGGCCGGTGCCGTGGCCGGCTGACCCGCCTGTTAACGTCGCGGGTATGAGTGATGTCCTGTCCGTCCAGCGCCTGATCCCCTCACCTCCCGAGCCGATCTTCGACCTGCTCGTCGACCCGGCCGGTCACTCGGAGATCGACGGTGGCGGCACGGTCAAGGGGGCCCGCAGCGGTGGGCGCCGGCTCGTGCTCGGGGACCGCTTCGGCATGGACATGAAGCTCGGGGTGGCCTACTCGACGCGCAACACCGTCATCGAGCTCGAGGAGAACCGGCGGATCGCCTGGCAGACGACGGCATCCGGCCCGGCCGGGGCGATGCTGGGTGGGCGCATCTGGCGCTACGTGCTCGAGCCGGTCGAGGGCGGCACGCTCGTCACGGAGTCGTGGGACCTGACCCAGGAGCGGGTCACGAGCAAGTTCGTCGTCAAGGCGACGATGGCCGAGGCGACCAAGCGCAACATGGAGCGCACGCTGGCTCGCATCGAGGAGCTCGTGACCGCGGTCGGGTGACCGCCCTCAGCTGAGGTCGGCGGCGAGCTGGCGCTCCTGGGCCACCCCTGACATGGCCCAGCGCACCGCTCGGGTCCCGAAGCGGCCGATGCCCGTGGCGACGGGTGCCAGCGGGCGCGCCATCGGCAGGCCGAGCGAGTCCCGGGCCCACTCGGGCAGCACGGCGACCCCTCCCGTGGTGATCAGGCCGTACCCCGGTCGCGCCACCAGCGGCAGCGGGGGTTGCAAGAGCAGGAAACGGGCGGCATCCCGGGCGGCATCGGTGGCCTCGAGGTCGGGACGGTATGCCGTGAGCGCTCGTTCCAGCCCGCCCACCGTTGTGGGGACCTTCGTGGCCCCGAGCAGGCGCGCGACGACGGCGGCCTGCTCGACGTAGGTGTCGGCCTCGGCCGCCGTGAGCGGCTCCACGGCAAATCGCTGGTAGGCGGTGAGGAACGAGTACGCCTCGGCGACGTGCACCCACGACAGGAGGTCGGGGTCGCTCGCACGGTAGGGACGGCCCCGCTCGTCGCGCCCCCGCACCCGCTCGTGAATCGAGCGCACTCGCGCGATGGTCTGCTCGGCGTCCTCGATGGTGCCGAAGGTCGTCGTGGCCAGGAAGTGCGAGGTGCGCTGGAGACGCCCCCACGGGTCTGCGCGGTAGCCGCTGTGGCCTGCGACCCCCGCCATGGCCAGGGGGTGCAGCGACTGGAGCAGGAGCGCGGCGACCCCACCGGGGAACATCGACGCGTCGGCGTGCACCCGCCACACCGGGTCCTGCGGGGTGAACCACCGCTCGCCGGGTTTGCCCCAGATCACGGCGGCCCGCTGCGCCGCGTCATCTCCGGCGACCCTGGCGCGCAGGGCTGCTCCGAGGCGCTGCTGAGCGCGACGGGACAGGTCGGTGACGGGCAGCATGAGGCTCCGATCGGCGAGGGGTCAGGGTACGCACGATCCAACGTCGTGCGACCCGGCATCCGCGCGCCTGTCTAACCGTGACGCCGGTCACACCACCGCCGACACGTCGAGCACCCAGGGGGCTCGCGTGCTCGCGGGTTCGTGCAGGGTCACCGTGAAGGCCTCACCGACGACGTCGGCCAGGGCGGGCACGGATCGCACATCGCTGCCGACCTCGCACAGGTGGCGGGCGACCAGCCCGCGGGTGTGCTTGGCCATGTGGCTGGCGCCGGGCACTCGGATCTGCACCCAGCGGTGGGTGAGGTCGACGCCCGGTCGCCACGCGGCGGCATACGGCGCGGACCGGCAGTCGACGATGACCCCACGCCCGACCAGGGGCGGCAGCACCTGGTCCAGCGCCGGGCGCCAGGCGGCGGCCAGGGCGCCGACGTCGGGCAGCGTCGTGCCCATCGCGAGGCGGTAGGCCGCGATGCGGTCGGTGGGGCGGACCGCTCCGTAGAGCGCCGACACGACGACGATCCAGCGGTTGGCCCGGCGTCGGGCCGCGGTGTCGAGCGTGGCGAGGCCGAGAGCGTCGTAGAGCACGCCGGTGTAGACCTCGGCGGCGGGAGTGCTCGGGGCGGAGTCGAGCACGAGGTTGCGCGCGATGTCGTCGAGCAACCCGGGGGAGACGTCGAGCAGGGCCGGGGCGTCGGGGGAGGCGCTCACGGCCGCCAGGGCCTGCGCGACCCGTGCCCGGACCGGGTTCAGGTCGGGGAAGGACCACGACGCCGGGTCAACCGGTTTGCCGCGGCGCCGGTTCGTCTTGGACTCCGACGGCGGGAGCAGGATCAGCACGGAGCGAAGCCTACGAAAGGTTAGGTTGGCGCCATGCCCCACCCCCGCGTTCGCCTGACCCCCACCGGCGCCGACATCCCTGACGGTGTGCTGGCCGACCTGCGCGACCGGTTCGCGGCGGTGCGCGCGGACCTCGGCCTCACCCTCGACTACCCGGCCGAGGCGCTGGCCGAGGCCGAACGGGTGGCGGCGCAGCCACCTCCGCTGCCCGAGCGCGACGAGACCGACCTGCCGTTCATCACGCTGGACCCGCCCGGGTCGATGGACCTCGACCAGGCGATGCACCTCGAGCGGGACGGTGACGGGTACCGGGTGCGCTACGCCATCGCCGACGTGCCCGCCTTCGTGCGGCTCGGTGGGGCTCTGGACGCCGAGACCCGTGAGCGCGGCCAGACCATCTACTGCCCTGACCTGCGGGTGCCGCTGCACCCCGAGGTGCTCTCGGAAGGGGCCGGCAGCCTGCTGCCGGATGCCGTTCGGCCCGCCTTCGTCTGGGACCTGCACCTCGACGCCGCGGGGGTGCTGGGCGCCGCCGAAGTGTACCGGGCGATGGTGCGCAGCGTGCAGCGACTGGCGTACGACGAGGTGCAGGAGGCGATCGATGCGGGCACCGACGACGAGCGCTTCGTGCTGCTGCGCGAGATCGGTGAACGCCGGATCGAGCGTGAGCGGGTCCGCGGGGGCGCGAGCCTGCCGATGCCCGAACAACAGATCGTCGAGCGCGCGGACGGCGGCTTCACCATCGAGTTCCGGCCACCCGTTCCGGCCGAGGAGTGGAACGCGCAGATCTCACTGCTCACCGGGATGGCCGCCGCCTCGATGATGCTCGAGGCCGGTGTGGGCGTGCTGCGGACGATGCCGGCGCCGGCCGCCGGTGCGGTGGCCCAGTACCGCCGGGTCGCGCGGGCGCTCGGGGCGCACTGGCCCCAGTCGATGCCGTACGGCGAGTTCATCCGCTCGCTGGATCGCACCGACCCCCGCCACCTGGCGCTCATCCACGAGGCCAGCGGGCTGTTCCGCGGCGCCGGGTACACCGCCTTCGACGGCGACCTGCCCGCGCAGCGGGACCACGCCGCGGTCGCGGCTCCCTACGCCCACGTCACCGCACCGCTGCGCCGGCTCGTCGACCGGTTCGGGCTCATGGTCTGCGAGGCCGTGTGCCGTGGTGACGAGGTGCCGGATGCCGTGCGCGCGGCCCTGCCGGACCTCGCCGCGCACATGCGCAGCTCGGACCATCGCGCACGCTCGGCCGATCGGGCCTGCGCGGACGCCACCGAGGCCGCGGTGCTCGTCGGACGCGAGGGTGAGCTGTTCGACGCCGTGATCGTGGACCGCACCGACAAGGGTGTCGTCGTGCAGCTCGTCGACCTGCCGGTGCTGACCCGCAGCCGAGGCAGCGGAGTCGAGCTGGGGGAGCACGTCTCGGTTCGACTCGTGCGTGCCGACGTCGCGGCCGGGGCGCTGGAGTTCGAGATCGCCGGCGAGGGCTGAGCCGGTTCCTGCCCTACGATCCGGCACTACAATGGCGGCGGACGAGTCGGGCGGACGGTCGCGTCGGTGGGCAACCACCGCCGAGGAAGGTCCGGGCTCCGAAGGGCAGGATGGTGGCCAACAGCCACCCGGGGCGACCCGCGGGACAGTGCCACAGAAAACAGACCGCCCCGGCCGCGCAAGCGATCGGGGTAAGGGTGAAACGGTGGTGTAAGAGACCACCAGCGACCTGGGTGACCAGGTCGGCTCGGTAAACCCCATCCGGAGCAAGCTCAGACAGTGTGCGTTCGAGGGCGGCCCGCCCGAGTACACGGGTAGAGCGCTGGAGGTGGTCGGCAACGGCCACCCGAGATGGATGACCGTCACCGCGTCACTGGCAACGGCGACACGGGACAGAACCCGGCCTACAGCCCGACTCGTCCACCTCCGCCCAGCAACAGAGAGGCCTCATCATGCCTGCATCACGCATGATGCAGGCATGCGCACCACGGTCGATCTTCCGCCAGCCGTGCACCGTCGAGCCACCGAGCTGGCCGTCCGCACCGGCCGGTCCCTGTCCGCGGTGCTCGCGGACCTGACGGTGCGGGGTCTGGCCCAGATCGAGGAGCCGGTCGTTCTGGGCACTGACGACAGGACCGGCCTCCCCGTCCTGGCCGTGGGGCGGCGGGTCACGTCGGCCGAGGTCGCTGACCTCCTGGACGATGAGTGAGGCCCCACCTGCTCGATGCAAACGTCCTCATCGCCCTGGTGGTGGCCGATCACGAGCACCACGACCGAGCGTCCCGGTGGCTCACGCAGGTCAGGGACTTCGCGGTCTGCCCCGTGGTCGAAGGGGCGCTCGTGAGGTTCCTGCTGCGGATCGGGGAGAGCGCGACGACGGCCAGCCACCTCGTGCAGCAGGTGAACAGTCATCCGAGCTGTCAGTTCTGGGGCGATGAGCTGTCCTACGGGCACGTCGACCTGAGCGATGTTCGCGATCACCGGCAGGTCACCGACGTCTACCTCGCAGCTCTCGCCGCTTCCAAGGGCAGTCGCTTGGCGACGTTCGACACGGTCCTGACCCGATTGCGGCCAGACGCCACTGTTCTCGTCCCCTGAGAAGCGGGCCGGGGCCCGAACGTCCACCTGCGTCCGGCGTGGCCCGCCCGAGGGAGACGTCATGATCTCCCGCGCGGGCCCGCCCGTGCCGTACCGTTTTTCCCGGGCCAATACCGGCCCGGAGAGGACGCAGATGGCCCGGCAGCACCCGCTCGACCCCGGCGTGACACGCCGTGCGGTCATGGCTGCGGTGCACGAGCTCGACGGGGTCGGCGTGCGGGAAGCGCTCCTGGAGTGCCTGCTCGTGCACGGGGTCGACGTCACCGTGGCCGAGGTCGTCATGCCGGTGCTGGGCGAGGTCGGCGAGGGCTGGGAGCGCGGCGAGCTGGGGGTGCTGCACGAGCACTTCGTCTCCAGCTCGTTCCGGGGGGTGCTCGGGGAGCTGAGGCGGCCGCTGCCGGCACAGCTGTCGCGCACCGTCGTCCTGGCCTGCCCGCCGCACGAGCTGCACGACCTGCCTCTGGAGCTGTTCGGGGCCATGCTGCACGCCCGGTCCTGGCGGGTGGTCAGCCTCGGCGCCAACACCCCGATGACCGCCGTCGCCGACGCGGTGCGCCTGCTCGACGCCGACGCGTGCGTGCTCGCCGGGGTGCGCCGCTCGGCCTTCGAGTCCCGGATGCCGTCGCTCACCCGCCTCGGTCGACGCGCCCCCGTCTTCCTCGCTGGCCAGGGTGCGCTGCGCCTGGCGGAACCGCTGCCCATGACGGTGGTGCTGCCCGCCGACCTGCGCGCCGCCGCGGACCTCGTCGACGAGGTGGCCCGCGAGTCGGCGGCCGGCTGAGGCTGCCCGGCCGCCCGGCACGCCCTACCGTGGGGCCATGCGGATCACCCACCTCGGACACGCCTGCCTGCTCGTCGAGGTGGCGGACGTGCGAGTCCTCATCGACCCGGGCGCCTTCGTCGACGACTTCAGCGAGGCGCATGACCTCGATGCCGTGGTCGTGACCCACCGCCATCCCGACCACCTCGACCCGCAGCGGCTGCCCGGCATCCTCGCCGACAACCCGAACGCGACGCTGCTCTGCGACCCCGAGAGCGTGACGGCGTTCGCCGACCTCGGCGTCGAGGCGCGCGAGCACGGGGGCGCCTCGACCCGGATCGGCGGCGTCACGATCACCCCGTTCGGGGACCAGCACGCGCTGATCCACGACGACCTGCCGCGCATCACCAACGTCGGTGTGCGTCTCGACGCCGACGGCGAGCCGTCGTTCTTCCACCCGGGCGACGCCTTGGATGCCGTGCCGGGCCACGTCGACGTGCTCGCCTTCCCGCTTCAGGCGCCGTGGCAGCGCAGCCGGGACATGACGGCGTTCCTGCGCCGGTTCGGTGCGCCGCACGCGGTGCCGATCCACGACGGGTTGCTCCAGCGACGGGGTCGTGACCTCTACCTCGGGCAGGCCGCACAGCTCGGGTGCGCCGACACGCGCATCCACGACCTCGCCGGTGCCGGCCCGGTGGAGTTCCGCGACGGCGCCTGACCGCAAAAGCCGGCCCCCCGGCATCCGAATGCGGGTGAAGATCGTCGCCCAGACGACGTTTTTCACCCACGATCGCGAAGGCGCGAAGGCGCGAAGGCGCGAAGGCGCGAAGGCGCGAAGGCGCGCGGGTCAGCTGGTGTGGCGACCGTGCTCCTGCTGGTGGCCGTTCGCGAGCACGGCAGCGCCGATGATGCCCGCGGCGTTGCGCAGGACCGCCGGCACGATGGGGGTGCGCAGGTCGAGCAGGGGCAGGAACTTGTCGGACTTCTTCGACACGCCACCACCGACGACGATGAGGTCGGGCCACATGAGGTCTTCGAGGTGGCGGTAGTAGCGCTGCAGGCGGGGCGCCCACTCGGCGTAGCTGAGGCCCTCAGCCGTCTTGATCGAGCTGGCCGCGACCGTCTCGGCGTCGACCCCGTCGATCTCGAGGTGGCCCAGCTCGGAGTTGGGCACGAGCACGCCCCGGTTGATCACCGCTGTCCCGATCCCGGTGCCGAGGGTGGTCATGATGACCAGGCCGTCCTGACCCTTGGCGGCGCCGTACGCGAGCTCGGCGACCCCGGCGGCATCCGCGTCGTTGACGACGACGACGTCGTGCTGCAGGCGGTCCTCGAGCAGCTTCTCGATCTCGCAGTTGATCCACGACTTGTCGATGTTCGCGGCGGTCTTCACGACACCGTGCTGCACGACGCCGGGCACCGTCACCCCGATCGGGGAACCGTCGTGCACCTCGTCGAACTGCTCGACGATGCGCGCGATGATCTCGCACACGGCTTCGGGGGTGGACTCGGTGGGGGTGTCGATCCGCACCCGCTCCTGCGCGAACTCGCCCTTGTCCAGGTCGACGGGAGCGCCCTTGATGCCGCTTCCGCCGACGTCGATGCCGAGGGGCAATGCTGTGCTCATGCTGCGTCTCCCTGGGTGAGGATCTCGGGACCGTGGTCGGTGACGAGGATCGTGTGCTCGAACTGTGCCGAACGTCGGCGGTCCTTCGTCACCACTGTCCACCTGTCGTCCCACATCTCCCACTCGGCGGTGCCGAGGTTGAGCATGGGCTCGACGGTGAAGGTCATGCCCGCCTCGATGATGGTGTCGTAGGCGGGTGCCGCGTCGTAGTGCGGGATGATCAGGCCGCTGTGGAAGGCCGACCCGATGCCGTGGCCGGTGAAGTCGCGCACGACGCCGTAACCGAAGCGCTTGGCGTACGACTCGATGACCCGACCGATGACGTTGACCGCGCGGCCCGGCACGGCGGCCCGGATGCCGCGCATCATCGCCTCGTGGGTGCGCTCGACGAGCAGGCGGGACTCCTCGTCGACGTCGCCCACGAGGTACGTGGCATCGGTGTCGCCGTGCACGCCACCGATGTAGGCGGTGATGTCGATGTTGACGATGTCGCCGTCCTCGAGGGGGCGGCTGTCGGGGATGCCGTGGCAGATCACCTCGTTGACCGACGTGCACAGCGACTTGGGGAACCCGCGGTAGCCCAAGGTCGAGGGGTACGCGCCGTGGTCGAGCAGGTACTCGTGGCCCACGCGGTCGATCTCGTCGGTGGTCACCCCGGGGGCGATGACGGCGGCCGCCGCGGCCATCGCGTTGGCGGCGATGCGACCGGCGACGCGCATCGCCTCGATGGTCTCGGCGTCCTTGACCTCCGAGCCGGTGAACTTCGCCGGGGCCGGCTGGTCGACGTACTCGGGTCGAGCGATGCTCGCCGGAACGGGTCGTCGAGGTGAGAGTGCACCACGGGCCACGGGAGCGGTCGTCAACGGCATACGGTGGAGTCTAGGCAAAGCCCACCACCAAGGAGGATGGCGATGAAGTACTGGTACAACGTCGACACCGGCCAGGTCGAGACCGACGACACCCGCAGCCAGGACGCCACGGTCATGGGCCCCTACGACAGCCACGAGGCCGCGGCTGCGGCGCTGGAGACGGCCCGGGCCAACACCGAGCGCTGGGACGCCGAGGACCGCAAGTGGTCGGGCGGCGGTTCGTGGGACGAGGAGTCCCAGGAGGACTGACCCCTGCCACGTCAGCCGCCGGTGCGGCGGTGCACCGACACGGCGTACGACCCACCGGGCACGAACGGCTCGTGGTCCCACGTGGCGTACCGGTTGATGAACGACAGCCCGGCGGCCTCCGCGAGTCGGTCGTAGACCCGCAGGTCCACGGGTGCGGCGTTCTCGGGCAGGGCCGACCCCGACAGCCCGAACCCCGCCACGAGGTAGCCCCCGGGCGCCAGGTGTGACGACAGCCGTTCGAGCACCGCGGCCAGCGTGCCGTCGGCCAGGTAGGGCACGACGTTGCCCGCCATCACCACGCAGTGGAACTCCTGCTCGGCGCGCAGGTTCAGGGTCGACAGGTCGGCGACGAAGAACCGCGTGTCGACGTCCTCGCGGGCGAGGTCGATCAGGTGCTCGTCGGCGTCGACGCCGATCGCCGTGTGCCCGAGACGGGTCAGCTTGCTGGCCACGCGCCCGAAGCCGCACCCGGCATCCAGCACCCGTGACGGCGGGGGCACCAACGTGGTGACGAATCGCGCCTCTCCGTGGATGTCGGTGCCGGCCTCCTCGAGGTCCAGGAAGCGCTTGCGGTACGCGGCCGCTGCCTCGGGCCCGCTCTGCAGCGCTGACCAGCGGGTCGGGGACGGGGCGTTGGGCGTGTCAAGGGGCCACATGGTGGGTAGACGCTCTTTCGTCTCGGCCGGTTTCGGGTGTCGCGCTTCAGGTGCGGTGGGTCAGGACTCGAAGGAGTGCTCGGATGCCGGGAACGTACCTTCGGCGACGTCGGCGGCATACGCCGTGGCCGCGTCCGAGAGCGCCGTGCGCAGGTCGGCGTACTTCTTGACGAACCGGGGGGCCCGCCCGCCGCGCAGCCCGGCCATGTCCTGCCACACGAGCACCTGGGCGTCGCAGTGCGGTCCGGCGCCGATGCCGACCACCGGGATGCGCAGCGCCCTCGTGACGGCCTCGGCCGCGGGGGAGGGCACCATCTCGATGACGATGGCGAAGCACCCGGCGGCCTCGAGGGCGAGGGCATCGTCCGTGAGCTTGTCGGCCCCGGCTCCGCGTCCCTGCACCTTGTACCCGCCGAGGACGTGCTCGCTCTGGGGGGTGAAGCCGATGTGGCCCATGACGGGTATGCCGGCGCGCACGAGGAGTTCGACCTCGGGCACCATCGCGGCCCCGCCTTCGAGCTTGACGGCGTGGGCCAGACCCTCCTTCATGAAGCGGGTCGCGGTCGCGAGGGCCTGCTGCGGGCTGGCCTGGTAGGAACCGAACGGCAGGTCGGCGACGACCATGGCCCGCTTGGCCGCGCTCGTCACCGCCCGGGTCAGGGGCACGAGGTGGTCGACGGTCACGGGCACGGTGGTCTCGAAGCCGTAGACGTTGTTGCCGGCGCTGTCACCGACGAGCAGCACGGGGATGCCGGCCTCGTCGAAGATCTCGGCGGTGTACATGTCGTAGGCGGTGAGCATCGCCCACTTCTCGCCCCGCTCCTTCATCTGGTGCAGGTGCGGCACCCGGATGCGCCGCTGCGGCGCCGCCTGGGCACCCGTGCCGTACGGCGCGGTGCCCTCCGGAGCGGGGGGCGAGGTGCCCGCGGGGGAGGCCACGGCATCCGGGCTGGTCGGCGTCGACTCGGTCATGGGCCGATCGTATGCCGCCGCGCGGCGCCTGACGCGGGGTCGCAGATGTTCGGATGCCGGACGCGCGCCGACCTGTTACCCGCGCGACACACGGGTGCGGCAGGATTCGGCCCATGGACCGTCAGCAGGAGTTCGTCCTCCGCACCATCGAAGAACGTGACATCCGGTTCGTCCGGCTCTGGTTCACCGACGTGCTCGGCACGCTGAAGTCGGTGGCCATCGCCCCGGCCGAGCTCGAGGGAGCCTTCGCCGAGGGGATCGGGTTCGACGGCTCGGTCATCGAGGGCTTCGCGCGCATCTACGAGGCGGACATGCTGGCCAAGCCCGACCCGAGCACCTTCCAGGTGCTGCCGTGGCGCGGCGAGAGCCCCGGGACCGCGCGGATGTTCTGTGACCTGACCCTGCCCGACGGCACCCCCAGCATGGCCGACCCGCGGCACGTCCTCCAGCGGGCGTTGACCAAGGCCGCCGACCTCGGGTTCACCTTCTACACCCACCCGGAGATCGAGTTCTTCCTGCTCAAGCAGGGCTGGGTGCCCGGCACCAGGCCGGAGCCGATCGACCAGGCCGGCTACTTCGACCACGTGCCGCACGGCAACAGCCACGACTTCCGGCGCGCCGCCATCGGCATGCTCGAGGCGATGGGCATCTCGGTGGAGTTCAGCCACCACGAGGGCGCCCCCGGCCAGAACGAGATCGACCTGCGTTACGCCGACGCCCTCTCCACGGCCGACAACATCATGACCTTCCGGGCGGTCATCAAGGAGGTCGCCCTCGAGCAGGGCATCTTCGCCTCGTTCATGCCCAAGCCCTTCGCCGAGCACCCGGGGTCGGGCATGCACACCCACCTGTCCCTGTTCGAGGGGGACACCAACGCCTTCCACGAGCCCGGCGCCCCCTACCAGCTCTCGCGCACGGGACGGCAGTTCATCGCGGGCCTGCTCCACCACGGTGCCGAACTGACGGCCGTGACCAACCAGTGGGTGAACTCCTACAAGCGGCTCTGGGGAGGGGGAGAGGCACCGGCGCACCTCACGTGGGGCCACAACAACCGCTCGGCCATGGTGCGCGTGCCCATGTACAAGCCGAGCAAGGGCAACAGCACCCGGGTCGAGGTGCGCAGCATCGACAGCGCCTGCAACCCCTACCTGGCGTTCGCCGTGCTGCTCGCCGCCGGGCTCAAGGGCATCGAGGAGGGCTACGAACTGCCTCCCGAGACCGAGGACGACGTGTGGAGCCTCACCGACGCCGAGCGCAAGGCCATGGGCATCAAGCCGCTGCCCGCGAGCCTCAGCGACGCGATCAGCGTCATGGAGGGCAGCGAGCTCATCGCCGAGACCCTCGGGGAGCACACCTTCGACTTCTTCCTGCGCAACAAGCGGGCCGAGTGGGCCGACTACCGCAACCAGGTGAGCGCCTTCGAGCTCGACCGCTACCTGCCCCGCCTCTGACCGGAGCCGGGGTGAGCTCTCGCGGTCCCGGGTCGATCCCCGTCGCCATCGCGCGGCTGGGGTTCGACGACGCTGCCCGGGCGTTCGGTTTGTTGCAGGACCCGGCGCTCGCCGGGCTCATCCACTCCCGCGAGCACATCGAGGACCACGGGCTCGCCGCTGCCCTCGCCGGTGTCCCGGACCCTGACGGGGCCCTGCTCGGGTTGGTGCGCTTCATGGAGGTCGTCGGTCGCGATGCCGCTCTCCGCGGGCCGGTCACCGAGGCGCTGGCGGCACCGGGCCCCGCGCGTCAGCGGCTGCTCGCGGTGCTGGGCAGCTCGGCGGCCCTCGGCGACCACCTGTGCGCCCACCCGCACCAGTGGAGCGCCGTCACGCGGGCCCAGCCCCTCACCGCGCAGCAGCGCATCCAGCGACTCGTCGAGGCGGTGAGTGCCCCACAGGGTGCGCCGGCCGTCGACGTCCTGCGCACGGCATACCGCGAACAACTGCTCGAGATCGCGGCCCTGGACCTCACGTCCGGTGACCCACTCGTGTCCCTCCCGGAGACGGCCGCGGCCCTGGCCGACCTGGCTCAGGCGGCGCTGGAGGCCGCTCTGGTGATCGCCGGCGACGAGGTCGGGGCGGATGCCGGGCGCACCCGCCTGGCGGTCATCGCCATGGGCAAGACCGGCGGGCGCGAGCTGAACTACATCTCCGACGTCGACGTCATCTTCGTGGCCGAACCGGCGGACGGGGTGCCCGAGGAGGAGTCGACGGCGGTCGCGACGGACCTCGCGACGCGCCTGATGCGGATCTGCTCGGCATCGACGGCCACGGGGGCGTTGTGGCAGGTCGACCCGGCGCTGCGCCCCGAGGGCAAGAACGGGCCGCTCGTGCGCACCGTCGCGAGCCACCGCTCCTACTACGAGCGGTGGGCCAAGACGTGGGAGTTCCAGGCGCTGCTCAAGGCCCGCCCGGTCGCAGGTGACCCCGAGGTGGGGCAGGCCTACTGCGACGCCGTGCAGCCGATGGTCTGGCAGGCCTCCACCCGCGAGAACTTCGTCGCCGACGTGCAGGCGATGCGCCGACGCGTCGAACAGCACATCCCACCCGCCGAGGCCGCCCGCCAGCTCAAGCTCGGTGCGGGTGGGCTGCGCGACGTCGAGTTCTCCGTGCAGCTGCTCCAACTCGTGCACGGCCGGGCCGATGAGTCGCTGCGCACCGGGACCACGCTCGACGGGCTCGCGGCCCTGTCGGCCGGTGGCTACGTGGGGCGCGAGGACGCCGCGACGCTCGCGGCGGCATACCGGCTGCTGCGCACGCTGGAACACCGCATCCAGCTCTACCGCCTGCGCCGCACCCACCTCATGCCCACCGCAGCCTCGGACCTGCGCCGCCTCGGACGGGCGCTCGGTCACCGGTCCTCACCGGCGGATGCCGTCATCGCCCAGTGGAAGGCCCAGCAGCGCGAGGTGCGCCGCCTGCACGAGCGGATCTTCTACCACCCGCTGCTCTCGGCCGTGGCCCGCCTCTCCGACTCCGAGGTGCGCCTGACTCCCGAGGCCGCGCGAGAGCGCCTGGCCGCGTTGGGTTTCCGCGATCCGCATGGCGCGCTCCGTCACCTCGAAGCCTTGACCGACGGGCTCAGCCGACGGGCCGCGATCCAGCGGCAGCTGTTGCCGGTGATGCTCGGCTGGTTCGCCGACGAGGCCGACCCGGATGCCGGCCTGCTCGCCTTCCGCAAGATCAGCGAGGAGCTCGGGACCACTCCGTGGTACCTGCGGCTGCTGCGCGACGAGGGCTCGGCCGCCGAGCGGCTCGCGCACACCCTGGCCCGCAGCCGCTTCGCCGCCGGCCTGCTCGAGCAGGCGCCGGAGTGCGTGCAGTTCCTGGGGGACGAGTCGGGACTGCGGCCGCGTGCGCGCGAGGACGTCCTGCGTCGCATGCGGTCGGCCGCGGGGCGCAAGGACGACCCGGCATCCGCGGTGCTCGCTGCCCGCACCATCCGCCGATCCGAGCTCTTCCGCATCGCGGTCGCCGACCTGTCCGGCCTGCTCACCCTCGACGGGCTCGGCACGGCGATGACCGACCTCACCTCGGCGCTGCTCGAGGTGACCCTCGAGCTGTGCGTGCGTGACCTCGAGGCCCGCACCGGCGCCCCTGCCCTCACCACGGTGGTCGTCGTCGGCATGGGGCGCCTCGGTGGCGGCGAGCAGGGGTACGGCTCGGACGCCGACGTGCTGTTCGTGCACGAGCCGGTCGACGGGGCCGACGAGGGGGCGGCACAGGGGCAGGCCCTCGAGATCGTCAAGGACCTCATCCGCCTGCTCGGCCTGCGCGGGCCCGACCCCAACCTCGACGTCGACGCCGGGCTGCGCCCTGAGGGCAAGAACGGCCCGCTCGTGCGCTCGCTCGCCTCGTACCGCGAGTACTACGCGCGCTGGTCGCTCGTCTGGGAGGCGCACGCCCTGCTGCGGGCGACGCCGATCGCCGGCGACGCCGACCTCGGCGAGCGCTTCCTCGACCTGATCGCCCCGTTGCGCTGGCCGGCTGGCGGGCTCGACGCGACCCAGGTTCGCGAGATCAGGACCCTGAAGGCTCGGATGGAGGCTGAGCGGCTGCCGCGGGGTGCGGACCGCAAGACGCACTTCAAGCTCGGCCACGGCGGCCTGTCCGACGTCGAGTGGGTCGTCCAGCTCGTGCAGCTGCAGCACGCCCACGCCCACCCCGAGCTGCGCACGACCTCGACGATGGCGGCCCTGTCGGCGGCGGAGTCGCTCGGGTTGATCGACCCCGGCCACGCCGCGGACCTCGCGGCGTCCTGGCGCCTGGCGTCGTCGATGCGCAACGCCGGGGTGCTCTTCCGTGCCAAGACGGTGGATGCCGTGCCGACCGACCCGCGCGACGCCGACGGCATCGCGCGCATCCTCGGCCTGCCGGGGGGCTCGGGCCAGGAGCTGGGGGAGCGCTACCGCAAGCTGGCTCGGCGGGCCCGGGCCGCCCACGAGGCCGAGTTCTACGACGACTGAGGGCTCGACCTAAACTTCGGGGCATGCCCGACACGATCATTCCCCGTCTCGACCTGCGCGGGCAGCACCTCAGCCTGCGTGAGCTCAAGGCCGCTCTGCCGCGCGCCGAGTTCGACGTCGAGGCGGCGGTGGATGCCGTGCGCCCGATCGTCGCGGACGTCGCCGAGCGCGGTGCGGCGGCCCTCTACGACGCCGCGGAGCGCTTCGACGGCATCCGCCCGGGGCGGTTGCGGGTGCCCGCCGAGGTCATCGCCGACGCCCTGACGACGCTGGACCCGGCCGTGCGCGCCGCGCTCGAGGAGTCCATCCGCCGGGCGCGCGTCGTGCACGCCGACCAGCGCCGGTCCGACACCACCACGCAGGTCGCCGACGGGGGCACGGTCACCGAGCGCTGGGTGCCCGTCGACCGGGTCGGCCTCTACGTGCCCGGTGGCCTGGCCGTCTACCCGAGCAGCGTCGTCATGAACGTCGTGCCCGCCCAGCTCGCGCAGGTTCCGAGCCTGGCCGTCGCGAGCCCACCGCAGCGCGACCACGGTGGCTGGCCGCACCCGACGATCCTCGCCGCGTGCGCCCTCCTGGAGGTGGACGAGGTGTGGGCCATGGGTGGGGCCCAGGCCGTGGCTGCCTTCGCGTACGGCATCGAGGACGACGGTGAGGTCTGCGACCCCGTCAGTCTCGTCACCGGCCCGGGCAACATCTACGTCGCCGCGGCCAAGCGCCTGCTCAAGGGGATCGTCGGCATCGACGCCGAGGCCGGCCCCACCGAGATCGCCGTGCTCGCCGACGACAGCGCGGATGCCGACCACGTCGCCTCGGACCTGATCTCCCAGGCCGAGCACGACCCGTTGGCAGCGGCGGTGCTCGTCACCGACTCCCCGGACCTCGTGGATGCCGTCGAGGCGGCGCTCGCGCGTCGGGTCGCCTCGACCAAGCACACCGAGCGGGTGGCCACCGCGCTGGCCGGGCGCCAGTCGGCGATCGTCCTCGTCGACGACGTGGAGGCCGCACTGGCCCTGGTCAACGCCTACGCGGCGGAGCACCTGGAGATCCAGACGCGTGATGCGGCATCCGTCGCCGCCCGGGTGCGCAACGCCGGCGCGGTCTTCGTCGGCCCATGGTCCCCGGTCAGCCTCGGCGACTACGCGGCGGGCTCCAACCACGTGCTGCCCACGGGTGGCTGTGCCTGCCACAGCAGCGGACTGTCGGTGCAGAGCTTCCTGCGCGGCATCCACGTCGTGACGTACTCGTCGCAGGCGCTGCGCGAGGTCGGCGGCCACGTCGTCACCCTGGCCCGTGCCGAGGACCTGCCCGCCCACGGCGAGGCCGTGCTCGCTCGGCACCCCGAGCTCGACCCGAGCGCCTGAGCCGCCGCGGCGCAGGTCTGGCATCGGGCGGGAAAGTTGCGACGGGGCGGGGCGACCTAGACTCTGCGCCATGGATTCCCGGACCACCATCGAGGCGATGCTGCGCGCCGACCTGCGCGGGCGCACCGCCTACGGCGCCCCGCAGCTCGACGTGCCGGTGGCCCTGAACACCAACGAGAACTCGTACCCGGTTCCGGCCGTCGTCGTCGAGGCGATCACCAGGGCGGTGGCGGCCGCGGCATCCGGTCTCAACCGCTACCCCGACCGCGAGTTCACGGCGCTGCGTGAGGCCCTGGCCGCGTACCTGCTCCGGTCGGGCACCGTGGTCAGCGCCGAGCAGGTGTGGGCCGGAAACGGCTCCAACGAGGTGCTGCTGCACCTGCTCCAGGCGTTCGGCGGCTCCGGTCGCACAGCGCTCGGGTTCACCCCGGCCTACTCGATGCACCCCATCATCACGACGACGACGGGTACGACGTGGGTCGACGGGCTGCGCGGCGTCGCGGGCGGGGGGGCGTTCGACCTCGACGTCGCTTCCGCCGTCGAGCAGGTGCGCGAGCACCGCCCTGACGTCGTGTTCCTGTGCTCCCCGAACAACCCCACCGGTACGGCGCTCGACCTCGACACCGTCGTCGCCGTGCACGACGCAGCCCCGAACACCCTCGTCGTCGTCGACGAGGCCTACGCGGAGTTCGCCCGGCCGGGCACCCCGAGTGCCCTGACGCTGCTCCAGGGTCGCCCGCGGCTGGTCGTCACGCGCACGATGAGCAAGGCGTTCGCCCTGGCGGGGGGCCGCCTGGGGTACCTCGCCGCCGACCCCGCACTCGTCGACGCGTTGCGCCTGGTGCGGATGCCGTACCACCTCGCCACCCAGACCCAGGCGGTGGCCCTCGCCGCGTTGGATCACGCAGACCTCATGCTCGAGACGGTGGGCGCGATCAAGGCCGAGCGCGACCGGCTGGTGGCCGAGCTCACCGCGATGGGGCTGGACCCGGTGCCGAGCGACGCGAACTTCGTGCTCTTCGGAGGTCTGGAGGACTCCCACACGACGTGGTCGGCGCTGCTCGAGCGGGGCGTCCTCGTCCGTGACGTCGGCATCGCCCACTATCTTCGTGTCACGGCCGGCACGCCGCAGGAGACCACCGCCTTCCTGCAGGCGATGTCCGACCTCGCACCGCAGCACCGCACCGCCAGCACGCCCATGACCCTCAGCACAGGAGCCCGACCGTGAGCAGCGCGCCAGCCCCCCGTACCGCCACGGTGCGTCGCGGGACCTCCGAGAGCACCGTCGAGGTGACCGTCGACCTCGACGGCAGCGGACGTGGCCAGGTCGACACCGGCGTGCCGTTCTACGACCACATGCTGCTCTCCCTGGCCAAGCACTCGCTGATCGACCTCACCGTCTCCGCCACGGGCGACATCCACATCGATGCGCACCACACCGTCGAGGACGTCGCGATCGTCCTCGGACAGGCCGTGCGAGAGGCCCTCGGGGACAAGAGCGGCATCGCCCGCTTCGGTGACGCCACCGTGCCGCTCGACGAGGCGCTCGTGCTCGCGGTCGTCGACGTCGCCGGCCGGCCCTACTGTGTCCACGAGGGGGAGCCCGAGGGGCAGCAGTACGTCGTCATCGGCGGTCACTACGTGGGCTCGCTCACCCGCCACGTCCTCGAGTCCTTCGCCTTCCACGCCCAGATCGCCCTGCACGTGCGGGTGCTCGGCGGCCGCGACCCCCACCACGTCGTCGAGGCCCAGTTCAAGGCGCTGGCGCGTGCTCTGCGTGCCGCGGTCGCCCGCGACCCCAGGGTCGAGGGGATCCCGAGCGCGAAGGGTGCGCTCTAGCCCGTGGCCGGGGTCGCGCGCACGGGGGAGGGGCACGGGCTGGTTCTCGTGCGCCAGCCTCCGGCCGCCGTCAACCGGTGGCTGCGACGAGGTCTGGTGGCGGTGACCGTCGCCCCGTTCGGGGCCTGGACCGGCATCACCCTGGCCGAGGAACGCGCCCGCAGCGTGGCCCCCTACGACGTCGGCCTCGAACTGCTCGCGGCCCGGCCCGCGCCGCGTCGGGCACGACCGGCGCTGGGGTTCTTCGACGTGCACGGTCGGGCTGCCATCACGGTTCAGCCACCCGGTCTGCGCTCGCACATCCACTGGCTCGTGTGGGAGCCGGGCGCCGGCCTCGTCCCGACGCCCTCCCTCACCCCCCTGCGGTTGCCGCTGCTGCTCTCCGTGGCCGGCGCCTCCGGGCGGGTGCGCGAGGAGGTCGTGGCCGAGGTGCTGCGCTCAGGGACCGGCGCACCGGTCGACCTGCTCGTGACCGTTCTCGGCCTGCTCGGGCTGCCCGGCCGCGACCTGCTGGTGCGCGGCGACAGCGACGGCGCCCACGACGTCGAGCCCTCGCTGCGTGGCGTCATGGCCTTCGACCGCCTCATGGCCGAGGAGGCCGCGCACCGGGCCGAGGTGAGCGGCCGATGAGTGCACGGGTCGTCGTCCTCGACTACGGCAGCGGCAACATCCGCAGCGCCGTGCGCGCACTCGAGCACGTCGGTGCCGAGGTCACCCTCACCGGTGACCGTGATGCGGCCCTGGCTGCCGACGGGCTCTTCGTGCCGGGCGTCGGCAACTTCCACGCCTGCATGGCCGGGCTCGTTGCCGCCGACGGGCCGCGGATCATCGACCAGCGACTGTCCGGCGGTCGACCCGTCCTCGGAGTCTGCGTCGGCATGCAGGTGATGTTCGAGGGGTCGAGCGAACCCAGCGCGACCCCGGTGGACGGGGTGGGTGAGTGGCCGGGCACGGTGGAGCGGCTGCGGGCGCCGGTGGTGCCGCACATGGGCTGGTCCGCCGTCGAGGTCGCGCCGGGGAGCGTGTTGTTCGACGGCATCGCCGACGAGCGGTTCTACTTCGTGCACTCCTACGCCGCCCACACCTGGGCCCTCGAGCCCTCGGACGGGCCGTTCGCGGCCGTGGCGCCCCGGGTCACCTGGGCGACTCACGGTGAACGGTTCATCGCCGCGGTCGAGAACGGCCCCCTGACGGCGACGCAGTTCCACCCGGAGAAGTCCGGCGAAGCCGGGCTGGCGCTGCTGCGCAACTGGGTGCGTTCCCTCTGACGAACCGGGTCCGACCCTCGTGACCCGATCCGGCAGACTGGTCACCGACCCCAGACCTGCTCGACCACGCCGCGGAGGACCCCTCGTGACCAGCCAGCCCATCCTGCAGCTCCTGCCTGCCGTCGACGTCGTCGACGGCCGGGCCGTCCAGCTCGTGCAGGGGGTGGCCGGCACCGGCGGTGAGTTCGGTGACCCGCTCCAGGCTGCGTTGGCCTGGCAGGAGCAGGGGGCGCAGTGGCTGCACCTCGTCGACCTCGACGCCGCCTTCGGTCGTGGCTCCAACGCCGACCTGCTCGCCAGCATCGTCGGAACGCTCGACATCGACGTGGAGATGAGCGGCGGCATCCGCGACGCCGAGAGCCTCGAGCGGGCGCTCGCGACGGGATGCCGTCGGGTCAACGTCGGCACGGCGGCGCTGGAGAACCCCGAGTGGACCGCCCGAGCCATCGCCGAGCACGGCGACCGGGTCGCGGTCGGGCTCGACGTGCGCGGCACCACCCTGGCCGCCCGCGGCTGGACGCAGGAGGGCGGCGACCTCTGGGAGACCCTCGCGCGCCTCGACGCCGAGGGGTGCGCCCGCTACGTCGTCACCGACGTCGCCAAGGACGGGATGCTCCAGGGCCCGAACCTCGACCTGCTGCGGGACGTGTGCGCCCGCACGGATCGTCCCGTCATCGCCTCCGGTGGGGTGTCCACCATCGAGGACATCGTCGCGATCCGAGGACTCGTGGCCGACGGGGTCGAGGGCGCGATCATCGGCTCGGCCCTGTACCGCGGGGCCTTCACGCTGCCCCAGGCCCTCGACGTCGCCGGCCGGGCATGACCAACCCACGCGAGCACGAACACCACCCCCTGCACGCACCCCCTGGCGAGGCGACCGACTCCGCGGATTTGCCGTGGGCCGCGCGCGAGCTCTCGCCGAGTGGCTTCGAGACCGACACCGGCGCTGCCGACGCGGCGCTGCTCGCCGCGCTGGCCACCTCCGGTGACGACGTCGCCCTCATGGCAGCCGTCGAGGCGGGGCGGTTCCTCGTGCCGATCGTCGCCGAGCCCACCGAGGTCGACACGTCGGGGGAGCACGCCGTCGACAGCCGGGTCGACCTCGCCGCCGTGACCCTCGTGGCCCCCGACGGCATGCGCGCGCTCCCGGTGTTCTCCGGCACCGAGGCCGTGGCCGCCTGGGACCCGCAGGCCCGCCCGGTGCCCGTCACCCCCGCCCGGGCCGGGCAGGCCGCGGTCTCCGAGGGGTGCGAGGTCATCGTCGTCGACGTCGCCGGGCCCGCGACCCGTGTCCTGCGCCCCTCGATGGTGTGGGCCCTGGCCCAGCAGCGCCCGTGGGTGCCGGCGCACACCGACCCGTTCGTCGCCGCGAGCGTCACCGCAGCGCTGCGCGACGAACCCGACGTCACGGCATCCGAGATCGAGGAGGGCAACCCCCGCGGCGAGGGGGTGCTCGGTGTCGTGCTCGAGCTTCGCCCCGGTCTGAGCCCCGACGCCGTGCGGGCCGTGGCGACCCGGGTCGGCGAGAAGCTCGCGACCGACGGTGAGCTGCGGGCGCGCATCGACGGGCTGGCCTTCCGCATCCGCTGACGCGCTGCTCGTCCCCGCCAGGACGCGACGCCGGCCGATTTCGGCGGATGCCGGGTCGCTGGTAACGTGGTCCGCTGACCGACCTCCCTCACGGGGGGTGTGCAAGAGAAGCCCAGCTTCCACCCGCGTCAACCATCAGGTTGCCGGGTCCAACAGGTCTGCGACGCACTGTGGTCGCGCCGAACCCGCAAGGGTGTGGCGACGGCATCAGGTGTGTGGCGGACCGGTTTGGAATCGGAAGATCCAGGCTCCTCGCGCACGTGTCGCGAGGAGCCTTTCTCGTGCCCACCGGCATCAGCGCACCGATCGTGATCGAAGGAGAAGCACATCAGCGAGCCACGCATCAACGACCGCATCCGGGTTCCCGAGGTGCGGTTGGTCGGCCCGAACGGCGAGCAGGTCGGCATCGTGCGCGTCGAGGACGCTCTGCGCCTCGCCGCGGAGGCAGACCTCGACCTCGTCGAGGTGGCACCGATGGCCAAGCCGCCGGTTGCCAAGCTCATGGACTTCGGCAAGTTCAAGTACGAAGCCGCCATGAAGGCACGCGAAGCGCGCAAGAACCAGGTCAACACGGTCATCAAGGAGATCAAACTCCGCCCGAAGATCGACCCGCACGACTACGGCACCAAGAAGGGCCACGTCGAGCGGTTCCTCAAGGGTGGCGACAAGGTCAAGGTGACGATCATGTTCCGCGGTCGGGAGCAGTCCCGCCCCGAACTGGGCTACCGCCTGCTCCAGCGCCTGGCGCAGGACATCGCCGAGCTCGGCACCGTGGAGTCCTCACCCAAGCAGGACGGCCGCAACATGGTCATGGTCATCGCGCCGACGAAGAAGAAGGCGCAGGCCATGGCGGAGCAGCGTCGCCGTCGTGACGAGGGCAGCGCAGCAGCCAGCGCACCGGAGCAGAGCATCGAGGCCGAGGTCCGCGAGGCCGAGGCGTTCGTGGCTCCCGCCCCGGTGGCCGAGGCCCCCGTTGCCGAAACCGCACCGGCCCCGGCAGCCCCCGCTGCACTAGCACCCACGCCGGCGGCCGCCAAGCCGACCGCGACCCCCAGGCCGCCGGCCGCAGCACCGAAGCCGAAGGCCGCCCCGAAGCCGCGGGCGACCCCGAAGCCCAAGGCCTGACCAGCCCCCAAGACTGCACCACCGAAGCACCAGCACCACAGACACGCTGGAACGACCAACGCAAGGAGATCGGCACCATGCCGAAGAACAAGACGCACAGCGGCGCCAAGAAGCGCTTCCGGGTCACCGGCAGCGGCAAGGTCATGCGCGAGCAGGCCGGTCACGTCCACAAGTTCCACGAGAAGACCCCGCAGAAGGCTCGCGCCCTCAGCAAGGACGTTCTCGTGTCCAAGGGCGACCTCAAGAAGGTCAAGAAGCTCCTCGGCCGCTGACGCCGTCCACCCCCAGATTTTCGTAGAGAAGCAAGGAGTACTCACGTGGCACGCGTGAAGCGGGCGGTCAACGCCCAGAAGAAGCGCCGGGTTGTCCTCGAGCGGGCCAGCGGTTACCGCGGGCAGCGCTCGCGCCTGTACCGCAAGGCCAAGGAGCAGGTCCAGCACAGCCTGGGCTACAGCTACCGCGACCGTCGCGCCCGCAAGGGCGACTTCCGTCGCCTGTGGATCCAGCGCATCAACGCTGCGGCCCGCGCGAACGGCATGACCTACAACCGGTTCATCCAGGGCCTGAAGGCGGCCGAGGTCGAGGTCGACCGTCGCATGCTGGCCGAGCTGGCCGTCAACGACGCCGCGGCGTTCACCGCGCTCGTCGAGATCTCCAAGGCCAACCAGCCGGCTCGTGAGCCCGCCAAGGCTGACGCCTGAGCGTCCTGCCGATGCTGACCAATCCCCGCGCCGAGCGGGTCCGGTCGGTTCGAGCGCTGTCGAAGCGGTCGGTGCGTGAGCGCACCGGCCGCTTCGCCGTCGAAGGGCCCCAAGGGGTCCGGGAGGCGGTGAGGTATGCCGCCGCCCGGGTTCGTGACGTCTACGTCACCTCCGAGGCGCTCGAGCGCTATGCCCTCGACATCGTCGAACCCGCCCGGGCCGCCAACCTCTGGGTGCACGAGGTGAGCGCCGAGGTGCTCGCCGCGATGGCCGAGACCGACGCGCCCCAGGGTGTCCTCGCGGTGGTCGACACTGTCGACGGCGCCAGGGCGGGCGCGGATGCCGCAGGGCCCGCCGCCGCTCTCGCGGCGGTCCTCGACACCCACCCACGCCTGCTCGTCCTGCTGACGAACGTGCGTGATCCCGGCAACGCCGGCACCGTCATCCGCGGTGCCGATGCGGCCGGCGCCGACGCCGTGCTCGTCAGCAGCGCGTCGGTCGACGTCCACTCCTCGAAGGTCGTGCGGTCCACGGCCGGCTCGTTGTTCCACCTGCCCGTGGTGACGGGTCTCGACGTCGAGGTGACGCTGGAGACGTTGCGCGCCCACGGCATCCGCACCCTGGCCGCAGACGGGGCGGGCTCCACGCTCCTGCCTGACGCCGACCTCACGGCACCGCACTGCTGGGTGATGGGAAACGAGGCCTGGGGGTTGCCCGACGAGGTCCGCGACGCCTGCGACGACGTCGTGCGGGTGCCCATCCACGGCCGCGCGGAATCACTCAACCTCGCCATGGCGGCGACGGTCTGCCTCTACGCGTCGGCGGGACAGCGACCACAGCGTGGGGGTGTCACCCCCGCCGGGTACCGTGCCTGACATGGCGCACCCCTTCCGGGTCCCCGACGACCTCGTCGTCAACGGCCTCGAGTTCCTGCCCGACGGCCTCGTCGCGGCCGTCGGGCCCGAGCGCACGGTGCGTTTCATGAATTCCTGTGCCGAGCGCATCACCGGCGTGCGGGTCGAGGACGCCATCGGCGGCGACATCCGGGAGGTCCTGCCGCTCCAGGACCTCGCGGGAGCCTCGTGGTGGGACCTCACCGACCCCTGGCACGGTCTGGCCACCCGCAAGGGACACCGCGAGCGACTGCTCGTCATGCCCTCGGGACGCGAGGTCCTCGTCACCGCGAAGTACGTGCGTGCGGCGCCGGGGGAGCCCGTGGAGGCCGTGGTGCTGGGTCTGCGGGACGCGGAGTCGCGGCGTCGCGCCGAGAACGAGACGGCGGCGCTGCTCACCACCGTGGCGCACGAGCTGCGCTCGCCGCTCACCGGCGTCAAGGGCTTCTCGGCCACCCTGCTGCGCAACTGGGACCGGCTGACCGATGACCAGAAGCGCCTCATGCTCGAGACCATCGAGGCCGACGCCGACCGCGTCACCCGGCTGATCACCGAGCTGCTCGACGTCTCCCGGATCAACACGCGGCGCCTGACCGTGCACCCCCAGCCCCTCGACGTCGGCGCGGTCCTTCGCGCCCACGCCCACCGTCGCGTCGCCAGCGGTGATGACGCTGCCACGGATGCCGGGGGCGGCGCCTTCGTCGTCGACGTGCCTGACGACCTCGGTCCGGTGTGGGCCGACCCGGACCGTTTCGAGCAGATCGTCGCGAACCTCGTCGAGAACGCGATCATCCACGGTCGGGGAACGGTTCGTCTGTCCGCACGGGCCAGCGAACTCGACGGGGTGCCCGCGGTCGACGTCCTCGTGGTCGACGACGGCGACGGCATCGACCCGCAGCACCGCGAGCTGGCGTTCTCGCGGTTCTGGCAGGACGGCGCGAAGCAGGGCACCGGGCTCGGGCTCTACCTCGTGAGGGGGTTGGTCGAGGCCCACGGCGGGGTCATCGTCGCCGAGGAAGGGCCAGCGGGCGGGGCGCAGCTTCGTGCCACCTTCCCCGACCACGACATCTGACCCGGGCGGGTCGGCCGAACCGATCGAGCGCCGGCGGGGATGCCGTCGGGCGGCCGGAATCGTCGTCGCGGTCATTCGGTGACACAGTGGTCCGGTGCCCGCCGTGTCCTTCGCCCCGTACCGGCGGGCCCTTCGGAGCAGGCCGCTGCGAACCGCACTCGTGCTGGGCACTCTCGTGCGGATGCCGGTGTTCGCGAGCACCGTCCTGCTGACCATCCACGTGGTGTCGGGCCTTGGTCGCAGCTACACCGCGGCGGGCGTGCTCTCCGCTGCGGCGACGGTGGCCATCGCCGTCAGCGGGCCGTGGCGTGGGAGGCTGCTCGACCGGTACGGCCTGCGCCGCGTGGTGCTGCCCTCGATCCTCGTCGCCCTCGTGTGCTGGAGCATCGCCCCGTTCGTCGGCTACTACCTGCTGCTGGGTCTCGCGGTGCTCGCGGGCCTGTTCGTCATCCCGACGTTCTCCATCACCCGGCAGGCCGTCATCGCCGCCGTCGGGGAGGGGGAGCGCCGCACGGCGATCTCGTTGGATGCGGTGGCGGTCGAGCTGTCGTTCATCGTCGCCCCGGCGGTCGCCGTCTGGGCGGCGACGGTGTGGGACACCTCGTGGGTGCTGTTCTGGATCCAGATGCTCGGCGTGGGTGCGGGCATCCTCATGTACGTCGTCGACCCACCGTTGCGCGGTGAGGGTGAGGCGGTGGTCGGCACCGCCCGCGCCAGCAGCCGGACGTGGTTCAGGCTTCCGTTCCTCGCGGTGTGCCTGGCTGCGACGGCGACCACCGTCGTGCTGGCGGGGTCGGACATCGCGATCATCGCCGTCATGCGCGACCTCGCCGCGGAGGGGCAGATCGGTGTGGTCCTCGCGGTGTGGGGGCTGGGGTCGCTGATCGGGGGCCTGCTCTACGGGGCGCTGCACCGGCCGATCTCGGCGTTCTGGCTGCTCGCGGGGTTGGCGGCGGCCACCTTCCCCATGGCGCTGGCCTCCTCGACCCTCCAGCTGGCCGCCTTCGGCTTCGTCGCCGGCCTGCTGTGCGCCCCGACGATCACGGCGACGATCGACCAGGCCAGCCGGATCGTGCCCGCACAGGTGCGCGGTGAGGCCATGGGCTGGCACGGGTCGTTCATGACCACCGGTGGGGCCATCGGTGCCCCCCTGGCTGGCCTGGCCATCGACCAGCGCGGGCCCGGGGCCGGCTTCGTCGTGGTGGCCGCCGTAGGTGTCGGCGTGGCCGCGCTGGGTCTCACGGCGGTATCCGTGCGGCGAGCCACGGCATCCGCGACCTAGACTCAGGGCCGCCCGAAGACCACCCCAACCTGCCCCGAAGTGGACCCCATGTCTGGACCGAACACCAGCTACGACCCCGTCGAGGTCGCGGCGCTGGATCCGCACGCCATCGACGAGGCCGTCACCGAGGCGCTCGCTGCCGCTGCGGCTGCGACTTCCCTCGACGAGCTCAAGGCCGCCCGCACCGCGCACCAGGGGGACAAGAGCCCGCTGGCCCTGGCCAACCGAGAGATCGGGGCGTTGCCGCCGAGCGCCAAGGCCGAGGCCGGCAAGCGGGTCGGGCAGGCGCGCGGGCGCGTGGCGCAGGCGTTCACGGCGCGTCAGGGTGAGCTCGAGGCTGAGCGCGACGAGCGGATCCTCACCGACGAGGCGGTTGACGTGACGCTGCCCTCGGGGCGCCGCCCGCTGGGTCGCCGGCACCCGATCGAGCTGATGAGCCAGCGCATCGCCGACCTGTTCGTCGGCATGGGCTGGGAGATCGCCGAGGGCCCGGAGATCGAGGCCGAGTGGTTCAACTTCGATGCCCTGAACTTCGACGCCGACCACCCGGCGCGCCAGATGCAGGACACCTTCTACGTCGACCCCCCCGAGGGTGGGCTCGTGCTGCGTACCCACACCTCGCCGGTTCAGGCCCGCACCCTGCTCGAGCGTGGGGTGCCGGTGTACGTCGCGGCGATCGGACGGGTGTTCCGCACCGACGAGCTCGACGCCACCCACATGCCCGCCTTCCACCAGGTCGAGGGCCTGGCCGTGGACGAGGGCATCACGATGGCCCACCTCAAGGGCACCCTCGACCGGCTCGCCACCGAGCTGTTCGGTGAGGGCATCACGACGCGCCTGCGCCCGAGCTACTTCCCCTTCACCGAGCCCAGCGCCGAGATGGACCTGCGCTGCTTCGTCTGCCGCGGCGAGGACCCGGCGTGCCGCACCTGCAAGGGCACCGGCTGGATCGAATGGGGTGGCTGCGGCATGGTCAACCGCAACGTGCTGACGGCCTGCGGGGTCGACCCCGACCGCTACACGGGGTTCGCGTTCGGCATGGGGATCGACCGGGCGCTGATGTTCCGCACCGGCGTCAGCGACATGCGGGACATGATCGAGGGTGACGTGCGCTTCGACGCACAGTTCGGGATGGAGATCTGATGCGCGTTCCCATCGACTGGCTGCGCGAGTACGTCGCGGTGCCCCACGACGCCAGCGGCGAGCAGATCGCCGCCGACCTCGTCCGCGTGGGTCTCGAGGAGGAGGGCCTGCACACCGGTGGTGTCACCGGCCCCCTCGTCGTCGGCCGGGTGCTGACCAAGACCCCCGAGCCGCAGAAGAACGGCAAGACGATCAACTGGTGCACCGTCGACGTCGGTGACGCCAACGGCACGGGCGAGCCCCAGGGTGTCGTGTGCGGCGCCCACAACTTCGACGCCGGGGACCTCGTCGTCGTCATCCTGCCCGGCGGTGTCCTGAGCACCCCGTCGGGGCCGCTCACCGTCAGTGCGCGCAAGACCTACGGGCACGTGTCGTCCGGGATGATCTGCTCCGAGCGCGAGCTCGGCATCGGTGACGACCACGACGGCATCCTCGTCCTGACGAAGAAGTTCGCCGGTGACGAGGCCACCCTGGCCGCGCTCACCCCCGGCACGGACGCGATCCCGCTGCTCGGGCTCGACCGCGAGACCGTCGAGGTCAACGTCACCCCCGACCGCGGCTACTGCTTCTCGGTGCGCGGCATCGCCCGCGAGTACGGGCACGCCACCCGGGCCGCCTTCACCGACCCGGCGATCGCCCTGGATGCCGCGGCCCCCGCCGCGACCGAGGGCGGCTTCCCCGTCGTGCTCGACGACCGGGCCCCGATCCGTGGCCGGGCCGGGTGCGACCGCTACGTCGCCCGGATCGTGCGCAACATCGACGTCAGCGCACCCACGCCGCGCTGGATGGCGACCCGGCTCACCGAGGCCGGCATGCGCCCCATCTCGCTGCCGGTCGACGTGACGAACTACGTCATGCTCGGACTCGGGCAGCCGCTGCACGCCTTCGACCTCGACACTCTGCAGGCGCCCATCGTGGTGCGGCGGGCCCGGCCCGGCGAACGGCTCACCACGCTGGATGACGCCGAGCGCACCCTTGGCGAGGGTGACCTGCTCATCACCGACCACGACGGTGAGCGCGCGATCGCGATCGCGGGCGTGATGGGCGGGGCGCAGACCGAGGTCGGCACGACCACCCGCAACCTCCTCATCGAGGCGGCGCACTTCGACGCGGTGAGCATCGCCCGAACCGCGCGTGCCCACAAGCTGCCCAGCGAGGCATCGCGCCGGTTCGAGCGCGGCGTCGACCCGGCCCTGGCCGCCGCCGCGGCCCAGCTCGCCGTGGACCTCCTCGTCGAGCACGGCGGGGGAGTGGTCGACCCCGAGGTCACCGACGTCGGCAGCCCGGCGGCCCCGGCCCCGGTGACGATGCACGTCGACTTCCCGTCAAAGATCGTCGGGGTCGTCTACCTCGAGAGCGAGGTCGTCTCGATCCTGTCGTCCATCGGCTGTTCGGTGACCCGCGAGGGCCACCTGCTCACGGTGGTCCCGCCGACGTGGCGCTCCGACCTCACGACCGCCGAGGACCTCGTCGAGGAGGTGGCCCGCATCGACGGGTACGACGGCATCCCCTCGATCGTGCCGACGCCGCCCGGTGGGGCGGGGCTCACCCACGCCCAGCGCACCCGGCGCCTCGTCGCCGACGTCCTCGCCGGGCAGGGGTTGTCCGAGGTCTGGAGCGCCCCGTTCGTCGGGGCCGACCGCTTCGCCGACCTCGGGCTCGACGTCGAGGCCGAGGTGGCACGCACAGTGCGCCTGGCCAACCCGTTGTCCGAGGAGGCGCCGCTCATGCGCACCCGCCTGCTCGCGACGCTCGTCGACGCCCTGCGGCGCAACGTCGCCCGTGGCAACCGTGACGTCGGCCTGTTCGAGCTCGGCCTCGTCGTCGCGCTCGACGGCCCGCAGGAGTCGGCACCCACCGAGGACGTCGGCATCCACCCCTCCGCCGAGACCCTGGCGGCGATCCGGGATGCCGTGCCGCCGCAGCCGCGCCACGTCGCCTTCCTGCTCGCCGGCGAGCGTGACCGCGCCGGCTGGTGGGGGGCCGGGCGGGCGGCGGACGTCACGGATGCCGTCGACCTCGCGCGCACCCTCGGTGAGGCCCTCGGGGTGGCGATCGAGGTCGTGGCCGACACCGCGGCCCCGTTCCACCCCGGCCGCTGTGCCCGGATCACGCTGAGCGACGGGACCCTCGTCGGTCACGTCGGTGAGCTGCACCCGAAGGCCGTGGCCGCCCTCGGACTGCCGGCCCGGGCGGTCGGCGGCGAGCTCGACCTCGACGTGCTGACGACGGCCTCGGAAGGGACCCCACAGGCCCGCACGGTGCACACCTTCCCGCTCGCGCGGCGTGACGTCGCCGTCGTCATCGACGAGGACGTCCCGGCGGCACGGGTGGCGCAGGCGCTGCGCGGTGGTGCCGGGGAGACCTTGGAGTCCCTCACCCTGTTCGACGTCTACCGGGGCGACCAGGTCGGCGAGGGTCGCAAGTCCCTGGCCTACCGGCTCACCTTCCGGGCGCCGGACCGCACGCTGACCACCGATGAGGTGAGCGGCCTGCGTGATCGAGCGCTGGCAGCGGCAGCCAAGGCCGTCGGAGCGGTGCAGCGCGCGTGAGCACGCCCGCCGAGGTGCCGGTCGACGACGACGGCGAGGTGACCCCCGAACCCGTCACCGACGACGGTCGGGGTGGGCACCTCGTCGCGGTGGTCACCGGTGCGTCGCGCGGCATCGGCCGGTACGTCGCCGACGCCTTGGAGGATGCCGGGTACTCCGTCGAGCGCGGGTCCACGGCGACCGCCCCGGTGAGCGATCGGGCCGCCGTCACGGCATGGGTCGCGGAGATCCTCGAGCGCCAGGGCCGCATCGACGTGCTCGTCAACAACGCCGGGGTCATCGACGCCGAGGTCGACCTCTTCGCCTCCGATCCCGAGCAGTGGTGGCAGGTCCAGGAGGTCAACGTGCTCGGGGCGTACCTCATGACCCGGCTCGTCGGCGAGGCCATGCTGCACCAGGGCGGCGGGCGGATCATCAACGTCAACAGCGGCGCTGCGGGGCGCCCGGGGCTGGACGCGAGTGCCTACAACGTGAGCAAGACGGCGTTGGCGAGGATCACGGGGTCCACGCACCTCGCGGGGTGGGCCCGCGGCATCCGGGCGTTCGACCTCATGCCCGGGGTCGTGCGCACCGACATGACGCAGGCCATGCACGCCCATGTCGGGCGCACCGAGTGGACCGCCCCCGAGGAGGTCACCGACCTCGTGCTGGCTCTGGCCTCGGGGGACCTCGACGCGTGGTCTGGTCGGTTCGTGCGGGCCGGGGTCGACACCGTGGAGTCGCTGCGTGGGCGGGCCGAGACACTGGGGAAGCGCGACCGCACCCTGGGCCTCATCCCGTACGGCCCCGACGACCCCCTCGCCTGACCGCGACGTATTGCACTGCAGCCACCTCTGACACAGCGTGAGGGGTGGCTGCAGGGCAATACGTCGGGTGGCCTGTGTGCATAGAGTCGCGTGACTCTGTATAGTCATGCAGCATGAAGTGGGTTGCAGTGGCCGGTGCCAGTGGCTATGCCGGGGGAGAGGTGGTCCGGCTCCTCCTCCAGCACCCGAAGCTCGAGGTCGGGGCCCTGACCGCCTCGTCGAACGCCGGGCAGAGCCTGGGGTCGATCCACCCGCACCTGACCCCCCTGGCCGACCGGGTCCTGGAAGACACCACGCCCGCCGTCCTCGCCGGCCATGACGCCGTCGTGCTCGCCCTGCCCCACGGGCACTCGGCCGCCCTGGCCGCCCAGCTCCCCGACGACGTGGTCATCATCGACTGCGGTGCCGACTTCCGCCTCGCCGACGCCACCGCGTGGGACACCTTCTACGACACGCCGTACGCGGGGTCGTGGCCCTACGGCCTGCCCGAGCTCGCGACCGCCGACGGGCCACAGCGCAACGCCCTTGCCGGTGCCACCCGGATCGCGGTCCCCGGGTGCTACCCCACGGCCGTCTCCCTGGCGCTGGCTCCCGGGGTCGTCGCGGGCGTCCTCGAGGCCGACGACATCACCGTCGTCGCGGCATCCGGCACGTCAGGGGCGGGCAAGGCCCTCAAGCCCCACCTGCTCGGCGCCGAGGTCATGGGGGCGATGTCGCCCTACGGCGTCGGCGGCACCCACCGGCACACCCCCGAGATCGAGCAGAACCTCACCGCCGCCGGCGCGGGCCCGGTCACCGTGTCGTTCACCCCGACCCTCGCGCCGATGCCCCGCGGCATCCTCGCGACGTGCACCGCCCGGGTCCGTCCGGGAACCACCGCGGATGCCGTCCGCTCGGCCTGGGCGACCGCCTACGCCGACGAACCCTTCGTGCACCTCCTGCCGCAGGGTCGCTGGCCGAGCACCGGCAGCGTGCTCGGCAGCAACGCGGTCCACGTCCAGGTCACCCTTGACGAGCGGGTCGGGCGCGTCGTCGTCGTCGCCGCGATCGACAACCTCACCAAGGGCACCGCCGGTGCCGCCGTTCAGTGCCTCAACCTCGCCCTGGGCCTGCCCGAGGCCACCGGCCTGCCCATCGCGGGGGTGGCGCCGTGAGAGCCATGCCACGTCACCTCATGGAGCACCCCGAGGACGTCTCGATCGTGCGTCTCGACGGCGGGCAGGTGCCCGAGTTCGACTGGGCCGCAGGGCCGTTCGCGTCACTGACCCGGACCCCGGACGAGACCTCCATCGTGTGCCTCACGGCCGCCGTGCCCGCGGGGGTGCGCACCGAGGGCCCGTTCCGGGTCGTCGAGGTGGCGGGGCCCTTGTCGTTCGGATCGGTCGGGGTCGTCGCCGAGGTCGTCGAGCCCCTCGTCGACGCCGACATCAGCGTCCTCGCCTTCTCGACCTTCGATACCGACTGGGTGCTGGTGCCGGCCGGGCAGACCGACGAGGCCGCCACCGCCTGGCGCCGCGCCGGCCTGATCATCACCCCCACCTCGCTGACCGGAGGATCCTCCTGATGTCCGTCACCACCCCCCTCGGCTTCCGGGCCGCGGGCGTCACCGCCGGCCTCAAGGCCTCCGGAAAGCCCGACGTGGCGGTCGTCGTCAACGACGGCCCGCACCACCACGCGGCCGCGGTCTTCACGACCAACCGCGTGGAGGCCGCGCCGGTCACCTGGTCACGCACCGTCATCAGCGACGGGCGGGCGGATGCCGTCGTACTCAACAGCGGTGGCGCCAACGCCTGCACCGGCGCCCCCGGCTTCCAGGACACCCACCGCACGGCTGAGCACGTTGGTGAGGTGCTCGGGGTGGCGGCCGGCGACGTCGTCGTCTGCTCGACGGGGCTGATCGGCGAACGACTGCCCATGGGACTGCTGCTGCCCGGCGTCGACGCCGCCGTCGAGGCGCTCTCCGTCGACGGTGGGCCGGCAGCTGCGACGGCGATCATGACGACCGACTCGGTCCCGAAGACGGCGACGGCGGTGCGCGACGGCTGGGCGGTCGGGGGCATGGCCAAGGGCGCCGGCATGCTCGCCCCGGCGCTCGCGACGATGCTCGTCGTCATCACGACCGACGCCGTCATCGAGGGCGCCCACGTCGCCGACGACCTCGACGCGGTGCTGCGCTCGGCCACGGCCCTGACCTTCGATCGCATCGACTCCGACGGCTGCATGTCGACCAACGACACCGTGCTGCTCATGGCGTCGGGGGCCTCGGGGGCGACGGTGGCGCTCGCGGACCTCACGGATGCCGTGACGCAGGTCTGTGCGGACCTCGCCCGCCAGCTCATCGCCGACGCCGAGGGTGCCCACCACGACATCGCGATCGAGGTGACCGGGGCGGCATCCGAGGACGACGCGCTCGAGGTCGCGCGCTCGGTCGCACGCAACAACCTCTTCAAGTGCGCCGTGTTCGGCAACGACCCCAACTGGGGCCGGGTGCTGGCCGCCGTCGGCACCACGCAGGCGCTGTTCGACCCGGCCGAGCTGGACGTGTCGATGAACGGGGTGATGGTCTGCCGTGCCGGCGGAGTCGGCGAGGACCGATCCCTGGTCGACCTCACCGCCCGCGAGGTCCGCGTCGTCGTCGACCTGCACGCCGGGTCGGCGACCGCCACGGTGTGGACCAACGACCTGACCCACGACTACGTCCACGAGAACTCCGCCTACTCCACCTGAGCCACCAGATCGCACCGAAGGACACCCACATGCCACCCCCCGACCAGGCTCTGCGCGGCGCCATCGACGCCGCCGCCCTGCGTGTCGCCCAGTCCAAGGCGAGCACGCTCGTCGAGGCGCTGCCCTGGCTCGAACGCTTCCGGGGTGCCCTCGTCGTCGTGAAGTACGGCGGCAACGCGATGATCGACGACGCCCTCAAGGCCGCGTTCGCCCAGGACATCGCGTTCCTGCGCTTCGCCGGCCTGCGCCCGGTGGTCGTGCACGGGGGAGGCCCACAGATCAAGGCCATGCTCGACCGCCTCGGACTGGCGAGCGAGTTCAAGGGGGGCCTTCGGGTCACCACCCCAGAGGTCATGGACGTCGTGCGGATGGTGCTCACCGGTCAGGTGGGTCGTGAACTGGTCGGCCTGCTCAACCAGCACGGACCGGTCGCCGTCGGGCTCTCGGGTGAGGATGCCGGGCTGTTCGGTGCGCGTCGGCGTGGCGTCGTCGTCGACGGTGAGGAGCACGACATCGGTCTCGTCGGCGACGTCGTGCAGGTCGACCCGACGGCCGTCCTCGACCTGCTCGATGCCGGCCGCATCCCGGTCGTGTCGACGATCGCCCCCGACCTCGACGCCGACGGCCAGGTGCTCAACGTCAACGCCGACACCGCCGCTGCGGCACTCGCCGCCGCCCTGGGCGCCCGCAAGCTCGTCGTGCTCACGGACGTCGAAGGCGTCTACGCGAACTGGCCCGACCGGGCGAGCCTGCTCTCCCAGCTGTCGATCACGAGGGCGCGCCGGTTGCTCGAGAGCGTCGACGCCGGGATGATCCCCAAGCTCGAGGCCTGCATCCGGGCCGTGGAGGCCGGGGTTCCCCAGGCTCACGTCGTCGACGGGCGCCAGCCGCACAGCCTGCTGCTCGAGGTGTTCACGTCCGAGGGCATCGGCACCATGGTCCTGCCAGATCGGGAGGTCGACGATGAGTGACGCGTCCACGGCATCCGCCACGACGGCATCCGACAAGGCCAGCGCAGCCTGGATCGAGCGCTACGAGGGCTCGCTGCTGAACCTGTTCGGGCGCCCCCAGCTCGTCCTCGACCACGGGGACGGCGCGTGGGTGTGGGACGTCGACGGCCGGCGCTACCTCGACCTCGTCGGCGGCATCGCCGTCAACGCGCTCGGGCACAACCACCCCGCCCTGGTCGCGGCGGTCTCCAAGCAGGCCGGGCAGCTCGTGCACGTGTCGAACTTCTTCACCTCGATCCCGCAGGTCGAGCTCGCCGAGAAGCTGCTGCACCTCGCGAAGGCACCGGAGGGGTCCGCGGTGTTCTTCTGCAACTCCGGCACCGAGGCCCTCGAGGCGGCCATCAAGCTGGCCCGCCGCACCGGCCGCACCGGCATCGTCGCCGCGGAGGGCGCCTTCCACGGGCGCACCACGGGTGCTCTGGCGCTGACCCACAAACCGGCCTACCGCGAGCCGTTCGAGCCGCTCATCCCCGGGGTGACGCACGTGCCCTGGGGTGACGAGGCGGCGCTGCGATCGGCGCTCGGCCCACAGACGTCGGCGCTGGTCCTGGAGCCCATCCAGGGTGAGGCCGGGGTCCGCCCCGCAGACGGCGACTACCTGCGGCTCGCCCGCGAGCTGACCCACGAGGTGGGCGCCCTGCTCATCCTCGATGAGGTGCAGACCGGCATCGGGCGCACCGGGGCCTGGTTCGGTTTCCAGCACGCGGGAGTCGTCCCCGACGCGATCACGCTGGCCAAGGGGCTCGGCGGGGGAGTGCCGATCGGGGCGCTGATGACCTTCGGCCCGCGCGTGAGCACGATGCTCACCCCCGGGAATCACGGGTCGACCTTCGGGGGCAACCCGCTCGCGTGCGCCGCCGGGTTGGCGGTGCTCGGTGCCATCGAGTCCCAAGGGCTGCTCGAGCACGCCCGGGTGGCCGGTGAGCACCTCGAGCGCCGGGTGCTGGCACTGGGCCACCCCCTCGTCACGGGGGTGCGCGGCGCCGGACTCATGCGGGCCATCACCTTGGCCGCAGACGTGTCGGCCACGGTGGCCGCCCTCGCACGCGAGGCCGGGTTCATCGTCAACCCCGTGGCGCCGGATGCGCTGCGCCTCGTGCCGCCGCTCGTCATCACCACGGACGAGCTCGACCTGCTCATCGACGCCCTGCCCGAGCTGCTCGACGCGGCATCGACACCCAAGGACACCCCATGACCCTGCGGCACTTCCTCGCCGACGACGACCTTTCCGCTGCGGAGCAGCACGAGGTGCTCCAGCGCGCGCTGGCGCTCAAGGCCGCGCCGTTCTCCGACCAGTGCCTGACCGGGCCGCACACCGTGTCGATCCTGTTCGACAAGCCGACCCTGCGCACCCAGGTCTCCTTCGTCGGGGCCGTGGCCCAGCTCGGTGGCTACCCCATGGTCATCGACGGCCGTCTGGCCGGGGTCGGTGAGCGCGAGTCCGTCGCCGACGTCGCGCGCATCCTCGGCCCGCAGTCGGCGGCCATCGTCTGGCGCACCTTCGAGCAGAGCCGGCTGGAGGAGATGGCGGCGGATGCCGGGGTGCCGGTGGTCAACGCCCTCACCGATGACTACCACCCCTGCCAGATCCTCGCCGACCTGCTGACGATCACCGAGGTCAAGGGCGCCACCGCGGGTCTGACGTTCGCCTACCTCGGCGACGGGGCGAACAACATGGCGCACTCGTACCTGCTCGGGTGCGCCCTGGCGGGGATGCACGTGCGCATCGCGACCCCGGCCTCGCACCAACCACGGGCCGACATCGTGGCCCGTGCTCAGCGTCACGCTGCCGAACAGGGTGGCTCCGTCGTCGTCACCGACGACCCCGTGGTCGCGGCGAGCGGTGCCGACGTCGTCGCCACCGACACGTGGGTCTCGATGGGCATGGAGGCCGAGAGCGAGCAGCGCCACGGCGCGGCCAGCCCCTTCGAACCCTTCCGGGTCAGCGAGGCGCTCATGGCGAAGGCGGCGTCGGATGCCGTGTTCCTCCACTGCCTACCGGCCTACCGCGGGTACGAGGTCGACGCCGCCGTCATCGACGGGCCCGCGTCGTTGGTGTGGCAGGAGGCCGAGAACCGCCTGCACGCGCAGAAGGCCCTGCTGTCGTGGCTGATGGAGCAGCACCGCGCCGGGGACGGTCGATGACCATCTCGACGTCGCGGGCCGCCCGTCAGCAGCGGATCGTCGAGATCCTCGCAGCGACCCCCGTCCGATCCCAGACCGAGCTGCTCGACCACCTCGCCGCTGACGGCATCGAGGTCACCCAGGCGACCCTGTCGCGCGACCTCGTCGACGTGGGGGCCGAGCGGGTGCGGGTCGGCAAGAGCCTCGTCTACGCCGTGCCCGGGGAGGGCGGCGACCGCACCGTCCGCGCCGCGACCGATGGTGAGGAGCGCGGCACCCGGCTTCAGTCGCGGTGCCACGAACTGCTCGTGTCGGCCGAGGCCTCGGCCAACCTCGTCATCCTGCGGACCCCGCCCGGTGCCGCGAGCTTCCTCGCCTCGGCGCTCGACCACGCCACGATCGACGGGGTGCTCGGCACGATCGCCGGGGACGACACCATCATGGTCGTGACGCGCGGTGCCTCGGCCAGCCGCGACCTCGTCGACCGCCTCATGGCCTACACGCGAAGGGACCCCCAGTGACCGAACCGACCGATCCGAAGACCTCGAGCGCCCTGTGGGGTGGCCGCTTCGCGGGGGGACCGGCGGACGCCCTGGCGGCGCTGTCGAAGTCGACGCACTTCGACTGGCGGCTCGCCCTCCATGACCTCGCGGGCTCACGCGCCCACGCACGGGTGCTGCACGCCGCGGGGCTGCTCGACGACACCACCCTCGAGGCGATGCTCGACGCGCTGGAGCGGCTACGTGCTGACGTCGAGAACGGCGACTTCGTGCCGGAGCAGGCCGACGAGGACGTCCACACCGCGCTCGAGCGTGGCCTCATCGAGCGCGCCGGGCCCGACGTCGGCGGGCGGCTGCGGGCGGGACGCTCCCGCAACGACCAGGTGGCCACGCTGTTCCGGATGTACCTGCGCGAGCACTCACGGGTCGTCGCCGGTCTCGTGCTCGACGTCGTCGACGCGCTCGTCGAACAGGCCACGCGCCACCTCGGGGTCGCGATGCCCGGGCGCACCCACCTGCAGCACGCCCAGCCGGTGCTGCTGTCGCACCACCTGCTCGCGCACGCGTGGGCGCTGCTGCGCGACGTCGACCGGCTGCGCGACTGGGACGTGCGCGCCGCGGTCTCGCCCTACGGCTCAGGAGCGCTGGCCGGGTCCTCGCTCGGGCTCGACCCCGAGGCGGTGGCCGCGGATCTCGGCTTCGACGGGTCGGTCGAGAACTCCATCGACGGCACCGCCTCGCGCGACTTCGTCGCCGAGTTCGCCTTCGTCGCCGCGATGACGGCCGTCGACATCTCGCGCCTGGCCGAGGAGGTCGTGCTGTGGGCGACCAAGGAGTTCTCCTTCATCACCCTGGACGACGCCTACTCCACGGGGTCGAGCATCATGCCGCAGAAGAAGAACCCGGACGTCGCCGAGCTCGCCCGGGGCAAGGCCGGCCGCCTCGTCGGCGACCTCACCGGCCTGCTGACGACCTTGAAGTCCCTTCCGCTGGCCTACAACCGGGACCTCCAGGAGGACAAGGAGCCGGTCTTCGACGCCGTGGACACCCTCGAGGTGCTGCTCCCGGCGTTCAGTGGCATGGTCGCGACGATGGTGTTCGACACGGCACGTCTGGAATCCCTTGCACCGCAGGGGTTCTCGCTCGCCACCGACATCGCCGAATGGCTCGTGCGGGAGGGCGTCCCGTTCCGGGTGGCCCACGAGGTCGCCGGTGCGTGCGTGCGGGTCTGTGAGGAGCGCGGAATCGAGCTGTGGGACCTCACCGACGACGACCTCACCGCGATCAGCCCGCACCTCACCCACAGGGTGCGCGCCGTGCTGTCCGTGGAGGGCTCGATGTCCTCGCGCTCGGCGCGGGGAGGCACCGCCCCGGTGCGCGTCGCGGAACAGCTCCAGCGGGTCGTCGCCACGGCGGGCGACCACCGCGCGTGGTCGGCGGTCCAGCCGACGGTGCGCTGACGGCATCCGGCCCGTCCCCCAGGCCACACACTGGTGTGGTGATGCCGACCCGCCTGCCCGTGCAGTTCTTCACCCGCGACGTCCTCGTCGTGGCCCGCGAGCTGCTGGGATGCCGGGTCACCCGCGCGGGCGTCACCGTGCGGCTCACCGAGGTGGAGGCGTATGCCGGGGGCACCGACCCGGGGTCGCACGCCTTTCGTGGGCGGTCACCTCGCACCGAGGTGATGTTCGGCCCGGCCGGGCGCCTCTACGTCTACTTCACCTATGGCATGCACCACTGCGCCAACATCGTCACCGGCG
This sequence comes from Ornithinibacter aureus, assembly GCF_009858245.1. NCBI lineage: Bacteria > Bacillati > Actinomycetota > Actinomycetes > Micrococcales > Intrasporangiaceae > Ornithinibacter > Ornithinibacter aureus. The sequence continues at coordinate 292,430 of NZ_VMSB01000001.1, forward strand.
AGCCGGGTACGGCGTCCGCCGTGCTGCTGCGGGCCGGCGAGGTCGTCGCGGGGCACGAGCTGGCTGCGGCGCGACGACCGGGGGTGCGCGAGCGTGACCAGGCCCGCGGTCCGGCGAACCTGGCGACGACCCTGGGGCTCACCCGTGCGCACGACGGCCTGTCCCTCGTGGGTGCGCGGGCCGGAGGTCGGGTCGAACCGCCGGTGACTCCGGTCGATGCCGCGACGATCCGTACCGGCCCTCGCGTCGGTGTCAGCGGGGCGGGTGGCGACGGCAGCACGTACCCCTGGCGGTTCTGGCTCGACGGCGAGCCCACGGTGAGTGCCTACCGCGTGGCCAGGACACGGAACGGCACCGTCGGATGATGCGTCGCAGACGTATGAGTCCGCCTCCCGCCGTGGTTCCCACCGCCGCCCTCGTCGTCTGCGCGCTGCTCCTGTCCGCCTGCGGCATCGCCGCCGAAGGTCCCCCCGGCGGGGCCCCCTCCGACTCGGTGGTGGTTGCCACCCCGGTGACGGCGATCCCCCCGGCCGAGGACCCGGTGACGGGTGTGGGCACGGTCATCGAGAAGCCCGACAGCCCGCCGGAGCTGTGCCTGGGGCCGGTGCGAGAGTCGTGGCCGGTGCAGTGCGAGGGCATCGCCCTCAGCGGATGGGACTGGACCGCCAACCCTCCTGACGCGCAGACCGACGCCGGCTCCCCGCTCACCCGGTGGGGGGTCTACGCCGTCGACGGCACGTTCGACGGGGCCACCCTGACCGTGACCGGCGCCGTGTCCCTCGCGCTCTACGACCCGATGGCCGAGCCCAGCACCCCGCCCGCCGCCCCTCCGGACCTCAGCGTCGCGGAGTGGGATGCCGTGGAGGTGGCCGTTCGTGCCGTCCCGGGGCTGATCTCCATCGATCGGGCCGATGGTGCCGACCCGCTGAAGGTCACCGTCGTCCACGACGACGGCACGATCCAGCAGTGGGCAGACCAGTCGTTCGGCTCGGGAGCGGTCGTCATTACCTCTGCATTGCGCTGAAAGCCGCTGTGTAGGAGCGAATCTCGGCACGTAGGCCGGCTGCGACATCGTCAGGTGCGAAGGACGCGTCGACCGCAGCCAGGGCCAGGTCGGCGAGGCCGTCCTCGTCGAGGTCGAGGAGCAGGGCCGCGATCTCGTACTCCCGACCGAGCGTGGTGCCGAACATCGGCGGATCGTCGCTGTTGACCGTGACGACGACGCCGGCGTCACGCATGGCCCGGATGGGGTGCTCCTCGAGCCGCTCGACGACCCGGGTCGCGATGTTGCTCGTCGGGCACACCTCGAGGGGGATCCGGTGCTCGGCGAGGTGCTCGAGCAGGTGGGGGTCCTGCACCGACGACGTGCCATGGCCGATGCGTTCGGCGCCGAGCAGGGTGAGGGCGTCCCACACGGACCGGGGCCCCGTGGACTCTCCCGAGTGGGGCACGCTGTGCAACCCGGCGGCACGGGCGGCGGCGAAGTGTGGGGCGAACTGCGCCCGTGGTACGCCGATCTCGGGGCCGCCCAGGCCGAACCCGACGAGTGCCTCGGGTCGGTGGTCGAGCGCGTACGACAGGGTCGCATCGGCGGACTCCAGGCCCGACTCGCCCGGGATGTCGTAGATCCACCGCAGCACCACACCGTGGTCGCGTTCGGCGGCGACCCGGGCGTCCTCGATCGCCTCGGTGTAGGCCTCGATGGGGATGCCGCGCACGACCGACGTGTACGGCGTCATCGTCAGCTCGGCGTAACGAACCCGTTGTGCCGAGAGGTCGCGCGCGACCTCGTAGGTGAGCATGCGCACGTCCTCGGCCGTTCGCAGCAGCCCGACGGTCGCGAGGTAGACGTCGATGAAGTGTGCGAAGTCGGTGAAGGTGAAGAAGCGGGCCAGGTCCCCCGGATCCCGCGGAACCGGGCTGTCGGGGTGGCGGGCGGCGAGCTCCGCAACGATCCTCGGCGACGCCGAAGCCCACGTGGTGCACGTGCAGCTCGGCCTTGGGCAGGCCGGCGACGAAGGGGGAGACTGTGGGAGCGGGCGCATCGGGGGTGTCGGTCACGGCGGTCAGTGTGCCGGATGCCGTTCGCCACCGGCATCCGCATCGCCCGCGGACGCCCGCCCGTGCGATCAACTTGGCCGTGGCAGGCTGTGGCGTGCGCACGGCATCCGGTCGAGGCGCGACGTGGAGAAGGGAAGCACCGTGAGCGACATCCTCGACGAGCTGCAGTGGCGAGGGCTGGTGGCACAGTCCACCGACGAGTCCGCGCTGCGCACGGCACTCGCCGACGGGCCGATCACGGCGTACTGCGGCTTCGACCCCACGGCGCCATCGCTTCACTTCGGAAACCTCGTGCAGCTGATCGTTCTCCGGCACCTGCAGCGGGCCGGTCACCGCGTCATCTGCCTCGTGGGCGGGTCCACCGGGCTCATCGGTGACCCGCGGCCCAGTGCGGAGCGAGTGCTCAAGACCAAGGAGCAGACCGCGCAGTGGGTGGCCAACATCCGCCAACAGGTGGAGCCGTTCCTCACCTCCGACGGTGAGAACCCGGCCGTGTTCGTGAACAACCTCGACTGGACCGCGCCGATGTCGGCGCTGGACTTCCTGCGCGACGTCGGCAAGCACTTCCGGGTGAACCAGATGGTCAAGAAGGAGGCCATCGCCGCACGACTGAACAGCGACGAGGGCATCTCCTACACCGAGTTCAGCTACCAGCTGCTGCAGGGGCTGGACTACCTCCAGCTCTACCGGGAGTTCGGCTGCACCCTGCAGACCGGTGGCAACGACCAGTGGGGCAACCTCACCGCCGGCTCGGACCTGATCCACCGCGTCGAGGGTGCCTCGGTGCACCTGCTCACGACCCCGCTGCTGACGGACAGCTCGGGGGAGAAGTTCGGCAAGAGCGCCGGCAACGCCATCTGGCTCTCGCCGGAGATGACCAGCCCCTACGCCTTCTACCAGTACTGGGTCAACGTCGAGGACGCCTCCGTCGTCACGCTGCTGAAGGTGTTCACGGACCGGTCGCGCGAGGAGATCGCCGAGCTCGAGCGCCAGGTGGAGCACGAGCCGTTCCGGCGGGCTGCCCAGAAGGTCCTGGCTGCTGACGTCACGACCCTCGTCCACGGTGCGGCGGCCACGGCATCGGTGCAGGCGGCCTCGGAGGCGCTGTTCGGCAAGGGCGACGTGACTGCCCTCGACGCCGCCACCTTGCGCGACGCCACGGCGGAGCTGCCCGGGGGAGAGGTCGCCGTGGGGATGTCCCTCGTGGACGCCTTGGTCGCCGTGGGACTCGTGGACTCGCGAAACGCTGCGCGCCGCGCCATCACCGAGGGGGGCGCCTCGGTCAACGGCGTGAAGTCGACCGACGTGGAGCGCACGATCGCGTCGGGCGACGTGCTCCACGGCAGCGTCGTGCTGTTGCGCCGCGGCCGGAAGTCACTCGCAGCGGGCCGTCTCGCCTGACCGGTAGCCGGTGCACCGGGCCGTCGCGACACGCCCGGGTGCCGGCCGATTTGGTGGGCTGCGCGGAGTCGGTCTACAGTTCTCGACGTCAGCCCGTGAGGGAGCAACGGACGCCAAGCGGTGGGATGCACATCCCGCACCAAGCAGGCCGGTCCCGCGGAGCAGACACCACACCATGACGGTCACCACTTCGGTGGGTCCTCACGGTGGTCCGGCTCAGCCACGTGACGTTCGACCGCCTCAGGGCAGCGAATTTGACCAAGGCGCAACCGGGCAGGTAACTTGGAGTGGTTGCGCCGGGCCGGAAACGCCCAGGCAACACTCCGAACGGCAGCCCCGAATCCACGACTTCGGTCAAGGAGCGGTGCGCGTCCGATCTTTGAGAACTCAACAGCGTGTCAATAATCGATGCCAATATTTTTGTCGTTGGCTCAGGTGTGCTGCTGCTCGTTGTGGGTGGTGGTGGGTTTGGGTTGGCGATGTTTTTCCTTTGGTTGACAATGAATGATCAGCTTTTTGCTGGTTGTTTGTGCTCAGCCGGGTTTGTGACACTTTGTGGTTATGGATTTTCTCGGCCCTGTTGGGGTTGGGGATTTTCGACATCAACGGAGAGTTTGATCCTGGCTCAGGACGAACGCTGGCGGCGTGCTTAACACATGCAAGTCGAACGGTGATCTTGAGAGCTTGCTCTTGGGTGATCAGTGGCGAACGGGTGAGTAACACGTGAGTAACCTGCCCCTGACTCTGGAATAACTTCGGGAAACCGAAGCTAATACCGGATATGACACAGAGCCGCATGGTTTCTGTGTGGAAAGTTTTTCGGTTGGGGATGGACTCGCGGCCTATCAGCTTGTTGGTGAGGTAATGGCTCACCAAGGCGACGACGGGTAGCCGGCCTGAGAGGGCGACCGGCCACACTGGGACTGAGACACGGCCCAGACTCCTACGGGAGGCAGCAGTGGGGAATATTGCACAATGGGCGAAAGCCTGATGCAGCGACGCCGCGTGAGGGATGAAGGCCTTCGGGTTGTAAACCTCTTTCAGTAGGGAAGAAGCGCAAGTGACGGTACCTACAGAAGAAGCACCGGCTAACTACGTGCCAGCAGCCGCGGTAATACGTAGGGTGCGAGCGTTGTCCGGAATTATTGGGCGTAAAGAGCTTGTAGGCGGTTTGTCGCGTCTGCCGTGAAAATCCGGGGCTCAACTCCGGACTTGCGGTGGGTACGGGCAGACTAGAGTGTGGTAGGGGAGACTGGAATTCCTGGTGTAGCGGTGAAATGCGCAGATATCAGGAGGAACACCGATGGCGAAGGCAGGTCTCTGGGCCACTACTGACGCTGAGAAGCGAAAGCGTGGGGAGCGAACAGGATTAGATACCCTGGTAGTCCACGCCGTAAACGTTGGGAACTAGGTGTGGGTCTCATTCCACGAGATCCGTGCCGCAGCTAACGCATTAAGTTCCCCGCCTGGGGAGTACGGCCGCAAGGCTAAAACTCAAAGGAATTGACGGGGGCCCGCACAAGCGGCGGAGCATGTGGATTAATTCGATGCAACGCGAAGAACCTTACCAAGGCTTGACATACACCGGAAACATTCAGAGATGGGTGCCCCGTAAGGTCGGTGTACAGGTGGTGCATGGTTGTCGTCAGCTCGTGTCGTGAGATGTTGGGTTAAGTCCCGCAACGAGCGCAACCCTCGTTCCATGTTGCCAGCAACACTTTTGGGTGGTTGGGGACTCATGGGAGACTGCCGGGGTCAACTCGGAGGAAGGTGGGGATGACGTCAAATCATCATGCCCCTTATGTCTTGGGCTTCACACATGCTACAATGGCCGGTACAAAGGGCTGCGATACCGCGAGGTGGAGCGAATCCCAAAAAACCGGTCTCAGTTCGGATTGGGGTCTGCAACTCGACCCCATGAAGTCGGAGTCGCTAGTAATCGCAGATCAGCAACGCTGCGGTGAATACGTTCCCGGGCCTTGTACACACCGCCCGTCAAGTCACGAAAGTCGGTAACACCCGAAGCCGGTGGCCCAACCCCTTGTGGGAGGGAGCCGTCGAAGGTGGGACTGGCGATTGGGACTAAGTCGTAACAAGGTAGCCGTACCGGAAGGTGCGGCTGGATCACCTCCTTTCTAAGGAGCACTGGCCAGCTCTGTCTGGTCCAGGCCCTGGTTTGCCTCCGAGTGTGGGGCACCGGGTGCTCAAGGGTGGAACATCGATTAGTTGGCACCAGGTGTCGTGTCTGTCGCTAGTACAGCCGGTCACTCGTTCGCGGGTGGTGGGTGTGGAAGGTGGTGGGGGCGGGGTTTGGTGCTTGACACGTTGTTGGGTCCTGAGGGATCGGGCCTTTGTGCCTGTTTCTTCTGGGCTACCCCGAGTGTGGGGTGGTTGTGGGCTGTCATCACGGTTGAACCGCCAGGCTGTGTGTTTGGTAGGCGCCGGTGGTGGTGATGGTGCCGCCCGTATGTTGAGAACTACACAGTGGACGCGAGCATCTTAAAATCTTTGTGCAATCAAGTTTTTAAGGGCAAACGGTGGATGCCTTGGCACCAGGAACCGAAGAAGGACGTAGGAATCTGCGATAAGCCTCGGGGAGTCGATAACCAGACTGTGATCCGAGGATTTCCGAATGGGGAAACCCGGCTGGAGGCAAGTCCAGTCACTCCCGCCTGAACACATAGGGCGGGTAGAGGGAACGTGGGGAAGTGAAACATCTCAGTACCCACAGGAAGAGAAAGCAACCGCGATTCCGTGAGTAGTGGCGAGCGAAAGCGGAAGAGGCTAAACCTTAGTTGTGTGATACCTGTCAGGGGTTGCAGCTAAGGGGTCGTGGGACTTCTTTTGTCAGTGCTGACACGCTGGCGTGGAGTCAAAAATTTGCGTCATAGTCGAAGGGCTTTGAATGGTCCGGCATAGAGGGTGCGACCCCCGTAGACGAAATGTCGTGAACTCCATTGAGAAGCACCCAAGTAGCACGGGGCCCGAGAAATCCCGTGTGAATCTGGCGGGACCACCCGCTAAGCCTAAATATTCCCTGGTGACCGATAGCGGACAAGTACCGTGAGGGAAAGGTGAAAAGTACCCCGGGAGGGGAGTGAAATAGATCCTGAAACCGTTTGCCTACAATCCGTTGGAGCCTCCTTGTGGGGTGACAGCGTGCCTTTTGAAGAATGAGCCTGCGAGTTAGTGCTCAGTGGCGAGGTTAACCCGTGTGGGGAAGCCGTAGCGAAAGCGAGTCCGAAGAGGGCGTTTGAGTCGCTGGGTCTAGACCCGAAGCGGAGTGATCTACCCATGGCCAGGTTGAAGCGACGGTAAGACGTCGTGGAGGACCGAACCCACTTAGGTTGAAAACTGAGGGGATGAGCTGTGGGTAGGGGTGAAAGGCCAATCAAACTCCGTGATAGCTGGTTCTCCCCGAAATGCATTTAGGTGCAGCGTCACGTGTTTCTTGCCGGAGGTAGAGCTACTGGATAGCCGATGGGCCTTACCAGGTTACTGACGTTAGCCAAACTCCGAATGCCGGTAAGTGAGAGCGTGGCAGTGAGACTGCGGGGGATAAGCTCCGTAGTCGAGAGGGAAACAGCCCAGACCACCATCTAAGGTCCCTAAGCGTGTGCTAAGTGGGAAAGGATGTGGAGTTGCATTGACAACCAGGAGGTTGGCTTAGAAGCAGCCACCCTTTAAAGAGTGCGTAATAGCTCACTGGTCAAGTGATTCCGCGCCGACAATGTAGCGGGGCTCAAGCACACCACCGAAGCTGTGGCATTGACACATTGCCCGGCCACCACACCTGCGGGTTGGTGGTCCAAGCGTGTTGATGGGTAGGGGAGCGTCGTGTGGCCAGGGAAGCGGCGGAGTGATCCAGCCGTGGAGGCCACACGAGTGAGAATGCAGGCATGAGTAGCGAAAGACGGGTGAGAAACCCGTCCGCCGAATAACCAAGGGTTCCAGGGTCAAGCTAATCTGCCCTGGGTAAGTCGGGACCTAAGGCGAGGCCGACAGGCGTAGTCGATGGACATCCGGTTGATATTCCGGAACCGGCGAAGAACCGCCCATGACGAACCGAGTGATGCTAAGCGCCTGAAGCCACCACGTAACCATTCCCTTTCGAGGGGGTGGGGTGGTGGTGGAGCGCGCGACCCGACCTTGTAGTAGTCAAGCGATGGAGTGACGCAGGAAGGTAGCCTCCGCGTGGCGATGGTTGTCCACGTCCAAGGGTGTAGGGCGAGCTGTAGGCAAATCCGCAGCTCACATAGCCTGAGACCTGATAGTGACCGCGAATGCGGGAAGCAGGGTGATCCTATGCTGCCAAGAAAATCTTCTAGCGAGGTTCGAGCCGCCCGTACCCCAAACCGACTCAGGTGGTTAGGTAGAGAATACCAAGGCGATCGAGTGAATCGTGGTTAAGGAATTCGGCAAAATGCCCCCGTAACTTCGGGAGAAGGGGGGCCCGGACCCTGAAGTGACTTGCTCACTAGGGTGAAGGGCCGCAGAGACCAGGGAGAAGCGACTGTTTACTAAAAACACAGGTCCGTGCGAAGTCGCAAGACGATGTATACGGACTGACGCCTGCCCGGTGCTGGAAGGTTAAGAGGACCGGTTAGACCTTTTGGGTCGACGCTGAGAATTTAAGCCCCAGTAAACGGCGGTGGTAACTATAACCATCCTAAGGTAGCGAAATTCCTTGTCGGGTAAGTTCCGACCTGCACGAATGGCGTAACGACTTCTCCACTGTCTCAACCGCGAACTCGGCGAAATTGCACTACGAGTAAAGATGCTCGTTACGCGCAGCAGGACGGAAAGACCCCGGGACCTTTACTATAGCTTGGTATTGGTGTTCGGTACGGCTTGTGTAGGATAGGTGGGAGACTGTGAAGCATGCACGCCAGTGTGTGTGGAGTCAACGTTGAAATACCACTCTGGTCGTTCTGGATATCTAACCTCGGTCCGTGATCCGGATCAGGGACAGTGCCTGGTGGGTAGTTTAACTGGGGCGGTTGCCTCCTAAAAGGTAACGGAGGCGCTCAAAGGTTCCCTCAGCCTGGTTGGCAATCAGGTTTCGAGTGTAAGTGCACAAGGGAGCTTGACTGCGAGAGAGACATCTCGAGCAGGGACGAAAGTCGGAACTAGTGACCCGGCGGTGGCTTGTGGAAGCGCCGTCGCTCAACGGATAAAAGGTACCCCGGGGATAACAGGCTGATCTTGCCCAAGAGTCCATATCGACGGCATGGTTTGGCACCTCGATGTCGGCTCGTCGCATCCTGGGGGTGGAGTTGCTCCCAAGGGTTGGGCTGTTCGCCCATTAAAGCGGTACGCGAGCTGGGTTTAGAACGTCGTGAGACAGTTCGGTCCCTATCCGCTGTGCGCGTAGGAAACTTGAGAAGGGCTGACCCTAGTACGAGAGGACCGGGTTGGACGAACCTCTGGTGTGTCAGTTGTCCTGCCAAGGGCACCGCTGATTAGCTACGTTCGGAAGTGATAACCGCTGAAAGCATCTAAGCGGGAAGCACGCTTCAAGATGAGGTTTCCATGCACCATCAGGTGTGAGAGGCTCCCGGCGAGACTACCGGGTTGATAGGCCAGACGTGGAAGTGCAGCAATGCATGTAGCTGACTGGTACTAATAAGCCGACAACTTGATACACACACCAAAAGATTCTTAATGCGTGTTCGCGTCCACTGTGCAGTTCCCGAGATACGGTCGGGAAACCACTGACATCTCCATAGAGTTTCGGCTGTCATAGCGAAGGGGAAACGCCCGGTCCCATTCCGAACCCGGAAGCTAAGCCCTTCAGCGCCGATGGTACTGCACTGGTGACGGTGTGGGAGAGTAGGACGCAGCCGGACAAACATTCACGAAGAGGGCCCACCACACACATGGTGGGCCCTCTTCCACGTTCCCAGACAGGGCCGTCCGCGATTTCCTGTGCCATCAGGTTCAGGCGCCCGTGTCCGCAGGGGCGACGAAGGTCCGTAGACTTGGCCGGCGCACGATGCCGGTGTCGGCAGAGCGGACCGTGCACGCCAGGTGTGCAGAGCCTGCCGCACCCGACGTCGGCCGGTGACGACGGTCAACGTGCGGCCCCGAACAACAGGAGATGATGGCGTGACCGAGGACAGCAGCATCGAGCGCCCGGAGGGCGAGCCCTCGCGGGACGGTGTGTCGGAGCCTCGGCGTGACCAGAGCCGGCCGCCCCGGTCGTCGTCCTCGCGGGACGGTGTGTCGGAGCCTCGGCGTGACCAGAGCCGGCCGCCCCGGTCGTCGTCCTACGACCGTGCCCCCCGGCAGGGCGGTCGATCGGCACCCAGTCGTGGCGGGGCTGAGCGTCGAGGCGGGTCACGACCTGGGGACGACCGACGCGGCGGCGGGCAGCGCAGTGGCGGCCCCGATCGTCGCCGCGATGATCGCAGCGGCTCCGGGTCCCGTCCGCAAGGCCGTGATGGGCGCGACACCGGTCGTGACGGCAAACCCGCCCGAGCTGGCGAGCGCGATGACCGTGGGGGCAGCCGCCTCGCGCCCAAGAGCCCGCGTCTACCCGAACCCCGCATCCCGGAAGAGGTGACCGGCAAGGAGCTCGACCGCGCCGTGCACGAGCAGCTGCGCACCCTGTCGAAGGAGAACGCCGAAGGGGTTGCCCAGCACCTCGTCATGGTTGCCGCAACCCTCGAGGCCGACAACCTCGAAGCGGCCCTGGCCCACGCCGAGACGGCCGTGCGCCGTGCTGGGCGCGTGCCGGCAGCCCGCGAAGCGCTGGGCATGGTGGCCTACAGGCTCGGCGACTTCGCGCGCGCCCTGACCGAGTTCCGGACCCTTCGCCGCCTCAGTGGTTCCAGCCACCTGTTGCCGCTCATGGTGGATTGCGAGCGCGGGCTCGGTCGACACTCGCGGGCCCTTGAGCTGGCAGCCACGCCCGAGGCCCGCACGCTCACGCAGGACGAGCGGCAGGAGCTGGCGATCGTCGTGTCGGGGATTCGTCGGGACCTCGGCCAGGATGACGCGGCACTCATCGCGCTCCAGATCCCTGCGTTGCGACAAGCCGCTGGTCCATCCGTGTGCCGGCTCCACTACGCCTACGCGGACGTCCTGCTCGGTCTCGGCCGTGAGGAGGAGGCGCGCGAGTGGTTCCTCAAGGCAGTCGAGGGCGACACCGACGCGGTCACGGATGCCGTGGAGCGCCTCGAGGAACTCGACGGGATCGTCGTCGAGCTCGGTGAGGACGACGAGGAGGACGGTGCTGAGGTCTCCCAGGCGATGGTCTCCGAGGCGACGGCCGTCCCAGCGGAGGACGTGTGAGCCCGCCGCAGACGCTGGCCGGTCGCTACGCCGCCATCGTCTGCGACCTGGACGGGGTCGTGTACCGGGGCCCGGCGGCGGTGCCGCACGCGATCGAGGCACTGTCGAACTCCACCCTTCCCGTCATCTACGCCACGAACAACGCGTCGCGTACTCCTGAGGACGTTGCCGCCCACCTGCGCAACCTCGGTCTACCCTGCGCTCCTGGTGACGTCGCGACCAGCTCGCAGGCCGGCGCGGGGCTCGTGGCGGACAACGTGCCACCGGGCAGTGGCGTCCTTGCCGTCGGTGGCCCAGGGGTGTCTGCCGCACTGGTGGAGGTCGGACTGGCGCCGGTCGGTCCCGCCGAGGCGGCCGAGCACGACGTCGTGGCCGTCCTCCAGGGGTACGGGGCAGGGGTCACGGCGTCAGACCTCGCGGAGGTTGCGTACGCCGTGCAGGCCGGGGCGACCTGGGTGGCGACGAACACCGACGCCACCCTCCCGACCGACCGCGGGGTCGCACCGGGCAACGGCTCGCTCATCGCCGCGGTGCAGCGCGCAGTCGGTCACACCCCCGACGTGGTCGCCGGAAAGCCGTCAGCACCGCTGTACCTCATGTGCGCCGACCGGCTCGCCGTCGCTGCAGAACGTGTGCTGGCCGTCGGCGATCGGCTCGACACCGACATCGAGGGCGCCGTCGCCGCCGGCATGGACTCTCTCCTCGTCCTGACCGGTGTCGACGATCTCGCTGCCTGCCTCGAGGCGCCACCGCACCGGCGCCCGACCTGGGTTGCGCCCGACCTGCGCGCCCTGAACGTGGACCCGGACACAGAGGGTGACTGGCTCCACGCATTGTCACGAGCAGTGGTCGCCGTCCACCGGGCACGGGACGCTGGAAGCCCTGCCTCGGACATCGCCGCACTGAGTGAGTCGGCCGAGTCCGTGCTCGCAGCGGTCCGCTTTCGGTAGCGTGGGCGGCAGCGGGTGGCCGACGGGGCTGCCAGATCGAGGAGGATCCATGGCCAAGAACTCCATCCAGGGCTACGTCGAACTCGCCTCCGGGCTGGGTGACCTCACCCGAAGCCGGGCGAAGGAGGCGGCTCAGGAGATCATCGCTCTCGCCAGCCAGGACACCTCGCGCAAGAAGCTCGCCAAGCAGGCCAGTGCGCTGGCAGACGACCTGCTCAAGGCGGCCGAGGCCAACCGCAAGCAGATCGTGCGCCTCGTGCGGCGCGAGGTCGACTCCGCCGTCGGCAAGCTCGACGTCGACCGCCTCACCCGTGAGGTCCAGGGACTGGGCGCAACGGTGGCTACCCTGGCCTCCCAGGTGGAGGAGCTGGCCCGAAGCGCCGCCTCCGTCGAGATCCGCGGTGCGGCAACCGTGGTCTCCGAAATCGTCGAGGTCGCCCCTGAGCCGGTGAAGGCCGCGGCGAAGAAGGCTCCCGCACGGGTGGCAAAGAAGGCGCCAGCGAAGAAGGCCACCACGAAGGCGGCTCCCGCCAAGGCGGCCGCCAAGGCTCCGGCTGCCAAGGCGCCGGCGAAGAAGGCCGCCACGAAGGCGGCTCCGGCGAAGAAGGCGAACGCCACCACGGCGAAGGCGGCCGCTAAGGCTCCGGCGGCCAAGGCCGCCGCGAAGGCGCCGGCGAGGAGGGCGACCGCAACGACGTCGGGTCCGGCGAAGGCCGCCGCGAAGGCTCCGGCTGCCAAGGCACCCGCGAAGAAGGCTGCCACGACGTCGGCTACCGCCAAGGCGGCCGCGAAGGCGCCGGCGAAGAAGGCCGCCACGAAGTCTGCACCGGCTGCGAAGAGCACGGCATCAAGTGACTCGCCCGCGACGCAGGCTCCGTCGGCACCGGCATCCGGCAGCACTCCCGCGAGTGACGCGTGAGGTTGCCGGACATCGACGACGCAGCACAGCAGGACCAGCAGGCCGGGCCGCCGGAAACCGGGGACATCGTCATCGACGCGGCGCTGCGCGATCTCGCGAACACCCCCGAGGGCGACCTCGACGGTCAGCTCGAGGCCGGTGAGGCCGTCCACCGCACCCTGCAGGGGCGGCTCACCGACCTCGGCGGCTGACATCGCTCGTCTGGACGCCGAGCTCGTACGGCGAGGGCTGGCCCGCTCTCGGGGGGAGGCGCAGGAGTTCGTCAGGGCAGGTCAGGTCACTGTCGGTGGCTCGGTGGCGGCCAAGCCGTCCCTGCCCGTCGCCGACGACGTCATCGAGGTCGAGGTCTCGGGCCCCCGCTGGGTGGGCAGGGCTGCCCACAAGCTCGACGCGGCGCTGCAGGAGTGGGCGCCCGAAGGCCTCACCGTGCAGGGGCGACGATGCGTCGACGTGGGCGCCTCCACCGGTGGCTTCACCCAGGTCCTGCTCGCTGCCGGCGCAGCGCACGTCGCCGCCGTCGACGTCGGGCACGGGCAGCTCGTGCCCGAGGTGGCGAACGATCCTCGGGTCACCGAGCACAGCGGGACGACGATCCGCGGACTGCAGCCGGAGACCATCGGCGGCCCCGCGGATCTCGTCGTGGCCGACCTGTCCTTCATCTCCTTGACCCTCGTGCTCGCCGACCTCGTCCGGCTCATGGGGGAGCGAGGTGACCTCGTCGTGCTCGTGAAGCCGCAGTTCGAGGTCGGGCGTGGCCGACTGAACAGGCAGGGCGTGGTGACCGACCAGCGCGACCGGACGGCAGCCCTCCACCGGGTCGTCGAGGCGACCCTCGACGCGGGTCTGTTCGTGCACGGCATCCGCCAGAGCCCGATCGCCGGCACCACCGGCAACGTCGAGTACCTCCTGTGGGCCCGGTCGGACCCGTCGGACACAATGAGCGCGGACCGGGTCCGCGAGATCGTTCGCGAGACCACCACCGAGGCACGCGGAGGACGAGCATGACGAGCACCCCGTCGCGTCGCATCCTGCTCGTCACCCACCTCTGGCGGGCTGACGCCCAGGAGCTCGCAGCCGGGGTGGCCACCCGGCTGATCGCCGCCGGCGTGGGGGTCAGCGCGCCCCGGGACGAACTCGTGGACACCCCGCTCGCGCGGGTACCGGGCGTGCTCGCCGTCGACACCGACGCCGACGAATCAGCGGCAGCCGGCTGTGAACTGGTCTGTGTCCTCGGGGGCGACGGCACGATCCTGCGGGGGGCTGAGCTGTCCCGCGGGTCGGGAGTCCCTCTCCTCGGGGTCAACCTCGGGCACGTCGGCTTCCTCGCCGAGGCCGAGCGCGAGGACCTCGACGCGACCGTCGAACGCATCGTGGCCCGGGAGTACCACGTCGAGGAGCGCACGACCCTCGAGGTGCGCGCGGAGGAGGACGGCAGGACCGTATTCCAGTCCTGGGCGCTCAACGAGGTCACCGTCGAGAAGGCATCTCGCGAGCGGATGCTCGAGCTGACCGTCGAGATCGACGGGCGACCGCTGTCGACGTGGGGCTGCGACGGGGTCGTCATGGCCACCCCGACCGGGTCCACGGCGTACGCGTTCTCGGCGGGCGGACCCGTGGTGTGGCCTGATGTCAAGGCGCTGATGCTCGTGCCGATCAGTGCGCACGCCCTGTTCGCGCGACCGGTGGTCGTCGGCCCGCAGTCGCGCTTCGTCGTCGAGGTGCTCGCGCAGACCGACGCCCACGGCGTGGTGTGGTGCGACGGGCGCCGGGCGGTCGGACTCCCTCCGGGCGCGCGGATCCACGTGCGCCGTTCCGACGAACCGGTGCGCCTGGCCCGGCTGAACTCCGGGGGCTTCACTGACCGGCTCGTCGAGAAGTTCGACCTTCCCGTCGAGGGGTGGCGCGGTGCCGCACGCCGCCAGCTGGCTCAGGGGGACGGCTCCCCGTGATCGAGGAGATCCGCATCCGCGACCTCGGCGTCATCGACGAAGCAGTGCTGCCACTGCATCCCGGGCTGACCGTGCTCACGGGCGAGACGGGCGCGGGCAAGACCATGGTCGTCACCGGGCTGGGCCTGTTGCTCGGCGGCCGAGGTGACTCCGCCCTGGTGCGCGCCGGTGCCGACCGCGTCGTGGTGGAGGGGCTGCTGTCGCTGCCCGAGGGCCACCGGGCGCTGGGCCGGGCCGCGGATGCCGGGGCGGATGTTCGCGACGGACTCGTCCTCGTCCGGTCGGTCGGGTCCGACGGCAGGTCCCGGGCACACGTCGGTGGCCGCGCCGCGCCCGTCGGGCTGCTGGCCGAGCTCGCCGAGCACCTCGTCGCCGTGCACGGACAGGCTGACCAGTGGCGGCTGCGCCGCGCGGACCAGCACCGGGAGGTCCTCGACGGCTTCGGTGGTGTCGACGTCGCGACGGCGCTGGCCGAGTACCGCGCGGTCCACGGCGAGCTGATCGACGCGGAAGCCGAACTGGGTGAGCTGCGGGCGGCCGCCGCCGCCCGCGCGCGCGAGGCCGAGACCCTGCGGGTCGGCCTCGAGCGCATCGAGGCCCTGGACCCGCAACCCGGCGAGGACGACGCCCTGCGCCTGGAGTCGCATCGGCTAGGCCACGCCGAGGAGCTGCGTGACGGTGCCGGTGCGGCGCACGACGCGCTCACCGGCGGCGACGACGCCGGTGGCCCCGCGAACCCGGGCGTCCTAGGGGCGCTCGCCACGGCATCAGCGCGACTCGACCAGGTCAGCGCCAGCGACCCTGCCCTGGCCGAGATCGGCACCCGGGTCGATGAGCTGCGCTACCTCGCCGCGGACGTCGCCGCTGACCTCGGGTCCTACCTCGCCGACGCCGACATCGACCCGGCCCGTCTCGAGCAGGTCGAGTCACGCAGGGCCGCGCTGGCCGAGCTGACCCGCCTCTACGGGCCCGGCGTCGACGACGTCCTCGCCTGGGCGCGTGACGCAGCCGTGCGGGTGGCTGACCTGGAGTCCACCACCGACCGCATCGACGAGCTCGCGGCGCGCGTCGAGGTGCTCACCGCCGACCGTGAGCGGGCCGCCGCCACCCTCACCGCGCGTCGCACGGACGCTGCGAGCACCCTCGGGCACCGCATCACCGACGAGCTGATGCACCTGGCCATGGGGTCCGCCACCGTGACCGTGGACGTCGCGGATGCCGGTCGCTTCGGCGCCGACGGGCGCGACGACGTGGAGATCCGGCTCGCGTCGGGGTCGGGCACGGCACCGCGATCGGTGACCAAGGCGGCATCCGGTGGTGAGCTCTCCCGGGTGATGCTCGCCCTCGAGGTCGCGACGGCGACCGAGGCCGCCAGCGTCCCGACGTTCGTCTTCGACGAGGTCGACGCCGGGGTCGGCGGGCGTGCCGCGCTCGACGTCGGGGCCCGCCTGGCCG
Organism: Ornithinibacter aureus; assembly: GCF_009858245.1. NCBI lineage: Bacteria > Bacillati > Actinomycetota > Actinomycetes > Micrococcales > Intrasporangiaceae > Ornithinibacter > Ornithinibacter aureus. The sequence goes on from NZ_VMSB01000001.1 coordinate 308,461, forward strand.
CTCTGGCCCGCCACGCCCAGGTGATCGTCGTGACGCACCTGGCGCAGGTGGCGGCCCACGCCGACCGACACCTCGTCGTCGAACGCTCGGACGACGGCCAGGTGACCCGCAGCGGCGTGCACGAGGTCGCGGGGGAGGACCGTGTCGCCGAACTCGCGCGGATGCTGGGGGGCTCGGGCACCGACGCCGCGCTCGAGCACGCCCGAGACCTGATGGCTCGCGCTCGCGGCTAGCGCCACGTGGCACGATGGTGCCGATGTCGATTCGTCTTCCCTCCCGCCGTGGCCGTGGTCCCCTCCCGGGGCTGACCGGCCCCGCTCGCGTGGACCGTCGCACGAAGAACCTCACCAAGCGACTGCGGCCCGGTGACATCGCCGTGATCGACCACGAGGACCTCGACCGGGTGAGCGCCGAGGCGCTCGTCGCCTGCCGCCCCGCCGCCGTCGTGAACGCCGCTGCCTCGATCTCGGGCAAGTACCCGAATCTCGGGCCGGAGATCCTCGTGGCGGCCGGCATCCCGCTGATCGACAGGGCCGGTCCGGACGCGATGCAGATCAAGGACGGGACGCTGCTCACCATCGAGGGCGGTGAGCTGATCGCCGACGAGAGCACCGTCGTCGCCGGGGAACGCCTCGACACCGAGGCTGTCCATACGATGATGGCCGTCGCCCGCGCCGGGATGTCCGATCAGCTCGAGGCGTTCGCCGAGAACACGATGGACTACCTGCGCCAGGAGCGTGACCTGCTCTTCGACGGCGTCGGCGTCCCCGACATCACCACCGAGCTCGAGGGCCGGCACGTGCTCATCGTCGTGCGCGGCTACCACTACAAGGAGGATCTTCAGATCCTTCGGCACTACATCCGCGAGTACAAGCCGATCCTCATCGGGGTCGACGGCGGCGCCGACGCGCTCATCGAGGCCCGGCACAAGCCGGACCTCATCGTCGGTGACATGGACTCGGTGTCCGACGACGCGCTGCGCAGCGGGGCCGAGGTCGTGGTGCACGCCTACCGTGACGGCAAGGCCCCCGGGCTCGAGCGGGTGCGCTCCCTCGGCGTCGAGCCGGTGGTCTTCCCGGCCACCGGGACCAGCGAGGACGTCGCCATGCTGCTCGCCGACGACAAGGGCGCCCAGCTCATCGTCGCCGTGGGCACCCACGTCACCCTCGTGGAGTTCCTCGACAAGGGCCGCAAGGGCATGGCCAGTACCTTCCTCACCCGGCTGCGCGTGGGGAGCAAGCTCGTCGACGCCAAGGGTGTCAGCCAGCTCTACCGTTCCCGGATCTCGCTGTGGAGCCTGTTCCTCATGCTGGCCGTGGGTCTGCTTGCGCTCGGCGCCGCGCTGTGGTCCACCGACGGAGGCCGCGCGCTCATCCAGGTCTTCGGTGCACGCCTCGACGACCTCTGGTCGTCCATCCAAGGAGTTTTCTAGGTGATCGACTTCCGCTACCACCTCGTCTCCATCGTCTCGATCTTCCTCGCGCTCGCGGTGGGGATCGTGCTAGGTGCGGGCCCCCTGCAGGGCGAACTGGGGGACACGTTGACCAACGAGGTCGCCGGCCTGCGGGAGGACAAGGCCCAGCTCAACGCCCAGCTCTCCGACGCGACCGCCGAGATCGACGCCCGCGAGGACTACATCGGCGAGACCAACCCAGCAGTCCTGGCAGGCACCATGGACGGGCGGCGGGTGGCCGTCGTCGTGCTGCCCGGTGCAGACACCGCCCTGGTGGAGTCCAGCGCGACGACCCTGGCCGCGTCCGGCGCGGCCGTGGTGTCGACCACCACCGTCGCCCAGAACTGGGTCAGCACCGATGAGGCGGTCGTGGCGGCTCGCGACGCCGCGGTGCGCGACGCCGCTGCCGGTGCCGGCATCGACGTCAGCGAGACCGGATCGGTGTCGGCGAGAGACGTCCTGCTCGCAACCCTGCTCAGCACGTCGGCCCGCACCCCGCCCAACACCGTCGACGCGCAGCAGGCGAGGGCTGCCCTGGCCACGCTCGCCGCCGCCGACCTCATCGAGGTCGCCGGCGAGGACGTGCAGATCGCCGACCTCGTGGTCGTGATCGCCGGGTCGGTCAGTGACGGCGACCCTGCTGCCCAGCAGGCCGCCGCTGACCGGTGGGTCGACCTCGTCATCGCCCTGGACTCGCGATCGGCCGGTGTGGTCGCAGCCGGTGCGAGGACCACGGCCACGGGCGAGGAGGCCGTCGACGTGGTGGCCAGCATCCGCAACGACGCGACGGCGACGGAGGTCGTGTCCACGGTGGACAACGGCGGGTCTGCGCTGGGCCAGGCCAGCATCGTGCACGCCCTGGCGGAGCAGCGTGCCGGCGAGGTCGGGCAGTACGGCTTCGCCGACGGTACCGACGCCCCGTTCGCTCCCGTCCCGGCGTCGTGATCGCTCGCACCGCCGCCATCGGCGGCCTTGCCGCGGGGGCGGCCCACGGCGCGTTCCGGCTCCTCACCGGCACGGTGACCTCCCGCCGGTGGGCGCGCACGAACCACGCCGGGCACGACGTCACCCTCCTCGAAGGCCCTGCCTACGTCATCGGGGCGACGGTGGGGGCTGCCGCAGGCGCCGTCGCGACCGGCCCTGCGGGCGTGGTGGCGGCCGTCGGTGCCGGTGCGTTCGGCGCCCTGGACGACTTCGGTGGCGACGGGTCGAGCAAGGGCCTCAAGGGGCACCTCGGAGCCGCCGCCCGTGGGCAGATCACGACCGGTTTCCTGAAGATCGTGGGCATCGGCGCCACCGGGCTGGCTGCGGCGACCCTCGCCGACCGTTCGCGCGTTGACGTCAACGCCCTTGACGCCCTCGTGGGTGGTGCCGTCATCGCCGGATCGGCCAACCTCGCCAACCTGCTCGACCTGCGCCCGGGGCGCGCCCTGAAGGTGACCCTGCTCGCCGCACTGCCGTTGACGGTGCGCCGCGGGCCGGGGGCCTACGCCGCGTCGGCCGCCGCGGGAGCCGCCCTCGGGGTGATCCGCCCCGATCTTGCCGGGACGGCCATGCTCGGCGACACCGGCGCCAACGCCGCCGGGGCCCTGGTCGGATCGGCACTGGTCGAGGCCACCGGTCGCCGTGGGCGGGTGGCGGCCCTGGTGGTGCTCGCCGCCCTGACCCTGGCCTCGGAGCGCGTGAGCTTCACGAAGGTCATCGAGTCGACGCCCGGCCTGCGCGAGCTCGACGCCTGGGGCCGGCCGACGCGATGACGGGTCGCCGCTTCGCCTCAGGCATCGCCGGGGCCGCCGGGCTGATCGCCGTCACGACCCTGCTCGCCCGCATCGCCGGGTTCGGACGGATCCTCGTGTTCACGGATGCCGTGCGCGCGGGTGGTGTGGGCGGCATCTACCAGACCGTCAACGCCATCCCCAACGTGATGTTCGAGGTGGCTGCGGGAGGCATCCTCGCGGCTGTCGCAGTTCCCCTCATCGCCCACCGGCTAGGGGCCGGAGAGCGCGACCGGGCCGAGCACACGGCATCCGTGCTCCTGTCATGGACCCTCATGGTCCTGGTTCCGCTGGCCGCCCTGCTGTGGGCGCTGGCCGGGCCCATCGCCGGTTGGATCGTCGTCGAGTCCGACCCACGTGCCGTCGAGGTGGGCACCACGCTGCTGCGGATCTTCGCGGTGCAGGTGCCGCTGTACGGCCTGGGCATCATCCTCACCGGGCTGCTGCACGCCAACCGCCGCTTCCTCGCCGCGTCCCTGGCTCCGCTGGCCTCGTCGATCGTCGTGCTGGCCTCCTACCTCTGGTACGGCTCCATCGTGGACGGCCAGACCGCCCCGGCGCTGGTCAGCGACGAGGCGATCCGGGTGCTCGGGTGGGGCACGACGCTGGGGGTGGTGGTCCTCTCGCTTCCCCTGGTCGTGCCCGCCATGGCGACCGGGTGGCGCTGGCGCCCGGCGCTGACGATGCCGCCCGAGGACGCCCGGCGCATCGGCGCGCTCGCCGGGGCCGGGATCATCGCCCTGCTGGCTCAGCAGGGGGCCGTGCTCGCGACGATGTGGCTGGCGAAGCAGTCGGGGGACTCCGGGACGTTCACCGTCTACACGTACGCCCAGGCCGTGTACCTGCTGCCCTACGCGGTGCTCGCAGTGCCGGTGGCAACAAGTGCCTTCCCGGCGCTGGCAGCGCGCACGGGCGCGGGGGAGGACGTGACACCCACGCTCGCCCGGTCGCTGCGAGCCGTGCTCGTGCTGACGGGCCTGTCGGTCGGGGTGCTCATCGCGGCTGCCCCGGCGATCGGGGGCTTCTTCTCGGTGCTCGACGCCCGACGGGGTGACGGGGCGACGAGCACCGCGGCCCTGGCCGCACTGCCCGGCACGCTGAACGCCTACGCCCCCGGACTCGTGGGCTTCGGCCTCATCGCCCTGCTGACGCGGGCGCTGTACGTGCGCGGAAAACCCACGGATGCCGCACTGGCCGCCGCCATCGGCTGGAGTATCGCCGCGCTGCTGCCGATCGCCGTGCTCGGTGGCGGGCAGGAACCGGGGGTCACCCTGCGGTGGCTGGGTCTGTCCTCGACCCTCGGGATGACCGTCGCGGCTGTGGCACTGCTGCTCCTCGTGCGTCGCACGTGGGGTCCGGGCGTGACCCAGGGCATCGGGCGCACGGCCGGCGCACTGGTCGTGTCGGTCGCGCTCGCCGTGGCCGCCGGCGACGTCGTGACCCGCGGGAGGGCCCTCGACGACCTCGTCGAGACCGTGCTCGTCGGGGCGGGTGCAGGGCTGCTCGCCCTGATGGTCGGGGTGCTCGCGCTGATGGTCGGGGACCGCGCGATGATGTCGGAGGTCCTCACGCGCGGGAGGGCCCGACGCCGTGGAAGGGGGCAGGGGTGAAGGTTCTCGTGGTGCTCGGGACGAGCGCCGGCGGAGTCGGCGCCCACGTCAAGGGGCTCGTCGGGTCGTTGACGGGGCAGGGGCACACCGTCGTCGTCGCCTGTCCGCCGGCGGTGGAGGAGCACTTCGACTTCGCAGGGGTGGCGACGACCACGGCATCCCTCGAGGTCGCCGACCGGCCGCACCCGACCCGCGACGCGCGCGCCGTGCGTGACCTGGCGCGACTCTCGGCGGGGGCCGACGTCGTCCACGCCCACGGACTGCGGGCGGCCGCCCTCGCGGTGCTCGCCACCGCCCGGTCGGGCGTTCCGGTCGTCGCGACCCTGCACAACGCCGCGCCGTCCGGGGCGCTGACCTCGGCGGTCTACGGGGGGCTGGAGCGGGTGGTCGCACGGGGCAGTGACCTGGTTCTGGGCGTGTCGGCCGACCTCGTCGAGCGCATGCGGCGCCTCGGCGCTCGCCGCACCGGCCTGGCCGTCATCGCGGCACCGCCGCGACGTGAGGCCGAGCGCGACCGGTACGCCGTGCGATCCGAGCTCGGGATCGGTGGACGCACCTGCCTCGGAGTCGTCGTCGCGCGGCTGGCGCCGCAGAAGGGGCTGCCGCTGCTCCTGGACGCCCACCACGAGCTCGCGACCCAGGGACTGGACCTGGTGACCGTCATCGCCGGAGACGGGCCGCTGCGCGAGCAGCTCCAGGCGCGCATCGACGCGCAGAACCTGCCCGTGCGCCTGCTCGGCCACCGCAGCGACGTGCCGGACCTGCTGCGGGCCGCCGACGTCGTCATCTCCAGCGCGGTCTGGGAAGGCCAACCGGTCGGCATCCAGGAAGCCCTGCACGCTGGTGCGGCCGTCGTCGCGACCGATGTCGGCGGAACGGCGGCGGTCACGGGCGCGGCGGCGCTCCTCGTGCCGCCGGAGGACCCCATCTCGCTGTCGCGCGCGATTCGTGACGTGGTGCTCCACGGATCGGTGCGTGACGACCTGCGCTCCAAGGCCGTCGAGCGATCCGGCGAGCTGCCGACCGACGCGGATGCCGTGGCGGCCGCCCTCGACGCCTACGCGTCGGTGCTCGTGCAAGGGTCCGGGAAGGGGTCCGGCGGACGCTGAATCACCGGTCCGACTGGTGGGACCTCGCGACGCGCCGACCGAAGGCGTCCCGCAACCCCCGCGCCATGACGTACCGTTGAATCCCGTGGTGCTTCAGACGACGAAACAGATCTTCGTGACCGGAGGAGTTGCCTCCTCCCTCGGCAAGGGGCTCACGGCCTCCTCCCTCGGTCACCTCCTCCGGGCGCGCGGGCTGCGGGTGACGATGCAGAAGCTCGACCCCTATCTCAACGTCGACCCCGGCACGATGAACCCCTTCCAGCACGGTGAGGTGTTCGTCACCGACGACGGTGCCGAGACCGACCTCGACATCGGCCACTACGAGCGCTTCCTCGACGTCGCGCTCAAGGGCAGCGCCAACGTCACGACCGGTCAGGTCTACAACCGGGTCATCCAGCGCGAGCGGCGAGGGGAGTACCTCGGCGACACCGTCCAGGTGATCCCGCACATCACCAACGAGCTCAAGGAGCGCATGCGGGCCCAGGCCGCCGGCTCGCCCGGAGTCTCGGATGCCGACGCACCGGACATCATCATCACCGAGATCGGTGGCACCGTCGGCGACATCGAGTCGCTGCCCTTCCTCGAGGCCGCCCGCCAGGTGCGCCACGACCTCGGCCGGGACAAGGTGTTCTTCCTGCACGTCTCGCTGGTGCCCTACCTCGCCCCGAGCGGTGAGCTGAAGACCAAGCCGACGCAGCACTCGGTCGCAGCCCTGCGCCAGGTCGGCATCCAGCCCGACGCCCTCGTCCTGCGGGCGGACCGCGAGATCCCCGAGTCCATCAAGCGCAAGATCAGCCTCATGTGCGACGTCGACACCGAGGCCGTCGCCGCCGCCGTCGACGCCCCCAGCATCTACGACATCCCGAAGGTGTTGCACCGCGAAGGCTTGGACGCCTACGTCATCCGCCGCCTCGGGCTGACCTTCCGCGACGTCGACTGGACGGACTGGGACCTGCTCCTCGAGCGGGTCCACGAGCCCGAGCACGAGGTGACCGTCGCCCTGGTCGGCAAGTACATCGACCTGCCCGACGCCTACCTCTCGGTGACCGAGGCGCTGCGCGCAGGTGGCTTCCACCACGACGCCAAGGTCAAGATCCGGTGGGTCGCCTCCGACACCTGCGACACCGAGGCGGGAGCCCAGCGCGCCCTCGGCGGGGTGGATGCCGTGCTCGTGCCCGGAGGTTTCGGCGTACGGGGCATCGAGGGCAAGGTCGGCGCGTTGCGCTGGGCCCGCACCCACCTGGTCCCGACGCTCGGGATCTGCCTGGGCCTGCAGTGCATGGTCATCGAGTACGCCCGCGACGTCGCCGGGATCGAGGGCGCGAGCTCGACCGAGTTCGACCCCAACAGCGCGGCGCCGGTCATCTCGACGATGGAGGAGCAGAAGGCCTTCGTCGAGGGCGCCGGTGACCTCGGCGGGACGATGCGGTTGGGGTCGCAGCGGGCCGCACTGGTCGAGGGATCGGTCGTCGCCGGTGCGTACGGTGCGACGTTCGCCGACGAGCGGCACCGCCACCGCTACGAGGTGAACAACGAGTACCGGCAGCAGCTCGAGGACGCTGGCCTGGTGTTCAGCGGCACCCACCCCGAGCTGGGGCTGGTCGAGTTCGTCGAGCTGCCGGCCGACGCGCACCCCTACTACGTCTCGACGCAGGCCCACCCCGAGTTCACGTCGCGCCCGACGCGGGCCCACCCGCTGTTCGCCGGTCTCATCGGGGCGGCCATCGAGGCCCAGCGGGCCTCGCGGCTCGTCGAGGTGGAGCGTCCGCGCCACCACGAGGCCGCAGACGCCCATGCCTGACGAGCTGCGCGACCACCTCGCGTCGCTGCCCGTGCCGTCGTCCGTGCGCTCCTTCACGGGGCACGTGTGGAACGTCGTCACCGAGGACGTCGACCTCGGTGAGGGCGGGGTCGTGACCCGGGACTTCGTCGACCATCCCGGGGCGGTCGGCATCCTCGCCCTGGACGAGCAGGATCGTGTCGTGCTCGTCCAGCAGTACCGGCATCCGGTCGGCGCCTACGAGTGGGAGCTCCCGGCGGGTCTGCTCGACGTCGACGGAGAGCCACCGCACCTGACCGCCGCGCGCGAGCTCATGGAGGAGGCCGACCTCGAGGCGGCGCAGTGGCACCTGCTCCTCGACCACTACACGAGCAGCGGCGGCTCCAACGAGTCCGTGCGGGTCTTCCTCGCCCGCGGCCTGACCGAGGTCCCGGTCGAGTCTCGCCACGAGCGCGACGGGGAGGAGCTCGGGATGCCGGTGCGTCGCGTCCCGCTCGACGAGCTCGTGGAGTCCGTCCTCGCCGGCGACGTGCACAACGGCACCCTCATGGTCTCGGCCCTGGCTGCTCAGCGGCTGCGCGAGCGCGGCTGGGCCGGCACGCGCTCGGTCGAGGAGCCCTGGCCGACGCGGCCACGACGCCGCGGATGAGCGAGCGAGCCTTCGGGGACCGTTCGACGGCGGCGCGGACGCCGTCAGCAGACCGGCGCTGCCCGTGCGGCGGCGTCCCTGCCGGGGCCGCCCTGAGTGCGTGCTGCGGGCCGGTCGTCGCGGGTGAGCTGGCGGCACCCACTGCCGAGGCGCTCATGCGGTCGCGCTACACCGCCTACGTGCTCGGCGACGGTGACCACCTCTTTCGCACCTGGCACCCCCGCACCCGCACTGACGACGCCGATCCGGACCCGCGGGTCCGGTGGGAGGGCCTCACGGTGCTCGACGTCGTGGCCGGTGGCCCGCAGGACACCGAGGGCGTCGTGGAGTTCCGCGCCCGGTGGGTCAGTGCGGACGACGGGCCGGTGCGGCGAGGGCAGCTGCACGAGCGCAGTCGTTTCGAGCGTCGCGCCGGCAGGTGGTTCTACGTCGAAGCCGTCGACAGGGCCTGACCAGCCCTGTTCTCCTGCTCCGCGTGCTGCCATACTCGGCATCCCACGAGCCTGGAGGCCGCATGAGCGCGTCACGAACCACTGTCGTCCGAGGGCTGGCCACGGCCGTCGGCATCGTGAGCCTGGTGAGCATCACCGGGTTGGCCACCGCTGCCCCCGGTGACCCGGGCAAGCCGCGCTTCACCGCGGGCTCCGCGGGCGTGGGGGACACGTACTTCCCCTACGCGGGCAACGGTGGCTATGACGTCTCGCACTACGACCTGGCGGTGGACTACACGCCCCCGGCGCCGGCACCGGCCCCCCTGGAGGGCCAGTTCTCCGGGGTTGCGACGATCGACCTCACCGCGACGGCCGACCTCGATCGGTTCAACCTCGACCTGCGGGGCATGAGCGTCTCGGCGATGACGATCAACGGCAAGCCCGCCACCGGCATCGCCCCACCCGCCCCCGGGGCCGAGGTCGACGGCGCGGCCTACTGGCACGTGCAGGACGACGCCGCGCGCCGGTGGGAACTCACCGTGCAGCCGCGGCCCAAGCTCAAGAAGGGCCAGCGCGCCCGACTCGTCGTCACCTACGGGGGCACCACCACTCGCCCGACCGACATCGAGACGGCGCCCTACGGCTGGTACACCACCCGGGACGGCGCGATCGTCGTCAGCGAGCCGGACGGCTCGATGACCTGGTACCCCGTGAGCGACCACCCGCGCGACAAGGCCACGTACTCGTTCCGGATCACCGTTCCAGAGGGCAAGGTGGCGGTGGCCAACGGGCTGCCGGACGGCCCTCCCGTGACGGCCAACGGGCGCACGACCTGGTCGTGGGATGCCGTGGACGAGCAGGCCAGCTACCTCACCACCGCGTCGGTGGGCGACTTCGAGGTGCGCCCCGTGACGCACTCGGCCAGCGGCGTGCCCATCCACGACTTCGTCGACTCCAAGCTCTCGCCGAGCCGGCGCACCACGACCAACGCCAGCCTGGCGCTGCAGCCGAGGATGATCGACTTCTTCGAGTCGAGGTTCGGGCCCTACCCCTTCAGCTCGTACGGCTCCAGCGTCGACGACGACAGCGTCGGCTACGCGCTCGAGACCCAGACCCGACCGGTGTACTCCGGCCAGGCAGTCCAGGGCACCGTGGCCCACGAACTGGCCCACCAGTGGCTGGGCAACGCCGTCAGCCCGAAGGACTGGAAGGACATCTGGCTCAACGAGGGCTGGGCCACCTACGCGACCTGGCTGTGGAACGAGGAGAACGGCATCCGCACCGCCCAGGCCGCCTTCGACTCCTGGTACGCACCGGCTCGCACCCCCGAGTACTGGGCGCTGCCCATCGGCGACCCGGGCCCGATGGGTCTGTTCGCGACGCAGGTCTACAACCGCGGTGCCGGCACCCTGCACGCGCTACGGCTCACGGTCGGCGACGAGGCCTTCTTCGAGGGCGTGCAGACCTGGGTCCAGCGCTACGACGACAGCACCGCGACGACGGCCGACTTCCAGGCCGTGTACGAGGAGGTGTCCGGCCAGGACCTCGACGCGTTCTTCCAGGAGTGGCTCGCCACTGCGGCCAAGCCCAGCCTCCCGTAGCCGCAGGTGCCGGTCGGGCTCACTGGTAGGAGATGAACCACGGTGTCGGGCTGACCTGCGCCATCGTCTGCTCCGGCGTGAGCATCGGCAGGTCCTCGTCCTCGAAGTTCTTCCACCCGAGCCACACCCCGTCGGGCAGGTCGCGCCTGAGGCGCTTCCAGGTGGACTGCTTGTCACCCTGACGGCCCTGCCCGTCGGCGTGCACGAGCCACTGGATCTCGTCGAGGGTGGTGTCCAGTCGCTCCCGGTCGGTGATCATCGACGGACGGAACTGGTGGAGGGTGAGCACCTTGGCAGGAAGATCGTGCTCGCGCACCAGCGCCGCCAGCCAGGACCCCACGCGATTGACCTCGTCAACCCCGACCGAGCCGATCTGGCGCAGGTGCTTCTGGTCGGGTTCCAGGCGCCACTCCGGGTCCAGGGCCAACCCGACGAAGGGGCGGCGCAGCAGGGGTTCGTAGAACTTTGCCTGGGTGAGGAAGTCGGTGCGCCCGGGTTGCAGGTCGATGACGACGTAGATGCCTGCCTCCTCGGCCGCCTCGACCCAGGGGAGCAGCACCTCGATCGGGGTCCGCCGCGAGTACGAGCCGTCGTCCCCAGCGGCCTGGGACGCCACGCTGGCGATGAGCTCGAACGCCGGGATCACGGGTTCCCTGCTGAGGGCTGAGTACTCCTTCGCCAGTGCCCGCGCGCGGCGCACCGCCTGCTCCGGGCGTTGCTCGCCGAGCATCCCCAGGGCCTTGGTCTGCGGATGACCGTACAGCGCGATCATCCGGCGCCCCGGGAACGGGAGGAAGCCTCCACCGGGCAGTTCCGATGCCCGACGCACCGTGCGCACCCGCTGGGCGACCTGCTCCGTTGGGCCCAGGTCGGACCCCAGGGCGAGGATCGGCCCCGTCCCGGCGCGCACCGGGCCGACGGCATCCGGGGTCGCCCGGACGTCGCCGTGCTGCACCGTGATGCGGTCGGCCCCGGCGGCGTCGGCCGTGGCAGCCACGGCTGGGGGGAGGTCGCCGCCCGGCTGGAGCAGCACGACCGCCCCGTGTGCCTTCGGGTGCGCGGGCAACCCCGCAAGCGACGCGACCGCTGCGGCATCCGACCCGTCCACGACGACCAGACCTGGTGACGCGTCGACATCCTCGGGTTCGCCGGCACCGACCTGAACCACCGTGTCCACACCGAGCCGGTCCAGCTCTGCGGCCAGGCCCGGGCCTGCGACGAGCACCGGGAGGGCATGGGTGGCGGCCAGCTCGGCAGCAGCCGCGACATCGGTGTCAGCGCTGGCCACGACGACGACACCTGCGCTGTCGAGCAGGGCCCGCGAGGCGGCCAGCGACTGCTCGTGGGGGGAGGCCTGCACGTCGACGACTCCGGCACGCTGGTCTGCGGCGACCACAAGCGACGTGGAGCGGTCATCAGCGTCGCCGTCGACGCCGCCGTCGTCAGGACGACCGTCCCCGCTGCCGTCCGAGGTGCAGGCCGACGTCGTGACACCGACCGAGCCCACGACGAGCACGGCAGCCGCACGCAGGGCGGTGCGGCGGGGGAGCGGCTGGTTCATGTCAGGGACTCACGGTCGGGGCAACAGGGCCCCACCACCCTGACACGGATTCATCGCGGCGTCGGCCCTCGTGCGCCACCCGTCGGGACGGGGGCCGCTGCTCGAGCACTGCCTGCTGCCGGCCCGCAGCCCGTGGGCAGGGGGCGGGGGCAACCCGTTCGGAGGTCACGCCGGACCTCCGTAGACTGGGGCGGCTCCACCGAACCCCACCCCGACCCGAGAAGGATCCCCCGTGCTCCGCACCCACGAGGCCGGCACCCTGCGTGCCGCCCACACCGGCCAGACCGTCACCCTCACCGGGTGGGTGGCGAAGCGGCGTGATCACGGGGGCGTGGCCTTCATCGACCTGCGCGACGCCAGCGGGGTCGTGCAGGTCGTCGCGCGCGACGAGGTGCTGACCGGGGCCGCCCACGACCTGCGCAGTGAGTACGTCGTCAAGGTCACCGGCGAGGTGACCGCGCGCGAGGACCGCAACGTCAACCCCGACCTGCCGACCGGTGAGGTCGAGGTCGTCGCCCGCGCCATCGAGGTGCTCAACGAGTCGGCGCCGTTGCCCTTCCAGGTCGACGAGCGCGTCACCGTCGGCGAGGAGGCCCGTCTCAAGCACCGCTACCTCGACCTGCGCCGCCCGGGCGCCGGGTCGGCGGGTCACGCCATCCGCCTGCGCTCGAAGGTCAGCGCCGCCGCCCGGCGAGTGCTCGAGGCCCGGGACTTCGTCGAGATCGAGACCCCGACCCTCACCCGGTCCACCCCCGAGGGTGCCCGCGACTTCCTCGTGCCCGCGCGCCTGGCACCCGGCTCCTGGTACGCGCTGCCGCAGAGCCCGCAGCTGTTCAAGCAGCTGCTCATGGTCGCCGGGATGGAGCGGTACTACCAGATCGCCCGCTGCTACCGCGACGAGGACTTCCGCGCCGACCGCCAGCCCGAGTTCACCCAGCTCGACATCGAGATGTCCTTCGTGGAGCAGGACGACGTGCTCGAGCTCGGCGAGGCCGTCATCCGTGAGATCTGGACGCTCATCGGCGTCGACCTGCCGACCCCCTTCCCGCGGATGACCTATGCCGAGGCGATGCGTCGCTTCGGCTCCGACAAGCCCGACCTGCGCTTCGGCCAGGAGCTCGTCGAGTGCACCGAGTACTTCGCGGACACCCCGTTCCGGGTCTTCCAGGCCGAGTACGTCGGCGCCGTCGTCATGCCGGGCGGAGCGAGCCAGCCACGCAAGCAGCTCGACGCGTGGCAGGAGTGGGCCAAGCAGCGCGGCGCCCGCGGCCTGGCCTACGTGCTCGTCCAGGAGGACGGCACACTCACCGGACCCGTCGCGAAGAACCTCTCCGAGACCGAGCTCGAGGGCCTCGCCGCGCATGTCGGTGCGCAGCCCGGTGACTGCGTCTTCTTCGCGGCCGGGCCCACCCGATCCTCGCGGGCCCTGCTCGGCGCCGCCCGATTGGAGATCGGCAAGCGCTGCGGCCTGATCGACGAGGACGCCTGGGAGTTCCTCTGGGTCCTCGACGCGCCGCTGTTCGAGCCGGCGTCCGAGGCGGTTGCCGCCGGTGACGTCGCGGTCGGCTCGGGCGCGTGGACGGCCGTCCACCACGCCTTCACCTCGCCGAAGGCGGAGTTCCTCGACACCTTCGACACCGACCCCGGGCCGGCCCTCGCGTACGCGTACGACATGGTGCTCAACGGCAACGAACTGGGCGGCGGGTCGATCCGTATCCACCGCCGCGACGTGCAGGAGCGCGTCTTCCAGGTCATGGGCCTGTCGCGTGAGGAGGCCCAGGAGAAGTTCGGCTTCCTCCTCGACGCCTTCGCGTTCGGTGCGCCGCCGCACGGCGGCATCGCCTTCGGCTGGGACCGCATCGTCATGCTGCTCGGCGGCTTCGACAGCATCCGCGACGTCATCGCCTTCCCGAAGTCCGGTGGCGGCTACGACCCGCTCACCGAGGCCCCGGCCCCGATCACCCCGGAACAGCGCAAGGAGGCCGGGATCGACAGCCGACCCCCGGCATCCGAGCCGTCTGCCTGACGGGTTCGCTCAGCCGAACCAGCGACTGGTCCAGCGCATGCCGGTGGTGAAGCCGAGCCGATCGTAGACGCGTCGGGCCGAGTCGTTGTCGGCGAACATGCCGAGCGCGCAGGCCCCGGTCTGCTCGACGGCACGGCGGGTGAGGTGCGCCGTCACCGCGGCGCCCCACCCCCGGCCGCGCTGCGAGGCGTCGACGGCGATCCCGGCGAGGGTGGGGGTGCCGGCCGCGCACGGCTCGCTGCACCCGGTGGCCAGCAGGGTGCCGGTGCCCGGGTGTCGCACGCCCACCCAGTACTGGTGCCGGCGGGCGAAGGGCTGGCCGTGGGTGCGCGGGCTGTGGGCCGCGAGGAAGGCCTCGGCCTCCGCCTTGCTGGAGGGGTCGAGGACGACGACGTGGTCCTCGCCCGGCACGGGTGCGGGAGAACTGGTGGTCCACATCCAGTCCCACTCGCCGCCGCGGGTGCCGAGGTGGAGCCGTTCCTCGACGAGCCGGACGAGGCCACGCGGGACGCTGAGGTGGCGGTGCCCCTCGCCCGTGACGAACGCCCGCACCGCAGGGTCGTCGAGCAGGATCGCCAGGCCGCCCTCGGTCGCGATCGCGGAGGTGCCGGGGACCCCGTGGTCGGAGCGACGGTGGAACAGTGCCGAGGTCTGGCCCTCGTGGTCGACGGCGAAGGCGGGCCCGACGAACCCGGCGCCGACGTCGAGGACCGCGACCGGATGCCGTGAGGTCGCCTCCTCGAACTCGGCGCACGTCGTGAGGGTGCGAACCGACGTCATTCGGTGATGCCCCATCGTTCGTGGAGGCGCCGCAGCGGTGCGGGGGCCCACCAGTTGGCCGAGCCGAGCACCGACATCGTGGCCGGGACGAGGAGCATGCGCACGAGGGTGGCGTCGATGACGATCGCGAGCACCAGCGCCACCCCCATCTGCTTCATGATCAGCAGGTCGCCCGCGGCGAACCCGGAGAAGACGATGACCATGAGGAGAGCGGCCGAGGTGATGATGCGACCGGAGCGTTGCAGGCCCAGGGTCACGGCGCTGCGGGTGTCGTGCCCCTGCTCGTGCAGCTCGACGATGCGCGAGAGCAGGAAGACCTCGTAGTCCATCGACAGGCCGAACCCGAAGGCCAGCACGAGCAACGGGATGGTGTTCTCCAGCGCGCCGGTCGAGGCGAAGCGGAGCAACCCCTCGAGGTGGCCGTCCTCGAAGATCCACACGGTGACGCCGAGCGCCGCCCCCAGGGAGAGCACGTTCATGACCAGTGCCTTGATGGGGATGACCACGGAGCCGGTCATGAGGAAGAGGAGCACGAGCGTGGCCAGGACGACCAACCCCGCGGCCCACAGTGCCCGGTCGGCCACGGTGGCGCGGAAGTCGACGATGCCCGAGGCCTGACCGACGACGTAGGCGTCGAACGGGGCGCGATCACTCCTCAGCGAGTCGACGAGGGCACGCGAGGCCTCGCCCGTGCCGGAGTCACCCGTCTGGAAGCCGAGCGTGACGACGCCGTTGCCGAGTTCGCGCGCCGGGTCGACGGACTCCACCCCCGGCCGGTCGGCGGCGGCGGTCTCGGCCCAGGCCTGCACCTCGGAGACCGGGGCACGGCTCACCAGCAGCACCTCGGCGCCCGCGAGCAGTGGGTAGCCCGCCCGGAAGTCCTCGTAGAACGTGCGCTCGGGGGTGCCGACGGGCAGCAGCTCGGGACCGGACGAGGTGAGCTCGAGGCGCAGCGCCGGGAGGGCCATGACGACGAGCACCGCCGAGACGGCCGCGATGACGACCCACGGCATCCGGTGCACGCGTTCGGCCAGGCGCGAGAACACGCCGACGTCCGCGGCGGTCTCCGTGCCGCGCTTGAGCAGGCGCCGGGCCCCGAGGACGCACAGTGCCGGGATGAGGGTCAGCGCGACGGCCAGGGCGATGAGCACGACCGAGACACCGGCCACGCTCACCGCGCGGATGAACGGGATCTGCAGGACGAGCAGGCCGGACAGAGAGATGGCGACCGTGAGGGCGGAGAAGATGACCGTGCGTCCTGCCCGGTTCATCGTCGCCGCGGTGGCCGCGACCACCTGCGCGTGCGTGGCGTCGGCGACCGGGGCGCCCTGCAGGAGCGCACGCATCTCCTCGCGGAAGCGGGAGACGACCAGCAGCCCGTAGTCGATGCACAGACCGAGCCCGAGCACGGTGACGACGTTGACGACGGAGGCGTCGAGGTCGAGCAGGTAGGACAGCCCGAGCAGCGAGGCCAGGGCACCGGCGATCGAGGCGATGGCGCCCAGCACCGGGAAGCCCGCGGCGAGAAACCCACCGAAGACGACGACCATGACGAGGAAGCTCACCGGAAGGGCGATGCCCTCACCGCGCTGGCCGTCGATCTTGACCTGCTCGATGATCCGGTCGACGAGGGCGCGCAGGCCGCCGCGTTGGTCCCCGGTCGCGCCGGTGTCCTCGGCGAGGCTGTCGAACACCGCGTCGACCTCGTCGGTGGCGGCGGCCTCCTGCTCGGCGGTGTTGCCCTCGTCGAAGGTGACCACCGTCGCGAACCCGCCGGATGCCGGGTCGCCGTCGAGCACGAACCGCAACGCGTCAGGGGTGGTCGGGCCGCCCGGCACGACGAAGGGGTTGACGGCGGATTCGACGTGCTCGATGGCGGACAGGCTCTGGACGGCGGACGCGGCGGCGCTCGCCACGGCCGGGTCGCTGAGGTCGACTCCCGTGAGTGTCTGGGTGTAGGTGCTGAAGCCGCTGCCGCCACCCTGGGCGAGCAGGTCACGCCCGTCCTGGTTCTCGCCGGCGACGACGATCTCTCCGCTGTCGAGCCGGCTGAACAGGCTGGGGGTGCCGGTGGCGCCCAGGGCCACGGCGAACCCGACGACGATGAAGAGCAGCCAGAAGATGACGATGGCCTTGGCGCGACGGGCGACGTGGCGCCCCCACCGCTCCAGGGCCGGGCTGCCGTGTCGGGCGCTCCTGCTCATGCGGCACAGCCTGCCAGAGCGCGCCCGGATGGCTCAGTACCAGTGGGGGGAGCGGGACAGGAACGCCTCGTAGGCCCGGCACGGGCTGCCGTAGCGATCCTCGATGTAGCCGAGCCCCCAGCTGATCTGGGTCGCGGGGTTGGTGAGCCAGTCGCTGCCGGCGCTGGCCATCTTCCAGCCGGGCAACGACTGGGGGATGCCGTACGCCCCCGAGCTCGGGTTCGTCGCGCTCCAGCTCCAGCCGGACTCACGGTGCCAGAGCGTCACGAGGCAGGTGAACTCCCCGGGGCCCCACCCGCGGTCGGCCACCATGGTGCGGGCGATCTCCTGCGAGGCCCGGGCACTGGTCCCTGAGGCCTGCACACCGATCAGAGTCCCGCCGAGACCGGCCGCCGCTTCCCGCAGTCCTGCGAGGTCGGCCGCTCCCTGTTCGAGCTCGGCCAGGCGCTCGCTGAGCGCCTCCTGGCGTTCGCCCAGCTCGGCGGCTTCCTTGCCGGCTTCCTCGGCGGCCTTCTCGGCGGCGGAGCGGGTCGCCGCAGCGGTCGCGAGCAGGGCTGCCTCGCCGTCGCGGGTCGACGTCACGAGGAACTCCTGGCGCTTCGCGTCGGCGGCAGCCAGCTTCGCTGCATCGACGGTCTCGCGGGCCCCCGTGGCCTGGTGGTCCATGACGATGGACAGGTCGGACATCACGTTCGGGGGTGAGAGCAGTAACGTGGTCAGGCTCTGCAGGTCGCTGCCCTGCATGTACATCAGGGCCGCGCTGCCCGACAGTGCCCGGTCAGCAGCCGCGCTCTCGTTCCTGGCTCGGGCCAGGTCGACCGTTGCCCGCCGGACGGCGTCCTCGGCATCAGCGAGGTCCTTCTCGGCCTGCTCGTGCGCCGCGACGGCCTCGGACACCGCCCGCTGGAGGATCAGGAGCCGGGCCTCGGCCTTCTCGACCTCGGCGGTGATCTCGGCGACCTCCTCGGCGACCGCCGCTGCCTTCGCCTCGGCCTGGGTGACCTCACTGGCGCTCGGCACGGTCGGTCCGGGGGAGGGAGCCGTCGCTGAGGCCGCGGCAGCAGGCACGGCGAGGGCCACCGCCGCGGCCAGCACGGCGACGACGCCCGCCCGGGTCCGCAGCGAAAGTCTCATCAGGCAATCATCCCCCGAGATCCGCCCGGTGTCTCCCAGATCTGCGGGATTGCCACGACGACCCGCTGCGCGCGATGAATCCGGCGTGGGTGGCGCCGGATACCCTCACGACCGTGAGCCTCGAGGACACCGACCTGTTCGGCGCAGCAGCCGCGGACGCGGCGGGAGCCGACCACCCGGCATCCATCGCGCCCCTGGCCGTGCGCATGAGGCCGCGCACCCTGAGGGAGGTGCGTGGGCAGGGGGAGGTGCTGCGACAGGGCAGCCCGTTGCGCCGGCTCATCGAGGGCAGCGCGGGCGCGGCCGGCCCGCTCTCGGCGATCCTGTGGGGCCCGCCGGGCACCGGCAAGACCACGCTGGCACACCTGGTCGCGACGGCGGCCGATCGCGAGTTCGTCGAGCTGTCGGCGGTCACGGCCGGGGTCAAGGACGTGCGGGCCGTGATGCAGCAGGCCACCCGGGCGCGCCAGCTGTACGGCCGGCAGACGGTGCTCTTCCTCGACGAGATCCACCGCTTCACCAAGGCCCAGCAGGACGCCCTGCTCCCCGGTGTCGAGAACCGCCAGGTCGTGCTGGTCGCCGCGACGACGGAGAACCCCTCGTTCTCGGTGATCGCACCCCTGCTGTCCCGCTCGATGCTCGTGACGCTCGTGCCCCTCACCGACGACGACATCGCCGACGTCCTCGCGAGTGCTGTGGCGGACGAGCGCGGGCTGGCCGGCGCCTACCGCCTCGACGACGACGCCAGTGAGCACCTCGTGCGCCTGGCCGGTGGCGACGCCCGCCGGGCCCTGACCTTCCTCGAGGCTGCGGCGGGAGTCACCGAGGATGCCGTGGCGCCCGGCGCGCCGCGCCCGGACGTCCTGCCCATCACCCTGGCGCAGTGCGAGCAGGCCGTCGCGCACGCCGCCGTTCGCTACGACCGCACCGGCGACCAGCACTACGACGTGGCGTCGGCCCTGATCAAGTCGATGCGCGGCTCCGACGTCGATGCCGCGCTGCACTACCTCGCGCGGATGCTCGAGGCGGGCGAGGACCCCCGCTTCATCGCGCGGCGCATCGTCATCTCGGCGTCCGAGGACGTCGGGCTCGGCGACCCGACCGCACTGCAGACCGCCGTTGCGGCCATGCACGCCGTCGCGCAGATCGGGATGCCGGAGGCGCGGATCATCCTCGCGCAGGCGGTGGTCCACAACGCCATGGCGCCCAAGTCCAACGCCGCCTACGTGGGCATCAACGAGGCCATCGCCGACGTGCGGGCCGGCCGCGGGGGCCCGGTGCCGGCGCACCTGCGGGGCAGCGGCTACGCCGGGGCGGCCCGACTCGGGCACGGCAAGGGCTACGTCTACGCCCACGACGAACCGGATGCCGTCGCGGCTCAGCAGTACCTGCCCGACGACCTCGCGGGCACCACCGACTACTACCGCCCGAGCGACCGGGGCTTCGAGGCGCGCCTGCAGGAACGCTGGACCTGGCTCAAGGGCCGCCTCGGACGCTGACGCGGCCTCGTGTGCTCCCCTGTTTCAGGGGCGCAGCGAGGCCTCGTCCAGGGGGATGCCGATGACCTCGGCGATGCGGGCGAGGTCGAGGTCGTGGGAGAGCAGGGACGCCCCGGTGCGTTGCGCCACTGCCGCGATGAGGCAGTCGACCAGGCCCCGCGGTGTCACTCCTACGGAACGACACTGTCGGTAGATCCGCACCGCCTCCTCGAAGTCGATGCTCTGGGCGAGGGGGAGGAGTTGGGCGACGTCCAGAAGCGCGCGCAACCGCTGCTGCGCAGACGTCGAGCGCGCGCCCGCGAGGAACTCCATCAGGATGGGCTCGGTGTAGGCGGCCGTCACGGTGCCCGGCGCCGTCAGGAGTGACCGGAGCCGCAGCGCAGCAGGGGAGTCGGTGCCGTTGTCGAACTCGATCCAGGCCGAGGTGTCCGCCAGGACCGTCACCACTCACCCCGTGGACCCACGTCCGCGGGGACCTCGTCGACGAGTCGGGCGCCGTACATCGCCAGGACCTCTTGCTTGCTGAGCTTCCTCCCCGCCATCGTGCGCAGGGCGAGGTTCACGGCCTCGGTCTTCGTGGGCAGGTCGTAGCGAGCCATGATCACCTCGACCGCGTCGAGGTCGAGCTCGATGTTGGTGCGGTGACGCGTCATACACCAATCGTACACCTCGCGATGTGTATGACAGGTGTACACGGAGTGGGCGTCGCTCGGGAAGGCGCCGCGCGATAGGGTCGCGCCCATGGAATGGACGCTCGGAGGAATTGCCGCGATCATCGCCGCGCTCGCGTTCGCGTACCTCGTGGTTCGGCTGGCCGCACTGCTGGGGCGTGCGAGCACGATCCTCGACGAGACCGCGGCGAGCCTGCGCACGACGAGCGAGAACGTGCAGCCCACGCTCAAGGGCCTCACGGACACGGTGACCCTCACCAACGACCAGCTCACGCGGGTCGACACGATCACGAGTTCGGTGTCGACGATGACGACCAACGCCTCGGCGCTGACCTCGGTGGCCGCGGCCACCGTCGGCTCACCGCTGATCAAGGTGGCGGCCTTCAGCTACGGCGTGCGCACGGCCGTATCGGGCCTGAAGAAGGCTCGCTGATGAGGTTGCGCACCGTGGTGCTGACAGCCGCGGCGGTCGGGGTCGGCTACGCCGTGTGGCGGATGCCGGCGACCCAGCGGTTCGTGGCCACCGTCAAGGAGGCCTCGGCCCGGCGCGAGGCCGAGCTTCGCGAGGCCATCGAGGTGGCCGTTCTGGCCGACGCGACGACCCGCGCTCCGCGCCACGCCAGCGGTGTCAGCACCCCCGGGCTCGACGTCACCGCCGGCTGGGACGACGACCGCCGCCCGCGCACCCACTCCGCAGCCGCGCTGGGGGCGAAGGACCCGGGGCGCTCGTTGACCCCGGACGAGGCCAAGGCACTGTTGCTCGACCCCACGGGCGAGCGAGCTCCGTAGGGGCCGCCGGCCCCCGCCGCGCGGGACGAGCCGACCGCGACCCCGACCCGACGCCCGACCGAACGCCGCCGAGAGCATCCCGGCATACGATGACGCGTGCCCGCACCCCGGTGGCACCGATGACTCCCAAGGACTGAGAAGACATGGAAACCGCTGAGATCCGGCGCCGCTGGCTGGCCTTCTTCGAGAAGAACGGCCACACCGTCGTCCCCTCCGCGCCGCTCATCCACGACGACCCGAACCTGCTGTTCGTCAACGCCGGGATGGTGCCGTTCAAGCCGTACTTCCTCGGCCAGGAGACCCCGCTGTGGGACCGCGCGACCAGTGTGCAGAAGTGCGTGCGCACCGGGGACATCGAGGAGGTCGGCAAGACCTCCCGGCACGGCACGTTCTTCCAGATGAACGGCAACTTCTCGTTCGGTGACTACTTCAAGGAGGGTGCCATCACCCTCGCCTGGCAGCTGGTCACCACCTCGCAGGCCGAGGGGGGATACGGCCTGGACGCCGACAAGATCTGGCCGACCGTCTACGAGGACGACGACGAGGCCTTCGCCATCTGGCGCGACACGATCGGCATTCCCGCCGAGCGGATCACCCGGCGGGGCAAGCTCGACAACTACTGGCACATGGGGGTCCCCGGCCCCGGTGGCCCGTGCAGCGAGATCTACCTCGACCGTGGCCCGGAGTACGGGCTCGAGGGTGGCCCCGCCGTCGACGAGGACCGCTACCTCGAGTTCTGGAACCTGGTGTTCATGCAGGAGGAGCTCTCGGCGGTCCGCGCCAAGGACGACTTCGACATCTCCGGCCCGCTGCCCAAGCGCAACATCGACACCGGCATGGGTCTGGAGCGCATGGCCACCCTGCTCCAGGGCGTCGACAACCTGTACGAGATCGACGAGGTCTACCCGGTCATCGCCCGGGCGGCCGAGATGACCGGCAAGAGCTACGGCGAGCACTCGGGCCAGTCCGCGGGCTCCAGCCACCCCGACGACGTCCGGCTCCGGGTCGTCGCCGACCACGTGCGCTCGGCGCTCATGCTCATCGGCGACGGCGTGACCCCCGGAAACGAGGGCCGCGGTTACGTCCTGCGCCGGATGCTGCGTCGCTCGGTGCGCTCCATGCGCCTGCTCGGCTACGAGGACCCGTGCCTGCCCGAGCTGCTGCCGGTCTCGCTCGAGCGCATGCAGAACTCCTACCCCGAGCTGGCCACCGGCTTCGACCGGATCGCCCAGATCGCCTACGCAGAGGAGGACGCCTTCCGGCGCACCCTGGCCGCGGGGACCACGATCCTCGACACGGCCGTCGCCCGCACCAAGGAGGCCGGTGGCTCCACGCTCGCGGGGGAGCAGGCCTTCGCGCTGCACGACACCTACGGCTTCCCCATCGACCTCACCCTGGAGATGGCCGCCGAACAGGGGCTGGAGGTGGACCGGGACGGGTTCACCCGCCTCATGCGCGAGCAGCGGGAACGCGCACGGGCCGACGCCAAGGGCAAGAAGGCCAGGCACGCCAACACCGAGGTCTGGCGCGACCTGCGGGCCGGCGGCGCGACCGACTTCCGCGCCTACGAGGAGCTGACCAGCGAGGCCACCGTCATCGGCCTCGTCGTCGACGGCGAACCCGTGCAGGAGATCGCACCCGGTCAGCAGGGCCAGGTCGTGCTCGACCGCACCCCCTTCTACGCCGAGTCAGGCGGTCAGATCGCCGACGAGGGCATCATCACGGCCGACGGTGTGCACCTGAAGGTCATCGACGTCCAGCGGCCGGTCAAGGGCCTCATCGCCCACACCGTCGAGGTCGTGACCGGTGGCCTGCAGACCGGCACGAGCGTGCTGGCCCAGGTCGACCCCGAGTGGCGGCTCTCGGCCTGCCAGGCCCACTCCGGCACCCACGTCGTCCACGCGGCCCTGCGCCAGGTGCTCGGCCCCTCGGCCCTGCAGTCCGGGTCGTACAACAAGCCCGGCTACCTGCGACTCGACTTCGCCTGGGGCCAGGCCCTGTCGGCGGCCACCCGCAGCGAGATCGAGGAGGTCGCCAACCTGGCGGTCCGTCGTGACCTGCCCGTCTCGGCCACGTACATGCCGCTGCCCAAGGCACGCGAGATCGGTGCCCTGGCGCTGTTCGGTGAGACCTACGGCGAGGACGTGCGGGTCGTCGAGATCGGCGGCGAGTGGAGCCGTGAGCTCTGTGGCGGTACCCACGTCCAGCACTCCAGCCAGGTCGGTGCCCTCACCCTCACCGGTGAGTCCTCCGTCGGGTCCGGCGTGCGGCGCGTCGAGGCCTTCGTCGGCATGGACGCGCTGCGTCACCTGGCGCGGGAGCGGGCGATCGTCGCCGAGCTGAGCGGCCTCGTCGGTGCACGGCCCGACGAGCTGACCGACCGCATCGGGGCCATGGTGGCTCGTCTCAAGGAGGCCGAGCGCGAGCTCGAGCGGGTGCGCAAGGAGGCCGTGGCGGCGGCCGCGGGCAACCTCACCGAGCAGGCCCGCGACGTCAACGGGGTCACCTTCCTCGGCCACGACGCCGGGGATTCCGGTGCTGACGACGTGCGCACGATGGTCATGGACCTTCGGGGACGCCTGGGCAACCAAGGCCCCGTCGTCGTCGCCATCACGGGCGCGGCCAAGGGGCGTCCCGTCGTCGTCGTGGCGACCAACGAGGCGGCCCGTTCCCGCGGCATCCGGGCCGGTGAGCTCGTCCGGGTGGCGGCCACGACCCTCGGCGGCGGCGGTGGCGGCAAGGACGACATCGCCCAGGGCGGTGGGCAGGACGTCGCCAAGGTCGGCGAGGCACTGTCCGCCGTGGAGTGGCGCGTCGGGGAGCTCGCCGGCTGATGCCGGAGCCGTCCGGGAGCTGGGTCGGTGTCGACGTCGGCACCGTGCGGGTCGGCGTCGCCCGAAGCGACCCGCACGGCATCCTCGCAACCCCGGTGGCGACGCTTGCGCGGGACCCGGATGCCGCCGTGTCGCCGCAGGACCCGGACGTCACCTCGATCGCGGACCTCGTCACCGAGCTCGGCGCGGTCGGCGTGATCGTCGGACTGCCCCGGTCGATGTCCGGTGTCGAGGGTCCGAGCGCCGCGAAGGCGCGCCAGTATGCTTCCGTCGTTGCGGCGCGCATCGCGCCGGTGTGGGTGCGCCTCGTCGATGAGCGCCTGACCAGCGTCGATGCCCACCGCACGCTGCGTGACAGCGGTGTCTCCGGTCGGCGACAGCGCGCGGTGGTCGACCAGGCCGCCGCGGTGCTCATCCTCCAGAACGCCCTGGACACCCAGCGCACCACCGGATCCCCACCCGGGGAACAGGTCCGGATCGGACGGCGCAAGCCACGGACGAAGGATGCCAAGCCGTGACGCAGGGCGACGTCTCCCACACGATCTTCGGTGAGCCCGAACCGCCGCCCACGCGGCTCCGTGCGCGCCGCCGCCAGCCACAGCGCAGGAACCGACGCTGGCTCGTGCTGCTCATCGCCCTCGCCCTGCTCGGCGGTGCCGCGTGGGCCGCCGTGAGCGTGATCAAGCCGGTGGTGGCCTCGGTGTTCGACTTCGGCGGCTCGGAGAGCGCGGACTTCCCGGGACCCGGCGAGGGCGAGGTCGAGATCGTCGTCTCCCCGGGGGAGACCGGAGAGGACATCGCGACGACGCTGCGGGACGCCGGCGTGGTCAAGACCAGGGGTGCCTACATCGACGTCGCACGTTCCGACCCCGAGCGGGCCGCCGCCATCCAGCCCGGCAGGTACACCCTGCTCAAGGGGATGACGGCAGCAGAGGCGTTCGCTGTCCTCGCAGACCCGGCCAACCGGATCACCTCGGGGACGACGGTGCGCGAGGGGCTGTGGGCCACCGAGACCTTCGAGGTGCTGTCGGCGTCGACCGGCATCCCGGTCAAGGAGTACGCCGCCGCCGCCAAGGACGCCAAGGCGATCGGACTGCCCGCCGAGGCGGAGGGCAACGTCGAGGGCTGGCTGGCCCCCTCGACCTACGAGTTCCCCGAGAACTCCACCGCCGCCGAGCAGCTCGCGGCCATGGTCGCCCAGACCGTCAAGGTGCTCGACGCCGCAGGTGTGGCCACCAAGGACCGCAAGGACGTGCTCATCCTGGCCTCACTCGTCGAGGCCGAGGCCAAGCTCGACGAGGACCGGCCCAAGATCGCCCGGGTGTTCCTCAACCGGCTGGAAACCGACGGGGAGCCGACCTACGGCCTGCTCCAGTCGGATGCGGCCGTGTCCTACGGGGCTCAGCGCAGGTCGTTGTTCCCCAGCTCGGCCGAGCTCAATGACGCCAGCAACCCGTACAACACCCGGCTCATCCCCGGCCTGCCTCCGGGCCCGATCAGCAACCCCGGTGCGGCGTCGATCAACGCTGCCGCGAACCCCGCGGACGGCCCGTGGTTCTTCTTCGTCGCCGTCAACCCCATCACCGGGGAGACCAAGTACGGGGTCACCCTGGAAGACCACAACAGGAACGTGCGCGAGCTGACCGCGTACTGCAACGAGAAGCCCAAGGACTGCGGGCTGTGAGGGCAGCCGTCCTCGGCTCACCGATCGCTCACTCCCTGTCGCCCGTGATCCACCGGGCCGGGTACCTCGCGGCCGGGCTCACCGGATGGGAGTACACCGCCCACGAGGTGGATGCCGACGCACTTCCCGGGTTCGTCGACGGCCTGGACGCCTCCTGGCGCGGCCTGTCCCTGACGATGCCGCTCAAGCAGGTCGCCGGTGCGCTGGCCACGACGGTGGATGCCGTGGCCAGCCGATCGGGTGCCGTCAACACCCTGGTGCGACGGGCCGACGGAGGGTGGGATGCGACGAACACCGACGTCATGGGCATCATCGAGGCGCTGCGGCCGCACCTGCCCGACGGAGCGACCCGAGCGCTGGTGCTCGGGTCCGGTGCGACCGCTCGGTCTGCCGTGCTCGCCATGGCCGGGCTCGGCATCACCACCCTCACCGTGCGGGCCCGCGACACGGCCAAGGCGGCCGACCTGCTGAGCTGGGCGCTCGGCCTCGACATCGGGATCCGCAACGGCTCGGTGGCCGACCTCGGGCCGTGGGTGAGCACGCGGGACGACGTCGTGGTCTCCACCCTGCCCGCGACGGCTGCCGAGGCGGTCGCCGCCACGGTCCCGACGGTGCACCACGGCATCCTGCTCGACGTCGTCTATGCCGGCTGGCCGACACCCCCGGCGCGAGCCGCGGCCGACGCCGGGATGACGGTGGTGTCGGGACTGGACATGCTCGTGCACCAGGCAGCGGAGCAGTTCCGTCTCTTCACCGGGCACGATGCCCCGGTGGCCGAGATGGCCGCCGCAGGTCGGGCGGCCCTGGCGGCGCGATGACCCCCTGGTGGGTCGTCGCAGGCTGCGCCCTGGTCATGGGGGTGGTCGGCCACCTGACCGGCCAGCGGCTCGCGACGGGCGGCTACCGGATCCCCGAGGACGACGCCGAGCGCGCGGTGGGGCGCAACTGGTGGCCCGGGCTGCTGTGCGGTGCGCTGTCGGCGGTGGCGGCCCTGGCCGTCGGTGACCTCGCGGGCTGGGCGGCGCTTCCGGCCTACCTGCTCTTCGCGTGGTTGACCGTCGGCCTCATCTGGATCGACCTCGACGTGCACCGGCTCCCGGTGGGCCTCGTCGTCCCCACCGGCTGGGGCATCCTCGTGCTCCTGGCCGTCGCGTCCCTCGCATCCGGGGACCGGCGCTGGCTGGGCGCCGTCGTCGGGTTCGTCGTCATGGGACTGGTCTACCTCGTGCTGGCGGTGCTGCCCGGTGGTGGTGTCGGCGGGGGAGACGTGCGGCTGGCGCCCCTCATCGGTGCGCTGCTCGGCTGGCTCGGCGCAGCCCACCTGGTCATCGGGCTGGCCGCCGGGTTCCTCATCGGCGGGGTGGCCGCTGCGGCGCTGCTCGTGCTCGGCAGGGCAGGCCTGAAGTCGTCGATCGCGTACGGGCCGGCGATGTGCCTCGGGGCCTGGGTGGGCATCGCGGCGACATCCCGGATCCTGACCGTGCTGTCGGGCGGCTGAGCATCGCGTGACAGGATTCTGGTCATGCTGCGCTGGTTGACCGCCGGGGAGTCACACGGCCCCGCCCTCGTCGCGACGATCGACGGGTTGCCCGCCGGAGTCGTCGTCTCCAGCGACGACCTCGCCGGGGCGCTGGCCCGTCGCCGCCTCGGCCACGGCCGCGGGGCCCGGATGTCCTTCGAGCGTGACGACGTGGAGTTCCTCGGTGGGGTGCGCCACGGCGTGACCCTCGGCTCGCCCATCGCGATCAGGGTGGGCAACAGCGAGTGGCCCAAGTGGCAGACCGTCATGAGCCCCGACCCCGTCGCCGCCGACGACCTCGCCGCGGCCAACGACATCAACGCCGAGAAGGAGATCGCCCGCAACCGGCCGCTCACCCGGCCCCGCCCGGGTCACGCAGACCTCGTCGGGATGCAGAAGTACGGCTTCGACGACGCGCGCCCCGTGCTCGAGCGGGCATCGGCCCGCGAGACGGCTGCCCGGGTGGCGCTCGGAGAGGTGGCGGCACGCTTCCTCGACCAGGCCTACGGCATCCGCCTGGTGTCCCACACGGTCGCCATCGGCGCGGCCGCGGTCGCCGAGGACGCGCCGTTGCCGACCGCTGACGACGTCGCGGCCCTCGACGCCGATCCGGTGCGCGCCTTCGACGCCGCCGGCTCCGCCGCAATGGTCGCCGAGGTCGACGCCGCCCACAAGGACGGCGACACCCTCGGGGGAGTGGTCGAGGTCGTCGTCACCGGGCTGCCGCCGGGCCTGGGCTCGCACGTGCACTGGGACCGGCGCCTCGACGCACGCCTCGCGGGGGCCCTCATGGGCATCCAGGCCATCAAGGGTGTCGAGGTCGGTGATGGCTTCCGCACCGCGACCCGGCGCGGCTCGGTCGCCCACGACGAGATGGAGCGCGGCGCCGACGGGGTCATCCGTCGCCGCACCGGGCGGGCCGGCGGCACCGAGGGCGGCATGTCGGTCGGTGGGTTGCTCCGCGTTCGCGCGGCCATGAAGCCCATCTCGACGGTGCCCCGCGCCCTGGAGACCGTCGACGTCGCCTCCGACGAGCCCGCCCGCGCCATCCACCAGCGCTCCGACGTCTGCGCGGTGCCGGCGGCCGGTGTGGTCGCCGAGGCGATGGTCGCCCTCGTGCTGGCCGAGGCCTGCCTGGAGAAGTTCGGCGGCGACTGCGTCGCCGAGACCGCACGCAACCACGCGTCGTACCTGGCCGCCATCCCGGCCTCGATGCGCACCTGGGACGACGAATGAGCCCGCGGGTGGTGCTCATCGGGCCACCCGGGTCGGGCAAGAGCACCGTGGGAGCCGCCTTGGCCGGGCTGCTCGACGTGCCGCTGCACGACACCGACGCCGCGATCGAGGCGGCTGCGGGCCGCTCGATCTCGGACATCTTCATCGAGGACGGCGAGCCCACCTTCCGTGAGCTCGAGCGGGCCGAGGTGGCCCGTGCGGTCGAGCAGGAGCACGGCGTGCTGGCCCTCGGCGGTGGCGCGCCCGTGGACCCGCTGACCGAGCAGGTGCTCGCCGGGCAGGTCGTCGTGTTCCTCGACGTCGGGATCGCCGATGCCTCGAGGCGGGTGGGCTTCGACCAGAGCCGTCCCCTGCTCGCGGTCAACCCGCGGGCGTCGTGGGTGCGCCTGATGAACGAGCGACGGCCCGTCTACGAGCGGGTCGCCACCCACCGCGTCGACACCGCAGGCCGCACCCCGCAGGCCATCGCCGAGGAGATCGCCACCCTGCTGGGGTCGTCGTGACGTCGTCGGCGACCGTCATCCCGGTCGGAACCTCCTACGACGTCGTCGTCGGCCACGGGGTGTCCGACCGCGTCACCGACCTGCTCTCCGGGGACGTCCGGCAGGTCCTCGTCGTGCGGCCGCAGTCGCTGGCCCGCCTGGCGGCCCCGGTCGTCCACCGCCTGCGCGAGGCCGGACTGACCGTTCACGAGGCCGCCGTTCCGGACAACGAGGTGGCCAAGACCGCGCAGGTGGCGGCGGGCCTGTGGGCCACGCTGGGTCAGCACGCGTTCACCCGCTCGGATGCCGTGGTGGCGGTGGGTGGTGGCACCGTGACCGACCTCGCCGGCTTCGTCGCGGCCACGTGGTTGCGTGGAGTCGCCGTGGTGCACGTGCCGACGACCCTGCTGGCGATGGTCGACGCCGCCGTCGGTGGGAAGACCGGCATCAACACGGCCGAGGGCAAGAACCTCGTGGGTTCCTTCCACGAGCCGGCCGGCGTGCTCTGCGACCTCGACGCCCTCGCCACCCTGCCCCGACCTGACCTCGTCGCCGGTCTGGCCGAGGTCGTCAAGGCCGGGTTCATCGCCGACCCGCGCATCCTCGAGCTCGTCGAGGGCGACCTCGACGCGGCGACCCGCGCCGACGGGCCCGCGATGCGTGAGCTCGTCGAGCGGGCCATCGCGATGAAGGCCGAGGTCGTCGCCGCCGACCTCAAGGAGTCGTGGCTGCGCGAGATCCTCAACTACGGGCACACCCTGGGCCATGCCGTCGAGCAGGTCGAGGGCTATCACCGCCGGCACGGTGAGGCCGTGGCGATCGGCATGACCTTCGCCGCACACCTGGCCCACCGGGCTGGGCACCTCACGGCGGATGCCGTGGAGCGGCACCGCGCGATCCTCACCTCGGTCGGCCTGCCCACCACCTACGAGGCCGGCCACTGGGACACCTTGGCCACGGCGATGCAGCGGGACAAGAAGACCCGGGGTTCGGTGCTGCGCTTCATCGTCCTCGAGGACATCGGGGTGCCCACGCGACTCGTCGGCCCGGACGAGGCGCTGCTGCGGGCCGCGTACGACGACCTCTGCCGCTGAGCCGCACCCTGCGGCAGCTCCCGTGCACAGGTGACTCACAGCAGGTGCACGGAACAGCCACGGCAGGGCCCAGCAGGGTGGTCTGCCATGAGCACCCAGACGCAGCCACCTGCCACCCTGTCCCTCGCCGGTCCCGAGGCCGGCGTCCACCCCGACCACGACCGCGGGCTCGAGTTCGACGTGCGCACCCTCATGGCCCGGCGCTCCGCCCTCGGCCTGCTCTCGGGTGCGGGCCTGCTCGCCCTCGTCGGCTGCTCCGACGCGTCGACCGACACGTCGGCATCCACGGCCTCCTCCGCCACGGCATCCGCCACGACGAGCGCGAGTGCCGGCGCCACGGCATCCTCAGCCGCCGTCGACTCCGTCGTGCCCGACGAGACCGCCGGCCCCTACCCGGGCGACGGCAGCAACGGCACCGACGTCCTCGACGACTCCGGCATCGTCCGCCAGGACATCTCCTCGTCGTTCGGGACCTCGACGACGACGGCCGCCGGAGTCCCGCTCACCCTGAACCTCACCGTCCTGAACTCGGCCGACGGGTACGCAGCGCTCGAGGGCGTCGCCGTCTACGCGTGGCATGCCGATGCACAGGGCCGCTACTCGATGTACTCGCAAGGGGTGGAGAACGAGAACTACCTGCGCGGGGTGCAACCCACCGACGGGAGCGGCACGGCCAGCTTCACCACGATCTTCCCCGGCTGCTACGACGGGCGGTGGCCGCACATCCACTTCGAGGTCTACCGCAGCACGGCCGAGGCGACGAGCGACGGCCAGATCGTCAAGACCAGCCAGATCGCGCTGCCGCAGGCGGCGTGCGAAGCGGTGTACGCGGACGGTACGACGTACGTGTCGAGCGCAGACAACCTCGCCCGCACGTCCCTGACGCGAGACATGGTGTTCGGTGACGACGGCGGCATCCACCAGCTGGCCACCGTGACGGGTGACGCGGCATCCGGCTACGTCGCGAACCTCACGATCGCCATCTGACGGGGTCGGCCCGGCGGAGGACGGGGTGGGGGGCCACGCGCGATAGACTCGTGCGGTTCCCCACCCCTCGCCGGGGTGCTGCCTGCCCGGGACCGGGCGCGGTGACCGGCGTCGACGAAAGCGAAGATCCACCCGTGGCATCGACCAACGACCTCAAGAACGGCCTCGTCCTCAACCTCGAGGGCCAGCTCTGGACCGTCGTCGAGTTCCAGCACGTCAAGCCCGGCAAGGGCCCGGCCTTCGTGCGCACCAAGCTGAAGAACGTCATGAGCGGCAAGGTCGTCGACAAGACCTTCAACGCCGGCGTCAAGGTCGAGACCGCGAACGTCGACAAGCGGAACATGCAGTACCTCTACAACGACGGCACCGACTTCATCTTCATGGACGGTGACACCTACGACCAGATCGCGGTCAGCCCCGAGGTCGTCGGTGACGCCGCCAAGTACATGCTCGAGAACCAGGACGCGATCGTGGCCCGCCACGACGGCACCGTGCTGTTCATCGAGCTGCCCGCGTCGGTCGTCCTCGAGATCTCGTACACCGAGCCGGGCCTGCAGGGCGACCGCTCGACCGGTGGCACCAAGCCGGCGACGCTCGAGACCGGCGCGGAGATCGCCGTCCCGCTGTTCCTGGAGACCGGCACCAAGGTCAAGGTCGACACCCGCGACGGTTCCTACCTGGGTCGGGTCAGCTGACCCGTGGCCGCCCGCACCAAGGCCCGCAAGCGCGCGCTCGACCTGCTCTTCGAGGCCGAGCAGCGCCAGGTCAACGTCGGTGAGCTGCTGCGACAGCGGCTGGCCGCCCCCGTGACCGAGGCCCCGTTGTCGGAGTTCACCGGTGACCTCGTCAGTGGGGTCGTCGAGCACTGGACCCAGATCGACGAGCTGATCGCGACGTACTCCCAGGGCTGGACCCTGGCCAGGATGCCGGCGGTCGACCGCTCGATCCTGCGCCTGGGCGCCTACGAGGTGCTGTACTCCACGGACGTTCCCGAGGCCGTCGCGATCAGCGAGTGGGTGGGGCTGGCCACCGAATTGTCGACCGATGACAGCCCGAAGTTCGTCAACGGGCTCCTGGGCCGCCTCGTCGAGGTCAAGCCGACCCTGGCCTGAGCCGCATTCGAACCCCGGGTGCACGGATTCGTGATCGGTATCACCTCGGCCCCGGTCACTCCTCGAGGCGGAAGCCGATCTTGAGCCCCACCTGGTAGTGGGCGACCGCACCGTCCACGAGGTGTCCGCGGATCTCGGTCACCTCGAACCAGTCGAGCCCGCGCACCGTGGTCGATGCCCGGGTCACCGCCGTGGAGATGGCGTCGTCGATCGAGGTCGGCGACGACCCGACGACCTCGGTGATGCCGTACGTGTGTGCCATGTCAGGCCCTTTCGGTGCGTCGCGGCGCCGGCGGCGCCCCTCGCGTCGATCATCCTCGCTCGGGACGCCGCGCGCCGTCGAAGGCGCGGACCGGATTGCGGCTCGGGTGGGCCCGGCTCAGCGCGCGCCGGCGCAGGCGAAGACGACTTCAGGCCACGGCGACGTGGCCACCCACCGGCGGCGAGTCTCCGCGTCGGCGTCCCGCGGGGGGAACAGGGAGGCCCACCCGGTGGTGACGGGCTGGTCTGCGGTCGCGCCCGTGGAGGTCTCGGCGCACGACGCGTCACGCTGGGTGAGTGGCTGGACGGACGTCTGCACGGTGGCCTCCTTCTCGGGTGGGGGAGGCGCCTGGGCGGGGCCTCGCAGGTGAAAGTAGATCACACACTGTTTGGACAGGCATAGCGTCGCGTTATGTGTGTCCGGCATTCGGACCGGGTGTCCGGCCCGCGAACCCTGGCAGGGCCTGGGCCGCCGACCCCGTAGAGTGGGCCGCGCACCAACCGACATCCTTTAACGACCTGTCCAGTGAGGCAGGGAAGGAGGTCCGCGTCATGACGCGTGCCGAGAGCACCGTGCCCCCCGGGCACCCCCTGGACCCCGACGGTCGAACCGTCCTGTCCGCGAGTGACGTGGCCCGGGCGCTGCGCCGCATCGCCCACGAGATCCTCGAGCACAACAAGGGGCCCGACGACCTCGTCCTGCTGGGCATCCCCAGTCGAGGAGTCGAGTTGGCCCACCGGCTCGTCGATCTCATCCGTGAGGTCGAGGGCACCCAGGTCCCCGTGGGCAGCCTCGACATCACGATGCACCGCGACGACCTGCGCCACCAACCGACCCGGGCGCCGATGCACACGCAGATCCCCACCGGGGGCATCGACGACAAGGTCGTCGTCCTCGTCGACGACGTGCTCTACTCCGGGCGCACCATCCGCGCCGCCCTGGATGCGCTCTCCGACCTCGGTCGGCCGCGCGCCGTGCGCCTGGCGGTGCTCGTCGACCGCGGGCACCGCGAGCTGCCCATCCGGGCCGACCACGTCGGCAAGAACCTGCCGACCAGCCACGCCGAGAAGGTCCAGGTGCGCCTGGCCGGTCACGACGGCTCCGAGGACGTCGTGCGGATCGCCGGGGGTGACGCGCGATGAACCGTCACCTCCTCTCCAGCGCCGACCTGACCCGCGACGACGTGCGGATGCTGCTCGCGACGGCATCCGAGATGCACGAGGTGCAGCGCCGCGACGTCAAGAAGCTGCCCACGCTGCGTGGGCGCACGATCATCAACCTGTTCTTCGAGGACTCCACCCGTACCCGCAGCAGCTTCGAGATCGCGGGCAAGTGGATGAGTGCCGACACCATCAACATCACCGGCAAGGGCAGCAGCGCCAGCAAGGGTGAGAGCCTGCGCGACACGGTGCGCACCATCGACGCCATGGCCGTCGACGCCATCGTCATGCGCCACATGGCCAGCGGAGCTGCCCACCAGGTGGCCCAGTGGGTCGACGCCAGCGTCATCAACGCCGGGGACGGCACCCACGAGCACCCCACGCAGGCGCTGCTCGACGCCTACACGATCGAGCAGCGGCTCGGGGACCTCGACGGCGCCCACGTCGCGATCGTCGGCGACCTCACCCACAGCCGCGTGTTCCGCTCCAACGCGATCACGTTGCGCACGCTGGGCGCCCGGGTCACCCTCGTCGCCCCACCGACGCTGATGCCGAGCGGCATCCGCTCGTGGGCGCAGGCCGACGGCCTCGAGCTCACCGACGACCTCGACGCCGTCCTCGCGAGCGGGCCGGACGCCGTCATGATGCTGCGCGTGCAGCGCGAGCGGATGAGCGGCGGCTTCTTCCCGACTCCGCGGGAGTACACGGTCGGCTTCGGGCTGACCCGCGACCGCCTGCGGGCCCTCGCCGACGCCAACCCCGACGCCGTCATCTGCCACCCAGGCCCGATGAACCGAGGCCTGGAGATCAGCGCCGACGCCGCCGATGCCGCCCGCAGCCTCGTGCTCGACCAGGTCTCGGCAGGGGTGGCGGTGCGGATGGCTGTCCTCTACCACCTGCTCGCCGGAGAGGGGGTGGCGGCATGAGTGGGCCCTCCACGGACAGAAATCGACCAACAGGTCACTCGGGGTACGCACCCGACCTGCTCGTCGTCGGCGCCGACGTCCTCGGCGGGGGAACCGCCGACGTCCTCGTCCGCGACGGTCTCGTCGCCGCGGTCGGTGCGGATGCCGCAGCAGACGCCCCTTCCGACGTGGAGCGCATCGACGCCGACGGGCTGGTCCTGCTGCCCGGTTTCGTCGACCTGCACACCCACCTTCGCGAACCCGGCCGCGAGGACGCCGAGACGATCGCCTCTGGGTCGCGCGCCGCCGCCGTAGGCGGGTTCACGGCCGTGCTCGCGATGGCCAACACCAACCCGGTCACCGACACCGCCGAGGCAGCCGAGCGGATCCTCGACCTCGGCGCGGCCGCAGGGCTCGTCGACGTCGTGCCGGTCGGGGCCGTCACCAAGGGCCTCGACGGGGCCGAGCTCGCCGAGCTCGGCCTGATGCACCGCTCCCGCGCTCGGGTTCGGGTGTTCTCCGACGACGGCCGCTGCGTCGCCGATGGCCGGGTCATGCGCCGGGCCCTGGAGTACGTGCGGGCCTTCGGCGGAGTCATCTCCCAGCACAGCCAGGACCCGAGCCTGGCCGGGCCGCAGGCCTGCTGCCACGAGGGCGAGACCTCGGGCCGCCTGGGTCTGCCCGGCTGGCCCGCCGTGGCCGAGGCGAGCATCATCGCCCGCGACGCCATGCTCGCCGAGCACACCGGGTCGCGGGTGCACGTCGCCCACGTCAGCACGGCAGAGGGCCTCGACGTCGTCCGCTGGGCCAAGGCCCGGGGGATCGCGATGACCGCCGAGGTCACCCCGCACCACCTCGCGCTCGGCACCGACCTGCTGGCCGGCTACGACCCGGTCTTCAAGGTCAACCCGCCGCTGCGCCCCGACCCCGACCGGGCCGCCCTGATCGAGGGTCTGCTCGACGGCACCATCGACGCCATCGCCACCGACCACGCCCCGCACGCGCGGCACGACAAGGAACACGCGTTCGTCGACGCCGCGTTCGGGATGCTCGGCCTCGAGACCGCCTTCGCGGTCGTCCACGACCTGCTCGTCGCCGACGGCCGCCTGCCGTGGCGCGACCTCGCCCGGTTGATGTCGGTCGCCCCGGCCGCCATCGCCGGGTTGGCCGACCACGGCCGCCCGATCGCCCCCGGCGAGCCCGCCAACCTCGTGCTCGTCGATCCCACAGCCTCGGTCACCGTCGACCGGGACTCCTCGCAGTCCCTGTCCCGCAACACCCCGTGGCACGGAGCCAGCCTCACCGGCGCCGTCCGCACGACGATCTTGCGCGGTCGCGTCACCGCGCACGAAGGAGCGCCCACCTCATGCTGACCACCCGCGAGCCCGCCGTCCTCGTGCTCGAGGACGGCCGCACGTTCACCGGCCGGGCCTACGGCCACCGCGGCAGCACGGTCGGCGAGGCCGTCTTCAACACCGGCATGACCGGCTACCAGGAGACCCTCACCGACCCCAGCTACCACCGCCAGGTCGTCGTCATGACGGCCCCCCACGTCGGCAACACCGGCTGGAACGACGAGGACGACGAGTCCGGCCGCATCTGGGTCTCCGGCTTCGTCGTGCGCGACCCCGCCCTGAGGCCCTCGAACTGGCGCTCCCAGCGCTCCCTCGAGGACGAGCTCGACGCGCAGGGCGTCGTCGGCATCTGCGACCTCGACACCCGGGCGCTCACCCGCCACCTGCGCGAGCGCGGCGCCATGCGCGTTGGCATCTTCTCGGGGGATGCCGCGAGCGCACCTCGCGAGCGCCTCCTCACCCAGGTCATCGACGCACCGTCGATGACCGGTGCAGCCCTGGCCGAGCAGGTGGCCACCCAGGAGGCCTACGTCGTGCCGGCGGTGGGGGAGAGGCGCTTCACCGTGGCCGCGGTCGACCTCGGCATCAAGGCGATGACGCCGACGATGATGGCGCAGCGCGGCATCGAGGTGCACGTGCTGCCCGCCACCGCGACCATCGAGCAGATCCGGGAGATCGCCCCGGACGGGGTGTTCTTCTCCAACGGCCCCGGCGACCCGAGCACCGCCGAGCGCCAGGCCGAGCTCCTGCGCGCCGTGCTGCGCGACGGCATCCCCTACTTCGGCATCTGCTTCGGCAACCAGATCCTCGGCAAGGCACTCGGGTTCGGCACCTACAAGCTGAAGTACGGCCACCGCGGCATCAACCAGCCGGTCATGGACCGCACGACAGGCAAGGTCGAGGTGACCGCCCACAACCACGGGTTCGCGGTCGACGCGCCGCTCGACACGGTCACCGAGACCGAGTTCGGCAGCGTCGCGGTCAGCCACGTCTGCCTCAACGACGACGTCGTCGAGGGTCTCGAGGTGCGCCGGGGCGGGCAGCTCAGCGCCTTCTCGGTCCAGTACCACCCCGAGGCCGCGGCCGGCCCGCACGACGCCGCCTACCTGTTCGACCGGTTCGTCGACCTCATGCAGGCGTCCCGAACACCAGACACCACGCAGGGAGAGGTGGCCTGAGGTGCCCAAGCGCGACGACATCACGTCCGTCCTCGTCATCGGCTCCGGCCCGATCGTCATCGGGCAGGCCTGCGAGTTCGACTACTCGGGCACCCAGGCGTGCCGCGTCCTGCGCGAGGAGGGCATCCGCGTCATCCTCGTCAACTCCAACCCGGCGACGATCATGACCGACCCCGAGTTCGCCGACGCGACCTACGTCGAGCCGATCACCCCGGAGATCGTCGAGAAGATCATCGCCAAGGAGCGACCGGATGCCGTGCTCGCCACCCTGGGCGGGCAGACTGCGCTGAACTGCGCGATCGCGCTGCACGAGCGCGGCGTCCTCGCGAAGTACGACGCGCCCCTCATCGGGGCCAACGTCGAGGCCATCGAGCTCGGGGAGGACCGGGAGAAGTTCAAGGGCGTGGTGGAGCGCTGCGGCGCCGAGTCGGCCCGCTCGGTCATCTGCCACTCCATGGGTGAGGTGCTCGCCGCGGCCGACGACCTCGGCTACCCGGTCGTCGTGCGTCCCTCGTTCACCATGGGGGGACTGGGCAGCGGGTTCGCGCACGACGAGGACGAGCTCGTGCGCATCGCCGGTGCGGGCCTGCAGTACAGCCCGGTCACCGAGGTGCTCCTCGAGGAGTCGATTCTGGGGTGGAAGGAGTACGAGCTCGAGGTGATGCGCGACCACGCCGACAACGTCGTCGTCGTGTGCTCCATCGAGAACTTCGACCCGATGGGCGTGCACACCGGCGACTCGATCACCGTGGCGCCCGCGCTGACCCTCACCGACCGGGAGTACCAGCGCCTGCGCGACGTCGGCATCGCGATCATCCGCGAGGTCGGGGTCGACACCGGTGGCTGCAACATCCAGTTCGCGATCAACCCGGTCGACGGGCGGCTCATCGTCATCGAGATGAACCCCCGCGTCTCGCGGTCCTCCGCGCTGGCGTCCAAGGCCACCGGGTTCCCGATCGCGAAGATCGCGGCGAAGATGGCGATCGGCTACACCCTCGACGAGGTGCGCAACGACATCACCTCCGGGGGGCTCCGCCCCCCGGAATCCCCCCAAGAAACGACCCCGTGGTATTCGGCCGCTTTTGAGCCGACGCTCGACTACGTCGTCGTCAAGGTGCCGCGGTTCGCGTTCGAGAAGTTCCCCGCGGCCGACGACACCCTGACGACGACGATGAAGTCGGTCGGTGAGGCGATGGCGATCGGGCGCAACTTCACCGAGGCCCTCCAGAAGGCCCTGCGCTCCCTGGAGAAGAAGGGCAGCAGCTTCCACTGGGACGGCGAACGCCCGACGACCGAGCAGGCCCGCGAGATCCTCGCCGTGGCCACCCGCCCGACCGACGGCCGCATCATCGCCGTCCAGCAGGCGCTGCGCGGGGGCCTGTCGGTCGAGGACGTCCACGAGGCCACCGGCATCGACCCGTGGTTCCTGGACCAGATGGCCCTCATCGAGCAGATCGCGGATGCCGTCGCGGACGCCCCGGAACTGACCCCCGACCTGCTGCGGCTGGCCAAGACCCACGGGTTCAGCGACGCCCAGCTCGCCGGGCTGCGCGCCATGCCCGAGGCAGTGGTGCGCGGGGTGCGCCACGCCCTGGGGGTGCGCCCGGTCTTCAAGACGGTCGACACCTGCGCCGCCGAGTTCGCGGCCCAGACGCCCTACCACTACAGCACCTACGACGAGGAGAACGAGGTCGCCCCGCGTGAGCGGCCCGCCGTGCTCATCCTCGGGTCGGGCCCCAACCGCATCGGTCAGGGCGTGGAGTTCGACTACTCCTGCGTCCACGCCAGCTTCGCCCTGCGCGACGCCGGCTACGACACCGTCATGGTCAACTGCAACCCCGAGACGGTGTCCACCGACTACGACACGAGCAGCCGCCTGTACTTCGAGCCGCTGACCCTCGAGGACGTCCTGGAGGTGGTCCACGCCGAGCGGCAGGCCGGCCCGATCGCCGGGGTCATCGTGCAACTCGGTGGCCAGACCCCGCTCGGCCTGGCCAAGGCGCTCAAGGCCGAGGGGGTGCCGATCGTCGGCACCTCACCCGAGGCCATCGACCTCGCCGAGGACCGTGGCGCATTCGGCCGCGTGCTGCACGAGGCGAACCTGCCCGCGCCCAAGCACGGCACGGCCTACAGCGCCCACGAGGCCGTCGACATCGCCCGCGAGATCGGCTACCCGGTGCTCGTGCGTCCGTCGTACGTGCTCGGCGGGCGTGGCATGGAGATCGTCTTCGACGACGAGACGCTCTCCGGCTACGTCGAGCGGGCCACGATCGCCAGCCCGGAGCACCCCGTGCTCGTCGACCGCTTCCTCGACGACGCGATCGAGATCGACGTCGACGTGCTCTACGACGGGGTCGACATCTACGTCGGCGGGATCATGGAGCACATCGAGGAGGCCGGCATCCACTCGGGCGACTCCTCGTGCACGCTGCCGCCGGTGACCCTCGGCGACAGCGAGCTCGAGCGGGTGCGCGTTTCGACCCGCAAGCTTGCCGAGGGCATCGGGGTGCGTGGCCTGATGAACGTGCAGTTCGCCCTCGCGCAGGACATCCTCTACGTGCTCGAGGCGAACCCGCGTGCGTCGCGGACCGTCCCGTTCGTCGCCAAGGCGACCGGGGTGCCGATCGCCAAGGCGGCCGCCCGGATCATGCTCGGCGCGACGATCGCCGAGCTTCGTGAGGAAGGGCTGCTGCCGGCGCACACCGACGGTGGTCGGATGCCGGCCCACGCGCCGATGTCGGTCAAGGAGGCCGTGCTGCCCTTCAAGCGCTTCCGCACGGCCGACGGGCTGGTCGTCGACAGCCTGCTCGGCCCGGAGATGCGGTCCACCGGCGAGGTCATGGGCATCGACACCGACTTCGGCCGGGCCTTCGCCAAGGCCCAGCTCGGCGCCATCAGCGGGCTGCCCACGACGGGAACGGTGTTCGTGTCGGTGGCCAACCGCGACAAGCGGGCGATCATCTTCCCGGTCAAGCGCCTGCTCGACCTCGGCTTCCGGATCGTGTCGACGTCGGGCACCGCAGACGTGCTGCGCCGCAACGGCATCGAGGCCGAGGTCGTGCTCAAGCACGCCGAGCGCGGCCCCGAGGGCCGGTCGATCGTCGACTGGATCAACGCCGGTGAGGTCGACATGGTCGTCAACAGCCCGAGCGGGCCGAGCGCGTCTGCCCGGGCCGACGGCTACGCCATCCGGGCGGCGACGACCGCCATGGACAAGCCGATCATCACGACGGTGCAGCAGCTGGCTGCCGCGGTCCAGGCGATCGAGGCCGTGATCACCGGCGACCTCGACGTCACCCCGTTGCAGCAGCACGCGGCCGACCTCGACCTCTACGGCGT
Source organism: Ornithinibacter aureus (assembly GCF_009858245.1). Lineage (NCBI taxonomy): Bacteria > Bacillati > Actinomycetota > Actinomycetes > Micrococcales > Intrasporangiaceae > Ornithinibacter > Ornithinibacter aureus. Next base: position 348,680 of record NZ_VMSB01000001.1, read on the forward strand.
GCAGGCGCCGGCGTGAGCGCGGCCAGCGTCGCCCCGACGGCGGGAGGGGTCACCCAGGTCGTCGGCAGCGTCGTCGCCAACGACCCCGTGGGCGCCTACCGCCACCTGGTGATCTCGGCCCCCGGGGTGGCTGAGCTCGCCTCGCCCGGGCAGTTCGTGGCCCTCGCGGTCGGCGGGCCCACCTCGGCCACCCTGTTGCGCCGGTGCTTCTCCCTGCACCGGGTGGATGCCGGGCGCGGCACCGTCGAGGTCGTCATCGCGGCGCACGGGCCGGGCACGACGTGGCTGACCCAGGTGCGCGTCGGCGACCCCGTCGACGTCGTGGCTCCGCTCGGACAGCCCTTCCCGCTGCCCGCGGAACCCACGGCGTGCGTGCTCGTCGGTGGTGGCTACGGCTCGGCCCCGTTGTTCTGGCTGGCGCAGGCCCTGCGCGAGCGCGGCTGCCACGTTGAGCTGGTGCTGGGGGCGGCGACGCGAGACCGGCTCTTCGGGGTCGACCTCGCGGACGGCACCACCGACGGCGTCACCGTGACCACCGATGACGGCTCCGCCGGGCACCGGGGGTGGGTCTCGGACGTGCTCGGCGACGTCATCACCCGCGCGGGCGCCACCGAGGTCTTCGCCTGCGGCCCGATGGCGATGCTGAAGTCGGTCACCGACGTCGCCGCCGCCCACGCGGCCGTGGCCCACGTGGCCGTCGAGGAGTCGATGGCCTGCGGCGTCGGGGTGTGCATGACCTGTGTCCTGCCGATCACCACGCAGGACGGGGTGACCAAGATGCTCCGCTCGTGCGTCGACGGCCCGGTGTTCCGGGGTGACAGCGTGCGCTGGGACGCCTTCGCGAACGGCATCTGCCACGTCCCCGCCGACACCGTCGGCGCTCCTCGGGCGGGGGGTCACTGATGGTCGACATGTCCACCACGCTGGGACCGGTGACGTTGCCGAACCCCGTCATGACGGCATCCGGGTGCGCCGCCAACGGCCAGGAACTGCACCGGTTCTTCCCCGTCGACGAACTCGGTGCCTTCGTCACCAAGACGGTGATGGCTGCCCCGCGGTCGGGTCGCGGCACACCACGGATGGCCGAGACGGCGTCCGGCATGCTCAACTCGATCGGGCTCCAGGGGCCGGGCATCGAGGCGTTCCTCGAGAACGACCTCGCCTGGCTGGCCTCCGTGGGCGCTCGAGTGCTCGTCTCCATCGCCGGCAACACCGCGGCGGAGTTCGGCGAGGTCGCTGAGCGGCTGGCCAGCAGCCCCGCTTTCGCGGCCGTCGTCGGGGTCGAGGTCAACATCTCGTGCCCCAACGTCGCGAACCGCGGTCTGGTGTTCGCGTGCGATCCCGTGTCGTCCGACGCGGTGGTGCGACTCGTGCGCGAGAGCCTGCCCGCGACGACGCCGATCTTCGCCAAGCTCACCCCGGACGTCACCGACATCGTGACCATCGCGGATGCCGCGCTCGGGGCCGGCGCCGACGGCCTGACGATGATCAACACCCTGCTGGGCATGGTCATCGACACCGACCTGCTGCGCCCCCAGCTGGCCGGGGTCACCGGGGGTCTGTCCGGCCCCGCCGTGCGCCCCGTCGCCGTGCGCGCCCTGTGGCAGGTCACCGCGGCGATGCGGGACGGGCGCCTGCCCACCGCACCCCTCATCGGCGTGGGGGGAGTGCGCACCGGTCGTGACGCCCTCGAGCTCGTCGCGGCCGGCGCCAGTGCCGTGCAGGTCGGTACCGCGACGTTCAACGACCCCTCGCGGCCGCGCCGGGTCGTCGACGAGCTCGAGGCCGAGATCGCCCGCCACGGCTTCACCCGCTTCGCCGACGTCGTCGGCATCGCCCACGACAGGATGGTTTCGCCATGAGTCCCGACCCGTTCGGCGTGCGCCTGCGCGCCGCCATGGACACGCACGGCCCGCTGTGCGTCGGCATCGACCCGCACGCCGCGCTGCTCCGGGCGTGGGGGCTGCCGGTCGACCTGTCCGGGCTCGAGCGCTTCGCGATGACGTGCGTCGAGGCCTTCGCCGGGCGGGTCGCGGTCGTCAAGCCCCAGTCGGCCTTCTTCGAGGTGTTCGGCTCGCGCGGGGTGGCGGTGCTCGAGCGGGTGCTCGGTGACCTGCGCGACGCCGGGACCCTGACGATCCTGGACGCCAAGCGCGGGGACATCGGCTCGACGATGGAGGCCTACGCACAGGCGTTCCTCTCCGACGAGGGGCCGGGTCGTGCCGATGCCCTCACCGTGAGCCCCTTCCTCGGCTACGGGTCGCTGCGCCCGGCGCTGGACGTCGCCGCCGCCACCGGCCGCGGGGTGTTCGTGCTCGCGTTGACGTCGAACCCGGAGGGTCCGCAGGTGCAACACGCCGAGGCGAACGGTCGCTCCGTCGCCGCAGCCGTCGTGGACGGCGCCGCTGCCGACAACGCACAGGCCGCCGCCCGCGGCGAGCTGGGCCACGTCGGCCTTGTCGTCGGGGCAACCGTCGGGGATGCCGTGGCGCGCCTCGGTCTCGGCCTCGCCGCCAGCGCCGCACCGCTCCTCGCACCGGGGCTCGGCGCGCAAGGGGCCGGGCCCGGTGACCTGCGCGCGGTGTTCGGTGACGCCGTGGGCAACGTGCTGCCGAACGTGTCGCGCTCGGTGCTCTCTGCGGGGCCGTCGGTCCAGGCTCTCGCGGCCGCCGCGGCACGTGACGCCGAGAGCGTGCGTGCAGCCCTGTGAGCCAGCGCTAGAGTCGAACCACTTCCCGTCGGGTGCTGACGCAGATGGCCCCGCATGTCGCCGAAGGACGCACCCGTGGCACTTCCGCCGCTCACCCCCGAACAGCGTTCCGCTGCCCTGGCCAAGGCGGCGGCGTCCCGGCGTGAGCGCGCCGAGGTCAAGCACCGCCTCAAGCACTCGGGCCTCTCGCTCGCCGAGGTCATCGACGCGGGCAAGACGAACGAGGTCGTCGGCAAGATGCGCGTCTGCGCCCTGCTGGAGTCGATGCCCGGCGTCGGTCGGGTCCGGGCGCGGCAGATCATGGAGGAGGTCGGCATCTCCGAGAGCCGCCGCGTGCGCGGTCTCGGACAGAACCAGGCCGCCGCCCTGATCGAGCGCTTCGGACGGTGAGTGCCCCCTCGCGCCTGACGGTCCTCGCGGGGCCCACCGCCGTCGGCAAGGGCACCGTGGCGGCCTACGTGCGCGAACACCACCCCGAGGTCTGGGTCTCGGTGTCCGCGACGACCCGCCGCCCACGACCCGGTGAGGTCGACGGCATCCACTACCACTTCGTCGACGACGAGCACTTCGACGCGATGGTGCGCGACGGTGAGCTGCTCGAATGGGCGGTGGTGCACGGCCGCGCCAAGTACGGCACGCCTCGGGGCCCGGTCGAGCAGGCGCTGGCCGCCGGGCGACCGGCCCTGCTCGAGATCGACCTCCAGGGCGCACGGCAGGTGCGCGAGAGCATGCCCGAGGCGCTGTTCGTCTTCCTCGCCCCTCCCACGTGGGACGAACTGGTGCGCCGGCTCGTCGGGCGGGGGACCGAGGGTGCGGAGGAACGTGAGGCCCGACTGGACACCGCGAGGGTCGAACTGGCCTCCGCGAGCGAGTTCGACGTGACCGTCCTCAACGACGACGTCCATCGCGCCGCCGAGGAACTCGTATCATTGATGAGAAACCCCTCCACCTGAGCGAAGCGAGATCCAGCGTGTCCGGAACCGTGGCCGACCCCATCGGCATCACCAACCCCCCGATCGACGAGCTCCTCGAGCGCGCCGACTCCAAGTACTCCCTGGTGCTCTACTCCGCGAAGCGGGCCCGGCAGATCAACGCCTACTACGCCCAGCTCCAGGAGGGCCTGCTCGAGTACGTCGGTCCGCTGGTCGACTCCGAGGTGCACGAGAAGCCGATGTCGATCGCCCTTCGCGAGATCAACGAGGGCCTGCTGACCTCGACCCCCACGCCCTCCCAGGGCTGACCTGACGTGGGCGCCGGGGTGGATGCGTGAAGGTCGTCCTCGGCGTTGCCGGTGGCATCGCCGCCTACAAGGCCGCGTCGCTGCTGCGCCTGTTCACCGAGGCCGGGCACGACGCCACGGTGGTGCCCACCCAGGCCGCGCTGAACTTCGTCGGCGCGGCCACCTGGTCGGCGTTGTCCGGCAAGCCCGTGCACACCGACGTGTGGTCCGACATCACGGCGGTTCCGCACGTGCGGATCGGCCAGGAAGCCGACCTCGTCGTCGTGGCGCCGGCCACCGCTGACCTGCTCGCCCGTGCGGCCACCGGGCAGGCGAACGACCTGCTCACGACGGTGCTGCTCACGGCCCGGTGCCCGGTGGTGATGGCGCCCGCCATGCACACCGAGATGTGGGAGCACGCTGCCACCCAGGCGAACGTCGCGACGCTCAGCGAGCGCGGCATCCACATCGTGCCCCCGGCATCCGGGCGCCTCACGGGCAGCGACACCGGCCCCGGCCGCCTGCCCGAGCCCGAGGACCTGTTCGCGGTCTGCACCCGCCTCTTCCCGACTCTTCCTGCCGGTGGCGGGGCAACACGCCGCTCCGACGTGGACTCGGCGGCGGCCGGCAGGAAAGGTCAGGACCTCACGGGCCTGCGAGTGGTCGTGAGCGCCGGGGGCACCCGCGAGCCGCTCGACCCCGTGCGCTACCTCGGCAACCGCTCGTCCGGCAAGCAGGGGTACGCCCTCGCGCAGGCCGCTGCCGACCGCGGCGCCGACGTCACCCTGGTGTCGTCGTCGTCTCTGCCCGTGCCGGCCGGCGTCACGCTCGTTCCCGTCGAGACCGCCCTGGAGCTTCAGGCCGCGGTCACGGATGCCGTGCGTGGGGCCGACGTCGTCGTCATGGCGGCCGCCGTGGCCGACTTCCGCCCGGCGGCCTATGCCGACCACAAGATCAAGAAGTCGCACGAGGCCGCGGCCGACGGCAGCGCCGACGAGTCGGCCCCCGTCGTGACCCTGGTGCGAAACCCCGACATCCTCGCCGGGCTCGTCCAGGCCCGGGGGAGTGCCACCACCCCCGTCATCGTGGGGTTCGCCGCCGAGACCGGTGACGGCGAGGCCTCCGTGCTCGAGCACGGGCGGGCCAAGCTCGCCCGCAAGGACTGTGACCTGCTCGTCGTGAACGAGGTGGGGGTCGGTGTCACCTTCGGGCAGGACGACAACACCGTGCACATCCTCGAGCGCGGCACCGATCACGTGACCGACATCGGGCCGGCCACGAAGCTCGAGGTCGCGCACGCGGTCTGGGACGCCGTCACCGACCTCCTCTGACGCACGTATTCCACTCCAGCCACCGGGAAGCAGGTGGCTGGAGTGCAATACGTGCGGGTGGGTCAGCGGCGGGCCGAAGCCTTGGCCTTGCGAGCGGTACCCGGCACGCGGACCTGCTCGTCCGAGCCCTGGTCGGCCGCCGGCTCCTCGGTCTCGGCGGTCTCGGATGCCGTGTGGTCGCCTTCGGCGGTGTCGGATGCCGTGTGGTCGGCCTCGACCTCGGCGCTGGCCTCGCTCGCGTCCTCGGACCCAACCGTCGGGACCTGCTCGGCGTCCTGCTCCGGAGCCTGCTCCGCGGGAGCGTCGGCGCCGGCCGCGGCATCCAGGGCGGTGACCGCGGCCGGACCACCGAGGGTGGCGAGCATGTTGCGCACGTTGCTCAGCTGGGCGGTGATGCTGTCACGGCGTGCCGTCGCAGCGTTGAGCTCACGCTCGGAGTCCCGGCGCACCCGCTCGGCCTGCTCCTTGGCCGACGCGACGAGCGCGGCTGCCTCAGAGCGGGCGGCGTCGAGCACGCGCGCGGCCTCCTGCGCCGCCGCCGCGCGGTCCTGCTCGGCCTCGCGAGCCAGCAGGTCGGCGCGCTCCTGGACGGCAGCCAGGGCCTGGTCCTGCTTGGCCATCTGGCCGGTGAAGTCTGCGGTGGCCTTCTCCCGCCGCTCGGCGAGGGTGCGCTCGAAGTCCGCGGCGGAAGCGGCCGCGGTGGCCCGCTGCTTCTCGAAGTAGGCCTCGGCCTCCTCGCGGCGGGCCGCAGCCTCGCGGGCGGCGTCGTCCACGATCGAGTCGGCCTCCTGCTTGGCACGGGCCAGGGCCTGCTCGGCGTCCACGTCGGCGCGCGAGCGGCGGTCCTCGGCGTACCTGTCGGCCTCGGACCGCGCCAAAGCGGCGGCCTCATCGGCGGCAAAGCGGGTCTGGCCGGCCTCCTCCTCGGCGGTGGCGCGAATGGCGGCGGCCTCCTCGTCAGCCAGCGTGAGGATCGAGCCGATCCGCTCCCCGAGGTCGGCGAACGACGGGCTCGACGCCCGCCGGGCCTGCTCCTCGAGCTCTGCCACGCTGCGCCGCTGGCCGTCGACCTCCTGCATGAGCGCGTCGTGCGACTGGCGCAGCTTGGTCAGCGACACCGAGGCGGCGGCGGCCTCCTGCTGGGCGGCCTCAGCCGCCTGTCGGGCCGCGTCGGCGGCCTGCCGCAGCGCACTGACGTGCTGGTCGACCGTCGCGGGGTCGTACCCGCGGAAGACGGTGGGGAACTCGGGCTGGTTCATCAGGACTCCTGGTTGGGCGGGGTTTGTTGGGGCGGAAGGTCTTCGGGCACGGCCAGGGCGTCGATGACCCCTGAGAGGCTGCCGAGCTGGGCGGTGATGGCGTCACGGCGCGCTGCGAGGGTGTGCACCTCGGCACGAGCCCGCTCGACGGCCGCTTGGGCCTCGGCCCGAACGGCCTCGGCCCGGACCCTGGCCTCCTCGGAGGTCCGCAGGATCTCGGCCCGGGCGGCGCGGTGGTGCTCGTGGGCTTCTCGGTGCATGCGCTCGACGTCGACGGCGGCCCGTTCCCGAACCAGGGCAGCACCCTGTTCGGCCTCGGTCGTTCGACGGGTTGCCCGCTCGAGCGCCTCCTCGGCACGCTGCTGCGCCTCGTCGACGACCCGCTGGGACTCGCGCGCGGCCGCCTCGCGGGTACGGACGGCATCCGCCTGCGCCTCGGCGAGGACGGCCTCGGCCTGCTCACGCAGCCGCCGCGCCTCGGACTCGGCCTCGGCGAGGCGGTCGGCTCCCTTGGCCGTCGCCGCAGCGAGCAGGGTCTGCACCTGCTGTCGATGGGCGCGCGAGCGATCAGCGAGGTCGCGGTGGTGGGCGCGGGCCCGATCCTCGGCGTCGGAGCGTGCACCCGTGACGAGGTCGCGCACCGTGGCCTGCGCCCAGGCCAGGTGCGCCTGAGCGGCAGCCATGACGGAGTCTGCCTCCGCTCGCGCGTCGGCCAGCAGTTCGTCGGCGCGGGCCGAGGCCGCGCCCACCAATGACTCCGCCTCCGCGCGGGATGCCTCGTCACGCTCGGTGATCTCGGCCAGCACCTGCGCTGCCCGGGCCTGCGCCTCTCCCCGGTGCATGAGGGAGAACTGCTCCGCCTCGCGGCGCAGACCGTCGAGCTCGGCCAGCGTGCTCTCACGAAGGGTGTTCAGCTCGGTGGTGTGGGCGGTGTGCTCGCTGCTCCATCGCTGCTGGTGGGCCCGCTCGTCGTCGGCCAGCCGGGCGAGCGTCTTCTCGTGCTCGCGACGGGCCTGCTCGAGGATCGCCTCGGCGTCGGACCGGGCCTGCGTCAGCTCGGCCTGGGCCTGCTCGGTCGCGACGCTCAGGGCCTCGTCGCTGGCCTTGGTCGCCCGCGCTCGCAGCAGCGCGGCCTGGTCGGCGGCGTCGGCGAGCATGATCTCGACCTCGGCCCGGGTCTCCTCGAGCCGACGGGACGCCTCGGCCCGGGCGGCGGCGATCCCGGCACGCAGGTCATCGAGCTCGTGGCCGGCCTCCTGCGCCTGCGCGCGAAGGCGAGTGGCCTCGTCGCGGGCGGAGGCCACCTCACGGTGGGCCTCCAGCCGCAGGTCGTCGGCCAGCAGCTGCGCACGGGTCAGCAGGGACAACGCTTCCGCGGCGGGGTCCGCGGAGGCAGCGCCTCCGGCGTCCCCGACCGCCCCAGGGCTCACCGAACGGTCTGACACGACGCTTATGGTCTCATCCCCCGAGCGACCACGTGGCCGCGAGTCGGTGGAACTGCACCGCCGCCCGTAGAATCTCGTGGGCAGTTGCACACACCGCTGCCACCACGTCCGCCCCACCTGAAGGAGACCTGCGTGTCGGCACGCCTGTTCACGTCCGAGTCCGTGACCGAGGGTCACCCGGACAAGATCTGCGACCAGATCTCCGACTCGATCCTCGACGCCATGCTGGCCCAGGACCCCCGCAGCCGCGTGGCCGTCGAGACGATGGTGACGACCGGTCTCGTGCACGTCGCCGGTGAGGTGACCACCGAAGCCTACGTGGAGATCCCGAAGCTCGTGCGGGACACGGTGCTCACGATCGGCTACGACAGCTCGACGAAGGGCTTCGACGGGGCCTCGTGCGGGGTCAGCGTGTCCATCGGGCAGCAGAGCCCCGACATCGCCCAGGGTGTCGACACCGCCTTCGAGAGCCGCACCGGCGCCGTCGACCCGCTCGACAAGCAGGGTGCCGGTGACCAGGGGCTGATGTTCGGCTACGCCTGCGACGACACCCCCGAGCTGATGCCGCTGCCGATCTTCCTGGCCCACCGGCTCGCCGAGCGGCTGACCGCGGTGCGCAAGGACGGGGAGCTGTCCTACCTGCGCCCCGACGGCAAGACCCAGGTCACCATCGCCTACGACGGTGACCGCGCGGTCTCCCTCGACGCCGTCGTGGTCTCCAGCCAGCACGCCGAGGACATCTCCCTCGAGGGCATGCTCGAGCCCGACGTGCGGGCGCACGTCATCGACCCGGTGCTCGCCGAGCTCGCCGACTCCGGCACCCAGCTGCGCACCGAGGACTACCGCGCCTACATCAACCCCACCGGCAAGTTCGTCATCGGTGGCCCGATGGGCGACGCCGGCCTGACCGGCCGCAAGATCATCGTCGACACCTACGGCGGCATGGCCCGTCACGGTGGCGGCGCCTTCTCCGGCAAGGACCCGAGCAAGGTCGACCGCTCGGCCGCCTACGCCACCCGCTGGGTCGCCAAGAACGTCGTCGCCGCCGGGCTGGCCCGCCGCTGCGAGGTCCAGGTCGCCTACGCGATCGGCAAGGCACAGCCGGTCGGTCTCTACGTCGAGACCTTCGGCACCGAGACGGTCCCCGCAGACAAGATCCAGTCAGCGATCCTCTCCACCTTCGACCTGCGTCCCGCGGCCATCCTCGACGCGCTCGACCTCCTGCGCCCGATCTACAAGGCCACGGCGGCCTACGGTCACTTCGGCCGCACCTCCGCAGCCGGTGTCGAGAACCCGTTCACGTGGGAGCGCACCGATCGCGTCGAGGCGCTCCAGCGCGCCGCCAACGGCTGACGCGAACGACCCGTCGTCCACAGGCGGAGCCCATCGATCCCCCCGGGGTCGGTGGGCTCCGCTAGTTTCGGCGCATGGCAGCGACCGGCGACCCGACGAGCGAGGTGCTCCCGGTGGCCCTGGTCCAGGTCGACACCGGTCTGGCCCACCTCGACCGGCCGTTCGAGTACACCGTGCCGACCTCGTTGGCCGACACCGCGCTCTTGGGGGTGCGGGTCAAGGTGCGCTTCGCCGGGCAGGACCTCTCCGGCTTCGTGCTCGACCGGCGCGCGGATGCCGAACACCTCGGCCGGCTCAGCCCCCTCCGCCGGGTCGTGTCGCCCGAACCGGTGCTCACCCCGGCGGTGCTGCGTGCCGCCCGCGTCGTCGCCGACCACTACGCCGGGTCACTCGGCGACGTGTTGCGCCTCGCGGTCCCACCCAGGCACGCCGCCGCCGAGAAGGTCCTTCCGGTCTCGCCGCCGGACCCGGCCGACCGACCCCCACTGCCGGATCGGATGCCGGCCGCCTGGCTCCCGTACCCCGCGGGCCCCGCGTTCCTCACCCACGTGGGTGCGGGAGGTGCGCCGGCCGCATCCCTGCTCGTCGTCCCCTCCACCGACCCGGACGGTGACTGGCCGATGCTGCTGGCCCAGGCCGCGCGCACGGCCGTCGAGGGTGGTCGCGGGGCGGTCATCGTCGTGCCCGACCATCGTGACGTCGTGCGGGTCGAGGCCGCGCTGATCCGCTCGCTCGGCACCGGTCGGCACACCCGGCTCACGGCCGACCAGGGCCCGCAGGCCCGGTACACCGCCTACCTCAAGGCGCTGCGCGGTCACGCCCAGGTGGTCGTCGGCACGAGGGCGGCGGCCTTCGCCCCGGTCCGGGACCTCGGCCTCGTCGCCTGGTGGGACGACGGTGACGACCTGCTCGACGAACCCAGAGCGCCCTACCCGCACGTGCGTGAGGTGCTGCTCGCGCGGGCGGCCGACGAGGGCGCTGCCGTCCTGGCCGCCGCGTACTCGCGGTCGGTGGCCGTGGCCGACCTCGTGTCCCGGGGCGTGCTGACCCCGGTCGAGGCGCCCCGGGCGGTGGTGCGGGCGGCCGCCGCGTCGGTGCGCGTGGCCGGTGAGGGGCACGACGCCGACCGCGACCCGGCGGTCGCTGCGGCCCACCTGCCGAGTCTGGCGTGGCGCACGGCGAAGGAGGCGCTGGCCCACGGCCCGGTGCTCGTGCAGGTGCCCCGGCGCGGCTACCTGCCGTCGCTGTCGTGCCAGACCTGCCGTCGACCGGCTCGGTGCTCGGCGTGCGCCGGTCCGTTGGCGCTGGCGGGGCCGCAGGGTCCGACGTCGTGCCGATGGTGCGGCCGGGTCGAGACGGCGTTCAGCTGTCCGGCCTGCGGCGGGCACGCGCTGCGGTCGGCAGTCGTCGGTGCACGTCGTACGGCGGAGGAGCTGGGACGGGCGTTCCCCGGTGTGCCCGTCGAACGCTCCGGGGCAGGCACGGTGCTCGACGTCGTCAAGGCAGGTCCGCGGCTGGTCGTCTCGACCCCGGGTGCCGAGCCGGTGGCCCCGGAGGGCTACGCCGCGGCGCTGCTGCTCGACGCCTGGGCGCTGCTCGACCGGCCGACTCTCCTGGCAGGGGAGGAGGCCCTGCGCCGGTGGCTCGCGGCAGCGGCACTCGTGCGGGCGGCGTCCCGCGGGGGGCGCATCGTGCTCGCGGGTGCACCGACCGAGGTGTCGGTACCCGCCGTCGAGGCGCTGGTGCGGTGGGACCCCACCTGGTTCGCCGAGCGCGAACTCACCGAGCGGCACGAGCTGTCGCTGCCCCCCGCGGCCCGGCTGGCCACCCTCACCGGGCCGCGCGCCGCGCTGGAGCGGTCGCTCGAGGAGGTGGCGCTTCCGGCTTCCGCCGCGGTGCTCGGGCCGTTGCCACACGCGGGCGGCCCCGTCAGCGCCGGGCGTGCTGGCGCGGCCCCCCAGGAGCGCTGGCGAACGATCATCACCGTCCCACGGCCCGATGGCCCCGACCTCACGCGCGAACTCGCGGCGATGAGGGCACGGGCCTCCGCCCGCAAGGACCCCGACCCCGTCACGGTGCGGGTCGACCCCCCAGACCCCACGACGTGACCTGCGGACCACGGCATCACGCCTAGACTCCCCGGCGTGAGTGTCACCCCCATCCGGCTGTTCGGCGACCCGGTCCTACGCACCCCGGCCGAGCCGGTCGTCGACTTCGACGCCGAGCTGCGGCGTCTGGTCACCGACCTGACCGACACGATGCTCGACGCCGGGGGAGCGGGTCTCGCGGCACCGCAGCTGGGGGTCGGCCTGCGGGTGTTCACCTACCACGTCGACGGCGTCATCGGGCACCTCGTCAACCCCGACCTCAGCCTCGGCGACGAGCAGGAGAGCGAGCTCGAGGGGTGCCTGTCGATCCCCGGCGTGCACGTCGAGACCCCCCGTGCGGTGCAGGTCGTCGCCCGCGGGTGGACGATGCACGGCGAGCCGGTGACCGTCGAGGGCACCTACCTGCTCGCACGGGCCGTGCAGCACGAGACCGACCACCTCGACGGCATCCTCTTCATCGACCGGCTCGATCCGGAGCAGCGCCGCGAGGCCATGCGCCTCATCCGTGAGGCCGACTGGGGGGCGACCCCGCCCGTGGTCCGCACCAGCCCGCACGCCGGCGCCTTCGGGAGGCGTTGAGATGCGCCTCGTGTTCGCGGGAACCCCGCAGACGGCGGTGCCCTCGCTGCTCGCGCTGCTCTCCTCCGCGCACGACGTCGTCGCCGTGGTGACCCGCCCCGACGCCCGCTCCGGCAGGGGCCGCACCCTCGCGCCGTCACCCGTCAAGCAGGTGGCGCTCGAGCACGGCCTCGACGTGCTCACCCCTGTCTCACCCCGGGACCCCGACTTCCAGGCGCGCCTCGTCGAGCTCGATCCCGACTGCTGCCCGGTCGTCGCCTACGGCGCCCTCGTGCCCCGCGCGGCACTCGAGGTGCCGCGGGTCGGCTGGGTCAACCTGCACTTCTCGCTGCTCCCGGCCTGGCGTGGGGCCGCCCCCGTGCAGCGCGCGATCATGGCGGGTGACGACGTCACGGGCGCCACGACCTTCCTGCTCGAGGAAGGGCTCGACACCGGGCCGGTGCTCGGCACCCTCACCGAGACGGTGCGCCCGAGCGACACCAGCGGCATCCTGCTCGACCGCCTCGCCCACGCCGGCGCCGGCCTGCTCGTCGCGACCATGGACGGCATCGCCGACGGATCGCTGCGCGCCGTGCCCCAGCCCGACGACGGCGTCAGCCACGCCCCGAAGCTCACGACCGACGAGGCGCAGGTGCGGTGGGGGCTGCCCGCCCACGTCGTCGACCGGCACGTGCGCGGCTGCACCCCTGCCCCGGGCGCCTGGACGACCTTTCGCGGTGAACGCGTCAAGCTCGGGCCCGTCGGGCTCGCCACGGCAGCAGCAGGGATGCCGTCCGCGGACTCCGGGGACGCACCCTCCCTCACGCTCGCCCCCGGTGAGCTGCACGTCACCAAACGCTCGGTGCTCGTCGGCACCGGGTCCACCCCCGTCGAGCTGCGGGAGGTGCTTCCCCCCGGCAAGAAGGAGATGGCGGCGCCCGACTGGGCTCGCGGCGTCCGGATCACCTCAGGAGAACGTTTCGATGGCTGAGCGCGAGCACCACGACCGCGGCGGTTCCCGCCCGCAGCGGCGCGACGACCGCGCAGGTGGCCGACCGGCATCCGGTGGGCGTGGTCCACGGGCGCGCAGCGCCACGGCACCCTCCCAGCGCACCAAGCGGGCCGAGCCGACCCGGTTCGCCGCCTACACGCTGCTGCGCTCCGTGGCCGAGGGGGGCTACGCCAACCTCGAGCTGCCCGACATCCTTCGACGCCACCACCTCGCGGGCCGCGACGCCGCCTTCGCCACCGAGCTGGCCTTCGGCACGATTCGGTGGCAGGGCTTCTACGACGCCGTCATCGCGCAGGCCGCCGGCCGGCCGACCGACCGCATCGACCCCCAGGTGCTCGATGTGGTGCGGCTCGGGGCCCACCAGCTCATGGGGATGCGGGTCTCGACGCACGCCGCGGCCGACCAGACCGTGGGCTTGTCCAAGGTCGTGGCGGGGGCCGGGGCGGGCAGCTTCGTCAACGCGGTCATGCGACGGATGAGCGAGAAGACCCTCGAGCAGTGGCAGGAGGCGGTCGTCCTCGAAGGTGGGGGAGTGGACGCCCTCGCTGTGCTCCACAGCCACCCGCAGTGGGTCGTCTCCGCGTTGCGGGCCGCCCTGCTCGGGCACGGACGAGCCACCGCCGAGACGATCGACACCGAGCTCGAGGCGCTCCTGGCCGCCGACAACGACCCGCCCCGGGTCCACCTCGTCGCCCGGCCCGGCCTGTCGGACGTGGACGAGCTGCTCTCCTGCGCGCAGGCCTGCAAGAGCACCCTCTCCCCGCACGGGGTGGTGCTCGACAGCGGTGACCCCGGCTCCGTCGCAGCCGTGCGGCAGGGTCGGGCGTCGGTGCAGGACGAGGGCTCGCAGCTCGTGGCCCTGGCCCTCGCGGCGGCCGAGGTCGGCCCCGACGTCCCGGACCGGTGGCTCGACCTGTGCGCGGGCCCGGGCGGCAAGGCCGGTGTGCTCGGCGCGATGGCGGTGCAGCACGGTGCTGACCTCACCGCCGTCGAGGTGACCCCCCACCGTGCCGACCTCGTGCGCGCCACCCTCGCTGCCCTGACGCGGCACGCCGAGTCGGTCGGCCAGCGCGTCGAGGTGCGCACCGCCGACGGGCGTGACGTGGGCACGGACGAGCCGGGCGCCCACGGCAAGGTGCTCGTCGACGCCCCGTGCACCGGGTTGGGCGCGCTGCGCCGCCGCCCCGAGGCGCGATGGCGCCGCCAGCCCTCGGACGTCGCCGAGCTGGCTCCGCTCCAGCGGGCGCTGCTGACCTCGGCCCTGGCCGCGGTGGCGCCCGGAGGAGTCGTCGCGTACGCCACGTGCAGCCCGCACGTCGCGGAGACCCGGTTCGTCGTCTCCGACGTGCTGAAGAAGCACCCCGACGTCGAGCTCGTCGATGCCCGGCCGCTGTTCACCGACGCCTCGGGGGCGCCCCTCGACGGGCTCGGTGACGGGCCGTACGTGCAGCTGTGGCCGCACCTCCACGGCACCGACGCCATGTTCTTCGCCCTGCTCCGTCGCCGCTGAGGACCGTCACGGCCTAGGGTGTCGCCCGTGCTGATCTCACCGTCGATCCTCTCCGCCGACTTCGCGAACCTCGAGCGCGAGCTGGGGGCGATCGCCACCGCCGACTGGGCGCACGTCGACGTGATGGACAACCACTTCGTCCCGAACCTCACGCTCGGGCTACCCATCGTCGAGTCGCTGGTGCGGGTGTCGCCCATCCCGATCGACTGCCACCTCATGATCGAGGACCCCGACCGCTGGGCACCGGGGTACGCCGAGGCCGGGGCCCGGTCGGTGACCTTCCACATCGAGGCCGTCGCGGATGCCGTGGCGACCGCCCGCGCCATCCGCGCCGCCGGGGCTCGGGCGGCGTTCGCGGTCAAGCCGGAAACCCCCTTCGCCCCCTACGAGGACCTCCTGCCCGAGGTCGACATGGTGCTCGTCATGACCGTCGAACCGGGGTTCGGTGGCCAGTCGTTCATGGCCGACCAGATGCCCAAGGTCTCGCAGGTCCGCGACGCCGTGCGCCGCTTCGGCGGCGAGGTGTGGGTGCAGGTCGACGGCGGGGTGTCCGCCTCGACCATCGAACAGTGTGCGGATGCCGGTGCGGACGTCTTCGTCGCCGGCTCGGCGGTGTACGGCGCCGAGTCGGCGTCCGCGGCGATCGAGCAGCTGCGCGCGCTCGCCACCGCGCACACCCACCGGTGAGCCACCCGGCATCCCTGCTCGACGAGGTCGCCGCCGACCGGGGCTACGTCGTGGGCCGGACTGCCGGTTCGTCGACTGCACGGCGCTGATCTGCGCGGCGCGAGCCTGGTGGGCGCCTACGGATACACCGAGGCGAAGGCTCGGAAGATCTGTGCAACATTGGACAAAGATTCAACATGGTTCGCCTAGAGTCGTGTGCATGGATGTCCGTGCCGCCCTGACCGACGTTCGCTCCTCAGCCACCATCCTCGACGGGATGCGCGCTGGCGAACGGCTCGAGGACGTCGCCCGTTCGGCCGGTCCTGAGGTGGTCGACCACCTCGTCGTCGCCACCACGGACCCCGATCCGATCACCGCGATCGCAGCGGTGCACGCCCTCGGCGCCCACGGCAGCGCAACGGCCGGGGCGCACCTGGTCAGCCTCCTGGGCGACGAGCGAGCCCACGTGGCGGAGCACGCCATCGACGCCCTGTCCGGGGTGGTTGCGCAGGCCGCGGCCCTCGAGCGGCTCGTCCGGCACTGCGCCGAGGGCGGCTTTCCGGGGATGCTGGCGGCGCGCACCCTGGAGCGGTGGGCCGCGGCGTCTCCGGATGCCGTCGAGCACGCCGTGACGGTCGGCCTGGCATCGCAGGGCGACCCGGCTGCCCGGGCGCGCCTGGTGGAGGTTGCCGACGACCTGCGCGGCGGTGTCGGCGAGGCCACGCCGCCGCCGACTCGCGGGGGGCCGGGGCTCACGGTGGCCCAGCTCTACCTGCACGGTGACCTCGACGGCAGCCTGCGCCACTCCGGCCAGGGTGAGACCGGCGGTGTGGCAACCCTCCTGGTCCACCTCGGGGACGCCCTGCTGCACCACGGCGCGCGCGTGGACCGGGTGATCACCATCTCGGGCAGCAGGGACGCCGCGGTCGCCGACGCCTGGGGGGCTGGCGCGACGACGGGCCGCGCCCTCTCCCAGTCCCTCGCGGGGAGCGGCCACCACTACGCGCGCATCCCGTTGACCGGGCCCGCGGCCAGCGTGTCGACGGCATGGCCGCTGCGCATCCAGGCACGCCGCGGCATCCGAGCGGTGCTGCGTGCGGCTGGTCGCGTCGACGTCATCCACCTGCGGATGGCTGACGTCGGGTCGCTGGTCGCCGCCGAGGTGGCCGCCGATATGGGGATCCCCGTCGTGCTGACCCTGGCCCCGGACCCCC
Source organism: Ornithinibacter aureus (assembly GCF_009858245.1). Classification (NCBI taxonomy): domain Bacteria; kingdom Bacillati; phylum Actinomycetota; class Actinomycetes; order Micrococcales; family Intrasporangiaceae; genus Ornithinibacter; species Ornithinibacter aureus. Next base: position 365,065 of record NZ_VMSB01000001.1, read on the forward strand.
AGGCTCTCCTCGCCGCGCGAGAGGCCGACGGGAGCCTGATCCGTGGAGACTTCGGCGACGCGGACCGGGTGGAGCACCTGTGGTTCCGCGATCGGTTGCTGCGTGCTCTCGCGGATCAGGCCGAGCACCTCGTGCTGTTCCCGCGCCCGGACGTCGAGCGCAGCATCGAGCGGCTGGTCGGCATCGACGTCGCGGCACAGCGTCAGCGGGTGTCCGTGGTCGGCGAGGGGATCGACCTGGCGGCCCTCGAACGCGTCGCCAGGGAGGTCTCCGGCGACGCCCCGCGGAGCCCGGACACGGCATCGGCGCTCGAGGAACTGACCGCCGTGCTCGACCAGCTTCCCCCGCACCGGCGCGGGCTGCCCCTCGCCGTGTCGGTCGGTCGGCTGTCGCCGGTCAAGGGCATGGCGACGCTGGCTTCTGCCTGGCTCACCGAGCCCTCCCTGCGCGAACGGTGCAACCTCGTCATCGTGGGTGGTGACCTGGACGACCCGACACCCGAGGAGGCCGGCGAGATCGCCCGCATCCGTCAGGTCGTCCCCACCGATGACGCCGCGGGAGAAGGACTGCTCCTCGCCGGTCACCGGCCGAACGCCACCACGACCGCGTGGCTGGCTGCCGCCCACCGGGGTGTTGCCGGGGTGTGTGCGCCCGACGGGGTCTACGTCTGCGCCAGCCTCAAGGAGGAGTTCGGCATCGCGATCCTCGAGGCGATGACGATGGGACTGGTCGTCGTGGCCCCGAACAGCGGGGGGCCGGCGACCTACATCGAGGACGGCGTCACGGGTGTCCTCACCGACACGACCGACCCACGACGGCTCGCGGACGCGTTCGGCCGTGCCCTCGAGCTCGCCTCGTCACCGGGTGAGGCGTTGCGAACCCGCAGGTCACGGGCCGTGGTCCGCGAACGGTTCGGCATCGACACGATGGCCTCGTCCCTGGTCGAGGTGTATGCCGCGGTGGCGGCGCGCCAGGCCGCGACGTCGCTGCCGAGGGCGATCACGTCATGACCCTGCTCGTCATCAGCCCCGACTACGCCTCCCACCTGTACCCGCTCGCAACCCTCGCCACGGCCTGGCAGGCCGAGGGTGAGCGCGTGGTGGTCGCCACCGGCCCGGCCACCGACGCCGTGGTCCGGGCGTTCGGGTACGACCGCGAGCACCTTCAGCTCGGGCGGGGGTCCAACCCGGGGGTCATCCGGGCCGAGGAGCAGCCGCCGGGGGAGGACGACGCGCTGCGCGGCTTCTTCGACGCCACTCGCCACGGTCCGGTGGCCGCCCTGGAGTTCCAGGCCCGGGCGCGCGGTGACGACCTGCTGTGGAACGCGGTCGGCGTGGCGCGCGAGGTCCAGGGCATCGTCGAGCGCGTGCAGCCGGATGCCGTGATCGTCGACCACCTGGCCTTCGGGGCCCGCCTGGGGCTGGTGGGCGCGCAGGTGCCGCACGCTGACGTGGTGCTCGGCCACCCGAGCGCACTCACCGTCGGCGACGAGGTCTACGGACACCCGCCGACGTGGCCGCGTGCCATGCGCCCCGCCGACGAGGACCTCGCCGACCTTCGGGTGCTGTGCGAAGGGGTCCGTGACACGTTCACGGCCCAGTGGAACGCCGCGCTCAAGGACCTGCGACCGAGCGCACAGCCCAGTCGGGACGCCTTCGCCGAGACGGGCGACCTCCTGTTGCTCAACTACCCGGCCGCGCTCCACGAGCCCGAGCGGACGGCCCTGCTGCCGCCCCACACCTTCCTCGGGTCGGCCGTGCGCCGGGAACCGCAGGACGCGCAGGTCGAGGACTGGCTGGCCGCCGACGACGGTGCTGTCGTGTACGTGAGCCTCGGCAGCTTCCTGTCGGCCCGGTCCGACGTCCTCGCCCTGATCGTCGGCGCCCTTCGAGGGCTCGACGTCCGGGTGGCCCTCGCGACCGGCTCCGCGCCGGTGGAGGAGCTCGGGCCGCTGCCGCGGGGCTGGCTCGTGCGCGAGTTCCTCCCGCAGGTGCGCCTCCTCGCCGCGTCGAGCGTCGCGGTGACCCACGGCGGGAACAACAGCGTCACCGAGGCCCTGACCGCCGGGGTGCCGCTGCTCGTGCTGCCCTTCTCGACCGACCAGTTCGCCGGTGGCGCGGCGATCGAGCGGACCGGGGTCGGGCTGTGCCTGGACCCCAACGCCACCACCTCGAGCGGCATCGCGGATGCCGTGCGGCACCTTCTGGCCCCGGGCGGCGCCCGCCGTGCCGCGGCGGCGATCGGCGAGGCACTGCGCGAGGTCCCCGGTCCGCAGCGAGCCCGCGCAGCCGTGCAGGAGGCCCTCAGCGGTTGACGTCGGCCTGCCGGTGGCGTCGGGAGATCACCTGGAGCAGGTCTGCGGCGACGGCCACGGCGATGCTCGCCGGGTCCTTGCCGGTCAGGTCGGGCACGCCGATGGGGGAGTGGATCCGGTTCACCACCTGCGCGGGGTGCCCGTCGGCGGCGAGGCGGTGCTGGAACCGGGTCCACTTGGCTGCGGACCCGATGAGTCCCACGGACCCGAGCCCCGTTCGTCGCAGGGCGGCGTCGCACAGGGCGTAGTCCTCGGCGTGGTCGTGGGTCATCACCACGACGTGCGTGCCTGCGGGCAGGGCGTCGAGCACCATCTCCGGCAGCGGTGCGTGGTGGCGCTGGACGCGGGCAACGGCCTCGTCGAGCCACGACATCATCGCCGTGTCCAGCTGCTCCTCGCGCGAGTCCACGAGGTGCAGGTCGAGGTCGTGACGGCTGAGGATGCGCGCGAGCTCGTGCCCGACGTGCCCGACCCCGAAGATGGCCACGCACGGCACGACGTCGAAGGGCTCGAGCAGGACGCTGACCTCGCCTCCGCAGCACTGGCGGCCGTGCTCGGTGCGGGCTCGGTCGCTGAGGGTGATGTCGAACTGCTCCGGGAGGTCTGCGCCGTCCGCCAGCATCCGCCGAGCACGCTCGACGGCGGTGGCCTCGAGGTTGCCGCCACCGATGCTGCCCCAGGTGTCCAGCTCGGAGACGACGAGCTTCGCGCCGGCGTCGCGCGGCGCGTGTCCGCGAACCCGGGTCAGCGTCACGAGGACCCCGGGCTGGCGGGCGGTGCGCAGGTGGTCCAGTGCTGCGAGCCAGTGCATGTCAGCCCTCCACGACCGGGTGCAGTCCAGGGGGAACGTTCCCGCCGCGAGCGTGCTCGACCGCCCAGAAGACGGCTTCCGGCGTCGCCGGAGCGGCCAGGCCGACCGAGACCCCGGGGGGCCCGAACGCTGCTGCCGCTTGACGAAGGGCCTCTCGCACGGAGAACGCGAGCATGAGTGGCGGTTCGCCGACGGCCTTCGACCCGTGGACGGCTCCGTCCTCGTGGGCGCGCTCGAGCAGGGTGACGGTGAACTCCTCGGGCATCTCGGAGAAGCTCGGGAGCTTGTACGTGCTGGCCGTGTTCGTCGCCAGCCGGCCGCGAGAGGGCCCGTGCGACTCGTCCCACCGAAGGTCCTCCAGGGTCAACCAGCCAGCCCCCTGGACGAACGCCCCCTCGACCTGGCCGAGGTCGATGAGGGGCGACAGCGAGTCGCCGACGTCGTGCACGACATCGACGCGCAGCACCCGGTGGCTGCCGGTGAAGCCGTCGACCTCGACCTCCGCGGCGGCCACCCCGTAGGAGAAGTACTTGAACGGGGAGCCCTGCATGGCGGCGGAGTCCCAGTGCAGCCCCTCGGTGCGGTAGAAGCCCGCCGCCCACAGCTGGACGCGCTCGGCGTAGGCCGCGGCCACGAGGTCGGCCCAGGGCAAGGGCGCCTCGTGGGCCGCCTGCACCGCGCGCAGCCGCTCGCGGATCTGGACGCAGGCATCGAGCACGGCACCACCGTTGAGGTCCGCCCCGGAGCTCGCGGCGGTCGCCGAGGTGTTCGGCACCTTGTCGGTGCGCGTCGGCGCGAGGCGCACCAGGTCGAGCGGGACGTCGAGAGCCGTGGCCGCGATCTGGAGCATCTTGGTGTGCAGGCCCTGGCCCATCTCGGTGCCGCCGTGGTTGACGAGCACGGACCCGTCCTTGTAGACGTGCACGAGAGCCCCGGCCTGGTTGAAGGCGGTGAAGTTGAAGGCGATGCCGAACTTCACCGGCGTCACCGCGATCGCTCGCCGGGAGTGCTCCTGGGTCGCGTTGTACTGCGCGACGTCCTCGAGGCGCCGGGCCACGTCTGCCGTGGACAGCACGTGCTCCCAGCAGGTGACGATCCGCTCGGCGTGCCGCACGACCTGGCCGTAGGGCGTGCTCTGGCCCTCGCGGTAGAAGTTGCGCTGGCGCAGCGAGAGCGGGTCGATGCCGAGCAGTGGGGCGCACCGGCCGAGGATGTCCTCGATGACGAGCATCCCCTGCGGGCCGCCGAAGCCGCGAAAGGCCGTCTGCGACGTTTTGTTGGTCCTGGCGATCCGACCGTCGACCCGGACGTTCGGGATCCAGTAGGCGTTGTCGACGTGGCACAGGGCGCGAGCCATGACGGGTTCGGAGAGGTCCAGGCTCCAGCCGCCGTCCGAGGTCAGCGTGGCCTCGAGTGCGAGGAGGTGCCCCTCGTCGTCGAACGCCACGCGCCACCGGGTGTGGAACCCGTGGCGCTTCCCGGTCATGGTCATGTCCTGGCCGCGGGTCAGCCGAACGCGCACCGGTCGGCCGGTGAGAACCGCCCCGAGGGCGGCGACGGCCGCGAACCCGTGGGGCTGCATCTCCTTGCCCCCGAAACCGCCTCCCATGCGCAGGCACTGCACGGTCACGGCGTGGGTGGCCCGGCCGAGCACGTGCGCGACGATGTCCTGGGTCTCGCTGGGGTGCTGGGTGCTGCTCTGGAGGAAGACCTGCCCGCTCTCGTCGACGTTGGCGATCGAGCAGTGGGTCTCGAGGTAGAAGTGCTCCTGCCCGGCGCTCGTCGTCACGCCGCTGAACACGTGGGCGGCGTGCGCGAGGCCGTTCTCGACGTCACCGCGCTCGAGGCGGGGCGCCCCACCCTGGAAGCTCCCGGCCTCGATGGCCTCCTCGAGCGTCACCACGGCCGCTAGCACCTCGTAGGCCACCTCGACCGCGAGCGCACCGAGGCGGGCGGCCTCCGGGGTCTCGGCGAGCACCCAGCAGACCGACTGACCGTGGAACATCACCTCGTCGGGGAACAGCGGCTCGTCGCCCTTGGCCCCGGCGTCGTTGGTGCCGGGGACGTCCGCGGCCGTCAGCACCCGCACGACCCCGGGAACCGCCAACGCAGGGGAGGGGTCCAGCCTCGTCACGACGGCGTGCGCGTGCGGCGCCTGGACCGGGTGGGCGTGCAGCAGCCCCGGCATCCGATACCCGAGGTCCTCGGTGTACAGCGCCCGGCCGGTGACGTGCAGGGCCGCCGACTCGTGGGGCAGCGGCTGGCCGACGACCCGGTCGTCACGAGCGGGGAGCGGGGCGCTCATCGCGTCACCTCGGCCGTGCTCGCGCCCTGCGCGTGCAATCGCACCAGGGCGGTGGCGAGCACCGCCCGGCGGTAGGCGGCACTGGCGCGGTGGTCGTCGATCGGGGTGCCCACCTCCCGCAGCACCTCACCGGCCGCCGCGGCGGTCGCGCGGGTCCACGACTGCCCCTCGAGAGAGGCCTCCGCGTCGGTCGCCCGCAGCGGGGTGGCCGCGACACCGCCGACCCCGATCCGAGCGCGCTGCACCGTCCCGTCGACGACGTGCAGCGACACCGCGACGGCGACGCTCGAGATGTCGTCGTGGCGGCGCTTGGCGATCTTGTGGAAACCCGTGACCTCACCGAGCGGCAGGGGGATGCGAACGGCGCGGATCAGCTCGTCGCGCCCCCGCACGCTGCGCCGGTACCCGGTGAAGAACGACGCGAGCGGCACCACGCGCTGACCGTCGGCACCGTGGAGCACGACGTCGGCCCCGAGGGCGAGCAGCGCGGGTGCGAGGTCGCCGATGGGCGAGCCGGTCGCGAGGTTCCCGCCGATGGTCGCGCTGTTGCGGATGAGCGGGGACGCGAACAGGGGCAGCACCGTCTCGAGCAGGGGGATCTCGCGCGCGAGGCCCCGCTCGAGCTCGGCCAGGGTGAGCGCAGCCCCGATCTCGAGGTGCTCGGCGTCGCGGGTGACAGCCCGCAGATCCGCCAAGTGGTCGATGCCGATGACGAGCCCGGCCCGGGCACCCTTCAGGTTGACGTCGACCCCCCAGTCCGTGGACCCTGCCACGACAACGGCATCCGGATGCCGCTGGATCAGGTGGATCGCCTCGTCGAGGTCGGCGGGGCGCACGTAGGAGCCGGTGGGGCCGTCCACGACCACGGGGGCAGCGGCGGGTCCAGGGCTCCTCAGCCGGCTGGCGAGCGCGTCGTCGGTCTGCGGCAGACCCAGGGCGTAGGCGGCGTCGCGGATCGGGCGGTAGCCCGTGCACCGGCACAGGTTGCCGGAGATCGCCGAGAGGTCGAAGCCGTTCGGCCCGACCTCACCCCCGTGGTCCTCGCGGGACGGCGCCCGGTCCGGCCGGTAGAACTCGGCGGCCATCGAGCACACGAAGCCGGGGGTGCAGTAGCCGCACTGCGACCCGCCGCGCACGGCCATCTCGTGCTGGACGGGGTGCAGCGCCTCGGGGGACCCGAGCCCTTCGGAGGTCACGACCTCCTGACCCGCCAGGGCGCTGGCCGGGAGCAGGCAGGAGTTGACCGCGGCCCACCGGGTGCGGTCCTCGCCGTCGCGCCGGGCCAGCATCACCGAGCAGGCACCGCACTCACCCTCGGCGCACCCCTCCTTGGCTCCGGTCAGCCCGATCGAGCGCAGCCATTCCAGGGCGGGGGTCCACGGGTCGGTGCCGACGAGGTCGTGGACCACGCCGTTGACCGTCACCCGGGGTGTCTGGTCGGTCGCCATGCCCTGATCCTCCTCGTCGTCGTGGTCCGCGGGACCCTTCGCGCGCAGCGCCATCCGGGTGAGAGAGCACACACGGCGACGCCACGGTAACCCCGCGCCGGGGTGCGGCATACTGGTTGCGACACGTGCTCCGGGGTCGGTGCAATTCCGAACCGGCGGTGACAGTCCGCGACCCGACCGCAGCCAGCGGCCGGTTGACCCGGTGAAACTCCGGGACCGACGGTGAAAGTCCGGATGGTAGGCAGCACGTGCCGGCGAGGCCTACGGGTCTCGTCGGCGGTCGTCGTGGTCGGGTGCCCTTGGGTGCCAACCCTCGACAACCATCCTCCCGGAGCCTGACCGACCACCCGGTTTCCAGGCACGAGGGCAGGACATGGACGAGAGGACCGCGCTGATGCAGCGGGCGATCGATGCTGCCCGCCTCGGCCCGCAGGCCGACCCCAACCCACGCGTGGGCTGCGTCGTCACGGATGCCGCGGGTCGGGTCACCGGTGTCGGGCACCACCGCGGGGCCGGCACCGCGCACGCCGAGGTCGACGCGCTCGCGCAGGCGGGGGAGTCAGCCCGCGGCGGCACCGCCCACGTCACCCTCGAACCGTGCAACCACACCGGACGCACCGGCCCGTGCACGGCCGCCCTGCTCGAGGCGGGCATCACCCGGGTCGTCTTCGCCGTCGCTGACCCCGACCCGGTCGCCGCGGGTGGCGCCGCGACCCTGGCCGCCGCAGGGGTCGCCGTCGAGGCCGGGGTGCTGCGGGAGGCCGCCGCGGCGCTCAACGAGTCGTGGCTGCACGCCCGCCGCACGGGACGCCCGTTCGTCATCGCCAAGAGCGCCTCGACCCTCGACGGTCGCACGGCCGCCGCGGACGGCTCGAGCCGCTGGATCACCGGCGAGGCCGCCCGCGCCGACGTGCACGACCTGCGCTCGCGGTGCGGCGCCGTCGTCGTCGGCACCGGCACCGCCCTGACCGACGACCCACAGCTCACCGTGCGCACCGCCGACGGCGCGGATGCCGTGGGCCAGCCGCTGCGCGTCGTGGTCGGCCGCCGCGGCCTCCCGGCGACGGCACGCGTGCTCGACGATGCGGCCGAGACCCTGCTGCTGGCGACCCACGACCCCGCCGATGTGCTCGCGGCGCTGCACGCACGCGGCATCCACCGCGTCCTGCTCGAAGGTGGCCCGACGCTGACCGCGGCGTTCCTGCGTGCCCACCTGGTCGACGAGGTCGTCGCCTACGTCGCACCGGCGCTGCTCGGCGGCGGCCCCACGGTCAGCGCCGACCTCGGCGTGCGCACCATCGCGGATGCCGTGCGCCTGGACCTCGTCGACGTCACCGTCCTGCCCCCGGACGTGCGGATCACCGCCCGCCCGTCCACCGCGCCACCCGCCACCGCCCAGACAGGGACCTGATCGCCGTGTTCACCGGAATCGTCGAGGAGCTCGGCACCGTCCTCGCCCTCGACACGCTCGAGGCCGATGGCCGCACCGACTCCGCGCGCCTCACCATCGCGGGCCCGCTCGTGACCGCCGATGCCACCCACGGCGCGTCGATCAGCGTCAACGGGGTGTGCCTCACGGTCGTCACCCACGGCGGCGGTGAGTTCACCGTCGACGTCATGGCCCAGACGCTCGCCCTCACCAGCCTCGGCGCGCTGCGACCGCGTGACCGGGTGAACCTCGAGCGGGCGATGGCGGCCGACGGGCGGTTCGGCGGCCACGTCGTGCAGGGCCACGTCGACGGGGTCGGCACCATCGTGCGCAGGACACCCGGCGAGCGCTGGGAGGTCGTCGAGATCTCGCTGCCCGCAGACCTCGCCGGCTACGTCGTCGCGCAGGGGTCCATCACCGTCGACGGGGTGAGCCTGACCGTCGCCGGGCTCGCCGACACGAGCTTCAGCGTCTCCCTCATCCCGACCACGCTCGCACTGACCACGCTGGGCACCACGGGCGTCGGTGACCCCGTCAACCTCGAGGTCGACGTGCTCGCCAAGTACGTCGAACGCCTGCTCGTCACGCGGCTCGCCAGCCCGGCGGCCCAGCCCACCCCGACCCCCGCGGAGGAGTCATGACCCTGTCGACGATCGAGGCTGCGCTCGACGCGCTGCGCCTCGGGCGCCCGGTGCTCGTCCTGGACGACGAGGACCGGGAGAATGAGGGCGACGTCGTGCTCGCCGGGCAGACCCTGACCGACGCGTGGATGGCCTGGACCATCCGCAACACCTCCGGCTACATCTGCGCGCCGGTCACCGAGGACGTCGCCGACCGGCTCGCGCTGCCGCTCATGGTGACCGACAACAGGGACCCCCGGAAGACGGCCTACACGGTGACCGTCGACGCGGCATCCGGCGTCTCCACCGGCATCTCGGCCGCTGACCGGGCCCACACGATCCGCACCCTGTCCGACCCGACGGCGAGCGCCGACGACCTCATCCGACCCGGGCACGTCGTGCCGTTGCGGGCCCGCGCCGGGGGAGTGCTGGCCCGCCCGGGACACACCGAGGCCGCCGTCGACCTGTGCCGGCTCGCCGGCCTCCAGCCCGTCGGGGCCATCGGAGAGCTCGTCGCCGACGACGGAACCATGTTGCGCACCCCGGGGGTGCTCGCCCTCGGTGCCGAGCACGACCTGCCGGTGGTCACCATCGCCGACCTGGTGGCGTGGCGCCAGCGCCACGACCGCGTCGTGCGGGTCGCTGACACCGTGCTGCCGACGCGGCACGGCACGTTCCGCACGGTGGCCTACCGCGACGTGCTCACCGACGTCGAGCACCTCGCCCTGGTCAGCCCCCTGGGCATCCCGGAGCGGGCGCCGCTCGTGCGGGTGCACTCCGAGTGCCTGACCGGTGACGTGCTGGGTTCGCAGCGGTGCGACTGCGGCCCCCAGCTCGAACGATCGCTCGAGCGGGTCGCGGCCGAGGGCGGGGTCGTCGTCTACGTGCGCGGCCACGAGGGCCGCGGGGTGGGCCTCGGCGCGAAGCTGCGCGCCTACGAGCTGCAGGACCGCGGGCTGGACACCGTTGACGCCCAGCTCGAGCTCGGCCTGCCGATCGACGCGCGCGAGTACGCCGCGGGCGCCGCGGTGCTGCTCGACCTCGGGGTGCAGGAGCTGCGGCTGTTGACCAACAACCCGGCCAAGGTCGACGCGATGCGCGAGCACGGCATCCGGGTCGTCGTCGTCGAGCGACTGCGGATCGCACCCGTGGCCGAGAACGCCGCCTACCTGCGCACCAAGCGCGACCGGATGGGGCACGACCTCGTCATCGACAGCAGTGAAGGAGCAGCACCGGCATGAGTGGACACGGAGCCCCGGTCGTGACCGTCGACGGGAGCGGCCTGCGCGTCGCCGTGGTCGCCGCGTCGTGGCACGAGCAGGTCATGGACGGTCTCGTCGACGGCGCGTTGCGTGGGCTGGCGGATGCCGGGGTGCAGTCGCCTCTCGTGGTGCGGGTGCCCGGCACCGTCGAGCTGAGCGTCGCCTGTGCCCGGCTCGCGCCCCGGTACGACGCCCTCGTCGCCCTCGGTGTCGTCATCCGTGGTGGCACCCCGCACTTCGACTACGTGTGCCAGGGGGTGACCGTCGGCCTGACCCAGGTGTCGGTGACCACCGGGGTGCCCGTCGGGTTCGGCGTGCTCACCTGCGACACGGACGAGCAGGCCATCGCGCGGGCCGGACTGCCCGGCAGCGTCGAGGACAAGGGCCACGAGGCCGCGACCGCGGCCGTCGCCACGGCCGTGACCCTGCGCGACCTGGATGCCGCGGCGGCGGGTCGGTGACCGCGCTGCGCGAGCTGCTCGCCTGGCTCCAGCACGAGTCGATCACGGTGGCGGGGTACCCGCTGCCGTGGATCGAGGTCGTCGGCAACCTCTTCGGGTTCGCCTCGGCCATCCTCGGCATGCGACGCAAGGTCTGGGCCTGGCCCATCGGGATCGTCGGGAACCTGCTGCTCTTCACGATCTTCGTCTCCGCGACCTTCGACGCCGACTCACGCACCCCGCTGTTCGGTCAGGCCGGCCGTCAGGTCTTCTTCATCATGACCAGCCTGTACGGCTGGTGGCGCTGGCAGGAGCACCGCAACGCGCGTCTCGCCGCCGGCGCGTCAGCCGACACCCCGGCCATCACCCCGCGGTGGGCGACCGGCCGCGAGCGCGTCGGGTATGTGCTCGTGTGGATCGGCGGGGTGCTGGTCGCCCAGTGGGCGCTGGCGTCCATCGGGGCGGCGTGGCCCGCGCCGCGCTGGTACTTCTGGTGCGACGCGTGGATCCTCGTGGGCTCGATGCTCGCGACCTACGCGATGGCCCGTGGCTGGAACGAGTTCTGGCTGATGTGGATCGCCGTCGACCTCGTCGGTGTCCCGTTGCTCTGGCACAGCGAGTACTACGCCACCGCAGTGCTCTACGGCGTGTACGGGTTGCTCGTGCTCTACGGCTTCTTCGTGTGGTTGCGGGCCTCGCGCACCGAGGCACCCGACGTGCTGGAGACCCGCGAGCTCGACCCGGTCGGCTGACCGGACGGACGCTGGAGTCGAGGGTCGCCGGGCCCACGTAGGCTTGCCCCTCGTGAAGACGTTTGACTCGCTGTTCGTGGAACTGGCCGACAAGGCCCGTACCCGCCCGCCCGGTTCGGGCACCGTCACCGAGCTCGACTCGGGGGTGCACGGCATCGGCAAGAAGATCGTCGAGGAGGCCGCCGAGGTGTGGATGGCGGCTGAGTACGAGGGCCGCGAGCGCACCGCCGAGGAGATCAGCCAGCTGCTCTACCACCTCCAGGTGCTCATGCTCGCGTGCGACCTGACTCCCGACGACGTCTACGCCCATCTCTGAGGGCCGCACCGGCATCCACCCCTGAACGCCACCACGGCATCCCCTCCTGACGAAAGCCTCACCACCCATGCTGCGCATCGCCGTTCCCAACAAGGGTTCGCTGTCCGAGCCGTCGGCCGCCATGCTCCGCGAGGCGGGGTACCGCACCCGCCGCGACCCCAAGGAGCTCATCGTCACCGACGCCGAGAACGGCGTCGAGCTGTTCTACCTGCGCCCGCGTGACATCGCCGTCTACGTCGGCTCCGGCACCGTCGACTGCGGCATCACCGGCCGTGACCTGCTGCTCGACTCCGGGTCGGCAGCCGTCGAGGTGCTTGGACTGGGCTTCGGCGCGTCCACGTTCCGGTATGCCGCCCGCCCGGGTACCGCGTCCGCGCTCGTCGACATCGCCGGGCACCGGGTCGCGACCAGCTACCAGGGACTCGTCGAGAAGCACCTGGCCGACCACGGCATCCAGGCCGAGGTCGTGCGGCTGGACGGTGCGGTCGAGACGGCCATCACCCTGGGCGTCGCCGACGTGATCGCCGACGTCGTCGAGACCGGGGCCACCCTGCGGTCGCAGGGCCTCGAGGTGTTCGGTGAGCCGATCCTGAGGAGCGAGGCGGTGCTCGTGCGCCGCGAGGGCAGCGAGGAGACGGCCCAGGTCGAGGTGCTGCGCCGGCGGCTGCTCGGCGTGATCACCGCGCGCCACTACGTGATGCTCGACTACGACGTGCCCGCCGCGCTCGTGGATGCCGCCTGCGCCATCACCCCGGGGCTGGAGTCGCCGACGGTGTCGAACCTGCAGAACCGCGACTGGTGCGCCGTGCGTGCGATGGTGCCGCGCTCGGGCACCAACGCGGTCATGGACGAGCTCTACGACCTCGGCGCCCGGGCCATCCTCGTCACCGACATCACCGCCTGCCGGCTGTGACCGACTCCGGCGGTGCGCCCGGCCCGGTGGTGTTCCGCCCGCGCCGTGGACGAGTCGTGCCGGCGGTGATGGCGACGATCGCCCTCGTCGTCACGGCCGCAGTGGCCCTGGGCATGGGGCGCGCCGGGTGGTCGGGGGGCGACCAGTTGGCGTTGTTCGGTCTCGGCGCCGGGCTGGCGGCCTTCCTCGGTCGGTACGCGAGCATCCGGGCGGTGTGCGACGACGTGGGCCTCACCGTGCGAAACCTGCTGCTGACGCGCACGGTGCTGTGGGAGGAGATCGTCGAGGTGCGGTTCCCCGACGGCGCGCCCTGGGTGAGCCTGGAGCTCTCGGACACCGACGAGCTCGCCGTCATGGCGATCCAGCGGGCTGACGGTGACGAGGCCAAGGCCGAGGCCAGGCGGCTCGCGGCCCTGGTCGCTCGGCACCAGCGATAGGGCGCGGAGAGCGGTTGGGCGCCCGCCCACTCACAGTCGTCAGTCGCGGCGAGTACCCACCGGGGCACGATCGGGCCGCAGGCGCAGTGACAGGGCGACCTGCGGCACCATGACGAGCGCGAGCAGCGCCCAGATGAGTGAGAAGCTGCCCGTGACGTCCTCCACGACACCCATCGTCGCGGGCCCGAGCGCCGCGATGGTGTAGCTGACGAGGAAGACCATGGCCGTCAGGCGAGCGCTGTCGCGCGGGGTCGCGGCGTAGCGCACGAGCAGCGCCAACCCGAGCGCGAAGGCCGCGCCCTGACCGGCGCCGAGCAGCGCCGCCCACAGCCACGGGGCGGCATCAGGGGCGAGCCACACCCCGAGTTCACCGCCACCACCGAGCAGCCCCGCCAGCACGATCAGCACTCGCGGGTCGGGCACGCGGTCCAGCAGGGTGGGGGCAGCCAGCCCGGACACGAGCTGCGCTCCGGTGAAGGCCGCCATGAGCAGGCCCGCCTCTCGCGCGGTCCAGCCGTGCGACTCGTACGTGGGGGCCAGCCACGCCAGCGCGGAGTAGAACTGCCAGGACTGAACCGTGAGGTAGGCCGCGACGAGCCACGCCGTCGCACTCGCCCACGGCAGCGTGTGGGAGACGTCCTCGGGCGCCTCCTCAACGCCCCGGATGCCGGCGAGCCGCCCGCGCGACCGGCATCCACGCCACGGCTGCGAGCACGGCGAGCGGCACCCACGCGAGCAGCGATCGCGACCACCCGCCCAGGGCATCGGCGAGCGGCACCGACGTGGCCGACGCGACTGCGGCCAGGCCCATCATGGCGGCCATCGTGAGACCCGTTCCGAGTCCCGAGCGCCGGGCGGGGAAGACGGACTTCACGAGGCCGGGCAAGAGCGTGCCGGCGAGGGCGATGCCCGCACCGGCGACGAACGTCCCGGCGTACAGCGACCACACCGCGCCGCCACCTGACCCGCGCAGCACGAGCCCGGCGAGGACGAGCCCCAGCCCGGCTCCGATGGCGGTCTCGGCGCCCAGCACCGCCTCAGCCAGTGGCGGCAGGCTCGCCATGGGGGTGCGCAGGTTGGCCGCGACCAGCGCGATGGCCGCTACGAGCACCCACGGTGCGCTCCGGGCGCCTGCGGCGGCACCGACCACGCCGGATGCCGTGCCGTGCGTGGGTTCGCGGGTCGTCACCGCACCGAGCATGGCCGGTCCCGGGCCCGGGCCACGGTCGCTTCGATCACGCCCTGCGAGGCGCTGAGGTCACGCGGGGCGCAGTCCTCGGGCGCAGACCACGGGCGGAGACCACGAGGTTGGCCAGCACGATGAGGGCGAGCCCCACCCACTCGTTGAGGTCGAGCACCTGGTCGAGCACGACCCAGCCGGCCAGCGCCGCCCACACCGGGTGCGCGCTGGACAGCGTGCTGAACAGGTGGGTGGGCACGCGTCGCAGGGCCACGACGTCCGCTGCGTACGGCGGCAGATGTGGTCCGGGATGGCCCGGTCGCCTCGGTTCGTGGAGACCGCGGACGTCGACAACTGGCTGGACACGATCGCCACGGGCACGGCGGTGGGTACGACCGCCGAGGCAACGGCGCACCACCACATCCGTCCAGGCGTGACCTACCGGCCGGTCAAGGACGGCCCCCGTATCCCCGTGCGCCTCGCGTGGTGGCGCGATGACCGCCCACGCGGGCTCGGGGACCTGATCGACCTCACGACCCGGCTCTACGCAGGTCGCGCGTCCTCCTCGGGTACCGGGGCGGGGGCCGGGTCAGGGTAGGTGTGACTCGGGCAGGGACAGCAGGGCCTCGTCCTCCTCGAGGCCTGCCACGACGAGGAGGTCGACCACCATCGACCGCACCTGTCCGCGCAACATCTCAGCGGACAGCCCCGCGTCAGGGGCGACGTGCGCTGAGAGCTCGGCGACGCGGTCGAGCACCGCCCGTGCGGCAGAGGGCGTCGCGTGCTCGTCGAGGACCCGGGCCAGGTCGCCCGCGGCGTCGGCCAGGGCCGCCACGAGGGCGATGTACTTCTCGGGCACCTCCTCGTCCCGCACGAGCGCCACGACTGCCCTGCGTGCGAGCACCCGCAGGTTTCGCACGCACCGGTCCAGCGGTACGACGAGCGCCGACCCTGCTCTCGCGGCCGGGGCGTGCCGGCGCAGCAGCGGTGACTGGCGCACCACGGCGGCGCCCTCGGACGCCGCGACCCGCAGCTCTGCCAGCTGGTCCTCCAGCGCGCGTGCATCGTCGAGGGCGGCGGTGGCCAGCGCCCGGTCACGACGGTGCAGGGCGTGGACCACCTCGCGCAGGGTGGTCGCGATCTCTCGCGCCGTCCGGGCCGCGAGCACGCGGGGGCGGCGCACCGGTGACGTGGGCGCGATGGCCCCGACGAGGAGGGCCACCACACCACCCACCACGGCATCCAGCCACCGCGAGACCGAGGCGCTCTGGTCGGCCACCAACGCGACGATGAACACCGACTGCACCCCGGCCTGGACCACGAGCAGCTGGCCCGACGAGACGACGACGGCGATGCCCATGGCGAGCACGACGACGAGGGCCATCTGCAGGGCGCCGGAGCCGAGCCAGACGACGATGAGGTCTCCGACGAGGATGCCGATGGCGACCCCGACCGTCACCTCGACGATGCGTCGCAGCCGTTGGCCGTAGGTGAGGCCGAGGCACAGGATCGCGGTCACCGGCGCGAAGAACGGGTTGACGTGTCCGAGCACCTCGCTGGCCACGAGCCAGGCGGCGAACACGGAGACGCCGATCTGGAGCACCAGCACCCAACGCTCGGACAGCCGGTCGATGCCTCGGGCCAGTGCTGGCCGGGGGTCCGGGAACGTCATCGTAGGCCCGTCGAGAGGACGAGGTGGGCCTGCTGCCAAGGGCGCTCAGCCTCGTACACGGCGTCCTCCTGGGCAGCCCAGCGCTGCCAGTGCGGGGCGTAGAGGTCTCCGTCGCGGCCGAGGGCGCGGCGGCGGCGCACGGCATCCGGTGCGTCGACCCAGACCCGCACGGCGGCGTGCTCGAGCGCGGGAGGGACCAGGGCGCCGCACCCCTCGAGCACGAGGTGCCGACCCGCGGGGACGTCGATGGTGCGCCCAGGGCGGGATCGCATCCAGTCCCAGCGCTGGTACGCGGCGCGCTCCCCGCGGGCGAGGGGTTCGAGCACCTGATCGGTCACCGCGGCGACGCCGGCCGCCAGCCCGTCCCAGCCGGGAAAGATGTCGTCGAGGTGGAGGATCGAGCACCCGAGGGCGCCGGCGACGGCGGTGCCGAGCACCGTCTTGCCCGATCCACTGCGTCCGTCGATGGCGACCACGCCGGTCGCGCCGGCCACGGGTACGGCATCCGCGGCCACCGCGAGCACCGCGGCCACGTGGGCCGGGTCGGCCCCCTCGGCAGGCTCGGCGGGCGGCTGGCTCATGGCGGCGACTCTAGTGCTGGCACCATGGGCGCATGTCCGTGGCCGTGCGCGTCATCCCCTGCCTCGACGTCGACGACGGTCGTGTCGTCAAGGGCGTCAACTTCGAGAACCTGCGCGACGCCGGTGACCCCGTCGCTCTCGCGCGGCGCTACGGCGAGCAGGGCGCCGACGAGTTGACCTTCCTCGACGTCACCGCGAGCAGCGGCGACCGCGCGACAATGTTCGACGTCGTCGCCCGCACCGCCGAGGAGGTCTTCATCCCGCTGACCGTCGGCGGGGGAGTGCGTACCGTAGACGACGTCGACCGCCTGCTGCGGGCTGGGGCCGACAAGGTCGGCGTCAACACCGCGGCCATCGCCCGCCCCGAGCTCATCGCCGAGACCGCCGACCGGTTCGGTGCGCAGGTGCTGGTGCTCTCCGCCGACGTGCGTCGTCGACGTGACGACCACGGGATGCCGTCGGGCGGCTTCGAGGTCACCACCCACGGGGGGCGCACGCGAACCGGCATCGACGCCGTGCAGTGGTGCGTTCGGGCCGCCGAGCTCGGGGCGGGCGAGATCCTGCTCAACTCGATGGACGCCGACGGCACCAAGGACGGGTTCGACCTCGAGCTGATCCGGCTGGTGCGCGCCGAGGTGACCGTGCCGGTCATCGCCTCGGGAGGGGCCGGTCGCGTCGAGCACTTCGCCCCCGCAGTGCGGGCCGGGGCGGATGCCGTGCTCGCCGCCAGCGTCTTCCACTTCGGTGAACTGACCATCGGTCAGGTCAAGGACGCCCTTCGCGCCGACGGCCTGCCCGTGCGCTGAGCGCCCCTGCTCGGGCGCGTCGCTCAGCTGACGCCGAGCATGGCGGTGCGCAGGGACTCCACGTCTGCGGGGGTGCCGTCGATGTCGACGGACGCCACGCGGATCCGCCCGTAGGCAAGGAGCAGCAGCTCGACCGGAGCACCCGTCACCGTGACGACCGGCGCGTCGGGCCCCGCGATGATCGGCTCCGTTGCCGGCGCGACGAGGCGCACACCCACTGGGGAGCGGCGGAACATCAGCCGCGCCGACTTCCGCAGCGCTGCGTGGACCGCCCGCTCGGTGCGCTCGGGCACCTCCCGGCGCGGGCCGGGCGTGCCGTCACCACGCAGGACGTCCTCGTGGTGCACGACGAGCTCGACGGTGTTGACGAGCGCATCGACCCGGTCGATCCGGGTCGGCGACCACCACGGTGGCCCGGAGCGTGCGGTGGCGACCAGCGACTCCCAGTCGCCTTCGGCCACGGCGCGCTGACCGTCCTCGAGACGCCCGGCCAACGCCGGGAGCCAGATGCCGGGCGCGAGATCGGGGCGGTGCTCACGCACGACGAGGTGGGCGGCGAGGTCGCGGGCCCGCCACGGGTCGCAGAGAGTGGGCGCGTCCGGACCGAGCTCGAGGAAGGTGTCGCACAGGGCCTCGCGCTCGGCCTGCACCACCGGCACACGTGTTGTCGACGTCATGCCGGCCATTGTCGACCACGATCCTGCATCCCCGGTGCCTTGAGGGCGCTCCGGTGTCGCTGGGTGCAGGTCGAGCGAGCGCAACATGCCGTGCGGAGGGAACGGGCTTCGGCGTGTTGCGCTCACTCGACCTGCGGCGCCGTCAAAGACCGCAACGCCCGGATGCCGTGCGCACCGGTCCGCGGGTCGGCCCCCGAACCGGGTCGCTCACCACCCACGGCAGAATGAGGGCGTGTCCACCGACCCAACCCTCGACCCCGCCATCGCCGCCCGCCTCAAGCGCGACGCCGACGGACTCGTCGCAGCGATCGTCCAGCAGCACGACACCGGTGAGGTGCTCATGCTCGGATGGATGGACGACGAGGCCCTGCACCGCACCCTGACGCAGGGTCGGGTCACGTTCTGGTCGCGCAGCCGCCGCGAGTACTGGCGCAAGGGAGACACCTCCGGTCACGTCCAGCACGTCCGATCGGTCGCCCTGGACTGCGACGGCGACGCACTCCTCGTGCGCGTCGACCAGGTCGGCGCGGCCTGCCACACTGGGGACCACACGTGTTTCGACGCCGCGGACCTCGGTGCCGTGGTCGGGGACGGCGCGTGAGCACGGCATCCGAGAGCGGTTCCGCCGACCGCGCGACGACCCCGGACCTCGCCTACGGCCAGACCTGGCCCAACCTCGACGTCTTCGGGGTACTCGCCCGCGACCGCCGGGTGATCCCCGTCGTGCGCCGCCTCATGGGGGACGCAGAGACCCCGGTGGGCGTCTACCGCAAGCTCGCGGGAGACCGGCCGGGCACCTTCCTCCTGGAATCCGCCGAGCACGGCGGGGTGTGGTCGCGCTGGTCGATCGTCGGTGCCGCGAGCCGGGCCACGCTCACCGAGCGCGACGGGCAGGCCCACTGGATCGGCGAACCCCCCGTCGGCGTGCCGACCTCGGGCCTGGCCACCGACGCCCTGGCCGAGACCATGCGGGCGCTCGCGACCGAGCCGATCGCGGGACTGCCGCCCCTGACCGGGGGCATGGTCGGCGCCATCACCTACGACGCCGTGCGTCGCTGGGAGCGCGTGCCCGCCACCGCCCCTGACGAGCTCGACCTGCCCGAGCTGGCCCTCATGCTCGCGACCGACCTGGCGGTGCTCGACCACGCCGACGGCTCGATCCTGCTCGTCGCCAACGCCATCAACTACGACGGCAGCGACGACCGCGTCGACCAGGCGTGGACGGATGCCGTGGCACGGCTGGACGACATGACGCGTGCTCTCGCGGCCCCCGCGCCCAGCACGGTCGCCGTCGTCGAGACGGCATCGGTGGACGCGACGATGACCACGGTCTCCTCGAACACCACCCGTGAGCGCTACGAGGAGGTGGTCGAGCTCGCCAAGGAGGACATCCGCGCCGGCGAGGTCTTCCAGGTCGTGCTCTCACAGCGGTTCAGCCTCGACTGCCCGGCCGACCCGCTCGACGTCTACCGGGCCCTGCGCGCCAGCAACCCCAGCCCGTACATGTACCTCTTCCGCCTGCCGCACCCCGACGGATCCTCGTACGCCGTCGTCGGCAGCAGCCCCGAGGCCCTCGTGCGGGTCACCGGCGACCGGGCGATCACCCACCCGATCGCCGGATCGCGCCCGCGCGGCAAGACCCCCGAGGACGACGTGCGCCTGGCCGACGAGCTGCTCGCCGACCCCAAGGAGCGCTCCGAGCACGTCATGCTCGTCGACCTCGGCCGCAACGACCTCCAGCGGGTCTGCCGCCCCGGCACGGTCGACGTCGTCGAGTTCATGGACGTGCGGCGCTACAGCCACGTCATGCACATCGAGTCCACCGTCGTGGGGGACACCCGCCCGGGGGTCAGCGCCTACGACGTTTTGGTGTCGACCTTCCCCGCCGGCACCCTCTCGGGCGCGCCGAAGCCGCGCGCCCTGGCCCTCATCGAGCAGTACGAACCGTCGCGGCGCGGCGTCTACGGCGGCGTCGTCGGCTACCTCGACTTCCATGGTGACCTCGACATGGCCATCGCCATCCGCACGGCCGTCGTCAAGGACGGTGTCGCGCACGTGCAGGCCGGCGCCGGCATCGTGGCCGACTCGGTACCGGCCCGCGAGCACGAGGAGTGCGTCCACAAGGCGACCGCGGCCCTGCGCGCGGTCGCGACGGCCGCGGCGATGCGGACCGTGACATGAGCCGGCTGTCCAGCAAGGGCGCCGTCGCCCTGCTCGCCCTGCTCGGCGCCGGGGGTCTGCTCGTCAGCGGCTTCCGCCCGTGGGTGACCGGGGCCGTCGACGACGCCGTCCTCGGGGCGACCCGGATCAGCGCCACCGGCGCGGAGGTGGCCCCCGGCCTGAGCGCCGTCGCGCTGTCCATCGCGGCCGCGGCCATCGCGGCCGTCGCCGCCGGACGCATCGCGCGGGTGGTAGCCCTGGTCGCCTACGCGGCATCCGTCGTCATCGCCGTGCTCCTCACGGCGCGGGTGCTTGGCGACCCCGAAGCAGTGCTCGGGCCGGTGGCAGCCTCCCGTGTCGGCCGCACCGGCAGCATCGAGAACGTCGCCGACCCGACGGTGTGGCCCTGGGTGGCCCTGGCCGCGTGCGCCGTGGCGCTCCTGGGCCTGGTCGGTGCCGTCCTCGGCCTGCGGGTCTGGGGTGGGCCGTCCTCGCGCTACGAGGTGGCGGATGCCGGTGCCCCCGTCGCCGGTCCGCGCGGCGAGCGCGTGGCGAGCGCCTGGGACGAGCTGAGTGCAGGGCGCGACCCCACCGATGTGGGCCCCGACCCGCGGACCTGACAGAATCACCGGAGAGCCACCGGGCCCCGGTTGTGGGCCCCGCACGAACCTCGCACGAATGGAGACGACATGGACGAGCACGAGGACCACGGGCACAGCGTCGCCGCCTGGACGGCTGTGATCATCTGCATCATCGCGTCGGCGATCATGTCGCTCGCGGTGGTGTTCCCGAACGTCTGGCTGTTCGTCGGCGGTGTCGTCCTGGCCGTCGTCGGTGTCGTCGCGGGGAAGGTGCTGTCCATGGCGGGCTACGGCGCCGCCGCGCGCGACCCCGAACAGGCACCCTCGATCCACTGATGGGTGACGCCACCGCGGGCACGGTCCTCGACGCGATCATCGCGGGGGTGCGTGAGGACCTCGCCGTTCGTGAGGCGGCTCGTCCGCAGGGTGACGTGGAGCGTGACGCCCTGGCCACACCGCCAGCCCTGGACGCCGAGGAGGCCCTGCGCCGACCCGGTCTGTCCCTGATCGCCGAGGTCAAGCGGGCCAGCCCGAGCAAGGGTGAGCTCTCGGACATCCCCGACCCGGCGGCGCTGGCCGCTGCCTACCAGGCCGGGGGCGCCAGCGTCGTCTCGGTGCTCACCGAGGCACGCCGGTTCGGTGGCAGCCTCGCCGACCTCGATGCCGTGCGCGCAGCGGTCACGATCCCGGTGCTGCGCAAGGACTTCGTCGTCACCGACTACCAGGTGTGGGAGGCCCGCGCCCACGGTGCCGACGTCGTCCTGCTCATCGTCGCCGCCCTCAGCGACGAGCAGCTGACGGCCCTGCTCTCACGGGTGCGCGAGCTCGGGATGACGGCCCTGGTCGAGGTGCACGACGAGGCCGAGACCCAGCGGGCCGTCGATGCCGGCGCCAGCGTCATCGGCGTCAACGCCCGCAACCTCAAGACGTTGGACATCCACCCCGAGACGTTCTCGCGGCTCGTCCCCCTGATCCCTCCCGGCTGTGTCACCGTGGCCGAGTCCGGGATCGCCGACGCCGCCGACGCCGGCGCCTACGCCCGCCAGGGCGCGGACGCCGTGCTGGTCGGTGAGGCGCTCGTGCGCACCGGAGACCCGCGCGGTGGTGCCGCCGCGATGGTCGCGGCGGGCGCCATCACCGACCGAGAGGCCCAGCAGTGAGCGACACCCAGACCGACGACGGCATCCGCGACCTCACCCCGCACGAGCTGCCCCGACCGGGCCGGTTCGGCGAGTTCGGTGGTCGCTACGTCCCCGAGGCGCTGGTCCCGGCGCTCGACCAGCTCGACGAGGCCCGCCAGAAGGCGGCCGTGGACCCCGAGTTCCAGGCCGAGCTGGCTCGCCTGCACGCGACCTACACCGGGCGACCGAGCATCATCACCGAGGTCCCGCGGTTCGCGGCGCACTGTGGCGGGGCACGGGTCATCCTCAAGCGCGAGGACCTCAACCACACCGGGTCCCACAAGATCAACAACGTCCTCGGGCAGGCCCTGCTGACCAAGCGGATGGGCAAGACCCGGGTCATCGCCGAGACCGGCGCCGGGCAGCACGGTGTCGCCACGGCCACGGCCGCAGCCCTGCTCGGCCTGGAGTGCACCGTCTACATGGGCAAGGTCGACACCGAGCGCCAGGCCCTCAACGTTGCCCGCATGCGCATCCTCGGGGCCGAGGTCGTCGCCGTCGAGCACGGCAGCGCCACGCTGAAGGACGCCATCAACGAGGCGCTGCGTGACTGGGTCACCAACGTCCAGAACACGCACTACCTCATCGGCACCGTCACCGGCCCGCACCCGTTCCCCGAGATGGTGCGCGACTTCCACAAGATCATCGGCGAGGAGGCCCGCGCGCAGGTGCTCGACCTCACCGGGCGCCTGCCGGACGCCGTGATCGCGTGCGTCGGCGGCGGGTCGAACGCCATGGGCATCTTCCACCGCTTCATCGAGGATGGCGGGGTGCGCCTGATCGGGATCGAGGCCGGGGGAGAGGGCATCGAGTCCGGGCGGCACGCCGCCCGCTTCGCGTCGGCGTCACCCGGGGTGCTGCACGGCGCGATGAGCTACGTCATGCAGGACGAGGACGGCCAGACCGTGGAGTCGCACTCGATCTCCGCCGGGCTGGACTACCCGAGCGTGGGGCCGGAGCACTCGTTCCTGCGCGACAGCGGGCGGGCCGAGTACCGCTACGCCACCGACGACACGGTCATGGAGGCGTTCTCGCTGCTCAGCCGCACCGAGGGCATCATCCCGGCCATCGAGTCCGCGCACGCACTCGTCGGGGCGATGGAGGTGGGCCGGGAGCTCGGGCCTGACGCGCTGCTGCTCGTCAACCTCTCCGGCCGTGGGGACAAGGACATGGAGACCGCGGCCCGGTACTTCGGGCTGCTCCACGGGGGGACGGCATGAGCAGCACGGTCGTGAACGGTGTCGGTGAGATCCTTCAGCGCTGCCGAGAGGAGGGGCGCGCGGCCCTCGTCGGCTACCTGCCGGTGGGCTTCCCCACCGTCGAGGGGTCGCTGCAGGCGATGCGCGTGCTCGTGGAGGCCGGCTGCGACATCGTCGAGGTCGGCGTGCCGTACAGCGACCCCCTCATGGACGGCCCGGTCATCCAGCACGCGGCGAGCACCGCGCTCGCCGGCGGGGCCCGCGTCGACGACGTCTTCCGCGCCACGCAGGCGGTCCGGGATGCCGGCGGGTCTGCCCTGGTCATGACGTACTGGAACCTCGTGCTGAGGCGCGGGGTGGAGCGCTTCGCCGCCGACCTGGCAGCCTCCGGCGGGTCCGGTCTGATCACGCCCGACCTCATCCCCGACGAGGGCGGGGAGTGGATCGCCGCGAGCGATGCCCACGGGCTCGACCGGGTCTTCCTCGTCGCGCCGTCGTCCACGCCCGAGCGGCTCAGCGCCGTCACCAGCGCCTGCCGCGGCTTCGTCTACGCCGCATCCACGATGGGCGTCACCGGTGCCCGGGCGAGCGTGGACTCCGACGCCCGGGGGCTCGTGGAGCGCACCCGGGCGGTGACAGACCTGCCGGTCTGCGTGGGGCTCGGTGTCTCCACCGGGGCCCAGGCCGCCGAGCTCGCCGCGTACGCCGACGGAGTCATCGTCGGCTCGGCCCTGGTCCGCACCCTCACCGGGCCGGGGGAACTCGCTGACCGGCTCGAGGCGTTGCGTGCTCTGACGAACGAACTGGCTGATGGTGTGAGGGGTGGTCGCGGATGAGCACGACCATCGACCCCACCCTCCACGAGGTGTCGCCGGCGCCCGAGCGCGGTGAGCGGCTCAAGGACGTCATCGGCCTGGTGGCCCGCCTCTTCCTGGGTGCCGTCCTGATCTACGCCGGCGCCGTCAAGGTGGGCAAGCCGCTGACGTCCGAGCGCGCGGTGCAGGCATTCGAGATCTTCCCCATGGAACTCGCCGGCTACATCGGCCTGGCCCTGCCCTTCGTCGAGATCCTGCTGGGCGCGCTGCTCATCCTGGGCCTGTTCACCCGGCCGGTGGCCATCATCTCGACGCTGCTCATGATCGCCTTCATCATCGGCATCGCGCAGGCGTGGGCCCGGGGCCTGACCATCGACTGCGGGTGCTTCGGTGGTGGCGGGCAGGTCGCCCCGGGTGAGACGAAGTACGGCACCGACATCGCCCGTGATGCGACCTTCGCCCTTGCCGGGGCCTGGCTGTGGTGGCGCCCGCGCACCCTGGCCTCCCTTGACCGTCTGCTGTTCCGCTAAACCACGAGGAGATTGACCACCATGGCGAAGAACTCCGCCAAGGCCCCGGATCGGGGCGCCGCATCCGCGCGCCAGGCGAAGATCCAGGCTGCCCAGAAGTCCGCCGGGGGAGGGGCGAACAAGATCGTCGTCGCCACGGTCGTCGCGATCGTCGCGATCATCGCCACGGTGGGTGGTGTCGTGTGGAGCCAGATGTCGAAGGAGAACGACGTCACCGGTGGAGGCAACGCCCTTCCCGCGGGGGTCAGCGAGCTGGGCCAGGGGTACCCGGCCTTCCAGGACGTCACGCCCGTCGACGGTGCACCCACCGTCGACCTCTACGTCGACTACCAGTGCCCTGCGTGCGCGATGTTCGAGGAGGCCTTCGGGCCGACGCTGAGCCAGCAGGCAGCCGACGGCAAGATCAAGCTCGTCTACCACGTCAAGAACTTCCTCGACGACAACCTCAGGAACGACAGCTCCACGCGCGCCGCGAACGGGGCCTTCTGCGCCTCGGACGCCGGCAAGTTCCAGGAGTACAGCGACCAGCTCTTCCCCGGCCAGCCTGAGCGCGAGGGTGATGGCTGGACCGACGCCCAGCTCAAGGCGTTCGCCGAGACCGCAGGTGTGAGCGGCGAGGCCCTGACGACCTGGGAGTCCTGCGTGGCCGCAGGCAAGTACACCGACTACGTGAACTCGGTCGAGAAGCAGTCCTTCGCCGATGGCGTCAAGGGCACGCCCACGGTCAAGGTGAACGGTGAGGACCTCGACACCAGCACCCTGGTCAACGCCGAGGGAACGGCCTTCGACCCGGCCAAGCTCGTCGCGGCGCTCGAGGCTGCCGGGAAGTGATCGCCTCCCTGCCCAGCCCCACGGTCGGGGTGTGGCACCTCGGCCCGCTCCCGCTGCGGATGTATGCCGTGTGCATCCTCCTCGGGATCGTGGTCGCCGTGTGGCTCACCGGCCGACGCCTCGTCGATCGGGGCTACGAGGCTGGGCAGGCACTCGACGTCGCTGCGTATGCCGTGCCGTTCGGCATCGTCGGCGGCCGGATCTACCACGTCATCACCACCCCTGACCCCTACTGGGGTGTGGGCGGAAACCCGGTCGACGCGCTGAAGATCTGGGAGGGCGGCCTCGGCATCTGGGGCGCGATCGCACTCGGTGCCCTCGGCATCTGGGTCGGGTGCCGACAGGTCGGCATCCGCTTCCTGCCCTTCCTGGATGCCGCGGTGCCGGGGGTGGCGCTGGCGCAGGCCATCGGCCGCGTCGGCAACTGGTTCAACAACGAGCTGTACGGCGGCCCCACCACGCTGCCGTGGGGGCTGACCATCCACGAGTGGGACCAGGGCGCCGGTCGAGCAGTCGAGGACGCCTCGGGCAACCCCGTTGTCCTCGGGGTGTTCCACCCGACGTTCCTGTACGAGATGATCTGGCTCGTCATCCTCGCGGTGGCGCTGCTCGTCATCGACAAGCGACGTGCACTGGCCCCGGGTCAGCTCGCCGGGCTGTACGTCGCGGGGTACCCCGTGGGCCGCATCGTCATCGAGTTCATGCGCACCGACGAGGCCGAGCTGATCCTCGGGGTGCGGCTCAACGTCTGGACGAGCATCATCGTCTTCGCCCTCGGGGTGTGGATCTACTGGTTCACCGGTCGTCGGGCTGAGCGCAACGCTGTCCCGCAGAGCGAACCCGAATCCCGGAATGTGGGATAGCGAAACTCAAATCGCAAGACCGCGCCGCCGGGCGATAGTCTTCCGGCACGTGGCCAGAGCCGTCCGCGCCTGACCTTGCCGTGCCCGGCCCCTCGAGGGCCCACGACTGAAGAGGACGGTGATGCGACGTGACCGTCGCCCGCTTCTCCGCCCAGCCCACCGACACGGGCCTGTACCGCCGCGAGCACGAGCACGACGCCTGCGGCGTGGCCCTCGTCGCGACGATGCGGGGCAGTGCCGGCCACGACATCGTCGCGCACGCCCTCGACGCGCTGCGAAACCTCGATCACCGAGGCGCCACCGGCGCCGACCCGCTGGTGGGTGACGGTGCCGGCATCCTCACCCAGGTCCCCGACGCGTTCTTCCGCGCGGTCCTGGATGCCGACCTCCCCGAGGCCGGCGCCTATGCCGTCGGCATGGCCTACCTGCCCCGGGAGGACGACGAGCGCGCCCGGGCGGAGCAGCGGATCGCCGACATCGCAGCGGACGAGGGCCTTCGGGTCATCGCCTGGCGTGACGTCCCCGTGACCCCCGATCTCGTCGGCCAGTCCGCCCGTGAGTGCATGCCGGTCTTCCGACAGCTGTTCGTCACCTCCGAGCAGGGGCTTCGTGGCATCGAGCTCGACCGGGTGGCCTTCTGCCTGCGCAAGCGCGCCGAGCACGAGGCGGAGGTCTACTTCCCGTCGCTGTCGGCCCGCACGGTCGTCTACAAGGGCATGCTCACCACGGGTCAGCTCGAGCCCTTCTTCCCCGACCTGTCCGACGAGCGATTCGCCTCCGAGCTCGCGCTCGTGCACTCCCGCTTCTCGACGAACACCTTCCCGAGCTGGCCGCTCGCGCACCCGTACCGGCTGATCGCGCACAACGGTGAGATCAACACCGTCAAGGGCAACCGCAACTGGATGCGGGCCCGCGAGAGCCAGATCAGCTCGACGGTCATCCCCGGCGACATCGAGCGCGTGTTCCCGATCTGCACCCCCGCCGCCTCGGACTCGGCGACGTTCGACGAGGTCCTCGAGCTGCTGCACCTCGGGGGTCGCTCGCTGCCGCACGCCGTGCTCATGATGATCCCCGAGGCGTGGGAGAACCACGAGTCGATGGACCCGGCTCGGCGTGCCTTCTACGAGTTCCACTCCACCTTCATGGAGCCGTGGGACGGCCCGGCCTGTGTCACCTTCACCGACGGCACCCTCATCGGTGCGGTGCTCGACCGCAACGGCCTGCGTCCGGGCCGCTTCTGGGTCACCGACGACGGGCTCGTCGTGCTCGCCTCCGAGGCAGGGGTCCTCGACATCGAGCCCGAGCGGGTCGTGCGCCGCGGCCGGCTCCAGCCCGGTCGCATGTTCCTCGTCGACACCGCGGCCGGCCGCATCATCAGCGACGAGGAGGTCAAGTCGGGCCTGGCCGCCGAGCACCCCTACGAGGAGTGGCTGCACGCCGGCCTGCTCGAGCTGTCCGACCTGCCCGAGCGCGAGCACATCATCCACACCGCAGCCTCGGTGGCGAGGCGCCAGCGCACCTTCGGCTACACCGAGGAGGAGCTGAAGCTCATCCTGGCGCCGATGGCGTCCGCCGGCCTCGAGGCGCTGGGCTCGATGGGCACCGACACCCCGATCGCCGTGCTCTCCGACCGGCCGCGACTGGTCTTCGACTACTTCACCCAGCTCTTCGCCCAGGTGACCAACCCTCCGCTCGACGCGATCCGCGAAGAGCTCGTCACCTCGCTCGGGTCCTCGATCGGCCCCGAGGGCAACGTGCTCGACGCCTCCCCGGCGCACGCGCGCCAGGTGGTGCTGCCGTTCCCGGTCATCGACAACGACGAGCTGGCCAAGCTCGTGCACATCAACGCCGACGGTGACCTGCCCGGGTACAGCACGGTCGTCGTCAAGGGCACCTACGACGTGGGCGGCGGCGCCCCGGCCCTGCGGGCCCGCCTGCACGAGATCTTCGCCGAGGTGTCCGCGGCCATCGCCCAGGGTGCCCGGTTCGTCGTGCTGTCCGACCGCGACTCCGACCGTGACCTCGCGCCGATCCCCTCGCTGCTGCTGACCTCGGCGGTGCACCACCACCTCATCCGCGAGAAGACCCGCACCCAGGTCGGCCTGCTGGTCGAGGCGGGCGACGTGCGCGAGGTGCACCACGTGGCGCTGCTCGTCGGGTTCGGTGCGGCCGCGATCAACCCCTACCTCGCCATGGAGACCGTCGAGGACATGGTCCGCAGCGGTGCCATCACCTCGGTCACCGAGGAGAAGGCCGTCGCCAACCTCATCAAGGCCCTGGGCAAGGGGGTCCTGAAGGTGATGTCCAAGATGGGCATCTCCACGGTCGCCTCCTACCGCGGCGCCCAGGTCTTCGAGGCCATCGGGCTCTCCCAGGACCTCGTCGACGAGTTCTTCACCGGCACCGTCAGCCAGCTCGGCGGGGTCGACCTCGACGTCATCGCCGCCGAGACCGCGGCGCGCCACGCCATGGCCTACCCGCCCGACGGCATCCGCCAGGCCCACCGCAAGCTGCTCGTCGGCGGTGAGTACCAGTGGCGCCGCGAGGGTGAGCCGCACCTGTTCGACCCCGAGACCGTCTTCCGGCTCCAGCACGCCACGCGGGCCCGTCGCTACGACATCTTCAAGCAGTACACCCGTCGCATCGACGAGCAGGCCGGGCGCCTGATGACCCTGCGGGGCCTCTTCGAGCTCGGGGGGGCGCAGCCGCGCCCGCCCGTGCCGATCGAGGAGGTCGAATCGGTCGCCGACATCGTCCAGCGCTTCAACACCGGTGCGATGAGCTACGGCTCGATCAGCATGGAGGCGCACGAGACCCTGGCCATCGCCATGAACCGGCTCAAGGCCCGCTCGAACACGGGTGAGGGCGGCGAGGACCCCGAACGCCTGATGGACCCGCAGCGACGCTCGGCCATCAAGCAGGTCGCCTCGGGTCGATTCGGCGTCACCTCGCTCTACCTGACCCACGCCGACGACATCCAGATCAAGATGGCCCAGGGCGCCAAGCCCGGCGAGGGCGGGCAGCTGCCCGGCCCGAAGGTCTACCCGTGGATCGCCAAGACGCGGCACTCGACGCCGGGCGTCGGCCTGATCAGCCCGCCGCCGCACCACGACATCTACTCCATCGAGGACCTCGCACAGCTCATCCACGACCTGAAGAACGCGAACCCGCAGGCCCGCATCCACGTCAAGCTCGTCTCCGAGGTCGGCGTCGGCACGGTCGCGGCGGGCGTCAGCAAGGCCCACGCCGACGTCGTGCTGATCTCCGGCCACGACGGCGGCACCGGCGCCAGCCCGCTGACCAGCCTCAAGCACGCCGGCGGCCCGTGGGAGCTCGGCCTTGCCGAGACCCAGCAGACGCTGGTGCTCAACGGGCTGCGCGACCGCATCGTCGTGCAGGTCGACGGTCAGCTCAAGACCGGCCGTGACGTCGTCATCGCCGCCCTGCTCGGCGCCGAGGAGTTCGGCTTCGCGACGGCCCCGCTCGTCGTCTCGGGCTGCATCCTCATGCGGGTCTGCCACCTGGACACCTGTCCGGTCGGCATCGCCACCCAGAACCCCGAGCTGCGCGCCCGCTTCTCGGGCCAGCCAGAGTTCGTCGAGACCTTCTTCGAGTACATCGCCGAGGAGGTTCGCGAGTACCTCGCGGCGCTGGGCTACCGCAGCATCGAGGAGGCCATCGGCCAGGTCCAGCACATCGACGCCTCCAAGGCGATCACCCACTGGAAGGCCTCCGGCCTGGACCTCGCGCCGATTCTGGCGCGCGTGGAGAGCCCGGACGGCTCCGGCATCCGGCACACCATCGGGCAGGACCACGGCCTCGAGAAGGCCCTGGACCACGAGCTCATCGCGGCGTCGCGCGACGCCATCGACAACGGCACCCCGGTGAGCGCCCGGTTCCGCATCCGCAACGTCAACCGCACGGTCGGCACGATGCTCGGGCACGAGGTGACCAAGGTGCACCCGAAGGGGCTGCCCGACGGCGCCATCGACCTCACCCTGACCGGCTCTGCCGGCCAGAGCTTCGGGGCGTTCCTTCCCGCCGGGGTGACGTTGCGCCTCGAGGGCGACGCCAACGACTACGTCGGCAAGGGGCTCTCCGGCGGGCGCGTCATCGTCCGCCCGGCACCGGCATCCGCCCTCGTCGCCGAGGACAACGTCATCGGCGGCAACGTCATCGGCTACGGCGCGACCTCGGGTGAGCTGTTCCTGCGAGGTCGGGTCGGCGAACGCTTCTGCGTGCGCAACTCGGGCGCGACCGCCGTCGTCGAGGGCGTGGGTGACCACGGCCTCGAGTACATGACCGGCGGCACCGCGCTCATCCTCGGGCCCACCGGGCGCAACGTCGCCGCCGGCATGTCCGGTGGCGTCGCCTACGTGCTCGACCTCGACCCGGCCCACGTCAACCGTGAGCTCGTCGACCTCGGGCCGCTGCGCGCCGAGGACGAACTCGTCGTGCACGACCTGCTCGAGCGCCACCACCGGTGGACCGACTCAGCGGTCGCAGCCCGACTCCTCGCCGACTGGGACTCCGCCCGCTCGGCATTCACCCTGGTCCTTCCTCGCAGCTACCAGCGCGTCCTCGACGTGCGGGCCAAGGCGGCGGCGGAGGGGCTGGACCCCGACGGCACCCAGGTGTGGGAGCGGATCATGGAGGCCTCCCGTGGCTGACCCCCAAGGTTTCTTGCGCACGCGTGAGCGCGAACTGCCGCGACGTCGCCCCGTTCCGGTCCGGATCAAGGACTGGAAGGAGGTCTACGAGGAGCAGCCGGTCCCCGAGCTCCAGCGGCAGGCCGGGCGCTGCATGGACTGCGGCATCCCGTTCTGCCACAGCGGCTGCCCGCTCGGCAACCTCATCCCGGAGTGGAACGACCTGGCATGGAAGGGCGAGTGGCGCCAGGCCATCGACCGCCTGCACGCGACGAACAACTTCCCCGAGTTCACCGGTCGGCTCTGCCCGGCGCCGTGTGAAGCCGCCTGCGTGCTCGGCATCAACCAGCCGGCCGTGACGATCAAGCAGGTCGAGGTCAGCATCATCGACCGGGCCTTCGAGAACGGCACGGTCACACCGGAGGCGCCCGAGCGGCTGTCCGGCAAGACCGTCGCGGTCATCGGGTCCGGCCCGGCCGGGCTCGCCGCTGCCCAGCAGCTGACCCGCGCCGGCCACACCGTGGCCGTCTACGAGCGCGCCGACGCGCCCGGAGGCCTGCTGCGCTACGGCATCCCCGAGTTCAAGATGGAGAAGGCGGTCCTGGACCGCCGGATCGCCCAGATGAAGTCCGAGGGCACCCGGTTCCGCAACGGTGTCGAGATCGGCAAGGACCTCACGGCCGCCGACCTGCGCAAGCGGTTCGACGCCGTCGTCATCGCGACCGGCGCCACCGTGCCGCGCGACCTGCCCGTCCCCGGGCGTGAGCTCGACGGGGTCATGCAGGCCATGGACTTCCTGCCGCCCGCGAACCGGGTGGCCCGCGGCCAGCACGTCGACGGCCAGGTGACGGCCGAGGGCAAGGACGTCATCGTCATCGGTGGTGGTGACACCGGCGCCGACTGCATCGGCACCTCGCACCGCCAGGGTGCCCGGTCGGTGACCAGCCTGGAGATCATGCCGCAGCCCCCGGGCGAACGGCCCGTGAACCAGCCCTGGCCCACCTACCCGATGACCTTCCGGGTCGCCTCGGCCCACGAGGAGGGTGGCGACCGCGTCTACGCCGTGTCGACGAGCGAGATCGTCGGTGACGGGCACGGTCGCGTCGCCGCCCTGCGCCTGCACGAGGTGCGCATGGGTGAGAACGGGTTCGAGAAGGTCGAGGGCACCGAGCGTGAGCTTCCGGCACAGCTGGTCCTGCTCGCGATGGGATTCCTCGGCCCGCAGCAGGACCTGCTCGACCAGTTCGGGGTCGAGCGCGACGCCCGCACCAACGCCGCCCGCGACGACGCGTACATGACCAACGTTCCCGGCGTCTTCGTCGCCGGCGACGCCGGTCGTGGGCAGTCGCTGATCGTCTGGGCCATCGCCGAGGGCCGGTCCGCGGCCAACGGGGTCGACGCCTGGCTGATGGGCAAGCCCTCCCGCCTGCCGCGCCCGGTCAACCCCACGGATCGTCCCCTCATGGCCTGAGCCAGCCTCCCGCCACCTGCAGCCCCCAGCGCCGAAGGTTTATCGGGTGCCCCGGTAAGACCCCACTTCCTGTGACAACCCTTGTCCAGTGGAGTGAGGCGTTATCGGGTCACCCGATAAACCTCGGGCAGGGGGTGGTTGAAGGGTCTTCCGACATGTGGCACGCGTCACGGTGGAAGCGCTTGCACCACTAGGATGCAATTCATGCGTCGCGCCAAGATCGTCTGCACTCTCGGTCCCGCCACCAGCTCCGCCGAGAACCTTCGGGAACTCGTCCGTTCCGGCATGGACGTCGCCCGGCTGAACCTCAGCCACGGCGACCACACCGACCACGAGCGCGTCTACCACGACGTGCGCAGGGCCAGCGACGCCATGGGGCGCGCCGTCGGCATCCTGGTCGACCTCCAGGGCCCGAAGATCCGCACGGCCCGCTTCGAGAACGGGCCGATCGAGCTCATGCGGGGGGCGTCCTTCACCATCACCACCCGCGACGTGCCGGGCAACGAGGTCGAGGTCGGCACCACCTACGCCGGGCTGCCCGGCGACGTCAGCATCGGTGACCGCATCCTCATCGACGACGGCAAGCTCGCCCTCATCGCCACCGAGGTGACCGACACCGACGTCGTGTGCCAGGTCATCGAGGGCGGCATGCTCTCCAACAACAAGGGAATCAACCTGCCGGGTGTCGCCGTGTCGGTGCCGGCCATGTCCGAGAAGGACAAGGACGACCTGCGCTGGGCCCTGCGCATGCGCGTGGACATGATCGCGCTGTCGTTCGTCCGCAGCGCCGAGGACATCCTCGACGTCCACAAGATCATGGACGAGGAGGGCCTGCGACTGCCCGTCATCGCCAAGATCGAGAAGCCGCAGGCGGTCGAGAACCTCGACGAGATCATCCGCGCCTTCGACGGTGTCATGGTGGCCCGTGGTGACCTCGGCGTCGAGATGCCCCTCGAGGAGGTCCCGCTCGTGCAGAAGCGCGCCTGCGAGATCGCCCGGCGCCGCGCCAAGCCCGTCATCGTCGCCACCCAGGTGCTCGAGTCGATGATCGACAACGCCCGCCCGACCCGGGCCGAGGCCTCGGATGCCGCGAACGCCGTCCTCGACGGCGCTGACGCCCTGATGCTCTCGGGCGAGACCAGCGTCGGAAAGCACGCCTTCGCGGCGGTGCGCACGATGGCCCGCATCATCGAGAACACCGAGGACCACGGGCTGCACCGCATCCGTCCCCTCGGCACCCGCCCGAGCTCCAAGGGTGGTGCGGTCACCGCGGCCGCCGCCGACATCGGTGAGCTGCTCGGGGTCAAGTTCCTCATCACGTTCACCGAGAGCGGCGACTCCACGCGCCGGCTGTCCCGGGTTCGCCCGCGCATCCCCATGCTCGCGTTCACGCCCAACCAGTGGACCCGCAGCCAGCTCGCCCTCACCTGGGGTGTCGAGACCTTCCTCGTCGGCAAGGCCAAGCACACCGACGAGATGGCGATGCAGGTCGACGAGGTGCTGCTCGCCGCGGGGCGGGTCGTCGAGGGCGACACCGTGATCATCGTCGCGGGCTCGCCCCCCGGCATCCCGGGCTCCACGAACGCGTTGCGCGTGCACCGCGTCGGCGACGCCAAGAACCGCGTGGCCCCGGCCTACAGCGAGCTCTGAGCGCGGACGGAGACCAGCCAGCATGCCCCTCGCCGGTATGCTGGTCACGCCCCGGCCGGGGTGGTGGAACGGCAGACACGGAGCACTCAAAATGCTCTGCCCGCAAGGGCGTGCGGGTTCGAGTCCCGCTCCCGGCACATGAGTGAGACCAGTCCTGTCCCGGCTGCCCCCGCGGCTGCGCCATCCGCCCCGGCAAAGCGTGTGCTCGTCGCCGAGGACGAGGCCATCATCCGGCTCGACCTCGCCGAGATGCTGACCGAAGCCGGCTACGAGGTGGTCGGTCAGGCCAGCGACGGCGAGCAGGCCGTCGCCCTGGCCACGTCGCTGAAGCCGGACATCGTCATCATGGACGTCAAGATGCCGGTCATGGACGGCATCAGCGCGGCCGAACAGATCGGCAAGGACCGGCTCTGCCCGGTCGTCATGCTGACCGCGTTCAGCCAGACCGAGCTGGTCGAGCGGGCGCGGGACGCGGGTGTGATGGCCTACATCGTCAAGCCGTTCACGGCCAGTGACGTCACCCCCGCCCTGGACATCGCGTTGTCGCGCTGGGCCGAGCTGAAGACCCTCGAGGCCGAGATCGCCGACCTCGGCGACCGGCTGGAGACCCGCAAGGCCGTCGACCGGGCCAAGGGCGTGCTGATGACCAAGCTGAAGATCACCGAGGGCGACGCGTTCCGGTGGATTCAGAAGACGGCGATGGACCGCCGGATGAGCATGCGTGAGGTCGCCGACGCCGTCGTGGCCGGCATGGAGAAGGCCTGACCCAGCTCTTAAGTCAGCGCAGCCAGATCACCAGCTGGGTGAGCAGCGGCGCGACGACCAGGGCCGGCAGCATGTCCCCCACGGGGATGTCCCGGATGCGCAGCAGCCGCAGCGCGATGCCCGCGAGCATCAGCCCGCCGGTGGCGGTCAGGGCCGAGATGTGGGCATCGGGCACGAGGTCGCCGAGCAGCACGCCGACGACCGTGAGCGCCCCCTGCACGACGAGCACCGACACGGCGGAGAGCAGCACTCCCACCCCGAAGCTGGCCGCGAACGCCAGGGCGGCGAAACCGTCGAGCACCGCCTTGAGCGCGAGCTGGTCGATGCCGCGGCCGAGGCCGTCGTTGAGGGAGCCGAGGATGGTGAGCGGGCCCACGCAGAACAGCAGGGATGCCGTGAGCCACCCTTCGATGAACCGCTCGCGGGATGCGTGGTCGCTTCCCCCCTCGATGCTCGACCCCGTCGACCGACGCGACACCCAGCGCTGGATCGTTCCGGCCAGACCCTCGAGACGGTCCTCGATGCGCAGCATCGACCCGGTGATCGAGCCGATGAGCAACGACCCGAGGACGATGAGCACCGGGAAGCCGGACCCGACCGCGTCACGGAGGGCGACGTCGGTCACGGCCATCGCCGACAGGCCCGCCACGAGCAGGGTGACCAGGCCGAGCACATCGGTCACGACCGAGCGGGTGTGCTCGCGCAGACGGTGCCCGACGGCCATCCCGAGACCCGCCCCGATGAGGACGGTGAGGACGTTCAGGGCGGTCCCGGCACCGGGAAAGAGCGAGGTCACCGCCGCAGCCTACGAGCGTCGTCCACAGGTGCTCACCGCGGGGTTCCGTCCGGGCCCGCCGGGGTCTAGTGTCGGTGGCCGCAGGGGTAACCTCTTTGCCTGTGGCGCACTCGCGCCCGCTGCGATGTCCGAGGAGGCGATGTGGCCAGACGCACGGTGGATGTGACGCCCGTGGACCGCGACGACCTGCGGGACGTCATGGGCCTCTGGCTGGCTGCTCGCGTCGACAACGGCTCGAGCAAGGAGGCCGCCGGTCGGGCGCTGACCGACGGTCGGCTCAGCACGGCCCTGCGCCGCCCCGGCGTCCACTCCTTCGTTGCTCGCATCGACGGCGAGCCCGTCGGTTACGCCATCGCCAGCGAGAACCCGTTCGGCCTCAGCCCCCAGGCCGAGCTCGCCGTCGAACAGCTCTGGGTCGGGCCCGACGCACGGCGCCACGGGGTGGCCAAGTCGCTCCTCGCGGCCGTGCTGTCCACCGCCGAGCGGTCCGGCTGCGAGGTCGTGGTCTCGAACGTGCCGACGGCCAGCCGCGACGCCAACCGCTTCTTCGCCCGCCTGGGCTTCGCGTCGGTCATCACCCGTCGGGTGGTCTCCACGAGCGCGCTGCGTCGCAAGCTCGCTCCCGAGAGCGTCGAGACCGGCCACGAGCTGCTGCGCCGCCGCCGCTCACTGCGCAGCCGGGCCTTCCCGGCCGCTGCCTCCCGTCAGTTCTGACCCGACGGTCAGGCGCCCGGGGCGGCATCCCTGATCAGGCACGTGATCCGGCTCGTGCAGGTGCGCGCGCCGGTGTCGTCGGTGACGACGATCTCGTAGCAGGCGAGGGTGCGCCCCAGGGAGATGGGCGTCGCCACCCCGGTGACCAGACCGGAGCGGGCCGCGCGGTGGTGTGTGGCGTTGATGTCGAGGCCGACGACGGCCTTGCCGGGGCCGGCGTGCAGGGCTGCCCCGATCGAGCCCAACGTCTCGGCGAGCACCACCGAGGCACCCCCGTGCAGCAGGCCGTAGGGCTGGGTGTTGCCCTCCACCGGCATCGTCGCGACGAGTCGCTGCGCGGAGGCCTCGACGATCTCGATGCCCATCCGGTGCATCAGGGAGTTCGGGTTCATCGCCCGCATCGCCTCGACACCGTCCGGCCCGTCGGTGGGGTGCTGGGGGGTGCGGTCGTGGGTGGGCTGCGTGGCGTCGGGGCTGTCGGTCATGGTGGATAGGCTGCCACGCGTGAAGCTTCTCCTCCTCGACGGACACTCGCTGGCCTACCGTGCGTTCTTCGCCCTGCCCGCGGAGAACTTCTCCACGAGCACCGGGCAGCACACCAATGCCGTGTACGGCTTCACGTCGATGCTCATCAACGTGCTGCGCGACGAGGCCCCCACGCACGTCGGGGTGGCGTTCGACGTCTCCCGCAGGACGTTCCGCGCAGCCGAGTACCCGGAGTACAAGGCGGGGCGCTCGGCGACCCCGACCGAGTTCTCGGGGCAGATCCCGCTGCTGCACGAGGTGCTCGACGCGCTGCGCATCAAGCACGTCGGCATCGAGGGGTACGAGGCCGACGACGTCATCGCCACGCTGACCCACCGGGCGGTGGAGCAGGGCCATGAGGTCGTCATCTGCACGGGTGACCGTGATGCGTTCCAGCTGGTCTCCGACAAGGTCACCCTGCTCTATCCGGTGCGGGGGGTGTCCGAGGTGTGGCGGATGGATCCGGCTGCCGTCGCCGAGAAGTACCTCGTGCCTCCAGAGCGCTACAGCGACCTCGCGGCGCTGGTCGGCGAGTCCAGCGACAACCTGCCCGGGGTCCCGGGGGTGGGCCCGAAGACCGCGGCCAAGTGGCTCGGCCAGTACGGCGACCTTGCGGGAATCGTCGCCCACGTCGACGAGATCAAGGGCAAGGCCGGCGAGAACCTGCGGGCGCACCTCGACGGGGTGCTGCGCAACCGCCGGCTCAACAGGCTCGTCAACGACCTCGACCTGCCGCTCGGCATCGATGACCTCCAGCGCGCGTCGTGGGACCGCGAGGAGGTACACCGGGTCTTCGACGGTCTGGAGTTCCGCGTCCTGCGCGACCGCCTCTTCGCCACCTTCGACGTCGAGGCCGACGAGGTCGAGGGCGGCTTCGAGCTCGAGGGCGAGATCGTGCACGCGGACGGGCTCCCGCTGCGGTTCGGCGACGGCGCCCACGGGCGCCAGGTGCCCCACGGAGTCGTCGTCACCGGCCACTACCGCGGCGGTTCGGGGGATGCCGGTGCCGTCGCCTTCGCGGGTGCCGACGGCGTCACCGGGTACGTCGATCTCACCACCCTGACGCCGGAGCAGGACGAGGTCCTGGCGTCGTGGCTCGCCGACCCGACGGCGCCGAAGGTGCTGCACGACGCCAAGGAGCAGCTCCAGGCGTTGTCGACGCGGGGTCTGCCCCTGGCCGGCATCACCTCGGACACCGCGCTGGCGGCGTACCTCGTTCGCCCGGACCAGCGCTCGTACGACCTCGAGGACCTCGTCGTGCGCCACCTCGGCCGAGAGCTGAAGGCGCAGGAGGCCGCCGGTGACCAGGGCATGCTCGATTTCGCGCCCGACGACGACACCTCCGAACGGGAGGCCATGGTTCGCGCCCGCGCGGTGCTCGAGCTCTCCGAGGTGCTGGGGGAGCGGCTCGAGGAGACCGGTGGCACCGACCTGCTGCGCGACCTCGAGCTACCGCTCGTCGACATTCTGGCGCGCATGGAGCGCACGGGCATCGCCGTCGACGAGGACGCTCTCACCGCGCTCGAGGCCGACTTCGCGGCGAAGATGCGTCAGGCGCAGCTGGACGCCTACGAGGCGATCGGTCGCTCGGACGTCAACCTCGGCAGCCCCAAGCAGCTCCAGGAGGTGCTGTTCGAGCAACTGGGCATGCCGAAGACCAAGCGCACCAAGACCGGCTACACCACCGATGCCGATGCGCTCGCCGACCTGTTCGCCAAGACCGAGCACCCGTTCCTCGAGGCGCTGCTGCGCCACCGCGACACCAGCCGCCTGCGGGTCACCGTCGAGGGGCTGATCAAGTCGGTGGCCCTCGACCGGCGCATCCACACCACCTACATCCAGACCATCGCGGCCACCGGGCGGCTCAGCTCGACCGACCCGAACCTGCAGAACGTGCCGATCCGCACCGTGGAGGGACGCCGCATCCGCGACGTCTTCGTCGTCGGCGAGGGCTACGAGTCGCTGATGTCCGCCGACTACAGCCAGATCGAGATGCGGATCATGGCGCACCTCTCAGGCGACGAAGGGCTCATCGAGGCCTTCCGCACCGGTGAGGACCTCCACCGGTTCGTCGGTGCCCGGGTGTTCGGGGTCGAACCCGAAGACGTCACGGCGGCGATGCGCAGCAAGGTCAAGGCAATGAGCTACGGACTGGCCTACGGGCTGTCGGCGTTCGGGCTGTCGAAGCAGCTGAACATCTCCACGGGCGAGGCCCAGGGCCTCATGGACGAGTACTTCTCCCGGTTCGGCGGGGTGCGCGACTACCTGCGCGAAGTCGTCGTCGAGGCTCGCGCGACCGGCTACACCGCGACGATGCTCGGTCGGCGGCGCTACCTGCCCGACCTGGTCAGCGACAACCGCCAACGTCGCGAGGGTGCCGAGCGGATGGCGCTCAACGCGCCGATCCAGGGGTCGGCCGCCGACATCATCAAGCTCGCGATGAAGGGTGTGGATGCCGCGCTGCGCAGCGAGGGGATGGCCTCACGCATCCTGCTCCAGGTGCACGACGAGCTCGTCCTCGAGGTGGCACCGGGGGAGCGCGAGGCCCTCGAGGCGCTCGTGCGCCGCGAGATGGGTGCTGCAGTGGCCATGGACGTGCCCCTCGACGTCAGCGTGGGGGTCGGCCGCTCCTGGCACGACGCCGCACACTGAGCAGTGGGCCGGCCTCCAGGGCCTGTCTCGTCTGCGATACTTCCGCAATGCCTGCCCGACCCTGCACCACGTTCCCGGTGGACGGCCGATGACGAGTGCCGCTGACTACTACCGGGGCAATGTCACCTGGGTCGGCTCCCTGGATCGCCGGCTGTCGTCACTGGTTGAGCTGACTGCGGCCCGGCGGCCGTCGCGCGTCCTGGACCTCGGCTGTGGGGAAGGCGTCCTGCTGGACGCGCTCGCCGCGCGGCTTCCTGCGAGCACCCAATTGGTGGGGATGGACGTCGTCCCACCACCGGCGGCTGCCCCGTGGCGGGGTGTGACCGGGAACATCGCCGGGCACCTGCCGTTCGCCGACGACACCGTCGAGGTCGTCATCGCCGGGGAGGTGCTCGAACACGTGCCGCACCCCGACCTCATGCTCTCGGAGATCCGGCGCGTTCTGACCCCCTCAGGTGTCTTGCTGCTGTCAACCCCGAACATCGTCGGCTGGGCCAACCGC
The DNA here is from genome assembly GCF_009858245.1 of Ornithinibacter aureus. NCBI lineage: Bacteria > Bacillati > Actinomycetota > Actinomycetes > Micrococcales > Intrasporangiaceae > Ornithinibacter > Ornithinibacter aureus. The sequence goes on from NZ_VMSB01000001.1 coordinate 404,912, forward strand.
GTCCTCGTGCCGTTGGGCATCCAGCCCCTGTTCACCGAGACCTCCAGCGAAGTTCACCTGGGGCGGCGGTTCCGTGCCCTGGGGCAGGGCAACCAAGTTCAGGGGCACCTCAAGGTCTTCTCGCACCGGGCACTGCTCGAGATCATGGTGCGCACCGGTTTCACGGTCCAGCAGGTGCTCGGGATGCCGGGGGAGTTCCCCAAACCTGTCGATCGGGTCGACCGGCTGTGTGCTAGGTTCCCGTCGATCGCCTCCGATCTCCTCGTCGTGGCCGTGCCGGCAGATCGTGTGCCGGACTCACCCGCGCCGCGCAGGAAGGACAGCCGTCCGCCCTCGGCAGGCACCACGAATCCTCGAACCGCGGAGCCCCATGTCTGACACCGTTGACGACCGACGCACCGTGGTGACCCTCTCGGTCGGGGCCCGCGTCGGCGCCACCATCGCGTTGCTGCTCCTCGTGGCGGCCGGTTACCTCTTCTGGTCACCGATCCAGCTCTACCCCAGCGAGGGCTTCCCCATCATGTGTGGGAGCGGCGCGCGAATCCCGGGCGATGATCTGGGCGCGGTCGCCTGCGGCAAGGTCAACGAGATCCGTCAGTGGCAGGCGGGAAGCCTTGCCGTCGCGGCCCTCGTCGTGGCCGCGGGTTCGCTCTACGCCTTCGGAACCCACCGCCGCGACGAGTCACTCATCGGCACCGATGCTCCCGGCGAGGACGCTGCGCAGAACTGACCTACCCCGCGGCACTGACCTACCCCGCAGCGTCGACGATGGAGGGCCCCACACGCCGCCACACCAGGTCGGCACCCGGCGCGTTGAGGTGGAGACCGTCATCGCGCAGCGTGACACCGTCGATCTCGTTAGTGAAGCCGTCGGCGCACACCGTCGAAAACAGATCCACCACACCGACCCCGGGTCGCTCGGCGGCATAGGCCCTGATGACGTCGTTGAGCCAGGACAGGCGTTGGGAATCGTTGGCGATCCTCGTGGTCTGGTTGGCGGCGTCGGCGCTGATCTGCATGCACACGACCGTCGCCACCGAGAAGTGACGAGCGTGCGGCGCGACCAGCTCACGCCGACGGTCCAGCTCGCGGTTGAGCCAGGCCCGGTACTCCGGCGTTCCGAAGGTGAGGACCTCACCGTCGACGCGACGATCGTACAGTTCCCCGAGGCCGAGCATGACGACGACGACGTCCGGTTGCTCCCGCGCCACCTCCTGGGTCCACCTCGGTTCCCACTCGGCGCAGGCGGGGATGTTCGGCACCGTCTGCCCGTCCGTCTCCCTCTCCGGGAGCAACGTTCCGCACCCGAGCTGTGTGCTGCCGGTCACGGCGAGACCGTCAACCTGGTTCGCGTAGTGGTCACGCAGGCGGAACGCCTGGGAATCGCCGAGGAGGAACGCGGTGACGAGCCGGCCTTGGGCGTCGGGCACCGGGTTGGGGCGACCTGAGGCCTGCTCAGCCTCCCCAGCCCCCTGTGGCGCCGAGGCGCTGGCCACGACGGTTGCTGCCACGACCGCGGCCAGCGTGGCGCCCACGGCCCTCCTCCACTGGGTGCGGGTGAAGCGGGCTTGGAGACGTTGGGTGCGGATCGGCTCCTCGACGAACACGAACGACAGGTACGCCAGCAGTCCTGTGACGGCGAACCGGACGGCGAGGAGCGCCGCCCCGTCGAGCCCGGTGCGCTCGTGGTTGAGGACGACGAAGACCGGCCAGTGCCACAGGTACAGGCCGTACGACAGCACACCCACGGCCACCATCGGTGCCCAGGACAGCCCGCGCGCCAACGCCGAGCGGGGGGCCGCGGTCACCGAGGCGATCACGACTGCCGACAGCACGGCGGCGAGGAAGAATCCGCCGCGGTACATCCACGGGGCGAGCTCACGGGCTGTCGCGACGAGAACGAGGACACCCCCGAGGGCGAGGACTCCGACCATGGACCGGGTGGGAAGGCGCACGAGGCGGCCACCGATCCTGCTGTACAGGGGCCTGGCCGGTGCGAGCAGCGATGGGGAGAGCGCGAGTGCCGCCCCCAGCAGCAGCGCCTGGGCACGGGTGTCCGTCCCGTAGTAGGCCCGGGAGGGGTCGGCCAGTGGATCGTGGAGGAACGCCATCAGGGCTGCCGACCCGATAGCTCCGGCCAGGAGCACGGTGCGCACGGCGCCAGCCCGAAGCCTCAGCCTCCCCAGCATGGCCACGAGCAGCAGGGGGAAGAGGATGTAGAACTGCTCCTCGATCGCGAGCGACCACGTGTGCCGCAGCGCCGATGGTTCGACGAACTGTGCGAAGTACGACTGCCCACTGATCATGAACCACCAGTTGGAGACGTACCCGAGGGTCGAGAGGGCGTCGCCGAGCAGCCGGGACTGTGGCTGAGGGGCGACGAAGCCATAGACCGCCACGGCGAACACGACCACGAGCACGGCCGGCAGCAGCCGGCGGGCCCTTCGCACCCAGAAGGCGATGACGTCGATCCGACCGGTCCGACGCCACTCCTTGACGAGGAGGGAGGTGATCAGGAACCCGGAGAGGACGAAGAAGACGTCGACTCCGAGGAATCCACCTGCCGCACACGACACGCCGCCGTGGTAGAGCATCACGACGATGACGGCAACCGCTCGAAGCCCGTCGAGGGCCGGTCGGTAGCCCAGGTGGGCCCCGCGTCCGGCGGGCCCTCGGGTGAGCGGCGGCGCGGGGGCGTCGGGGCGCGCTGTCACGAACATCCTCCGCGTCGCCGGCCAAGGGGTGCGGCACAATGATGCGTCACGACTGCACGGGAAGGCTGGCTGGTGCTGAGGCGTTTTGGCGTGCCCGTGGTGCTCGCAACCATCTTGCTGCTCGTTCTCCTGCTCAACAAGGCCGGCGTGCTGGCTCCGGACATCAAGCCCGAAATCTACATGGCGCCCTGGGGGGAGGCGGAGGCACTCAGCCGGGCGTGGCGTGAGAGTCCCAAGCTCGGCGAGCCGAACTTCAACGTCGGGCTGTTCCCGGTGGCGGCTCTGGTCGGCGTCATCCAGGAGTTCGGTGTGGGTGCAGACCTGTCCATGCGCCTGCTCCGCTTCGCCCTGCTCCTGCTCGGCGGATGGGGCGCGAGCCGGTTGTACGCCACGGTGGCCGGCACCCGGGCACGTCGGGTCGGTCACATCGCCGTCGCGCTCCTCTACGTGGCCAACCCCTACATGGTGACGGCAGGAGACTTCCTCGCGATCGTGCTCCCAGCCGCGATGTTGCCGTGGATGGTCCTGTTTCTGCTCAAGGCTGCGGTGGTCGGAGGCTGGCGCTACCCCGCGGCATCCGCCCTGGCGTTCGCCGCCATGAGCGGGATGAACGTGGCGGTCATCCCGTTGATCCAGCTCCTGTGCCTGCCGGCCGTCCTCTGGTTCGCCCATCACGGCCTCGGTGCTCGCTGGGGCATGGTGGGGGCCGCCTTCGCGAAGTGGCTGTTGCTCGTCGCGCTCCTGTCCGCCTACTGGCTCGTGCCGTCCGTGGCCGCGCTCGGCGCGGGGAGCCACGTGACCCAGTTCAGCGAGACCCTCGAGGGGATCGCCGCACCCTCGTCGTTCGCCGAGGTGGTGCGAGGTCTCGGGCTGTGGCCGCTCTACGGACGAGACGTGGACGGCCCGTGGCAGCCGGGCTTCACCTCGTACCTGGACAACCCGCTCGTGGTGGCGGCCAGCTTCCTGGGCCCGCTGCTCCTGGTCGTCTCGGCCCCGGTGGTTCGCGGACCCGGCCGCAGGTTCGCCCTGTTGCTGGCCATTCCCGCTGCGGTCCTCATGGTCGGTGTGCACACCGTGCAGAGCCCCTCACCGTTCGGGCACGCCCTGCTCTGGGCCTTCGAGAACGTGCCCGGTGCGGCCGCCTTCCGCACGACGAACAAGGTCGGCGCCGTGATGATCCTCGGTGTCGCGATCCTCGGTGGGCTCGCCGCGCCGAGGATCCTGCGTCGCGTGCAGCAGGTCGCGCCCCGCCCGGTGATCGCGTCGGTGGCGGTGGCGGGCGTGGTGCTGTCGACGTGGCCAGCGTGGTCGGGTGGTGTCTACAGCCTCCCGCTGCCGGTTCCGGGCTACTGGGAGCAGGCGGCGCGCACCCTCGACCGGGGGCCCGCCGACCAGAGGGTGTGGTTCGTCCCGGGGGTCGCCCAGCCGCAGTACTCGTGGAGTGAGGACCGTCCGGACGACCTCAACAACGCGGTCCTCGCCCGGCCGTCCTTCGTGCGCATCACCCTTCCCGAGTCCTCCCCGTACGGTGCCAGCCTGCTCGCAGCCGTCGACACCGGTTTGCAGGAGGGTTCGCTGGCCCCGGGGGTGCTGTCCGCGGCTGCCCGGTACCTCGGTGTGGGCGACGTGCTGGTGCGCAATGACGTCCGCTGGGACAAGGCTGGTGGTGCTCGGCCACTGGCAGTCGCCACGGACGTCGGCTCCGACCCGGGTTTGGTCTTCCGGGGCGCCGACGGTGCCCCGGGCGAAGGTCTCGTGCGCACACCTGGCCAACCCCCGCTCGAACTCCTGCTTCCGCCGCTCCAGCGTTACAAGGTGACCGACGCTCGCAGCCTCGTGCGCACGGAGACCGTCGACGGGGTGGTGCTCGTGGATGGGGATGGGTGGTCGCTGGCGCCGATGGTCGGTGCAGGTCTGCTCCAGGGGCAACCGCCGTTCCTGCTGACCGAGGCTGTCGACGCGGCGACCCTCGAGAAGGCGCTGGGCCCCACGTCGAGGGTGGTCCTCACCGATACCAATCGTCGGCGTGAGGTCGTGCCGAACCGGCTCACCGGCGCCTATGGCCCGCTGGTGGCGGCGGACGCCGATCCCGGCCCCACCATCGCGCTCGGGGGTCCGGACCAGCAGACCGTCCTCCAGGTCGAGGGTGCGGACGTCACCGCCACTCTCGTGGGTCCGCGATTCGGTGTGAACCCGAGCACTGCAGCCGAGAACGCCGTCGACGGCGACCCGACGACGGCATGGACGTTCGGCGACTTCTCCCGCGCCGCGGGCCAGTCGATCACCGTGCGTTCCCCCAAGCCCGTGTCGGTCGAGCGCATCGACGTGGACGTCCCGCCGACACAGGGCCAACGCATAGTCGGGTTGCGTGTCGAGGCGGATGACGCGTCACAGGATGTTCGGGTGCCATCCGACGGGCGGGTGAGCGTGAACTTCCCCGGCCTGTCGGCAGAGCGAGTCACCATCACGGTCACCGAGGTCCAGGGCGAGGGCGACAACCCGGTGTCCATCGCCGACATCGGCATCCCCGACCTCCAGGCTCGGCGGGTGGCGCGGTTGCCGGTGACGACGGCACGGGCTCTGGAGTCGCTGACGGGGCCGGCACGGTCCCGGCTCGCCGCGACCCCGGTCGACGTCGTCCTCACCCGGGTGTCGGGCGCAGCGGCCGTGGACGACGACGAGGAGGCACGCCTGGACCGCGACTTCATGCTGCCGGTCGCGCGCGAGTATCGCGCGTACGGCCTGGTCCGGCCGGACCGAGGCGCACCGGATGCCGTGCTCGACGACCTTCACGGGGTGGCCGGTGACGTTGCCGTCACCTCGTCCTCGCGGGCGTTCGGTGATCCCCTCGTCCGAGGATCCAAGGCGTTCGACGATGACCCCGACACCGGCTGGGTCCCGGGCAGGTCGATCGACGGGGAATGGCTCGAGGCCACGTTCCCGCAGGAGCGGACGGTGTCGAGGGTCGTCATCGACCAACCGGCAGACGCGGCAGCCTGGGTCTCGACGGTCGACGTGATCGTGGACGGCCGTCGTGCGGCCACGGCTGACCTCACGCGGGGCCGGGTCGAGGTGGTGCTGCCGCCGACCCAGGCCACCACGGTGCGACTGGAGATCACCGGGCACGAGGGCGAGGGTTTCCCCAACATCAGTGAGGTTGACCTCGACGGGGCTCGCGTCACGAGTGCCCCCGCCGCCGAGCGCTGCGTCACGATCGGCACCGTGGACGGTGATCCGGTGCGGGTCAGGGTCGTGGGCGGTGGTGAGGGCGATGCCCAGCGACTCGTCGCAGGGTGCGACCCGCTGCGTCTCGGCCCGGGTGAGCACGCCCTGCGCAGCCTTCCCGGATGGACCACCGACTCGTTGGTGCTCCGCGACAGCATCGGGGAGTCAGCGGTGGCCGGATCGCCCGGCCCCTCGCTCACGGTCGATCGCAGGTCTGCGTCGTCCTACCGCATCGACGCGCCCCCGGCTCAGGCGCCCTACCTGCTCGTCGTGGGACAGAACGTGCACCCCGGGTGGCGCGCCACCATGGACGGTGAACCGATGGGCGCGCCGCTCGTGGTCGACGGGTACGCCGTGGGGTGGTGGGTGGACGACCTCGACGGCCACGTGTTCGAGGTCGAGTACGCGCCTCAGGGCGTCTCCGACGTCGCGCTCGCGACCTCGGGCGCTGCTGTGCTGCTGGCGTCCGCACTGATCGTCCTTCCCCGACGCGTCACCGGGCCGGTGGCGCCGCTCGAACCGAGCGTGCCGACAACCCACCGGGCCGAGCGGCACGCGCGTCGTCGCGTCCCACCATGGGCGCGCTGGCTCATGGTGGTCCTTGGCTGCGGCGTGGTCGCCGGCCTGCCCGGGCTCGTCATCGGTGCCACGGTGGGGGTCTGGCACCTGGTAGCGGACCCGTCGCCGCGAACCCTGCTGCGGCTGTCGGGGGTCGCCATGGGGCTGGCACCGGTGGCGTGGGTCGTCGGAAACCTCTCACGGTGGGGCGAGATCGGCCCGCAGCTGGTGCTGGGGAACCCGGCTCCCTCGCACCTGGTCGCGGCGGCGCTCATCCTGTTGGTCGTCGGTTCGTGGCGGGACGTCAGCTGACGAACCCGCGCAGCACCGTACCGGCGGCAACGCGTGCGCCGGGTGCCACGGCGCTGTGCGTCACGTCGGCACCAGGGCCGATGACGGCACCGCTCATGATCACCGAGCCCTGGATGCGCGCTCCGGCTCGGACGACGGTGCCCGGCCCGACCGCGGAGCCATCGGTGATGACGGCGGTGGGGTCGACCACCGCGCTGCGATCGACGTGGACGTCACGCCCCGACGCGCGCACCAGAGCCACGGAGGCCTTCACCAGGGCCTGTGGTGTGCCCACGTCGTCCCACAGGGCGTTCTCCCGGTAGGCCACCACACGGCCGCTGTCGACCAGGGAGGGCAGGACGTCCCGCTCGAGAGAGACGACGCCGTCGCCGATCCGGGCGAGCACGTTTCGCCGCAGGACGTACGTGCCGGCGTTGACCTCGGTGCTGGGCGGGTTCGGGCTCTTCTCGACGAAGCGGGTGACGAGTCCGTGCCCATCGGCCACCACCGAACCGAACGCCCGGGCATCCGGGACCGTGCGGAGGTGGAGCACGGCATCCGGCCGGCTCTCCGGCGACGCCATGAGCCGCTGCTGGGTGAGGTCGTGGGAGGTCAACAGGTCACCGTTGACCACGACCAGGTACTCGGGCAGCGACGTCAGCGCGGCAGCGGCCAGGCGCAGCCCTCCGGCGGTGCCTGCCGGCGTCGGTTCGTGCGAGTACGTCAGGCGGATGCCCCAGCGGCTGCCGTCACCGAGGACGGGCCCGAACTGTTCCCCCAGGTGAGACGTCGCGAGAACGACGTCGACGACCCCGTGGGCGGCGAGCCACCGCAGTTGGTGGACCACCACCGGCTCACCGGCGACCTCGAGGAGGTGCTTCGGCCGGTCCGCGGACAGTGGGTGCATCCGGGTCCCGAGCCCACCGGCGAGGACGATCGCCGTGCCGCGCGAACCACGATGACGTGTCACCGCACGGCTCATGTGTCGACCGGGCCCGTTCGCGAGAAGATGACGGGCTCGGCAAGGGCTGGCTCGGCTGAGGACGCCGGCGCCGGGCGGGCCGCGAACAGGAGCTCGCCGAGTCCGACCACGACGACGAGACCAGCAGCCACCATCGCTGCCGTCAGCACCTGGATGGCGCTGTCATGGAAGAACGCCAGGCACAGGATGATCTCGACCGCCACCGCACACCAGGCGACCTTCGTGAGGACGTGGCGCCCTTGGGCCATCTCGGCGATGACGAGCACCTGGGCCAGGGCGAGGAGGGTCCCCAGCGCCAAATAGGGCAACAGGAGGTCCGCGGCGGCCGAGTAGGCCTGCCCTCCGAGGAGTCCGACCCAGAACTCCGGTGCAGCGGCTGCCACCGCGGTGCCCACCGCGCACACCCCGAGCACGAGCCCCGAGGCTCGCAGGATGGTGCGTGGGGACCCCGACGTGGCCAAGGTCGGGATGAGGGCGAGAGCGAGGAACTGCGTCACCCAGATTGGGGAGCGACCCAGCGTCGAGACGAGGGCGTACTCGCCGGATTCGACGGGTGGGAGGAGGTACCGGGCGAGGACGACGTCCACCGTGGTCAGCGCCATCAGGACCCCGATGGCCGAGTTCGAGCGATACAGCGTGCGGAACACGGCGCCCCGGTCGCCGCGCGGCGCCGACCACTCGAGGTGCGCCTCGGCACGACAGAGCCACCAGAGGGTCCCGGCCATCACGTAGCTCGCAAGGGTCACCACGGCCAACGCTCCGGTGAGGCCCAGGCCGAGGGCCGATGCCGCCAGAGCCGCCAGGACCCGGCTGGTGCCGATCGCGACGTAGGCCAGGGACAGCGTCCCGATCCGGCGCATGCCGAGCAGGCCACCCATGAGCGCACCGTTGAGGATCAGCGGGGGCAGCCCGAGCCCGACGAGGACGGGCGCCAGCAGCGAATCGACCCGGGTGACGTGCGCCAGCGCGGGGGAGAGCACCACCGTGAGCAGGCACACGGCACTTCCGACGAGGAGAGGGAGCCTGAGGTCGAAGGCCGGTGGGCCGCGCCGCGCGACCCGTCGGGCATACACGACCTGGAAGGCTCCGGCCGGGATCGCGAGGACGAGCCCGATGCTGTTGAACGCGGAGAAGCCGCCGTAGTCCGCAGGACCGAGGGCCCGCGAGATGACCACGACGAAGACATAGCCCAGAGCGCTGGCTGCGGCCATGCCAAGGCCGAGCAGGGCGCCACTGGCTGCCCCACCCGTGGGTCGTGCTGGGGAGTGACCGCTCACTGCGCCTCGATCCGGGAAGTTCTCGGGTCACGGTACCTGCCGACGATCAGCGAGTCAGGCGATATGGGAGGCCGTAAAGGAGGGCCGGTCATGACATTCGCCACGGTGATGGTGCAGGGTGGACGCCGCGGTCCCTGCCTCGTCGGCGGACGCCGACGAGCAGAGAACCACGAGAAGGAGTGAGCGGTGACCCAGTTCGATGACGATGCCCTGGTGAGCGTCGTCGTACCAACCCGCAACAACGAGCGCACGATCGAGGCGTGTCTGACCTCGGTCCGCCGCCAGACCCACCCTGCCGTCGAGCTCATCGTCGTGGACAACTCGAGCGACGACACGACGTGGTCCGTGGCGCAGCGGCTGGCCGACCAGGTCGTGCTGGCGGGGCCGGAGCGCAGCGCGCAGCGCAACAAGGGCATCGAGTTGGCGCGGGGCGAGTGGGTGCTGTGGCTGGACAGCGACATGGTGCTGCCCCCGGACACGATCGCCCAGGCACTCTCGACGGCCGAGCGCACGGGTGCACTCGGGATCGCCCTGCCCGAGCGCACGATCGGCACCGGGTTCTGGACCTCGTGCCGGGCGCTGGAGCGGCAGTGCTACCTCGATGACCCGTTGCTGCACAATCCCCGCCTGATCCGCCGGGAGATTCTCGTCGGCGACGGCGGTTTCGCGCTGTCGATGTCCGGCCCGGAGGATGCCGACCTCCGCTTGCGGATGCGGGCCACTGGTGCCCCCATCGAGCTCGGATCGGTGCTGGTCGACCACGACGAGGGCCGGCTCACCGTGCGGTCGGTCATGGAGAAGCGCTACTACTACGGTCGGTCTCTTCCTGCCTTCGCAGACCGGCACGACGGCGCAGTGGCCCAACAGGGACGCGCTGTCATCCGCTCGTACGTGCGCAACCGGCGGCTCCTCGCCCGTCAGCCGATCACCGCGGTCGGCATGCTGGGGCTGCGAGGAATGGAAGCCGTGGCCTACGTGCTCGGCTCACGCAGAGGTCGGCGCGACGCCGCCCGCTGACCCCGCAACACCACGGACCATTACCGGCCACCCCGAGCGCCCGCGATCGGGCGCGTGAGATCAGTAGCGCCGACGGGCGACGGCCTGTCCGAGGGCTGCCTCGAGCTGCAGGGTGGTGTTCTCCCACGAGAAGGACTTCGCGTGCCGCCTAGCGTTCTCGCCGTACTTCTCCCGCAAGGCCGCGTCCATGAGAAGGTCCGAGACCTGCGTCGACATCTGCGTCACGTCGTCGGCGAGCAGTCCGGTCTCGTCGTCGACGATCGACTCGGTGACCCCCCCGGCAAAGGAGAAGGCGACCGACGGCGTCCCGTGCAGGCCGGCCTCGACGATGGTGAGCCCCCAGCCCTCCTTGTGCGACGGCATCAGCACCACCCATGCGCGTGACAGGAGCGTGCGCTTGGTGTGCTCGTCGACGAACCCGTGGAACCGCACCCGGTCGCTGACCCCGCGCGCGGCCGCATGTGCTCGCAGCTCGTCATCCCAGTACCCGCCGCCCACGACGTCGAGGGTGAGGTCCGGGAAGCGGTCGGAGAGGTCGGCCACGATGTCGATGGCGATCTCGAAGTGCTTGTGGGGGACCAGACGACCGAGCACCATCAGGCTGGGGTGGTCGGAGCGGGCGAGATCGGCGTAGGAGTCGAGGTCGTCGGGGACGTCGTTGCCCGAGTACGTGATGGCGATTCGGTCCCGATCGACGCCGAGGGCGACGAGGTCGTCACGGGTGGCCTGGGAGACGGTCACGTACTGGCAGTGCCGGTACACGATCGGAGCGAGTCGGGACTCGATCAGCCAGCCGAGCAGACCGAGGACCGGGCCGAAGATGATGGGCCACTGGTCACGGTGGACGTGGTGGACCAGGCTCACCACCGGGGTGGCGCCCGCGAGTGGGGACCAGAAGGGCACCCCGTTGTGGACGTCGACGACGACGTCCACCTCGTCGCGGACCTTCCGCAGGAACTGCAGGCCGCGCAGGTAGCACGTCAGGCGACCACCTCGACGAACGATGCGTACGGCGCCACGGTCGACCCGACGCGATCCGCCCGGGAAGGCGGCGGAGAACATGGTCACCGTGTGACCCCTCGCGGTGAGCAGTTGGGAGGTGCGTTCGACGTACACCTCGGCGCCCCCGGCCTCCGGGTGATCGCCATCGCGCCACGACAACATGAGGACGCGCAGCGGCCGCTGGGTGGTGCCGATATCCACTGAAACCCTCCTCGTGATCCAGCCGAGGGAGCCCGCTGGACTGGGTTAGGGTAACCGCGTGGCGAGCCGAGCACGACGAGAAGCGCTGCCCGGCCGGTGTGAAGTGTGCGGGGGAGGGACCCACCCCAGGGATCTGCGACGCGGCGGGGTGCTCGAGGAGTGCCGTACCTGTGGGCACCTTCGGCGATCCCTCGCCGACGCCCCCGCCGACCACCGAGACGCCGCCTACGGGGGCGATCCGGCGCTCGATGCGGTGCGGACACGACTGACCCACCGGTGGCTGTGCGCCGCAGGACGCCCGGCATCCGTCTTCGAGATCGGTTACGGCAGTGGTGCGCTGCTGAGGCGCTTCCATGATGACGGCGCGGCCGTCTCGGGCGTGGACCCCCACCAGCTCGCGGTGGACGTGGATCCCGTGGTCTCGGCGAATGCGCGCCTGTGGAACTGTGCCGTCGAGGACGTCCCTGACGGCGCGGTGTCGGCAGATCTCGTCGTCGGGGTCCACGTCATCGAGCACGTGAGTGACCCCGGTGTCACGATGGACAAGGCGGCCACGATGCTCACGGAGTCGGGCACCCTCGTGCTGCTCACCCCGGCGGGCGACTCCTGGGGACCACGCACCTTCGGATCGGCCTGGTGGATGCTCGAGGACCCCACGCACGTCCGGTTCTTCACCGCGCAGTCCCTGGCGCGTCTGGCTCGGGATGCCGGGCTGGTCGACGTCCGGGTGGATCGCCTCGTCCTGGACAGTCTGAGTGTCGACGTCGCCTCCGCCGTGCGGGCGTGGCGGTCGCCGGGCCCTGCAGGAGCGCTCGCCAAGCGGGGTGTGCGGGCGGCCGTGCTGGCCACGGCACCTGCGGTCGTCGCGATGCGGGCGATCGCACCTGGCACGCGGCCGACGCTGCGCCTGACCGCGAGGCGGCCCCGATGAGCCAGCACCGCGGTCTGCGCAGGTCTGCCCACCTGTTCAGGAGCTTCCTCGTCGAGCAGACCGATCCCGACCGGTTCTACGGTGACCTCGCGACCGACTCGGTGGCGACCCTCGCCGACCACGTCGCGCTCGACGGGCAGTTGGTGCTCGACGTCGGGGCCGGTCCGCGGCAGTTCGCGGAGGCCTTCCGCGCCAGAGGGGCGCGCTACGTGGCGGTCGACCACGACCCGACCGTGCCGTCCGTGGCCGACGGGGGAATCACCGGTTCTGCCCTGGCGCTGCCCGTGGCGGACGCCGCCGCCGACATCGTGTTCTCGAGCAACCTGCTCGAGCACGTCCCGCAGTTCACGGCCGTCGCCGATGAACTGGTGAGGGTCACCCGGCCCGGGGGAGTGCTCTATCTCAGCTACACCAACTGGTGGTCCCCGTGGGGCGCCCACGAGGCGTCGCCGTGGCACTGGCTCGGTGCGGACTACGCGGTTCGCCGCTACCAGAAGCGACACGGCCGACGACCGAAGAACCTGCTGGGGGAGACCCTCTACCGCGTCAGCATCGCCGAGGGTCTGGCGTGGGCCCGCGGTCGTGACGACGTCGAGGTGCTCGCCGCGCGACCGCGATACCTGCCAGATGTCGCGCGACACCTTCTCGCGGTGCCCGGTCTGCGGGAGCTCGCCACGTGGAACCTGCTGCTCATCCTGCGCCGGCGTGACGACCCGACCCCGCGACCCGTTCCGGGCGGTGACTCGTGACCTCGCGTGCCGTGTTGCGGGCCCGGGCGCCCCTGCGGGTCAGTTTCGCCGGGGGTGGTACCGACGTCGCTCCGTTCCCCGCGATGGAGGGCGGCGTCGTCCTCTCATCGACCATCAACCGCTACGCGTACGCGACCCTGCGCCCCCGCGACGACGGCAACGTCACGGTACGTTCCCTCGACTACGGCGAGTCGGTCGACTTCGGTGTCGACGACCCGGTCGTGTTCGACGGCCGTCTCGACCTGCCCAAGGCCGCGATCGCCCGGGTCCGCCTGCTGCACGACGCACTCCCCGCCTCCGGCTTCGACCTGTTCCTGCACACCAATGCGCCACCGGGTTCGGGCCTGGGCTCCTCCAGCGCCGTGGTGGTCAACGTCCTGGCCCTGGTGGCCCGGCACTGTGGCATGGACCTCACACCCCACGAGCTGGCACAGTCCGCATGTCGCCTCGAACGGGACGACCTCGGCATCCCCGGCGGTCTGCAGGACCAGTACGCCGCAGCGTTCGGCGGCTTCAACTTCATGGAGTTCCACGCCGAGCGGGTGGTCGTCTATCCGCTGCGAGTGGCGGAGGGCACCCTCCACGAGCTCGAGCACAACATGCTGCTCGCCTACATGGGCCAACCCCGGGTCAGCGATCACATCATTCAGGACCAGATCTCCCGTTTCACCGGTCACGACGCCGACGCGATCGCCGGCATGAGGGCTCAGAAGGAGATCGCCCATGCGATGAAGGAGGCCCTGCTGCGCGGTGAGGTGTCCGACTTCGGCGACCTGCTCGGTCAGGCCTGGCGGCAGAAGCAGCGCATGTCCGACCGGATCTCCAACCCGGCCATCGACGAGGCCGTCGAACTGGCGCTGTCGGCCGGTGCGCTGGGGGCGAAGGTCACCGGGGCAGGTGGCGGTGGACACCTGGCGCTGGTGTGTGAGTTCGAACGCAAGCACCTCGTGGCGGAGGCGCTGATCGGCTTGGGTATGACGGTGTCCGAGTTCACCTTCAGCAGGCAGGGCGTCACGACGTGGCGGGTGCCGTCATGACGACGACGCCCGACCCGGCCGTGGTGGCCGCCCTCCACGGTCAAGCCCTCACCGCGTGGGCCCAGATGATGCCGAAACTCCTCGAGCCGTCTCTCGTGGCCGCGGTCGACGCCGCAGGTCGCGTGATCCTCGAGGCACTCGCCGATGGACACAAGCTGCTGATCGTCGGCAACGGTGGCAGCGCGGCGATGTCCAGCCACGTGGCCGCTGAGTTCGCCGGGAAGTGCGTCCTGGACCGCGAACCACTGCCGGCCATCAGCCTGGCCGAGTCGTCCACCGTGATCACCGCCCTGGGCAACGACTACGGCTTCGACGAGGTCTTCGCTCGCGGCGTGCGAGCGCACGGTCGCCCCGGGGACGTCCTCCTCGCGATGTCGACGAGCGGGACGTCACCCAATGTCGTCGCAGCGCTCGGTGTCGCCAGGGAGCGGGGTCTGCACACCATCCTGCTGACCGGTGAGTCCGCGCTCGCCGACGGCTCGGTGGACCACGTGCTGCGCGCCCCGTCCAGCTACACGCCGCGCATCCAGGAGGTCCACCTCATGTGGTCACACGCATGGTGCGAGGGAGTGGACACCGCGTGGGTGGGCCGGGGCTGACACGGCCTGCACGGTCCGGGCCGTGGGACATCGTCTTCCTCGATCGGGACGGCACGATCAACGTCCACGGGCCGGGGTACGTCCGCGATCCTGAGGGCCTGGTGCTCCTTCCGGGAGCTGCGCAGGCGGTCGCCCGGCTGAACGAGAGCGGATGCCGGGTGGTCGTCGTGACGAATCAGCGGGGCCTCGCGACCGGCGCCCTGACGTGGGAGCAGTGGACCACGGTCATGGAGCGGATGTGTGTCCTGCTCGCCGCCGAGGGCGCCCACGTCGATGCCGTGGAGATGTGTCCGCACCAGTACGACGAGTGCGCCTGCCGCAAACCTGCTCCGGGCATGTTCCTTCGTGCCCTCGCTGACGCACCGTGGGCGCGGGCCGAGCGCTGCGCCATGATCGGTGACATGCCGTCGGACGTCGCCCCTGCGCGTGCCCTCGGGATGACGACCTTCCTGCTCGGTCACGACGTGCCCACCCTGGCCGACGCGGTGGACGCCCTGCTCGACGGGTCCCTCGGGCCATGAGGGTGAGGCAGCCTGCCACCGTCGTCCCCTACGCAGTGGCGGCACTGGTCTCCTTCATCGTCCTCGGACCGGCGCTCGGCCGGGAAGTGGTGCTCGCGTACGACCTGGCATGGTCACCGGACCCGCGGTTCACCCCGTTCTCGCTCGGCTCCGACGGGTCCGTGCCCCGGGCCGTCCCGAGCGATGCCGTGGCGATCGCCCTCGGCCACGTCCTCGGAGCGGGACCGGCCCAGGGCCTCGTTCTCTTCGCGACCCTGGTGCTGGCCGGGGTCGGCGCCGCGAGGCTGGCCGCTCTGCTCGCCCCGGACCTCGCTCTCGGACCACGCCTGGTGGCCGTCATCGCCGCCATCTGGAACCCGTTCGTCCTCGAGCGGTTGGTCATCGGGCACTGGACGGTGCTGCTGGCGTATGCCGCGGTGCCCCACCTGCTGGTGTCGTGTGCGAAGGTCAGGCGAGACCTCAGGCCCGCGTGGTCACCCGCGGTCGGAGTGGCGGCGTGCGGTGTCGGAGGGGCCAACGCGCTGGTCATTGCTGCCCTTGCCGTTCTCGTCGTGCTGGCCGTCCCGCGCGCTCGGTGGCAGGCCCTGGCGTACGCGGCCGGGGCCACCGTGGGGGTCTCGCTCGTGTGGGCACTTCCTGCCCTGGTGTCCGGTGTGGTGTCCGCTCCGGCCGGCGTCGCCGCGTTCGCGGCCAGGGCTGACACGCCCCTCGGCGTGCTCGCCTCCGTGGCCACGGGCGGGGGCCTCTGGAACCCGGCCACTCACCCAGTGGAGCGCTCGTCCGTGCTCGTCGCTGCCGGTGCGCTCCTGCTCGTCCTGGCCTCTGTCGCGGCCGGGGTGCGAGCGGCCAGGGACGAGGCCCTGCTCGCACTCGCGGCACCGGCAGTGCTCGGACTCGTGCTGGCCTGGTTGAGCGCGCTGGATCCGTTCGGCCTCTGGAGCGCGGTCGTGCTCCAGCTCCCGGGGGGTGGCATCCTGCGCGATGCACACAAGCTCATCGCGCCGTGGGTCGTCCTCACCGCTGCCGGAATGGCTGTTCTTGCCCGCGACGTCATGCGGGTGCGGGGGGCCGGACCGGTTCTCGTCGTCGTCCTGGCCGCGTTACCCTGTACGCTCCTTCCTTCTCTGACCTGGGGAGTCGGTGGTCGGGTGAGTGCCGTCGAGGTCCCCACCGACCTGCGATCCGTCACGGCGGAGCTGTCCGCGGCCGGGGAGGGCACGGTCGGGCTCCTGCCCTGGTCGCAGTACCGCAGATATGACTGGAACGAGCGCCGGGTCTCGCTCACCCTGATCCCGCGCATGGTCGATCACCCGGTGCTGTTCGACGACTCGCTTCCGCTTCAGGACCTGTCGGTGCCCGGTGAGAATCCAGCTGCGCGGCGCGTCACGGAGCGAATCGGCCAAGGGGTCGACCCGGTGCAGGCGCTCGCGGCGGAGGGCGTGCGGTGGGTCGTCATCGAGAAGCGCAGCGGACTGTCCGCCGCCGCCGCCGTCGACGTCGCCGACCTGCCCACCGGTTCGAGCGTCGTCCGCGACGGGCCGAGCGTCACCGTCGTGGAGCTCAGCTCTGTGGAGGGCCGCGCGGCCGGATTGAGTCGAATCGGGCTCATCGGGTGGGTCGCCACCTGCCTGACGTGGCTGACGGCCGCGGCGTGTCTCACGAGGGGTTCGTACCTGAGTCGACGTGACCGGCTGGTAAGGTCGCGCTCATGACTTCTCCTGTTGGGGCCATCGCGTCCGTGGTCGGCGGGATCATCCTCGCCCTGTTCGCCGTCATCGGCGGCGTCGGTGCCGTCAGTTCCAGCCCCAACGCGGCGTCGGCGTCCGAGGAGATCGTCCGCTACGACGCCCCCTGATCGGGCGTCATCCTTCGACCTCGCGAACCAGCAGGTCCTCCCAGGACTGCACACAGTCCTGCCACCGGAAGCGCGCCACCCACTCCCGCACGGCTTCCGACATCCGCGTGCGGCGGGTGTGATCGGTGAGCAGTTCTGCCAGGGAGTCCGTGTACTCGCCCACCCCTTCTCCGTCGGCATGGTCGACGAGGAGCCCGGTCTCTGCGTGACGGATGGAGTCCGTCGTTCCGCCGGCCTCGCGGAAGGCCACCGTCGGCGTGCCGTGGACCCCGGCCTCGACGACGACCAGCCCCCAACCCTCCTTCAGGCTCGGCATGGCATGGACCCAGGCCTGAGCGAGGAGGCGGTGTTTCTCCCCTTCGGACACATGACCGTGGAACGTCACCATGTCCTCGATCCCGAGGCGTGCCGCGTGGTCTCGCAGCATCGGGTCCCACCATCCTGAACCGACGACGTCCAGGTGCAGGGTGGGGAACCGGGGCCGCAGCCGCGCCACGGCATCCAACGCGATCTCCACGCGCTTCTGGGGAACGAGCCGTCCCAGGACGAGGATCCGTGGCGTGGCTGACCGCTCGTGGTTGTCGTCCGCCGTCGCATCCGTGCCGTTGTGGATGACCGTGATGCGGTCCGCGTCGACGCCGAGGTCGATGAGCTCTCGACGCGTCGACTGGCTGACGGTGACGTAGGTGGAGCGCCGGTAGGCCGCCGGCGCGACCTGGGACTCCAGCCACCAGCCGAACCGCGCGCTGCGCGGCCCGAACACCAGGGGCCACTGCTCACGATGAACGTGGTGCACCAGGTTGACCACCGGCTTCGACGTGACCAGCGTCGAGAGGTAGGGGACCCCGTTCTGGACGTCCACGACGACGTCGTGGCCGGCTTGGCTGCGCCCCAGGACCGCTCGGGGGTAGATCGAGTAGTGGCCACCCCGCCGCACGTAGTGGACCCCCCCGAGGGTTTCGTCGGGGAGCGCGCCGGGATAGGCCGCGGTGCGGAACGTCACCGAGTGACCGCGAGCAGCCAGCCCTTCGGCGACCGTCACGAGGTACCGCTCGGCGCCGCCGGCCTCGGGGTGGTTCTCGTCTCGCCAGTTCAGCAGCAAAACGCGCAGCGACATTCGTCCTCGTAGCGGTGGTCTGACGGTGGGGGTGGGTCTGGATGGTTACCATGCCCGGGTGCGTTCCGAGCAAAGGCGAAGGTACCCCACCGGTGTCCGTCGGCGGAGGCACTCAGGCCTCGCACGCGCGCGTGGACCTCGATGACGACGCCTTCCCGGCCCACCGCTGACGGCAGACGGTTGCGCACCCTGGCCGGGCTCCTCGTCGTGTGGAGCGTGGCGTGGTCGGTCCCCCGGGACAAGATCGCCGTGGACACCAAGGTCGACCTGTACCTCGACCCCTGGGGGTTCCTCGCTCGATCGCTGCACGTGTGGGACCCGCAGGTGACGTGGGGCGGGCTCCAGAACCAGGCCTACGGGTACCTGTTTCCCATGGGGCCGTTCTTCGGTCTCGGCTCGGAGATCCTCCCGATGTGGGTCGTCCAGCGCTTGTGGTGGATGGCGCTGCTCACCGCGGGCTTCCTGTCGATGATGGGACTCCTTCGGGTGTTCGGCATCGGCGGGGTCGGGGTGCGGGTGATCGCGTCGCTCGCCTACGTCCTGGCGCCCCGGGTCATCGCCACCATCGGCGGGCTCTCGTCGGAGGCGCATGCGCAACTGCTCGCCCCCGCGATCCTGCTCCCGCTCGTGATGATCGATCGGGGGGAGCTGGGGGTGCGCCGGGGGGTGGCCCTCAGCGGTCTGGCGATCCTGTGCTGTGGGGGAGTGAACGCGACGGCGACGGCCTTCGCGATCCTGCCGTCGGCGGTGTGGCTGCTCACTCGCCGTGCATGGTGGCGGGATGTGCTGACCGGGGGGTGGGGCGCGGCGGTTCTTGCGGCGACGAGTTGGTGGCTCGTGCCGCTGGTGGTCCTCGGACGGTACTCGCCCCCGTTCCTCGACTGGATCGAGAACGCCCAGACCGTGACGGCGAGGATCACCCTGTTCGACGCCTTCCGTGGGACCACCCACTGGCTCGGCCACCTCGTCACCTCGGGCGGGGTGTGGTGGCCTGCCGGCTTCGAGACGGTCTCGTCGCCAGTCCTCATCCTCGCCACCGCGGCGGTGTCAGCGCTCGGGCTGGCCGGCTTCCTGGTGCGCTCGCTCCCTCATCGTCGTTTCCTCGTCGTCGTGCTCGCCCTGGGAGTGCTGGTCCTCGCCCTTCCTCACCAGGGCGCGTTGAGTTCGCCGTTGAGCGGTGAGGTCCAGGGATTGCTGGACGGTCCACTGGCCCCGTTGCGCAACGTGCACAAGGCGGACCTGCTCATTCGCCTGCCCCTCGTGGTCGGCCTCGCGTACACCCTGACGGCCCTGTCGAGGTGGCGACCTCGGCGGCAGTGGATGCCGGCCGTGGCGCTCGGCGGCGTCGCCCTCACGGTGGTCGGCGCGGCGGCGCCGGGGTTCAGCGGTGACATCGCGCCGCGGGGCTCATTCGCCGAGGTCGCGACGCACTGGCAGGAGGTTGGGCGCTGGTTGGATGACCGTGGCGACGGCAGGGCGCTGATCGTGCCCGCCTCGAGCTTTGGCGAGTACTTCTGGGGGCGGCCCATGGATGAGCCGCTCCGGTCGCTGACGTCGGCCCCCTTCGCCGTGAGGGATGCCGTTCCCCTCACCCCCGCCGGCACCATCCGACTCCTGGACGAGATCGAGAGCCGCCTGCAGACAGGAGGCTCCCTTGGTGGCGCCACCTCGACCCTGCGCTCATCCGGTGTCAGGTACCTCGTGCTGCGCAATGACCTCGCGGTCGACCAGGCAGGGCAACCTCCGGTGGCGCTGTCGCGTTCCGCCCTCATCAACACCCCGGACGTCCAGTTCGTCAAGGGCTTCGGGAAGACCGTGCGCGACGGGTCTGGCGAGCGAGTGTTTCCCGTGGAGGTGTATGCCGTGGTGGGCGACGTCGCCACCGACCTCGAGGTGTGGGACGCCGACGGCGTGATGGGGTCCTCCGGCGCGTCGGAGGACCTCGCCCGACTGGCCGACGCGGGCCTTGGTGGGCGCCCGATCGTCTTCGACGGCGATCGTCAGGGTGATTTCGTGCCCGGGTCCCGGGCGCTCACCGACGGGTTCAGGGCAAGGGACCGGTGGTTCGGGGCTCCACGCGGGCAGGACGTCACGAGCGGGCTCGATGCGCGACGAGTTCTGACGGCATCGGACTACCTGCCGTGGCCCGGGATCCGGTGGCGGTCCCTGGTGGCGTACACCGGCATCCGCGATGTTCGGGCGAGTACCTCGTTGGCTCAGGACTTCGGGCCCGCGGGGCTGCAACCGGCCCACCGTGCGTACGCGGCAGTCGACGGCAGCCCTTCGACGTCCTGGCTGACGGCCTTCGACCCAGACCCGACGTGGACAGTGGTGCTGGACGATCCAGCGGACATTCCTCGGGTCGTGGTGACTCCGGCCCGAGTGGATCGCTTCGGCCAGGCCTTCGGCGTCGCCACGAACGTCACGGTGACCACTGACGCTGGCTCGGTCGATGCTCGGCTGTCCGCCCTCGGCGAGCCGACGAGCATCGATCTTCCACCGGGCGCCACCACCCACGTGAGTGTTCGGGTGCGCGACACCGCGAAGGGCAAACCCTCGAACGTGGTTACCGGCCTGTCGAACGTGGCGATCCCGGGACTCGTGCCGGTCGAGACCGTCGCGACCCCGACTGCCACCGTCTCGCCGGCGGAGACCACGGTCCTCGGTGCCGGTCTCCCGGGGCGAGAGGGCTGCGCCCACCTGACTCGCGAGTTCGTCTGCTACTCCGGCGTGTTCGTGGCCCCGGAATCCACCGGGCCCCTGGTGCGCGAGGTGAAGGGGCTGGCCCCGGGGCAGCGCGTCGCCCGCGGCACCCTGGCCGTCGACCCCGCGACGCCGCCCACGGACCTCGTCGACGTCCCCGGGGTGGCGGTCACCGCCACCAGCGTGCGCGCTCCGGGGGTGACCGGCCTGCCGGCATCGGTCGTCGACACGGACCCACGAACCGCGTGGAGCCCGGCCGCGGACGACGTCGCGCCGACGCTGACGATCACCCTCGACCAGCCCGTCGACATCGAGGCGATCAGGGTGCAGACCCGGTCGCGGTGGTCGCAGGACGAGGCTCCGGTGGTCTCGGTGCGCGTCGACGACACGGCGGTGACGCTGAGGGTGCCCGAGCACGGCGTCCTCAAGATCCCCCCGACCACGGCCAGGGTGGTCACCCTGCGCTTCGCGCCGGCTCCCGAGGCCGGCGGGCGGGGTCTCGGCGCCCTGGCGGTGGAGGAGGTCCAGATCGTCGGGCAGGACTTCCCGACGCCTGTTCGGGAGCTGAGCAGCCCGTGTGGCGAGGGGCCGGAGTTGACGATCGACGGTCAGCCGGTGCCGACCCGGGCCCAGGGTTCACGAGAAGCACTGTTCGGCGCCGGCGATTTCACGTGGGAGGCCTGCGCGCCGGTGACGGTGCGCGACGGCGACGCCCACACGATCACTGTCGGCCGATGGCGTGGCCTCGCCCCGCGCAGTGCGGTCCTGGCTCCTGTGCAGCCCATTCCAGCCGCGCAGTCAGTGGCGGTGCCCCACCGACGGACCAGCCCGACCGCGATCGACGGTGAGGTGGCACCGTCGGGCTCACGCCGCGTCCTCGTCATGTCCGACAACGCCAACCCCGGGTGGCAGGCCAGCCTCGGTGGCCAGGCGCTGGAGCCGCAGGTCGTCGACGGGCGGCGTCAGGCCTTCGTCGTTCCCGAAGGTGCTGCCGGACGCCTGACGATCGACTTCGCCCCGGACCGCCCCTATCGCTGGGGGCTCGCCGTCGGCGCCCTGCTCGCAGGGATCCTCGCGATCGTGGCGCTGTGGCCTGAGCGTGGTCCGCGTCGTGAGCCGGCGCCCGTGCGCGGAGATGCCGTGAGCCCCGCCCCGCCACTGGCCGCGCTCGTGTGGTCCGGTCTCATCGCGGGGCCCGCGGGGTTGGCGGCAGGCGCCGTGGGGGTGGGCATCAGCAGGCTGGGACGGCACCGGCGCCTGCTGCTCGCAGCGGTCGTGGCCTTCCTCTGTCTCGCAGCGGCGGGCGCGCAGGTCGTGGCCACGGCCGCGGGGGCGAACGGCTCAGTGGTCGAGGGGTGCGTCCGGCTGATGCTGATCGTGGCGTTCGCGATCGCGATGGCGACTCAGGATTCTCGCGGCGAGCGCAGAGGACGGTAGCTCGATCCACTGGTGGCTCAGGGCAGCCAGGGCCAGGGTCACGGGAACTCCGATGGCCAGCAGGGGCAGCAACCCACCGCGGAAGAGTTCGACACCGGAGACCGCGTACAAGCCGAAGAAGACGGGCAGGTGCCACAGGAAGATGCCGTAGCTGACCGCACCGAGCCAGCGGGCGAGCGGGTGGGAGAGGACGGTGCGGTAGAGGCTTTCTCCACCGTGGACGAGTGGGAGCAGCAGGGCGAAGGAGACCACCGTGCACAGGGCGGTGCGAACGATGAGGTCGCTCCACGTCGCGGCCTCGACGGTGAGCGCGCCGGCGAGGGGAGTAGTTCCGAGCAGGTACGCTCCGGCGGCCACGGCGAGGCACATGGCCGGGTCGGCTGCCCACGACGACAGGCGTCTGGAGATCCGCGAGGACGACACCAGGAGTGCCTCGGCGCAGATCATGCCCACGAGGAACTGCGGCGCTCGGGCGTGCAGCCACATGTGGAACTGGATGTCCTCCCCGAAGACCTCGCCGGCCCCCAGCCCGGATGCCGCGGTGGTCAGGAACGCCGCCATCACCAGGACGACAAGGGGAAGGGCTTCGTTGCGTCGGCGAAGTGGCCGCAGGGCAATGACGATGAGCGGGAGAGCCGCGTAGAAGGAGACCTCGGTGGCCAGGCTCCACGACTGGCCGAACGCCGATATCCACGCGTCGGGAACGTAGATCTGCAGCAGGGCTGCGTGCAGCAGCCAGTCGCGCAGGGGCGGGTTGGCGGCGATGACCACGGCGGCGAGGGTGACCCAGTAGGCAGGAAGGACCCGCGCGGCACGGCGCAGGGCGTAGCCGGGGACGTCGAGTCTGCCGCGGGCGTCCTGGGCGACCAGCCCGCGGTGCAGGAGGAATCCGGAGAGGGCGAAGAAGATCCCGACCCCGAAGTCGCCGCGTGCCCACAGGCGTCCGGTCAGCCCGCCGGTCGCGCCGAAACCTGCGAGGAACGCTGCATGAGTGAGCACGACCAGGCCTGCGGCCACGGCCCGAAGGCCGTCCAGGGCGGGGAGGCGAGTGGTCATGGGCGGCACCCTAGGCGACTGATCGCGGGTGCGTCGGCGAGAACGGTCAAGGGCGAGTGGTAGCGTCCGCGACCACCGCTGCTCGGAGCTGGAGGAAGGCACGTCGTGGGGAAGCAGTCAGCAACGCGTCGCACCGTGGTGACCGGAGGAGCCGGCTTCCTCGGGTCGCACCTGTGCGAGGCACTCCTCGCTCGCGGCGACGAGGTGGTGTGTCTGGACAACTTCCTCACCGGGTCGCCCGACAACGTCGACCACCTCATGGCCAACCCGAGTTTTCGGTTGGTCCGGACCGACGTGACCGACTTCGTCCACGTCGGGGGTGAGGTCGATCTGGTCCTGCACTTCGCGAGTCCGGCATCCCCCATCGACTACCTGAGGATGCCGGTGGAGACCCTGAAGGTGGGTTCCATCGGTACGCTGCACGCGCTCGGTTTGGCCCGCGACAAGGGCGCCCGCTTCGTGCTGGCATCCACGTCGGAGGTCTATGGGGACCCTGAGGTGCACCCCCAGCCCGAGAGCTACTGGGGAAACGTCAATCCGGTCGGTCCGCGAGGCGTGTACGACGAGGCGAAGAGGTTCGCCGAGGCCATGACCTTGGCGTACCGGCAGACGCACGGGGTGGACACCGGCATCCTGCGCATCTTCAACACGTTCGGCCCGAGGATGCGGCCGAACGACGGACGGGCCATTCCGAACTTCATCCGTCAGGCCCTGCGCAACGAGCCGCTCACCGTGGCGGGCGATGGGAGCCAGACCCGGTCGATCTGTTACGTCGATGACCTCGTCGCCGGGGTGCTCGCGTTGGCCGACAGTGCGGAGCCGGGCCCCATCAACCTGGGCAACCCGCACGAACTGTCGGTGCTCGAGCTCGCGCAGTGGGTCATTGATCTCACCGGGTCGTCCTCGACGATCACCTTCGTCGATCGACCGGTGGATGACCCCTCGGTTCGCAGGCCTGACACGACCTTGGCGCGTGAGCGACTCAACTGGTCGCCGCAGGTGTCGATCGAGGACGGGCTGCTGCGGACGATCGCGTGGTTCCGCGGTCATCCCGAACTCGTCTAGGCCGTTCAGCGAACACGCGCCGATGAATTTCTCACGGCGCGCGGCAATCGCGGGTGCAACCTCTGTACTCACTGGTAAGGTCACGGCGATCTCACCACTAAAGATAAGGGCAATGGTGCCATGCGCAAGACTCTGGGCTTCGTCCTCCTCGGCCTGGCGGGGTTTCTCGTCACGACGGCGCTGCTGACCCTCATCTACGTTCCCGGACAGGTGAAGAGGACCCCGCTGGACGTCAACTCCGACACGCAGTTGACCGGCCGAGCGGCCTATCTCTCGGAACCGATGACCGATGTCCGGTACCTCAGTCGAACCGTTGCCGACGGCACCGCTTCCGACGGCGATGTCATCGTGTTCGACAACCTCACCTGCCTCTGGCGGGCGGCGCCGGACTCCACCGGGAACTGCCCGGGTGACGACGAGAGCACCATCAGCATCGCCACTGACCGTTTCGCCACCGATCGAGTGACCGCGTTGGCCGTCAACGACGAGGCGTACGTCGGAGCCGGCGCCGAGCCGAAAGAGGGACTGATCAACAAGTTCCCCTTCGACGTCGAGCAGAAGTCCTACCAGGTCTGGGACGGCCTGCTCGGGCGCACCGTCGAGGCGAAGTTCGATGGCGAGGAGGAGATCAACGGGCTCAACACCTACAAGTTCCTCATCGAGTTCACCGACGAGCCCGCCGAGATCTCTGAGGGCATCTCCGGTACGTTCAGCGACACCAAGCGGCTGTGGATCGACCCGGTGACCGGTTCCATCATCGACCAGTCCGAGCAGCAGAAGCGCGTGCTGGACTCCGGGGACAACGCCCTCGACCTCGACGTCTCCTTCACCGATGCCCAGGTTCAGGCCAACGTCGACGCGGCCAAGGAGAGCGGCGGGTTGCTGCGGACCCTGGGCCTCGTGCCGTGGATCGCCTTCGGCCTCGGTGCCCTGGCCGCCCTCGGTGGCCTATTCCTGGTGCGCGGCGCCTCGGGCGGTTCGACGGACGGCTCCCAGGACGTCTCCCTCGACGAGATCACCCGCCGCAGTCGGCACTGACCACCCAACGCGCAGGCCCGCCGCCCCAGCAGGGGTGGCGGGCCTGCGTCGGTCATCGGCCGGTCGGCCCCGGCTGACTTGCCACGACGATGAGGGTCCCGGGCAGCAGGGCCCCGCGCAGCGGTGACCAGCCGCCCCACACCGAGGTGTTGTGCTCGGGCCACTCGGGCTCAACGACGTCGGTGACCACCAGCCCCGCGGCCACCACCTGGCGCACGAGGTCGCCCAGGGTGCGGTGGTGTTCGGCGTAGGTGACCACGCCCGCCTCCCGCTCGACGTAGGGCGTGCGGTCGAAGTACGAGGTCATCGCCGTCAGGCCGGCAGGGCCGGGGCCGTCGGGGAAGGCCCAGCGCACCGGGTGCGACGTCGAGAACACGAACCGTCCCCCCGGTCGAAGCACCCTGGCGGCCTCCCGCATGACGGCGCCGCTGTCCGCCACGAACGGGATGACCCCGTACGCGGTGAAGACCCGGTCGACGCTGGCGTCGGCCAGCGGGATCGCCAGGCCGTCGCACTGCAGGAGGGGGAGCGGTCGGTGGGGCGACGCGGATGCCGCGCGGCCGGCATCCTCGCCCGCCTCGCCGTTGTCGACCGGCCCGGCGTCGATCCGCTGGGCGGTGCGCAGCATGCCCATCGACAGGTCGCTGGCGACCACCCGCACGTCGTGCGTGCGCGCCAGCCAGCGTGAGCACTGGGCAGCACCCGCCCCGATCTCGAGCACCGTCATCCCGTCGCGCACCTGCACGAGGTCGAGCTGGTCCTCGGTCCACCCCTCGGGGCCCCAGACGAACTCGGCGTCACCGAGGAAGGCCCCGTGCTCGGCGTAGTAGTCCTGCGACTCACCGTCCCACCACGAGCGGTTCGCCGCCCGCGTCTCGTCACCGCCAAGGGGTGCGCGCAGCGCCTCGCCGCTCATCGCCGTCCCACGGTCGGAGGCGTTTTGCCGTGGACCTTCCCCGCCGAGTAGGCTGCCCCAGCACCCGTGTGACCATTTCCGGTCATTCGTGCGCCCGTACGATCCCATCGATTCCATCTGTCCACATCGGAGTTCCTACTACATGACTGCCAGCACGGTCGAGAAGACCGCCCCTCAGATCGCCATCAACGACATCGGCTCTGAGGAAGACCTCCTCGCCGCCATCGACGCGACGATCAAGCACTTCAACGACGGAGACATCGTCGAAGGAGTCATCGTCAAGGTCGACCGCGATGAGGTCCTGCTTGACATCGGCTACAAGACCGAGGGCGTCATCCCCTCGCGTGAGCTGTCGATCAAGCACGACGTCGACCCCAACGAGGTCGTCAAGGTCGGCGACGAGGTCGAGGCCCTCGTTCTCCAGAAGGAGGACAAGGAAGGCCGCCTGATCCTGTCCAAGAAGCGCGCCCAGTACGAGCGCGCCTGGGGCACCATCGAGAAGGTCAAGGAAGAGGACGGCGTCGTCACCGGCACCGTCATCGAGGTCGTCAAGGGTGGCCTCATCCTGGACATCGGCCTGCGAGGCTTCCTCCCCGCCTCCCTCGTCGAGATGCGTCGCGTCCGCGACCTCCAGCCGTACGTCGGCAAGGAGATCGAGGCCAAGATCATCGAGCTCGACAAGAACCGCAACAACGTGGTCCTGTCGCGCCGTGCCTGGCTCGAGCAGACCCAGTCCGAGGTCCGCACGACCTTCCTCAAGGAGCTCGGCAAGGGCCAGGTCCGCAGCGGTGTCGTGTCCTCGATCGTCAACTTCGGTGCGTTCGTCGACCTCGGTGGCGTCGACGGTCTCGTCCACGTCTCCGAGCTGTCCTGGAAGCACATCGACCACCCGTCCGAGGTCGTCGAGGTCGGTGACGAGGTCACCGTCGAGGTGCTCGACGTCGACATGGACCGCGAGCGCGTCTCGCTGTCGCTGAAGGCCACCCAGGAAGACCCGTGGCAGCACTTCGCCCGCACCCACGCGATCGGTCAGGTCGTCCCGGGCAAGGTCACCAAGCTCGTCCCGTTCGGTGCGTTCGTGCGCGTCGACGACGGCATCGAGGGTCTGGTCCACATCTCCGAGCTGGCCGAGCGCCACGTCGAGCTGCCCGAGCAGGTCGTCACGGTCGGCACCGACATCTTCGTCAAGGTCATCGACATCGACCTCGAGCGTCGCCGCATCTCGCTGTCGCTCAAGCAGGCCAACGAGGACGGCGCCAACCAGGTCGAGTTCGACCCGACGCTGTACGGCATGGCTGCCGAGTACGACGAGAAGGGTGACTACAAGTACCCCGAGGGCTTCGACGCCGAGACCAACGAGTGGCTCGAGGGCTTCGAGTCGCAGCGTGAGATCTGGGAGAAGCAGTACGCCGAGGCGCACGCCCGCTGGGAGGCCCACCGGGCCCAGGTCGAGGCATTCGCCAAGGCCGACGCCGAGGCTGCTGGTGGCAGCAACGAGACGTCCTACTCGTCCGAGACCGGTTCCACGCCGGCCGAGGACGGTGGCGCCCCGCGTCCGCCGGTTCCCGCTGCTGAGGGCACCCTCGCCTCCGACGAGGCGCTCGCCGCACTGCGCGAGAAGCTCACCGGTAACTGACGCCATCGGCATCCGTGATCGGATGCCGTGACGTCACCGACGAAGGCCCGGTCACCCCGCGAGGGGTGGCCGGGCCTTCGTCTGTTGGGGTCAGCGGGCGAGGCCCTGGGCCGGGATCACGAGCTTCTGTCCGACGATGATGAGGTCCATGTCCTCGAGCTTGTTGACCGCGGCGATGTCCAACCAGCGCAGGCCGAACTTCTGCGCCAGCTCGGACACGGTGTCACCCGGCTGGACAACGTGGATCTGCTCGGCGGGCGGTGCCGGGGGAGCAGGCGGGGCCGGAGGTCCGCCCAGCTTCAGCACCTGACCCACCGTGATGAGGTCCGCGTCCTTGATCGCGTTCCAGCGCACGAGGTCGTCCACGGTGAGCTCGTAGGTGGCGGCGAGCTTGGCGAGCGTGTCCCCGGCGACGACCGTGTGGGTGGGGTTCGGGTCGGTCAGGAGGATCACCTGCCCCACGGAGATCTTGTTTGGGTCCTTGATGCCGTTCCACTCACCAGGTCCGCGAGGGCGACCTTGTGCGTGGCGGCGATCTGTCCGAGGGTGTCGCCCGAGACGACGGTGTGTGTGGTTGCCATGGCTGGCAGGCCAGGCGCGCGCATCGTCGTGCCACGACGAATCGGTAAACACCTGTGACGACTCCTTGTAGGGTCACGGCATGCTGCGCGTGGGCCTCACCGGGGGCATCGGGTCGGGCAAGTCGACGGTGTCGGCCCAGCTGACGTCGCTGGGTGCCGTCGTCATCGATGCGGATGCCGTGGCGCGCGAGGTCGTCGAACCGGGCACCCCTGCGCTGGGCTCCATCGCCGACCGGTTCGGGCCGGAGGTGGTGACCAGCGACGGGGTGCTCGACCGCCCGGCCCTGGGCCGCCTCGTGTTCGGGGACGCCGCTGCCCTGCGTGACCTCGAGGCCATCACCCACCCGGCGATCTGGGCCCGCACGAGCGACCTCATGGCCGCCGTGCCCCCGGGGCGGGTGATGGTGCACGACATGCCCCTGCTCGTCGAGAAGCAGATGGGGGCCGAGTACCACCTCGTCGTCGTCGTGGGGGTGGGGGAGTCCATCCGGGTCCGGCGGCTCGTCGACCTGCGCGGCATGACGGAGAGCGACGCGCGGGCCCGCGTCGCCGCCCAGGCCACCGAGGAGCAACGCCGTGCCGCCGCCGACGTGTGGCTCGACAACGAGGGCACCCCCGAGGCGTTGCGGGCCGCGGTCATGCGGTTGTGGCACGAGCGGATCGAGCCCTTCGACCTCAACCTGACCCACGGCATCCGATCGCGGTTGTCCCACCCGACGATCTCCGCGCCGGACCCGACGTGGCCAGCGCAGGCGGCCCGCCTGGTCGCCCGCATCCGGCACGCCGTCGGCGACGTCGCGGTGACGCTGGACCACATCGGCTCCACCGCGGTGCCGGGGCTGGTCGCCAAGGACGTCATCGACCTCCAGGTGGGGGTCACCTCGCTCGCGGACGCAGACACGCCGCAGTTCGTCGCGGCGATGGCTGCCGCGGGGTTCGTGCGGGCCGAGGGCAACTGGTTCGACAACGGCAAGGACGGTGCGCCGTGGCCCAAACGGTTCCACGGGTCGTGCGACCCCGGCCGGGTCGCCCACGTCCATGTCCGCGAGGTGGGCTCACCCGGCTGGACCTGGGCGCTGATGTTCCGCGACTGGCTGCGGGCCGATCCGCACGAGCGGGCCTCGTACGCCAGCATGAAGACCGAGCTCGCCGCGAAGGCGGGCTCGATCGAGCACTACGTCGACGGCAAGGAGCCCTGGTTCGGCGCCGCTGACCTGCGCGCTCGCACGTGGGCCGAATCCACCGGCTGGGCGCCGCCTGCGGTGCGGGGCTGAGGAGCGGCGACTCGCTACCGGGCCGGCTGTCGGTGGCTCGGCATACCGTAGTGCCATGCGTCCGACGACAGATCTGCAGCGCCGCGTGGCGCCCTTCGAGGTGGTCTCCGACTTCGAGCCTGCCGGTGACCAGCCCCAGGCCATCGCCGACCTGGCACGGCGGGTGCGTGCGGGAGAGCAGGACACCGTCCTGCTCGGTGCGACGGGCACCGGCAAGTCGGCCACGACCGCTTGGCTGATCGAGGAGGTCCAGCGGCCGACGTTGGTCATGGCACCGAACAAGACCCTGGCGGCGCAGCTGGCCAACGAGTTCCGTGAGCTGTTGCCGAACAACGCCGTCGAGTACTTCGTCAGCTACTACGACTACTTCCAGCCCGAGGCATACGTCCCGCAGACCGACACCTACATCGAGAAGGACTCCTCGATCAACGACGAGGTCGAGCGGCTGCGGCACAGTGCCACGAACTCGCTGCTGACGCGGCGTGACGTCATCGTGGTGGCGTCGGTGTCCTGCATCTACGGCCTCGGCACGCCGCAGGAGTACGTCGACCGGATGGTCCGGTTGCGCGTTGGTGACGAGGTGCCTCGTGACGACCTGCTGCGCAAGTTCGTCCAGATGCAGTACACGCGCAACGACCTGGCCTTCACCCGCGGCACCTTCCGGGTCCGCGGTGACACCGTCGAGATCATCCCGATGTACGAGGAGCTCGCGGTGCGCATCGAGTTCTTCGGTGACGAGGTCGAGGCGATCTACACCCTGCACCCGCTGACCGGTGAGGTCGTGCGCGAAGAGTCGGAGATGTACGTCTTCCCCGCCTCGCACTACGTCGCCGGCCCGGAACGCATGGAGCGGGCGATCGCCGGCATCGAGAGCGAGCTGGAGCAGCAGCTCGCCCTCTTCGAGCGCCAGGGCAAGCTGCTTGAGGCCCAGCGGCTGCGGATGCGCACGACGTACGACATCGAGATGATGCGCCAGGTCGGATCGTGCTCGGGCATCGAGAACTACTCGATGCACATCGACGGCCGACTCCCGGGCACGGCCCCGAACTGTCTGCTCGACTACTTCCCCGAGGACTTCCTGCTCGTCATCGACGAGTCGCACGTGACCGTGCCGCAGATCGGCGCGATGTACGAGGGCGATGCCTCTCGCAAGCGCACCTTGGTCGATCACGGTTTCCGGCTGCCCTCGGCGATGGACAACCGCCCCCTGAAGTGGGAGGAGTTCCTCGAGCGCATCGGTCAGACCGTCTACCTGTCGGCCACCCCGGGCGCCTACGAGCTGGCCAAGGCCACCGGTGTCGTCGAGCAGATCATCCGGCCGACGGGTCTGATCGACCCCGAGATCATCCTCAAGCCCACCAAGGGCCAGATCGACGACCTGCTGCACGAGATCCGCACCCGCGCCGACAAGGACGAGCGGGTGCTGGTCACGACGCTGACCAAGAAGATGGCCGAGGACCTCACCGATTACCTGCTCGACAAGGGCGTGCGGGTGCGTTACCTGCACTCCGACATCGACACGCTGCGACGGGTGGAACTGCTGCGTGAACTGCGGCTGGGGGAGTTCGACGTCCTCGTCGGCATCAACCTGCTCCGCGAGGGGCTCGACCTGCCTGAGGTCTCCCTCGTGGCGATCCTCGATGCCGACAAGGAGGGGTTCCTGCGTTCGAGCCGCAGCCTCATCCAGACGATCGGGCGCGCGGCGCGCAACGTCTCCGGCCAGGTGCACATGTACGCCGACAAGGTGACCCCGTCGATGGCCGAGGCGGTCGAGGAGACGACCCGGCGCCGGGAGAAGCAGATCGCCTACAACCTCGAGCGCGGCATCGACCCCCAGCCGCTGCGCAAGAAGATCGCCGACATCACCGACATGCTGGGCCGCGAGGATGCCGACACCCAGGAGCTCCTGGGCTCCGGGCGGGCGCAGTCACGCGGCAAGAGCGACGGCGGTCGTGGCGGCCGCGGGGCGGCCGCGGCCGATGCATCGCTGGCCGCCCGTCGAACCGGCCCGGTCGCCGCCAGTGACCTCGCCGCACTCATCCAGGAACTGAGCACGCAGATGCACCAGGCCGCGGCCGACCTCCACTTCGAACTCGCGGCCCGGCTCCGGGACGAGGTCGGCGACCTCAAGAAGGAGCTGCGGCAGATGAGCGAGGCGACCAAGTAGACGCCCTGAGCACGTCCACCAGGGAGGCGCGCTGAGCCGGTCTGCCACGCGGCCGCGCTGAGCGCGGCCCGCGGCTCGCTCAGCGTGGCCCGCGGCTCGCTCAGCCGGTGTTCTGCAACCCCGCTGCCAGCCCGTTGATGGTGAGCAGCAGGGGCCGCTTCCACCCCGCCGCGGTCTCCTCGCCGTGCTCACGGATCTCTCTCAGGCCGCGCAGCTGGAGGTGGCTGAGCATGTCGACGAACGGGCGACGCAGCCGGACCGCGGTGTGCAGGTGTGGCTTGCGGGCGAGCATCTCGTCCTGGTCGAGCAGGCTGAGCACCTCGCGGCGGGTGCGCGCGAGTTCGTCGAGCACCCGCTCGGCGAGGTCGGGCCGACCGCCGAGCTCGAGGAACCGTGCTGCCAGCCTGTCGTCAGTCTTGGCCAGGCTCATCTCCGCGACGTCGACGAGTGCGGCGAAGACCGGCCACTCGCGGTACGCCTCCCGTGCCAGGTCCGGGTCGCCCAGGGCCTCGAGCCCGCTGCCGAGGCCGTACCACCCCGGCAGGTTGACCCGGGTCATCGACCAGGCGAACACCCACGGGATCGCCCGCAGGTCCTCGAGGCTGCGACCGCTCTCGGTGCCGCTGCGGCGGCTCGGCCGCGACCCGAGGCGCAGGTCCGCGAGCAGGTCCAGTGGGCTGGACATGGCGAAGAAGTCGGCAAACCCGGGCTGCTCGACCAGTGCTCGGAAGGCCCGCTTGCTGGCGTCGTCGACAACTGCCGCGACATCCGTGTAGCGCAGCCGGGCCGCCTCCCGGGCGGCTGCGTGGGTGGGGCTGTCGGTGAGCAGCACCGCTGACGCCACGCGCTCGAGGTGTTGCTCGGCGATGCGGATGTCGGCGTACCTGGCGAAGATCACTTCACCCTGCTCGGTGACCTTGAAACGGCCGTCGACCGAACCCGACGGCTGGGCGGCGATCGCGCGGTGCAGCGGGCCGCCGCCACGACCGAGGGATCCCCCGCGGCCGTGGAACAGGGTCAGCGTGACCTCGTGGCGCGCCGCCCATTCGACGAGAGCCTGCTGGGCGCGGTGCAGGGCCAAGGTCGCCGAGGCCGGGCCGACGTCCTTGGCCGAGTCCGAGTACCCCAGCATGACCTCGACCTCCCGGTCGACACCCTCGAGCCATGCCGCCGTCGACGACAGACCCATCCACTGCTCGAGGGTCGTGTCGGCGGCGTCGAGGTCCGCGCCGGTCTCGAACAGCGGGACGACATCGAGGGCGAGCGGCCGCGAGCCGACGGCGAGCCGGGCGAGGGCTCGTACGGCGACGAGGTCACCGGCGCTCTGGCTGAACGAGACGATGTAGCGGCCGCAGCTGCGCTGACCCCAGCGCTGCTGCAACCACGACATGACGCGCAACGTGTCGAGCACCTCGCGGGTCGTCGCACTTGCTGCGGCGGTGAGTTCGGGCCAGCCGTTGACCGCGAGGTCGTCGAGGAACGCAGCGTCCGCGGCGGCCACAGCCGGGTCGGTGACCTGACCGGGCAGCAGGGAGATCAGCTCGGTGAGCGCGGCGCGGTGCACGGCACTGTGCTGGCGCACCTCGAGCTCGGCGAGGTGGAAGCCGAAGGTCTGAAGCATCCACACCACGTCCTGGAGCTCGCCGCGTGCGGCCCGGGCGTCGCCGGCGGAGACGAGCGACTCCTGCACGAGCACGAGGTCCGCGAGGGCCTCGTCCGGGCCGGAGTACGCCAGCCCCGCCTGCTCCCGGCGCGTCGCGTCGAGCCGGGCGGCCACGACGAGCAGCTTCTGCCGGTGCGGCTCGCGCGGGGAGTCCTTGCTGATCTCGGCGAGCAGCCTGGGGTGGCTGGCCGCGTCGTTGGCCAGCGCGTCCCGCAGCGTTGCGGTCGGGGGAGTGGACTCCTCGTCCACGGTGATCATCCGGGCGACCCGGTCGACGGCCTCGTGCAGGATCTGCAGGGCCTGGTCGGCGTGAGCCGCGACGGTCTCGCGGGTCACCTCGGCCGTGACGAAGGGGTTGCCGTCGCGATCCCCACCCACCCACGAACCGAAGCGGACCACCGGGGGCAACGCGGCGGCATCCGATGCCTCGCCACCCAGGGCAGCCTCCACGGCCCGCTGGAACTGCGGGACCGCGTGCACGAGGGACTGGCTGAAGACCGTCAGCACGGTCTTGACCTCGTCGGAGGGAGTGGGGCGGGTGATGCGCAGGGTCGAGGTGCGCTGGAGGATGTCGATGTCGTCGAGCATGCGGCGTCGGGAGTCGGCGCGCTCCGACGGGCCCGACTCGGGGTCGTCGTGGACGTCCAGGTGGGCCGCGATGCGCCGCAGGGCGGACGCCACCGCACGGCGCCGGGCCTCGGTCGGGTGGGCCGTGAGCACCGGGTGGATCCGCATGGCCGCGATCCGGGCTCGGGCGTCCGACCCCGCCGCCGCGACGTCCGCGATCGCGGGGCCGATGTCGCCGGTCTCGGCGCTGCCACCGAACTCGCCGTCCTCGCGCCGCACCGACCGGGCACGATGCCGTTCCTCGGCGAGGTTGGTCAGGTGCAGGTGCACGGTGAGCAGCCGGGCGATGAGCTCTGCGGTCTGCGGGTCGAGGCTGTTGACGAGTTCGGCGGGCGCCTCGGGGTCCTCGGAGCGGCACCGCGCCTCGAGGGCGTCGGTGATCTCCAGCAGGTCTCCGCGGCCGGACTCCAGGATGACCTGCCGGTGCAGGCTGGTGAGCAGGGACAGGTCGTCGAGCATGCTGGCCATGGCTTCAGCCTAGGGTCGATCGGACACGGGAGGCCGAGAGCGTTCGCTCCTCGGTAGACTCCGCGAGTGATTCCAGCGATGCTTCCGGCTGCCACCCCGTCCCTCGACCTCGACCCATGGGTGTGGTGGGTGACGATCGGCATCGCGGTTGCGGTTCTCGTCTTCGACGTCATCTGGATCGCCCGCAACCCCCACCGGCCCTCCAACAAGGAGACCGGCATCGCGCTCACCATCTACATCGGCGCGGCCATCCTCTTCGGGCTGGGCATGTGGTACTTCGCTGGCGGTCAGCTGGCGGGCGAGTTCTTCGCGGGCTGGTTGACGGAGTACTCGCTCTCGGTGGACAACCTGTTCATCTTCCTGTTGATCATGGCCAAGTTCGCCGTGCCGGAGAAGTTGCAGCAGTTCGCCCTGATGATCGGCATCATCATCGCGATCGTCCTGCGCGGGCTGTTCATCTGGCTCGGCGCTGCCGCCATCAACAACTTCAGCTGGGTCTTCTACATCTTCGGCGCGTTCCTCATCTACACCGCCATCAAGCTCGCCCGCGAAGGTGAGAGTGATGACGAGGAGTACGAGGAGAACCGCTTCATGAAGGCGGTCGAGCGCTTCTTCCCGGCGACGCAGGCCTACCACGGCACGAAGATGTTCATCATCGAGAACGGCAAGCGCCTCGCGACCCCGCTCTTCTTCGTCATCGTCGCGCTCGGCACGACCGACCTGCTCTTCGCCCTGGACTCCATCCCCGCGATCTACGGCCTGACCCGTGAGCCCTACATCGTGCTCGTGGCGAACCTGTTCGCCCTGATGGGTCTGCGCCAGCTGTACTTCCTGCTCGGTGGCCTGCTCACCAAGCTCGTGTACCTCAGCCTGGGTCTGGCCGTGCTGCTCGCGTTCATCGGCGTCAAGCTGCTGTTGCACGCCCTGCACGAGAACGAGCTGCCGTTCATCAACGGTGGCGAGCACGTTCTGGTCCCGGAGATCCCGATCTGGATGTCGCTCGGTGCCATCGTCGTCATCCTCGGCACCACCACCGTGGCCAGCCTGTGGAAGACCCGCAAGGACGAGCGCGAGCGCATCGCCGGCGGTCCCACTGGCAGCTAGGTACTGGCTGCCTCAGCGGGGTCCGGCTTCTGGCGCGCGCCGAGCCCGAGCACCAGCGTCGAGGCCGCGACCACCAGGGCCATGCCCACGAGCTGCGTCGGCGAGAGCACCTGGCCGAGGACGAGCAGCCCCGCCAGCGCGGCGAAGGCCGGTTCGAGGCTGAGCAGGATGCCGAAGACCTTCGCGCTCAGCCTCCGCAGCGCCAGCAGCTCGAGTGAGTAGGGCAGGACCGACGAGAGCACAGCGATGCCGAACGCCTTGAGGAGAATGTCCGGCGACCAGCTGGGGGCGCTGGTGATGCCGAGCGGCAGCGTGACGACGGTGGCCACCACCATGGCGAGCGCCAACCCCTCGAGCTTCGGGAACTCACCCCCGGTGCGCCCGGCGAGCACGATGTAGGCCGCCCAGAAGGCACCGGCCAGCAGCGCAAGCGCGATCCCGGTCTTCTCGAGGTCGGCAAACGGGGTGCTCAGTGCCTCGGAGATGAGCACGACCCCAGCGGCTGCGGCAGTGACCGCGACGGCATCCACCCATCGGCGCGATAGCGCCGCCGCGAGGCTGAGGGGGCCGATGAACTCGATGGTCACCGCGACCCCGATCGGCAGATGGGCCAGCGAGCTGTAGAAGGTGAAGTTCATCAGGCCGAGGGCGACACCGAACGCGATCACCGTGAGCCAGGCGCGACGCGAGTGCCCTCGCCAGCGGGGGCGGACGAAGACCAGCAACAGGGCGCTGGCGAAGAGCAGGCGCAGAACGACGGACCCGCCGGCGCCGATCAGCGGCACGAGCGTGGCGGCCAACGCCCCGCCGAACTGCACCGAGACGATGCCAGCGAGCACGAGGAGGGGTGCGGGGACCCGGTCTGCTGCGCTCGTCACCGCGTCAGGCTAGTCCTCACCAGCCGCGCTCGCGCCACTCGTCGAGGTGTGGTCGCTCCGCACCGATGGTGCCGTCGTCACCGTGCCCCGGGTAGAACCAGGTGTCGTCGTCGTGGGTGGCGAACACCCGCTCGACGACGTCACGGTAGAGGGACTCGAAGCTCTGGCCGGGGTTCTTCGTATTGCCGACGCCACCGGGAAAGAGCGAGTCACCGGTGAAGAGGTGCGTGTGCCCGTCAGGGTCCGACCACGACAACGCCACCGACCCCGGGGTGTGGCCGCGCAGATGGATGACGTCGAGCTCGAGCTCTCCGACGGTCACGACGTCGCCGTGCCGCAGGCGGACGTCCGGCGCGTGGGGGAGGGCATCGGCATCCTCGGCCCCGGCATACGTCGCGGCGCCGGTCGCCCGGGCGACCTCTGCCAGGGCTCGGACGTGGTCCCAGTGCTGGTGCGTGGTCACGAGGTGCCCCAGCCGGCCGGTTCCCTCCCGGACGAGTCCCAGGCAGCGGTGGGCGTCATCGGCAGCGTCGATGAGCAGCTGTTCGCCGGTTGCCGTGCAGGTGATCAGGTAGACGTTGTTGTGCATCTCGGAGACCGACATCTTGCGAATCGTGGCGCGGCCCAGCACCCGGGTGTCGGTCGGCCCGCCGGGGACCACGTGTCCGGTGTAGCTCATGGTGTCCTCTCCGTTCGGATGCCGCGTGCGCGCCAGAGCAGGTCGGCCGCCAGTGCACGGTGCCGCTCGGTCTCGTGGAGCCGAGCTTCCTCGTCGGCAACAAAGAGCCGGACGAGCCAAGGCTCGACGTCGACGAAGGTGAAACCGGCATCGAGGTCGACGTGGTGGTAGACCACCTCGCGCAGCCGCAGGAAGGGGATGCGTGCGGCGCGCATGAGGTGCACGCCCGGTGTGCGGTCGAGCCGGATGCCGTGGTGCTCGGGTCCCAGCCGGGGCAGTGCCTCTGCGAGGGCCGCAGCACTGTGCTCGACGTCGGCGACCAGTTCTGCCAGGGGGCGGTCGGCGCCGGCATCGATGTCGGCGTCCCGGGCCTGGTCGCTGGTGTACATCGTCTCCCCGGTGCCGTCGACAGCGGCCCGCACGAGGGCGGCCATCCCGTCGGCGTTGCGGGCGAGGTGGCTGAGCACGTGGGCTCGTGACCACCCCACGCACAGCGACGGCGAGGCTGCGTCGTCCAGGCTTCGCGCCGTGCCCAGCAGGAGATCGGTGTGGCTGTTCACGGCATCCACGAGCCGGGGGTCGTCGCGGGAGGTCGGGTCCATGGGGCGAACCTACTCCCGACCACCGACCCTCGACAGGCTCCGATGAAGGGTCTGTCGGTGGCCCCACCTAGCATGACGTGCGTGAGTCATGACCACCTCGTCATCCGTGGTGCCCGAGAGCACAACCTCAAGGACATCAGTCTCGAACTACCTCGCGACGCACTCGTCGTGTTCACCGGGCTGTCCGGATCCGGCAAGTCCAGCCTGGCCTTCGACACGATCTTCGCCGAGGGCCAGCGCCGCTACGTGGAGTCGCTGTCGGCCTATGCCCGCCAGTTCCTCGGCCAGATGGACAAGCCCGACGTCGACTTCATCGAGGGCCTGTCCCCGGCGGTGTCCATCGACCAGAAGTCGACCAACCGCAACCCCCGGTCGACGGTTGGCACCATCACCGAGGTCTACGACTACCTGCGTCTGCTGTTCGCTCGGGCCGGCCGCCCGCACTGCCCCACCTGTGGGGAGGCCATCACCCGGCAGAGCCCCCAGCAGATCGTCGACCGGCTGCTCGAGCTTCCTGAGAAGACCCGCTTCCAGGTGCTCGCGCCGGTGGTGCGCGCCCGCAAGGGTGAGTACGTCGACCTGTTCGCCGAGCTTCAGAGCAAGGGCTTCGCACGGGCCCGGGTCGACGGCGAGGTCGTCGCCCTCACCGACCCGCCGAAGCTCGAGAAGCAGATCAAGCACACGATCGACGTCGTCATCGACCGACTCGTCGCGAAGGGGGCCGACGACACCACCGCGAAGCGCCGGCTGACCGACTCGGTCGAGACGGCCCTCGGCCTGGCCGGCGGGCTGCTCGTCGTCGAGTTCGTCGACCGTGAGCCGGGCGACCCCGGCCGCGAGCGGCGCTTCTCGGAGCGGATGGCCTGCCCCAACGACCACCCCCTCCAGATGGATGACGTCGAGCCCCGCTCGTTCTCGTTCAACAGCCCCTTCGGTGCCTGCCCCGAGTGCACGGGCATTGGCACCGAGCTCGAGGTCGATCCCGATCTCATCGTCCCCGACGAGGACCTCAGCCTCGCCGAGGGTGCCATCGCGCCGTGGGCGAGCGGATCAGGTGCGGCCGACTACTTCCAGCGGGTCATGGGGGCGCTGGCCGACGACCTGACGTTCTCCATGGACACCCCGTGGCGGGCGCTGCCCCAGCGGGCGCAGCAGGCGCTGCTCTACGGGCAGAACCACAAGGTGCACGTGCGCTACCGGAACCGGTTCGGGCGCGAACGGTCGTACTCGACGGGCTTCGAGGGTGTGGTGCCCTTCATCAAGCGCCGCCACTCCGAGACCGACTCCGAGTGGAGTCGGGAGCGCTACGAGGGCTACATGCGTGAGGTGCCCTGCCCGGTGTGCAAGGGGGCCCGCCTGAAGCCGGAGTCCCTCGCCGTCCTCATCGGGGGGCGATCGATCGCTGACGTGTCCAGGCTCGCCATCGCGGATGCCGCCCGCTTCTTCGAGGACGTCGACTTCACCGCACGCGAGCGGCAGATCGCCGAGCGAGTCATCAAGGAGATCAACGCTCGTCTGGGCTTCCTGCTCGACGTCGGGCTCGACTACCTCAGCCTCGACCGCCCGGCCGGCACGCTGTCCGGCGGTGAGGCCCAGCGCATCCGCCTCGCCACCCAGATCGGGTCTGGCCTGGTCGGCGTGCTCTACGTCCTGGACGAACCGAGCATCGGCCTGCACCAGCGCGACAACCACCGCCTCATCGAGACCCTCACCCGGTTGCGCGACCTCGGCAACACGCTCATCGTCGTCGAGCACGACGAGGACACCATCGCCACCGCCGACTGGGTCGTCGACATCGGCCCGGGAGCGGGGGAGCACGGAGGCCAGGTGGTGCACTCCGGCACCGTCGCAGACCTGCTGACCCACCCCGAGTCGATCACCGGCAAGTACCTCTCCGGTCGTCGCGAGATCCCGACGCCGCAGGTCCGTCGCCCGCAGGACAAGAGCCGCACCGTCGGCGTGGTCGGCGCGAACGAGCACAACCTCGACAACGTCTCCGTGACCTTCCCGCTCGGCAACCTCGTGGCCGTCACCGGGGTGTCGGGGTCGGGCAAGTCGACGCTGATCAACGACATCCTCTACAACGTGCTGGCCAACAAGCTCAACGGGGCTCGGCACGTGCCGGGTCGGCACAAGACGGTCACCGGGCTCGAGCACCTCGACAAGGTCGTGCACGTCGACCAGGGCCCGATCGGGCGCACGCCGAGGTCCAACCCCGCGACCTACACCGGGGTGTTCGACCACGTCCGCAAGCTCTTCGCGACGACGACCGAGGCAAAGATCCGCGGGTACCAGCCGGGCCGGTTCAGCTTCAACGTCAAGGGCGGCCGGTGCGACGCATGCTCGGGCGACGGCACGATCAAGATCGAGATGAACTTCCTGCCGGACGTCTACGTCCCGTGCGAGGTCTGCCACGGTGCGCGGTACAACCGCGAGACGCTCGAGGTGCACTTCAAGGGCAAGACGATCGCCGACGTGCTCGACATGCCGATCGAGGAGGCCGCGGACTTCTTCGCCGCGGTGCCCGCGATCTCCCGGCACATGACGACCCTCAACGACGTCGGCCTGGGCTACGTCCGCCTCGGCCAGCCGGCGCCAACGCTGTCCGGTGGTGAGGCCCAGAGGGTGAAGCTGGCCACCGAGTTGCAGAAGCGCTCGACCGGGCGCACCATCTACGTGCTCGACGAGCCCACGACCGGGTTGCACTTCGAGGACATCCGCAAGCTGCTCGGAGTGCTCCAGGGGTTGGTCGACAAGGGCAACACCGTCATCGTCATCGAGCACAACCTCGATGTCATCAAGAGCGCCGACTGGATCGTCGACCTCGGCCCCGAGGGTGGCAGCGGCGGCGGTCAGGTGATCGCCGAGGGCACCCCCGAACAGGTCGCCGCGGTCGAGGCGTCCCACACCGGTCGCTTCCTCGCGCCCGTGCTGGCGAAGACGGCCCGCACGACCACCCGGGCAACCGCGGCGAAGGCCACCAAGGCCCCGGCGAGGGCAGGCAACGCACCGGCGAAGAAGGCTGCGGCGAAGGCTGCTGTCAAGAAGGCCCCGGCCCAGAAGGCTGCTGCCAAGAGGACGGCTCCCCGCCGCTCGGCCTGAGCGCGACGCGACGAACCCCGGATGCCGTGTCACGGCATCCGGGGTTCGTCGTCGTGGCGGGTCACCCCGCCGGGTTGGCCTCAGTCCTCGCCGAGGTAGGCCTTGCGCACGTCGTCACTGGCCAGCAGTTCCTTGCCGGTGCCGGACAGCACGATCTTGCCGACCTCGAGCACGTAGCCGCGGTTGGCCCGCCGCAGGGCTGCCTGGGCGTTCTGCTCCACGAGCAGGATCGTCGTGCCCTGGCCCTGCAGGGTCGTGATCGTCGTCATGATGCGCTTCATCATGAGCGGCGACAGACCCATCGACGGCTCGTCGAGCATGAGCAGCTCGGGGCGGCTCATCATCGCGCGACCCATGGCGAGCATCTGCTGCTCGCCACCCGAGAACGTCCCGGCGGGCTGTGCCCGCCGCTCCTCGAGGATCGGGAAGAGGTCGTAGGCCGCCTGGAGGTCGTTGGAGATCTCCTTGTCCTTGCGGGCGAATGCCCCGAGCAGGAGGTTCTCCTCGACACTCAGCCGGGGGAAGATCCGTCGACCCTCGGGGGAGTGCGCCAGACCGAGCTGGACGATGTCGTGCGCCGGGACCGAGGTGAGGTCCTTGCCCTTGAACGTGACGGAACCGCCCGAGGGACGCAGCAGACCGGAGATGGTCCGCAACGTCGTCGTCTTCCCGGCACCGTTGGTGCCGATGAGGGTGACGACCTCACCCTGCTCGACGTCGAAGCTGATGCCCTTGACGGCCTTGATCTTGCCGTAGGCAACGGTGAGGTCACGGACCTCAAGCATCGCGCTCACGCGATCTCCTCCTTGTCCTCGTCGCCACCGATGTAGGCCTCGATGACCCGGTGGTCGGACTGCACCTCACCAGGCGTTCCCTCGACGAGGAGGGAGCCACGGACCAGGCAGAGCACCCGGTCACAGAGGTTGAAGATGAACCGCATGTCGTGCTCGATGACGACGACGGCCATACCGCTGTCCCTGATCTTGAAGATCAGGTGCATCGTCTCCTCGGTCTCCTTGGGGTTCATGCCAGCGGTGGGCTCGTCCAGCAGGATGATCTGCGGGTCGGTTGCCAGGGCGCGGGCGATCTCCAGGCGGCGCTGGTCGCCGTAGGGCATGTTGCGCGCAAGCAGTTCCGTGCTCTTGCTCAACCCGACGTAGTCGAGAAGTTCCTGCGCACGCTCTCGCGTGGCAGCCTCTTCGCGCTTGAACTTCGGGCCGCGCAGGATCGACGTGAGCGCCATCGACGACGTGCGGCAGTAGCGACCGACCATGACGTTCTCCAGCGCCGTCATGTTGCCGAAGAGCCGGATGTTCTGGAACGTGCGGGCCATACCGGCCCGGACGACCTTGAGCGGCTTGGGGGGCAGCTTCGTGCCGTTGAGCGTGACGGTGCCCTCCGTCGGGATGTACATGCCGGTGAGGCAGTTGAAGAACGTCGTCTTGCCGGCTCCGTTGGGGCCGATGAGACCGACGATCTCGCCCTCGTGGACCTGCATGCTCACGTCGTCCACGGCGGTCAGACCGCCGAAGCGCATCGTGACCCCACTGGCCTCGAGCACGATCTTGGTGCCCACCTCGTGAGGTGTGCGCTGGGGTTCGGTGATGGTCACTTCGCCTCCTGGAGGTGCTCGGCCTGAAGTAGCTCGTTGAGTTCTTCGTCGTCCTCGTGGAACTCGAGTTGCCGGCGCTTGCTGGCGATGAGTCCTTCGGGGCGGAACCGCATCATGACCACGAGCAACAACCCGAACATGAGCAGCCGGTAGTCGTTGACCTCGCGCAGCTTCTCGGGAAGCAGCTTGAGGATGGTCGCTCCGACGAGGACACCGAGGACCGTGCCCATGCCGCCGAGGACGACGGCGGCGAGCAGGAACGCGGACTCGAGGAAGATGTACTGGTCGGGGCTGACCGAGGTGTCGACGTGCGCCTTGATCGTACCCGCGAGGCCGGCGAGGAATGCACCGACCGCGAAGGCGAGGATCTTCAGCCCGAAGGTGTTGACACCCATGGCCTCGGCGGCCCGCTCGTCCTCGCGGATGGCGACCCAACCACGACCGATGCGGCTGTCGTTGAGGCGGGTGAACACGAGGATGACGAAGGCGATGAGGGCCAGTAGCAGGAAGTAGTAGTTGCTGAAACGACCCAGCGGGATGCCCGCGATCGAGTGCACCTCGCCGAAGTCGAACCCGAAGAACACGAGGTCGGGAATGGCTGGGATGCCGTTGGGCCCGTTGGTCAGGTCTGGACCGTTGTTGCCGTCGAGGTTGAACATCGCCAGACGGAAGATCTCACCGAAACCGAGCGTCACGATGGCCAGATAGTCGCCGGACACCCGGAGCGTCGGTGAGCCGATGATGAGGCCGAAGACCGCCGCGGTGCAGGCACCGATGAGCATGACCACGAGGAACGGGGGCTTCCATCCGATCGTCGCGAAGGCCGACGTCGACATCATGGCGGCGACGTAGGCACCGGTGCCGAGGAACGCGATGTACCCGAGGTCGAGCAGACCCGCCAGGCCCACGACGAT
Source organism: Ornithinibacter aureus (assembly GCF_009858245.1). Classification (NCBI taxonomy): domain Bacteria; kingdom Bacillati; phylum Actinomycetota; class Actinomycetes; order Micrococcales; family Intrasporangiaceae; genus Ornithinibacter; species Ornithinibacter aureus. The sequence goes on from NZ_VMSB01000001.1 coordinate 448,510, forward strand.
GTTGAGGCCCAGGGCCGTCGCCGCGAACACGAGGATCTGGGTGGCGATCGACATGTTCTCGTCCGACCCGTTCTGGGTGAACGGGAAGAGGAAGGCGACGAGGAAGGCCGCCAGCATCAGCGGGCGACGGTTGTTGCCACCGATGAAGCCGAAGTAGGCGCCGAGGCCACTGCCCAGCAAACCACCGACGATGCCGATGACGGCCACGAGGAAGACGCCGAACACCGCGCCGTCCTCGATGTTGAGCGTGTAGGCGAGGGTGAAGAGCAGCAGCGCCATCAGCACGACGATGATGAGGATCTCGACGTTGGAGTTCAGCCGGGGCCACTTGCGGACGTCGATGTGCACTTCGGGCGACAGGTAGCCTGCGGCCGCGGCGAGCACGGCACCCGCGAGGGCGACGTACAGACCTTCGTTGGCGTTGACGATGCCGCCGGCCTGCTTCGCGATGGCGAGGAGCGTGCCGAGGACGAAGACGACGCTGGCCATGCCGAGGATGCGCAGGCCCTTGCCCGGGTCCATCCACGCCGGGCGCCGCATGAGCAGCACCCCGAGCCCGACGGCCACCAGGCCCAGCACCATGGAGTAGATCTGGATGCCGATCGGGAAGAAGCGCACTGAGATGTCGTCGAGGATGCGGTCGTCGTAGGACCACGACAGCAACCCGCTGAGCATCAGCAGCGCGCCACCGGCGATGGCCACCATGGGGGCCTTGCCCCCGTGGGCTGCTGCGAGGTTCTCCGTTCGTGAGGAGCTCATGCCCGGTCCACCACCTTTGCACCGAGGAGGCCCTGGGGCCGGAAGACGAGGACGATGATGAGCAGGGCGAAGGCCCAGACGTCCTTCCACGGACTACCACCGAAGGTGCCCGGGATGAACTGGACGGCCATGGCCTCGACGATGCCCAGGGTGAGACCACCGACGACGGCGCCCCACACGTTCCCGATGCCGCCGAGGACGGCCGCGGTGAATGCCTTGAGACCGGCGAGGAAGCCCATCTTGAAGTTGATGTTGGTGACTTGCAGACCCTGCGCGACACCGGCGACGGCGGCCAGCGTGGCACCGACGGCGAAGGCGACCATGATGATCCGGTCGACGTTGATGCCCATGAGGCGAGCCGTGTCGGGGTCCTGGGAGACGGCCTGCATGCCGCGCCCCGTCTTCGTGCGGTTGACGAAGTACCACAGGCCGGCCGCACACATCACGAGGCACCCGATGGTGAACAGGGCCGACCGCTGGATGGTGACACCGCCGAGCGTGAAGGCCTGACCGGTGACGACGTCGATCTGCGGGAAGGGCACCTTCTGCTTGGCGCTCGGGAAGTCGAGGGGGTTCCAGTTGGAGAGGAACAACGTCGGGTCGTTGAACCCCAGGCGCACCGCCTCCTGAAGGAAGATCGAGATGCCGATCGCGGTGATCAGCGGCGCGAGGCGTGGCGCGTTGCGCAGGGGACGGTAGGCGATGCGCTCCATGAGCACGGCGGTGGTCACCGAGGCGGCGATCGCGCCGACCAGCATGATCGGCAGCGTCCACAGGGCCGTCTCGCCCTCGAAGAAGATGAGCCAGGTCGACAGGGCACCGAAGGCGCCGATCATGAAGATCTCGCCGTGGGCGAAGTTGATCAGCTGGACGATGCCGTACACGACGGTGTAGCCGACGGCGATGAGGGCATAGAGCGATCCCAGGGTCAGCCCGTTGACGAGCTGCTGGGCGAATTGGTCCACGAGGGTCTCCTCGGTGTTCGCGAACGGATGTGTGGACTTCTGAGTGTGGTGTCGGTCACCTGTCCGAGCGGCAGGCTGGAGGGAGCGTAGCGGCTGTCGACGTCGCTGTCAGGAGCCACGCGCAACCGTTGTGGGGCACGAACAGCGGGGGTGGTTCGGGCGAACCACCCCCGCTGTCAGGTGTGCATCACGGCAGAGCCGTCAGTGCTGGGTCCTACTTGAACTCCGCGGTGTTCACGGCTTCCCACTTGCCGCCCTTGACACCGTAGACGGTGAGGACGCGGGAGGTCGTGTCGCCGAACTCGTCGAAGGCAACCGCACCGGTGACACCGTCGAAGGAGACCTTGGACATGGCGTCCACGGTCGCCTGACGAGCCGCCTCGGCGGAGTCGGCGCTGGCCAGCGAGACCTTGAGGGCCTGGATGATGGCGTTGGCCGCGTCGAAGGCGTACGCACCGTAGGCCTCGTACGGCTCGGCGAAGCCGGCTGCCTCATAGGCGGCGATGAAGTCCTTGGCCGACTCGAGGGTGTCGGTCGGGGCACCGACGGACGTGGCGAGGTCGCCCTCGGCGGTCGCACCGGCGAGCTTGATGAACTCACCGGAGTAGATGCCGTCGCCGCCCATGAGCGGGACGTTGAGGCCAGCGGCCTTCATCTGCTGCGAGAACGGACCGGCCTGCGGGTACTCGCCACCGTAGTAGACGGTCTTCGGGTTGGACGGCTTGATCTTGCTGATGACGGCGTCGTACTTGTCGTCGTCCGGGTTGATCGTCTCGGCTGCGACGATCTTGCCGCCGAGCTTCGTGTACTCCGCGGAGAAGGCCTCGACGAGACCCTGGCCGTAGGTCTTCTTGTCGTGGACCGTCGCGACCTCCTTGATGCCCGCCGTCTCGAACAGGTAGCGCGCCGCGAAGGGGCCCTGGACCGAGTCGGTCGTGCAGGTACGGAAGTAGGTCGGGTAGGTGCGCTTGGGAGCCGTCGCGAAGTCCGCACCCTGGGTCAGGGCGGGGTTCGTGTTGGCCGGCGAGACCTGAACGATGTTGGCTGCGGCGAGAACCGGCTGGACGCTCTGCGCGACGCTGGAGTTCAGCGTGCCGACGACGCCGACGACGTCCTTGTCAGCGGCGAGCTTCGTCGCGGCGTTCTTGCCGACGTCGGGGGTGGCCTGGTCGTCCTCGGCAGCGAGCTCAAGGGTCCAGCCCGGGATCGTCTTGGCCTCGTTGGCCTGACGGATCGCGAGGTCGACGGAGTTCTGGATGCCCTTGCCGAGTGCGGCGAGGTCGCCGGACAGGGGAGCGATGACGCCGATCTTGGCGACCTTGTTCTCTGCGGAACCGGTGTCGGTCCCTTCGGTGTCGTCACTGCGCGAGCCACAACCGGCAAGCGCGAGCGAAGCCACGAGCAGCGAGGCGCCAACGGCGACCACGGAACGCTGGGGCACGTTTCCTCCTGGGATAACTGAGTGAGATGAGCGGGTAGCTCCTGCGCGCGTCTGGCGAGCAAGCGAACTGTAACCACACGCGCACCCCCTGACCCAGCATTGCGCGCAGTCTGGTGCCGAGTTGTTATCTGAGGCTGTCCAAACTCGCAACCGCTGCAGTCGCATGACGGCGTCGCTCTCTCACCGTTTTGACAGGTTCCGGGGTGATACTGCAGCAGCGTCGCGTCCACCGCCCGGGCGCGAGTCGTCGACGAGTCGGAGGACCACCATGAGCACCACGCGATCGAGCGAGCACCACGACATCTCGACCCCGTCGAGTTGCGGAGACGGCCAGAGCGTCGCGCCGTGCGGGTGCACGTCCCGACGCGAGAGCCTGCTCGCCGCGGGGGTCGTCGTCGCGGGTGCGGCCGGCCTGACCGCCTGCGGTTCGGGCGAGGCCGCGGGCGCCGCCGCGTCCTCCGCAGCCTCAGCCGCGGCGTCGGCGGCGGCCTCGGTCGCCGGTGACGCCATCGCCGCCGCGTCGGTGCCCGTCGGGGGCGGGGTCATCCTCGACAACCTCAAGGTCGTCGTCACCCAGCCGACGGCGGGTGACTTCAAGGCGTTCTCGGCCGTGTGCCCACACCAGGGGTGCACGGTGGGCTCCGTGGAGGGTGGACAGATCATCTGCCCGTGCCACGGGAGCACCTTCGACATCGCCACCGGCGCGGTCACGAAGGGCCCGGCCACCGCGGGCCTGCCGACCAAGGGCGTCACCGTGGGTGCGGACGGCATCACCGTCTCGTGAGGGCTGTCGGTCCGCCGACATAGGGTTGGTGCGTGGCCGACCCGTCGACGTACCGTCCGCGGCCGGGCGAGATCCCCACCGAGCCGGGGGTCTACCGGTTCCGCGATCGCGACGGTCGCGTCATCTACGTCGGCAAGGCCAAGAGCCTGCGCCCGCGGTTGTCCTCCTACTTCCAGGACGTCTCGGCACTGCACCATCGCACGGCCACGATGGTGCGCACGGGTGCGAGCGTCGAGTGGACCGTGGTCTCCACCGAGGTCGAGGCCCTCCAGCTCGAGTACGCGTGGATCAAGGAGTTCGACCCGCGGTTCAACGTCCGCTACCGCGACGACAAGTCCTACCCCTACCTGGCCGTGACCCTGGGGGAGGAGTACCCCCGCGCCCAGGTGCTGCGGGGCGCCAAGCGCAAGGGCACCAGGTACTTCGGCCCGTACGCCCACGCGTGGGCCATCCGCGAGACCCTCGACCTCGCCCTGCGCGTGTTCCCCGTCCGCACCTGCTCGTCAGGGGTCTTCAAGCGAGCCGCTCAGGTGGGGAGACCGTGCCTGCTCGGGTACATCGACAAGTGCAGTGCTCCGTGTGTCGGGCGGGTCGACGCCCAGCGCCACCGGGAGATCGCCGAGGACTTCTGCGACTTCATGGCGGGCGACACCGGTCGCTTCGTCACCCGCCTCACGCGGGAGATGAAGGATGCCGCGGCCGAGTTGGACTTCGAGCGCGCCGCTCGTCTGCGCGACGACATCGGAGCCCTGGAACGGGTGCTGGAGAAGTCTGCCGTGGTGTTGCCCGACGCGACCGATGCCGACGTGTTCGCCCTCGCCGAGGACGAGCTGGAGGTCGCCGTGCAGCTCTTCCACGTGCGAGGTGGTCGGGTGCGCGGGCAGCGGGGCTGGGTCGCCGAGCGCGACGCGGAGTCGACCCCCGAGGTCGTCGAGCACCTGCTCCAACGGGTCTACGGCTCTGAAGCCGGTGAGGCCGTTCCCCGTGAGGTGCTCGTTCCGGTCCTGCCGGACGACGCGCCCGCCCTGGCCGACTGGCTGTCGGAGTTGCGGGGGAGCCGGGTCGACCTGCGGGTTCCACAGCGTGGTGACAAGCGCACGCTCATGGAGACGGTGGCCCGCAACGCGACGCAGAGCCTGGCCCGACACAAGGTGGCCAGGGCGGGTGACCTCACCACCCGCAGCCAGGCCCTCCAGCAGATCCAGGACGCCCTCGGGTTGGACGAGGCGCCCCTGCGCATCGAGTGCTTCGACATCAGCCACGTGCAGGGCACCCAGGTCGTCGGTTCCATGGTCGTCTTCGAGGACGGGCTGCCCCGCAAGTCCGAGTACCGCCGCTTCATCGTGCGCGGCGACGAGACCGGCGCCACCGACGACACCGCGGCGATGCACGAGGTGCTCACCCGCCGCTTCCGGCGCGGACGCCGGGAGGACGACGAGGCCGCCGCCGCGGCGGACGGCATCCAGGACGACGGCAACCCGGGTGACACCGGCAACCAGGGCGACACGGGCGCGGGGACGTCCCGCCCGGCGAGGTTCGCGTACCGCCCGAACCTCGTCGTCGTCGACGGCGGCCTGCCCCAGGTCAACGCCGCCGCTCGCGCCCTCGCCGACGCGGGGGCCCAGGACGTCGCGGTGGTGGGGCTGGCCAAGCGCCTCGAGGAGGTCTGGCTCCCGGGGGAGGACCACCCCCTCGTCCTCGCGCGATCCAGTGAGGGCCTCTACCTGCTGCAGCGTCTGCGCGACGAGGCGCACCGCTTCGCCGTGACCTTCCACCGACAACGCCGCTCCAAGGCCATGACGGCGAGCCGGCTCGACGGCATCCCGGGTCTGGGCGAGAAGCGGCGCAAGGCCCTGCTCAAGGCGTTCGGTTCGGTCAAGCGGATCGCCGCGGCCTCGGTCGACGAGCTGGCGGAGGTTCCCGGAATCGGGCCTGCGCTGGCAGCGGTGATTGCGGCACAGTTGGCCTCCGCGGACACCATGCCCGCAGTGAATCTCGCGACCGGTGAGGTCGTCGACGAAGGGAACGAGCCGTGACCCCGGACCACGAGCAGCCTGACGGTGCAGCAGTCCTGCCCACGGGAGGTGTCCCCGAGGCCAACGACTTCCTCATCGTGACGGGAATGAGCGGGGCCGGGCGGTCGACGGCGGCCAACGTCATCGAGGACCGTGGCTGGTTCATCGTCGACAACCTGCCACCGCAGCTGCTGTCGTCGATGGCCGAGCTCGCGGGCCGGGTACGCAATGACAGTGGCACCGACCTGCAGATCGCCGCGGTCGTCGACGTCCGGGCCAGGGCCTTCCACTCCGAGCTGCACGCGGGGCTCGCGGCGTTGCGGGATGCCGGTTGGCGGCCTCACCTGATCTTCCTCGATGCCACCGACGAGGCGCTCGTGCGCCGGTTCGAGAGCGTGCGTCGCCCGCACCCCCTGCAGGGGGAGGGGCGGCTGCTCGACGGCATCCAGGCCGAGCGCGAGATGCTGCGCGACCTGCGCGCCGAGGCCCAGGTGGTCATCGACACCTCGGGCCTGAACGTCCACCAGCTCGGCCGCAAGCTCACGCCGTTGCTGGGTGTCGAGAGCGGCCCGAGCCTGCGACTGGCCCTGATGTCCTTCGGCTTCAAGTACGGCGTCCCCCTCGACGCCGACTTCGTGTTCGACATGCGCTTCCTGCCCAACCCCTTCTGGGTTCCCGAGCTCAAGGCCCTGACCGGAGTCGACGAACCGGTCGCCGACTGGGTCATGGCCCAGGAGGGGGCGCAGGAGTTCGTGGATGCCGTGGTGCGGCTGATGGGCCCGGTCACCGCCGGGTACCTCGCCGAGGGTCGTCGCTACGCGACGATCGGGATCGGCTGCACCGGAGGCAAGCACCGCTCCGTGGCGATGACCCAGGCGATCGCGGCACGGCTCACGACGGAGCAGGTGGCGACCTTCGTCGTCCACCGTGATCTGGGGCGCGAGTGACCGGGCCCGTCGTCGCGGCCCTCGGCGGAGGGCACGGACTGGCCGCGACCCTGACCGCGCTGCGATACGTGACCGACGAGATCACCGCCATCGTCACCGTCGCCGACGACGGGGGCTCGAGCGGCCGGCTGCGTGACGAGTTCGGGGTGCTTCCCCCGGGCGACCTGCGGATGGCCCTGGCCGCCCTGTGTGCCGAGAGCGAGTGGGGGCACACCTGGCGCGACGTCCTTCAGCACCGGTTCGCGGGCGACGGGCCGCTCGGCGGGCACGCTCTGGGCAACCTCCTCATCGTCGCCCTGTGGGAACTGCACGACGACCCGGTCGCCGGGCTCGACCTCGTCGGCCGGCTGCTCCAGGCCCAGGGACGGGTGCTGCCGATGGCGGCGGTCCCACTGGCGATCGAGGCAGACGTGAGCGGGCTGGACCCGGCTGACCCGACGGCCGTGCAGGTGGTGCTCGGCCAGGCCCAGGTGGCGGTCACCCCGGGCACGGTCGAGCGGGTACGGCTCGTGCCGGCGGCCCCACCGGCCTGCCCCGAGTCGGTGGCGGCGATCCGCAGCGCCGACTGGGTCGTCCTCGGACCAGGGTCGTGGTTCACCTCGGTCATGACGCACCTGCTCGTCCCCGAGGTCCGTGAGGCGCTCGAGGTGACCAGGGCCCGGCGTCTGCTGATCCTCAACCTCGACCCCGGCTCGGGCGAGACGGCCGGCTTCAGTGCCGAGCGCCACCTCGAGACCTTTGCCGAGCTCGCACCGAACCTGCACCTGGACGTCGTGCTGGCCGACCCGGCGGTCGTCGACGACCCCGCCCTGCTGGAGGCGGCGTGCGCCCGGCTCGGAGCGACGTTGTTCGTGGCACCCGTCGGACGCCGGGACCGCGCCGGCGAACACGATCCGCTGCGCTTCGCGGCGGCAGTGAGGGACATCGTCACTACCCCACGACCGTCTCGGTGACGCGTGGCAGGATGACCGCCATGGCGATGACTGCAAAGGTGAAGGACGAACTGAGCAGACACGTCGTGACCAAGCCGTGCTGTCGCAAGGCCGAGGTGGCCGCGACGTTGAGGTTTGCCGGGGGGCTGCACATCATCGGGGGCCGCATCGTCGTCGAGGCCGAGCTCGACACGGCCAACGCGGCCCGCCGCCTGCGACGCGAGCTGAGCGAGGTCTACGGCCACACCCCCGAGGTGCTCGTCCTCGCCGCGGGGGGGCTGCGCAAGGGCAGCCGCTACGTCGTGCGCGTGGTCAACGACGGTGAGTCGCTGGCGCGCCAGACCGGCCTGATCGACGGTCGTGGCCGCCCGGTGCGTGGACTGCCACCGAAGGTCGTCAGCGGGTCGGTGTGTGACGCGGAGGCGGCGTGGCGCGGAGCCTTCCTCGCGCACGGATCCCTCACCGAACCCGGACGTTCCTCCGCGATGGAGGTCACCTGCCCCGGTCCCGAGGCGGCACTCGCCCTCGTCGGCGCCGCGCGCCGACTCGGCATCTCCGCCAAGGCCCGCGAGGTCCGCGGAGTCGACCGCGTCGTCATCCGCGACGGTGACGCCATCGGTGCGATGCTCACCCGGCTCGGCGCCCACGACGCCGTGCTGGCGTGGGAGGAGCGGCGCATCCGGCGCGAGGTGCGGGCAACGGCCAACCGGCTGGCGAACTTCGACGACGCCAACCTGCGACGGTCCGCTCGGGCCGCCGTGGCCGCCGGAGCCCGGGTCGAGCGGGCCCTGGAGATCCTCGGTGCCGACATCCCGGACCACCTGCGTGAGGCGGGGGAGCTGCGCCTGGCCCACAAGGAGGCCTCGCTCGAGGAACTCGGCCAGCTGGCCAAGCCGCCGATGACCAAGGACGCCATCGCGGGCCGCATCCGGCGACTGCTCGCGATGGCCGACAAGCGAGCCGCCGACGACGGCATCCCCAACACCGAGGCCGGGCTCACCCCGGACATGCTCGACGCCTGATGCGGGTCTTCACCCGACAACGCCTCACTTCCGGGGACAATGCTTGTCCAGCGGAGTCCGGGTTTATCGGGTGACCCGATAAACCTCGGCGGCCTGAGCCGTCTCATGCGCAAGCGGTTACTCGCCCGTACTCCGGACGCCGCGCAACGGCATCCGAGGTGGGTCTAGGGTTAGTGACGAAACCCCTGAGTGCCGCTCATCGGCGGCACCGTTCGATGAGTGGAAGGCAGCACATACCGTGACCGTTCGCGTAGGGATCAACGGCTTCGGCCGCATCGGCCGCAACTTCTTCCGGGCTGTCCAGGCCTCCGGCGCCGACATCGAGATCGTCGCCGCCAACGACCTGATGGACAACAAGGCCATCGCGCACCTGCTCAAGTACGACTCGGTGCTCGGTGTTCTCGCCGACGACGTCTCCTCGACCGAGGACTCGATCACGGTGGGCGACAAGACCATCAAGATCTTCGCCGAGAAGAACCCCGCCGACATCGCCTGGGGCGACGTGGGCGCTGACATCGTCATCGAGTCCACCGGCTTCTTCACCGACGCCACCAAGGCGCACGCCCACATCGACGGTGGCGCGAAGAAGGTCATCATCTCGGCGCCGGCCTCCAACGAGGACGCCACGTTCGTCATGGGTGTCAACCACCAGGACTACGACCCGGCCAACCACCACGTCATCTCCAACGCGTCGTGCACGACGAACTGCCTGGCCCCCATGGCCAAGCCGCTGTCCGACGAGCTCGGCATCGTCAAGGGCCTGATGACCACGGTGCACGCCTACACCTCCGACCAGAACCTGCTCGACGGCCCGCACCGCGACATGCGCCGCGCCCGCGCCGCCGCGCTGTCGATCATCCCGACGAGCACCGGTGCCGCCAAGGCCATCGGCCTGGTCATGCCCGAGCTGAAGGGCAAGCTCGACGGCTACGCGCTGCGCGTGCCCACCCCGACCGGTTCCGCCACCGACCTCACCTTCGAGGCCGGCCGCGAGACCACCGTCGAAGAGGTCAACGCGATCGTCAAGGCTGCCGCCGAGGGCCCGCTCAAGGGCTTCCTCAAGTACACCGAGGACCCGATCGTCTCCGCGGACATCGTCACCGACCCGAGCTCGTGCATCTTCGACTCCGGCCTGACCAAGGTCATCGGCACCCAGGTCAAGGTCGTCGGCTGGTACGACAACGAGTGGGGCTACTCCAACCGCCTCATCGACCTGACGCTCCTCGTCGGCAAGAGCCTCTGAGATCGCGGGGCCGAGACGATCATGGGTGACCTCTCGTCGTTGGGCGACGTGCGCGGCAAGCGCGTCCTCGTCCGCTCCGACCTCAACGTGCCGCTCGACGGCACGACGATCACGGACGACGGCCGCATCCGGGCCTCGGTCCCGACCATCTCCGCCCTGGCCGAGGCGGGCGCACGCGTCATCGTGTGCGCCCACCTCGGTCGGCCCAAGGGCGCCCCGGAGGACAAGTACTCCCTGGCGCCCGTCGTCGGGCGGCTCTCCGAGCTGCTCGGCCGCCCGGTGGCCTTCGCCACCGACACCGTGGGCGAGAGCGCCCGCGCGACCGTCGACTCGCTCGAGGACGGCGACGTCGCGCTGCTCGAGAACCTGCGGTTCAACGCAGGTGAGACCGCCAAGGTCGACGAGGAGCGGGCCGAGTTCGCCGACGCCCTCGCCGCCCTGGCCGACGCCTACGTCTCCGACGGTTTCGGGGTCGTGCACCGCAAGCAGGCCTCGGTCTACGACGTCGCCACGCGGCTGCCGTCCGCGATGGGCGGCCTCGTCGCCACCGAGGTCGACGTCCTCAAGCGACTGACCGTCGATCCCGAGCGCCCGTACGCCGTCGTGCTCGGTGGGGCCAAGGTCGCCGACAAGCTGGCCGTCATCGACAACCTCATGAACACCGCGGACCGCCTCCTCATCGGTGGCGGCATGCTCTTCACCTTCCTCGCGGCCCAGGGCCACGAGATCGGCAAGAGCCTGTTCGACGCCGACAGCGTCGACGCGTGTCGTGACTACCTGCGTCGCGCGCAGGAGACGGGCGTCGAGATCGTGCTGCCCGTCGACGTCATCTGCGGCCGTGAGTTCTCGGCAGACACCGAGACCGTCACCGTGGCCGCCGACGCGATCCCCGCCGACATGATGGGTCTGGACATCGGCCCCGCCTCGGCGCAGCTGTATGCCGACAAGCTCGCCGACACGCGCACGGTCTTCTGGAACGGCCCGATGGGCGCCTTCGAGATGGCCCCGTTCGCCGAGGGCACGCGCCGCCTCGCGCAGGCCATGGTCGACGTCACGGCCAAGGGCGCCCTCACCGTCGTCGGCGGGGGCGACTCCGCAGCGGCGGTGCGCCAGCTCGGCTTCGAGGACTCCCAGTTCGGACACATCTCCACCGGTGGCGGCGCCTCCCTCGAGTACCTCGAGGGCAAGGAACTGCCCGGTATCGCCATCCTCACGAAGGAGCACTGACGCATGACCTCCGGCCGCACCCCCCTGCTCGCGGGCAACTGGAAGATGAACCTGGACCACCTCCAGGCCACGCACCTCGTGCAGAAGCTCGACTGGACGCTCAAGGACGGCAAGCACGACTTCGGCGCCGTCGAGGTCGCGGTGCTCCCGCCGTTCACCGACCTGCGCAGCGTGCAGACCCTCGTCGACGGTGACCGGCTCGAGCTGAAGTTCGGCGCGCAGGATCTGTCGGTGCACGACGCCGGGGCCTACACGGGTGAGATCAGCGGTGCGTTCCTCGCCAAGCTGGGCTGCTCCTACGTCGCGGTCGGGCACAGCGAGCGTCGCGAGTACCACCACGAGGACGACTCCGTGGTCAACGCCAAGGTCAAGGCCGCCTACCGGCACGGCATCACGCCGATCTTCTGCTGCGGTGAGGGTCTGGAGATCCGTCAGGCCGGCACCCACGTCGAGCACGTGCTCGCGCAGGTCGAGGCCGGGCTGGACGGCCTGTCCGTCGAGGACGCGCGCAGCATCGTCATCGCCTACGAGCCCATCTGGGCGATCGGCACCGGCGAGGTGGCCACCCCCGAGGACGCGCAGGAGGTCTGCGCCGCGATCCGCACCAAGCTCGCCGAGCTCTACAGTGGCGACGTCGCGGACGGCATCCGGGTGCTCTACGGCGGTTCGGTGAAGTCGAGCAACGTGGCCGCCATCATGGCCAAGGAGGACGTCGACGGTGCGCTCGTCGGCGGGGCATCGATCGACCCGGCCGAGTTCGCCGCGATCTGCCGCTTCCGCGACCACCTCGCCACGGCCTGACGTCCCCCTGACCGGGGTCGCCGCCTCGAGCGGTTATCCTTGAGCGGTTGTCCCCCCGACCTCGCACGAAGGACTCTCACGTGGATGCGGTTCGCATCGGCCTCCAGGTACTCCTGGTCCTCGGTGGCCTCTTCTTGACCCTGCTCATCCTGATGCACAAGGGCAAGGGCGGTGGCATGTCCGACATGTTCGGTGGTGGCATGTCCAGCTCACTCGGTGGGTCGTCGGTTGCCGAGCGCAACCTCGACCGGATCACCGTCGGGGTTGCCCTCGTGTGGTTCACGTGCGTCGTGGGCCTGGGCGTCCTCGAACGCTTCGCCGTCTAGGACAGGGAGCAGTCATGGCAGGTGGAAACGCGATCCGTGGCTCGCGCGTCGGTGCGGGCCCCATGGGCGAGGCCGAGCGCGGCGAGGTCGCCCCTCGGGTGCACATCTCGTTCTGGTGCTCCAACGGGCACGAGACCCGGCCGAGCTTCTCGCAGGAGCCCGGTCTGGTCATCCCCGAGCAGTGGGACTGCCCGCGCTGCGGGTTCCCCGCCGGGCGCGACCAGGACAACCCGCCGGCACCGGTGAAGGTCGAGCCCTACAAGACGCACCTGGCGTACGTGAAGGAACGACGCTCCGACGTCGACGGCGAGGCGATCCTCGACGAGGCCCTCGGCTCGCTGCGTGACCGCGGCCTGATCCAGTAGCAGGACCTGTCAGCCCCGGCCGGCGCGGGCCAGGTGCCCGACGACGCCGGGGATCCAGCCCTGCTCCCGGCCCATCCAGCGCACCGCCACCATGGTGCGCGTCACGATGGGGATGCCGTGGCGCGGCGGCTCGACGGCCAGGTCGGTTCCGAAGGGGTCGGTGCTGACCACCCAGCGGTGACCGGCAGCCGCCACGAGGTGGTCACCGATGGCCGTGCTGATGAGCGTGACGACGTCCGCGGACGCGTTGGCGCCGTCGCCGGCCTCGACCGCCCGGTCGTAGGCCGCGGCGATGCTCTGGAGGTCTGCCGGCTCGATGCCGTGGGCGGCATAGCCGGCTCGGGCCCGGTCCAGCGCTGCCTCGTCCTGCGCAGTCAGCCGTCGGATGCCGATCTCCTCGAGGGCCTCCACGCCGGAGTCGTCAGCCGTGACGTCGTCAGCGCTCGCGGCGGCGTGGTCGGGGGTGGAGTCGGCGTCGCGTCCGCGCAGTCGGTCGAACAGTCCCATCGCCTCAACCTTCCAGGTCGCCGGCAGCGGCGTCGTCGACGAGCCACAGGGTGCGCTCGATGCCGTGGACGTGGGCTGCCGGGGTGGTCTCGAACGGGGCTCCCGTGGTGCCTCGGAGCACCGCGTCGGCCTTGTCCGCCCCGCTGACGAGGAACCAGACCTCGCGGGAGCGCTCGAGGCACTCCCGGGTCAGCGATACCCGGGTGGGAGGCGGCTTGGGGGAGTCGTGCACCGCGATGGCGATGCCGGCGGTGGAGGCGGCCGCGGGGTGGTGGGGGAACAGCGAGGCCACGTGACCGTCGGGCCCCACCCCCAGCACCATGACGTCGAACATCCCCCCGCCGTGCTCGCGCAGCGCCTGCTCGTACAGGGCCGCACTGGCCTCGGCGCTCTCACTGGTGTCCGGGCCGGCAACTCGGTGCACGTGCTCGGGTGTCAGGCCCAGCGTGGCCAGCCCGGCCTGGTCGTTCTGGGTGTCGTTGCGGTCCGGGTCACCGGCAGGCAGCCACCGTTCGTCGCCCCACCAGACGTGAACCTGAGACCAGTCGACGGCATCGCGCGCGGGCACCGCGCACAACGACGAGATGATCTGCGACCCCATCGACCCGCCGGTCATCGAGATCTGGGCGACGCCGCGGGCACACTGGGCGTCGACGATCGCGACGACGAGGCGCGCCGCGGCGGCATCCGCCAGGGCCTGTCGACCGGGGTGGACGACGACGGTGGTGGGACCGGTCATGATCGACGCTCCTTGACCTCGGCGAGCTTGTCCTTGGCGGCCTGCTTGACGACCTCCGGGTCATCGACCTTCGGCGGCATCGGGGCGGCCTCGACCATGGCACTGCGGGTGCTGGCCCGCGCTGCCCTTCGTAGCCGCTTCGCGGTGCGCTCGGCCTCCGCGACCGAGGGAGCCCGCCCCGCCCGCACGGCCTCGCTGGCGGTCTGGCGCGACACGGTGCACCGGCGAAGTCCCACGACGAGGGCGTCGTGGTAGACCTCGTCGGGGTCCAGGCGCCGCAGCTCGTCGGCGAGGCACTCCGCGTCGCCGCGGTGCGCAAGCGCCAGGGTTCGCACCGGCTGGCCCGGCTGGGCCAGGGTCGCGGTGTTGCCGTCGACCGGCCTCACGAGGTCGATCGACCCGCCGTCGCGCTCCAGTCGGACCGAGACGATGCCGCTCCCGGAACGCGCCCGGGCGATGGACACGGGGCACTTGAGGCGAGCGGCCAGCCACCCGGCGAGCAGGTCACCCGAGGGGGAGTCCGCCGCAGCGACGACGACCGCGCTCGTGACGGGCTCGTACGGTGGCTGGTCCAGGGCTGCGGTGAGCAGGCCGCGCCACAAGGTGATCCTCGACCAGGCGAGGTCGCTGTCACCGGCCGCGTACCCGTCGGACAGGCGGCGCAGGACCGTTCGGGACGTGGTGCTGGATCGGGCGGCGTCGGTGACGCGCCGCTGCGCCATCATGCCGATCGGGTCCTTGGACGGCTCGTGGGGGCCGTTGGCCGGCCACCACGCGACGATGGGGGAGTCGGCGAGGAGCAGCGGCGTCACGACGGCTCGGCCGTGCGAGGCCAGCCGGCCGAAGAGGCGCAGGACCACGACCTCGGAGGCGCCGGCATCCCCACCCACCCGGATCTGTCCATCGAGCCGGGCGGCACCACGCTTGCTGCCCGCGATGACGACGATGATCCGACAGGGGTGTTGGCGGCTGGCGTCGTTCGCGGTCTCGATCGCCGCGTCGGCGTGGGCCTCGTCGACGACGACGAGCAGGGTCAGCACTCGCGAGAGCGCCATCGACCCCGTGTCGGCGCGCAGCCGGACCAGCCGCGCCGAGATGGCGGCGGTGGTCGTGTCGGGCAGGTCGACGATCACCGGGGTCCCCAATCAGTATCGGAGTCGGGTCCCACGCTCCGCGTGGGCGGTACGAGCGCGGGTCCCACGCCCTGCGTGGGCGAACTTGTGGGGGTGGTGATCACGGCAGCCTCCACTCTCGTCCGTCGCGCTGCATCATGGCATCGGCGCTGGCGGGTCCCCACGTGCCGGCGGGGTACTGCTCGGGCGCGCGCCCCTTCGTGGCCCAGTACTTCTCGATGGGGTCGAGGATCTGCCAGGAGAGTTCGACCTCCTCGTGGCGGGGGAAGAGCGGTGGCTCGCCGAGGAGGACGTCGAGGATGAGGCGCTCGTAGGCCTCTGGCGAGGACTCGGTGAAGGCCCGGCCGTAACCGAAGTCCATCGTCACGTCGCGCACCTCCATCTGGGCGCCGGGCACCTTGGCGCCGAAGCGCAGGGTCACGCCCTCGTCGGGTTGGACCCGGATGACGATGGCGTTCTGCCCGAGCTCCTCGGTGGCCGTGTCGGTGAACGGCAGGTGGGGTGCCTTCTTGAAGACCACCGCGATCTCGGTGACCCGCTTGCCCAGCCGCTTGCCCGTGCGCAGGTAGAACGGGACACCGGCCCAGCGGCGGGTGGCGACGTCGAGTCGGATGGCGGCGTAGGTCTCGGTGCCCGAGCCCTTGGCGACCCCGGACTCCTCGAGGTAGCCGACCACCTCCTCGCCACCCTGCCACCCCGCGGAGTACTGCCCCCGGGCGGTGCCCGTGGACAGGTCGGCGGGGATCCTCACGGCGGAGAGGACCTTCTCCTTCTCGAGCCGCAGACCGTGGGCGTCGAAGGATGCCGGCTCCTCCATCGCGGTCAGCGCGAGCAGCTGGAGCAGGTGGTTCTGGATGACGTCACGAGCGGCGCCGATGCCGTCGTAGTAGCCGGCGCGCCCGCCGATGCCGATGTCCTCGGCCATGGTGATCTGCACGTGGTCGACGTAGTTGGCGTTCCAGACGGGTTCGAACATCTGGTTGGCGAAGCGCAGGGCCAGCAGGTTCTGGACCGTCTCCTTGCCCAGGTAGTGGTCGATGCGGAACACCGAGTCGGCGGGGAAGACCTTCTCGACGATGGTGTTCAGTTTGCGTGCCGACGTGAGGTCGTGACCGAACGGCTTCTCGATGACCACCCGCCGCCAGGCGTCCCGGTTGGACGAGGCGAGCCCCGACCGCTCGAGCTGCTGGCAGACCGTGGAGAAGAACGACGGCGGGATCGACAGGTAGAAGGCGTGGTTGCCGCTGGTCCCGCGACGCTCGTCGAGGTCGGCGACGGTCTGCGCGAGCAGGTCGAAGGCGGCGTCGTCGTCGAACGTGCCGGGGACGAAGCGCAGCCCTTCGGCGAGGGTGCGCCAGACCTCTTCGCGAAACGGGGTGCGGGCCCGTTCCCGGACCGCCTCGTAGACGATCTTGCCGAAGTCCTGGTCGGCCCAGTCGCGCCGGGCGAACCCGACGAGGGAGAACCCGGGTGGCAGCAGCCCGCGGTTGGCCAGGTCGTAGATCGCCGGCATGAGCTTCTTGCGGGCGAGGTCACCCGTCACGCCGAAGAGCACCATCGAACAGGGCCCGGCGATTCGCGGGAGCCGCTTGTCACGGGGATCGCGCAGCGGGTTCTGGGAAGCCGTCACCCCGGCGGGGCTCATGCGCGGCCCCGGCTCAGCGCTGCCCGGACCTGCTCGAGGCCCTCGTCGTGTGCGGTGAGGTGCAGCCGCAGGACCGGCCGTCCGTGCTCCGCGAGCACGGCGGCGTCGCCGCCGG
This sequence comes from Ornithinibacter aureus, assembly GCF_009858245.1. Classification (NCBI taxonomy): domain Bacteria; kingdom Bacillati; phylum Actinomycetota; class Actinomycetes; order Micrococcales; family Intrasporangiaceae; genus Ornithinibacter; species Ornithinibacter aureus. The sequence continues at coordinate 465,476 of NZ_VMSB01000001.1, forward strand.
CCTGAGCGGCGATGAACTCACCGAAGGTGAACTCGCGCCCGGGCACCTCGAGGTCCTGCGTCGGAGCGGTCGTCACCTGGAGGTAGACCCCGGTCGCGGGACCACCCTTGTGGTACTGCCCGGTGGAGTGCAGAAACCGCGGCCCCCAGCCGAAGGTCGCCGGGCGCCCGGTGCGGTCGAACAGGTCACGGGCGACCAGTTCGAGGTCGGCGTCGCCGAGTCGGTCGAGGTAGGCCATGACGGCGATGTAGCCCTGCTGGTCGTCGAGCAGGCCGAGCAGGGTGTCGACGGCGGCGTCGACCGTCGTGGCATCCCCGAGCCAGTCGCCACCGAGCGCGGTGACCTCGACCGACCCGTCGGTGAAGGCCGGCTCGACCCCGGCGCCGATGCCGGCGTCGAGCAGCTCGCGGGCGGCCGCCTTGGCGCTCTCGACGTCCGGCTGGTCGAAGGGGCTGATTCCGAGCAGGCGCCCGGCCACGGCCGTGGCCGTCTCCCAGAGCATGATCTGGGCGCCGAGAGGGCCGGCCACGGTGACGAGTGAGGCGGCCGACGACGCCGACCCACCGGCATCCGAGGTGTCCTGCTCGCCGACGGAGTCGGACTCGGAGTCGGTGGCGACGAGGCGGACCACCGTGCCGTCGTCGTAGAGCGATGCCGGTGCGGAACCGATGGCGACGACCGGCAGGATGCCGGTGCCGTCCTTGCCGGTGGACTCGGCGATGAGCTGCTCGGCCCACGCGCCGAAACCGACGTTCTCGGTGCCGTCGTCGACGAGGACGAGCTTGTCGCGCAGCGGCTGGGTGCCGGCCATCGCCGCAGCCAGGCGCAGCGCAGGGTTGGCGTCGTCATCGGCGGCGAGCAGGTCGGAGACGGCCTCGGCGTCGTCGAGCAGGGTCTCGACGTCGGCCCCTGCCAGGGCGCTCGGGACCAGCCCGAACGCGGTCAGGGCCGAGTAGCGTCCACCGACCTGGGGGTCGGCGTTGACCACCCGGAAGCCGGCGGCGCGGGCGTCGTTGTCGAGCGGGCTGCCCGGGTCGGTGACGATGACCATGCGTGCGCTCGGGTCCAGTCCGGCGTCGCGGAAGGCCTGCTCGAAGGCACGCCGCTGGCTGTCGGTCTCGACGGTCGACCCAGACTTGCTCGACACGACGACGACGGTGCGGTCCAGGTCGGTGAGTGCCGCCCGCACGACATCCGGGTCGGAGGAGTCCAGGACGTCGATGGGCACCCCGGCGGTGGCGCAGATGACCTCAGGGGCCAGGGACGACCCGCCCATCCCGCAGAGGACCACGCGGTCGTAACCGGCTTGGGACAGCTCCTCGCGCAGGGCGGCGACCTCACCGATGAGGTGGCGGGAGGTGCGGGGAAGACCCGTCCAGTTCAGGCGCTTGGCCGACTCCTCCTCGGCGGCCGGCCCCCACAGGGTGTGGTCCTTGGCGAAGATCCTGCTTGCGACCCGGTCCTGGACCAGCGTGGGGACGTGCGTCGTGACGGCGTCAGCGGCTGCGCCGGTCGCGGTGACCTCGAGGGTGCTCATGACTGTGCCCTTTCCAGCTCACGGGTGACGCCCGCGAGCAATTCGTCCCACGCGGCCTCGAACTTCGCGACACCGTCGCGCTCGAGCCGGGTGGTGACCTCGGTGTAGGAGATGCCGAGTCGTTCGAGGCTGTCGAGCACCTCGGCCGCTTCGGCGTAGTGGTGGGTCACCGTGTCGCCGGTGACCTCGCCGTGGTCGGCCACGGCCTGCAACGTCTTCTCGGGCATCGTGTTCACGGTGCCCGCGGCGACGAGCTCGGTGACGTACAGCGTGTCCGGGTACGTGGGGTCCTTGACGCCCGTGGAGGCCCACAGCGGTCGCTGACGGTGCCCACCGGCATCCTCGAGTGAACCCCAGCGAGGCGTCGAGAAGACTTCTTCGTACGCCTGGTAGGCAAGCCGTGCGTTCGCCACGGCAGCCTTGCCGCGCAGCGCGGCTGCCTCGTCGCTGCCGAGCGCGTCGAGCCGGGCGTCGATCTCGGTGTCGACGCGCGAGACGAAGAACGACGCGACGGAGTGGATCGTCGACAGGTCGATTCCGTGCTCACGAGCCTGCTCCAGGCCGGTGAGGAAGGCGTTCATGACACCCCGGTAACGGTCCAGGGCGAAGATCAACGTGACGTTGACGCTGACCCCGGCGGCGAGGACCTGGCTGATGGCCGGCAGGCCCTCGGTCGTCGCCGGGATCTTGATGAGGACGTTGGGGCGGTCCACCGCAGCGGCGAGGTCGAGCGCCTGTGCCACCGTGGCGGCCGTGTCGTGCGCCAGGCGCGGGTCGACCTCGATCGAGACCCGGCCGTCGACACCGCCGGAGGACCGGTAGATCGGGGCGAACAGGTCGCAGGCGTCGCGCACGTCCTGGGTCGTGAGCGCCATGACGGCCTGGTCCGGGCTCGCGCCCGCCCGGGCCAGCTCCTGGACCTGGTCGTCGTAGGCGTGCCCCGCGGACAGGGCTGCCTGGAAGATCGAGGGGTTGGTCGTCACCCCGACGACCCCGTGGTGCTCGATGAGGTTGGCGAGGTTGCCCGTGGTCAGGCGTTCACGGGAGAGGTCGTCCAGCCAGACGGAGACACCGTGGGCGGCGAGGTCGGTGACGGCGGTGCTCGTCATGCCGACCTCACTTCCCGGCCGCGCTCTTGCGGCTTGCCGCCTTGGGGGTTCCCACGTCGGTGCCGGTGTCCTTGCGAGCCCGGGGTGCGGTCTCGGTCAGGCCGGGAACCTGCCCCGCCTTGCGCGCTGCCGCGAGGGAGTCCTTTGCCGCCTTGACCACGGCCTCGGGGGTGAAGCCGAACTCGCGGAAGAGGGTCGCGGCATCCGCCGAGGCACCGAAGTGCTCGATGCTGACGGACCGACCGGAGTCGCCGACGACGTCGCGCCAGCCCTGGGCCACCCCGGCCTCGATGCTCACGCGCGCCCGGACCGACGGGGGCAGCACCTTGTTGCGGTACGCAGCGCCCTGCTCCTCGAACCACTCACGGCAGGGCATCGAGACGACCCGGGCCGCGACCCCGGCCTTATCCAGCTGCAGTCGCGCCGCGAGGGCCAGCGACACCTCGGACCCCGTGGCGACGAGGATGACGTCGGGGGAGCCGGAGGACGCGTCGACGAGGACGTACGCGCCCTTGGCGACCCCGGTGGCCTTCGCGTGCTCGGTGCGGTCGATGACCGGCAGGTTCTGGCGCGACAGGGCCAGACCGGCGGGGGCGCCGCGCCGCAGGATCTCGGCCCACGCCTGGGCGGTCTCGTTGGCGTCCGCGGGGCGGACCACGGCGAGCCCGGGCATGGCCCGCAGCGAGGCGAGGTGCTCGATCGGCTGGTGGGTGGGGCCGTCCTCGCCGAGCCCGATCGAGTCGTGGGTCCACACGAACGTCACCGGCAGCTGCTGGATTGCCGCGAGGCGCACGGCGGGGCGCATGTAGTCGGAGAACACGAGGAAGGTGCCGCCGTACGGCCGGGTCAGCCCCTCGAGGGCGATGCCGTTGAGGATCATCCCCATGGCGTTCTCGCGGATGCCGAAGTGCAGGGTGCGGCCGTAGGGTCCGCCCTTCCAGGCCGGCGTCTGGCGCGAGGCCGGGATGAAGGAGGGCTCACCCGCCATCGTCGTGTTGTTGGACTCGGCGAGGTCGGCCGACCCGCCCCACAGCTCGGGCAGGGTTGCCGCCAGGGCGCCCAGGACCTTGCCGGATGCCGCTCGCGTCGCCAACCCCTTCGGGTCGGCGTCGAAGACGGGCAGCGACTTCTCGAAGCCTGCGGGCAGGGCGCCGTCGACGAGCCGGGTCAGCAGGGCGGCGCGCTCGGGCTGGGCCTTGCGCCACGCGGCGAACCGAGCGTTCCACTCCTTGTGGACGGCCTTGCCCCGCTTCTTGACCTCCCGTGCGTGGGCGAGCACCGCTTTGTCGACCTCGAAGCTCTTCGCCGGGTCGAACCCGAGGAGCTCCTTGGTCGCGGCGATCTCGGCGTCGCCGAGGGCCGAGCCGTGGGACTTGCCGGTGCCGCGGACGGTGGGTGCCGGCCAGGCGATGACCGTGTGCAGCCGCACCAGCGTCGGCTTGGTGCGCGAGCGACGGCTCTTGGTCAGTGCGGCGAGCAGTGCGTCGACGTCCTCGGTGTAGTCGGCGGTGCCGGCGGGATCGGCGCTGCGGCGCCAGTCGACGTCGATGACCTCCCAGCCGTAGGACTCGTACCGCATCGCGACGTCCTCGCTGAACGAGATGTCGGTGTCGTCCTCGATGGAGATCTGGTTCGCGTCGTACACGACGGTGAGGTTGCCCAGCTGCTGGTGGCCCGCGAGCGACGAGGCCTCGGCGGCCACGCCCTCCATGAGGTCACCGTCGGAGGCGAGCACCCACACGTGGTGGTCGAAGACGCTCTCGCCGGCCTTGGCCTCGGGGTCGAGGAGTCCGCGCTGGCGGCGCTGCGCCATGGCCATGCCGACCGCCGAGGCCAGCCCGGAGCCGAGGGGGCCGGTGGTGATCTCGACACCCTTGGTGTGGTGCACCTCGGGGTGGCCGGGGGTCAGCGACCCCCACGTGCGCAGCGCCTTGAGGTCCTTGAGCTCCAGGCCGTAGCCGCTGAGGAAGAGCTGGACGTACTGGGTGAGCGAGGAGTGTCCACAGGAGAGCACGAAGCGGTCACGGCCCAGCCACGCAGGATCGGACGGGTCGTGGGTCATGACGTTCTGGTACAGCAGGTAGGCCACCGGGGCCAGGCTCATCGCGGTGCCCGGGTGTCCGTTGCCGGCGTTCTGCACGGCATCGGCGGCAAGCAGCCTGGCGGTGTCGACGGCCCGGACGTCGAGGTCGGTCCACCCCGCCTTCTTCGCCACGGGGGCAGCGAGGTCGCTGCTGCGGGCGGCGGTCAGGGTCGAGGTGCGGCTGGCGGGCTTGCTGGTCACAGGAGCCTCTTTCGCGAAGACGGTGCACACGGCAGGTCGAGTCGTCGGCCAGCCTAGTGTCTGGGCCCGCCCGCGGTTCTCCGTGCTGACGGGCGGACGGCTAGAATCGCCGGACACCCTCCCGCACCTGCTCGAAGGACGACGTGGCGACCATTCCGACGACGACCGACTCCCCGTCGGTGCCGCCGCTCGCGCGACGCTCCACGGTGGCCAACTACGTCGCGCTGACCAAGCCGCGCATCATCGAGCTCCTGCTCGTCACCACCGTGCCGGTGATGTTCCTGGCCGAACGAGGCGTCCCCTCGGTGTGGCTCGTGGTCGCGACCCTCATCGGTGGCACGCTCAGCGCCGGGGCGGCGAACACCTTCAACTCGGTGTACGACCGCGACATCGACGCGCTGATGCACCGCACGAGCAACCGGCCGATGGTCACCGGCGCGATCACGACGCGCAACGCGGTGCTGTTCGGTGCCGCGCTGACGGTCATCTCCACGCTCTGGTTCGCGCTCGTCGTCAACGTCCTGTCGGCGCTGTTGTCCCTGGCGGCCATCGCGCTCTACGCGGTCGGCTACACGATCCTGCTCAAGCGCCGCACGTCGCAGAACATCGTGTGGGGCGGCATCGCCGGCTGCATGCCGACCCTCATCGGGTGGTCTGCCGTCACCGGCACGGTCGGCTGGCCCGCAGTGGTGCTCTTCCTCGTGATCTTCTTCTGGACCCCGCCGCACTACTGGCCGCTGTCGATGGCGTTTCGCGACGACTACTCCACGGCCGGGGTGCCGATGCTGCCCGTGGAGCGCGGACCGGTGGCCGTAGGCCGCCAGATCGTCGCCTACTCGTGGGTGATGGTGGCGACGTCGCTCGTCCTCGTCCCGGTCGCCCCCATGGGCTGGATCTACGTGGTGACGGCCGTGCTCTCCGGCGCACTGTTCATCGCCGAGGCACACCGCCTGCTGCGCGCTGCCCGGGGCGGCGCCACCGGTGCCGCCCTGAAGCCGATGCGGCTGTTCCACTACTCGATCACGTACGTGACCCTGGTCTTCCTCGCGGTCGCGGTCGACCCGCTGCTGTACTTCCCGCTGTCCTGAGCCGACCCCGGCGGACAGCGGCATTTCGGATGCCGGGAGCGGTGCGACGCGTCGTGGCGACTACCGAACCCAAGGATGCGAGTTGCCATCAGCAGCATCCGTCCGACATCACCCGTGCACAGGAAGCGCACCACGTGCGGCATGAGCGGACTTTATGAAGATGCTCGTCCGTCGGTGACCTTGTGGAACCACGCGGCAGCCATCTGCGCAGCCCCTGCAGCCGACGACATCTCGGCAACCAAGCCTCCGGCCGGCTGCGGGACGGATGCACTCAAGACCTGGAAGAAGGCCGACTCACTCGGTGTTGGTGGGGCATCACGCACGAATTCGAGTCTCTCAGGTGCGGTGCGTACTCGACCGCCGATCGGTATGGACGCTCACACTGCTCACGGCAGCTGCGTGTGTTCTGCTCCGCTCAGGGCAGAAGGTCGAGGTAGTGCTCGCGTGCTGGCATGGCGTGGATCACGAGCTCGTTGCCGTTTTCGAACACGAGCACGATCGTCTCGATGAGACGCGCATGGGTGTCGAAGCCGAGCCGCAGTTCGCGGTGTGGCCAGTCGTCGTCTTCGAGCGGCTCCACCCATTGCGCCCAGTGGGCTGCGTGGGCGTCCTCGGCGCCCATGCCATGCTTGAGGGCGCTGGGGTGGACGTTCACGCGGCGTAGTGGGCCAACGCACGGCGGATGGCTTCGGATCGGGTGAGGTGCTCACGTTCGGCGACTGCGTCCAGGGCCGCGATCTCGTCGGCAGTGAGGCGGACGGCGACGACCTGCATGGGCTCGGCGCCCCTGCCTGGCCGACCTCGGCCGCGGCGCTTGAGTGCCTCGACGTCGTAGCCAGCCTCGGCCTCGTCGACCCACTTCTCGATCTGCTCGTCGGTGACCTCGTCCTCACGCATGCGATTATCGTCAACGAAAACATGCGGTTGTGTCGCCAGGAACGAGTCAGGTGCCGGAGGCCGTCGCGGTCCACCTCCACGGAAAGGACCACTGTCCGCGTGAGGTGATGCAGGGGGCACGATAGGTCGCGCGTGATGCGTCACCTGGGTCGGGCCTGGCGGGTCGAGGGGTCGAGACATGCCCGGGATCGTCGACTCCGTCGGGCGTGTCTCGACCGGTCGATTGGCCAGGGCCAAACGTCCGACATTCGTCACGAGCGCGCGCACCACATCGGTGCCGTGGGCGGCCGCACGTTCCTCGTGTGGTCGACGTCAGCGCCGACGCAGCGCGAGGATGCCGTTGGTCAGCGCGACGACGAGCAGCGTCGCTCCCAGCATGTGCGCGATGACGAGCGCTTCGGGCAGGTTGGTGAAGTACTGCACGTACCCGACGACCCCCTGGGCCAGGCTCACGGCGAGGACGGCGAACCAGGCCCGCCCGGGTGCGCGGTCGGCATCCTTGCTCGTGAGGCGGGCGGTGAGCCAGGTGGCGACGACGAGGCCGACGAAGAGCATGACGAGGTCGGCGTGCAGCCACGAGATCGTGCGCGGGTCGAACCCCAAGCGGGCGGGTTCGTCCGCGTCGCCCGAGTGTGGCCCCGACCCGGTGACGAGGGTGCCGAGGAACAGCACGACCCCGCCGACCGCGGTGGTGGCCCACGCCAGGCGGGTCACGATCGGCGGGACGAGTGGTAGGGGGGCCGCGCCGGTCTCGTGCCGCGCGATCCACAGGTAGGACGCCGCTGCGACCAGACCCATCGAGACGAGGAAGTGCGCGGCGACCGTCGCCGGGTGCAGCCCGAGCAGAACCGTGATCCCGCCGAGCACGGCCTGGACGAGCACGCCGACGAAGACGGTCACGGCGGCCACCTTCATGGCTCGTCGTGGTGCCCAGCGCCAGACGGCGACGATGGTCGCGAGGGCCAGCAGCCCGAGCACCCCGGTGAGGGTGCGGTTGCCGAACTCGATCCACTTGTGGATGCCCTCGGCCTGGTCGATCGTCGGAGTGATCGAGCCGTCGACGCACTCCGGCCACGTCGGGCACCCCAGGCCGCTGCCGGTCACCCGGACCAGCCCGCCCGTGATGACGATCGCGACCTCGGCGACGAGGTTGGCCAGCAGGATCGGCGAGAGCCACCGGGAACCGGGCCGCAGGGCCTGATCCGTTCGGGGGCCGCCGGTGATCGGACTCGTGCTCGTGCTGGTCACGGGGTCAAGGCTACGGCGCGGGTCACAGCCTTCGACGCGGCGGGTGGTTCAGTCCGACCACCGGAAGGTCCGGCTCGCGAGCAGCGCAGCCACCACGCCCCACACCGCGAGCACGGCCCACTGGGCCAGCGGCCACCCGCCGTCGACGAGTGCCAGGCGCATCGCGTCGCCGAGGGCCCCTGACGGCAGGGCCGCGGCCACCGGAGCGAGGATGCCGGGAAGCGCGTCGGTGGGGGCGATCAGTCCCAGCCCCAGCAGCAGCACCCACACGAGGTTGGCGAGGGCGAGGACGGCCTCGGCGCGCAGCGTGCCGGCGAGCAGCAGCGCGAGCGCGACGAAGCAGGCACTGCCCAGCAGCAGGGTCAGTGCGGCGGGCACCAGCCCGGCCACGGGCGTGCGGGCCCCGAGAGCCAGCCCGAGTGCGCCGATCACGACGACCTGGACGCCCAGCACCGACAGCACGGCCAGCGCCTTCGCGGCCAGGAGCCCGCCCCGGCCCAGGGGAGTGGTGCCGAGCAGCCGCAGCACCCCGGCGCGCCGGTCGAACCCGGTAGCGATCGCCTGACCGGTGAAGGCGGTCGAGACCACGCACAGGGCCAGGGCCCCGGCGAGGGCCAGCTCGGCCCGGGCCCCCGGCCCGAGGTCGGGAACCGAGGACAGGGTCAGGCCGGCGAGGGCGAGAGAGGGCAGGATCAACGACACGAGCAGCTGTTCCCCGTTGGCGAGCAGCATGCGGGTCTCGAACGCCGCCCGGGACAGGACCCGGGCTCGGGCGGGTGCGGCTCCCGGTGTCGATGCGGTGCTCATCGGGTCGACGCTCATCGTGTCGCCTGCGCGGTGAGCTCGAAGTAGACGTCCTCGAGGGTGCGGCCGGCGCGCACCTGGTCCAGCGGGCCGTCGGCGACCACCGTGCCCGCCGCCAGGATGACGACGTGGTCGGCGAGCCGCTCGGCCTCCTCGAAGGAGTGCGTGGTGACGACGACGCAGGCGCCGCGTGCGGTCTCGCTGCGCACGAGGTCCCAGACGTCGAGCCGGGCATGCGGGTCCAGGCCTGCGGTGGGTTCGTCGAGGAAGAGCACGTCGGGTCGGGGGAGCAGCGCGGCCGCCAGGGCCACCCGCTGCCGTTGGCCCCCGGACATCCGCCGCACCGTGGTGCGGGCGAAGGCGTCGATGCCGAGCCGCGTGACCAGCTCGTCGGGTTCGACCGGTGCTGCGTACAGCGCCGCGAGGTGGCGCAGCAGTGGAACGGCGCGGCTCGTCGTCGGCAGGCCGCCCTCCTGGAGCATGACCCCGACCCGGGCGCGGTGCTGGGGGCCAGCCCCCCACGGGTCGACACCGAGGACCTCCACCGTGCCGGCATCCGGGCGTTGCAGCCCTTCGAGACACTCGATCGTCGTCGTCTTGCCGGCACCGTTGGGTCCCAGGACCGCGGTGATCTGACCCGCCCGCGCACCCCACGTGGCGCCGTCGACGGCCCGCACCCCACCGAAGGACTTGCGCAGATCGCGGACGGAGACTGCGGTGGCCATGTCGAGACATCCTAGGGTGGGGCGCATGACGCGCATCGACCGGGAGGCCGCCCCCGCCACAGCCATCGCCGCACTCCCATCCGTCGTCGCGCTGCTCGTGGGCCGGCGAGGGCTGGCGGCGGGTCTTGCGGTGCTGCCAGCGGCGATCGCGGCGTTCTTCCGTGACCCCGACCGAACCCCGGACCACCGCCCGGCGCCCGTCGACGACGTCCTGTCGCCCGCTGACGGCAAGGTCATGTACGTCGGCCCAGGTCAGGACCTCGTGGCACCCGAGGGGGAGTGGCAGCAGATCAGCATCTTCCTGTCCGCCTTCGACGTGCACGTCAACCGGGCGCCCTACGGCGGGCGCGTCACCGCGGTCGACTTCCGCCTGGGCAAGTGGCTGGCCGCCTACAAGCACGAGAGCGCCCACCTCAACGAGCGCAGCGACATCACGGTGGAACGCGTGGTCGACGGGCAGGTCCGACGGGTGCACTTCCGCCAGATCGTGGGCCTCATGGCACGTCGCGTCGTCACCCGGGTGTCCGTGGGCGACGAGATCGCCACGGGTCAACGGATCGGCCTGATGAAGTTCGGTTCGCGGATGGACGTGTTCGTGCCGCGGGAGTGTGCCCTGCTCGTCACGGCCGGTGACCGGGTGGTCGCGGGGGAGACCGTCATCGCCCGGTGGCTGGCGACAGCACCGTCGGTGACCTCGTGAGCACGCCCGCAGGGGGCCGGCGCCGCATCCTCGGCCGCTGGCGCCTCGTGTCGCCGAGCGGCGCACAGGTGGTGTCCCTTCGTCAGCTGCCCAAGCGCGAGCGGGCTCGGCTGATGGCGCCGTCGATGTTCACCACGCTGAACATGGTGAGCGGACTGTCGTCGGTGCTACTCGCCTTTCGCGGGCACTTCACCATCGCAGCCGCCCTCATCGCGGTCTCCATCGTCCTGGACATCGCCGACGGCTATGTCGCCCGGTTGATCGGGGCGACGTCCCCGTTCGGCCTCCAGCTCGACTCGCTGGCCGACCTCATCTCCTTCGGGCTCGCCCCTGCGATCCTCGTCCACACCTGGGCGCTGGACGAGTGGCCGATCCTCGCGTGGCTCGTCGCGTTCCTGTGGTTGGCCTGCGCCGCGTTCCGCCTCGCCCGCTTCAACGTCACCATCGACCCGGCCGCCGACAAGCGCTACTTCGTGGGGCTGCCGTCTCCGGGCGCCGCCGCCGTCGTGATGGCGACGATCTTTGCGCTCGACTCGCCGGAGTGGGGACCCGGTTCGGGCCCGTGGCGCGCGTGGTTCCCGCTCGTCGTGAGCGTCGTCCCGGCCCTGCTGATGGTCATGACGGTGCGCTTCCGGTCCTTCCGCAACCTGCTCGCGCCGCAGACCCGGGGCGCCCGCCTCACCACGGCAGCCACCGTGCTCGCGATCATCGTCGGGCTGGTCCTGGCACCCGGCCTCACCGCGGTGGTCGTCGCGTACGGCTACGTGCTGACCGCCCCGCTGGGCGTGCTGAGCGCACCCCTGCGCGAGCGGCTCCTCGGGCCGGAATCGATCGCACCACCGCGCACGAGGATGCCGTCCGTCTTCCTCCCGCTCGAGGAGGACGACGAGGTCGACGGTGCCCAGGCATCCGCCGTCGAGGGCCCCGACGAAGGTTAGGCCACCCTTCCTTGGACGGATCTCCGGTAATTACCTAACATTGCTGTGTGGTTAATGCCGAGACGCACGTCCTCGAGTCGCGTACCCGCGACCGGGTGCTGCGTGTCGTGAGCCAGGAGGGGCCCGTCAGCATCGCGGCCCTGGTCGCCCGCCTCGGCCTCACCGAGACCGCCCTGCGCCGCCACGTCGACGCGCTGCACGGTGAGGGCCTCCTCGAAGCCCGTGAGGCGAGCGGCCCCAAGCGTCGCGGCCGCCCCGCCAAGGAGTGGGTGCTGACCGAGCAGGGGCACCGAGCCCTGGTCAGCGACTACGACCACCTGGCGGGCGAGGCGCTGCGCTTCCTCGGAGCAACGGCCGGTCCGGATGCCGTCACGGCGTTCGCCGAGCACCGCGCCGCCGACCTCGAGAGCCGTTACGCCGAGCGCATCGCGACCGCAGGAAAGGACCCCGCGTCCCGCGCCACCGCGCTCGTCGAGGCGCTCAACGCCGACGGTTTCGCGGCATCCGCACGTCCCGTGGGGGGCGCTGACGGCCCGCTGACCGGGGTCCAGCTCTGCCAGGGGCACTGTCCCGTCCAGCACGTCGCCGCCGAGTTCCCGCAGTTCTGCGAGGCCGAGACCGAGGCGTTCTCACGCCTGCTCGGCGTGCACGTCCAGCGACTCGCGACCCTCGCCCACGGCGACCACGTCTGCACCACCTTCGTTCCCACCCCGACCACCTCCACCCCGACCAGCGAGAGGGCCTCGTCATGACGAGCCACATCGAAGAGCTCAACCCCGGTCTCAAGGGCCTCGGCACCTACGAGTACGGCTGGGCCGACGCCGACACCGCGGGCGAGACGGCCCGTCGCGGCCTCAGCGAAGAGGTCGTCGCCGACATCTCCGCGCGCAAGTCCGAGCCGCAGTGGATGCTCGACCTGCGGATGAAGTCGCTGCGCCTGTTCGACAAGAAGCCCATGCCGAGCTGGGGCAGCGACCTCACCGGCATCGACTTCCAGAACATCAAGTACTTCGTGAAGTCCACCGAGAAGCAGGCCACCTCCTGGGAGGACCTGCCCGAGGACATCAAGAACACCTACGACCGTCTCGGAATCCCCGAGGCCGAGAAGCAGCGCCTCGTCGCCGGAGTCGCCGCGCAGTACGAGAGCGAGGTCGTCTACCACCAGATCCGTGAGGACCTGGAGGAGAAGGGCGTCATCTTCGTCGACACCGACACCGGCCTGCGCGAGCACGAGGACCTCTTCCGCGAGTACTTCACCTCGGTGATCCCCGCCGGTGACAACAAGTTCGCCGCGCTGAACACCGCCGTCTGGTCGGGCGGCTCGTTCATCTACGTCCCGCCGGGCGTTCACGTCGACATCCCGTTGCAGGCCTACTTCCGGATCAACACCGAGAACATGGGCCAGTTCGAGCGCACCCTGATCATCGCCGACGAGGGCTCCTACGTTCACTACGTCGAGGGCTGCACCGCGCCGATCTACAAGAGCGACAGCCTGCACTCGGCCGTCGTCGAGATCGTCGTCAAGAAGAACGCCCGCGTGCGGTACACGACCATCCAGAACTGGTCGAACAACGTCTACAACCTCGTCACCAAGCGCGCGACCTGCGCCGAGGGCGCGACGATGGAGTGGATCGACGGAAACATCGGCTCCAAGGTCACGATGAAGTACCCCGCCGTCTTCCTCCTCGGCGAGCACGCCCGCGGTGAGACGCTGTCGATCGCCTTCGCCGGCGAGGGCCAGCACCAGGACGCAGGCTCGAAGATGGTGCACGCCGCCCCGAACACGAGCAGCTCGATCGTCAGCAAGTCGGTCGCCCGAGGCGGTGGCCGCACGTCCTATCGCGGCCTCGTGCAGATCCTCGAGGGTGCGCACGGCAGCAAGAGCTCGGTAGTGTGCGACGCCCTGCTCGTCGACACGATCAGCCGCTCGGACACCTACCCGTACGTCGACATCCGCGAGGACGACGTCCAGATGGGCCACGAGGCCACGGTCTCGAAGGTGTCCGAGGACCAGATGTTCTACCTCATGTCCAGGGGCATGTCCGAGGAGGAGGCGATGGCCATGATCGTGCGCGGCTTCGTCGAGCCGATCGCCAAGGAGCTCCCCATGGAGTACGCCCTCGAACTCAACCGCCTCATCGAGCTCCAGATGGAAGGAGCAGTCGGCTGATGTCGCTGCTGACCCCCCAGCGCCCCGCCTCCGGTGCGCACACCGACAGTGCCGCGACGATGGTCCCCGACCAGTCCCGCGCCGAGCGCACCACGTCCTACGACGTGGCCGACTTCGCGCTGCCCACCGGGCGCGAGGAGGAGTGGCGCTTCACCCCGGTCGACCGGATCGGGATGCTGTTCCGCGACGAGGCGACCGGCGCGCACCTGACCTGGTCGAACACCCTTCCCGACGGCGTCACGCTGGGCACGGCATCCACCGAGGACGTCCGCGCCAGCGGCACACCGGCGCCGGGTGACCGCGCGGCCGTCGTCGCCGCCGCCCACAGCGGTGGTGCCACGGTGCTCGAGATCCCGGCCGAGGCCGAGCTCGACGAGCCCGTGCGGCTTCGCCTGCACGGCGAGTCCTCCGACGTCGTGCACGGCCACCTGATCGTGCGACTCGGCCGGTTCGCCCGGGCGACCGTCGTGATCGAGCACGCCGGCACCAGCAACTACGGCGAACTCGTCTCGGTGATCACCGGTGACGGCTCACAGCTGACCCTGGTCTCCGTCCAGGAGTGGGACGACTCCGCCAACCACCTCGCCCAGCACGACGTCGTCGTTGGCCGTGACGCGTCGGTGCGCCACATCACCGTGACCATCGGTGGCGGCATCGTGCGGATGAACACCAATGCCACCTACGCCGGCCCCGGCGGCTCCTTCGAGGGCCTGGGCGTGTACTTCGCGGACGCCGGGCAGCACCTCGAGCACCGGCTGTTCGTCGACCACGCGGTGCCCCACTGCCGCAGCAACGTCGAGTACAAGGGCGCGCTCCAGGGCGACACCGCTCACACGGTGTGGGTCGGTGACGTGCTGATCCGCGCCAGCGCCGAGGGCACCGACACCTACGAGCTGAACCGCAACCTCGTGCTGACCGATGGCGCCCGCGCCGACTCGGTGCCCAACCTCGAGATCGAGACCGGCGAGATCGAGGGGGCCGGGCACGCCTCCGCGACCGGTCGCTTCGACGACGAGCAGCTGTTCTACCTGATGGCTCGTGGCATTCCGCAGGACGAGGCCCGTCGCCTCGTCGTCCACGGGTTCTTCGCCAGCGTCGTGGGTCGCATCGGCGTCCCCGAGATCGAGGAGCGCCTCATGGAGGCCATCGAGCGTGAGCTGTCGGCGGGTGCCGCATGAGCGAGCAGCTGACCGACACCGACTTCGTGCGGGTGTGCCGCCTCGACGAGCTGCCCCTCGTGGGGGCCACCCTCGCCGAGGTCAACGGGCGCCGCGTGAGCCTGGTGCGCACCGAGGACGGCGGCCTCCACTGCATCGACGACGCCTGCACCCACGGCAACGTCTCGCTGTCCGAGGGTGAGCTCGACGGCTGCATGATCGAGTGCTGGCTGCACGGCTCGCGCTTCGACCTGCGCACCGGCCAGCCCTCCGGGCCGCCCGCGATCGTCCCCGTCACCGTTCACACCGTCCGTATCGAGGGCGACGACGTCCTCGTCGCCCTGACCCCTGAGAGCTGAGCACCCCATGTCGACCCTTGAGATCAAGGACCTGCACGTCAGCGTCACCACCGAGGACGGCGCCAAGGAGATCCTCCGCGGCGTCACGCTGACCATCAACAGCGGTGAGACCCACGCCATCATGGGCCCCAACGGCTCGGGCAAGTCCACCCTCGCGTACTCCATCGCCGGACACCCCAAGTACACGATCACCTCCGGCACGGTGACCCTCGACGGCGAGGACGTCCTCGCGATGTCCGTCGACGAGCGGGCCCGCGCCGGGGTCTTCCTCGCGATGCAGTACCCCGTCGAGGTGCCCGGCGTGTCGATGTCGAACTTCCTGCGCACCGCGAAGACCGCCGTCGACGGCGAGGCGCCCAAGCTGCGCACCTGGGTCAAGGACATGAAGCAGGCGATGGAGAACCTGCGCATGGACCCGTCCTTCGCCGAGCGCAACGTCAACGAGGGCTTCTCCGGCGGTGAGAAGAAGCGCCACGAGATCCTCCAGATGGAGCTGCTCCGTCCGAAGTTCGCCGTGCTCGACGAGACCGACTCCGGCCTCGACGTCGACGCGCTGCGCGTGGTCTCCGAGGGCGTCAACCGCGCCAAGGAGGCCACTGGGTCCGGTGTCCTGCTCATCACGCACTACACCCGCATCCTGCGCTACATCCGCCCCGACTTCGTCCACGTCTTCGTCGACGGCCGGATCGCCGAGGAGGGTGGCCCCGAGCTGGCCGAGCGCCTCGAGGCCGAGGGCTACGACCGCTTCCTCACGCCGGCCCAGGGCTGACATGACCGCCGCCCCCTTCACCGACGAGGAGCTGGCCCGGATCCGGGCCGACTTCGCGATCCTGGCGCGCACCGTGCGCGGGGGGCGCCCGCTGGTCTACCTCGACTCCGGCGCCACCTCGCACAAGCCACGGCAGGTGCTCGATGCCGAGCGCTGGTTCTACGAGAACACCAATGCGGCCGTCCACCGGGGAGCGCACCAGCTCTCCGAGGAGGGCACCGACGCCTACGAGGACGCCCGGGCGACGATCGCCTCGTTCATCGGTGCCCGTCCCGGCGAGGTCGTCTTCACGCGCAACGCCACCGAAGCCATCAACCTCGTCGCGTACGCCTTCACCAACGGCGCAGCGGGTGGCGGCGGCGGTCGCGGTGACCGCTTCACGTTGGGCCCGGGTGACGAGGTCCTCGTCACCGAGATGGAGCACCACGCGAACCTCATCCCGTGGCAGGAGGCCTGCCGGCGCACCGGCGCGACCCTGCGCTGGGTGCCGGTGGCCCCTGACGGGCGGCTCGACCTCACCGACCTCGACACCCTGCTCACCGAGCGCACCAAGGTGTTCGCCTTCACCCACGTCTCCAACGTCCTCGGCACCGTCAACCCGGTGCGTGAGCTCACCGAGCGGGCCCATGCCGTGGGTGCCCTCGTCGTGCTCGATGCCTGCCAGTCGGTGCCTCACCTGCCGGTGGACGTCAGCGACCTCGGGGTCGACTTCCTGGCGTTCTCCGGGCACAAGATGTTCGGACCGCTCGGCATCGGCGTGCTGTGGTCACGCTCGGAGCTGCTCGACGAGATGCCGGTCTTCCTCACCGGCGGGTCGATGATCGAGACCGTCACCATGGAGACCTCGACGTACGCCCCGGCTCCTCAGAAGTTCGAGGCGGGCGTTCCCGTGGCGGCCCAGGCCGTCGGCCTCGCCGCCGCGTGCGACTACCTCTGCGCCCTCGGGCTCGATCGGGTGCACGCCCACGAGCAGGCCCTGACGCGCCGCCTCCTCGACGGACTCGCGGACCGCCCGTGGGTGCGCGTGCTCGGCCCCGAGGGACTGGAGCATCGCGGGGGAGCGGTGGCTTTCGTCGTCGACGACGTCCACGCCCACGACGTCGGACAGGTGCTCGACGACAGCGGTGTCGCGGTGCGGGTGGGCCACCACTGCGCGTGGCCGCTGCACCGCGCGCTGAAGGCCCAGGCGAGCACCCGCGCCAGCTTCGCGGCCTACACCACGCCTGCCGAGATCGATGCCCTCCTCGCGGCCCTGGACCGGGTACCCGCGATGTTCGGTCTGGAGGTGGCGGTTTGATGGACCTCTACCAGGAACTCATCCTCGAGCACTCCAAGCGCCCCGTGCGCTTCGGCCTGCGCGAGCCGTTCGAGGCCGAGGTGCACCACGTCAACCCCACGTGCGGTGACGAGGTGACCCTCCGGGTCCACCTGTCCGGCGCGGGTGCCGACACGGTGGTCGAGGACGTGTCCTACGACTCCGTCGGCTGCTCGATCAGCGTGGCCTCGGCGTCGATCCTCGCCGAGGAGATCACCGGAGAGACCCTGGCCCAGGCCCGCGAGACCGTCGAGGCCATGCGCTCCATGCTCACGAGCAAGGGTGAGGACCCCGGCGACGAGGAGCGCATCGGCGACGGTGTCGCGCTCTCCGGCGTCGCGAAGTACCCCGCCCGAGTCAAGTGCGCCCTCCTGTCATGGATGGCGTTCACCGATGCCCTGCACCAGGCCGAAGGAGCCCCGCAGTGACCCAGACCAGCACCCCAGCCAACGTGGCCGACGTCGAGGAGGCCCTGCGCGACGTCGTCGACCCCGAGCTCGGCATCAACGTCGTCGACCTCGGCCTCGTCTACGGGATCACCGTCGACGGCCAGAACCACGCCGTCATCGACATGACCCTGACCTCGGCCGCGTGCCCGCTGACCGACGTCATCGAGGACCAGACCCAGCAGTCGCTCGAGGGGCTCGTCGCCTCGTACCGGGTCAACTGGGTCTGGATGCCGCCGTGGGGACCGGACAAGATCACCGACGACGGCCGCGAGCAGCTGCGCGCCCTCGGCTTCAACATCTGACGTACCCGGTGGCCACCCGAGTCGTCGAGGTCGCCCCGGCACGGCTCGACGGCTGGCTCGAGCGGTTCGCCGCGAACAACCCCGACGGCCCCCAACGGGTCGTCGGGGTCGCGCGTTTCGACCACGACCCGCTCGCCATCCTCCTCGTGCGACGGGGCGGGTATGCCGTCGGCGTCGCCACCGGGGGAGACCTCACCGCGCACAAGGTGGGCACGCGCTACGTGCAGTCGCGCACGGCCGCCGGTGGCTGGAGTCAGCAGCGGTTCGCCCGCCGGCGCGCCAACCAGGCCGACGGGCTCGTCGGTGCGGCGGGTGAGCACGCGGCGCGACTGCTCACCGGCATCCGACCCGCGGGCCTGGTGCTCGGGGGCGACAAGGCGCTGGCGGCCTCGCTGCTCGAGGACGACCGGCTCGCCGGACTGCGTGACCTGCCGCGGCGGGAGCTGTACGACCTGCCCGACCCGCGCCTGGACGTGCTCCAGAAGGCGCTCGACCGCGGCCGGGCCGTGCGAATAGCCATCACTGAGTGACCGCGGCTTGCCACCACTGAGTTTGTGGTGCAAACTTGAGACATCGGTTTGTACCACAAACAAAGGACCTGCCATGACTGACGACCAGCGGTGGACCGCAGCCAGCGCGCGCGACCTCCTCGACCGCACCGAGGCCGAGACGGCGAGCGCACTCGACGTGCCCACCGGGCCGCTCCTGGCGGTGTGGGGTGCCGCCCTGACCGGTGGGCACCTCGCCATCTGGTGGGCCACCCGCGAGCAGGACCCCTACACCGGTCCCCCCGCCTGGGCGCTGGCGGTCCTCGGTGGGGCCCTGACCCTTGCCCTCGTGGTCACCGTCGTCA
The DNA here is from genome assembly GCF_009858245.1 of Ornithinibacter aureus. Taxonomy (NCBI): domain Bacteria; kingdom Bacillati; phylum Actinomycetota; class Actinomycetes; order Micrococcales; family Intrasporangiaceae; genus Ornithinibacter; species Ornithinibacter aureus. Next base: position 484,180 of record NZ_VMSB01000001.1, read on the forward strand.
CGGTGGGCCGCGCTGCCCGGGGCGTGCACGGACTCAGCAGCAGGGCCGGTCTGCTGTACTCCCTGACGTGGGTGCTCTCCTTCGGGGCGGCCCAGGTGATCATGGTGGCGCTCGCTCGCGACGGCATCCCCGACAGCACCTTCGGCAAGCTGTCGGCACTCGTCCCGCTCCTGCTCGTCGCCACGATCTACCTGGCCTCGGCCGCGCCGCTCGGGGCGCCGGCCCTCGGGGTCGTCGGAGGCCTGCTCGCCGCGACCACGGCGACCGCAGCGTGGTTCGACCCCTCGCTGATGGCGCTGGTCATCGCGCTCGGCTGCGCGATCTCGTTCGGTGCGGGTGTCGCCGTCGCTCGTCGACCGCAATGACTCCCGACCTCGACCCCGTCATCCACGCGCCTGCCAGACTGCGCATCATGGCGGCACTGGCAGGTCTCGAGCCGGGGGACACCCTGACCTTCAGCCGTCTCCAGCAGCTGCTCGCCCTCACGGGCGGCAACCTCATCACGCACCTGCGGCGTCTCGAGGATGCCGGGTACGTCACCTCCCAGCGCGTGCGCGGCATCCGCGGCGAGGTGACGACGGCATCCCTCACCGAGCAGGGGCGACGTGCCCTGGCTGCCTACCGGGCCACGCTCGCGGACATCCTCGACCCGGTGGACGGGTGAGCATGCGCGAGCACCTGAGGGCATGGTGGGCGGCGCATCGCCGACCGTCGCTGGCTGCGGGGGCGTGCCTGGCCGCGGCGATGTCGGTGCTCTGGTTCCGGGTGCTTCCGGATGCCGTGGACGACGCAACCGGGTGGGCCTGGCTCGCGCTCTCGCTGGGGCACGGCGTCTGCTGGGCGCTGCTCGCCGCGTCGATGGTCATCGGGGTCGCGAACGGCCCTCGGCGGCTGCGTTCCGGGCTCGCGTGGGCTGCCCTCGCCTCCTACGCCGCGTTCGTCCTCGCCCTCGTGACCCGCTGAGCCACCCGGGCCGGCCGGTCACCGTCGTCAGTTGACCGAGGCCACCGCGAAGGTGTCGCACTGGTTCAGGTCGCCGGTGCGAAAGCCCTGGAGGAACCAGCGCTGACGGGCCTCGGCCGAGCCGTGGGTCCAGTTCTCGGGACGCACCCGGCCCTGGGTCTTCTGCTGGATGCGGTCGTCGCCGACGGCCGACGCCGCAGAGAGTGCGTCCTTGATGTCCTGGTCGGTCAGCGGCTTGAGGAAGGGCTGACCGGTGTCCTCGTCCTTGACGGTGGAGGCGTGGTGGGCCCACACCCCGCCGAGGCAGTCGGCCATGAGCTCGATGCGCACGGCACCGGACTCCGGACCCTGCGGGTCGCGCTGGGCCCGACCGAGCAGACCGAGCTGGTCCTGCAGGGCGTGGCCGTACTCGTGCGCGACGATGTACTCCTGCGCCAGGGGGCCGTCACTGCTGCCGAACTGCTGCTCGAGGATCTGGAAGAAGCTGGCGTCGATGTAGACCTTCTTGTCCAGCGGGCAGTAGAAGGGCCCCACCTGGTTGCTCGCGGTGCCACAGGCCGACTGGGTCGTGCCGCGGTAGAGCACGGTCTGGGTCGGCTGCCACTCCTTGCCGAACCGGGGGAGCTCACCGGCCCAGAAGGCCTGCACCGAGTTGACCGACCCGATGACCCGACACTCGATGTTCGTGTTGGCGTCGGCACCGGTGACGCACTCGGCGAAGGCGGCCGAACCCTGCTCACCACCGGGCTGCACCTGCCCGGGCGCCGGCTGTTGGCCACCACCGGTGATGTCGGCGGGGTTGATGCCGAAGACCATCGCGAGGATCAGCATGATGATGCCGCCGATGCCGCCGCCGACGACCATGCCCCCGGGCGCCCCACCACCGCGACCGCCCGAGCTCACCTGTGAGGTGTCGAGGGTGACGTTCTCGTTGAAGCTCATGGGTCGTGCCTCCGTGCCGGTGCGTGAACCGCGCTACACGCGGCGGGACCTACACTAGACGGCGACCGCCTGCCGTCGTGCGCAACCGCACCGGTGCGGCGCAACGTCCCCCACCTGCTCGAAGGACCTTTTCGTGATCACCGCTGCCTCCGTCGAGTTGCGCGCCGGCTCGCGCCTGCTGCTCGACGACGCGACCTTCCGCGTGGCGCCGGGGGACCGGGTCGGGCTCGTGGGCCGAAACGGTGCCGGCAAGACCACGCTGACCAAGGCGCTGGCGGGGGAGACGCAGCCGGCCGCAGGCAGCATCACGAGCAGTGGTCAGGTGGGCTACCTGCCCCAGGACCCCCGCGGGGTCGACCTCACGGTCACCGCCCGTGACCGCATCCTGTCGGCGCGAGGCCTCGACGAGATCGTGCGTAGGCTGCGCGAGTCCGAGCTGGCGATGGCCACCGCCACCGGTGAGAAGCAGGACAAGGCCATGCGACGGTACGGCCGCCTCGAGGGCGAGTTCGTCGCCGCCGGAGGCTACGCGGCCGAGTCCGAAGCGGCATCCATCGCCGGCGCCCTCGGCCTCGACGAGCGCATCCTCGGGCAGACGCTGGGAACCCTCTCCGGTGGTCAACGGCGCCGCATCGAGCTCGCCCGGATCCTGTTCTCGGGGGCCGAGACGCTGCTCCTCGACGAGCCGACCAACCACCTCGACGCCGACTCCATCGCCTGGTTGCGCGACCACCTCAAGGGCTACAAGGGTGGCCTCGTCGTCATCTCGCACGACGTGGACCTGCTCGACGCGGTGGTCAACAAGGTCTTCCACCTCGACGCCAACCGGGCCGAGCTCGACCAGTACAACCTCGGCTGGAAGGCCTACCTCCAGCAGCGCGAGACCGACGAGCGTCGGCGCAAGCGGGAACGGGCCAACGCCGAGAAGAAGGCTTCCGTGCTCATGGCGCAGGCCGACAAGATGCGCGCCAAGGCGACCAAGACGGTGGCGGCCCAGAACATGGCCCGTCGAGCAGAGCGGCTGCTCTCCGGTCTCGAGACCGAGCGGGCCCACGACAAGGTCGCCAAGCTGCGCTTCCCCAAGCCGTCCCCGTGCGGCAAGACCCCGCTGCGGGCCACCGGGCTCTCGAGGTCCTACGGCTCGCAGGAGATCTTCACCGACGTCGACCTGGCCATCGACCGCGGCTCACGGGTCGTCGTGCTGGGCCTCAACGGTGCCGGCAAGACCACCCTGCTGCGCATGCTCGCCGGCGTCGACACCCCCGACACGGGGCAGGTCGAGCCGGGCCACGGGCTGAAGATCGGCTACTACGCCCAGGAGCACGAGAACCTCGACGTCGACCGGTCGGTGCTCGCCAACATGAAGTCGGCAGCGCCTGACCTCGGCGAGACCGACGTGCGCAAGGTGCTCGGCTCGTTCCTGTTCAGCGGTGACGACGTCGAGAAGCCGGCGGGGGTGCTCTCCGGTGGTGAGAAGACCCGCCTGTCGCTGGCACTGCTCGTCGTGTCCTCGGCCAACGTGCTGCTCCTGGACGAGCCCACCAACAACCTCGACCCGGCCTCCCGCGAGGAGATCCTGGGCGCTCTGCGAACGTACGAGGGCGCTGTCGTCCTCGTGACCCACGACGAGGGTGCGGTCGACGCGCTCGAGCCCGAGCGCATCCTGCTGCTGCCGGACGGGGTCGAGGACCTCTTCAGCACCGACTACCGCGACCTGGTGACGTTGGCCTGAGCCACTCGACAGATTGGTAACCATATGGTTACCTATCTGCATGGACGTCTTCGCAGCGATCGCCGACCCGGTGCGCCGCGACCTCCTGCGCTCGCTGACGGCGGGTCGTGCACGCGTGGTCGACCTCGCGGCCGGCCTCCCGATCAGCCGACCTGCGGTGAGCAAGCACCTTCGCCTGCTCGCGGACGCCGGCCTGGTCGAGGCACAGGAGGTGGGCCGTGAACGGCACTACGGCGTTCGCCCCGGGGCCTTGTCCGAGGTGCAGGCGTTCATCGCCGAGATGGTCGCCGCGGGCCAACCCCCGGTGACCTCGACCATGCTCGACGCCCTCGACCTCGAGGTCAGACGCGTCGGCCGCGACCGGATGTCCACCGAACCCCGCCCGACAGCCCGTCCCCATCCCATGGAGAGCGCATGAACACCACCCCTACCCACGCAGACGGCCGACGTGAGGAGCGCGACGGGATCGTCACCCTCGTGCTGGAACGCACGTTCCGGGCACCCGCCCGCGACGTCTGGGCGGCCGTGACCGAACCCGAGCGCCTCGTGCGGTGGATCGGCACGTGGAGCGGCGACCCGGCATCCGGCGCCGTGATGTTCCGGATGACCGCGGAGGGCGAGGACGTCGCGGCGGAGGCCGTGACGATCCACGAGTGCGACCCGCCGCGGCGGCTCGAGCTCACCATCGCCAACTCCGATGACGCTGCTGCCCACTGGCACCTCGAGCTCGACCTCGCCGAGGCCGCGGGTGTTACGACCCTGACCTTCGCCCAGCGACTGCCCGACCCGGCGCTGGCCAAGGATGTCGGGCCCGGCTGGGAGTACTACCTCGACCGGCTCGTCGCCGCTCATGCAGGGGACGACGTGGCGGCCGTGGCGTGGCCCGACTACGAGGGCATGGCGACGTACTACGAACCGCTGTTCACCGACCCGTCCTGACCGCGGGGGGTCAGCGCACCGCCCTCATCAGCCCGGGATCGCGGGCAGCCTCGTGAGCGCCTGGGCGACGGCCTCCTGCAGCTCGGTGTCCTCCCAGGTGTGGTCGATGAGGTCGCCACGCAGGTAGGCGTCGTAGGCCGGCAGGTCGAGGTGCCCGTGACCGCACAGGGCCGTGAGGATCACCTTCTCCTCACCGGTCTCGATGCACCGGATCGCCTCGTCGACCGCCGCCGCCAACGCGTGGGTCGGCTCCGGTGCCGGCACGATGCCCTCGGTGCGGGCGAAGAGCACCCCGGCCGCGAAGCAGTCCTTCTGCGTCTTGGCCTCGGCCTCGATGAGCCCCTCCTCGTAGAGGTGGCTGATGAGCGGGCTCATGCCGTGGTAGCGCAGACCCCCGGCGTGGATGGGGTCGGGCATGAAGTCGTGCCCGAGGGTGTGCATCTTCATCATGGGCGTCAGCCCGGCGACGTCACCGAAGTCGTAGGCGTAGGTGCCCTGCGTCAGGGACGGGCAGGATGCCGGCTCGACGGCGCGGATGACCGGCCCGGCACCACCGGCGGCGAACTTCTCCCGCAGGAACGGGAAGGTCAGGCCACCGAAGTTCGAGCCACCACCGGTGCACCCGACGATGAGGTCGACGGTCTCGTCGATCTTCGCCAGCTGGAGCAGGGCCTCCTCGCCGATGATCGTCTGGTGCAGCAGCACGTGGTTGAGCACCGAGCCCAGGGCGTAGTTGGCGTTCGGGTCCTGGGCCGCCACCTCGACGGCCTCGCTGATGGCCAGACCGAGCGACCCGTTCGAGCGGGGGTCGCTCGCGAGGATGGCGCGCCCTGCCTCGGTGAGGTCCGACGGGCTCGGGTGCACCGTTCCCCCGAAGGTCTCCATCATGATCTTGCGGTACGGCTTGGCGTCGTAGGAGGCCCGCACCTGCCAGATCTCGCACTCGAGGTCGAACTGGGCGCAGGCGAAGGCGAGCGACGTGCCCCACTGCCCGGCGCCGGTCTCGGTCGTGAGCTTTCGGATGCCGGCGCGCGCGTTGTAGTACGCCTGCGGCACCGCGGTGTTCGGCTTGTGCGAGCCGGCCGGTGAGACCCCCTCGTACTTGTAGTAGATGCGGGCCGGGGTGCCGAGGGCCTTCTCGAGCCGGTGGGCCCGGAACAGCGGGGAGGGACGCCACAGCCGGTAGACGTCCTGGACGGCCTCGGGGATGTCGATGTACTGCTCGGTGGAGACCTCCTGGGCGATGAGGTCCATCGGGAAGATCCCAGAGAGGTCGTCGGGGCCGACCGGCTGGCCGGTGCCGGGGTGCAGCGGCGGCGGGGGAGGAGTCGGCAGGTCGTGCAGGATGTTGTACCAGCGGGTGGGCATCTCGTCCTCGTCGAGCAGGACCTTATGGCGCAGCGGTGCGGTCACGGTGATGTCTCCCCTTCTCTCCGGCGCCCGCCCCGGCGGCGACGCCGTGGTCATCCTGAACGGCGTCCGCGCTCACCACAAGGGGGTTCCACGACGTGGCACGGAACACCCGTCAGGGTGCCGGTGGTTGACTGCTTGCGGCCGCGACGTTCTCTCGCGTGGCTGACTGACGACGAGGAGCAACCGCACCGTGAGCATGTACGGCTGGCAGGCGCTGCGCAGCCTGAGCAGGGACGCCAGTGTCAAGGAACGCCGCCTCACCCCCGGCACCACCAAGCGGGTGCTCGGCTACGCCCGCCCCTACTCGGGGCCGATCGCCTGGTTCCTCGGGCTCGTCGTCATCGAGTCGGTGCTCGTCGTCGCGACCCCGCTTCTGCTGAAGTCGCTCATCGACGACGGCATCTACCCGCGCGACTCCGCGGTGGTCGTGCGGCTCTCGCTCATCGTCGCCGCCATCGCCGTGGTGAGTGGCGCGCTCACCCTCGTCGAGCGGTGGTTCTCCGCCCGGATCGGCGAGGGCCTGATCTACGACCTGCGCACCCAGGTGTTCTCGCACGTGCTGCGCCAACCGGTGGCCTTCTTCACCCGGGCCCAGACCGGGGCCCTCGTCACGCGTCTGGGCAACGACGTCATCGGTGCCCAGCAGGCCTTCACCTCGGTGCTGTCCAGCGTGGTGAGCAACGCCATCACCCTCGTGCTCATCCTCGTCGCGATGGCCACGTTGTCCTGGCAGCTGACCCTGGCCGCCCTGGTCCTCGTGCCGTTCTTCCTCCTGCCCGCACGCTTCATGGGGCGCCGCCTGGCCAGCCTCGCCCACGAGCAGATGGTGCAGAACGCCGACCTCGGCACCCGGATGACGGAGCGGTTCAACGTCGCCGGCGCCCTGCTCGTCAAGCTGTTCGGCCGCCCTGCCGTCGAGGACGAGGAGTACGCGGTGCGCGCGGCCAGGGTGCGCGACATCGGCGTGCGGATCGCCGTCAACCGCTCGGTGTTCTTCGTGGCGCTCACCCTCGTCGCCTCGCTCGCGACCGCCATGGTCTACGGCGTCGGAGGCCTCATGGCCGTGAACGGCACCCTCACGGTCGGCACCCTCATCGCGCTCACGGCGCTGCTGGCGCGGCTCTACGGCCCGCTCACGGCCATCTCCAACGTCCGGGTCGACATCATGACCGCATTGGTGTCCTTCGAGCGGGTCTTCGAGGTCCTCGACCTCGAACCGCTCGTCGCCGAGGCACCCGACGCCCGACCGGTGCCACCAGGACCGGTGCGGGTCGAAGTGGATGACGTCGCCTTCTCCTACCCGTCGGCCGACGAGGTGTCCCTGGCCTCGCTGGAGAGCACGGCGACCGGCGACCGGCGGGGGAGCGGTCCGGTGCTGCGAGACGTGTCGTTCGTCATCGAACCCGGCTCCCTCGTCGCCCTGGTTGGCCCGAGCGGTGCGGGCAAGACCACCATCACCTCCCTCGTCGCCCGGCTCTACGACCCCACGGCCGGGGCCATCAGGATCAACGGCGTCGACCTGCGCGACACGACGAACGACTCCCTGCACGATGCCGTCGGCGTCGTCACCCAGGACGCCCACCTCTTCCACGACACCATCCGGGCCAACCTCGCCTACGCGGCCCCGCAGGCCACCGAGGCCGACATGGTCGCCGCCCTGAAGGCGGCCCAGGTCTGGAGCCTCGTGGAGTCCCTGCCCTCCGGCCTGGAGACCGTCGTCGGCGACCGGGGCCACCGGCTGTCCGGCGGCGAGAAGCAGCGACTGGCCATCGCGCGGCTGCTGCTGAAGGGCCCGGGCCTCGTCGTCCTCGACGAAGCCACCGCCCACCTGGACAGCGAGTCGGAGCAGGCGCTGCAACGGGCGCTCGACGAGGCGCTGCGCGACCGGTCCGCCCTGGTGATCGCGCACCGCCTCTCCACGATCCGGCACGCCGACCTCATCCTCGTGGTCGACGACGGACGCATCGTCGAGCGCGGCACCCACACCGAGCTCGTCGCCGCGGAAGGGGTCTACAGCGAGCTCTACCGCACCCAGTTCGACGACGAGATCGGCGAGGTCCTCGACCATCCCGTGGACACCCCGGCCTGAGACCGGCTACTCGTCCTCCTCGTCCCAGATCCGGGTCTTCTTGACCTTCGGCGGGTACTGCTGCGGGTTCTCCGCCCGCAGCTCACGGCGGATGCCGAACCAGATGAGCACGAAGCCCAGCGCCATCGTCAACCACCACTGGTAGGCGTAGGCCAGGTGGGTCCCGAGGGACCGGTCGGGCTCACCCAGCGGCTGTGGACGCTGTGGCGTCGCGCCGTCTGCGGTTCGCTCGGAGTCGAGCAGCACGTAGTCGGGGAGCACGTCCGTCAGCGCCATCTGGTCCGCCACCTCCGGCAGGTTGATGCTCGCGACCGTGCCGGCCGCAGCCTCCTTGCCCCGAGATGCCTCCCCGCGACGTGCCCAGCCCGTCACCGTGACCTCGCCGTCCGGTGCGGGCGCCACGGACGGACGCACACTCGCCCCTTGGTCGGAGGGCCGCACGAACCCGCGGTTGACCACGACGGCGGGCCCACCGGCATCCGGGCGAAGCCCCCAGAGCACCTCGAGACCGGCCTCTCCGTCGAGGCTGCGGCCGCGCACGAACACCGGGCCGGCCTCGTAGGTCCCGGTCACCGTGACCCGCCGCCACTCGTCCTCGACCGCCAGGCCGGAGGGGGTCAGCACCTCGCCCAGCGGGACGACGTCGCCGCGGTAGTGCTCGTCGAGCCGCTCGTTGCGCTCGGCCTTGGCCAGGTGCCGGTCGTACTGCCACCACCCGAGGTGGTAGCACGCCACCGCGAACAGGGCTGCGAGCACGAGAGCGCCCAGCCAGCGAGGAGTCACCAGCCGCCTGAACACCCAGCCACGGTACCCGTCGTACATTGGTGTCCTATGACCGCCCTCCCCGCCCCGCGCCTGCTCGATCAATTCGGGCGGGTCGGCCGCGACCTGCGCGTGTCCGTGACGGATCGGTGCAACCTGCGCTGCACCTACTGCATGCCCGCCGAAGGGCTCGACTGGATGCCCAAACCCGAGATGCTCAGCGACGACGAGCTCGTGCGCGTGGTCTCGGTCATGGTCGGTCTGGGCGTCACCCAGGTCCGCCTCACGGGGGGAGAGCCGATCCTTCGCCGCAGCCTCGTCGACGTCGTGAGCCGCATCGCCGCCCTCGACCCGCGACCGCGCATCGCCATGACGACGAACGGCATCGGCCTCGACCGCCTTGCCGCACCGCTCGCGGCAGCGGGCCTGGACCGGGTCAACGTCAGCCTCGACACCATCGACCCGGAGCACTTCGCCGGCCTCACCCGGCGAGACCGTTTCACCGACGTCGTCGCCGGGCTGAAGGCGGCCTCGGATGCCGGCCTGACCCCCGTGAAGGTCAACGCGGTCGCGATGCGCGGCGTCAACGACACCGACGCGCCCGACCTGTTGCGCTGGTGCCTGGACCGGGGCTACGAGCTCCGGTTCATCGAGCAGATGCCGCTCGACGCGCAGCACGCGTGGGACCGGGCGCAGATGGTCTCCCAGGGCGAGATCCTCGAGCGGCTCGGGGAGCGCTTCACCCTGACCCCCGTCCGCGAGCGCGGCAGCGCGCCGGCCGAGCTCTTCCTCGTCGACGGGGGCCCGGCCACGGTGGGAGTCATCGCCAGCGTCTCGGCGCCGTTCTGCGGCAGCTGTGACCGGGTGCGGCTCACCGCTGACGGTCAGCTGCGCAACTGCCTGTTCGCCCGCCGTGAGGTGGACCTGCGAGGCCCGCTGCGCGAGGGGGCCACCGACACCGAGCTCGCCGACCTCATCATCGCCGAGATGTGGGCCAAGAAGGCCGGGCACGGCATCGACCGCCCCGACTTCGAGCAGCCCGAGCGCCCGATGTCAGCGATCGGTGGGTGAGTCCGCCTCGCGGGTGATCAGCAGGGTGTCGTCGGTGCGGGGCAGCACCGGCATGACGCGCCCGCGCAACCGGGGTGAGACCGCATTGGCGGCGACGACGGCGAAGAACGGCAGGAACACGGCCCCGAAGGCGAACACCCATCGGATGGGGTGGTCGATGACGACGAGCAACACGAAACACACCGTGCGCACGACCATCGTCGCGAGGTAGCGCCGCAGCCGTCGGGACTGCTCCTCCGTCCGCGACTCGGGCACGCTCGTCACCGACTGGGCGGTGGGAGCCTGCCGGGGCTGGGTGGTCGGCACCTGTCCACTGTATGTCGCTGTTCTCCGGCTACCCAGCGGTAGTCGACTAGGTTCGACAGCATGAGCGAGCCACGAACTGTCCTCGTCACCGGCGGCAACCGCGGGATCGGTCTCGCGATCGCCCGGTCCTTCGCCGCAGCCGGCGACAAGGTCGCCGTCACCCACCGCTCCGGAGAGGCCCCTGAGGGTCTGATCGGAGTGCGCTGCGACGTCACCGACTCGGCCTCGGTCGACGCGGCCTTCACCGAGGCCGAGGGTCTGCTCGGTGGGCCGATCGAGGTGCTCGTCGCCAACGCCGGCGTCACCAAGGACGGCCTGCTCATGCGGATGTCCGACGAGGACTTCGACTCCGTCATCGACACCAACCTCGCGGGCGCCTTCCGGTGCGCCCGCCGCGCCAGCAAGGGCATGATCCGCCTGCGCCGGGGCCGCATCATCCTCATCTCCAGCGTGGTCGGTCTCTACGGCGGCCCGGGCCAGGCCAACTACGCGGCGAGCAAGGCGGGCCTGGTCGGCCTGGCCCGCTCGATCACCCGAGAGCTCGGCGGGCGCGGCATCACCGCCAACGTCGTGGCGCCCGGCTTCATCGAGACCGACATGACCGCGGTGCTCCCCGAGGACACCCGCAAGACGTACCAGGCGGCGATCCCCGCCGGCCGATTCGCCACCCCGGAGGAGGTGGCCGCCGCCGTCCGCTTCCTGGCCAGCACCGAGGCCGCCTACATCTCCGGTGCCGTGATCCCCGTCGACGGTGGCCTCGGCATGGGTCACTGACCCGAGCCAGCACGCCACCCACCCCCCGCGAAAGGTCCTCCCAGATGCTGCTCCAGGGCAAGAAGCTCCTCGTCACCGGTGTCCTGCTCGACACCTCCATCGCCTTCCACGTCGCCCGCCTGGCTCAGGAGCAGGGTGCCGAGGTGGTGCTCACCTCGTTCGGCCGCCAGATGAAGCTCACGGCAGCCATGGCCAAGCGGTTGCCCGTCACCCCGGCCGTCGTCGAGCTCGACGTCACGAACGACGACGACCTCGCCGCGCTGGCCGACCGGGTGCGCGAACACGTGCCCCACCTCGACGGTGTCGTGCACTCGATCGGGTTCGCGCCGCAGGGGGCGTTCACGTTCATGGAGGCGCAGTGGGCCGACGTCGCGACCGCGGTCCAGATCTCCGCGTACTCGCTGGCCTCGCTCACCAAGGCCGCGATGCCCCTGATGGGCCGCGGCGGCAGCGTCGTCGGCCTGACCTTCGACGCACGCGTCGCGTGGCCGGTCTACGACTGGATGGGGGTCGCGAAGGCTGCCTTCGAGTCCACGAACCGCTACCTCGCCCGCGACCTCGGGCCGCTCGGCATGCGCTGCAACCTCGTCGCCGCCGGCCCGATCCGCACGACGGCCGCCAAGTCCATCCCCGGCTTCGAGCGCTTCGAGGAGGCGTGGGCGGGCCGCGCCCCGCTCGGCTGGGACGTCGACGACCCGCAGCCGGCCGCCCAGGCGTGCGTCGCGTTGCTCTCCGACTGGTTCCCGGCCACGACCGGCGAGATGGTCCACGTCGACGGTGGCTACCACGCCGTCGGCGCCTGAGCCTCGGCAAGAGGGCTGACGACCACTAGGCTCCCCGCGTGAGCAGCGAGCCCGCGCAGAGCCCCCCGTCCGTGCGCACCGAGGAGGTGCGCCTGCTCGAGGGGCCGAACCTGTACTTCCCCCGACCAGCCGTCAAGGTGACGCTGGCGCTGCCGGGGTACCTCGCGGCATCCCCGGACCAGGTGCATGCCGTCGCCGCAGCCGTCGGGTTGCGCCGACGCGGTCAGCCGGGCGCCCCCGGCTCCGAACAACGCCAGCAGGTGCTCGTGCGCATCGTCGAGCGGGTGGCCCGGTCCGTGGCCGCTGCCGCCGGAACCAAGCGGCTCGGGGTTCGCACGCGCCCCGCAGGCGAGACCGACGTCGTCGTGTGCGCCTTTGTCTGGCGCCAGCGTGGTCGCGCGCAGGCGCTCGGTGAGGCGATCGGCCCGGCGCTCCAGAGCCTGCTCGACGGGCAACCACTGGCGGATGCCGTGGCTCCCCACGCGGCGGCCGTCACCGCCGCGCCCCGCAGCGACGGCCCGCGGGTGGTCACCCCACGCATCCCGGTCGCGTCGATCACGGGCACCAACGGCAAGACGACGACGACCCGGCTGCTGGCCCACATCTGCATGACCGCCGGCCTGACCACGGGGTGGAGCTCCACCGACGGCGTGGTCGTCCAGGGCGAGACCATCGAACCGGGGGACTACTCCGGCCCGTCAGGTGCGCGCGCCGTGCTCGACGCCCCGGGGGTGCAGATCGGCATCCTCGAGACGGCCCGCGGCGGGATGCTCCTGCGCGGGATGGGGGTGACGCACAACGACGTCTCGGTCGTCACGAACGTCTCCGCCGACCACCTCGGCCTCCAGGGCATCGACACGGTCGACCAGCTCGCCGAGGTCAAGGCGATCGTCACCAAGGCCACCAAGCCCGGTGGCTGGGTGGTGCTCAACGGCGAGGACCCCCGGGTGTGGGCGATGCGCGCCGGCATCCGGGCCCGTCCGTGGGTCTTCACGGCCGACCCGAGCGCGCCCGCGGTGCGCGAGGCCCTCGGGGCCGGCGGCCGTGCCACCACGGTGCTCGACGGCCACATCACGGTGCTCACGCACGACGGTGTCCCCGACCGACTCGTTCGGGTCGTCGACCTGCCGATGGCGCTGTCCGGCCTGTCTCACCACAACGTTCTCAACGCGCTCGCCGGCGCGTCGGCGGCCCTGGGCCTGGGCATCGCCCGCGAGTTCGTCGTCGAGGGGCTGCGGACCTTCCGCCCCGACGACCTGCTCAACCCCGGGCGGATGAACACCTACACGGTGCCGACCGAGCGCGGGGAGGTGACGGTCGTCGTCGACCTCGCCCACAACGAGGCGGGTCTCGAGGCGCTGCTGGACGTCTCTCGCGGCCTGTGCGCACCCGGCGGACGCGTGCACCTCGCCCTGGGGACCGCCGGGGACCGAACCGACGAGATCCTCCAGGCCCTCGGCGAGATCGCCGGGCTGCGGGCCGACCACGTCGTCGCCGCCCACAAGGCCGCGTACCTGCGTGGGCGCACCGAAGCGGACCTCGAGGCCCAGCTGCGGATCGGTCTGGGGCATGCCGGGGTGGCTGACATCGCGTCCTACCCCACGGAGCTCTCCGGCCTCCAGGCGTGTGTCGAGGCGGCCGACGACGGCGACGTCGCCGCGGTGATGTGCCACGCGGAGCGCGCCGAGATCACCCAGTGGCTGCGCTCGCTGTCGGCCACCGCCGACGACGAGCACGCGATCCGACGCAAGGTGGTGCGCGACCGCGGCGAGCACGAGGCCGAGGAGGCGCTGACGGCGTTGTGGGAGGTCGAGGACCCGCGCGAACGCATCCGCCTCGCGCAGGACCTGGCCACGGCCCACCCGGACGACGCCCGCATCACCTACGAGCTGGCGGGAGCGCACGACGCCGCCGGGGAGGAGGACCTGGCCGTTCCGTTGTACGAACGGGCCCTCGCCGCCGGCCTGCGTGAGCCGCACCGGCACCGCGCCCAGATCCAGCTCGCCTCCAGCCTGCGCAACCTCGGCCGGGTGCAGGCCGCCGAGTCGGTCATCGACGACGTCGCGGCACGGCACCCGGACAGCCTCGGGGTGGCGGCGTTCCGGGCGCTGGTCCAGCACGACTCCGGGCACCCCTCGCAGGCCCTGGCGGACCTCCTCACGGCCGTCGTGGCGGCGAGCACCGATCCGGACGTCGCGCGCTACCGACGCGCCCTCACGGCATCCGCCGACGCCCTGCGGGCGGACCCGCAGGGCTGAGTCGTCGGCCGGGCGCCGCTACGGGCTCGGTTCGAGGTCGCGGGCGGCGCTGTCGCCGGCCTCCTTGGCCTGCTCCATCATCGCCTCGGGGTCCATGTCGGGGTCGCCGACCGAGTCCTTGGTGTGTGACCCGGGCTGGGCCTGCTTGGTCATCGCCTCGAGCTCGGACATCACCGCGGCGTGCTGGTCGACGGTGAGGACGACGATGTCACCCGGGTTGGCCCGGGCCATGACGTGGCGCACCGCGTCGGTCTCGCCGAGCACGATCTCGACCTGCCGGCAGCGCACCCCGGGCTGGCCCATGCGACTGCGGACCCCCTGCGCGACGAGGTCTGCCGTGAAGCCGCGCTCCCGACCCCGCAGCCGCTCGTCCTCGCGCACGACGACGACGTCGAAGTGCTCGGCGGCGACGGCCCCGAGCTCGATCATGTCGGCCTCGCGGCGGTCACCCGCGGTCGCCACCATGCCGATGCGCGAGATCTTTCCGAGGTCGCTCTGCCCGGACTTCATGCTCGCGTAGCGCTCGAGGAACTCACCGAGCACCCGCATGCCGGGGGCGTTGTGGCAGTAGTCGACGATGACGTCGACGTTGTGGACGTTGATCTGGTTCATCCGGCCGGGGGAGAGGTAGTAGGACGTCGTGAACGTCCGCAGGCCCTGGCGGATCTCGTGGAGCCCGGCACCGCTGGCGAAGGCCGCACCGGCTGCCGCCATCGCGTTGGCGACGTTGAACAGCGCGGTGCCCCCGAACGTCGCGGGTAGCAGGTGGGTCCAGGCGAGCTGCATCGACCGGCGGCCGTGCCGGATGACGAGCATGTCGCCCCGGTCGGTGCGGTCCAGCACCACCGCGCGCCCACCGTGACGGCAGTGGTCGTCGATGAGGTCGCGCACCTTGGACCCGGGTTCGGCCAGGCTGAACCACACCACCGAGCCCGAGCAGCGTCGCCGCATGCGGCGCACGAGCGGGTCGTCGGCGTTGAGCACGGCGAAGCCGTCGCGGGGGACGGCCTCGACGACGACCGCCTTGACGTCGGCGAGCTGCTCGAGGGTGTCGATGCCCCGCATCCCGAGGTGGTCGGGAGCGACGTTGGTGACGACGGCGACGTCGTTTCGGTCGTACCCCAGGCCCTCGCGCAGGATGCCGCCACGCGCGACCTCCATGACCGCGAAGTCCACGCGCGGGTTCTGGAGCACCATGCGGGCCGAGCGGGGCCCGGAGGCGTCGGACTTCACCACGAGGCGCTCGTCGATCACGATGCCGTCGGTCGACGTCATGCCCACCTGGCGGCCGAGCCCCTTCATGATGTGCGCGATCATCCGGGAGGTGGTCGTCTTGCCGTTGGTCCCGGTCACGGCGACGATCGGCACGCGGGAGGGCGCACCCGGGGGGAAGAGCAGGTCGACGACGGGCTTGGCGATGTACTGGGGTTCACCCACGGTCGGGTGGGTGTGCATCCGGAACCCCGGGGCTGCGTTGACCTCGCAGATGGCGCCCCCGGCCTCTCGAACGGGGGAGGCGATGTCCGGGGCGATGAAGTCGATTCCCGCGACGTCGAGCCCGATGAGGCGGGCTGCCTCTTCGGCGATCTCGATGTTGTCGGGGTGGGCGTCGAAGGTGCGGTCGATGGAGATGCCGCCCGTGGACATGTTGCCGGTGAGGGCCAGCTTGACCATGCTGTCGACCGGTGGCACGTCATCGAGGGTGAACCCCTGCTCGCGCACGAGCTCCTCGGCGGCGGCGTCGACCTTGATCTTGGTGAGCACCTTCTCGTGTCCCACGCCACGGCGCGGATCAGCGTTGGTCAGCTCGACGAGCTCGCGCACCGTGTGGGTGCCGTCGCCGACGACGTGGGCGGGCACCCGCTCGGCGATGGCCTGCATCTTGCCGCCGACGATGAGGCAGCGGTAGTCGCGGCCGGTGACGAACGACTCGACGATGACGTAGCCGCGCCGCGACTGGTCCTCGGCGATGACGAAGGCCTCACGCACCGCCTCGTCGTCCATGAGGTTCAGGCAGACCCCGCGCCCGTGGTTGCCGTCGAGGGGCTTGAGCACGACGGGGAAGCCGATCCGGCGGGCGGCCGCCACGGCGCCCTCGGCCGAGCGCACGGTCTCCTGCTTGGGCACCGGCAGCCCGGCCGAGGCGAGCAGCTTGGTCGTCATGTCCTTGTCGCTGGCGATGTCGACGGCCAGGGCGCCGGTCTTGGACGTCATCGTCGCGCGGATGCGCTGCTGGTGGACACCCTGTCCCAACTGGACGAGGCTGCCCGAGTTCAACCGGATGAACGGGATGTCACGGCTGACGGCCTCCTCGAGGATCGCCCCCGTCGACGGTCCGAAGGCGGTGCGCTCGGCTCGGGTGAGGAAGCGCTCGAGCTCCTCGGCGAAGTCGAAGTCCTCCTGCGCCTGCACGAGGTCGTTGACCAGGGCCACGGCGAGGCGTCCCGCGGCCAGGCCGACCTCCTCGTTGGTGTAGGCGTAGATGATGTTGTAGACGCCCGGGCGGTCCTTGACCATGCGGGTCTTGCCGCGGCGCTGGTCGTGGCCGGCCTCCTGCTGCAGCTGCAGGGCGATGTGCTCGGCGACGTGGCCCAGCCAGGTTCCCTGCTGCATGCGGGAGATGAAGCCCCCCTTCACGCCCGTGGAGCAGGTGTGGTTCTCCAGACCGGGAAGGAGCTCGACGAGGCGCTCGGTGAATCCGGGCAGCGCGCTCGTCGGGTACTGCTCGAGGATGCCGAGGTCGACGACGAGGTGGATCGACGGGTCGTAGGACCAGATGTTGCCGCCCCGGTAGACCCTCGACTCGAGGATGCGCAGGTCAGGTGCGGCGGGGCCGGTCGGCGTGGGCAGGTCCATCGGCGCTTCTCCTCGGGTGGGCTGGCGGTTCGGGCAGGGTGGGGTGGGTGGTGCTCAGGCCTTTGCTGCGGCGACGGAGACGAGCAGGTCGGGGTGCTGCTCGACGAAGCCGGTGAGACGCCGGTTGACCAGGTCGAAGGTCGACCCGGCAGGCAGGGTGTGGACCGTGGCACCGGAGACGAGCACGGGCGCGCCGGGGGCGGCATCCGCGGCGTCGGTGACCGCGCTGCGGCAGTCGACGACGAACACGGCCCCACGACCCTCGACGGTGAACCGCTTCAGGTCCTCGACGATCACCGCGGTGTCCTCGTCGATCCCGATGCCGAGCAGGTGGGGTGACGTGGCGATGACCGACATCAGGCGGCCGTAGCGGGCTCGCTGGTCGAAGTGCTGGTCGACGACGACACCGCGGATGAGGCCGAGCCCGGCGGTGATCTGGCTGGCCCGCTGGCGGGGCGTGACGCCCTCGTCGCCCATGGAGATCATGAAGTCGGACATGATCGAGGCGCCGGCCGACGTCCCCCCGACGACCGCCCCTCGCTCGTGGGCACGGTGCAGGGCATCACCCACAGGTGTCCCGGGCAACAACTGCGACAACCTCAGCTGGCTCCCGCCGCTCATGAAGATGCCGGATGCCGCGTCGATCGCCGCGACGGAGGCCGGGTCGTGGGCGTCGGCCCGGGTCGCGGGGTTGACGACGTCGAGCCCGCCCGCGCCCAGACGCATGAACACCTCGGTGTAGGCGTCGGTGACCTCCTGCTGGAAGGAGGACGCGGTCGGGATGAGGACGATCTGGGATCGCCGCCCCCCGGAGAGCTTGACGAACTGGCGCAGCAGCGAGGCCTTGCCGACGCGGTCCTCGGCACCACCGATGATGAACAGCGTGGGAATGGTCGTGGGGAATCGCGGCACGGCGTCAGCCTAGTGGGGCGGCGTCGCCCGCGTCGGCATCCTCGATCTCCTCTCGGGAGATCCCGAGGAGGAACAGCACGGCATCCAGGTAGGGGACGGTGAGCGAGGCATCGGCCTGCCGCCGCACGAGCGGCTTGGCGTTGAAGGCGACCCCGAGGCCTGCCGCGGCGAGCATGTCGAGGTCGTTCGCCCCGTCCCCGATGGCCACGGTTCGGGTCAGGGGCAGGCCCTCGAGGGCCGCGAACTCCCGCAGGGCCGCCGCCTTGCCCGCCCGGTCGACGACCGCTCCGAGGACACGACCGGTGAGCGCACCGTCGACGACCTCGAGGCGGTTGGCGCGCACGTGGTCGATCCCGAGCTCGCGGGCGACCGGCTCGATGACCTCGGTGAAGCCGCCGGAGACGACCGCCACGGTGAACCCGAGCCGCTTGAGGGTGCGCACCAGGGTGCGTGCCCCCGGAGTGAGCCGCACGGCGTCCCGGACGTCATCGAGCACGGAGACGGGCAGCCCCGCGAGCGTCGCGACCCGGGCGTGCAGGCTGTCGGCGAAGTCGAGTTCGCCGCGCATCGCCGCCTCGGTGACGCTGGCGACCTCTGCGGCCCGGCCGGCGTGTTCGGCGAGGAGCTCGATGACCTCGTCCTGGATGAGGGTGGAGTCGACGTCCATGACGACGAGGCGCCCGCCGCGCCGGGCGAGCCCGGCCGGGGCCACGGCGATGTCGGCGCCCACCTCGTGCGAGATCAGGGCGAGGTGCTGGCGCAGGTCTGCCAGGTTCGCACCGGAGACGTCGAGCTCGACGGTGGTGACCGGGAACCGTGAGAGCCGGCGGATGCGGTCGATGTTGGCGCCGTGGTCGGCGATCGTCGCGGCGACGGCCGCGACCTGGTGGGTCTCCAGGGGGGCGCCCATGACGACGACGGCAGCACGCCCCGTGCGGCGGGGGGCGTTGTCCCCACGGCCCGCCTCGATGTCCACCCGCATCCCGGCGGCCCGACCCGCTCGGGTGATCCGGTCGACGAGCACGTTCTCGTCGCGGCCGGGGGAGAGCAGCATCGACAGGGCCAGGTGCCCTCGGACCACGACCTGTTCGAGGTCGAGTACCTCGGCACCCACTGTCGAGGCCGCCTCGAACAGCGCCTTCGTGACGCCGGGGCGGTCGTCACCGTTGAGGGTGACGAGCAGGGTGCGGGCATCGGGGTCGAACTGTGGCGCCGCGGGCGCATCGGTCACGGGGAGGGACACCCTGCAGAGGTTACCGAGAGTGGGAGTCGCGCCATGCCACGAGGTCACGGACCGGTCCGGGGTCGTAGTCCGGCCCGTTGAGGCCCACGGTGAACAGGCGGGTGCCCACGTCGTACAGGGTCTGTGCGGATGCCGCGTAGTCCCCGACGTCCTCGGGCAGGCGTCCCGGTGTGGGCGCCACCCCGGCGGACCGCTCGATCTCACTCGGGTCGCGGCCGATCCGGGCGCACCAGCCGTCCAGGACGCGGTGCTTGTGGGCGATTGTCTCCGGGCTGCCGAAACCGTGCCAGATCGTGGCGTGCTCGGCGACGATCCGCAGCGTCTTCTTCTCGCCGCCCCCACCGATGAGCACCGGGATGTCCCGGGTGGGAGCGGGGTTCAGCTGCGCCCAGCGGGACCGGATGAGGGGCAGGTCGCGCGCGAGGGCGTCGAGCCGGCCCCCGGCGGTGCCGAACTCGTAGCCGTACTCGTCGTAGTCCCGTTCGAACCAGCCCGACCCGATCCCGAGGATGAGCCGTCCGTCGCTGATGTGGTCGACGGTGCGCGCCATGTCGGCGAGCAGCTGGGGGTTGCGGTAGCTGTTGCACGTGACGAGAGCGCCGATCTCGACCTTCTCGGTCGCCTCGGCCCAGGCGGCGAGCATCGTCCAGCACTCGAAGTGGGCACCGTCAGGGTCCCCGTGCAGGGGGTAGAAGTGGTCCCAGTTGAAGAGCACGTCCACGCCGAGCTCCTCGAGCTCGGCGCAGGCACGCCGGATGTCGGCGTAGGAGGCGTGCTGGGGCTGGAGCTGCGCCCCGATCCGGATGGTGCGATCGGGTGCCGTCACGGAGTGACGACCTGACCCTTGCCGATGACGGTGATGCCGGAGTCGGTCACCGAGAAGCCACGCGCGATGTCGTGGTCCTTGTCGTAGCCGATCGACGTCCCGTCGGGAATCGTGACGCTCTTGTCGATGATGGCCTTGCTGATCCGGCAGTGCCGCCCGATCTTCACGCTGTCGAGGATGACGCTGGCGTCGATCTCGGTGTAGCTGTGGACGCGCACGTCGGGGGAGATGACCGAGTCGTTGACCCGCGCCCCGGAGATGACGACACCGGGGGAGACCGCGGAGTTCAGCGCCTCACCGAAGCGACCGTGATGGCCGTGGACGAACTTCGCCGGCGGGTAGGGACCGTACGACGTGTAGATCGGCCAGTCGTAGTTGTAGAGGTTGAACACGGGGTGGATGGAGACGAGGTCCATGTGGGCGTCGTAGTAGGAGTCCATCGACCCGACGTCGCGCCAGTAGCCCATGTCGCGCTCGGTGCCGCCGGGGACGACGTTGTTCTTGAAGTCGTAGGTGTATGCCGCACCCTGCGCCACCAGGGCAGGGACGATGTCACCGCCCATGTCGTGCTTCGAGCCGTCCAGGGTCGCGTCGGTCCGCACGGTATCCATGAGGACGTCGGCGTTGAACACGTAGTTGCCCATGCTCGCGAGGATCTCGCCGGGGGAGTCGGGCAGACCGTCGGGGTCGGTCGGCTTCTCGAGGAAGGCGCGGATCTTCATCGGGTCGTCGGGGACGACGTCGATGACGCCGAACTGGTCAGCGGTCTCGATGGGCTGACGGATCGCGGCCACGGTGACCCCGGCGCCGGTCTCGACGTGCTGCTCGACCATCTGCGAGAAGTCCATGCGGTAGACGTGGTCGGCACCGACGACGACGACGATGTCGGGCTTCTCGTCGGTGATGGTGTTGAAGCTCTGGAAGATCGCGTCAGCGCTGCCCTGGTACCAGGACTTGTCGATGCGCTGCTGGGCAGGGATGGGGGCCACGTAGTTGCCGAGCATCGTCGACATCCGCCAGGTCCTCGTGACGTGCCGGTCGAGGCTGTGCGACTTGTACTGGGTGAGCACGACGATCTTCAGGTAGCCCGAGTTGACGACGTTGGACAGGGCGAAGTCGATGAGTCGATAGATGCCGCCGAACGGAACTGCCGGTTTCGCTCGGTCGGCGGTGAGCGGCATCAGCCGCTTTCCCTCCCCACCCGCGAGAACGATGACCAGAACCTTCGGACCTCCGCTGCGGTACGCCATGGGGCACACGCTAGGGGGAAACACCCCTCGCCGGGAACCTCGTGTCTCACTAAGGTGGCGTTCGTGCGCATCGACATCCTGTCCAAGGAGTACCCGCCCGCCATCTACGGAGGTGCCGGCGTCCACGTGACCGAGCTCGTCAGCGCCTTGAGGGCGCGAGGTGATCTCGACGTGCGGGTGCACGCCTTCGGTCACCCGCGCGCGGAGGACGGCACGACGGGCCATCCCGACCTCACCGAGCTGACCGGGGCCAACGCGGCCCTGACCACGCTCGGGGTCGACCTCTCGCTGGCCGCCGCGTGCGAGGGCGCCGACCTGGTGCACTCGCACACCTGGTACGCCAACATGGGCGGCCACCTCGCGAGCCTCATGGGCGACATCCCGCACGTGCTCACCGCCCACAGCCTGGAGCCGATGCGGCCGTGGAAGGCCGAGCAGCTCGGCGGCGGTTACCGCGTCTCTTCGTGGGTGGAGAAGACGGCGTACGAGGCGGCCGATGCCGTGATCGCGGTGAGTGCCGGCATGCGCGAGGACATCCTGCGCTCCTACCCCTCGGTGGACCCCGAGCGGGTGAAGGTCGTCCACAACGGCATCGACTCCGAGCTCTGGCAGCGCGCCGTCGACGAGGACGTCGTGCGCAGCCACGGTGTCGACCCCGATCGCCCGAGCATCATCTTCGTCGGGCGCATCACCCGCCAGAAGGGCCTGCCGTACCTGCTGCGCGCAGCCGCCGAGCTGCCGCCCGAGGTGCAGCTCGTCCTGCTCGCCGGGGCCCCCGACACGCCCGAGATCCTCGCCGAGGTCGAATCCCTCATCGAGACCCTGCGCGAGACCCGCGACGGGGTCGTGTGGGTGCCGACGATGCTGCCCCGCAACGAGGTCGTCGCGATGTTGAGCAGCGCCACCGTGTTCGTCTGCCCGTCCGTCTACGAGCCGCTCGGCATCGTCAACCTCGAGGCGATGGCCTGTGAGCTGCCCGTCGTCGCGACGGCGACGGGCGGCATCCCCGAGGTCGTCGTGCACGGCGAGACCGGGTGGTTGGTGCCGATCGAGCAGGTCCAGGACGGCACGGGCACCCCGGTCGACCCGGACCGCTTCGTCGCGGACCTCGCCGCAGCGATGACGGATGCCGTGAGTGACACCGCCCGCGCCGAACGGATGGGGCTGGCGGGACGACGTCGGGCCGTGGAGTCCTTCTCGTGGGGCTCGATCGGCGACCAGACCCACCAGGTGTACCTGGACGTGCTGAGGCGGCGGCAGCTCGGTCGCTGACGAGGGTTAGGGTTCAGGGCATGAGTGATGTCCTGGCGCTGGCCGGCGTGAGCGTCGTGCGCGGGGACACCGTGATCCTCGACGACGTCAGCTGGGAGGTCGAGGAAGGTCAGCGGTGGGTGGTCCTCGGACCCAACGGCGCCGGCAAGACCACCCTGCTCCAGCTGGCGTCGGCGCGCATCCACCCGACCTCCGGCGTGGTCGGCATCCTCGGTGAGGTGCTCGGCACCGTCGACGTCTTCGAGCTGCGCCCCCGCATCGGTCTGGCCTCGGCGGCACTGGCCGAGCGCATCCCGCCGCGGGAGCGGGTGCGCGACGTCGTCGTCACCGCCTCCTACGGCGTGGTCGGCCGATGGCGCGAGGCCTACGACCGGCTGGACGAGGGGCGCGCGGACGAGCTGCTCGACGCGCTCGGCGCCAGCCACCTCGCCGACCGCCACTTCGGCACGTTGTCGGAAGGGGAGCGCAAGCGGGTGCAGATCGCCCGGGCCCTGATGACCGACCCCGAGCTGATGCTGCTCGACGAGCCCGCCGCAGGTCTGGACCTGGGGGGACGCGAAGACCTCGTGCGGCGGCTGGGCCAGCTCGCCGGTGACCTGGCTGCGCCCGCCCTCGTGCTCGTGACGCACCACGTCGAGGAGGTGCCGCCGAACTTCACCGACGTGCTCCTCGTGCGCGAGGGGCACATCGTCGCGCAGGGGCCGATCGAGATCACGCTGACCGAGGAGAACCTCGAGGCCACGTTCGGGATGCCGCTGGAGCTCGAGGTCCGGGGGGACCGCTATGCCGCTCGTGCTCGGTAGCCTCGACGGGAACCGGCCGTCCCGGGTTCACGTCCATCGCGTGAGCACCCACCACGAAAGGCAGGTCACACCATGGAGTGGCTGACCGACAACTTCTGGCTCGCCTGGCTCGGCATCGCCCTGGTGCTCGCGGCGATCGAGGCGGCCACCGTCGACTTCGTCTTCATCATGTTCGCGGGCGGCGCCCTCGCCGGCGCCGTTGCCGCCGGGCTCGGGGCCTCGTTCCCGATCCAGGTGGTCGTCGCCGTGGCCACCGGCATCCTGCTGCTCTTCACGGTGCGGCCGATCGTCAAGCGCCAGTTCATGGACGGCGAGATGGACCACCAGATCGGGGCGTCCTCGCTCGTGGGCCGATCAGCCCGCGTCCTCCAGGCGGTCACCGACAGCGACGGCCGGATCAAGCTCGCCGGCGAGACCTGGTCGGCCCGCCTCGCGGCCGGTGCCACGTCGACCGTCGGCCCCGGCGAGGAAGTGCGTGTCATCGCGATCCACGGCGCCACGGCGATCGTGGCACCTGTTCCGACCTCTGACGTCCAGTGAAAGGTTGACCCATGCCTGACGGCATCTTCCCCGTGGTGGTCCTGCTGCTGCTGGCGGCGTTCGCGATCATCGTGCTCGTCCGCACGGTGCGCGTGGTGCCGCAGCAGACGGCCCTGATCATCGAGCGACTCGGTCGCTACTCGCGCACCCTCGAGGGCGGGCTGCACATCCTCGTGCCGTTCGTCGACCTCGTGCGAGCCAACATCGACCTGCGTGAGCAGGTCGTGTCCTTCCCGCCCCAGCCCGTCATCACGAGCGACAACCTCGTCGTCAGCATCGACACGGTCATCTACTACCAGGTGATCGAGCCGAAGTCAGCCGTCTACGAGATCGCCAACTTCATCCAGGGCATCGAGCAGCTCACGGTCACCACCTTGCGCAACGTCATCGGCTCGCTCGACCTCGAGCAGACGCTGACCAGCCGCGACCAGATCAACGGTCAGCTTCGCGGTGTGCTCGACGAGGCGACCGGCAAGTGGGGCATCCGCGTCAACCGCGTCGAGCTCAAGGCGATCGACCCGCCGCACTCCATCCAGGAGTCGATGGAGAAGCAGATGAAGGCCGAGCGTGACAGGCGAGCCGCGATCCTCAACGCCGAGGGCACCAAGGCGAGCCAGATCCTCACCGCCGAGGGTGAGAAGCAGAGCCAGATCCTGCGCGCCGAGGGCTCGGCCCAGGCCCGCATCCTCGAGGCCCAGGGCCAGGCCCGCGCCATCCAGCAGGTCTTCGACGCGATCCACCGTGGCAAGCCGACCCAGAAGCTGCTCGCCTACCAGTACCTCCAGGTGCTGCCGCAGATCGCCCGTGGTGACGCCAACAAGATGTGGATCATCCCGAGTGAGCTGACCGACGCGCTCAAGGGCATCGGCGGGATGCTCGGCCGCGGTCAGGGTGGCTTCGACGGTGGAGACGACGAAGGCTGGGTGGACCCGGGCCTGGACGAGACGTTCGCCTTCGAGGAGACCACCCTGGAGGACCCGGCGCAGGCCCTGGCCACCGCGCGGGGTCAGGCCGGCATGGCCAGCCGTGAGGCCGAGGAACACGCCGCTCCCGCCTCGCGGGTGCAGCCACCCATCACCCCGGGTGCGGATGCCGTGCCGCCGCGTCCGTGGACCCCGCCGGCTCAGGCTGCACCCCCCGCGCCCCCCGCTCCGGCTGCGCCGACCGCACCTGCGTCCCCGCCGGTTGTGGACACCCCACCGGCGCCGCCCGCACCGCCGGCTCCGCCCGCCTGACACCAGCAGTTCACTCGTGCCCGTTCCCGATGCCCTGCTCGTCATTCTCGCGGGCATCGGGGCGGGCACGATCAACACGGTCGTCGGGTCCGGGACACTCATCACCTTCCCGACCCTGTTGCTCCTCGGTGTGCCTCCGGTGACGGCCAACGTCTCGAACAACATCGGGCTGGTGCCCGGTTCCCTGACCGGCAGCATCGGCTACCGGGCCGAGCTCGTCGGTGCCTGGCCCGACCTGCGGCGACTCGCCCCGATGTCACTCCTCGGCGGAGTGGCCGGGGCCCTGCTGCTGCTCGTCCTCGACCCCGACCTGTTTCGCGCCATCGTCCCGGTGCTCATCCTCATCGGCCTGGTGCTGGTCGTCACCGGGCCACGACTCAACGCGTGGGCGAACCGACGGCGTGCGCAGGACACGGCGTCCGCACGTGGGCACGAACGCGCCATGCAGGCGGGCGTGTTCGGTGCGGGCGTCTACGGCGGCTACTTCGGCGCCGCGCAGGGGATCATCCTCATGGGGGTGCTGGGCGCCCTGTCGAGCCACCCCCTCCAGAGGCTGAACGGCTACAAGAACGTTCTGGCGACCATCGTCAACGCGGTCGCGGCCCTGGTCTTCATCGTCGTCGCTCCTGACCAGATCGACTGGCTCATCGTGCTGCTCATCGCCGTCGGTGCCACCATCGGCGGCGTCATCGGCTCGACTCTCGGTCGCCGCCTTCCGGCCCCGGTGCTGCGAGGTGTCATCGTCGTCATCGCACTGGTGGCCGTCGTCAAGCTCGTCGCCTTCCCCTGACTACCCTTGGGTCTCGTGCCCATCCGGATCGAGGACCCCGACGACCCGCGCCTGCACGACTACGTCGGGCTCACCGACGTCGCGCTGCGCCGCAGGACCGAACCCGAACGCGGCCTGTACGTCGCCGAGTCCGAGAAGGTGATCCGGCGGGCGCTGGCCGCCGGGCACCGGCCTCGCTCGTTCCTCATGGGGGAGCGCTGGCTCACCGACCTCGGTGACGTCGTCGCGGACGCGGAGGCGGACGGCATCCCCGTCTTCGTCGGCGATGCCGACGTCATCGAGGCGCTCACCGGCTTCCACCTGCACCGCGGCGCCTTGGCCGCGATGCAGCGACCGGCGTTGCCGACGGTGGCCGACGTGCTCGACGGGGCTCGACGCGTGCTCGTGCTCGAGGACATCGTCGACCACACCAACGTCGGCGCCGTGTTCCGGTCCGCGGCCGCCCTCGGGGTGGATGCCGTGCTCGTCACCCCCCGCTGTGCGGACCCGCTCTACCGGCGCGCGATCCGCGTCTCGATGGGCACGGTGTTCCAGGTGCCGTGGACTCGCATCGGCCCCTGGCCCGGCGGCGTGTCGCTGCTCAGCGACCTCGGCTTCACCACCGCGGCCCTGGCGCTGCGCGAGGACTCGGTGGGGCTGGACGAGCTCGCCGCGGATCCGCCGGGTCGGCTCGCGCTCATCCTCGGCACCGAGGGCGACGGGCTGACCCATCGAACGCTCGCCGAGGTCGACCTCACCGTGCGCATCCCGATGCTCGGGGGAGTGGACTCACTCAACGTCGCGGCCGCCGGCGCCGTGGCGGCCTGGGCGCTTCGGGTGCCGCCCCGCTAGCCTCACGGCGTGCGCATCGTCGTCTCGGGCACCCACGCCAGCGGCAAGAGCACCTTGGTGTCCGACCTCGTGATGACGCTGCCGGGGTATGCCAGCCTGGGGGATCCGTTCGACCTCGTCGACGTGGACGACCCTGCCTGTGCGGCGTCGTTCCTGGCCCAGTTCGAGGTGTCAGTCGAGCGGCTCGCCGAACTACCGCGGGGGGCGTGCACCGTCCTCGAGCGTGGTCCCCTGGACTTCCTCGCCTACCTCGAGGCGCTCGGCGCCCTGGGACGCAGCACCGTGGCCCCGGCGGCACTGGACCGGCTACGGGCCACCGCGGCCCAGGCGCTGGAGGGGGTGGACGTGCTGGTCGTCCTCGCTCTGGACGAGGGCCACGGCATCTGGGTGCCCGAGCACGAGGACCCCGAGCTGCGCGAGGCGATGGACCGCCACCTGCTCGACCTCTGCGCGGACGACGATCTGGTCGCCGGGGTCGGCCAGGTGATTGAGGTAGCGGGCTCACCGCAGGACAGGGCCCAGGTGGTGCTCACCGCCATGGGGTCCACCGCCAGGTGAGGTGCGCCGGGCGCCTGACCGGTGCCACGGCATCCGGTGCTCGCCCCACCGTCGAAGGGCGGACACCGCGGCGTGCGCTCGACGCCCGAACGCGAAAGTTCAGAGCCCACGCAGCAATTGCTGTGCGCGATCCGAACTTCTGCGTCGACGCTGACCGCCACGAGCTGGGTCGGCGTCGGTTCCCGTCGACTACGTGACGAGGCGAGCGAGGAGGTGGTCGACCTCGGCTGCCGGATCGAGCACAGAGCCTCCGTGCACGGGCCCGGGTTGGAGCACCGTCGAGCGCGGGGCCGTGATCCACCCGAAGCGCTTGCCCGGGGTGGACAACGCGGCACCCACGTCGGCCGGAGGGTGCTCGCACATCGTGCGGACTGCTTCGAGGGCACGGCGCAGTCCGTCGAGGTCGGCGTCCGGGGCAAACGCCACGATGCGCGGCTCGTCCAGGTGGAAGGCGCACCGCAGCACGCCGGCCGACTGCGAGTGCACGACGACACCGACGTTGAGGCACTCGCCCCGGTCGACGCGTGGCACGAACCGCAGCACCGCGTACTGGTACGGGTGGCTCATGACGCCCCCACCCAGGGTCCGGGGTTCGCGAGGCGGGCGGTGAGGTGCTCCACGTAGGCGGAGCGCACGGCATCCTCGTCCGGGAGGCTCGACGTGGTCTCGATCCAGATGGACGGGACGAGGGCCACGACCTCCCGCACGACCTCGGGCGTCACCAGCGGGGCCAGGCGCTCGTGAGCCGCGGTGAGCGGTTGCGCGACCGCAGCCAGCACGTGCCCGCTGGGATCGAACGGTTGGCCGGCGAAACGCGCGGCATCCGGCGGACGGCTGGGCCACGAGTGGTGGAACCACAACGCCGCGCCGTGGTCGATCGCCCACGTGCGGCCGTGCCAGACGAGCAGGTTCGGGTTGGCCCAGGTCCGGTCGACGTTCGCCGTGAACGCGTCCAGCCACAGCACGGAACCGGCATCCACGGCTCCCGGCGGACGGGAGCCGTCGTAGCCGAAGGAACCCGGCAGGAAGTCGACTCCGAGGTTGTGCCGAGGGCTGGCGTTGAGCAGGTCCTGGACCTCCTCGTCAGCCTCGTAGCGGGCGATCGCGCTGGGGAGGTCGACCACGGCCAGACGGGGTGTGGGGATGTCGAGGCGGCGCGCCAGCTCACCGACGATGACCTCGGCGACCAGGACCTTGCGGCCCTGCCCGGCGCCGGTGAACTTCACGACGTAGGTGCCGAGGTCGTCGGCCTCGACCAGCCCGGGGAGGGAGCCTCCCTCACGCAGCGGCACGACGAAGCGGGTCGCGGTCACGGACTCGAGCACCCGCACAGGCTACGGGAGTGCCAGTAGGTTGGGGTGATGAGCAACGAGCAGCGTCGTCTCGCGGGCCGGTACGTCCTCGAGGAGCGGATCGGTCGCGGCGGGATGGGCGAGGTGTGGCGCGGCACCGACTCGGTCCTGGGCCGCGAGGTGGCGGTCAAACTCATCGACCTGCGCAGCGTTCCCGACGAGTCCGGGGCCGCCCGCTTCGAGCGTGAGGCGCGGGCGACCGCGGGCCTGAGCCACGAGGGCGTGGTGACGGTCCACGACAGCGGGGTGGAGGACCACACCGCCTACCTCGTCATGGAGCTGCTGCCCGGCCCGAGCCTGGCCGAGCGCATCGCTGCCGGCCCCGTGCCCGTCGACGAGGTCGTCGAGGTCGGGCGCCAGGTGGCCTCGGCCCTGGAGGCTGCCCACGCCCGGGGTCTGGTGCACCGCGACATCAAGCCCGGGAACATCGCCTACGCCGCCGACGGCCGCGTTAGGGTCCTCGACTTCGGGATCACCCAGCTGGCCGAGTCCACCGGCTCCCAGTCCCTCACGGCGACGCACACGGTCATGGGCACCGCCGAGTACCTCGCTCCCGAGCAGGCTCTGGGGGGCCGGGTCGACGGCCGTGCCGACCTCTACGCGCTCGGCTGCGTCCTGTACGCCCTGTTGGCCGGCCAGCCACCGTTCCGTGGCCCCACCCCGGTCGCCACGATGATGATGCACGCCAACGACCTCGTTCCCGACGTGCGGGACCTGCGCCCCGACACTCCCGACTGGTTGGCCGACCTCGTCCACGACCTGCTCGCGAAGCAGCCCGACCAGCGCCCCGAGAGCGCCGCTGCGGTGGCGGTCGCGTTGGAGGAGGGTGAGTCGATCTTCGCCACGAGGGCGATGGCCGCCGGCGGCACCGCGGCAACCCAGCGGATGACGCCCTCCGCCCCTGCCCCCGTGCCGGTTCCCCTGCCCCCGAGCGACCCGTCACGCGACGTCGAGCCCGAGCGTGGGGGACCCGGAGCCCTCACCTGGGTGCTCGCCCTCGTCGCCGCGGCTGCCCTCGGTCTGCTGCTCTGGCAGTTCATGCGTGGCGACGACTCCGGGACGCCCACCGCGAGCCCGTCGGTCTCGACCCCTGCCGTCACGACGCCGCCGCCCTCGTCCAGCCCCCCGCCGACCACGGAGGCGGCGAGCCCCACCCCGACGCCGACACCCACGACCGAGGCCCCGACCCCGACCCCTGAGCCTGATCTGGGCGCCGAGGTCACGAGTGCGCTCTCGGCCTTCTCCGACGAGGTCGGTTCGCTCCAGCGCGGGGGAGTGCTCGACGCCGACAGCGCCAAGGTCCTCGACGACATCGTCGGTGACATCCGCCAGGGCGTTCGCGAGGACGATCCGGTCAAGACCTCGGCGGAGACCGACAAGCTCGTGGAGGAGTACGTCAAGCTCGTGGACTCCGGCGCCGTCACGACCGAGGCCGCACTGCGGTTGGACCCCCTGCTGGCCGACGTGCAGACCGCGGTCGACGCCTTCGCCGCCTGAGCGTTCGTTCCGCCTCGAACCGGGTCGATCGGGTCGGTCTGAGGCCCGACGCGAAAGGCCCCGAACCTGCATGGTTCGGGGCCTTCGTCGTGTGGTGTCCGAGGGGGGACTTGAACCCCCACGTCCGATAAAGGACACTAGCACCTCAAGCTAGCGCGTCTGCCATTCCGCCACCCGGACGAGTGGTGCGGGCCCGGCCCGGGGAGGCCGTCCTGCGACCCGGAACATTACACGCATCACGCGCCGGACTGAAATCCGATCACCGCGCGTTCACAGCATTCGCCCGATCGCAGCCCCGGCCTAGGGTGGTCCACATGCCTGAGACCACGACAACAGCCCAGGACGAGGTCGTCCAGATCTGCCAGGACCTGATCCGGATCGACACGAGCAACTTCGGCGACGGTTCGGGGCCCGGCGAGGCCGAGGCCGCGGCCTATGTCGTGCAGAGCCTGCGAGAGGTGGGGCTGGAACCACAGACGTTCGAGAGCGACCCGGGGCGCGTCAGCGTGGTGGTCCGCATCCCCGGCGCCGACCGTGAGCGCGGCGCCCTGTGCATCCACGGCCACCTCGACGTCGTCCCGGCCAACGCCGCCGACTGGTCGGTCGACCCGTTCTCGGGCGAGCTGCGCGACGGCTGCGTCTGGGGCCGCGGCGCGGTCGACATGAAGGACATGGACGCGATGATCCTCGCGTGTGTGCGCGAGCTCGCCCGCACCGGCACCGTGCCGCCGCGCGACCTCGTCATCGTGTTCTTCGCGGACGAGGAGGCCGGCGGGCGCAAGGGTTCGCACTTTCTCGTCGAGCAGCACCCCGAGGTCTTCGACGGCGTGACCGAGGCGATCAGCGAGGTGGGCGGCTACAGCGTCACCGTGACCGACCGCGACGGCTCCGAGCGGCGCACCTACCTGCTCCAGACGGCCGAGAAGGGCATCTCGTGGCTACGACTGACGGCTCACGGCCGCGCGGGCCACGGGTCGGTCCCCAACGACGAGAACGCCATCGTGCGCCTCGCCGAGGCGATCTCCCGCATCGCCGCCCACACCTGGCCCCGCGAGTTCATCCCGTCGGTGCGCACCTTGCTCGAGGGGCTGGGTGAGCTGACGGGCACGAGCTGGTCCGACGAGGACCTCGAGGACCTGCTCGACCACCTTCGCGGGGCACAGGGCTTCGTGCGCGGCACCCTTCAGGACACGAGCAACGTCACCATGCTCGACGCGGGCTACAAGCACAACGTCATCCCGCAGCACGCCAGCGCCAACGTCGACTGCCGGTTCCTGCCCGGTCACGAGGAGCAGCTGCTCGCGACCATCGCCGAGCTCGCGGGGGAGCACGTGAGCGTCGAGGTCCTGCACCGTGACATCGCTCTCGACGCCCCCTTCGAGGGTGATCTGGTGGAGGCGATGGTCGCCGCACTGCGCACCGAGGACCCGGATGCCGTCGTGTTGCCCTACTGCCTGTCCGGCGGCACCGACAACAAGGCACTCTCGCTGCTCGGGGTCACCGGCTACGGGTTCGCCCCGCTGCGGCTGCCGGCCGACCTCGACTTCGCCCCCATGTTCCACGGGGTGGACGAGCGTGTCCCGGTCGACGCGCTCCAGTTCGGGGCGAGGGTCCTGGGACGCCTCATCGCGACGTGCTGACCGCCCGCCGGGCCCGGATGATCCGACGGCGCAACCTCGTGCGGGTCCGACCGCCGACGTAGATCCTCGTGCGGTCGAGCTCCCAGTGCCCGTACTCGGCGTGTTCGGTGAGCAGCCGACGGATGTCGCCGCGCGCGGTCTCCCGCCCGAACGTCAGGGTGAGGTACTCGTACTCGACCATCGCCACATTGTGCCAAGGGGCGGGTACCGTCGACACCATGAGCGCTGACCCGCGTGCCGCCCTGACCACCCTCGTCGCCGCCCTCGAACGGCACCTGGAGGCGAGCAGCGCCCGTCGCGGGGAGGACGACCCGGCCGTCGTCGCCGCCTACGACGCGCTCGCCGACGCCTTCGAGGACTACGACGGGGCGCTGTTCGACGCGTACGGCGAGATGACGCCGCTCGACATCTACGTCGACGACGACGCCCACGTCGACGAGGACGGCGACGACGCACACCTGTACTCGGGCCTGGACGACGACATCGATCTCGACGACGACGTCGAGCGCTGAGCGACCCGCATCCGCCGAGCGACCCGCATCCGCCGAGCGACCGGCCTCCGGCTCAGGTGTGCTCGATCGACACCTCGTCGAGCGCCGCGACGATCTGCTCCGGAAGGTCGACGTCCTCCGACTCCAGCAGCGCCGCGAGCTGGGTCGGGGTGCGCGGGCCGATGATCGGCGCCGCGACCGCGTGACGGTCCCGCACCCAGGCGAGCGCGACGACGACGGGAGCGACCCCGAGCCCGGCGGCCGCGGTGCGCACCGCCTCGACGACGCCCCGGGTGTGCTCTCCCACGTGCTTGGAGGCGAACCGGCCGAACTCCTCGGAGGCCAGGCGCGACTCGGCGGCCACGGTGGTGCGGTAGCGACCGGCCAGCACTCCGCGCCCGAGCGGTGACCAGGGGAGCAGCCCGAACCCGAGCGCGGTGCCCGCGTCGGCGAGTTCGTGCTCGGGTGCCCTCGCGACGAGGCTGTACTCGACCGAGTTGGCGACGAGGGGCACCCCGGATGCCGTGAGCAGCGACATCGTGCGGGCCGCCTGCCAGCCCACGTGGTTGGACACCCCGACGTAGCGCGCCCGCCCGGACTCCACGGCCCACAGCAGCGCGCTGACGGTCTCCTCGATCGGGGTGTGCTCGTCCCAGGAATGGGCGAGCCAGACGTCGACGTGGTCGGTGCGCAGCCGGCGCAGGGACGTCTCGAGCTGGTGCATCATGGCCCGCCGGGAGCAGTCGACGACCCGCGTTCCGGTCGCCCGGCTGATCCCCGACTTCGTGACGATCACGACCTCGTCGCGCTCCGGGCCCTTCAGCAGCTCCCCGAGCAGCTCCTCGGAGGCGCCTCCCGCATAGCCGTGGGCCGTGTCGATGAGCGTCCCGCCCGCCGCCCGGAAGAGGCCGAGCAGGTCGCGGGCGTCCTCGGGGGAGGTGCGGGTGCCCCACGCCATCGTCCCGAGACCGAGCCGGGAGACGGCCAGGCCGGAGGAACCGAGGCGGCGGGTGAGCATGGCGGGCACCTTATCGTCCGAGGGCCTCGCTACCGTGGAGGCCATGGACCTCGCGATCACCTGCGGCTACGCCGGCATGGGCCTTGGCACCGACACCCTCGAGCTCGTCCAGGTGGCCGAGGGACTGGGGTACACGCAGGCGTGGGTGGCCGAGGCCTACGGGTCGGACGCCCCGACCGTGCTGGCCTGGCTGGCGGCGCAGACGAGCAGCATCGGGCTCGGCGCCGGCGTCATGCAGATCCCGGCGCGCACCCCGCCGATGACGGCGATGACCGCCGCCACCCTCGACACCCTCTCGCAGGGCCGCTTCCACCTGGGTCTGGGGGTCTCCGGGCCCCAGGTGAGTGAGGGCTGGCACGGGGTGCGCTTCACCTCACCGCTTCAGCGCACCCGCGAGTACGTCGACGTCGTGCGCATGGCCCTACGCCGCGAACAGGTCACCTACGCGGGTGAGCACGTGACCCTGCCGTTGCCGGACGGCCCGGGAAAGGCCCTGCGCCTCACGATCCGGCCTCCGCGCCCCGACCTGCCGATCTACCTCGCGGCCGTCGGGCCGCGCAACCTGCGACTCGCCGGTGAGGTCGCCGACGGCTGGCTCGGCATCTTCTTCTCTCCCGAGCACAGTGCCGACATGCTGGATGCCGTCCGGGCGGGACGGGAGGTTCGCGCGGCATCCGAGGGTGCGCCACCCGGTGACGTGATGGCCGGATTCGACGTCGTCGTCACCGTGCCCGTCGTCGTCACCGATGACCTCGAGGCAGGGCGCGCCGCCGTGGCCGACTACACGGCCCTGTACATCGGGGGCATGGGCAGCCGGACGCAGAACTTCTACAACGCGCTGGCTCGCAGGATGGGCTTCGACGACGCGGCGGACGAGATCCAGGCCCTCTACCTCGCGGGCCGTCCCCGGGATGCCGCTGCCGCCGTTCCCTTCGAGCTCGCCGACGCCACGGCGCTCATCGGCCCACGCGAACGCATCGCCGAGCGCATCGGTCGCTACGCGGATGCCGGGGTGAGCACGCTGAGCGTGGCCCCGTTCGCGGCCAGCACCGCCGAGCGGGCCGAGGTGCTGAGGACGGTCGCCTCGGCGTTGGGCGCCAGCTCGCACGGCGGCGGGACCTCGGGCAACGGCCGATAGGATCGGCAGGTCCGTCCCCGAACACCGTTCAAGGAGATCAATGTCCCTCGCCGCACCGGCCTTCGACGTCGTCATGCTCGGAGGGGACATCGGGGTCTACTCGCTGGCTCGAGCCTTCCACGAGGCCTTCGGCGTGCGGTCGACGGTCATCTCCAGGATCGCGACCGGCCCGGTCGACTCGGCGATCATCGACAACGTGCTGCTCGGGGCCGAGGCCAGCAACGAGGACCACATCGCCGAACTGCTCCGTCGGGGCCGGGAGCGCACGGCCGCCGAGAGCGCGCTCGGGCGCGAGTCGATTCCGGTGCTCCTGCTCGCGAACACCGACGGCTACTCGCGCCTGTTCGCGGCGCACCGGGCCGAGCTCGACGCCTACTACCGCATCTCCCTGGTCGACGTCGCCACCCTGGACCAGATCTCCGACAAGGGCCGCTTCGCCGAGGCCTGCACCGAGATCGGCGTCCCCACCCCGATCACCCACATCGAGGACTTCTCCGGTGCGGTGGAGCCGGGGTGGGCACCCTCGGCGATGACCATCCCGTTCCCCGTCGTCGCCAAGGCCGCGGCATCGAGCGTCCACGAGCTCGTGGACTACCCGGGCAAGAAGAAGGTCAACTTCATCCAGACCCCGGCCGAGCTCGACGACCTGTGGACCCGCCTGAAGGATGCCGGGTTCCGCGATCGCTTCATCGTCCAGGAACTCGTGCCCGGCGACGACACCTGGATGCGATCGGTCACCGCGTACCGCGACCACCGCGGTTCGGTCACGCTCATGTGCACCGCCCAGGTGCTGCTCGAGGAGCACACACCGTCGGCCCTGGGCAACCCCTGCGCGATGATCACGACCCCGTTCCCCGAGGCGATGGCGCACGCGCGCAGCCTCCTGGACCACCTGGACTACCGCGGCTTCGCCAACTTCGACGCCAAGGTCGACCCCCGGGACGGTTCCTTCCGCTTCCTCGAGGTCAACCCCCGCATCGGGCGCAACAACTACTACGTGACCGGTGCCGGTGCCAACGTGGCCCGTTTCATCGTGGCCGACCTGATCGAGGACCGCGCGGCCGAGCCCGTGACCGTCACGAACGAGATCGTCTACTCCGTGGTGCCCAAGAAGCTCCTGCTGCGCTACATCACCGACGAGACGCTTCGCCGCCACGTCAAGCAGGTGATGCGCAAGGGCGTCGTGCACCCGCTGCGCTACCGGGCGGAGGGTCCCAAGCGCCGCGCCTACGTCCTGGCCGCGAAGGCGAACCACGTGAAGAAGTTCCTCACGTACTACCCACGGCCCACCGAGAGCGGCTTCTGAGACCCGGCTAGAGCCAGCCGCTGCGCTTGAACGCCCGGTAGAGGCCGGCGCACACCGCCGCCATGACCCCGACCACGACGAAGTAGCCGTAGCGGAACTCGCCGTCGCCGAGGCGGATGCTGGCGTCGAGTTCGGGCATGAACTCGAAGTTCATGCCGTAGATGCCGGCGATCATCGTGGGCACCGCCGCGATGGCCACCCACGCCGAGATGCGCCGCATGTCGTTGTTCTGCTGCACGCTCACCTGCGCCAGGTGCGCGCTCAGCACGTCGGTGAGCAGGCGGTCGTAGGAGTCCGCGTGGTCGATGACCGCCTGAAGGTGGTCCGAGACGTCGCGGAACAACAACCGCAGCTCGGTCTCGGTGACCCTCGACGCGGCATCCGCGTGCAGTGAGTGCAGGGGTGCCGCGAGCGGCACCGCTGCCCGACGGAACTCCAGCACCTCCCGCTTGAGTCGGTAGATCGTCGCGGAGTCGACGCCGTCCCCGGAGAACACCTGCTCCTCGATGACCTCGAGGTCGATGCCCAGTTCCTGCTCGATGTCGCGGTAGGTGTCGACGATCGTGTCCACGATGGCGTGCAGCACCCCCATCGGGCCGTGGCGCAGCAGCGCGGGCTCCTTCTCGAGCCGCTCCCGCAGCCCGGCGAGCGGGCTGGCCTCGCCCCGGCGCACGGTGACGAGAAAGTGGTCCCCAATGAAGCACATCAGCTCACCGGTCTCGATGTCCGAGGACTCCTCGACGTACCGCAGCGGCTTCAGCACGACGAAGACGGTGTTGTCGTACAGCTCGACCTTGGCCCGCTGCCGCCCCTTGATGGCGTCCTCGACGGCCAGCGAGTGCAGGCCCAGCTCGTCGTTGACCTCGTCGAACTCGGCCTGGGTGGGGTCCTTCAGGCCCACCCACAGGAAGTCACCGGGTGCACCCTTCCGGCGAAGGGTCGCGAGCTCGTCACCGAGGTCGGCGCAGGGACGGCGGGCACCGCCGACGTAGATGGCCTGGTCCACGATCACGCCTCGCATTGTGTCCGATGGGGGTGCGGCGGCATACAGTCGACCCGTGGCCATCGTCCTGCTCCTGCGCCACGGGCATTCCACCGCCAACGAGCAGGGCGTCCTCGCCGGCTGGACCCCCGGTGTCGGCCTCACCGAGAGGGGCCGGCGTCAGGCCCGCGACGTGGCCGGGCGGCTGTCGTCTCTCACGCTCGCGCGGGCCGTGGCCAGTCCGCTGCAACGCTGCGCCGAGACCGCGGCCCTGGCTCTTGCGGATGCGGCCACGGCACCCGAGACCGACGACCGGCTGGGCGAGTGCCACTACGGGGCGTGGACCGGCCTGCACCTGGCGCAGGCGGCCAAGGACGACCTCTGGCGAGTGGTCCAGGACGACCCGGCCGCCGCGACCTTCCCGCCGCACGACGTCTACCGGGCCGAGTCGCTGCTGACCATGGCGCAGCGTGTCGTGGGCGCAGTGCGCGACCTCGATGCCGAGGTCGAGGCGGCCCACGGCTCGGATGCCGTGTGGTTGGCCGTGAGCCACGGCGACCCCATCAAGGCGGTCGTCGCCGAGGCCGTGGGGGCCGGGTTGGCCGGCCTCCAGCGCGTGCGCGTCGACCCGGGGAGCCTGAGCGTCGTGCAGGTCACGCCCACGAGGATGGTCCTGCTGGCGAGCAACACCACGGCGGGCGACCTCGCCCCCCTGGTGTCCGTGCCACGGCACACCCCGGCGGGAGACGGGGCGGTGGGCGGTGGTGACGGCGGCTCGAGCACCACGGACCGTTCCCCGAACAGTCCCGCTGGCACCTGATGGTGGCCGGCGACCCTGACGGTCGTTAGGCTTGTTGCAAAGAAGTCGCAACAACAGCCCTGGGCAGGAGCCTGCATGCACGTCCCCGACGGATTCCTCGACGCACCGACGTCGGTGGCCACGGCTGCGGTGGCCGTCGTGGCCGTCGGCGCGTCCTTGCGTGGTGCTCGCCGTGAGCTCGACGACCGCACCGCACCGCTGGCGGGTCTGGTCGCGGTCTTCGTCTTCGCCGCGCAGATGCTCAACTTCCCCGTGGGCGTCGGCACCTCCGGGCACCTGATCGGGGCGACCCTGGCCGCGGTGCTCGTCGGCCCGTGGACGGCGACGTTGTGCATGACGGTCGTCCTGACCGTGCAGGCGCTGCTCTTCGCCGACGGGGGAGTGAGCGCTCTGGGCACGAACATCGTGCTCATGGGCGTCGTCGCCGTCTGGGCGGGCTACGGCGTCTTCCGTCTCGTCCTGGCGATCCTGCCGCGAACCCTCGCCTCGGTGAGCGCCGCGGCCGGTGTCGCCGCCCTGCTCAGCGTGCCGGCCTCGGCCCTGGCGTTCGTCGGGCTGTACGCCGTCGGCGGGGCGACGCCGCTGCCGCTCGGCTCGATGGCCGTCGCGATGGGTGGCTGGCACCTGGTCATCGGCCTGGGTGAGGCCGCCATCACGCTCCTGGCGGTGAGCAGCATCCTGGCCACCAGGCCCGATCTCGTGCACGGTGCCGCGGGCCGGCTGCCGACGCTCGAGCTCAGGACGTCGGCGGTGAGCGCATGAGCACCACCGGCGCTTCCTCCGACGTGCGCGCCGAGCGCGCGCCCCGGTCCACCCGCGCCGTGGTCGTCGTCGGCGTCGTCATCAGCCTGCTCCTCGCCGGGCTCGTCTCCTTCTACGCCTCCGGTCACCCCGATGGCCTCGAGTACGTGGGGGAGACCCTGGGCTTCGGCGAGTCCGCCCGCGACTCTGCCGTCGCCGGATCGCCGCTCGCGGACTACGCCGTCTCCGGGGTCGACGACGCCCGGCTCTCAGGTGGCTTGGCCGGAGTGGTCGGCGTGCTCGTGACCGGTGCGCTCATGGCCGGCGTCCTGCTGCTGGTCCGGCGCTCGTCGCGCCGCCGTCGCTGAGGTGGGCGGGGGTCACTCGCGACACCTGCACGTCGACGGGCACACACCACTGCACCGGATGCCGGCGCACGCCAAGCTCGTCGGCCTGCTCGCCTTCGTCCTCGCCGTCGTCTCCCTGCCGCGCGGGGCCCACTGGCCCCTGCTCGGCATGCTCGCGGTGGCAGTCGTGGTGCTCGCCTCGACCCGGGTCCCGGTCTCGCTCCTGCTTCCCCGGATGGTGGTCGAGGTCCCCTTCGTCGTCTTCGCCCTCGTGATGCCGTTCGTCGCGCTCGGCCCCCGGGTGCAGCTGGGGCCGCTGGAGGTATCCGGGCCCGGGCTCGAGGCGGCCGTGACCCTGTTGCTCAAGGGCACCACCGGTGTCCTGGCGGCGATAGCGTTCGCCGTGACGACCCGCCCTCGTGACCTCGTGCTGGCCCTGCAGCACCTGCGCTGCCCTGACCAGCTCGTGCTCATCGTGGCGTTCATGGTTCGCTACACCGACGTCGTCCTGGACCAGATGCGCCGCATGAGCGTCGCCCGCGAGTCGCGCGGGTTCGCCGCCCGCTCACCCCGGGCCTGGCCCGCGCTCGCCTCGAGCTCGAGCGCGCTGTTCATCCGCAGCTACGAGCGCGGCGAGCGGGTGCACCTGGCGATGCTCAGCCGCGGGTGGTCCGGGCGGCACCCCGCCACCGTGCCCCTCGCCGCCACCCCGGCCCAGTGGGCCCTGGCCCTCACCCCGGCCGTGATCGCGGCGCTCACCTCAGTCCTGGTGTGGGCCCGATGAGCGTGCCCGTCCTCGACCTGCGCGGGGTCGCCTACTCCTACCCCGGGGGCCATCAGGCCCTGTTCGGGGTCGACCTGCACGTGCACCGCGGCGAACGCGTTGCCCTGCTCGGCCCCAACGGGGCCGGCAAGACCACCCTCGTCCTGCACCTGAACGGCATCCTTCTCCCGGGCGCCGGGTCGGTCACCGTGTCGGGGCTGCCGGTGTCCCGCGACAACCTGCTCGAGGTGCGTCGACGCGTCGGCATCGTCTTCCAGGACCCGGACGACCAGCTGTTCATGCCCACCGTGCGCGACGACGTCGCCTTCGGCCCGGCCAACCTCGGGTTGCGCGGCCCCGAGCTGGAGTCCCGTGTCGTCGAGGCGCTCACCCTCGTGGGGGTCGCGGACCTCGCCGACCGGGCCCCGCACCACCTGTCCTTCGGCCAGCGCCGCCGTGTCGCGATCGCCACCGTGCTGGCGATGCGGCCCGAGATCCTCGTGCTCGACGAGCCGTCGTCCAACCTCGACCCCGCGTCGCGCAGGGAGCTCGCCGAAATCCTGCGCTCGCTCGACGTGACCGTGCTCATGGTCACCCACGACCTGCCGTATGCCGTCGAGCTGTGCGAACGCTCCGTCGTCCTGTCCGAGGGGTCGGTCGTCGCCGACGGCGCCACCCGCACCGTGCTCGGCGACGCCGACCTCATGGCTCGACACCGCCTCGAGCTGCCGACGGGCTTCTCGATCTAGGGTGGTGCTCATGCCCACCACCGTCTTCGACCCACCCGAGCGCTTCGTCGCCGGCACCGTGGGGCCACCCGGTGGCCGCACCTTCTTCCTCCAGGCCAGGGGGGAGGGCCGGCTCTACTCGGTGTCCCTGGAGAAGGTCCAGGTGAGCGTGCTCGCGGACCGGATCAACGACGTCCTCGACGAACAGGCCGAGGGTCTGGCCACCGAACCCTTCGGCGACGGTGACGTCGACCCGCTGGACACCCCGATCGAGGACGAGTTCCGCGTCGACACCCTGTCCCTGGCCTGGGACCCCAACCGCCGCGTCATCATCATCGAGTGCCACGACCAGGACCCTGCAGAGCTCGAGGGCCTGGACACCACCGAACTCGAGGAGCTGAGCGGTCTCGAGCCCCTCGTGGACCAACAGGTCACGAGCCTGCGGGTCGTCCTGACGCCGGTGCAGGCGCGTGCCTTCGCCCGGCGCAGCGCGCGACTGGTGAGCGCCGGCCGCCCTGCCTGCCCGTTCTGCGGCCAGCCGCTGGACCCGACCGGTCACATCTGCCCTCGTGCCAACGGCTACCGACGCTGAGCTCGTCGACCTGCTGACGGCAGGCACCCTCACCCCCGTCGGCCGGCTCGTCAACTCCTCGAACGGTGCCCTGCTCTGCTCGGTGCAGGGGCCGGTCGACGAGGCCGAGCCGCTGCTCGCCATCCACAAGCCGGAGTCCAGCGAGCGGCCCCTGTGGGACTACCCCGACGGCACCCTCGTCGCCCGCGAACGGGCCGCCTACCTCGTCAGCGCCGCCGGAGGGTTCGCGGTGGTCCCGCCGACGGTGCTGCGCGAGGGCCCGTTCGGCCCCGGCTCGGTCCAGCTCTGGGTCGGGCCGCTGGAGGGGGAACGAGAGCTGCTCGTCGACGTCACCTCAGCCGACGCGGTCCCACCGGGTTGGCTCGTCGTGCTCGAGGGCGAGACCCCGCAGGGTGAGCCGGTCGTCGTGTCACACAGCCCCGAACCGGCGCTGCGCACCGTGGCGGTGCTCGACGCGGTGCTCAACAACTCAGACCGCAAGGGCAGCCACCTGATGCGGGAGGGGGCGATCGTGCGCGGGTGCGACCACGGTGTCAGCCTCGGGGTGGAACCCAAGCTGCGCACGGTGCTGTGGGGGTGGGCCGGGGACCAGATCCCCGACGCCGACCTCGCGCGCCTCGACGCCCTCGCACGGGCCCTGGACGGGTCGCTGGCCACCGACCTGGCGCCGCTGCTCACCGCCGTGGAGGTTGCCGCCCTGAAGGCCAGGGTCCGCACCCTGTTGGCCACGCGTCGGCATCCGCTGCCGACTCCGGGGTGGCCGGCGATCCCGTGGCCGGCGCTGTAGCCCGCGGCACGTAGTCTGGCCCGGTGAAGTCGTGGCCCTCGCCGTTCGTTCCCGCCGTACCCGGTCAGGGTGAGCCTCTCGCCCTCTACGACACCCAGAGTCGCTCGGTGCGACCGGTGGAGGTCGGCCCGGTCGCCCGCGTCTACGTCTGCGGCATCACCCCGTACGACGCGACCCACCTCGGGCACGCCGCGACGTACGTGACCTTCGACCTCGTCGGTCGGGCGCTGCGCGACGCCGGGCACGAGGTGGAGTACGTGCAGAACGTCACCGACGTCGACGACCCGCTGCTCGAGCGGGCCGCTCGCGACGGGCGTGACTGGCGCGAGCTCGCGACCTCCGAGATCGACCTCTTCCGGGAGGACATGACCGCGCTGAGTGTCATCCCCCCGATGGCGTACATCGGTGTCGTGGAGGCCATGCCAGAGATCAGGACTGCGGTGCGCGCCCTCGTCGAGAGCGGCGCCGCCTACGGGGTCGAGGTCCCGGCCGACGAGGGCACCGGGCAGGACGTCTACCTCGACCTGGCCCAGACCCCGACGTTCGGCAGCGTCTCGGGGTGGAGCGACGAGCAGATGGATGCCGTGTTCGGCGACCGCGGCGGCGACCCCGAGCGTGCCGGGAAGCGTCAGCGCTTCGACCCGCTGCTCTGGCGCGCTGCCCGTGAGGGTGAGCCCTCGTGGGAGGACGAACTGCTGGGAGCCGGCCGACCCGGCTGGCACATCGAGTGCACGGCGATCTCGCTCGGCCACCTCGGCCACCCGTTCGACATCAAGGGTGGTGGCAGCGACCTGGTGTTCCCGCACCACGAGATGAGCGCCGTGCAGGCGTTGGCGCTCACCGGTGGTGACGTGTTCGCCCGCCACTACGTCCACCAGGCGATGGTGGGCTACCAGGGCGAGAAGATGAGCAAGTCCAAGGGCAACCTCGTGCTGGTCTCGCGGCTGCGCGCGGAGGGGGTCGACCCGATGGCCATCCGCCTCGTGCTGCTCGACCAGCACTACCGCACCGAGTGGGAGTACACCCCGGCCCTGCTCGAGGGGGCACAGGCCCGTCTGGCGCGCTGGCGCGAAGCGCTGTCGGTCAACGACGGCGCCGACCCGGCATCCACGATCGCGGCCGTGCGTGCGGCCGTGGCCGACGACCTCGACACCCGGGCGGCGCTGGCCGCGGTCGACGCGTGGGCCGACGCCACCCTGGCCGGTCAGTGGGACGACGCCGCAGCCCCCGGGGTGCTCGCACGCACCATCGACGCGATCCTCGGCATCCGCCTCTGACGCCCCCGCGCCCCAACTTTCCCGCCCGGTGCCGGAAGGTTCAGGTCAGCAAGGGTTCATTTCCCTTGTCAACCTGAAGCTTCCCGTGCGAAGTGCCCGGTGCTACTGCTCGTCCGTGCCGCGCCGTCGCAGATAGCGCTCGAACTCCTTGGCGATGGCGTCACCGCTGGCCTCCGGAAGGTCGGCGGTGTCCTGCGCCTCCTCGAGGCTCTCGACGTACTCGGCCACCTCGCTGTCCGACGACGCGAGCTCGTTGATGCCTCGCTCCCAGGCCCGGGCGTCCTCGTCGAGGTCGGCGTGCTCGATGGGGGCGTCGAGCAGTTCCTCGAGGCGGCTGACCAGGGCGAGCGTGGCCTTGGGTGAGGGGGAGTGACCGGCGTAGTGCGGGACCGCGGCCCACGCCGAGACCGACGGGATGCCGACCTGCGTGGCGGCATCCGCAAGCACGCCGACGATGCCGGTCGGCCCCTCGTACGTGCTCATCTCGAGGTCGTGGCGGTGGCGGGTGTCCTCACTGTCCGAGGTCGCGGAGACCGGGATCGGCCGGGAGTGGGCGACGTCGGCCATGAGGGCGCCGAGGGTGATGACCATCGACACGTCGGTGGCCTGCGCGAGCTCCATCAGCTCGATCGCGAACGCGCGCCACCGAAACGACGGCTCGACACCCTGCACCAGCACGACGTCGCGCCCGAGCGGCGTGTCGGTCGCGACGAGCACCCGCGTCGTGCGCCAGCTGATCCGTCGCTTGCCCCCCTCGAGGAGGACGCGCGGCCGGTTGACCTGGAAGTCGTAGTAGTCCTCGGGGTCGAGCGCGGCGACGACCTCGGCGTCCCAGATCTCGGCCAGGTGCTCGATGACCGCGCTGGCGGCCTCACCAGCGTCGTTCCACCCCTCGAACGCGGCGATCATCACCGCGTCCTTCAGCTCGGGCAGGTCGTCGAGCTCGATCACCGGGGCCTCCTCGTCGTCGGAGCACCACCCTACGGCTCCGTAGACTCATGTCCCATGAGCCTCCCCGCAGCAGTCCTCTGGGACATGGACGGAACCCTCGTCGACACCGAGCCGTACTGGATCGCCGCGGAGCACGACATCGTCGAGGAGCACGGCGGGACGTGGACCGAGGAACTCTCCCACCAGCTCGTCGGCCAGGACCTCCTCGTCGCGGCGACGTTCATCCGCGACAACTCCGCCGTCGACTGGACCCCGGAACGGATCGTCGACGAGATGCTCGGCCGGGTCATCGGCAAGGTCAGCGAGCACATCCCGTGGCGGCCGGGCGCCCGCGAGCTGCTAGCGGCCCTCAAGGCCGAGGGTGTGCCGAGTGCGCTGGTCACCATGTCGTGGCGCTCGTTGGCGGATGCCGTGCTGGGCGCCCTGCCCGAGGGCACCTTCGACGTCGTGGTCACCG
This sequence comes from Ornithinibacter aureus, assembly GCF_009858245.1. Taxonomy (NCBI): domain Bacteria; kingdom Bacillati; phylum Actinomycetota; class Actinomycetes; order Micrococcales; family Intrasporangiaceae; genus Ornithinibacter; species Ornithinibacter aureus. The sequence continues at coordinate 528,235 of NZ_VMSB01000001.1, forward strand.
GCGACGAGGTGTCGCACGGCAAGCCGCACCCGGAGCCCTACCGGGCCGCCGCCCGCCTGCTCGGCGTGTCACCGCAGGACTGTGTGGCGATCGAGGACTCCCCGACCGGGGTGCGCTCAGCCGTTGCCGCGGGGGTGCCGACGCTGGCGGTGCCGCACGTCGTCTCCGTGCCCGAGATGGCGGGCGCCGTGCACCTGGACTCGCTGGCCGGGCTCACCCCGAGCCGGGTGGCCGAGCTCGGTCGTCAGGCTCGGGAGTCGGCGCTGGCGGTGTCCTGACCGGCGCCCGACGTTCGCATCTGCTGACGGTCGGACGTCCCGCCAGTCGTCCAGTCGAGGGGTCGCAACACGTCGACGGAAGTGCTCCATCCCGGGCGATTCTTGACTCCTCGATCGCGCGAGGGTTCGGGAAGGGCTGCACGGTGCCATGCCCTCGACCGTACCGGCGAACCGAGATCCGTGTCGGACCACAGCGTTCCGAGTGAACGGTGAGTCTGCAGATGCGTCCCCGCATGCCGCTGGAGATGACCCGGCCACCCTCGCCGATGCTGTTCGGACCCGGGAAAGACTTCTACCAGCGGGGTAGTCGGCGGACTCGGCATTCAGTCGTCGGCAGGAACGGCCTCACCGGAACGCGCGGGGTCGAGCGCGAGCAGGCCAGCGCCCTCGGGAAGCGGGGGAGGAGTGCCGCCCCACGCGGGGCAGAGGTCCTTGAAGTCACACCAGTCACATAGCTTGGAGGTGCGCGGGCGCCAGTCGCCCGTGCGCGCGGCGTTCGCCACGGCATCCCAGATCGCCCGCACGTTGCGCTCGACCGCGCGCAGGTCCCGCTCGTCGGGGGAGTAGCGCACCACCTCGCCGTTACCGAGGTAGACGAGCTGGAGCAACGCCGGGATGGTGCCGTGGATGCGCCACAGCACCAGCGCATAGAACTTCATCTGGAACAGGGCCTTGGCCTCGAAGAGCTCGCTCGGGGACCGACCGGTCTTGTAGTCGACGACCCGCATGGCCCCGTCGGGCGCGACGTCGAGCCGGTCGACGTACCCCCGCAGGGTGAGGCCCTCCACCTCGGCCTCGACGTAGAGCTCGCGCGCGGCCGGCTCGAGACGGGTGGGGTCCTCGAGGGTGAACCACTGCTCGACCAGGGCCCCGGCGGCGGCATACCAGCCCTGCTCGGTGAGCTGATCGTCGTCGTCGATCATCGTCGCCAGCTCGGGCCGCTCCTCGACCAGCGCCTGCCAGCGCGGTTCGACCAGGGCCAACGCCGCCTCGGGAGTGCGCTGCTCGGCAGGCAGGTCGAAGAGGTGCTCGAGCACCGCGTGCACCAAGGTGCCGCGAGCCGCAGCAGGGGAGGGCGGAGCCTCCAGCTTGTCGATCGTGCGGAAGCGGTAGAGCAGGGGGCACTGCTTGAAGTCCGCGGCGCGGCTCGGGGACAGTGCGGGAGTCATGGGGCACACGCTATGCCGATCCACCGACACCGGCGCCACGGCATCCACAGCCCCGGGATCAACAGCCCCGGGATCAGTCCTCGGGCTGGTACCCCAGGTTCGGGCCCAGCCAGCGCTCGGTCGTGCGCAGGTCCCAGCCCTTGCGCTGGGCGTACGACTCCACCTGGTCGCGCCCGAGCCGGCCGACGACGAAGTACTGGCTGTCCGGGTGGGCGAAGTACCACCCCGACACCGACGCCCCCGGCCACATCGCCATCGACTCGGTGAGCCGGATGCCGGTGCGCTCCTCCCCGCCCAGCAGCGCCATGAGCGTCTCCTTCTCGGTGTGCTCGGGACACGCCGGGTACCCCGGCGCCGGGCGGATGCCGGCGTAGCGCTCGTGGATGAGGTCGTCCATCGACAGGTGCTCGTCCGGTGCGTAGCCCCACAGCTCGCGGCGGACCTTCTCGTGGAGGCGCTCGGCGAACGCCTCGGCCAAGCGGTCTGCCAGCGACTCGAGCAGGATCGCCGAGTAGTCGTCGAGGTCGGCCTTGAACGCCAGGAGACGCTCCTCGAGCCCCAGCCCGGCGGTCACCGAGAAGGCGCCGACATGGTCGGCGATGCCGGTCTCCTTGGGGGCCACGAAGTCCGACAGGCACTTGTTCGGCACGCCCTCACGGTGCTGCCCCTGCTGACGCAACCCCCGAAGGGTCGTGAGCACGCTGGTGCGGGCCTCGTCCGCGTAGACCTCGATGTCGTCGCCGACCCCGTTCGCGGGGAAGATGCCGACCACCCCGCGGGCGTGGACCCAGCGCTCACGCTCCATCCGGTCGAGCATCGCGTTGGCGTCGGCCAGCAGTGACCGCGCCTGCTCCGACGTCGCGGCGTTGTTCAGCACGTCGGGGTAGCGGCCCTTGATCTCCCACGCCCCGAAGAACGGCGTCCAGTCGATGTAGGGCCGCAGCTCGGCCAGCGGGAAGTCCTCGAACACCCGGGTGAACTGGGTCGCGGCCCGGTGCCAGTGCGCGTCCGGCCGACCCGACCACCGGTCGGCGCTCTGCTGAGCCAGCAGGTGGGGCCGCATCGGCCGGTAGGACGCCCAGTCGAGCACGGGACGGTTCGCCCGCGCCTGCTCCAGCGAGGCCAGTGGCCGCTCGCCGGCCTTGGCGGCGTGCCGGGCCCGGATTGCGTCGAAGTCGGCCGTCACACCGTCGAGGAAGGCACCCCGCTGGTCCTCGGACAGCAACTGGCTGACCACGGGCACCGACCGCGACGCGTCCTTCACCCAGACCACCGGCCCGTGGTACTGCCCGTCGACCTTGACCGCCGTGTGTGCCCGGGAGGTCGTCGCCCCGCCGAGCAGCAACGGGATCTCGAAGCCCTGGCGCTCCATCTCGGCGGCCACCCGCACCATCTCGTCGAGGCTGGGCGTGATGAGGCCGGAGAGCCCGATGATGTCGGCCCCGACCTTCTTCGCGGTGTCGAGGATCTTCTGGGTCGGCACCATGACCCCGAGGTCGATGACGTCGTAGTTGTTGCACTGAAGCACCACACCGACGATGTTCTTGCCGATGTCGTGCACGTCGCCCTTGACCGTGGCCGTGACGACCAGACCCTTGCTCTTGAGCCGGGCGGCCTCGTCCTTCTCCGCCTCGATGTAGGGGATGAGGTGGGCCACCGCCTTCTTCATGACCCGCGCCGACTTCACGACCTGCGGCAGGAACATCTTGCCGTCGCCGAAGAGGTCACCGACGACGTTCATGCCGTCCATGAGCGGCCCCTCGATCACCTCCAGGGGGCGCCCACCGGCCGCGGCGATCTCGAGGCGCAGTTCCTCGGTGTCGTCGACGACGAACTCGTCGAGCCCCTTGACCAGCGCGTGGGTGATCCGTTCGCGCACCGGGAGCAAGCGCCACTGCTCGGCAGCGGCATCCGCGACCTCCCCGGTGCCGCGGTACTCCTCGGCGATCTCGAGAAGGCGATCCGCGGCATCCGGACGGCGGTTGAGCACGACGTCCTCGATCGCGTCGCGCAGGCGCTCGTCGACGGTGTCGTAGACCTGCAGGGCACCGGCGTTGACGATGCCCATGTCCATGCCGGCCTTGATCGCGTGGAACAGGAACACGGCGTGGATGGCCTCGCGCACGACGTTGTTGCCGCGAAAGCTGAACGAGACGTTGGAGACACCACCGGACACCAGGGCGTGCGGCAGGTTCTCCTTGATCCAGGCCGTGGCCGAGATGAAGTCGACGCCGTAGGCCGCGTGCTCCTCGATGCCCGTGGCCACCGCGAAGATGTTCGGGTCGATGATGATGTCCTCGGCGGGGAAGCCGACCTCGTCGACGAGCAACCGGTAGGCGCGACCACAGATCTCCTTGCGCCGCGCCAGGTTGTCGGCCTGACCGGCCTCGTCGAACGCCATGACGACCACCGCGGCGCCGTACTTGCGCGCGAGCCTGGCGTGGTCGAGGAACGCCGCCTCGCCCTCCTTCATGGAGATCGAGTTGATGATCGGCTTGCCCTGGGTGACCTTGAGCCCGGCCTCGATGACCTCCCACTTGCTGGAGTCGATCATCAGCGGCACCCGGCAGATGTCGGGCTCGGTCGCGATGAGCTTGAGGAAGCGGTCCATCGCCGCGACCCCGTCGATCATCCCCTCGTCCATGTTGACGTCGATGACCTGGGCCCCGGCCTCCACCTGCTGGCGGGCGACCCCGAGAGCGGTGGGGTAGTCCTCCTCGGTGATCAGCCGCCGGAACCGCGCCGACCCCGTGATGTTGGTGCGCTCGCCGACGTTGACGAACAGGCTGTCCTCGTCGATGACGCACGGTTCGAGCCCGGCCAGGCGCAGGGCGGGCGGCACGTCCGCGGGCGGGCGCGGCACGCCCTGGGATGCCGCGTCGGCGATCGCCGCGATGTGGTCCGGTGTGGTGCCGCAGCACCCACCGACGATGTTGACCAGTCCGGATGCCGCGAACTCACCGACGACGCGCGCCATCGCCTCGGGCGTCTCGTCGTACTCCCCGAAGGCGTTGGGCAGCCCGGCGTTGGGGTGCGCGGAGACGAAGCAGTCGGCGATCCGGGAGAGTTCGGCGACGTAGGGGCGCAGTTCACCGGCGCCGAGGGCACAGTTGAGGCCGATGGCCAGCGGGCGGGCATGGCGCACGGAGTACCAGAAGGCCTCGGTGACCTGGCCGGAGAGAGTCCGTCCCGAGGCATCGGTGATGGTGCCCGAGATCATCACCGGCCAGCGCCGGTCGGTCTCCTCGAACAGGGTCTCGAGGGCGTAGATCGCCGCCTTGGCGTTGAGGGTGTCGAAGATCGTCTCGACGAGGAGCACGTCGGCACCGCCGTCGACGAGGCCGCGGGCCTGCTCGAGGTAGGCCTCGACGAGCTCGTCGAAGGTGACGTTGCGGGCGCCCGGGTCGTTGACGTCGGGGGAGATGGATGCCGTGCGGTTCGTCGGCCCGATCGTCCCGAGGACGTAGCGCGGGCGGTCCGGGGTGCGGGCCGTCATCGCGTCGCACTCGGCGCGCGCGAGGGCGGCCGCCGCCACGTTGAGCTCGTAGGCGACGTCCTGCATGCCGTAGTCGGCGAGCGAGATCCGCTGCGCGTTGAAGGTGTTGGTCTCGAGCAGGTCCGAGCCCGCATCGAGGTAGGCCCGGTGGATGGCGGTGACGATGTCGGGCTGGGTGAGCGCCAACAGGTCGTTGTTGCCCTGCTGGTCCTCCGGGTGGTCGGCGAACCGGTCGCCGCGGTAGTCGGCCTCGGACAGGCCGTACCCCTGGATCATCGTGCCCATCGCCCCGTCGAGGACGAGGACCCGCTCGCGCAGGGCTGCGGTGAGGTCGGCGGTGGCATCAGGGCGGTGGGCAGCAGTCACGTCGAGTCGTCTCACTCAGGGTTGAACGGGCAAGGACAAGTATGGCGCGAGCCTCACGTAGGGTCCGTGGCATGCCCGACCCGCAAGCACCATCCGGCTCGATCCGGCTCGGCCGGGTTGCCGGGGTGCCGGTCTACCTCGACCGCACCTGGCTGATCCTCGGCGCCTTCATCGCGTGGACCGGCTGGCAGGCGGGCCGCGACCTCGGGACGACCACGGGGATCGCGTACGCCGGGTGGCTCGTCCTCGGCATCCTGACCGCGGTGCTGGGGCACGAGATCGCCCACGCCGTGGCCGGCCGGATGCTGGGTTTCCGGGTGCACCGCATCGTCGCCACCCTGTGGGGTGGTCACACGTCGTACGACGGCACCGGCTCGACCCCGGGGAGGGCTGCCGCGATCGCGGTGAGCGGCCCGCTGGCCAACCTCGCCCTGGCGGGGATCGGGTGGATCGGTCTTCTGGTGCTGATCGGGCCGGTGGCGCAGTTCGTGCTCTGGTGGTTCGTCGCGATCAACCTCCTGCTCGCCGCCTTCAACCTCCTGCCCGGCCTTCCGCTGGACGGTGGGCAGGTCGTGCACTCCCTGGTGTGGAAGGTCAGCGGACGCCGGGACACCGCGCTGCTCGTCGCCGGCTGGCTGGGCCGCCTCCTCGCCATCGCGGTGGTCGTGTTCTTCGCAGTCCTGCCCGTGGTGCAGGGCGTCCTCGACCCGTTCCGGCTGCTCCTCGTCGCCGTCATGGCCTGGGTCCTGTGGTCCGGTGCCACGGCGGCGCTGCGCCGAGCCCCCTTCGAGCGGCTGCTCGACCGGCTCGACGCCGAGGAGGTCATCGAGGCCGTCGGGATCATCCGCGCAGACACGCCCGTCGGTCACCTGATCGGCGCCGACCGCCGGCTGCTGGCCCTCGACGACCGGGGGCGTCCGCTCCTGCTGATGCCGACGGCATCCGCCACCGTCCCCGACCTCACCACCCTCGACCCGGCGACCCCGGCGTCCTCCCTGCTCATGCGGCTGCCGGACACCTCCCTCATCGATCTCGCCCCCGGCGCCAGCGTCGAGCCACTGCTGCGCGCGATGGCGCTGTCCGGCTCCGGGGTGGTCGTCGTGGTGTCGAACGGCGCGGTGCGGGGGCTGGTCACCGCTGAGCGGCTCAACGCCGTGGCCGAACGCCACCTGCGTCGCCGCAACTAGACTCCCCGCCCATGACCTCACCGACCGGCGCCGAGCTGCGGCGTGGCCCCTTCACCGCGGGCGAGCGCGTCCAGCTGACCGACCCCAAGGGCCGCATGCACACCATCGCGCTGGCCCCCGGCAAGCAGTTCCACACCCACCGGGGATACCTCGCCCACGACGACCTGATCGGAGCCCCGGACGGCTCGACGATCAAGAACACCGCCGGCGTCGAGTACCTCGCCCTGCGCCCGCTGCTCGCCGACTACGTGATGTCGATGCCCCGGGGCGCCGCGGTGATCTACCCCAAGGACGCCAGCCAGATCGTCATGATGGCCGACATGTTCCCGGGCGCGGTCGTCGTCGAGGCCGGGGTCGGCTCCGGAGCGCTGTCGATGTCGCTGCTGCGCGCTGTCGGCGAGACCGGCCGGCTGCACTCCTTCGAACGCCGCGAGGACTTCGCCGAGATCGCCAAGGCCAACGCCCGCGAGTACTTCGGTGCTGACCACCCCGCCTGGACCGTCACCGTCGGTGACCTCGTGGAGGCGCTGCCGCGCACGGTCGAGAACGGGAGCATCGACCGGGTCGTGCTCGACATGCTGGCGCCGTGGGAGTGCCTCGACGTCGTCGCCGACGCGCTCGCCCCCGGCGGGGTGCTGCTCTGCTACGTCGCGACGGCAACCCAGCTGTCGAAGGTTGCGGAGGCCATGCGCGACGCCGACCTGTTCACCGAGCCCCAGGCCTGGGAGACGCTGGTTCGCGGCTGGCACCTCGAGGGTCTGGCCGTGCGCCCCCAGCACCGGATGCACGGGCACACCGGGTTCCTCATCACCACCCGCCGCCTCGCACCGGGGGTCACGCCCCCGCTGCGCAAGCGCCGCCCGGGCAAGGGATACGTCACCGGCGAGGAGGCGACCGAGCAGGACTGGACCCCCGAGGCCATCGGCGAGCGGGTCCCCTCCGACAAGCGCGTTCGCCGCGTGGTGCGATCGGTGACCGACACCTCACCGCTTGCGTGACGCACGCGGGTTATCGTCGACCATGAGCACCGACGAGCCCACGGCCGAGCAGGCGGGCACCCGCGAGAGCCTCGAGGCCCAGCGGGAGTCACTCGAGGCCGAGATCACCGCCCTGCGCGCGCAGGGGCAGGCCAGCCCCGCCCAGCTGCGCACCCTCGAACGGGACCTCGCCGGGTTGCGCTCCCAGCTCGCGACGATGTCCGCGCAGAACGAACGACTGGTGCGCACCCTTCGGGATGCCCGCGAGCAGATCGTCACGCTGAAGTCCGAGGTCGACCGGCTCGCGCAGCCTCCCGCGGCCTACGGCATCGTCATCGAGACCTTCGAGGACGGCACCGCCGACATCCTCACGAGCGGGCGCAAGATGCACGTGGCCGTCAGCCCCGCGCTCGACGCGGACTCGCTCCAGGCCGGCCGCGAGGTCATGCTCAACGAGGCGATGAACGTCGTCGCAGTGCACGGCTACGAGACCGTCGGCGAGATCGTGCTGTGCAAGGAGGTCCTCGAGGACGGCCGCGTGCTCGTCGTCGCCCAGGCCGACGAGGAGCGTGTCTGCCGCATGGCGGCCTCCCTCGACGGTGAGACCGTGCGCGCCGGTGACGCCCTGCTGCTGGAGTCGCGCTCGGGGTTCGTCTTCGAGCGGATCCCCAAGGCCGAGGTCGCCGACCTGGTGCTCGAGGAGGTCCCCGACATCGACTACACCGACATCGGTGGGCTGAGCGGCCAGATCGAGGCCATCCGCGACGCCGTCGAGCTGCCCTACCTGCACCCCGACCTCTACACCGAGCACCAGCTCAAGCCCCCGAAGGGAGTGCTGCTCTACGGCCCGCCCGGCTGTGGCAAGACGATGATCGCCAAGGCGGTCGCGGCATCCCTGGCCCGCAAGGTCGCCGAGAAGGAGGGGCGCGAACCCGGCAAGTCCTTCTTCCTCAACATCAAGGGCCCCGAGCTGCTCAACAAGTACGTCGGCGAGACCGAGCGCCACATCCGGCTGATCTTCCAGCGGGCCCGCGAGAAGTCCAACGAGGGCTACCCGGTCGTCGTGTTCTTCGACGAGATGGAGTCGCTGTTCCGCACCCGCGGGTCGGGTGTCTCCTCCGACGTCGAGACGACCATCGTGCCGCAGCTGCTCTCCGAGATCGACGGCGTCGAGGGCCTCGAGCACGTCATCGTCATCGGTGCCTCGAACCGCGAGGACATGATCGACCCGGCCATCCTGCGCCCAGGTCGCCTCGACGTGAAGATCAAGATCGAGCGTCCGGATGCCGAGGCCGCGCGCGAGATCTTCGCCAAGTACCTCGTCGAGACCCTGCCGCTGCACCCGGACGACGTCGCCCAGAACGGCGGCTCGGAGCAGGCCACCGTGCAGGCGATGATCGACGCCGTCGTGCTGCGGATGTACACCGAGGAGGAGGAGAACCGCTTCCTCGAGGTGACCTACGCCGGCGGTGACAAGGAGATCCTGTACTTCAAGGACTTCAACTCCGGGGCGATGATCCAGAACATCGTCGACCGCGCGAAGAAGATGGCCATCAAGGACTTCCTCGACACCGGTCAGCGGGGTCTGCGGGTCGAGCACCTGCTCCAGTCGTGCACCGACGAGTTCCGCGAGAACGAGGACCTCCCGAACACGACGAACCCCGACGACTGGGCGCGCATCTCCGGCAAGAAGGGCGAGCGGATCGTCTACATCCGCACGCTCATCAAGACCAAGGAGGGCACCGAGCCCGGCAAGTCGATCAACACGGTCGCCAACACCGGCCAGTACCTCTGACGCCGTCGAGAGGAGGCAACACACCGAAGGGGCGCCACCCTGCTCGGCGTGTCGCCTCCTCTCGACTGGCCGGTCGGCTCAGGCGACGAGTCGGGCGATGACTCGCCAGCCGAGGAGCATCAACGACAGCACGGTGGTCGCCACGATCACGAACGAGGCAGCGGTGCCGTCGCCGATCACCCGACGCAGCAGCATCCCGACGACCACGGTGCACACGAGCACCACTGCTCCGAAGGACAGCTCGCGCGGGCCCACGTCCAGGGTCAGGCTGGCGACCAACCACCCGGCCGCGGTCCCGGCGACGAAGGGCGCAGCCGTGCGAAGCACCCCGAGCACGTCCAGGCCCTCGGCGTGCGAGCGACGGCCGAGGGCGGCGAAGACGACGACGAGGGCGACGTCGAGAACGGCCGGCAGTGTGCGGGTCACGAGCCGACCCGGTCGAACAGCGTGCTCTGCCGCGGCGGGGCGTGGGTGGGGTCGACGCCGTCGAACAGGCTCGACACCGATTCGCCCTCGTGGATGCGGTTGATGGCCTCGGCGAACAGGCCGGCCACGGAGCGCACCCGAAGCTCCGGCCAGTCCTTCGGGGCGGGCACCGTGTCGGTGGTGACGACCTCGCTGATCATCGCGTGACCGCGCAGCCGCTCGACGGCCCGGCCCGCGAACAGGCCGTGCGTGGTCGCGACGGCCGCCTCGGTGACGCCCTGGTCGGCCAGGCGCTCGAGCAGCTCGATGATCGAGCCGCCCGTGGCGATCTCGTCGTCGAGGACGATGGCCCGCTTGCCCTCGACGTCGCCGACGATCGAGTCGATGACGACGGTGTCGTCCCCCAGCCGGCGCTTGGACCCGGCCGCGACGGGGAGGCCGAGGAGCCGCGAGAACTGAGTGGCGTCCTTGGCGTTGCCGAGGTCGGGGGAGACGACGACGGTGTTCTCGAGGTCCTGCTCGCGGAAGTGGTCGGCGAGCACGCCGAGCGCGGTGAGGTGGTCGACGGGCACGGAGAAGAAGCCGTGCACCTGCGGCGCGTGCAGGTTCATCGTCAGCACGCGGTCGGCACCCGCTGTCGAGATGAGGTCAGCGACCAGCCGTCCCCCGAGCGAGATGCGCGAGGCGTCCTTCTTGTCGCTACGGGCGTAGGCGTAGTGGGGGATGACCGCGGTGATCATGCCCGCGGAGGCACCCTTGGCGGCATCGATCATGAGCAGCAGCTCCATGAGCGAGTCCTGCGTCGGGGGGACGAGCGGCTGCACGATGTAGACGTCGCGCTGGCGGCAGTTCGCCAGCAGCTGGGCCTGGAGGCAGTCGTTGCTGAAGCGGCTCAGTGCCGTCAGCGACAGATCCACCCCGAGTTCGTCGCAGATGCGGTGGGCCAGGGGCTGGTGGGCCGACCCGGAGAAGACGACGACCTCGCGCATGTCCGCAGCCTAACCGTCAGGCCGTTGCCGACAGGGCGCTTCGGAGCTCGGTTGCGAGCTCCCACCGGTGTTGCCGCCCCACCGTCGGTGCCGCCCCCGGCATCGACGCGAAGCCGTGCGGCACCTTGAGGTAGTTGGTCAGCCGTGCCGGCACCCCGGCAGCCCGCAGGGCCTCGGCGTACCGGATGCCGTCGTCGCGCAGCGGGTCGAGGTCGGCCGTCTGCACCAGCGCGGGTGGCAGTCCCTCCAGCCGACCGAACAGCGGTGACACGAGGGGGTCGCGCCGGTCGTGGCCGGGGCCGAGGTAGTGGTCGCGAAAGGTCACCATCGACCGCTTGGTGAGGATGGGCGCGTTCGCGTTCTGGTGCACCGAGGGTGAGCTCATCGTGGCGTCGGTCGCGGGATAGATCAGGGCCTGGTGTCGAAGTCTGCTGTCGCCGTGGTCGCGCAGCACCTGGGCCACCACGGCCGCGAGGTTGCCGCCCGCCGAGTCACCGGCCACGGCCATCCGGGCGGTGTCGGCGTGCAGCACGTCACCGTGCACCCCCACCCAGGTCGTCGCGTCCACACAGTCGTTGACCGCCACCGGCGCGCGGTGTTCGGGGGCCATCCGGTAGTCGACCGAGACGACGACCGCCTCCACCTGCGCCGCGAGGAAGGTGCAGATCGGGTCGTCGTCGACGACGTTGCCGAGCACCCAGCCGCCGCCGTGGAACCACATGACGACCGGCACGTCGGTGCGGCTGTCCCGCAGGGCCCGGGGGCGGTAGATCCGCAGCGGGATCTCGTGGTCATCGCGGGCAGGTGCCGTGCCGAACGTGATGCCGACGGCCGGGTCGGGGCGCCCCGTCACCCACGACAGCAGGGGATGGGTGGGCCGCACCGCGGTGCGCGCCCGGTGGATGCCGTCGTGGTCCAGTGCCTCGATGGGCGGGCCACGGTGGGTCGCCGCGAACGAGACCGCGGCGATGAGGTGGGAGACTCCGCGGTAGCTGCGCACGCGGTCAGTATGGTCGAGCCATGACGGTGCGCAGGGTGATGGGGATCGAGACCGAGTACGGAATCGTCGTCCCGGGGGACCCGAGCGCCAATCCCATGGTCGCCTCGGGCGATGTCGTCACGACGTACGCGACGTCCCGCGGCATCCGACCGGCGAGGGCCAGCTGGGACTACGCCGACGAGGCGCCGCTGCGCGACGCGCGGGGTTTCGACATGGGGCGGGGGATCGCCCACCCCAGCCAGCTGACCGACGGCGAGGACCCGACGTTGGCCAACGTGGTGCTCACCAACGGCGCCCGCCTCTACGTCGACCACGCGCACCCCGAGTACAGCTCACCCGAGGTGACGACCCCCCGTGACGCGGTCACGTGGGACCGCGCCGGCGAGCTCGTCATGCGCGAGGCCGTCGCCCGCCTGGCGACGATCCCCCCCGGCATCAACCTCTACAAGAACAACACCGACGGCAAGGGCTCGTCGTACGGCACCCACGAGAACTACCTCATGTCCCGGGCCACGCCGTTCGCCAACATCGTGCGGCACCTCACGCCGTTCCTCGTCGTCCGGCAGGTCATGTGCGGTTCGGGCCGCGTCGGCATCGGGGTCGACTCGCGCACCTCCGGCTACCAGCTGGCCCAGCGCAGCGACTTCTTCGAGGTCGAGGTCGGGCTGGAGACGACCCTGAAGCGCCCGATCATCAACACCCGCGACGAGCCGCACGCGGTGGCCGACCGCTATCGCCGCCTGCACGTCATCATCGGCGACGCCAACCACGCCGACGTGGCGAACCTGCTCAAGATGGGCACGACGTCCCTCGTGCTCGCCATGATCGAGGCGGATGCCGTGGTCGCCGACCTCTCCGTGCGCCGCCCGGTGGCCACGCTGCACGCCGTGTCCCACGACCCGACCCTGAAGACCACGCTCGAACTCGTCGACGGCCGCCGGATGACCGCCCTCGAGCTGTTGTGGGAGTACCACGACCGCGCGGCGGCCTTCGTCGCGCAGACCTCGGGTGGCGAGCCCGACCCGGACACCGCCGAGGTCATGCACTGGTGGGGCACGGTGCTCGACCGGCTCTCGCGCGACCCGATGCAGGCCCGCCGCGAGGTCGACTGGGTCGCCAAGCTCGCCGTGCTCGAGGGCTATCGCGAGCGTGACTCCCTGGGGTGGGGCGACCCGCGGCTGAAGGCCGTGGACCTGCAGTGGTCTGACGTGCGGGCGGACCGTGGGCTGGCGCACCGCCTCGCCGCCACTGGTCGTCTCGAGGTGCTCGTCGAGGAGGATGCCGTGCGCGCGGCGGTCACGCAGGCCCCCACCGACACCCGGGCGTGGTTTCGGGGTGAGTGCCTGCGACGTTTCCCGGACGACGTCGTGGCGGCCTCGTGGGATTCGGTGATCTTCGATGTGCGGGGTCAGCGGACCCTCCAGCGGGTCCCCATGCTCGAACCGCTGCGCGGAACCGAGGCGGGGGTGGGCGACCTGGTCCGCAACGCCCCGGACGCCGCCGCGCTGCTGGAGGCCCTGGCACGCAGCAGCCAGGGCTCTGGCGACTAGGCTCGAACCAGTCTCACGCACACACGAGGGAGCACCATGGCCGGCCAGGAGCAGATCAAGCCACAGCGTCGCGATGACGGCGGCCCCGACGACGCCCCCGAGGCGGCGAGCGCGGCACCCGTCATCAGCACGAGCGAGATCGACGACATCCTCGACGAGATCGACGGGGTGCTGGAGTCCAACGCCGAGGAGTTCGTGCGCGGTTTCGTCCAGAAGGGCGGCCAGTGACCCGCGACGCCGACGGTGGCCGCCTCCCCACGGCATACCTCGTGCCCGGGTCGTCGTCGTTCACCGAGTTCCTGTCCGCCCACGCACCGAGCCTGCTGCCCTCCGGGCGGGGCCTGCCCGCAGGTGCCGCGATCGACGCCCCGCACGGGACGACGATCGTCTCGCTGACCTACGACGGGGGCGTCGTCATGGCCGGTGACCGACGGGCCACGATGGGCAACCTCATCGCCAACCGCGACATGGACAAGGTCTTCGCGACCGACGAGTTCAGTCTCGTCGGCATCGCCGGCACGGCCGGACTGGCCATCGAGCTCGTCAAGCTGTTCCAGGTCGAGCTCGAGCACTACGAGAAGATCGAGGGGGCGCTGATGTCCCTCGAGGGCAAGGCCAACCGTCTCGCGTCGATGATCCGCGGCAACCTCGGCATGGCGATGCAGGGGCTGGCCGTCGTGCCGCTGTTCGCCGGCTTCGACCCCGCAGCGGGCACGGGCCGGATCTTCTCCTATGACGTGACCGGGGGCTGCTACGAGGAGCACGACCACCACAGCGTCGGCTCGGGCTCGCTGTTCGCCCGCGGGGCCCTGAAGAAGCTCTACCGCCGCTCCGGCACGGTCGACGACGCGGTGCGCTGCGCCGTCGAGGCCCTCTACGACGCCGCCGACGACGACTCCGCCACCGGTGGCCCGGACGTCGGACGCCGCATCTGGCCCTCCGTCGGCATCGTCGACGACTCCGGCGCCCGCTTCCTGCTCGACGACGAGATCGCCCCGGTCGTCGACGCCATCATCGCCGCGCGCGTCAACAACCCGGGAGGTGCCCGATGACCGCCGGGATGCCGTTCTACGTCTCGCCCGAGCAGCTCATGAAGGACCGGGCCGACTTCGCGCGCAAGGGCATCGCGCGCGGCCGCTCGGTCATCGTGCTCGCCTACGACAACGGCATCGCGTTCGTCGCCGAGAACCCGAGCCGGGCGCTGCACAAGGTCTCCGAGATCTACGACCGGATCGCCTTCGCCGCCGTCGGCAAGTACAACGAGTTCGAGAACCTGCGGGTGGCCGGGGTGCGGTACGCCGACCTGCGGGGGTACTCCTACGACCGCTCGGACGTCACCGCCCGTGGGCTGGCCAACGCCTACGCGCAGACGCTGGGCACGGTGTTCACCCAGGAGTCCAAGCCCTACGAGGTCGAGATCGTCGTCGCCGAGGTCGGCACCAGCCCGGACACCGACCAGGTGTACCGCCTCACCTACGACGGTTCCGTCGCCGACGAGCACGGGTTCGTCGCCATGGGCGGCGGCGCGGAGCAGATCGAGACCGGCCTGCGGGAGCAGTGGCGCGCCGGGCTGCACCTGTCGGAGGCGTTGACCCTGGCCGTCGGCCTGCTCGGCACCGACCCCGCAGGGGGCCCGGCCCGTGAGCTCAGCCCGTCCCAGCTCGAGGTCGCCGTGCTCGACCGGCACCGGCCGCGGCGCACCTTCCGACGGATCACCGGCCCACTGCTCGAGCGCCTGCTGAGCAGCGATGACCCCACCCGCGACGTCCCGGTCGCCGACGACTCCAGTTCGGTGCGCGACGCGACGACCAACCCGCAGACCCAGCGCCCCGAGACCGACGGCGCCCCCGCGTGAGCACCCCCGGCGGGCGCCGCATCTTCGGCATCGAGAACGAGTACGGCATCACCTGCTCGGCCGGGGGCCAGCGCACCCTGACCCCCGACGAGGTGGCGCGCTACCTGTTCCGCAAGGTCGTCGCCTGGGGCCGGTCGAGCAACGTCTTCCTCACCAACGGGTCACGGCTCTACCTCGACGTCGGTTCCCACCCCGAGTACGCCACCGCCGAGTGCGACTCGGTTCGCCAGGTCGTCGCCCACGACAAGGCGGGGGAGCGGATCGTCGAGGGGCTCGTCGTCGACGCCCAGCAGCGGCTGCGCGAGGACGGCGTCGCCGGCGACATCTACGTCTTCAAGAACAACACCGACTCCGCGGGCAACTCCTACGGCTGCCACGAGAACTACCTCGTGCGCCGGGCCGGGGAGTTCTCCTCGATCTCGGACACCCTGCTTCCCTTCCTCATCAGCCGCCAGATCACTTGTGGCGCAGGAAAGCTCGTCGCGACGTCCAAGGGCGCGACGTATGCCGTCAGCCAGCGGGCCGACCACATCTGGGAGGGCGTCTCCTCGGCCACGACGCGCAGCCGCCCCATCATCAACACCCGCGACGAACCGCACGCCGACGCCGAGCACTACCGCCGACTGCACGTCATCGTCGGCGACTCCAACATGAGCGAGACCACGACGATGCTCAAGGTGGGCTCAGCCGACCTGGTGCTGCGGATGATCGAGGCGGGCGTCGTCCAGCGCGACCTCACCCTGGAGAACCCCATCCGCGCGATCCGCGAGATCTCCCACGACCGCACCGGGCGGCGGCCCGTGCGGCTGGCCAACGGCCGCCAGATGAGCGCCCTGGAGATCCAGGGGGAGTACTACGCCAAGGCCTGCGAGTTCATCGAGCGTGAAGGCGCGACCGACCCGCTGCACGAACGGGTCCTCGAGCTGTGGGGGCGCACGCTGCAGGCCGTGGAGAGCGACGACCTCGGCCTCGTCGACACCGAGATCGACTGGGTCATCAAGTACCGGTTGCTCGACGACTACGCGACCCGTAACGGCCTGCCCCTCGAGCACCCCCGGCTGGCCCAGATCGACCTCGCCTACCACGACATCGATCGCAGCAGAGGGCTGTTCTACCTGCTCCAGCGGCGTGGCCGGGCGGCCCGGGTCGTCAGCGACCCCGAGGTCTTCTCGGCCAAGGTCAACCCGCCGCCGACGACGCGCGCCAAGCTGCGGGGCGACTTCATCCGGGCGGCGAAGGCCAACCGTCGGGACTTCACCGTCGACTGGGTGCACCTCAAGCTCAACGACCAGGCCCAGCGCACCGTGCTGTGCAAGGACCCGTTCCTCGCGGTCGATGCCCGGGTGGAGCGCCTCATCGAGGGCATGACCGCCTGAGCGAGCCGGGGTGGCGGGGACGGCATCCAGCGTTCTCCCAGCCTGCGATGTGCAACCTCACAAGGGGCGCGGTTATCGTGGATGACCGTTGCCCGCTGCCGGGCAGCACCCCCGACCGAAGGTTCCACACGTGTCACGTCGCGTCACCACCACCCTGTCCGCCGCCGCCCTGGCCTGCGCCCTCGTCCTCAGCGGATGTGGCGAGGAGAGCGCCCCGACCGCCAGCACCTCAGCGGCCCTGAGCGCCATCACCGTCGAGGGAACTGACGCCAAGAAGGCGCCCACCGTGAAGGTCGACGCCCCGGTCACGGTGACCAAGACCGAGTCCAAGGTGCTCACCGAGGGCACGGGCGCCGCCATCACCGAGGACGACCTCGTCTCGATCCAGGCGATCATCCTCAACGGCACCGACGGCAAGCAGGCCCACAGCACGTGGGAGACCGGGCCCGTCGGCCTCGACCTCGGCGCGCAGGACCTCTTCGGCTCGTTCAAGAGCCAGCTTCCGGGCAAGAAGATCGGCTCGCGGGTGCTCATCACGTCCACCCCCGCCGACGCCTTCGGTGAGCAGGGCAACCCCGACCTCGCGATGACGGCCGACGACCCCGTCGTGTTCGTCGTCGACGTCGTCGGCGCGACGAAGGTGCTCGCGCAGGCCGAGGGCAAGGCGGTCGCCCCGAAGGCGGGCCTTCCGACCGTGACGATGAACGACGGCAAGCCCGCGACGATCACCGTCCCCAAGGGCGCCAAGGCACCTGCCAAGACGGTCGTCCAGCCGCTCATCACCGGCACCGGGCCTGAGGTCAAGGCCGGCCAGACCGTGCGCGTCTCCTACACCGGCGCCCTGCTCAAGGACGGCAGCGTCTTCGACTCCAGCGCCAACCGACCGGAGCAGCCGTACTTCGACTTCGCCGCTGGTCAGGGTCAGGTCATCTCGGGCTGGGACAAGAGCATCGTGGGGCAGAAGGTCGGCAGCCGACTCCTGCTCGTCATCCCGCCGGCCGAGGGCTACGGCGAGGCCGGCAGCCCGCCGAAGATCGCCGGCACCGACACCCTCGTCTTCGTCGTCGACATCCTCGCCGCGTACTGACGCATCTCGCCCTGACACCACTCGTCCTGACACCCCTCCTGCACGAAAGCGACCACCCATGAGCACCGAGCCCACCCGCCCCGAGATCGACTTCCCGGGCGAGGTCCCGAGCGACCTCGTCATCGAGGACATCACCGTCGGTGACGGCGCCGAGGCCACCCCGGGCAGCACCGTGTCCGCGCACTACGTCGGTGTTGCCCACTCCACCGGCGAGGAGTTCGACGCCTCGTGGAACCGCGGCGCGCCGCTGGACTTCCGCCTGGGTGTCGGCATGGTCATCGCCGGCTGGGACCAGGGCATCGCCGGCATGAAGGTCGGCGGCCGGCGCAAGCTGACCATCCCGCCGCACCTGGGCTACGGCGAGCGCGGCGCCGGTGGCGCAATCGCGCCCGGCGAGACGCTGATCTTCGTGGTCGACCTCATGGACGTCCGCTGACCGAGGGATCGATCGACGCAGCAGCATGAACGCCCGCGGCGGCAGCCGCGAGGAACGGGGCGGGGTCTGAATCCAGACCCCGCCCCATCGTGCTCAGGGCGACGGGCGAGGTGCGCAGTGCCTCGAGCAGTCCGTCGGCAGGCACCTCGACCACCGTGAGCCGGGCCCGCGCCGTGATCACCAGGGTGCGCAGCTGTTCACGCACGAGCGCGTCGAGCTCGGCATCCGGCAGCGTGGTCACGGGGACGTCCGCCGCGGTGAGCAGGGCGCGACCGTAGGCCGTGCGGCTGTGGTGGCTGATGCCGCGGTGCCGCTCGCGCAGGTCGGCACCAGACACGCGCACCGACGCGATGCCGTGTCCGCCGAGCACCTCGGCGGCGTGCAGGGCGTCGGCGCACCCGACCCCGGAGTAGCCCCACCGGGTGCCGGTGCCCACGTTGCCCGGCCCCTGCGTCACGACGGCGACGTCCGCACCGACGACGTGCCGCGCCGCGAGCAGGCCGGTGTGCGTCGTCACCGCCTCGTGGTCCCCACCGAACGCCTGGCCGACGGTGATCGTGGACGCCAACCACCCGGCATCCGTGAGGCCTGCGACGGCTCTCGAGAACGCCGCGGGGAGGGCACCGCCGTCGGTCATGACGTAGGCGACCCTCGCGTGCGGGTGAGTGGACCGGATGCCGGCGAGCACCGCCGGGAGGGCGGAGTGCAGGTCCGCGACGACCACCGGCATCCCCGCGAGGTCGTCGGCGTCGGCGAGGTCAGCGTGGTGCGGGCTGTCCTGTTCGTCGACGGCGAGCAGCATCTGCTGCATCGGGGTGTACCGCGCCTTGACGATGTGCCCGGGTCCGGTCTCCGGGTCGGCCGGAAGGTGGTCGGTGCGGGCCACGACGAACGCGAGCCCCCCGGTGCCGAGCCCGCGCAGCAGGGCCGACGCGTTGAGCAGCACCCGCTCGCCGACGGCGGGTTCGCCGACCATCGCGGTGTAAGCGAGCGCCCGAACAGGCGGATCGGCCGTCTCGTCCAGGGCCACGGAGTACTCCACGGCGCCCGGCCATCGACGCACCTGCTCGACCACGGTCCCGGCTCGCCACTGCATCACGCTCGGCAGCGTATCCGTCAGGTAGCGTCTGGCGGGTGAGCAACGAGCCCGGCGCAGGCACCCCCTCGGCGGCACAGGTGAAGACCGAGCGACTGCTCAACCTCGTGCTGGTGCTGCTCTACACCCGCCGGCCGCTGCCCAAGGCGCAGATCCGCTCGCTCGTGCCGCAGTACGGGCAGTCGGCGTCGACCGAGGCCTTCGAGAGGATGTTCGAGCGCGACAAGGACGAGCTGCGCGAGCTCGGCATACCGCTGGTCACCGAGGACATCGACCCGCTGCACGAGGACGAGCCCGGCTACCGCATCCACCAGCGCGAGTACGCCCTGCCCGACATCGCCTTCGAGCCCGACGAGCTCGCCGTGCTCGGGTTGGCCAGCCGCACCTGGGCGCAGGCGAGCCTGGCCGGCCCGGCCGCTGCCGCCCTGCGCAAGCTGCGCGCTGCCGGGGTCGAGCGCGACGTCGACGCGCTCATCGGCATCGAACCACGGCTGCGCACCACCGAACCCGCCTTCGACGCCGTCAAGGACGGTGTGTTGCGACGGGTGGTGCTGACCTTCGGCTACCGGCGCCCCGAGGCCACCGAGGTGCAGGTGCGCACGGTGCAGCCGTGGTCACTCGTCTCCTGGCACGGGAGGTGGTACCTCAACGCCTACGACCTCGAGCGCGAGGCGCCGCGTGTGTTCCGCCTCTCGCGGATCGTGGGAACCGTGAAGGCCTCGGGCCGCGCAGGTGCGTTCGAGGTTCCTGAGGACCACGAGCCCCAGTCGATGGTTCGCCGGGTGGCGCGACCCCAGACCCAACCGAGCCCGGCCGTGCTGCGCGTTCGCCGCGACACCGGGCACAGCCTGCGTCGTCGGGCCCGCACCGTCGGGTCCGTCGACGACACGTGGGACCTCGTCGACCTCGACCACGGCGACCTCGACGCCTTCGCCGAGGAACTCGCCGGCTACGGCCCCGACGTCGTCGTGGAGCAGCCGCCCGAGCTGGTCGACGCCGTCGTCGAGCGACTGCGCGGGGCGCTGGCTGCCCACGGGGGGATGGGCTGATGGCTGGTTTCGCGACGGAGAGCGCCACCGCCCGGCTGGCGCGCCTGCTGACGATGGTGCCGTGGCTGGTCAACCGCCAGGGCATCGACCTGCGCCAGGCGGCCGACGACCTCGGGGTCAGCGTCGACCAGCTCGAAGCCGACCTCAACCTGCTCTTCCTGTGCGGTTACGGGCAGATGCCCGACGAGCTGATCGAGGCCGACTGGGAGGAGGGCCGGGTCTTCATCGGCAACGCCGACACCATCGCCCGGCCCCTGCGGCTGGGGGTCGACGAGGCGGTGACCCTGATCGTGGGCCTGCGGGCGCTGCGCGAGGTTCCCGGCCTGGGCGATCGTGATGCCGTCGAGCGGGCCCTGGCCAAGCTCGAGGATGCCGCGGGGTCGGCTGCCGCTCCCGCCGCGCGAGTGCGGGCCGAGGTGGCCGACGGCGGTTCGTCGGAGGTGCTGGCCCGAGTGCGCCGGGCCGTCACCGACCGGCGCCGCGTGCACCTGCGCTACCTCGTGCCTGCCCGCGACGAGGCCACCGAGCGCGACGTCGACCCCATGCGCGTGGTGGGCATGGACGGCCGGTGGTACCTCGAGGGCTGGTGCCATCGGGCGGGGGACACCCGGATGTTCCGGCTGGACCGCATCGAGGAGCTCACGGTCCTCGACGTCGACGGAACCCCGCCCGCCCACGCCCGTGAACGTGACCTCTCGGAAGGCACCTTCCGTCCGGCAGCGGACGACCTCCTGGTCACGGTCCACCTGTTGCCGGGGGCGACCTGGGTGGCCGACTACTACCCGGTCGAGTCCAGCGAGGAGATCTCGGCCGCTGACGGCGGCGGCCTCATGGTGCGGCTGCGCACCGCGGACACCGCCTGGCTGCGGCGTCTGGTCTGGCGTCTGGGCGGACGTGGTGTCGTGCTCGACCCGCCGCAGGTGGTCGCCGAGGTGGCGGCCGGGGCCGCTGCCGCCCTCACGGCGTACGGGGAGGGCTGAGCGATGCTGCCGTGGTGGGGTTGGTTCCTGGTGTGGACGGTGCTGCTCGCCGCCTCGGCTGCCCTGATCGGGCAGCGTGCCTGGCGGGTGTGGGGGAGCGTCAAGGGTGTGAGCCGCGAGGCTGCTCGCGCGAGTGCCCTGGTCGCCGAGCTCGAGGCGCGAGCCGACGAACTTCGCGACCTGGAGCCAGCGCCCCCGGCCGTCACACAGTCTCCTCTCAGGATGCGCGAGGAGTATCGGGCGGGCAAGGCCGCGACACGGGCGGCCCGCCGTGCACGCCGGGCGGAGCGCCTGCCGCCCTGGGCACGCGTAGACTGACCGACCAGACGCCACTGCGCCACCAGGCGTCCCACCATCAGCACAGGAGTTGGACCCCATGGGCAGGATCGGACCCACCGAGATCATCATCGTCGCGGTGCTCATCATCCTCATCTTCGGATGGAAGAAGCTCCCGGATGCCGCGCGCAGCCTCGGCCGCTCGGCTCGCGTGTTCAAGTCCGAGGTCGACGAGATGAAGAAGGAGTCCGAGGCCGCCAAGTCGGACGCCTCGAGCACCACCGTCAAGGGTGAGCCCATCGAGCCGGCGTCCAGCGTCGACCGCGCGATCCCGACCACCGAGGGCAACGCCGTGCGGGAGAACGCACCGCGCACGGACAACCAGTCCGGCCCCGTGGCCTGACCTCACCACCCGTCACCTCACCACCCATGGCTCGTCTTCGTCGGCGCCCTCGCGACCCCGAGGGCCGCATGACGCTGGGCGAGCACTTCCGCGAGTTCCGGCGTCGGCTGTTCATCTGCGCCGCCTCGGTGTTCGTCGCCTCGATCGTCGCCGGCTACTTCTACGACGAGGTGTTCGCCTTCCTTCAGGCACCCTTCAGGGCGTACGCCGAATCCAATCCCGGGGTCACCGCGAGCCTGAACTTCGCCGAGGCGACAGCGGCTCTGTCCAACCTCATCAGCCTGTCGATCTTCGTCGGGGTCATCGCGGCGAGCCCGATCATCCTGTGGCAGGCCTGGGCCTTCATCGTGCCCGGCCTGACCGGCAAGGAGAAGCGCATCTCCTTGGCCTTCCTCGCGGCGACCATCCCGTTGTTCCTGCTGGGCTGCTGGCTCGGCTACGCGATCCTGCCGCAGTCGCTGGCGATCCTCTACGGCTTCAGCCCGGATGGAACGTCGAACATCCAGCAGGTGTCGATGTACTTCTCGTTCGTCACCCGCTTCATCCTCGTGTTCGGCGTCGGCTTCCTCTTCCCGGTCGTGCTGGTCGGCCTCAACGTCATCGGGGTGCTGCCTGCGCAGCGCCTGCTCGCGGGCTGGCGCATCGCGGTGGTGTTCATCTTCGTGTTCGCGGCCGTCGCCACTCCCACTGCCGACCCGTTCACGATGTTCGTCTTCGCGGCGCCGCTCACGGTGTTGTACTTCGCGGCCTGGTTCGTCGCCCGCCTGCTCGACAAGCGCAAGGAGAAGGCGCGCCCCGACTGGCTCGACGTCGACGACAACGAGGCCTCCCCCCTGTAAACCGGTTCGGGTCAGCCGAGGCCGGCGAGCACCTGGGCCACGATGATCTTCGCGATCATCGCCACGGGGTAGACGAGCGCGTAGGCCACGCCGACGCGGGTGTCGTAGCCGGTCTTGTCGTTGACGTAGGCGAGGATCGCCGGCTGGGTCTGCGAGCCGGCTAGCGCCCCGGCGGTCTCCAGCCAGGTCAGCTTGCGCAGCACATGGACGCCGAGTACGAGGAGTGCGGCGGCGGATGCCGTGAGCACCAGTCCCAGCACGGCCACCTTCCAGCCCGAGTCCGACGCCAACGCCTCGGTGATGGTCCGACCGGCGCGCACCCCGGCATACGCGAGGAACGTGACCATCCCGAGGGCCGAGAGCGACTGCGCCGCGCCGTGGGACATGGAGGTGATGACCGGCCCGACCCGACCCAGCCGGCCGAAGACGAGGCCGACGAGCAGGGTGCCGGCAGCAGCGCCGACCGTGAAGCCGCCGCCGGGAGTGGGCACGTGCACGAGCCCGAGCGCCATGCCGGTCGCGAGCCCGAGGGCCAGCCCCCCGACGTTGATGTCGGACATGCCCCGGTCGCTGTCGCCGAGGTAGGCGCTGACGGCGGCCATCTGGTCCCGGGGGGCGATGACCCGCACCCGGTCGCCCATGGCGAGCACGAAGGTGTCGTGGGCGACGAGGTCGAGGTCGCCGCGCCGCACACGCGTCACCGCTGCGCCGAACCGCGCGTCGAGGTCGAGCTCGCCGATGGTGTGCCCGACGAGGGACTTGGTCGACAGCGTGATGCGCCGATAGTCCAGGTCCGCCCGGTCGGCGACGATGTCGTGGGACGAGACGTGACCGAGCTGGCGAGCCACGGCATCCAGCACGTCACGTGGGCCGACGACGGTGACGAGGTCGTTGTGTCCGATCACCTCGGTGTCGGCGGGCACCATGGTCGGGTTCGCGGCGTGCGCGTGCTTGAGCCGCGACACGGTGATCGCCCGGCCGTGGGCTGCTGACAGGGCGTCGACGGTGATGGGGTCGGTCGCCTCGACGCGGATCGTCTCGTGGCCGATCTCCTCGCGCCGCGACTCGCCGCCGGGGCGACGCAGCGACCAGGCGGCAACGGCGAGCATCAGGATGACGCCGCCGAGGTAGGTGATGGAGTACCCGACCGTCGGGGCTGCCGGGTCGGCAGCGCGGGCGGATGCCGCGGCGAGCGCGGGGGTGTTGGTGAGGGCACCGGCGTACGCACCGGCGATCGTGCCGCCCCCGATGCCGAGGATGCGACCGACGACCACGGCGATGGCGCCGACGAGCGAGAGCGCACCTGCGACGACGAGCATCGTCGGCCAGCCCCGGCGCAGCGACGAGAAGAAGTGGGTGCCCGAGACGACACCCACGGTGTACGTGAAGAGCACGAGGCCGAACGTGCCGATGACCTCGGGGATCTCCAGGTCGACGTCCACCGAGGCCGCCCAGGCGGAGACCCCCAGCGCCGCGAACAGCACGGCAGCCGGCCCGAGGTGCACCCCCTTGACGCGCACGTGCCCCAGTGCCGCGCCGAACGCGAGCAACACCGCGAGCAGGAGGAGGGGGTGTTCGGCCAGGAGGGTGAATGTCGTGTTCACCCTTGGATCGTCCCACCACGAGGATTGCTGCCACTACCGTTCGATACATGGCACGCATGGGTCTGATGATCAACCCGACCTCGGGCAAGAACACGGGGGCGCAGGTCGGTCAGCAGGCCCTGTCGCTGCTGCGGGACGCCGGGGTGGAGGTCCTCGACCTCAGTGCGTCCGATGCCCGCAGCGCCGTGGAGCAGGGCAGGGCCGCCATCGGGTCCGGCGCCATCGACCGGCTCGTCGTGGGCGGCGGGGACGGCATGGTGCACCTGGGTGCGAACCTGTGTGCGGGCACGCCGGTGGCCCTCGGGGTCATCGCGGCCGGCACCGGCAACGACATCGCCCGCGAGCTGGGGTTGCCGGTGCGCGACGCGGCCGCCTCGGTGCAGCGCATCCTGTCCGGCAGCACCCGCCGGGTCGACGTCGCGCGGTACACCACGGCCGCCGGTGAGCAGAGGTGCTTCCTCGGGGTGCTCGCCGCCGGCTTCGACGCCGTGGTCAACGAGCGCGCCAACGAGCTGACCTGGCCCAAGGGCCCGATGCGCTACAACCTCGCGATCCTGCGCGAGCTGCCGGTGTTCCGGGCCATCCCGTACACCCTCGTGCTGGACGGTGAGCGCATCGACACCGAGGCGATGCTCGTCGCCGTCGGCAACGGGCCCGCGTACGGCGGTGGCATGCGGGTCACCCCGGACGCGTCCTTCGACGACGGGCTGCTCGACGTGCTCATCCTGCGCAAGATCTCCACGCTCGAGTTCCTGCGCGTCTTCCCGAGGGTGTTCAAGGGCACCCACGTGAGCCATCCCGCCGTGCAGATCCGCAGGGCGCGCACGGTGACCCTCGAGGCCAAGGGCATCGTCTCCTACGCCGACGGCGAGCGGTTCGCCCCGCTGCCGATGAGCATGGAGGTCGTGCCCGGCGCGCTCACCGTCCTCGCCTGATCGCTGACGTAGCCTGAGCGCATGTCCAGCCCCGCCGAGAGGTACGCCGCGGCAGCGGCCCGCAATCGCCGGGAACGCAGCGAACTCGCGCGCTTCACGGCATCCCTCGACTTTCCCCTCGACGACTTCCAGCTGCGGGCCTGCGAGGCGGTCGAGCTCGGCAAGGGCGTGCTCGTCGCGGCGCCCACGGGGGCCGGCAAGACCATGGTCGGCGAGTTCGCCGTGCACCTGGCCCTCGCGACCGGTCGCAAGGCGTTCTACACCACCCCCATCAAGGCCCTGTCGAACCAGAAGTTCCACGACCTCGTGCGGGTGCACGGGGCCGCGAACGTCGGTCTGCTGACGGGAGATTCGTCGGTCAACGGCGAGGCTCCGATCGTCGTCATGACCACCGAGGTGCTGCGCAACATGATGTATGCCGGGTCGCGCACCCTCGAGGGGCTCGGCTTCGTCGTCATGGACGAGGTGCACTACCTCGCCGACCGGTTCCGCGGGGCCGTGTGGGAGGAGGTGATCATCCACCTGCCCGAGCACGTGCAGGTGGTGTCGCTGTCGGCAACCGTGAGCAATGCCGAGGAGTTCGGTGACTGGCTGGCGGAGGTGCGGGGCAACCACGAGGTCGTCGTGTCCGAGCACCGCCCGGTGCCGCTGTACCAGCACGTCCTCGTCGGCACGACGATGTTCGACCTGTTCGCCGGAAACCGGGTCAATCCCGACCTGCTGACCGCCATCCGCAGCGCCGAGGAACGCGGACGGTGGCAGGACGAGCCCCGACGCGGCGGGGGAGGACGTGGCGGGCCCCGTGGTGGTCCGCGTGGGGGCGGCCGTGGCCCGGGTGGAGGCGCGGGGGGTCGAGGTTTCGCCCGCGGCGCTCGGCCCGGTGGTGGCGCGAGCCGGGCCGAGGTCATCGAGGAGCTCGACCGTGACGGGCTGCTGCCGGCCATCACCTTCATCTTCAGCCGGGTCGGGTGCGAGGCCGCCGTCGGCCAGCTGCTCGCCGCCGGGACCCGGCTGGTGCCCGAACGCGAGGGGCTGCGAATCCGGCGTCTCGTCGAGGAGCGGGTGGACTCCCTGGCCAGTGAGGACCTCATGGTGCTCGGCTACTTCGACTTCGTCGAGGGCCTGTCGCGGGGGTTCGCCGCGCACCACGCCGGCATGCTGCCGCTGTTCCGCGAGATCGTCGAGGAGCTGTTCACGGCGGGGCGCATCCGTGCGGTGTTCGCCACCGAGACCCTTGCCCTGGGCATCAACATGCCGGCCCGCACCGTGGTGCTGGAGAAGCTCGTCAAGTACAACGGCGAGGCCCACGTCGACATCACCCCCGCCGAGTACACCCAGCTCACCGGGCGTGCCGGGCGTCGTGGCATCGACATCGAGGGCCACGCGGTGGTGCAGTGGGCCCGGGGAGTCGACCCGCTGGCGGTCGGTGGTCTGGCCTCGGCCCGAACCTACCCGCTGCGCTCGAGCTTTCGCCCCACCTACAACATGGCCGTCAACCTCGTGTCCCAGGTGGGTCGTGAGGTGGCCCGCGAGATCCTCGAGACGTCGTTCGCCCAGTTCCAGGCCGACCGGGCAGTGGTCGGCATCGCCACGAAGCTGCGCCGCAACGAGGAGGGGCTGCACGACTACGACGAGGCGATGCACTGCCACCTCGGCGACTTCCGTGAGTACGCCGCCCTGCGCCGCAGCCTCGCCGACGCGGAGAAGGACGGGGTGCGGGCGCGCTCGGCGTCCCGCCGAGCCGAGGCCGCACTGTCGCTGGAGGCCCTGAAGATCGGCGACGTCATCCGCATCCCCGCCGGGCGTCGAGCCGGGTGGGCCGTCGTCGTTCAACCGGCCCGCACCGGGCGGGGCGCGCCCACCGGGCCGAGCGTGGTGACCGAGGACAAGCAGTTCCGCCGGCTGACCACCGTCGACGTCCCCGAGCCGGTCGAGCCGATGGCCAGGGTGAGCGTGCCCGCCCACTTCAACCCCAAGTCACCGAAGTCCCGCCGTGACCTCGCGACGTCGCTGCGGGTCGCTGCGCCGCACGGGCTCGACGACGCACCGTCGCGTCGTTCGCGTCGTGGTGGCGCTGGTGGCGCTGGTGGCGACAACGAGCCCGAGCACGTGCGGATGCTGCGTGAGCAGCTGCGCGCGCACCCCTGCCACCAGTGCCCGGACCGGGAGGCCCACGCCCGGTGGGCAGAGCGCTGGTGGCGTCTGAAGCGCGAGACCGTGGGCCTTCAGCGCAAGGTCGAGGGCCGCACGAACACCGTGGCCCGCACCTTCGATCGCATCTGCGACGCGCTCGAGGCCCTGGGCTACCTCGACGGGAACGGCACCGCGGTCACCGAGCGGGGAGAGCGACTGCGCCGGCTCTACACCGAGAAGGACCTGTTGGCTGCGGAGTGCCTGCGGCACGATGTGTGGAAGCTGCTCGACGCGCCCTCGCTCGCGGCCGCGGTCTCGGCGCTCGTGCACGAACCGCGGCACCAGGAGGCCGAGGTCTCGCCGAGGATGCCCAATGACGATGTCGCTGCGGCCCTCACCGCGATGGAGCGGCTCTGGTCGCAGATCGAGGACCTCGAGACCGAGCACGACCTGCCGACCACCTCGATGCCCGACGGCGGGATGGCCTGGATGGTGCACCGCTGGGCCTCCGGTGACCGACTCGACGCCGTCCTGCGCGGGCAGGAGATGGCCGCCGGTGACTTCGTGCGACGCTGCAAGCAGCTCGTGGACCTGCTCGACCAGGTGGCCAAGGCCAGCACCGACGCCGTGGTGCGGCGCACCGCCCGGTCCGCGATCGACGGGGTCCTGCGTGGCGTCGTCGCGGCCGACCGCCTCGACTGACCGACCCCGACCTATTGCACTGCAGTCACCTCGCTGGTGGCCATCCGTCGCGTAAACCCGTGACGCCGGGGCCGACGCGGGCCCCGGGTCGCTGTCGGTGGTCGCTGTCATGCTGGGCCTGTCACGTTCCGGGGACGAGGAGCGGCGCTGAGGATGGGGGATGGACATGCCAGCCCGCAATAGGGCGTTCCGTCACCCAGAAGGCCCGGTGCGCCCGTGGGGGTTCGCGGCCAGGGCGCCCTCGGCCACGGGACCTCGCCCGGTTCGGTTGCGAAACGAACTGGTGTTCGAGTATGATGAGTCATGGACATGCAGCCGTTGAGCCTGGTGGAGCGTCGCTCCCGGGTCGAGGCTGCCCGTGAGGCACTGACGGGGATCACGCAGGTGCTGTACCAGTGCTCGGGGCCCGAGCTGGCTGAGGTGCTGGGTGTGGTCGATGCCGTGGTGGCCCAGGGGGTTGCGGCGCGGGTCGCGATCACCGCGGAGGCGTTGGGTCGTGGTGAGGTCGAGGCGGCCGGGGTGAACGCGACGGCGTGGGTGCGTGATCACGCGCCGTCGTTGCGGCAGGGCGGCGCGGCGGATGTCGCGACGATCGCGGGGCTGCTGGCCCCGGCGCACGCGCGGTGGGGTGGCGACGCCGGTGGGCTGGATGCGGACTCACCCGAGGGGATCGTCGCGGATGCCGTGGTGAGCGCGGTGGTGTCGCCGGGTTTGGGGTGTGCGGCGGTGCGGGAGATGACCCGACTGGGCCCGTTCCTGCTCGATGAGGTCAAGCCGACGGTGGTGCGCTCCATGCTCGAGCTGGGTGCGGCGTGGGGTTCTGGGATGCTGCGCCGGCTGCGGCCCAGGCTGCTCGCGCAGTACGGCGCGCCGGGGGTGTTCGATGACCTGCAGGAACGGTTGGCGTCGGCGGCGCGGCTGTCCGCACCGTTCGTGGAGTCCGGAGACCTCACCGAGTACCAGCTGTGGATGACGCCGGAGCAGGCGGCAGCGTTGGAGGCGGCGATCGGCCCGCTCAGCGCCCCCGCCCCCAACGACGTGACCGGGGAACGTGACCTGCGCCCGCTCGGGCAGCGGCGGGTCGAGGCACTGACGCAGGTGTGTCAGCGCTCCAGCGCCCTCGATGGTGACCAGCACGGCGGCGCGGACGGTGCCGCCGGGTCCGCGCACGCGGTCCACGTCATCATGTCGCTTGCGGACCTGCAGGCACGCACCGGGTGTGGCGAGGTCGTGGGGTCCACCGCGACCGGGACCATCCTGTCGCCGCAGGTGCTGCGGCGCCTGTCCTGCGACGCCGACCTGATCCCCCACGTGCTGGGCAGCGCGGGGGAAGACCTCGACCTGGGCCGGGTGGTTCGCCTGTTCACCCGGGCGCAACGA
Organism: Ornithinibacter aureus; assembly: GCF_009858245.1. NCBI lineage: Bacteria > Bacillati > Actinomycetota > Actinomycetes > Micrococcales > Intrasporangiaceae > Ornithinibacter > Ornithinibacter aureus. The sequence continues at coordinate 557,619 of NZ_VMSB01000001.1, forward strand.
CGCCGGTTGCTGCGCCGCGACCGCGGGTGCACCTACCCCGGGTGCACCGCCCCCGTAGCCTGGGCCAAAGCGCACCACGTCGTGCACTGGGCTGATGGTGGGCTCAGCGACATCGACAACGCTGCCCTGCTGTGCCAACGCCACCACACGGTGGTCCACCAGCGCCGGTTCATCGCGCAGGTGAACCCCACCCCCGACGAGCACGGCCGGTACGTCATCTGGGACCTCACCCACGGCAGCTACGACCGACACCTCGAGCACAGACGCGCTGAACGGGCCATCAACGACCCGCCACCACTGACCCCCGAGCGGCTCCGAACACTCATCGCCGCGATCCACGACGACGACCCCGACGAACAACGCTGGGCCCGCTACGAACTCCACGAGTCATACCCCGACGACCCATGGCCCGACGACCTCGACGTCGAGCCGTGGTGGGGACCAGACAGCGCCAGCGATGACGCCCCCACCAGCGGAGCACTGCCGGTCTGAGGATGACTGAGCCTTGCCCGCCCTAGGTTCACATCGCGGTGTCAGGGGTCAGCGGGGGAGGGCGAGCGCAGTCAGGAGGCGGTCGACCGGGTTGCCGACTCCGTACGTGTCGGCGAGTGCCTGGAGCGCGGCGGGGTCCGCCGGCGCGTGGGGGAGGGTGAGGTCGACGTCCGGGAGGGCGGCATCCTTGGCCACCCGCACCACTGTCGGGGCGACGTCGAGGTAGTCGGATGCCGCTTCGAGGTTGAGTCGGCGGGCCCCCTTGATGGCGGGGTCACCGCTCCCGATCGCCTCCCGCAGGGCCGCCAGGGAGCCGTACTGCGCGATGAGCTGGGCCGCGGTCTTGTCGCCGATGCCCTTGACCCCCGGCAACCCGTCGCTGGTGTCACCGCGCAGCACCGACATCTCGAGGTAGGCCTCACCGGTCGGCACCGCGTAGCGCTCCTGAAGGTAGGCCTGGGTCGCGATGTCCGGCTCACGCACCCCACCCTTGCCGGTGTACAGGACCCGGATGCCGTGTGCATCGTCGACGAGCTGGAGCAGGTCGCGGTCACCGGTCACGACGTCGACTGGCATGACTCCCCGGTGACGGTGGGTCAGCGTGCCGATGACGTCGTCGGCCTCGAACCCGGGCGAACCGAGGCGGGCGATCCCGAGAGCGCTCAGCGCATCGCGGATCAGCGGTACCTGCGGTGTGAGGTCGTCGGGCGACTCCTCCGCGACGGCCGAGCCCTCGACGAGCCGGTGCGTCTTGTACGTCGGGATGAGGTCGACGCGCCACTGCGGTCGCCAGTCGTCGTCCCAGCAGGCGACGAGGTGCGTCGGGCGGTGGGCCGTCACGAGGGTGGCGATCATGTCGATGAAGCCGCGCAGAGCGTTCGTCGGCGGCTCGTCGGGCGTGCGTCGCTGGTCGGGCACCCCGAAGAACGCGCGGAAGTACAGCGAGGCGCTGTCCAGCAGGAGGAGCTTGCCGGGCCCACCGGCGTCAGAAGACATGGGTGCAGCGTAGAGAACGGTTACCCTGTGCGCGTGGAAGACCTAGACCGGCGGATCATCGAGCTCCTGGCCCAGGACGGGCGGATCAGCTACACCGATCTGGGGAAGTCCTTGGGCATGTCCACCTCGGCCGTGCACCAGCGGGTGCGCAGGCTCGAGCAGCGTGGGGTGATCAAGGGGTACACGGCGAAGGTCGACCACCAGGCGCTCGGTCGTCAGATCACCGCCTTCATGTCGATCACCCCCCTGGACCCGGCCGCCCCGGACGACATCCCCGAGCGGCTGCGCGAGCTGCCACAGATCGAGGAGTGCCACTCGGTGGCCGGCGACGAGAACTACATCCTCAAGGTGCGGGTCAACACCCCGGCCGAGCTCGAGGAACTCATCGCGAGCGTGCGCGGGGTGGCCAACGTGTCGACGCGCACGACGGTGGTGCTGTCGACCCCTTGGGAGTAGGGCCTCTCACCGACACCCGGCTCAGGTCAGGCCAAGGCGTCGAGGCGGCGCTGCTGGTCCTCCATCACCATCTCGGCGTTGACCATGGCCCCGGTGCGCACACCCGCCGCGGCCGCCATGACGACCTGCGACATCGGGTCGGTGAGGTTCCCCGCGGCCCAGACCCGCGGCACGGCAGTGCGGCCCACGGGGTCCGCAGCCACGGATCGGGCCATGACTCGGCCCATCATCTCGAGGTCGGTGAGCTCCAGCCCCAGGGCGGTGATCAGGGGGGACTTCGGCTCGACGAACGACGCGACGACGACGGCATCCGCCGTGACGGTGGCACCGGGCACCTCGATGCCCGTGAGGGCACCGGGCTCACCGAGCACCCTGCTGGCCGGGCCCTCGACGACGTCGATGCCCAGCGCGCGCAGTCGGGCCACGTCGTCGGACGACAGCGCCTGCGCGTCGTGCAGCACCACGGTCAGGGCGTCGGTCAGCTGGTGGAACAGGCCGGCCTGGTGCATCGCAGCGGGGGACGTCGCGAGCACGACGACGTGCCGGTCGCGCACCTCCCAGCCGTGGCAGTAGGGGCAGTGGATCACACCGGTGCCCCAGTTCGCGGCCAGACCAGGGACGTCGGGCAGCGCGTCCACGACCCCCGTAGTCAGGACGAGGTGGCGTGCCGTCCACCTGGTGCCGTCCGCAGCGGTGACACTCACCCGATCGGCGCCCGGCGTCACCACGGCATCCACGACAGTCCCGTCGACGACCAGACCCCCGTAGGAGGCCAGTTCGGCTCGGCCGCGAGCCAACAGCTCGCCCGGCGGCAGCCCGTCGTGCCCGAGGAAGGCGTGCACGACGTCAGCCGGGGCGTTGCGGGGGTGCCCGGCGTCGACGACCACCACCGAACGGCGTGACCGCGCGAGGACGGTCGCAGCCGACAGGCCGGCCGCCCCTCCACCGACGACCACGACGTCGACGTCCACCTCGAATGGCGTGGCGTCCGGGTTGGTCACGAGGGCCGGGTTGGCCGGGTCGCTCGGGGTGGACGTCGTGGGGATGCCGGATGCCGGGGAGTGCTCGCTCATGGACCCACCGTGTCGCATCGGTCGCGAAGAGAGCAAGGTACCTTGCTGCTATGGCAAACCTCGATCCGCACGTCGTCGGCCGCCGACTGCGCGACCTCCGCACCCGGCGCGACCTGACCCTCGCCGATGTCGCCGCGGAAACGGGCATCTCCGTGAGCACCCTCTCCCGCCTGGAGTCGGGCAGTCGCCGCGCGACGCTCGAGCTGCTCGTGCCCCTGGCCCGCACCTACCGGGTCACGCTCGACGAGCTGGTCGACGCACCCGCGACGGGCGACCCCCGGGTGCACGCCAAGCCGATCGAGGCCTGGGGCGCGACGATCATCCCGCTGACCGCGCGGCAGGGCGGCCAGCGCGCGTTCAAGCACGTGCTCTACCCCGACGCCCGCAGCGTGCCCGACCCGCGCACCCACGAGGGCTACGACTGGGTCTACGTGCTCTCCGGCAGGTTGCGCCTGGTGCTCGGCGAGCACGACATCGTCATGGGGCCGGGGGAGGTCGCCGAGTTCGACACCCGAACACCGCACTGGTTCGGCTGTGCGGACAACCAGCCGGTGGAACTGCTGTCGATCATCGGGCCTTCGGGCGAGCGCATGCACGTGCGCGCCCGCCCGAAGGGCTCCACACCGGCATCCTGACGGGGCGCCGACGCAGCACTTCGGGGCGTACGCAGCAATTGGTGCGTGCGACCCGAACTGCTGCGTCCGCGGCAGGGTCGGAGCGTCACGTCACAGGGATCGGGGCTGCGTTCAGCGGGCGATGTCGGCGAGCACGGCACCCGTGACCCGCACCAGGTCCGCCGGGGCGAGGCCGATGTCGAACCCGCGCCGCCCACCCGAGACGTAGACGACGTCGAACAGCTCGGCACTCCCGTCGATGACCGTCGGCAGGGGTCGCTTCTGCCCCACGGGGGAGATGCCACCGAGCACGTACCCCGAGGAGCGCTGTGCCGCAGCCGGATCCGCCATGCCCACCCGCTTGACCCCGAGGGCCGTCGCCATCGCCTTGAGGTCCAGCGACCCCGCGACGGGCACCACCGCGACCGCCAAACCGGCCCCGGTGTCGACGAGCAAGGTCTTGAACATCTGCTCGGCAGGCAGGCCGAGCGCATCGACTGCCTCCTGGCCGTACGACCGGGCCGCCGGGTCGTGCTCGTAGGCGTGCTGGGAGAACGGGACACCCGCCGCGGTGAGGGTCACCGTGGCGGGTGTCCCGGAAGGCTCTCGACGCGGCATACCTCCCAGCGTAGGACCACCCCCGGGCCGGGGGAGCGGCTGCCCTACAGCAGGTCGGCGGCGGATGCCGCGCGGCTGGCGCTCGCGCCGACGAGGGCGGCCTCGTGGGTCGCCTCGAGGTCGGTGGTCGAGCGCCACCAGTCCTGCCCGGCCTGCGGCAGGGTGTAGATCGGGTCGTAGTACACGTACGCGCGCGACAGCGCCTGCTCGTCGCCGGCCTCGATGGAGGTGCGGTAGTTCTTGCGCCAGAACGACATCCCGCGCTCGGTCTCGTAGCTCTCGACCTGGTGCACCCAGCGCTTGCCGACGAAGGGCACGTCGCACACGATGCGCGGTGTCGCGAACCCGGGCAGGTAGCCCATGATCCCGTGCTGGAGGTCCTGGGCCTCACGAAGCGACAGGCGCCAGTGCTCGGCGAAAGGGATCATGTCGCACATGTAGAAGTAGTACGGGGTGATCATCGCCTCGTCCTGGAGGGCGAAGCACAGGTCGAGCAGGTCCTTCGCGGTGTCGTTCACCCCGCGCATGAGCACGCCCTGGTTGCGTACGTCTCGCACGCCGGCGTCGAGCATCGCCTGGGCCGCCTGTGCCACGAGCGGCGTCACGGACTGGGCGTTGTTGACGTGGGTGTGGATCGCGACCGACACGCCACGCGAGCGCGCCTTGGCGCTGATCCGGGCGACGCCCTCGACGACGTCGGGCTGCAGCCAGTGCTGCGGCAGCCCCATGAGGGCCTTGGTCGCGAGGCGGATGTCGCGGATGGTCTCGACCTCGAGCAGCTTGTCGAGGAACCCCTCGAGGTTCTTCCACGGCATGTTGGCGACGTCGCCACCGGAGACCACGACGTCGCGCACGCCCGGGGTGCGCTGGAGGTAGTCGAGCATCGCGGCGTACCGGTCGACCGGCTTGCCCGCGAGCTTGAGCTTGGTGAACTGCGGGGTCGAGTTGCCGACGAGGTCCATGCGGGTGCAGTGGCCGCAGTACTGGGGGCAGGTCGGCAGCATCTCGGCCAGCACCTTGGTCGGGTACCGGTGGGTCAGCCCCTCGACGGCCCACATGTCGTGCTCGTGCAGGCTGTCGCGCGTGGAGAACGGGTGGCTCGGCCAGTCGGTGCGCCGGTCACTGAACACCGGGAGCATGTACAGGCGGATGGGGTCCGCGTAGAACGCCTCGGTGAAGGCGGCCCCGGCGCCGGGCATGACGCCATCGGTCGCGGGCACCATCGTGTTCATCATCTGCGGTGGCACGAGCATCGACATCGTGGCGCGCTCGGCCTGGTCGCGCTCGAGGTCGGCGTAGAACCGCTCGTCGAGCAGGTCGCCCATGAGGGCGCGCAGCTGCGCGACGTTCTTGATGCAGTGGGCCCGCTGCCACTGCGCGTCGGCCCACTGCTCGGGCGTGACGTCGTGCCACCCCGGCAGGCGGGTCCAGTCGGGTTCGACCAGTTCGCGACGTCGGTAGGCGTAGGGCTGGTCGATGATCTGCGTCATGCGTGGCAGGATACGCAATGGATGCCGTCAAAGTCACGTTTGACCGCAAATGCTGCGGCTGCGTATCGGCCAATGAGGAGATTCTTGTGCGCACCACCTCTTCGTCCCCCGTGGGCATGCACCGTGTCGTCGACCCCGCCGGTGCTGCTCTTCCGCAGGCGGCCCGCGTCCTGGACGCCGGTGGCGACCTCTGGCCCGACGAGGTCCGCATCGACGTCGAGACGCTCAACCTCGACGCGGCATCCTTTCGCCAGCTGAGCGAGAAGCACGCGGGCGACGGGGATGCGGTGCGCGCGGAGGTGCTCGACATCGTCGCCACCCGCGGCAAGATGCAGAACCCGGTGACGGGGTCCGGCGGCATGCTCATCGGCACCGTCGCCGAGGTCGGGCCGCAGTCGCCACTCGGGCTCGCCGTGGGCGACCGGGTCGCCACGCTCGTCTCCCTCTCCCTGACGCCCCTTCAGCTCACCGACGGCCTCGAGCGCTGGGACGGTCGCAGTGAGCGCGTGCCGGCGGCCGGGACCGCCGTGCTCTTCGGACGCTCGATCGCCGCCCGCCTGCCCGAGGACCTCTCACCCGAGCTCGCCCTCATGGTCATGGACGTGTGCGGTGCCCCGGCCCTGGTCAGCAGGGTCGTGGGGGAGTACGTCGAGCGCGGGGTGAGCCCCACCGTCGTCGTCCTCGGTGGAGCCGGCAAGTCGGGGTCGCTGTCCCTGGCCGCCGCGCGATCCGCGGGGGCCGGGCACCTCATCGGCGTCGTGCCGTTCGAGCGGGAGGCCGACCAGCTGACCACGAGCGGCCTGGCCGACCGGGTCGTCATCGCCGACGCGCGCTCACCGCTCGGCCTCGCGGATGCCGTGGCCACCGCCGGTGGCCCCGCCGACGTCACGGTGGTCTGCGTCGACGTGCCGGGGTGCGAGCAGCCGGCGATCCTCGCGACCGCCCAGGGCGGCACGATCATCTTCTTCTCCATGGCGACGAGCTTCTCTGCGGCGGCGCTGGGTGCCGAGGGCCTGGCCGCCGACGTCCGCATGCTCGTGGGCAACGGTTACGTCCCCGGGCACGCCGACCTCGCCCTCGACCTCGTTCGGGGCAGTGCCGCGGTCCGAACGCTGTTCGAGGGACGCCTGAGCGAGTAGTGCTCGCCCTGCTCATCGCCGGCTGCTCCTCCGAGACCGAGACCACTGCGCCGGCGGCGAGCGCTGCAGCCAGGGTCACGGCGAGCGTCAAGGCGAGCGTGAGCGGCGAGGCCGCCGACCTCGGGGTCAAGGCGGCCACCGTCAAGGCCAACATCAGCCGCCTGTCCGCCCTCTCCGACGGCCCGGTCGCGGCCGCCGTCGGTGAGCTGAACGAGAAGGCCGACGCCCCTCAGCGAATCGCTCACCCTGGCCGTGGCCGACGGGCAGGAGGAGATCGGCCCGAAGATCACGGCGGCCCAGTCCGAGCTCGATGCCGCCTTCTCCGACGTGAGCACGAAGGTCGACGCGCTCTGCCCGGCCGGGTAGGGCTTGCCCAAACAGGGCTCTGCCTAGTTGGCTTGGCGCATGCACCCTCTCCGCTGCACGATCTCGACCCACGTCGCCCCGGTCCTGTGAAGGGGCTCTACCTCGCCGGCACCGAGGCCCGCTCGGGCAAGTCGGCGGTCGCGGTCGGGCTCGTGAACCGGCTCACGAGGCGGCACGGTCGGGTGGGCGTCTTCCGCCCGGTCGTCCAGGCCGGCGGTCAGGACGAGTTGCTGCGGGTGCTGCTCCAGGAGGCCCACAGCGACCTCGCACCCGAACTGGCGTGGGGCGTGACCCACGACGACCTGCACGCCGATCACGACCGGGCCCTCGGGGTCGTGGTCGACCGCTTCCACGCCATGGCCCAGGGTCATGACGTCGTGCTCGTCGTGGGGTCGGACTTCTCCGACGTCGTCGCACCGACCGAGTTCGCGACCAACGCGCGGATCGCCGCCGACCTCGGCACGCCCCTGGTCCTCGTCGCGCCCGCCCGCGACCGCGACCACGCCGAACTCGCGGCCAGCGCCGCGGCAGCGGTCGCCGCGGCCCGCGCGGTGCACGCCCACGTCGGAGGGGTGGTCATCAACCAGGTTCGCTCCGACGACAGTGCCGCCGCCCTCGACGCCCTCACCACCCGCCTCGGTGCCCTCCCGCTGTGGGCCCTCACCGAGACCCCGCTGCTGCGGGCGCCGACGGTCCGCGACCTCATGGCGGCCTGCGACGGCACCCTCGTGCACGGCGACGCCGACCTGCTCGACCGCGAGAGCATGGGGCTGGTCGTCGCCGCGATGTCGATGCCGCACGTCATCGACCGGCTCATCGAGGGCTCGACCGTCATCGTCCCCGGCGACCGGGACGACGTCGTGCTCGGGGTGCTGCTCGCCCACCACTCGCGCACGCTGCCGACGCTGTCCGGCCTCGTGCTCAACGGGGGCTTCGCCCTCTCGCCACAGATCGACCGGCTCATCGCCGGGCTCGACATGCGGCTGCCCATCGTCTCCTGCCAGCTCGGCACCATGGACACCGCGACCGCGCTCGGGCGGGTCGAGGGGCGCATCACCGCGACCTCTTCCCGCAAGGTCGGGGCGGCGGCCGACCTGCTCGACCGCACCGAGGGCATCGACACCCTCGACGCCCTGCTGAGCGACGACGCCCAGGGCGGCGAGCGGGCGGTCACCCCGCTGATGTTCGAGCACGACCTCGTCGAGCGCGCCCGGGAGGCGCAGGCCCACATCGTCCTGCCCGAGGGCGCCGAGGAGCGCATCATCATCGCGGCCGACCAGGTGCTCGCTCGCGGCATCGCGCGCCTGACGTTGCTCGGGGACGAGAGCGTCATCCGCGACCGGGCCCGGGTGCTCGGTGCCGACATCTCCGCCGCGGAGGTCGTCGACCCCGCGACGAGTCCGTGGCGTGAGGAGTTCGCAGCCACCTACGCGGCGCTGCGCGCGCACAAGGGCGTCACCCACGAGCAGGCTTTCGACCGGGTCGTCGACCCGTCGTACTTCGGCACGATGATGGTGCACGCAGGCCGGGCCGACGGGATGGTCTCCGGGTGCATCACGACCACGGCGCACACGATCCGGCCGGCGCTCGAGGTCGTCCGCACGGCCCCCGGCGTCTCCGTCGTCTCCAGCGTCTTCCTCATGTGCCTGGCCGATCGCGTGCTCGTCTACGGCGACTGCGCCGTCAACCCCGACCCGGATGCCGCGCAGCTCGCCGACATCGCGATCTCGTCGGCCCGCACGGCGGCCGCGTTCGGCATCGAGCCCCGCGTCGCGATGCTGTCCTACTCCACCGGAGAGTCCGGGACCGGTGCCGACGTGGAGAAGGTGCGGGCCGCCACGGCCATCGTGCGCGAGCTCGCGCCCGACCTCCTCGTCGAGGGCCCGATCCAGTACGACGCCGCCGTCGACCCGCACGTGGCCGCCACCAAGCTCAAGGGCAGCCCGGTCGCGGGGCGCGCCACCGTGCTCGTCTTCCCCGACCTCAACACCGGGAACAACACCTACAAGGCGGTCCAGCGCAGCGCCGACGCGGTCGCGATCGGCCCCGTGCTGCAGGGTCTGAACCGCCCGGTCAACGACCTCTCCCGAGGAGCGCTCGTGCGCGACATCGTCAACACGGTGGCCATCACCGCCGTCCAAGGGCAGACCACGTGAGCACCGACCCGCACGTCTTCGTCGTCAACGCCGGCTCCTCGTCGCTGAAGTACCAGGTGATCAACGCCGCCAGCGGTCGCACGGTGGCCATCGGGCTCGTCTCCGAGATCGGTGGGGCGAGCCGGATGCGGCACGACAGCATCGGCCTCGGTGGAGAGATCTCCCGTCACGAGTCGTATGCGCCGTGCCCCACCCACACCAGCGCCTTCGCCGCGGCCCGCGCCGCGCTGCACGAGCACGGGGGCGGGGTGGGCGAGCACGTCGTCGCGATCGGCCACCGGGTGGTCCACGGGGGACGACGCTTCACCCAGCCCGTCGTCGTCGACGACGTCGTGCTGGAGTCGCTGCGGGTGCTCTCGCCGCTGGCCCCCCTGCACAACCCGGCCAACGTCGAGGGCATCGTGCGAGCCCAGGAAGCCTTCCCCGGGCTGCCCCACGTCGCCGTGTTCGACACCGGCTTCCACGGCACCCTGCCACCGGCCGCGCACACCTACGCCGTCCCCGACGCGTGGCGCGAGGGGCACCACGTGCGCCGCTACGGCTTCCACGGCAGCTCGTACGCCTGGGTGACCCGGCGCACCGCCGCCCTGATGGGCCGTCAGGTCGAGGACCTGCGGATGGTTGTCCTGCACCTGGGCAACGGGGCCAGTGCGTGCGCCGTCGACGGCGGCCGCAGCGTCGACACCTCGATGGGCCTGTCCCCGGTCGAGGGCCTGGTCATGGGCACCCGTTCGGGCGACGTCGACCCGGCGCTGGGGGGCTACCTCGAGCGCGTGGCGGGACTCACGGCATCTGACTACGACCGCGCCCTGAACCGCGAGAGCGGGCTGCTCGGGCTCGGCGGGGTCTCGGACTTTCGCACGATCGTCGAGCGCCGCGACGCCGGGGATGCCGCGGCGACGCTCGCGTTCGACGTCACCGTGCACCGGTTGCGCAAGTACGTGGGGGCCTATGCCGCCGTGCTCGGTCGCCTCGACGCCCTCGTGTTCACCGGCGGCATCGGCGAGCACAGCGCCGCGCTGCGGGCCGCCGTCGTCGACGGCCTGGAGGTGCTCGGGCTCGCCTTGGACGCCGCCGCGAACGCCGGGGGGCCACCCGAGCGACGGGTCAGCGGCGAGCAGAGCCGGGCCGAGGTCTGGGTGGTCCCGACCGACGAGGAGCGCGAGATCGCACGCGCCACCCTCGAGGTCCTCGGCCTGCCCCACGCGCTGTGAGCACCACGCTCTACCGCGGCGGCACCGTCCACACCCCCGACCAGCCCGGGGCCACCGCGCTCGTCGTCGGTGGTGACGGGCGGATCGCGTGGATCGGCGACGAGGAGGGCGCGGCGAGCCACCGCGATGGCGTCGACGTGGTCATCGACCTCGACGGCGGGCTCGTGCTCCCGGCCTTCGTCGACGCGCACGTCCACCTGTCCCACACCGGCATGGGGCTGCGCGGTGTCGACCTCGGCACGACCACCTCGGTCGCCGAGGCCCTGCGGCGGATCGAGGATGCCGCCCGTCGCAACGGCGGTCGCCCGATCTTCGCGTTCGGGTGGCAGGAACAGGCGTGGGTCGAGGGGCGCCCGATGACGTCCGCCGAACTCGACCGGGCGAGCTACGGGGGAGTGGTCTACGCATCGCGGGTCGACGGCCACTCGGCCGTGGTCTCCAGTGCGCTCGCCATGATGTCCGCGGCGAGAGGGATGCCCGGCTGGACCGAGACCGGCTTCGTCACCCGCGACTCCAAGAACGCCGCGCGGGCAGCCTTCGACGCAGCCGGCAGCCGGCAGCAGCGCCGCGACGACATCGAGGCTGCCCTGCGCGAGGCCGCGGCCGTCGGGCTCGCGGTGGTGCACGAGTGCGGGGGACCCCTGCTCACCAGCGCCGACGACTTCGCCGACGTGCTCGACCTCGGGACCCGCCCCGGCCTGACGCGCACCGTCGGGTACTGGGCCGAGCCGGTCACCGACCCGGAGCAGGCCCGCGCCCTCACGGCCCTGCACGGGGCCGCCGGGCTGGCCGGTGACCTCAACATCGACGGCTCGATCGGCTCGCGCACGGCCCTGCTGCGCCAGCCCTACGCCGACGACCCCGGGTGTTCGGGCACCGCGTACCGCACGGCCGCCGGAGTGCGGGACCACGTCGCGGCCTGCGCGGCCGCGGGCGTGCAGAGCGGCTTCCACGTCATCGGCGACGCGGGGATGGACACCGTGCTCGACGGCATCGAGGCCGCGGCGGGCCTGGTGGGCCTCGACACGGTGCGGGCCACCAGGCCGCGGCTGGAGCACGCCGAGATGGTCGACGCCGAGGGAATCGCCCGGATGGCGCGCCTGGGCGTCGTCGCGAGCGTGCAACCGTCCTTCGACGCCGCGTGGGGAGGGCCGCACGGCATGTACGCCGAACGCCTCGGGGCTGCCCGGGTGCCGGGCACCAACCCGTTCGCGCAGCTGGAGCAGGCCGGGGTGGCCCTGGCCCTGGGGTCCGACTCCCCGGTGACACCGTTCGACCCGTGGGGCGCGGTCTGGGGCGCGGTGCTGCACCACGAGCCGGCTGCCCGCCTCGACGTCCGGTCCGCCATCGCCGCACACACCGCCGGTGGCTGGGCCGCCGCACGCGAGGTGGGCGGCGTGCTGCGCGTCGGAGCCCCGGCGACCCTTGCCGTGTGGGACGTCGTGGATGCCGGGCCCGACGGCGTGCCTCTCGTCGCCGAGGGTGCCCCTCGACCGACCTGCCGCCGCACGCTGCGCGACGGGCTGGTGCTGCACGAGGCGTGAACCTTCAGGACGTCTGGACCAACAGCGACAGGCACCACAGATACTGTCGTCTGAATCCAGAGTTGCCGAAATACTTGCGCCAACCTTGCTAGATTGACCCTGTGTCTTCACGCCCACGCCAGATCCTCGACCTCGACGCCGCCACCGTCCGTCGTGCGCGCACCCTCGCCCGACGTGCCGGGAAGCCCGTCGTCGACCTCGCCCGCAGCCACACCACCGTCTCGGTCGAACGGGCGACGCTGCGCCTGGCCGGGCTCGCCGGAGCCGACCACGAGAACGTGCCGTGGGTCAACCACCTCGTCGACGCCGTGCGTGAGGGCGTCGGCCTCGAGCACGGGGTCACCCTCCCGGTCTGGGACGCCCTGCGCCGCGGCGAGGCACCCGACCTGCTGACCCTGGCCCAGAAGGCCGCCAGCGGGGGGGTGCGCTTCGAGGTCCCGCAGGGCAAGGCGGCCACGGCGGCGGGTAGGGCCGGTCGCACGGCGATCGCGCGCGGCATCCGCACCATCGACCGCCAGCGAGCGGCGCGTGACCGGCTCATCGCCCGCCACGGCAACCCGCCACGCAAGCCCTGGATCTACCTCATCGTCGCCACCGGCGACATCTACGAGGACATCCCGCAGGCGCAGGCCGCCGCGCGCGAGGGTGCCGACATCATCGCGGTGATCCGCTCCACGGGCCAGAGCCTGCTCGACTTCGTGCCCGAGGGCGCGACCCGTGAGGGGTACGCGGGCACCTACGCGACGCAGGAGAACTTCCGCCTCATGCGCGCGGCGCTCGACGAGACGAGCAAAGAGCTCGGCCGGTACGTGCGCCTGACCAACTACGCGAGCGGTCTGTGCATGCCCGAGATCGCCGCGCTCGCCGGGCTCGAGCGGCTCGACATGATGCTCAACGACTCGATGTACGGCATCCTCTTTCGCGACATCAACCCGATCCGCACCTTCGTCGACCAGCGCTTCAGCCGCCAGGTGCACGCCCGCGCCGGGATCATCATCAACACCGGTGAGGACAACTACCTCACCACCGCGGATGCCGTCGACGCCGCCCACACGGTCACGGTCAGCCAGCTGCTCAACGAGTACTTCGCCAAGGAGGCGGGGCTGGAGAACTGGCAGCTCGGCCTGGGCCACGCGTTCGAGATCGACCCCACGGTCAAGGACAGCTTCCGCCTCGAGCTCGCGCACGCGCTGCTGGCCCGCCAGCTCTTCCCCGAGGCGCCGCTGAAGTGGATGCCGCCGACCAAGCACATGACCGGCGACATCTTCCGCGGGTACCTGCTCGACGGCTTCTTCAACCTCGCCGGGGCGATGACCGGTCAGGGCATCCTCCTCGTCGGCATGATGACCGAGGCCGTGGTCACCCCGTGGATCTCCGATCGTGACCTCGCCCTGCAGAACGTCCGGTACGTCATGGATGCCGCGGGCGGCCTCACCGAGGACTTCCACCCTCCGCGAGACGGCCTCATCCAGACCCGGGCCCGCCAGGTGCTCGGCGAGGCGGTCGAGCTGCTCGACACCATCGTCACCGACACCAGCACCGCAGGGGTGCCACCGCTCCTCGCGGCGATCGCCGACGGTACCTTCGGGTCGATGAAGCGGCCCCCGACCAAGGGCAAGGGCCTCGACGGCGTCGTCCGCAAGGCCGACGGCTACCTCAACCCGGCCACCGACCTGCTCGAGACGGGGGAGACCCGATGACCCGCACCGAGGCCCAGGAGGCCCGCAGCCGCAGCCGCCGTCACGGCGCCGAGCGCCGCATGGAGGACGCCCTGCCCGGCGAGCCGAGCCTGGCCGAGCCCGGCCCCATCGTGCGCCCGTACGGCGACACCACGGGCGACGGCATGGTCCAGGTCTCCTTCACCCTGCCGCTGCCGCATGACAAGCGGGCCGAGGGCGCGGCACTGCAGCTCGCGGCCAAGATGGGGCTCGAGCCGGCGCTGCTCGTGCACGCCAAGGCGATGGGCCCGCACTTCACCTTCTTCGTCGTCTACGGCTCGGTCACCCACCTCGTCGACGTGCGCGACGTCGTCGTCCACGAGCGCGAGTTCCCCCTGCTGTCCGCCCGCGACACCAACGCCGAGATCCGCAAGCGGCTGCGCCGCAAGCTCGTCGTCGTCGGTGCGTGCATCGGCACCGACGCCCACACGGTCGGGATCGACGCCATCCTCAACATCAAGGGGTTCGCCGGGGAGAAGGGGCTGGAGTACTACCGCGAGATGACGGTGCACAACCTCGGTGCCCAGGTGCTCGTGCCCGACCTGGTCAACACGGCGCGCGAGGTGCGGGCGGATGCCGTGCTCGTCTCGCAGGTCGTCACCCAGAAGGACGCCCACATCCACAACACCCAGGCGATGTCCGCCGCGTTCCGCGAGGCCTTCCCGGAGGGACAGGTGCCGCTGCTCGTCGTCGGCGGCCCACGCTTCGAGGAGGGCTCGGCCGCCAGCCTCGGGGTCGACCGGATCTTCGGCCGGGGCACCACCCCGGGCGAGGTGGCCTCGTACCTCGTGCACGCCCTCGTCACCCCGCGCACCGAACCCGACCCCAGAGGGAGCCAGCGATGAGCCTCGAACGCACCGGCGACAGCTCGACCGGCGGTCGTCCCACGGGCAGCAGTTCCACCGGAAGCCGCGCCGAGGTCGGCCTCGTCGTCACCCACCGCCGCTACGTGCCCTACTCGCACGCCCACTACGCGGGCAACCTCGTCGACGGGGCCTACTCACTGGCGGCCTTCGGCGACGTGGCCACGGAGATGTGCATCCGCACCGATGGCGACGAGGGCTTGTTCGCGTCGTACTCCGACGTGCAGTTCCGCGCCCCCGTGCGCGCCGGCGACGTCATCGAGATCTCGGCGACCCTCGTGCGCGTGGGGAGCCGGTCGCGCGAGATGGACTTCGAGGTGCGCGTCGTCGGTCGCGGCGCCCCCGAGCGGGGCGAGTCTGCAGCCGACGTCCTGGAGTCGCCGGTGGTCGCGACGACGGCCCGTGGGGTCGTGGTGGTCCCACCTCCGACGTGAGCCACCAGGCAGCGCGCTAGAATTCTGTGCATGACCACGCTGTCCCTGGCCGATGCACGGGCCAACCTCTCCAAGCTCGTGGAGTCCGCGGTGACCACGCACGAGCGCTTCGACGTCACCCGCAACGGTGACCGCGTCGCGGTCCTGCTGAGTGCAGAGGACTACGACAGCCTGCTCGAGACCCTCGACATCCTCAGCAGCCCGGACGAAGTCGCCGCGATCCGCGAGGGAATCGCCGACCTGGAGGCCGGCTCCGTCTCTGACCTGGATGAGGTCCGCCGCGCCATGACCGCGGCAGGACGCCTGCGTCCGTGACCCAGCAGTTCCGCGTCGTCCTCACGGCGGGGGCCCGTCGGGCGCTCGAGCAGCACTTGCCCGAATCGGTGGCCGCTGCGGCCTTCGAGTTCATCTCGGGCCCCCTTCGAGAGAACCCGCACCGCGTGGGCCGGATGCTGAGGGAACCCTTGGCCCCCGCGTACTCGGCGCGTCGCGGCGAGTACCGCGTGGTCTACCGCATCCTGGACGATCTCCTCGTGGTCGAGGTCGTCTCCATCGCGCATCGCCGAGACGTCTACCGACGATGACTCCGGCCGGGGCGCCCCCACGCTCACACGGACGGTGAATTACCGTGGGCGCGTGCCCACCCCCCTTCGGTATACCGCGCGCCCGGCAGCCGCCCTCGCCGCCGGACTGTGCCTGTGGCTGGCCTTTCCGGATGCACACCTGTGGTTCCTGGCACCGGTCGGGGTGGCCCTGCTCGGCGCTGCGACCCTGACCGCCGGGGGACGGCGGGGTGCCGCTCTGGGGATGCTCGCCGGTCTGGCCTTCTTCGTGCCCACGCTGTCGTGGTCGGGCATCTACGTCGGGGCACTGCCCTGGTTCGCCCTCGCGACGCTGCAGGCCCTCTACGTGGCCGCGATGTCCGGGGTGGTCGGCTTCGCCGGGCGGCGCCTCGTGGATGCCGGGCACCGGACCCTCGCCGTCGCGGTCGTCCCGCTCGGGTGGGTCGTGCAGGAATGGGCACGAGGCACCACGCCGTACGGCGGCTTCCCGTGGGCCCGTCTGGCGTTCAGCCAGGCGGACAGCCCGCTGGCCCACGTGGCTCGCTGGCTCGGCGCCCCGGGGGTGACCCTCGCGGTCGCGACCGTGGGAGCGGGACTGCTCGTCACGGCATCCGCCCTGGTGGAGCGGCGACGCGACACGCTCCTCATCGGGCTCGCGGTCAGCGTGCTCCCCTGGAGCGCGGGTCTGCTCCCGCTGCCGACGGGCGGCCGCGCCGTCACGGTGGGGTTCGTGCAGGGCAACGTGCCCAAGGCCGGGCTGGACTTCAACGCCGAACGACGCGCGGTGCTCGACAACCACGTCCGCGGTACCGAACTGCTGGCCTCGCGGGCACCGGAGGACCTGAGCCTGGTCGTCTGGCCGGAGAACTCCTCGGACATCGACCCCCTGCGCAACGCCGACGCCGCAGCACAGGTCGAACGGGCCCGCGCCGCCGTGGGGGTGCCCCTGCTGATCGGCGCCGTGCTGGCCGAACCGGTGGGTGCCAGTTCCAACGTGTCGCTGTTCTACACGGGGGAGGGGGTCGATCCGCAGCGGTACACCAAGCTGCATCCCGTCCCGTTCGCCGAGTACATGCCGAGCCGCGACTTCTTCCGCCGGTTCAGCTCGGCCGTCGACCTCGCCGGGAACTTCGTCGCGGGATCCGAGATCGGGGTCTTCACCGTGCCCTCGTCCGGGGGTGAGTACGCCGCGCTGCCGACGATCTGCTTCGAGGTGGCCTATGACGGCCTGATGCGCGACAGCGTCCTGGCCGCGGGGGAGCAGGAGAGCCTGCTCGTCGTCCAGACCAACAACGCGACGTTCGGCTACACCGCGGAGTCCGAGCAGCAGTTCGCGATCTCCCGCATCCGCGCGATCGAGCACGGTCGGTCGGTGGCCCACGTGTCCACCGTGGGGGTGTCGGGGTTCATCGCCCCCGACGGTTCGGTGTCGGGAAAGACCGGGCTCTTCACGGCCGAGCAGGAGATCGGGACACCGGTGGTGCGCGACGAGCTCTCACCCTCGGACCGGCTGGGGCCGGTGCCGGAGTGGCTGTCTGCGGCCCTGCTGCTCGCGCTCGTCGTGGGGAGCATGCGCAGCCGCCGGAGCGTTAGGGTTCTTGCACCGTCGATCCGACCCCGCGAGGACCACACCGTTGTCTGAACCCACCCGTCCGCCGATCCAGCGTGTCGCCGTCCTCATCCCGACGTACAACGAGCGCGACACCCTGCCCGTCATCGTCGCGCGCCTGCGTGAGGTGGTGCCCGACGCCGACCTGGTCGTGCTCGACGACAACTCGCCCGACGGCACCGGGGCGGTCGCCGACGCGCTCGCCGCCGCCGACCCGCGGGTGCAGGTCCTGCACCGGGCCGGCAAGGAGGGCCTGGGCGCGGCCTACCTCGCCGGCTTCGAGTGGGCCCTGGAGCGCGGCTACGACGCCGTGGTCGAGATCGACGCTGACGGCTCACACCGACCCGAGCACCTGCCGACCCTGCTCGCGGCCGCAGCCGACGCGGATGCCGTGATCGGCTCACGCTGGGTGCCCGGCGGCGCGGTCGTCAACTGGCCCCTTCACCGCAAGGCTCTCTCTCTCGGCGGCAACCTCTACGTCAAGATGCTGCTCGGAATGCCCGTCAACGACGCGACGGCCGGCTTTCGGGTGTATCGCGCCGACGCCCTGCGCGCCATGGGGCTGCACGACGTCGCCTCCCAGGGCTACTGCTTCCAGACCGACCTGACGTGGCGCGCGGTGCGCAGCGGGCTGCGCGTCGTAGAGGTCCCCATCACGTTCGTCGAGCGCGAGGTCGGGGACTCCAAGATGAGTCGCGCCGTCATGACCGAGTCGCTGCGCCGGATCACCGGGTGGGGCGTGCGGCACCGCGCCACCCAGGTGCGCGATCTCGTGGGAGGGGCGCGTCAGCCGAGGTGGCACTCGCTGTGAGCAGGCCGGGCGCGACACCGTACGCCGCCCGCGGTCGACGGCGTCCCCGGGTGGTGCGCTGGGTCTTCCTCGCCCTGCTGATCATCCCCGTGATCGAGATCGCCGCGATCATCGCCGTGGGCCGCGTGATCGGCGGCTGGCCCACGCTGGCGCTCCTCGTCCTCGAGTCGATGCTCGGGGCGTGGATCGTCAAGCGTGAGGGTGCCCGCACCTGGGCAGCCCTGCAGGATGCCCTGACCACGGGCCAGATGCCCAGTCGCCAACTCGCCGACGCCGCTCTCGTGCTGATCGGTGGCACCCTGCTGCTCACCCCGGGCTTCGTCACGGACTTCGTGGGCTTCTTCTTCATCCTGCCGCTGACCCGCCCGATCACCCGGGCCTGGTTGCAGGCTGTCGTCGCCGCGCGGCTGCTCGGACCGGTGGGGCAGTGGCCCGGTGGTCCTGGGCCCTCGGCGCCACCCCGGCGTGCTCGCCCGGACGTCGTCGAGGGCGAGGTCGTCGAGGGGCGCATCGTCGACTCGGACAACTCCTGACGGCTTTATCGGGTCACCCGATAACTCGTCACCTCACCCGACAAGGCTTCCCCCGCACAGTCAGGGCTTCCCCCGCCGAGTGAAACCGCACGACATGCCGGATGCCGGGCACCCACGGTGGGGTGCCCGGCATCCGGGTCGCGAGGCCTGACGCTGAGGTCAGGCGGACTTGCGCTTGCGCGGACGCTCACCACGCGACTCACGCAGGAGGGTCAGTCGCTCCTCGAGGAGCTCTTCGAGCTCGGGGATGGAGCGGCGCTCGAGCAGCATGTCCCAGTGGGTACGCACGTGCTTGACGGGCTTGAGCTCGGGCGGCGGGCCACCGCCCTGGAGCTTGGCGTCCTCCCCGCAGCGGCACTCCCAGGTGTGCGGCACGTCGGCCTCGACCGAGAACGGAAGCTCGATGGAGTGCCCGTTGGGGCACAGGTAGGTGGTGATGTTGCGCTCGCTGGGGACGACGTTGTGGTCGGTCTCCATGCTCAGGGCGCCGAGACGGCTGCCGCGCAGGCTACGTTCTGCCATGGGTAACTCCCGAGTCTGTGGTGTCCCGATCGGTAGGTGGCCCCGACCGGGTCTAGCGCATCCAACGCCCGGATGCCGGGCGTTGTTCCGCCAGGAGCAGGTGGTGTCGAAGGTTCGACGTGAGCGCACTCACAGTCTCGCGCGATCCTTCGGCTGAACGGACACAACGTGCCAGTCAGTTGGGTACGGGTGCTCAAATCCCGTGTTGCACGTTCCCCCGCGGTCAGCCTATCGCTACCGTCAGCGCTGTGACGACTTCTTCTGCCCCCGCCGGAGCCATGGACGCCGCTGGCCCCACCGCCCTCGACGTGGCCGGGCCCACCTCGAAGCGCAAGATCTTCGCGTGGGGGATGTGGGACTGGGGGAGCCAACCGTTCAACACGGTCATCACGACCTTCGTGTTCTCCGTCTACATCACGAGCTCGAGCTTCGGCGCCACCAACGCGACGTCGACGGCCCTGGCCATCTCGACGGCGATCGCCGGGCTGTTCGTCGCCCTGCTGGCCCCGGTCCTCGGGCAGAATTCGGACCGCTCCGGGCGCACGGTGCGCAACCTGCGCCTGCAGACCTGGCTGCTCGCGGGGTTGTCCGCGTCGCTGTTCGTCGTGAAGCCCGAGCCTGCGTTCCTGTGGGTCGGGCTGATCCTGCTCGGGGTCGGCTCCGTCGTCTCCGAGATCGCCGGGGTCAACTACAACGCGACGATCGACCAAGTGGCCACGGGGAAGACCGTGGGGCGTGTGTCCGGCTTCGGGTGGGGGATGGGCTACCTCGGCGGCATCATCGTGCTGCTCGCGCTGTACTTCCTCCTCATCCAGCCCGAGGTCGGCCTGTTCGGCGTGACCGACACCGACGGCATGGACATCCGGGTGTCGATGCTCCTGTGTGGGCTGTGGACCCTGATCTTCACCATCCCCGCCTTCCTCGTCCTGAAGGACCGGCCACGACCCCAGGCACCTCGCGTGGGTGTGAAGGACTCCTACCGCCTGGTCTGGGCCTCGATCCGGGGCCTGTGGACCACCTCGCGGCACACCGTGTACTTCCTGCTCGCCTCAGCGCTGTTCCGGGACGGCCTCGCGGGAGTGTTCGCCTTCGGGGCGATCCTCGCCGCCGGGACGTTCGGTCTGTCCGCCGGAGACGTCATCGTCTTCGGCGCGGCCGCCAACATCGTCGCCGGCTTCGCGACCATGGGCTTCGGGATGCTCGATGACCGGCTCGGCCCCAAGCGGGTCATCCTCATCTCGCTCGGGGCCCTGGTCATCCTCGGCATCGCCATCTTCGTCCTGCACGACGGTGGGCCGTCGACGTTCTGGGTGCTCGGCCTCCTGATGACCGTGTTCGTCGGGCCGGCCCAGGCGGCGTCGCGAAGCTTCCTGGCACGCCTGATCCCCGAGGGCAAGAACGGCGAGATCTTCGGCCTGTACGCCACGACGGGACGCGTCGTCTCGTTCCTGTCACCCGCGGCGTTCGGGGTGTTCATCGCCATCGGTGCCGCGGTGACCGGTCAGGAGAACACCCAGTACTGGGGGATCCTGGGCATCGTGCTCATCCTCGCCGCCGGGTTCGCGGTCATGCTGCCGGTCAAGGAGCACGGCGAGCACAGCGTGAGCTGACGGCCGGCTGGGTCAGCCGGCGAACTCGAAGTGCCAGGGCTCGGGCTTGCGACCATCGGCAGCAGCCCACGAGGGGTGGAACCAGCCGAACAGCGGCCCGTTCTGCTTCATCCAGCGGTGTGCCGGAGAACTGAAGTCCTGGACCCCACCACACAGGTCGAGTGCTCGACCCAGCCCGTGGTTGCTGGTGCCGGGTGTCGCCGCGAAGTGACCACGCTTGGCCTTGATGGCGATCTGCCCCGCGAGCGAACGATACGAGTCCGTGACACAGAGCGGCTCACCCGTCTGTGCCGCGTAGCTCTTGCTCAGGGCGTTGAACGCCGCAGCGGCCGCGGGGCTGAGGCTCTCTCCCGGCGCGCCCCAGAGCGGGCAGAGGGCACTCGGCGGGTAGAGGCCGTTGGGGTACAGGCCGGTGTCGTCGGTGCATGGCTCACCGATGTCGGTGACCTCACCGGACGCCGCGAAGAGTGCGTCGCGCAGGCGTTCGGCTGCGGCCTTGGCCTTGGGGGAGCGGGCGCCCACGAGGACCGCGGCGATCGGGCCGGCCTTCTCCACCTCTTCGATCTGAAGGGCCCGCAGCTCACCGACGAGTTCACGCTGGGCGGCGACGACCTCAGTGAGGGCGGAGCTCTCCGACTGGATCTTCGCGGTCGCGGCCGCCGCCTCGGTGACCGCGGCCTCTGAGGCGGCCGTCAGTCGGACCTGCTCCGCGGTGAGGACCCGGACGTCCTGGAGGGCACGGGTGCGCTGTTCGGTCAGGTAGGACAGGTCACCGAGGGGATCGCCGATGTCTTCGGCTCGCGACGCCATCGCCTCGATCATGAACGCGACGTCGGAACTGCCTGCGCCGCCGGAGTACACGAGGAAGACCCACTCGCGGACCACGTCTCGCGCCTTCTCGAGCTTGGCGTCCAGCACCTCGAGGTCGGCCTTGGCGCGCGCCGCCTCCTCGATGGACCCTCGCTCACTCTCCCTCGCCGCTGCCATGGACTCGAGCAGGGCGTTGGACTTCTCGGCCAGCAGATCCATCTTGCGGGTGGCCACCGCCACCTTCGACGTGCTCGCCGACAGGGCGGCGGTGATGCGATCGGCCTCGGCGATCTGCGAGTTCAGGTAGATGCCGGTGAGCGGAGCGTCGTCGACGACCCCCCCGGTGCCGCCGCCGGAACTCTGTCTACCGGGTTCGCTCGAACGGGCCGGCGGTCGGATCGGGGCAGCCGGGCGGATCGGGGTGACGCTCGGTTTCGGCGTGGGTTTGGGGGACGGGGAGGTCCCCGGAGTCGACGCGGGGTCTGGTGTGCTGCTGGTCTGAGGGGTGGGTGTCGGTGTCGGCTCGACACTGGGTGTGGGCGACGGCTCCTCGGTGGGGACCGGATCTGTCGGGTCGGTGGCGAACACACCGGGGAGCCGAGCCGTCGCGGGCGACTGCGCAGCGGCTGTCGATACCGTCCCGACGAGGGCAGCGGCGAGTGCCGCGGCCCCCACCGCGGTCCCGATCCTGTGTGCCCAGAGCACGTGCCTGGCCTTCCTGACGACAGATCGTGGCATCGCGGGGCACCACGTCGACGCCCCTGCTGTCCGACGGAGTCAAGACTAGGCGCTCAGGTGCCGGTCGACCACGGCTTCGGTGAACTCATTTCCGCAACGAACGGCGGCCTGTCGTCCACAGAGGCGCAGGGCGAGGGTCGTCATCCACAGCCGAGTCGCGAGGGGTGCGCAGCGGCGCTGGGAGCAGCAGGCTGGGGTCGCGGCCGGGAATGCGCCTCGGACCGAGGAGCACGCGGTGGACGATGGGGGGTCAGGGCATGGGCGACGAGGTCAACGTGGTGCCGCTGGTCGGGCGGGTATCGGCGGTGGGGGAGCCGCGCGAACGTCCCAGTGGGGGACGGCGTGGTCATGGTTCGGGTGGTGGTGCCCCGCCCTCCTCGGCGAGCCAGGGGCGCAACCGTCGACACCATCGACGTCGCGTGCTGGTCGGTCAGGGCGCGGCGCGGGGCCTCGAGGTGCACTGTGGGCGACGAGGTCGAGGTGGAGGGCTCCTTGCGCCGACGCTTCTTCCGGGCCGGAGGGGGTGTCGCGAGCCGGTACGAGGAGGCCAGCGCGGTGAAGAGGCGACCCGCGCGGTGAGGAGGCGGCCAGCGCAGTGAAGAGGCGGCCGGGCGTGAACCGGGGCTCAGCTGCGCTCGTCGAGCATGCGCTGCAGGAGCGTGATCTCCGAGGCCTGGGCGTTCGAGATCGCGGCGGCCAGAGTGCGCACCTCGCTGGTTCGGGCCTGGGCCAGCGCCGCGTCGGCCATGGCGACCCCACCCTCGTGGTGGGCGATCATCAGGGTCAGGAACAGCCGCTCGGCAGCCAGGCCCTCAGCCGCGCGCAGTTCGTCGAGCTGAGCACGTGTCGCCATTCCCGGCATGGTTCCGTCCGGACGAGTGTGCGCCTTGGCGTGCTCGTCGCCCACCCACGCCATCGGTTCGCCACTGCCGGTCTGGGGAAGGCCCCACTGCACGAGCCAGCCGTACATCTGGCCAGCCTGCTGCTGCTGGCTGGTGAGGATGTCATAGGCCACGGTTCGCAGCTCCTCGTCGTCGGAGCGCTCTCGCACGAGCAGCGCCATCTCGACCGCTTGGGCATGGTGCGTTTGCATGTCCCTCGAGAAGCCGGCGTCGGCCCCGAAGTCCGAGGGTGCCGAGTTGCGGGTGTGCATGAACCACGACGCGCCCAGGGCACCGACCAGCGCCGCGACGACGGCGACGACCACGAGGGTGGTCCGGCTCGCGGCCGGTGCCGCGGGACCGAGCGAGGAACCGTTCACCGTTGCCTCACCCGGTGGTGGTCGGCACTTCGCCGTCGCTGCCGCCGGTGCAGGCCGCGCCGGGCTCGGGGGTGTTCGGGCCCTGGCGGAACTCCTTGATGAACACCTCCAAGCGGGGGTCGCTGGCGCCCGTCAGCTCGATCTGGGTGCCCCAGGCGCTGGCGACGACGGGGGAGGGGAGGCCCTCACGAGGGGAGAGCACCATGTAGGTGTCGGGGATCGCGTCCTCGAGCGCCTTGACCTGGTCGGCCGGCAGGTCGGGGCGGTAGGTCACCCACACGGCGCCGTGCTCGAGGGAGTGCACCGCGAGCTCATCGGGGACCGGCTGGGGGTAGACACCGCAGTTGAGCCATGCGGGGTGGTGATCGCCACCGACGGGCGGACTCTGCTCGTAGGTCACGGGTTCGGTCGTGTGCTCGCGGGTCACATCGAACCTCTTCACGGCATCCAGTGACGGCCGCGTGGAGACGTCGCGCCAGACGGTGAAGCCGACGGCACCGGCGATGAGGGCCACGACCGTGGTCACGGCACCGATGAGGATCAGGCGCGATCGGCGTTCCTTCGCCTGTTGCGCCTGTCGCAGCTCATCGACCTTGGCCCGACCTGCGCGAGCACCACTCTTGCCCTTGGACGACGCACTCACCCTGCTGCTCCTTTGACTGCCGAGACCCGATCGAGGGCCCATTGTCACCCGAGAACGTGGAAGGCTTGACCATCGTGCCCGCGTGGGGGAGTCGTGGAGCTCAGAGGCCAAGCACCGCGCGGGCGATGAGCAAGTAGATGATCAGCCCGCTCGCGTCGACGAAGGTGGTGATGAAGGGGTTGGAGAAGACGGCGGGGTCGACCTTGATGGCCCGGGCGGCAAGGGGCATGACGCCACCGTTGGTCGCGGCGAGCGTGCAGACCGCCACCAGGGTCAGCCCGATGACGGTGGCGACCTGCACGTCGTAGAACACGCTGGTCAAGGCGAAGCCCAGGGCTCCGAGCAGGACGCCGAGCAGCACGCCGACCCGCAGCTCGCGCAGCAGCACGGCCAACAGGTCTGCCGGACGCACGTCACCAAGGGCCAGCGCGCGGGTGACCGTCGTCGCGGCCTGGTTCCCGGTGTTGCCACCGGTTCCGATGAGCAGCGGGACGAACAGCGCCAGGACCGTCACCTCCTCGAGGGTGTCCTCGAAGACCGAGAGGACCTGCACCGTCAAGGAGGCGCCGACGGCGAGGACGAACAGCCAGACGACGCGCGAGCGCACGATGCTCGTGATCGGCGTGGACAGGTATGGGCGCTGGAGCGGCTCGACACCGCCTTGGCGGGCGAGGTCCTCGGAGTCCTCACGTTCCGGGGCCATGAGTGATCCGACGACGTCGTCGTCCGCGCCACCGAGAAGGTCCCGGAGGCTGACGACACCGATGACCCGACGCTCCTCGTCGACCACCGGCAGGGTGTAGACGGTCTCGGCATCGGCCACCCGTTGCCTGACCGCGGCCAAGGTCGGTCCGACGCTGTCCTGCGGGTGGGTCACCACGTACTCCGGGCTCATCCGCCGGCCGATGGACTCGTGCGGGTAGCCGAGGATCGCGGCCGTGAGTCGTCGCTCGTCGTCCGGCAGTCCCTGCAGCAGTCGCTGCGCGACCGTGGCAGGTAGTTCATCGATCAACCACATGCGGTCGTCGGGGTCGAGGTCGGCGAACAGGGCCACCACCTCGCTGTCCTGCACCCCCTGGACGAGTTCACCCTGGAGGGAGGGCTGGAGCGCCTCGAAGACGTCGAGCGCCTGCTGTTTGGGCAACAGGCGGTACACGACGGCTCGCTGGCGCGTGCTCAGCCGTTCGACGAGGTCGATGACGGCGCGGGTCGACAGGCCGGAGACCACCGTGGACAGGGCGCTGAGGTCGTCGCGCGCCAACAGGTGGGTGGGCCCACGCGACGCGGTGTCGCTCGCGTTCGCGCGTGGCCAGTACGGCGTGGCCGTCGAACCATGATCCGGAAGCGCTGCCAGGCCCAATCGGACCGTCAGGGCGCAACGCCGATAATCAACATTATGTCATTTCGTAGTCTGCGTATTGCATCAGCTGAAACACTGCGGTCGGTCTGGCCCACTACCCCACGGGCTTTGGAACTGCGGTTCGCCTTCTCACGCATTGCGGCAACCAAGGCATTTCTTGGCCCAGGTGGGGTCCTGGGGCACGCAGACAAGCGCGACTATCAGCACGTGACGCTCACACTGAGTTGGCGACTGAACGTGTCACGGGCGCCCTTGAAAACACTTAGCCTCCTCCACGCTGATAAGCCCGCCGAGCCATGGGCACGCTACGCCGGGCGATCTGCGTGGTGGGCGGGGCCCCAACACGACGGGGTCGTTCGCGACGAGGTCGGTCGACCCCAGCGCCCGCGCGGAGCGACGGGAAGAGTCCCTACCAAGCAGCCCAGACTCTCGCAGCGCGCGCTGACGTTCCGTTCGTCGGACGTAGGTCGGGGCACGGATGGGAGCTGTTGGTCGACGTGGACAGCGGAAGGATGGCCCGAACCGGTCGACAGCATCTTCAATGGGATAGAAGGTTCAACAATCGACGCAACCAAGGCGTTAACCGCTTCTGGAGCCAAGAGGCATAATACTCTTCGCGCGGGCCAGCCAGGAACGCGCAACTGGACCTCTCAGCAGCGTGCTGACATACTTGCCGGCAGACGTCCGCAGTTCAATGGCGAAACTATCGAGGGGCCATCACATGCACAACGCGCTGGATCACCCGCATATCGCCGACAATGCGAACAATATTTATCCCGCCACCTGGAATGAGCACTCTACTCGCTGGCATGGTGGAAATTGGCAAAATGAAACTTGCGGCAGACCGAACGACCCCTCATTTCCAGAGGACTTCTAGACATGTCGGTCATAGCAATTGTATCTGGAAGTACCTCATGGCCGACGAAGGCCGCGCTAGAGTTCAAGAATGTGACTGGTGTCGCACCTTCGAAGGTGCGATCGGACATAGAGGCGAGAAGACCTATTTTCGAGCGTGAACTCTTTATGAATGACCATAATGCGGTTGCTGGGCAGCTTCGGTCGATCATAAAGATCGATTCAACATATTGGCTTGGACTAGAATACTCCAAATTGCAGCCCGGACAGAACTTCGATACGGCCCCACTGGGTCCGGCTCATATTGATGCTGAAATTCTGGAAAACATGCTGTCAGCGGCGGCCGGGGAATTTGAAGACGAAATCTAGCCTTTTGAAGTGTGGATCAAGTGTCTTTGACAGGGTGAGGATGTCCGGGGTCATTCCGTCGCGCTCGACGGCGAACATCGTGCCGGTGCGACCGAGCCCGGTCTGGGCCTCGTCCACGACGAGAAGCATCCCGCGGGCCCGGCAGTGGTCCGCGAGCGCAGCGAGGTAGCCCTCGGGCAGCTCGAGCACGCCGCCCGTGCTGAGGATCGGTTCGGCGATGAAGGCCGCCAGGCTCCCGGACGACTGACGGTCGACCAGGTCGAAGGCGTCGTCCAGTTCCGCCTGCCAGTTCTAGCCGGACGCCCCGACTCGTGCCACTTGAGGGTTGGTCGTCGGTTCTGTACGGGCCGCGCAGCAGGTCGGGCGCCAGGATCGCGAACGTCCCGACACCCATCGGGCCGTACCCGCGACGACCGAAGGCATAGGTCGACCCCGCTGCTCCCCGGTGACGCCGTGCCAGCTCTGCGCGAAGGCCACGACCTCGTGCCGCCCGGTGACCAGCTTGGCCAAGCGCAGCGCGGCCTCGTTGGACTCGGCACCCGTGCTGTGGAACATCGCCCGATCCGGCTCGGACAGCATGGACGAGTGCAGGTGGTCCAGAGTCCGCACGGACTCGGTGACCGCCGCGACTGCTCATCCGGGGATCGTCCTCCACGTTCGCCCCTCCGGGTCGGGGTGTGCCGGTGTCAGGCCCGCAGGGCCTGCGCGAGGGAGCGGAAGTCCTCGACGAGCGTGGACATGTCCTCGTCGGTGGTGACGAGCGAGACGAGCCACTGCTCGTCGAGACCGGGTGGCGTGAGGATGCCGCGGTTGACGCCCCACAACCACGAGAGCTCGGCCAGCCGGAAGTCGGTGGCCTTGTAGTCGCGGTAGTTGCGCACCGGGGTCGTCGACCACGTGACGCAACCCTTGACCCCGAGGCCCACCGTGTGGGCCGGCAGCTCGTACTCGTCGATGATCGCGTCGATGGCCTGAAGAGCACGGATGTTCACCGCCTCGGCCTCGGCCAGCGCCTCCGGGGTGCAGATCTCGTCGACGGCCTTGGCAGCCGCCATCACGAGCGGGTTGCCGTTGTAGGTGCCGAAGTGCGCCATCCGGCCGTCGACCACGACCTCCATGACCTCACGCCGCCCGCCGAAGGCAGCCAGCGGCAGACCGCCACCGATGGACTTGGCCAGGGTGATGAGGTCGGGCTTGACACCCAGGCGCTGAGCCGCCCCCGCAGCGCCGGCGGTGAGTCCGGTCTTGACCTCGTCGAAGATGAGGACGACACCGTGCTCGTCACACAGCTCACGGACTGCCGCGAGGTAGCCCGCGTCCGGGACGACGATCGACAGGTTCTCGATGACCGGCTCGACGACGAAGGCGGCGATCTCTGCGCCGTGCTCCTCAAGGACCCGCGTCAGCTGGCCGAGGTCGTTGTAGGCGACGACGTGGACGGTGCCGGCCTCGACGTCGAAGGGCACCTGCGGGGTCGGGGCGTCCGCCGGGCCGATCTCGTCGAGCCCCGGCTTCACCGAGATCTGGAGACCGTCGTAGCCACCGTGGTAGCCGCCCTCGACCTTCACGATCGCCTTGCGCCCGGTGTAGGCGCGCGCACAGCGGATGGCGTACATGAGCGACTCGGTGCCGGAGTTGGTGAACCGGATCATGTCGAGCTGAAAGCGCTGGCAGAAGCGCTCGCTCATCTCCGTCGCCTGCGGCGAGGGGGTCACGAACAGCGTGCCCGTCTCGGTGAGTGCCTCGGTGACCGCGGCGACCACCGTCGGGTTGAGGTGACCGACGAGCATGGCCCCGAACCCCATCGACAGGTCGAGCATGCGGTTGCCGTCGACATCGGTCAGCCACGCGCCCCGCGCGGAGGCGACGCTGATCGGGTACGGGTCCCAGTGCTGGAACGAGCTCGTCACACCGAGCGGCAGGGACTGGCTGGCCCGCTTGTTGTGCTCCCCGGAGCCTGCCGACCACGTCTCGAACCGCTCCCACTCCTGCGCGAGCAACCGCTCGACGACGGAAGGATCCACCGGTCGGGTCCGCGCCGGGAGGCGACGGTAGGTCGCCGGGTCGTGCTCGGGCAGCGTCGGCGCGGCTGCGTCCAGCGTGTTCTCGGTCATTGTGTGACTCTCCTCCCCCACCCTCGGGGCGGGATCGTGGTGCGGTGTCGGGCCAGCCTAGCGCCGGATCGCGACGATGACCTACTGATCCCATGGCGTTGCGCCAGACCGGCCTACGGATTCAGCCGTCAGGGATGGCGATGACCGGTGGTAACGACAGCAATTCACTCGATTCGGGCGTCGAACCCGCTGGCGCCGTCTGCCACGCTGGGGTTGCACCGACACCACCTACGCTTGCGGACACCATGCAGTGTGACCACTTCGACGCCGGACGCTGCCGCTCCTGCACGCTGATGGGCGTTCCCTACGCCCAGCAGCTGGCCGACAAGGAGCGGCGCGTGGCCGACGTGCTCGCGCCCGTCGCCCCCGACCTGCTCTGGGTCGACCCGGCCCGCAGCCCCGCCTCGCACTACCGGAACAAGGCCAAGCTGGTCGTGGGCGGCACCGCCGGGCACCCGACCCTCGGCATCCTCGACCACCGGGGCCGCGGCATCGACCTGCGCGACTGCGGCCTCTACGAACCCGGCCTCGCGGCGACCTTCGGCCCGCTGCACGATCTCGTGGCCCGTCTCGGGCTCGAGCCCTACGACGTGCCCGCCCGCCGCGGCGAGCTGAAGTACCTCCTGGTCACCCACTCCCCCGGCGGCGAACAGCTGGTGCGCTTCGTCCTTCGCTCGCAGCGCCACCTCGCCGCCATCCGCGCAGCCCTCCCTACCCTGCTCCACGCGCTGCCCTCGGTGCGGGTGGTGACGGCCAACCTGCATCCGGAGCACAAGGCCGTCCTCGAGGGCGACACCGAGATCGCCCTGACCCCGCAGACCAGCTTGCCGATGACCGTCGGCGACGTCACCCTCCAGCTCGGTCCGCGCTCGTTCTTCCAGACCAACACCACCGTCGCTGCCGCGCTCTACCGGCAGGCCCTCGACTGGGTCGATGCGGCCGCGCCCACCGTCGTGTGGGACCTGTACTGCGGGGTCGGCGGGTTCGCCCTCCACGCGGCCGCACCCGGGCGCACCGTGGTCGGCGTGGAGACGTCCTCGGATGCCGTGGCCGCCGCGCGTCGCGCTCTCGCCGAGGGGCCGGATGCCGGGCACGTCGAGTTCGTCGTCGGCGACGCGACGACGACCACCGTGGAGCCGGCCCCGGACCTCGTGGTGGTCAACCCCCCTCGGCGCGGGATCGGGCCCGACCTCGCGGCCTGGCTCGACGCCTCACCGGCACGCCACGTCATCTACTCCAGCTGCAACGTGGCGACCCTCGCCCGTGACCTGGCCGCGATGCCGTCCCTGCGAGCGCTCACCGGGCGCGTGTTCGACATGTTCCCGCAGACGCCGCACACCGAGGTGATGGTGCTGCTGGAACGAACCGCCACGCCGTCCTGACGCATCATCGGCGTTTGCGCGCGCCCACCAGGCGCACGCCGAACGACAGGAGTCCACCCATGAGCAGAACCTTCCTGCGCGCCGCTGCCGCCGTGGCCGGCACGACTTTGGCCGTCGGCACGGTCGTCGCCGGGAGCGCCAGCGCCACTCCCAGCCCCGACGGCGGCATCCCCACCTTCCAGGAGTTCGTCGGCTCGACGTTCCAGGACGAGGACCGCGGCTACATCGTCAACGGTGACGAGCCGGCCACGACCAAGGGCGACCTGCGCCGGTTCTACGACGCCATGGTCACCGAGACCACCACCCCCATCGACGGCCTCATCGTCAACACGGTGCGCGGCGCCGACGACAAGTGGACTGCCAGCCCGGCCCTGAACCTCACCTACTGCGTCAGCACGAAGTTCAGCGGTGACTACGAGCGGGTCAAGACGGCCATGGCGGCCGGTGCAGCCCAGTGGGAGGCCGCGACGAGCAACGTGAACTTCACGTACGTGCCGGCCCAGGACAGGTCCTGCACCACCCGCAACACCAACGTCGTCTCCTCGGTGGAGCCCACCAAGACCTCGCAGTACATCGCCCGGGCGTTCTTCCCGAGCTCGAGCAAGTCCTCGCGCAACGCGCTCGTCAACGCCAAGAGCCTGTACTCGTCCGGGTCGTGGGACCCCGAGCAACCTCGACATGACGTCGAGTGACCGCACCGGCATCCGGGCACTGTACGGCGGCACCGGCAACTGACCGTCGGGTCACCCCACCGGCCCGGCGTGCCTCACTCGAAGCGCGCCGGGTCACCCGCCCCGACCCGCACCACCTCGGCGGACCCGCTGGACAGGTCGACCACGGTCGTGGGCTCGGTGCCACACTCCCCCGAGTCGATGACGACGTCGACGACGTGGTCGAGCTCCTCCTTGACCGCCCAGCCGTCGGTCATCGGATCCTTCTCGCCGGGCAGGATCAACGTCGAGGACAGCAGCGGCTCCCCGAGCTCGGCGAGCAGGGCGCGCACCACCGGGTGCTCGGGGATGCGCACCCCCACGGTGCGCTTCTTCGGGTGCAGCAGCCGCCGCGGCACCTCGGACGTCCCCGGCAGGATGAAGGTGTAGGGCCCCGGCGTCGACGCCTTGACGGCCCGGAACACCGCGTTGTCGACGTGCACGAGCTGACCCAGCTGGGCGAAGTCCCGGCACACCAGGGTGAAGTGGTGCTTGTCGTCCAGCCGGCGGATCGCGAGGATGCTCTCCTTGGCGTGCTGGTTGCCCATCATCGCCCCGAGGGCGTAGCCCGAGTCGGTCGGGTACGCGATCAAGCCGCCCTCTCGCAACACGCTCACGGCCTGCGCCATGGCGCGCGGCTGGGGGTCGACCGGATGGACGTCGAGGTAGCGGGCCATGACGACACGATAGGCCCGGGACGCCCCGGATGCCGTCGCGCGGCCACCCGGGCATCCCCCTCACGGACGGCGCAGCCCCCGGTCCCACAGCTCGATGGTCTGGATGACCCAGAACACGGCGAACAGGACGAGCAGCACGACCTCGACCCAGAACACCAGTGAGGTCGACCCGGTCAGCAGGCTCAGCGCGACGGTGGCCGCGAGCGCCAGCAGCATCGCGATGGCGACGGCCCGGTACATCGCGACGTAGCGGGTGCGGTCCTGGGGCATCGAGCCCTGCTGGACCCCGCGGCGCACGTCCCGGGCGTTGAGCCACACCACGGCGATGATCGCGAGGAACATCGGGATGGCCGCGGCGTCGTGACCGCGTGCGATGAAGCTGTCGCGGTCGGCGAGGAACCACACGATGCCGCCACCGAGGACGGCAGCTGTGAGGGCCAGCCCCCACCTGCTCGCCGGGCTCAGCGACGACCCGAAGGTGGTGCCCCCGCTTCGACGTTCGTGGCGGGCGATGAGCAGCGCCGCGACGGCGACGACCAGACCCGTGATGAAGAGCGCCGGCATGTTGTTGGCCACGGCATCCGCGATCCCGTCGCCCGAACCCGGCGACGCCCCGCTCCCGCACACGCCGGACGCCACCGTGGGGATGAACGCCACCCCCGGCGCGAGCATCCCGGCGAGGTTCATCAGGACGTCCTCACCGTCGGTGTTGCCCTTCAGGGCGAGCAGGGAGGCTCCCATCGTCACGAGGACCCCGATGAACACCGCCTTCACCGGCGTGAAGTAGTACGCACTGATCGAGGGCTGGATGCACCGGTCGGTGCCCACCCACTCGATGGCGATCGACGCGAACAGCAGCACGACCAGCGCCGTCAGCGCGATGCGCAGGTAGCGATAGGTCTTCACCGCCGCGAGGGCCGGGTCAGGCTCCATGTCGATCACTCCCTTCCCTGGTCAGGAGAGGGCTGTGCGCCGGCGTGATACGCCTCAGCCCTCACGCATGTGCACGTCGGCGCCGCGCTGGACCGTGCGGGACACGGTGCACAGCCGGTCGCGGCTCTGGGCGATGGCCTTGGGCAGCCGATCGCGCGCCCGGTCACCCTCGGCTCCCTCGGGGAAGCGGACCGTGAAGGTGATCTCGATGTCGCCGAGGTGGTTCTCGACGCCGTCGCGCATCTTCTCTCCCTCGGACGTCACGTCGAAGCGCACCGGCTCGGCGATGCGGCTGGTGATGAAGTCGACGTCGATGGCGCTGCACCCCGCCATCGCGGTGAGGAAGAGCTCGACCGGGGTGAAGTCGGGTGACTCCCCTCCCCCGCCGAAGCGCAGCGTGCCCCCGCGCTCGTTGGTGGCGAGGTAGCTGCCGTGCTCGAGACGGGTCAACGACACGCTGCGGTGGCCAAGGCCCGTTCCGCCGGTCTCGGGCTGGTCCTGCTGTGCCATCAGGCACCCCATTTCTCGTCGATGGCGCGGACGACGCTCAGGTCGCGCCAGGTGGTGATCCGCCCGGTCAGGCGCTCCAGCCGGGTGTTGGTGAGGGTGGTCTTGTGGAAGCCCGCCGTCATCTCGGCAAGGACCTCCGAGCCGAGGACCCGAACGCGCTCGTCGGGCCTGTCCCAGGCGTCGAGCTGAGCCGCCGCTGCGAGGGGGACGTCGGCGTCAGCGAACGCGACGTAGCGTCGGGACTCCCCCACGAGCAGCGGCTCGACCGCGTCGACGGCAGCCAGGACGGAGCGCACCTGGGCGGGCGTGCGCACGATGGCCGGCACGTCGAAGCCGCAGTGCGCCGTGAGGACCCTCGAGATCTCGACCGCGACCGGGCCCGGGGTGCGTCGGGCGCTGCGCACGAACACGTTGCCCGACTGGATGTGCGTCTGCACGTCGGAGAACCCCGCATCGCCCAGTGCCTCACGCAGCGAGCCCATCTTCACGAACCGCCCGCCGACGTTCACGGCGCGCAGGAAGGCGATGTAGGACGGCATGGCACCCATCCTCGCACCGAGGTGGGACAGTGGGGCCCATGACCGTGCGCTCCGAACCACCGGGCCGACTCATGCTGGTGCGTCACGGCCAGACCGAGTGGAGCCGCTCGGGTCGTCACACCGGACTCACCGACCTCGAGCTCACCCCCGACGGAGAACGCGATGCCCGGGCACTGGCCCCGCTGCTCGCCCCCTTCGACCTCGTCGAGGTGCTCTCCTCACCACTCGAGCGAGCCCGACGGACCGCCGAGCTCGCCGGGGGTGGTTCCGGGTGCGACGCCCGGCGAGACCGTCGAGGAGGTCGCCGCGCGTGCGTCCCGCGTGCTGGCGCGGATCGCCCCGTCGCTGGAGACCGGTGACGTCGCCCTGTTCGCGCACGGCCACCTGCTGCGCATCCTCGCTGCGACGTGGCTGCGTCAACCCGCGCGGTTCGGCGCCGGCCTGCTCCTGGATTCCGGAGCCCTCTGCGTGCTGGAGGTCGAGCGCTCGGTGCCGGCCATCCGGACGTGGAACCAGACCCCCACCTGAGGCGCCCCCCGACGCACGGTGCGTCACGGCATCCGGTCGTTCAGGGGATCCGGTCGTTCAGGGCAGCGGCCAGGTGTGCACCGGCTCGTTGGAGTTCATGTGCACGGCGTACAGCTCGAGCATCCGGCTCAGGGCCTCGCTGCGGGTGCAGCCCCCGGCCTCGAAGGCCTCGACCGCCTTGGTCGACCACACCGCCCCGTTGACCCCGGTGGTGCAGCGCCCCTCGATGACACCGAGGAACCGTTCGCGAACGGCATCCGACACCCCCCACTGGCGAAGGCCCTCGTGCGCCAGCGGCAGCAGGTGACGCAGCATCAGCTCGTCGGCCGAGAGCTCACCGAACCCGGGCCAGTACAGGTGCGCGTCGATGCCGTCACGGGCGGCCCGGTTGAAGTTCTCCTCGCAGACCGCGAAGCTCATCTTGGTCCAGACCGGGCGGTCCTGGTGAGCCAGCATGCGGATCGCGCCGTAGTAGAACGCGGCGTTGGCCAGCACGTCGATGATCGTCGGCCCGGCCGGCAGCACCCGGTTCTCGACCCGCAGGTGCGGCACACCACCGGGGATGTCGTAGATCGGCCGGTTCCAGCGGTAGACGGTGCCGTTGTGCAGGCGCAGCTCGGCGAGATCGGGCGCCTGACCCGCCTCGAGCTTGGCCATCGGGTCCTCGTCCGTGGTCTCCGCGAGCAGCGTCGGGAAGTAGCGGACGTTCTCCTCGAACAGGTCGAAGATCGAGGTGATCCACCGCTCGCCGAAGAACACCCGCGGGCGCACGCCCTGGTTCTTCAGCTCGATCGGGCGGGTGTCGGTGGCCTGCTTGAACAGCTCGATGCGGGTCTCGGCGTGCAGGCGCTTGCCGAAGAAGAAGGGCGAGTTGGCCGCGAGGGCCACCTGCGGGGCGCACAGGGCCTGCGCCGCGTTCCAGTGGGCCGCGAACTCCGACGGCGTGACCTGGAGGTGGAGCTGGACCGACGTGCAGGCCGACTCGGGGGCGATGGAGTCGCAGTACGTGGCGACCCGCTCGCCGGAGGGGCCCTCGATGTCGAGGTAGATGTCCTCGCCGCGGGCGACGAAGATCGAGTCGTTGAGCGCGGTGTAGCGGTTGTTGCGGCTGATCCACTCGCCCTCGTAGTGCTCGGGCATGATCGTCGGCAGGATACCGATGGCGACGATCTTCGAGCCGACCTCCTGGGCCTTGGCCGCGGCCCGGTTCAGGCTCGCCCGCAGCTCGGTCTCGAGCTCGAGCGCGGAGTCACCGGGCAGGGGCCGCGGCGGCACGTTGAGCTCGATGTTGTACTGCGCGAGCTCGGTCTGGTAGTCCTCGTCGGCGATGGCCGCGAGCACCTCGGCATTGTGGAAGTGCGGCTGCATGTCGGCGTCGACGAGGTTGAGCTCGATCTCGAGGCCGGTCATCGGCCTGTCGAACTCGAAGGAGCTCGTGTTGAGCATCTTCTCGAACACGTCAAGGTTCTGGCGCACCTTCTCGCGGTAGCGCTGCCGCTCCTCGCGGCTGTAACTCTGCGACGAAACCTCTGCTCCCATGGCGTCACCCAACCACGTCCTGAGCTCATGCGGTACCCGGAACCCGCGTTTCGGTCACACGGCCTGTCAGACCCACCTCCTAGCGTGTGAGACATGCGGCTGATCCACACCTCCGACTGGCACCTGGGGCGTTCGTTCCACCAGGTGGGGCTCCTCGGCGCCCAGGCCTCCTACCTCGACCACCTGGTCGACGTGGTGCGTCGCGAGAAGGTCGACGCGGTGCTCGTCAGCGGCGACGTCTACGACCGGGCGATGCCCGCGCCCGACACCGTGGCCCTGCTGTCGCAGGCGCTCCAGCGGCTGGTCGACGCCGGCGCCCAGGTGATCATCAGCAGCGGCAACCACGACTCGGCGGCCCGCCTGGGCTTCGGCGCCGGGCTGTTGGAGCGCGCCGGCGTGCACCTGCGCACCTCGCTCGCCGACGTCGCCCGCCCGGTCCTGCTCGCCGGGGCCGCGGTCTACCCCCTGCCCTACCTCGAGCCCTCGCTGGCCGCCGACGCCCTCGGGGCGACGGAGCGCACCCACGCCGGGGTGTTGCGGGCAGCCATGGATGCCGTGCGGGCGGATGCCGCTGCGCGTCCGGGGGTACCGGTGGTCGCCATGGCGCACGCCTTCGTCTCCGGCGGGGTGGGCAGCGAGTCCGAGCGGGACATCTCGGTCGGTGGCGTCTCCGCAGTGCCGCCCACGGTGTTCGCCGGGGCGCACTACGCCGCCCTGGGGCACCTGCACGGGGCCCAGGAGGTCGCGCCCGGGGTGCGGTACAGCGGTTCACCCGTGGCGATGTCGTTCTCCGAGGTCACCCATCGCAAGGTCAGCCTGCTCGTCGACCTCGACGGCCGGTCGGTGTCGGTGGAGGCCGTCGAGGCCCCGGTCGAGCGGCCGCTCGCGGTGCTGCGCGGCACGCTCGAGGAGGTGCTCGCCGACCCGCGTCACCGCGCAGCGGAGAGTGCGTGGTGCCAGGTGACCCTCACCGACTCGAGCCGCCCGTTGGGGGCCATGGACCAGGTGCGCCGCCGCTTCCCCCACACCCTCGAGCTGCGCTTCGACCCCCAAGGGCTCGCCGTGCCGCTGCGGCCCTATGCCGCCCGCGCCGCGAGCCGCTCCGACCTGGACGTGTGCTGCGACTTCCTCGAGCACGTGCGCGGCGGTCGTGCGGCCAGTGAGCAGGAGCGTGAACTGCTCGCCCAGGCGGTCGAGGAGTCGCGACTGGCGCGGCGGGCCCGTGACGACGAAGGGGTGGCCGGCCCCGCTGCCGACGCGGCGCGCACGGTGGGTGCGGCATGAGGGTGCACCGGCTCGAGATCGAGGCGATGGGGCCGTTCGCCGACCCCGTGTCCATCGACGTCGACGCGTTGTCCGCGGACGGGCTCTTCCTCATCCACGGTCCGACCGGGTCGGGCAAGACCAGCCTGCTCGACGCCATCTGCTTCGCGTTGTACGCCGACGTACCGGGCACTCGCTCAAAGCGCGGGCTGCGCTCGGACCACGCCGCTGCGGATGCCGTCCCGCGCG
Organism: Ornithinibacter aureus; assembly: GCF_009858245.1. Taxonomy (NCBI): domain Bacteria; kingdom Bacillati; phylum Actinomycetota; class Actinomycetes; order Micrococcales; family Intrasporangiaceae; genus Ornithinibacter; species Ornithinibacter aureus. Next base: position 594,920 of record NZ_VMSB01000001.1, read on the forward strand.
TCACGCTCGAGCTCACCGCGGGTGGTCGGCGGCTTCGCATCACGCGCTCCCCCGAGTTCGCCCGGCCCAAGAGGCGCGGTACGGGCACGGTGTCGGTCCAGGCCATGGTGACCCTCGAGGAGCACCTCGACGGCCGGTGGCAGTCCCTCAGCACCCGCAACGACGAAGTGGCCGACGTCGTCAAGGACGTCCTCGGCATGGGGATGACGCAGTTCTCCAAGGTGGTGCTGCTGCCCCAGGGCGAGTTCGCCGCCTTCCTGCGTTCCTCCCCCGAGGACCGTCGGGAGGTCCTGGAGCGACTGTTCGACATCAGCGCGTTCAGCGACGTGGAGGCTTGGCTCGCCCAGGCCCGTCGGGACGCCAGGGAAGAGCTCGACACCGCCCGCAGCACCTTGGCCACCGGGCTGGCCCGGGTCGAGGACGTCCTGGCGGAGCTCGGCGAACCGCTGACCTCAACCCCCGATGAGCCACTGCCCTACGACCCTGCGGTGGGGCCCCTGCTGACCGAGGTCGTGCGTGAGCTGGACGCCCGAGTGACCGCGACGATGACCGCCTTCGACGCTGCCTCGAGCGCTGAGCGTGCCGCTGCGGAGTCGTTGGCGGCCGGTCGCGCCGCCGCGGCCCTGCGCGAGCGCGGAGCCCGGGCCCGCACCAGGCTCGAGGAGCTGGCGGCGAACGCCTCCGCGCACGAGCAGCGCACCCGTGACCTGGATGCCGCTGAGCGGGCCGCCACCGTGGCCGGCCACCTGGCGGCCGCCGACCGCGCGCAGGACGAGGTGCAGGTCGCGCGAGCGGCAGTCGAGTCCACCGGACGAGCCCTCGCCCCGAGTCCCCTCGCGCAGGCGAATGACGCCGAGGTCGACGCCGCGCTGGAGCAGGTGCGCGACCTCGACGCCACCGTGACCGAGCTCGCCCGGCACGAGCAGGACGCGGCTGCGCGGTCGGCCCGGCGGGCCCTGCTGCGCTCCCGCCTCGCCGACGCCGAGGGCCAGCACGCGGCGGCTCAGGCCAGCGTGCTCGCGGCCCAGGCCGAGGCCGATGACTTGGCCGAACAGGTCGACCTGCGCGCCGCCGGTGCAGCCCGGATCGCCGAGCTCGAACTTCTCGTCGCCACCACCGCCGAGCGCCTGGCCCTGGTCGACGCCGCCGAGGACGACCACCGTCGGGCAGCCGAGCTGGCACCGCGCCGGAGCAGTCTGCACGAGGCCCTGCTCGATGCCCGAACCGAGCTGCTCGACCTGCGTCAGCGCCGGCTCGACGGCATGGCTGCCGAGCTGGCCGCCGGCCTCGCCGACGGCGATCCGTGCCCGGTGTGCGGCGGCGCTGAGCACCCCCATCTCGCCGTCGCCACCGACCCCGTCTCGGGTGACCAGATCACGGCTGCCGAGCACCGGGTCGACCAGGCTCGCAGCCTGCTGACCGCCATCGAGCGCGAGATCGAGGTGCTCACCGCCTCGGCCGCGTCCCGGCTCGCAGGTCTGCAGGGCGCGACCCGAGCCTCGCTGGAGACGAAGCAGTCGCAGCGCCGCGCCGAGCTCGCCGCAGCGCACGCCGACGCGCAGGAACACTCGGTGCTCCTCACCCGCCTCGCCGCGGTCCGCGCCGCTCTGCAGACCCACGAGGACACGCTCACGACCCTGCTGGCGCAGACGAGGTCGACGACGGCCGTCCTCGGCGAGCTCGACGACCAGGATGCCGCCTCGGCAACGCGCGCCGAGGAGCTTCGCGCAGCCCACGAGCTGTGCCCCTGCCACGGTGGTGGCACGGGAGCACACGCAGCCTTCGCCCGGCTGCTCGGCGACCACCGCGCAGCCCGCACGTCGCTCGCCGAGTCCGTCACCCGGGCGGCAGTGGCCTCGGAGGTCGTCGATGACGCGCTCACCACCGCGGGGTTGCGCGACACCGCGCACGTGCGGGCGGCCCTGCGTCCGGCGGCGGAGGTGGCGGCCCTGCGTGTCGAGGTCGCGCACCACGAGGAGGAGTCGGCCGCCGCGCGAGCCACCCTCGACGATCCGCAGGTCGCTGCGGCGCTCTGCGGTGACGAGGTCGACATCGAGGCCCTGCGCGAGGCGGAGGCCGCAGCCCGAGCAGCCCTGCTCCAGGCCCAGACGACCCGTGACGACGCGGCCCGCGGGTTGCGCCTGCTCGAACGCATTGTCCCCGAGGTCCTCGCGGCCGGAGCCGCCGTGTCCACCGCGCAGGACCACGACCAGCGCGTGCGCGACCTCGCCGACACGACGAGTGGCACCGGGCCGGAGAACACGCTGCGCATGCGCCTCACGTCGTACGTGCTCGCGTCCCGACTCGAGAAGGTCGCGGCCCTGGCCAACGAACGGCTCGCCGTCATGGGCGGGGGTCGCTACCTGCTGGAGCACTCCGACGAGCGGGCCGCCCGGGGTGCTCGCTCGGGGCTCGGCCTGCGCGTGCTCGACCAGTGGACCGGGCGGGTGCGTGACACCGCGACCCTCTCCGGCGGTGAGTCGTTCATGGCCTCGCTGGCCCTGGCGCTCGGTCTGGCCGACGCCGTGCGCGAGGAGGCCGGTGGTTTCGACCTCGGCACCCTGTTCATCGACGAGGGCTTCGGCAGCCTCGACGACGACAGCCTGGAACAGGTGCTGACCGTGCTCGACGGGCTGCGGGCGGGCGGGCGCGCGGTCGGCGTCGTGAGCCACGTCGCCGACCTGCGCAGCCGGATCACCCACCAGGCGGTGGTCCACAAGCACGCGTCGGGCAGCACGGTCGACGTCCGGGTGGGAACCCGCAGCGACCAACCGGCCGCCTGACCACTACCCCCCACCCGGCCGCCTGCCCCTACTCCTCGAACGCCTCCGGCGGCGGGCAGGAACAGACCAGGTGCCGGTCGCCGTACGCACCGTCGATCCGGCGCACCGGAGGCCAGTACTTCGAGGTCGGGTCGACCCCTTCCGGGAAGGCGGCCGTGCGGCGGTCGTACCCGTGGTCCCAGTCGCCGGCGATGGCTTCGGCCGTGTGGGGCGCCCCTCGCAGCACGCTGTCCGCTGCGGCGACGGCTCCCGAGCCGACCTCGTCGATCTCCCGGCGGATCTGGATCATCGTGTCGCAGAACCGGTCGAGTTCAGCGAGGTCCTCGCTCTCGGTCGGCTCGACCATGAGGGTGCCGGCCACGGGGAACGACATCGTCGGGGCGTGGAAGCCGTAGTCGATCAGCCGCTTGGCGACGTCGTCGACGCTGACGCCCGTGTCCTTCGTGATGCCGCGCAGGTCGAGGATGCACTCGTGGGCGACCAGCCCGTCGGTGCCCGAGTACAGCACCGGGTAGTGCTCACGCAGGCGGGCGGCCACGTAGTTGGCGTTCAGCACGGCGACCTCGGTGGCGCGCCGCAACCCCGCGCCACCCATGAGGCGGACGTACGCCCACGAGATGGGCAGGATGCTCGCCGAGCCGTACGGGGCGGCAGACACCGGGCCGACGCCGTCGGTCGGGCCGGCCAACTCGTCGAGGGGGTGGTTGGGCAGGTGCGGTGCCAGGTGGGCACGCACGCCGACCGGACCGACACCGGGCCCGCCGCCACCGTGCGGGATGCAGAACGTCTTGTGCAGGTTCAGGTGCGAGACGTCGGCACCGAACTTGCCCGGACGGGCGACGCCGACGAGGGCGTTGAGGTTGGCGCCGTCGACGTAGACCTGACCGCCCGCGTCGTGGACCATCGCGCACAGGTCGGTGATGGTGTCCTCGAAGACCCCGTGGGTGGACGGGTAGGTGACCATGATCGCCGCGAGGGTCTCTCGGTGCGCCTCGACCTTGGCCTTCAGGTCGTCCATGTCGACGTTGCCGGTGATCGGGTCGGTCTTCACGACGACGACCTTCAGGCCCGCCATGACGGCACTGGCCGCGTTGGTCCCGTGGGCGCTGGCCGGGATGAGGCACACGGTGCGCTCGTCGTCACCACGCGAGCGGTGGTAGGCCGCGATCGCGAGCAGACCGGCGAGCTCACCCTGCGAGCCGGCGTTCGGCTGGAGCGAGACCGCGTCGTAGCCGGTGATGTCACACAGCCAGCCGCTCAGCTGGTCGACGAGGCCGCGGATGCCGCGGGTCTGCTCGTGCGGCGCGAAGGGGTGCACCTCGGCGAACTCGGGCCACGTCACCGCGACCATCTCGGTCGTGGCGTTCAGCTTCATCGTGCACGACCCCAGCGGGATCATCCCGCGGTCGAGGGCGAAGTCGCGGTCGGACAGCCGCCGCAGGTACCGCAGCATCGACGTCTCGCTGTGGTGGGTCGAGAAGACCGGGTGGGTGAGGTAGTCGCTCGTGCGGACCAGCGACTCGTCCCACTGCGGCGGCGCGATGTCCACCTGATCCGGCGAGACGACGCCGAATGCCTTGGCCACCCGGTGCAGGTCGACCAGCCCGGTGGTCTCGTCGACGCTGAGCTGGACGGTGTCGGCGTCGTGCAGCCAGAGGTTCACCCCGGCTGCCAGGGCTGCGTCGACCACCTCGCGGGCCCGACCCGGGACCTTCACCCGCAGCGTGTCGAAGATCGGCCCCTCGAGCACGTCGACGCCGCCATCACGAAGGGCGCCACGCAGGGCCTCGGCGTGGGCGTGCACGCCGAGCGCGATCGCTCGCAGCCCCGCAGGGCCGTGGTACACCGCGTACATGCTGGCCATGACGGCGAGCAGCACCTGCGCGGTGCAGATGTTCGACGTGGCCTTCTCACGGCGGATGTGCTGCTCGCGGGTCTGCAGGGCGAGCCGGTAGGCCGGGGCGCCGACGGCGTCGACCGAGACCCCGACGAGACGCCCGGGCATGGTGCGCTCCAGACCGGGGCGCACGCTCATGTAGCCGGCGTGGGGGCCACCGAACCCCATCGCGACGCCGAAGCGCTGGCTCGTGCCGACGGCGACGTCGGCGCCCCACTCCCCCGGCGGCGTCGCGAGCGTCAGGGCGAGCAGGTCGGCGCTCGCGGTGACCAGCGCGCCCACCTCGTGGGCCGCGGCGGTCAGGGCCGACAGGTCGTGCAGGACGCCCTCCATCGCGGGGTACTGCACCAGCACACCGAACACCTCGGCGCCGCCGGCAGCATCCCGAAGTCCTTCGGCGCTGGTGACACCCGCGAGGTCGGCGACGACCACCGGGATCTGCAGGGGAACTGCCCGGGTGCGCACGACACCCAGGGTCTGCGGGAAGACCTCGGTGTCGACGAGGAGCACGGCCTGCGCCGGTGCCTTGGAGGACCGCCGCATGAGCGTCATCGCCTCCGCCGCAGCGGTTGCCTCGTCGAGCAGCGACGCACCGGCGATCGGCAGACCGGTGAGGTCGCTGACGACGGTCTGGAAGTTCAGCAGCGCCTCGAGCCGACCCTGCGAGATCTCCGGCTGGTAGGGCGTGTACGCGGTGTACCAGGCCGGGTTCTCGAGCACGTTGCGCGCGATGACCGCGGGCGTGTGGGTGCCGTAGTACCCGAGCCCGATCATCGAGGTGACCCGCCGGTTGCGGGCCGCGACCTCTCGCAGCTCGGCGACCACCGCGGCCTCGGACGCCGCGGGTTCGATGTCGAGCGCGTCGAGAGCGCGGATGCCGTCCGGCACCGCGGCATCCAACAGGTCGTCGAGGGAGGTGCGACCGACGACGGAGAGCATCGTCGCGATGTCCTCGTCACGCGGGCCGATGTGGCGACCGGCGAAGGCGGGCAGGTCGGCTGAGGTGGTGCTCATGGTGCTCCTGGGGCAGACGGCAAGGACGTCTCCCCCTCTGTCACCACCGGGGTGGCCGGTGAGCTCCAGAGGTGCCTGTCCCGTGTGGTCCCTTGCGCCTGAGAGGTTCCGGGGAGGTTTGCCCCTTCGGCGCCCCGTCAACAGCGACGAGGACTCTCCCACACGGTGTGAGCGGCACGGTCAACGTACCACCGCGACACCCTTCGCACCCTTGGTGCAGGACGCGCTGTCGAGCGAGGTGTCACACGGCACGCCGGGCCAGGGACGCGGACGGAACGTCGGCGCGTGCGTCAGGCCAGGCGCTGGGCGCGGCGGGCGCCGAGCTCGTCGCCCGGTCGGGGTGCGGCGTCGACGTCGTGCTCGGCCCGCTCACTGGGCAGGCTGGCGAGCTCACCCTCGACCTCACGCCAGACCTTGCCGACCGCGATGCCGAAGACTCCCTGGCCGCCCTGGAGCAGGTCGATGACCTCGTCGTCGGAGGTGCACTCGTAGACCGACGCCCCGTCGCTCATCAGGGTGATCTGCGCGAGGTCGTCGACACCGCGGGAGCGAAGCACGCTGATGGCGATCCGGATCTGCTGCAACGAGACCCCGGTGTCGAGCAGCCGCTTGACGATCTTGAGCACGAGGATGTCGCGGAAGCCGTAGAGGCGCTGGGTCCCCGACCCGCCCGCGGCTCGAACCGAGGGCTCCAGCAGACCGGTGCGGGCCCAGTAGTCGAGCTGGCGGTAGGTGATGCCGGCTGCCCGGCACGCGGTGGGCCCGCGGTAACCGATCTCGTCGTCGAGCTCGGGGAGGTCGTCGGCGAACAGCACGCCCTGTGCAGGGACGGGACTGGTCCCGGACTCTCGCGCTTCTCCTGTGGAGACCACGCCTTACCTCCTCGACTCGTCTTCGCAGACGACTGTACGCGCCGGAATGACATCAGTGTCACCCCTGCAGTCACGGATGTGACAGATGTGACGGTAGGGGCAGGTGTGACTCAGGTCAACGACCACTGCCCGAGCACGCTCCCCGGGCGTGTCGCGAGCAGGGTCGCGACGCTCGGCTCAGCTCTCGCCCTCGGTGTCGAAGTCGTCAGCCGAGACGTGGTCGAGGAAGGCCTTGAACTTCTCCACCTCGTCGTCCTCGGTCTGGGTCATCTCGATGCCCGCCTCGTCGAGGAGTTCCTCCTCGGCGACGATCTCGGCGCCAGCACGCAGCGCCAGGGCGATCGCGTCCGAGGACCGCGACTCGATGTCGGTGCCACCAGCCTGGGCGCCACCGTCGAGGTCGAGCACGGCGTGGAAGACCCCGTCCTTGAGCGCCACGATGCGCACCCGCGTCAGGGTGTGACCGAGTTCGTCGATGACGTTGCGCAGCAGGTCGTGAGTGAGCGGACGCGGCGGAACGACCCCCTGTTGGGCGTAGGCGATCGCGGTCGCCTCCGCGGCACCGATCCAGATCGGCAGGTAGCGGTCGCCGTCACGCTCTCGCAGGAGCACGATCGGCTGGTTGGTGGGCATCTCCACACGGACTCCGAGCACGTCCAAGACCTTCACCCTGCCACCGTACCCCGACCGACGATCAGTGGCCCTCGGCCAGACCGCCGCGCACCAGGGCCGCGTGCAACCTCAGGCACAGGTGGGCGACCTCGGCAGCGCTGTACGTGGCGTCCTGCCCTCGCCGCGCACCGACGACCTGCTCGACCAGCCCGACCTCACGATCGGCAGCCGCCCGAAAGCCGCGCAGGTGACGAGGCTCGACCCCGTACCCGGCAAGGCCCGCGGCCGCATGGGCGACGGCCAGGTCCGCCTCGTCGTGCAGGCCGTCGGAGCCGGGCCGCAACAGGCCGTGGGTCACGAGGTCGGCCACGGCAGACGGCGCCAGCCCGGTGGCCTCGGCGAGCTCCGCAGGGGTGAGGCGCAGCGTCGCGCGGACAGCGAGTTCCGAGGCCTGCGGGACGTCCGGATCGGGAGGCAGGTCCGGCGCCGCAGGTCGACCGCCGTGCCCCGTGGCAAGGGTCAGGCCGCGGTCCAACGCATCCAGGTTGTCCTTGATGACGCGCAGCGGCCAGAACCGGTCACGCTGCGCCCGAAGGACGTAGCGCAACCGCTCCACGTCGCCGTCGGTGAACTTGCGGTAGCCGGATGCCGTGCGCGACGGCGTGACCAGACCCTCGGCCTCGAGGAAGCGGACCTTCGAGATCGTGACGTCGGGAAACTCGTCCGCCAACGCCCGAACCACCGCCCCGACCGTGAGGAGGCGCGTGGGCGCCGACTCGGCCACGGGTGGGTCAGGCCTGGCTCGCGTAGAAGACGAGGCGGAACTTGCCGATCTGGACCTCGTCACCCGTGGTCAGGGTGGCCGCCTCGACGAGCTCGCGGTTGACGTAGGTGCCGTTGAGCGAGCCCACGTCGCGCACGACGAACCCCTCCGGGGTGCGCCGGAAGATCGCGTGACGACGGGAGACGGTGACGTCGTCGAGGAAGATGTCGCTGTCGGGGTGACGGCCGGACACGACCTCGTCGTCGTCGAGGAGGAACCGGGCCCCGGTGTTGGGCCCGCGCAGCACGACGAGCAGGGCCGTCCCGGGGCGCAGCGCCTCGACCGTTGCGAGATCGGCCTTCGTGAGGACGTGCTCGCTCTCGTGGACCGGCTCCTCGACGCGTGTGCTCGTCTCGGCCTGTACCGCGGCCAGACGCATCGTCGTCGACTCGGGCACGGGGCCTCGGCCCCCCACCGGCTCGTCACTCATGGACCATCCAGCCTCTCGTCGTCGTGAGTCCTTGCAGAGTGTCACACCCTAGATCAGGGTGTGACCAATACCCACCCCAGGGGCGGGCCATCTCGTCAGGACAGCTGTGCGGTGTACGTCTCGACGTCCATCAGGGCGTCGAGCGCAGCGGGGTCGCTGGGCCGCAGCTCGTACATCCAGCCGTCGCCGTAGGGGTCGGAGTTGACCAGTTCCGGGGTGGCGTCGAGCAAGTCGTTCACAGCGGTGATCTCCCCGGAGACCGGGGCGTAGAGGTCGCTCACGGACTTCGTGGACTCCACCTCGCCGCACGTGCCACCGGCGGACACGGTGTCGCCGACCGCGGGCAGGCTCACGTAGACGACGTCTCCGAGCGCCTCCTGCGCGAAGGAGGTGATGCCGACCCGCAGGGTGTCACCGGTGCTGCTGACCCACTCGTGCTCAGCGGTGTAGCGCAGTCCGGCGGGGTACTCGAGGTCGCTCATGACTCTCCTAGGTGTGGCCCGCGAGCGGGTGTGATCAGGGGGTGGTGGTCGGTACGGGCCGAGCGTACTGAGGCGGGACGAGGGTGAGCAACGCATCGACCGCCACCTCGTCACGGATCTCGGTCTGGGTCTTGCCCTCGGCGCGGCGCACGGTGGCGGTCACGCCCCCGGGGATCTCCATCGCGCCGGCCAGCGTGTTGGCATCCCCGATCGCGCGGATCGTGTACGGAGGGGACACGACCTCACCGGAGACGACCAGCTCGCCGTCGCGCTCGGAGATCCACGTGTTCGCCACGACGCGCTCGTCCCCGATCTGGATGGCCTCGGCGCCGGCGGCCCGCAACTCCTGGACGGTGTCCAGGATGATGGGCGCCGCGACGCCGCCGTCGACTCCGGTGATCGTGAGCACGATGCCGGGGCCCTTGGCCGGGGCGGTGCCGGCGAGGATGCCGAGGGCGTCGAGGCGCGCCCGGGCAGCACGCTGGGCCTCCTCGCCGTTCGTGGACTGGCTCTGAAGCAGCTCCAGCGAGTTCTCCAGGCCCCGGATCTCGTCGGCGAGGCGGTCGCCGTCCTGGTCGACCCCGGCGAAGATGCGCACCAGTTCGTCCTCGCGCAGGTTCTCCAGCCCCTGGATGGAGGTCTGGCGCACCTGGGCGACGATCGCGAACCCCAGTGCCGCGGCCAGCACCATCGCGAGGACGTTGGCGCGGGTCGCACGGGGTGAGCCGGCCCGCAGGAGCCGGCGCCAGGCCCGAGGCGGATTCGCCGCAGGACGCCCCCCGGACTCAGCCGGGCGTCCCCCGGACTCAGCCGGGCGCCCCCCGGGCTCGCCTGATGACTGCTCGCTCATGCGTCGAAGAGGTGACGGCGGATCGACGCCACGTTGGAGAAGATGCGCACCCCGAGGACGACGACGACGCCGGTGGACAGCTGGGCCCCGACGCCGAGCTTGTCACCCAGGAAGACGATGAAGGCCGCCACGACCACGTTGGAGAGGAAGGAGACGACGAACACCTTGTCGTCGAAGATCCCGTCCAGGATCGCCCGCACGGCACCGAACACCGCGTCCAACGCCGCGATGACGGCGATCGGCAGGTAGGGCTGCAGCCAGACCGGCACCGCGGGCTGCAGGAGCAGGCCGATGAGGATGCCGAGGGCCAGACCGATGGCTGGGATCACGACGAGCTCCTCTCGGGGGTTGCGGTGGACGACGCGGCCTCTCCAGTATCCCCCGTGCTCGCGTAGCGCAGGTTCAGACCCACCGCGGCGGGTACGGACAGCTCCTTCGACACGGTGGTGTCCACCCGCACGCCGAAGCTGCCCCGCAGGGTCGACAGGTAGCTGCCCCCCTCGCCATCGGCGAAGTCCGCGGGAAAGCGGGCGGGATCACCGAGGGCGGTGATGACGTAGGGCCGGTTCAGGGGGCGGTTGTCGACGATCAGGGCCGACCCGGCGAAGCGGATGGCCGACAGGGAGGTGAGACGGTTGCCGTTGATGCTGACGGCCTCGGCCCCGGCCTGCCAGAGGGCGTTGACCACGAAACGCAGGTCCTTGGCGTAGACGCGGCCCTGTTCGGCCTCCGGGCTGTTGGGGTCGGCCTCGTCCGCGCTCGACCCGGGCGCGTCGTCCATGGTGATGGTGAAGCCGGGGCCCTGCAACTCGACGGCGCCGACGGTGGCTGCGAGTTCCCGGCTGCGCTCGAGGTCACCCACGGCCCCGAATTGCTGGGCCTCGAGGTCGGCGACCTCCGTCTGCAACTGCGTGGCCCGCGCGGTCAGCTCGTCGACCTCGGCGCGGCGGTCCTCGATCCGGGCGATGAGGTCCTTGCGGGCCTGGGCACGCGGGGAGTCCGACGCGGTGAGGTTGGAGGCGGCCACTCCCACCATCAGGCCGAGCAGGACCATGGCGATGATGAGGCGCGGGGCGCGCAGCGACGCCGCACGCGGCATCCCCGCTGCCTCCCGGCGATCGGCGGCAGCGGCGTACCCGGGGTCGAGCGGTCGCTGGAGCATCGTCGTGAGCAGGCTCATCGACTCGTCGGGCGCTCGCGTGCGCTGGTTCGGCGGTGGCGGCTCGGGCGGAGACGCGGGCGTGGTGTCGGTGGGCGGCACGCTCACGCCGCGTCCACCCGCCGGACCTGCAGCAGGGCGCGCAGCTGCAGGGCGTAGAGGATGCCGGCGACCCAGTACAACGCCGTTCCCCACCACGCGAACGCCCAACCGACCGGTTCCGCGATGCGCGACAGCGTGCCGTCGCCGTCGGCGAGGAGCAGCAGCGGGAAGGCGTAGAGGAGGTTGAACGTCGCTGCCTTGCCGGCGAAGTGCACCGGGAGCCCCACCCACCCGTGTCGCTTGGCGATCAGCACGACGACCGCCATGAAGGCCTCGCGGGCGAAGAGCACCGCCACGAGCCACCACGGGATGATCTCGCGCCAGGCCAGTCCGAGCAGGGTCGACACGATGTAGAGACGGTCGGCGATCGGGTCGAGCAGCTGACCGACACGCGAGACCAGTCCGTAGGTTCGAGCGATCTTGCCGTCGAGGTAGTCGGTGAGCCCCGAGGCCATGAGCAGCACGACGGCCAGCCCGTCACGCTCGGAGAGGATGGCCCAGAGGAAGACCGGGACCCCGACCAGCCGAAGCGCCGAGAGCGCGTTCGGCACGGTGAGCACCCGATCGCTCACCTGCTCATCGGGCCCGCCCGTCGCCATGGGCGCAACTGTATGTCGTGCGGGGGTGCTGCGCCGCACCCCCCATAGGGTGTCGTCATGTCTGCCCCCCTCCTGCGTGGCCTCGAGTCCGATCACCGCCGTGACCGCACGAGCGTGAAGTGGGTGGCCTACCCGCCGGACGTGCTGCCGCTCTGGGTGGCCGAGATGGACGCCGCACCGTGCCCCGCGGTCGTCGACGCAGTGACCGCGGCCATGCGTCGTGGCGACACCGGGTACGGCTGGGGCCCGCGCTATGCCGAGGCGGTGGCCCGCTTCGCCGACGCGACGTGGGGCTGGCAGGTCGACACCGACGCCTCGATGATCGTGCCCGACGTCATGATCGGTGCCAGCGAGCTGCTGCGCCTGCTGACCGACGAGGGCGGGCCCGTCGTCCTGTCCTCCCCCACGTACAACGCCTTCTACGGGTTCCTCGACGCCATCGGCCGGCGCACCGTCGACGCACCGCTCACCGCTGACGGACGCCTCGACCCCGACGCCCTACGCACGGCGTTCCGGGAGGCGACCGCGCGCGGCGAGCGGGCGGCATACCTGCTGTGCAACCCCCAGAACCCCACCGGGACCGTCCACACCCGCGACGAGCTCACGACCCTGGCCGCGCTGGCCGACGAGTTCGGGGTGCGGGTCGTCGCCGACGAGATCCACGCCCCGATCGTCTTCCCCGGTGGCGCCGCGTTCACCCCGTTCCTCACCGTGCCGGGCGGTGAACGAGGCTTCTCGGTCTTCTCGCCGTCCAAGGGCTGGAACCTCGCCGGGCTGAAGTCGGCCCTCGTCCTGGCGGGGGCGCAGGCAGCCGACGACATGGCCCGCCTGCACGAGGTGCACACCCACGGCTCGTCCCACATCGGGGCGATCGCCCACGTCGCCGCCCTGGACGACGGCAGGCAGTGGTTGGCCCAGCTGGTCAGCGAGCTCGACGCCAACCGCACGCTCCTGGCCCGGCTCCTCGCCGAGCACCTGCCCGCGATCCGCTGGCAGGCCCCGGACGCGACCTACCTCGCGTGGCTGGACTGCGGCGACCTCGGGCTCGGCGACGACCCGTCGTCGGTGTTCCTCCGGCAAGGCCGGGTCGCCCTCGGGTCCGGGCCGCAGTACGGCCCGCAGACCGGACGGGGGTTCGTCCGGCTCAACCTCGCGACGTCGCCGGAGATCATCGAGGACTCCGTGCACCGGATGGCCGCGGCGCTCTGAACCCTGTCTCGGCGCTCTGGGCCCCGTTGCTGCCCCTGAGCCCGGCTACTGCTCCTCGGGGGTCGCGCGCCGCACGACGAGTCGCGTCCAGGCCCCGACGTACACCCGGTCGTCCTCGGAGAACTCGTGGCGCGTGCCGGGAGCGATGGGGTCGACGGGCAGCGGCCCGCTGGCAGGCCCGACGTACGTGCCGTTGGAGGACTGGAGGTCCTCGACCCACCAGCGCTGACCGTCGGTGGTCAGCTGGGCCTGTCGGCGACTGACGCCCGGGTCGCCGGTGAGGTCGACCTCGGGGTGGATGTTGCGGCTGGTGGACGGGCGCCCGACGAGCACGCTCTTCGCGCGCAGGAGCACCGTGCTCGGCAGCCCCGGCGACGGACAGGGGTCGCTGCTGCCCTGGGAGCTGTACCAGTCGGGGTCGACCCAGACCTCGACGACCCACTCGGCCCCGATGGGCTGGGCCAGCGGTGTCGGTGCCGAGGCGCTCGCGCCAGCGTCCGCAGTCGCCTGCCCCTCGGCCTCGACCGCACCTTCGCCCACCGGCTGCGTCGAGCGGGGCATGGTGCCGGTGGTGAAGTCGTAGCCGCAGGCCTCGCAGAACAGGGCCGAGGCGGCCTTGTCCGCACCGCAGCTGGGGCACGTCTCGGGCTCGGCCTCGGGGGTGGATGCCGTGGCGCCCCCGTCCGGGGTCGCGGCACCGCCCGCTGCCGCTCCGTTCTGCGAGATCGGGGCGCCGCAGGTGTCGCAGTAGTCCGAGGCCTGGGAGTCGTGGCCGTTGGGGCAGACGGCGGGGGTGCTCACTTCTTCACCCGCGTCGTCTTCGTGGACGCCGTGTCCAGGGCCATCTCGTCGAGCTTGTCGACGCTGCGCTTGAGCCGGACGGTCCCGGTGTCGGCGTCCTCGATCTCGACGATCTTGCGCAGCCTCGTCGTGGCCTCCTCGTTGCCGGTCTCGGCCGCGAGCTGGACCGCCCGGCCGAGCTTGGCCGTCGCGGTGTCGCTGTCCCCCGCAGCCTTGGCCGCCAGCCCGTCCTGGATCACCTCGGCCAGCTCGGCCTGCCCGGTGTAGTGCGCGACGGCGGGGTCGATGCGGGTGGTGAGCGTGTCGTCGTTGGACCACAGGGCCTTCACGAGGCCCTGGGCGAGCACCTCGTCACCGATGGCGACCTGCACGCGGGCTGCCAGCTGCTCCTGCCCGACGACCTTGGCCGCCAGGCGGACCGCCACGTGGTAGTCGCGGGACTCATCTCCCCACGCGCCGGTCGGGTAGGCACCGGTGAGGGGGTTGACGTCCTGACGGCGGGCGGTGAGGTCCTCGACGGTCGGGGCGACCTGACGCACGAACAGCACCTGCGCACCCTGGGGCGCCCACACCCGAAGGGCCGCCTCGGCGACGCCGCGCCCCATCGCGGCGCGCATGATGCCCTCGAAGTCGGCGGCCATGTCCTCCGGGCGGGCGATGAGGTCGACCGTTCCCATCAGGGCGGTGGCGATGCGGCGCACCTCGGCGACCTCCCACGCGGCGCCCACCCCGCGGCAGTCGGCCTGGAACTGTCCGCGGGCGCCCTCGATCGCCGCCGAGAGCTGCTCGGGGGTCTCGTGCTGGTTGATGCCGTCGGTGAGCAGGATCGCGTGTCGCTGCACCGCCGACGGGACGCTGGCAAGTACCCGGGTGGCCAGGGTCAGCCAGGTGCCCATGGCCGTCCCGCCGTCGGCGGCGAACCCGGCGACGGCCGCCTTGGCCTGCGCACGGGTCTGGTCTTCCATGCGCACCATGCCGAGTTCCCGGCCGTACGGGTAGGCCAGCCTGGCCTCGTGGCTGCCCGCGATCACCGCGAACCAGACCCCGTCGTTGATCTGGTCCAGGGCGGCGGCCGCCGCGGTGCGCGCCGCCGCGATGTTCTCGCCGTCCATCGACCCCGAGGTGTCGACGATGACGAGCTCGGCGGCGTCGCCGGCGCCGGCCTGGCCCACCGCCCCCGCGCCGGAGCAGGTGACGGTGACGATGGCGTGCACGTCCGTGCCCCCGTCGGGCAGGAACTCGTTCTGGTAGACGTCAGCGGAGAACGTTGGCATCTGCGGAGACTTCCTCTCGGTGGGCCGCGGGCGGGGTGCCCGTCGCGGTGGGGGTCGGGTCGATGCGGGCCAGCGCCACGGTGATGTTGTCGCGCCCACCCTGGGCGTTCGCCCACTGCACGAGTGCCGCCGCGAGCGGCAGTGGCTCGTCACCCACGCTCGCCCTCGTCGCGCTGACCAGCTGCGCGAGGTCGGCCGGAGCGGAGCAGTAGTTCCACAGGCCGTCGGAGCAGACGAGCACCCAGCCCGCAGCGTCGAGGTCGAGGGAGACGGTGCGTGGGGTGTGGTCGGGTGCGTCGCTGCCGAGCCACCTCGTGATGGCGTGGGCATGCGGGCCGTTCTCGGCGACCTCCCGGTCGGCGCCTGCCGCGATCTGGTCGGCCGCGAACGAGTCGTCCGTCGTCAGCAGGGCGGCGTCACCGACGTCAGGGACCCAGTAGGCCCGGCTGTCGCCGACCCAACCCACGACGAGCACCGGGCCGTCGACGACTCCTGCGACGAACGTGCAGGATGCCGGGTTGCCGGGCCCCGGGGCCGTGTTGGCGATGACCGCGGTGTTCGCGGCGTCGGCGGCGAGGGACAGGGCCCGCGCCGTCGCGGCGACCCCACTGGCGGGGGTGCCCAAGCCGCGCGGCTGGGAGTGCTGGAGCACGTCGCGGGCGGCCCGGGCCGCGGCCAGGCTCGCGACGTCGGAGTCGGTCGAGCTCGACACGCCGTCGCACACGACGAGCACGGCCCGCTCCCCCGGCGACGACGACGCCGCCAGGGCCACGGCATCCTCGTTGCGATGGTGGCGGATCCCGCGGTCGCACACGGCGGCGACCCACGCCGCGGGCTGCTCCGTGAAGTGGTCGCGCGGCTTGACGGCCGCGGTGCCGCACTCGGTGCAGTAGCCGTCGTCGGCGACCGCTCCACCGCAGGAGTGGCACGCGGGCACTGCTCCCGCTGCCGCGGCCGGCGTCGCCGCCGTCGGCACCTCCCCCAGTGGCTCGACCAGCGGTGCCGCCGCAGGTGCGTCAGGGGCCGCAGGTGAGCCAGGGGCCGCAGCAGTGCCCAGATCGGCACCACAGCCCTCGCAGAACCGCTCGCCCGCGCTCACGTGGCTGCCACACGACGGGCAGGGGGTCGCCTCATCGGTCATCGCAGGGTCCACCGCCGCACGCCGTTGGCCCGATCGACGAGCGCCACCTTCGTGTCCCGGTCGTCGGTGATCGCGGCGAGTTCGCGCAGGGCCGACTCGAGGCCGTCGCGCAGCGCCGGCTCGGATGCCGGATGCCCACCGAGGCGGATCGTGGAGTCCCCGCCCCCGCCCTGGACCAGCTCCAGGGCCTCGGAGAACACCTCGACCCGAAAGCGTGACCGGTCCGTCGGGTCGATGGTGAGGTTGTCGATGCTGTCGAGCGCCTGGGCCAGGGAGGGCAGGCCGCCGCCGGACGAGGCCAGCAGGCCGGCCCGGCGCCGTCGAGCCCGGGTGAACGCCCTGCTCGTGCCGGGGACGAGGTCGAGGGCGCGCACGGCTCCTGCGACGTCACCGCGCGCGGCGCGGATGCGCGCCAGGCCGAAGGCCGCGGGAGCGATGTAGTTGGCGTCGGTTCGGGCACACACGGTGTAGAGCGACTCGGCGACATCGGCCTCTCCCCCGCTCTCGCAGGCGAAGGCCAGCGCCAGTTTCGGAGCCAGCTCACCGGGGACCTGCCCGTAGACGGCGTTGAAGGCGCTCTGCGCCTGCGTGGTGTCACCTCGGGCCAGCGCGAGCAGACCCGACATCCACACCGCCCGCCAGTCCCACGGATCGTTGGCCAGCAGGGTCTGAACGGCATCGTCCACGCGCGCACCCTGGGCTGCCTCGAGGCCGGCCCTGGCCCGGGCCAGCAGCACCTCCGCGCTGATCTCGGGGGCTCCCTGGAGCGCCTCGAGCCGCTGGAGCGGGTCGTCGATGCTGACCGTGCGCAGCCACGACAGCTGCGGGTCGCCCTCATCAGGTCGCAGACCGGGCAGGTCCTGCCAGTTCAGGGAGTCATCGGCCACGGTGGGGACGTCGAAGAGCAACGACGACGTCGAGTGCTCGGCCGCACCACGGCGGTGCTGCGCCACCACCTCGCGCAGCACACCGAGCAGCTGCACGCGCAGCTCGTCGGCAGAGGCGAAGCGGTCGGCCGGGTCCGGGGCACAGGCCTTGAGCAGCAGGCGGTAGAAGGAGTCGTACTCCTGGAACAACGGGGTGTCGGCGAGCGGCGGCAGGCTGCTCACGTAGGTGCTCTGGTAGCCCCGGAACTCCATCGCGAGCACGACGAGGGTGCGGCCGATGGTGTAGATGTCCGAGGCCACCGACGGCCCGACCTCCGCGACCTCGGGGGCCTGGTAGCCGACGGTGCCGTAGATCGCGGAGTCCGCGTCGTCGATCCGCCGGACCCCACCGAGGTCGATCAGGCGCACGGCGTCACCCACCTGGATGACGTTGTCCGGCTTGAAGTCGCAGTAGACGAGGTCGAGGTCGTGCAGGTAGGAGAACGCGGGGAGCACCTCGAGCACGAAGGCGATCGCCTGGTCGACGGGCAGCGGGTTGTAGGCCCCACCCGCCTCCTTCATCCGCGCCTTGAGCAACTGCTTGAGCGAGGTCCCGCCGACGTACTCCATGACGATGTAGCCGGCACCCTCGTGGGTGACGAAGTTGTAGATCTCGACGATGAGCGGGTGCTCGACCTGCGCGAGGAACTGCCGCTCGGCGATGGCCGCGGCAAGGGCATCGGGGTCACCCGAGTTGAGCAGGCCCTTGAGGACGACCCACCGGTCGGAGACGTTGCGGTCGCGGGCGGCGTAGATCCAGCCCAGGCCACCGTGGGCGATCGCCCCGGCGACGACGTACTGACCGCCGACGACGTCGCCGGGCTTGAGCTTCGGGGTGAAGGAGAAGGGGTTGCGGCACGTGGGGCAGAACCCCTCGGTGCGACCGGGCTGCCCGTCGCGGGAGCGACCCACCGGTGACCCGCACGAGGGGCAGGTGCGCCGGTCCTCGGGGACCATCGGGTTCTCGAGCACGGCCTTGGCCGCGTCGACTGCGGCGACCGGGGGGATCGTCGTCAGTCCTGCGCCGAGACGGGCCCCGCGCAGGCGGGTCGACGAGGTCCCGACCCTGCGGGTGACCGAACTGCCGCCGGCCCCGGCGCGCGCGGAGCCCAGGGCGGTGGACGCGAGGCGGTTCGATGCGCGCGACACCGTGGACGGGCTGTGGGCCACCCCGGCCGGTGCCGTGGCGGTGGATGCCGCGCCGGCTGGTGGGGCGTTCGAGGTGGGTGCGGCACTCGAGGTGGGTGCGGCAGGCGAGCCGCAGACGTCGCAGTAGCCGTCCAGGATCGAGCCCGTGCAGCCGGGCTCGGCGCAGGCCGTCGTGCTCATCGGTGTCCTCCCCGTGTCTGGTGGATTGATCCGCCGCCCGTGGTCGGCAGCGCCCCCAGGTAAGCCTGGTAGGCCGCCATGAGGGCCCGTGCCCGGACCAGGTCGGCGGGCGAGGCGTCCACGGTCTCCCGCACTCGCCCAGCGAGCTCGTCGAGGTCCGCCAGGAGCGCCGTTCCCGACCCGCCCGCGGCCAGGGTGGCCTTGGCGGCGTACGCCTCGAGGCGGCCACGCAGTTCGTCCCGCTCCGCGAGGGCCGAGGCGTACGCGTCCTGGGCGATGGTCAGGGCGCGCCCGACGGCATCCAACCGCACGAGGTAGGCGTCGACGGCATCCGGGTCGGTGGGCACTGGGCCCAGGGCCGAGACGTCGGGCACGGCAAACCTCGGCGCCGGCACGACCTGTGCGACACACCGCGCCTCGAGCGCGCGGACCGCGGCCCCCCGCGCCTCGAGCTCTGCTCGAAGGGCACGGGCGCGGGCCTCGTCGTGGGCGTCGGCCCGCCGGGTGGACGCACCGACGATGAGGTCACGTTCGGCGCGTGCGCACTCCTGCTCGAGGGGGCCGAGCAGGCCCCCGACGTCAGCACCGCGCTGGGCGCGGGCCGCCACGTCGGAGAGCCTGGTGTCGAGGCGCTCGAGGGTGGCGCTCGCGGACTGCCGACCGATGGCGCTCTCGCGCTCGACGAGGTCGCGAACCCGTTCGACCGAGGCCCGCAGCGACCGCAGCCGCGCCTGGGTGTCGGCCTCGGAGGCGTCGAGGCCGAGCCTGGCGCGCAGGGACGCGGCAAGGGCGTCGCTGAGACGGCAGGCCTCGGGGAGGGAGACCGCCAGGGCTCCCCCGGCGGAGACCGGCCCCCCGGCGGTCGTGGTGTCGAGTCGCCCCCAGATGAGGGTGGACAACCGCTCGAGCTCGGTCGGGCCGACGCGGCCCGAGTCCCACGTCGCCACGAGGAGGTCGTGCCGGTCTGCCACGGCCTTCCACAGCGCCATCGACAGCAGCAGGTCACCCGTGTGCGCAGACCCGTCGCTCGCGGCGAGGGCAGCCTCGTCGATGTGGTCGAGCTCGCGCTTGCGCTCCTCGCGCCAGGTGCCGAGGGCGCTGAGGTACTCCAGCGCGTCCTGCGCCTGCAGCGGCCGCCCGAGTCGACCGGGCGCCCGGGGTGCGGTGGCCTTCCTCGCCACGGAGATCACGGGTTCCGCCCGTAGACGGGGGCCGGTGGCTTGGGGGCCGGGCCGAGGGCCTCGGCGAGCCACGTGGTGTAGCTGGCCTTCCAGCGGCCGTCGGCCTTCATGTCGGCGAGCACCCCGTTGACGAACCGCACGAAGTCGACGTTCTCCTGGTTGACCCCCAGCCCGTAGGGCTCGGCGGTGAAGGCCGCCCCCTGGACGACCTCGACGAAGGGGTCCTGTGCGGCCAGGCCGGCGAGCACCGTGTCGTCGCCGGTGATGGCGTCGACCGCCCCCTGCTGGAAGAGCACGAGGCACCCGGTGTGCGTGCTCGCGCCGACCGCCTCGACCCCCTCGAAGGTGCGCAGCTTGTCCATGCTCGTCGACCCGTTCGGAGCACAGACCTTCTTGCCGACGAGGTCGCGGATGCCGGTGATCTCACCTCCGCTGTCGGTGCGCTCCCCGAGCCGGACCATGACCTTCTGGCCGGAACGGTAGTACTCGGTGGAGAAGGCGATGTCCTTCCACCGGGCGCAGGTGATCGTCATGTTGCGGGCGACGATGTCGACGCTGCCGTCCTGGAGCGCGGGCAGCCGCTGCGCCGCGGTGATCACGCGCAGCTCGACCTTGTCCGGGCTGCCGAAGATCGCCTGTGACACCGCGCGGATCATGTCGATGTCGAAGCCCTCGATGCGGCCGTTGATCGGGTTGCGCGCGGCCAGCGTCAGCGTGTCGGCCGAGACACCGGCGATGAGGCGGCCACGCTGCTGGATCTCGCGCATCGTCGAGCCGGCGGGCATCGCACCCGGTGCAGGCATGGGTTTGAGCGGTTCGTAGGAGGCCAGGCAGTTGGCCGTGACGACGTCGGTGCCCGTCGGCGCTGGCGACGGGCTGGCCGACGGCGACGGCGTGGCCGAGGGGCTGGCCGTGGGTGACGGGGTGTACAGGGGGGTCGGGTCGTAGGCCCCTGCGCTGGAGCAGGCAGCCGCGAGCGTCACAGCGGCGACGAGGGCGAGGGCGGCGCCCGCCCTGGACGTCTCCCTGGACATCGCCGTCGCCGTCACCCTGGAGGTCGTTGCGAAGGTCGCCGTGGCGGTGGCCCTGACGGCGGCGCTGCTGCGACCGGCTCGCGTCTCGCGGCTCATCGGTACTCCTCCAGTCGCTGCGAGACTCCCCACCAGGACAACCCTGCCGCCAGCAACCCCACGAGCACGCTCAGGATCCCACCGATGGGCAGCCAGCCCCCGGTGTCGGCGAGGGAGGAGGCGGTGCGGTCCGCGACGTCGCTCAGCACCTGGGCGGAGTCCTCGTCGAAGGCCGCGAAGGTCGTGTTCCCGGTGCCGGCACCGGTGCCGGTTGCCAGGTCCACGGCGCCGTCCCAGTCACCGGAGTCGTCCAGGGCCCGGATCTCCTCGTGGGCGGCGACGTAGTCGGCCCACAGCTGCTCGTCCAGGCCGGTGGCGACGAGGTTGGCCTCAAGCGTGGCGAACTGCGTCGTCACCGCCTCGGACGACGCCGCCCAGGCCTCCTGGAAGGCTGCCCCCGACCCACGAGCGATCAGGGTGAGGCTCTCGTTGGCCTTGGCGTCGAAGGCGGCCGTGCGCGCGGCGGCGACAGCGCGGGTGGCGGCGTACTCGCCGTCGCGAGTGGTGTCGACATCGGCCTTGACCCCGAGGAGCCCGGCGGCCCCGCCCACGAGCGTGACCAGCACGACGAGGGCCGCACCGGCCAGCGGCACGTTGACGTACCTGTGGGAGTGCCGAGCGATCCAGGTGAGGGCTGCGCCGAGTGCCGCGAGGGCCAGCAGGCCGGGGACCATCAGCCACCACAGGGCCTGGCCTGCTCGGTTGAACTCCAGCGCCACGCGCTCGTCGTTGGCCTGCGCGAGGTTGCTGAGCAGGGGCAGTGCCTGCGCCCGCAGGTCCGCGCTGGCCGAGCGAAGGTACTGCGCGCCGATCGGCAACCCCTGACGGTTGTTGGCCCGAGCGATCTCGATCTGACCTGCGTACGCCACGAGCTCGGCGTTGAGGGCGGCCAGCGCGGCGCCGTCGGCGGGCTGGTTCTGTGCGGCCTCGGCGATGAGGGCGGATGCCGTGGCGATCGCCGTCGTGTATGCCTCGCGTTGGCTGGCCGGCTCGAGGCCGCCGACGAGGAAGGCATTCGTGGCGACGGCGTCGGCCTGCACGACGTTGGTCTGGATCGCCTGGATCCGCACCACCTGGTCGGCGTTCGCCGCGGCCCGATCGACGGCGCCCGACGCCGAGCGGAAGGCCTGCGCAGCGCCGAGCCCGAACACCAGGGCCGCGACGACCCCGAGCACCCCTAGTGCACGCAGCCGGCCGGGCGTGCCGGCCAGCAGCCCCGTCAGCGCGCTGCGGGCTGCACCGGACGGTGCCGGGGCCCCTGCCGGTGGCGCAGGCGGGGCGGGCGTTGCGGCCGGTCGGCCTGCCGGGGCCGCAGTGGCGGCGGCCGCCGCAGCACTGGGGGTCGGGGGCGGTGGCGGGGTGGCCATCGCTGACGTGGGGGTCGTCACGGGGTGCCTCCAGATGACGTGGGCTCGTGTGACGCAGGGAGGTCGGGGTCGGCTCCGTCGACGGCCAGGTCCTCCGACGACGGGGGTGCGCTGGCGTCCGCGGGCATGTCGTCCGGTGCTGTGTCGTCCTGTGGCTCGGTGTCGAAGTCCTTGGCGACGAGTTGCCGCAACTGTTCCAGGGTCGGGTTGTCGACCTTCCGCAGCCGCCACGCGTGGTGACCGATCGCCGCCTCGAGGGCGTTGCGCGAGAACCGGCCGTTGCCGAAGCCGTCCCCCCGAGGGGTGCGGGCCAGCACCTCCCGGAAGCGCTCGACGGCCTCGGGGAGCACTTCGTAGTCCGCACCCTTGGCCACGTGCAGCAGGATCGCGACGAGCTCGTCGTCGGTGTAGTCCTCGAACTCGATGGTCGTGCGGAAGCGGCTGGCCAGACCGGGGTTGGCACCGATGAAGGTCTCCATCGGCGCCGGGTATCCCGCCACGATGACGACGAGGTCGTCTCGGCGGTCCTCCATCTCCTTGACGAGCGTGTCGACGGCCTCGCGCCCGTACTGGTCGCCACTGGGGCCGCTGCTCGTCAGGCTGTAGGCCTCGTCGATGAAGAGCACTCCCCCGGCCGCGGAGGCGACGACCTCGGCCGTCTTGGTCGCCGTCTGCCCGAGGTAGCCGGCGACGAGTTCCGAGCGGTCGACCTCGACGAGGTGGCCCTCGGAGAGCAGCTCGAGCGCCTGGTAGATGCCTCCGACAAGACGGGCGACGGTGGTCTTCCCGGTGCCGGGGTTGCCGGTGAACACCAGGTGGCGCGTCATCGTCGGCGCCTTGAGACCGGCATCCACCCGAAGCTTCTCGACCCGCAGCACCGCCACCTGGCGGTGGATCTCGCGCTTGACCCGCTCGAGGCCGATGAGGCCGTCGAGCTCGGCGAGCAGCTCCTCGAGGCTGCGGGCGGGTTCCGGCGCCTCCTCGACCGGCTCCGGCGCAGCGGGATCGACCTGCGGCTGCCCCGCGGGCGCGGGTGCCTCACCCCCCGGCACCGACGTCTCCCACGCCGCGACGGCCGGGTTCGGCCACGTCGCAGGCCGCAAAGGGATGTGCTCCGGTACCAACCCGGGATGCGTACGGGTGACCGCACCGAGCTGGGCGGCGGCGGCGACCGACGCGTTGCCGATGACGCGCATCGTCGGTTCACCGAGACCACAGGCTGCGGACGCGACCCGCGCCAGAGCCTGCGCGTAGTCACCCGCGGACGAGGACGCCTGCGCGACGAGGCCGCTCAGGATCGCCGTCGGCGACTCCCGCCAGCGGCGGCCCATGCTCGCCGCGTCGAAGAAGGCCTGGGTCGCCGAGGCACCGGATGCCGTACCGCCGGATGCCGTGACACCGGCTGCCGCGGCCCAGTCACCGGCCGCGCCCGGCGCGGACTCCGCAACGGCTGCGGCGAGCTGGAGGGCTTCACGACGCGCCGCCGCCACGTCGAGGCCGGCGCTGGAAGCCAGCGCCGCGACGGCATCCACCGCCTCCTCGAGCGTCGGGGTGGCCTTCGGGTCGGTGTGGTTCTGGGCCGGGGTCATGCCGCCCCGGACCCGGACGGTGGCTGGAGGCGCTGCGGCCCGGCTGGCCCGTCCTCCGGCGACGAGGGCGGTGACGGGATGGCAGGCGGCGACAAGGGCGCGGAGCCGGCGGGGCCACCGACGTCGAGGGAGCCTCCGTTGCTCGCCGAGCCGAACTTCTCGGCGAGGAAGCGGCCGTGGGCGACGAGGGCGTCTGCGTCCTCACGGCAGACGGCATCGAAGACCTGGTCCATCGTCGCCGCCAGGAGGTCGAGCTGGTCGACGAGCACCATGAGCGATGACTTGCCGTTGTCGACGGGGCGGTTGTCCGCGAAGTGGCGTGGCAGGCGAAGGTACCCCCCGATCGCCTCGGGCAGGTAGTTCGTCGCGGTGGCCATCACCGTGTAGGCCCGAGGGCTGCCGGCGCCCAGGCGTGACAGCCGCGGGATGGTGTCGCGCACGACGCGGTCGATGCGGCGGACCCTCGAGGCGACCGGGCCGGGTACCGCCCCGTCGGAGACCATCTCGGCGACCCGGTCCAGGGACGCGAGGAGGTCCTCGCTCGTGGGCACGGAGGGCACCACGAGCCGACCGCTCGCGGAGCCCTGCTCGTCGCGACCGAAGAGACGGCCGAGGAAACCACCCGACATGTGCTCACTATGCCCGAGCGCGGGTTCAGCGTGCGCCGCCGCCCGGTTCGCCGAGATCCAGGGAGCCGTGCACGAGCGGGTCGTGCTGGCGCTGGACCCGCTCGAGGTAGGCCTGCGACTTGGTGACCTCGGTCTCCAGGGTGCCGATGGTCGCCGCCATGGTGTCCAGGGCCTGCACCTTGAAGGCGTCGATCGCGTCCATCGTCGCGTAGATGTTGGCGAAGGCGGCCTGGAGCTGCGGAAGGCCCACCGTCGCGGATGCGGCCTGCTGCTGGATCTGCACCGAGTTTTCACGCAGCATCTCGCTCGTGCGCTGGATCATCCCGCTCGTCGTCGTGTTGAGCGCCGTGATCTGGTCGAGCACGAGCTTCTGGTTGCCCAGCGCCTGCGCCACGATGACGGCGGTCCGCAGCGCCGAGACCGTGGTGGTCGAGGCCCGGTCCACGCCCTTGATGAGCTCGATGTTGTTCTTGATGACGATGTCGATGGCCAGGTAGTTCTGGATCGACACGGCCAGCTGGGTGAGCAGGTCCTGGTGCTTCTGGCGGACGTAGAAGAGCACGTCGTCGCGCAGCGCCCGAGCCTTGTCCGGGTCGGTGGCCTCGAGCTCGGCGACGCTGGCGGCGAGGCGCGCGTCGAGTCGCTCGGCGACGTAGACGTACTGGTTGAGCCGCCCCATGGCCTTCCACAGCTGCTGCTTCTCGAGGTTGAGCGCGGCGTTGTCCTTGGCGAGCTCGTCCTGGCCGTCGCGCAGCGCGTGCAGGATGCCGTCGAGGTGGCTCTGGGCGGACTGGTACTTGCGGAAGTAGTCGGTGACCTTGTCGCCGAAGGGCAGCATGCCGAGCAGCTTCTTGGTGCCGGTCGCCTCCTTGGGGTCGAGGTCCTCGACGGTGCGGCGCAGCTCGAGCAGAGTGGCCCCGACCTTCGAGCCCTGCGACAGCCCACCCTCCTGGAGTGCCTTCACCGGGGACTTCAGCAGCCGGTTGGAGGTCTCGGCGGCGGCGCGGATGTCGGTGTCGCCCATGGTGCGCACGTCGGTGGCCTTGGCCGCGAACTCCGGCGACCGAGGTGCGGCCTGCAGCAGCGTCTGGAGGTAGTCGTCGACCTTGGCGTCCAGGCCCGGAAGCGCGGCGGCCTCGACGGCCGGAGCCATCTTCGGGGCGGCCGTGGCGGCGACCACGGCCGGCGGCTCGGGTGCCGTCAGCGTGAGGGTGGCCTCCGGAGGCGCGAGCGGCTGCGGCGTTGCGTCGGACATCGTGGTCCTTCTTCCTGGGTCTGCTTCACCTGCACGGTCCGCCTCCCCGTGGGCGGAGCGCCAATGTACCTCCCCCCGCTCAGATCGCGCGGATGCGGTTGTTGCGGGCGTCGTGGGTGAGCTCAGCCATGCCCAGCGCCTCGAGCAGCGGCGGAAGGTACATGCCGAACCGGCCGCGATACCCCTTGCGCAGGCCGTACCAGCCTCCGACCGGGTTGTCCGCGGCCCGGCCCCAGGCTTCGACCGTCCCCGGCGCGGGCTCCTTCTTCTCGTCCGCCGCCCCGAGGTCGACCCAGTCGCCCTGCTGGACCAGCCACCCGTGCAGGTCCTCGATCGCGCTGAGGTGGTAGCGCAGGGTGGTCGAACCGACCTGGCAGACAAGTGCGGGCGGGTCGGCCTCGCGGTCGGCGTGCATCGTGTACCGCGACGAGCCGGGGGCCGTGGTCAGGTGCCAGGGGTCGGATGCCGTGCCGGTGCCTTCGGCCATTTCGGTGCCTCCTCGCTGGTCTGGCGATCGCGGGTGTCGGGCCAGCATGGCAGCCCTCAGGGCACGGTCCGACGAACGGTGTAACTGGCCCAACACGCTGAGAGTTCAGCGGGAAGGGTCGGACTGATGACCGACACACTGGTGGGCGTGAGCCCACTGCGGAAGGCAGGCAAGAAGGCGCTCACACCTGAAGAGGTGGAGCGTGCGGCGGTGCGCAAGCTGGTCAAGGCCGCTCGCGCCAGGGGTGATGACCTGACCGGCCCGGACGGGCTGCTGACGGCGATCACCAAACAGGTCATCGAGGCCGCCCTCGAGGAGGAGATGACCGAGCACGTCGGCCACGACAAGCACGCCGTGCAGGGACGCAATGGAGTGAACTCGCGCAACGGGACCCGAGCCAAGACGGTGTTGACCGACAACGCCGGCCCCGTGCAGGTCGAGGTCCCCCGCGACCGTGACGGCAGCTTCGAACCGGTCATCGTCAAGAAGCGGCAACGGCGCCTGTCCCAACAGCTGGGAACAGATCATCCCGTTCCTGGACCGCGACATCGAGATCCGCAAGGTGCTCTGCTCGACCAACGCGATCGAGTCGCTCAAGGCCCGCTACCGGCGCGCGGTCAACGCCAAGGGCCACTTCCCCACCGAGCAGGCCGCGTTCAGGACGCTGTACCTGGTCACCCGCTCCCTGGACCCCAAAGGACGCGGGCAGGCACGATGGGTCACCCGGTGGAAGCCAGCCCTGAACGCCTTCGCGATCACCTTCGCCGACCGCATGCCGGCAGCCGAGAACTCCAACCACGCAAACGCCAGGGCGATGGGTCAGGAACGGCGTCGCTCCCTACGCAGGAGGGAGCGCAGAGTCTCGGCGTTCGCGTAGCCGACCCGTAGCGCGATCTCGGCGGAGGTGAGGTCCGTGGTTGCTGAGAGGTGCCGAGCTCGTTCGATGCGAAGCCGTTGGACGAAGCCGAGCGGAGTGAGGTTGAGCGCCGCACGGACTCGTCGTTCGAGGGTGCGCCGGCTGGTGCCGAGCGACTGCGCGACGAAGGCGACGTTGAACGGTTCGTCCAGGCGGGCGCGCACGAAGCGTTCGAACTCGACGACGATCGGGTCCTCGTGCCGGAGATGTTCGTAGGCGACGAAGGCCGCCTGCGACGGACGCTCGTCGATGATGAGGAGCTTGGCGACATGTTGGGCCAGGTCGGGGCTGATCGATCGTACGAGTGAGAGCGCGAGGTCGATGTGGGCGAACGCGGCGCCGGCGGTGACGAGGTTCCCGTCGACCACGACCATGGTGTCGAGATCGAGGGCGACGGTCGGATAGCGCTTCAGGAACTCCGGCCCCAGGAACCAGCTGGTCGTCGCCCGCCGATGATGCATCCGTCCGGTCTCGGCGACAGCGAACACGCCGGTGCATGCCGCGGCGATCCGGGTGGTCGCGTCGTCGAGGCGCCCGAGCGAGGCGATGACCGAACGAGCATCTCGGCTCTGGAGGGCGTCGTTGGTAGCGGCGGCCGTGAGGGTTCCAAGCGCAGGGACGACGACCACGTCGAACTCTGCGCACTCCGACAGCGGATGGTCCACCGACAGGGTCATCGATGCCGTCGTGGTCACTCTCCGTTTCGGTCCGAGGATGGCGAGTTCGATCGGGTCGATCCGCGGGTCGACGTCGCCGCGGGCTCCGTCGGCCACCCGCAGGATGTCGATGACCGACGCGACAGCGGAACCGAAGCAGCCGTCGATCGCGATCAGTCCGATACGCATGGCGCGAACAATAGCAATACTGCCGTATACGCCACTTCTCACATGCCCTTGCTCGTCATACGCTGAACTCGCTTCACCAAGAAACCTCGACACCTAGGAGAACCCCTCATGTCCACACCCTCATCCCTTCCGTATGCCTTCGTCGCCAAGATCGTCGCGGCCGACGGGCAGCACGACGCGCTCGCCGATCTGCTCGCCGGCGCTGTCGCGCTCGCCAACGAAGAAGTAGGAACGATTGTCTGGTTCGCGGTCAGGACCCACGCCGACACCTTCTGGATCTTCGATGCATTCCCCGACGAGGCCGCTCGCGACGCCCACGCCAACGGCGCCATCGTCGCAGCCCTGATGGCCAACCAGCACCTCCTCGGCGCAGCACCCGAGATCCTGGCGGCCGACGTCCTCGCGTCCAAGCTCCCGTAGTCGCCCAAGGCACGGGACGATCGCGCCCCGCCGAGCCGTCGCCAGGTCGCGACGCAACGCCGCGCTGCGTTTCCGAGCGGTGCGAGGCCTATCGGTACACGGACAGGATGCCGGCCGCGAGCGCTCAGCCGGCGAGGGGTCCGTCGCAGAGGAGAGCGACGTCGGTGTCGGGCGGAGCCGTGAGGCGAGGGCATCGCGCGACCACCAGAACCGAACCGCCCCTGCCCTGCGTTTCCGCAGGTCAGGGGCGGTTCGCCGGAGCCACCTGTCGGACCCTGAAGAAGCGAGCCGCTGACGTGCTCGCCTACTTCGAAGGACCCGGCACCAGCGACGGGCCGACCGAGGCGCTCAACGGCGTCATCGAGAAGACCCGCCGCCTGGCCCACGGCTTCCGCAGCTTCACCAACTACCGGATCCGGATCCTGCTCGCCGCCGACGGCTCACGTCCCTACCGACGCCGTCCCTCGATCAGACCCGAACCGTGCTGAACTGGGAAGGGCCGGCAAACGTCTCGGGGGAGTCGCACGTGCAAGTTGGTCGTGTCGTTATGTCGATGTGGGCTGCAGCCCTTGTGGTGTTGACTCAGCTGGCGGTGGTGGGTACGTCGTCATCAGCTGGAGTGGCTGCGGCGGCGAACACCCCTTCAGCTGAGCTATTCATCGGGGGTGAACCCGTCACCGTCGGTGAAGACGGAGCGGCACAGCCGGTCATGGCGACCTTTGCTGCGAACGAGGGCGAACGTGTCGCACTCAGCGCGCGCGCCGCTGACGGCTACTCCTGGATAGGGGTTCGTTCGTTTAATCTCTCCGAGTGACGTAGTTCTGGGCGAGAGTCAGGACTGGGGCGAGGCCTTCGTCGAACCCATCCTTCTGCCCGAGGCCGGGGAGTACGCCGTCGAGCTCACGTCGGGCTCCGGCGCTTCCATCGTGCAAGTGTCGCCTGCCGCGGCCACGGTGCACGAAACGATCGTGGCGTCCGACAGTCCTAGCCCATGGAAGCATGCCCTCGCCCCGGGCGAGAACGCTCTCCTCGGCCTTGAGCTTTCAGCCGTGCAGAAGGTCTTCATCACGACATCGACACATTCTGGGACCGACTACTACCACGACCCCGAGGACCCTGACTTCGGCGGTGTCAACACGGCCGTTGAGCTACTCGACTCGAGTGGGGCAATTGTTGCTCAAGCGGAGGAGTGGTCGAGCGTCGTTGAATTGCCGTACGAGGCAGCTTCATCGGAGACCTACAAGATCAGGTTCGACCCTCGCGGAGACGCCAGTGGCCACGTAGAGCTGCGAGCGTTCGATGTGACTGAAGCGCCCCAGGTTCTCTGCCGCTCTCATACGGGCTGCGGCTCGGGGTTGAGGGCAGCGTAGTGGGCTTGTTCGTATTCGACTGGGGGCAGGTAGCCCAAAGAGCTGTGCAGCCTGCTGGTGTTGTACCAGTCGACCCAGCCGGCGGTGGCGTACTCGACGTCGGCGATGTCCTTGTAGGGGCCGTCGTGGAAGATCGTGGTGCGGATGCACTCGGTCTTGTAGAGGCCATTGATGCACTCCATGAGGGCGTTGTCGTAGGCGTCGCCGACACTGCCGATCGAGGGCCGGATCCCCTCGAGTGCGAGGTGCCCGGTCAGCCTCAGCGACGTGTACTGGGACCCGGCGTCGGAGTGATGGATCAGTCCTTCATCGTCAGCGCCGGGTCCCGGGACGGGGTGCCCGTCTCGGTCGCGTTGCCACAGGGCCATCCGCAGCGGTGTCATGACCAGGTCGGTCTCTTTCGTGGTCGAAGCGTGCCAGGCCAGGATCCGCTGGGAGAAGACGTCGACGATGAACGCGACGTACACGAACCCGGCCCACGTGCGGCAGTAGGTGAAGTCAGTGACCCATGCCCGGTTCGGGGCGGGCGCGGTGAAGTCCCGGTTGAGCAGGTCCCCGGCGCGGTTCCCGTCCTTGCCGGGGATCGTGGTCCGGATCGCCCGGCCTCGACGAACACCGCTGAGCCCCAACGTTTTCATTGCCCGGTCCACCGAACCGGGGACTCGCCTCGGGCAGCCCGGTGCGGCGGACCATCGCGGTCATCTTCCGCCGTCCGTACAAGCCTTCCGGGGCCAGTTTGCGGCGGCCGTGGGCGTCGGTGGTCCACGCCAGCTCCCGCACCCGGTCCACCACCGCGGCGTCGCTGACCGTTCGGGCGGCCGGCCGGGCCCGACGCCAGGCCCGGTAGGTCCGCGCGGCGACCTGGCAGCCCTGCTCGCGCAGGACCCGACAGACCGACTCGACCGCGTGGCCTTCGCCGCGTTGGGCGTCGATGAAGCCCATGATCAGCGGTTGCGGGGGTCGAGTTCCCCCGCGAAGAAAGGCTTGATATGTAGGTGATCGGCGCGTTGGTCCCGGGTGGTTCCCAGTCGCGGGTGGAGGCTCGTGGTGAGTCATTCATCGAGGAGGTTGCGACGTCTGATTTCGGGTCGTTCATGCCGTGCCTGGTGCGCCCGGTGGGTAGCGCGCCGAGCTTGGGTGATCCGCTGGTCGATGAGTACCTGAGGTTCACCGCGGCGCGGGTGCGGGCGAACACGTTGACGGCGCAGGCGTTCGACCTGAAGGTCTTCTTCACGGTGGTGCCCAAGACGCCGCAGCAGGTCACGGTCACGGACGTGCTGTTCTTCATCGAGGCCCAGCGTGCCCCTCGTCGTGGTGGCAACGTGATCCGCCTCGCCGATGGCGAGGCGGGCTTGGCCGCGTCGACGATCAAGCGACGGCTGGCCACGGTGTCCTCGCTGTTTGACTACCTGTTCTTGCGTGGGATCTGTGACCGCAATCCCGTTCCGCGCAGCCTGGGTGCACGTCATGCCCGACCTGACGGGCGAGGCCACGGCGGGCGGCGTGGGGCGCCGCTGGTGCGGGCACCGCGCAAGCTGCCGCGCGTGCTCGCGCCCGCGGAGGTGAGCGCCTTGACCGGGGCGCTGCGTACCGAGCGGGATCGGGCGATGGTCGCGTTGATGGTCCATGGTGGGCTGCGCCGGTGCGAGGTCCTGGGGCTGCGGTTCGAGCATGTGCAGGTCGGGGACCGGCGGGTGTTCGTCGCGGACGGCAAGGGCGGGCATCAACGCCTCGTCCCGGTCGCCGATGTCTTCTTCACCACCCTGGCCGCTTACCTGAGCAGTGAGCGGCCTACCGAGGCGATCGACGACCACGTCTTCGTGGTTCTGAAGGGACCCAACCGTGGGCGGCCGTTGACCGCGGCCGGGCTCGATGAGGTTATGGCCGGCGCCCGGGGCCGGGCCGGGCTGACGCATGCGTCCTGCCACGAGCTGCGGCACACCTGCTTCACCCGGCTGCGCGAGGCCGGGATGGCGCTCGAGGCGATCCAGGCCCAGGCCGGGCACGCCTCGATCGAAACCACCCGGGTGTACCTGCACCTGTCCAACGACTGGCTCGCCGGGGAGTACCAGCGGGCGATGGCCATCCTCGATGGCCTACACGAGGAGGAACCGTGAGCACCCCCGCGACAGCAGTCCACACCCCAACCCCTGACGAGACGGCCGTGCCGGTGCCGGTGCCGGTGCCGGTGCCGGTGCCGGTGCCGGTCGCGCTGTCGTTGGCGGCCGTGGCCCGCACCTACGTCCAAGCTGGGGCCACGCCCTGCGCGCGCCGGATCCGGCGTGCCGGAGTCGAAGCCTTCCGGCGCAGGTTCGGGGACCTGCAGGGCTGGCGCGCGGCGTCAGTGGCCGAGCGACGACAGGTCCGCACCGAGGTCGCCTCGTTCGCAGGGCGCGCCGTGATCGCCTGCGGTGTCGCGGTGGACGTCGACTTCGTCGTCGCCTCCGGCTGCCGATGGGGCAAGTACCTGCGCGACGCCTACCCGCAGCAGGCAGACACGTTCCAGGCGCAGGCCTGTTCACTTGGGTTCTGCGACAGAGAGATCGGCCGAATGTGGGCCTGGCTGGCGAAGATCTGCGTCGTCACCGGGACCAGCCCTCAAGGGCTAGCCGCGACGCAGTACCACCAGGTCAGGGCCGCAGGGCACGACGCCGTCATCGCGCAGCGCGGGTACCGGCCGAAGTCGTTGTCGACGCCGCTGTTCGGGCTCGACGCGGTGATGTTCCACCGCGGGCAGGCACCCGCCCCGGACATCCGGCGCCGCTGGACCGGCCGGCCGGCCAACGAGGTCGACTGGGACGACCTCACCTCCATGGCACCGGTCATGGTCACCACGATGCGCCGCTACCTGCACCAGTGCTCCCTGTCGCTGCGGGCATCCTCGGTGGCCCTGTTCGACACGACCCTGCGTCAGTTCGCGACCGCCCTGGTGGCCTCGGACCCGCCGGTCACCCGGGTGCGCGACATCAACCGTGAGCACGTCGAAGCATTCAAGGCGCAGTTGGCTGACCGGCCCGGCTACCGCGGCAAACCGTTGACGAAGACCACCCTGGGGATGCGGATGGGTCACCTGCACACCTTCTTCACCCGGATCATCGAGTGGGACTATGACGACGCCCCCACCCGGATCCCGGTGTACGGCACCGACCGGCCCCGCCTGGACAAGCCCCTGCCGAAGTTCCTCGACGACGCCCAGGCCGCCGCGTTCATGACCGCAGCCAAGAACCTGCCCGACCCGCTCGACCGGCTCATCGTCCTGGCCCTGGCCCGCACCGGGATGCGCCGCGGCGAGCTGCTCGGGCTCAGCGTCGACGCCGTCGTGCAGATCGGCACCGGGTACTGGCTACGCACCCCGGTCGGCAAGCTCCACACCGACCGGTACATCCCGCTACACCCCCAGCTGAAGGACCTGCTCGACGCGTGGATCGCCGCCCGCCCGGACTGGCAGGCCAGCACCGTGCTGCTGACCGAGCGAGGCCGCCCGATCCCACCGACCCGGGTCGACAAGGCCGTCCAGAAGGCCGCCACCGCAGCAGGGCTCGGGCACGTCCACCCGCACCAGTTGCGCCACACCCTGGCCACCCAAGCCATCAACCGCGGGATGAGCCTGGAAGCCATCGCTGCCCTGCTCGGTCACCACGACCTGTCGATGACCATGGTGTACGCCCGGATCGCTGACCGCACGGTCACCGACGAGTACTTCGCCGTCACCAAGAAGGTCGAGACCCTGTACGCCACCAGCCGGCCCGCCGTGCTCTCCGACGACGCGGCCGGACCCGCCATGCACGCCCTTCGCGCCGAGGCCACCAAGCGGCTGCTCGGCAACGGCTACTGCACCCGCCCCCTGGAGCTCGACTGCCGCTACGAGACGATCTGCGAGTCCTGCACCATGTTCTTCACCACCATCGAACACCGCCCCACCCTCCAAGCCCAACGCGACGACGCCGACACCAAAGGCCAGACCGGCCGCCGAGACGCCTACGAAGCACTCCTCAAACGACTCGACCCGACACCCACTTGACAGCGATCACCCGCATAAGACGTCGCAGCCTTCAGGATCGCCACGTCCTCACGCAGCCGCCGGTTCTCCGCCTTCAACCGGCGGATCTCCTCCAGCTCCTTGGTGGTCACACCCTCACGGCTACCGGCGTCGACATCGGCCTGCGCGACCCACCGGCGCAGGCTCTCCTTGCCCACCCCGACCTGCCGGGCAACCGCCGCCACCGCGGCCGTCGTGGTCGGGTACTCGACTCGGTGCTCCAGCACCAGACGTACCGCTCGAGCTTTCAGCTCGGGATCGATCAACTTTGGCATGTGCGTATCCTCCTGGACTCAAACAGGAGCGGCATCAAACCTGGGGCGCTTCAGACAGACCGAGCCGCTCGAGTCGCCGTTGGCGGGCGGGGTTGGTCGAGTCGTTGGCACCAGCCCCGGCCAGCGTTTGGTGGCGACTCGAATCGACACGGCGAACACCTGGGCGTCCGCACTCTCTCCGCGGGAGGCATGAGTAAGCACTGCGCCTGATGACATTCGGCAACGGGGGGCTGTCCGGACCGAGGTCCTTACACAACGACGATGTCCGGACCCGCACCCGGCCCCGCGGCGTGGGGGGCGAACGTCGCGGCGATGACGCGCCACCGGCCTTCCTCTTGGACCCACAGTCGCGTGTAGCGCAGCCGCGCTGCAGTCTCCGAGCCGTCGTGGATCGCTACCACGGTGGCGACGAGATCAGTCACACCCGTCTTGCCATCGTCACGGACGGTGACCGCCTCCTCCTCAAGCTGGAGGATCCGGAGCGACCCGGACAGGTAGGCGATGAGGTCGTCGGTCTTGGTGAAGAGCGCGCCGTCGGGGCCGGCGCCGACGACACGCGGGTGCAGGAGGGCATCAAGTGCGTCGAGGTCTCCCCGGCGCTGGGCTGCTTGGAGGTGGCGCTCAGCGTCCACGAGGTCCATGGGGTCCTTCCCTATCATCGAGTATCGAAGAGGTGGTGGTGGTAGGCCAACACGATCGCTTGCGCGCGATCCCTGACCTGGAGCTTGCGCAGGAGCCGGGTCACGTGCGTCTTGACGGTGGTGTCGCTGATGAAGAGCTCGCGCCCGATCTCGGCATTGGACAAGCCGAGGGCGATGAGTCGAAAGACGTCTAGCTCCCGGGCGGTGAGGGTGTCGAGCGTGACGGGTCGTGGCTCTCGACGCTCCTTCGTGAAGTGAGCGATGAGGCTGCGGGTCACCGAGGGCGACAGCAACGCGGCTCCGGCCGCGATTGTGCGCACCGCAGCGATGAGTTGCTCGGGAGGATCGTCTTTGAGGACGAAACCACTGGCGCCGGCACGCAGTGCTTCGTACACAAGGTCATCGTGGTTGAACGTCGTCAGGATGAGGACCTTGGCGTCCTCGTCTGCGGCGAAGATCCGGCGAGTCGCCTCGAGGCCGTCCAGCTCGGGCATGCGTATGTCCATGAGGATGACGTCGGGTCGGTGGCGGGCGGCACGTGCGACTGCTTCGATGCCGTTGCCCGCCTCGGCTACGACCTCGATGTCCGGCTCCACGTCGAGCAACATGCGCAGACCCGCGCGGACCATCCCCTGATCGTCGACGATCAACGTCTTGATGCTCACGCCGTCAGCCCGGGCCCAGCGGGAGTCGTGCGCGCAGGGCGAAGCCGCCGGTCTCCGTGGGGCCCGCGGTCATGCTTCCCCCGTAGAGCGCGACCCGTTCACGGATTCCGACCAGACCGTGACCGAGGCTGTCTGTCGTGGTCGGTCCGCCGCCGTCGTCGCGGACCTCCAGTTCGAGGCCATCGGTGCAGTAGCGCAGGTGGACCTCGGCACGGTGGGTGTGGGCGTGTTTGATGACGTTGGTCAGGCCTTCCTGGGTAATGCGGTAGGCCGAGAGTGCTAGCCCGGGGGGAAGGTCGACGGCTTCGCCATGGACGTGAAGATCGGTGTCGATCCCCGCAGCGCGCACGGTGTCCAGGAGCGCAGCGATCCCGCCGAGGCCGGGCTGGGGGGCCAGGTCCAGGGGGTCGCCGTCGCGGCGCATCGCCTCCAGCAGCCTGCGCATCTCGGTCAGGGCGTCGCGGCCGGCCTCTTCCACGTTGCGCAGAGTCTCCCGACTCGTCACGTCCTCAACCGGCAGCCGGTGTCTCAGTGCCCCCACCTGCAGGACCATCACGCTCACTGCGTGGGCGACGATGTCGTGCAGCTCGCGAGCGATCCGGGCCCGTTCCTCTGCGACCGCCACCCTTCCCTCGTTGCGACGTTGCCACTCTGCTCTGGCCGCAAGCTCCTCTGCGGCCTCGGCCTGCTCCGTGCGGGCGTGGAGGGTGAACCCCACCAGCCACCCGGCAGCGAAGAGTCCTGGGATGAAGAACAGATCGCCCGCCGCGTGGGTTGGGTCCTGGTAGGCCACGGTCGCTGCTGACGCCACCACCACGGCAAGCCCCGCACGGGCCTGCCGATGGTCCTTCAGATCACCCAGGAGCACCGCGGCGATCATCCCCACGATGGAGAGCGGGGCCTGCCCCGCGATCAACGAGCCGTCGACTATGGACAAGGTGGCGCTCGACAGCCACGTACCCGCCGGGATCGCGAAGGGCGCTCGACGGCGAAGCGTCAGGGCCAGACTCATGACGACCACGGCGACCGCGTGGAAGACGACGCCGACGTCGTCGGTGCCGGTCGAGCCGGTGTGCGTCACGATGGTCAGGGCCGCCGCGGCGGCCAGGCAGACGATGATTGCATCCAACCCGTGCTCAAGGAGGAAGACCCGCAGTCGGTGCACCCGGCCAATGTATCGCCGTCGCCGGCGTCCAGCGTCCTACGTTGGTAGGACGCCGGGTCCTCAGGTGGTCGTAGCGAGGAGACGGCCTTCGGAGGACGCACCGGACCCTGTTTCGCTCCTAGCGTCGCCGGCATGGACCTGCCTCAGGAGACGACGACCCGCGACGATGGGAGAGGGCTCGCAACCCCCGCATTCGGAACGACGAGACCGGTACCTCGTGCCACAGTCACGCCAGACCCTGCTCGCGCGGGTGCCCTGCCATCGGTCCCGCAGTACTCGCGCCGTCGTATTCTCGGCACGTGGGCAGCGGCAGCCCTGCCGATGGCGGCGCTCGCCTGGGTGGGGGCTCCCCTCCTGGCCGACGCACTCGAGGGGCCGAGCGCCTGGCCCCGCGCGATCCTGGTCTGTCTCACCGCCGGCCTGGTCTGGCAGTTCATCCTCGTCATGGGCGCCCTGCGCCATGAGCAGGGGACGCTGCGCTGGTCGGTCGCCAAAGAGGCCTTGTGGCTGCGGTCCCCGCGTAGCCCCCGCAGTGGCCGCAGCGGTGGTCGGCTCTGGTGGCTTCTCGTCCCACTGGTCCTGCTGGTGGCGGCCACCGAGGAGCTGCCGAGCCTGCCATCACCGGACCACCGCGACCTCGGCACGTTCCTCCAGTCCAGCGCCGGCCAGGAGTTCATGGCGGGAAACTGGCCCTGGTTCGCGTTGATCCTCACCATGATGATCCTCAACACCGTCCTTGGGGAAGAGCTCCTGTTTCGCGGCCTGCTGCTGCCTCGCATGCGAGGAGCGTTCGGCCGTGGGGACTGGTGTGCCAACGGCGTCCTCTTCGCCGTCTACCACCTCCACGTCCCGTGGGCCATCCCAGCAAGCCTCCTCGACATGTTCCTCGTCTCTTATCCCGCCAGTCGCTACCGGAGCGCACTCATCGGCATCTGCGTACACAGCGTGCAGACCGTCGTGCTGGGGGCACTGACGCTGCTCCTGGTGCTGGGTTGAGCGGTCATCCGTGCACCTAGCCACGGCCGGGTCCGGCTGCTTCGTGCCAGCGGGCGAGGACGTCGACAACCAGGTCAACATTCACCCTCGGTGCACCGGCGCCGAACTCGGTCCTACTTGAGAGGAAACATCCCAGTTATGTTCCACGCCCCCGTCACGCCAACGCCCGCCACTGCCGCTCCGACTCATGAACCGCTCGACCGCCGACTGGTCCTCAGCGGGCTGTGGACCTCGATGTTGTTGGTGTTCGCCTACGTGGACATCTTCGGCTTCTTCCGCGCCGACGTGATCAACGGCGCCCTGGCCGGCGAGGTGTCGGGACCGGGGTTCGCAATCGACCAGACCTTCTTGACCCTCACGACGCTGTACATCCTGATCCCGAGCCTGATGGTGGCCGGCTGCATCCTGCTCCCGCGCCGACCGAACCGACTCGCCAACCTCACGCTCGCCCCCATCTATGCGCTGACCATCGTCGGCGGGATGCTGGGCGAGACATGGGTGTACTACCTGATCGGTAGCTGCGTCGAACTCGTGCTGCTCGTGACGGTCGTTCGTGTCGCGCACCGCTGGCGCTAAACCTCGGTGATCGGAGAGAAGTTGAGCCACATCGCATGCCTCCACCACAGGAACGGACTCAGCTCGGATCGACCACCGCGATCTGGATCATCGTGCCCCTCGCTGTCGGCCCGACCCTGCTTCGCCGACCAGAGGTGAAGTAGCCGATGCCCATTCGCGTCTCGGCTCGCACCCTCGCCCTCCGAATAGTTGCACGTGTTCGACTCAGCCTCGCGCTGGCGGTGCTGGCCGGCTTGGCGGCATTCCTGACAGCCGGGTGTGCCAGTGCAGTCTCGGGCCGGGTCGGTGTCGCTTTGGACGACCGGGGGCAGCCGGTGCTCGTGGTGATCTCGTGTGATCGAGTCCTCGACGAAGTCATCGTGACGGACGCCACCGGCGAGATCGGCCGATGGGCCACAGACCTGACCACGTCAGGGCTGACGACTCTGGATCCCGCCGCTCCGACCCCGCTCTGGCGCGGCGCTGGGATCTCATGGCCGCAGCGGGGCGAGGTCAGCGTCGACGCCGCCTCGACCACCACTGAACTGGACGGCAGCGGAGTGGTCGTCGCACCGCGATGGCTCACGCAGCTCAGTGCCGGCCACGTACTGGTCGGCGACTCGGGCGAGACCGTGCCGCGCGATCAATTCGAGAGCACCTGCGACTAGCGGGTCGCGCCGGCTCGCCCAGTCCCGTCGTGAGCTCATCCCGCCTGTGTACAAGCATGGAATTCGCTCCTGTTGCCCTCCAGCGCAAACGGCAGAAGAGTTGCATCGACTCGATTCGCGTCGACGTCATCGCCAGACTGTCTCTGTTTCGCGGCGTGCACCGCGGTCCCGGCAGCCGCGCCGAGGGCAGTGCCGATGCCGGGCGTCAACAGGTCAATCCCCTCGAAGATCTGGCCAAGGTTCAAACCAACAACAACGGCTCCTGCCAAGGCGAGGATGCCGATCCAGTGCTCGAGTCGAGTCGTGACTTCCCCTCGCATTCGTTGGCCATCCGCTGAGGCCGTCGGGAGCCACATCCCCTTCCCAGCACAGCAAGCACCAAAACCGGTTGACGAACGCGGCGCGCCAGCGGGCCACGCCTAACTCGTCCGCATCGAGGGCACCGACCCTCTCCGTAGGCCGATCGGTGATCGGGACCGGTACCCGCCGCAAGAGGTAGCCCGCGACACTAGCCGGTGGTGTCGTCGAGTCTGCCGCCATGAGCGAAGACTTGAGAGGGCATGACTTAGCCCCGGCGACATGGCCAAGGCCAGCGGTCCACCGGGGCTTTCAAGAGGAACGATACGTGAGAATGGGGGCGATGACAACGTCGCCACCGCCTCCGCCGAGTCCTGGGCCACCCGCGCCTGGGCCATGGGTAGAGCGCTGGCTGAGCCAGCCCCGACACGGTGTCTACCTGGCCGCCAGCCAAGGCGACCCGCAGTTGGCTCTGGACCTGTACGAGTGGAACGCCGAGATCAGCGCCGCCCTGCTGCGAGATCTCGCCCACCTGGAAGTCGGGCTACGCAACGCCTACGACCGCGCGCTCAGCGCGGTGGCCCGGACCCCCGCACTGGACCACGGCCAACATCCCGGCCTTCGCGCCGTTGTGGCGCACCCGTCGTGGTCGACGAGTCGACGTCAACCTGCGGACACGTGAGTCACTCCACCGTGCCGTGGACTCCGCCGGCGGCCCCGCCGCTCCACCCGGCAAGGTCATTGCTGAGTTGATGTTCGGCTTCTGGCGGTTCCTCAGCTCCTCCGCCCATGAGAAGTCGCTGTGGGTGCCATCCCTCCACCAGGCGTTCGCACCGGGCACTGACCGGCGCGACGTCGACCGCCCCATCGGACGTCTGCACGGTCTGCGCAACCGAGTGGCCCACCACGAGCCACTCCTCAGGTACGACATCGCGGGACGCGTCACCGACATCGCGACCGTCGCCGGCCTGCTCGATCCCGACCTCGGCCGGCACCTGAGCGCGACCAGTCGAGTCACCCGGGTCCTCGTTCAGCGCCCCCGCTGAACACGAGACTGGCAGCTCGCCGCCGAGGTGGCAGAGGGGGCTTGTCGAAGACGGCCCGCAGCGAGTTCCTGGTGAGGTCGAGCCCTGCTCGATGCCCGAGCCGACCCACAGCCCTGGATCGGCCGGACCAACCCCATTGGAGGTGCGCCATGAACGCACTGCTTGTCGGGTACGCCCGATGCTCCACCGATCAACAAGACCTCACCGCGCAGCGTGACGGGCTGCTCGGACTCGGTGTCGAGGCCGAGCGGATCTACGTCGATCACGGCCTGACCGGCACCAACCGCGAGCGCCCCGGCTTGCGCGAGGCGCTGGCCGCCTGTCGTGCCGGGGACACGTTGGTCGTGACCAAGCTCGACCGGCTGGCCCGGTCCCTGCCTGATGCCCGGGCGATCGCCGACGAGCTCACCACCCGCCAGATCAGCCTCAGCCTCGGCGGGTCCGTCTACGACCCCACCGATGCTGTCGGGAAGCTGCTGTTCAACGTCCTCGCGATGGTCGCTGAGTTCGAGTCCGACCTCATCAGGCTTCGCACAGTCGAGGGCATGAAGGTCGCCAGGGCCAAGGGCCGGCTGAAGGGCAAGCAGCCCAAGCTAAGTCGCAAGCAGGAAGCGCACCTCGTCTCGCTAGTGCACAGCGGCGAGTACAGCACCCTCGAGGTAGCTGAGCTGTTCGGGATCGGCCGCTCGACGGTCTATCGCGCCATCGAGCGCCAACGAATCGCGGCCAAGGCCGATCTTGCTGACGCCTCCACACGACGCTGATCGTCACCTCGTTGGCGTCCCGCAACCGACACCTCGGCGGGACGCCGATGAGCGGAACTGATCGGAGCCGGTCTCGACCACAGCGGTTTGCCCAGTGGGGTTCGGCTCGTGGGACTACTTCCGACAGGCCGATGAGCGACGTCTCCGGCGTCGCTCATCGGTGACCCGCTTCGGACACATCTCGAACTTTCTCCGCTGTCGTGGTCAGTCTCACCCAGGGCGAGGACGTTCCGAAGATCAGCCGCACCTGTGATCGCGGCTTCTGATTCGTCCTATCGGCGGTCCTGCTGAGGGAGGTCGTCGACGAGGTCGCCAGCAGGCGGGTCCACGACGCTTTCGCGTCCGACCCAAAGCTGACTCAGGTCGGCATCGTAGAGCTGCCAGACCCGCTCTGTCGCCGGCGTGAGGGGCCCCGACCACCCCGGATAGTTGGTGAGCGCCCTGTGGGCCGCTAAGACGTCGGTGAGTGTCGCGTTCACCAGCGCTCCGACGTCCAGCGTGAAGACGCTTCTTCGGGCAAGCTCTCGCGTCTGCCAGCCCGCGGGCACCGCCGCACCGGCCCGCCAGGGCACGAGGACGCGTGCTTGGACGTGGTCGCCGGTCCAGCGCGGGTCGACCAGCTCCACGTGGAACGCCGTCCGGATCGGAGCCGGTCGCCGCGTGTCGGACGTGAGGAAGGACGCGGGCTCGCGTGAGGTGACCGCCCGGAGCTGCGCGCGGACGCGCCGCAGACCTTCGGCGACACCGTGCACCGGCAGCACCT
Organism: Ornithinibacter aureus; assembly: GCF_009858245.1. Lineage (NCBI taxonomy): Bacteria > Bacillati > Actinomycetota > Actinomycetes > Micrococcales > Intrasporangiaceae > Ornithinibacter > Ornithinibacter aureus. The sequence goes on from NZ_VMSB01000001.1 coordinate 636,286, forward strand.
CCTCGCGCACCAGTACCGTCAGGGAAGCGAAGTCCTGGGGTATCACCGGGAGTTCCGGACCTGGGGTTGTCGCGACCTCGGCGCGTAGGAGCGCGAGGTCCTCCTCCACGCGGCGTAGGTGCGCTTGGAGCCCGTCACTACTGCCCTCTGCCGCGACTGCGGCCGCCTCTTCGGCGTCCATGCCGGTGCGGACGAGAGCGGCCAACCGGCGGGCGACCGCAACCTGGCGAGGGTCGTAGGAGCGGTAACCGGTGGCCGGGTCGACCGCTGCAGGCACCAGGAGACCGCGGTGGTGGTGCAGGCGCAGCACCCGCGGGGTGAGGCCAGTGGCCCGGCTGAACTCGGCGATGTGCACGGATCCACTTCAGCGCGACCTTGACGGGTCGTCAAGGTCCGCCCGGCTTGCCCCGTCTCCCTCTACCGTCGCGGCCATGCGACAGCGTCCCGCCCTTCCCGATCGGCCGCGTGCCACCCTGCGACTGACGTCCGCCTTCTTGTGCGGTGCCGTCACGCTGGCGGGGTGCGCTGGCCCCGAACCGACCCGATCCGACGAAAACCCGCCCGAGGCAGCTACCTCGCCGGCGCCCGAGGGCGACGTCGCAGCGACGGACTACCCTACGCCTCCGGTGTCCCACGCCGTGGCCTCGACCCGGGTGCCCGGCTACCCGATCGGTCTGACGGTCGCACGCGACGGAGGCGTGTGGGCGGTCGCCACACAGGCTGGCGCGGTGCGCCACCTCTCGCTCGAGCACCATGACGGCCCGCGCACCGCGTCCGCCGGGGCCGCGGAGCCATGGGTGGACCGGTCGACCCGCGTCGGCGACGTCCCGCTGCGAGCGGTTGATACCCCCGACGGACTGTGGGTCAGCGTCTTCGGCGCCGGCGTGCTGCGACGCCTCGATCCGCGTCTGGAGAGGGTCGGCTCCTTTCACGAGCCCGAGGGCCTGGCGCGGGCCGGGGACTCGCTGTGGGTCGTCGATCAGGCGCGCAGCGAGGCCGTCGAGCTCCGGCTGCCCGACGCGACGGTGGCGCGGCGCGTAGAGGTCGGCACCGGTCCCCGCCTAGTACACGCCGGGGCGTCGGGCGTGTGGGTGTCGTCATACGGCGCCGGCACCGTCACCCGCGTCGACGGGCCACGACCGGTGACGCGTACGGTGTGCGACGGACCGCAGGGCATGGTCGAGGCCGCCGGGAGACTCTGGGTTGCGTGCTCGCTGCAGGACTCACTCGTCGGGCTCGACGCACAGACGCTGCGACCAGAGGTCCGTCTCAACGACGTTGTCGCGGTCGACGCTCTCGCCGCCACCCGCGACAGCGTCCTGGCGCTCCTGCCAGACGGGCCCACCGTGGTCGCCGTCGATCCTGAGGACGGCACCGAGCGTGGCCGGGTCCGGATGGCCGACGCCCCGCCCGTGGGGGACGGCAACGTGGACCTGCTCGTGCATCGTGACCGGGTCTGGGCGAGCTCGGCCATGACCGACGAGGTGTTGACGCTATCCGTCGAGGATTTGCCATGACCTCGTCGCCCGCCGAGCTGTTTGACCGCCTGGCGGTCGAGTTCGTCGCGGCCCACCCGGGTCTTCGCCGCAACACCCGCGGCAGCCTTGTGACGCACGGAGCGGTCCGTGCGATGACCAGCCGCGGTCGAGTCGTCGTCCGCCTGACGTCGGAGCGGGCCGAGGAGGTGCGCGCGAGCGGCGAGGGTGCGGCCTACAAGGGTCAGCCGAACCGTTGGGTCGAGCTCGCCGCGGACCTGCCGCACGAGCGGGTTGCAGCCCTCGTGGCGGAGGCCTGCGAGCTCTGAGCCGAAGACTCGTGCGACACACGCGGTCTCGACCAACTGTCGCACCATCCCGCAAGCCGATCGATCAAAGGGACGGGCGGGCTGCAACCTGCCATGCGTCTCACCGCGGGGCGCTGCGCTGGCCTACACAGTCGTCGGCCTCGCATCCGGCCTCGGGGCGGTTTATGAGGTTGTCGTCCGTGCGGCTCGGGAGGTCTACTCATTGAATCGCCCCGGGTCTGGTGGAGGCTCTCAATCCATGGAGGATGAGAGTCATGGCAGCACACAAGAAGTGCAGCGATGAGTTGCGTGAGCGCGCGACGCGGATGGCTGTGGAGTTGAGGCAGGACCCGGCGACCAGGCCAGGTGCGATTTCTCGAGTAGCCGGCCAGCTCGGTATGCACCCCGAGACGTTGCGCAACTGGGTCCGGCAAGCCGAGGTCGACGGCGGCACCCGGGCGGGCACCACGACCAGTGACGCGCAGCGGTTGGTGGAGTTGGAGCGGGAGAACCGTGAACTGCGTCGGGCCAACCACATCTTGAGGACGGCGTCGGCTTATGCGGGTGATCGCTGTCAAGTGGGTGTCGGGTCGAGTCGTTTGAGGAGTGCTTCGTAGGCGTCTCGGCGGCCGGTCTGGCCTTTGGTGTCGGCGTCGTCGCGTTGGGCTTGGAGGGTGGGGCGGTGTTCGATGGTGGTGAAGAACATGGTGCAGGACTCGCAGATCGTCTCGTAGCGGCAGTCGAGCTCCAGGGGGCGGGTGCAGTAGCCGTTGCCGAGCAGCCGCTTGGTGGCCTCGGCGCGAAGGGCGTGCATGGCGGGTCCGGCCGCGTCGTCGGAGAGCACGGCGGGCCGGCTGGTGGCGTACAGGGTCTCGACCTTCTTGGTGACGGCGAAGTACTCGTCGGTGACCGTGCGGTCAGCGATCCGGGCGTACACCATGGTCATCGACAGGTCGTGGTGACCGAGCAGGGCAGCGATGGCTTCCAGGCTCATCCCGCGGTTGATGGCTTGGGTGGCCAGGGTGTGGCGCAACTGGTGCGGGTGGACGTGCCCGAGCCCTGCTGCGGTGGCGGCCTTCTGGACGGCCTTGTCGACCCGGGTCGGTGGGATCGGGCGGCCTCGCTCGGTCAGCAGCACGGTGCTGGCCTGCCAGTCCGGGCGGGCGGCGATCCACGCGTCGAGCAGGTCCTTCAGCTGGGGGTGTAGCGGGATGTACCGGTCGGTGTGGAGCTTGCCGACCGGGGTGCGTAGCCAGTACCCGGTGCCGATCTGCACGACGGCGTCGACGCTGAGCCCGAGCAGCTCGCCGCGGCGCATCCCGGTGCGGGCCAGGGCCAGGACGATGAGCCGGTCGAGCGGGTCGGGCAGGTTCTTGGCTGCGGTCATGAACGCGGCGGCCTGGGCGTCGTCGAGGAACTTCGGCAGGGGCTTGTCCAGGCGGGGCCGGTCGGTGCCGTACACCGGGATCCGGGTGGGGGCGTCGTCATAGTCCCACTCGATGATCCGGGTGAAGAAGGTGTGCAGGTGACCCATCCGCATCCCCAGGGTGGTCTTCGTCAACGGTTTGCCGCGGTAGCCGGGCCGGTCAGCCAACTGCGCCTTGAATGCTTCGACGTGCTCACGGTTGATGTCGCGCACCCGGGTGACCGGCGGGTCCGAGGCCACCAGGGCGGTCGCGAACTGACGCAGGGTCGTGTCGAACAGGGCCACCGAGGATGCCCGCAGCGACAGGGAGCACTGGTGCAGGTAGCGGCGCATCGTGGTGACCATGACCGGTGCCATGGAGGTGAGGTCGTCCCAGTCGACCTCGTTGGCCGGCCGGCCGGTCCAGCGGCGCCGGATGTCCGGGGCGGGTGCCTGCCCGCGGTGGAACATCACCGCGTCGAGCCCGAACAGCGGCGTCGACAACGACTTCGGCCGGTACCCGCGCTGCGCGATGACGGCGTCGTGCCCTGCGGCCCTGGCCTGGTGGTACTGCGTCGCGGCTAGCCCTTGAGGGCTGGTCCCGGTGACGACGCAGATCTTCGCCAGCCAGGCCCACATTCGGCCGATCTCTCTGTCGCAGAACCCAAGTGAACAGGCCTGCGCCTGGAACGTGTCTGCCTGCTGCGGGTAGGCGTCGCGCAGGTACTTGCCCCATCGGCAGCCGGAGGCGACGACGAAGTCGACGTCCACCGCGACACCGGGGGGTATCAGATGGTCTGTGTAAGGGAGGGGGTTGCCGACCTGAAGGAGTTTGATTGTGAGCATGACCAAGGAAGCGAAGAAGGACGCTGTCGAGCCTGAGGCTCGCCGGTTGCGTCGGGAGTTGTTTACCGACGAGATGCTGGACCAGTTGATGGCTGCGACGGGTGAGCGTGGGCTGTCGCTGACCGGTGAGGGCGGGTTCTTGCCGGAGATGATCAAGGCCGTTCTCGAGCGGGGGATGGAGGCCGAGCTGACTGGCCACCTCGGGTACGACAAGGGCGACCCGGCCGGGAAGGGGTCGGGCAACTCGCGCAACGGGACCACCCCGAAGACGGTGTCCACCGAGGTTGGTGACATCGGTTTGGACCAGCCGCGGGACCGTAACTCCACGTTCGCCTCCGCGCTGGTGCCCAAGGGCACCCGCCGCCTGGGCGGGCTCGAGGACATGATCATCAGCCTGTACGCCGGCGGGATGACGATCCGCGACATCCAGCACCACCTGGCGTCCACGCTGGGCACCGAGCTCTCGCACGAGACGATCGCCAACGTCACCGACGCGGTGCTCGAAGAGGTCAAGGCGTGGCAGGCCCGCCCGTTGGAGGCGTTCTACCCGGTGCTCTACCTCGACGCCCTCGTGGTCAAGATCCGCGACGGCGCGCACGTGACCAACCGGGCCGCGCACATCGCCGTCGGCGTCGACATGGACGGGGTCAAGCACGTCCTGGGCATCTGGGTCCAAGCCGCCGAGGGCGCGAAGTTCTGGGCGTCGGTGTGCGCCGAGCTGGCCAACCGCGGCGTCAAGGACGTGCTGATCGTGTGCTGCGACGGGCTGACCGGGCTCCCCGAGGCCATCGAGGGCACCTGGCGTGAAGCGATGGTCCAAACGTGTGTGGTGCACCTGATCCGGGCCTCGATGCGGTTCGTGTCCTACAGCGACCGCAAGGCCGTCGCCGCGATGCTGCGCCCGATCTACACCGCAGCCAACGAGGACGCCGCGCTCATGGCCCTGGCCACGTTCGCGGACTCCAAACTCGGTAAGAAGTACCCCGCCGCCGTCGCGTCGTGGGAGAACGCCTGGGACCGGTTCACCCCGTTCCTGGCGTTCGGGCCGGCCTTGCGGAAGGTCATCTACACCACGAACTCGATCGAGTCGTTGAACTACCAGCTGCGCAAGATCATCAAGAACCGCGGCCACTTCCCCAGCGACACCGCAGCGATCAAGCTGCTCTGGCTCGCGATCCGCACCATCGAGGACAAACGTGCCCGGCAACGCGCCAAGGAAGCCGGCCTGCCCAAGGGAACCCCGCGAAAGGCCCCCGGCAAACTCGTCGAAGGCTCCGTCATCCAAGGCTGGAAAGCAGCCCTCGGAGAGCTCGCCCTCGTCTACCCCGACCGCATCAACACCTACCTCTAACCCCATGTGACCCACCTCACTTACACAGACAACTTGACACCCTCCGACACCGCAGGCGATCACGGCGCGCCCTGCGAACGAGGCGACCTCGGTGCGGACCTGTCGTCGCTCGGCCACTGACGCCGCGCGCCAGCCCTGCAGGTCCCCGAACCTGCGCCGGAAGGCTTCGACTCCGGCACGCCGGATCCGGCGCGCGCAGGGCGTGGCCCCAGCTTGGACGTAGGTGCGGGCCACGGCCGCCAACGACAGCGCGACCGGCACCGGCACCGGTACCGGCACCGGCACCGGCACCGGCACGGCCGTCTCGTCAGGGGTTGGGGTGTGGACTGCTGTCGCGGGGGTGCTCACGGTTCCTCCTCGTGTAGGCCATCGAGGATGGCCATCGCCCGCTGGTACTCCCCGGCGAGCCAGTCGTTGGACAGGTGCAGGTACACCCGGGTGGTTTCGATCGAGGCGTGCCCGGCCTGGGCCTGGATCGCCTCGAGCGCCATCCCGGCCTCGCGCAGCCGGGTGAAGCAGGTGTGCCGCAGCTCGTGGCAGGACGCATGCGTCAGCCCGGCCCGGCCCCGGGCGCCGGCCATGACCTCATCGAGCCCGGCCGCGGTCAACGGCCGCCCACGGTTGGGTCCCTTCAGAACCACGAAGACGTGGTCGTCGATCGCCTCGGTAGGCCGCTCACTGCTCAGGTAAGCGGCCAGGGTGGTGAAGAAGACATCGGCGACCGGGACGAGGCGTTGATGCCCGCCCTTGCCGTCCGCGACGAACACCCGCCGGTCCCCGACCTGCACATGCTCGAACCGCAGCCCCAGGACCTCGCACCGGCGCAGCCCACCATGGACCATCAACGCGACCATCGCCCGATCCCGCTCGGTACGCAGCGCCCCGGTCAAGGCGCTCACCTCCGCGGGCGCGAGCACGCGCGGCAGCTTGCGCGGTGCCCGCACCAGCGGCGCCCCACGCCGCCCGCCGTGGCCTCGCCCGTCAGGTCGGGCATGACGTGCACCCAGGCTGCGCGGAACGGGGTTGCGGTCACAGATCCCACGCAAGAACAGGTAGTCAAACAGCGAGGACACCGTGGCCAGCCGTCGCTTGATCGTCGACGCGGCCAAGCCCGCCTCGCCATCGGCGAGGCGGATCACGTTGCCACCACGACGAGGGGCACGCTGGGCCTCGATGAAGAACAGCACGTCCGTGACCGTGACCTGCTGCGGCGTCTTGGGCACCACCGTGAAGAAGACCTTCAGGTCGAACGCCTGCGCCGTCAACGTGTTCGCCCGCACCCGCGCCGCGGTGAACCTCAGGTACTCATCGACCAGCGGATCACCCAAGCTCGGCGCGCTACCCACCGGGCGCACCAGGCACGGCATGAACGACCCGAAATCAGACGTCGCAACCTCCTCGATGAATGACTCACCACGAGCCTCCACCCGCGACTGGGAACCACCCGGGACCAACGCGCCGATCACCTACATATCAAGCCTTTCTTCGCGGCGGAGCTCGACCGCCCCACCACCAGGTAGTGGCCTACATCGACGCCCATCGCCACGACGTGGTCGATGAGCGTGAGGTCGGGGTCGAGCCGATCTGCGCCGAGCTGAAGAAGGCCGGCGTCACGATCGCCCCGAGTGGCTACTACGCGTCCAAGAATCGCCCGCCGTCGGCGAGGTCGGTGCGTGACGTCGAGCTGGTCGCACAGATCAGGGCCGCGCACGCGGCGAACCTGGGTGTCTATGGGGTCAGGAAGGTCCACGCCCAGCTCAACCGGCAGGGCGTGAAGGTCGCCCGCTGCACGGTGGAACGGCTGATGCGCGCCGAGGGCCTACGTGGGATCGCGCGGGAGAAGACCCGCAGGACCACCATCGGGGACGGCGCGCAGACACCGCGGCCGCAGGACCTGGTCAAGCGGGAGTTCGTCGCGACCGGCCCGAACCAGCTGTGGGTGGCCGACCTGACCTACGTACGCACCCACGCCGGGTGGACCTACGTCGCGTTCGTCCTGGACGTGTTCTCCCGGATGATCGTGGGCTGGCAGGTGTGTGGGTGGGCTGAAGCTCCGCGAGGCCACTACCGGGCGGCTGGATCGGCTCCTCCTGCGGTTGCGCGATCAGAGCGTGAACCGGCAGCGCAAGGCCAAGGTCGTCCTCGGGGCGATGCTCGACCTGGCGGTTCGGCACGACGCGATCCCCACGAACCCAGCCCGCGGCACGACCCGGGTTCACCGGCCCAAACAGGAGACCAGAGCCTTGCGGGTCGAGGATCTCGTTGCGATACGGGCGGCGGTACGCCAGTGGGTCACCACCGACCGCCCCGGGCCGAGGGCACCAGCGACATGGCCGACATCATCGACCTGATGCTCGCCACCGGATGCCGCATCGGCGAAATCCTCGCGTTGCGCTGGAGTGACCTGGACCTCGACGGCGACCTGCCCGTCCTCACGGTGTCGGGCACCATCAAGACCGAGACCGGAAAGGGCACCTACCGTAAGCCCACGCCGAAGACGGATGCCAGCCGGCGCACCGTGGTGCTGCCGCGGTTCGCCGCTGAACTGCTCCGGGTGCGCCGGGAGTTCGCGACGACCAACGAAAACGACGCTGTCTTCGCGACCCGTAACGGCACGTGGCATCAAGTCGTCAACGTCGAGCGGCGCTGGCGGCAGATCCGCAAGGACACGGGTTATGAATGGGTCACTCCGCACACGTTCCGCAAGACGGTGGCGACACTGATCTCCGAGGCAGCGACGTCTGAGCTCGCCTCGCGCCAGCTCGGCCACTCCTCGAGCCAGGTCACCCGAGACCACTACATCGCAAGGCCACCGGTCTCGGCCGACCTCTCCGAGGTCCTCCAGCGGCTGGCTGAGAGCGACGACGCGGACTTGGATTCGTAGGGCCGCGAAGTCGTTCACGACTAGTAAACGACCATTTTGAGGATCCACGTCAAAACGGAAACTGCCTCTGTCCTGCGTTTCCGCAGATCAGAGGCAGTTTTTCGGTCGGGCTGACAGGATTTGAACCTGCGACCCCTTGACCCCCAGTCAAGTGCGCTACCAAGCTGCGCCACAGCCCGTGGCTTGCCCCCTCGAGGGAGCGTCGAAACCTTATCCCATGGCAGCCGGGGCGACCCAATCGCCCCGGTGCCCACCCGGCATCCACGCCACGCGACGCGGCATCCACGCCGCGCGACGCGGCATCCGAGACCTTGACACCGGAACCTTCAGCTCAACATCGGAAAGGAAGTGGCGTGGAGGTGAAGGTGCCGGCATCGGGCGGGAAAGTTGCGGCCGCGGTACGGGGCGAGCCCGGGTGAAAGGCCAGGTCAGCGGCGGGAGCGCTTCTCGCGCACTCGTACCGAGATCTCGATCGGCGTGCCGACGAAGCCGAACTCCTCGCGCAGGCGGCGCTCGATGAAGCGCCGGTAGCCGGCCTCGATGAATCCCGACGCGAAGAGGACGAACCGCGGCGGCTGGGTGCCCGCCTGGGTCGCGAAGAGGATGCGGGGCTGCTTGCCTCCACGCACGGGGTGCGGGTGGCCGGCGACGACCTCACCGAGGAAGGCGTTGAGCCGCCCCGTGGAGATGCGCGTGCCCCAGGACTCCAGCGCCACGTCGAGCGCCGGCACGAGGCGGTCCATGTGCCGGCCGGTGCGGGCCGAGACGTTGGCCCGCGGCGCCCACGGGATCTGCACGAGGTCGCGCTCGATCTCGCGCTCGAGGAAGTGGCGGCGCTCCTCGTCGGTGAGGTCCCACTTGTTGTAGGCGATGACGAGCGCACGCCCGGCGTCGATGACCTGCTGGATGACCCGCACGTCCTGCTCGGAGATCTTCTCGGAGGCGTCGACGAGCACCACCGCGACCTCGGCCTTCTCCAGGGCCGTCTGGGTGCGCAGGGAGGCGTAGAAGTCGGAGCCACGCGTCTGGTGGACCCGGCGGCGGATGCCGGCCGTGTCGACGAAGCGCCAGTCGCGCCCGCCGAGGGTGACGAGCTCGTCGACGGGGTCGCGGGTCGTGCCCGCGACGTCATCGACGACGACGCGCTGGTGGCCGACGAGCTTGTTGAGCAGGGAGGACTTGCCGACGTTGGGCCGACCGACCAGGGCCACCCGCCGCGGACCTTCGCGCTCGTAGGCCCCACCCATGGCGGAGAACTCCGGCAGCACCGCGAGCAGGGCGTCGAGGGCGTCACCGCTCCCCCGCCCGTGCAGCGCCGAGACCGGCCAGGGCTGCCCGAGGCCGAGGTTCCACAGGGCGGCGGCGTCGGCCTCGGTGCGCTGGTCATCGACCTTGTTCGCGATGAGCACGACCGGCTTGCCGGCGCGGCGCAGCAGGCGCACGCAGTTCTCGTCGTCGTCGGTGGCCCCCACGGTGGCGTCGACGACGAACAGCACGGCGTCGGCGAGGTCGACGGCGATCTCGGCCTGCTCGGCCACCCGCAGGTGGATGCCTCGGGCGTCGATGGCCCAGCCGCCGGTGTCGACGAGGGTGAAGCGGCGGCCGACCCACTCGGCGTCGTAGGCGACGCGGTCGCGGGTCACCCCGGGGACGTCCTCGACGACGGCCTCGCGGCGGCCGATGATGCGGTTGACCAGGGTGGACTTGCCGACGTTCGGGCGGCCGATCACGGCGACGACCGGCAGCGGGCCCGATGCGGCCTCGGCCTCGAGGTCGTCGTCGTCACGGTCGAGCAGCGCGCGGTCCTCGTCGCTGAGCTCGAAGTCCTCGAGACCGACGCGCAGGGCTCGCTCGACGGCGTCGGGGTCTGCGGTCGCGGTGGTGGGGTCCTCGGTGCTCATCCCACCATTCTCCCCCACGTCAGGGGCGCTTCAGTCCACGAGGTCGGGCGGCACGTCCGTCGGCAGCGGGATGCCGTGGCGGGCGGAGGCGGCGTGCACGTGCGCCACGAGGGCGGTGCGGATCTGCTCGGTCGCGAGGTCGAGGCGGGCCCGGCCGGGCAGGCCGTCGGGGAGGTCGAGGACGACAGGCTCCCCGAAGTCGACGACGAGTCGGGAGCGAAGGCGTGGCCAGGATGCCGCGAGCTCACCCGTGCGCCGCGTGCCCAGGCACGCGGTGGGCACGACGGGAGCCCCGGACTGCAGGGCCAGCCAGGCCACCCCCTTGCCGGCCGACGCGAGGTCACCGCGCCCGCGCCCACCCTCGGGAAAGATGCCGAGGACACCGCCTCGACCGAGCACCTCGAGCGCCTGGGCCAGCGCTGCCCGGTCCCCGCGGCCCTGCTCGATGGGGATCTGGCCGCTCCACCGCAGCAGGTGCCCGGTGAACCCCTGGAACGTCTTCGCGAGCACGAGGAAGTGACTCGGGCGCGGCGCCATCGACACGACGAGGGCGCCGTCGAGGTAGCCGGTGTGGTTCGCGGCGAGGATCACCGCACCCTCGCCCGGGACGTGACCGGCATCCACCGCGCGGGCGGCATAGAGCAGGCGGAACAGGAACCTCCCGACCCGGTGGCCCAGGCGTGCCCGTGCGGGGCCGGGCGCGCTGACCTCGTCCACGGGCATGCGTCAGGCAGAGGTCTCTGCGGTGACCACGGCGAGCACGGCGGCCACGCTCTGGTCGAAGTCCAGGTCGGAGGTGTCGACCAGCACCACCCCGGGTGCGGCCTCGGTGAACGTGGAGACCGTCGAGTCGTCGCGGTCGCGCCGCACCACCTGGTCGCGCGTCGCCTCGACCGCGGCTGCGTCGGTGCTCCCGTGCAGCTCGGTGGAGCGCCGGCGCAGCCGCGCCTCCTCGGATGCCGTCAGCAGCACCCGCACGCTCGCGTCCGGGGCCACGACGGTGGTGATGTCGCGCCCCTCGGCCACCACTCCCCCGGTCTCCTGCGCGATCTGGGCCATGAGGTCGCGCTGGCGCTGCTGGAGCTCGGCCCGCACCTGAAGGTTGGTGGCCACGGCTGACACCGAGGTGCTGACCCGTGTCGTGCGGATGGCCTGCGAGATGTCCGTGCCGTCGACGGACACGGTCGGGGCGTCCGGGTCGGTACCGACCGTGAGCGGGAGGTCGCGCGCGGCGGCGGCCACGGCATCCGCGTCAGTGAGGTCGATGTCGCGCTCGAGGCACCACCACGTCAGCGCCCGGTACATCGCCCCGGTGTCGAGGAAACCGACACCGAGGGCACGGGCCACGGCTCGCGAGACGCTGCTCTTGCCCGAGCCGGAGGGTCCGTCGATGGCGATCGTCAGGGGGGCACTCATGGGCCGCAAGCCTACTGGCGGCTCAGCCGTGCAGGTGCCAGCCCCGCTCGGTGAGCCCTTCGCCCAGACCCGCAGCGGCACCCGGCACGACGTCGATCTCGGCGACCCCGAACGCCTGACCGAGCCCGTGGTCGAGGTGGAACTCCTCGACGTTGGCGCCGATCTCGCCGATGTGGGCGAAGAGCCGGCCGAGCTGGCCCGGCTCGTCGGGGATGAGCACGCGCACCGTCGTGTACGTCGTGGGGGCGGCCCCGTGCTTGCCGGGGATGCGCGCGTGGCCGGCGTTGCCCGCCGCGATGGCGTGGGCCAGGGCACCGCGCGCTCCGGGTGCGTCGGTCGACGTGCTGAGGTCGTCGAGGGCGTCGACCACCCGCTCGAGGTCGGCCACCAGCGCCGTCAGCACGTCACGCACGGCAGGAGCGTTGCCCGCGAGGATCTGGGTCCACAGGCCGGGGTCGCTCGCCGCGATCCGGGTGACGTCGCGCAGCCCCTGACCGGCAAGCGCCACCGCGGCGTCGTCGAGGGGCTCGAGCCGGGCCGCCACGAGACTCGCCGCGAGCTGGGGGACGTGCGAGACCGCGGCGACCGCGGCATCGTGCCGCTCGGGGGCCAGGGTGCTCACCGCTGCCCCCACCGACCGGGCCACGGCCGTGACGAGCACGGTCGCGGCCGGGTCGGTCTCCTCGGTCGGGGTCAACACCCACGCGCGCCCGTCGAACAGGTCGTAGCGCCCGGACACGGCACCGGAGCGCTCGCGACCCGCCATCGGGTGGGATCCGCAGTAGCGGGTGAGGTCGGTGCCGGTCGCGCGCAGCCCGTTCACCACGGCACCTTTGACCGAGGCGAGGTCGGTGACGAACGCCGTCGGCCAGCGGGTCAGCGCCCGGGCCACGACCGCAGCCGTGACGTCGGGAGGGGTCGCGACGACGACGAGGTCGGGCTCGAAGCCGGCGTCGCCGTCGCCGTCGACCGCGCTCTCAGCGAGCCGTCCGGCACCGAGGTCGCGCGCCAGGGCCGCGTGCGTGGGGCTGATGTCCTCGAGGGTCACGTCGTCACCGACGCGGCGCAGCGCCAGCCCGAGGCTCGTACCGAGCAGCCCGGTGCCGATGACGTGGACCTGCGTCACAGCTCCGCAGCCTTGTAGAGCAGGCCGACCTCGGTGTTGGTGAGGTTGCGCCACTTGCCCGGCTTGGTGTCGCCGAGGTGGATCGGGCCGACCTTGGTGCGTACCAGGGTGAGCACGGGGTGGCCGGCCTCGGCGAGCATGCGCCGCACGATGTGCTTGCGGCCCTCGTGCAGCACCACCTCGACCAGGGCCTTGCCGGGTGCGGAGTCGACGACGCGGAACGAGTCGACCTTGACCGGGCCGTCCTCGAGCATGATGCCCTCACGCAGCCGCCGCCCGAGGTCGCGGGGCACCTGGCCCTGGATCTGGGCGAGGTAGGTCTTCAGCACGCCGTAGCGCGGGTGCTGGAGCCGGTGCGCCAGCTCACCGTCGTTGGTGAGGATGAGCAGACCCTCGGTGTCGGCGTCGAGCCGGCCGACGTGGAAGAGCCGCTCCTTGCGATTGGCGACGAAGTCACCGATGTCGACCCGCCCCAGCTCGTCGCTCATCGAGGTGACCACCCCGAGCGGCTTGTTGAACGCCAGGTAGACGCGGCTCTCGTCGAGCTGGATGCGGATGCCGTCGACGTGGACGTTCTGGGTCGCCTTGATCCGCACGCCGAGCTCGGTGACGACCTGGCCGTCGACCTCGACCCGGCCCTGGGTGATCAGGTTCTCGCAGACCCGGCGCGAGCCGACACCTGCGGCTGCGAGCAGCTTCTGCAGACGCACCCCGTCGGGGTCGTGGACGTCGACGGTCGGACGGTCGGGCCACTGGGGCACGGCCGTCGGCTGGCTGGGGCGCGTCGTACCGGCGGTGGGGCGCTTGGCCTTGCCCGGGCCGGATGCCTTGCCCTTTCCTGCTGGCTTTCCCTGGCCCGTGGGCTTGCCCTTGCCGGGTCGGTGGGGTCCACGGGGGTTCGGCGGCGTCATGAGCGGCCTCCTTCGGCGATCTCGTCGAGCAGGTCGACTTCGGGCAGGTACGGGGCGAGGGCGGGTAGGTCGTCGAGGTCGGAAAGGCCGAGACGCTCCAGGAAGTACGACGTCGTGCCGTAGAGGATCGCGGTCGACTCCTCGTCGTGGCCGAGTTCCTCGATGAGGCCGCGGCTGAGCAGGGTGCGGATGACACCGTCGACGTTGACCCCGCGCACGGCGGCCACCCGCTGACGGGACACCGGCTGGCGGTAGGCGATGACGGCGAGGGTCTCGAGCGAGGCCTGGGTCAGGCGGGCCTGCTGCCCGTCGAGGACGAACCGCTCGACCACGGGCGCGTACTCGTGGCGGCTGTACATCCGCCACCCTCCCCCGACCTGGCGCAGTGTGAACCCACGCTGCTGGGCCGCGTACCCGTCCTCGAGCTCGCGCAGGGCGGCCTCGACGTCAGCGGCCGGCTGCTCGATGGCGGAGGCCAGCGCCATGACCGACACGGGCTCGTCGACGACCATGAGCACCGCCTCGAGGGCGGCGTGGATCCCGCCGGGGAAGTCGGCCACGTCGAAGGCCAGCTGGTCCTCGGGAGGGGGCGCGACGGCATCCGCGCTCTCGTGCTCGTCAGTCACCGGTGCTCTCCGCTGGTTCTGTGGTGGTCAGTGACGGGTCCGCGTCATCGTCGACCTCGTCGTCGAACTCGTCATCGACCTCGATGTCGCCCTCCTCGGCGCCGGTCCAGCGCACGGTGAGCTCACCGAGCGCCTCGGCCTGCTCGAACGCGATCGAGGACTCCCGGAACAGCTCGAGCAGCGCGAGGAAGCGTGCCACGACGACGAGGGTGGAGTCGGCGTCGGCGACCAGCGCCCGGAACGAGGCCACCCGGTCGCGGCGCAGTCGGGCGCCGATGATGGACGCCTGCTCGCGCACGCTCACCTGCGGGGCGTGCAGGTGACTCAGGCCCACGGTCGGCACCTGCTTCGGGGCCATGGCCCGCGCCGCGATCATCGCGAGCTGCTCGGGGGTCACGGTCATGACCAGCTCGGGGAGCAGCGCGGCGAACTGGGGTTCGAGGGATGCCGTGCGCGGCTGGGTGCGCCCGGCGGTCGCCATCCGCTGCGCGAAGGTGTGGGCGATGTCCTTGAAGGCCCGGTACTGCAGCAGGCGCGCGAAGAGCAGGTCCCGCGCCTCGATGAGCGCGAGGTCCTCCTCGTCCTCCGGGCCGGACTGAGGCAGCAGCCGGGCCGCCTTGAGGTCGAGCAGGGTCGCGGCGACGAGGAGGAACTCGGTGGCCTGCGACAGGTCCCAGCCCGTGGGTTTGGCCCGCTCGGCCTTGATGTGGGCGATGAAGTCGTCGGTCACCCGCGCCAGGGCGATCTCGGTGACGTCGAGCTTGTGCTTGCTGATCAGGCCCAGCAGCAGGTCGAAGGGCCCGGTGAAGTTGTCCAGGGAGACCTCGAAGGCCGTCGCCGGAGCCCGGCGGGTGAGCACCCCACCGGGGGTGAGGTCGGTCGGAGCGGCTCCCCCGACCTCCTCGGGGGCCGTCGTCATCGGTTCAGGCCGCCCCGCCGCGCGCGATGAGCTCGCGGGCGAGCTGGCGGTAGGCCTCGGCACCCTTGTGCGCGGAGTCGTACGTCGTGAGCGGCTCGGCCGCGAGCGAGGCGTCGGGGAACTTCACGGTGCGGGAGATCACCGTGTGGAAGACGCGGTCGCCGAAGTGCTCGACGACGCTGGCCACGACCTCGCGCGAGTGCAGGGTGCGGCCGTCGTACATCGTGGCGAGGATGCCGTCGACCTGCAGTCGCGGGTTGAGCCGGTCGGTGATCTTCTCGATGGTCTCGACGAGCAGGGCGACGCCCCGCATCGCGAAGAACTCGCACTCGAGCGGGATGATGACGCCGTGCGCCGCCGTCAGGGCGTTGACGGTGAGCAGCCCGAGGGAGGGCTGGCAGTCGATGAGGATGACGTCGTACTCGTCGACGACGGGCCGCAGCACCCGCGCGAGGATCTGCTCGCGGGCGACCTCGCCGACGAGCTGCACCTCGGCCGCCGACAGGTCGATGTTCGCCGGCAGCACGTCGAGGCCCTCGACCTTGGTGTGGGCGATGACGTCCCGCACGTCGTGGCCGCGCTCGGTGAGCAGGTTGTAGATCGTGACGTCGAGCTCGTGGGTGGGGATGCCGAGGCCGACGGACAGGGCCCCCTGCGGGTCGAAGTCGACGAGCAGCACCCGGCGGCCGACCTCGGCCAGGGCGGCACCGAGGTTGATGGTGGTCGTCGTCTTGCCGACGCCACCCTTCTGGTTGCACATCGCGATGATGCGCGCGGGCCCGTGGGAGGCCAGGGGCGCGGGTTCCGGGAAGGCGGGAAGGGGGCGCCCGGTGGGCCCCATGGTGCCGGGGGCCTCGCTACGCAACGCCGTGTCGGAATCCAACTCTCTACTCCCCGGTACATGGTCTGGTGCTCGACGGTCAGCATCGCGCTGATCGGGGCCGACCCTATCAGCGGGCACGCGGATGACTTTGGGCGTACACCTCACGAAGTCGCTGCACGGTGACCAACGTGTAGATCTGGGTGGTCGTCACCGACGCGTGGCCCAGCAGTTCCTGGACCACGCGCACGTCGGCGCCGCCCTCGAGCAGGTGGGTCGCGAAGGAGTGGCGCAGGGTGTGGGGCGACAGGTGACCGGTCAGGTGCGCGCGATCGGCGCAGGACCGCAGCACGGCCCAGGCGCTCTGGCGCGACAGGCGGGCACCGCGGGTGTTGAGGAAGAGCGCTGGGGTGCTGCCACCACGGGCCGCGAGCGCCGGGCGGCCCCGCACGAGCCAGGCCGACACGGCCTGCGCCGCGTAGGAGCCGAGCGGCACGATGCGGTCCTTGCCGCCCTTGCCGCGCAGTCGCACCACGCCGTCCTCCCCCAGCACGTCGTCGACGTCGAGGCCCACGGCCTCGCTGATACGGGCACCGGTGCCGTAGAGGACCTCGAGCAGGGCCCGGTCGCGAAGGGATGCCGGGGTGTCACCCACCGACGCGGCCTCCAGCAGGCGCTCGACCTCGTCGACGGGAATGGCCTTGGGCAGCCGCGAGGGGGCCTTGGGTGGGCTCACCCGTCGTGCCGGGTCGGCGTCGAGAACCCCCTCCAGCGCCAGGAAGCGGTGCAGGCCTCGCACCGCGACGAGGGTTCGGGCCGCGGAGGTCGCCGCGAGCGGCTTGGTGTGCTCGTCGCCCTCGCGCAGCCGGGTCAGGAACTCGGTGACGTTCGCCTCGGTGACGTCGGCCGGAGTGCTGACGCCCACCTGCTCGAGGTAGGTGCTCCAGCGCGTGAGGTCGCGGCGGTAGGCGGCCAGCGTGTTGGTCGACACCCCGCGCTCGACGTCCAGGTGGGTCAGCCACGCGTCGACGGCCCGGCCCACCGCGGTGGGCCGGGCCGTCGGCTCGGTGGGTTCCTTGGTCAGGACAGGGCCTCGTCGAGGCTGATGCTGTCCATGCCGAACGCCTCGGCGACGGCGCCGTAGGTGATGTGACCGGCATCGGTGTTCAGGCCCAGAGCGAGTGCGGGGTCGGCCCGCAGGGCGTCCTTCCAGCCGCGGTCGGCGAGCTTGGTCGCGTACGACAGGGTGGCGTTGGTGAGCGCCCAGGTGGAGGTGTGCGGCACCGCACCGGGCATGTTCGCGACGCAGTAGTAGATCGAGTTGTGCACGGGGAAGGTCGGGTCGGCGTGCGTGGTCGGGCGGGAGTGCTCGAAGCAGCCTCCCTGGTCGATGGCGACGTCGACGAGCACCGAGCCGGGCTTCATCTGGGCGACCATCTCGTCGGTGACGAGCTTGGGCGCCTTGGCACCCGGGATGAGCACCGTGCCGATGACGAGGTCGGCCCCGAGCACCTGCTCCTTGATCGACATCGACGACGAGGCGATCTGGGCGACCCGGTTGTCGTAGCGCCAGAAGCTCATCCGCAGCTTGTCGAGGTCGGTGTCGAGCAGGGTGACGTCAGCGCCCATGCCGAGGGCGATGTTGGCGGCGTTCTGCCCGGCCACACCGGCACCGATGACGACGACCTTGGAGTTCGCGACACCGCCGATGCCGCCCATGAGCACACCGCGGCCACCCTGGGCCTTCATCATCGAGTAGGCGCCGACCTGCGGGGCGAGACAGCCGGCGACCTCGGACATGGGGTACAGCAGCGGCAGCAGGCCCGAGGGGAGCTGGACCGTCTCGTACGCGATCGACGTGACCTTCTTGTCGACGAGCTCGCGGGTCAGCGGCTCGTCGGCGGCCAGGTGGAGGTAGGTGAACAGGGTCAGGCCCTCGCGCAGGCGGTGGTACTCCTGCGCGACCGGCTCCTTGACCTTCATGACCATGTCGGCCTCGCCCCACACGTCATCCGCGTCGTCGAGGATGCGCGCGCCCTGGGACACGTACTCGTCGTCGGTGATCGTCGACCCGAGCCCGGCCCCCTTCTCGATGAGCACCTCGTGCCCGCGGCGGACGAGTTCGTGGACACCCACGGGGGTGATGCCGACGCGGAACTCGTTGTTCTTGACTTCGCTGGGGATCCCGACCTTCACGGCTATCTGGCCCTGTCTGTCTCGACGGAAGTCCACGGCACCGATGCCGTGGCGGTGCGCTGCGTGGGCGCGCGGTGCGAGTCTAGACCCGCGCCACCTGCGTGCCCCCGCCCTCGAGGAGCTCTTCGTGAAGTTGTACAGCGACATCCCCGCCCGCCGTCTCGTGCAGGTCGCCGCCGATGTCGGCATCGTGCTCTGGGTGACGTTGTGGGTGCGCGTCGCCGGCCGGGTGCACGACACGACGATGGAGCTCGCGCAGCCCGGGCGTGACCTCGCCGGGGCCGGGTCGAGCTTTCGCGGGACGATGACCAGTGCGGGCGACGGCGTCGACGACCTCCCGCTGCTCGGCGACCGGGTCGCCACGCCGTTCCGCTCGGCGTCGGGGGTCGGAACGGAGATCGAGCAGGCCGGCACGGCACTGGTCAGCGCCGTCGAACAGCTCTCCCTGCTGCTCGCCCTCACGACCGCCGTCGTGCCGATCCTCATCGTCGGCCTGTTCTGGTTCGCCCTGCGCCTGCGCTTCGTGCGCCGGGCCAGCGCGGCTCAACGCTTCATCGACGCCGCCCCCGACCTCGACCTGTTCGCCCTGCGCGCCATGGCCAAGCAGCCGATGCCGCGGCTGGCCGGCGTCTGCGACGACCCGGCCGGGGCGTGGCGTCGCGGTGACGACGAGATCATCCGGGAACTGGCCCTGCTCGAGCTGCGGGAGGTCGGGCTCCGCACACCCGCAGCGGCCCCCTCCCCTCTCGCCGAACGTGGGTGAAGATCGTCGTCCAGCCGACGGTTTTCACCCGCGTTCGCGGTCAGCGGGTGGTGACGCCCGGGCGAAGGTCAGCCTCCGGGCACTGCCACGACGCGGCATCCGCCTCGACCTGCTCGCCGGATCGGATGTCCTTGACCTGGTCGCCGGCACCGGCAGCACCGGGGAACCAGACGAAGGGGATGCCGCGACGGTCGGCGTAGCGGATCTGCTTGCCGAAGCGGGCCGCACTCGGAGCGATCTCGCACGGGATGCCGCGGGCCCGCAGTGCCGCGGCCACGTCGCGTGACGCGTCGCGGGAGTCCTCGTCGTTGACCGCGACGAGGACGGCGGCCGGGGTCGAGCGGGTGGCCGTCAGACCGCGGCGGGTGACGAGCAGGTGCACGAGCCGGGTCAGGCCGATCGAGATGCCGACGCCGGGGTAGGTGGTTCGCCCGTCGCTGGCGAGCGAGTCGTAACGCCCCCCCGAGCAGACCGAACCCCACGCCTCCGACCCCACGAGCTGCGTCTCGTACACCGTGCCCGTGTAGTAGTCGAGCCCACGGGCGATCTTCAGGTCGGCGACGAGCACACCGGGAGCCTGCGCCAGGCCAGCCGTGATGACGGCAGCGAGCGCGTCCAGGCCCACGTCCAGGGTGGGGTGCTCGACGCCGAGGGCGCGCACGGCATCCACGAACGACAGGTCGGTGCTGCTGATGGCGGCGAGCGCAAGCGCCTGCTCGGCCTGCTGCGCGGTTGCGCCGGCCTCGAGGAGGAGCGCCGTGACCTTCTGCGGGCCGATCTTGTCGAGCTTGTCGACGATGCGCAGCGTCCCGGCGACGTCGCTGAGACCGATGCCGAGGTAGAACCCCTCGGGGATCTTGCGGTTGTTGACCTGGATGCGGAACTCCCCGATCGGCAGCCGCGCGAACGCCTCGGCGATGACGAGCGGCATCTCGGCCTCGAAGTGCGGCGCGAGCTCGCCGACGTCGACGACGTCGATGTCGGCCTGGGTGAACTCGCGGAAGCGGCCCTCCTGGGGTCGCTCACCACGCCACACCTTCTGGATCTGGTAGCGCCGGAACGGGAAGGCGAGCTTGCCGGCGTTCTCCAGCACGTAGCGCGCGAAGGGCACGGTGAGGTCGAAGTGCAGGCCCAGGGCGGCATCCTTGACCGAGGTCTCCCCGGCGAGGCGGGTGACCCCGTAGATCTCCTTGTCGGCATCCCCGCCCTTGCCGAGCAGGCGCTCGACCGGCTCGACGGCCCGGGTCTCGAGCGGCGCGAAACCGTGCAGCTCGAAGACCTCGCGGATCACGTCGAGGAACTGCAGCTCCAGGAGCCGCTCGGCAGGCAGGAACTCGGGGAACCCGGAGATGGGGGTCACCTTGGTGGGTGTGCTCACGCGGTCAATCCTTGCAGGTACGGGTTGGTGCCCCGCTCGCGACGCATCGTCGTGGCCGGGCCGTGGCCGGTGAGGACGAGGGTGGAGTCGGGCAGGGGCAGGACGACGTCGCGCAGGCTGCGCTGCATGGCGGCGTGGTCGCCCCCGGGCAGGTCGGTGCGCCCGATCGACCCGGCGAACAGGACGTCCCCCGACACCATGGTGCGGTCCAGGCCCTCGTCGGCGGGCAGGCCCTCGGGCACGACGGCGAGACCGAACATCACCGAGCCCTCGGTGTGCCCGGGCGCGTGCAGCACCTCGACCTCGAGGCCGGCCAGGGTGAGGGTCTGGCGGTCGGTCACCTCGACGACGGTCTCGGGCTCGCGCCACGTCGCGCGCTGACCGAACTGCTGCTCCATCATCGCCAGCGTTCCGGGGGCCAGGCTCGCGATCGGGTCGGTGAGCCGGTACCGGTCGTCGGTGTGGATGTAGGCCGCCGTGTCTCCCCCGCACACCGGCGTCACCGAATAGACGTGATCGAGGTGGCCGTGGGTGAGGAGCACCGCGGCAGGGCGCAACCGGTGTTCGGCGAGCACCTCGCGCAGGGTGTCCTCGACCCCGATCCCCGGGTCGACGACCAGGCACTCCTGCCCCGGGCCGGTCGCGAGGACGTAGCAGTTGGTGGCGAAGGCGGCAGCGGGGAAGGCGACGGCGAGCACGGTGCGAGCGTAGCCCGCCGCATCCTGCCTAGACTGGGCCGCCGATACCGGCTCCGTCGCCGGATGCCGGAACCATGCCGATGCCGGCAACCAGGAAGGGACCGCGAGCCATGACCAAGGAGCAGGAGCGCGCTCGGGCGCGCCGACGCCACGAGCGCCAGCTCAAGGCCATCGCCCAGCGCGAGGCCGACGGGGCGCGGCGCAACCGGGTGCTCGCCATCATCGCCACGGTCGTCGCCGTGCTCGGCGGGCTGGCCCTGCTGGGCACCGTCTTCGGCTCGCAGGAGCCGGACACCTCACCGAGCGCCGCAGCCACCACGATTGCAGGGTGCCAGCCGCCGCCGGAGATCCTCGGCACCGGTGCCGAGCTCGACCTCCCGGATGCCGCGACGGCCAAGGGCAAGACCTACGTCGCCACCATCGCGACCAACTGCGGCGACATCGAGTTCACCCTGGATGGCGAGGTGGCTCCCCAAGCCGTGGCGTCGTTCGTCCAGCTCGCCGAGCGCGACTACTGGCGCAACGCCCCGTGCCACCGCCTCACGACCTCACCGACGCTCAAGGTGCTCCAGTGCGGCGATCCGACCGGCACCGGTCAGGGCAACCCCGGCTACGGCTACGGCGTCGAGAACGCACCGGCTGACGGCAGCTACCCGCGAGGGACGGTCGCCATGGCCCGCACCCAGGATCCCGAGGAGGGCAACGGCGGCCAGTTCTTCATCGTGTACGACGACTCGTCCCTGCCGGACCCCAACGGGTACACCGTGTTCGGCACGGTCACCGCAGGGTTGGATATTGTCGACAAGATTGTTGCCGCCGGGGTTGGCCCCGGTGGTTCGAGCCCCGATGACGGCTTCCCCGCCGCACCGATCAGCATCCTCAGCGTTGCTGTCACCGAGAAGAAGGCCTGACCGTGTCCGACGACCAGCCCACCCCCCGCCCCGCGATCCCCTCCCCCGCGGCCCTGGCATCCCGCCTGCAGGCCCGCCCGGTGGCGGCGCCCGCGCCGGTGAGCCACTCGGAGTCAGCCCGCTTCGGTCGGGTCGACGACACCGGCACCGTCTTCGTCACCGTCGGTGAGGAGGAGCGCGAGGTGGGGTCCTACCCGGGGGCGTCCGCCGACGAGGCCCTGCAGTACTTCGCGCGCAAGTACGACGAGCTGGCTGCGTCGGCAGACCTGCTCGAGGCTCGGCTGCGCAACCCCGACGTCGCCTCCAAGGAGGTCGCCGACGGGCTGAGCACGCTCAAGGAGCACATCGCCTCCACCGGGGTCGTGGGTGACCTCGCCGCCCTGGAGGCCACCGTGGCCCGGGTCGAGGAGGGCCTGGCCGCCAAGCGTGCGGAGGAGGCCGAGGTGCGCGCCGCGGCCCGCGCGGTGGCCGCCGAGCAGCGCGAGGCCCTCGTCGCCGAGGCCGAGAAGATCGCGGCCCAGCCAGCCGGCTCCACCCAGTGGAAGACCAGCGGCGAGCGCATGCGGGCACTGCTCGATGAGTGGAAGCAGCACCAGCGCAGTGGCCCCAAGCTCGACAAGACCACCGAGTCCGCCCTGTGGACCCGGTTCAGCCACGCCCGCAACACCTTCGACAAGGGTCGCCGCGCCTGGTTCGCCGAGCTCGAGACCAGCCGTGCGGACGCGCGCTCGACCAAGGAAGCCCTCGTCGCCGAGGCCGAGAAGCTCGCGACGAGCACCGACTGGGCTCCGACCGCCCGCGCGTTCAAGCAGCTGATGGACCGGTGGCGCACGGCCGGTCGCGCCTCGCGCGCCGAGGACGACGCCCTCTGGGAGCGCTTCCGCAGCGCCCAGGACGCCTTCTTCACCGCCAAGGACGAGGTCGTCGCCGCCGAGGACGAGTCCTTCCGGGCCAACCTCGAGGTCAAGGAGGCGTTGCTCGTCGAGGCCGAGGCGCTGGTGCCGGTCACCGACGTCGAGGCCGCCAAGGCAGCGCTGCGCGGCATCCAGGACCGGTGGGAGGCCGCCGGCAAGGTCCCGCGAGCCGACCTCGAGCGGGTCGAGAAGCGGATGCGCCGGGTCGAGGCCACGATCCGCGAGGCCGACGAGCAGCGCTGGAAGCGCACCAACCCCGAGGTGGCCGCGCGGGCTCGCTCGATGGTCGACCAGCTCGAGGCCTCGGTGGCCGCGACCCAGGCCGACCTGGCCAAGGCCGAGGCCAAGGGCGACACCAAGGCCGTCGCGGCTGCCACCAGCAAGCTGGCGGCGCAGCAGCAGTGGCTGGACCAGGCGCGCGCAGGCCTCGACGAGTTCAGCGGCTGACCGCGCTTTATCGGGTCACCCGATATAGGGCTGCTTCCCTGGACAAGCCTTGTCCCAGGAAGAGCTGCCTTATCGGGTCACCCGATAAAGCAGGCGGCGGTGGGACGGAAACTTGCAGCGCGCAGGGGCTACGAGTCCGAGCGCTTTCCGCCGGTGACCCGGTGGGCGTCGAAGACTCCGTCCACGCCCTGCACGGCTCGTATGACGTGGCCCAGGTGCGCCGGGTCACCCATCTCGAAGGTGAAGTGCAGCTTGGCCATCCGGTCACGCGAGGTGGTCACGGCGGCGGACAGGATGTTGACCCCGTCGTCGGAGATCACCCGGGTGACGTCGGAGAGCAGTCGTGACCGGTCGAGGGCGTCGACCTGGAGCTGGACGAGGAACAGGCTGCCCGAGGTGGGTGCCCACTCGACCTCGATGATCTTCTCGGGCTGGGAGAGCAGCGAGTCGGCGTTGGTGCAGTCGCGGCGGTGCACCGAGACACCGTTGCCGCGGGTGACGAAGCCCAGGATGTCGTCGCCGGGCACCGGGGTGCAGCAGCGCGCGAGCTTGACCCACACGTCCGACATGTCCTTGACGACGACGCCGGGGTCGCCCGAGCGGCGGTGGTGGGTGCGCCGGGCGGTGGGGCTGGCTGCCTCGGCGATGTCCTCGCTGGCGCCCTCCTCTCCCCCGACGGAGGCCACGAGTCGCGACACGACGTGCTGGGCCGAGACGTGGCCCTCACCGATGGCGGCGTAGAGCCCGTCGATCCCGGCCAGGCGCAGCTCCTCGGCGACCCCTGTGAGGGACTCGACCGAGGTGAGTCGCTGCAGCGGTAGGCCCTGCTTGCGCATCACCTTCGCGAGGGCGTCCTTGCCCTCGTCGATCATCTCCTCACGGCGTTCCTTGGTGAACCAGTGCTTGATCTTGTTGCGCGCCCGGGCGGAGCGCACGAACTTCAGCCAGTCCCGCGAGGGGCCGGCGGAGTCGGCCTTGGAGGTCAGGACCTCGACGACGTCGCCGTTGTCGAGGCGGCTCTCCAACGGCACGAGGCGGGCGTTGACCCGGGCGCCGATGCAGTGGTGCCCGACCTCGGTGTGCACGGCGTAGGCGAAGTCGACCGGCGTCGACCCGGCCGGCAGGCCGACGAGCTGTCCCTTGGGCGTGAAGACGTAGACCTCGCTGGCGGTGATCTCGAAGCGCAGCGACTCCAGGAACTCGCCCGGGTCGGAGGTCTCCTTCTGCCAGTCGAGCAGCTGGCGCAACCAGGCCATGTCGTTGATCGGACCGGTCTGGCCGTCGCGGACCTGGGCCCCGCCCTGAGCCCCGAGGGCGGCGGCACCCTTGGCGTTGGGCTCTTCCTTGTACTTCCAGTGGGCCGCGACGCCGTACTCGGCGCGGCGGTGCATCGTGTGCGTGCGGATCTGGATCTCGACGGGCTTGCCACCGGGGCCGATGACCGTCGTGTGCAACGACTGGTACATGTTGAACTTCGGCATGGCGATGTAGTCCTTGAACCGCCCCGGCACCGGGTTCCACCGGGCGTGCAGCGCCCCCAGCGCCGCGTAGCAGTCGCGAACGGTCTCCACCAGCACCCGCACCGCGACGAGGTCGTAGATCTGCTCGAAGTCGCGGCCCCCCACGATCATCTTCTGGTACACCGAGTAGTAGTGCTTGGGGCGGCCGGTGACGGTGGCCTTGATCTTGGCCGTGGCCAGGTCGGCGCTCACCTCGTCGCGCACGGTGGCGAGGTACTCCTCGCGAGCCGGGGCCCTCTCGGCCACGAGCCGCACGATCTCGTCGTACACCTTGGGGTACAGCGCCTGGAAGGAGAGGTCCTCGAGTTCCCACTTGATGGTGTTCATGCCGAGCCGGTGGGCCAGCGGGGCGTAGATCTCCAGGGTCTCCTTGGCCTTGCGGGCAGCGCTCTCCTGCGACACGTAACGCCAGGTGCGCGCGTTGTGCAGCCGGTCCGCGAGCTTGATGACGAGCACCCGGATGTCGCGCGCCATGGCCACGACCATCTTGCGCACGGTCTCGGCCTGCGCGGCCTGGCCGTAGGTGACCTTGTCGAGCTTGGTCACGCCGTCGACGAGCATCGCGATCTCGTCGCCGAAGTCGCGCCGCAGCGCCTCGAGGCTGTACGAGGTGTCCTCGACGGTGTCGTGCAGCAGGGCTGCGGCCAACGTCGTCGGTGTCATGCCGAGCTCGGCGAGGATCGTCGTCACCGCCAGCGGGTGGGTGATGTAGTCATCGCCCGACCGCCGCTTCTGCCCCTCGTGCGCGCGCTCCGCGACGGCGTAGGCCCGTTCGATGACGGCGACGTCCGCCTTCGGGTGGGTGCCCCGCACGACCTGGAGCAGGGGCTCGAGCACCGGGTTGCCGGGGGTGCGGTTGCGACCCACGAGGGCCAGGGCCGCCCGGGCCCGGGCGCGCGAGGACAGCCCGGGTGGGGGTGTCCCCGCCCCGGCCGACGTACCGTCCTCGACCATGCCGGGAGTGTAGTGCTCAGCCAGCCGGGAGCTGACGCCGGTCCACGGTGCTCAGCGCTTGGACTTCGGCGGGCGCCGCGGCTGGTTGCGCGGACCGGACTGGGCGTACTTGTGCACGGCCCGGCCGGACAGGGTCGATGCGTCGCCGGATGCCGTGGCACGCGCGCCGCTGCCCGCGGACACCGCGACCCGTGAGTCCCCGGCGTCGCCGTCATCCTCGCCGGACGCCTGCGCGGCCTCGGCCGCGGCCACGTCCCTGGCCTGCCGAGCCTGGTACCGGCTGGCACGCTTGGCCAGCTCGATGACGGCCGGCTCGTTGCGCCGCAGCGACACGAGCAGGGGCGTGGCGATGAAGATCGAGGAGTAGGCGCCGACGATGATGCCGACGAAGAGCACGAGCGAGAGGTCGAGCAGCACGCCTGGCCCGAGCCAGATGGCGCCGACCGCGAGCACGGCGGCGACGGGCAGCACACCGATGATCGTGGTGTTGATCGAGCGGACCATCGTCTGGTTGACGGCCAGGTTGGCGGCCTCGGCAAAGGACATACGGCCGTTGGCGAAGGCTTCCGTGGTGTTCTCGCGCACCTTGTCGAACACCACCACCGTGTCGTAGAGGCTGTAGCCGAGCACGGTGAGGAAGCCGATCATCGTCGCAGGCGACACCTCGAACCCGACCAGGGCGTAGATCCCGACGGTGATGATCATGTCGTGGACCACGGCGACGAGCGCGGCCGCGGCCATCTTCCAGTTGCGGAAGTAGATGCTCATGACGACAGCCACCAGCGCCAGGAAGATCACCAGCGCGCGCAGGGCCTGTTGACTGACCGATGCACCCCAGGAGGGGCCGATGAAGGTGCCACTGACCTCGGAGGTCGCCACCTCGAAGGCCTCGGCGAGGTCCTGACGGACGGCCTGGCTGTCGGTGTCGTTCAGGCGCTCGGTCTGCACCCGCACGGTGTTGTTGCCGACGACGGTGACGTTGACGTCACGCTGGCCCTCACTGGCACCGATGGCCTGACGGGCGATGTCCTCGTACGTGGAGGGCAGCGAGGTCGTCGCCACCCGGAACTCCGAACCACCGCGGAACTCGAGACCGAGGTTCAGGCCCTGGAACACCAGCCCGAGGACGGCGATGAGCATGACGACGGCTGAGGCGATGTAGAACCGGCGCCGCTGGGCGACGACGGGAACCGACTTCTCGCCGGTGTAGAGGTCGTTGCCGAGCGTGGCGAAGCGCGAACTCATGCCACACCTCCTTCGGTGCCTGCCGCGGCAGGAGTGGGGTGCGTGAATCGGCCGCGACCGGCATACCGGGGCTTGGCCGAGCTCAGGGTGAGGCGACGGGGATCCAGACCGGACCAGGCGTGACCGTCACGGAAGAACGGGCGCCGGGCCAGCAGCGAGACCACCGGGTGGGTGAACCAGAAGACGACCAGGAGGTCGATGAGCGTGGTCAGGCCCAGGGTGAACGCGAAGCCGCGAACGCTCGAGCTGGCGAGGGCGTAGAGCACCGCGGCCGCGAGGAAGTTCACGCCGTCGGCGATGAGGATGGTGCGCTTGGCGCGGTTCCACCCGGTCTCGACGGCGGCGGCGAGGGAGCGCCCGTCGCGCAGCTCGTCTCGGATGCGCTCGAAGTAGACGATGAACGAGTCGGCGGTGAACCCGATGGCGACGATGAGGCCGGTCACGCCGGCCATGTCGAGGCGGTAGTTGTGCGACCACCCGAGGATCGTGATGGCGAGGTAGGTGAGCAGGCCGGCGACGAGGATCGAGGCCACCGTGACCAGACCCAGCACGCGGTACTGGAGCATGGAGTACACGAACACGAGGAACAGGCCGATGAAGCCGGCGATGAACCCGTAGCGCAGCTGCTCGCTGCCGAGCGTGGGGCTGATGTCGATGCTCGTCTGCTCGACGAACGACAGCGGCAGCGCACCGAACTTCAGCTGGTCGGACAGGGATCGGGCCTCGGCCAGGGTGAAGCCACCGGTGATGCTGGCGCGGCCGTCGAGGATGGCCTCGTTGAAGCGAGGCGCGACGATCACCCGGGAGTCCAAGGTCGCTGCCAGCTGGTTCTGCGGCTCGGGCAGGGCGACCATGGCACGGCTGATGTCGGCGTACTGCTCGGCGCCCTCGCTCGTGAGGGTCAGGGCGATCTCGACCTCGTTGGTGACGACGCCCTGCTGGTTGGTGCGGTACCCCGAGGTGGCGTCGCTGATCTTGTCACCGGCGACGGCGACCGGGCCGAGGATGTACTTCACGCTGCCGTCGTCCTGGCACGTGACGAGCGGCTTGGCCGGGTCGTCGACGAGGTTGTCCAGGGCCTCGGGGTCAGCACAGTTGAGCAGCTCGAACTGGGCGCTCACCTCGGGGGTGATCCACGCGAGGTCGGTCGGGCTGGTCGGGGTCGCGGTGGATGCCGTCGGGCTGGGCGTCGGCGACGGGCTGGCCGACGCGCTCGGGGACGGGGTCGGCGCCATGAGCGCCTCGGGGACCGAGCTGTTGTTCGTCGGTGAGGCGCTGCTCGCCACGGTCGGGGTCGGCGACGGGCTCGCGGCCGGTGCCCCGGACGGTGCGGGCGACGCCGTGCCGCTCGGTGAGGCGCTGGGCTCGGGGGATGCCGTACCGCTCGGGGACGCCGTCGGCTGCGGCTGCGGGCTACCCGCGGCGATCGCGAGGACGGGACGGAACTGCAGCTGGGAGGACTTGCTGATCGCGTCGCGCACCTCCTGCGTCGGGATCTCGGGGATGCTCACGACGATGTTGCGGTCACCCTGCGTCGTCACCTCGGCACCGGAGACACCACCGGCGTCGACACGCTGGACGATGATGTTGCGAGCCTGGTTGAGTTGCTCGGCCGTGACGGTCTGGCCCTCGACGGTCTTGGGCTCGAGGATGATCTGCGTCCCGCCCTTGAGGTCCAGCCCCAGCTTGGGGGTGGCCTGGGCGTCCGACCAGTGCATCGCACCGGCGAGCAGCCCCGCGAGGGCGAGCGAGAGGACGGTGAGGGCGAGCAGGGCTCGGCGCGCGGAGGAGCGCTGGGACTTCGACGACATGGTCAGGCGACCTCGGAGGCGTGCGAACCGATGGCCCGGCGGTCGTAGCGCACCGTGACGCCGTTGCCGGTGTCGAGCGTGACGACGCGATCGTCGAGCGCGACGACCGTTCCGTACAGGCCGGAGGTCGTGACGACCTCGTCGCCGACGACCAGCGCGGCCTGGAGGGCCTGGATCTGCTGGGCCCGCTTGCGCTGGGTGAACATCATGAACACCAGCAGCAGGAACGGGAGCAGCAGGATGACGACGTAGCCGAAGCCGGAGTCCATGGGTGAGATCGGTCCTTAGTGGTCAGGGTGCCCGCTCGTGGCAGGCGAGGATGCGGCAGGGGCGCACCCGGGCCAACGCCCGAGTGTAGGTGACGGGTTCCACCCGTTCCAACGTCAGCGCCCGTGCGGCGCGCCTCGTTCGGCGAGCGGCAGGTCGGCGGGGGTCAGCCGCCGAACCGGCCGGGCGCCGTGTCGTCGCTGTCGCCGTCCACGGGCAGCAGGTCCTGCAGGGGCGCGCTGCGTGGCGCGGTGATGCCCAGGTGGGTCCAGGCCCGCGGGGACGCCGCCCGCCCGCGCGGTGTGCGCACGATGTATCCCTCGCGCACGAGGTAGGGCTCCGCGACGGTCTCGACGGTGTCGGCCTCCTCGCCCACGGCCACGGCCAGGGTCGACAGGCCGACCGGCCCGCCGCCGAAGCGGCGGCACAGCGCCTCGAGCACGGCGCGGTCGAGCCGGTCCAGGCCGACGGCGTCGACGTCGAACAGCGCCAGGGCGACCTGCGCGGCCGCGAGGTCGACGTGGCCCTCGCCGTGCACCTGCGCCCAGTCCCGCACCCGGCGCAGCAGGCGGTTGGCGATGCGCGGCGTCCCGCGGGAGCGCCCGGCGATCTCCCGGATGCCGTCCTCGTCGGCCTCGACCCCGAGCAGGCCGGCCGAGCGGTGCAGGATCTGGACGAGGTCGGCGACGTCGTAGTAGTCGAGGTGGGCGGTGAACCCGAACCGGTCACGCAGCGGCGCCGGCAGCAGCCCCGAGCGGGTGGTGGCGCCGACGACGGTGAACGGCGGCAGCTCGAGAGGGATCGCGGTGGCTCCGGGCCCCTTGCCGACGATGACGTCGACCCGGAAGTCCTCCATCGCGAGGTAGAGCATCTCCTCGGCGGACCGGCTCATCCGGTGGATCTCGTCGAGGAAGAGCACTTCCCCCTCGTCCAGCGAGGAGAGCACCGCCGCCAGGTCACCGGCGTGCTGGATGGCCGGGCCGCTCGTGAGCCGCAGGGGCTTCTCGAGCTCGGCCGCGACGATCATCGCCAAGGTGGTCTTTCCCAACCCGGGCGGGCCGGAGAGCAGGACGTGGTCCGGTGGACGGCCGCGCCGGCGGGCCGCCTCGAGCACCAGCCCGAGCTGGTCACGCACGCGGGGCTGACCCGGGAACTCGGCGAGGCGACGGGGTCGCAGCGCCGCCTCGACGACCCGGTCGTCCTCGGAGCGCCCGGGGTCCACGACGCGGGCCGTGGCCTCGTAGGACCCGTCCGCCTCGACGACCTCGCTGGCGAAGCCGCGCTCGCGCGCCCCGCCGCTCACGGCCGCAGCTCGCGCAGGGCCAGCCGCAGGTAGGCGGCGATGTCGGCGTCGGCCGGCGCGGACACGGCAACGCGCTCCACGGCATCCGATGACTGCTTGGCCGACCAGCCCAGCCCGACGAGGGCCTCGGTGACCGGTGCCCGCCACGGCTCCTCACCGGGACGGGTCGTTGGCGAGCCCGGGCCTGCGGCCGGCGCCGCACCCGGGATGGCGCCGACCTTGTCGCGCAGCTCGAGAACGAGCCGCTGGGCCGACTTCACGCCGATGCCGGGGATGGACGTCAGGGCCTTGCTGTCGCCGCTGGCCAGGGCCGCGGCCAGCTCGCTCGGGCCCATGACCGACAGCATCGCCAGCGCGAGGCGGGGCCCGACCCCGGAGACGGTCTGCACGGTGACGAACATGTCGCGCTCTGCGGGCGAGGCGAAACCGAAGAGCGTGAGCGAGTCCTCGCGCACGACCAGGGTGGTCGCGAGGGAGACCTCGCTGCCGCGACGGCATCCGGATGCCGTCGTGGGGGTGGTGTGGACGAACATGCCGACACCACCCACCTCGACGACGACGTGGTCGAGACCGACGTGGGTGACCTCACCGCGCACCGAGGCGATCATCGCCGCCCCTGCGCCGCCGCGAGGGCGTCGAGGCGGGCGAGCTGGGCACCGCGCCACGCCTGGCAGATCGCCAGGGCCAGCGCGTCGGCGGCATCCGCGGGGCGGGGCGCGACCTCGAGGCCGAGGATGCGGGTGACCATCGCCGTGACCTGCGCCTTGTCGGCACGGCCCGAGCCGGTGACGGCGGCCTTGACCTCGGTCGGGGTGTGGAAGACGACGGGGATGCCGCGCTTGGTCGCCGTGAGCAGCGCGACCGCGGTGGCGTGGGCCGTGGTCATCACGGTGGTGATGTTGGTGTCGGCGAAGACCCGCTCGACCGCCATGACGTCGGGCTCGTAGCGGGCCAGCCAGCTCTCGAGCTGACGCTCGAGGTAGACCAGACGCTCCCCCGGGTCGCCGTCGCTCGGGGTGCGCACGACACCGACGGCGACCATCGCGGCCTTGCCGGGGCGACCGTCGACGACGCCGAGACCGCAGCGGGTCAGGCCGGGGTCGACTCCGAGCACGCGCACGAGCGGGGTCCCTTCGACGATGGGCAGCGGTTTAGAACACCTGTTCGGGACGACACGCTACACAGGCAACGCCCGCGGGATGTGCAGCAACACGCGCAGCCTGCCCCCACCGTGCCCAGATCGACCAGGAGGTCACCCGGGGCGCGCCTTGCGCCTCACTCCTCGTCGAGCTGGGCGAGCACGTCGTCCGGGATGTCACCGTTGGCGAAGACGTCCTGGACGTCGTCGGAGTCCTCGAGGGCCTCGATGACGCGGATCATCTTCTTGGCCCCGTCGAGGTCGAGCGGCACCTGGAGGTTCGGCACCCACGACGCCTCGGCCGAGTCGTAGTCGACCCCGGCTTCCTGCAGCGCCGTGCGCACGGCAACGAAGTCGCTGGCCTCGGAGATGACCTCGAAGGACTCCCCCAGGTCGTTGACCTCGTCGGCCCCGGCCTCGAGGACGATCTCGAGGATGTCGTCCTCGGTCTTCTCCCCCTTGGGCACGATGACGACCCCCTTGCGGTCGAACACGTAGCTGACCGAGCCCGGGTCGGCGAGCTGGCCGCCGTTGCGGGTCAGGGCGGTGCGCACCTCGGCGGCGGCCCGGTTGCGGTTGTCGGTGAGGCACTCGATGAGCACGGCGACACCGCCGGGGGCGTAGCCCTCGTAGGTGATGGTCTCCCAGTTGGCCCCACCCGCGGTGGCGCCCGACCCGCGCTTGACCGCGTTGTCGATGTTGGTGTTGGGGACCGAGGACTTCTTGGCCTTCTGGATCGCGTCGTAGAGCGTGGGGTTGCCGGTGGGGTCGCCGCCACCGGTGCGCGCCGCGACCTCGATGTTCTTGATCAGCTTGGCGAACAGCTTGCCGCGCTTGGCGTCGATCGCCGCCTTCTTGTGCTTGGTGGTCGCCCACTTGGAGTGGCCGCTCATGAACGCTCCCTCTGGTCTGGCGCGGCAGGGCCCGTGGTGGCCCCGTGCGCCGTGGCGGTGTGCTGCCGAACGATGTCGACGAAGAACTGGTGGACGCGGTGGTCACCGGTCACCTCCGGGTGGAACGAGGTGACGAGCAGGTCACCCTGCCGCGCGGCGACGATCCTACCTGCGGCCGGTCCGTGCTCGACCCGGGCCAGCACCTTCACCGACTCCCCCGCGTCCTCCACCCAGGGCGCCCGGATGAACACGGCGCGCACCGGCTCGCCGCCGAGCTCGCGGATGTGCAGGTCCTCCTCGAAGGAGTCGACCTGGCGCCCGAAGGCGTTGCGTCGCACGGTGATGTCCAGCCCGCCGAGGGTCTGCTGGTCGGGCCGGGCGTCGGCGATGCGGTCCGCGAGCATGATCATCCCCGCGCACGACCCGTACACCGGCATCCCCGCCGCGATCCGTTCCCGCAGCGGCGCCTGGAGGTCGAAGGCGCGCACGAGCTTGTCCATCGTCGTCGACTCCCCACCGGGGATGACGAGAGCGTCGACCTGCGCGACCTCCTCGGGCCGTCGGACCGTCATGGTGCGGGCACCGCTGGTGGCCAGGGCCACGACGTGCTCGCGCACGTCGCCTTGCACTGCGAGGACGCCGATGAGGGGGATGCCGGTCACGACCGATGAGCGTACGTGCTCGCCCGGCGCGCCCGGTCGGGCGTCCGGGGTTGCGGTGGCCGACAGTCGGGGTGCCCCGGCGTGGGGCCGATACGGTCAGGTCATGACGTCAGCGCTGACCGAACGAGCCCGCGAGCTCGACGTCCTGCACGCCGCCACCGACTTTCGTGGCCGGTTCCGCCTTCCCGCCGGGGTGATCTACCTCGACGGCAACTCGTTGGGGGCCCTGCCGCAGGGTGTCGCCGAGGCGGTGGCCGACGTCGTGCACCGCCAGTGGGGCAACGACCTCATCGCGAGCTGGAACGACGCGGGCTGGTGGCAGGCGCCTGCCCGCGTCGGCGACGCCATCGGCGCGCTCATCGGGGCGGCACCCGGCCAGGTCGTCTGCACCGACTCGACCTCGGTGAACCTCTACAAGGCCGTGGTCGCGGCCGCGCGGATGCGCCCGGGCCGCCGGGTCGTGCTCACCGACCCCGACTCCTTCCCCACCGACCTCTACGTCACGGATGCCGCGGCGCGCGATGCCGGGCTGGTCGTCGAGCGGGTCTCCCCCGCGGATGCCGTGGCCCGGATCGCGCAGGTCGGCGACGACCTGGTGCTGGCCTCCTACTCGTCGGTGGACTACCGGACCGGCGAGCTCTGGGACCTCGCCGAGATCACCCGGGCTGCCCACGAGGTCGGCGCCCTGGCCTGCTGGGACCTGTGCCACTCCGCCGGGGTGCTCGACGTCGGCCTCGACGAGCACGGCGCCGACCTGGCCGTCGGCTGCGGGTACAAGTACCTCAACGGCGGCCCGGGGGCGCCGGCGTTCATCTACGTCGCGCACCGCCACCAGGACGACTTCGACCAGCCGCTGTCGGGCTGGAACGGCCACGCCACCCCCTTCGCGATGGCCCCCCACTTCGTGCCCGCACCCGGCATCACCCGCGCCAGGGTCGGCACCCCGCCGCTCATGGGGATGCTCGCGCTCGAGGCGGCGCTCAAGGCCTACGACGGCGTCGACCCGGCAGCTGCCCGTGAGCGCTCGCTGTCCCTGACCGGGTTCTTCCTCGAGTGCCTCGACGTGCTCGTGCCCGAGCTGGACGTGGCGACCCCGCGCGAGGACGCGCGTCGCGGCTCCCAGGTGAGCGTGCGGCATCCACAGGCGTATGCCGTCGTGCAGGCGCTCATCGCGCGCGGCGTCGTCGGCGACTTCCGCGAGAGCGACATCGTGCGCCTGGGGTTCGCGCCGCTCTACCTCACCCACGGCGACGTGCTCGCGGCCGCGGAGCACCTGCGCGCGGTCATCGAGGGCCGGGCGTTCGAGCGCGAGCAGTTCACCACCCGCGCCACCGTCACCTGAACCCGGCCCGCGGGCCCACCGGTGCAGGCACGAGCGTGGACTGCGCCGGGAAAACCCGAGGTTCGCAGGGGAAGCCTTCCCCTGCGAACCTCGGGTTTGTCCAGCGAAGTCCGAGCGACTACCAGCCGCGCTCGGCGAGGCGGTGCGGCTGCGGGATCTCGTCGACGTTGATGCCGACCATGGCCTCACCCAGACCACGCGAGACCTTGGCAATGACGTCGGGGTCGTCGAAGAACGTCGTCGCCTTGACGATCGCCTCGGCGCGCTGGGCCGGGTTGCCCGACTTGAAGATGCCCGAGCCGACGAAGACACCCTCGGCGCCGAGCTGCATCATCATCGCGGCGTCGGCCGGGGTGGCGATGCCACCGGCGGTGAAGAGCACGACGGGCAGCTTGCCCGCGGCGGCAACCTCCGTGACGAGCTCGTACGGGGCCTGGAGCTCCTTGGCCGCGACGTAGAGCTCGTCCTCGGGCAGGTTCTGGAGGCGGCGGATCTCCTGGCGGATCTGGCGCATGTGCGTCGTCGCGTTCGAGACGTCGCCGGTGCCGGCCTCACCCTTGGAGCGGATCATCGCCGCACCCTCGGTGATCCGGCGCAGTGCCTCGCCCAGGTTGGTCGCGCCGCAGACGAAGGGAACCGTGAAGGCCCACTTGTCGATGTGGTTGGCGTAGTCGGCCGGGGTCAGCACCTCGGACTCGTCGATGTAGTCGACCCCGAGGCTCTGGAGCACCTGCGCCTCGACGAAGTGGCCGATGCGGGCCTTGGCCATGACGGGGATCGAGACGGCCTCGATGATGCCGTCGATCATGTCGGGGTCGCTCATCCGCGACACGCCGCCCTGGGCCCTGATGTCGGCGGGCACCCGCTCGAGGGCCATGACGGCGACCGCACCGGCATCCTCGGCGATCTTGGCCTGCTCGGCGTTGACGACGTCCATGATGACGCCACCCTTGAGCATCTCGGCCATGCCGCGCTTGACGCGGGTGGTGCCGGTGCCGGGGGCGCTCTGCTGCTCACTCATGGCGCCAAGTGTAGGTCCGCCGCGAGGGTGCTCGAACCGCCGTCCGGGCGCCCTCAGCCCGGCCTCAGACAGGTAGGGCCAGCGGGACGTGGTCCTCGAACTCGACGAGCTCGGGAAGGGCGGCGTGCCCGGCCAGCCCGAACCAGCGAACGGTGCGCTTGGCCCGCACGCGGCGCACGTCGCGCACGGCGTCGTTGTGGAAGCGGCGAGCCAGCTGGACCCGCAGCACGCTGGCCGCGACCCGGTCGAGCTCGCTGATGACGAACTCGTCACCGGCGGCCCGCAGCTCGGCCACCACCTCGCCCGGGAGCGCTGCCGCCAGCGCCGCCGTGAGGTCGCTCTCGACGTGCTCGCGGCCCCCGAAGTGCTGGCCGTCGAGCAGGTCGTCGGTCACGGGTTGCTCGGTGGTGCGCTCGAGCGATTCGGTCGCCGCATCCGCGATGAGCAGGGCACTGGCCGGGTCGAGCACCCCGCTGTTGGCGAGCTCGAGGGCGGCCTCGGCCCGCCGGATCAGCTGGGCGTCGAGCGCGGACATCGCCCCTTCGACCTTGGCGTGCAGCCGGTCGAGCCGGGCGGCGGAGTACGACAGGTACCAGGCCGCGACGAGCAGGACGATGACGACGAAGGTCGCGATCTGCAGGGTGTCGTTCATCAGTTGCCGCCTCCCGGGACGCCACGCACGAGCCGGCCCCAGAGCCCCTGCGGTGCGGGTTCCTCGGGTTCGGCGTCGGCGCCGGCGATCACCGTCTCGTAGACGGCCATGACCTTCGCGGCGACGACGTCCCAGTCGAAGACCCTCGACCTGGCGCGCCCGGCGACCCGCAGCGCCTCGCGCCGGGCCGGGTCAGCGAGCAGCGGCAGCATTGCCTGCGCGAGACCCTGCGGGGACCCGGTCTGGAAGAGGATGCCGTTGGCGTCACCGCCCGTCGGCGTCCCGATGTCGAGGACGGCCGCGAACGCGGGCAGGTCGGACGCCACGACCGGTGCCCCCGCGGCCATCGCCTCGACCAGGACGATGCCAAAGCTCTCACCGCCGAGGTGCGGGGCGACGTACGCGTCGACCGACCTCAGCAGCGAGGCCTTGTCGTCGTCGGAGACCATGCCGAGCATCACCGTCGCCGCAGCCGCCCTCGGGTCGGCGTCCTTGAGCAGGTCGGAGGCGTCCCCGGGCCCGGCGACGAGCAGGCGGATGCCGGGGTGCACCTCCAGCAGGTCCGGCATCGCCTGGAGGGCGATCGCCAAGCCCTTGCGGGGTTCGTCGACCCGTCCGAGGAACGCGAGCGTGGGCGCCTCGGGAGTTCCGGCCCACTGCGGGCGCACCGGCGCCAGCGCGAACGAGTCCACGTGCACCCCGTTGGGGATGATGAAGGCCATCCCGCCGAGGTGTCGCTGCACGGTGCCGAGGGCGTCCTCGGAGACGGCGATCCGCCCGCGGATCTTCTCCAGCGAGGGCCGCAGCAGCGGGTGCGCCGCGTGCAGGGCCCGAGAGCGGATCATCGCGGAGTGGAACGTCGCGACGACCGGTTCGGTCGAGGCCCACAGGGCCACGAGGGACACCGAGGGGTTCAGGGGTTCGTGCAGGTGGAGCACGTCGAAGTTCCCGGCCTCGAGCCAGCGGCTGACCCGGGTGGAGGTGGCGGGGCCGAGGGTGACCCGGGCCACCGACCCGTTGTAGCGCACGGGGACGGGACGCCCGACCGACGTCACGTAGTCGGGCAGGTCGGCGTCGTTCTCCGCGGGTGCCAGCACCCACACCTCGTGCCCCTGGCGGATGAAGTGCTCGGCGATGTCACGCACGTGGTACTGCACCCCACCGGGCACGTCCCACGCGTAGGGGCAGACCATGCCGATCCTCATGCGGCACCGTGCGCGGGCCGCAGCCGCGCAGGGTCGAGGTCGTCGACGAAGACGCGCTGCATCATGTGCCAGTCACTCGTGTGCTGCGTGATGACGGCCCCGAGCGCGTCGGCGCAGGACTGCGTCATCGCCGTGGCCCGCTCCCGCGTCGTGCCGCTCTCGGGCACGGGGACCTGCGGATGGAAGGTGATGACGATGCCCCACCCGCTCCCCCGGCGCTCGTGGCGGATCGTCACGGGGTACAGCGGCCGGCGCTCGGCCAGGGCCAGGGCGGCCGCGCCGGGCGCCATCCGGGCCCGGTGACCACACAGGTCGACCTCGACACCACGGTCGGTCAGGTCGCGGTCCGCCAGCAGGGGGATGATCCCGGGTCGCTTCGACGCCTCGCGCAACGCCGGGAACGGGTTGACCCCACCGGTGAGCGGGATGATCGTCATGCCCAGGGACTCCCGGAAGGCCAGGAACTCCTCGAAGACCTCCTCGGGCTTCAGGCGCTCGGCCACCGTGGTGACGGCCCCGAGGTGCGACGTCGCCCAGGCCCCGGCGAGGTCCCAGTTGCCCAGGTGCCCGAGGAAGGCCACGACCGACCCACCCGCGTCGATCACCTCGCGCACCGGCCCGTCACCCTCGACCCGCACCCGAGCCGCGAGGTCCCCGACCCCGAGGTCCTGGAGGCGAAAGGCCTCGCAGTAGTACCGCAGGTACCGGCGCATGCCGTCTCGCACGAGCGCGTCGAGGGCAGCGTCATCGAGCTCGGGGCGCACCCGGGCGTAGTTCGACCGCATCCGGGCGGCACCGCCGCGGGCGACGGCGACGTCGGCGACCCGGTCGAACAGCGCGTAGGCGCGGCGTTCCGGCATCCGACGCACTGCCCGCCAGCCCAGCTGGTGCCCGGCGAGAGTGAGTCGGTCGGCGGCCGACGCCGAGAACAGCCTCACAGAGCCAGGGCCTGTCGGCGCACCTCGAGCATCCGTTGGACCACGGTGATGAGACTGGCCACCGCCAGCAGCGCGAGGACCACGCCGAGGTAGATCCACGGCAGGTCGAGCAGCCCGGTGAACCCGGTGGCGATGAGGACGACCACGAGGCGGTCGGCCCGCTCGGCGATGCCGACGTTCGCCGTCATCCCCAGCCCTTCGGCGCGCGCCTTGGCGTACGAGACGACGCTGCCGAGGATGAGGCAGGCCAGCGCGAGCCCCGCCATGACGGGCGAGAGTTCGCCCTCCTGGCGCCCGGCTCCTGCGAAGTAGAGCACCAGGCCCCCGAAGATGGCAGCATCGCCGACCCGGTCGAGCGTGGAGTCGAGGTAGGCGCCCCAGTTGCCAGAGCGTCCGGTCGAGCGCGCCATGATCCCGTCGAGGGTGTCGGAGAAGACGAAGAAGGTGATGACGAGGGTGCCGACGAGCAGCTCGCCGCGGGGGTAGAACGCCAGCGCCCCGAAGCACACCCCCAGGGTGCCGATGACCGTCACGACGTCGGGGCTGATGCCGAGACGGACGAGGACCGCGGCCACGGGGCTCAGCAGCTTGGTGAAGAAGGCGCGCGCGTAACGGTTCAGCATGGTGCACCCAGCGTAACCGCGCGCCGACGCGTCTCTGGTCACACCGCACGCGTCTGGCTTGTGTGACGACGCACAGAGGAGAAATGTAGGAGGCATGAACGGCACCGCGACCAAGGCCCCGACCGTCACCGCCACGACGAGCATCCGCAACGTCGTCCTCGTCGGGCCGAGCGGGTCGGGAAAGTCCAGACTGTTCGACCACATCGTCGGTGCGGCCGTGCCCGCACGCGCACCACGAGGTGACGGCGGTGATGACGGGAACCCGACGACGGGCCTGCGGGCGGCGACCATCTCCACGGGATCGGTGGTGGTGACCCTGCTCGACGCCCCGGGCAACCCCGACTTCGTCGGGGAGGTGCGGGCAGGGCTGAGGGCGGCTGATGCCGCCCTCTTCGTCGTCTCGGCCGCGGACGGTGCGGATGCCGCGAGCCGGGCCCTGTGGCACGAGTGCGCACTCGTCGGGATGCCGCGGGCGGTCGCCATCACGGCGCTCGACGCCCGCGATGCCGACTTCACGGCCACGCTCGCGGACTGCCAGGCGCACTTCGGGGCCGGCATCCAGCCGCTCGGCATCCCGGTGGCCGGGGAGGCCGGCGCGGTGACCTCCATCGCCGACCTCCTGCTCGGCGAGATCCACGACTACTCCGCGGGTGAGCGCACGGTGCGCCGTGCCGGCCCCGAGCACGCAGAGGTCTTCGACACCTTCCGCCCCTCCCTCATCGAGGGGATCATCGAGGAGTCCGAGGACGGCACCCTCATGGACCGCTACCTCGAGGGCGAGGACCTCGACTTCGCGACCCTGGAGAAGGACCTGCTCACCGCGATCGCGCACGGCACCTTCCACCCGGTGC
Source organism: Ornithinibacter aureus (assembly GCF_009858245.1). Taxonomy (NCBI): domain Bacteria; kingdom Bacillati; phylum Actinomycetota; class Actinomycetes; order Micrococcales; family Intrasporangiaceae; genus Ornithinibacter; species Ornithinibacter aureus. Next base: position 676,006 of record NZ_VMSB01000001.1, read on the forward strand.
TCCCACTCTCGGCCGAGACCGGGGCCGGTGTTGGCGTGCTCCTGCACCTCATCGAGGCCGCGTTCCCCCACCCGGCACTGCACCCGTTGCCGACCGTCACGCCCGTCGCCGGCGGTCCGGAGGTCGAGCTCACGGCCGACCCCGACGGCCCGCTCGTCGCCGAGGTGGTGCACACCGAGTCCGATGCCTACGTCGGGCACCGCTCCCTCGTGCGGGTTTTCTCCGGCACGTTGCGAGGTGACCGGCCGGTGCACGTCTCGGGCCACCTCGAGCGGCTCGGGGTACCGACCGGGGAAGGTCACGCGCCGCACGACGACGACGTGCGCCCCGGAGCCCTCGCCGCTCCCCTGGACGACGAGCTGCTGCCCAAGACCGAGGCGATCGCCGGAGAGATCGTCGTCGTCACCAAGCTCGGCAGCGCCCAGACCTCGGACACGCTCTCCTCCCCCGACCAGCCGCTGCTCGTGACCCCGTGGGCCCTGCCCGAGGCGCTGCTGCCCGCCGCCGTCGCGCCGTCCTCACGCGCTGACGAGGACCGGATGCCGGGAGCGTTCCGTGAGCTCGCGGCGGAGGACCCGTCGCTGCGGATCGAGCACGACTCCGCGACCGGCCAGGTGGTGTTGTGGACCACCGGCCCGGCCCATCTCGGCCTTGTCCTGGCTCGACTGCGAACGCGCTTCAACGTCAGCGTCGACCAGGTGCCGGTGCAGGTCGCGCTAAAGGAGACCGCAACGGCCAGAGCCGAGGGTCTCGGGCGGCACGTCAAGCAGTCGGGTGGCCACGGTCAGTTCGCGGTCTGCCACCTCGTCATGGAGCCGCTGCCCCGCGGGTCAGGGATCGAGTTCGCCGAGGTCGTCGTCGGTGGCGCCGTCCCTCGCCAGTTCTTCGGCAGCGTGGAGAAGGGCGTCCACACCCAGCTCGAGAAGGGACTGCTCGCCGGCTGGCCGGTCGTCGACGTGCGAGTCACCCTGACCGACGGGAAGGCGCACTCGGTCGACTCCTCCGACATGGCCTTCCAGACGGCGGCCGGGCTCGCGCTGCGCCAGCTGGCCTCCCCGTCGACGATGACCCTGCTCGAGCCGATCGACACGGTGAGCGTGAGCGTCGACGACGAGCACCTGGGCGCGGTCATGACCGACATCAGCACCCGACGCGGGCAGATCCTCGGCTCCGCTCCCGCCGTCGACCAGCCCGGCCGATCAGTGCTCGAGGCGGCCGTTCCCCAGCTCGAGCTGCTCGACTACGCCGTCTCGCTGCGCTCCCTGGCCCACGGCACGGGCACGTTCCACCGTGAGCACCGCGGGTACGAGGAGATGCCGGAGCGCCTCGTCGCGCAGCACCTCGGCGAGCGGGGCCGGCACGCCTGAATGCCCTTCACTCGAGCGCAGCGCCGATCTCGACGAGGCGGGTGAGGAAGGCCCGCTCGTCGAGTCGCTTGCGCCGCAGCCACCCGGTGACCTCGTCGTTGCACTTGCTCGCGTTGCACGGGCCGCAGGCCGGCACGACGTTGCGCACCGTGTAGCGCCCGCCGCGCGAGATCGGCAGCACGCAGTCACGCTGCAGGGGCCGGTCCGTGGCTCCGCAGTAGGCGCAGCCCGCCCAGGCCACCTGCAGCGCCGACCACTGCTCGTCGGTGAGATCGTGCTCGACCTTGGCCATCCGACGCTGACGCCGTCGGGCGGCCCGGGCGCGCCGGATGCCGCTCACGGGTCCGGCCAGTGCTCCGCCAGGCGGCTGCGGACGTCCTCGAGCAGGGCTGGCAACGCCTTGGTGCGGGCGATGATCGGCAGGAAGTTCGCATCGCCGCCCCAGCGCGGCACGACGTGTTGGTGCAGGTGGGCGGCCACACCGGCACCGGCGACGGCACCCTGGTTCATCCCGACGTTGAAGCCCATCGGCGCCGAGGCTGCCTCCAGGGCTCGGATCGTCGCCTTGGTCAGGGCGGTGAACTCCACGGTCTCCTCGTCGGTGAGGTCGACGTAGAGGGGGACGTGGCGGTAGGGGCAGATCAGCACGTGGCCGGGGTTGTAGGGGAAGAGGTTCATCACGACGTAGCAGAGCTCGCCGCGGTGGACGATCAGGCCCTCGGCGTCGTCCTTGCCCGGTGCCGCACAGAAGGGGCAGCCGTCACCCGGTGACGGGTCGGGTCGGTCCCCCGCGATGTAGACCATCCGGTGCGGAGTCCACAACCGTTCGAAGCCGTCACCCTCACCCGCGAAGTCTGCGGCATCCTCGGCTGATGGCATGGTCTGATCCTAGGGCGGTACTCCCGGACGCGGCCGGCACGCCACCCCGGGATCGCAGTGGCAGACAGGCGGTGCGTCGGACGTTCGGCCCGCGCGCGTGGGTCACGACCCGGTGTACCTGACCCGTCGGGGGCGTCGGGTGGCAGCGGTCATCGACGCCGACGATCTCGAGGCTCTGATCGCTGCCGCCGAGAACCTGGCCGACATCGAAGCCGCCAAGGCCGCCCGTGCCGAGGTCGCGGACGGTGAGGCGACGATCCCGTGGGAGCAGATCAAGGCAGACCTCGGGCTGTCATGACGTACCGGGTCGAGGTCGCACCGGGGGCACTGCGTCAACTGCGCATTCTCGACCTTCCCGCGAGACGGCGTGTCCAGGCGGCCATCGAGCTGCTCGCCGATTCACCGCGGCCGAGCGGAGCCAGGAAACTGGTCGGCGGTGAGGGCGAATGGCGGGTTCGTACCGGTGACTACCGAATCGTCTACGAGGTCCAAGACGATGTACTGGTCGTCCTGGTGGTGGCCGTCGGCCACCGACGGAACATCGACGAACGTCGCTGAAACGAACGCCCGGTGTGGGGAGCTCAGGACTACCGCAGGTGGCTCGCGCCGTTGAAGTCGAGCACGGCCCCCGAGGCCCACTCGGCACCGGGGGACGCCAGGGTCACGACGGCGGCCGCGACCTCCTGCGGGGTGGCGACGCGGTGGAACGGGCTCTGCGCCCGGGTGGCCTCCCCCGCCGCACCCTCGAGCGCGGGGCCGGCCATCTCGGTCTCGATGAACCCGGGCGCGATGCTCGTGACCGCGATGCCGTGGGGGGCCAGTCGCTGCGCCATCGACTGGCCGAACGAGTGCAGACCGGCCTTGCTGGCGCCGTACGCCGGGATGTCGGGCTCCCCCCGGTAGGCCCCTCGCGAGCCGACGTTGACGACCCGCCCGACCGGGACCCCGTCGGCCGGCGGCACGTCGATCATCTGCCGGGCCACGCACCACGTGAGGTTCGCCGGGCCGAGCAGGTTCGTCGCGAGGGTGCGCTGCCAGATCTGCACCCAGTCCTCGTAGGACGTGAGCTCGAGCGGGTGGTCCCCCCGTCGGCTCCCGTCGACACCCGGGGCGGGAGGCACGATCATGGCGGCGTTGTTGACGAGCACGTCGACCCGGCCCAGCGCGGTGGCCGCCTCCGACGCCAGGCGCGCCACGGCATCCGGATCGGAGAGGTCCGCTGCGAGCCGCACGTGACCACTGCCCGCCAGACCCTCGAGCACCGCCGTCGCCCGCTCGAGCGAGGACGGGCCCCGGTGGTGCACGACGACCCGGTCGCCACGCTCGGCGAACGCGCGGGCGACCGCCGCCCCCACGCCCCGAGAGGCTCCGGTGACGAGGATGCCGCGCGAGGGTGCGGCCGTGCGGGTGGGTTCGCTCATGGACGGCACCCTAGCCGCGCAGGTCGGGCAGGTCCTCGGCCGCGATCTCGGCGAGGAGGGCGCGCAGGTCGTCCATGACCACCGCCGTCATGGCCCGCAGGTCCTCGGGGTCCGCGACCCGGGCGCGCAGCTGCACCGGGGTGATCGCCTCCCCCACCGTGACGACCACCGTGGGGCGGCGCGAGAGCCGTCCCGGGCGCAGCCGCCCGAGCCGGCGCAACGGCCGGATGAGCGACGACGTCCCCTCCCGGGTGAGCAGGCGGTGGGCCCCCCACTGGGCGACGGGGACGATCGGGCAGTCGGCCGTGAGCGCCAGCCGCACCGCCCCGGTGCGCACTTCGCTCATCGGCCGGTAGTCGGGCTCGGTCGTGATCTTGCCCTCGGGGTAGATCGCCACGGCCCACCCCCGCCCGAGCGCGTCGAGAGCCGGCTGGAGCGCCGCCGCCGGGTCGCGGTCGCGGCGGACCGGGATCTGCCCGGTTCGCCGCAGCAGCCACCCGACGCCGGGCCACGCGAACGCCTCGGCCATGACGAGGAAGGTGCCCTGTCGGCCGGCCCGCCGCAGAGCGCTCGCGAGCACCAGCGGGTCGGAGACGGAGAGGTGGTTGGAGACGACGACGACGGCACCGGATGCCGGGATGCGCTCCACGTGGTGGTGCTCGCGTCGGGTCAGCACGCCGAGCGCCGCGTCGATGACGGCCACGCCGACCGAGTAGAGGATCACCGCTCCCGCCGGGTGATCTGGCGCTCCATCAGCCGCTGCGACGGTGGCCCGAACCCGAACCGTTCGTAGACGGTGCGCACTCCCGGCAGGGCGTGCAGCTGCACGCGGGTCACCCCGTCGGCCTCGGCCCACTCGAGCATGGCGTCGAGCAGCCCTTCGCCGATCCCGGCTCCGCGCGCGTCGGTGCTGACGAAGAGCAGGCTGACGTGGAACCAGGCGTCGGCGGGGCGGTGGGCACTGGGCAGTCGCTGCACCCGGGTGCCGTGCAGGACTCCCAGCGGCCGCCCTCGACGGTCCTCGGCCAGCCAGGTGCGCCGGGCCGTGTCGCGCAGCCAGGCCTGGGCGAACTCGTCGAGGAACCCGACGGGCACCGCGTGCCCGAGTTCGCGCTCGTGCTGGATGTGCAGGGCCGCGATGGCGAAGGCGTCAACTGGACGCGCCTCGCGCACCCGCCACCCCGAGGTCTGCGCGCCGTCGCCGTCCATGTGCCCAGCATGGACCACGCGGCTGCGTTGCTCACCCGATACACAGGGTGAGGCCCCGGGAAGTATGAGTTCCCGGGGCCTCGTGACTCGGCATGATGCTCCGTGTCGCACGAGATGGTCTCCGCTCACCTCTGACCCTCATCACCGGGTCAGTTCGTGCGGCAAGCCGCTCGAGTGGTGTTCGTTCTTCTCTCGGTTCCTCCGGATCACTTTCGTGGTGGAGTGGGATATTTCTACGCCTCAGCGCGAGCGTCCCGCAAGGGGTTTCGGGGGGAAATCACGGCCCGATCCAGCGGTCGGCGTGTCGCTCGGCGTGTCGCGTGACGGGTGTGACGAGGGGGGTTCAGACCTGCCGCCGGTCGGCGATCGCGGCCGTGATCTCGGCAATGGCGTCGGCGATCGGCACCCCGTTCTTCTGCGACCCGTCGCGGTAGCGGAAGGACACCGCCCCCGCGGAGCGGTCCTCCTCACCCGCGATGAGCACGTAGGGCACCTTGGCCTTGCTCGCGTTGCGGATCTTCTTCGGGAACCGGTCGTCGCTCTCGTCGAGCTCGACGCGGATGCCCTGGGCCTTCATCTGCGCCAGGACGTCCCACAGGTAGTCGTTGAACTCCTCCGCCACGGGCACTCCGAGGACCTGCACCGGGCTCAGCCACACGGGGAAGGCCCCGGCGTAGTGCTCGACGAGCACCCCGATGAACCGCTCGATGGAGCCGAACTTCGCCGAGTGGATCATGACCGGCTGCTGGCGCGACCCGTCGGACGCCTGGTACTCCAGGCCGAACCGCTCGGGCTGGTTGAAGTCGTACTGGATCGTCGACATCTGCCAAGTGCGCCCGATGGCGTCCCGGGCCTGCACGCTGATCTTCGGGCCGTAGAAGGCCGCACCACCGGGGTCCTCCACGAGCTCGACGCCGAACTGCGCCGCGGTGTCGCGCAGCACACCCGTGGCGGCGTCCCACTGCTCGTCGGACCCGATGAACTTGTCCTTCTTCTCGCCCTCGGTGGCCCGCGTCGAGATCTCGAAGTAGTAGTCGTCGAGGCCGAAGTCCTTGAGCAGCCCGGTGACGAAGCGCAGCAGGTGCTCGATCTCGGCTGGGGCCTGCTCAGGCGTGACGTAGGAGTGCGAGTCGTCCTGGGTCATGGCGCGCACCCGCGTCAGGCCGTGGACGACACCGGACTTCTCGAAGCGGTAGACCGAACCGAACTCGAACAGTCGCAGCGGCAGCTCGCGGTAGGAGCGGCCGCGCGACCGGAAGATGAGGTTGTGCATCGGGCAGTTCATCGCCTTGAGGCGGTACTCCGCGTGCTCCATCTCCATCGGCGGGAACATCGTGTCGGCGTAGTACGGCAGGTGCCCGGAGGTGTGGAAGAGCCCGGCCTTGCTGATGTGGGGGGTCCCGACGTACTCGAAGCCCTCCTCGATGTGCCGGCGGCGGACGTAGTCCTCCATCTCGCGCTTGATGACCCCACCCTTGGGGTGGAACACGGCCATGCCGGAGCCGAGCTCGTCGGGGAAGCTGAACAGGTCGAGCTCGGCCCCGAGCTTGCGGTGGTCGCGCTTCTCGGCCTCGGCGAGCCGGTCGAGGTAGGCCACCATGTCGGCCTTGGTCGGCCAGGCCGTGCCGTACACGCGCTGGAGCTGCGGGTTCTTCTCCGAGCCGCGCCAGTAGGCGGCGGCGCTGCGCATGAGCTTGAAGGCGTTGCCGAGCACCTTGGTCGACGGCACGTGCGGGCCGCGGCACAGGTCGCCCCAGGCGCGGCTGCCGTCCCGGCGCAGGTTGTCGTAGATGGTCAGCTGGGCACCGCCCACCTCGACCGCGGCGCCCTCTGCCGCTTCCTCGGAGGCACCGCCCTTGAGGCCGATGAGCTCGCACTTGTAGGGCTCGCCGGCGAGCTCGACGAGGGCATCCTCGTCGGAGGTCTCACGCCGGTGGAAGGTCTGGCCCTCGTTGATGATGCGCTGCATCACCTTCTCCAGGGCCTTGAGGTCCTCGGGCGTGAACGGGGTGGCGACGTCGAAGTCGTAGTAGAAGCCGTCGCGGATCGGCGGGCCGATGCCCAGGCGCGCGTCGGGGTGCACCTCCTGCACGGCCTGCGCGAGCACGTGGGCGGCCGAGTGGCGCAGCACGTCGAGACCGTCCTGCTCGGCGGCCGTGACGGGCTCGACGTGCTCGCCACCCACGAGGACGTGCGCGAGGTCGCGCAGCTTCCCGTCGACGCGGGCGACGAGCACCGAGCGGTCGCCCTCGAAGAGATCACCCGCAGTCGTGCCCTGCTCCACCGATCGCTGGGTGCCGGCGACGTGGACGGTGATCTGGGCAGACATGGGTGTGGCACTCCTGATGCGGAAGGGGGCGCGGCCCGTCGGGACCGCACTCCAGCGTATCGAGCGGTGCGCGGATGCCGCGAAACGGCATCCGTGGTCGGCGTACCGTGCTCTCGTGCGCGCCCTTCCCCACGGCACCTGGCCCTCCCGGAGAACGCCAGGATGCCGTCGGCGCACCGTGGTCGGTGCGCTCGCGCGTGCACGAGTACGGCGGCGGTGCGTACGCGGTGCGCGACGGGCTCGTGGTGTTCTCGACCCTTCTCCGACGGCCGGCCGCGGCGCACCCGGCCCCGCCAGCCGGGCACCAGCCAGCCGGGCACCGGCCCCGAACCGATCACCCCCGAGGCGGCCGTGCGCTACGGCGGGCTCGTCCTCACCGGCAGCGCCGTGTTCGCGGTGCGCGAGGACCACCGCGGCGGCGGTGAACCGGTCAACGAACTGGTCCGACTCTGCCCGGACGGCCCCAACGAGGACCTCGGGCAGGTGCTCGTCACCGGCCCGGACTTCGTCTCACGCCCGGCGGTCTCGACGGACGGCACGCAGCTGGCGTGGGTGCAGTGGGACCACCCGAACATGCCGTGGGACTCCACGACGCTGCTGCGCGCAACGGTGACCGACGACGGCCTGGTCGACGTGCGGATCGTGGCCGGGGGCGAGGGCGTCCCGGTCGCGCAACCGCAGTTCGGCCCGGACGGGACGCTCTGGTTCGTCAGCGGCGAGTCGGGGTACTGGAACCTGCACCGCGACGACGAGGCGGGCCCCCGAGCGGTGCACGCCGTCGACGCCGACGTCGCCGCACCGCAGTGGGTGCTGGGCATGAGCGACTACGCCGTACAGTGCGCTGGACGCGACGGTGCTCGCGACGGCATCCGAGCGTGAACCGGACCGGGACCACCTCTCGACCCCACGACCGTGGACCTGGAGCAACAGCGCGGGCCTTGACGTGCACGGGTTCGTCCACCCGCCGACCACCGCCGAGGTCAGCGCACCCGACGGTGAGCTGCCGCCGCTTCTCGTCCTCGACGTCAACCACGGCGGGGGCACGTCGTACGGGCGCGCCTACCGGGAGCGGCTCACGGGCCAGTGGGGTGTCGTCGACATCGACGACGTCGTCTGCGGGGTTCGCTCGCTCGCGGATGCCGGTCGCATCGACCGCGACCGCGTCGCCATCCGCGGCGGCAGCGCCGGCGGGTACACCGTGCTGCGGGCGCTGACGTCGAGCACGGTCTTCGCCGCAGGCGCGAGCTACTTCGGGATCAGCGACCTCGCGGCGGTGCACCACGTCGCGGACCTGCACGGGGAGCTGCTGCTGCTCCAGGGCGCCGACGACCTCGTGGTCCCGGTGGCGCAGGCCCAGCTCATGGCCGATGCCATGAGGGCAGCCGGCAAGGACGTCGAGCTCGTCGTCTACGAGGGCGAGGGGCACGGCTTCCGCCAGACGTCGACGATCATCGACTCCCTCGAGCGCGAGCTGGCGTTCTACCTGCGGGTCTTCGAGGGCTGACTCTCTCAGGAGCGTCCCGCCACCTCGCGCAGGGCGGCACGCACGGCATCCACGGCGGGCGACTCCCCCATCGACGCGCGCCAGTGAACGTCGACCCGCCTGGTCGCCACGGGGTCGAGCACCGGCACCGCGACGACGGTGGCGGGCAGGCGCCCCCGACCCAGTCGGGGCACCAGGGCCACCGCCAGGCCGTGGGCCACGAGCTCGACCTGCGAGGCGAACTCCACGCAGCGAAAGCCCACGCGCGGTGCCTGCGGGGTGGCCGCGAACATGTGGCTGAACCACTCGTGGCAGATCGTGCCCTCGGGGGTGGAGACCCAGGGACGGGTCATGAGGTCGGCCGGCGTCACGGACTGCCGCGACGCGAGGGGGTCGTCGACGTGCACGAGGACGTCGGCCACGTCGGTGAGCACCGGTTCTCCGCGCACCGTCGGCGGCACGTGGAAGCGCATGCCCTCCCAGCGGTGCACCACCGCCATGTCGGTGCGCCCCGCCGCGACCTCGGCGACGGCATCCCACGGTTCCACCTCGTGCACCACGACGTCAAGGTCGGGAGCGCTGGCGCGCAGGGCGTCGAGCATCGGGGGCACGATGCCGCGCACCGCCGTGGAGAAGGCCGCGAGCCGCAGCAGCCCCGAGGGCCTCCCTCCCTCCCCCTGGAGCCGGGAGCGCAGCCCTTCGACCGCCACCCGCAGCGAGCGACCCTCCTCGACGAGGCGTCGCCCAGCCGCGGTGAGCACCACCCCACGCCCGGCCCGATCGAGCAGTGGCACCCCGACCTGGCGTTCGAGGCGTTTGACCTGTTGCGAGACCGCGGACGGGGTGAACCCCAGCTCGTCCGCGGCACCGACGACACTGCCACAGCGCTCCACCGCCACGAGCGACTCCACGGCCACGAGATCGATCATGCAGCGATGCTACCGATATGACGTCAACTTTCGTTGCTGGTGCTTCATGGTCCACCCCGGCAGGATGAGCGGGTGCCTCGCCGTCATGTCGCCCTCGCCGTCCTCGTCACGATCATCTGGGGCGCCAACTTCGTCGTCATCGACGAAGGGGTCGGCGACATCCCCCCGACGCTGTTCGTCGCGTTCCGCTTCGTCGTCGTGCTGATCCCGGCGATCTTCCTCGTGCCGAGGCCCGCCCTGCCGTGGCGCGACGTGGTCACGATCGGCGCCTTCATGAGCCTGGGCCAGTTCGGCCTGCTCTACACCGGGCTGGCGCTCGGGATGCCGGCCGGTCTCGCGTCGCTGGTGCTCCAGGCCCAGGTCGTCGCCACCGTGATCATCGCAGCGCTGGTCCTGCACGAGCGACCGAGCCGGACCCAGGTGATCGGGGTGGGCATCGGCCTCCTCGGGCTCGTCGTCGTCGGCGTCGGCCGGTCGGCCGCGACACCCGCCCTGGGCCTGCTGCTCGTCATCGCCGCCGCCCTGTCGTGGGCCATCGGCAACGTCGCCGCCCGGCGGGCCGCGGCACACACGCCACCCACGGCCTCCCGGTCCGGCGGGCTCGCTGCGGGACTGTCGCTCACGGTGTGGTCCGCCACGGTGGTCCCGCTGCCGCTGTTCGCCCTCTCGATCGCGATCGACGGCCCCGACGCCGTGATGCACGCCCTGACCCACCCGACGGTGCCCGCGGTGCTCTCCACGCTCTACACCGCGTGGCTGGCCTCGCTCGTCGGGTACGGCATCTGGAACACGCTCCTGGCGCACCACCCGGCAGCGGCCGTGGTGCCGTTCACCATGCTCGTCCCGGTCGTCGGACTCACCACGGCATGGCTCGTGCAGGGCGAGGTGCCCAACGCGTGGGAGAGCGTGGGTGGCGCGCTGCTGCTGCTCGGGGTGGCCGTCACGACCGGGGTGATGGGCCCTCGTCGTGGGCTGGGGCCTCGGGCCGGACTGGGGGTGGGGGTGGGGCCGTCGGGCCGGGAGCCTGCGGGGGGCGCCCCGCCACCTGCTCGATGATCCGGGGAAGGTGCTCGCCCACGAGGGGCACCTGCTCGATCTGCTGCTGGAGCTGGGCCACCGCGGGCACCGTCTCGGCGAGCGGTGTGCGGATCGGGCCGGTGTCGGTGGGCACGGATGCGTCGGAGTTGCTCTCGCGCAGCTCTCGCGCCAGGCGCTCCGCCTCGAGGACGAGGGCGCCGTAGGTCGGCCAGGCTCGAGGATCCTCCAGGGGGGTCACCCGCACCTGCTCGCTGAGGTCGTCGAGGGTCTCCAGGGCGAGTTGCAGGTGCTGCTCCACGGCGTGGCGGGACGGCTCGGTCCACACCCCGAAGTCGGAGATCGCGTCACCGATCTCGTCGAGCACCCCGGCGTAGTCGTCGAGCCATCCCGCCGACGGTGCGGGATGCCGGGCCGTCTCGTCCGCGGCGTCGACGAGGGTGCGCGCCATGCTGCCCACCTGCCACTGGGCCCGCCGCACGGCTTCCACCGTGCGCGTGTAGCCGTCCCAGTCGATGCGCGCCGGGCGCAGGCGGTGCCGCCAGTTGAACCGGGTGCTCTCGCGCCCGGTCTCCACCACGCTGAGCACCTCGGGCACCCGGTCACCGAGGTCGGTCGCGGTGTCGTACCACCCGCGGGCCCGGTCGGCGTCGAAACCCTCGCGCAGGCCCGTCGCCATGTCCTTGAGCAGGTCCTGCACCCGTGTGGTCAGGTCGCGCAGCGCGTCACGCCGCTCGTCCAGGTGCATGGGAGCGAGCACGACTGCGTTGACGGCAACCCCGACGATGCCGCCGAGCACGGTCTCGACGATGGTGAGGTAGGTGAAGTCGGTGTCGGTGCCCTTGACCGTGAGCAGGGACAGCAGCGCCATGGTCGGCACCTGGATGCCGTGGTCCCCGAGGAGCGGCCAGCGTGCGATGAGGAGCGCGGCCATCATCACCGGCACCATCGACCACCACGTCACCCCGACGAGCGACCCGACGAGCCAGGCGATGCTCATCCCGAGGACGACGGCGGCCACGCGCCGGGCACTGGCCCCGATCGAGCGGACCATGGTGCGGTCGACGACGAGCAGGGCGGCCATCGGTGCGTAGAAGGGTGTGGGGCTGTCGAGCAGGTGCACGGCCAGCTGCCAGGCCAGCACGGTGGCGACCGCCGCCTTGAGCATGAGCAAGCCCTCGGCCCGCTCCACGCCGGGAGTGGTCAGGGCAGCCCGAACGGCCGAGGCCCACCCCCCGAGGGTCGCGCAACCCGGCTCGGCAGTCCGCGCGTTTCGACGAGCCCATCGTCACGGCTGACCACCACCTGACCATATCGAGGTGGCACCCTCCGAGACGAAGGTGAGCCGAACGGGGCCCGGTCCGGTCAGGTCTCGAGGGTCAGCACGAGGTGGGTGGTTTCCGGCGTCTTCGCCGAGCGCAGGGCGGCGACCGTGCGTGCCGGTTCGCGGTCGACGACGAGCTCGACCGTGCTCGGCAGGAAGACCGGCTTGGTGAACCACACGTGGCTCGTCGACGGCCCGAGCGACGTGCGCCCGAGCGCGGCAAGGGTACGAGCGCAGGTCCACATGCCGTGGGCGATGTGCCGCGGGAACCCCATGGCCTTGGCGGTCAGCGGATGCAGGTGGATCGGGTTCACGTCCCCCGACACCGACGCGTAGGACCGGCCGAGGTCCTCGGGAAGGCGCCACCGCGCCGCGGGCTGACCCACGGGCGGCCTCGGCGGCCCGTCGCCGCGCGGGGCGTCGCCGCGCGGGGCGTCGTGCGTGCCGCGGCCACGGCTGAGGTAGACGCTGTCGCACTCCCACACGAGCTCGCTGCCCACGCGGGCCTCGAGCCGCACGTCGAGCGTTCGGCCGCGTCGGTGCGGGCGGACCTGCCCGGCCGACACCGACAGCGTGAGCGGGTCACCGGCATCCATCGCCCGGTGGGTGGTGACCCGGTTCTCCAGGTGCACCATTCCGGGAAGTGCCATGGGGAAGTCCGGCCGAGCCATCAGGGCGGTCTGCACCGGGAACGCGAGCACCCACGGGTAGGGCTGGGGCACCGTGTCGTCGACGGCGTAGCCGGTGAGCCGCTGGTAGGCAGCCAGCTTGGCCCGGTCGATCCGGACGTCCTCCACGACGAGGGTGCGGTCGGGCACCGAGTCGCCGCGCCGCCCGCGCGACGTCAGGGCGGCACGCACGAGCAGCGGTGCCGTGGACGGCACCCCAGACAGGGTCTCGGTCGCCACGTCAGGCGCCGAGCAGGCTCTGCCCGCACACGCGGACGACGTTGCCGTTGACGCCGGACTGCGCGTCGGAGGCGAAGTGGGCGATCGTCTCGGCGACGTCGATCGGCAGACCGCCCTGTGCGAGGCTGTTCAGGCGACGGCCGAGCTCGCGGGTGGCGAACGGGATCCGCGCCGTCATCTCGGTCTCGATGAACCCCGGCGCGACGGCGTTGGCGGTGATCCCCCGCCTGCGCAGCCCCTTGTCGGCGGCGTACGCGTCGACGAGCCCGATGACCCCCGCCTTGGAGGCCGCGTAGTTCGCCTGCCCGCGGTTGCCGGCGATGCCCGCGATCGACGAGACGAGCACGAGGTGGCCGCCGTCGCGCAGGCCGTCCTTGGCCAGGAAGTGCTCGTTCATCGCCAGGATCGAGGTGAGGTTGACGGCCAGCACCGAACCCCAGCGCTCGGAGTCGGTGTTCGCGAGCAGCTTGTCGCGGGTGATGCCGGCGTTGTGCACCACGATGTCGAGCCCGCCGTGCCGGGTGCGGGCGTGGTTCATGATGCGCGCTCCCGCGTCGGGTGACGTGACGTCGGCCTGCAGCGCCGACCCCCCGATCGAGTTGGCCACCTTGGCCAGGGAGGCCCCGGCGCTCGGCATGTCGACGCACACGACCGTCGCCCCGTCGCGGGCGAGCGTGCGGGCGATGTCCGCACCGATCCCACGAGCCGCACCGGTGACGACGGCGACCTTTCCGGCCAGGGGTGTCGCGGCATCCGCGGGTTCCTGCGACGTGGCCACGCCGGTGCGGAAGACCTGACCGTCGACGTAGGCCGAGCGGGCCGAGAGCAGGAACAGCACCGTCCCGAGGGCGGCACCCTCGGACCCCGGAGTGAGGAGCACGAGGTTGGCGGTCGCCCCCGCGCGCAGCTCCTTCGCGACCGAGCGGGTGATGCCTTCCAGGGCGCGGTGGGTGGCCCGCTGGGCTGCGGTGGTGGCGGATGCCGGGTCGGCACCCACGATGACGACGCGGGCACAGCGCCCGAGTCGCTTCAGGGCCGGGGCGAGCGTGGCGCGCAGCGCCTCGAGGTCGGTGGGTGCGGTGGCCGACGACACGTCGACGACGACGCCACCCAGTCGCCCCTCCTCGGGCACCTCGTCGACGACGACAGCACCTGCCTCATCGAGGGTCGCGCGCAGGGCCGCCAGGGCGGGCATCGTCCCGTGGCCGCCGACGAGGAGCGGCCCGTCGACGAGCGGGCGCCCGGGGACGTGACGACGCAGCGCAACCGGCTGGGGCAGGCCGAGCGTGGTCGAGATCTTCTTGCCGACGCCGGAGGAGACGAACGCCGTGTACCCGTCGCGGTGCCCCATGTCAGGCCGCCTCGAGGATCGCGACGACACCCTGGCCACCAGCGGCGCAGATCGAGATCAGGCCTCGGGATCCGCTGCCCTTCTCGTGCAGGAGCTTGGCCAGCGTGGCGACGATGCGGCCGCCGGTCGCGGCGAACGGGTGGCCCGCGGCCAGCGACGAGCCGGCGACGTTCAGGCGCGAACGGTCGATCGCACCCAGCGGGGCGTCCAGGCCGAGACGGTCTCGACAGAAGTCGTCGTCCTCCCACGCGGCCAGGGTCGACAGGACCGTCGCGGCGAAGGCCTCGTGGATCTCGTAGAAGTCGAAGTCCTGCAGGCGCAGTCCCTGGCGCGCGAGCAGGCGTGGCACCGCGTAGGAGGGCGCCATGAGCAGCCCCTCGTCACCGCCGACGTAGTCGACCGCGGCCGTCTCGCCGTCGACGAACCACGCGAGCGGCGTCAGTCCGTGGGCGTCGGCCCACTCCTGCGAGCCGAGGAGGACCGCGGATGCGCCGTCGGTGAGCGGCGTGGAGTTGCCGGCCGTCATGGTAGCTCCCTCGCCCTTACCGAACACGGGCCGGAGCGACCCGAGCTTGTCGAGGGTGGACCCGGGGCGCAGGTTCTGGTCGACGGTCAGGCCGAGGTACGGGGTGATGAGGTCGTCGAAGAAGCCGCGCTCGTAGGCGGCGGCGAGGTTGACGTGGCTGGCCAGGGCGAGCTCGTCCTGGGCCTCACGGGTGATCCCCCACTGCGCCGCGGTCAGCGCCATGTGGTCGCCCATCGACAGCCCCGTACGGGGCTCGGTGTTCGCCGGGACCGACACCCCGACGTCGGTCGGGCGGAACGCCAGGGCCGCCTTCACGCGCTCTGCCGAGGTCTTGGCCCGGTTCAGGCGCAGCAACTTTCGGCGCAGCGACTCGGTGACGACGACGGGGGCGTCGGAGGCGGAGTCGGCCCCGCCCGCGATGCCCGACTCGATCTGGCCGAGGGCGATCTTGTTCGCGACGAGGATGGCGGCCTCGAGCCCGGTGCCACACGCCTGGGTGATGTCGTAGGCCGGCGTCGTCGGGGACAGGCTGGAGCCGAGGACGGCTTCCCGCGTGAGGTTGAAGTCCCGGCTGTGCTTGATGACCGCTCCCGCGACGACCTCACCGAGGCGCTCCCCTGCGAGGCCGTGGCGGGCGACGAGTCCCTCGATGGCCGCGGTGAGCATGTCCTGGTTCGCAGCCTCCGCGTAGGCGCCGAACTGGCGGGCGAACGGGGTGCGGTTGCCGCCGAGGACGGCGGCGCGGCGGGGGTGGGTCACCGGAAGGGCTCCTTGTGCGTCGGTGCTGCTGGTGGGCGGGCGCACCGGCGTGGCGATGTACCCGGTACGGAAGGTAACAGGTACTGGGGGTTTCTGCTAGCGTCCGGCCATGGATGTGACGCAGGCACCACCGGACCGGCGCCGGTCGCGCTGGGACGAGCACCGCCTCGTCCGCCGCGCCGAGCTCGTCGAGGCAACCCTGCTCGCCATCCGCACCCACGGTGCCGGGGTCGGGATGGACGAGGTCGCCGCCACCGCCCGCACGTCCAAGACCGTGTTCTACCGGCACTTCACCGACCGCGCCGGCCTCTACACCGCAGTCGCCGAGCGGGTCGACGCCACGATCATCCGCGACCTGACGAGGGCCGCAGCCGACCCGGCATCCGACGACCCGGCATCCAAAGGTTCACCGGACGACAACTCGCGCGATGGCGGACGCGCCGTCATCCGAGGGGTCATCGCCGCGTACCTGCACCTCGTCGAGGACGACCCGCAGGTCTACCGCTTCATCGTCAACGCGCCGATGGTCCCCGCCGGTGAACGGCCCGAGGGCGACGTCGCCGCGGGCATGACCGGGCGGATCGCCACGCACGTCGCCGAACTCGTCGCGGGTGGCTTGGCCAGCGGTTCCGGCAGTCCATCAGGTGCGGCAGGATCCGCAGATTCGGCCGATGTGTCCCTACCTGCCCTCGACGCCCGGGCGTGCCAGCTGTGGGGGGTGGCGCTCGTCGGCATGGTTCGCGCGGTCGCGGACTCGTGGATGGCCGAGGGTGGCGCCCGGAACGGCCCCAGCAGCGACGACCTCGCCGATCAGCTCACCGCCCTGGTCTGGGACGGCCTGCGCGACGTCGCGGCGAACGCCCGATCCAGCTCAGGCGGGCCCTGAGGAGCTGGGGGGCAGGTTGGGCGCTCGCCACACGGCGTGCAATGACGTGGCCTCGCGCAGGACGGCGTGGACCCGCCGGCGAGATCGGAGAGTGCCGGCGATGACCAAGACCCATGACGAAGTCGCGGCCACCGACCGGTCCCGTCCGATGCGGTGGCGCAGACCTCGGTGCTGACGGGCGCGGTGCCGAGCGTGGTCGCGTTGACCGCGTCCTTCAGGCCTGCGAGCTCTGACGCGGACAACCTGCCGCGTGTGATCGGCTCAGGGCCGGGTCTCGTGCTGACGCCTCCCCCGAGCTTGGTCCACGACCCATCCGCCAAGATCTGTACCTCGCTGCGGCATGCGCTGCGGCACAGAGTCCGCCCTGGACCACGAGGGCGGCCAAGGGCGGGGTCGACGGTGCGGGAAGCACTGCCAGTTCAGACCTCCCGGCCGAACCCGACCGGGCCTGGGTCGACGCGTGGCTGCACCGATCCCACCTCGAGTACTGGAGTTCGTGACCGGGACGCGAACCCTCGGATACTTCGCATGGCAAACAGGGCGTACGCCTGGGAAGGCATGCCATGCGAACCGGGCGGAAGCCTCATGGGGAGGGAAAGTCGTGGTGGAAGTGGAGGGGTCCGATTCGGGGCAAGAAGGGCCACGATCCGACACGTATCCGACCGCCGGACGAGCGACACAGCCCCTGATCCGCGTTTCCGCAGTTCAGGGGCCGTGCGTCGTGGTGGATGTGGAGGGACTCGAACCCCCGGCCTCTCGCGTGTGAAGCGAACGCTCTAACCAACTGAGCTACACATCCGGACGCCGTGAACGGCGTGCCCGAGGATATACGCCCCGTCGCGCCCGGCGGAAATCGGCCCCCTCACAAGCCCGGGACGTTGCCCTCCAGCCAGGTCGCCATCGACGTCGGGACGAACCCGGGGACACCGCTGACCGCCATCAGCGCCCACAGGACGCAACCGACGAACGCCGCCGTCGCCAGACCGACGAGCCCCTTGACCCACACCGGCTGAGGGCGCAGCCACTGCTCCCACGCCCGCACCTTGGCCTTGACGAAGTCGAGCAACCGCGCAGCCTTCTCGAACTCCGAGGCCCAGATCGCGATGCCGGCGATGACGATCAACCACCCCGGCCCGGGCAGAGGAACGAGGGCGAGTCCGCCGAGCAGCAGGACGAGCCCGACGACGAACACGGCGCTGCGGTAGATCCGGCGCGACGTGGGGTTGGCGCGGATGGCGCGGCGCCAGGCCCAGTCGTCCTCGTCGTTCGCATCACGTAGGACGTGCCCGCGCTCCTGCGGCGTCACGGATCGATCCCCTTGGCGGCGTGCCGGGCCCACACCTCACGGGCCGCTGTCGTGACGGGCCCCGGCCCCCCGAGCTCGCGACCGTCGACCGCGGACACCGGGAAGACGTCCTTGATCGACGAGGTGAGGAACACCTCGTCCGCGTGCTCCAGCACGTCGAGGGGCATCGCCTCCTCGACGATCTCGAGCCCGTCTTCTCGGCACCACTCGAGCACGAGCTCACGGGTGATGCCCGCGAGGCATCCACTGTCCAGTGGCGGGGTGCGCACGGTGCCGTCGAGCACGACGAAGACGTTGCTTCCGGTGGCCTCGCACAACTCACCGCGGGTGTTGGCGAAGATCGCCTCGACGGCACCGCGCTCCTTGGCGTAGGCGAGGGCGATGACGTTGTCGGCGTACGACGTCGTCTTCAGCCCGGCGGTGGCAGCCCGCTCGTTGCGCACCCACGGCACGGTGACCACCGCCCCCTGCGTCTCCGGGCGGGCCTGCTCGACGGCGGTGACGATGTGCGTCAACGGCGAGTCATGCCGATCCGAACCCAGTGGTCCCTTGCCGCCGGTCACCGTGAAGCGCAGCCGACCGAAGTTGATCGGCACCCCGTCGAGGACGGCGCGGATGCCGTCCTGAATCAGTGCGTGGTCGGCCGGGGGCAGCCCGAGGCCGGCCATCGTCCGGTCGAGGCGCCGCAGGTGGCGCGTGACGGCGAACGGAGCGCCGCGGTCGATCTTGGCGGTCTCGAACGCGCCATCCCCCACCGTGACCCCGTGGTCGACCGCGCTCACCGCGGGGGTGTCGGCGTCGACGAGTTCCCCGTTGACCCAGATCCTGATGTCAGTCATGCGTCACACTTTCGCACGCTCAGGTGCCTCCCCCTCGGCGAGGGCGACGAGACGCGCCGCCTTGAGTTCGGTCTCGGCCCACTCACCCTGTGCGTCGCTCCCCCAGGTGATGCCGGCACCGGTTCCGAATCGCAGCACTCGTCGGCCGTCGCCGTCGCGGGCGACCCAGAAGGTGCGGATGCCGACGGCGAGTTCCGCCTCGTCCCGGTCGATGTCGATCCACCCCACGGCGCCGCAGTAGGGGCCACGGGCGACCGGTTCCAGGTCCGCGATCGCGAGCAGCGCGGTGTGCTTGGGCGCCCCACTCACCGACCCCGGTGGGAAGCTGGCGTCGAGCAGCTCGCGCCACGTGGTGCGTGGCCGCAACCGACCCGACACGTCCGACACCAGGTGCACGAGACCGGGGTGCTCCTCGACCCGGCACAGGTGGTCGACGGAGACGGTGCCCGGCCGGCTGACGTGGCCCACGTCGTGGCGCACGAGGTCGACGATCATGACGTTCTCGGCGTAGTCCTTCGGCAGCAGCAGCTCAGCGGTCGTCGCGGTGCCCTTGATGGGCCGCGACGTCACCAGGTCGCCCGCTCGCAGCAGGTAGGCCTCCGGAGAGGCACAGGCGAGCTCGAGACCCGCCTCGGGCAGGTTGATCGTCGCCGAGTACGGCGCGGGATTTCCCGCGGCGAGGCGGTCGCCGAGCACCGCGATGTCGGCCCCCTCGGCGAGGTCGTGCTCGAGCACCCGGCAGAGGTTGACCTGGTAGACCGTCCCGGCCGCGATGCGCCGCCGGATCTCCGAGACGCCCTCGACGTACGCCGTCCGATCCAGACTCGTGCGCCACGGGCCCGACAGCGCCGGCCACGCCCCGGCATCCGAGCGCTCTTCGCCGCGTGGTGCTGGCTCGGTGCGGTCGACGTCGTCCATCCGCACGGCGGTGAGACCACCCTCGAAGGTGATCACCACCACCCAGAAGCCACTCGTGAGGTCGTCGATGTCGTGGCTGACGGCGCTGGGACCGCGGGCCACGAGCGACGTGAACCTCGCCTCCGACACGCCCGCATCGTATGCCGTGAGCCGTCACCTCACCCGGTGCTCACGTCCAGATCGGCCCTCCCGAGAGTGGCGCGAATGACGGCAGCGTTGGGTTCATCGACGCTCGCCACCCAGGCCACCGCCTCGGCAGGCGTCCTGCCGTACCGCACGTGGCGGGCGATGAGCCGCTCGGTGCGCGTGGCCGCATCGACCCGCACGGCCCACACCTCGTCGAGCAGCTCCCCCACCTGCGCCCAGGGTTCCTCGTCGACGAGCAGGTAGTTGCCTTCGGTGACGACGACCTCGGTGCCCGGTGGCACGGGGATCGCTCCCGCGATGGACTCCTCCACCGACCGGTCGTACATCGGCGCCCACACCGTGTCCGGGCCCTCCGCACGAATCCTCGCCAACAGGGCTGCGAAGCCCGCGGCGTCGAAGGTCTCGGGGGCACCCTTGCGCTCCGCCACACCGAGGGAGGCGAGCGCGACGTTCGCGAGGTGGAAGCCGTCCATCGGCAGGAGCACCGTGGGACACCCGTGCTCGGTGAGTGTGGTGACGACGGATGCCGCGAGCGTGGACTTGCCTGCGCCCGGCTCCCCCGCGATGCCGATGATGACCACCCGGCCACCCTTGACGGTGCGCAACGCGAGAACCCGGTCGACCAGGTGCAGGTGATCGACGGGATCGGTGTGCTCGGTCATCGGCAAGCCTCCAACGTCAGCGGTGACGGCCGACGTTAGCCCAGTGAACCCCTCAGACGGGCGTCGGCACCGACGCCGCGACGGCGGCTCCCCAGACCCGGGCGTGCTCGAGTTCGCCGTCGGCGAGGGGCCCCTGGACGTCGAGCACGTAGAAGCTCTGCGGGGCGATCGCCTGCGAGAACCCGTGCCGGCGCCCGGCGCGGGCCGCGCTGTGGGCCGCCGACCCGGGCAGGCGGCGCACCCTGGTCACCCTGGTGTCGAAGGCCGCGAACCACCGGCCGTGCTCGTCCGGCAGGCTCGCGAGCCACTCGCGCAGCCCGGTCGCCACCGAGCCCTGCGACGCCCCTTGGACCCGGGCATCGCGCCTCGTCGCCTCCCTGCTCATGGAGAACGCGTGGGTGGGGCCACCGGCAATGACGAGGTCGACTCCCTGAAGGTCAACGGGCGCCGCGGTCACCTCGACGAGATTGACGGACATGACCTCGGCGACACCGTCCGCGACCGCTCGCGCGACCTTCCCGGAGTTGCCGAACATCGATTCGTAGACCACCAGTGCCCGTGCCATCGTGCGTGCCTTCCCGGCCCGGGCGTGGAGCCCGAAGGGCCACCTCCACGCTACGCCGCAGGTGGCGAGCCGAACGCTCGCACGGCTGTCTCGTCGGTCACGGTCGACGCCCCCTGTGACACCCGATGTCTGCCGTCGCAGTCAGGTGAACGCCCCGAAAACCACCCCGAACGCCACGAAGCCCGCCAGGGATCTGGCGGGCTTCGTCGAGGGTGGACGCGAGAGGACTCGAACCTCCGACCCCCACCGTGTCAAGGTGGTGCGCTAACCATCTGCGCTACGCGTCCGTGGGTCGTGCGGTGATGCTGTTGTGGATGCTGCCGTGCTGGGTGGTGCTGATCGGGTACTTCTCGAGGTGGAGACGGGATTTGAACCCGTGTACGCGGCTTTGCAGGCCGCTGCCTCGCCTCTCGGCCACTCCACCATGTTCGGGGCGGCTAACCCTCGAGCGGATGACCGGGTTCGAACCGGCGACCTCAACCTTGGCAAGGTTGCGCTCTACCAACTGAGCTACATCCGCGCGCGTCCGTGCGGCTCTTGCGAACCGCGCTTGGCGTGCTCGCAGACATTATCCGACAGTCGATGGGATCGCCAAACCGGGTCCCCGTGGCCACTCCCCGGCCCGCTTCCCGACCGGGCCGAGGCCACTCCCCGACGGCTTCCCCACCGCGTGCGGGCCAGCGCTCAACCCTGCGAGTCGCCCCGGCGACCGGCACCGACTGCCTCCGCCGCGGCATCCGCGCCGTCACCGCGCGAGGCCCGCGAGATCGGCGTCATCGGGCCTCGAGCGGCCTCCCGCAGCCCCGACAGGCCGAGGTCGTCCTCGTCGAGCGCGAGCCCGGGGCCGTAGCCGTCGAAGGGGTCGTCCCAGCCCGAGGTGGTGCGTGGCGCCGAGCGGCGGCGCCAGTGGCCACCCACCCAGGCGCCGAAGCGCTCGTGCAGGCTGCGGTTCTCCTCCACCGGCCACAGCTCACGGATGGCGGCATTCGCGGCGGCACCGATGAGCACGGCGATGGCCAGGGCGTAGAGCCAGATGAGCAGCACGATCGGAGCCGAGAGCGGCCCGTAGATGGACGTACCCCCGAGGGATGCGGCGATGGTCCCGCGCACGACGAAGGAGGCGAGGATCCAGATCAGCAGGGTGACGACGGCCCCGGGAGCGTCACGAAGCCACGGCGAACGTCGCGGCGTCGACACGTGGTACAGGCTGGTCAACCCCCCGACGACGAGGAGCGTGACGAGCGGCCAGTAGAGCATCGTGAGGGCATCCCACGGGTCGGGCAGTATCTCGCCGAGCAGGGTGGGGCCGAGCAGCACGAGGGGGATCGTCACGATGCCGAGGACCAGCGCCAGCAGGTACAGCGAGAACGACAGCGCCCTCGTCTGGACGATGCCGCGCACCCCCGACTGGCCGTACATGATCGAGATCGTGTCGACGAAGACGTTGAGGGCACGGGACCCCGACCACAGCGACAGCACGAAACCCAGGGAGATGAGGTCGAAGCGCCCGTCGGTGAAGACGTCGTTGATCGTCGGACCGAGCGTGGAGTTGATGATGTCCTCGGTGAGGAAGCGCGACGCGTAGTCGTTGATCGCGTCCCGAACCTGCTCCACGGCCACCGGCCCGAGGGCGGTTCCGAGGTAGCCGAGGCCGCCGAACAGCCCCAGGACGAGCGGGGGCAGGCTGAGCAGGGCGAAGAAACCCGCCTCGGACGCCAGGCCGGTCACGCGGTAGCGCAGGCAGATGCGCGTGGTCACGACGACGAGCCGGGCCAGGGGCAGCAGGCCCGGGACCTGTGCGAGCAGGCGGCGCAGGCGCCGTTTCGCATCGGTCATGGGGCAACGGTAACCGCCGGGCCCGCGAGAACCGCGGACATCAGGGCTGCACCACGGGTTGCTCCGAGGCCTCTGACCAGGTTCGCCCTCAGGGCGAGAGCGCCAGGCGGGCCTTCTCCGCCTCGACGTCGAAGTCGGCCGCAGGCCACTGGGGGTCAATCGCCTCGAGGTGTTCCAGGAGCAGATTCGTCACGGCGAGGCGGGCGTACCACTTGTTGTCCGCCGGCACGACGAACCACGGCGCGGCGGCCGTGGAGCACTTCTCGAGGGCTGCCTGGTAGGCCTGCATGTAGTCCGCCCAGTGCATGCGTTCGTCGATGTCGCCGGGGTTGTACTTCCAGTGCTTGTCCTCGCGGGCGAGTCGTTCGGTGAGGCGGGCCTTCTGCTCGTCGCTGGAGATGTGCAGCATGACCTTGATGATCGTGGTCCCCGCCTCGACGACTCCCGCCTCGAAGGCGTTGATCTGCGCGTAGCGGCGCGACCACGTGGACCGTGGCACCAGGTCGTGGACCCGCACGATGAGCACGTCCTCGTAGTGGCTGCGGTCGAAGACGCCGATGTCGCCCGGTGACGGCAGCGCCCGCCGGATCCGCCAGAGGAACGGGTGTCGCTTCTCCTCGGCGGTCGGTGCCTTGAACGAGGTGATCTCCACCCCTTGCGGGTCGACGGCACCCACGACGTGACGCATGATGCCACCCTTGCCGGAGGTGTCCATGCCCTGGATGACGAGCAGCACCGAGCGCTGCCCTCCCCCCTTGGATTCGGCGTAGAGCCGCTCCTGGAGGTCACTGGTGCGCGCCTGGAGCTCGGCCATGACGGCCTCACCGGCCGCCTTGTCGCCGGTGAACCCCGGCGTCGAGGCCGGGTCGAGGTCGGCGAGGTCGAAGCCGGGCCCCACCCGCAGGACGTGCGACCACGCCTCCGCGTGCACCGCCTCGTCCTGGCGGGCCTTGGCCGCCTTCTGGCGCTTCTTCTCGGCCTTCTTCGCGGCCTTGCCGGTCAGCTCGGCCTTCTCGACGGACTTCTTGCTCTTCTTCGCACCCTTGCCCATCGCCGCATCCTTGCAGACCCGATGCCTCGATGGCCCGGAATCTTCGAGGTCCGCGAGCCTGGTTCCCTGCGACACTCACGGCATGCGAGTCCTCCTCGACCCCCGCCGCCCGTCGCACCCGGGCGCACGCGTCACCGCGGCTGAGCTGGCCGACCTCTACGCCTTTCCCCGCCGTCGCTGGGTGCGCTCGAACTTCGTGAGCACCCTCGACGGTTCGGCTGTCGGGGCCGACGGTCTGAGCGGCAGCATCAACACCCCCGCCGACAACCGGGTGTTCGCCCTGCAACGATCGCTGTGCCAGGCGGTGCTCGTCGGAGCCGGGACCGTGCGGGCCGAGGGGTACGAGCGCCTCGAACCCACCCGGGCCCGGCCGGTGCCGCCCGCTCTGGTCGTCGTCAGCGCCTCCGGTCGGGTCCCCGAAGGGTTGCGCACCCCGACCGCCGGACGTGGCGCGGGTGTGCTCGTCACCTGTGAGTCGGCTGGTGAGCGCGCCCTGGCGCGTGCTCGCAGCGTGCTCGGTGCGGATGCCGTGCTCGTCGCCGGGGGTGCCCAGGTCGACCTCGCGCGCGCGCTGGACGCCCTCGCCGAGCGCGGGCTCGGTCAGGTCCTCTGCGAAGGCGGTCCCAGCCTGTTCGCCTCGGCCCTGTCGGCCGGGGTCGTCGACGAGGTCGCCCTGTCCCTGGCCCCCACGGTCGTCGGAGGGGACGGCACGCGGGTGACGAGCGGACCGTCGCTCGGTGACGCGGACGGCATCCACCTCACCCCCCGCCTCCTGCTGGAGGAGGCGGGCACGATGCTCGGACTCTGGCGAGTTCGGACCTGAGGGGCGGTGGGGGTGGGCAGGCACCCACCCCCCACCGGCGTCACCCGACTCGAAGCGTCTGCGGCACGCTGATCGTGCCCTTGACCAGCGGTGACGTGGCCGTGGGTGCGAGGACGTAGCTGCCCGCCCGCGAACTGGACGCGTGGTAGGTGATCTGGACCGAGCCGCCGGGCGTGGGTGCCGTGGCGTTGACCCGCCACGTCGAGCCCTCTCCACCGACATAGGCCGCGCCACTGGTCCCGTCACGGTTCTCGGCCCCTTGGCTGAGCCCGTCGACGCCGGCGCCGGCCATCGCTTCGTGCGCGATCGTGACGTCCTCACCCGCGCCCGTCTCGATCCAGACCTGGAACGTGTTCGCCAGGCCCTGGCTGTAGGTCGGCACCGCGGCGTAGTCGACGACGAGCCAGGTCGTCGTTCCGTCGGTCAACGATCCGATGCGGACGGCGCCGCTCGCACCGGGGTTCAGGTCGCTCCAGAACGGCGCCACGATGTTGTTGGGCCGGTTGGTCGAGGGGATGGGGGCCGCCACGTAGTCGACGTCCGCAGCCGTCCCACCACCGATGACGACGTACCCGTTGGAGACGACACCGATGCGGGTGTACACCTCGCTGCCGTAGCTGAACGAGGGGACGTTGAAGTTCACGATCGACTCATCACCCATGCCCGAGATCGGGGCGATGCCGAACGCCGAGAGCGGCAGGTAGCCCCCGGCCGGCGTCTGCCCAGCGGGAATGGCCGCGACCGAGGTGATGGTCGGCGGCAGGGCGGGCGTGAGCGTGCCGCTCCACGTGAACCCGCTCGAGGTGCCCGTGGCCGGGGCGCTGACCGAGCTGATGTCCACCCGGCTCGGCGCGGCGAGCGAGAGGTTGACCGGAGCCGGGGCGGCGCTGTTGTTCGTGAGGGTCACGGTGCACGCGGCGTCCTGGTTGCGCGCGAGGTCGGTCGGCTCACACGTGTGCGTCATCGGGACGACGCTGTCGGCCACGCGTGCGGTCACCGGCAGCACGATCCCCGGGGTGCGCTTTGCCGTCGACCTCAACGTGACCTGGCCGAAGGCCCAGCCGTCGGGGGCGGCCGTGCCGTCGACGGTGATCGTGATCGTGCGCGTCCCACCGGCAGGCACGGAGAACGACGTCGGCGACACGCTGACCTTGAGGCCGTTGGCGCCCGTGGCGCTGGCCTTGAACGGTTGGTCGCGCGTGGTCGTGTTGGTGAGTGTCCGCTGGGTGGTGATGGCGCCGGGCAGCGGGTTGGCCTGGATGCTCGGCAGGTTCAGGTCGATGCGGTCCATGGCAGCGACCCCGTAGAGGTTGTGGGGGGTCTCGCTGATCGTCGCGACAGCCGCGACGGCCGCATCGACCCGCATCGAGCCGGCACCGCGGTCGAACGGGTCGGCCGGGGTGACGCCGTCCTCCTTGAGGACGTCCTGCGTCGAGGAGGTCATCAGGGCCGACTTGATCTGGCCGGGGGTCCACGTGGGGTGCGCCGCCTTGACCAGTGCCGCGGCCCCGGCGAGGTGCGGGCTCGACATCGAGGTGCCGGCGATGGCCTGGAAGAGCTGTCCGGGCGGGCCGCCGTCAGGCGTCAGGGGGGTCGGGGTGTGGCCCGCGAGGATCTGCACGCCCGGGGCGGTGATGTCGGGCTTGAGGAAGTCACCGAGCGGGCCACGCGAGCTGAAGCCCGCCATGACGTCGCCCCGCACCGTGGCCGGCGCTCCGGCCGCCCAGGTCGCGGTGGCACCGGGGTTGGCTGCCAGGAAGGCCACCACGTCGTCGTTCGGGCTGTCCAGGTGCACGGTCGGCACGAAGTGGTTGTCGGTCATCGTGCCGCGCTCCGTGGCGTTGAGCATGATCATCCCGCTCGCGCCGCCGAGGGAGGCGTTGTAGCCCTTCGCGATCCGGCCGTTGCCGCCACGAGTGCACACGACGACCTTCCCGGTGAGCGAGCCGGCCGGGAACGCGGTCTGGCAGAGCGCGCCACCGGTGTAGAACGGCACCTCGGTCGGCAGGACGACCGGGAGGCCGGAGACTCCCGCCGTGATCGTCGAGCCCACCTTCGACAGGGTCGCCCCGCTGGCACCGGTGAGCGTCAGCCGGGACTCGAAGTGGCGGTCGGACGTCGACGCACCGACGGTGGTCACCCAGGGACCGCCGTGGTTCGCGGTGGCCGCGCCCGGGCCGTCGTTGCCGGCCGAGGCGTTGACGCTGATGCCTGCCGCGGTGGCGTCGAGGAAGGACAGCTCCACCGGGTCGGTGTAGGGGTTGGCGCCGCCACTGATCGAGAAGTTGATGACGTCAACGCCGTCGATGATCGCCTGCTGCACCGCATCCACGGAGTCCGAGCTGTAGCAGCCCTGGTCCAGGCAGACGCGGTAGGCGATGACCGAGGCACCGGGCGCGATGCCGGAGACCGCTCCGCGGTCGACGCCGAGGACGGTGGCGCTGGCAACAGGGCTCCCGGCCGCGGTGGTTGCCGTGTGCGTGCCGTGGCCGTCGGCGTCCCGGGCCGAGCAGCCGCTGGCGTTGCAGTACTCGCCGGGGACCGCCCCGGTCGCGGCGAGGTAGGTGTCGAGGAACACGTGTGCACCGACGAGCTTGTCGTTGCAGGTGAACTCGTCGCCGAGGCCGGCGCTGCCGTCCCCGAACTCGCACGCGAACGGCCCACCGTCCGGGGGGTCGATGCCCGGGTCCGCCAACGAGGGGTGCTCGGGCCAGATGCCCGAGTCCAGGATGCCGACGAGCACGCCCTCCGCTGCGGTGCTCGACCCGCCGAGGGACGGCCACACCTTCGTCGCACCGACGAACCGCGGCGAGGAGTCGGTCTGCAACTGCTCGAGCGTGTCGCTCTGCACGGCGACCACGCCGTCGACGGCCAGGAGGTCCTTGGCCTTGTTGGCGGGCAGCCGCACCGCGACCCCGCCAAAGGCGGTGGTGAACGAGCGCCCGACCTTCGCGGCCGGAACGGCCTTCCTGATGTCCTTGGCCGCGCTGGCCACCACCGCGTTCGCGTGCTTGGTGTAGGCCGCAACCGCAGCCTTGTTCGCCTCCAAGGGCTTCTTGGTGGCTGCGGGGCTGGTTGCCTTCAGGCCCTTGACCCCACCCGTGTACGACGCGACGGGGTCGAGGTCGAGCTTGACCATCACCGCCACCACGGCGTCGTCCGTGCGCTTGAGCAGCGCCGGGTCGCTCTGGGCGACCTTGCCGCTCGCCGACTTCGCGGCGTCGAACTGCGACTCGACCGCCGTGATCGCGCTCGTCGTGAATCTCGAGGGATCGGGCGCGGAACCCGCTGCCGGCGACGCCTGCGCGGTGCTGGCCAGACCTCCCGCGAGGACGACGGCGATGACCGCGGTGGTCACCGCCAGCGGACGGATGGACGAGGTGTGTCGTGCCACGTGGTTCCTCCGGGCGACGAGCCCCGAGGGCGACCCGGGGCACCAGGTGGGGCCCCAGCGGGCACCCTCGCGCACGCTATACCTGTGGCTCGAGACGGGACATGGCCCGAGATGACTATGAGCGCTGGTCACTCAACGAGCGCTGAGGGGTGCCTCCCCGGCCCGGGTACCGGCCGCAGCGGTCGTGGTCACCACGCGGCGAACTCTCGCACCAGACGCTCCCAGCGGTCGGGCTCGGTGTTCCACTCGGTGCAGTGGTGGGCCACCTCCCACTCGTGGAACTGCACCAGGTCCGGGCGGGCCTGCGCCAGGGCTCGCGACGGCCCGATCGGCACGAAGTCGTCAGCGGCGGAGTGGATGAGCAGGATGCCGTGGTGCAGTTCGTCGGCCCGGCTCACCCAGTCGGTCTTGGCGAGGTCGACGCTCTCTCCGACACCGACCAGCCGGTGTCCCCAGCGCTGGTTCATCATCGTGCGTGCGAGCGAGCCGACGTGCCGTGGCAGCCGGTGGGCGTGCGCGTGGTGGGCCAGGACGTCACCCCAGTCGATGACCGGGGCGTCCAGGACCACCCGGGACACCAGCTCGGACAGCGGTGAACGGTCGAGCAGCTGCAGGACGATCGCCCCACCCATCGACCACCCCGCAAGCAGCACCTCCTGCGCACCGTGGTCCACGGCGTGATCGATGGCGGCTTCGATGTCGCGCCACTCGGACAGCCCGAGCGCGTAGCGCCCATCGGGCCCCGACGGCACTCCCTCGTCGTTGCGGTAGCTCGGCACCAGGCAGGTCCAGCCCTGCTCGAGAAGGGGCGGCATGGCCCGGATCGTCTCCTCGCGGCGGGCCCCCCGGCCATGGACGAGCACCGCCCAGCGCTCACCGACCCCGGGGCGGGCACCGTCGGGCCGCACCACCCACGCGGGCATCGGACCCAGCTCACCGGCATACGTGACGTGTTCGGTGCGGGCACCGATGGTGACGTCGGGGGGTGCGCCGTGGAAGTAGGCGTTCCACCGAGCGGTGCCCGGGGCGAGGTACCCGCGGTCGACAGCGAGCAGCTCGCGCTCGACGGTGGCCGAGCCCTGGTCGAGGTCGACCACGTCGCCGATGCGCACGTGGCCGAAGCCGTTGTCGATCCACAGGCCGTACCGCCCCGGGACCATCGTCTGGGGGGTCGCCGTGAGCGTGACGGTGTGTGCCCCTGCGGCACGCACGACGACGTCGTCCGGGCGCTGTCGGTCAGGGGTCAGCACGCGACGGGCGAAGTACGCCGCGGCGGCGAGCGACCCGGCGCCGCTCGCGACGGCACTGGTGACCCCGACCGCGGCCCCGGCGGTGGCGACCCGTCCAGCACGACTCGTCATGGCGCCACGCACCCCGGCCCGGAACGGCTCACCGCGTTCCCGGATGCCGTCCGACGCCTCGCCATGCCGTGCACCTCACCCACTCCCGCCCGCGAGCACCTCGGACAGGTCGTAGGACACCGGCTCGTCGAGCTGGTCGTAGGTGCAGTCGGCCGGGCTCTTGTCGGGGCGCCAGCGGGCGAACTGGGCGGTGTGGCGAAACCGCACCCCCTCCATGTGGTCGTAGCGCACCTCGACGACGAGCTCGGGGCGCAGCGGCGTGAACGACAGGTCCTTGCCGGCGGCCCACCGGCTGCCGGCCGCGGCCCGCGGGGTTCGGGTGCCCTCCTCGTGCGCTGCCCAGTTCCACGGGTGGTCATCGAAGGTCGTGACGAGCGGCTGCAACTCGTCGAAGAGCTCCTTGCGGCGGGCCATGGGGAACGCCCCGATGACCCCCACCGAGAGCAGCTGACCGGCGTCGTCGTGGATGCCGAGCAACAGGCTGCCCACGAGGTCGTCACCGCTCTTGTGGGTGCGGTACCCGGCGACGACGCAGTCGGCAGTGCGTTCGTGCTTGATCTTGGCCATCGTGCGCTTGTCGGGCTCGTACGGACCGTCGAGGGTCTTGGCCACCAGCCCGTCGAGACCAGCCCCCTCGAACTCGGTGAACCACTGGGCGGCCACGGCCCGGTCAGTCGTCGCCGGGGTGAGGTGGATGGGGGCGCTCGCACCGGCGAGGGCCTGCTCCAGCAGGGCCCGCCGCTCGCTGAACGGTCGCCCGGTGAGGTCGTCGTCCCCGAGCGCCAGCAGGTCGAACGCGACGAACCGGGCGGGGGTCTCGACGGACAGCTTGGCGACCCTGCTGGCAGCCGGGTGGATGCGCTGGCTCAGCAGGTCGAAGTCGAGACGGTCCTCCCCCGGTCGCACGACGATGATCTCGCCGTCGACGACGCAGCGGTCGGGCAGGTTGGCCAGTGCGGCCTCGACGACCTCGGGGAAGTACCGGGTCATCGGCTTCTCGTTGCGGCTGCCGATCTCGACGAGGTCGCCCGAGCGGAAGATGATCGATCGGAAGCCGTCCCACTTGGGCTCGAAGCTGACGTCCTTGCCGTCCAGCGCGGCGATGCCCTTGACCGCCTTGGCGAGCATCGGCGGCACGGGCGGGACCACCGGCATCCCCCAGCGCTCGCGCTCGGCCGCGTCGCGTTCGGCCTTGGGCGGCATGTACTCGTCGTCGGCCTTGTCGGTGCGCCGCTTGCTGGGCTGCACGCGCGGCGGCTCGCCCGGCATCTTCGGGTAGTCGGGCGGGAAGTTGAGCTCGCCGAGGCCCCGCTCGTCGACGTCGCGCTGCCACAGCGCGAGTGCCCCGGACACGTCCCCGACGGCGCCGTCGATGTCGGCCCAGGCATCACCGCGGTCCTCCAGGACGTCGGGCACGGTCAGCACGGTGAAGTCGCCCGGGCTGACCGTCTCCAGCTCAGCCCACGTCACCGGCATCGACACCGGGGCCCCGGGCAGCGGTCGAGGGCTGTAGGCCGACGCGATGGTGCGGTCTCGGCAGGCCTGGTTGAAGTCGACGAAGACCCGTTCGCCGCGCTCCTCCTTCCACCACGAGGAGGTCACGAGGTCAGGAAGGCGGCGCTCGAGCTCACGGGCGATCCCGATGACGCCGTGCCGCACGTCGAGGAACTCGTGCGTCGGGCCGATGCGGGCGTAGACGTGCACCCCCCGGTTGCCGCTGGTCTTGGCCCAGCCGGTGAGCCCCACCTCGGTGAGCAGTTCACGCAGCGCGACCGCAGCCTCGACGGCATCCGCGAACGTGCGCCCAGGCTGGGGATCGAGGTCGATGCGCAGCTCGTCGGGGTTGTCGTTGTTCGCCGTGCGCACCGGCCACGGGTGGTAGGTGACGGTGTTCATCTGCACCGCCCAGACGGCGCTGGCCACCTCGTCGATCACGATCTGCGCGTGGCGTCGACCGCTGGGGTAGCGGCACGAGACGGTGCGGACCCACTCGGGAAGACCCTTGGGTGGGTTCTTCTGGTAGAACTCCTCGCCCTCGATGCCGTCGGGGAAGCGCTGGAGGGTGACCGGGCGGTCGCCGATGTGGTGCACCAACGAGTCACCGACGGCCACGACGTAGGCGGCGAGATCGCCCTTGGTGATGCCGGCGTCGGGCCACATGAGCCGGTCCGGGCTGCTCAGGCGCACCTGACGGGGCCCGTTCGGGCCCTCGATCTCCAGCACCTGTGCATCACCCATGGCGCGAGCCTAACGAGCGGCACCGTCAGGCGGGCCGCGAAGCGTGGGCACGGCATCCGACGAGGGCGTTCGACAGCGGGAACCATCCGGGGCGGCTCGATGTTGGTCCAGACATGACGATGAAGCCGAGTGACCGTTCCTACGCCGTCGAGCGCACCGAGGAGGAGTGGAAGGCCGCCCTGTCCCCCGCCGAGTACCAGGTGCTGCGTCAGGCCGGCACCGAGCGCCCGTTCGTCGGCGAGTACACCGACGCCAAGACCGTCGGCACGTACGCTTGCCGGGCGTGCGGCGCCGAGCTGTTCACCTCCGAGACCAAGTTCGACAGCCACTGCGGCTGGCCGTCGTTCTTCTCGCCGCTCGCGGGTGAGTCGGTCGAGTTGCTCGAGGACCGCTCGCTGCCGGGGCGCCCGCGCACCGAGGTCCGGTGCGCGACGTGCGGCAGCCACCTCGGGCACGTGTTCGAGGGCGAGGGCTACGACACGCCGACCGACCAGCGCTACTGCATCAACTCGATCAGCCTGACCCTGCGCCCGAAGGGCGAGCCGGCCGCTGGCTGACCCGCCCCGCCCGCAAGCGCCCGGCTTTATCGGGTGACCCGATAATCCACGACATCACCGGACAAGGGTTGTCCCCGGATGTCGTGACTTGTCGGGGGATGTGGCCTTCAGGCCCCGGATGCCGTGTCACTGCGCGCGATGGACGGTCTCGTCTGCGACATCTGGACCTCATGGCGGATTCGAGGGAGCAGGACCTTCGGCCGCTCGAGGTCGGCCCAGGTGACCCGATCGACCCGGTACCCACACCGCCGGATCCGGTCCTCACGCTTCTTCTCCCGCCACAGCGCGTCCGGGCCGCCGTACTTGATCCTGCCGTCGAACTCAAGCAGCAGGTTGGTGCCATCAACGAGCAGGTCCGCGAAGGCGAACGGGTCGTCGGCGCCCTCGTCACGGATGGGGAACTGCGGGATGAGGTGCAGGCCGGCGATCGTCAGCATCACGCGCAGCCGGGACTCGCCGACCGACTGCGAGCGGCCATCCATCAGAGCCAGCATCGTGCGCACCCTGCCTGCAGCCGGCCAGTGGCGCACCGTCGACGCAGCCTCGACGATGGCCTCCATCGTGGTGCGACGATCCTGCAGCGCATCGTCTGCGCTGACGATGCCCGGCAGCGCCCCGTGGTCCAGGGCCGTCTGCACGACCGCTGCCGCCACGACCCGGGCGACATCTGGGTCTGGGGCACTGGGGCCCACAGACCCGTCCGACCCGACGGGGACGGGCAGCGGCGCGTCGAGCCATGGACGCACGCCGAGGTGTGGTGAGCGGATCCGGCAGAGCTGAGTCAACACCTCCGACGTCACGGGCCGCACCAGGTCGACCCGGTCAAGGGCGGCTCCCCAGACGTCGACGCCCACAGTGGTGAGCAGCGAGACACCACACGGGCGAGCATCGGGATAGATGAGAAGACTCGCCGCCAACCGCATCCGGTGCAGGTCCGTCGGGTCGGTGGGAACGGCATCCGAGAGCGCGTACACGGACCGCGCAACGGAGGAGACGGTCCGCTGCTTCTTCAGCCCCGCGAGGCCGGCGTCGGTCAGGCCGGCGGCATGCGCTTGGGCGGTCGTGAACAATCCATCCTGGCTCTGAGCGACGGCGAAGAGTGCGGCATCCATGCGATGAACCTCAGCGCGTGTGTTCGCCGTTGTCAGCCACCGCGACATCGCCTGTGGACAACCCCGCCCGCATCGAGGGCTGTGGACAACGCAGTCCCCGACAGGGCGTTGCGAGTTCGCCGGGGAAGCCCTGACTTCACTGGACAAGGCTTGTCCAGTGAAGTCAGCGATTATCGAGTGCCCCGATAAAGCCGAGGCTGGGTCAGCGCTGGCGGTGCACCAACGTGCGCACCGGCACGCGCGGCCCCGTGTAGAACGGCACCTCCTCGCGCACGTGCATCCGCGCGCGGGAGGCCCGCAGCTCGCGCATGAGGTCGACGATGCGGTGCAGCTCATCGGCCTCGAACGCGAGGATCCACTCGTAGTCGTTCAGGGCGAACGAGGCGATGGTGTTGGCGCGAACGTCCGGGTAGTCGCGAGCCATCTGGCCATGCTCGCGCAGCAGGTCGCGCCGCTCGGCATCCTCGAGCAGGTACCACTCGTAGGACCGCACGAACGGGTAGACGCACACGTAGTCACGGGCCTCCTCGTCGGCCATGAACGCCGGGATGTGGCTCTTGTTGAACTCCGCCGGACGGTGCAGGGCGGCCACCGACCAGACCGGGTCGAGGTGCTGGCCGTAAGCCGTGCGCAGCAGCGCGTGGTACGCCTCCTGGAGCGCCTCGATCGTCTCCGCGTGCCACCACACCATCACGTCGGCATCGGCGCGCAGCCCGGCGACGTCGTAGGTGCCGCGCACGACGACGTCCTTGGCGGCCAGGTCGGTGAAGAGCTCCTCGACCTCGGCCGCGAGGGCGTCGCGGTCCTCGTCGCCGATCGGCTCGGCCACGGCGAACACCGACCACATGGCGTAGCGGATCGTGTCGTTGATCTCGCGGATCCTGGCGGCGTTGGGGTTGCTCGGGACGGGTCGGACGGACTCGCTCATGCGCGGTGCTCTCCTTGGTGCGGCGTGCTGGGTTGGTGCTCAGGGTGTGCTGGGTTGGTGCTCAGCATGTACGGGTGATGGTGCTCAGCGCGTGCTGGGGATGGTGCTCAGGTGGGTCAGGGCGGCGCGCGCCGCGCGGGTGGCCGAGGCGATGACGGCGGGGATGCCGACCCCGTCGTAGGCGGCACCGGCCACCTCCAGGCCGGGCAGGCGGGCGACGTCCGCGCGAACGGATGCCACGGCATCCACGTGGCCTACGGCGTACTGCGGCAGCCCACCGCCCCACCGCTGGACGTGTGCGTCGACGACCCGAGGCAGTGGCCGCCCCAGGGCCTCACCGACCTCGGCCACGGACACGGCGACGAGGTCCGCGTCGTCCCGGTGCAGCACGGCCTCCTCGCGGGCCCGCCCGAGCGAGGCCCGCAGGTGCACGACCACGTCGGACACCTCGCCGGTCCACGCCCACTTGCGGAAGCTGAAGGTGCTCGCCTTGATGGCCCGCCCCTCGATGGGCGGGACCAGGAACCCCGAGCCCGGGACCTGGGCCAGGTCGCGGCGCTCCACGGCGAGGGTCACGACGGCACTGGACGCCGTCTCGATGTCACCGAGAACGCGTGCCGCCACGGGCGCGTGGGGAGCCAGCAGCCGCGCGGCCGGTGCCGGAGGGACGCAGAGGAGCACGGCATCCGCGTCGATGACCTGGGGGTCGGCGGCGGATCCGAGGGTCAGTCGCCAGCCGGATGCCGTCCGCTCGAGAGCGCGCACCATCGCCCCGGTGCGCACCAGCGCACCACGAGCGTGCAGCTCATCGGCGACGAGGCCCGGAAGGCGCCCCACTCCCCCACGAAGGCCGGCGAACGGTGGGCGCGGGGGTCGGGCTGGCTGAGCGAGCGCGCTGGCATTCGCACCACCGACGTCGGATGCCGTGGCACCGGTTCGTGGGGTGAGCAGGCTCTCGCTGCGGGTCGCCCGCTCCCAGAGCACGGGCATCGTCGCCTGCAGGGACAGCCGGGAGGCGTGCCCGGCGTAGACCCCGCCGAGCAACGGCTCGACGAGCCGGTCGACGACGGCCGACCCCAGGCGCGCGCCGACGTAGTCACCGACGCAGACGTCGGATTCGACCGCCCCGCCGGGCCAGGGCTGCTCGTCGCGCAGCCGATCCACTTCGGCGGCGGTGAGCACGCCCAGCGCCGAGGCCGGGTCGGTGGGCACACCCATGAGGGTGGCGGCCGGCATGGGGCGCAGGCTCCCCCGGCTCCAGATCGACGCCGAGGTGGTCGCCGGGGTCACGAGCTCGCCCTCGGCGCCGACGCGGGCGACGAGGTCGGTGGCCTCCGTCCGAACCGCCAACATCGACTCGGCGCCGACGTCGACGAGGTGGCCGCCCACGGCATCGAGCCGCAGCTTGCCGCCGAGGTCGGTGCTGCCCTCGAGGATCGTGACCCGGGCTGACGGCAGGGCCTCCAGCACGGCGAGCGCACCGGACAGGCCCGCGATACCGCCCCCGACCACGACGACCCGGGGCCGGGTCGAGAGGGCCGCCGACAACATGTGCTCAGCCTCTCACGCAGCCCTGACGGCCCCGTCGCGAGGGCCGTCAGGATGTGACCCGAGCGCGTCGCAGTCGTGACCTGATCGAGACTCGCAACTAGGAACCTGAGCAGCGGGGCCTGCGCCTCACGGCAAGGTGCCGCGGCATGCAGCCACGGCGAGATCCCTGACGAAGGAGTCACCATGCGATCCCCAGCCCGCACTGTCCACCCGATGCTCTCGTCCCGACCGGCTGGCCGGTTCCGGGCCACGGCGGCCGTCCTCGCCCTCGCCGTGCTCGCCGTCAGCGGGTGCGGTGCCGATTCAGCCGACTCCGCCGTGGGGGGCTCGGAAGCGGCCCCGGTGACCGGGTCTGGGACGGACCTGACGTCGAAGGGTTCCGAGGGTGGCGGCGGCGCAGCGGTGACCGAGGAACAGGCGCAGCAGGACACGGCCGTCGGCGCCGCACCAGCGCCCGCAGCCGTGGATTCGACCGACGTCGCCGCGAGCGTGGCCGACCGCAAGCTCGCCCGCCGTGCCGACATCTCGGTGACGGTCAAGGACGTCGATGCCGCAGCGACCAAGGTGCGTGCGATCGCGAGCGCGGCCAAGGGGCTCGTCCTGGCCGAGTCTGTGGCGAGCGAGTCGGACATCGCAGCCACCGGCGGCTTCAGCAGCATCACGATCTCCGTCCCGACGGACCAGCTCGACGCGACCCTCGACAAGGTGGCCGCGATCGGCAAGGTCCACTCCCGCAACACCTCGACGGAGGACGTCACCGCCCAGGTCGTCGACACCCAGTCGCGACTGAAGACGATGCAGGCCAGTGTCGATCGGGTCCGGGCGCTGATGCTCCAGGCCACGAAGCTCGGTGAGATCGTCACGCTGGAGGCCGAGCTCTCACGCCGCCAGGCGGACCTCGAGGCCCTGCAGTCGCAACTGGCCAGGCTTCAGGACTCGGTCGCCCTGGCGCCTGTGGAGGTGCGCCTCAGCACCGACGAGCAGGTGCTCGCGGATGCCGTGGACGACACCGGCTTCCTGGCCGGTTTGTCAGCGGGCTGGCGGGCCTTCACCGGTTCGGTGACCGTCCTGCTCACCGTGCTCGGTGCGTTGCTGCCCTTCGCCGTGGCGGGCATGCTGGTCATCGCGCCGGGCGTGCTGTGGCTGCGCCGTCGCCGCGTGTCCGGCACCGACCCCGTGCCGACCGGTGGCCTCGTTCCCGCTGCCGCGGGTTCGGGCGCCGCGGGTTCGGGCGTTGCCGCTCAGGCCCCGACCCAGCCACCCGCCGCCAGCTGAACGGAGCACCGCATGGACCACGCACCGAGCGACCGCACCTGTCCGCGGCGCTCGCGGGTCTGGACCATCGCGGCCACATCTACGTCGTCGAGCCGTCAGGCCCCTTCGAGGACGATCCGAACGCCACCGACAAGCGTTTCCCGGGCAATCCGACGCAGCCGTACCGGACGCGGTCGGCGCTGCGGGTGATCGCGGAACTCGACGAGCGGCCAGGGCGCTCACCCGGGGTCGTCGCGGACGCCCACTGTCACCCCCGTTTGTACCCTGTCCGCATGGGACTCCTGGATCTCGCCGCCGGCCGCCCGACCCCCACACCGCACGAGCAGGCCCTGGCCCACGCCGCGAACGGTGTCGCGATCTACTGGCGACCGGGCTGCCCGTTCACGGCCCGCCTGCGCCTGACGCTCCGCCCCCTGCGTAAGCGTGCCCGCTGGGTCAACATCTGGGAGGACGACGCGGGCCGTGCCTTCGTCGCGAGCGTCAACGACGGAAACGAAACGGTTCCCACGGTGGTCATCGACGGCATCCCCCACACCAACCCCGACCCCTCGATCGTGAAGGCCGCCCTGACCCGCTGACGCGCCAGAGCCGCGTACCCCAGCGCGCCGGCCACCGGACGCGACGTCCTCAACGACCTCGGATGCCGGGGCGCGCCTCCCACTCGACCTCACCGTCGACGACACGCGCCGTCGGCACCAGCCCCAGGCGCGCCGCGACCCGCTGCGACGCCACGTGGTCAGGGTGCACGTGCGCGATGACCCGCTCGACCCCGCAGGCGTCGACGAACTCCGCGACGGCCGACGCGGCATCCGAGGCGATCCCCCGGCCCTGCCACGGCACCCCGACGACCCAGGCGAGCTCGGCGACCGAGTCGTCGCCGTTGACGGTGGCCTGCACGTAGCCGACCGGTTTGTCGGTGTCCGCCACCCGGATGATCCACGTGTGCCACGCGAACGCGGAGCCGCGCGGACCGGCCACCTGACGGGCGTACCGTGCCTCGAGGTCAGCCCGCGACGGCGGTGAGCCGCCGATGAACTCGTACAGGCCGGCATCCGCGAGCACGTGCTCCATCGGTGCGGCGTGCGTGGTCGAGAGCGGCTCCAGACGCACACCGCGACCCCGCAGGTGCGGGGTGCTGCTCACCGCGCGGAGACCTCGTGCACGAACTCGACGACGCGGGTGAGCACGTCGGGGTCGGTGTCGGGCAGCACGCCGTGGCCGAGGTTGACGATGTGTCCTGGCGCCGCCCACCCCTCCTCGACGATGGTGCGCACGCGCCGCTCGAGGGGCTCCCACGGGGCGAAGAGCAGGGCGGGGTCGAGGTTGCCCTGCACGGCGTAGCGCCCGCCGAGCCGCTCGATGGCGTCCGTGAGCGACACGCGGTAGTCGACTCCGACGACGTCGGCGCCGGCCTCACCCATGAGCGGTAGCAGCTCACCGGTGCCGACCCCGAAGTGGATGCGCGGCACGTCGAGGTCACGGACGGCGGCCAGGGCCTTCGCCGAGTGCGGCATGACGGATGCCGTGTAGTCGGCCTTGCTGAGGACGCCGGCCCACGAGTCGAACAGCTGCACGACCGAGGCCCCGGCCTGTGCCTGGACGCGCAGGAACGTGCCGGAGATCTGCGCGAGCTGGGCACACAGGTCGTGCCAGAGCTGCGGGTCGCCGTGCATGAGCGCCTTGGTGTGCTCGTGGTTCTTGGACGGGCCGCCCTCGACGAGGTAGGACGCGAGGGTGAACGGCGCCCCGGCGAAGCCGATGAGGGGGGTGCCACCGAGCTCGGCGGTCAGCAGTCGCACGGACTCGGCGATGTCCGGGATGTCCTCGGGGGTGAGGTCTCGCAGCTGGGCGAGGTCGGCCCGCGTGCGGATCGGCCGGGCGATGACCGGCCCGACGCCGGCGACGATGTCGAGGTCGACGCCGATCGCGGAGAGGGGAACCACGATGTCGGAGAAGAAGATCGCGGCATCCACCCCGTGACGGCGCACCGGCTGGAGCGTGATCTCGGTGACGAGATCGGGTCGCCGGCACGACTCGAGCATGCCGACGCCTTGCCGCACCTCGCGGTACTCGGGGAGCGAACGCCCGGCCTGGCGCATGAACCACACCGGCGCGTGCGGGACGGACTGCCCGCGCGCAGCCCGGACGAGAGCCGAGTCCTTGGGGTCGGCAGTGGTGGGGCCAGCGCTGCTGAGATCGGGGCGTCGGGAGTCGGCAGGTCGGTCGGCGGCGCGGGAGTCGGCAGTCACGATCAGTGATTCTCCCACCCTGGTCACAGGGCGATGACGACGGCACCCGCCACGGCCATCGCGGACCCGAGCACCTGGACGGGTCGCAGCCGCTCCTTGACCACGGCCCACGCGAGCACCGCGGTGACCACGGGGTAGAGCGACCCGAGCACCGCCGCGACGCTGACCTCACCGCGCGAGGACGCCACGGCGAACAGGGCATTGGCCAGCAGGTCGCCGCAGCCGACGGCCAGCAACGCCGGCAGCTCGCCGGGCCGCACCCCGCCGACGCTGCGCAGGCAGAGCGCCACGACGACCAGCACGGTCACCGAGGTGGCCCGCATCCCCCACAACGTCATGAGGGTCGACTCGCGTGCCCCACGGTCGATGAAGAACAGGGCCAGGCCGAAGCACAGCGCCGCCACCACCGCCAGCACCACGGGCCTGGCGGACACCGCTCCACTGACCTCCGGCCCCGAGGCCAGGGTCACGCCGACGATGGCCACCACCATCCCGACCCAGGCCCACCCGGACGGTTGCTCACCGGAGGCGACACCCAGGGCGACCGGGACGATCACCCCGAGCGCGGCGATCGGCGCGACGACGCCCATGGTCCCGGTGGACAGGGCCGTGTAGAAGCTGACGAGTCCGGTCGTGCCGGCCACACCGGCCGCGAGGGCCCACAGTGGCCAGCCCTGCCACGACACCTCGCCGCGCGCGAGCACGACGGCGCTGATGACGAGGAATCCCAGGCCTTGCGACCAACCGACCACCGCGATGGCCGGACGGCGTCCGCTGAGGAGCCCGCCGAAGAAGTCAGCGGTCCCCCACGCGACGGAGGACCCGAGGGCAAGGAGGGCAAGCACCGCTCGAATCTAGCCGCGCGAGCCCTGCCGGCTGCTCGGGGACGCCCGTCGGCTCGCGGCGTGCCTGACGGGCGCCGACGCCGGATCGGCATACATTGCAGGCGTGTCCAGCCGCAGCGTCTCCGGTCGGGAGTCCCCGGAGTTCTCCCGCGCCCTCAAGGACCTCCACCGGGTGCGGTTGCGCCCCGAGATCCGACTCACCGAGGTCCCGGCGCCCCAGCGCATCGCGCCGTATGCCGTCGCGCTCACCGCTGACGTCGTCGACCCGCGTGACACCGACGACGACCTCGCCTCCGGCCGGTTCGTCCTGTTGCACGACCCCAGCTCCCCCGAGCCGTGGGGCGGGCAGTGGCGAGCGGTGACCTTCGCCCGGGCCGAGCTCGAACCCGAACTGGCGACCGACCCGGTGCTCGGCGAGGTGGGGTGGAGCTGGCTCGTCGACGCGCTCGCGATGCGTGGCGTCGAGTACACGGCGGAGGCGGGCACGGTGACCCGGGTCGTCTCCCAGAGCTTCGCCGGTCTGGCCGACCGGCCCGCGAGTGTCGAGATGGAGGTGCGCGCGTCCTGGACCCCGCTGGGCCCGGAGGTCGGTGACCACCTGCTGGCGTGGTCTGACCTGCTGTGCACCATCGCCGGTCTGCCTCCGCTTCCCGAGGGCGTCGTCGCCCTTCCCGGACCCCGCCGCTGACGGACACCGGCGACAGACATCCAGCGACAGACATCACTGACGGACACCACGAACCGATGATCACCGAGACCACGACCCCACCCCCACAAGGTGGCCAGCACGACCAAAGTTCCAGCGACCACCGCGTCACCGAGGACGCCCCCGTCACCCTGGTGCCGCTCATCGAGCCGTCCGGTGGGGTGCCGCACGTCGTCGAGACCGAGCGCGAGCTGGCCCGGGCCGCGCAGGCCATCGCTGCCGGTGAGGGGCCGGTCGGCATCGACGCCGAACGCGCGTCCGGCTACCGCTACGGACAGCGCGCGTACCTCGTCCAGGTGCGGCGCGAGGGTGCGGGCACCTGGCTGATCGACCCCATGGGCTGCCCTGACCTCAGTCCCCTGGGTGAAGCGATCGGTGCCGCCGAGTGGATCCTTCACGCCGCCACCCAGGACCTCGCCTGCCTCGCCGAGGTCGGGCTGCGACCGGTGCAGCTCTTCGACACCGAGCTGGCCGGGCGGATCCTCGGGCTGCCCCGCGTCGGGCTGGCCGCCGTCGTGGAGCACTACCTCGGGCTGAGCCTGGCCAAGGAGCACTCCGCCGTCGACTGGTCGACCCGGCCGCTGCCGGAGCCGTGGTTGCGCTATGCCGCCCTCGACGTCGAGGTGCTCGACGAGCTGCGCAACCTCATGGGGGTCGACCTCGCCGCGCAGGGCAAGGCCGAGTGGGCGCGCCAGGAGTTCGCCGCGCTGCTGCAGTGGACCCCCACCGAGCGGGTCGACCCGTGGCGCCGCACGTCGGGGATCAACACCCTGCGCTCTCGGCGGTCCGTCGCCATCGTGCGCGAGCTCTGGTACACCCGCGACGACATCGCCAGGGAGCGGGACACCTCGATCGGGCGGGTGCTGCCCGATGCCGCGCTCGTCGAGATCGCGAAGGCCGTGCCCGCCACCACGGCGGACCTGCCCCGCGGGCACCGTGCCATCGCCCGTTACGGCCGGCACTGGGTCGACGCGGTGCGGCGTGCCGTCGAGATCCCCGAGGACGACCTGCCGCCGCGCACCCTGCCTTCGGACGGCCCGCCGCCGCCCCGTGTCTGGGCGGAGAAGAACCCGTTGGCGGCCGATCGCCTCGGTGCCACCCGGGCGGCGCTCACCGCGTTCGCGCAGGAGCGGGTCATCCCCGTCGAGAACGTCTGCTCCCCCGACCCGTTGCGGCGGGTGGTCTGGCAGCCCCCGTCCGAACCCGACGAAGCCGCCTTCACCCGGGCCCTGCTCGACCAGGGGGTGCGGGCCTGGCAGGCCGAGATCGTCGCCCCGATGCTCGTGGCCGCGTTCGCCCAGTTCCCGGGCTGACCCACCACGTCGGATGCCGATGCTCCTCAGGGACGCCGGCGATCCCGGGATCGCCGAGAAGTCACCTCCGCGTGACGTCTCTCACCCCGCCAGCCCTCCCGTACTAAGCGCCCGCTTAGTACGCTGACGAGGCCGCGCCCGGCATCCGGGTGCACCCTGTCCGCCGTGACCCAGGAGGCCACCGCCGTGCCCCGTACCCTCCAGGAAGTCGTCTTCGTCGACGGCGTCCGCACCCCGTTCGGCAAAGCCGGCGAGAAGGGCATGTATGCCCAAACCCGCGCCGACGACCTCGTCATCAAGTGCATGCGTGAACTGCTGCGCCGCCACCCGGAACTGCCCAAGGAGCGGGTCGAGGAGGTCGCGATCGCCGCAACCACCCAGATCGGCGACCAGGGCTTGACGCTGGGCCGCTTGGCCGGCCTGCTCTCGGGTCTGCCCAAGACCACCCCGGGCTACTCGGTGGACCGGATGTGCGCCGGGGCGATGACCGCCGTCACGAACGTGGCCTCCTCGATCGGCTTCGGCGCCATCGACGTCGCCATCGCCGGTGGGGTCGAGCACATGGGCCGCCACCCCATGGGTGAGGGCATCGACCCGAACCCGCGGATCATCGGCGAGCGGATCGTCGACGAGTCGGCCCTGGTCATGGGCAAGACCGCCGAGAACCTGCACGACCGCTTCCCGCACCTCACCAAGGAGCGGTGCGACGCCTACGCCGTCAACAGCCAGCGCAAGCTCGCCGCGGCCTACGCCGCCGGGAAGGTGCAGCCCGACCTCGTGCCGGTGGCCACCCGCCACGTCGAGAAGGGTTGGGGCCTGGCAACCGTCGACGAGCCGCCCCGTCCCGGCACCACCATGGAGGAGCTCGCGGGCCTGAAGACCCCGTTCCGCCCCCACGGCAACGTCACCGCCGGCAACGCGGCCGGCCTCAACGACGGCGCGACCGCCTGCATCCTCGCCTCCGAGGCCGCCGCCGCCGAACTGGGGCTGCCGGTGCGCATGCGCCTGGTCTCCTACGCCTTCGTCGGTGTCGAGCCCGAGGTCATGGGCATCGGCCCGATCCCCGCTGCCGAGAAGGCGTTGCGCCAGGCTGGCCTGACCATCGAGGACATCGGGCTCTTCGAGCTCAACGAGGCGTTCGCCGTGCAGGTCCTCGCCTTCCTGGACCACTACGGCATCGCCGACGACGACGAGCGCGTCAACCCCTGGGGTGGAGCCATCGCCATCGGCCACCCGCTGGCGTCGTCGGGTGTTCGCCTGATGACCCAGCTCGCCCACCACTTCGAGGAGAACCCGCAGGTGCGCTACGGCCTGGTGGCCATGTGCATCGGGATCGGCATGGGTGGCTGTGTCATCTGGGAGAACCCGCACCACGCCGACTACGGCAAGGAGAACTGACGTGAGCGCTGTTGTTGACACCCCCGCCGCACCCCCCACCCCGCAGCTGCCCACCGAGGTCGTGACCCACACCCCGGTCCAGGACGTCGCCCTCCCCGGCGGCGCCGGCATCCTCGCCCTGATCACGCTCGACAACGGCCTGGACCACACCCGGCCGAACACCTTCGGCCCAGCGTCGATCGCCGAGCTCCAGGCCACCGTCGACGGGCTGAAGGCCCGTGCGGCAGCCGGCGAGATCCAGGCTGTCGGCATCACCGGCAAGCCGTTCATCTTCGCCGTCGGGGCCGACCTGTCGGGCGTGCCCTACGTGACCGACCGCGAGCAGGCCGTGAGCATCGCTCGAGCCGGGCACGCGGCGTTCGCCTCGATCATGGACCTGCCGGTGCCCACGTTCGCGTTCATCAACGGCGCGGCCATGGGCGGGGGCGTCGAGATCGCCCTGGCCTGCGACTACCGCACGGTGTCCGCTGGCGTGCCCGCGTTCGCCCTCCCTGAGACCTTCCTCGGGCTCGTTCCGGGCTGGGGCGGCTGTTACCTGCTGCCCAACCTCATCGGGCCGGCCGACGCGCTCACCGTCATCGTCGCGAACCCGTTGTCGCAGAACCGGATGCTGAAGGCCAAGGAGGTGGCCGCCCTCGGCATCGCCGACGTGCTGCTCGAACCGGCGGACTTCATCGAGGACTCGCTGCGGTGGGCCGCCGGGGTCGTCAGTGGTGCCGTGCCGGTGCAGCGTCGTGACGTCGACCGTGACGAGAGCGCGTGGGATGCCGCGTGCGATGGCGCCCGCTCGGTAGTCCTCGCCAAGACCGCGGGTCGCGCGCCAGGTGCGATGCGGGCCGTCGAGCTCGTGCGCGCCGCGCGGACGGCGACTCGCGAGGAGGCCTTCGCCGCGGAGGACGCCGCTCTCGGTGACCTCATCATGGGTGATGAGTTGCGCGCCGGGCTCTACGCCTTCGACCTCGTGCAGAAGCGCGCCAAGCGCCCGGCCGGTGCACCGGACAAGGCGCTCGCCCGCCCGGTGACCAAGGTCGGCATCGTCGGCGCCGGGCTCATGGCCAGCCAGCTCGCCCTGCTCTTCGCGCGCCGCCTCGGGGTGCCGGTCGTCATGACCGATCTCGACGAGGACCGCGTCGCCAAGGGCGTGGGCTGGGTGCACGCCGAGATCGCGTCGCTGAAGGACAAGAGGCGGGTGTCGCCGGACAAGGCGTCCTTCCTCACGGGCCTGGTCACCGGCTCGACCTCCAAGGACGGCTTCGCCGACGTCGACTTCGTCATCGAGGCGGTCTTCGAGGAGATGGCGGTCAAGCAGCAGGTGTTCGCCGAGGTCGAGGCGGTCGTCTCCCCCGAGTGCGTGCTCGCGA
The DNA here is from genome assembly GCF_009858245.1 of Ornithinibacter aureus. Classification (NCBI taxonomy): domain Bacteria; kingdom Bacillati; phylum Actinomycetota; class Actinomycetes; order Micrococcales; family Intrasporangiaceae; genus Ornithinibacter; species Ornithinibacter aureus. The sequence goes on from NZ_VMSB01000001.1 coordinate 720,847, forward strand.
CGAACACGTCCTCGCTGTCGATCACCGAGATGGCGAGCGGGCTGGAGCACCCGGGTCGGGTCGTGGGCTTCCACTTCTTCAACCCGGTGGCCGTCATGCCCCTGCTCGAGATCATCCCCGGCGAGGCGACCGACGAGTCCGCGCTGGCGACGGCGTTCGCCACCGGGCGAGCGCTCGGCAAGACGACGATCCGGGTGAAGGACTCGGCATCCTTCGTCGTGAACCGCCTGCTGGGCGCGTTCATGGGCGAGTTCTCCCGCATCGTCGACGAGGGCACCCCGGTGGCCACGGCCGACCGCGCCGTCGCGGGTCTGGCACCGATGCCGCCGTTCGTGCTGCTCGGGCTCGTCGGGCCGGCGATCGCTCTGCACAACAGCGAGACCCTGCACCGCGCGTTCGGTGACCGGTTCCACGTCTCGCCGAGCCTGCGACGGCTCGTCGAGTCCGGCAAGCGTGGCTACTACCTCATGGAGGGTGGCCGTCCGGTGCCCGACCCGGAGGTGCTCGCGATGGCCGAGCAGCCGGAGAACCCGGTGGAGCTCAGCGCCGAGCAGGCCCGTGAGCGCATCCTCGGGGTGCTGGCCACGGAGGTCGGCCTCATGCTGTCGGAGGGCGTCGTCGCCGCGCCGATGGACATCGACCTGGCGATGATCACCGGCGCCGGGTTCCAGTTCTGGAACGGCGGGCTCTGCCCGTTGCTCGACCGCGAGGGCGTCTCCGAGCGGGTGCTCGGTCGGCGGCTGCTGCCGGCCGGGGTGGCGAGCGTCCCCGCCTGATCCGACGTCGTCATGCCGGGTGGCCGCAGTAGAGGTTCGACGCTGCGGCCGCCCGGCATCCGAACATCCCACGTCCACAGTGCAGGCAATATCTCACATATGATCTACGATGGGCCAGTGACCGTCACCTCAACGTCAGACACGTACCTCACCCGGATCGGCACCCTCATCCGGGACGCACGCCGCCACCAGGGGCTGACCCAGAGCGAGCTCGCCGACCTGCTCGGCACGAGCCAGAGCGCGGTCGCCCGAATCGAACAGGGCAAGCAGAACCTGTCGCTGGAGATGCTCGCGCGCATCGGTGAGAAGCTCGACAGCGAGTTCGTCTCGCTCGGGCACAGCGGACCGCAGCACCTGCGCATTGTCGGCGGCCAGAAGCTCTCGGGCTCGATCCCGGTCAAGACGAGCAAGAACGCCGCCGTCGCGCTGCTGTGCGCCAGCCTGCTCAACAAGGGGCGCACCACCCTGCGCAGCCTGGCCCGCATCGAAGAGGTCAACCGGATCATCGAGGTGCTGACCTCGATCGGCGTCAAGGTGCGGTGGCTGCCCGACAGCAACGACCTCGAGATCATCCCGCCGGCGCGCATCGACCTCGACAGCATCGACGTCGACGCGGCTCGCCGCACCCGCACCGTCATCATGTTCTTCGGCCCGCTCCTGCACGAGCTCGGCAGCTTCCAGCTGCCGTATGCCGGTGGGTGCGACCTCGGGACCCGCACCATCGAGCCCCACCTGTCCGCTCTCAAGCCCTTCGGGCTCGACGTGGCGGCGACCCACGGCTTCTACGAGGCGACCGTGGATGCCGCCCGCACCCCCGAGCGGGCCATCGTCCTCACCGAGCGTGGAGACACGGTGACGGAGAACGCCCTCATGGCGGCGGCCCGCAACCCGGGCACCACGATCATCCGCAACGCCTCGCCGAACTACATGGTCCAGGACCTGTGCTTCTTCCTGCAGGCCCTCGGTGTGACGATCGAGGGCATCGGCTCGACCACGCTGACGGTCACCGGCGTGGAGCACATCGACGTCGACATCGAGTACTTCCCGTCGGAGGACCCGATCGAGGCGATGAGCCTGATCGCGGCGGGAGTCGTCACCGAGTCGACCATCACCATCGAGCGGGTGCCGATCGAGTTCCTCGAGATCGAGCTGGCCACGCTGGAGGAGATGGGCCTGCGCTTCGACATGACCCCCGAGTACCGGGCGATGAACGGGCACACGCGGCTGGTCGACCTGACGATCCACCCCAGCGAGCTGAAGGCGCCAGTCGACAAGATCGCGCCGATGCCGTTCCCGGGGCTGAACATCGACAACCTGCCGTTCTTCGCCCTGATCGCAGCATGTGCCGAGGGCACGACGATGATCCACGACTGGGTGTACGAGAATCGCGCCATCTACCTCACCGAGCTGACGAAGATCGGCGGCCAGGTGCAGCTGCTCGACCCGCACCGGGTGATGATCACCGGCCCCACGCCGAAGTGGCGCGCAGCCGAGGTCATGTGCCCGCCGGCGCTGCGTCCCGGGGTGGTCATCCTGCTGGCGATGCTTGCGGCACCGGGAACGTCGGTGTTGCGCAACGTCTACGTCATCAACCGTGGCTACGAGGACCTCGCCGAGCGCCTCAACGCGTTGGGCGCGACGATCGAGACGTTCCGCGACATCTAGGAAACGTCGCTGGCGCCGACCCTCTCATGCGAACTGTGCCGGACCATCGAAACGTCAGAACGGAGGCGGATCCACACCCGGCTCGGGAGCCGTCTGGGCGCCCCACCGTCCCTCGCGGCGATGGCACGGGCGAAGCCGTTCACGCACATCGCGATAGTGCCATCGCGGGTGATCTCGGCCTGCACGGATCAGGTCGCCCGGAGTCGTTCGCGGCCCCGGCACCACCCGAGACACCGGGACGCCACGAGACACCGGGACCCCTTGGGACACCGACATCGTGCGGGACACCACGCCAGCGACCGATACCTGCCCGAAGCGCGGCCACCGCTGGTAGCCGTCATCCAGCACCTCCATCACCGTTTCGAGGGTGCTGGCTTCCTCGCCCAGGACGCCAACGTCGGCCGCCGGGACTGGAACTGCACCGTGCACCCCTGACCTCGCCTGCGCGAGGGGCATCGGCAGTGCGAGGGGCATCGGCAGTGCGAGGGGAATCGGCAGTGCGAGGAGATCCAGGTGATTCCGCGGCCAGGTGGTGCGACCCCTGCCCACCGGATCGGTCCACGTCGCGGTTCCATCGACTGCCAGACGCACCTGCCAGCCGGGTCGCTGTTTGATCCGGTGATGCCGTCGGCACAGACACATGAGGTCTTCTGCAGCGGTGGGCCCGTTGGGCCATGGCCGGGCATGATCGAGGTCGCAGAAGCGAGCCGACACCGAGCACCCGGGAAACCGGCAGCGGCTGTCTCGCAACCGGACCAGAGCCTTCAGCTTCTCCCCTGGGCGATACGCGTCCGTCGCCATGGCGCCGTGGCCGAGCAACGCCCCGGTCGAGGGGTGGCATGCGGCTCGGCGCACCGCGGCCTCCCCTGGTGCGAGGGCGTCCAACCACGAGCGGGAAACCAGCAGCGGGTCCCCTGCACTCGGGCCAAAGGCCTCCACGAGGCCAGCGTCCGTCGCTCCGACAACCGTCCCCGAGCCCACCGTCGCGACATCGCGGTTCTCCCCGGCTCGCTCCGCCCGAGGCGTGGCAGCAGACGACCTGGATGGCTCGCCTGCGCCGAGTGCAGGGCGACCACGCGTGGACGAAGCGGCATCGCGCTCACCGATGCGCATGGGCTCCCGAGCATCGTGCTCACCAACGGGCGAGGAAGGCCCGTCCAGACGATCAGTACCACGCGGAAACGCTTGGGCTGGGCTGGTACCAGCGCGCTCAGGCGCCGTCGGCGCTTGTGGACGATCGACGCCCGCTCCACCGGCATCGGGCCCTTCGGCGGTGGTGAAGACGAGCGTCACATCGATGGTGGCGTTGCCGCTGACGAGATCCATGAGGGCCTGACCCCCGGCCTGCTCAAGACGCTCACACAGACCGACCTTGACGTAACGGCGAGCGAGAGCATCCACCGCGGCCCAGCCCATGGCAGCCCTCTCCGAGGGGAAGGAGCCGGTCCGGCGATCGACACCCGGCGCCTCGGCCCATCGCTTGAGCCCACATTCCTCACGCGCTCGCTGAGCCCGCCGCCTCAACAGGTCAGGGCTGATCCGAGCCAGGGCGCGACGACACCGCTGTCGCAGGGCCGACGGAGCGTCGGTGGCAAAGCGATCCTCGATCGCGGCAAGCACCGCGGAGGCCACCTCACCAGGTGCCCCCTCGAGCTCGGCATCGAGAACACTCGCCGAATACCCATCGAGCGGTCCGTCACGCATGGCGCGGTGGACCCCGGACATCCCCGAACTCCTGTCATCACCAGCACCATCGACTACCGCAGCCCCGGCATCCATCGACTCGCCTGACTCCCCCGTCTCCGTGGAGTCCCCCATCGACTCGGGCTCGCCTGTCGATTCCGTGGTCGTACCCGCGCCATCCAGCACCTCGGAGACCAGCCGGACAGCAGTGCGGACCTGGACTTCCCCCCGAAGCGTGTAGGTATCAGCTAAAGGAGATGCTGTGCCTGAGACACGTAAGAAGTACGACCGTGAGTTCCGTGAGGGGGCTGTACGGATCGTCGAGGAGACCAACAAGCCGATCGCTGCCGTCGCGCGCGATCTCGGCGTCAACGAAGGGACCCTGGGCAACTGGGTTACCCGGGCTCGCGCCGAGCGTGAGGGACGCGGCGAAATGTCGGCCGGTGACATCGAGGAGTTGAAGCGGCTACGCGCGGAGAACGCCGAGCTGCGGATGGAGCGTGATGTCCTCAAGCGATCCGTGGTCCTGTGGGTGAAGGAGGCGACGAAGTGAGCGTGGCACGCTTCGTGGTCGACCAGAGGACCAACTACCAGGTGCCCGTCGCGTTCACCTGCGCGCTGCTCGGGATCTCGATCTCGTGGTTCTACAAGTGGCTACCTCGGACGGCCATCGCGACCGGCCTGTACACCAAGCGGGACCTGCGCCGCGACACCATGGACCGGGCGGTGAAGGTCATGTTCGACAAAAACCGCGGGTTGCACGGGTCCCCGCGGCTGGTGCTCGACCTGCGCGAGGAGGGGTGGACGGTCAGTGAGAAGACGGTCGCGAACTCGATGCGCCGGCAAGGGTTGATCGCTCGGAAGATCAAGCGCCGCAACGGATTAACGAAGCAAGATAAGTCGAAGGCGCCGTTCCCGGACTTGATTCGCCGGGACTTCACCGCGACCGCGGTCAACCAGCGCTGGGTCGGTGATATCACCGAGATCCCGACCGCGGCCGGGAAGCTGTACCTGGCCACCGTGATCGACCTGTACTCCCGCCGACTGATCGGGGCCGCGACGTCGCTGCACCCGAACGCGGAACTGGCCAAGGCCGCGATCACCATGGCCGTAACGGTCCGCGGCGGCAAAGAGGCGATCTGGAAGGAGGAGGAATCAGAGCGGGTCATTTTCCACTCTGACCGCGGCTCGACCGGCGGATTCAACTGGTCGTCGCAACACCTTGATCACGGAGGTGTGTGATGGCGACGAGCGACTGGAGCAGGAAGACGAGCGATGCGCCTGAGGGGCTGCGGCGGCAGTGGCGTGCTGATCGGGCGTTGCGGCCGGCGATGCGCTCACCGGGGCGACCTGACCCCTCGCGGGTGGTGCAGCGGCAGTTCTGGCGGCTGATCGCCACGGGCGTTACGACGGCGGAGGCATCGATCGCTGTCGGGGTGTCGGTCCCGGTGGGGATGCGTTGGTTTCGTCACGCTGGCGGCATGCCGCCGATCAGCCTTGCCGAGCCCACAGGGCGCTATCTGACCTTCGAGGAACGCGAGGAGATCGCGATCCTGCGTGCAAAGGACAAGGGCGTGCGTGAGATCGCCCGGGCGATCGGTCGCGACCCGGGGACCGTGTCGCGCGAACTACGCCGCAACGCGGCCACCAGGAGCGGGACGCAGGACTACCGCGCTGGTGTAGCGCAGTGGAAGGCGCAGCAGGCCGCGAAGCGACCGAAGACCGCGAAGCTGGTGACCAACGACCGGTTGCGTGAGTACGTGCAGGACCGGCTCGCAGGGAACGTCCGTCGTCCCGACGGCACGATCGTGGCGGGTCCGACACCGCCGCCGTGGAAGGGGCTGAACAAGCCCCACCGGGCGGACCGGCGATGGTCCACGGCGTGGAGCCCGGAGCAGATCGCGCACCGGTTGAAGGTCGAGTTCCCCGATGATGAGTCCATGCGGATCAGCCACGAGGCGATCTACCAGGCGCTGTTCATCCAAGGTCGTGGCGCGCTCAAGCGCGAGCTGGTGACGTGCCTGCGCACAGGGCGGGCGTTGCGGCAGCCCAGGGCCAGGTCGCGCAACAAGCCCCAAGGGCATGTCACCCCCGACGTCGTGTTGAGCGAGCGGCCCGCAGAGGCCGAAGACCGCGCCGTCCCCGGCCACTGGGAGGGCGACCTGATCATCGGCACCGGCCGCTCCGCGATCGGCACGCTCGTCGAGCGCTCCAGCCGCGCCACGCTCTTGGTGCACCTGCCGCGTATGCAGGGCTGGGGCGAGAAGCCGCACGTCAAGAACGGGCCAGCCCTCGGCGGATACGGTGCCGTGGCCATGAACGCGGCGCTCACGGCGTCGATGACGAAACTGCCACAGCAGCTACGCAAGACACTGACCTGGGACCGCGGCAAGGAGCTGTCGGGTCACGCCCTGCTCGCACTTGAGACCGGAACGAAGGTGTTCTTCGCCGACCCCCACTCACCCTGGCAGCGCCCGACGAATGAGAACACCAACGGTCTGCTACGGCAGTACTTCCCCAAGGGGACCGACCTGTCGCGCTGGTCCGCCGACGACCTCGAAGCCGTCGCTCACGCCCTGAACAACAGACCCCGAAAGATCCTCGGCTGGCGAACCCCCGCCGAGGTCTTCGACGAGCAACTACGATCCCTTCAACAACCCGGTGTTGCAACGACCCCTTGAACTCGCCACCTACACCGCGGATCTGTTCACCCGCGCATGCCGAAACCTCGGGATCCGCCAATCCATGGGACGCGTCGGATCGTGCTTCGATAATGCGGCCGCGGAGGCGTTCTTCTCCAGCCTCGAGTGGGAAGTCCTCTCCCGCAACGAGTTCCGAAACACCACCGAAGCCGCTACCGTGGTCTCGGACTGGTGCTGGAACTTCTACAACACCGACCGCCGCCACAGCGCCGCATCGATGATGTCACCCATCAACTACGAAAACGCTGCCCTCACCCCGAGAGCAGCCGCCTAAGAGACAACCTCCACGATTCGGGGGGAACCACAGACCCGCCGCTGCGCCTGCAGATGGGACACCCGCAAGGCTCCGGCCACGACGTCAGGTGCGTCGAGGGCGATGTGCCCCGGCGCCCGGCGGGACTCGACGACCAACCCGTCCTCGAGCCACTCCTCCTCGATCGCCGCCAGCCGTGTGATCGCGACGTCCTGAACTGCCGTCAGGGTGTTGATCAACCCTTGGCAGTTCGCCAGGGCCGATGCGAGATCAGACCTGGCCCATGCACCGCTGACCCTCCCGATGTCGTCGGCAAGGTGGGTCACACGCAGTGAAAGGTCGTCGAGTTGCGCACGCACACTCGCCTCGGTGGCGGCCACACCCCGCCTCATCGACGCACGCACGGTCGCCCTCGTCGCTTTCACGGATCACTGCACGATCGCCCTCGTCGCTGGCACGGATCACCGAACCGTGCGTCATGCACCCCGCGCTGTCGTCCTCCACGTTCACCACCCCCTTCCCGATCACGCTCTCCCCCAGCCGGATCCGCCAACAATCCGCCCGCCCCGCCGTCGCCCTGAAGCGATGGATAGAACCTACAGGCGGCCACCGACAGGGCCCTCGCGAGGGGCGTCACCCCCCGAGGTCGCCGTCAGGGTCAGCGCCGACGCCTCCCGCTGGCGTGGTCGACACACGTGCGCGCCGTCGGACGAACCTCGAGCCTGGCACCGTCGATCTGCTCCCCGCAGACCTCGCACGTGCCATACCGTCCTGCCGCAAGACGCGCCTGCGCCGCCTCCACCTCCGTCACGTGCTGGCGCAGCCGATCCGTCAGCGCCTCCAGCTGCGATCGTTCGAACGCGATGGTCTGACCCTCGGGGTCGTGCTCGTCATCGGCATTGGAATCAACGGATGCCGCCACGAGGCGCGCCTTGTCGGCCTCCATCTGCTCGATGCGACTCACCAACAGCCCGCGTTCGGTGGCGAGCCGAGCCTGCATCTGACCGACCACGGCAATGCGACCCTGCGCGCCACCATCCATCAGGCCAGGCCCTTGTGCGCCGACCACAGCTCGCCGGCCCGTGCTCCAGCAGCCTCGACCAGCGCGGTGATGGCGGGGTCGTCAGGCACCGGGAACGACACGTACGGCGATCGACCACCAGCGGTGGGTCGGCCGTATGCCTTCACGGCAAGGTGGCCATCGGGGAGCATGCGAACCGTGAGCGTCAGCAGGGTGTGCTCGACGTCGCGGCGCGTGTCGGTCCAACGCAGGTGCTCGGGGATGGCCACGGTGATCGCCATGGCGCCCACGTCGACGGCGCCCACCTCGACCTCGCCCACGTCGACCTGGCCATCAGCGCCGTCAGCGCCCACGGAGTCTGCTTCGTCGCTCATGACGACATCGTGCCGCAGCACCCTGACACCACTCTCAACACTCTTCGGCACCGGGAGACGGCACCTCGAGTTCCTCAGTACCCCGGGAAGACCCGGCGAAGGTCCTCCAACGAGACGTTGCCGGACACGACGACGGATGCCGGGGTGTGCGCAGCCGTGAGGCGCCCGGTGAGCAGCCGCGCCACGGCATCCGCCCCACCCTCGAGGGTCGCGGTGGTGACCCCGCCCGCGGGAACGAGCGCCACGGCATCCCCGATCGACAGGTCGTGGTCGAGGCCGACGAGGTCGACGACGGCGGGTTCAGCCACGGCATCGGCCTTCGCCGTGAAGCCGAGGAGGAACCCCATCGGACCGCCGAACAGCCGCACGAGCACCCGGGCCGTCGGCTCGTCGATGACCGCATCATCGTCGTAGGCGACCCGCACGTCCCACGAGTGGGCCGCCGCCTCGCTGAGCCGCATCCCGGCGTACGTGGCGAAGGGAACCGGCGCAGGAAGGAACCCGAGGTCGACCTGGAGGGTCTCGCGCTGCTCAGCCGTCAGGGCCTCGACGTCTGCCAGCAGAGCCGCATCGGCGACGACGAAGCCGTCAGCCTGGTGGCGCGGGGACATCGCGTTCCATCGGTCCCACACCCCCTGGTTGAAGCCATCGGGCAGCCGCCCAGCCCCGTCGACCGCGTTGCGCAGCGTCGCCGCCGAGATCTCAGCGCCACTGCCGAGGTGGGAAAGCACCTGCGCGACAGTCCATTCCGTGGCCCCGGACGGCGCCACCAACTGCTCGTCGGACAGGTCGCGAACGACGGGGACCAGGCCGTCATGGGTGGAGCGAAGGGCATCGATGCCGGCGTCTGCGGTGGAGGTCATGCTCCCGCAACCGCACACCTCACCCTCGTTGTTCCCCACGACGCAGACATCGGATGCCGTGTGGCCGCCGCGCGCTCACCGCGAGCCGATCGCTCAGGCGAGGCGGTCACGCAGGCGGCTTGCCACGGCATCCGGCGTGAGACCGATGCGGTCGAGCACCTGGTCGCGCGAGCCGTGGTCGAGGAACTCGCTCGGGATGCCGAACTGGTCGAGCGGTGTGGCCAGGCCGGCCTCGCGCAGCACCAGCTCAACCTGGGAGCCGATGCCACCCACGACGACGTTGTCCTCGACGACGGCGACCCGGCCCGCCCCACCGGCAAGGGTCACGAGGTTCGGGCTGACCGGCAGCGCCCACACCGGGTCGACGACGCGCACGCGCACCCCTTCGGCCGAGAGCTTCTCAGCCGCGGCCATCGCGGTGGCCGCCATCGACCCGACCCCGACGAGGAGCACGTCGACCTCTGCCTCGTCGGGCTCGGCCAGGACGTCGACGGTGCCGACGGTGCGAACGGCCTCGATCGGGGCACCCACCGACCCCTTGGGGAAGCGCACCACCGAGGGGGCATCGGAGATGTCCACGGCGGCGCGCACCGCGCGGGCCACCTGCTGCCCGTCGCGTGGTGCCGCGAGGTGCAGGCGCGGCACGACACCGCTGATCGTCATGTCCCACATGCCGTGGTGCGAGGCGCCGTCGGGGCCGGTGATGCCCGAACGATCGAGCACGACGGTGACCCCGGCGCGGTGCATCGCGCAGTCCATGAGCAGCTGGTCGAAGGCGCGGTTGAGGAACGTCGCGTAGACGGCCACGACCGGGTGCAGGCCGGAGAACGCCAGACCGGCGGCCATCGTCAGCGCGTGCTGCTCGGCGATGCCGACGTCGAACGTGCGCTCGGGGTAGGCGTTGCTGAAGTCCTTGAGGCCGACGGGGATCATCATCGCCGCGGTGATGGCGACGACGTCCTCACGCTCTGCCCCGATGCGCACCATCTCGTCACTGAACTCATCGGTCCAGCTGCGGCCGGCGATCTCCAGCGGGAGGCCGGTCTCGGGGTTGATGACCCCGACGGCGTGGAACTGATCGGCCTCGTCGGTGATGGCGGGGTCGTAGCCGCGCCCCTTCTGGGTGATGACGTGCACGAGCACCGGGCCACCGAAGGCCCGGGCCTTGCGCAGCGCGGCCTCGAGGGCCTGCTCGTCGTGCCCGTCGACCGGGCCGACGTACTTCAGGCCGAGGTCCTCGAAGAGCCCCTGGGGCGCGACGATGTCCTTGATGCCCTTCTTCATCCCGTGCAGCGTCTCGTACATCGCGCCGCCGACGACGGGGGTGCGCGCCAGGGTGTGCTTGCCCCAGTCGAGGAAGCGCTCGTAGCCGCGGGTCGTGCGCAGGGTCGCCAGGTGATCGGCGAGGCCGCCCCTGGTCGGCGCGTAGGAGCGTTCGTTGTCGTTGACGACGATGACCAGGGGGAGGTCCGGCTCGGCCGCGATGTTGTTCAGCGCCTCCCAGGCCATGCCGCCGGTCAGGGCGCCGTCACCGATGACCGCGACGGTGTGGCGGTTGGTCTCTGCACGCACGACCCGGCCAGCGGCGATGCCGTGCGCCCACGACAGCGAGGCCGAGGCGTGGGAGTTCTCGACGACGTCGTGCACGGACTCGGCGCGGCTCGGGTAACCGGACAGGCCACCCTGGGTGCGCAGCCCCGAGAAGTCGTGGCGCCCGGTGAGCACCTTGTGCACGTAGGACTGGTGGCCGGTGTCGAACACCACGGTGTCGTTCGGCGAGTCGAAGACCCGGTGGATCGCGATGGTCAGCTCGACGACGCCCAGGTTCGGGCCGAGGTGGCCGCCGGTGCGCGAGACCTCGTGGACGAGGAAACGGCGAATCTCCTCGGCCAGCTCGGGCAGCTGGTCGGCACTCAGCTTCCTGAGGTCGTTGGGGCCCTCGATGCGGTCGAGCAGACTCACCGGTGCCCACCTCCTGATCTGATGCAACATCCACGACACGAACCCCAGAAGTCTAGGCGCTCGACCCAGTCGACCCTTGACAAGGGAAGGTTCGGGATCGCTGGGGAAATGAAGTGGTGTGGACCTGAAGGTTCTGGCATCGGGCGGGAAAGTTGGGGAGCAGGGGCGGGGCTATGGCATGCATCACAGCCGCGGGACGAACTCCAGGCCGCGCAGGGCGTCCAGGAGCAGCCCCGCAGCCCGCCTGGCCGACAGCAACCGCACCCCTTCGCACTCGAGGTCGCTGAGCACCTGGGCCACCCCCTCGGGGCCGATGTCGTCGACGAGCTCGACCCGCACCTCGCGGTAGGCCGAGCGCATCGCGTCGAGCTGGGCATCCAGGTGGCGCACGGTGAACCACGCCAATGCCACCGGATGCCGTCGCCACGCCGGATAGAGCCGATAGTCCGGCGGGCAGTGGTCGAGCAACCAGGCCGTGGCCCGGTGGTCCCAGCCGCGCTCGCCCGGCGGGGGGACACCGTTCGGCCACCCGGGTGGGCCGCCCAGACCCGAGCCGGATGCCGCTCGCTGACGCGCCGGGGACGCCGGGCTCCCAGCGCGCAGCGGAGGCCCGCCGGACGCTGGTCGGTCGAACACGTGTTCGATGATACGCCTGCTCCGCGTGCGCCGAGCGACCCTGCGGGACCTCCCACCAGATGGGTGGGAGTTCGGCCCGCATCGTGGACTGGGCATCGCCCGATAATGGCGAGTTATACATTTGATAAGTCCGCATTCCGACGTCCTCAAGGCCCACGATGACCGTTCAGCCCACCGAGACCTCTACCTCTCGGACCCTGCGTCCCCCTCGGGCCGGGCGCTCGAACGGCCAGTGGGCGGTCGACGGCCGGGAGCCGCTCAACGCCAACGAGGTGTGGAAGCAGGAGGACGGCGGCCTCAACGTCCGCGAGCGCATCGAGCAGTTCTACTCCCGCGACGGCTTCGCCTCGATCCCCCCGCAGGACCTCAGCGGCCGGTTCCGCTGGTGGGGGCTGTACACCCAGCGCAAGCCCGGCATCGACGGCGGGCGCACGGCACAGCTCGACGACACCGAGCTGTCCGACGAGTACTTCATGCTCCGGGTGCGCCTCGACGGCGGCTCCCTGACGCTGCACCAGCTGCGGGTCCTCGCCGACATCAGCCACGACTTCGCCCGCGGCACCGCCGACATCAGCGACCGGCAGAACATCCAGTACCACTGGATCCGCGTCGAGGACGTCCCGGAGATCTGGCGACGCCTCGAGGCCGTCGGGCTCCAGACGACCGAGGCCTGCGGTGACACCCCCCGCGTCATCCTCGGCAGCCCGCTCGCCGGCATCGCCGCCGACGAGATCCTCGACCCCACGCCGGTCATCGACGAGATCACCCGCCGGTTCGTCGGTGACCCCGAGCTCGCGAACCTGCCCCGCAAGTTCAAGTCCGCCATCACCGGACACCCGAGCCTGGACGTCGTCCACGAGATCAACGACATCTCCCTCGTCGGCGTCGTCCACCCCGAGCTCGGCGCCGGCTACGACCTGTGGGTCGGTGGCGGCCTGTCCACGGCGCCGCGGCTGGCCGAGCGGATCGGCGTCTTCGTCGCCCCCGACGAGGCCGCGGAGGTCTGGCTGGGCGTCATCCGCATCTTCCGTGACTACGGCTACCGCCGGATGCGCACCAAGGCCCGCCTGAAGTTCCTGCTCGCCGAGTGGGGCCCGGCGAAGTTCCGGGAGGTGCTCGAGACCGAGTACCTCGGGCGCGCCCTGCCCGACGGCCCTCCCCCAGCCCCGGCATCCACCCCGGGTGACCACGTCGGCATCCACCTCCAGAAGGACGGCAACCACTACGTCGGCGCCGCGCCGGTCGTCGGGCGTGTCAGTGGCGACGTGCTCACCGGCCTGGCCGACGTCATGGAGGCCGCCGGTACCGACCGGGTGCGCCTGACCCCGCACCAGAAGCTCGTCGTCCTCGACGTCCCGCCCGCCCGTCTCGACGACCTCGTCACCGGGCTCGAGAACCTCGGCCTGTCCGTGGCGCCCAGCCCGTTCCGGCGTCACACGATGGCGTGCACCGGCATCGAGTTCTGCAAGCTCGCGATCGTCGAGACCAAGGCCGCCGCTGCCACGGCCATCGCCGAGCTCGAGCAGCGCCTGGCCGACGTCACCGCGCAGATCGACACCCCGGTCACCCTGAACGTCAACGGCTGCCCCAACTCGTGCGCCCGCATCCAGGTCGCCGACATCGGTCTCAAGGGGATGATCGTGACCCTCGACGACGTCCAGCAGCCCGGCTTCCAGGTGCACCTCGGCGGCGGGCTGGCCTCGGCCGACCGCGACGAGGCCGGCCTCGGGCGCACCGTGCGTGGCCTGAAGGTCACGGCCGCAGACCTGCCCGACCTGGTCGAGCGCCTCGTCCGTCGCTGGCTGGACCAGCGTGCACCCCGCGAGACGTTCGCGACCTGGGCCCACCGCGTCGACGAGGAGGAGCTGCGATGACGCAGCGACGAAGCACCGACGAGCTGCGCGCGCTCGCCGCCGAGGGTGAGCGGCTGCTCAACGCGGCGAACCGTCCGGGTGGCACCGAGGCGGATGCCGCGGAGGTCGCGGCGTGGGCCGCGCGCACCTTCCCCGGCACCCTCGCCGTCGCGTGCAGCATGGCGGATGCCGTGCTCCCCCACGTCATCGCGGAGCAGGCCCCCGGGGTCGACGTGCTCTTCCTCGACACCGGCTACCACTTCGCCGAGACCTACGGCACGCGCAACCAGGTCGAGCACGAGCTCGACGTCACCATCGTCGACGTGCTGCCCGCGCTGACCGTCGCCGAGCAGGACGCGCAGTACGGCCCGAAGCTGCACGACCGTGACCCTGCCGCCTGCTGCCGGATGCGCAAGGTCGAACCGCTCAAGGCAGCGCTCGCCGGCTACGAGGCATGGGTCACCGGCGTTCGCCGCGAGGAGGGCCCGACCCGAGCAGACACCCCCCTCGTCACCTTCGACGAGCAGTTCGGCCTCGTCAAGCTCAACCCCCTCGCGGCCTGGTCGTTCGACGATGTGCTCGGCTACGCCACCGACCGGCGGGTGCCCGTGAACCTCCTGCTCTCCGACGGGTACCCCTCGATCGGCTGCGAGCCGTGCACGAAGCGCGTCGCCCCCGGCGACGACCCACGCGCCGGGCGCTGGGCCGGCTTCGCCAAGACCGAGTGCGGGCTGCACCCGTGAGCGCCACGATGACGAAGGAATCCACATCCGTGAGCACGACCTCCACCGGCCTCCCGGTCCTGACCCAGCTCGACGTCCTCGAGAGCGAGGCGATGCTCGTCATCCGCGAGATCACCGCCGAGCTCGAGCGCCCCGTGCTGCTCTTCAGCGGCGGTAAGGACTCCGTGGTCATGCTGCACGTCGCCGCCAAGGCGTTCTGGCCGGCTCCCGTGCCCTTCCCCGTGCTGCACGTCGACACCGGGCACAACTTCCCCGAGGTGCTCGCCTACCGCGACGCCACCGTCGAGCGGCTCGGCCTGCGCCTCGAGGTGGCCTCGGTCCAGGACTGGATCGACGACGGCCGCCTGCGCGAGCGCGCCGACGGCACCCGCAACCCGCTGCAGACCCAGCCGCTGCTCGACGCCATCGCCCGGCACCGCTTCGACGGGGTCTTCGGAGGCGGCCGCCGCGACGAGGAGAAGGCCCGCGCCAAGGAGCGCGTCGTCAGCCTGCGCGACGACTTCGGCCAGTGGGACCCCAAGAACCAGCGCCCCGAGCTGTGGAACATCTTCAACCCGCGCCACCGCCCCGGCGAGCACGTGCGGGTGTTCCCCCTCTCGAACTGGACCGAGCTCGACGTGTGGCGCTACATCGAGCGCGAGGACATCGAGCTGCCCGGCCTGTACTACGCCCACGACCGCGAGGTCTTCGAGCGCGACGGCATGCTGCTCGCGGTCGGTCCGTACTCTCAGCCGCGCCCCGGCGAGCGCGTCGAGACCCGCCGGGTCCGCTACCGCACCGTCGGTGACATGTCCTGCACGGGCGCGGTGGCCAGTGACGCGGCATCCGTCGCCGACGTCGTCGCCGAGGTCGCGGCGTCCACGCTCACCGAACGCGGCGCGACCCGCGCCGACGACCGGATCTCCGAGGCCGCCATGGAGGACCGCAAGAAGGAAGGCTACTTCTGATGTCCACCCTGCTGCGCCTCGCCACCGCCGGATCGGTCGACGACGGCAAGTCCACCCTCGTCGGGCGGCTGCTGCACGACTCCAAGTCCGTCCTCGTCGACCAGCTGGATGCCGTGGAGCGGGTCAGCCGGGACCGTGGCCTCGACACCGCTGACCTCGCACTGCTCACCGACGGGCTGCGGGCCGAACGCGAGCAGGGCATCACCATCGACGTCGCCTACCGCTACTTCGCCACCGCCGAGCGCTCGTTCGTGCTCGCCGACTGCCCCGGCCACGTGCAGTACACCCGCAACACGGTCACCGGCTCCTCGACGGCCGATGCCTTGGTGCTGCTCGTCGACGCCCGCAAGGGGGTGCTCGAGCAGACCCGCCGCCACCTCGCCGTCGCGGCCCTGATGCGGGTGCCGCACGTCGTCATCGCGGTCAACAAGATCGACCTCGTCGCCCACAGCGAGGAGGTCTTCCGCACCCTGGCCGCCGACGTGCGGGCGATTGCCACGGAGCTCGGCATCCCCGACGCGCACGCTGTCCCTGTCTCCGCCCTTGTCGGGGACAACGTCGTGGACCGCTCCCCCAACACCCCGTGGTACGACGGGCCGTCGCTGCTCGAACTGCTCGAGACCCTCCCGGCCGACACCGACCCGGTGCACGAGTCGTTCCGGATGCCGGTCCAGGTCGTCATCCGTCCCCAGGGTGCCGCCCGCTCCCCCGAGCACGTCGAGTACCGCGGCTACGCGGGGCAGCTCGCCTCGGGTTCGGTACAGGTCGGCGACGAGGTCGTGGTCCACCCGTCAGGGCTGCGGTCCACGGTGGCCGGCATCGACCTCGGTGAGCAGTCGCTCGAGGTCGCGGTAGCCCCGCAGTCGGTGACGATCCGGCTCACCGACGACGTCGACGTCAGCCGCGGTGACCTCATCGCCTCAGCGGCGGACCCGGTCGAGCTGCGCCAGGAGGTCACCGCGCTCGCCTGCTGGCTCGGCGACGAGCCACTGCGTCCCGGCGCCCGCCTGCTCGTCAAGCACGGGTCCCGCACGGTGCTCGCCATGGTGCGCTCGATCGACGGCCGCCTCGACCTCGACTCGCTGCGCCTGGCCCCGGCCGGGGAACTGGCCCTCAACGACATCGGCCGGGTGACGGTGCGCTTCGCCGCTCCCCTGCCCGTCGAGGAGTACTCCACCTCACGCCGTGGTGGCGCCTTCCTGCTCATCGATCCCGACGACGGCCGCACCCTGGCCGCGGCGATGGCTGACGCCCTCGCTCCCGGAGAGCACCCCACGTCCGATCCGACGTCACCGTGACGCTCCCCATCGGGCTCGACCTCACCGACCGCCGCGTCGTCGTCGTCGGCGGGGGCCCGGCGGCGCTGCCCGGCATCCTGGCCCTGGTGAACGCGCGGGCCGCGGTGCACATCATCTCCCCCTGGGTGTCTGAGGACGCCGCCGCCCTCGCCGCGACCGGCGAGATCACCTGGAGCGAGCACGACTACACCGGCCCGATCGACCTCGACGGTGCCTGGCTGGCCCTGGCGGCCTCGGGTGATGCCGCCATCGACGAGGCCGTGCGGGCGGATGCCGTCGCGGCTCGCCTCTGGTGCCTCGACGCGACCGCGGTGCTTCCGGCGACGACGCGCGTCTCGACCCCTGACGGCACGGTCG
The DNA here is from genome assembly GCF_009858245.1 of Ornithinibacter aureus. Taxonomy (NCBI): domain Bacteria; kingdom Bacillati; phylum Actinomycetota; class Actinomycetes; order Micrococcales; family Intrasporangiaceae; genus Ornithinibacter; species Ornithinibacter aureus. The sequence goes on from NZ_VMSB01000001.1 coordinate 737,980, forward strand.
ACGTGGCCGTGCACGCCGGGAACGACGCTGCCCTGGCCCGCGGTGTGGCCGGCTCGGTGGGCGCCCTCCTGGCCGGCGGTCACGTCGACACCCGGCGACGCACCCGCCGCGACGGCCCCGGCTGGGTGGCCCTGGTCGGTGGGGGCCCGGGCGACGACGGGCTGTTGACCGTCCGTGGTCGGGAACTGCTCGCGAGCGCCGACGTCGTCGTGCTCGACCGCCTGGCACCACGTGCCGTGGTCAACGCCCTGCCCGTCGACGTGCAGGTCATCGACGTCGGCAAGTCCCCCGGGCGCCACGCCCTGCCCCAGGAGCGGATCAACGACCTGCTCGTCGACCTGGCGCTGGCCGGGCGATCCGTGGTGCGCCTCAAGGGCGGCGACCCCTACGTCCTCGGCCGCGGCGGCGAGGAACGCCTCGCGTGCCAGGCCCACGGCATCCGCGTCGAGGTCGTGCCCGGGGTGAGCAGCGCCGTGGCGGTGCCCGCGGCCGCCGGCATCCCCGTGACGCACCGGGGCGTGGCGCGCGGGTTCACCGTCGTCACGGGCCACGACGAGCTGCCCGACGTCCCGGGCGGCACCGACCACACCGTCGTCCTGCTCATGGGCGTCGGTCGCCTCGCCCGCTCCGCGACGGCGCTCATGGATGCCGGCCGCCCGGCATCCTGCCCCGTCGCCATCGTCGAGCGCGGCTTCTCCCTCGACCAGCGGGTCACGATCGGGACCCTGCGCGACATCGCCGAGCGCGCGGCATCCGTCGGTGTCGAGAACCCGGCGGTCGTCGTCGTCGGAGACGTCGTTCGCCTCAGCCCGCACTGGGGCTAACAGCCTCTCAGCCGATGAGGATGCCGGCGATGGCGGCACTCATGAGGTTGGCCAGCGTCGCCGCAGCCACGCACCGCAGGCCCATCTGGGCGATCTCGGGGCGGCGGTTCGGCGCGAGACCGCCGAGCCCGCCGAGGAGGATCGCGAGCGAGCCGAGGTTGGCGAACCCGGTGAGGGCGAAGGTGATGATCGCCTGGGTCTTCTCGGTGAACTCGTCTGCCACCGGGCCGAAGTTCGAGAACGCGACGAACTCGTTGACGACGGTCTTCTGACCGACGAAGCTGCCCGCGCGCACGGCCTCGTCCCACGGCACGCCGATGACGAACATGATCGGCGCGAAGATCCACCCGAGGATCTGCTCGAAGGTCAGCGACTCGACCCCGAACCACCCGGCGACGGTGCCGAGGATGAGGTTGATCAGGGCGATGAGCGAGATGAACGCCAGCAGCATGGCGCCGATGTTCGCGGCCAGCTTGAGGCCGTCAGCAGCCCCGGCGGCGGCGGCGTCGATGACGTTGACGTGCCGCACCTCCTCCATCGCCTCGGCCTCGGCCTCCTCGAGCGCCTCCGTGTCGGCGGGGTCGGTGCTGGCGACGGGAACCCCGTCGGCGTCGACGGCCTCGCTCTCGGGGACGACGACCTTGGCCATGAGCAGGGCACCGGGGGCTGCCATGAAGGCGGCCGCGATGAGCGAGTCGAGGTCGGCGCCGAGCAGGGCGTAGCCGACGAGCACCGAACCGGCCACGGTGGCGAGGCCGCCGACCATGATGGCGAACAGGCTGGAGCGGGAGACCCGGGCGATGAACGGGCGGATGACCAGGGGCGACTCGGTCTGGCCGAGGAAGATGTTGGTGGCCGCGTTCACCGACTCGGCGCGCGAGGTGCCGAGTACCCAGCGCAGGCCGGTGCCGAGCCAGCCGACGACCTTCTGCAGGATGCGCCAGTGGTAGAGCACCGACGTCAGCGCGGCGAAGAAGATGATCACCGGCAGCACCTGGAGGGCAAAGACCAGGCCCTCGCCCTCGGCCGGGATGAGCGGACCGAAGAGGAAGCTGATGCCCGACCGCGAGGAGTCGATGACGGCCTGCACCCCGCGGGTGACGGCGTCGAGGACGGCTCGTCCGGCGGGAACGTAGAGGACGATGACCGCGAAGGCCACCTGAAGGGCGAGCGCCGCACCCACCGTGCGCAGCCGAATTGCCTTACGGTTTTCCGAGATCGCGACGGCGAGCCCGAGCAGCACGACCATTCCGCCGAGCCCCCAGAGCACGTCGATCATTCGATCCTCCTGGCCTGAACATCGTTCGTGTTGAGTCGCACCGTTCAGGCAGGCTACCGAGATTGCACCCGAGAAGCGGCGAAAGGCTCCTCCTTGACCACGATCATCTCCACCCTGTTCATCACCCTCGACGGCGTCGCCGAGATCGACTTCGCCTGGCACGGGCCGTACTTCGACGAGGCGATGGGCGAATGCGTCTCGGCCGACTACGAGGGCGTCGACGTGCTGCTGCTGGGCCGGGGCACCTACGAGTCCTTCGCCGGCGCCTGGCCCGAGCGTGAGGCCGCCGGCGGTGACGACGCCGAGTTCGGCGCGCTCATCGGCGACACCCGCAAGGTCGTCATCACCTCCGGCGAGCAGGATCTGGGCTGGCGCAACGTCGAGCGCGCCACTGACCCGGTGGCTGCTGCGCAGGCGCTTCGTGCCGAGGGTGTGGGCAAGGTCCTCATCCCCGGGTCGCTGCCGGTCGTGCGGGCGCTGCTCGACGCGGGTGAGCTCGACGAGCTGCACCTGCTGGTGCACCCGATCGCCGCCCGGTCGGGTGATCGGCTGTTCACCGAGGGTGCGCCGATGGTGCCGATGACGTTGCTGCGCTCCACGGCCCTGCCCACCGGCGTGCTGGCCCTGGAGTACGCGCCGGTGCGCACCGAGTCGTAGTCCACACGGCGCGCCGGGCCCTCCCGGCATCCGCGGTCCCCCACAACCACCCGTGGCCGCACCCGATGAAGGGTGCGGCCACGGGTGGTCCGGCCTGAAGCAGGCTGCGATCAGACGAGTGAGCGCAGGACGTACTGGAGGATGCCGCCGTTGCGGTAGTAGTCGGCCTCACCCGGGGTGTCGATGCGCAGGACCGCGTCGAAGCTGGTCTGCGAGCCGTCCTCGCGGGTCACGGTGACTGTGAGCGTGCGCGGGATCCCGCCGTCGTTGAGGGCGGTGACCCCCGAGACCGAGAAGGTCTCGGTGCCCGTCAGGCCCAGCGACTCGGCGTTGCTGCCCTTGGCGTACTGAAGGGGCAGCACGCCCATGCCGATGAGGTTGGAGCGGTGGATGCGCTCGTAGGACTCGGCGATGACCGCCTTGACCCCGAGCAGGGCCGTGCCCTTGGCCGCCCAGTCGCGCGAGGACCCCGAGCCGTACTCCTTGCCGGCGAGGACGACGAGCGGGATGCCGGCCGCCTGGTAGGCGGCGGACGCGTCGTAGATCGTCGTCTGCTCGCCGCCCGCGAGGAAGTTGCGGGTGAAGCCGCCCTCGACGCCGTCGAGGAGCAGGTTCTTCAGGCGGATGTTCGCGAAGGTCCCGCGGATCATCACCTCGTGGTTGCCGCGACGCGAGCCGTAGGAGTTGAAGTCCTTGCGGTCGACCCCCTTGTCAGCCAGGTACTTGCCTGCCGGGCTGTCGGCCTTGATGGAACCGGCCGGGCTGATGTGGTCGGTCGTGACCGAGTCGCCGAGCTTGGCGAGCACGCGGGCACCGGTGATGTCGGTGACCGGTGCCGGGTCCATCTGCATGCCGTCGAAGTACGTGGGCTTGCGCACGTAGGTCGAGGCCGGGTCCCACGCGAAGGTGTCACCCTCGGGGGTCGGCAGCGACTGCCAGCGCTCGTCACCGGCGAAGACGTCGGCGTAGTCGGCCGTGAACAGGTCGCGGGTGATCGACGACGCGATGACGGACTCGACCTCCTGCGGAGCGGGCCAGATGTCGGCGAGGAAGACGTCGTTGCCGGCCTCGTCCTGACCGAGCGGGTCGGTGTCGAAGTCGAAGTCCATCGTCCCGGCCAGCGCGTAGGCGATGCACAGCGGCGGCGACGCGAGGTAGTTCATCTTCACGTCGGGGTTGATGCGGCCCTCGAAGTTGCGGTTGCCCGAGAGCACCGCAGCCACCGACAGGTCCTCGGCCTGGATCGCCGACGACACGTAGGCCGGCAGCGGGCCGGAGTTGCCGATGCACGTGGCGCAGCCGTACCCGACGAGGTTGAAGCCGAGCTTGTCGAGGTAGGGCCACAGGCCCGCGGCCTCGTAGTAGCCGGTGACGACCTTGCTGCCGGGGGCCATGGAGGTCTTGACCCAGGGCTTGACGGTCAGTCCGCGCTCGACGGCGTTCTTCGCGAGCAGCGCCGCGGCCATCATCACCGACGGGTTCGAGGTGTTGGTGCACGAGGTGATCGAGGCGATGACGACGGCACCGTCCTTGAGATCGAACGACGAGGTGCCACCGCGCCCGGTGTCCTCACCGCCGGCCTGGACCGGCACCGAGCGCAGCTCACCGTCGACGCCGTAGTTCTTCACGTCGAGCGCGAACTGCTGCTTGGACTCGCTGAGCGCGATGCGGTCCTGCGGGCGCTTCGGGCCGGCGATGGAGGGAACCACCGTCGACAGGTCGAGCTCGAGCTTCTCGGAGAACCGCGGCTCGTTGGCCGGGTCGAGCCACATGCCCTGCTCCTTGGCGTAGGCCTCGACGAGAGCGACCTGCTCCTCGTCACGGCCGGTGAGGCGCAGGTAGTCCAAGGTGATGTCGTCGATGGGGAAGATGGCACAGGTCGAGCCGAACTCGGGGCTCATGTTGCCGATCGTCGCGCGGTTGGCGAGCGGCAGGGCGGCGACGCCCTCACCGTAGAACTCGACGAACTTGCCGACGACACCGTGCTGGCGCAGCTTCTCGGTGATCGTGAGGACAACGTCGGTGGCGGTGACGCCGGCGCGCGCGGCGCCGGTGAGCTTGAAGCCGACGACGCGCGGGATGAGCATCGACACGGGCTGGCCGAGCATGGCCGCCTCGGCCTCGATGCCGCCGACACCCCAGCCGAGCACGCCGAGGCCGTTGACCATCGTCGTGTGGCTGTCGGTGCCGACGCAGGTGTCGGGGTAGGCGACGCCGTCGCGGACCATGGTGACGCGAGCGAGGCGCTCGATGTTGACCTGGTGGACGATGCCTGTGCCCGGGGGCACAACCTTGAAGTCGTCGAAGGCCGTCTGGCCCCAGCGCAGGAACTGGTAACGCTCCTTGTTGCGCCCGTACTCGAACTCGACGTTGCGCTCGAACGCGTCGGACCGGCCGAAGACGTCGATCTGCACGGAGTGGTCGATGACGAGCTCGGCCGGGGCGAGCGGGTTGATCTTGCTCGGGTCGCCGCCGAGGTCGGCGACGGCCTCGCGCATGGTCGCGAGGTCGACGACGCAGGGCACACCGGTGAAGTCCTGCATGATCACGCGGGCCGGCGTGAACTGGATCTCGGTGTCGGGCTCGGCGTTCTCGTCCCAGCTGCCGAGGGCACGGATGTGCTCGGCGGTGATGTTGGCGCCGTCCTCGGTGCGCAGGAGGTTCTCGAGCAGCACCTTGAGGCTGTACGGGAGCGACTCGCTCCCCTCGACCGCTGCGAGGCGGTAGATCTCGTAGGACTGCTCACCCACCTCGAGTGTGCCGTGGGCGTCGAAGCTGTTCGTGCTGGCCACCGGGGCTCCCTTCAGGTCGTGCGTCGTCGCGCGATTCCCGTGATTTATCTTGATGTCAAGATATCTAACCACACCGGGTCGGTCGCGTCGAGCCTATGCCGCGGCGTGCCGGCCCGCGAGGGCCCCGCGCACACGACTTCGGGCCGCGGATCTCACGGTCCCCCCGCGCAGCTCGATCACGCCGTGCCTTCGACCCACGTGGCATCAGGGCGGCTCAGCCGTGCAGGACGCCGTAGGTGATCCGGCCTCTGCTCCTGATCGCGGCGGGGAGCAAGAGCCATGCGGGGTGCGCGTTGTCAAGGAGCCTGCTTGCCAGGCGCAGCCGCTGCCGGTCCTTGCGCGTCATCTGGTCGACCAACTCGAACGGGTCCACGACGAGCGCACACAGCAGCGCGAGGTCACGGTAGTGACGGGCAGGGCCCGAAAGCGTCGTCGCCACCGCCTTGCCGACGATGGCAGCCAGCAGCGTTGGCCGGGGAATGCGACCCGTTCGTCCTTCGTGCGCCACGGTGATGAGCTCGGTCCGGCCGAGCGCCTGAGTTCCGCCGGTGCCAATGCTCCCGGCACGGCGCGAACGTCCGCGATCACGTCACCGTCCTGACTGACCTGCGGTGGGACCTGTCCGTGCTCGATCGCATGCAGCAGCACCATCTGCCCGCCGATGAGCGCCCACGGCACGTCCACGTGTTCCGCGAGGTCCAGAAGCGTGTGCCACAACTCGTCGATCGGCGGGGGCAATGGGGGCAGGTCGATCACCGTGGTCATCCGCGCGCGCGCCTGTCATGCCACCTGGCCAGCAGGTCACCCAGTCGGTCGGCTCCCGCGGCGACGGCGCGCGGTTCTGCCGACTCGAGCAGTCCTGCCGCCAGAACGGCGTCACCCACACCGACCCGCCCCCGGTTGTCCTCGTCAGCGAACGGCCAGACCTCGCGCGGAAGGTGGACCCTGAGATTGGGTTCTCGCCCCTCGCTCAGCGCCAGCGCCCGGTACAGGTCCGGCCAGTGCGCCTCGGCGACATAGAACTCAGCCATCGACTCTCCCATCGCAACGAGGTCAAAACCACGCCCGAGCGCGGCGCTCGGCCCGGCCGGGTGAACGCCGTCGACGAGACGCAGTCGTTCGATTGCCGCCGGATGGGCCACGACGTCGAGCACGCGACTGCGCCGCCGCAGGGCTGCCATCCACTCGTCGGGGCCAGGATCAACCAGGTCAGCGAGATGCCGACGCACCTGTGAGCGAGCGGAGTCCGAAAGCCACGCTGCCCTTCCACCATCGAGGAGGTCGAGGACCGCCCACGCCCGCTTGGGCGCCAGCGGTCGGCCGGGGAGGCGAACACGCCCTTGGAGCCGCGCGACATCCTCTCCATCAACGAGCCAGGAGCCACCCAGGCGGCGACCGCGCAGATCACCCGCCCGGAGCAGTTGCCGGACACGGGAATCGTTGAGACCCAGACGGCGCGACGCTTCCTTGACGTCGATCTCCATCAGCCACCTCATTTCGTGAACCATACCGCGATCGGTATGGTTCACGAAACATTGGTCAGGCGTTCCATCCGGTAGTGCAGTCGGACGACGAGAGCGTGGCCCAACCACAGGTGGTGGTCGGTGCGCACCACGTCGCCGTCTCTGTAGAGGACGAACCGCTCGTGGATCGGCACCCGAGCTCCGTGGTGGCCCGGTGCAGAACCGGGCTCGGTCGTCGCGCCGGAGCCCACCGCCGGCCCGAATGCCTGCGTCGACCAGCCACGCGTCCTCCACGCGTTCGCGGTCGGAAATCGGGGCGTCGAGCCACACGTGCTCCCCTGACAGGTCAACAGAGCGCCCCGCGGTGCGCCAGAACGTCCTCGTCGCCGCGTCGAGTGCGGACCACCCCATCATCAACGCGTGCCCCCTCGTCCCGGCAATCAGCGGTGACGTCAGCCCGTGCGGGTGAACCGGGCGACGCACTCGACGTGGTGCGTCATCGGGAAGGCGTCGAACGCGCGCAGCATGTCGAGGCGGTAGCCGAGGTCGGCGAGGTAGGCGGTGTCGCGCGCCAGCGCAGCCGGGTCGCACGCGACGTAGACCACCGCACGCGGGGCCATCGCGGCGATCTCCGCGCAGACACCCTTGCCAGCGCCCGTTCGCGGCGGGTCGAGGACGACGACGTCGGCGGATGCCGGGACGAGGGTCGAGCGCGACGGCTTGCGTGGGCGCGACCCCCGCTGCGAGGAACTGCCGCGCCGCGACGGACGAGCCACCCCGAACGCGTCGTCGACCCGGGCGGCGAGCACCGCGACCTGCGCATGGTCGGCGAGGTTGTCGCGGGCGTGACCACAGGCCACCGCATCGGACTCGATGGCGATGACCTGCCCGGTCGGGCCGACCGCCTGGGCCAGTGCGGAGGCGAAGAGCCCGACACCCGCGTAGAGATCGAGGGCCCGCTCCCCCGCGCGGGGAGCAGCCGCCTCGAGCACGGCATCCACGAAAGTCTGCGCCGCCCCGGGGTGCACCTGCCAGAAGCCACGAGCGGAGAGGGTGAACTCACGCTCGCCACTGGCACCGACCACGACCCTCTCGCGCACGAGCGGGACCTCGTCGCCGGGCACAGTCACGGCGACCGGCTCCCCGACCGAGGGCGCGACGGCATCCACGGCGTCCGCGCCCGGCCACGACCGCGAGGTGACCCGCAGGCGATCAATTCCCGGTGCGGCGATGCGGCAGTGGTCGACGGCGACGACCTCGTGCGAGCGGTGTCGGCGCAGCCCGGCACGGCCGTCGTCACCGACCGCGAACTCGACGCGGGTGCGCCAGTCGAGGCCACCGTCGTCGCCGGGCACCGGCTCGACCGTGACGTCGACGTCGAGGCGGGCCAATCGGGAGAACTGCTCGCGCACCACGTCAGCCTTGAGCTGGCGCTGCCGCGGGAGCGACACGTGCTGGAGGTCGCACCCACCGCAGCGGCCCGGCCCCGACCACGGGCACGGCGGCGTGACCCGGTCCGGTGACGCCGAGAGCACCGCGACGGCATCCGCCCGCACGAAACGCTCCCCGGCACCCGTCTCGGTCACCCGGGCGAGCACCCGCTCCCCGGGCAGGGCGTGCCGCACGAACAGCACCTGCCCCTCGTGGCGGGCGATGCAGTGGCCGCCGTGGGCGATCGTCGTGACGTCGACCTCGACCTCGTCCCCGACGGCGAGGCTGCTCGCGTGCGTGGCGCCGTGGCTTCCCATCAGCCCTCGCCTCGGCGCACGTCGCCCGCGACCGGGCCGTCGAGGCGCTCCTCCATGCCCTCCGACGACGCCAGCTGCCACGGCACCGACGACACCATGACGCCCGGGGTGAACAGCAGGCGCGAGCGCAGGCGCAGGGCGCTCTGGTTGTGCAGGATCTGCTCCCACCAGTGGCCGACGACGTACTGCGGGATGTACACGACGACGAGGTCGCGCGGGTTGCCCGAGCGGATCGACTTCACGTAGTCGACCACGGGGCGGGTGATCTCGCGGAACGGGCTGTCGAGGGCCTTGAGCGGCACCGGGATGTCGCGGCGCACCCACTCGGCCTGCAGCGCCTTGGTCTCGTCGGGGTCGACGTCGACGGTCAGTGCCTCGAGGATCGTCGGGCGGGTCGCCCGGGCGTAGGCGACGGCCCGCAGGGTCGGCTTGTGGATCTTGGAGACGAGCACGATGGCGTGCACCCGCGACGGCAGCATCTGCGCCTTGGTGTCGTCTTCGCGCACGGTCAACTCGTCGCGCACGTGGTCGTAGTGGCGCCGGATGCGGGTCATCAGCAGGTAGAGGACGGCCATCGCGGCGATGGCGTAGCCCGCTCCGTGCACGAACTTCGTCGCGAGCACGACGAGCAGCACCGTGCCCGACATCGCAGCGCCGACCCCGTTGATGACCCGGCTGCGCAGCATCCGACCGCGCTCGGCCGCGTCGCGCTCCAGACGCAGGTGGCGGGTCCAGTGCCGCACCATCCCGATCTGCGACAGGGTGAACGACACGAACACCCCGACGATGTAGAGCTGGATGAGGGCGGTGACCTTGGCGTCGTAGATGGCGACGAGCAGCGCCGCGGCGGCGGCCAGGATGATGATGCCGTTGGAGAACGCGAGCCGGTCGCCCCGGGTGTGCAGCTGGCGAGGCAGGAAGCCGTCGCGGGCGAGGATCGAGCCCAGCACCGGGAAGCCGTTGAACGCGGTGTTCGCGGCCAGTACGAGGATCAACCCGGTGACGATCGAGACGAGCACCACCCCGGCGTGGAAGCCGGAGAAGACCGACTGGGCCACCTGCACCATCACGGTGTGCTGCTCGTAGTCCTCACCGACGAGCACCCCGTCGCGAGCGAGCTGGACGGCCGGGTCCTCGGCGTACTTCACCCCGGTCCACGTCGCGAGTGCGACCATCGAGAGCATCATCGTCACCGAGATCATGCCCATGAGCAGCAGCGTCGTCGCCGCGTTCTGGCTCTTGGGCTTGCGGAACGCCGGCACCCCGTTGCTGATCGCCTCGACCCCGGTGAGGGCGGCGCACCCAGAGGAGAACGCGCGCAGGAAAAGGAAGGCCAGGGCCAACCCGGTGATGGCATCGTGGCTGGGATCAGGCAGCAGCTCGAGCCCGGCACTCTCGGCCTGGGGCAGGCTGCCGGTCATCTTGCGGACCACCCCGATGAGCGCCATGCCGAGCACGGTCGCCATGAACAGGTAGGTCGGGATCGCGAACGCCGTGCCCGACTCGCGGACCCCCCGCAGGTTCATCGCGGTCAGGGCCGCGATGAGGAGGATGGCAACGAGAACTTCGTGCCCGCGCACGAACCCGAATGCTGCCGCGGCGTTCTGGACGCCGGAGGAGATCGAGACGGCCACCGTCAGCACGTAGTCGACGAGCAGGGCGCTGCCGACCCCGAGCCCGGCCTTGGGCCCGAGGTTGACACTGGCCACCTCGTAGTCGCCGCCGCCCGAGGGGTAGGCGCGCACGTTCTGCCGGTAGCTCGCGATGACCACGGCCATGACGACGACGACCGCCAGGGCGATCTCCCACGAGTGGGTGAGCGCGAGCGCGCCGCCGGCCAGGCCGAGCGTCAGGAAGATCTCGTCAGGGGCGTACGCCACCGACGACAGAGCGTCACTGGCGAAGACGGGCAGGGCGAGCCGCTTGGGAAGGAGCGTCTCACCGAGGTTGTCGCTGCGCATCGCGCGACCGAGGATGACGCGCTTGACCACGCGCCCAGAATTTGGCACGTCACACACTGTATGCCGGGTGCCCGCCTCCCCGGGAACCCGTTGCGGGACGCTCTCACCGCACGTCGAGCCTCGGTGTAGCGTCGACTCCGTGCACTTCGTCATCATGGGCTGCGGCCGCGTCGGGGCCTCCCTGGCCAGAGCCATCGAGCGGGCCGGCCACGAGGTCGCCGTCATCGACCAGGACGAGTCGTCGTTCCGCCGGTTGGGCACGACCTTCGAGGGCCGCACGATCACCGGAGTCGGCTTCGACCGTGACACCCTGCGCGCGGCCGGCATCGAGAACGCCTACGCCTTCGCCGCCGTCTCCAGCGGTGACAACTCCAACATCCTCGCCGCCCGGGTGGCCCGCGAGAAGTACGGCGTCGAGCACGTCGTCGCCCGCATCTACGACCCCGGTCGCGCCGAGATCTACCAGCGCCTCGGCATCCCCACCGTGGCCACCGTCAAGTGGACGAGCGACCAGATGGTCCGCCGCCTGCTGCCGCAGGGCCACGTCCCCGAGTTCACCGATCCGTCAGGAAAGGTCGTCATCGCCGAGATGCCGATCTCCGACGGGTGGATCGGCCGACGGATCAGCGAGATCGAGGGCGCGACGGGTGGGCGCACCGCCTACCTGACCCGGCTCGGCGACGGCCTGCTGCCCGGACCGGACACGGTGTACCAGGAGGGCGACCTCCTCCACCTCGCGCTGCTGCGTGAGGACCTCGCCACCGCGGAGCGGGTGCTCGACGCCGCTCCCCCGGCCCACTGACCGAAAGGCCCGTCACCCATGCGCGTCGTCATCGCCGGAGCCGGCAGCGTCGGGCGTTCGATCGCCCGCGAGCTGCTGCGCAACGAGCACCACGTGCTCCTCATCGACCGTGACGCCGACGGCGAGCGGGTGGCCAAGGTGCCCGACGCCAGCTGGCTGCAGGCCGACGCCTGCGAGATCGAGGCACTCAGCGAGGCGGGCCTGGCCGACTGCGAGGTCGTCGTGGCCGCCACGGGTGACGACAAGGTCAACCTCGTGCTGTCCCTGCTCGCCAAGACGGAGTTCGGCGTGCCGCGCACGGTGGCCCGGGTGAACAACCCCAAGAACGAGTGGATGTTCGACGAGGCCTGGGGCGTCGACGTCGCGGTCTCGACCCCGCGGATCATGACCGCCCTGGTCGAGGAGGCCGTGAGCGTCGGTGACCTCGTGCGGATCTTCGAGTTCCAGCAGGGCAAGGCGATGATGGTCGAGATGACCCTGCCCGTGGGCAGCCCCTACGCCGGCTCGCGCGTCGGGGACGTGCCGCTGCCGGGCAACACCGTGCTCACCGGCATCATCCGCGAGGGCCACCCGATCGCCCCCACCCGCGACGACGCGCTTGAGCCGCTCGATGAGCTGCTCTTCCTCACCACGCCGGACGTCGAGGCCGAGCTCGAGACCCTGCTCAGCCCCGGCCAGCGGCACAAGCGCGACTCCGAGGACCCCGACGACGAGCGCTGACCGCTGGACTCGAGGTCAGCGCCAGCAGGGCTCTGCCCGGGCTGAGCGGGGTGGGCCGAGCACGCCCGACTCGATCGCCCGCACTGCGAGCAGGACGCGCGACTCCACCTCGAAGGCGAGCAGCAACCTGCTCACGTAGGTTTTCACCGTCGCCTCCCCGATCCGGAGGCGACTGGCGATCTGGCGGTTGGTCAGCCCCTCGGTGAGCAGGCGGAGGACATCTCTTTCCCGCGGTGTCAGCACCGGCAAGGGCCGGCTCACCGCAGGTGTCGTGCGCAGCATCTCGGCGACCACACGGTCCACGACACCCTCGCCCAGGACGACGGCACCACCGGCGACCTGGTGGACTGCCGCGATGAGCTGTTCCGGCGCGGTGTCCTTGACCAGGAACCCACGAGCACCCGCCCGCAGCGCCCCGTACACGTACTCATCGAGCCCGAACGTGGTCAGCACGAGGACCCGGACCCGCTCCAGCGCAGCCTCGGCACGGATGCGGCGGACAGCCTCGATCCCGTCCAGCCCCGGCATCCGCACGTCCATCAGCACCACGTCGGGAACCGTGCGACGGACCACCCGCAGCGCGTCGTCTCCCCTGCTCGCCTGGCCCACCACGGAGATGCCCGGCTCCGCCTCGAGCAGCGCGACGAACCCGGCACGCACGAGGTCCTGATCATCCACGACGACGACCCGAATCGGTGGAATCTGCTCGGGGGGTGGTGTCATCGGCCGCACGGGATCAGGGCGCGGACGGCGAAGCCACCCTCCGGTCGTGGCCCGGCCTCGAAGGTGCCGCCGAACAGCTCGACACGCTCGCGCATCCCCACGAGCCCGTAGGAGTCCGGCCGCTCGGGAGTCGGACCGGGGCCCGTGTCCTCGACACTGACCCGGACGTCGCGAGCGCCGCACGCAACCACCACCAGCGCCGGAGCGCCGCGAGCATGTCGGGCCACGTTGGTGAGCGCCTCCTGAACGAGGCGGAAGGTCGCCAGACCGGCGCTGGCCCCTATCTCCTGCCAACCATCATCGAGCGTCAAGGTGACGGGCCCGTGAGCACTGCGGTGGGCGTCGACGAGCTGACGCAGGTCGCCGATGCCGGGGGTCGGCCGGTTTTCACCGGGGTGGTCCTCACGCAGGAGGTCGAGCATGCGGCGCAGGTCTCCGAGCGCCTGCCTGCCCTGGGTCTCGATCTGGGCGAACGTCTCGATCGCTGCCCCACCCCCCAGCCGCAGGTGTCGTGCCGTCCCAGCCTGGACGGTGATTCCCGTCAACGCGTGGGTGACGATGTCGTGCAGCTCCCGCGCGATCTGGGCGCGTTCGGCGTCGCGCGCCTCGTGCCACTCCCGTTCGGTCCGTTCCGTTCGGGCAGCGACGTAGCGGCCGACCACGAACGGCAGGCCATAGATGACGGGGGCCAGGACCGCGATCGGGCTCCGGAAGTACGGGTCACCCCACAGCGCCAGTCCGGCGAAGACGACCCAGATCGCCGCGAGAGCGATCACGCCCCGGGCTCCGGGAGCCCACCGCCCCGCGGCGTGGCTCGCGAAGAGCAGGGCCACCGGTGTCGTACCCAGCTGGTGACCGTCGACCGAAGCCAGCACGAGAAGCACGAGCACGACGCCAAGAACCGCCATCGGGGTGACGCGCCGCGCCACGAGGACGAGACCGGCGCACAGCGCGACGGTGGCAGGAAAGGCGCCCGTACGACCGCTGTCCGCCGGGTCACCCACCCACGCGCCCGTGGCGCTCACCACGGCGACGATCACGGCGATGGCGAGCTCGACGCGCCAGTCCTCGGCGCGCCACCGCTCCATGAGGCGCCTCACCATGTGCCGACGATAGAGCCGGCCCGGCGCCACGGCATCCCCCATGTGGGGGAAGGGTCGCTGTCCCACCTGCCGGTACCCACCGTGCCGAGATCACGACACCGTCGGTGCTGACAGATTTCACGAGCAGGAAGGGCAGTGCCGTGACCACCGCCGCGACGTCCCCAACCACCACATCGTCCGCCCCCACCTCATCCCCGACCACCGCCGTTCGGATCGGGGCCACGGCCACGCTCTTGGGCAGCCTCGCTTTCATCTCGACGGTTGCCGCGGGAGGTGACCTCAGTGCACGGGAGTCCTTCCTGCTGCCCGTCGGCATCGTGGGGAGCGCCATCGCCACGGTTGGGCTGGCCGTGCTCATCTGGTGCCTGCCCGCGTTCCTGGTGGGAGTTCAGCGCTGGGTCGTTGCGATGGTCGGCGCTGCGCTCGCGTTCACCCTCGCGTTGACGTGGTTCGACGCGACCGCGATCGTCGGTATCGCGTCGACGACCACGGACCCGGTCTTCGACGACATCGGCAGCTCCGCAGGGGTGAGTGCCCTGTTCGTCCCGAAGTCGGTCCTGGGGCTGGTGGCGTTCGCCGCGCTGGCGATCTTCGGCCGCCGCTCGGGGACCCTCGGACGTGCTGGCGCAGCCCTCATCGGCCTCGGCGCTGTGGTGTTCCTCCTGCCGCCCTACCCCCCGGGGCTGGTTCTGGTGTCAATCGGCCTGCTCGTGGCCGCCCGGGGTACGGGTCGCGATCGCTCACACGCGAACGAGTGAGCGCACCACGGTGCTGTCGGTCGAGCGCACACGGCGTGTTGCGCTCACTCGACTCAGGCGGTGTCGGCTGGCTCGGCCTCCGGGCTCGTGTCGGAGTCAGGCTCCAGCGGGGTGTGGCCAGCCACCAGCATCCAGCCCATGACGGCGATGGAGGCCACCCACAGCGGCCAGCCGAGGGCGATCTTCGCGACGCCGAGCCAGGCCACCTCGGCGGCGAGGTAGAGCGGCACCATGATGAGCAGCCGGATCGCGTAGACCCCGACGAGCACCCACGTCAGGCGTGAGCACACTGCCACCATGCCGCGGTCCTTGCGCCACCCGAACGGGTCCTCGGCAGCACGCGGGTCGCCGGCGCCGACGAGGAACCCGACTGCCGGCCAGCGGGCCAGGATCGAGAACACCGTGCCGACGAGGTAGGCGGCATTGGTGAGGATGCCGGGCAGGAAGGCCGCTTCGGCGCGCCCCGAGCGCAGGGCGAAGAACGCGGCGATGCCGGTCGCGAAGACGGCGCCGAGCACGTGGGTCAGCGACGACTTCTGCGCGAGCCGAACCACGGCGAGCACCAGGGCGATGCCCATGGCCGCCCCGGCAGCGAGCCGGATGTCCTGGCGCCACGTCCACAGGGCGACGAAGACCACGGTCGGCAGCGCCGTCTCGATCGACCCGCGCCACCCCCCGAGGGCGGTGGACAGCCGGTGCCGGATCAGCGCCTCGACGGTCTGCGGGGTCGCGGGGGTCACAGCGTCGCTCACGCGGTCGGCACGATCTCGTAGGCCGGGTTGAAGATCGTCGGCACCCCGCGCACCTCAGCCACTCGGCCGCGCGCCCGCAGGAACGTGCCCGGCTCGATGCCGGCGATGCTGCGGCGACCGATCCACACGAGGTTGACCGAGCCGTTGCCGTCCCACACCTCCGCGACCAGGGCGGGCACGCTGCGCCGCGGCGGCAGGGTCACGGTGCGCACGGTGCCGCACACGCAGGCCGGATGCCGGGGAGCCAGGGCCGTGAGGTCATCACCCCCCGCTGTCTCGGACTGGCTGCGCAGCGCGTCGGCCTGGTGCTCGACCGAGGTCTTGCCCAGGTCGTGCAGCAGCTCGCGCAGGCCCATCACCGCACCTCGGTGATCTCAGGCCCTCGCGTGAAGGGGTCCAGCGACGTGCGCTCGGCCTCGTCGGCGGCGTCAGCCTCCGCCTCGGCAGCCTCGGCAGCGCGCTCGGCCTCGCGCGGCAGGGCCAGCGGCAGCAGCTCGCGCGGAGCCATCGGCTCGGTGCCGCGCACGACGACGGCCGCGCGCAGCACCTCGAGCAGCGGGGCTGCCGCCTCGTCGTCGATCGCCGCGCGACCGGCGAGCACCCCGCGCAGAAACCAGCGCGGCCCGTCGACCCCGAGGAAGGTCGCGGGAGCGAACACCGTGCGGCCGTTCTCGCCGCGCGACGGCATCCGCGTGCGCAGCTCGGTGCCGAGCGGGCCGACCCGCTCCTCCGCGGTGCCGCCCTGCGTCTCGATCGCGGTCACGAGTTCTGCGCGGATCTCGTCCCACAGCCCACCCGAGCGCGGCGCCGCGAACGCCTGCAGCTGGAGCGTGGAGTCGCGGATCACGGCCATCGCGGCGTTGACCTGCTGGGTGTTCTGGTCGACCTCGAGGCGCAGCTCCATGCCGGGAACGCCCTGCATCCAGAGTGCGCCGAGGTCGACCCGACCCCCACGGCCGTCGACCTCGCTCGCGTCGAACGGGCCCTCGCTGCGGTCGAGCACCACGGATGCCGTGCGCGTCACCTCGACATCGCCCGCGGCGTCGCCACCGTCCGTGCCGTCGGTGTCGGTGTCGGTGTCGTCCTGGCCCTCCAGCGTCTCGACGCCGTCGACCTCCTCGGCCGGACCGGCGGGGTCGGACTTCTTGGAACGCTTGAAGATGCTCACGGGGGTCGTCCTCGAATCTGGTCTGGTGTCCTGCGGGTCAGGCGGGCTGGTGCGAACCGAAGCCGCCCGTGGACCCGTGCCCAGTCTCCCCCCGGTCACTCTCCGGAAGCGAATCCGCGACCTCGAAGGTCGCCTGGACGTAGTGCTGCACGACGAGCTGGGCGATGCGGTCACCGACCTGCACCGTGAACGACTCGCGCGGGTCGAGGTTCACGAGGTTGACGTGCACCTCGCCGCGGTACCCCGAGTCGATGGTGCCGGGGGCGTTGACCACGGTGATGCCGTGCCGGGCCGCGAGGCCCGAACGCGGGTGGACCAGACCGACCGTCCCCGGCGGGAGCGCCAGCGCGATGCCGGTGGGCACCAGCGCCCGCTCCCCCGGGGCCAACGTCACCTGCGCGACGCTCGTGAGGTCGGCACCGGCATCCCCCTGCGTGGCGTAGAGCGGCAGGCGGGCGTCCGGGTGCAGCCGGCGAACGGCGACGGTGCTCAGGCCGCGCACTCCCGGCACACGAGCACGCCACCCTTGTCGGTCGCGAGCTGGCTGCGGTGGTGCACGAGGAAGCACCGCGAGCAGGTGAACTCATCGGCCTGGCGCGGCAGCACCCGCACCGAGAGCTCTTCGCCGGACAGGTCGGCACCGGGCAGTTCGAAGCCCTCGGCCTGCTCGGTCTCGTCGACGTCGACACTCGAGGCGCGCTTGTCGACGCGCCGGCTCTTCAACTCCTCGATGGAGTCCTCGGACAGCTCGTCGTCGGTCTTGCGCGGTGCGTCGTAGTCGGTTGCCATTACCTGTCGTCCACCCTTCGTCGTGTCCCGGGACCCTCAGAACGCATCTGGTTCCGATTTTGTGCCCGGGCTGCGCCGTGCGCGGCGATTGTGCACCATGAACGGCACAAAAGCCATGTCGTCCCAGCGGGCAGGAAGAAAACCGGCGTCAGTCCAGCGAACCGACGTGCCGGGCCGCCAGGTCGCGCACGAGCGGACCGAACTGCGCAGCCAGTCCGGGCGCGGCCCCCCACACGAGGTCGCGCGTGAGCACGTCACCGACCGGCCCGCCGAGCACGGCCCCGGCCTCACGGGCGACGAGCTCCCCGGCGGCGCGGTCCCACGGGTTGAGGGCGCTCTCGTAGTAGGCGTCGAGACGTCCCGCGGCCAGACCACACAGGTCGAGGGCGGCCCCGCCGTGGCGGCGGATGTCGCGCACCCGCGGCAGGAGGTCGACGAGCAGTTCGGCCTGTCGCCGGCGCAGGTCGGCGGCGTAGCCGAACCCCGTGCCGACGAGGGCGTGCGCGACGTCGGTGGCGGCCGTGGCGCGCAGGGTGCGCGTCCCGGCATCCGTCGTCAGTCTCGCTCCCCCGCCGAGGTGCGCATGGAAGAGCTCGCCCGACTCAGGGTTCAGCACCGCGCCCGCCACCGGCTGCCAGGCACCGGCCACGGCAGGGTCCCCCACGACGACGGCGACGGACACGGCATACGCCGGGATGCCGTAGAGGTAGTTCACGGTGCCGTCGATCGGGTCGATCACCCAGGTCAGCCCGCTGGTGCCGGTCGAGGCACCCTCCTCCTCACCGAGCACGGCATCGTCGGGGCGGGCCGCGGCGAGCAGCTCGATGATGAGCTCCTGGCTGCGCTGGTCCATGACGGTCACGGGGTCGGTCGCGCTCGACTTCGACGACACGCCCAGGTCGACCGGCCGCTCGTCGACGACGAGTCGCCCGGCGGCGCGCGCGACCGTGCAGGCGATCTCCTCGAGGACGGCGGCGAGGCCGACGGGCAGGTCGGATGCCGTGGGGGCGGGGTGCGTGGTCATCAGTCGCTGCCGCACAGGGCCGGCTTCACGGCGCGCAGGTTCGGGCAGCAGCCCGGGTCGCACACCGACGGGCGCACGTCGCCGGGCACCCACGTCTCGGGCAGGACGACCTCGCCGCGGGCCTGCGCCGCGCGCTCGAGCAGCAGGTCGACCATGCCCTCGACGAACAGGTCGTCGGTGCCCGGAGTCGCGACCCGGACGAACGGCATCCCGACCTTCTGCGCGGTCTCGGCCGCCTCGGTGTCGAGGTCGTGGACGACCTCCATGTGGTCGGAGACGAACCCGATCGGTGCGACGACGACCGCGCTGACCCCACCTTCCGCGGCGAGCTCCTCGATGCGGTCGTTGACGTCGGGCTCGAGCCAGGGCTGGCCGGGGCGACCCGAGCGGGAGCAGAAGACGAGCTCACCCTCGACGGCCAGGCCGAGGTCGGCGTTGACCTCGTCGGTGAGGCGGCGGCCCAGCCGGACGTGCTGGTCGACGTAGAGGTTGCCCTCGCCGTCGCCCGGGCCGGACGTGTCGTCCATCGCCGTCGGGATGGAGTGGGTGACGTAGAGGATGCGCGCGCTCGTCGGATCGGGCAGGGCCGACAGCGCCTCGACGAGGGCCCGGCGCCACGCCCTCCCGACCCCCGGGTGTCCGAAGTAGGGGCGCACCTTGTCGATGACGAGGCCGTCGGCGGCCGGGCCGACGTCGTCGACCGCCGCCGCGAGGTCCTCGCGGTACTGACGGCACGAGGAGTAGCACGAGTAGGCACTGGTGACCAGGGTGAGGACGCGGGACGCCCCTTGGTCGAGGGCCTCGTGGACGGCTCCGGCAAGGAACGGCTCGGAGTTGCGGTTGCCCCAGAGCAGCGGGGTCGAGATCTCGCGGCGATCCAGTTCCGCCCGCAGTCGCGCGAGCAGGTCGCGGTTGAGGTCGTTGATCGGGCTGCGCCCACCGCGGGCGAAGTAGTGCTCACCGACCTCTTCGAGGCGGGAGTCGGGGATGTCGCGACCGGCCGTGACGCGGCGCAGGAAGGGCACGACCTCCTCGGGGGCCTCGGGGCCGCCGAAGGAGACGAGGAGGACGGCGTCGTACGGGGCGAGTGGGGACGCGGAGTCAGGCATGCGACAAGCGTAAGCGGGCAATCCGGCGAGCCTCGGCGTGGGCTGCGGCATCTGGCCGTCGGGCAGTGGCACAGTCGTCCTGACCACGAGCACCACCGGGAGCCCCGACATGCAGGACCTTCGACTCATCGGCGTCCACGAGGACGGCCAACACCTGCTGCTGGCGAACGCCGACGGCGGGCGCTTCCGGCTGCCCCTCGACGAGGCCCTGCGCGCGGCGGCCCGGCGGGACCGGCCACGGCTGGGCCAGTTGCAGATCGAGATCGAGGGTGGCCTGCGACCGCGGGACGTGCAGGCGCTCATCCGCCGCGGGCTGTCCGCGGAGGAGGTCGCCGACCGCGCCGGGTGGACCCTGGAGAAGGTTCGACGCTTCGAGGGCCCCGTGCTCGCCGAGCGCGAGTACGTCGCGACCAAGGCCCAGCAGTGCGCCGTCGGGACGCGGGGCAACGGGCCGCTCACGCTCGCCGACCGGGTCGCCGACCGGCTCAAGGACCGCGGAGTCGAGCGGGATGCCGTGGACTGGGACTCCGCGCGCGACGAGGAGGGCACCTGGCAGCTGAGCATGACCTTCAGTGCCGGAGGGCGCCAGCGCACCGCGACCTGGCGTTACGAACCGCTCGGTGGGTCGGTGACGGCCACCAACGACGAGGCCCGGTGGCTCAGCGAGGACGCCACACCCGGGGCGATCCCCACCCCGCACCGGGTTGCCCTCGAGGGCGACCTCGACGTGTACGACATCGACGCGGACGGCGGTCTCGAGCGCGCCCCTCGGGAGCCCACGCGGCCCGCACGCGGCCCGCACGACCCGATCGACCTCATGGCGGCCATGCGTGAGCAGAGCGCCCGAGGTCGAAAGCGCCGACGCTCCTCTGCGACCCACGCCCCGGGAGCCGATGCGTTGCGCGGCGACGCCCTCCCCCTGGAGGACCTCCACCTCGACCCGACGTTCGTGCCGCCGCCACCACCGCCTGTCGCCGTGCCCGCCGATGGGGATGGCCCCGGGGTTGGGGCGCACGACGAGATGACTGCGCACGGCGAGCTGGCTGCGCAGGACGAGGTGCCTGCGGAGGATGAGCTGACTGCGCAGGTCGAGGAGTTCATCGTTCACGACCTGCCGGTCGATGACGCCGATGCCGCGCCAGCCGAGGCCGAGCACCCGATGGACGACCCAGAACCCGCTGACGACCCGGCATCCAACGCCGACCCGGCACCCAACGCCAGCGCGACACCAGAGAACACAGCATCCGAGCGGTCCGGGGCCAAGCGTCCGCCGATGCGTCCGACGCCGTCGCGCAAGGGGCGCCCGAGCGTGCCGAGCTGGGACGACATCGTCTTCGGCACCAAGGGCAGCGGCCAGGGCTGACCCGGCCGACCGCCGTGTCAGCGCGTCAGGCGCGAGAAGGCGGCTGGGGCGGCACGGCGCACACGTCGAGGTCGAACGGCAGCGTGTCCGGCGAGAGGGCCGCGGCGCGTGCGGCGTGGCTGTTCATCCGCCGCATGTAGTGGCGGCGGCAGAGCACCTCGTACTCGACGAGCCCCACCGAGGCGCTCGCGGTGTCGCCGACGACGACCTGCTCCCCCTCGACGACCATCACCCCGTCGACGATGCGGGCGTTGTGGGTGGCCTTGCGCCCGCACCAGCACAGCGCCTCGACCTGCAACAGCTGCACCCTGTCGGCGAGCTCGATGAGGCGGCGCGACCCGGCGAAGAGCTCGGTCCGGAAGTCTGCGGTGATCCCGAAGGCGTGCACGTCGATGCCGAGCTCGTCGACGAGGCGGGCCAGCTGCTCGACCTGCTCGGGGGTGTAGAACTGCGCCTCGTCACAGATGAGGTAGTCCACCCGGGCGCCCTGGGTGAGCCGCTCGACGACGGTGTCCCAGAAGTCGAGGTGGTCGGAGACCTCGATGGCCGGGGTCGACAGGCCCAGCCGCGAGGAGAGCACCGACTCCCCCATGCGGTCGAGCTTGGTGAAGATCAGCCCCTGCCGGCCGCGGGCGGAGTTGTTGTGGTCCATCTGCAGGGCCAGGGTCGACTTGCCGCAGTCCATCGTTCCGGAGAAGAACACCAGTTCAGCCACGAGGCGACACCCTAGGCGACGACGGCCGGTGGCACGTGCACGACGGGAACCGACACCTCGTCGTCGCTGAGCGACCCGTGCAGGCCGATGAGCGCGAGCAGTTCAGGGCGGGCGCGGCGGGAGTCCTCGACGGCGAAGCGGCCCCGCATCGCGACGACGACGTCGCCGATGCGCGGCAGGTTCTCGGGCAGCACCGCACCGAACCACCCTGCTGCGACGGCCTCCTCCCGGCTGCGGACCAGTGCCCGGTCGCCAAGATGCTCGGCCCAGGCTGCGCGGACGTCGTCAGCGGCGCCGGGCTCGACGTAGAGCTGCGGGGCCCGGGCCTCGGCACTGACGTGACGCACCCCGTGGGCCAGCACCGGCTCGTGGGCGACGTCGAGGCGCAGCTCGTGCGGGGAGTCGACCATGCCGTGGTCGGCCGTCACGGTGAGCGAGCAGTCAGCCGGCAGCCGGGAGGCCAGCCGGGCCAGTTCCCGGTCGAGCGCCTCGAGCTGCTCGCCCCACTGCCACGAGTCGCAGCCGTGGACGTGGCCGACCTTGTCGAGCTCACCCCAGTACAGGTGCACCAGGGTGCGCGGCGCAGCGCGCACGGCGGTGAGGGCGGCGTCGACCCGGGCCCCCAAGGAGGTCGCGGCGACGAACCGGCCGCCGCGCAGGGCCGCCGTGGTCAGCCCCGACCCGTCGAAGTACGCCGGGCCGATGCGCACGACCTCGACGCCGTCGCGCTCCACGGCCTCGAAGACCGTGCCGTGCGGCTGCCAGAGGCGAGGGTCCGGCCCGTCCTCCCACGACAGCTCGTTGAGGAGCCGGTCATGACCGGGAACGAGCACCTCGTAGCCGAGCAGCCCGTGGGCGCCGGCCGCCAGCCCCGTGCCGAAGGTGCCCATCGACGTGGCGGTGGTCGACGGGAAACCACTGGCGACCCTTTGGGTGCTCGCGAGCCTCGACCGCAGCCACGGCGCGTGGCCGGCCCGCCGGACCAGGAGGTCGTGCCCCAGCCCGTCGATGAGCACGACGACCGCCCGGCGGGTGGGCGGGAAGGCGAAGCCGTCGGATGCCGCCCGGTCACCTCCCGCTCGCGGCGCACCCCACGCGACGCCGAGGCTCCTCGCGACGCTGGGGAGCACGTCGGCCAGCGAGGGCGCGGGCCCGACGGGGGCGAGAGCCGATGGGTCCCCGGTGGACGGCATCCGGGTGGTCAGGCCTGGCCGAGCGCCGCGGACAGGTCGCGCGCGAACGACAGGGCCTGCGCCAGTGCGTCCTCACCGTCGGCAGCGGCCGAGATGCGCAGGGCGATGTCGTCACCGGTGATGGTGCCCTCGTAGCCGTGGTCGGCCTCGCAGTCGGGGTCGGCGCAGGAGGCCGGCACGAGGTCGAGGCGGGCCACCGTGCCCCACCCGAGGGTGAGGGTGATCTCGCGGCCGAGGCTGCCCGGCACGTAGGTCGACGGGCTCTCCACGACGTGGGTCAGCATGACCCCACGCACCGCGGACAGCGGGATCGACTCGGTGGTCGCGGTGGCGACGTCCTGCGGAGCCGGCGGCTCGTCGGCGTGGTCGTCGGCGTGGGCGATGAGCAGCCGGGTGGGGGTCAGCACGAGCACCGTGATGTGGCGGCGCACGACGTCGCGGTCGAAGGTGGTCTCGAGGTGCACCAGGTGGCTGTGGATCGGCTCGTGCACCAGGGCCGCGGCGACGATGTCGGCAACCAGGGCTGGGTAGTAGCCGGCCCGCACGATCGCGGCGGTCAGGTCCGCCGGGAGGACGGGGGCGTCGGGGGCAGGGCTCATGGGGTCCATTGTGCCCGCTACGTCAGCGACCGGCGCCCGGGGTCGGTGCGGCGGGGCGCAGGCGCGATCACGATCTCGGCGCCCAGCACCTCGACTCCTCCGGGGTGGGCGTTGACGGGGTTGAGCACCAGCGAGGCCACCTCGGCGAGGTCGTCGGCGAGCACCGAGACCCGCGCGATGAGATCGGCGAGCGCAGCCCGGTTCACCGGGGTCGCCCCCCGGTGGCCGTGCAGCACCGGGGACGCCTTCACCGACGAGATCAGCTCGGAGACGTCGACGTCGGTGAGGGGCGGGATGCGGTAGCCGATGTCACCGAGCAGCTCGGTGGGCAGCCCGGCGACGCTGAAGCCGATGACCGGCCCGAAGAGCGGGTCCTCGTCGGAGGTGACGACACACGGCACCCCCGGGGTCGCCATGCGCTGCACGACCAGGCGATCCGCGTCGAGCGGGGCGAGCCGTTCGGTGAGCGACTCCCACGCGACCCGCAGTGCGGCCTCGGTGCGCAGGTCGACGCGCACCCCGCTGATGCCGCCCTGGTGGCGGACCATCGGCGCCGTCGACTTCAGCACCACCGGGTAGCCGACCTGCTCGGCCGCCGCGATCGCCTCGTCGACGGTGCCGACCTCCTGCTTGGTCCAGACGTCGATGCCGTACGCCTGCAGGAGGGCGGTGGACTCGTCCGGGGTGAGGCGCCGACCCTTGGGCTCCATCGCGAGCACCGTCTCGACGATGTCCTCCGCGATCCGCCGGTTGATGCCGGCCGGCGCCACGGGCACCCCGTGGTCCTTGGAGCGCCAGGTGCCGTACCGGGTGGCCGCGGCCAGCGCGCGCACGGCATCCTCGGGCATCCCGTACACGGGAATCGCCTGCGTGGAGCCACCCGTGCCGGTGACGGAGGAGTGCCCGTCGTCCACGCCGCGCATGCCGAGGAAGGTGGCGGCGCACGGCTTGTCGGCACCGTGCGCCATGTCGCGCACGGCGGCGGCCACGTCCTCGTCGTTGGTGACCAGGGGCGGGATGAAGCAGGTCAGCACCGAGTCGACCTTGGGGTCGGCGAACGCGGCTGCGAGCGCCGTGCGGAACTGGGCGGCGGTGGCCGCGCTCGGCAGGCTCACCGGGCCGTGGGCGACCTTCAGGCCCCAGCTCGTGCAGGCATCGGCGGTCAACGTGCCGAGCGCGGTCGAGTTGCCGACGATGGCGACGCGGTCGCCGCGGGGCAGCGGTTGCGTGGCGAGCAGCTGGGCGATGTCGAAGAGCTGGTGGACGTTCTCGACGCGCAGCACCCCGGCCTGCTTGAGCATGGCCTTGAACACCGCCGGGCGGGCCTTGGTGCGGCGGACCCGGTGCCCCGGGGGCACCCCGAACCTCGACACCCCGGACTTCACGACGATGACCGGCTTGATGAGGGCGAGATTGCGGGCGATCCGCGAGAACTTGCGCGGGTTGCCCATCGACTCGAGGTAGAGGCCGACGACGTCGGTGCTGTCGTCGTCGATCCAGTACTGCATGAAGTCGTTGCCCGAGACGTCGACGCGGTTGCCGGCCGAGCCGAACGTGGAGATGCCGAGGTTGCGGCGCGCGGCCGAGGCGAGCACGGCGATCCCCAGGGCCCCTGACTGCGCGAACAGACCGACCCGGCCCGCCGGTGGCAGCGTCGTCGCGAGCGAGGCGTTGAGCCGCAGTGACGGGTCGTTGTTGATCAGCCCGAAGGAGTTCGGCCCGACGACCCGCATCCCCGCCCCGCGGGCCCGACGCAGCAGTTCGGCCTGGAGGCGGGCGCCGTCGCGCCCCTCCTCGGCGAACCCGCCCGAGACGACGAGCAGCGCCTTGACCCCCGCCTCGGCGCACTCGTCGACGACCTCGAGCACGGCGTGGGCCGGCACGGCGATGACCGCGAGGTCGACCCGTCCGGGCACGGCCGCCACCGAGGGGTAGGCGGTGCGCCGCCGCAGGGTGCGCACGTTGGGGTTGACCGGGTGGATCTCGCCGGTGAACCCCGCCGCGACGATGCGCTCGAGCAGCTGGCTGCCGATGGAGTTGCGCCGCCGGCTGGCGCCGATCACGGCGATCGTGCGGGGGTGCAGGATCGCGGCGACACTCAGGGCCTCGGCGCGGTGCTCGCGGGACATGGCGACGGCCTTCGAGGAGTCCGTCGGCTCGATGTCGAACCCGACCTCGACGACCCCGTCCTCGATGTGCCGCGTGACGTCGTACCCGGCGTCGGAGAACACCGAGAGCATCTTGCGGTTCTGCGGCAGCACCTCCGCGGTGAAGCGGGTGATGCCGACGTCGCGCGCGATCGCGGCGAGGTGCTCGAGGAGCACCGATCCGATGCCCTTGCCCTGGTAGTTGTCACTGATGTTGAAGGCGACCTCGGCGCTGCGGGCGTCGATGCGGTCGTAGCGACCGATCCCGACGATGTCCTCGCGCAGCGTGACGACCAGGGCGACCCGGTCGACGTAGTCCACATGGGTGAAGCGGTGGACGTCGGCGTCGCTCAGCTGCCGCAGCGGGGCGAAGAATCGCAGGTAGATGGACTCGTCGGACTGGCCGCTGTGGAAACGGTGGATGCCGTCGGTGTCCGAGGGTCGGATCGGCCGGACGTGGGCGACGGTGCCGTCGCGCAGGACGACGTCGGCCTCCCACTCGCTGGGGTAACCCGGAGGCAGCGGGTCGTCGTCCATGGGCACCATCGTGCCACCACGAGGGACCCGTCGGACACACTCCCGGCACCCACCGGCACACTGGGGTCGTGGAGCTACGCGACGCAGTGCTGCGGCGGCGGATGGTGCGCCGGTTCGACCCGTCCGTCCCGGTCGAGATGGAGGTCGTGCGCGACCTGGTCGCGCTCGCGGTGCGGGCCCCGAGCGCCGGGTTCAGCCAGGGGTGGGACTTCGTCGCGCTGCTGAACCCGCAGGACCGCGCGGCCTTCTGGGCCGCTGCCGACGACGGGGGCCCGGCCGATGCGTGGCTACGCGGGGTGTCCGCCGCTCCCGCCCTGGTGCTGTGCCTGTCCGATGCCGGCGCCTACCTCGACCGGTACGCGCAGGCGGACAAGGGGTGGGTCGACCGCTCCCCCGATCGCTGGCCGATCCCCTACTGGGACACCGACACCGCCATGGCGGCGATGATCATCCTCCTGGGCGCACAGGATGCCGGGCTGGGCGCCTTGTTCTTCGGCATCCCGGGCCAGCGCCACGACGCGGTTCGTGAGGCGCACGGCATCCCCGAGGACCGGCGCCTGGTCGGGGTCATCGCCCTGGGCACCCCGGCCGCTCGGGCCGCGCACACCGGCGGGTCACCGCGCACGAGGCCACGTCGCCCCCTGGGGGACGTGCTGCACGCGGGACGGTTCGGCGGGTGGTCCGGCGCGTCGGCGTGAACGGCCGCTGACCGATGGGTGAGGATGACGGCGTCCCCTGCCGCGGCATCCGCGGTCCGACCCTCACCCAGAGCAGAGCCCGACCCCATGGCCAAGCGCACCACCACCCCACCGCCCGGGGAGACCCCGCAGGACGGCGTCGAGCGGGTCATCGACATCGACGTCGAGGACGAGATGCGCAGTGCGTTCCTCGAGTACTCCTACAGCGTCATCTACTCCCGTGCCCTGCCCGATGCGCGCGACGGGCTCAAGCCCGTGCAGCGCCGCATCCTGTTCGGGATGAGCGAGCTGGGCCTGCGCCCTGACCGGCCCCACGTGAAGTCCAGCCGGGTCGTCGGTGAGGTCATGGGCAAGTACCACCCCCACGGCGACCAGGCGATCTACGACGCCCTGGTGCGCATGGCGCAGCCGTTCACGATGCGCCTGCCGCTCGTCGACGGCCACGGCAACTTCGGCTCCCTCGACGACGGCCCGGCCGCCTCGCGGTACACCGAGGCCCGGATGGCCCCGGCAGCACTGCTCATGGTGTCCGGGCTCGACGAGGACACCGTCGACTACGTCCCCAACTACGACGACTCGCTCCTGCAGCCCGGCGTCATGCCCGCTGCCTACCCCAACCTGCTCGTCAACGGCGCGTCCGGGATCGCCGTCGGTATGGCCACGAACATGGCCCCGCACAACCTCGTCGAGGTCATCGGTGCCGCCCGCCACCTCATCGCCCACCCGGACTGTTCCCTGGACGACCTGATGAAGTTCGTCCCGGGCCCTGACCTGCCGGGCGGCGGGCGGATCGTGGGGCTCGACGGCATCCGCGACGCCTACCTCACCGGGCGGGGCTCGTTCCGCACCCGCGCCGCCGCACGCGTGGAGAAGCTCACCCCGCGGCGGATGGGCATCGTCGTCACCGAGCTGCCCTACCTCGTCGGCCCGGAGAAGGTCATCGAGCGGGTGAAGACCCTGGTGCAGGCCAAGAAGCTCCAGGGCATCTCCGACGTCAAGGACCTCACCGACCGCAAGAACGGCCTGCGGCTGGTCTTCGAGGTCAAGAACGGCTTCAACGCCGACGCCGTGCTCGAGCAGCTGTACAAGCTGACCCCGATGGAGGACTCGTTCGGGATCAACAACGTCGCCCTCGTCGACGGGCAACCCCGCACCCTGGGCCTGAAGGAGCTGCTGCGCACCTACGTCGACTTCCGCATCGAGGTCGTGCGCCGCCGCACCGAGTTCCGGCTGCGCAAGCGCCAGGACCGACTGCACCTCGTCGAGGGCCTGCTCATCGCCATCGTCGACATCGACGAGGTGATCCAGCTGATCCGCACCTCCGACGACGCGGCGACGGCGAAGGCACGGCTGATGTCCGTCTTCGACCTCTCCGAGGCCCAGGCCGAGTACATCCTCGAGCTCCAGCTGCGCCGGCTGACGAAGTTCTCCCTCATCGAGCTCGAGAGCGAGCGCGACGAGCTGCGCCGCCAGATCGAGGAGCTCGAGGCGATCCTCGCCGACGAGAAGCTGCTGCACCGCACCGTCTCCGGCGAGCTCGCCGACGTCGCCAAGGCCCACGGCACCCCACGACGGACCGTGCTGCTGGAGTCGGCGGGGGTGCCCGCATCGGTGGGGGCGCCGCTCGAGGTGGCCGACGACCCGTGCTGGGTGCTGTTGTCGTCCACCGGCCTGCTGGCGCGCACGTCCTCGGTCGACCCGGTGCCCGCCGACGGTGGCCGCGCCAAGCACGACGCCATCATCGGTGCCGTGCGCACCACGGCCCGCGGCGAGTTCGGCCTCGTCACCTCGGCCGGGCGGATGCTGCGGATGTCGGCCATCGAGCTGCCGACGCTGCCCCCGCTCGGGGGCGCGCCCAGCCTGTCCGGCGGTGCTCCGCTCGCGGTCTTCGCCGACCTCCCCGCCGGGGAGGAGCCGCTGACGATCGTCGGGTTGGATGCCGATGGGCCGGGGATCGCGCTCGGCACCGCCCAGGGTGTCGTCAAGCGGGTCACCCCGGACCACCCTGCTCGGGCGAGCTGGGAGGTCATCGCCCTCAAGGACGGTGACCGGGTCGTCGGCGCGGCTGCCCTGCGCGACGGCGAGGAGGATCTCGTCTTCGTCACCAGTGACGCGCAGCTGCTGCGCTTCTCGGCGTCGTCGGTGCGACCCCAGGGCCGAGCGGCCGGTGGGATGGCCGGCATCCGCCTCAACCCCGGCGCCTGCGTCGTGTTCTTCGGTGCCGTCGACCCGACGTCGGATGCCGTCGTCGTCACCTCCTCGGGTGCCTCCGACGCCCTGCCGGGCACCCAGCCCGGTGCCATCAAGGTGACCCCGTACGCGGAGTACCCACCGAAGGGTCGTGGGACGGGCGGGGTTCGGGCACACCGCTTCCTGCGCGGTGAGGATGCGCTGGTCCTGGCGTGGGTCGGGGCCCGTCCGGCACGGGCCAGCGGGGCCGCCGGCGTGGCGCTCGAGCTCCCCGAGGCGTCCGGCAGGCGAGACGGCTCCGGAACGGCCTATCCGGCCGTCATCGGCGGTATCGGCTCACCGGTGCGCTGAGGTCCCCACCCTCAGGCGGGGATCGCGCTCTCTCACCGGCGGTTCGAACCGCCCGCCACCGCAGCGTTGCCGCCGTGTTACGCAATCGTTACCGCCTCGATGCGTGGAGACGTTGCGAAGCATGTGTAAACGCTTTTACCTTGGTCCCGGTTCCCTCATCGCCGAGGCCACAGCGTCTCGGCGCGACCAGTGAAATGGAGGCGGGCACATGGCCCTCTACACCAAGCGTCGCATCGCGGCGTTGTCCGGAGTCCTCGCGGTGGCACTCACCGCGACGGCCTGCGGAAGCAGCAGCGACGGCGGTGGCGACACCGCCGAAAGCGGCAGCACCAGCAGCATCGACTGCGCGCCCTACACGGCGTTCGGCGACCTCAAGGGCAAGACGGTCACCGTCTACACCTCGATCACCGCTCCCGAGGACGCACCGCACATCGCGTCCTACCAGCCCTTCGTGGACTGCACGGGCGTCGAGATCAAGTACGAAGGCTCCAAGGAGTTCGAGGCCCAGCTGCCGGTGCGTGTCAAGGGTGGCAACGCCCCCGACATCGCCTACCTGCCCCAGCCGGGTCTGCTCAACACCCTGGTCCAGACGGGCGCCATCAAGGCCGCCCCGCCGGAGGTCGCCGCCAACGTCGACAAGAACATGCCGGACTGGAAGAACTACGGCACCGTCGACGGCACCTTCTACGCCGCGCCGCTCGGTGCGAACGTGAAGTCCTTCGTCTGGTACTCGCCGTCGGCCTTCGCCGACAAGGGCTACGAGGTCCCCACCACGTGGGCCGACCTGCTCGCCCTGTCCGAGAAGATGGCCGCCGAGGGTGGCGACGTCAAGCCCTGGTGTGCAGGCATCGAGTCCGGTGACGCCACCGGCTGGCCGGCCACCGACTGGGTCGAGGACGTCATGCTCCGCACCGCCGGCGCCGAGACCTACGACAAGTGGGTCAACCACGAGATCCCGTTCAACGACCCGGCTGTCGCCACGGCGCTCGCCGAGGTCGGCAAGATCCTCAAGAACGACAAGTTCGTCAACGGTGGCTTCGGCGACGTCAAGACGATCGCCTCGACGTCCTTCCAGGACGCCGGTCAGCCGATCCTCGACGGCACCTGCTACATGCACCGTCAGGCGTCGTTCTACGCGGCCAACTGGCCCGAGGGCACCGAGGTCGGTCCCGAGGGTGAGGTCTGGGCGTTCTACCTGCCCTCCGTCGACTCCTCCAGCAAGCCGGTCCTCGGTGGTGGCGAGTTCACCGCGGCCTTCGCCGACCGTCCCGAGGTCAAGGCCTTCCAGACCTACCTCTCCTCGGTCGAGTGGGCTGACGAGCGCGCCAAGACCTGTGGTACGGGTGGTTGCGTGACGGCCAACAAGAACGCCGACCCCTCGCTGCTGAAGAACCCCGTCGACAAGCTCTCCGCCGAGGCGCTCACCGACAGTGCAGCCACCTTCCGCTTCGACGGCTCCGACCTCATGCCGGGTGCCGTGGGTGCGGGTACGTTCTGGAAGGGCATGACCGACTGGATCATCGGCAAGGACGACAAGGCAACGCTCGACTTCATCGAGCAGTCCTGGCCGAAGTGACAACCCTGACCTGATTCACCCCAGGTCAACGAGCAGGGGTGGGGTGGGACTCCCCCACCCCACCCCTGCTCTCTTGGTTTCCCCTGTCCTGACGTAATCCTCTCGGAGGTGATGTCCAGTGGTATCGACGGTCATCGGCGCAGTTCCCGCCGCGATTCCCGAGCCGTTCCTGCGGGCGCAAAGCGTGCCCGGCAAGTTCTTCCTGATGTTCTTCGCGATCTTCTTCTTCGCGCTCGTGTTCGGCCTCGTGCTCTTCCTCGCCTCCCTGTTCAAGGGCAAGAACGGCGAGCGGGTCCAGGGCGCCCTGTTCGTCGGCCCAGCCGTGGTCCTGCTCGCGATCGGGCTGATGTACCCCGCGATCCTCACGATCAACCAGTCGCTGCGCGGGCGCTCCGGTGAGGGTGGACTCACCCTCAGCAACTACTCGGCGATGTTCACCCAGCCCGAGCTGCTGCTCGTGCTGCGCAACACGGCCCTGTGGGTCATCCTCGTCCCGATCCTCGCGACCAGCATCGGGCTGATCTACGCGATCCTCATCGACCGCGCGCGCGGCGAGGCCTTCGCCAAGGCCCTGATCTTCCTGCCGATGGCGATCTCGATGGTCGGCGCCGGCATCATCTGGAAGTTCGTCTACCAGTACAAGCAGACGTCCCGCCCGCAGATCGGCCTGCTCAACGCGGTCCTGAAGCTGCTCGGGTTCGAGACCCAGCAGTTCCTCATCAACGCGCCGCTCAACACCTTCATGTTGATCATCGTCATGGTCTGGATCCAGGCCGGGTTCGCGATGACGGTCCTCTCCGCCGCCATCAAGGCCATCCCCGACGAGATCATCGAGGCCGCCAAGCTCGATGGCGTCCAGGCGTTCAAGATGTTCCGCTACATCACGCTGCCGAGCATCCGGGCCGCCCTCGTCGTCGTCGTGACGACGATCGGCATCGGGACGCTCAAGGTGTTCGACATCGTGCGGACCATGACCGGTGGGCAGTTCGACACCTCGGTCGTCGCCAACGAGTTCTACAGCCAGAGCTTCCGCTTCAACGCTCCGGGACTCGGCGCGGCCCTCGCGGTGCTGCTGTTCATTCTCGTCATCCCGATCGTGACGTACAACATCATCCAGATGCGAAAGGAGGCCTGAGCCATGAGCACCCTCGAACCGGTGGCCGTGCCCGACAAGATCTCTCCAGAGATGGAGCAGACGGCCAAGCCCCGCCGCAAGAAGAAGACCGCCGCGGGTGACGCTGCCCGCGCCATCTCCTCGCCGTGGGCGTCCGTCGCAGCGATCGTCATCGCCGTCCTGTGGACGATCCCGACGATCGGTCTGCTCGTCACCTCCTTCCGCGACCAGCGCGCCATCAACCGCAGCGGCTGGTGGACGGCGTTCGGCGACCCGGGGGCCTTCACCCTGGAGAACTACCGCCAGGCACTTGCTCCCGGATCATCGGCGGGCCTCGGGCAGTACTTCATCAACACCGTCGTCATCACCATCCCGGCGGTGGCCCTGCCCCTGTTCCTGGCCTCCCTGGCTGCCTACGCGTTCGCGTGGATGCCGTTCCCGGGTCGCGACGCGTTGTTCGTCGCGGTGTTCGCCCTGCAGATCGTCCCGCTGCAGGTCGCGCTCATCCCGCTGCTCGACATCTACGTCAACAAGCTGGGCTTCGGTGCGTCGTACTGGAGCGTGTGGTTGTCGCACACGATCTTCGCGCTCCCACTGGCGATCTTCCTCATCCACAACTTCATGAGGGAGCTCCCCGCCGAGCTCATGGAGGCAGCCCGCGTCGACGGTGCAGGTCACGTGACGATCTTCTTCAAGATCCTCCTGCCCCTGCTCACCCCGGCGCTCGCAGCCTTCGGCATCTTCCAGTTCCTGTGGGTCTGGAACGACCTGCTCGTCTCGCTCGTGTTCCTCGGTGGTACTCCTGACGTCGCGCCGATCACCGTGCGCGTCGCCGAGCTGTCCGGTTCCCGCGGAAGTGCCTGGTACCTGCTCTCGGCTGGT
The DNA here is from genome assembly GCF_009858245.1 of Ornithinibacter aureus. Lineage (NCBI taxonomy): Bacteria > Bacillati > Actinomycetota > Actinomycetes > Micrococcales > Intrasporangiaceae > Ornithinibacter > Ornithinibacter aureus. Next base: position 771,017 of record NZ_VMSB01000001.1, read on the forward strand.
GCGTTCATCTCGATGATCGTCCCGGTCGCAGTGTTCCTGGCCCTCCAGAGGTACTTCGTGCGCGGCCTGCTCGCAGGTGGCCTGAAGGGCTGAGGCCCTCAGGTCCGCGCGTTCGGAAAGGAACGAGGACCATCAGCACCATCACCGATGTGGCGCGGGTGGCCGGAGTGTCGGTCGCCACGGTCTCCCGCGCCCTTCGGGGTCTGGACCGGGTCTCGCCGCAGACCCGGGAGAAGGTCCTTCGCGTCGCCGAGGACCTGCACTACGTCGCGTCACCGACGGCCACGTCCCTCGCCTCCGGGCGCACCAGGGTCGTGGCCGTCGTCGCGCCGTTCCTCACCCGGTGGTTCTTCGCGACCCTCGTGAGCGCCATCGAGAAGTCCCTGCGGGCGCAGGGCCACCACATCGTCCTCTTCGGCCTCGAGGACGACACGTACGACCAGCGCCTCACCCTGACCCAGAACATGCTCTGGAAGCGGGTCGACGGCATCATCACGCTCAACGTGCCGATGACGGCCGAAGAGGTCGACCTCGTCGACCGGCTCGAGCTGCCCCTCGTGGCCATCGGCTCACCCGTGCCGGGTCGGGCGTGCGTGCGCATCGATGACCGGCTCGCCCTGCGCACCGCGGTGCAGCACCTGGCCGACCTCGGCCACACCAAGGTCGGCTACATCGGCTCCGTCCCCGACAACGTCGCCCACATCCAGACCCCGCAGGACCGCCTCGAGGCCTTCAAGGCCAGCGTCGTCGAGTTCGGCCTGACCTGCGAGCCGGCCTGGATCCTGAACTCGGACTGGACCGCCGAGGCCGCGGCTCAGGACAGCCGGGACCTGCTGCGTGGTGACCACCGACCGACCGCCATCGTCGCGGCATCCGACGAGATGGCCATCGGGGTGCGCGAGAGCGCCCGCCGCCTCGGGTTGTCCGTGCCCGGCGACCTGTCCGTCATCGGCATCGACGACTACCTCCTCTCCGAGGTCCTGGGTCTGACCACGGTGCGCCAGGACGTCGCTGCCCAGGGCCGGGCCGCCGCAGAACTGCTCCTGCGCGCCCTGCTCGATGATGACGAGCCGACCGACGAGGTCGTGCTGCCGACCGAGCTCATCGTGCGCGAGTCGACCGGCCCGCTTTCCTGACCGTCCTGCGTCAGTTCTTCGGCGCGTCGTCGGGCGCGAGGTCCTCCGGGTCGCGCAGGTAGGTCTTCTTGCCGAAGAACGCCCGGTTGGCAGCCCAGGTCAGTGCCCACAGCACCACTCCGATGCCGAGCAGCCAGGCCGCGATGGTGTACTGGATGGGGTCGCGCCCGGTGACCGGCAGGGTGAAGAAGAAGCAGGCCAGGGCCCCGACCACGGGCAGCACCGTCGGGGTGACGAAGTGCTTGCGGTTGATCGGGTCGCGGCGCAGGACGAGCACGGCGATGTTGACGACGGTGAACACCGCGAGGAGCAACAGGGCCGTCGTGCCACCGAGCGCCGGCACCACGTCGCTGTCACTCGTGCTCACGAAGGTGATGAGGCCGAAGGCGATGACGGTCGTGAACACGATGGCCACCCACGGGGTCTGCCGTCCGCGGTGCACCCACCCGAGCGCCGGGGGCAGCACCTCCTGGCGGGCCATGCCGTAGATGAGCCGGCTGGCCATGAGCATGTTGATCAGCGCGGAGTTGGCGACGGCGAACATCGCGATGAACGGGAACACGCTGTCAGCGGGGAAGTCCGGCAGGCCCGCGGAGATCACCTTGGTCAACGGCGTGTCGCCCTCCCCCAGTTCGCCGACCGGAACCAGAGCCACCGAGAAGATGGCGACGAGCACGTAGATCAGCCCCGTGATCCCGAGCCCGGTCAGCATGATCTTCGGGAAGTTGCGCACCGGGTCGTGGGTCTCCTCGGCCATGTTCACGGCATCCTCGAAGCCCACCATGGCGAAGAACGCCAAGGAGGTGGCGGCGGTGATCGCGAGGAAGACGCTCTTGTCGCCCCCGGTGTCGAAGACGGTGACCCGAGAGAAGTCGGCCTTGCCACCCGTCGCGGCGTAGATGCCCACGAGGATGACGAGCAGCAGGCCGGACAGTTCGACGGCCGTGAGCACGACGTTGGCCTTGACGCTCTCGCTGACGCCGCGGACGTTCACCGCGGCGACGAGCAGCATGAACGCCAGCGCGATGCCGAGCACGAGGGTGCTGTTCTCACCGTCCAGACCGAAACCGTCGGCGAGGTTGGCGGCGAACGCGTTGGCGGCGGTGGACGCCGAGGTCACTCCGGAGCACATGACGGTGAACGCCACGAGGAAGGTGAGGAAGTGGATGCCGAACGCCTTGTGCGTGTACAGGGCCGCACCGGCAGCCTTCGGGTACTTCGTCACGAGTTCGAGGTAGCTGAACGCCGTGACCAGCGCCACCGCGAACGCGACGATGAACGGAGCCCACGCGGCGCCACCGACCTCGCTCGCCACCCGCCCGGTCAGTGAGTAGACACCCGTGCCGAGGATGTCCCCGACGATGAACAACAGCAGCAGCTTCGGCCCGATCGCCCGCTTGAGCTCGGTCCGCTCCTCCCCCGCCACGGCATCCCCGCCGTCGTGTGCGCCCGCTCCCTGGTCCACCGTCGCGCTCATGTCGCCTCCCAACCCCGCGGTGGATGCCGGGCGGCACCCTCGAGACCAACAGTGGCCCGGTGGCCCGCCTGATGGCGCTTTGGGTGCAGATCAATTGGCGGCATCACCGGTCTGCACGCGCCACAGGGCGGCATAGGCGCCGTCGGCCGCCACGAGCTCGTCGTGGGTGCCGGCTTCGCGCACGACACCCTGGTCGAGCACCCAGATGCGGTCGGCGTGCCTGACCGTGGAGAGCCGGTGGGCCACCACCACCGTCGTGCGCTCGGCGGTGGCCACGCCGAGAGCGCGCTGGATGGCCGCCTCGGTCTCGTTGTCGACCGCGCTCGTCGCCTCGTCGAGCACGACGACGGCCGGGTCGCGCAGCAGCGCCCGGGCCAGGGCGAGCCGTTGGCGCTGACCACCCGAGAGGGTCACCCCCCGCTCCCCGACCCACGTGTCGAGGCCGTCGGGCAGGGCGTCGATGAACTCCATCGCCGCAGCATCCCGGGCGGCGCCGATGATCTGCTCCTGCGAGGCGTCGGGCCGGCCGTAGGCGATGTTGTCGGCAATCGTGCCGGCGAACATGTAGACGTCCTGGGCGACATACCCCATCGACCCGCGCAGGGAGTCCCAGTCCAGGTCGCGCACGTCGATGCCGTCGAGCAGCACCTCTCCCGAGCGGGGGTCGTCGAAACGCAGGAGCAGCCGCAGCAGCGTGGACTTGCCCGAGCCCGTCGCACCGACGATCGCGTGCGTCTGACCCGCGGGGATGACGACGTCGATGCCGTGCAGCACGTCGGGCCCGTCGCCGTAGCCGGCGCGCACGCCTCGCAGCTCGAGCCCGCCGCGCACCGGCCGTGGCACCGTTCGGGTGCCGGCGTGCACGGTGATCGGGACCGCGAGCAGCTCGAGGATGCGCGTCGTCGACGCCCGACCCCGCTGGTAGAGGTCGAGGACCTCGGCGATGTCGGTGAGCGGCCACAGCAGGCGCTGGGTCATGAAGACGAGCACGGTGTACAGGCCCACCTCGAGCTGGCCGTCGAGCACGGACCAGCCGCCGATGAGCAGCGTGCAGGTGAATCCCGCGAGGATCGCCATCCGAACCAGCGGGACGAAGGCCGCCGAGGAGCCGATCGCCCGCACGTTGGCCTCGCGGTAGGCGCTCGAGTAGCCCTCGATCCGCTGACGCTCGCGGTCCTCCGCGGTGAAGGCCTTGATGGTGGAGACCCCTGCGAGGTTCGCGCTCAGGGCCCCGGAGAGGTCGGCCACCGACTGCCGCACCCGGGCGTACAACGGCTCGAGGCGGCGCTGGAACACCAGTGAGCCGAGCACGATGAGCGGGATGGGCAGGAAGGCGACGACGAGCAGGGTCAGCGACGACGCCGCGAAGACCGCCCCGACGAGGATGACGTTGAGCGTGGTCTGCAGGATCGACGGCAACCCGACGTCGAGCAGACGCTCGAGCTGGTTGACGTCGTCGTTGAGCGTCGCCACCGTCGCGCCGGCCGCCCTGGACTCGTGCCACGTGAGGTCGAGGTGCTGCGCGTGGTCGTAGGCCTCGACCCGCAGGTCGTGCTGCACGCCTTGGGCCAGCCCCCGCCACAGCACGGCAGCGACGTACTCCGACCCGGACTCGATCATCCAGACGACGACGTTGATCGCCGCGAGCCACGCCAGCTGGGCGTGCCGGGACTCGACCCCGAGCACCTCGGCCGCCCACGAGTTCTGCCCGCGGATGACGACGTCGACGGCCGCCCCGATGAGCAGCTCGGGCACGACGTCGGCGACCTTGTTGACCACCGAGGCGATGACCGCCGCGATGAAGCGCACCCGATAGGCGCGGTACCGCCCCCAGAGGGCGGCCAGGGGGTGGTCGATCCGCAGTTCGTCCTGGCCGGCCGCCAGGCTCACGCGTCGATCCGCTCGCGGTCCAGCGCGTGGGCGGACTCGATGATGAAGTCCTTGCGGGGCCCGACCTCGCCGCCCATGAGCAGCTCGAAGACCTTGGTCGCCGACTCCAGGTGCTCGGCCGTGACCTTGCGCAGCGTGCGGTGGGCCGGGTCCATCGTCGTCTCCGCCAGCTGGTCGGCGTCCATCTCGCCCAGTCCCTTGTAGCGCTGGATGGGCTTGATCTTCTTGCCCCGGCGGTTCAGCCCGGCCAGGGTGCGGCGCATCTCGGCCTCGGAGTAGGTGTAGATCACCTCGTTGGCCTTGGACCCGGGGTTGATCACCTCGAGGCGGTGCAGCGGAGGCACGGCGGCGTACACCCGCCCCGCCTCGACGAGGGGGCGCATGTAGCGGAAGAACAGGGTGAGCAGCAGGGTGCGGATGTGGGCGCCGTCGACGTCGGCGTCGGTCATGATGATGACCTTGCCGTAGCGGGCCGACTCGAGGTCGAAGGTGCGCCCGGACCCGGCGCCGATCACCTGGATGATCGCGGCGCACTCGGCGTTGCCGAGCATGTCGGTGACCGAGGCCTTCTGGACGTTGAGGATCTTGCCCCGGATCGGCAGCAGCGCCTGGTGGTCGCTGTTGCGCGCCAGCTTGGCCGTGCCGAGGGCGCTGTCGCCCTCGACGATGAACAGCTCGGTGCGCTCGACGTCGGTGCTGCGGCAGTCGACGAGCTTGGCGGGCAGGGTCGAGGACTCCAGCGCGGTCTTGCGTCGCTGGGTCTCCTTGTGCAGCCGCGCGCTGATCCGCGACTTCATCTCGGCGGTGACCTTCTCGAGCAGCAGCGCGGCCTGCTGCTTCTCGCCGCGCTTGGTCGACAGCAGCCGCTGCGTGAGCTCCTTCTCGACGACACGGGCGACGATGGCGCGCACGGCGTTGGTGCCGAGCACCTCCTTGGTCTGCCCCTCGAACTGCGGCTCGGCCAGGCGCACGGTGACCACCGCCGTCAGCCCGGCGAGGGCGTCGTCCTTCTCGAGCTTGTCGTTGCCGACCTTCAGGCGCCGGGCGTTGACCTCGAGCTGCTTGCGCAGCACCTTGAGCAGCGCCTGCTCGAAGCCGGCCAGGTGGGTGCCGCCCTTGGGGGTGGCGATGATGTTGACGAACGAGGAGACCTTGGTGTCGTACCCCGTGCCCCACCGCACCGCGACGTCGACGCCGCACTCACGCTCGACCTCCGTCGGGCTCATGTGGCCGTTGGCGTCGAGCACCGGGACGGTCTCGGTGAACGTGCCGCTGCCGTGCAGCCGCCACACGTCGGTGACCGCCGGGTCGGGAGCGAGGTACTCACAGAACTCGGAGATGCCGCCGTCGTGGACGAAGACCTCCTCACGGACCTCGTCGCCGCGCTGGTCGCTGATGACGATGGTCAGCCCGGGGACGAGGAAGGAGGTCTGACGGGCGCGAGCGAGCAGCCCCTCGAGGTCGAACGTCGCGTCCTTGAGGAAGATCTGGCTGTCGGCCCAGTACCGCACCCGGGTGCCGGACACCCCACGGCGGGTCCTACCGATGACCTCGAGCTCGCTGACGTCGACGTAGGGCGTGAACTCGTGGGACGGGTCCTTGGTGCCCTTGGCGCCGGCGACGTCGGAGAACACCCCGGGCTCGCCCCGGCGGAAGCTCATCGCATAGGTCTTGCCCCCGCGGTCGACCTCGACGTCCAGCCGGGAGGACAACGCGTTGACGACCGACGCGCCGACCCCGTGCAGACCACCGGATGCCGTGTACGAGCCGCCGCCGAACTTGCCGCCGGCGTGCAGCCGGGTGAACACGAGCTCGACGCCACTGAGCCCGGTGCGGGGCTCGATGTCGACAGGAACGCCACGGCCGTTGTCACGCACCTCGACCGAACCGTCGCCGTGCAGGGTGACCTCGACGCGGTCGCAGTGGCCACCCAGGGCCTCGTCGACGGCGTTGTCGATGATCTCCCACAGGCAGTGCATGAGCCCGCGGGAGTCGGTGGAGCCGATGTACATGCCGGGACGCTTGCGCACCGCCTCCAGCCCTTCGAGGACCTGGAGGTGGTGGGCGGTGTACTCGGACGCTGACTTGCTCGTCGCGGCCTTCTTGGCAGCAGTGGGGGACACGAAAGGCAGGGTAGTCGCCGCCTGCGACAGGCTCGTTCAGGCGCACGGCGCGGCGATGTCGGATGCCGTGGCACCCGTCGCGCTCCCGGTCACGGCGCGCCTCGGGAGGGTGCTGGCCCAGCAGGCTGCAGATCACGATCCGGACATGACCGGGGCCACACCGCCACACCCTGCACAGCGGGAAGCATCCGACGTGCTTGACTGTTGCAACGCACGCCGACCACCCCGGACGGCAACCACGCAGACCCGAGCGAGCTGAGGAGCCGACGTGAACGCCGCACTGGCACCGACCCTGAACGCTGCGGACCGCTGCGACCGCTGCAGCGCCCAGGCATACGTCCGAGCGACCCTCCACGCCGGGGGTGAACTGCTCTTCTGTGCCCACCACGGCCGCGAGCACATCCCGGCCCTGGCCGGCCTCGCCGACATCCACGACGAGAGCGACCGCCTGATGGAGCCGAGCCCGATGGGCGGCAGCTCTCTCTGACATGGACGGCCTCGTCGACGAGATCGGTCTGGTCATCCCCCCGCTGCTCATCATCGTGGGGCTCCTCGGCATCGTCGTGCCCGTCCTGCCGGGGCTGCTGCTCATCCTCGGCGGGGTCCTGTTGTGGGCCGCCCTCGAGGGTGGAACCACCGCATGGCTGATCTTCGCGGCGAGCCTGCTCGTCGCCGTGATCGGGTGGGTGCTTCAGTACACGCTGCCGGGCAAGCGGATGCGTGATCGGGGGGTGAGCAGCTCCACGCTGGCCATCGCCGTCCTGGTCGGCATCGTCGGCTTCTTCGTGGTGCCGGTCGTCGGCGCGATCATCGGCTTCGTGCTGGCGATCTTCGTCGTCGAGTACCTGCGCAGCAAGGACACCGCGCTGGCCTGGGAGCGGACCAAGCACGCCCTCGTCGCCGTGCTGCACAGCATGGGGATCGAGCTCGCCGCGGGGCTCACGATCGCCGCCCTGTTCGTCGGTGGGCTCGTCGCGACCTGAGTCGCACGGCACTCGACCCTGAGTCGCGAACCTCACCAGTTGTTCTGGCGCTTCTCCCACCGGTCATCGAGCCGGTCCATGAACGACTTCTGACCCTTCTTGCGGCCCCCTGACGGGTGCGGCGCCGTGCTGCCGTCACCACGGACGACACCCAGCGCCGCTCGTCGCGGGGGCGTGGCGGCGAAGACCGCCGCGGTCACCATGACGGCGAACCCGATGGCGCCCACCCACATGGTGGTGTTGACGCCGACGAGGACCAGGGCCAACCCGAGCACGATGCCGACGGCGCCGATCAACCAGCGTCGCCGCTGCATGGACGCCAAGGAACTTCCCTGCATCTGCGAGGCGAACTTGGGGTCCTCGGCAGCGAGGGCTTGTTCCATCTGTTCGAGCATCTTCTGCTCGTGGTCTGAGAGGGGCACGGATCCTCCCGTGGTCGGCCCGGGCATCCGGCGGACGCCCTGTTGTCCCTTGAGCCCTCAGGATAGGTCCCGATGTCTCCCCGGGGAAGTCGATGTATCACGTTCGATGAGGCTGGCCGGTCGAACCGACCCCGCACCGAAGCGCGAGCGGGCCCGGTCAACGGCACGATCGGCATCCCGCCAGCCGTGTTCGGGCTCCCCGATCACCCCCTGGATGGGTGAGGCCGACGCCTCCACGAGCTTCTCCATGCGCACGCCGACGAGCCTGATCCGGGCCCGCTGGAGCCCGAGGGCGTCGAACAGCGCCACGGCCCCCTCGTGGATGGCCCGCCCGCTGTCGGTGGGCTCACGCAGCGTCTTCGACCGGGTGATCGTCGTGAAATCACTGAACCTCACCCGCAGGGTGAGGGTTCGACCGGTCAGTCCGGCGGCCCGCATCCGGGCCGCGGTGCGCTCGCTGAGGGCCAGCAGGCGCCGGTGGATCTCGGCGGAGTCGTCGATGTCGTGCTCGAAGGTCTGGTCGCTGCCGATGCTCTTCTCCCGCTGCACCTGCTCGACCGATCGCGGGTCGCGCCCCCAGGACAGGTCGTGCAGGTGGCGCCCGGTGGCCTCGCCGAGGCCGCGCACGAGCGTGGCGAGCGGGGTGTGGGCGATGTCGGCGACGGTGCGCAGGCCCAGGCGCAGCAAGGCGTCCTCGGTGCGCTCCCCCACCCCCCACAGCGCCCCGACCGGCAGCTGCTGGACGAAAGGCACGACCTCGTCGCGCGGCACGACGACCATCCCGTCGGGCTTGGCCAGTCCGGAGGCGATCTTCGCGACGAACTTCGTCGAGGCCACACCGACCGAGCAGGTGATGCCCTGCTCGTCGTGGACGGTGTCGCGGATGTGCTGACCGATGGTCGCCGGGCTGCCCATCGCCCGAACCGCCCCCGAGACGTCGAGGAAGGCCTCGTCGAGCGAGAGCGGCTCGACGACCGGGGTCACCGAACGGAAGGTCTCCATGACGGCTGCGGAGATCGCGCTGTAGCGGGCGTGGTCGGGGGGCAGGACGACCGCCTGGGGGCAGAGCCGTCGCGCCCGCGACATCGGCATCGCCGAGGTCACCCCGAACCGGCGCGCCTCGTAGGTGGCCGAGAGCACCACCCCTCGGTTGCCCCCGCCGATGATGACCGGGGTGCCGACGAGTTCGGGGTGGGAGAGCAGGGTCGCCGCCGCGTAGAAGGCGTCCATGTCGACGTGCAGGACCGTGCACCCCGTGTCGTCGGGCGGCTCGCTGGCGTCCCGGTGCGGGAGGGCGTACTGGCGTCGGCTCATCGGTGGCCTCCGGTGCCGTCAGCCCCGGGTGGCGAGGACGTGCCGGACGCTGCCGAGGCCACCGAGCAGCGGGTGGTCGAGGTGGCGGCTCGCGACCTCCTCGAGCTCGAGCAGCGCAGCCCGGTCGGCCTCGGAGTCGACCAGCGCGGAGGGGACGAGGTCGCTGAAGATGCGCACCCCGTGGCTGTCGACCGGGGTGAACCCGTGAGTGCGCAGCAGGTCGAGGACGACGTTCTCGTCGAAGCGGCGTGGTGCCGGGTCGTCGTCACCCCAACGCCCGTCAGGCCGCTCGAGGATGGCCTGCGCCCGCGCGAACTGCCCCGCCAGGGCCCGGGCCAGTGCGGCAGGCAGCCGCTGGGCGACGACGAGGGAGAGGGTGCCTCCGGGTGCGAGCACGGTCGCGATGCCCGCCATCGCGGCATCCGGGTCGTCGACGACCTCGAGGGTGCCGTGGAGGCAGACGAGGTCGTATGCCGCCGGCTCGCCGCCCGCGGCGAGCTCGCCGAGGGTGTCGGTGTCACCCTGCACGGGGTGGATCCGCTGCGAGGTGTCGGTCTCGGCGGCGCGGCGGCGCAGCGAGGCGAGGGCGTCGGGGCTGGGGTCGACGACGGTGACGTCGTGCCCGGCGACGGCGAGGGGCACGGCGGTGCCGCCGGTGCCGCCGCCGAGGTCGAGCACACGCAGGGGACGCCCGAGCTCGGCGCTGCGCCGGGCGGCGAAGGCGTCGAGGGCGCCGTGGACGGCAGCCGTGCGCAGCCCGGGAGGGCCTGCTGCCCGACGGGATCGGGCCCGCTCGTCAGCCACGGCTGGTCTCCTCGCTCAGGTCGGTACCGCAGGGTCGGTGTCTGGCGTCCCACCCTAGGGAATCACTGATTTTCTCGGCTGGCCGGGGCGTCTTCGGCCTTGGTGGGTGGGGTCCCGGGAGAATGGGGTGTGGATATCGATCAGCCCAGTTTCACCGACATTGAGTACGGCAACCGGCGGCGTGTGTCGCGTCGGGAGAAGTTCTTGGAAGCGATGGACGCCACGATCCCGTGGGCGTCGTGGGTGGGGGTGATCGAGCCGTTCTACTACGCGGATCGTGCGGGTAAGCGGGGCCGTAAGGCCAAGCCGGTGGAGACGATGCTGCGGATGTACCTGCTGCAGGTGTGGTTCTCCCTGTCCGATGAGGGCGTGGAGGACGCGGTGTACGACTCGTACGCGATGCGCCGGTTCATGGGGTTGGACTTCGCGGTCGAGCAGGTCCCGGACGCCACGACGCTGCTGCACTTCCGGCACTTGTTGGAGGAGCACCACCTCGGGGAGAAGCTGTTGGCGGCGCAGAACGAGGTGTTCGCGCAGCAGGGCTGGATCATGCGGGGCGGGTCCATCATCGACGCCACGATCATCGCGGCGCCGTCATCAACGAAGAACGCCACCGGCACCCGCGACCCGGCGATGCACCAGACGAAGAAGGGCAACCAGTGGCACTTCGGGATGAAGGCCCACATCGGCGCTGATGCCGGGACCGGGTACGTCCACACGGTGACCGCGACCGCGGCGAACGTGCATGACCTGGACGAGGCGGTGCACCTGGTGCGCGCCGATGACGAGGTTGTGTACGCCGACGCCGGGTACCAAGGAGCTGCGAAGCGGCCCGAGATCGCCGAGAACGAAGACCTGTCACAAATCACGTGGCAAGTCGCCCCACGTAAAGGGGTGCTCAAGACGATGCCCGAGCATGACCGCGCCGTGGCATCACGCCAGGCGTCGGTGCGGGCCAAGGTCGAACACCCGTTCCTCATCGTCAAGCGTGACTTCGCCTTCACCAAGACCCGCTACCGCGGGATCGCGAAGAACCTCAACCACCTCAACGTGTTGTTCGCCTCCGCGAACTGGTTGATGCGCGCCAGGGCCGCCGCCCTCATGGGGTGACGGCCAGGCTTCAGCCTGCCCGCAACCGCTAGAAACACCCCGAGACCCGGGGGTCAAGAGCCCAACCCACCGGGCGAAACGAGCCCCCGGGGAGTGCCCCCGACCCCGCCGGGCCCCCGCACCAACCAACTGCCCCCTTGATCAGCGCTTCCCTAGTGTCCGGAACTGCCGGGGCTGGCGTGCCACAGCTTGCGCGGGGGCAGCGCGTCGACCGGCGCACCCCGCCCCGAGCGCGGGTCCAGCCCCGGTGGGCGGGTGTCGGCGTAGGGCGACTGGCGAAAGCCCGAGGCGTGCACGAGGACGCGCCGCCCGGTGTGGGCGTCCTGCTCGATCGCGGCGAGCCGGGCGGCCTCGGCGCGTGCCACGGCATCCGCCTCCCCCGCCGCGATGACGGCCTGCACCCGTTCGAGGCCACCGAGCTGCCAGGCGTCCCAGAGACCGGCGAGCTCCCAGGCCCCGGTGGCGCGGATGGAGACGCCACGATCCCCGGTTCGGCGCAGCACCCCGCGCACGAGGAGCAGCCACGAGTGGAAGACGACGTCGGCGTAGGGGCCCTGGACGTCCTCGAAGAAGGTGCAGTCGGCTGGCCCGGTGGAGTCGTCGAGGGTGAGGAAGACCACCCGTCGCCCCGAACGCACCGGCGGGGTCTGGGTGGCGACCTTGACCCCGGCCACCCACACCCGGCTGCGGCTGCGGGTGGCGAGCAGGTCGACGCTGCGGGTGACCCGAAGCGCCCGCAGCAGCGGGTCGTAGAACTGCACGACGTGGGCGGACACGTCGAGCCCGAGCACGTCGAGCTCGGCGCGCACCTTCTCGGGGCCGGTCAGCTCGGGCAGCCCGGCCCCGGGGACCAGCTCGGGCCGGTCACCGAGGTCGAGGGTGAGCTGGGTCGGTTGGGCACCCGCCGGGACGACCTCGCGCGCCGCCTGCGACTGGGCAGCGGCCTGTTCCCGGACGTCGAGCGGGAGCCCGGCCAGCGCAGCCGCGCCGTCCTCGCGCGGCGGGGCGATGCTCGGCACCGGGAGGCGTCGGCTGCGCCTCACGGGCCCCCCGGAACCGCGGTCCCACCGCTCGAGCTCGGCGACGTGCAGCAGCAGGTCGCGGCGGGTGACCCGACCACGCCGGCCGAGCCCACCGTCCCCCATCCCGTGCAGCGAGTCGAACGCCCCGGCCAGGACGAGCCGCTCGACGACCGGGCGACTCACCCGGGCCCGCGTCCAGAAGTCACCGAGGTCGGCGTACGGCTGACCCGCGACGACCCGGGCGACCTCGGCCGCGCTGATCCCCTTGACGTCGGCGAGGGAGAGTCGGATGCCGTACGGCTGGTTCGCGCGCTGCCACGCCGGCTCCACGGCATCCGACTCCACGGCATCCGACTCCCCTTCAGTCGAAAGTAAGGGAATCGCCGTCTCGTCGGTGCTGCCAGCGGCGAGTTGCCTACTCTCGACCGGGGGCCCTGCATCCGGGGTGGGCTCGCACACCTGCTCGATGCGGTAGGTGTCGGTGGAGGCGTTGACGTCCAAGCCGAGCACGGGGATGCCGAACGAGCGGGCGTCGTCGAGCAGCAGCCGCTTGGGGTACATGCCGGGGTCGTGGGTGAGGATGCCGGCGAGGAAGGCCGCGGGGTGGTGGGTCTTCAGCCACGCCGAGTGGAAGGTCGGCAGGGCGAAGGCGGCCGCATGGGCCTTGCAGAACCCGAAGCTCGCGAACGACTTCAGCACCTCCCAGATGCGGTCGCGGTCCTCGGCGGTGTAGCCCCGGGCGGCGGCCGCGGGGCGCCACCAGGCCTCGACGTCGACCTGGCCCTGCGGGGTGCCCATGCTGCGGCGCACCTCGTCGGCCTGGGCCAGGCTCACCCCGGTCGTCTCGGCGACGATGACCAGCACCTGCTCGTGGAAGACGACGACGCCCTCGGTCTCCTCCAGCGCCGGGATGAGGCTCGGGTGGATGAAGCGGCCTGCGCTCCACCCGTGGCGGCTGTTGAGGAACGGGGTGATCATGTCGGACTTGACCGGGCCCGGCCGGAACAGCGAGATGTCGACGATGAGGTCGTCGAACCGGCGCGGCCCGAGCTTGCCGATGAGCTCGCGCTGCCCCGGGCTCTCGATCTGGAACATCCCGAGGGTGCGGGTGGTGCGGATCAGCTCGTAGGTGGCCGGGTCCTCGTGGGGCACCTGCTCCTCGTCGTCGAGGTCGATGCGCTCCCCGCTCACCCGCTCGACCTCGGCGACCGCGTGGGCCATCGCCGACTGCATGCGGATGCCGAGCACGTCGAGCTTGAGGAAGCCCAGGGTCTCGACGTCGTCCTTGTCGAATTGGCTCATCGGGAACCCCAACCAGCTCGCCTCGACCGGGGTGCGGTCGAGCAGGCCCGCGTTGGACAGCACGATGCCGCAGGGGTGCAGCGCGATGTGGCGCGGGAGACCGTCGAGGGCCTCGACGAGGTCGAAGAAGGCCGCCATGCGAGGGCTGTCGAGGCCGCGACTGCGCAGTTCGGGCAGGTCGGCGATGGCGTGGCGGGCGTCCTTGGCGCGGATGTGCGGGAACGCCTTGGCGATCTCGTCGACCTCGGTGGGGGGCAGCCCGAGCGCGGCGCCGACGTCGCGCACGGCGTGGCGCACCTTGTAGGTGTCCATCATCGACACGCACGTCACCCGCTCACCGCCGAACCGGGTGAGCACGGCCTCGTAGATCTCGGTGCGCCGGGCCGACTCGACGTCGACGTCGATGTCGGGCAGTTCGGCGCGCAGCGGGGAGCAGAACCGCTCCATGAGCAGCCGGTGCCGGATCGGGTCGACCCCGCTGATGCCGAGGAGGTGGTTGACCAGGCTGCCGGCACCCGAGCCGCGGGCGGCCACCCGCACCCCACGGGCCCGAATGAGGTCGGTGACCTCGGCGACGGTGAGGAAGTACGTGGGGTAGCCCAGGGTCTCGATGACGGCCAGTTCCTCCTCCAGCCGGTCGAGCACCACCTGGCGCTCGGCCTCCCCGGCTCCCGGGTAGCGGCGGCCGACCCCGTCGCGGCAGCGCTGCGTGAGCACCGCCATGGGGTCGTCCGCGGCGCCGAGGCCGAGCACCTGCGCCTCGGGCAGGTGCACCGCCCCGATGCCGAGGTCGGGCCGGGCCTGCTGGGTGCACTCGGCCGCGACGAGTGCGGTCATCGCGACGAGGCGGTCGGCACGGGAGCGGTCTCCCCCGGTGACATCGAGGGCGTTGGCGTGCATCTGCGCGGTGCTCGCGAGGTGCCCCGAGTCGGTGACCCGGTCGAGGTGGCGCGAGTCGAGGACGACGAGGCGGCGGGCGGCGTCGAGCAGGTCGACGGTGCGCACCTGGTCGGGGTCGACGTGGCGCACGGCAGCGGTGAGGACGGCGGGGATGCCGGCCGCGTCGGCGAGGGAGAGCAACCTGGCGGCGTGCGACCGGCATCCGGAGGTTCCTTCCGGACCACCGTGCAGCACCACCTCGACGGCGAGGGCGTCACGGGGCAGCACGGCCTGCCAGGCCGCGAGCAGGTGCCGGGCGCGGTCTCGGCGACCCGCGAGGGCTGCCCGCCCGACGTCGGAGTCGGGGCCGAGCAGCACGAGCAGCCGGCTCGGCCCGAGAACGTCCCCGACGTCGTGCGACGTTGTGGCGGTTCCGCCCGCCTCCGAGGTGTGAGAACCGTCTGTACGTCGCACGAAGTCGGGGTGTGGTGGGGCGCCCGGGGAATCAGCACCCCAGGCCCAGGTGGCGAGGAGGTCGCGGCTGGTCACCGGGACCCCCCGTTCGCCGCGCAGGTGGGTCTGCGTGACGAGCCGGCACAGGGCAGCCCACCCCGCACCGGGAGCCACCCCGGCGACCTGGCCGCGGGCGAGCACGGTCACCCGTGGGCGGCGGGGGTCGACGATGGCCCCACCCCGCACGGGGGTGCGCGGGCGCGGGGGGTGACTCACGGCATCCGACCTCGCGCCCCCACCCCAGGTGGATCCGCCAGCCGTGACGCCGCCGCCCGAGCTGGAGCCTCCAGCCGAACCACCGCCCCCCGACGTGGAACCGCCAGCCGTGACACCGCCACCCACGTCGACGGCGAGGTCGACCCCGAGGACCGGGTCGATGCCGGCCCGCCCGCACGCCGTGGCGAACCGCACCGCGCCGTAGAGCCCGTCGCGGTCGGTGAGCGCCAGCGCGCCCTGGCCGTGGGCGACGGCACGCTCGACGAGGTCCTCGGGCATCGAGGCGCCGTAGCGCATCGAGAACCCCGAGGCGACGTGGAGGTGGGCGAACCCGTCCACGACGCCCTCAGGCCGAGCGCACGGGCACGAGCCGCTGCGGGCGCTGCACCCCGGGCACCCCGAGGCGACGGGCCGCGAGGTCGACGAAGGTCTCGGCGTCACGCAGCAGGTCGTCGGCCTCGCGGGCGCTGACCCGCACGAGCCCGGTCTCGACCCCGACCCGCTGCCCCGTAGAGGCCGCGAAGCGCTGGGCCCACTCGGTGAGCTCGGGGGCGACCCTGGCGGTGAGCGCCCACACGTCGTGGGGGCCGTTGCCGCGAGCGGCCAACCCGGCACCGGGGTGGGTCGCCGCCCGGGCCGCGACGATCGCCGCCCCGGCACGCAGGGCTGCCAGCGAGGCGGCGAGGTAGCGCGCCGATGCCGCCGAGGCGGCGTACCCGCTGGTCAGGGACTCTCGCGACCGGTCGAGGAGGTCCAGGGTGGTCGCGGCGTGGCTCATCGGGGGCTCCTGAAGATGGTTCATCGGATGCTGCGTGCTCGGTGCTGTGGTGCTCGGTGCGGGGTCCATGGCGGTGGGACTCAGTCGTGGGCTCGCAGGAGCAGCCAGCGGTCGTCGTCGAGCCCGAGGTCGAAGACCCCGGCGGTGCCGGAGGGTGGGCGTGCCTCGACCCGCCAGACCCGGCGCTGCGGGCTCGGCAACGCGGCCCCACCGGTGAGGTCACCGACCTCGCGCCACCAGGCCCGACGCTCCTGCCACGAGGCCAGCACGGCGCACACGGTGTAGCGCCGACCGCGCCAGACGAAGTCGCGAGGGCCGTCGATGCCGGCACTGACCGTGGCGCTGCGGACACGGATGGTCTCATCGTGGCGGCGGACCATGACCTCCCCTTCCCCGCAGTGGTGTCGAACAGTTTTGTCGAACAGATGTTCGATGCCTCCACCATAACGCGGCCCACCGACAGCTCGTCAAGCCCGCGTCACCGGGTCGCTACGCTGCCGCCATGACCCAGCCGCCGAGCGAGCAGAACCCCCCGCGAGACCTCTCCGACCACGCCGGCGTGCGCTCGGTGATGCAGGCCCTGGCCGAGCACGGTCTCACCCCGCAGGTGCGCCACCTCCCCGACGCCGTGCGCACCGCCCAGGCCGCCGCCGACGCCCTGGGCATCTCGCCTGCCGAGATCGCGAACAGCCTCGTCTTCATCGCGACGACCCACGACGGCGAGCGCCTGCCTCTGCTCGTCATGGCCTCCGGAGGGCACCGGGTCGACGTCGTCTCCGTCGCCGACCGGGCCGGCCTCGCGAGCATCGAGCGGGCCGACCCCGCCTTCGTGCGCGAGCACACCGGCTTCGCGATCGGCGGCGTCGCTCCGGTCGGCCACCCCCACCCGCTGCGCACGATCATCGACACGCACCTCGCGACGTACACGGTCGTCTGGGCCGCCGCGGGCCACAGCCACAGCGTCTTCGCGACGACCTACGACGACCTGGTGCGGATCACCGGCGGTCAGCCGATGGACGTCGCCTGACATCGCCGAAGACGGGCTGATTGAACCCCAGTTCCCGCAACCAGATCGCCATCTGGCACATCTGAGTACGAGTACGCATGCGGCAGCCCCGTGCTGGCCGTCATGCTCGACACACGTGGTCGCGCCGACCGCGGGAGTGGACGTTGAGGGGGGTCCGTGCCCGCGGCCGGCGCGACCGACCCATGAGGGCGCGGCCCGGCTCGACAAATCGGCGTGCGGGCACACCGGTCGTCGGCAACACTGACGCGGTGTACCTGACCATCTCGACGACCCACCGTCCCGCGACGGATCTCGGGTACCTGCTGCACAAGCACCCCGACCGGGTCCAGCAGTTCACCCAGAGCTTCGGGGTCGCGACGGTCTTCTACCCGCAGGCCACCGACGAGCGCTGCACGGCCGCCCTGCTCCTCGAGATCGACCCGGTGCGCCTGGCCCGCGGTCGGGCCCGCAACCTGCCCGACTTCAGCCTCGGCCAGTACGTCAACGACCGCTCGTACGCCGCGTCCTCCCTGTTCGCCGTGACCCTGGCCGAGGTGTTCAGCACGGCGCGGATCGGGCGCTGCGCGTCGCACCAGGACCTGGCCGACTCCCCCATTCCCCTGCAGATCCGCATCCCCGTGCTGCCGTGCCGGGGCGGACCCGCCATCGCCCACCGGATCTTCGAGCCGCTGGGCTGGCAGGTCGTCGCCGACCCCATCGCCCTCGACGAGGCCTTCCCGCAGTGGGGCCCCTCCCGTTACGTCGACCTCACCCTCACCGGCACCGTCCGCCTGGCCGACGCCCTCACCCAGCTGCACGTGCTGCTGCCGGTGCTCGATGAGTCCAAGCACTACTGGCAGGGCCCGGACGAGGTCGACAAGCTCCTGCGCTCCGGCGGCGACTGGCTCGCGGGCCACCCCGAGGCCGAGCTCATCACCCGGCGCTATCTCGCGCGCACCGGATACACCCGGGTGGCCCTCGAACGCCTCACCGAACTCGGCGACGATTCCCGGACATCGGATGCCGTGGAGCAGGACGCCGCACCCCTCACCTCCGAGCCCCTCACCACCGAGCCGCAGACCACCGCGCGCACTCCCTTGAACCGCCAGCGGCACGATGCCGTGCTCGCCGAGCTGCTCGACCTCGGCGTGAGCTCGGTGATCGACCTCGGCTGCGGCCCCGGGGCCTTCCTCGAGCGCCTCGTGCGCACCCCCTCCTTCACCAAGGTCGCCGGCAGCGACGTGTCGACTGGGTCGCTGCACCAGGCGGCTCGCCGCCTGCACCTCGACACCATGACCGAGCGCCAGGCCGACCGGGTCGAGCTCTTCCAGGGCGCCCTGACCTACGAGGACCCGCGCTACGCCGGGTTCGACGCCGCCGTGCTCATGGAGGTGATCGAACACGTCGACCCGAGCCGGCTGCCCGCCCTGGAGTCGGTCGTCTTCGGCACCGCCTCCCCCGGTGCCGTGCTCGTGACCACCCCCAACCGGGAGTACAACGTCCACTACGACGACCTGACCGGCATGCGGCATCCCGACCACCGCTTCGAGTGGGACAGGGACGAGTTCGCGACCTGGTGCGCGCGCGTCGCGGCCACCCACGGGTACGCGGTGGTGATCCGCGGCATCGGCGATCCCGAGGCCGCCACCGGCCACCCGACCCAGCTGGGGGTGTTCACCCGTGACGCCTGAGACACCTGTGACCCGGAGATACCCGTGACCCCTGAGATACCCGTGACCCCTGAGACGAGCGACACGACCGAGGTGCGCGTCCCGGCATCCGGGCTCGTCGTGCTCGTCGGGGTCTCCGGCAGCGGGAAGTCGAGCTTCGCCCGCGAGCACTTCCGCCCCACCGAGATCGTGTCCAGCGATGCCTGCCGGGCGATGGTCTCCGACGACGAGAACGACCAGAGCGCCACACCGGACGCCTTCGAGCTGCTGAACCACATCGTCGGCACGAGGCTGCGCCGGGGGCTGCTCACCGTCGTCGACGCCACCAACGTGCAGTCCAGGGCCCGGGCCGAGCTCGTCAGCCTGGCCCGCCGACACCACGCCCTCGTCGACGCCATCGTGCTCGAGGTGCCCGAGACCGTCGCCGGGGCGCGCAACGCCGGGCGTGCCGACCGCGACGTCGGGATGACGGTCGTGCGGCGCCAGCAGCGTGACCTCAGCAGGTCGATGAAGCGCCTGCGCAAGGAGGGCTTCCGGCGGGTGCACGTGCTCGACGCCGGGGGTGCACCACCGCGGGTGCATATCGTGCGCGAACGGCCGTGGAACGACCGGCGCGAGGTGCACGGCCCGTTCGACGTCATCGGCGACGTGCACGGCTGCCTCGGTGAGCTGCGCACCCTGCTCGAGGACCTCGGGTGGACCCTCGACCTCGACGACGCAGGGCGTGCCGTCGGCGCCACCCACCCGCAGGGTCGTCTCGCCGTGTTCGTCGGCGACCTCGTCGATCGCGGACCGGACTCCCCCGGCGTCGTGCGGCTCGTCATGGGCATGGTCGAGCAGGGCAGTGCCCTGTGCGTCTCGGGCAACCACGAGGCCAAGCTCGTGCGGGCGCTGCGCGGCAACGCGGTGACCGTCTCGCACGGGTTGGCCCAGTCGCTCGAGCAGTTCGGGCGCGAACCCGAGCAGTTCCGCGCCGACGCCCTGGCGTTCATGGACGGGCTCGTCGCGCACTACGTCCTCGACGACGGCCGCCTCGTCGTCGCCCACGCCGGCCTGAAGGAGGAGTACCACGGGCGAACCTCCGCCCGGGTGCGGGCCTTCGCGCTGTACGGCGACACCTCGGGCGAGACCGACGAGTACGGCCTGCCGGTGCGCTACCCGTGGGCGCAGGACTACCGGGGCAAGGCCATGGTGGTCTACGGGCACACCCCCGTGCCGAGCGCGCAGTGGCTGAACAACACCATCTGCCTGGACACCGGCGCGGTGTTCGGTGGCGCGCTCACCGCGCTGCGCTACCCCGAGCGCCAGATCGTCTCGGTGCCGGCGCAGCAGCAGTGGTACGAGCCGATCCGGCCGCTCGGGGCTCCGAGCACCGAGCGGCAGCCCTCGGTGCTGCGCCTCGACGACGTCGGCGGGAACCGCTGGCTCGACAGCACCCGGGCCGGCCGGGTCAAGGTCGAGGAGGAGAACGCCGCGGCCGCCCTCGAGGTGATGAGCCGCTTCGCCGTCGACCCCCGCTGGCTGGTGTACCTGCCGCCGACGATGTCACCGGCGCGTGCCTCGTCCCGCGAGGGATACCTCGAGCACCCGCAGGAGGCCTTCGACGAGTACGCCGCGTGGGGGGTCACCTCGGTGGTGTGCGAGGAGAAGCACATGGGCTCGCGCGCGATCGCCGTGCTCACCCGCGACGCCACGGTCGCGGCCCGCCGCTTCGGCATCGACGACGGCAGCAGCGGCTGCATCCACACCCGCACGGGCCGACCGTTCTTCGCCGACACCGCGCCCCTCGTCGAGTCGTTGCGGGATGCCGTCGCGCCCCTGTTCGCGTCGCTGGACACCGACTGGGTCGCCCTGGACTGCGAGCTGCTGCCCTGGTCGGCCAAGGCCCTGGACCTCATCACCGACCAGTACGCCTCGGTCGGTGCGGCCGCCCGGCACGCCCTGCCGGCCGCGCTCGCCGGTCTCGACGCGGCATCCGGTCGCGGTCTGGACGTCGAGGACCTGCGGCGACGCACCGACGCCCGGCACGCCAACGCCCTGGCCTTCCGCGGCGCCTACGCGGCCTACGTGCGCCCGACCGACGGGCTGGACGGGGTCACCCTGGCCCCGTTCCAGGTGCTCGCCGTGCAGGGGCACCTGCTCGCCGAGACCCACCCGCACCCGTGGCACCTCACCCAGTTCGCGGGCCTGACCAGCGACCTCATCACCCCGACCCGGCACCGGGTCGTCGACCTGACCTCGCAGCGGGAGCGCGAGGATGCCGTGCGGTGGTGGGAGGAGCTCACCGCCGCCGGTGGGGAGGGCATGGTCGTCAAGCCGGCCCACCTCGTGACGGGGCGGGTCCAGCCCGGGCTGAAGGTGCGAGGGCGCGAGTACCTGCGGATCATCTACGGCCCCGACTACACCGAGTCGTTGCCGCTGCTGCGCGATCGCAACCTCACCCACAAGCGGCGCCTGGCGCTGCGCGAGCACGGGCTCGGGCTCGACGCCCTCGCGGGGTTCGTCGCCGGTGAGCCGCTCTGGCAGGTGCACCAGCGGGTGTTCGCGGTGCTCGCGCTGGAGTCGGAGCCGGTGGACCCCCGCCTGTGACCAGCGGCGGGCGCCGCCTCAGAGGCTGAGGTTCTCGTAGACCTCGAGGGTCGCGGTCGACCGGTTCATCGTGATGAAGTGCAGGCCCGGCGCGCCCTCGTCGAGCATCCGCTGGCCGATCTCGGTGGCGATCTCGACGCCGACGGCGCGCACCGCGGCCGGGTCGTCCTTGACGGCCTCGAGCCGCTCGATGACCGCGGGTGGCAGCGGCGTGCCCATGAGCTCGGACATCCGCTGGATCTGCTTGAGGTTGGTGACCGGCATCAGGCCGGGGGTGATCGGCAGGTCGCGCCGGGCAGCGACGAGGTCACGAAAGCGCAGGTAGCTGTCGGCGTCGAAGACCATCTGGGTCACCGCGAAGCTCGCCCCGGCATCCGCCTTGCGGACGAGCACGTCGACGTCGTGCCCGAGGTCGGGGCTGTCGGGGTGCACGTCGGGGAAGGCGGCGACGCCCACCGTGAAGTCGCCGAGGCCGCGGATCAGGGCCACGAGCTGGTCGGCGTGGTCCAGGCCCTCGGGGTGCGGGGTCCACTGGCCGCGCACGTTGCCGGGCGGGTCACCACGCAGCGCGAGGATGTTGCGGACCCCGGATGCCGCGTACGCGCCGACGACCTGGCGCACCGCCCGCTTGGACGCCCCGACACAGGTGAGGTGGGCCAGCGGGGTGAGGGTCGTCTCGTCGGCGATGCGGCCGGTGACGCGCACGGTGCGGTCCTGCGTGGTGCCGCCCGCCCCGTAGGTCACCGACACGAATGCCGGTCGCAGCCGCTCGAGGTCGCGGATGGCCGTCCACAGCTGGGCCTCGGAGGCGTCGTCCTTGGGTGGGAAGAACTCGAAGCTGATCGAGGGTCGAGGCTGCGCCAGACTGGCCGGAATCGATGCCACGAGGTGCGCCGGCCGCCCTCCGCCTCCGTAGTGCGCCATGGCGGTGAGGGTAGTCCAGCGCTCACGCCGTAGGCTCTGGGGACCCAGCATCTGACCACCGGCGCGCGCTGCGCCGCACGGTCACCCCCCAGGAGGAACCCGTGGCCAGCCCGCTCGACACCGCAGACCTGCGGAACCGGGTCCAGGGCTGCCTCGACGCCGAGCTCACGACCCAGGCCGCCGTGCTCGCCGAGCTCGGTCCTGACGTCGACGAACTGGTGACGTCGATCTCGGCGCTGCTGCGTGGGGGCAAGCGCCTGCGCGCCGCCTTCCTCTACTGGGGGCACCGCGCGGCCGGTCGCCCCGACTCCGACGCTCTCATCCGGCTCGCCAGCTCGATGGAGTTGTTCCAGGCGGCAGCGCTCATCCACGACGACGTCATGGACGACTCCGACACCCGCCGCGGGATGCCGGCCGCCCACCGCGCGTTCGCGAGCGCCCACGCCGGGCGGGGCTGGGGAGGCGACAGCGACCGGTTCGGCCTGGCCGGGGCGGTGCTCGCCGGCAACCTGTGCCTGACGTGGACCGATGAGGTGTACGCCACGTGCGGGCTGCCCGACGCTGATGTGGCGCGGGGGCGCCCTGTCTTCGACCGGATGCGCAGCCAGCTCATGGCCGGGCAGTTCCTCGACGTCGTGGAGTCGATGCGCCCGTGGGACGGGCTGCCCGCGGCCGAGCGCATCGAGCGGGCCGACCGGGTCATCCGCTACAAGAGCGCGAAGTACTCCGTGGAGCACCCGCTGCTCATCGGCGCCACGACCGGTGGCCTGGACGACGTCGGCGTGGGGGCGCTGTCGCGCTACGGGCTCGACCTCGGCCGCGCCTTCCAGCTGCGTGATGACCTGCTCGGGGTCTTCGGCGACCCGCAGGAGACCGGCAAACCCGCCGGTGACGACCTGCGCGAGGGCAAGCGCACCGTGCTGCTCGCCCATGCGCTGGCCGGCGTCGACACGAGCGGGCAGCAGCGGGTGGAGTCGCTCGTCGGCCGCGCCGACCTGGACGCGTCGCAGGTCGAGGAGCTGCGCGCCACGATCGTGGGGTCGGGTGCGGTGACGCGGCTCGAGGACGAGATCACCCGGCTCGCGGATGCCGCGACGAGCGCCCTCGGGGATGCCCCGTCCATCGAT
Organism: Ornithinibacter aureus; assembly: GCF_009858245.1. Lineage (NCBI taxonomy): Bacteria > Bacillati > Actinomycetota > Actinomycetes > Micrococcales > Intrasporangiaceae > Ornithinibacter > Ornithinibacter aureus. The sequence continues at coordinate 794,302 of NZ_VMSB01000001.1, forward strand.
GACGAGGCTCGCGCCGCCCTGCTCGACCTCGTCGGCATCACCACCGCCCGTACTGCCTGACCTCGAGCCGCCTGACCACGGGCCGCTATCCCACGAGCTCGACGTCGATGTCGCGCGCGAGGGCCGCGATCACCGGCCAGGCACCCTCGGAGCTGTTGCCGAGGACGCTCACGGTCGCCCGCGACGGCACGAGGTGCGTCGATCGGAAGGAGACCCCCGCGTCGTAGCCCTCGATGATGAGAGCCGGGTGCGAGCGGTGCAGCCAGAAACCCATCGCGCTGCGCAGCCCCTCCTGCGGCACGTCGTGCCGCGGTGCGGTCATCCGCGCGAGCGTGGCGGGCGAGACGATCTTCCCCTCCGTCAGGGCCACCCAGAACCGGTGCAGGTCGGCGGCCGTGGTGAAGGCGCCACCGTCGCCGGCGGCGAGCACCGGCAGGTGCAACGTGTTGACGAGGTTGCCCCTCGCAGCCAGGTAGCCCAGGGCCACGTCCCCCGGCAGGTCGTTGAGGGGGAGGAAGCCGGTGCGCTCCAGGCCAGCAGGCTCGAGCACGAGTCGGCGCACGACGTCGTGATAGGTCTGCCCGGTCGCCCGCTCCAGCACGACGGCCAGCACGGCGTAGTCGCTGTTGCAGTACGTGAACCGCAGCCCCGGCTCACCGCGCTGCGCACGCCCGTCGAGCATCGGCAGGAACGCCTGTGCCGTGGTGAGGGTGTGCACCGGTAGGGTCATGACGAACTGTGACGGCGACCAGCCGCCGTCCTCGTCGAGGTAGTCGCCGATCCCGGACGTGTGGTCCAGCAGCTGCTCGATCGTCACGCCGTCGTCGATGAGTGGCAGGTCCTCGCCGAGCCATTCGCGTACCCGACCCTCGAGCTCCAGCACACCCTGCTCGACGAGCCGCATCACGGCCAGGGCGGTGAACGCCTTGCTGCCGCTGGCGATCCCGACGCGGGCATCGACCGTCATCGGCACCCGCAGCGCCCGGTGCACGAAGCCCTCGCACCGCTCGAGGACACGGCAGTCGCCGACGTCGACGGTCACCACCCCGGTGAACGCCTGCGCGGCCACCGCGTCATCGAGGGCCTGCTCGTCGATCACCACGTGCGGCTCCTTCCGGAAACCCCCATCATGGCGCGGCCGATGCCCCGACGGAAGGGTCAGCCCCGGTCAGAACGCTTCTTCCATGGCGCGGCGGCGCACCTCGGTCTTGAAGCCCGCGTGGATGGCGTTGATCGGCGTACCCGGCACGGGAAGCGTGTCGTCGGGCGTGTGCAGCCAACGGATGATCTCGATGTCGGTCATGCCGCCGTCGGCCAGCACGGTGAACGTGCCCTTGAGGGCGTGGTGCGGCCCCTCGTCGGTGAGGAAGCCCGCCGGAACGGCCACGACCCGTCGCTCCCCGACGCGGTGGGAGAGCAGCTCGCGGTCCTCGATGAGCCGGCGCACCGTCGACAGCGGCAGACCGAGGCGTTCGGCGATGTCCGGGACGGTCAGCCACTCCCCGACCAGGGCCTCGAGGTCAGCACCGGGGGCGGCGTCGGCGGCGTCGGTCGTCTCGCTCTGCGGGGTCTCGTTCACGGCGCTCAGCGTGCCACAGCACCCGTCTCCGGCGGGAGGACACACCCCCGGCGGGGCGCTGCGATGAGGGATCGTGGCCCGGATCTACGTACACTCCTACGGTGTCATCCACCGGCGACGCGCTCATCGGGCGCACCCTCGACGGACGCTATCGAGTGCTCCGTCGACTCGCCGACGGCGGAATGGCCACCGTCTACCTGGCCCTCGACGAGCGCCTCGACCGCGAGGTGGCCCTGAAGGTCATGCGCGAGCACCTCGTCCACGACGAGAGCTTCGTCACCCGCTTCCACCGCGAGGCGCGCTCCGCGGCATCCCTGTCACACCCCAACGTCGTCGCCGTCTACGACCAGGGTCGCGACGGCGACGTCATGTTCCTCGTCATGGAGCACGTTCCGGGGCTGACCCTGCGTGAGGTGATGCGTGAGGAGGGGGCCCTGACCCCACGCGCCGCGCTCGACGTCCTCGAACCGGTGCTGCTCGCCCTCGGCGAGGCGCACGCCAACGGCCTGATCCACCGAGACGTCAAGCCCGAGAACGTCATCATCAACGACAACGGCACGGTCAAGGTCGCCGACTTCGGTCTGGCCCGGGCCGTGACCAGCCAGACGGTGACGAGCACCTCCGGTGTGCTGCTCGGCACCGTCGCCTACCTCTCCCCCGAACAGGTCGAGCGCGGCATCGCTGACGCCCGCAGCGACGTCTACGCCGCCGGGCTGATGCTGTTCGAGATGCTCACCGGCACCAAGGCCGTCACCGGGGACACGGCGATCCACGTCGCCTACCAGCATGTCCACGGGGGGATGCCGTTGCCCTCCAGTCGGGTGCCCGGTCTCGACCCCGCGCTCGACGACCTCGTCGCCGCCGCCACGGCCCGCGACCCCGACGACCGCCCCGCGGATGCCGCGGCCCTGCTCACGATGCTGCGGCGCACCCGCGCACTGCTGTCCCCCGCGGCCCTGGACTCGCGCCCCGCCGGCGCCGAGGCCCTCGCGGCTGCCGCCGTGCCGACCACCGCTGCTGCCTCCCCTGCCGCGACCGCCGCGCTGCCGATCCCGGGAAGCTCCGCGACGGCATCCGGAAGCGTCCCGACCCGCTCGCACACCGACACGCGGGCCCTCACCCTGCCCCCCTCGCCCCCCTCTGCCCCCGCACCGCTCGAGGGCCGGGTGGTCGCCGGTGGTGGCCGATCGGGTGGCACGCGACGCTGGTGGCCAGCCATCGCGGCATCCGCCCTGATCGCCGCCCTGACGGCCTGGTTCTTCATGTTCGGACCCGGCGCGATGGCGACCGTCCCCTCGGTGCAGGGCCAGACCGAGTCCGCCGCCGTGGCCGCGGTCGACGACGCGTCGCTCACCGCGACCGTGACGCAGGCCTTCGACGAGGTCGTCCCGGCCGGCCAGGTGATCTCCACGGACCCGGGCGCAGGCGAGACGATTCGCCGTGGCGCCGGGGTCTCCGTCGTCGTGTCGAAGGGGCCGGAACGCTACGAGGTGCCGCCCGTGGTCGGGATGACCCTCGCCCAGGCGACGGCCAGCATCGGCGAGGTCAACCTCGTCGTCGGTGAGGTCAAGGAGGTCTTCGACGAGACCGTGCCCAAGGACGAGGTCATCTCGGCCGATCCCGGGCCCGGCGCCAGCCTGAAGAAGGGCGTCGAGGTCAACCTCACGGTGAGCAAGGGCCGCAAACCCATCGAGGTGCGCGACTACACCGGCAAGGATGCCGCCGCGGCGCGCAAGGCGCTCACCGACCTCGGACTGGTGGTCGACGCCAGCAAGGAGGAGAACAGCGACACGGTCGACAAGGGCAAGGTGATCAGCCAGAGCCCGAGCGACGGCACCCTGTTCAAGGGCGACACCGTGACGCTGGTCGTGTCCAAGGGCCCGGTCATGGTCGACGTCCCCAACGTCGTGGGGCAGCAGGTCGACCAAGCCCGCGCCGCGTTGGAGGCCACGGGCTTCAAGGTCACCGTGCGCAAGGCCCTCGGCGGGTTCTTCGGCACCGTGCGACTGCAGGAGCCTGGCAGCGGTCAGGCCCCCAAGGGCAGCACCATCACCCTGACGATCGTCTGAGCGCCGTCATGAGTGCTCCCGCCGGGCGGACCCGGCTCGCCACGCTGCTGCTCATCGGCGTCACCGCCGTGTGGGGCTCGACGTTCTTCCTCATCCGCGACCTCGTCGAGACCGTTCCCCCGGCCGACTTCCTCACGGTGCGCTTCGGCATCGCCGCCATCGTGATGTTCGCGCTCTTCCGGCGCCAGACCTTGGCGCTCAGTCGCCGCGACCTGCGCATCGGGGTCGTCCTCGGGGTGCTGTACGGGTCGGCACAGGTGCTCCAGACGATGGGGCTCCAGCACACCGACGCGTCGGTCTCGGGCTTCATCACCGGCACCTACGTCGTGCTGACCCCGGTGCTCGGGGCGGTGCTGCTGCGCGAGCACATCCGGCCGGTGACGTGGGCTGCCGTCGCCCTGGCCACGGCCGGGCTCGCGGTGCTGTCGCTCCGGGGCTTCGCCGTCGGGGCGGGCGAGGCGCTGACCCTGCTCTCCGCCGTGCTCTACGCCGGCCACATCGTCGCTCTGGGGCGGTGGTCGACGGCACGGGCCGCGGTCGGGCTGGCCACCGTGCAGGCCGCGGTGATCGCCGTGGTCACGGGCGTCGCCGCCGTCCCGGGCGGGCTGACCCTGCCGGCCGACGGGGGGCAGTGGGCGTCGCTGCTCTACATGGCGCTCATCGCCGGGGCCGGTGCGCTGTGGGCGCAGACCTGGGCGCAGGCCCACCTCACGGCGACCCGGGCGGCCATCGTCATGGCGCTGGAGCCGGTGTTCGCCGCGTTCTTCGCCGTGCTTCTCGGCGGTGAGAGCCTGACCCGGCGCATGCTGATCGGCGGTGCCATGGTGGTGACGGCCATGTACCTCGTCGAGCTCAAGTCGACACCGCGCGATCCGGACGCCAGTGCTGCCGACGATCCGCCGGTGGAGGCCTTGCACCACGACGTCTGAGCGATCGCAGGCCCGTACCCCCAGTGCCCAATAGGTCGATGGAGGTACGCCAACGCCCGTGCAGGCCCGTACCCCGAGTGACCTATTGGTCGTTCGGGGTACGCCAACGCCCGTGCAGGCCCGTACCCCCAGTGCCCTATTGGTCGATCGGGGTACGCAGGAGGGTGGTGGCGGCGTCGATCGCGGCATCCGTGCCCGCGTCGTCGACGTCGAGGTGCCACACCAGGCGCACCCGACCCGGCCCGACGGCATACGTGCGCACTCCCTGCTCCATGAGGGCCGCCACGAACGCCGGCGCCTGCCAGCCGAGAGCCCCGACGTCGAGCACGACGATGTTGGTCTCGACGGTGGAGGCGTCCACCGACCCGGGAGCCGCCTCGGCACACGCCGCGGCGAAGCGCGCCGCCCGGGCGTGGTCGTCGGCGAGGCGCTCGAGGTGGTGATCCAGGGCGTGGATGCCGGCCGCCGCCAGGATGCCGACCTGCCGCATCCCCGCCCCGTACCGCTTGCGCCAGATCCGAGCCTGGGCCATCCGCTCCGCCGAGCCCACGAGCACCGAACCCACCGGGGCGCCGAGCCCCTTGGACAGGCACACGCTGACCGTGTCGAACTGCTCGCCGTATGCCGTGAGCGGCACCCCGGTCGCGACGTGGGCGTTCCACAGCCGCGCCCCGTCGAGGTGCATCGCCACCCCGAGGGGCGCGGTGGCTGCCCGAACCTCTCGGATGGCCTCGATCGGCTGCACCGTCCCGCCACCGAAGTTGTGGGTGTTCTCCAGCACGACGAGCGAGGTCTCGACCTGGTAGGGCCCGACCCCGGTCGTGACGAGCGACATCGGCCCCGCCGGGTCGAGCAGCCCGCGCTCGCTGGGCCAGGACCGGCTCGTGATGCCCGAGAACGCCGCCGCGGCCCCGAGCTCGGCGCGCAGCACGTGCGCCAGCTGGTCGGCGACGAGCTCCTGGCCGGGGCCGACGTGCAGGCGCAGCCCGAGCTGGTTGGCCAGGGATCCGGTCGGCGCGAACAGCCCGGCCTCGTGACCGAGCAGCGCGGCGACCTTGTCCTCGAGCGCGCGAACCGTGGGGTCCTCGCCGAAGACGTCGTCACCGACCTCGGCGTTCGCCATGGCTTGGCGCATGGCCGCAGTCGGCCGGGTCAGGGTGTCCGAGAGCAGGTCGGCGCGCACCGACGTCAGTCCTGGTTCAGCATCTCGGCGACGAGGAACGCCAGCTCGAGGCTCTGCTGGTGGTTCAGGCGCGGGTCGCACACCGTCTCGTAGCGCAGGTTCAGGTCGGCGTCGAGGATCTTCTCGGACCCACCGATGCACTCGGTGACGTCGTTGCCGGTCAGCTCGACGTGGATGCCGCCGGGGACCGTGCCGAGGCCACGGTGCACCTCGAAGAAGCCCTCGACCTCCTCGACGACGTCGTCGAAGTCGCGGGTCTTGTAGCCCGACGCGGACTCGAAGGTGTTGCCGTGCATCGGGTCGCACACCCAGGTGATCGAGGCGCCGGATGCCGTGACCTTCTCCACGATGGTCGGCAGCGCCTCACGGATGCGGCCCGACCCCATGCGGGTGATGAAGGTCAGGCGGCCCGGCTCGCGCTGCGGGTCGACCTTGTCGATGATGCGCAGCAGGTCGTCGGTGTCGGCGTTGGCCGACACCTTGATGCCGACGGGGTTGCGCACGGAGGCGACGAAGTCGATGTGCGCGCCGTCGAGGTCGCGGGTGCGCTCCCCCACCCACACGAAGTGTCCCGAGGTGTCGTAGAGCTCACCGGTGCGCGAGTCGACCCGGGTGAGGGGCCGTTCGTAGTCGAGCACGAGGGCCTCGTGGGCTGAGAAGAACTCGGTGGTGCGCATCGCCTCGAAGTCGGCGCCGCAGGCGTTCATGAACTTCATCGCCTTGTCGATGTCCTTGGCGAGGCGCTCGTAGCGCGCGTTCGCGGCGTTGGCGACGAAGCCCTTGTTCCAGTCGTGGACGTGGCGCAGGTCGGCGAAGCCACCGGTGGTGAATGCCCGCACGAGGTTCAGCGTGGCGCTGCTCGCGTGGTAGGCCCGCACCAGTCGCTGGGGGTCGGGCGCGCGCGACTCCTGCGTGAAGTCGAAGTCGTTGACCATGTCGCCGCGGAACGCCGGAAGGGTGACGCCCGCGCGGGTCTCGAAGTTGCTCGATCGTGGCTTCGCGTACTGCCCGGCCATCCGGCCGACCTTGACGACGGGCACCGACGCGCCGTACGTGAGCACGGCCGCCATCTGCAGGATCGTCTTGACCCGGTCACGGATGTTGTCGGCCGTGGCGGAGGCGAAGGTCTCGGCGCAGTCGCCGCCCTGGAGCACGAAGGCCTCACCGCGGGCGACGGCTGCCATCCGCTCGCGCAGCACGTCGCACTCGCCGGCGAAGACGAGCGGCGGGTAGCTGGCCAGGGTGGCCACGGCCTCGGCGAGTGCGTCGGCGTCGGGCCAGACCGGCTGCTGGGCAGCGGGGAGTTCGGCACCGGCGGCGAGCCGCTGGCGGGGGTCTGGTGCGGTGGTCGTGCTCACCGGGCAAGGATAGGTCCCGTGCGGCGCCCGCCTGCGTCTGCCCGTATGCCGGTCGCGCTCAGTCCTGCGCGGGGCCCTCGTCCTCGAGGCCGCGGGCCAGCGCGAAGCGGACGAGCTCGACCCGGTTGTGCAGGTGCAGCTTGCCCAACGTGTTCTGCACGTGGTTCTGCACCGTGCGGTGCGACAGGAACAGCTCGGCCGCGATCTCCTTGTACGACATGCCCGTGGCGACGAGGCGAAGCACCTCGGTCTCGCGCTCGGTCAGCTCGGGGATGGGTCGGCGGCGCTCCTCGACGGTCGCCCCGACAGGCGTGGCACCCGTGCCGGACCCCTCGGATGCCGTGGCGCTCGACGACGTCGACCCGTCGGCCATCCGGCGGAACTCCCCGAGGACGAGCCCGGCGAGCCCCGGCGTGAACACCGCCTCCCCGCGGGCGGTGGCGTGCACGGCATCGACGATGTCCTGTGCGGATGCCGACTTCACGAGGTAGCCGGTGGCCCCTGCCTTGATCGCCGCGAGGACGTCACGCTGCTCACCGCTCGCGGAGAGGATGAGCACCCGGGTGGGCAGGTCACCGAGGGCGCGACACACCTCGTCACCGCGCATCCCCGGCAGGTTGAGGTCCAGGACCAGGACGTCGGGTCGGGTCGCCCGAGCCCGGCGCACGGTCGAGGGACCGTCAGTGGCCGTCGCGACGATCCGCAGGCCCCGCTCGGCGAGGTCCCGTTCCAGTGCCGAGAGCCACAACGGGTGGTCGTCGGCGACGAGGACGGTCGGCGACGCGTCACCCGGGGTCGGTACGGACGGCGACCCCCCGGCATCCGGTGGGGTCGTGGTCATGCTCGCTCCTTGACGGTTCGCGGAATGGTCATCCTCACCACGCACCCTCCGCCGGGGCGGGTGGTCCACGTGACGGTGCCGCCGAGGTCCTCGATGCGGCCGCGGATCGATGAGCTGACCCCGAGGCGCCCCCTGTCGGCGGCGTCGAACACGTCAGCGAGCTGAGCACCCACCCCGTCGTCGCGGATGGTGACCTCGAGCCCCGAGGAGTCGCCCTCGAGCAGCACCCACGCCCGCGCACCGGGCCCGGCGTGCCGGTCGACGTTGTCCAGGGCGGCGGCGAGCGCGGCGTCGACCTCGTGGGCGACGAGCACGTCGACGAGGACAGGGTCGGCCGGCACCGCGACGGTGACGTCGGGGCGCTCGCGGGCCGTGAGGGCGATCCGCAGGTCGATCTCGTGCCCCTGCGCCGCTCGCAGGTCGGCGACGGCACCGCCGGCCTCGGGCGCTCCAGTCCCCGACACGAAACGCCGCAGCGACCGCTCCTGCTCGGCGGCGATCGCCGCGAGGTCGGCGGCCTCGCCCCCGATGTCCTCACCGCGGCGGTGGATGTAGGCCAGCGACTGGAGCACGCCGTCGTGGACGACGCGGGCGATTCGTTCGCGCTCGTGCAACCGCTCGCGCTCGAGCAGCACCTGCTCCTCCCTCTCGAGGCCGCGGCGGGCGAGGTCGACCGCCAGCCCGATGAGGCCGCCGAGCAGGACGAGCAGCACGATGTTGTGGATCGTGGTCTGGGTCGGCCTGCCCACCTCGATGAGGTCGGCGATGGCGATCACCGCCGCCGCGATGAGCCCTCCGCGGGCGCCGGCGACGACGGCCCCACCGGCCACCGAGCCCGCCGCCCAGATCGTCGGCAGGGTGAACTGCCCGGCGGCGATGGACTCGGGGGTCTCGGCGAGCAGGGTGGCCAGGATGCCGGCCACGGCGATCGACACCTCGACGACGACGACCCCGACGGTGCGGCGCCGGTAGAACAGCAGGCCGACCGACCAGGCGAGCATGACGGCGAGCACCACCACGGCCACCCAGGGCCGCACCATCGTCTCGTGGCGCTGCCAGGCCAGCCACGCGGCATACAGCGCAGCGAGCGGGCGGTAGACGTCGAGCCCGCGGTGGAAGGACTCCACCACGACGGGCTCGCGACGTCCCGTGCGCTCCGAGCTCGGCCCGAGCACCCCCACCACGACCCCCCGGTCAGCTCGCGCGGCGCTGCGGCCCGTTGTCGTCGTCGAGCCCTTCGGCGTCGAGGGCTGCCTCGAGCTCGGAGACGGCCCGGCCGGGCTGAGCCGCCTGCTGGGCCTCCTTGGCCTTGCCCTTCTTCTCGCGGGCGATGCGGTCCTTCATCGCGGTGGCGTACATGTCGACGTACTCCTGGCCGGAGAGCTCCATCATCGCGTACATGATCTCGTCGGTGATCGAGCGCAGGACGAACCGGTCGCCCTCCATGCCCTCGTAGCGGGAGAAGTCCAGCGGCTCGCCGATGCGCACGCCGACGCGGATCAGCTTGGGGATCTTCTTGCCGGTCGGCTGGGCCTTGTCGGTGTCGATCATCGCCACGGGGATGACGGGCACCCCGGCCTCGAGCGCCATGCGCGCCACCCCGGTCTTGCCCTTGTAGAGACGACCGTCGGGGCTGCGCGTGCCCTCGGGGTAGAGCCCGAGCAGCTCGCCGCGGCGCAGCACCTTCAGCCCCGAGCGCAGCGCGGCCTCGCTGGCGCGCCCACCGGAGCGGTCGACGGGCAGCTGCCCGACACCCTTGAAGAAGGCCGCGGTGAGCCGGCCCTTGATGCCTTCACCCGTGAAGTAGTCGGACTTGGCGAGGAAGGTCATCCGCCGCGGCACGCACACCGGCAGGAAGATCGAGTCCGAGAAGGAGAGGTGGTTGCTGGCGAAGATCGCCGCACCGGTCTCGGGAATGTTCTCCGACCCCTCGACCCACGGCCGGAACAGCAGGCGAATGATCGGCCCGAGAATGACCGTCTTCAGCACCCAGTAGAACAACCGGACCACCCTTCCTTGCGCGTCGCCCGCAGCCTAGTGCACTGGATCACATGGCTGTCCTGATCTGATCGCATGCGAAGATCGAAGCCCCATCCCGCAGCACCCGAGGAGACCCCGTGCCCGACCGGCCCGGCGACATGGACGAACGCGACGTCGATGCGCGCTTCGCCTCGATCGTGGCGCAGTGGGAGCACTCGGCGGTCGATGAGTCGGATGCCGTGGCCTCGGCAGGTGCCCCCGTCACCGACGAGCCCCCCGCGGCTCCCGAAGCACGGCACGAGGGCGCCGCCGAGGACACGGCCCTGGAGGATGCGGCCCCGAAGGATGCGGACGCAGGGGCGGCGGACTCAGGGGCGTCAGACGCGGGGGCGTCGGACCCGACCGCTCCCGCACCGCGCGACCCCTGGGTCAACCCCTCCCCCCTCAACCTGGTCGTCCCGGCCTCGGCGTGGCGCACCCCTGACCCCCAGGACGCCGCCACCGAACGCGCCGCCGCCGAGGCCGAGGAGGCCCTCGCCGCGGAGGAGCCGCACTTCGAGCCCCCCGAGGTCACCCTTCCTCCGCAGGAGGACCTCGGTTTCTGGGGTGCCGTCATCGGCCTGGTCGCCGGGCCGCTCATGCTGCTCTACGTCGTGTTCGCCCGCCCGTTCCACAGCACCCGGTGGTTCGTGGCGTCGGTCGTCGTCTCGCTGCTCGGCTTCGCCCTGCTCGTCCTGCGCCAGCCCGCGCACCGCGACCCGACGAGCGGAGACGACGGCGCGCGCGTCTGACACCCCCGCAGCCCCGAGAAGTCGTGATCACGTGTCACTTCCGTCCCGGGAACACTCCCCCGGAGTCTGGAGCCATCGCTTCCGACGAAAGGGGATGCTCCGATGAGCACCGCAGACCTGCTCGGCAACGCCGAGCACCACGACAACACCTCCATCCGCCCGGGTGCACCATCGACCGCGCCCACGGACCCGGACGAGATCAGGTCCCTGACCCGGTTGGCCGGGTGGGCCGGCATCGCCGTGTTCGCCTTCTGGCTGTGCCAGCCGATCCTTGTCGCCGTGCTCGTGAGCCGTGGAGCCGACGACACCCCTGGCATGGCGGCCCTCGAAGCCAACTCGTGGGCCGGCGGCTTCGACGCCGTGCTGTTCTCCGGCATTGGCGCGGCCTCACTCGTCATGGTGCTGGCCGTGTGGCGCGCCATGCGCCTGCACGGTGCCGCGGATGGCGTCCTCAGCACCGTCGGGTTCGCCATGGCACTCGTGGGCGCCACTGCGTGGTTCTGGGTCGCCGGGCACGGGCTGAGCATGTACACCTCGGTGGGCGCGGGTCTGGCTGACGTCTCGGCGGACAGCGAGATCCAGGCGGCGTCGCTCCAGGCCTCCTACCTGGCCGTCACGGCGGGGCTGATCGTCGTCGGGATCGGGTCGATCGGCTGGAACGTCCTGCTGGCCACCACCGGCCGGCGGGCCGGACTCATCGGCCGGCCGCTCAGCGCCGTGTTCGGCCTGTTCGCCGTGGTCCCGCTCTACCAGGCGGTGGTGCCCTTCGCGACGCCGTGGCCGCTCATCATCGCGGTCCTCGGGTCGCTGGTCCTCGGCATCGCGCTGCTCCTGAAGTCCCGGAAACTGCGGTGACGCAGCCCGCCGGTGCCATCATCGGATCATGACCCCCGACGGGTTGGTCAGGACGAGCGAGATCGCGGTCACCGTGGTCGTGCTCGTCCTGGCCGTGCTCCTGCTCGCGTCACTGCGCCGGATGCCGCGCGGCCCCCGCTGGGTGGTCGTGCTCGCCTGCCTGCTCCTGTATGCCGTCGTCGTCGTGCCCGGTGCACACACCCTGTGGTTCGTGGCCTTCCCCCTGCTCGTCGCTGTGTACCCGGATGGCGTCATCACACCGCGGTGGCTGTGGGTACCGGTGGGCATGCTCGCCGTCGCGGCGTTCGGCGACCTCGTCACGGCCGGCATGTGGAGCGAGAGCCCGTGGTGGGGCCTGGTCGTGAACTCCCAGCTTCTCCTGCTCCTCGCCCAGGTCCACCGGTACCGCCGCCGATCCTCCACGCAGGAGCGGGAGTCGGTGCGCTGGGTGATCCTCGGGACGTTGCTGACGATGGCGTCGTTCGCGGCGACCCAGGCCGCCTTCGGGTCCATCGGCGAGGGCTCGACAGGCTCCGTGGTCGCCGCCCAGCTGGCCGGGCTGCCGCTGCTCGTCGGCGTTGCCGTGGGGGTCCTCGCCCCGCGAGCGCTCGACGTCGATGAGTTCCTGCGGGCGACGGTGGTGAGCCTGGGCACTATCACGGCGCTCACCGTGGTCGTCCGGTCCCTACCGGCCCCTGACTGGGTGCGCCTCGTCGTCGTCGCCGTCATCGCCGCACCGGTGGCCCTGACGATGACCCGCGTCGGCGACTGGCTCCTCTACCGGGGGCGCCCCGATCCAGACCGCGCCGTCACCCGGATGTTGGCTGCGCTCAACACCCGCACCGGCCAGCAGGAGACCCCGAGGACCGTGCTCACCGCCTTCACCGACGCCCTGTACCTGGACCAGGGGCGGATCAGCGGCTCGTGGTTCGAGCCCGCCGCGCTGGGACCGGACACCTCCACGGCATCCGGCGGTGAGTCCTTTCCCGTCGAGTACCGAGGGGAGGTGCTGGCCGTCCTCGAGCTGCCGCCCCGGCGCGGCGAGAGCACCCTCACCCGCCGTGACCGCCGAGTGGTCGACGGGCTCCTCGCCCAGGCGGCCCCCGCACTCGACGCCGCGCGCACCGTCGTGGCGCTGCGCGAGTCCCGGGCCCGCACCGTCGCCGCGCGCGAGGAGGAGCGACGCAGGATCCGCCGGGAGTTGCACGACGACCTCGGCCCGACCCTCTCCGGCATCGCGCTGAGCGCGGCAGCACTGGCGGCCCGCACCAAGGACCCGGAGGCCGCCGAGCTGCACCGGGAGCTGCGGCTGGCCGTCGAGCAGTCCCGCGAGCTCGCCTACGGGCTGCGCCCGCCGGTGCTCGACGACCACGGGCTCGTGGCTGCCCTGCACGACCGGGTGGGTGGCCCCGACGTCCAGATCGACGCGCCGGAGCACCTCGACCTCCCGGCCTCGGTCGACCTCGCGGCCCTTCGCATCATCGGGGAGGCCGTGACCAACGCGCGCAAACACGGTGCCGCACCCATCGGCATCCGGTTGCGGTTGCGCGACGGCATGCTCCGCCTGCTGGTCAGTGACGCCGGGCCCGGCCTGCCCCCGGACGTGCGCGCGGGCATCGGCATGATGTCGATATCGGAGCGCACCGACGAGGTCGGCGGCACCGCCCGCTACGACCGCAGCACCAAGGGCTGCCACCTGGTGGTCGACCTACCCCTGGAGGTGTCATGACCACCGTCGTCGTCGTCGACGACCACCCCGTCTTCCGCCGCGGGCTGGTCGGCCTGCTGACGACCTCGGGCCACGAGGTCGTCGGCCAGGCGCGGGGCGGCCTCGAAGCGCTCGAGGTCGTTGCTCAGGTCAAGCCCCAGGTCGTGCTCATGGACCTGTCGATGCCCGACGGCGACGGGTTCGAGGCCACGGCCAGGATCACCGCCGACCACCCCGACGTCGCGGTGGTCGTCGTCACCCTGTTCTCCGACGAGGCCTCGGTCGCCCGGGCGCTGCACGCCGGTGCGGCCGGGTATCTCGGCAAGCACGCGGAGCCCGAGCACCTCATCGCCGCCGTGGAGGCGGCCAGTTCCGGGGCGTTGTGGATCGGCCGCGGCGTCGAGCGGCCCGCGTTCGCCACGCGGTCAGGCGGTGAGCCAACGGCATTGCCGGGTGGCCTCACGGCCCGCGAGCTCGTGGTCGCGGACCTGCTCGCCAGGGGGCTGGCAAACCCGACGATCGCCGCCCGCCTCGGGCTGTCGACCAAGACCGTGGCGAACTACGTGAGCGCCATCCTGCTCAAGCTCGCCGCGACCGATCGAGCGGATGCCGCGCGGATCATCCGCGCCCACCTGTCGCCCTGAGCCCTCGGGACGCGCCGGTCATCACAGCTGCAGGACGGCTGCGCACACGAGCAGGGATGCCGCGACACCCGCCGGGTCGTGAAACACACCGTCGGACTCCAGGGCGGCCTCGTGGCGGGTGAGCACGGCACTGCCGGGGTCCCCGGAGATGAGGTCCTCACACAGCCCGGCGACGACGGCGCTCGTATCGTGCTCGTCGAGCCCGTCGAGCGCCAGGCCGTTGTGCAGAAGGGTCGCCGCCTCGAGGAACACCTCACGCGCCATGTCGAGGTCGACTTCGGGCCGTTCCCGCGCGACCCGCTCAGCGGTGGCGAGCAGCTGGTCGTACGGAGGCTCGAGGGCAGCTTGCGACATGGCCTCAGCCTGTCAGCGGGCACTGCGGCGGACAATCGATTTTGACCGATGGCGCGGCAGCGCACCGGCTCCTCACACCTCGAGGTCGACCCAGGTGGCCCGGTGGTCGCTCGCTTGCGCCCACACGGCATCCGGCAACAACACGTCGCGGTGCGGCTTCACGCGCAGGTCCGGTGACGCGAACACCACGTCGAGCACCCGCCGCGGCCGCCTGGCCGGGAACGTGGGGGCCGCGGGGGACACCAGCCTCATCCGGTCGGGGACGTCGATGAGGCGCCACGCGGCACCGGTGTCGCCCTCGTTGAGGTCGCCGGCGATGATCAGCGAGCCGCGGTCCGACAGCGCCTGGAGGATGCGTTCGGTGTGGACGACCCGCTCGTCGGGCTTCAGGCTGAGGTGCACCGACACGGCCGTCAGCTCGGCCCCACCCGGCGCGGCGACGCGCACCACCGCGTACCCCCGCGTGCGGTCGGGCCAGCGCACCGGCAGCCGGGCATGGTGGCAGTCGAGCACCCGCACCCGGTCGGAGACGAAGATCGTCGTGCCGCCACTGCCCCGGTGGCTCCCCGGCCAGAGCATCCCGGTGGCCGCGGCGAACCGCCCGACCCGCCACCCACCGAACAACCGCCGTGGCACCTCCTGGAGGCACAGGATGTCCGGGGCGATCGCCCGCACGATCCGGGCGGCGAGGTGGTGGTCGTCGAGGAAGTCGCGGGTGTTGTACGTCGCCACCCGCAGCGTGGTCGATGGCCCGGTGCTCACGAGGCGAGGACGTCAGCGGGCGAGGGTGTCGCTGCGCGCGAGGTCAGCGGCACCCACGAGCCCCGCCTCGTTGCCCAGCTCGGCCGCGACGATGGTCGCCTCGGGGCGATAGCCGCGGCCGGTCAGCTGGCGACGGAACGCCGCCCGAGCCGGCTCGAGCAGCAGGTCGCCGGCTGCGCTCACGCCGCCGCCGATGACGAAGGTGCCGGGGTCCAGGGCAGCGGCGAGGTCGGCGATGCCGAGCCCCAGCCAACGCCCGATCTCGGCCAGCAGCTCGCAGGCGAGCGGGTCGCCGTCGCGCGCGGCCTCGGTGACGAGCGGGCCGGTGAGGTCTTCAGGTCGGCCACCGACCCGGTCGAAGAGGTCGGAGACGACGGGACTTCCCGCGGAGAACAGCGCCCGGGCCTCCCGCACGAGCGCGTTGCCGGAGGCGTACTGCTCCCAGCACCCCCGGTTGCCGCACTCACACCGGATGCCGTCGGGCACGACCTGCATGTGCCCGAACTCGCCCGCGATGCCGTGCCGGCCACGGATGACCTGACCGTCGAGCACGATGCCCCCGCCGATCCCCGTGCCGAGGTTGACCATGACGAGGTGGCTCTCGCCGCGCCCGGCACCGAAGCGGTGCTCGGCCCACACCGCGGCGTTGGCGTCGTTGTCGACGAAGGTCGGCAGCGCCACCCGGCTGGCGAGGGCGTCGCGCAGCGGTTCGTTGCGCCAGGACAGGTGTGGGGCAAAGACCACGGTCGCGCGGTCGGCCGCGACGAAGCCGGCGGCACCGATGCCGACCGCGACGATCGGCCCCGTGCTGCTGTCCAGCAGCTCCTCGACGACCGAGACGATGGTGTCCTCGACGACGCGCGGGCTCGTCGACCGGTGAGGGGTGCTGCGACGGGCCCGCTCGTGGACGACCCCGTCGGCGTCGACGACCCCGCCGGCCACCTTCGTGCCGCCGATGTCGATGCCGATCGCCAGGGCCTGCTCAGCCACGGGGTGCCTCCTTCAGGTCGGCAGCCGGCCCGTCGGCGCTGACCGGCTCGGCATCCCTCACCGGGATGGGTCTGCTCGGGCTGGGTCGTGGTGCCGCGGACGCCGCGGGTCGCCGCGAGCGCGACTCCCCGGCATCCGAGGGGGCGTTCGAGGGTGCGTCGGCCGCCCGGGCGCTCGCGAAGTCGGCGAGGACCGTGGCGGCCAGGGTCGCGACGTCGGCCAGTCGGGTGATCGTCTCGGGGCTCAGCGAGCGCACGACCTCGGCGGTGCGGCACAGCGGGCACCAGGTGCAGAAGGGATCGTGCCCACCTGCCTCGGATGCCGGGCGCTCACCGTCGCGTGGACCCTCACGTCGCTCCCCGGCTCGACCTTCGGGCTCGTCCGCGTCGTCGTCGACGTCGGCACTGGTGGCAGCGGCGTGGGCCGCGCCGGTGGCTGCGGCGCTGGCGTTGGCGGCCTCCGCCGACCGGCGCAGGCTCTCGAGCAGCTTGGCGGCCTCGTCGGCGACCGATCCGACCTGCTCGTCCCAGCGATCAGCGCCCACTGGCCCACTGCTCCTCGTCCCGTTCGAACCGCACCCGCAGTACTCCGTTGCCGACATCGGCATTCTGGACGACGCAGCGGCGCAGCACCGACGGGAGGGTGACGACGCGCCGCTGACCGCCCACCTCGATGACCAGGTCGTCGTCACGGCGGGCCATCTCCACCTCACCCGCCGACACGAGCGGCAGGGGCAGGCTGAGCACGAAGTCGTTGCCGTCCGCCGCGACCCGCATGACCGGCACGTCGACGTCGTCCATGATCGCCGGGACCGGGCCGCGCTCGGACGTCGTCGAGGTCGCGAGCGCCTCGAGGGCGTGGACCCCGATCGGCTCACCGGCGAGGTAGGGGGCGATGAGGACGGGGATGCCGCGGAAGGACTCCCGCACCCGTTCCAGCCCGCTGGCCTGGGCTGCGGTCCACGCCGTGCGCCACGGGTCGGTGTCGCCCGGGGCGGACCCGGGCAGCACCCGGTTCACGACGACGGCATCGACGGCGTACCCGTGGAGCGAGAGCGAGGTGAGCACCCGGCGGCTCTCGGCGATGACGACCCGCTCAGGCGTGAGAACCACGCGAACGCTGGCCCGGGGTGAGGTGAGCAGGGTGCGGACCTCGACCATGAGGTCGCGCCAGGCGCGCAGGACGAGCAGCACCTCCGGGCCCGGCACCGGCACTCCCGTCGCGGCGGATGCCGCCGGGCGCAGGACGGTGAGCAGCCGTCGTTGTGCGGGCAGCAGGCGATCGAGGTGCCAGCCGAGCACCTCGGGCAGGGCGAGCAGGCGAAGGGTCTCCGCGGTGGGGGCGCAGTCGACGACGACGAGGTCCCACTGGCCGCGCTGGGTCTGCAGGGCGAGGGCAGCGAGCGCCGTGACCTCCTCCGCGCCGGGCAGCGAGGTCAGCTCGTCGGCGACGACGGGGTCCACGCCCATGGCGTCCAGCACACCGAGCAGGTAGTCGCGCACGACCTGCCAGTCGGCCTCGACGGCGGTGTGCGCGCCCACGGCGAGGGCGTGCAACCCGGGTTCCACCTCGTGGCTGTCGTCCCAGGTGCGGGCGGTGCGCAGGTCGACGTCGAGCGCGTCACCGAGGCTGTGCGCGGCATCCGTGGACATGACCAGGGTCCGCAGACCCGACCGCGCGGCCCGCACGGCCGTCGCGGCGGCGGTCGTCGTCTTGCCGACGCCGCCCTTGCCGGTCACGAGGACGACGCGGGGCATGGCGGGGGTCAGCCCTCGACGCGCTTCTTGAGCTCGGTCAGGGCGGTGCTGATGATGTGCTTCTCGGCCTTGCGCTTCAGCAGCCCGATCATCGGCATGGTGAGGTCGACCTCGAGGTCGTAGGTGACCTTGGTGCCACCGGGGACCGCCTCGAGCGCGTAGGTGCCGTCGAGCCCCTTGAGCAGGCTGGCCCGCACGAGGTGCCAGGACACGCTGCCCGTGCCGTCCTCGGCGACGCTCCAGTCGTACTCCAGGACGTAGGTGTCCTTGATCGCTCCCGCATCGAGCTGGAACTCGACCTGGTCCGCCCACCCGTCACCGTCCTCGGAGAGGACGGACACGGACTTGACCTCGTTCGCCCACTCCGGGTAGCGCTCGAAGTCGGCGATGACGTCGAGGACGTCTCCGGGTTCGGCGGCGATCTCGATCGAGGACTGGGTGCGGTCGGCCATGGGACGGCACGTTACCCGCACCTTGCCCCCGTCATTCGCGGGTGCCCGGGTTGACGGGTCCTACAGTGGGTCACGAAGCCCGTTCGTTGCCCTCACGAAGCCCTGCCGTCGTCGCCCAAGGAGCCACCCGTGCACGAGAAGTCCATGCCGCTGATCCTGCCTGAGACCTCCACCGGGAGCCTGGCCGACCTGCCCGGCCGTCAGGCGAGTGCGAACCCCGGCAAGGTGACCTTCTCGGTGCGGTCGGGGTCGGGGTGGACCGACGTCACCGCAGCCACCTTCGCCGCCGACGTGGCCGCCCTTGCCAAGGGCCTCATCGCGGCCGGCATCTCCCCCGGCGAGGCCGTCGGCATCATGAGCCGCACCCGCTACGAGTGGACGGTGGCCGACTTCGCCCTCTGGTCGGCCGGGGCCGTCCCGGTCCCGATCTACGAGACGTCCTCCCCCGATCAGGTCGAGTGGATCCTCGCGGACTCCGCTGCCGTCGCGGTCATCGTCGAGGATGCCGCCCACCTCGCCGCCGTCGAGGCGTCACGTTCGCGCCTGCCGGGCCTGCGGGAGGTCTGGGTCATCGACCAGGGGGACATCGACAGCCTGAGCCAGGACGGCAACGACGTCGACGACGCAGACCTGGCGGCTCGCCGCTCGGCCCTGCAGCGCGACAGCCTCGCGACGATCATATACACCTCGGGCACCACGGGCCGCCCGAAGGGTGTCGAGCTGACCCACGGCAACTTCCTCACCCTGGCCGAGAACGCCAGCGAGGAGATCGCCGAGGTCTTCAAGGGCCAGGGCGCCTCCACCCTGCTCTTCCTGCCCCTGGCCCACGTCTTCGCCCGGTTCATCGAGGTGCTGGCGGTGACGGCCGGGGTGCGGATGGGGCACTCCTCCGACCTCAAGGCGCTGCTCGACGACTTCGCCACGTTCAAGCCGACGTTCGTGCTGGCCGTGCCGCGCGTGTTCGAGAAGATCTACAACTCCGCCGAGGCCAAGGCCGAGGCCGGCGGGAAGGGCAAGATCTTCGCCGGAGCCACCGCGGCGGCCATCGCGTGGTCGCAGGCCCAGGACACGGGTGCGGTCCCGCTCGGACTGCGGGTGCGCCACGCGGTGTTCGACAAGCTCGTCTACGCGAAGCTGCGCGACGCGATGGGCGGCGAAATCCAGTACGCCGTGTCCGGTGGGGCGCCCCTCGGCACCAGGCTCGGCCACTTCTTCCGAGGCATCGGCATCACGATCCTCGAGGGCTACGGCCTGACCGAGACCACGGCCCCGGCCACCGTGAACCGCCCGTCGGCGATGCGGATCGGCTCGGTCGGTCTCCCGCTGCCCGGCGTCGACGTGAAGATCGCCGACGACGGCGAGATCATGCTGCGGGGTGTCAACGTCTTCCGCGGCTACCACGCGAACGACGAGGCGACGGCATCCGCGATCCAGGACGGGTGGTTCCACACCGGCGACATCGGTGAGCTCGACCGCGACGGCTTCCTGCGGATCACCGGTCGCAAGAAGGAGATCCTCGTGACCGCCGGTGGCAAGAACGTCGCCCCCGCTGTCCTCGAGGACGCCCTGCGTGCCCACCCGCTCATCAGCCAGTGCGTCGTCGTCGGCGACGGCAAGCCCTTCATCGCAGCGCTCGTGACCCTCGACGCGGACATGTACCCAGGCTGGGCAGCGAACAACGGCATGGAGGGGGTGCCGTTCGCCGCCGCCCGCACGCACGAGATCGTGCTCGCCGAGGTGCAGAAGGCGGTCGACACCGCGAACACCGCGGTCTCCAAGGCCGAGTCGATCCGCAAGTTCGGCATCCTCGACGGCGACTTCACGCTCGAGTCCGGTCACCTCACCCCGTCCCTGAAGCTCAAGCGCAACATCGTCATGCGCGACTTCGAGGACGAGGTCGACGCCCTCTACGGTGGCTGACACCGACGAGGCGGCTGACGCGTACGAGGTGGCTGACACAGACGAGGTGCCGGACGCAGGTGAGGCGTCGCAGACCGGTGCCGCCGCGGCTCGGCGGACCGGTGCCACCCCGACCACGTCCGGTGGTTCCCGTGCCCTGACCGGCCCCGGGGCCGCCGCCGTGCTCGGCCTTGCGTGGCTCGCGTGGTTCGGGGTGCTCCAGTGGAGCGTCGTGCGGTTCCGCGTGCCGATCGTGCTGACCCTGACCGTGTGCGCTGGCCTGCTCGCGTGGTGGCTGGCCCGCCGGGTCGTCATCGACGTCCCACGCTGGCTGGCCCCGAGCGTGCTGCTCGGGTCGGTCGCCATCACGCTCACCGTCCCGCTGTTCAGCTACGTGCGCGGTGGCTGGCTCACGGCTGCCCTGGCGATCCTCACGACCGGGGGGCTGGTCTGCGCCGCCCTGCTGACCCGGCCCGGCCGCGCCACGGCGCTGGCGGCCTACGTCGTCGCGGTGCTCACCCACACCGCCCTTGCGGCCCTCGCCGTCATCGGCGACCCCGCCCCCAAGATCGACGTCTGGGTGGTGCTCCAGCAGGGGGCGGATGCGCTGGGGCGCGGCGAGAACCTCTACACCCAGCAGTGGACCGACTCCCCCGGTGTGCAGGACTTCTTCCCCTACCTGCCGTGGATGTCGGTGCTCACCGCTCCCGGCCGGTGGCTCGCCGGTGACGTGCGGTGGGCCGTCCTCGTGTGGTCGCTCGTGCTCTACGCCGGCCTGGGGGCCCTGGCCAGGGGGCGCGTCGAGCGGGCCGCCGCCGTGACCGCCGTGCTCGTCCTCGCCCCGGGCACCCTGACCCAGGTCGACCAGGCATGGACCGAACCGGTGCTCGCGGCCGCGATCGTGTGGTGGGCCGTCCTCGTTCGCCGGGGGCACGCGTGGTGGGCGATCGTGCCGCTGGCGCTCGCGTGCGCGAGCAAGCAGCACCTGGCACTGCTCGCTCCCGTGCTCCTGGTCTGGCGGCCGTTCGGCGTCTCGCGAACCCTGGCGACGGGCGGTCTGGCGGGGTTGCTCATGCTGCCGTGGGTCATCGCGGATGCCGAGGCGTTCGTCAACGACACCGTGGTCACCCTGCTGAACTTCCACCCCATCCGGTTCGCGAACACCTGGTACCTCTACGCCCTCAACGAGCACGGGGTGACCCTGCCGTTCGCGGTGACCGGCGCCGCCATGATCGGCATCGTGGCGGTCGCGGCGTGTGCCGTGTGGCGTCGACAGCCTGACGTCGCCGAGGTGCTGCGCTGGCTTGCCCTTGTTCTGGCCGTGGCCAATTTGGTCAACAAGCAGGGGTTCTACAACCAGTTCTGGCTGGTCGCGGCACTCGTGGCGGCGTCCTTGGCCCTGCCCACCGGTGATTCGCGGGGAGCCGACGCGGGCGACGCGGGCGACGCGGGCGACGCGGGCGACGCGGCCGACGCGGCCGACGCGGCCATCAACGTCGACGCGGCCGACGCGGCCATCAACGTCGACGCGGCCGACCCTGCCCTGCCGGAAGGGGCGACTGTCAGCGAGCCAGGGTCTCGAGCCGCTGCCGCCACGCCCGGGTGAGTTCTTCACGGCTGCTGCCGAGCACCGTCTCCAGCGCGGCATCCGTGCGAGCCTGCGCGTCAGCGGCGGTGCCGGTGGAGGCTGCAGCCTCGACCAGTTCTCGCAGCGCCTGCTCGCCGTACTCCTGCGCGATGAGGTCAACGGCCTGCCACGCGGCGAGGTAGGGCACCTCGAGGTCCCCTGATGCGGGCTGGAGCGCGGCCGAGTCAGGCAGATCGGTCGGGGCACGCCCCTCGCGCACCGCGGTGATCAGGGGTGCGAGCAGCACACGGTCGCGAAGGCCGGCCCGGGCGTAGCCGACATGGTCCGCGTAGCCCTCGGCCAGCCAGGTTGCCGGGGCTCCGGGCACGCTCGAGCGCACCGCGACATGGGCGAGTTCATGAGTGAGCACGACGTCACGGCCCGCGGTCGACAGCCGGGCATAGGCATCGGGGTCCAGCACGATGCGGTCCCCCGTCGCCCGTCCGTCGGGGCCGGTCGGGCCCTCGGTGGTGGCCGCCACCGCGCTGCGCGATCCTGCGGAGCCGGTCGCCCCGCCTGAGCCGGCGGCCCCGCCTGAGCCGGTCGCCCCGCCTGAGCCGGTCACCCCGCCTGAGCCGGTCACCCCGCCGAGACCTGCCGCTCCCGGGCGTCCGAGGAGGGCGTCGGCCTCTTCCGCGGTGGCGGGGGCGAGCACGAGCACCCGGGTGGGAGTCCCCGGCCAGTGGCGATGCATCTCTGGCCGGGCTCGGTCGACGATGCCCGCGTACTCGACGAGGCTCGCCCGTGGCACCGTGCCGGCCACCACCGCGTGGGGGGTGCGGTGAACCCGCAGCTTCGGCATGGCGACCCACGGAGCGCTCGCACCCGGGCCCGACGGCCCCTCGGATGCCACCGCCCACCCGTCCCCCGTCCACACCACTCGGTAGACCAATCGGGTCTCCCGGTCGCCCGTGTCCAGCCCGCCCAGTCGGTAGCGCACCACCACGGTGGCGAGGTCACCGACCAGCGTGGGGTTCTCGACCTCGAGGCGGGCGAGCCCCAGCGCCTTGGCAGCGTCATAGGAGTCGAGCTGGCGGCGCCCGGAGGTGGCCCGCGGGTCGGAGACCGTTGCCCTGAACGCCTGTTCGTCACCGGCGAGGAGAGCCTCGGCACGGCGGGTGAGCAGCGCGGCGACCTCGGACGCGGATGCCGACCGCCCGGCATCCGGCGTCGTTCCCCCCGTCGTGGTGTTCGTCGTCGGGTCCGCGGTCGAGGGATGTGTGGTGCCGGACGATCCGCTGGACGAGGTCGCCGAGGTGGGGCCCGGTCCGGCACACCCGGCGACTGTTCCCGCACCGACCATCCACAGCGCGGTCAGCGCCGAGACGACCACACGGAGGCTCAGAGGGGACCGGCGGGGCACCGACCCATCGTACGGAGGTCAACCGACGGCCCGGTCGTCTCCGGCAACCCCCGTCAGCTGCGACGACGCCGGCTCGAGCCGAGCACGGGCACGCGACGCGGTCTCGGCATCGACGAGCCCAGCCAGCACGAGATTGGTCACGGCGGCGCGCTCCTGCGGGTCGAGAGCGAGGTCGACGCGCAGGGTCGGCTCCACGAGGTCACCTCGCAGCGTGGGCGCCGCGAGGTCGAGCAGCACGGGCACCATGCAGTCACCGCAGTGCAGCTCGCGCACGGGGCAGGTTCGGCACTCGACGGTCATCGTCAGGTCGTGTCCGGTCATCGGGTCTCACCCCTTTCCAGGTGGTCTGCGTCCACGGTAGGAGAGACCACTGACAAGGCCTCGCGAGCCGTCGTACCCAGCGTCCGCTGCCGGACAGACAGCTTCCCTCGCGGGCGTGGCCGAGGCGTGGCTGAGGTCTTGCCGGAGGGCCCTGTCGGTGGCCACGTCTAGGGTTGCTGTATCACCCCACACAGGGTGGGCGGCGGGGTCAGCGGTGGGGCTATCGCGCTGGGGGACAGTGATTTTCGGGGAGGAGAGGGTGGCGTGTCTGACCTCGGAGTGACCGTGGGTCGCAGTGGCGACCGGCATCCGAAACTGCCTACATCCGGGCTGGAAGGTTCGGTGGAGACGTCGCGCTGGGCGGACACATCAGCCTCGGCCCAGACAGCGAGTTGCGCGGACAGAGCAGGCTCGGTCCAGCCAGCGAGCTGCGCGGAGACTGCAGGTCCCGTGGGTGCAGCAGAGCTGTCGGACGTGCGTCTGGCGGTGGCGGCCTTGGCTGGCGTCGTGGACCGCGAGGCTGGGCTGGCGTCGCGCCCTGACCTCGCTGCCGTGATCGAGGAGTCTCAGGGCCTGATCAACATGCTGACGGCCGTGCAGGACGTGGCGATCACGCATGTGGCGGCGATCGAGGAAGAGTGGGACGAGGACGGCTTGGTCGTCGAGTCGCGGCGGGTGCCAGGGCACGTGGCTCTGGATGCACCGGACGTGGTGGCGGGCGCGTTGCGGGTATCGCACCTGCACGCGCAACGTCGGGTGGTGTTGGCAGCCCGGTTGGCCGCTGCCGGGCAATCCACAGTCCCCCACGTTGCCGAGGGTTCGGATGCCGTGGACGGCGATGATGCTGACGGTTCCGAGATGACTGATTCACCTGATGCCGACACTGACGGAACCGACGCTGGCGGAACCGATGCTGACGCTGAGGACACCCTCGCCGCACCGTCGGGGCTGGCCGGGGTGCATTCGGCGATGCGCGATGGGCGTCTGGATGGGTACGCCGCGGCGGTGCTCGCCGATGAGCTCGCAGAAGCTCCGTCAGAGGTCGCCCGTGCCGTGGTCGTCGGACTGGAGGGGTGGTTCGGTCGAGAGTGCGCGTCGGTGTTGCGGCGACGGTGTCGTCGCGCGCTGGCGAAGGTCAGTCCAGACCTGCTGCGTCAACGGGCGGTCCGAGCCCGCTCAGAGTGCGGATTGCGGCGGTGGGCGGAGGAACCGGGGGTTGACCGCTGGTCGGGGTCGTTCCCCTCCGAGCGGGCAGCGTTGGGATGGGCCGCCGTCGACGCGTTGGCGCGGCAGTACGTCGCCGACGGGTCGTGCGGCCATCTGGAGCAGGCCCGCGGCAAGGCGTTGATCGACCTGGTCACCGGAAACGCAAACATCGACGTGACGGTGGTGATCACCACCGCCGAGGACAGCGACCCGACCAACCCCGCCAGCCCGACCGCCCCGACGAACCCGGCGAGCCCAGCGAACCCGACGAACCCGGCGAGCCCAGCGAGCCTGGGCAGACCTGCGAGCGCGGCGAACATGGCGGGCGGTGTGAGCCCGGCTGGCAGAGTGAGCCCGGCGAGCGGGGAGAGCCCGGCGCACATGGCGGGCGGGCTGAGCCCGGCCGGCGGCGTGGGTTCCACTGCGCCCGCGTGCGCGCCAGCTGCTGCTCCACGCCAGAAGGGCCTCGCCGCTGATGACCATCTCACCGACACCCACCGGGAGGACCACGGTGACGACAGACCTTCACGTTCTGCGCGGTCTGCACCGCACGAGAACCGGGCCGACGATCTGGTGGAGGCTTTCGGGCCATTCGCCGGCGATCCGATGCTGGTTCGTCGTGACTGGCTCACCGAACTCCTGAGCTCCAGCGGGAAGGTGCGATTCGCACGGTGCCACCCCCGCACCGGCGCGCTTCTCGACGGGGGCACCGCGCACCCGAAGCCGCAGTACTCACCCGCGGCTGCGGCGTCACAGGTCTCGCCCGCGGCTGCGGCGTCACAGTCCTCTCCCCTGGCGTCGACAGGCTCACCCGGGGCTGCGGTGTACCGACCCGGGAAGCAGTTGGCCGCGCTGGTGCGCTCGCGCGACGGGCGATGCCGCTTTCCCGGGTGCTCGGTGGCGGCCCGCTTCTGCGACCTGGACCACGTACGGCCGTGGCCGACCGGACCAACCACCGCCGCGAACCTGATGTGCCTGTGCCGGCGTCACCACCGGATCAAACAACGACCCGGATGGAGCGTGCGTCTGGACGTTGATGGCACCACGTCCTGGACGGACCCCGTCGGCAGACACCTCGTCACCTGGCCGCGCAACCATCGTGACCTGCTCAGCCTGCCTGCGGCTGTCACCCTGCCTGCGGCGGTCACCCTGCCTGCGGCGGTCACCCTGTCTGCTGACCCCTCGCCCCCAGCGGTGGCCACCGGCAGCGCCACCGAGGTGAGCATCCTCGAGACGGTCTTCGAGGTGCTCAGCGACGGCTACCCGCCCGCAACCACCGCAGACCACCCGACATCGCCAACGCCACGGCGATGGCGCGGCGATCTCGTCCGGCCCCGGCCCGGTCGCTCGTGCCTGACATATCCGAGGCGTCGCGACGACGATCCCCACCACCACAGCCACGCCGGGCCACTGGTGGCGGCGGAAAGAATCGAGATGGAACCACCACCCTTCTGATCGAGCCGCCACCCGAAGATCAAGCCCAGTGCGTTGACCCCACGCCGGCAGCGACGTCAGGGCCACTGCGGCTCCATGCCCACAGCGCTGCAAGCCTCCCCGATGCCCGCTTCCACGCCGCCGTGCCCCACATCGCAGCAAGCCTCCCCGATGCCCGCTTCCACGCCGCCATGCCCCACGGCGCTGCAAGCCTCCCCGCTGCCTCCAGCCGCGCCGCCACGCCCACAGCGCTGCCTGCCTCCGCGCGCCTCACGGGGTCTGTCGGTGGCGGCACCTAGCGTCAACGACATGAGCACGGCCGCGGTCCCCGCCATGGTGCAGGGCACCTTCGACGACCTGGGCACCGCCTTGTCCACGGTCACCTTCGTCGTCGTCGACCTCGAGACCACCGGCGGCAGCCCTGCCGAGTGCGGCATCACCGAGATCGGCGCCGTGAAGGTGCGCGGCGGCGAGGTGCTCGGCGAGTTCCAGACCCTGGTCAACCCCGGGGGCCCGATCCCGGCATTCATCTCGGTGCTCACCGGCATCACCGACTCCATGGTGGCGTGCTCGCCGCGCATCGAGGCCGCCCTGCCTGCCTTCCTGGAGTTCGCGGCCGGCAGCGTCCTCGTGGCCCACAACGCGGGCTTCGACATCTCCTTCCTGAAGGCCGCCGCCAGGCGCACCGACCACGAGTGGCCTGGCTTTCGGGTGCTCGACACCGTCCACCTGGCCAGGCAGGTCGTGCGCCGCGACGAGGTGCCCAACCACCGGCTCGCCAGCCTCGCGCAGCTCTTCCGAGCCACCACCACCCCTGACCACCGGGCCCTGCACGACGCGCGGGCCACCGTCGACGTCCTGCACGGCCTGCTCGAACGCATCGGCTCGCTCGGCGTGCACTCCCTCGAGGAGCTTCTCGACTACACGGCCAAGGTCTCCCCCGCTCGCCGCCGCAAGCGCCACCTCGCCGACGGCCTTCCCGATGCCCCCGGCGTGTACCTCTTCAAGGACGGCCAGGGCCGAGTCCTGTACGTCGGCACCTCTGTGTCGATCCGCACCCGGGTGCGCTCCTACTTCACCGCATCCGAGCACCGGCGGCGCATGGGTGAGATGGTGCGCATCGCCGAGTCCGTGACCCCCGTCGTGTGCGCGACGACCCTCGAGGCCGAGGTCCGCGAACTGCGCCTGATCGCCGAGCACAAGCCGCGCTACAACCGCAGGTCACGGCATCCCGAGAAGGCGCCGTGGGTCAAGCTGACCGTCGAGCCGTTCCCCCGGCTGTCGGTGGTGCGTGCGGTCGCCGACGACGGCGCGCGTTACGCCGGGCCGTTCTCCTCGCGCTCGGCCGCGGAGGCGGCGATCGCGGCCGTCCACGAGGTGCTCCCGCTGCGCCAGTGCCTCGAGCGGCTCTCCCCCACCCGGCCCCGGTCCGCCTGCGCCCTCGCAGACATGGGCCGCTGCGGCGCACCCTGCACCGGAGCCCAGTCGGTCGACGACTACGCGCTGATCGTCGACCGCGCAGCTGACCTGCTCTCCGGCGGAACCCGCGACCTGCTCACGGCTCTGCGCGCGCGGATGGCCGAGCTCTCCGCGAAGCAGCGCTTCGAGGACGCCCAGGTGGTCCGCGACCGGCTCGTCGCCCTCGTGCGCGGCACCTCTCGGTCGCAGCGCCTGGATCCGCTGGCCCGCAGCCGCGAGCTCGTGGCTGCCCGGCGCACCCTGCTCGGCGGCTGGGAGGTCATCTGCGTGCGCCACGGCCGCCTCGCCGGCAGCACGAGCTCACCGCGTGGCGCCGACCCGATGCCCTACATCGAGGCACTGCGGGCAAGCGCCGAGGTCGTCGCCCCCGCGCTGCCGCCCGCGACGGCAGCCACCGCCGAGGAGAGCGAGAAGATCCTGCGCTGGCTCGAGTCACCCGGGGTGCGCATCGTCGACATCGACGGCGTCTGGACCTGCCCGGTCGGCGGTGCGGCCCCCGTGCGCGCTGAGCTCGAACCGCTGGAGAGCGCCCGGCGTGAGGTCGCCGGCTTCGCCGGATCACGCTGACGCTCCTCGCCGGCAACCTCCGAAGGCATCCGGCGAACCACGGCACTGCAGGCGAACCCCCGCACCGGCATCCGGCCAACCGTCCGCCGGACGTCCAAGGAACCCACGGCGCGGCATCCGACGCACGCTCGGCACGGCATCCGATCCCTCGTGACCGCCCCGGCTACGCTGACGTCGTGATCACCGCCATCGTCCTCATCACCGCCGACGTCGACCGCATCCCCGAGGTCGCGCAGGAGATCGCCGACCTCGACGGCGTCACCGAGGTCTACTCGGTGGCCGGCGACGCCGACCTCATCGCCATGGTGCGGGTGCGCCGCCACGAGGACCTCGCCGACACGATCGCCGACCGGCTCAACAAGGTCACCGGCGTCACGGGTACGAACACGCACATCGCGTTCCGCACCTACTCCTCGCACGACCTCGAGGCGGCCTTCAGCCTCGGCCTCGAGAACTGAGCCCTCGAGCACCGACCGAACGCGGCCCGGATGACCCGTTCAGGCGGCAGCAGTTGCGCTGACCCAGCGCTCCAGCAGCCGTGCGGCGGCCCCGTCGTCGATGGCTGCGCGGGCGCTGCGCATCCCCTCGTCGACTGCCCTGGTCAGCGCGGCGGACGACACGTCGCCGCCAAGACCGGATGCCGTGGCGAGCGCCATACCGGCATTGAGCACCACCGCGTCGCGCACCGGACCGACCTCCCCGGCCAGCAGGTCACGCACCACCTGGGCGTTGTGCGCGGCATCTCCCCCGCGCAGGGCCTCGACCGGGCTGCGCTCCAGACCGAAGTCACTCGGGTCGAGGCTGAGCTCGGTGACGTCGCCGTCGCGCACCCACCACACGGTCGACGTCGTCGCGAGCGTCAGCTCGTCCAGGCCGTCGTCACCTCGAAAGACCGCCGCGGCCCGGCCACGGCCCGCGAACACCCCAGCGATGAGCGGAGCGATCCGGGCATCGGCGACACCCACGGCGGCGTACGTCGGCTGGCCGGGGTTGGTGAGCGGGCCCAGCGCGTTGAATGCCGTGCCGACCCCGAGGTCCCGGCGGGCGACCGCGGCGTGGCGCATCGACGGGTGGAAGGCGTTGGCGAAGCAGAACGTGATGCCGGCCTCGTGCGCCACGGCCGCCACCTGCTCGGGGGCCAACGTCAGCGACACGCCGAGCGCCTCGAGCACGTCGGCGGAGCCCGAACTCGAGGACGCCGCCCGGTTTCCGTGCTTCACGACCCGCAGGCCGGTCGCCGCGACGACGATCGAGGCCATCGTCGAGATGTTGACCGAGTGCATGCGGTCCCCACCGGTGCCGACGATGTCGATGCTCGGGCCGGGGATGTCGATCCGGTTCGCGTGCTCGAGCATGACGTCCGCGATGCCGCGCAGCTCGGCGACGGTCTCACCCTTGGCACGCAGCGCGACGAGGAACCCCGCGACCTGGACCGGGCTGGCCTCGCCCGACATGATCTCGGCCATCGCCCAGCCGGCCTGCTCGGTGCTGAGGTCCTCGCGGCGCAGGAGGGCGGTCAACAGGTCCGGCCAGGTGGTCCTGGCCGGATCGGTAAGGGTCACGCCGCTCAGCCGACCGCGACCCGGGTTCGCGCCAGGGCCGCCACGGCCTCGGAGACGACGATCGGGTCGAGCGGGTGTGACACGGACTCGTCGGCGAGCGACCACCCGGCCAGCCACCCGTCCTGCGGGCGCCCGGTGAGCACGAGGATCGGCGGGCACTCGAAGATCTCGTTCTTCAGCTGACGACACAGGCCGAGCCCGCCG
The DNA here is from genome assembly GCF_009858245.1 of Ornithinibacter aureus. Taxonomy (NCBI): domain Bacteria; kingdom Bacillati; phylum Actinomycetota; class Actinomycetes; order Micrococcales; family Intrasporangiaceae; genus Ornithinibacter; species Ornithinibacter aureus. The sequence goes on from NZ_VMSB01000001.1 coordinate 824,216, forward strand.
AGGGGGGACGCCTCACCGTCGAGGATCACGACGTCGTACCCACCGGCATCCATCGCCTCGACGACGGCCTCGGCGGTCGCGCACTCGTGCCACCGGACGATCTCGACGTCGCGGGCGGGGCGGCGGCCGGCGGCGGCACGCACGGCGTCCCGCGTGGTCACGTCGTCGCTGTAGAGGAGGACCGACACCCGGTGGATGCCGGCGGACTCCGGGGCCTGGGCCGAGGTGTCGGTGCCGTGCGATGAGGTCATGCGCGCATCGTACCGGTGGCGACAGCGACCCGCCGGGAAGGGCTGCGTGGTGGCCCGAACACCTCGTCGAGCCTGCCGTTCAGCGGAAACTTTCGAGGACTTGTCGAGCGTTTCGGGGGGTCCCGGCAGCACGCGAGAGAACTTCCGGCCATAATGGCGTCCGTGGCGACTCAGACAGCTTCCCAGACCAGGCCCGCGGGGCCCGTGCCCTCGATCCCCGGCCAAGGGCCAGCGACCCGACCGAACCTGGTCGCTGTCGGCACCATGGTGTGGTTGTCGAGCGAGTTGATGTTCTTCGCGGCGCTGTTCGCGTTCTACTTCACCATCCGTGGCCACGAGCCGCAGATGTGGGCGGAGAACACGGCGATCCTGAACATCCCGTTCGCCCTCGCCAACACGATCATCCTCGTCATCTCCTCGGTGTGGTGCCAGCTCGGTGTGCTGCAGGCCGAGAAGGGTGTCGTCGCACGCCCGGTCGGCACGCCTCTGACGAAGGTCTCCGCGTGGGGCATGCGCGAGTGGTACGTCCTGACCTACATCTTCGGCGCGATCTTCATCGCCGGTCAGGTCTACGAGTACGCCCACCTCGTCGCCGAGAACGTCACCCTGTCCTCCGACGCCTACGGCTCGGTCTTCTACCTCGCGACCGGCTTCCACGGCATGCACGTCACCGGCGGCCTCATCGCGTTCCTGCTCATCATCGGGCGCACCTTCACCACCCGTCGCTACACGCACGCGCAGGCCACCGGCGCGGTCGTCACGTCGTACTACTGGCACTTCGTCGACGTCGTGTGGATCGCCCTGTTCATCATGATCTACGTCCTGAAGTGACCCCCACGATGACGCACCCCACGACCACGACCCCGCAGACGACGACAGGAACGCACCCGTGAACTCACTGGCAGCCCGCCGCCGCCACCCAGCCGCGATCGCCGTCCTGATCATCCTGGGCCTGTTCCTCACGGGCGCCGTGTACGCGGCGTTCGCGCCCAAGCCGGCTGACGCGACCACGAAGGCGCTACCGGCGCAGACCGTGGAGGAGGGCAAGGCGCTGTTCCAGGCCAACTGCGCCTCCTGTCACGGCCTGAACGCCGAGGGCCGGGCCACCGGCAATGGCGACAAGGTCGCCGGCCCCTCGCTCGCCGGCGTCGGCGCAGGCGCCGTCGAGTTCCAGATGGGCACGGGCAGGATGCCGCTCGCCGGGCCGATGGTGCAGGCGCCCCCGAAGGGTGAGGTCAAGTTCGAGCAGGAGCAGATCGACGCCATCGGCGCCTACATCGCCTCGCTGTCCCCGGGTCCCGAGCGGCCGAGCGCCGAGGCGGTCGACCCCACCAAGGGTGACCCGGCCAAGGGTGGCGAGCTGTTCCGCGTGAACTGCGCCATGTGCCACAACTTCGCGGGTGCCGGCGGTGCCCTGACCCGCGGCAAGTACGCCCCGGCCCTCACCGGTACGAGCGACGAGCACATCTACCTGGCCATGACCACCGGCCCCCAGAGCATGCCGGTGTTCAACGACGCCAACCTCTCCCCCGAGGCCAAGCGCGACATCATCGCGTTCCTCAACACCATCGAGGAGCAGCCCAAGCAGGGTGGCCTCACGCTGGGCTCGCTGGGTCCGGTCTCCGAGGGCCTGTTCGCCTGGGTCTTCGGTCTGGGCATCTTCGTGGCCTGTGCCGTCTGGCTCGGCTCCAAGTCGGCCTAGCCCCAGTCGTTTCCCTACCCGCCCGTCGAACAGAAGATCGGTACCCCGATGAACGAGCAGGAAAACCACCAGCCCGGTGCTGAGGTGGAGCACGAACCCACCTCCAGCACGGCCGTGAGGCTTGATGAGGGCCACATCATCGGCACGGGTGGCATCCCCGAGCGCTTCACCAACCCCGGGCTGCCCGCCCACGTCGCGCGAGCGGCTGACCTCGACGAGGCAGCGGCCCGTCGTGCGGAGAAGCAGGTGGCGACGCTGTTCGGCCTGTCCATCCTCGGCACGCTGGCGTTCATCGTCCTGTACTTCGCGATCGACCTCGACCAGACGGTCTTCGTCCCGGGAATCGGCGTCACCAACGCCTCCAACCTCGCGCTCGGCACCACGATGGCCCTCGGCATGCTCGGCATCGGGTTCGGTGCCGTGCACTGGGCCAAGACGCTCATGCCTGACGAGGAGGTCGTCGAGGAGCGCCACCCGATGCGCGCGTCCGACGAGTCCCGCGAGCGGGTCGTGAAGGTGCTCGCCGAAGGTGGCGAGCAGTCGCAGATCACCCGTCGCCCCCTCATCAAGTACACGATGGGTGGCGCGCTCGGCCTGTTCGCCGTGCCGCTCGTGCTCCAGGTGGCCGGCAGCCTCGGCCCGATGCCGCAGAAGAGCCTGTCGCTGACTTTCTGGAACGGTGGCCCCAGCGGCCCGGGTGAGGACCCCGAGTTCCGTCCCCTGCGCCTCATGCGCGACCCAGAGGGCACGCCGGTCAAGGCCGAGGACGTCACCATCGGCTCCGTGTTCCACATCATGCCCGAGGGCCTGCTCCCCAACCCGGACGACCCGGAGGCTGAGTACCTCGAGAAGCACGTCCTGGAGGAGAAGGCCAAGGCCGCCGTCATCCTCATCCGTCTCGACGAGGACCTCATCCAGAGCCAGAAGCAGCGCGACTGGGGCCACCAGGGAATCGTCGCCTACTCCAAGATCTGCACGCACGTCGGCTGCCCCGTCGGGTTGTACGAGCAGCAGACCCACCACCTGCTGTGCCCGTGCCACCAGTCGACCTTCGACGTGACGCAGGACTGCAAGGTCATCTTCGGCCCCGCCAAGCGGCCGCTGCCACAACTGAAGATCACCGTTGACGACGAGGGCTACCTCGTCTCCGCCGCACCGTTCGCCGAAGCGGTCGGCCCGAGTTTCTGGGAGCGTGGCTGATGAGCACCACCACCGCCCGACCCGCCGACGCCCTGCGCGAGGGGGACACCCCCGTCGAGGCCGCTCCCTCCGGAGCCGCCCGTCGCGTCGGTGGCATCGCCGGCTGGGTCGACGACCGCACCGGGGCCGCCAAGCCGGTCGGCTACCTCATGAAGAAGGTCTTCCCCGACCACTGGTCGTTCATGCTCGGTGAGATCGCGATGTACTCGATGATCATCTGCCTGATCACCGGTGCGTTCCTCACCTTCTGGTTCGTGCCGAGCGCTGGTCACACGGTCTACGACGGCTCCTTCGTGCCGCTTCGCGGTGTCGGGATGTCGGAGGCCTACGCCTCGACACTCAACATCTCGTTCGACATCAAGGGCGGCCTGATCATCCGCCAGATCCACCACTGGGCCGCGCTGATGTTCATCGTCGCCCTCACGGTGCACATGTTCCGGGTCTTCTTCACCGGGGCCTTCCGCAAGCCGCGCGAGATCAACTGGGTCATCGGCACCGTCCTGGCGCTGCTGGCAATCGTCGAGGGCTTCGCCGGCTACTCCCTCCCCGACGACCTGCTCTCGGGTACCGGCATCCGGGCCATGGCCGGGTTCGTGCAGACCGCCCCGGTGATCGGCACCTACCTCGTGTACGGCATCTTCGGCGGCCCGTTCCCCGGCGAGATGATCATCCCGCGGCTGTACAGCGTGCACATCCTCCTGCTGCCTGCGATCCTGATCGGGCTGTTCACGGCGCACATCGGTCTGGTCTTCGTTCAGAAGCACACCCAGTACCCGGGCCCGGGCCGCACGAACGAGAACGTCGTCGGCTTCCCGGTCATGCCGGTGTACGCGGCGAAGGCCGGTGGCTTCTTCTTCATCGTCTTCGGTGTCCTGGCCATGATCTCGGCACTGGTGCAGATCAACCCGGTCTGGGCCTACGGTCCGTACGACCCCTCCCCCGTCACCGCGGGCTCCCAGCCCGACTGGTACATGGGCTTCGCCGATGGTGCGCTGCGGCTCCTGCCGGGATGGCTGGAGTTCGAGTTCTGGGGCTACACCCTGTCGCTGAACATCGCGCTCGGTGCCTTGGTGCTGCTGCCGCTCGTCTACACGGTGCTCGGCATCTACCCGTTCGTCGAACGCTGGGTCACCAAGGACGACCGTGAGCACCACCTGCTCGATCGCCCGCGCAACAACCCCGTGCGCACCGGCATCGGCATGGCGGGCATCACGGCCTACTCGGTGTTCATGTTCGCTGCAGGCAACGACATCATGGCGATCAAGCTCGGCATGTCGATCAACGACATCACCTGGTTCTTCCGCATCGGCCTGTTCGTCCTGCCGCCGCTGATGTTCTGGGTCACCAAGCGCATCTGCCTGTCGCTGCAGCGCCGTGACCGCGACACCGTCCTGCACGGCCGGGAGACGGGCACCATCATCCGCACCCCGGACGGCAAGTTCTTCGAGCGTCACGACACCGAGCTCACCGCCGACCAGTGGATCCTGGTGCAGCACGACCCCGTGGCTCCCCTCGAGCTCGAGACCGAGGTCGACGAGCACGGAGTGGCCCGCAAGACCAGTCGGTTTGCCAGGGCCAAGGTGGCCCTCTCGAGGTTCTACTTCGCGGATGCCGTCAACCCCGTCACCCCCGCGGAACTCGCCGCCGCTCACCACCACGGTGAGGAGCACGAGGCCATCGAGGCAGCTCCGTCCACCGACGAGTCCGAGCCCGTACAGGTCGGTCGCCACTGACCTGACCACCGGGTCCCGACACGGGGCGCACCGCCAGCCGACCATGGCTGAGGGTGCGCCCCGTTCGCATACCGGCGCGTTCGGACCCTGAGCAGGGCTCCCTTCGGGCTCCGCTAGCGGGACAGCAACTCCTCGAGGGTGCGGCGCCCCGCGTCGGCATCGACGTCGCCCTCGAGCACCTTGGTCCGTGACCGCTCCCCCGACACCGGGCTGACCTCCCGAGGGCGCACGGCGAACGCATCAGCCACGGCTGCGCACACGGCCGCCGTGGCGGCCCCGTCCACCGCCAGAGCACCCACGGACACCCCGAGCACCTCCCCGTCGCCCCACCGGCCTCCCACGCGCGTGCGTGAGGCCCCCGGCCGTACTCTCACGGTGATGCGCACAGCCCTCATCGTGCCACTCCTGACCGAGGCAGCCGGGCCGCGACATAGGCTGAGCAGGTGAGCCAGGGTGAGCCGACCACAGTCAACCCCAGTGGCGCGTCCCCAGCCCGAAGGGCACCCCTACCCGGCGGCACACCCGAGAGTCAGGGCATTCCGTCGGCGGCGATCCTGGCGATGCTGCGCCGCTGGGAGGCCAGCGACTGTGAACCGCACAGCGTGGTGATCGTCCGACATGGCCACGTCGTCACGCAGGGCTGGTGGGCGCCCTACCAGCCGGAGCACCGCCAGCTGCTCTACTCGGTCAGCAAGACCTTCCTGGCCCTCGCCGTGGCGCTGGCCGAGGACGAGGGACTGCTCGGGCGCAGCGAGAGGCTCGTTGACGTCTTTCCCGAGGCGGCAGCCAGTGCCGGCCCCCGGGCGTCGATGATCACCGTCGAACACTGCCTGCGGATGTCGACGGGGCACCACGAGGACACCTTGGACAGCGTGGCGGGGCTCCTGGGGTCCGCTGACGGCGCCGCAGCCCTGTTCCTCGCGGCAGAGCCGCAGCACGAGCCGGGGTCCTGGTTCGTCTACCACAACGGTGCGAGCCTCATGCTGGCCCTGGCGGTGCAGCGCCGCACCGGGCAGCGGCTCCTGCGCTACCTGCGACCCCGCCTGCTCGAGCCCCTCGGCATCCCCTCGGCGAGCTGGCGCAACACCGCGGGACGCGACCTCGGATTCAGCGGCCTGCACACCACGACGGACGCCGTGGCCCGGCTCGGCCTGCTGCTCCTCGACGACGGCATGTGGCAGGGCAGCCGACTCCTCCCGAGCGGGTGGGTGGGCACTGCCAGCAGCGCGCTGAGCGACACCGGACACCACCCGGGGACACCCGACTGGCAGCATGGCTACGGCTACCAGATGTGGCGCTCCCGCCACGACGGCTTTCGCGCAGACGGGGCCTACGGCCAGTTCAGCCTCATCCACCCACGGCACGACCTCGTCGTCGCCATCACGGCCTGCACCGACGATGCACAGCCGCTCCTGGACGCCGTCTGGGAGGAACTGATCCCGGCCCTCACCGAGGCGCCCTGCACAGCCGCCCCCGAGGCCGTGAACGAGCTCGCACGGGCGCTGGACGCTGCGGCGCTTCCTGCTCCCGTGTCGGCGTGCGAACCCTCCGGTCCGGGCCCGTGGGTGTTCACCCACGAGCCGACTCCGGAGCATCCACGTCTCATGGGCGTCGAGGTGCGCCCTCACGGTGACGGGTGGCTGCTCCTCGTCGTGGACGGCGAACCACTGACGATCACCTGCGGTGACGGGCGGTGGCCGGATGCCGCTGGCGTGCCGTTCGTCGCCGCCGGCGGCTGGGTGTCCACCGGCGTCTTCGAGGCCACTGTCATCGCCGTACAGACGCCCCACTCGCTGCACCTGCGCTGCGCTGACGGCGTCGTCTCGGCCCGGTGGCGCGGGTACCCGTTGCACGGGCCCTGCCTGGCATGGCAGCGCGATCCGGATGGAGACTGACATGGACCCCGTGACCGACGAGCAGTTCGACGCCATCGTGCAGGAGGCGCTCGACGACGTCCCCGCCGAACTGATGGCCATGCTCGACAACGTCGCCTTCTTCGTGGAGGACGAGCCCTCGGCAGACGACCCCGATCTCCTGGGCATCTACGAGGGCACGCCCCTCACCGAACGCGGCGAGTGGTGGGGTCAGGGGTCACTCCCGGACCGGATCACCCTGTTCCGCGGCCCACTGACCAGGATGTGTGCGGACGCCGAGGAACTGCGCGAGGAGATCGCCGTGACCGTGGTTCACGAGATCGCCCACCACTTCGGCATCGAGGAAGAGACCTTGCACGACCTCGGCTGGGGCTGACGACCGAGCCCGACGCGCCGCTGCCTCAGAGCGCGTGCTCGCCCTTCCAGTACTCGAAGGTCCACCCGATGAGGGCAGGCACCGCGAAGAACGCGCCGATGATGAAGACCCACCACCCGACGGCCAAGCCGAGGAAGCAGACGGCCGCGGCCGCAGCCAGGAACAGCGGCCACCAGCTGTGCGGGCTGAAGAAGCCGTAGTCACCCTGGATCTCGTCGATCTCGCCCAGCGGGTCGTCGGAGGGGTCGACCTCGAGCTTGCGCCGGGTCATCCCGAGGTACCACGTGATCATGAAGCCGAGCAGACCACCGAGGATCAGGCCGATGACGCCGACCCACTCGATCCCGAGTTCGGTGGAGTTCGTCCAGAAGCCGTAGATCGTCGCCATGAGGAAGGCGAAGACTCCGAGCAGGGCGCCGATGCGCTCCATCGCGAGCATGGGGCTCAGCCCTCCTTCTTCTCGTCGGCGAAGGCGTTGCCTCCGAGGTCGGCCGGGCCCAGCGCAGAGACCAGCACGTTGTCGTCGGCGACCGCGGCGTCGTGCACGCCGGCGGGTGCAGCCTCAGGGTGGTTCAGGTCGAACGCGGGACGCTCGGAGCGGATGCGCGGGATGCTGTTGAAGTTGTGCCGCGGGGGCGGGCAGGACGTGGCCCACTCCAGCGAGGCGCCGTAGCCCCACGGGTCATCGACCTCGACCAGCGGCGCGGTCTTCCACGTCTTCCACACGTTGTACATGAACGGCAGCATCGAGATGGCGAGGACGAACGAGCCGACCGTCGAGATCTGGTTGCCCAGGGTGAAGCCGTCCTCGGGCATGTAGTCGGCGTAGCGACGGGGCATGCCCTGCATCCCGAGCAGGTGCTGGACGAGGAACGTGGTGTGGAAGCCGATGAACAGCAGCCAGAAGTGGATCTTGCCGAGGCGCTCGTCGAGCATCCGGCCGGTGAGCTTGGGCCACCAGAAGTAGAAGCCGGCGAACATCGCGAAGACGACGGTGCCGAACACGACGTAGTGGAAGTGGGCCACGACGAAGTAGCTGTCGGAGAGCTGGAAGTCCAGCGCGGGGCTGGCCAGGATCACGCCCGTCAGGCCTCCGAAGAGGAAGGTGACGAGGAAGCCGAGCGACCACAGCATCGGGGTGTCGAAGGAGAGCTTGCCGCCCCACATCGTGCCGATCCAGTTGAAGAACTTCACCCCTGTTGGCACCGCGATGAGCATCGTCATGATCGCGAAGAATGGCAACAGCACTTGTCCGGTGACGTACATGTGGTGCGCCCACACGCTGACCGACAGGGCCGCGATGGCGATGGTGGCGTAGACGAGGGTCTTGTAACCGAAGATCGGCTTGCGGGAGAACACCGGCAGGATCTCGGAGATGATCCCGAAGAACGGCAAGGCGATGACGTAGACCTCCGGGTGCCCGAAGAACCAGAAGATGTGCTGCCAGAGCAGCGCGCCACCGTTGGCCGGGTCGAACACGTGCGCCCCGAACCGCCGGTCGGCGCCCAGCGCGAACAGCGCTGCGGCAAACGCCGGGAAGATGAGCAGCACGAGGATGGAGGTGACGAGCACCGTCCACGTGAAGATCGGCATCCGGAACATCGTCATGCCGGGGGCGCGCATGCACAGGATGGTGGTGATGAAGTTGACCGCACCGAGGATGGTGCCGAAGCCACCGAGCGCCAGACCGAAGACCCACAGGTCGCCGCCGAGGCCGGGGCTGAAGCTCGCGTCGGACAGCGGTGCGTACGCGAACCAGCCGAAGGCCGCGGCACCGCCGGGCGTCAGGAAGCCCGCTGCCGCGATGGCGCCACCGAAGACGTAGAGCCAGTAGGCAAACATGTTCAGGCGCGGGAAGGCGACGTCAGGGGCGCCGATCTGCAGCGGCATCAGCGCGTTGGCGAAGCCCGCGAACAGGGGCGTCGCGAACAGCAGCAACATGATCGTGCCGTGCATCGTGAACATCTGGTTGTACTGGTCGGGGTTGTCCACGACCTGCAGGCCCGGGGCCATGAGCTCGGCCCGGATCACCAGGGCCATGAGGCCACCGATGATGAACCAGATGAACGCGGTGATGAAGTAGAGGTTGCCGATCACCTTGTGGTCGGTGGTCGTCACCCACTTGACGACGGTCGAGCCGGGAGCGAGGCGGCGGGTGGTGGTCTTCTCCCCCGCCGTGCGGTACATCGTTGATTCGGTGGCGGCGCTCATGGTCAGTTACCTCCGTCGGTGCCGGCGTCCTGGCCGTCCATCAGTTCGCCGCGGCTGATCGTGTTGTTGAGCATGCCGGTCTGGCCCGCAGCCCGAAGGTCGTTGATGTGCTTGTCGTACTCGGCCCGGGAGACCACGGCCACGTTGAACAGCATGTTCGAGTGGTAGGCCCCGCACAGCTCGGCGCACTTGCCCTTGAACGTGCCTTCCTGGGTGGGTACGACCTGGAAGCGGTTGACGCGGCCGGGGATCATGTCGAGCTTCTGGAGGAACGCCGGCACCCAGAACGAGTGGATGACGTCCCGCGAGGTGAGCACGAACTCGACCCGCTCACCGACCGGGAGGTACAGCGTCGGGATGGTCTCCTCGGCCCCGGGCTCACCCGTGAGGATGGCCTGCGCGCCGACCTCGTGGACGTCGTCCTCGAGGTAGTTGAAGTCCCAGCTCCACTGCTTGCCCACCACGTTGACCGTCACGTCGGGGTCCTGGGAGGTGTCGAGCAGCGTGGCCTCGTCGCGTGCGGTGTAGTAGAAGAGCACGACGACCATGAAGATCGGGACCACCGTGTAGAGGATCTCGATCGGGATGTTGTACCGCAGCTGGACGGGCAGTTCGTTGTCGTCCTTGTGGCGGCGGTAGGCCACGACACACCAGGCGATGAGCCCCCAGACCAGCACGCCCACGGCGAGCCCGGCGATCCAGGTGCCGATCCACAGGTTGGTGACGACCTCGCCACCCTCGGTGACGGCGGGCGGCAGCCACCCGGTGGAGGCGTTGCCGCGCAACTCGCCGCTGGCACACCCGGTCAGGGCGGCGACGGACAGCGCGCCGATAAGGGTCGCGGAGCCGACTCGGCGACGCAACCGACGGGGCGATGAAAGGACGTGCTGGCGCACCGCTGCACCCTTCGTCTGGAGGAGGTGGACGGACAAGGCCAAACCCTACTGCACCACCCCCCGCGCGGTCAGGCAGGGTTCGACTACCGTGCAGGCGTGGCGCCCACGCGGACCGATCTCGGCACGACCGGCCTCCTCGACGCCTCGAGGGGCCCCCTCCACCCGGCGGCCCGCGCCGCCCTCGACGCCGCGGTGGACCTCGCCTGGGGCGACCCTGCGGCCCTGCACCCCCCGGGACGACGAGCCCGGGCTGCCCTCGACCAGGCCCGGGAGGTGCTGGCGGGTGCCGTGGGTGTCCGCCCCGACGAGCTGTCCCTCCACCCCGACGCCCAGACGGCGTTGACGGTGGGCCTGGACGGGCTGCGACACGCCCGCCGACGGGTCGGCACCCGCGTGGTCGCCAGTGCCGTGGAGCGCTCTGTCGTCCTGTTGTCACCGGGAACCGACCAGCCAGTGCCCGTCGACCACGAGGGTCGAGTCGACGTGTCAGCCTTCGCGGCCTCGCTCGACAACCCGGGCGACGGCCCACCCGCGGCCGCGGTGCTCCAGAGCGCCAACGGTGAGGTGGGCACCCGCCAGCCGGTCGCCGCCGTGGACGCGTTGTGCCGCACAGCCGGCATCCCGCTGCTCCTCGACGCGACGGCATCCCTCGGTCGTGACCCGGCAGCACACCCCGAGGATGCCGGGTCGGTGATCGTCGCGGATGCCGCCACCTTCGGCGGGCCACCCCTCGGCCTGCTCGCCGTGCGCACCGGGACGCGCTGGGGCCTGCCCGGGCCCCGCCGTGAGGCCGAGCACCGTCGCGCCCTCGCCGCGCCCTGGGTTCCCCTCGCCCTCACCGCTGCCCAGGCCTGGGTGAGTACCGAGCAGGAGCACGCCGACGAGGAACGTGCCGCTCGCGCCCTCGTGGACCGGGTCCGCGACGTGGCGGCCCGCATCCCCGACGTCGCCGTCGTGGGCGATCCCGAGGACCGGCTCCCCCACGTCGTGACGTTCAGTGCCCTCTACGTCGACGGTGAGGTACTCCTCGAGGAACTCGCACGTCGTGACCTCGTCGTCGGCTCCGGCTCCGCGTGCACCTCCAGCGACCTGCGCCCCAGCCACGTGCTCGCTGCGATGGGGGTGCTCACCCACGGCAACGTGCGGATCACCCTGCCCCTGCGGGCGGTCTCCCCCACCCGTGAGGCCGATGTCGCCCGGCTGTGCCGGGAGCTGCCGGATGCCGTGGCCGCCGTCCGCCGTCGGCTCGGGACGGATGACCTGTGAGCCCCACGGATCCGCCGGACCGCGCGACGGTGGTCGACGCGCGGGGCACCCGGTGCCCGGTCCCCGTCATCCGCCTCGCCCGAGCCAGCCGGGGCCTGCCTGCGGGCGCGACCCTGATGCTGCTCGCCGATGACGCGGCGGCGTGGTCCGACGTCCCGGCGTGGGCGCGGATGAAGGGCCACAGCGTCACGCTGACCGAGGACGAGGACTGGACCGAGTTCCGGGTCGTGCTCGGCGAGCCGCGAACCGGGCGTGGTCAGGCCGACAGGTCGACCTGAGGCGCGTTCAGGGCCTCGGCGAGGCGGGCGAGGTAGGTCTCGCGCGACCATTCCTGCGCGCCGAGCCTGCCCAGATGCTCGGTGGCCCACTGCACGTCGACGAGGCGGCGCGGGTCGCCGTCGCGGTGGAAGCGCTCCACGAGCCCCACGAGAGCCACCTTCGAGGCGTCGCGAACCGTGTGGAACATCGACTCGCCCGCGAACAGCCCGCCGATGGAGACGCCGTAGAGCCCGCCGACGAGCACTCCGTCCTGCCAGGCCTCGACGCTGTGCGCCCAGCCGAGGTCGTGCAGCCGCCGGTAGGCCGCGGCGATGTCGTCGGTGATCCACCGGCCCTCACGGGACGGGTCGGCGCAGTGGGCCACCACCTCGTCGAAGGCGGTGTCGACCCGCACGTCGAAGCGGTCGATGGCCTTGCGCAGCGACCGGCGGACCTTCAGCGCCCCGGCCGGCAGGACACCTCTGGGGTCGGGTGACCACCAGCCGATGGCCCCGGTGCCATGGTGTCCGAGCCCCATGGGGAACAGCCCCAACCGGTAGGCCGCGAGCAGGGTTCCGGGTTCGAGGTCGGCACCTGCCGCGACGAGGTCGTCGCCGGGGTCGGGCTGTGCGTCGTCGAGGTGCCACGGCGTGGCCGGCGGCTCGATGGGTGGGAACACCATGGCGGGGTGGTCGGTGTCAGCCCCGCATCGTGCGCACGAGCGGGGTGATCTCGGCCATGGCCTCGTCACCGTAGGCCGCGGCGAACCGGGCGAGGAAACCCTCGCGCGTCACCGTGTACTCCTGCGTGCCGACGGTCTCCAGGACGTGTGCGGCCAGCACCGAACCCATCTGGGCGCAGCGTTCGTGCCCGAGGCCGCCGGCGAGCCCGACGAGGAAGCCAGCGCGGAAGGCGTCGCCGACGCCCGTGGGGTCAACCCGCTCGACGTCACCGGCGACGGGAACATGGATGGGGTCCTCGCCGCGGGTGCGGATGTCGGCGCCGTCCTTGCCGCGCGTGATGACGCGGGTCGTGACCCGGCTGTCGATCTCGTCCTGGCTCCACCCGGTCTTGGTCTCGGTGAGGTAGGACTCGTACTCGTTGGTGAACAGGTAGTCCGCGCCGTCGATGAGCTGGCGGATGAAGGGGCCTTCCGCGAACGCGAGCTGCTGCGACGGGTCGGCGATGAAGCGGATGCCGCGCGTGCGGCACTCCTCGGTGTGGCGCAGCATGGCCTCGGGGTCGTCGGCACCGATGAGCACGAGGTCGAGGTCCCACCGCTCGTGGATCGGGCCGAGCTCGATCATCCGCGCCTCGGACATCGCGCCGGCGTAGAACGTGGCGATCTGCGCCATCGAGTCATCGGTCGTGCAGACGAAGCGCGCCGTGTGCCGTGACTCGGAGATGTGGACGTGGTCGGTGATGACGCCGTGGCGGGAGAGCCAGCTGCGGTAGTCGGCGAAGTCCTCGCCCGCCGCGCCGACGATGATGGGTCGCGCCCCCAGTGCCGCCATGCCGAAGCAGATATTGCCCGCGATGCCTCCCCGACGGATCTCGAGCGTCTCCGCGAGGAAGCTCACCGAGATCTTGTCGAGCTGCTCGAGCACGAGGGAGTCGGAGAAGCTGCCCTTGAAGGTCATCAGGTGGTCGGTCGCAATGGACCCGGCGACGGCGATCTGCACGACGAGCAACCTACCCCCTGTCCCCCTCCGATCCGTGGTCCGGCTGGCAACGGACCAGCGCTGAGCACGAGGAAGGGGCCCGTACCGTGGCACGGGCCCCTTCCTCGCAGTGCCCGGAGCGGGCGCTGCGTGAACCTCAGCTGAAGCTGTCGCCGCAGGCGCAGGAGCTGCCCGCGTTGGGGTTGTCGATGGTGAACCCCTGCTTCTCGATCGTGTCGGCGAAGTCGATGGTGGCGCCCTCGAGGTAGGGGGCGCTCATCCGGTCGACGACGACCTCGACACCGTCGAAGTCGCGCACGAGGTCACCGTCGAGGGTGCGCTCGTCGAAGTAGAGCTGGTAGATCAGGCCCGAGCAGCCGCCGGGCTGCACGCCGACCCGCAGGCGCAGGTCGTCGCGCCCTTCCTGGGAGAGCAGGGACTGGACCTTGTCGGCGGCGACACCGGTGAGCACGACGCCGTGGGCGGGAGCCTGCGTGGCGGGGGCGTCCGTGGGCGCGTCGGCGGTCTGGAGCTGGTCGCTCATGGAATGCACTCCTCGTGCTGGGGGTGGCTGTGGGGCAAGCCCGTTCGCCGTGGTCAACCCACCTCGGGCCGCCGGTGTTCCCGGGCTCCCGTCAAGGATACGTCGCGGTCGGCCGATCAGCGGCCGGGAGACCAGGTGCTCGCCACCCGCGCGGTGCGTCGCGCCAGGGTGGCCACGGGGTCGGCGACCATCGCCTCGAGCTCGGCGGGGGTCTGCGCGACGGCGTAGCTGCCGGCGAAACCCATGGTCATCGTCTCGCGCCGGCCGAGCAGGCACTCCCCCGCGATGAGCACGGTCGGCCGGGCCGTCTCCATCGTCGCCGCGGCGACCCCGGCGACCACCGAGTCGCGGGCCTGTCGCCAGTCGACGAGGCCGGCACCGGTCACGACCAGGTCGCTGCGGGCCGCGGCCACCCCGAAGCCGCACTCCCGCAGCACCTCCCCCACGGCACTGGCACGCCGCGCACCCAGGGCGAGCAGGGCGTACCCGAGACCACCAGCGGCACCGGCGCCCGGCTCGCGGTCCAGGCGCCACGGCATCCCACTCAGGAGGTCTACCTGGGGGGTCGGCAGTGAGCGACCCACCACTTCGGTGAACCGGCCCAGGGCCGCCTCCAGGGCCTGCGCCTGTTCCGGGCTCGCCCCCTTGCGCGGGGCGTCGACGGCGCTCGTGCCCTGGAGGCCGAGCAGCGGCGTGTCGTCGTCGGTCGCCAGGACGAGGTCGACCCCGCGCCACCGATCGATGACGCCCGGCAGACCGAGGAGGACGTCGTCGGACACCGTGGCGAGGTGGCGGCCACCGCGGGCGAGTTCGGATGCCGGTCCCGCACCGAGCGCGCAGAGCATCCCCGCCCCGGCGTCGTGGGTTCCGCTGCCGCCCACCCCGACGACGACCTTGTCGGGCCCGGTCGCCAAGGCCGCCTCCAGCAACTGCCCGACCCCCCAGGTCCCGGTGATGGAGGGGTTGCGCTCGTCGGCGCCGAGCAGGTGCAGCCCGCTGGCCTGGGCCGCCTCGACGTATGCCGTGCGCCTCTCGTCACGCTCGACGAGCAGCACCGCGGCGGGCACCTCACGGCCGAGCGGGTCGCTCACGGTCGTCGCGATGGTGGTGCCCCCGAGGGCCCGCATGAGGACGTCGAGGAACCCCGGGCCACCGTCCGAGAGCGGCAGCACCTCGACCTCGTCGTGCGGCGCACCCTCGGCCCAGCCGGCAGCCATGGCCGTGGCTGCCTGGACCGGGCCCAGGGTCGAACCGAAGGAGTCGGGGGCGATCAACACGCGCACGCGCCGAGGTTATCGCCCTACGATCGACCTCGTGACGACGACGACCGGTCCTGCCCACGCCCGACTGCCCCTGCTCGTGCTCGGCGCGGGCCGCGACCTCGCGAGCGAACGCGGTGTCGAGTGCCCGGGCGACCTCCCGGCCCCGTCGGACCCCGACCTCGTGGCGCGCGCCCGGGCGGCGAGGGCGGCCCTCGGGGACCGGGTCTTCGTGCTCGGTCACCACTACCAGCGGGACGAGGTCATCGAGTTCGCCGACGTCACGGGTGACTCGTTCAAGCTGGCCAAGGAGGCCGCGGCCCGCCCGGACGCGGAGTGGATCGTGTTCTGCGGCGTGCACTTCATGGCCGAGTCGGCCGACATCCTCACCTCCGACGCGCAGACCGTGATCCTGCCCGACCTCGCCGCCGGGTGCTCGATGGCTGACATGGCCGCGATCGACCAGGTCGAGGAGTGCTGGGACGAGCTCGTCGAGGCCGGTGTCGCCGAGGCGACCGTGCCGGTGACGTACATGAACTCCTCCGCGGCGATCAAGGCGTTCACGGGTCGCCACGGCGGCACGATCTGCACCTCGTCCAACGCCAAGACCGCTCTCACCTGGGCGCTCGAGAAGGCCGGCGCCGGCGGGAAGGTGCTGTTCCTGCCCGACCAGCACCTGGGCCGCAACACCTACGCCCGCGACCTCGGCGGATCGCTGGACGACTGCGTCGTCTGGGATCCGCACCGCCCCATGGGCGGGCTCACCCCTGAGCAGCTTCGCGACGCGACGATGATCCTCTGGCGTGGTCACTGCTCGGTGCACGGGAGGTTCACCGTGGATGCCGTGGAGGCCGCCCGCCGCACGATCCCCGGCGTCAAGGTGATCGTGCACCCCGAGTGCCGCAACGAGGTCGTCGAGCTCGCCGACGAGGTTGGCTCGACCGAGAAGATCATCAAGACCATCGCGGCAGCACCCGCCGGCACGGCGTGGGCAGTCGGCACCGAGCTCAACCTCGTGCAGCGACTGGCTGCGCAGTTCCCCGAGCAGCAGATCGCCTTCCTCGAGAAGAACGTCTGCTACTGCTCGACGATGAACCGGATCGACCTGCCGCACCTCGTGTGGGCCCTGGAGTCTCTCGTCGAGGGTCGCGTCGTCAACACCATCCGGGTCGACGACCAGGTCGCCCACGACGCGCGGGTGGCGCTGGACCAGATGCTCGCCCTGCCCGGCGAGACCTCGAAGGACTGACCGGGCGGTGCCGTTCAGTCCTCGGCAGGGATTCCGGTGTCCCGCACGAGGTAGAGCCACGGGAAGGCTCGCACGGCGACGTGCCACCCGTCCTGCTCGAGGGCCGAGGCCGGTCGGGTCCACACCACGCGTCGGTGCTCCCACTGCGTCGGCGTGCGCACGACCTTGTGCTTGAGCATCCCCGCGTCGACCGTTCGCCACCCCCGGCGACCGGCCAGGGCGAGCTCGGCCATCTCGTCGAAGGCGGTCACCGGGCCCAGCCACCGCACCTCGGGCCCGGGCAGGCCGTCGGCGCCCATGGGCTGGTCGACCGTGCCCGGCGTATCCACGGCACCGCCGAAGCGTTGCTGCGCGGCCTGACGGGTCAGGCCGAGCACCGTTCCGATCGCCGCCCAGCTGTGGCCGCCCGAGCGGGCCGTCGCGACCGACTGGTGGAGCAGGTCGCGGGTTGCCTCGTGCGCCTCGGCGGCCCGCCCCACGAGCTCGAGGTGGTCGACGCTCTCCTGGTCGCTGTCGTCGAGGATGAGCCGACCGACGCGGTCGGCGATCGTGTCACTCACGACGGTCACGGCTCGGCAGCCACATCGCCCCGCGCTGCTCGACACCGTCGCCGCGACTGCCCCACACCCCTCGGCCGATCGCGTAGGCACCGAGCACCATGAGGGCAATGGTCATCCCTTGGAAGACGCCGTGGAAGAACCCTGACTCGACCACCCTGCTGAGGGAGCCGGTGAGGAGACCGAGGAGCACGAGGCCCATGCCGAGGGTGGGTATGCCGGGTCGCGAGGTCATGTGTCAATCTTTCCTTGACATCGCTCGGCTGTCAAGAAACTGTTGACACCCGGACCCGGTAGCGGTGGCCCGGGTGGGTCGGTCGCGCGATCCCCTGGATGGCTCGTGACCCCGTCAGGTGTGGACGAGTCCGTCGTCGCCGACGTGCGGGTTGTGCGCTGTCGGCACCCGCTCGCCGGCCGGTGGCGGCCCGGGTGGGGCGCCGTCACCGAACGGTCGCCCACCGAGGGCTTCCCGACCGTGCGGCTGCGCCCAACCCGACAGGTCCGGCCCGGCCGGGACGACCCCGGTGGGATTGATGTCGCGGTGGACCTCATAGTAGTGGCTCTTGATGTGCACGAAGTCGGTGGTGTCGCCGAATCCCGGGGTGGTGAACAGGTCGCGCGCGTAGGCCCACAGCACCGGCATCTCGTTGAGCTTGGTCCGGTTGCACTTGAAGTGCCCGTGGTAGACCGCGTCGAAGCGGGCCAGGGTCGTGAACAGCCGGACGTCGGCCTCGGTGATCGTGTCACCGACGAGGTAGCGCTGGTTCAGTAGGCGTGCCTCCAGGCGGTCCAGCGCCGTGAACAGCCGCTCGTACGCGGCGTCGTAGGCGGACTGGGTGCCCGCGAAGCCGCAGCGGTACACCCCGTTGTTCACCTCGGTGTAGACCCACCGGTTGACCTCGTCGATCTCGGAACGCAGCGCCTGCGGGTAGAGGTCGGGGGCGCCCTCGCGGTGGTGCTCGCGCCACTGGGTCGACAGGTCGAGGGTCAGCTGCGGGAAGTCGTTGGTCACGACGACCCCCGTGGGGACGTCGACGATCGCCGGGACGGTGATGCCCCGCGGGTACCCCGGGAAGCGCTTGTCGTAGGCGTCCTTGATCCGCGGGATGCCCAGCACTGGGTCGACCCCACCGGGGTCGAGGTCGAAGGTCCAGGAGTCGGCGTCGTGCGTTGGGCCGCAGATGCCCATGGAGATGGCCTCCTCCAACCCGAGCAGCCGGCGCACGATGATGGCCCGGTTGGCCCAGGGACAGGCCCGTGCCACGACGAGCCGGTAGCGCCCCGCCTCGACGGGCCACGGGCCGTCACCGGACCCATCGCCCGCGCCGTCGACGGTGATGCGGTCGGTGATGTAGGTCGTGTCGCGCTCGAAACTCGGCTCGACGTACGTTCCCCCGCTCATTGCGACCCCTCCCGCTGTGACTGCTCGCCCACCGGAAGCGCACCGAGCCGGGCGAGCAGCACCGCCTCGGCGACGCAGACCTTCTCGAACTCCTCGAGGTGCAGCGACTCGTTCGCCCCATGGGCCCGGGTGTCCGGGTCCTCGACACCGGTCACGAGGATCGCGGCATCCGGGAAGCGCTGCGCGAAGGCCGCCACGAACGGAATGGACCCGCCGACGCCGATGTCGACCGGGGCCACGCCCCACGCGTCCTGGAAGGCCGCCCGTGCCTGGTCGTAGAGCGGGCCGTCGGCATCGGCGGCGAACCCGAGACCGCGGTCATCGAGGGTCACCTCGACCCGGGCACCCCACGGGGCGTGGTCGAGCAGGTGGGTGCGCAGCAGCTCGAAGGCCGCCAGGTCGTCCTCGTCGGGGGCGATGCGCATGGAGATCTTCGCCGAGGCGCTCGGGACGAGGGTGTTCGACGAGGTCGCGACCGAGGGCGCGTCGATGCCGATCGTCGTGATCGCCGGCTTGGTCCAGATCCGCGACAGCAGCGGGCCGGACCCGATCGTCGACACCCCGTCGAGCAGCCCTGACTCCTCACGCAGGCGGGCCTCGTCGAAGGGCAGGTCAGCGGCCTCACCGGAGCGCAGGCCCGCGACAGCCACGTTCCCGTCGTCGTCGTGCAGGCTCGCGAGCAACCGTACGAGGGCGGTGATCGCGTCAGGCACCGCTCCCCCGAACATCCCCGAGTGGATGCCGTGGTCGAGCGTGGTCACGGTGACGACGACCCGGATCATGCCGCGCAGCGTCGTCGTGAGGGCCGGTTCACCGATGGCCCAGTTCGTGGAGTCGGCCAGCACGATCGCGTCGGCCCGCAACCGCTCTCCGTGCCGCTCCAGGATCGTCGGCAACGAGTCGGAGCCGATCTCCTCCTCACCCTCGACGAACACCGTCACGCCCACCGGAAGGGCACCGGCGTGCGCGCGCAGGGCGGCGACGTGCGCCATCACCCCGGCCTTGTCGTCGGCGGCGCCGCGCCCGTAGAGCCGCCCGTCCCGCTCGCTCGGCTCGAACGGCGGGCTGTCCCAGAGGGCGTCGTCGCCGGGGGGCTGCACGTCGTGGTGGGCGTAGAGCATGACCGTGCGGGACCTGGGCGGGCCGGCGAGGTGGCCGATGACCGCAGGCCGTCCGCCCTCGCGGACGATCTCGACCTCGAGCCCCTCGGCGCGCAGCAGGTCGGCCGTGGCCTGGGCGCTCGCCTCCACGTGGGCCTGGTCGAACGCGTCGAGGCTGACGCTCGGGATGCGGGTCAGCGCCTCGAGGTCGGCACGCAGCCCGGGCATCAGGGCGTGCACCCGATCGCGAAGGTCCCGGATCTGGTCGGCAGTCAGCACGTCACTCATGACGGCGACGATACCGACGGCGACGGACAACCTTCACCAGCGACGACGGGGGGCCCGACCCAGCGCGCGAGGCGGGGCGCCCGCACGGGCGCGTGCACGGCATCCGGCGCATTGCACCTACAGTGGTGGCGTGTTCGGACGCAACAAGACGACCAACGAGCAGCTCACCGACGAGGCGCTCCACCCCGCGCGCGAGGGGGCCAAGAACCGGCCCACGCCCAAGCGCAAGGTCCAGGAGGCCGCACGTCGGCAGCCGCTCGTCGTCGCTGACCGCAAGCAGGCCAAGAAGCTCGACCGCGCCAAGCGCAACGAGCAGATGTACAAGACGCGCCAGGCGATGCTCACGGGTGATGAGTCCGGGCTGCCGGCCCGTGACAAGGGCCCGGTGCGCCGCTACATCCGCGACTACATCGATGCCCGGTGGAACCTCGCCGAGTTCATGCTGCCGTTGATGCTCATCGTGCTGGCGCTCAGCTTCCTGCGCACGAACGAGATCCTCTTCTTCGTCACGATCCTCACCTACGCGATCCTGCTCACCGCGATCGTTGACACGGTGCTCATGTGGCGCGGGTTGCGCAAGCGCCTCACCGCGAAGTTCGGTGAGGAGGCCGCGAAGGCCAAGGGCAATGGCATGTATGCCGCGATGCGCGCCTTCCAGCTGCGCCGTTCGCGGATGCCGCGGGCGCTGGTCAAGCGCGGACAGTACCCCGCGTAGTCATGGACGCTCCCGAGGTCGGGGCCGCCGCCGAGGACAACGCCGGTGATTCCCGGATGATCCAGTCGTTCTGGCAGGTCGCCAGCATGCGCGCCAAGCTCAACCCCACCGGCTACTACACGGGTGAGCGTCCCGAGGGCCTGCTGCCGCCGCCGGCCTGGGCGTTCGGCGCCACCCCGGAGGAGGCGGATTCCCTGCTCGCCCTGGTCATCTCCGGCGACAAGACAGCGACCGCCGGTGCCTTTTGGGACTACGAGGCCGAGGGTGAGGACCTGCCGGCGCCGGGGTCACTCGCCATCGTCACCGACGGTCGAGGTGTCCCCCACGTCCTGATCTCGACCACCGAGGTCGAGGTCGTGCCGTTTGACGAGGTCAGTGCCGAGCACGCGTTCCTCGAGGGTGAGGGCGACCGCTCGCTGGCCTCGTGGCGGCAGGTGCACGAACGGTTCTTCACCGACCACGCGGCACACGACCGCGGGTTCCAGCCCGACATGCCGGTGGTCCTCCAGCGGTTCACCGTCTTGTATGGCCACACCGCGGTCGCCGGCAACGACTGAACCGGCTCGCCGGCACCGCCTGACCTCGGCCGGTGGTGCTGGCTTCGCGCTGCTGTTGCGGCGTCGCGCAGGCGGGAGCACACTCACGCCATGAGGGGGCAACCGGGACGGGGTGCGCTGGTCGGTCTGGGCGTCGGGGCGCTGCTCGTGGCGGCATTGCTCTGGCTGCCTCGAGCCCTGGAAGGGGACTTCTACGAGTTCTCTGACCCGCTGGTGTACCTCGGCCTGCCGATCTTGATCGTGGGTGTGGCCGCGGGTGCCCTTTTCGGTTTGCTGACGACGTCAGCCGCGCACGCGGCATCCGGATCATCGACGACAGGCCCGGCTGTCACGTCCTCCGGACGTCGGGTGGCGAGCATCGCGGCTGGCACCGTGATCGTGCTCGCCGTGTGGTTCGCGCTCTTTGCCATGGGACTGCTCTGATCTCACCCTGGGGCATGGCCGCGACCGGGCGTCACGGGTCAGAAGAAAACCGCGCCCGCCAGGTAGCTCGCGCCCATCGTCCCCAGACCGACGGTGAGACTGCGGATCATCATGTGTAGGGCTGACAGGCGACCCACGCCAGCAGCGACGAGCGAGGTCAGACACAGTGACACCACGACCGCGACGACGATGAGGGTGGTCTCGATCGCGAGCGGCACGAACCACGTGATGAGCAGCGGAACCAGCGCACCGATGGTGAACGCGATCGTCGTCTGGAGCCCGGCGAGCAGGGGTGCCGTGCGGGACGTCACCTCCTCGAGACCGAACTCGGCGTCGAGTTGAGCGCCGAGGGCGTCACGCTCCATGAGCTGATCGGCGACCTCGCCAGCGAGGACCAGGGTCAGACCGCGCCCCTCCCAGTACTCCACGAGCTCGGCCCGCTCCCCCGCCGGGTCGGTCGCGAGCTCCAGGGCCACCTGGTTCGCGATGGCGAGCTCGGTCTCGCGCTGGGCAGCGACCTCCGCCCACTTCGTGCCACCGGCGCTCAGCGCACCGGCCAGGGTGCCGGCGATGCGGCGAAGATGAGGAGGCGGTCGCCGGCCCCGGCACTCGCGAAGCCCTGGAGGATGCCGGCGATGCCGATGATCCCGTCGTTGGCGTCGAGGGCCCATGACGCCTCCCTCACCCGGGCGAGGATGCGGCGCCACAGTCCGTCGGCGGCCACGTCCGCTCCAGGGTGCGTTCCGGCATCCATGCGCGGCAGCGTTGAGCCAATGCGCTGCGGCCGTCGACGGGTGCCGCGATGTCGTGGATCACCGGTTGGGGAAGTCCTGGACGGAGAAGACCGAGTCAACCGGCACCGTGGTGCACAGGGCGGCCCACGCGCTGTCGTTCGATGAGCCGGTCCTGCCGTGGAACCCGGTGAGCTGCTCGTCCTCGACCATCAAGCCGCCGTTGCCACTGGGCAAGGTCGAGTAGATCACCGGCCTGGGGGCGTGTTGAGCGTGTCGGAATCCCTCAGCGTTCGGGAAGACCAGGCCGATGTGCTGCACGTCGTCGCCCTGTGATGTGGTCATGACGGGGCAGCGGCCGTCGGCGAAGGTCACCGTTCCGGTGACGAAGTCAGGGCCGCCACCGTCCGGCTGCCACTGGTAGGTCGGCACCGGGAAGTAGCCGAGCTCTGCGGCGGTGCTGGGCGCGGTCGGGCCCGGCTGTGCCGGCAGCGGCGGCGAGATCGTTGATGGGGGCGATGCCGGCTCGTCGTTGATGACCGCTCCCTCACGCACCTCGGTGCCGGGGCACTGGTCCAGCCACTGCTTCCGGAGGTCAGACGCCGCTGGTACCCCGAACCCGCCGCCATAGGCGAAGTCCTGTCCTTCGACGGCGAACACCCTTCCCTCCGCATCCACGACGGCCCGCACACCGTCGCCATAGGTCACGCCGGTGGCGTTGGGAAAGAACACCGCCTCGGTGACCCGGTCCGCACCCTCACCGTTGCTCATGAGGGTGCACCCCTCGGCGGTGAACCACAGCGTGCCGCTGACCGAGGCGTCCGCACCGGCTCCCTTGTCCCAGGCGTACGTGGGCACCGTGAAAGTGCTCACGATCGGCCCGCCAGCCGCGGGCTCGTAAGCGCGGGCTCCCGACCCGCACCCGCTCGACAGCCAGGCGATCACCGCCACTGATGCCAGGCACACGCACAACCGAGCTCGCAGCCCGTGGCGTTGTGCCGATGCGCTTTGGCTACGTCCTGACATCCCACCACCTCCCACGGTGACGTGTGCCCCCGGACTGCCCACAGGTCATCAGCCGATGGAACCGATGCACAATCGCAACGCTCCCGGCCAGCGTCACGTGCCGCGCGCCGCTGGTGTCGCCCCGGTTGCGGCATGTCCGGATGGATTCTGTGTGTGCGATGTGGATGATGCAGGCATGAGGCCACAGTTCGCCATAACCCATGACGGGCCAGGGGCGTGCCGACTTCGATCTACACGGCGGGTGGTCACCCGCAATGCGACAGGCGTTCTAGAACTCAGGCGCGGACGGGCTCGTCGCCAACTACGCCCGGGGCTTCGTGGGCAGCGACATTGAGTTCGTCCGCGAGCTCCCGTTGCGCCGGCTCAACATCCTCGACCGCGGGATCACCGACTTGACCGCGGTTCATGACCTCGGCTCAACACTCGAGGAGTTCCGCGTCCAGGCCGCCCCTGGCTCCCACGTCGACCTGACGCTCCTCCCGATGCTTGGGGTCCTGGACTGTACGTGGGACCAAGGTCGAGCACACCATCGGTGTCGCCGGCTGGCTCGAGGACCTGTCCCTGAGCCCGTACCGCGAGCTCGACATGACCCCGCTACACCATCCACAGTTGATCAGATCCGAGCCCAACTCGGGATCCAGCAGTGATCGGCACAACCGTCCTTGGTGAGCGCCATCCGCGGCAAATCCGGACGGGGGGGGGACCTCAGAATCCGAGATCTCGGCGGTAGTCGAGGAGTCAAGACATGCGCGGGATCGCGCGATTCCGTGTGCGTGTTGCGACTCCTCGACTGGCCGACCGGGATACGTCCGACCATCCGCATGTCCGCGAAACCGGCAGTCCCGCGGCCCAGCGTCACGGAGCGAAGCGCGGCGCCCGTACTGGGCGCGGAGTCTCATGGGTGGTCGACCCCGGCGCCCACGTCGTAGACAGGTGGCACACGAGGTGGCACACAGGACAGGTGGCAAACAGGTCGAAGCGTCAGGGCGCGGGCGCCAGGCTCATCGGCCCGTAGACCTTCTCGCCGTCTCGCCACAGCGTGACCGCAGCGACACCGGCATCCGTGAGGTCGGCCCAGACCTCGCCGAACCACGACTCGGCGTCCGACTGGGTCGGAAAAACCGTCGCGCCAAGTGAAGCGGCATCCATCGCCGACCCGGCGGCATCCTCGTACGACCACGTCCAGCGCCCGGTCATGAGGAGCGCACCCCGACCTCGACGAACGGGGGCTTGGACACCGTCGCCCCCACGTCACGGCCGCGAACGTCGATGACGACGTCGTCACCGAGCGTGACAGACCGGTCGAGCAGGGCCAGAGCGATGCCCTGCTTGCGGGTCGGCGAGAACGTCCCGGAGGTCACCTCACCGACGACGTTTCCGTCAGCGTCCTTGACCTCGCAGTGCGAACGCGGGATGCCGCGACCGGTCACGACGAGCCCGCGCATCAGACGGGACTCCTTCGCGGCGCGCTGCGCAGTGAGCGCCTCGCGGCCCCAGAACGCGGGCTTGTCCCAGCCGACCGCCCAGGCCGCGCCAGCCATGACCGGGGTGATGTCGAGCGACAGGTCGTTGCCGTGCAGCGGGTACCCCATCTCGGTGCGCAACGTGTCGCGGGCGCCGAGACCACACGGCATCCCACCCTGCTCGATCACCGCGGCAGCCAGCGCGTCCCACACCGACGAGGTGACGTCCCACGCCGGCACGATCTCGTAGCCCCGCTCCCCCGTGTAGCCGGTGCGGCAGACGATGACGGGCAGCCCTTCCCACTGGGTCTCCACGAAGCTCATGTAGTCGTGGTCGACGGGCAGCCCGAGACCGGCCAGCACCTCGTCGGACTTCGGCCCCTGCACCGCGATGACGCCGTAGCGGTCGTGCAGGTTCTCGACGGTGATCCCCTCGGGCGCGGCTGCGGCCAGCAGCTCGACGACCGCCGCCGTGTTCGCCGCGTTGGGGATGAGGAAGACGTCGTCGTCCGAGCGCAGGTACTGGATGAGGTCGTCGACGACCCCGCCCTCCTCGGTGCAGCACATCGTGTACTGCGCCTGGCCGGGCTCGATGCGGCGCAGGTCGTTGGTCAGGCAGGCGTTGACGAAGTCCGCCGCGCCGGGGCCCGACACCCGCGCCTTGCCCAGGTGCGACACGTCGAAGATCCCGACTCGCTCCCGCACCGCCGTGTGCTCGGCGACCACCCCACCACCGGGGTACTCGATCGGCATCGACCACCCCCCGAAGTCCGCCATCTTGGCGCCGAGGGCAACGTGCTGGTCATGGAGCGGGGAGTGCAGCAGCTCGGTCATGGTCGGCACGTTACCGCGTGGCCGACGGTGCCCGCCCGTGCTCGAGCATGCCCGCCCGCTCTCGACCGTGCTCGACCCGACGCATCCGTGGCAACGGTCGTCGGCGGCTGGTCGCTAGGGTGCCGACATGACTTCCGTGTCGCTCACCACCCGCACCCCCGCCGAGCTTGCCGTCGACTGCCTGGTCATCGGATCCGTGCGAACTCCCGACGGCACCGACCTCGCCACCGGTCACGCCCTGCCCCGCAAAGCCGTCGTCCACCTCCAGGCCGTGCTCGCCGACCTCGAGGCCACCGGCAAGGCCGACGAGGTCATGCGGGTCGTCGCCGTCCCCGGAGTCAAGGCGACGTCGGTGGTCGTCACCGGCCTCGGCGAGGGCACGTCCCGCCGGGCGACCTACCCGCACACCGTCCTGCGCTCGGCAGCCGGAGCGGCCCTGCGGACCGTGCGCGGCAAGCGCACCGTCGCCGTCGCCCTGCCCACCCCCGACGTCGAGAGCCTGTCCGCCGTCGCCGACGGCGCGTATGCCGGGTGCTACGTCTACGACAAGAGCGCACCCCTCGCGGTGGTCGGCACGGCCCGCCGCACGGTGCCCGCCCGCCCCGGCAAGCCGACCGCGACCGCCGGGCCCACGGCATCCGGCCCGCGGGTTCTCGTCGTCTCCGGTGCCGGGCAGGGGCGTGCCGCCAAGGATGCCGTGACGCGCGCCGGCATCCTCGGCTCCGCCCGCGACTGGGCCCGAGACCTCGTCAACACTCCCCCGAACTACCTCTACCCCGCGTCCTTCGCGGATGCCGTGAAGAAGCGCGTCGCGGGGTCGACCGCGCGCGTCACGGTCTCCGTGCTCGACGACAAGGCTCTCGTCAAGGGCGGGTTCGGCGGCATCGTCGGCGTCGGTCAGGGCTCCGTCCACCCGCCGCGCATCGTGACGATGTCCTACAGCCCGGCCTCACCGAAGGCCTCGGTCGCCCTCGTGGGCAAGGGCATCACCTTCGACTCCGGAGGCCTGAACATCAAGCCGTCCGCAGGCATGGTGACGATGAAGAGCGACATGGCCGGCGCCGCCGCCGTCACGGCCGCCGTCATCGCCGCCGCCGAGCTCGCCCTGCCCGTGGCCGTCACCGGCTACCTGTGCCTGGCCGAGAACATGCCGAGCGGCACCGCGCAGCGGCCGAGCGACGTCGTCGTCATGCGCAACGGCACGAGCGTCGAGATCCTCGACACCGACGCCGAGGGACGCATGGTCCTCGCCGACGGACTGTGCCTGGCCAGCGAGAAGAACCCCGACTGGGTGGTCGACATCGCCACCCTGACCGGCGCCCAGGTCATCGCGCTCGGCACCGACATCGCGGGTGTCATGGGCAACGACGACGCCTTCCGCTCCCGCGTCGTCGACGCCGCCGACGCCTCCGGTGAGGGTGCGTGGCCGATGCCGCTGCCCGTCGAGATGCGCGCGAAGCTCGACACACCCACCGCCGACCTGGCGCACAAGGGCGACCGCGACGGCGGGATGCTCACGGCGGGGATCTTCCTCAAGGAGTTCGTCGGCGAGGGCATCCCGTGGGCCCACGTCGACATCGCCGGGCCGTCGTTCAACGAGAAGGCCCCGAAGGGTCACACCCCCAAGGGCGGCACCGGCTTCGGCGTGGCGACCCTGCTGGCCCTCGTGGAGTCCAGCGCCGGCTGAGGGATCAGCCGCCGCTCTTGCGGCGGAACATCTGCTGCGTCGCGCTGGCCTCGGGCCCGTGGGCGTGGTCGACCTTCGAGTGGTCCGAGCGGTCCGAGACGTCTGCGCCGCCGTGGGACTTCTTCGCGTCCAGGGCTGCGCGGAACTTGGCCTTCACGTCCTCGTCGACGGTGGGGCGCGGCTTCTTCGAGCCTGACATGGTGCTCCTTCGTTCGGCGGGTGGTGCACCAACCTTCGCAGACCCGGGCGCCCCGATCGATCGAATTGCCGTCCGCAGCGGGTGGCAGGGCGTCGATGGCGCCGTTCGTCGCTGCCGTCAGCGCTGGTCGGGGCGCCGTTGGCGGGCGGTCCACTGGCGCATGCGAGCCGGGTACCCGGTGAGGTTCACGTCGTAGACGGGGACGTCGAGCGAGCGCGCGACCTCGAAGGCCACCGGCCGAGAGGGCAGAGCCCTCCGCGTCCACTCCCCGTCGTGGGCGATGAGCACCACGGTCGTCGCGGTGATGTTGGTCGCGGGTTCGACGTACGCCTCCACCCCGCGTCGCGACGCCACGAACTCCTGCAGGTGGGCACGGGCACTGGTGAGGTCACCACCACCATGGGGTGCCTGCTTGTCGCGACTGCGTCTCCACCAAGCCATGACGACACGATAAGCGCTCAGGGAGTGACAGGATGCTCGCAGGCGCCCCACCCACGCGCGAAGGAGCAGCTCATGCCGGCCACCGCCGAACCCACCCATGACGTCGTCGTCCTCGGAGGTGGCAGCGGCGGCTACGCCTGCGCGCTGCGCGCCGCCGAGCTCGGCCTGAGCGCCGCCCTCGTCGAGAAGGACCTCCTCGGCGGCACCTGCCTGCACCGGGGCTGCATCCCCACCAAGGCGCTGCTGCACGCGGCCGAGGTCGCCGACTCGGCCCGTGAAGCCATCCGCTTCGGGGTGCGCGCGACGCTCGAGGGCGTCGACCTGCCGGGTGTCACCGCCTACCGCGAAGGCGTCGTGAGCCGGCTGCACAAGGGCCTTCAGGGCCTGGTGTCCTCACGCAAGGTCGACTACGTCCAGGGTGAGGGTCGTCTCGAGGGTGAGCGCACCGTCGTCGTCGGCGACCGGCGCCTCGTCGGCCGCCACGTCGTGCTGGCCACCGGCTCGTACGCCCGGACCCTGCCGGGGCTCGAGCTGGGTGGCCCGATCATGACCAGCGACGGCGCCCTCGCGCTGACCGAGGTGCCCAAGAGCGTCATCGTGCTCGGCGGGGGTGTCATCGGCGTCGAGTTCGCCTCCGTCATGCGCTCGTTCGGCGCCGACGTGACGATCGTCGAAGCACTCCCCCGGCTCGTCGCCGCGGAGGACCCGGCGGTCAGCACCGCGCTGGAACGCGCGTTCAAGAAGCGCGGCATCGCCTTGCGCACCGGAGCGCGCTTCGAGTCGGCCACCCCGACCGAGAACGGGGTCACCGTGCGCCTCGAGGGCGGTGACGAGCTGAGCGCCGACGTGCTGCTCGTCGCCGTCGGGCGAGGACCGTCGACCGCCGGGTTGGGATTCGAGGATGCCGGGGTGAGCATCGAGCGCGGATTCGTCATCACCGACGAGCGCTGCCGCACCTCGGTCGACGGGGTCTACGCCGTCGGCGACATCGTGCCCGGGCTCCAGCTCGCCCACCGCGGCTTCGCCCAGGGCATCTTCGTGGCCGAGGACATCGCCGGGCTGGATCCGATGCCGCTCGTGGAGTCGTCCATCCCCCGGGTCACGTACTGCGAGCCCGAGATCGCGTCGGTGGGGCTGACCCAGGCCCAGGCCACGGAGCAGTACGGCGACCGGGTCGAGACCTACGAGTACAACCTCGGCGGCAATGGCAAGTCCCAGATCCTGCGCACCCAGGGCTTCGTGAAGCTCGTGCGGGTCAAGGACGGCCCGGTCGTCGGCGTCCACATGGTCGGTTCACGCATGGGTGAGCAGATCGGGGAGGCTCAGTTGATCGTCTCGTGGGAGGCCCATGCCGAGGACGTCGCGGCTCTGCTGCACGCCCACCCGACCCAGAACGAAGCCCTCGGCGAAGCCCATCTGGCGCTCGCTGGGAAACCGCTGCACGCACACAACTAGAGTGGTCAACGTCACCGCCTACAAAGGAGAGCTGTCCCGATGTCAGAACGCGTGAAGATGCCTGCGCTCGGCGAGTCCGTCACCGAAGGGACCGTGACGCGCTGGCTCAAGGGGGTCGGCGACACCGTCGAGATCGACGAGCCACTGCTCGAGGTCTCGACCGACAAGGTCGACACCGAGATCCCCTCGCCCGTCGCCGGCACGCTCCAGGAGATCCTGGTGCAGGAGGACGACACCGTCCCCGTCGGTGCTGACCTCGCGGTCATCGGTGACGGCGACGCGCCTGCGGCGAGCGAGCCCGAGGCCGCACCGGCTGAGGCCGCGCCCGCCGAGGCTGCGCCCGAGCCGGCACCCGTCGAGGCAGAGGCTGCACCTGCCGAAGCCGGCCCGGCGCAGAGCGCACCGGCGCAGGAGGCCGCACCGCAGAGCTCTGCCGAGGCGTCGTCCGCTGGCGACAGCGGCGGCGACGGCGTCAGCGGCGACGGCACCACCGTGACCATGCCGGCCCTCGGCGAGTCGGTCACCGAGGGCACCGTCACCCGCTGGCTGAAGCAGGAGGGTGACGACGTCGAGGTCGACGAGCCGCTGCTCGAGGTCTCGACCGACAAGGTCGACACCGAGATCCCCTCCCCCGTGGCCGGCACGCTCACCAAGATCCTCGTCCAGGAGGACGACACCGTCCCGGTCGGCGCTGACCTGGCGGTCATCGGTGGTTCCGGCGGTGGCTCCGCTGCCGATGCACCTGCGCAGGCTCCCGCTCCGGCTCCCGAGCCTGCTGCTGCCGCACCGGCACCGGCTGCTCCTGCGCCCGCACCGGCAGCACCTGCCCCCGCACCGGCAGCACCTGCCCCCGCGCCTGCTGCTCCGGCACCCGCGCCTGCTGCCCCTGCTCCCGCCGCACCGGCACCGGCACCGGCAGCAGCCGCTCCTGCGAGCAGCGACGACTCCGATGGTCGCGACGCCGCGGCCTACGTCACGCCGCTGGTGCGCAAGCTCGCAGCCGACCACGGCATCGACCTCGCGACGTTGACCGGCACCGGCATCGGCGGCCGCATCCGCAAGCAGGACGTCATGGCGGCCGCCGAGGCCAAGAAGGCCCCGGCTCCCGCCCCCGAGGCACCGGCGGCACCTGCGGCGGCCGCGCCCTCCGCCCCGGCCAAGGCACCCGCAGCCACGGACTCGCGCCGGGGCACCACCGAGAAGATGTCCCGTCTGCGCCAGACCATCGCCCGCCGCATGGTCGAGTCGCTCCAGGTCTCGGCCCAGCTCACCACGGTCGTCGAGGTCGACGTCACCCGCATCGCCAAGCTGCGCGACCGGGCCAAGGCCGACTTCGCCGCTCGTGAGGGCACCAAGTTGAGCTTCCTGCCGTTCTTCGCGCTCGCCGCCGTCGAGGCCCTCAAGGCGCACCCGACGGTCAACGCGAGCCTCGACGGCGACCAGGTGACGTACTACGGCGCCGAGCACCTCGGTGTCGCGGTCGACACCGAGAAGGGCCTGCTCGTCCCGGTGCTGAAGAACGCGGGTGACCTCAACATCGCCGGACTGGCGCGCGGCATCTCCGACGTCGCCGAGCGCACGCGCAACAACAAGATCATGCCGGACGACCTGTCCGGTGGGACCTTCACCATCACCAACACCGGTTCGCGCGGCGCACTGTTCGACACCCCGATCATCAACCAGCCGCAGGTCGCGATCCTCGGCACCGGTTCGGTGGTCCGCCGCCCCGTCGTGGTCATGACCGAGGACGGTGGCGAGACGATCGCCATCCGCTCGATGGTCTACCTGGCGCTGTCCTACGACCACCGCATCGTCGATGGTGCGGATGCCGCCCGCTTCCTCACGACGATGAAGCAGCGTCTCGAGGAAGGCGCCTTCGAGGCCGACCTGGGACTGTGATGTCATCTCGTCGAGCACTGACCGGCACCGTGCGGAGGACCAGGTGAAGCGCATCGCGGTCACCGGCTCCTCGGGCCTGATCGGCACCGCCGTCGTCGCCGCGCTGCGTGAGCGCGGCGACGACGTGGTGCGCTTCGTGCGCCGCCCCGCCCAGGGGCGTGACGAGGTGCAGTGGGACCCGACGAGCCGAACCCTGGACCCGCGGGCCCTCGATGGCGTCGACGGCATCGTCCACCTCGCCGGGGCGGGAGTCGGCGACAAGCGCTGGTCCCCGGCGTACAAGCGCGAGATCCTCGCGTCGCGAACCGACACCACCCACGCACTGGCCACCGCCATCGCCCAGGTGCAGCACCCGGTGCGTTTCGTCTCGGGGTCGGCCGTGGGCTACTACGGCAACCGCGGGGACGAGCCGCTCACCGAGGCCAGCGCGCCGGGCGAGGGATTCCTCACCGACGTCGTGCTGGCCTGGGAGGCCAGCGCGGCTCCCGCGGTGGATGCCGGGGCGTCGGTCGCGCTGGCCCGCACCGGCATCGTCCTCGCGCGTCAGGGCGGCGCGATGGAGCGACTGCTGCAACTCGCCCGGTTCGGGCTGGCCGGGCCGCTCGGCTCAGGGAAGCAGTACTGGCCGTGGATCACGCTGGACGACGAGGTCGGTGCCCTGCTGCACCTGCTCGACCGCGACGACATCACCGGCCCGGTCAACCTCTCAGCCCCCGAACCGGCACGCCAGCGCGACATCGTCTCGGCCATCGGGCGCGCCCTGAACCGTCCGACGATCCTGCCCGCACCCTCGCCCGCCCTGCGCATCGTGCTCGGCGAGTTCGCCACCGAGATCCTCGGGAGTCAGCGCATCGTCGGTGAGGTGCTCGCGGCGAGTGGTTACGAGTTCACCCACCCCGACCTCGAGGGCGCTGCCCGCTGGCTCGTCAGCTGACCGGGCGGATGGCGCTGATCCGCCACCCGGACTGGGTGAGGACGAGGTCGACGAACACCTCCCCGCCCTCCTGCGCGGGTTGCGGCTGCGATCCGTCACGGCCGACGACGGAGTAGGCACTGGCGTCGATGCGGGCCTGTACGACGGCCGCCCGCGCGTCACCTGAGACATGGCGCGCGCCGACGACCTCGTAGCGCAGACCCGAATAGCGCAGGCCGCGCCGGGCGATCTGCGTGACCGCAGCGGTGTCTCGTGCGGCCGCCGTCGAGCCCGGCGCCACGGCACCGTGCAGCATCGCCGCAGTCGCCTCCCGGAAGGCCCCGGCCCGGGCCTCGGCGAGCACCGCGAGCAGTTCCTGCGGGCGCTCCCGCGGGGCCACCGGGTCCACCCTGGGATCAGCGGCAGCCGTCGGCCTCACCTGTGCTGGGCTGCGCTCCGGCGTGACCGACGACCGCACGGCCAGCGACTGCACGGCCGACGGCTGCACCATCGACGGCGCCGGTCGAGCCTCGGCTGATCCGCCGTCCCTGCCGAGCACGGTGACGGCCACGACGAGCGCGACGGCGAGAATGGCGGCGCCAGCGGCCGTCACCGCGACCCGAGCGACGCCCGCTCCGGTCCGAGTCGACGGCTCGCTGTGCCGACCGGGCCCCCGGCGCTGCCCGAGCGAGATCGACGTCAGCGCTGCAGCACCGCGTCTCGCGACGCGCGCCCGCCCGAGTCGCCACCGTGACGGCGGCTCGGGCGCCGCTGCCTCGCCGGCGGCCGCTCGCAGCCGATAGGTCACCGCGCTGACCTCGTCACCCCCACGAACGAGGTCGAGCGGTGTCGCGGTGGCCGCCTGGAACAGCAGCCAGCCGAGCCCGTCGGCATCCGGGCGACCCGCCGGTTCGGGGGACAGGGCCGCCTCGAGGGCCTGCACCAGCGCCGCAGCAGACTGCCCCGCACGGCTGACGTCGGCGAGCGCCGGGCGCAACCCCGGTGCACCGGGCACGCTGCCGGTGAGGCAGAGCCACCCCAGGGCGCCGACCCCGTAGACGTCCGACGCCGGTGACGGGTCGCCGCCCATGACGACTTCGGGCGCGACGTATCCGTCGGTGCCCCACACCCCCGGGGAGATGTCACCGAGCACGTGGCCCAGACCGAGGTCGCCGAGCACGGGCCGGCCGTCGAGGTCGAGCAGCACGTTTCCCGGGGAGACATCACCGTGGACGACACCGAGACCGTGCAGGCGCCCCAGCGCCGAGGCCACCGGAGCCAGCGCCGTGACGACCTCCCCGGCGGTCAGGTGCCCGCGCTGTCGCACGAGCGCGTCCAGCGACCCACCGCGAAGGTGCGGCATGACCAGCGCCACCCGGCCATCAGCCAGGCCGACGACCGAGTCGATCTCGACGATGTGCGCTGACGCCGCGGCCGCCGACACCGCCGCCTCGCGTGCCGCGGCCTCGACCTCCCGCAGGCCGGCCTGCACCACCTTGATCGCGACCCGCCGACCATCGGGCAGCGACACCCCTGCCCAGACCTCGCTCGTGCCGCCCCGCGCCAGGAGTTCCCCCACCTCGAACCCCGACACCTGCGGCGGCTGCGTCCCCTCCTCGTCCATGCCCCCACTGTGCCGTGTTTCGCGAGAGCGCCCCGAGAGTTTTCCACAGGCACCCCGCCAGGCGGCTACCGTCGTGCCCATGACTGCCGACGCCCCGACCATCGTCGCCACCTCGGGTGGCTTCCGTTACGGACACCGCACGGATGTCGAGTTCGACGCGCTCGTGCACCACGCGGTCGACCTCTCGGGCGTCCACGGGCGGCGACCACGCGTCACCTACGTCGGCACGGCATCCGGCGATCCCCGCTTCATGAACTACCGCGTCATCGAGGCCGGGCGCGTCGCCGGGTTCGACGTCACGTGCCTGGACCTGTTCCCCATGCCGAACCTCGACGACGTCCCCGGGCACCTGCTCGAGGCCGATGTCGTGTGGGTCGGTGGCGGCTCGGTCGCGAACCTCCTCGCGGTGTGGGACGTGCACGACCTGCGACCGGCGATGCGCGCCGCCTGGGAGGCCGGTGTCGTGCTCGGTGGCGTGTCTGCTGGGTCGATCTGCTGGTACCTCGGCGGCTGCACCGACTCCTTCGGCCCCGACCTGCGCGCGGTAGCCAACGGTCTCGGCCTGCTCCCCTACGGCAGCGGCGTGCACTACGACTCCGAGGAGCGCCGCCGCCCGACGATCCACGCCCTCGTGGGTGACGGCACGCTCCCGACGACGCACTGCACCGACGACGGCGTGGGCCTGGTCTACCGCGGCACCGAGCTCGTCGAGGCGGTCAGCGAGGTCGGCGGCAAGGGCGCCTTCATCGTGACCCGCGACGGTGACGGCGACGGCATCCACGAGGAGCGCGTCGAACCTCGCCGCCTGCCCTCCCCCTGACCACGACTCATAGCACTCCAGCCACCTCGTGCAGGTGGCTGGAGTGCAAGAAGTGCGGATGCCGTCAGCGGGCGGGGGTGCGCACGCTCACCACGCGCTCCTGCGCCGCCGACTCGCGGGCGGCGTCGATGACGGCCAGGGTGTGCACGGCATCCCACGGGTCCACGGGCATGGCGGCCTGGGGGTCCGCCGACTCCAGTGCTGCCGCCACCGCGCGGTAGAGGTCGGCCTGGGTGCTCGTGCCGCGGGCAACCGGCTCGCGCTCGTCGCCGCGGTACAGCCAGCCGCTCTGGCCGGGGTCCGCGTCAGCCTGACCGGTCCACACGTGGGTCTCCCCGGTGAAGTCGGCCATGACGTAGGCGCCGGTCGTGCCGAGCATCCGCACCCGCGGCCCCGGCGCACCGGACAGGGCGGTCGCGCCCAGGTGGGAGACCACCCCCGACTCGTGGCGACAGACCAGGAATGCGTCGTCCTCGGCGAGCGTCGTGTGCGCGGCCACGGTGGCGAACACCGACGCGATCGGCCCGAACAGCTGCACGGCGGCGTCGACGAGGTGGCTGTGCAGGTCGAGCAGGATGCCGCCGCCGTCGGCTGGGCTCGCGTTCTCGCGCCACCGGTCCTTGGGCACCGGGCGCCACCGCTCCCACCGCGTCTCGTAGCGGAACGGCGTGCCGATGAGCCCGTCGGCGACCACGCGCGCGACGGTGGCGTGCTCGGGGTCGTAGCGCCGGTTGTGGAAGACGGTGAGCGGCACCCCGCTGGCCGCTGCGTGGCGCACCACGTCCGCCGCCGACGCGGCATCCACCGCCAGGGGCTTGTCGACCAGGCAGGCGATCCCGGCGTCGATGACGGTGCGCACCTGCGAGGCGTGTGCCCCGCTCGGGGTGGCGAGGACGACCAGGTCGACGCCCGGCACCGCGAGCAACGCGGTCAGGTCCTCGACCGCCGTGGTCCCGGGGAACTCGGTCCGGGCGGCCGCAGCACGTTCGGGGTCGCGGGTGGAGACGGCGATGACCTCACACCCGGCCTCGTGGAGCAGCGGGGCGTGGATGGTCTGACCGGAGGATCCGAACCCGGCGAGGGCGACGCGCATCATGGCGCCCAATCTAGGGCGTGGCCGGCTCAGGGACCATCGACCGTGAGCGTGATCGTGTAGGCCGGCGTCGTGCTCGTGATGACGCTGGTGCCGGGATCGACGGCGCGAACCTCCCACTCGCGCACGCCGGAGCCGGTGACGTTGACGACCGGGATGAGGATCACGGACGCCCCGTCGACCTCGGGCTCGTCGGCACCCGGCTCCCGCACGACCAGGGCAGTGGTCGAGCCCATCGCCATCGAGTAGTGGCTGTCGTCGGCCTCGGGCGTGAGCCGGCGAGGGGCCGGCGACGGCGACGGTTGCGCGGGTGGCGACGTGGACGGCATCGCGGATGGTGACGGGGACGGCACCCCGGATGCCGTGGCGCCGGTGTCGGATGCCGTGGCACGGGGTTCGGATGCGGAACCGCACCCGCCGAGGAGGACGAGCAGCACCACCGCGAGCGGCCCGGTGACGGCCCGAACGGCCGTCACCGGGACCAGTGCGCCCATCGCGATCAGTTGCCGCTCTGGAGCGCGACCCGCTCGATGATGTCCTTCTGCGCCTTGATCTGGGCACTGGAGGACACCGGGTTGATGCGCACCGACTCGGCCGCGAACACCGCCGCACCGAAGGTGCTGTCCTTGCTGCCGTTGCCGTCGGTGTCGACCGGTGTCGCGAGCTTGACCGACCCGTTGGCGAAGTTCAGCCAGGCCCCGAGCAGGTGCTGGTCGAAGATGACGTTCGCCGGTGCCTTGGCCGGGGCGTTGAGCACCTTGGTGGCCTTGGCCCGCGTGGAGGCGTCGGTCTTCTCGTCGAACACCATGCTGAGCGCTCCGACGATGTCGAGGTAGCACTGCAGCTGCGCCGGGGTGAAGTCGTTCGGCGCCTTGGTGCGGTACTGGTTCAGCCACCAGCCGTGCCCCTTGGAGACGTCGGCGTTGCCGGTGATGAGCACGAGCGCACTGTCCGCGGCCGAGCCGAGGTCGTCGTCGGTCACCGTCACGTCGAGGGTGTAGGCGCACGCGTCGACGTAGGCGTGGGTCTTGCTGAAGTCGACGTCGCGCGGCTGGTTGCTCGGGCTCTTCGCCGGGTCGGTACCCGGCGGGTTGACCAACGAGGTCTGGCTGTCGGTCGAGCCGTCGCCCCAGGCCCACTCGGCGGTGAGGTCGTCACTGCCCGGGTCCACCGATCCGACGGGCACGGTCAGGTCCTCACCGGCCTCGAGGATGAACGCGGAGACCCCGTCGCAGACCTGCTCGCCCGAGGTGTCGATGACCGCCGTCGGGTCGATTTTGCCGACGGTCGCGACCTCGCTGTCGCAGTTGCCGGTGGTGTCGTCGTCGGCGGCGCACACCTGCACGGTGAATGCGCCGTTGTCGCCGTACTGGTGGTCGACCGAGAACGTCAGCGTCGCGTTCGGGCGAACGTTCTCGAGCGTGCCGGCCAGGGCCACCGGGGCCGCGCCGTCGTCGAAGGTGATCGTCGCGGTCAGCGGGTCGAGCCAGCCGGGATCGGTGACCGTTCCCGACACGGTGACCGTGCCGCCCTCGTCGATCGCCGTGATCGCGGTGACGCTGACGGTCGGGGCGACGTTCGTGACCGTGACCTGTGACGTCGCGGTCGCCGTGTTGCCGAGGGCGTCGGTCACCCGCAGCCCGATCGGGAAGACGCCGTCCTACCCGACGGTGGAGAACGTCGGGGTGGCACCGATCCCGTCGTCGTAGGCGCCGTCTTTGTCGAGGTCCCGCTCGTAGGTGGCGATGGCGCCCGCGGACGGGTCGCTCCCGGCGGCCGAGCCGGTGCCGTCGAGCGCCACGTCGGTGCCCTCGGCCGTCACGTACGGCCCTCCCGCGTCGGCCGTCGGAAGGCACTCGGCCGGGACGTCGTCACTGAAGGTCGGCACGGTGTCCAGGCTTCCGGTGGACCCCGTCCCCAGACCTCGGCCGGCGAACGCCGACCAGATGAGGCACCGGTTGGCGTTGCCGTCTGCGGCGAGCAGCCCGTCGCGCGCCTGGAGGAAGGTCGGGTTGGCCGGGGTGGCCTTCATCCCGTCGAGCACGAGGGAGGCCATCGCCTCGACACCACCGGGCAGCTGGTCCCGGATATCGTACAGGGTGGTGGCCCAGATCTGTCCCGGGCCGTGGCCGCTGCCGGCGTTGACGTCGTAGTCCTGGAAGTCCAGGGTGGAGGCGTCGTAGGCCACCGACCGGATGCCGGTGCTCGCGTTGCCCGTGACGTACTCGCCGATGACGGCGTCACCCCACTTCAGGTACGAGACGACGTCGCTCCAGCCCTCGCCGAGGGCGCCGCGCTGGTCGTCGCCGTTGTAGCCGAGGTCGCCGCCTCCGACGAGCCGGCTGGAGACGCCGTGGCCGTACTCGTGGGCGATGACGTCACCGTCGAGGTCGCCGTCCCGGTACGGACGGTTCGGGGCCCACATGTACATCTGCATGCGCGGGCTCTGCCCGTCGACGGGGGTGCCGAA
This sequence comes from Ornithinibacter aureus, assembly GCF_009858245.1. Classification (NCBI taxonomy): domain Bacteria; kingdom Bacillati; phylum Actinomycetota; class Actinomycetes; order Micrococcales; family Intrasporangiaceae; genus Ornithinibacter; species Ornithinibacter aureus. Next base: position 862,393 of record NZ_VMSB01000001.1, read on the forward strand.
GTTCGCGTTGTTCAGGCAGCGGATGGCCTCGTCGTCGCCCGGGCTGTTGGTGCCCTTGTCGTCGACGCAGCCGAAGTCCCACCCGTCCTGGGCCTCGGCGAGGACCGGGTCGTTGCCTGAACCGCCGCGGCCGTAGTTGTCGACCTGGAAGTTGCCGCTGGCCTCGTCGAAGCCGTGACCGTAGAGCCAGTCGTGCATGACGTTGGTGTAGTAGAAGAGCTGGGTGATGGCCGCGTCGCGATCGGCGTCGAGCGCGGCGAGGGAGGAGACGTCGGCCGTGGTGCGCCAGGTGTCGCCGAAGGCGTAGTTGAAGTGCTGGTACTCGGGGTCACCGCTCGCGGGGGTCTGCGGCTGGTACTCGTTGTTCGCGTCGTCGTCGTTGCGGTCGAGGTAGGCGTTGACGTTGTTGCCGCTCGTCGTCGTGCCACTGACCCACGAGCCGTCGAGGCCGGTGAACGCGGTGACCTGGCGGGTCGCCCCCGCGGCCTCCGGGTGCTGTTCGCGCCACACCGTGCCCTCGGGCCCGGCGTGCGCGTAGCGGCTCGTGCGCTCGATCACCGCGCCGGTGCTGGCGTCGACGACGCTCTCCCACCACTGCTGCCCGGAGGACTCGATGTCGGTCACCCAGGCCAGGCGCAGTGACTGGCCGTCGGCGCTGGGGTACCAGGCGAGCTCGGCGGTCACGGGCCGCTCACTGGCCGATCCCTGCCGGTAGACGTTCGGGAAGGTCTTCTTGCCGGTGCTGCGCAGGTCTGCCTCACGCAGCGGCCGCTCGGCCTTGGCGCCCTGCTTGGCGGCCGAGGCGTCGAGGGCCTGGCGAGCCGTCAGGCCCGCCGACGTGCCCTTGGTCGTGGTCCCTCTTGCGAGCCGTCCGGCCGCCGACATCACGCGACCGTCGGCCGCGACGACCACCGTGAGCACGGCATCCGTCACCCGAAGCCCCTCGACACGCTGGCCCACGTGCACGGCGGTCGCGCCGGTCGTGAGGCGTTGCGCCTTGGTGACCACGAGGGTCTTGGCCGCCCCCGAGCCAAGACCGAAGTCGCTCCCCGCCGACCTGGCGTAGGCCAGGGCGATGTCCCCGGCGGGTGCCTTGGACGGCTTGGTCAGTCCCGCGGGCGACGACGTCGACTCCACCCACCCGAAGGCGTTGCGGCGCACGAGGTCCCCCGCCCCCGGTGGCGAGGCGCTCGACGCCCCGGGTTTGCGATCGGGGGCCGCAGCAGCCGCGGCGACGGGCGCCGCGAGGCTGAGCACGAGCACGGCACCGAGGCCGAGGGAGACGGATCGACGAGCGCGCATGACGTCCTCCAGTGAGGCCACCTCGCACCAACCCGGCCCTGCGTCGGGCTGTGAGCCACCTCACGGCCCCGTCACGATCCTCTCGATCGCCCCAGCTGTCACGGGATTGGCGAAAGTTCCTCGTCCTTCCTGAGATCGGCTCTCAGGAACTTCGGCCACCAGACCGGCGGGCCGAGGTCGTAGGCCGCCGCGGGCACCAGCAGGGAACGGACGACGAAGGTGTCGAGCAGCACCCCGAAGGCGACGATGAAGGCGATCTGAACGAGGAAGACGAGAGGCAGCACCGCCAAGGCCGAGAACGTCGCCGCGAGCACGATGCCGGCGCTGGTGATCACGCCTCCCGTCACGGCGAGACCGACGAGGATGCCGGGTCGCGTCCCCCTGACCAGGGCCTCCTCACGCACGCGGGTCATGAGGAAGATCGAGTAGTCGATGCCGAGCGCCACGAGGAACACGAACCCGTAGAGCGGGATCGCGGGGTCTCCCCCGGTGAAGCCGAAGCCGTACTCGAAGACCAGTGCGGCGATACCGATGGTCGCCGCGAAGGAGACGAGGTTGGCCGCGACGAGCAGCAGTGGCGCGACGATGGAGCGCAGCAGCAGGGACAGGACGAGGAAGATCACGAGGAGGATCGTCGGCACGAGAACCTTGAGGTCACGGGCGCTCGCGTCGAGGACGTCGAGGTTCGTGGCGGCGTTTCCACCGACGAGCGCCTGGGGCGACACCGCGTCGAGGTCGGAGCGCAGCCGCTCCACGGTGTCGCGCGCGTCGGCGGTGTCCGAGGCCGCCGTCGTCGTCGCTTGGATGAGGACGTTTCCGTCGACGACGGGGGGCGCGACGGCGGGTGCTCCTGACACCGGCGGGACCAGTCCGATGAAGGCGCTCTCGACCCCGGCGTCGGCGGTGACCACGGCAAGCGCGGCATCCGCATCGGCCTGCGGCACGACGACCTGCACCGGGGTGGCCGACCCGGCCGGGAAGTGTTCGCCGATGACCCGCTGCGCGACGATCGCGTCGGTGTCGTCGAGGAAGGTCTCCTCGATGGTCGACCCGCTCGCCGTGAAGGTCGGGGCAAAGGCCGCCGCCGCGAGCAGCGCGGCGAGGGTGAGCACCCAGGTGCGCCGCGGGTGCTTCCCGACGAGGTCGGCCACGCGGCCCCAGATCCCCCGGGTGCCGACGACGTCCTCGGCGTGCACGTGGTCGAGCTTGGGCACGAAGGGCCAGAAGACCTTGCGGCCGAAGAGCAGCAGCACGGCGGGCAGGAAGGTCAGCGAGGCGAGCATGGCGCCGGCGATCCCGAGCGCACCGACCGGCCCGAGACCCGACGTGCTGCGCAGCTCGGCGAGCAGCAGGCAGAGCAGGCCGAGGATCACCGTGGCGGCCGACGCGACGATCGGTTCGACCGCCCCGAACCAGGCCCGCTTGAGGGCGACCCAGGCGCTGGCCTCGTCGTGCAGGGCCTCCTTGAAGCGGCTGACGAGGAGCAGCGCGTAGTCGGTCGCGGCTCCCACGACGAGGATGAACAGGATGCCCTGCGACTGACCCGACAGCGTGATGACGTCGTTGACGGCGAGCTGGTAGACGACCAGCGAGGCGGCGCTCAACCCGAACACGGCGCTCAGCAGCACGGCGAACGGCAGGATCGGGCTGCGGTAGACGATGAGCAGGATGACGAGCACCACGCTGAGGGCCACGGCGAGCAGGATGCCGTCGATCCCGGCGAACGCCTCGGCGAAGTCGGCGATGAGGCCACCCGGCCCTCCCACGTTGGCCGACAACCCGGCGGGGACCAGCGTCTCCTCGATGCTCGCCCGCAGGGCATCCGCACCCTCGACCAGGGCTGAGGTCTCACCGCTGGCCGCCGTTCCGGTGACGCCGTCGAGCGGCACGCTGAGCAGGGCGGCGGCACCGTCCTGCGAGGGGATCGGGACCAGGGGTGCGTCGCCGACGAGGAAGTCACCGAGCACCACGCCGTCACCGAGTTCGGGCAGCGCCAGGGTCGGCACGCCCGCGGCGAAGCGGCCCACGGACTCCAGGTCGGGGGTGGCGAGCGGGGCACCGTCGGCCCGGGTGAAGACGACGAGGTAGGGCAGCGAGTCACTGCTCGCGAACCGGGCCACTGCCTCGCTGACCAGCGTGGACTCGGCGTTCTCGGGCAGGAACGTCGAGTTGTCGTTCGTCTGCACCCCCGTCAGCTTGCTCTGGGCGGCACCGCCGAGACCGGCCACGACGAGCCAGATGAGCAGGACGACGACCGCACCGAGGAGGGCCGGGCGGGGGCGACGCGAATCGGCGGACATACCGCAAGGCTAGGGCCGCGGCATACGGTGTGTGCATGCGGATCGTTCACCTGGGCTTCTCCCCCGACCTCGTCGACTACGAGCAGGGCTGGCAGGCCCAACGGGAGGTCCACGCCCAGGTCGTCGACGGCACCCTCCCGGACACCACGCTGCTGCTCGAGCACGCGGCGGTGTACACCGCCGGCAAGCGCACCGAGCCGCACGAGCGGCCCGTCGACGGCACCCCCGTCATCGACGTCGATCGCGGCGGTAAGATCACCTGGCACGGCCCCGGCCAGCTCGTCGGGTACCCCATCGTGAGCCTGCCCGAGGTGCCGATCGACGTCGTCGCCCACGTGCGGCGCCTCGAGGAGGTGATGATCCGCACCACGGCCGAGTTCGGCGTCGAGACGGTGCGGGTCGCGGGTCGCAGCGGGGTGTGGGTGCTGGCCGACGACCGCGGCCCGGACCGCAAGCTCGGGGCGATCGGGGTGCGGGTGAGCCGGCGGGTGACGATGCACGGCTTCGCGCTGAACTGCGACGCCGACCTGTCGTGGGCCGACGCGATCATCCCCTGCGGCATCGCCGATGCCGGCGTCTCGACGCTCACGCTCGAAGCCGGTCGCCGGATCACCGTCCAGGACGTCCTGCCCTACGCCGAGAAGCACCTGAGCGAGGTCCTCGGCGCAGGGGTGCGCTGACCCCTGCCCCGGCGGAGTGGCTGCACAGCCGTTGGGGCCGGGCGAGGCACTGGACGTATGGTGGTCGACGTGACTGTCGCACCCGAGGGACGCCGCATGCTGCGGGTGGAGGCGCGCAACGCGCAGACCCCGATCGAGCGCAAGCCGGAATGGATCCGCACGACGGCGAAGATGGGGCCCGAGTACACGGCCATCCACTCGCTGGTCAAGGGTGAGGGTCTGCACACCGTCTGCCAGGAAGCCGGCTGTCCGAACATCTTCGAGTGCTGGGAGGACCGTGAGGCCACTTTCCTCATCGGTGGGGACACCTGCACCCGGCGGTGCGACTTCTGCGACATCGCCACCGGCCGCCCGCAGGCCCTGGACCTCGACGAGCCGCGCCGGGTCGCCGAGTCGGTGCGCACGATGGGGCTGCGCTACTCGACCGTGACCGGGGTGGCCCGCGACGACCTGCCCGATGGTGCCGCGGGGCTCTACGCCGAGACGATCCGCCAGATCCACGCGCTGAACCCCACCACCGGGGTCGAGATCCTGCCTCCCGACTTCGGGGCCCAGCCCGAGCTCGTCGGTCAGGTCTTCGATGCCCGGCCCGAGGTGTTCGCGCACAACCTGGAGACGGTGCCGCGCATCTTCAAGCGGATCCGTCCGGCGTTCACGTACGACAAGTCCCTCAAGGTGCTGTCGATGGCGCGGGAGGCCTCGCTGGTCACCAAGTCCAACCTCATCCTCGGGATGGGCGAGGAGGACCACGAGATCGAGGAGGCCATCCGCGACCTGCACGACGCCGGCTGCGACATCCTCACGATCACCCAGTACCTGCGCCCCTCACCCAAGCACCACCCGATCGACCGCTGGGTCAAGCCCGAGGAGTTCGTGCACTGGTCCGCACGCGCCGAGGACATCGGGTTCAAGGGCGTCATGGCGGGCCCGCTCGTGCGCTCGTCGTACCGGGCCGGTCGGTTGTGGGCCACGGCGATGAACCGGTGGGGGCGTCCGATCCCCGAGCACCTGGCGCACCTCGAGGCGGCGTCGGGCGACCCGGCGCGTCAGGAGGCGGCATCGTTGGTGGCGGCGGCGGCGCGCACCGTATCCTGATCTGCGACGCCCGCGGCATCCCGCGGATTCCGCCCCCCTGACTTCATCCAGGAGCACGACTCCCGTGTCCGAACAGCCCGAGAAGAAGACCGGCCGCATCGCCCAGGCCCGGCAGGCGTACAGCGCGATCAAGAGCCTGGACCCCAAGCTCGGATGGTGGATGTTGTTCGCCGCCCTCGGCACGGCTGCGCTGTTGCTCGCTGGTGGCTTCCTCCTCGGTGGTTGGTGGCGCTGGTACGCCGCGCTCGTGGCGATCCCGTCTGCGCTGCTCGCGGCGGTGATCGTGATGAACCGACGCGGCAACACGGCGATGTACAAGGCCCTCGATGGTCAGGTCGGCGCCACCGGGGCCACACTCACCGGGCTCGGCCGCCGCGGGTGGTACGCCGCCCAGGAGCCCGTCGCCCTCGAGGGCGCTCGCGGCACCCGACCGAGCGACATGGTGGATGCCGCGATGGTTTTCCGCGCGCTGGGACGCCCCGGCGTGGTGCTCCTCGGTGAGGGCCCGCCGGCCCGGGTCAACAAGCTGCTCAAGCAGGAGGAGAAGAAGGTCGCCCGTGTGGCTCCCGGCGTTCCGGTGCACCTGTGGGTCGTCGGTGACGGCGAGGGCCAGGTGCCGGTGAAGAAGGTGGCGAGCAAGCTGACCCGGATGCGCCCGGTGCTGACCAAGGCCGAGACGGCCGTGGTCAACAAGCGGCTGAAGTCGCTCGGCGGCATGCGTCCTCCGATCCCCAAGGGTGTCGACCCCACGCGGGCCCGCGTCGACCGCAAGGCCATGCGCGGTAAGTAACGCGCCACTCCCTCGTCCCGCGACCCCACGGCATCCGGATGCCGCCTCGACCGGGTGGCAGAGGACGACCGGGTGGCAGAGGACACAGAACGGCCCCGGCTCTGGTGAGCCGGGGCCGTTCTGGTGCGTGTCGCCGAGGATCAGAGGTCTTCGTGGCGGCCGAGCTTGTGCAGGGCCACGCCGCCGAGCACCTGGACCAGGCCGAGACCCATGGCCATCGCGCTGACACCGAAGGCCAGGACGCTGGTGAAGAGCGAGGCGCGAAGGAACGAGCCGTTCATGACCACGGCGCGCACCGGGTCTTCACGGTCGAGCTCGGCGTAGGTCTTGCCACCGGAGGCGTCAAGGGCGTGCTCGTTGATGATCTGGGCCTGGGCGTAGGCGCTGAAGGGGCCGTTGACGTTGTCGCCGGCGAGGAACGAGGCGTCCTCGGCGACGACGATGTTCTCCGCGGAGAGCTGGTTCTGGACGAGCACCCAGGTGCTCGCGCCGCCGACGAACATGATCGCGCCGATGACCGCGATGATGATGCCGGAGAGCTTGACGAATCCGCCACGCTGCGTGGCAACCGCTTCGGTCTGACTGGTTGTGCTGCTCATGTCCGCTCCTGCCCTAGTGGTGTTGCCGGCTCTTGTTCCTCCGGCACCATCCATTCTCCTACATCACGTAGTAGTTGAGCAATTCACGACTGTGTCGGCCGCGTCACACGCCAGAGCGACGGGTTGCCGTGTCACACGCCAGGGCGACGGGGGCGGCCGCGTCGGGAAAGGGGGTGAACTCAGGCCCGGACGATGCGCGTACCGGCCACCGAGTCGTGCCAGGCCCGACCGTCGGCGCGGGTGATGATCGCAGGCACGAAGAGGCACAGCAGGGCCGTGCGCACGACGACCTGGAGGGGGAAGGAGCCCGGGCGGACCTGCCACACCTGCAACCCGAGCAGTCGGTGGCCGACGGTTGATCCGGTGAGGCTGACCAGGACGATGTTCAGGGCGGCGAAGACTCCCATCAGCGCCCACGAGCTCTGCGGCACCCCGAGGAACAGGGGTGGCTCGGCCCCGGGCTCGAGGACGATGTCATAGGGAAGGAGCCCGAAGACGATGAACAGGCACATCACCCAGTCGATGGCCCAGGCCGCGAACCGACGCCCCAGCGACGCACCCTGGGGGGACAAAGCTCGAGGTGGCGACGTCACGGCATCCATCCTAGGTGGACCACCGACGGCCCTCCGTCTCGGATGCCGTCCGCCAGTCGGGCGGCGCATCTCACCTCTTGATACGTTGGGCCGCGTTACACCGGCGAAACATGAGGGTCACGGACGGGAAACCGCCGCTCCCTAAGGTCGTCACAACGCCCAGGGCTGGCGCTCCAAGCCCCCCTTGCCCCGAACCAGGAGGTTCATCGTGTTCAGCTCCGCCGAGGAAGTCCTCGACTTCATCAAGGCCGAGGACGTCAAGTTCGTCGACGTCCGTTTCTGTGACCTGCCGGGGGTCATGCAGCACTTCAACGTGCCGGCCAAGACGGTTGACATCGACTTCTTCACCAACGGCCAGATGTTCGACGGGTCCTCGATCCGTGGCTTCCAGGCCATCCACGAGTCCGACATGAAGCTCGTGCCGGACCCCAAGAGCGCCTACCTCGACCCCTTCCGGGTCGAGAAGACGCTCATCATGAACTTCTCGATCGTCGACCCCTTCACGGGCGAGCCGTACAGCCGTGACCCGCGCAACATCGCCGCGAAGGCCGAGGCCTACCTGAAGTCCACCGGGATCGCCGACACCGCGTTCTTCGGTGCCGAGGCCGAGTTCTACGTCTTCGACGACGTGCGCTTCGAGACCAAGGCCAACGCCAGCTACTACTACATCGACTCCGTCGAGGCGGCCTGGAACACCGGTCGCGTCGAGGAGGGCGGCAACCGCGGCTACAAGACCCGCTACAAGGGCGGCTACTTTCCCGTCCCGCCGGTCGACCACTTCGCCGACACCCGCGACAAGATCTGCCTGAAGATGGCCGAGGTCGGCCTCGAGGTCGAGCGCAGCCACCACGAGGTGGGCACCGCCGGCCAGCAGGAGATCAACTACCGCTTCGGCACGCTGCTGCAGTCCGGCGACGACATGATGAAGTTCAAGTACGTCGTCAAGAACACCGTCTGGGAAGAGGGCAAGACCGCCACCTTCATGCCGAAGCCGATCTTCGGCGACAACGGCTCGGGTATGCACACCCACCAGTCCCTGTGGAAGGACGGCGAGCCGCTCTTCTACGACGAGCGCGGCTACGGCGGCCTCTCGGACCTCGCCCGCTGGTACATCGGCGGACTGCTCAAGCACGCCCCGGCGCTGCTGGCCTTCACCAACCCGACGGTGAACTCCTACCACCGCCTGGTTCCCGGCTACGAGGCCCCGGTCAACCTCGTGTACTCCGCCCGCAACCGCTCCGCCTGCGTGCGCATCCCGATCGCCGGCGACAGCCCGAAGGCCAAGCGCATCGAGTTCCGCATCCCCGACCCGTCCTCCAACCCCTACCTGTGCTTCGCGGCGCAGCTCATGGCTGGCCTGGACGGCATCAAGAACCGCATCGAGCCCCCGGAGCCGGTGGACAAGGACCTCTACGAGCTGCCGCCGGAGGAGCACGAGGCCATCGCCCAGGTTCCCGGCTCACTGCCCGAGGTGCTGGACGCCCTCCAGGCCGACCACGAGTTCCTGCTCGAGGGTGACGTCTTCACCGAGGACCTCATCGCGACCTGGATCGAGTGGAAGCGCAAGAACGAGGTGGACCCGATCCGCTTCCGCCCACACCCGCACGAGTTCGAGATGTACTTCGACATCTGATCGACCCGATGCCCTGACCTGCGGAAACGTGGGTCAGGGCATCGTTGTTTCCGTGAATGTGTCCGTACTAGCAGTGACCGGGCGCATCGCGAGGACAGCGCTCACGGCAGCTCTCGACGTCTCGTCGGCATCTGGGAACAGGTGACCGTAGACGTTGAGGGTCGTCGTCGCGCTGGCATGCCGCAGGCGCGCCTGGACCACCTTCACGTCGAGCCCGGACGCGATGAGCATCGAGGCGAAGTAGTGCCGGAGGTCATGGAAGCGGAAGCCCTCCGGCAGGCCCGCGACCTTCGCCCGCGCCTCGCGGAAGGCCCGCTCGATCTGCCACGGCCCGACTGGGCGACCGTAGGCACCGGCCACGATGGTCGGCTCGTCGGTGGCCAGCATGGTGGCGAGTTCACGCGGAATCGGGATCGAGGTCCGCGACGTCTCGGTCTTCAGTGGCTCGTCACCCCACTGGATGGCCGGATGAATCACGCCGCGCATGAAGTCGACGTCGTCTCGACGTAGCGCTGCTGCCTCGCTCACACGCAGACCAGCGAACGCCCCGAGCAGGATGGCCGGCCGAGCGTGGGCCTCGATGGCGTCATGGATCGCCCACACCTGCTCCGTGGTGGCAACGTAGGGCCGCTGCGAGCCGGCACCCGGCGAGGTGCGCCTCGAGCAAGGGTTGCGAGGGATGAGACCGTCATGCACCGCGTCGCCCATGATCTGGCTGAGACGTCGATGCAGCGCGTAGACGTAGGACTTGGCCTTGCCCTCATTGGCGAGCCGAGCCGTCCATGCCTTGACCGCTGAGGGCTTGACGTCGACCAGGGCCAGAGGGCCGAACTCGGCCTCGATCTGTGCGACGTGAGTACGCGCCTGACGCACTGTCGACGCCTTGCGCGTGCCATAGGCGACGAGCCACTGCTGGCACCAGTCCTCGACTGTCGTGCGGGCATCGCGAACCGAGACGTGGTCGCCGCGGAGAACGCCAGCACGCTGTACTTCGATCCACCGCTCGGCGTCAACCTTGCGCGCAAACCGCTTGGCCTGCTCCTTGCCCTGCGGATCGATGTAGCGTGCGCGCCAGCGGGAGCCCTTGCCGTGGACAGCACTGGGGACGCGCTTGCCCGTGGCGCGGTCACGAACGGTCCAGCGGTCCTCGACCAGTGATGCGGCCATCAGCGGGCCACCTTCCCGGGTGTCGTGGGGGGCAATAGGCCGCGCTCTCGAGCGAGTTTCACACGGCGGCTCGCAGTCGGTCGGGAGACGCCCTGCGCGTCCGCGACCGCCTGCAGCGGGGTGTGCTCTGCGGCTCGGTAGACCTCGGCCGCCTCCTCGATGAGCGCAGGGTCGACCGGTGGGCGGCCCCGGTGCTGGTTGGTCGTGCGGCGGGCGAGTTCCTTGGCCATCGCACCCTGTACGGCGGCGTACCCGCTGTGGTCCTGTCCGTCGAAGAACCAGTCGAGAGCGTCGGCCGCGTCCTCGTCGCGGACCTCCGCCACGGACACCAGGCCATCGAGCCCGAGGCGCTCGAGAGCGGCGCTACGCATGAATCGTCCGTAGCCGGCGCCGCCTGCGCGCGGGACGATCCGCAGCTCCTTCAATGCGATTCGGCCATTGACGTAGCCGAACCGCACGCCGATGTCGACGTTGCCGCCCACGTCGTGTCCCTCGTCGTCTACCTCGACGTCAGTTCGGCGCACCCAGGAGAACTCGGTCGGCATCCACAACGTCCGCCCTTGCTCGTCCGTCTCCGTGGCGACCCATTCGGCATCGCCTCGCACCACGAACCCGGCCGCTGTCGCCATGCCCTTCTCCTTATCGTTTAAGTGCTCTGCTTCTCGTTAAAGACAGCGTAGCAAGAGCCGAGCATCATTAGCAATAACCGATAAGGACCAACACGGGCCATACGGAAGAAGGAGACCAAGCCATGACCGATTCACTTCTCACAACCGAGGAAGTCGCCGCGATGGTGCACCTCTCCCCCGCGACCATCCGCTGGCACCGCCACCGCGGCACCGGCCCGCGCGGCTTCTCCCCGCCCGGCATGCGGCGTGTGCTCTACCGCGCATCCGAGGTCGAGCGCTGGATCGCCGCAGGCGAACCGGCCGCCACGTCCGCCTGACCTAGATACGTCGCGCGTCGACCCGCCCCGTCGCGCCCGGCCAAAGGAACCACCACACCATGAGCACGAACCTGCGCAGCGACCTGCTCGCCGCGGCCCCCCACAACCCCCAGGCGGCGGCCCAGATGGCTGCCACCCTCGGCGAGGCCCCGCCCGAAGACGACGCCGCCCCCGGCAAGGCCGAGGGCGAGCGCGAGGGCGGAGCAACCACCACGAAGCGCCGCACCTCCATTGTCGCAGAACGGCGCTGCCGTTCCGCGGCTACTCGCTCGGTGGAGCAACTCATCACCACGGCTGGCGCTGCCACCGAGTTGGTGCTCTGGTTCGCTGCGGCGCGCGCTGCCTGGGAGCTCGCGTCGGGTTTCGGCCGATGAGCGCTGACATGCACAAGGCCATCGCTACCGAGTTCGCAGGCTGGCCCCTGATCGAGATCTACAGCGCCGGCCCCGACGGCACCTGCCACTGCCCCGACGGGGCGACCTGCACCCGCGGCGCCGGCAAGCACCCGAAGGGATACTGGAAGGACGCCGCCCCCCTGACCGAACACGGGCGCACCCCGCGCGGGCTCGGCGTGCGCACCGGCGCGGAGGCTGGCTTCTGGGTGCTCGATGTCGACGAGGCCGGTGTCGAGCCGATGAAGGCCCTGATCGCCGAGCATGGGGGCTTCCCTGCGACGCGCAAGCACCAGACCGGCGGCGGCACCTGGCACTACTTCTTCACGATGCCGGACGACTTCGACATCACCTGCAGCCCCGGCCGACTGCCCAAGGGTGTCGACGTCCGCGGCAACGGTGGCTATGTCATCCTGCCCCCGCACCGCAGCGGCAAGGGCCTCTACACGGTCATCGACTCCTCCCCGGTTGCGCCGGCCCCGGGGTGGCTCCTCGACCTGCTGCGCCCGAAGGCCGTCGCGGAGCCCGTCCGGGCGGCCGACCCTGAGCAGCGGAAGCCGAGCGAGGCGAGTCCTTATGAGACCAGCGCCATCGACAGCGAGGTCTCCCGCCTCAAGGCCATGCGCGACGCCGCGACCCCCGACGGCGCGGAGTACAAGGGCGAGCCATGGGACGCCACCACCTTCGAGGTCGCCTGCAAGCTCTTCGAGCTCGCCAACAGCGACTGGACGGCTCTCACGCCCGACGAAGTGCCGCTTCTCGTAAGGGCTGAGGCCCCTCGCGACGCTGGCTTCGATGGCTCCCGGGTGGAGGCGAAGATCGACAGTGCCCGCGGCAAGGTCGGCGCGAAGCAGCGGCCGGCGCCCGTCGACAACACCTCATGGCTCGAGGAGGTGACGCCGCGCAGCGGGCCCTCGGCTTTGACCGGGCGCACCTTGGACCGCGATGAGGTCGCCCTGACGGCGGCCGGCGCACTGTCCGACGCCGAGCAGGCCTCACGCTTCGCCGACGCCGAACTGAGCGGGCGGTTCCTCCATGCGCCCGGCCTGGGCTGGCTTCAGTGGGATGGTCGGCGCTGGGCCGACACCGACGAGTCCGTCGTGGTCGAGTCGTCCCGCCGATACGCCAAGCAACTCATCATCGACGCGACCAGGCGCGGCGCGGATCCTGACGCGATCAAGGCCCTAACCCGGCGCCTCACCAAGAACGCGATCCGCGCCGTCGTCGAACTCGCGCGCGGTATCGACGGCGTGCGGGTGCAGGCCTCGGCCTTGGACGCCCACCCCGACCTGCTCAACGTCGCGAACGGTGTTGTCGACCTCCGCTCGGGTGGCCTCCGACCGCACGACCCCGGCCTACTGCTCACGCGGATCTCACCGGTTCCCTACCTCCCCGACGCCACCCACCCAGACGTGTCGGCTGCACTGCAGGCCATACCGGCAGAGACCCGCGAATGGATGCAGGTGCGGTTCGGGCAGGCCGCCTCCGGCCACCCGGCCCCCGACGACATCGTGCCCATCACCTTCGGGGGCGGAGCCAACGGCAAGTCCTCGGTGCTGGGGGCCGTCGACACCGCACTCGGCGAGCATTCCGGCGTCGTCTCAGCCCGCCTCATGGTCGGCCGGGCAGGGGATCACCCCACGGAACTCATGCAGCTCCGTGGTCTGAGGCTCGCGATCTCCGAAGAACTCCCCGAGGGGCATGCCCTAGACACCAAGCGCCTGAAGGACGTCTCCGGGACGCATGCGATCACGGCGCGCGCGATTCGCCGGGACAACGTGTCGTTCCCCGCCACCCACAGCCTGGTGCTGTCGAGCAACTACCGACCCAAGATCGTCGACACAGACCACGGCACCTGGCGCCGCCTCGCGCTCGTCACCTTCCCCTGGCGCTACGCCGCTGCGCCATCTGGGCCTGGCCAGCGCACCGCTGATCAGGGGCTGCGGCAGCGCCTGCGTGAGGGCCTGGATGGCCAACACGAGGCCGCCCTCGCTTGGGTCGTCGAGGGCGCACGGCGTTGGTATGCCGCCGGGCGTGTCCTGCCGCCGCCCCCCGGGCGCGTCGCCGAGGACACCCTGGCGTGGCGGCGGCAGTCCGACCTCGTACTCGCCTACGTTCACGACCGCCTCGAGTTCGACGCTGCGGCGATGGTCCCCTCCCTCGAGCTCTACGCAGACTTCGGCGACTGGATGACGAACCGCGGCCACAGCAGGTGGAGCGAGAAGACCTTCTCCGAGCGCTTCGACAGCCACGAAATGGTCACCGAACGCAACGTCGCGCGGGCCCGCACGCGGGACCACGGAGGCCTGTCACGCCGGTTCGAGGAGGCCAACCAGGCCTACGCGCCCGGCCAACAGGTCCGCGTCCACAAGGGGCTGCGATTCCGACGCCTCACCGAGGGGGCGCGATGACCCACAGCCCTCTGACCTGCACAAATCCACCTCTGTGCCGGGTGTGCCGGGGTCTTTCGATAACCACCAAGACGCCCTTCGCATGGAGTTCATCAAATTGCCCCGGCACACCCGGCACAGGCAGGGGCACCCGCCCCCTGCTCGGCCCCCACGCATCACCTACAGAAACGGAGCGCCACGGCATGAACCTCATCCCCAACACCACGCCCCTGACGGCCTGGTCGGCCTCTACCTGCGGCGAGGACGGGCGCCTCATCGCGCGGCCGGTCGTGGGCTGGGCCCCGGACCCGAACGACCCGAGCGCACATCTGCCCGTGTGCGTGGCTGGCCACATCGCCCGACCGCTGCAGGTGGCTTTCATCCTCCCGACCGGCGGGCACCCCGGCGCGGAGCACCTCGCCCCCCTGGCCGGCACCCTGCGGACGCAGGCACGGCGGGAGCTGGAGGGCGACCCGTGCACGGCCGCCATGCTGGCCGCCGGTCCGGGCATCCATCGCCTGTCCAGCCTCGAGCGGTTCTTCGACGGCGGCAACGTCGCCGATGTCCTCGAGTTCCTCGATGACATCGAGGCCGAGGTCGACTTCGCACTCGCCGGTGTCGAGCTCATCGTGGACTCGGAAGCGGGCACGTACACCCTTCGGCGCTGGGCTGAGTCGGGCGGCGAGACGCCAGCCGTCCGACGCGCTCGCGCCCTGCTCGAGCGCACGACGGGCGGGCCGCTGTGAACGCCCCCGAGATCACCGTCACCGGGTACCGGGCCGGGTGGCTGGTCGGCCACGTCGACTCCACGGGCGAGGTTGTCGCCATCAAGGCCCCGTCCATGGATGGCCGCCCCGTGGACCTGCAGCCCTACCCCGTCGCGCCTGTGGTCGAGATCGACCGATGGCACCTGGTCGTGGAGTGCCCCGCCTGCCAGCCCCGTCGCCGAGGCGGCAGGCCCATCCGGCACACGCACGGCCGCGGCGATGGTCGCCGCATCGCCGAGGGCCACCGGGTCGGGCACGGCGAGGCCTGCAGCACCCCCGGCTATGTCGTGCTGCTGCTCGACCCCGACCGGGTCACGGTCAAGGGCTACGACCTGCCGGAGCCCGACTGTCCCGCGACGGAGCGCCGCCAGTGACCACCATGACCAGCCGCGAGCGCCGCGACCTCCGGTCGCGCCCGCTGCCCACCCCATGAACCCCTGCCCGGCCGCGTTCGGCCTGCTCGCATCGCAGGCACGCGAGGCAAGGCCGATGCCTGGCGCGGCCGGGTAGGGCCACCGATTCCCCACCACCACAACAGAAGGGCACCACCACCATGGAAGAGCACGAGAACGAGAACGCCCTCGCGGGCGTCAGGGTCCGCACCGGCTACGGGCACGGCAGCCACGAGCAGGTCGATACCGTCGAGAGCGTCGCCCGCGAGATGGGCTGGCACGACGACGCAGCGGGCGACGCCCCGGCGCGCCTGACGGGGAGCCCCGCCCCGGGCCGAGACCGCATCGAGTCACACTTCCGGCGACAGGCAATCAGGGAGGCCGCGAGCCGCCCCGAGGCCCACCTGGTCGGCACCCCGGCCGCCGTGGCGCAGGCATGGGAGGCCGTCGAGGCCGCCCTCGGTGACTACGAGCAGGGCCGCAAGGACCGCGCTCAGGTCGACCACGACGAGCGCCACGAGGCCGCCAAGGACGCCTCGCGGGTCCGTCTCGCCGTCGCGGCCGGCAAGGCCGTCAAGGCCATCAAGGGCGCCCGCGACTACGACGCAGAGCGGCGCCACGCCGACGCAGTCCTGGCGGGGCTGTGGGACCGGGTCAACGACGCCCGGTCCCGGTACGACGCCGCGGTCGAGCAGGCACTGCCCGACTGGTCGGCGGCCGTCCTGGCCGAGGTCAGCACCGCGCACGCCGCGGCGCTGAAGGCTGCCCACGCCGCGCGCGCCACCCTCGAGCGGCTCGCCGTCACCGTGGAGGCCGCCCAGACGCTCGGCGTCGCCGCTGACCCCGAGGCGCGCAGTGCCTCGCCCTGGACGCGACACAAGGCGGACGACGGTATGTCGACCGTCATTGCCGAACTCGGCCGCGACTCATGGAAGCGCGTCGAGACCGGGGCGGTCCTCGACCGCAGGATCAACGGCCTGTCCTACGGCATGCGGGTCACCATCGCGAAGCGCGTGCTTTCCGACACCGGACGGCACGCGCAGAGCGAGTGGCTCAACCTCCTCGCCCTTGAGCAGCGCGAGGGCTACCGGTACACCCGCAACGGCTACCCGGTCACGGTCGAGCGCGCGACGTGACCCTCGGGCCGCAGGGGTGGGGGGTGTCCCCCTCGACCCCTGCGGCCCCGCACCAAGGTGCATAGCGCGTACGGGTCCGCAAGCCCTGAAACACACGCCCCCCTGGGGCGCCAGACAAAGGAGATTCGATGGCCAGCAAGACACCGACAGGCCTCAAGGCCGCCGGCCGCCGCCTGTGGCGGTCCGTGGTCGACGAGTACGAGCTCGAGGAGCATGAGGCAGCGCTGCTGCTGCAGGCCTGCCGCATCGTCGACCGTCTCGACGGCATCGACGTCGAGCTCGAGGGCGCGGCTCTCGTCGTGCCCGGCGAGCGAGGCTCGACCAAGGCCCACCCGCTGCTCGGCGAGCAGCGGGGCCAGATGCTCGCGCTGTCGCGACTCCTCGCGAGCCTACGGCTGCCCTCAGGTGATCAGGAGGCCGGCGAGGGGCTGCGGCGGCCCCAGCGCCGTGGCGCGTCCCGTGGCGCCTACGGCATCCGTGGAGCGGTCCAGTGAGGCGGCGTCGAGCCGCTGCGCTCCAACCCCGCGAGGTTCGGCCACCTCGCCGCCTGTGCCGACCATCGGCCAGCATGACCGCTCGGCGGCTCACCGAGGAACTGGCCGCCTGGTCGGCGAGCCTCGCAGCGCACGAGTACCCGCCGGTCATCCTCGAGCGCCTCGCGCTGTTCACCGTCGACGGCCTCGTGCCGCTGGACTGGGCCGACCAAGAGGCACGACAACGACAGGCATCCGAGCGACACCTACGAGCGCTCAAAGCCCTCGAGGCACGCCAGCATGAGCTGCTGGCCCGCTCTACCGCCACCGTGCGTCGGCACACCGAACCATTCGTGCGGTGGGCACCATGAACCGACGCGAAGCGTTCGCCGTCTCCCCCATCGGTGAGCAGGTGCCGGCCGGCTGCCTCTTTGCGGGGTAGCCCGGGGGCCGCACCGCCGACTTCGACACGGCTTGGCAGACGTCCGCCTCGAGGTTCCGCGAGTCCGACGAGACGACCTCCTACGCCTCCGTGGAGGCTCAATACCGGGACGACCTCGGCCAAGGCGACCTCGCTCCCTGTGCGGTCAGTGCCCGGTCGCCTACGAATGCCTCACCGCGGACGGGTGCATGTACGGCTCCGGCGTCTGGGCGGGCTGGTCCTCGACGACGACTGACAGCACCACCCAGGCGCCAAGGCAAGGCCAGCAAGGCGCACCTCGCGCGCATGGCGTCCTGAGCGAGGGGCCGCGTCTGTGGGACCACGCGAAAGGATGGGCGTGGACGGCCTCCATGCGGCAGGATCGCCGAAATGATCCCGCCGCGCAGCATCGTCATCATCGGACTGACCTTGGCCATTTCGGGATGCTCGGCTCAGCCTGATGAGTCGCCGTCCACGCCAACTTCCACAACGAAACCCGCAACGACGCCCAGCGTCACGACTGCGCCACCCACGGACGTCCTTATCCCCGACATCAAGGGCATGTCGGGCGAGGCGGCTCGCAAAGTCCTGATTGGCATGGGCCTGGTCGGCAGCTTCGCGCCCCCAGTTGTCAACATGCCGGACTTGTACGACCGCGGCCATTGGGTCGTGACGAGCCAGACGCCAGCGGCCGGCGCAGAGGCCCAGCCCGGCGATGAGGTCAAGTTCGTGGCGGCACAGGTCGGGCCTTTGGCCTCGGAGGTGATCGCTGCCTTCAAGGAGAAGGGGTTGCCGGTCACCGAGCCGCGGGACAACACGGAGCAGAACTGCTACGGAGTGGTCCACGAGTGCGTGATGCTCATGACGACCGAGGACGTGTCGGTCTATGAGTTCGCGAACGAGCGAGACGCCACGGCGTTCCTGAAGTCATGGGGTGCCGCCAATGCGCATCAGGAGGGTGTGATCGTCCTGAGTTATCTGGCGGCGCGAACGCCCGATAAGTTGCGGCCCCGTTACGAGGCGGCCCTGACGACACTCATGGGTGACTACTGACCTGAGCGACGAGGCCCTACGCTGCACGCATGGGGTGGTGGGATCAATTCAAACGGACCGAGGCCGAGGTTGGGCCTCCCACACAGGACTACAAGCCCCAGGCGGCTTGGTATGCCGCGCGAGACGGCAACGCCGCCCGCTTCGTTGCCGCCGACGGTGGCATGCCGCCACTGCACCTCATCCGTTACCGCGACAGCAACGGCGAGACGGTGCTGAGGCTGTGCGAGGACTCGACGGGACTACTGGTCGGGCCGACGGATCGCCTTTCGGCGCCGGCCGGCACCTACGTCCCGAATCTTCAGGCAGAGTCCTACTACAAGGCCGCCTGCAAAGCCTGCGACTTCTCCCCCGGCGCTCCCGTGCGACTCAAGGGGGAGCCCTATAACAACACGACCCGTTCGCATTGGCCGTCACTGCCGATTTCGACGATGCGAAGGTCGCGGCCTACGTCAACAAGCAGAAGGCCCGCACGCTCTCCACACTGCTCGACTGAGGCGTTGAACTGCGCGCCGTCTCTCAACAAGGTGCGCGAGGTCGAGGCGGAATCGCAGGCCGTGACGCGGCAGGACATCGAGGAGTTCAGGCGCGAGGTCCGAGCCTTTGCGTCAGGCCATCGAGGTCACTGGAGTCGAAAGTTGGACTCGAGGCCATGAGCGGATGCTGAGCCTGTACCTCGACGACGTGAAGTCCCAGGGCCGGGTCGGGCTCGTGGGGATCATCCTGCCAAGCGACAACGTGCGCTCTCTCTGCGCCGCAGTCGAAGCGATAGTCCGCGAGGGTGGCCCGGCCCCCAAGAACCGGCAGTCCGTGGAACTCAAGGGCGAGGAGATCCTGGGAAACCGCGGCTGGTGGAGGAGCAAGTCACCGCGGGAACGACTGCTCGTCGCCACACAATGCCTGGCGAGTTTGGAACCGCACGGCGCGCGCATCCTCCAGCGCGTTGGCCGCAAGCCGGCAGGCAAGACGCTCAATGAGGCCAAGAGGAGCACCAGCATGGCCATGGCCATAGTGGCGAGCGACTACGCTCGCGAGGTCAACGAGCGCTCGATCATGGCCGTGTGCGACGAGCAGAGCGTCGATCTCGTTACCACCGATAGCGTGATGCACTTTGACCGGATGGAAGACCCTTACCATCATGCGGTGATCGTGGACGCGGTCTACGCCGTGGACTCGCGCCGATCAAGAATGATCCAACTTGCAGATCTCGTCGCCCATGTCTGGCAGGCCAAGGAGACGCCTGGCGCCCCCCACGGCGATCTCTGGAGTCAAGTTCGCCACCTCGAGTACCGCCCCGTCAACTTCATGATGGGTGGGTCCTCTGCCTCCTGAGGGACGGAGTTGGCTTCGCTGCCGACCAGGGGCGGCTCCCACTGCCTTGGAGATGCAGTCGACGCGGGTCCTGGGCCACGGGGCAGTGGGTACGCAACTACCTTCACGGCGCGGGCGCGATCAAGGCCGCCTTGCTGCGGCCTGGTGGATGGCGGCCGCGAGCTCAGCGTAGGTGACTGCGCCATCGGTCAGTCGCGCCAAGGCCGCTAGGCCGAGGGACCGCTGGCCCAGCGCGACGATGGTTTGTCGCGCTAGGACGTAGAAGTCCCACTGCCTCACGTCAAGAGGGTCGTTCCCGGTGTGAGAGGTGGCGGTCTGCACTGCGAACACGTACACGTCGGCGTGGTAGGTGCCTTCTGCTGGGCCCTCACCTCCCCCCGTCGTGTCGGCTTTACGGGAAAGGCCAGAAAACTGGATGCGGGACAGGTTTCGCTGTTCCCAGTTCTGCAGGTATGCCGAGGACTTGACCTCAATGCGGATGCCACCGGGGGTGAGAACGTCGTACTCGTCCCATTCGACGCGCATGCCCTCTGCGCCAACTGCGCGGGCGACGAGAAACTCGGCGAGGTAGCCGCGAGTGTTGTTCATACGCAAGTCCGACATGGCGAATCGCCAGAAGTCCGCAACAGTCGCGTCGACTCCGTTGAATGTTTCCTGTCCGGTCAGAGGAGGGAGGACGGACGGCCTGAGGGGCGGCTGATCCTGGGAAGCGATCACAGGCTCGGAGTCCACGCTCGTATGCTGCCATCCGCTGGCCGCGCCCTGAATGTTTCCGCGAAAGTGTCCGTGCCAGCAACCAGTCATTGTCAACATCGGCCAACGCGACCAACCACAGATTCGCAGGTCAGAAGCTTGCCGCCAACTTGCGCCAACGCGAACAATCATGCACGGGCAATACGAGATGTACTTCGACATCTGATCGAGGCCATCCTTCGCCGGAACCGCGCTGTCCCTCGCGGGGCAGCGCGGTTCCGGCGTTCCAC
Organism: Ornithinibacter aureus; assembly: GCF_009858245.1. Classification (NCBI taxonomy): domain Bacteria; kingdom Bacillati; phylum Actinomycetota; class Actinomycetes; order Micrococcales; family Intrasporangiaceae; genus Ornithinibacter; species Ornithinibacter aureus. Next base: position 882,834 of record NZ_VMSB01000001.1, read on the forward strand.
GCATCGTGGGATGCCGTCCGCGCGCCCCCGATGGTGCCGCGCCCACGGCATCCCCCCTGCATTCCGGGGACGAACGCCTTCTCGGCCGGTAGCGTGCGGCTGCATGGGCAGCGACCCGCGCCGCCTCGACGGGCTGCGCCCCGACGAGCGCGCCGCCGCTCTGCTCCTCGAGCACGTGACGGGCGGGACCGTGCGCGCCCACGACGTCGGCACGCGGCAGGGGGCGTACGACCTGCACCTGACGTATCCGAGAGGGAGAACGGCTGCCGTTGAGGTCACGACGGCGAGCAGCCTGCCCGCCGACCCTTTCAGCCTCCTCCTCGTGCCCCACGTCGCGCGCCGCATGGTGAAGGTGGTCAGCGCACGAGGCGTCGACGAGCGACACCTCTTCATCGGCATCACCTCCGAATCGACGCCGGATGCCGGGTGGCCGGCACTCGCTGACGAGGACGTCGTCGCCGACGGGCTGACGCGCTTGTGGATCGTGACCACCGGTCGGGCACCCACGCTGGTGTCCTGGTCACGAGGGGATGGGTGGCAGCACCACCCGAGGTGACGGCGAACCGAGCACCCACTGATGTTCGGGATTCGATGGCTGAGGGAGTTGACATTGAGCCAACCTCCAGCCCTAATATTGAGTCATCATCACTCAATCTTGGGCCGGCCGCCCAACGAGCAAGGAGGACACCATGGCCACCACCTTTGACCCCTTCCGCGACCTGGACCGCGTGCTCTCTGGCTCTCTGCGAACTCCCGCGTCAGCCGCCATGCCGATGGACCTCTACCGGTCCGGCGACCACTTCGTCGCCCACATCGACCTGCCGGGGGTTGACCCGTCGACGATCGACGTCGATGTCGAGGAACGCACCCTCACCATCCGCGCCGAGCGTCGTGACACCACCGACGAAGACGTCCAGTGGCTCTCCCACGAGCGACCGACCGGCACCTTCGCACGCCAGCTCACGCTGGGCTACGGGGTGGCCCCGGACCGCATCGAGGCCGACTACTCCGACGGGGTGCTCACCCTGACGATTCCTGTCGCCGACGAGGCGAAGCCCCGCAAGATCTCGGTGAGCCACAAGGGAAGCCGCCAGGTCATCGAGGGCGAGGCGAGCGCCGCCCAGCCCGTGGGCGTCTGAGCCCGGCTCAGCCCCCTGACAGCAGCCCGGCCCGCGAGTGCCTGATTGCGCGCCTGACCCCGGCTGACCCTCCCCACGAGAAGTCGCCGAGACGAGCACCGGCGACGTGGCGTCCACGTCTCGTGGGGAAGGTCGGGACGGGGCTCTGCGTAGGCGAGAATCGGGCGCATGACGAGTGAGCGCGCCACCCTGATCGAGCAGTTGTTGGATGCCGGGCGGCACCTCGTCGCCCGCGGCCTCGTGCAGGCGAGCGGCGGCAACCTGTCGGTCCGCCTGCCGGGCACCGACACCTTCCTCGTCACCGGGTCGGGCACCTGGCTCGACCGCCTCACCGCCGACGACCTCGTCGAGCTGACCCTCGACGGTGAGCGCATCGGTGGCGCGCAACGCCCGTCGGTGGAGTGGAAGCTGCACCAGCGCACGTACGCCGTCCGCCCGGACGTGCAGGCCGTCATCCACCTGCACCCGCAGCACGTGCTGCTCGTCGACATGCTCGGCGCCCCGATCCGGTTCACGACGTTGGACCACCAGTTCTACCTGGGCAGCGCCGGGCGGGTGCCGTTCCACCCCGCCGGTTCGCAGGAGATCGCGGATGCCGCCGCGGATGCCGCCCGTGACCACGACGCGGTCGTCATGGCGCACCACGGGTGCTCGACGCTCGGCGACACCGTGTCGATGGCACTGCGTCGGTCCCTGAACCTCGAGGAGGCCGCGGCGATGACCTACCGCCTGCTCATGGCCGGCGACACGACCACGGACTTCCCGCAGGAGTGGAAGGGCAACATCATCAGCATCTGAGCACGATGGCTGCGCCGGGCCAGGACCCTCAGCAGATCAAGTCGCTCAGCGGGTCAGCGCCAGGCTGGCCAGGGCCACCAGCCAGGAGACGAACGACCCGACGAGGAAGTACTCGGTGACCTCGTCGATGCCGACGGCATCCACCGTCGAGCTCTCGTCACGCTTGGCCTGCAGCTCGGGGAAGCGGATCAGACCCTTGGCGGCGATGACGAGCCCGGCCGCCGTGAGCTGACCGGCCAACCCGAGACCGATGATCAGAACCCGCTCCATCGGGCCGAGGAGCCGACCACCGCGCAGCTGGTCCGAGGGTTGCGGCCCGCTCGGCAGCTCGGCCTGCTGCACCGGCCGCAGGGCACCGACGCTGACCAGGACGAGTCGGACGACGACGTTGGCGGTGGCGAGGTTCGCGACCAGCAGACCGGTCACGAGCAGCACCGCACCCGGGTCACTGTCGGCCTCGAGCATGGGCAGGTCGGCCCAGGCGAGCCACGACGCGAGCCGCCCGCCGGCCGACGAGGCCCACCCCGACAGCGCGATGAGCGCGAAGGCCACGGCACCGAGGACGGCCAGGGCACGGCCGTGGCCCCGCCCCGTCGACAAGGCCTGAGCGGACAGCACCGCCCACAGGGCAAGCGCCACCATCGACACCCCCAGCACGACGAGGTCGATGGGAGCCGTGAGCCCGGCCAGAGCGGCGAACGCCGCCATCACCGCTGCCCCGACAGCGGGTGACCGCCGGGCCACCGCCGGCGGAGCTGCGGCTCGCACGAGGTCGGCGAGGCCGAGGCCGACGAGCCAGACGCCGAGCCAGCTCACGGCAGCGCCCGCAGCAGGTCATGGGCCGCCAACACGGCCCCGAGGCCGTCAGCGCGCACGCGCTGGGAGACCGCCGACGGGCTGATGCCCTCGAGTGTCGCCAGGTCACCCTGGGTGGTGTGCGGTTCCATGAGCCCCCTCAGCAGTCGGATCGAACGCTCTGAGCACGAGCCAACCAGATGGTCCCGACAGAGCAGTGCGGCATTGACGGCGTCGACCGCGCTGTCGTCCTCTGACGCGTCCACCCGCAGGGCCGTGCGCAGGTGCCGGGTGGCAGGTTTCGCCGCAGCCTCCTCCGCCGCCTCGACGGCAGCGCGGGCCGCCCACCAGCCCGGGCCGTCCTCGATCCCTCGCTCCGGGTCGAGCGTGGTCACGCTCCCCCGCCCGACCCCGATGCGGGTATCCACGTCGGGCAGCAGGGCCAGGCGCACGCGCAGCCCGGCATCCAGCGCCTCGCCGAGCGTCGCGTACGACCCCTGGAACTCGTCGCCGACGGTGACCCGCAGCCCCGTGAGGGACGGGACGGCGTCGTCGACCTGACGAAGTGCGGCCTCGACGGCACGGTGCAGGTCTGCACGGTCGACCGACCCCCGAGAACCGACGATGTCGCCGATGAGAGTGCACCGTGAAGCGTTGTTCTTCATTTGCTCCATCTGAAGATCATACCTTCAGATGCTGGCAATGAAGCCCGAGACGAAAGAACGGCTCCCGTCACGGGGCGATCGACCACAGGTCCTGCCCCGACCTCGGCTCGGCGACCCCACGCTCGGTCGCCACGGCATCCACCAGACGCGCGGGGGTGACATCGAACGCAGGGTTGAACCCGGCCGACCCCTCGGGCGCGACCTGTACCCCGCCGAGGCTCGTGATCTCATCCCCCGACCGCTCCTCGATCTCGATGCCCGACCCGTCCGCCATCGACAGGTCGACGGTCGACCACGGCGCAGCGACCATGAAGGGGATCTCGGCGTCCCGGCAGGCCAGGGCCACCCCGAGGGTGCCGATCTTGTTCGCGGCGTCCCCGTTCGCGGCGATGCGGTCGGCACCGACGACGGCGAAGTCGACCAACCCCCGCAGGATCGTCGAGGCAGCGGCCCCGTCGACCTGGACCACGTGCGGGATGCCGTCCTGCTCCAGCTCGAAGGCCGTGAGCCGGGCCCCCTGCAGCAGCGGGCGCGTCTCGTCGGCGTAGACGAGCTCGATGCGGTCACGGGCGTGCAGCTCGCGGATCACACCGAGGGCGGTACCCCACGCCGACGTCGCGAGCGACCCCGTGTTGCAGTGCGTCAGCAGCCGCAGCCGTGGGCGGTCGATGCGGGCCAGCAGCCAGTCCGCCCCGAGTCGCGACAGCTCACGGTTGGCGGCCTCGTCCTCGCCGGCGAGCTGGCGTGCCGCCGCCAGCACGGCATCCCGACCATGGCCCATCAGCGGCCGCACCTGGTCGACCCCCCACGCGAGGTTGACGGCCGTCGGCCGCGCATTGCGCACCCGGTCAACGGCAGCCTGGATCCGCGCCTCGTCCCAGCCCTCACGAGCCCCCTCGTCCATCGCGACGACGACGCCCATGGCACCGGCCACACCGAGTGCGGGAGCGCCGCGCACGGCGAGCACGGCGATCGCCTCGACGAGGTCGTCCGTGGTGTCGGTGACCCGATCGACGACGGTCCCGGGCAGCAGGGTCTGGTCGATGAGTCGGACGGCCCCGCGACCGTCACGGCCCGCGGTGTCGTCCCAGGAGATGGCGGTGAGCGTCATGGGCGTCAGCCTAGGCTGCGTGACGAGTGGCAGTACGCCCGGTGCTGCGGGGTGCTTACCCCCTGCCGAGGGGCTAGCGTCCGAACATGAGCCCGCGACCCACCCTGCGCCAGACCTCGCCCAGCCCTCGCACGCGCCGGGCCCGCTCCGCCGGAGCCCTCACCCTGGCGCTCGCCATGATCCCGGCAGCGGCGTCCGCCGCCCACGGCGACGACCCGACCGTGCTGACTCCGATCGGTGGCGGCTACGTCACCTCGACCCTGGCCGGGTTCGCGGATGCCGCGGCGCTCAGTGCCAGCGGACCCACCGTCGACCTCGTCGTCGTCCCCTCGGCCTACGGCGACGGCGCCAAGGACCGGGCCGAGAACCTGCGGCTCGCGGCCGAACGAACTGCACAGCTCGACGCCGCGTGCGACGCTGCCGTCGCGTCACCGGCGAGCGGCTTCACCGGGTGCACCGCCACCCTGGCCGTGCTGCTGAACCGCGCCGACGCGCTCGATCCAGCCAACGCGCTCGCCCTGGCCGACCCCGGCACCGACGGCATCTACGTGCTCGGGGGCGACCAGGGCCTGGCCATGCAGGTGCTCGCCGACTCTCCGGCCGAGGAGGCGATCACCGCAGCCGTCCAGCGCGGCGCAGCCCTCGGAGGGGACAGTGCCGGTGGCGCTCGCGTCGTCGATGGCAGACCCGGCGTTTCGGGCCACGCTCACCCAGGCGGTGCGCAGCACGCCGGTGGTGTTCGCTGACGGCTCGATGACCGCCGTCCTCGGCGAGCGCTGGTCGGCCAAGGCCAGGCCCACGTCCAGCACCCTCGAGGCCGAGGGCGTCGCGGCGTACCGCGCCGACGACGCGCTCTGGCAGCTCGGGCTCGCGCTGGTTCCCGCCACCGTGGTCCCCCACCTCACCGACGACTTCCGCTGGGGTCGCCTCTACGCGGGCGTCGCGACGGCCCCCACGCAGCCCGCCATCGGGGTGGCCTCCGGGTCGGCCGTGGTGCTGAGCCCCGGCGGTGCCTCGGTCTCAGGTGCGTCGGTCGTCGTGGCCGACGGGTCGGTAGCGTCGTCGTGGGTCAGCACCAACGGCGCACTCGGCGCGAGCGGGGTCGTCCTCCACGTCTTCGGGTCCGGTGAGCGGCTCGCGCGGTGATCCGCGTCCGGTGACCCTGATGTGACCCGCGTCCTTGCGTCTCGGGTCGCACCGTGCCACGGTCGAGGTGTGGAGCCCCTGGTTCCACGACGACGGACTTCCTCAGCCCGCCGCCGCGAAGCACTCGCGATCGGAGGAAACCCGGATGAGCGCATCACGAGTTGTCGTCGGGGTCGACGGATCCCCGCTGTCCATGGCCGCCGTGTCCGCGGCAGCACAGATCACCAGCGAGCGGGGACTGCCCCTGCACGTGCTGCACGCCTTCGCCGTCGACCTCCCGATGCTGGGGTTCGGCGAACTGGCGAAGGACTCCGACGTCGTGTCCACCCACGCGGACAGGCTCGTCACCCAGGGGGTTGCCCGCGCCCACGCGATCGACCCCTCCCTCACGGTGACCACCGCCGTCCGCGACGGCTACGCGAGCCAGGCCCTCGTCGATGCCGCACGCACCGCAGCCCTCGTCGTCGTCGGCGCCATGGGGCACGGGCTGTTCAGCCGGGCCAGTGTCGGCGCGGTCGCGATGCAGGTCGTGACGCACGCCCGCTGCCCCGTCCTCGTCGTGGGCCACGAAGGCGGCCCGCCGGCATCCGAGGATGCTGCGGTCGTCGTGGGCGTCGACGGGTCCAAAGCCTCCCTGCGAGCCCTGTCCGCCGCGTTCGACGAGGCCGTGCGCCGCAGCGCTCCCCTGCGCGTCGTCCACGCCTGGGAGCCCAGCAGCGCCAGCGACCCCACGTTGTCCGGCGACTCGACGTGGAGCGACTACGCCGCCGACCTCGAGCGCACCCTCAGCTCAGCACTGTCCGCACAGCAGGCCTCCAACCCGCACGTCGAGGTCAGCTACGAGGTGGTCACGGGTGAGCCGGTCCAGACCCTGCTCGACCACGCCGCAGACGCTGGGCTGCTCGTCGTGGGCAGCCGCGGATCGGGGGGCTTCCCCGGGCTGCACGTCGGGTCGACGGCTTTGCGCCTCATGGGCCGTAGCCCCTGCCCGGTGCTGTTCACCCGCTGACCAGGCAGGCGCGAGGCCCCGATCAGGCGTCGATGCGTCTGGTCGCGCCGAGCTGGTCGAGCACGAAGGCCCATTCCCAGGCGATCTGCTCCCACGCGGCATACCGGCCGCTGCGGCCGCCGTGTCCGGCGGCCAGTTCGGTGCGCATCAGCACGGGCCGCTGCTCGAGGTCGTTGGTCGCGACCTCGCGCAGCCTGGCGACCCACTTGGCCGGCTCCGTGACGTAGACGCGGGTGTCGTGCAGGCTGGACGTGGCGAGCACCGCCGGGTACCGGGCCGCGCGCACGTTCTCGTAGGGGGCGTAGGCCCGCATCGCGGCATAGACCTGCGGGTCGTCGAGCGGGTTGCCCCACTCCTCCCACTCCCCGATCGTCAGCGGCAGGTCGGGTTGCAGCATCGTCGTCAGCGCGTCGACGAACGGCACCGCGGCGTGCGCGACGCGGAAGGTCTCGGGCGCGAGGTTGAGCACGGCCCCGACGAGCAACCCACCGGCAGAGCCGCCCTCGAGCCCGACACGCTCGGGGTCGATCCAGCCGGTCGCCACGAGGTGGTCGACGCAGGCGAGGGTGTCGGTGAACGAGGTGGTCTTGGCGAGCAGCTTGCCCTCGTCGTACCAGCGGCGGCCGAGCTCACCACCCCCGCGCACGTGCGCCACGGCGTACACGACCCCGCGGTCGAGCAGGCTGAGCCGCGCGACGGAGAAGTAGGGGTCGGAGGAGATCTCGTACGCCCCGTACGCCGTGACGAGCCCTGGATTGGTGCCGTCGGGCTCGACGCCCACGCGGTGAACCACCGAGACCGGCACGAGGGTGCCGTCGGATGCCGTGGCCCACTCGCGCCGTTCGGCATAGTTCGCGGCGTCGAAGTCACCGAGCACCGGCTGCCGCTTGAGGAGGGTGCGCTCCCCGGTGCGCAGGTCCACGTCGAGGATCGAGCGGGGCGTCACCCACGACTCGACGACGACCTGGACCGAAGTCTGCCCGGGCTCGGGGTTGTCGCCGAGCCCGATCGAGTGCACGGGGGCGTCGACGGAGACGTCCCAGCCGGCGGCGTGCCCCGAGTCGCTCGAGGCGTCGCGGGGCAGCACGCGAAGGGCGGTCAGGCCGCCGCTGCGCAGGGAGAGCACGGATGCCGTGTCGAAGGCGTCGACGGAGACGAACCGTTCGCCGTCTGTCGAGTTCAGGAGCGGGACCCACTGCTCGTGGCTCGTCGCGTCGAGCGGCGCCCAGGCGAGGTCGGCGTCGGGGGTGTCGGTGTTGTGGACGATGAGCAGCCGGTCACCGGCCGGCTCGACGTCGTACTCGATGCCGTCGCGGCGCGGCGCGACGACGCGCCACTCCCCCTCCGGGTCAGCCGAGTCCAGCAGGTGCACCTCGGACGTCGTCTTGGACCCCAGACCCAGCATGAGCCAACGCTCGTCACGACTTGACCCGATACCCATCCAGAAACGCTCGTCATCCTCCTGGTGCACGAGCACGTCATCGGCCGGGTCACCACCGACGCGGTGCCGCCACAGCTGGTGCGGTCGCCACGCCTGGTCCAGGCGCGTGTAGAACACGAAGGTGCCGTCCAGGCTCAGCTCGACGCCGTAGCCGATCCCCGTGACCGAGCTGTCGAGCACCTCACCCGTGCCGATGTCGCGGATGACGAGGTCGAAGCGCTCGTCGCCCGCGGTGTCGACGGCGAACGCGACGAGCCGGTGATCGGCGCTGACGGTCAGCGCACCGAGGGAGAAGAACTCACTGTCCCCTGCCTCGACGTTTCCGTCGACGACGACCTGTTCGCCCGGCACGGCATCCGCCTCGGGGTCGGGGCGCTGGGCGGCATCGGTGAGGGGGACGCGCACGTGCGAGGCGTACTGCCGGCCCGCGACGGTGCGCGAGAAGTACCACCACGGGCCGCTCGCGACCGGCACGGACAGGTCGGTCTCCTTGACGCGCGACCGGATCTCCTCGAAGAGCTCACCGCGCAGGCCCTCCAGGTGGGTTGTGCGAGCGTCGGCGTAGGCGTTCTCGGCCTCGAGGTGGGCGAGCAGTGCGGGGTCCTCGAGGTCGGCCATCCAGGCGAAGGGGTCCTCGAACGTGTCGCCGTGGTGCTCGCGCAGGTGGGGTCGGCGCGGCGGGACCGGTGGGGTGGTGCTGGGCATGGCGTCACCCTATGCCGGGCCACCACGCGGCGAGGGCCGCACCCCGGTCGGGAGTGCGGCCCTCGCTGCTGTGCTCAGGGACCGGTCGGTCACAGGCCGGCGACGCGGTCTCCCGGAGCCGTCAGGCCCGGGTGGGCCCTGAAGTAGTCCACGAGGTTCTTCAGGTCCTCGGGACCACCGGTGAGGTTGGTGCCCTGGGTGAAGACGCTGAACCCGTCACCGCCCTGCGCGAGGAAGCTCAGCGTGCCCACGCGGTAGGTCTGGTCCATGCTCAGCGGCACACCGTTGAGGCGCATGTCGCTGACCTTGGAGCCGGCGGCGTTACCCGCCGTCCAGGTGTAGGTGAAGCCCTCGGAGACGTTGATCGACAGCGTGCTCGCGACACCGGCGCCACTGACACGGTACTGCTGCTCCAGGACCGCCTTGATCTGGGCCCCGGTCATCGTGATGGTGTTGAGCAGGTTGCCGAACGGAGCAACGGCGTAGGCCTCGGCGTAGGTGATGTTGCCGACACCCTCACCGGCGACCGGCGCCATCGGGAGTGAGGCGCGCACGCCCCCGACGTTCATGAACGCGATCTGCGCTCCGCCGTTGTCCCCCGAGGTTCCCCAGAGGATCGCGTCGGCGACGAGGTTGCCCATGGGGGTCTCGATGGCGCGGTTCGAGCGGGGGTCGGAGTGACCGATGATGTCCTCGACGTGGGTGCCGACGACCTGCGCGCCGAGCTCTCCGCTGAGGGCCTTCCACTTCGCGATGACCTCGGTCTGCACGGGGTCCTTGGCCGTGCGGGTCACGAGGTGGTTCGTCGACGTCGTGCGGCCGCGGTCGACCTCACCGCTGCGCGTATTGATGACGAGGTTGGTCTCGGTGACGACCCGCCCGTAGTCGGCGGCCGACGTCACGGTCCGCGGGTTGCCGGCCGGGTCGGGGATGGAGCACACGTAGGGGTTGTGGGTGTGCCCGGTGACGATGTGGTCGATCTCGGGGCTGAACTGGGTCGCCATCGTCGCGATCGGTTCGGAGATGCCGACGCAGCTGTTGTAGGTGCCGGCGTTGGCGCCGCCCTCGTGCATGAGCACGACGATCGCCTTGACGCCCTGCTTCTTCAGCTTCTGGGCAGCCGCGTTGGCCGTTTCGACCTCGTCCTTGAAGGTGACCGACGAGATGCCACCGGGGCTGACGAGCAGGTCGGTGCCCTCGAGCGTCATGCCGATGAAGCCGACCTTGGTGCCGGAGATCTCCTTGACCCAGGTGCCAGGCAGGAACGTGGTGCCATTGCTCTTCTTGATGACGTTCGCGGCCAGCCACGGGAAGTCGGCACCGGCGTAGGGCTCGTCGGGGAAGTAACAGCCGTCGACCGGGTGGCAGCCGCCGTTCTGCATGCGCAGCAGCTCGTCGGTGCCCTCGTCGAACTCGTGGTTGCCGACGCTGCTGACGTCCAGGCCCATGGCGTTCAGGCTCTCGACCGACGGCTCGTCGTGGAAGAGGCCGGACAAGAACGGCGAACCACCGATGAGGTCACCGGCAGCCACGGTCAGGCTCTTGCTGTCGCCCACCTTGGAGCGCAGCTCGGTGAGCTTGGTCGAGAGGTACTCGGCGCCGCCGACGGGGGTGGCCGACGGGTCGTGGATGGCTGCCAACGGGCCGTCCGTGGCCTCGAGGTGCCCGTGGTAGTCGTTGAACGACAGGACCTGCACGCTGGTGAGGTTCGGGTTGCCCTTGACGGCGGGCTTCTTGCCCGGCCCGGCAAAGGCGGGGGTGCCCGCGACGAGGGCTGCGATCGCGGTTGCCGCGATCCCGGCGCCGAGGACGCGCCGATGAGTGCTGCTCATGTGAGATCTCCTTGTGGTGGTCGGCCGGGCCCCACCCTAGGCGCGCACCACGCGTGCCGCGCCGGAAAAACACACCGAACTTCCGGCATCCTCGTGGGCGCTACCTGCCAGTAGCCCGCCGTCCACCGGCGCGTCACCCAGACCACGGATCAGGCGAGGCAGCGGGGCCCGAGCAGCACCTTGAGGTCACCGAACAAGGCCTCCGTGGCCTCGACCCGGAACGCCGGGTCCAGCCGGATCTCGACGGCGCGGCCGGGCTTGACCAGCCGCAGGTGCACCTCCGTGGTGCCAGGGTGGTTGGTCAGCACGCTCTTGAGCTCCTCGACCCGCTCGGTCGTTGCCCTGGCGGTCTCCATCGTCACGACGACGGGCCCGCGCGGCCCCTCGCTGACGTCGGGCAGGGTCAGTTCCTGCGCGTAGATGGAGACACTGTCGTCACGCCGGTTGATCTTGCCGCGCACCACGGCCACGGTGTCCTGGCGCAGCATCGGGCCGACGGTCATGTAGGCGCTGGGGAAGAACAGGCACTCGATCGACCCCGCGAGGTCCTCGACGGTCGCGATCGCCCACAGGTCACCCTTCTTGGTGCGCTTGACCTGCAGGCCGGTGATCAGGCCGGCGATGGTGACCATCGAGCCCTCCGGCCGACCGGCCTCGTCACCGGTCAGGGCCGCGATCTGGGTGTCGGCGTGCTGGCTCAGCACGTGCTCGACCCCGAACAGCGGGTGGTCGGAGACGTAGAGACCCAACATCTCGCGCTCGAAGGAGAGCAGCGCCGACTTGTCCCACTCGACGGCGGGCACGCTCGCCAGGCCCATGAGGTCACCGCCGCTGTCGCCACCGGAGTCGTCACCGAACGAGCCGAACAGGCTGTCCTGGCCGATCGCCTCCTGACGCTTGACCGCGACGAACGCGTCGACGTACTCCTCGTGGACCTGGAGCAACCCCATCCGGGGCTCACCGAGGCCGTCGAACGCGCCGCCCTTGATCAGCGACTCGATGGTGCGCTTGTTGCACACCACCGCCGGCACCTTGGACATGAAGTCCCGGAAGGAGGTGAACGGCCCCTTCTCCGCCCGTGCGGCGATGATCGCCTCGACGACGTTGTGGCCGACGTTGCGGATCGCCTGGAGGCCGAAGCGGATGTCGGTGCCGACCGCGGCGAACTGCCCCAGTGAGTCGTTGACGTCGGGGGGCAGCACCTTGATGCCCATGTGGCGGCACTCCCCGAGGTAGAGGGCCGACTTGTCCTTGTCGTCACCGACCGAGGTCAGCAGCGCCGCCATGTACTCGGCCGGGTAGTTGGCCTTGAGGTACGCGGTCCAGTACGACACCAGGCCGTAGGCGGCGGTATGGGCCTTGTTGAAGGCGTAGTCGGAGAAGGGGACGAGCACACCCCACAGGGCCGCGATCGACGCCTCGTTGAAGCCCTTGGCCTTCATGCCCTCGGAGAAGGTTCCGTACTCGGCGTCGAGCACCTCCTTCTTCTTCTTGCCCATCGCCCGCCGCAGCAGGTCGGCGGTGCCCAAGGAGTAGCCGGCGAGCTTCTGGGCGATCTCCATGACCTGCTCCTGGTAGATCACCAGGCCGTAGGTCGTGCCGAGGATGGGCTCGAGAGCCGCCACCATCTCGGGCTGGAGCTTGCCCTCGAGCTGGGGGTCGAGCGGGATGAGCGCCTGCTTGCCGTTCTTGCGCAGGGCGAAGTTGGTGTGGGCGTTCACGCCCATCGGCCCGGGGCGGTAGAGCGCCAGGGCCGCGGAGATGTCCTCGAAGTTGTCCGGCTGCATGAGCTTGAGCAGGGTGCGCATGCCGCCGCCGTCGAGCTGGAACACCCCGAGGGTGTCCCCGCGGGCCAGCAGGTCGAAGGTGGCGCGGTCGGTCATGTCCTTGGAAAGCGCGTCGAGGTCGATCTCCTCGCCACGGTTGGACTGCACGTTGGCGATGGCGTCGTCGAGGATCGTGAGGTTGCGCAGGCCGAGGAAGTCCATCTTGACCAGGCCGAGAGACTCACAGCTCGGGTAGTCGAACTGGGTGATGACCTGCCCGTCCTGAAGGCGGCGCATGATCGGGATGACGTCGATGAGCGGCTCGCTGCTCATGATGACGCCGGCCGCGTGCACTCCCCACTGGCGCTTCAGGCCCTCGAGGCCCTTGGCCGTCTCGACGACCTCCTGCAGGTGCGGCTCGCCGGCGACGAGGTCGCGGAACTCCTTGCCCTCGCCGTAGCGGTCGTGGGTCTCGTCGTACATCTTCGACAGGGGCACGCCCTTACCCATGATGTCCGGGGGCATCGCCTTGGTCAGCTGCTCGCCGACCGCGAAGGGGTGGCCCATCACCCGGGCGGCGTCCTTGACGGCCTGCTTGGCCTTGATCGTGCCGTACGTGACGATCTGCGCGACCCGCTCGCTGCCGTACTTCTCGGTGACGTAGCGGATCACCTCACCGCGCCGGCGCTCGTCGAAGTCGACGTCGAAGTCGGGCAGCGAGGGGCGCTCGGGGTTGAGGAACCGCTCGAAGATCAGGCCGTGGGGCACCGGGTCGAGGTCGGTGATCTTCATCGCGTACGCACACATCGACCCCGCACCCGAGCCACGACCCGGGCCGACCCGGATGCCGTTGTTCTTGGCCCAGGTGATGAAGTCGGCGACGACCAGGAAGTAGCCGCAGTTGTGCACCGCGACGCCCTCGGCGACGTAGGTGTGGTCACCGGACACCGTGAGGTTGAACACCGTCCCCGAGTACGCCTCCCGAGACACCGCTCGCACCCGAACCCACCATCGACCGTCCACGCAACGGGCGTTGTAGGGCTGCTTCTGCGACTGCGGCACCCACAGCACCTTGTAGGACCGTTGACTGGGAGAGCGCTGCAGCGTGCACCACTGACCGAGTGACAACAGGATGGACCGCAGCTGCCGCGCCAGGACGTCGTTGACGGTGGTCACCATCCACTTGCCGCGAGCGTCGACATGACCGTCACCCTCGTGCCAGCCCCTCACGAATGCCCGCAGCCCTTCGTCCGGGGTCGAGAGCACCCATTCGGGGACGCGCTTGTTGCGGACCCCTGAGCCGAAGAGCCTCGTCAGCACGAGCGCCAACGGGTGGTTCGTCAGCATGACGACGACCCCGTGATGCCCGGGCACGGACGGCGAGGCTTTCGAATACACGCGCGCGGTGCCGAGGTCGAGGTCGTCGATGACGCGGCAGAGTCGCTGCACGGCGGGCTCGTCCTCGTGCAGCGTCCACCCGATCTGTCCCGGGTTGACGCCTCCCTCCGGGTCGTAGAGATGCCCCTCCGCAACCCACAACCCGAACAACCACAGCAGATCCGTGGACCACTCCAGTTTCGAGGGCAGGGTGCCGACGTTCGGGCGGGCCGCACGCTTGAGACCTGCCCCCATGCGGTGGACTCGACCGTCCGGCGACTGTCCGATGGTCCACCCAGCAGCCTCCATCAGGGCCACGACGTCGAGGTCCTGGTAGACCGCGCGCTCTGGCTGAGGCAGGAGCACCTCGTCGCCGGGCCGCACGTCCTTGGCCTCCACCCACCCGCGGTGAGCCACCAGGAATGGGTGCTCGGCAGTGGCCTTGAGCGGAAAGGCCTGACCGTACGGGTGGATGACGTGCAGGTCCTCCGACACCGAACGTGTCAGGACCTTCTCGACGATCGCGTTGCGTCCGCGCAGGGCGTGGGTGTCGACCGAGGTCACGACGTCGCCCTCCACGACATCGCTGATCGCCTTCCACCCACCATCACCCATGAGAACCGGTGTCTCGGGCGGGAAGCAGTACCCCTTGGAGACGATGACGTCCGTCTCGAACTCAGCCTGCTTCTGGGCGTACTCGGGGATGCCGGTGGGGAAGCGTTCGTGCAGCCCCCGCTGCACCTCCTTGACGAACCAGCTCGCCTCGTTCTCCCCCGGCGGGCACGGGAACTGGGGCATGTAGCGCCCCTCGTCGACCGTGAACGAGATGTCGCACATCTCGGCGATGAGCAGCGTGTTGTCGCAGGCCTCGGGCAGCTCACGCCACGTGTGGCGCATCTCGGCCGGGCTCTTGAGGTAGAAGTCGTCGGCGTCGAACTTGAACCGGTTCGGGTCCATCATCGTCGAGCCCGACTGCACGCACAGCAGGGCCGAGTGGGCCTTGGCGTCCTCGGGGTTCGTGTAGTGCAGGTCGTTCGTCGCGACCAGGGGCAGCCCGAGCTCACGGGCCAACCGCAGGAGGTCCTTCTGCACGCGGCGCTCGATGTCGAGGCCGTGGTCCATCAGCTCGCAGAAGAAGTTCTCGGCCCCGAACAGGTCACGCAGGTCGGACGCCGCCTGCTTGGCCTGGTCGTACTGGCCCAGTCGCAGCCGCGTCTGGACCTCACCAGACGGGCAGCCGGTGGTGGCGATCAGGCCCTTGCCGTACTGGTCGAGCAGCTCGCGGTCGATGCGCGGCCACTTCGCCCAGACCTGGTCCAGCGAGGCTTGCGAGTCCATCCGGAACAGGTTGTGCAGCCCGACGTTGTCCCTGGCGAGCAGGGTCATGTGCGTGTAGGCACCCGACCCCGAGACGTCGTCGCCGGGGCGGGAGCGCTCGTCGCCCCACGTGACGCGGGTCTTGTCCGTGCGGTGGGTGCCGGGAGTGACGTAGGCCTCGACCCCGATGATCGGCTTGACCCCCGTGCCCTGGGCCTTCTTCCAGAACTCGTAGGCCCCGAAGAGGTAGCCGTGGTCGGTCGTGGCGAGGGCCGGCATCCCCATCTCGGCGGCACGCTGGAAGAGGTCACCGATGCGCGCCGCACCGTCGAGCATCGAGTACTCGGTGTGGACGTGCAGGTGGACGAAGGAATCGTTCGCGGAGGACATCGCCGACCATCCTAGGTCGCCGGGCCGACACCCCTTCGGCGTGTCGCCGACCGTGTCGGCGCAGCGCTCAGAGCGCGTCGAGGGCGCCCTGCAGATCAGCGGGATAGCTGCTCGTGAAGGTGACCCACTCCCCCGATCCGGGGTGCTCGAAGCCGAGGCCGACCGCGTGCAGCCACTGCCGCTCCAGGCCGAGCCGCTGCGCGAGGGTGGGGTCCGCGCCGTAGGTCAGGTCACCGACGCAGGGGTGGCGCACCGCCGCCATGTGCACGCGGATCTGGTGCGTTCGGCCGGTCTCGAGCTTGATCTCGAGCAGCGAGGCGTAGCGGAACGCCTCGAGCAGCTCGTAGTGGGTGACGGCGTGCTTGCCCGAGTCCATGACCGCGAACTTGTAGTCGTGGCCGGGATGGCGCCCGATGGGGGCGTCGATGGTGCCCTCGAGCGGGTCCGGGAGGCCCTGCACGAGCGTGTGGTAGGTCTTGTCGACCCGGCGCTCCTTGAAGGCGCGCTTGAGCACCGAGTACCCGCGCTCGCTCTTGCACACCACCATCAGGCCGGACGTGCCGACGTCGAGACGAGACACGATCCCCTGGCGCTCGCTGGCGCCACTGGTGGAGATGCGGTACCCGGCGACCTTCAGCCCGGCCAGGACGTTCGGCCCGCTCCAGCCGACGCTGGGGTGGGCTGCCACGCCCACGGGCTTGTCGACGACCACGATGTCGTCGTCGTCGTGGATGACGGCCATGCCGGGGACCGGTTCGGCGACGACCTCGAGGGTCGGGCTGGCCGGGGATGCCGGCAGCGTCACCTCGAGCACGTCGCCCGCGCTCACCCGGTGGCTCTTGCCCACGCTGGCGGTGTTGACCACGACGCCACCCTCGGCGGCGAGGTCAGCCGCCCGCGTGCGGGAGAGACCGAAGAGCCGGGCGATGGCGGCGTCGACCCGTTCCCCTTCGAGGCCGTCGGGAACGAGGACCGTACGGGCGTCAGTCATGAGCGTGCTCCGGGTGGTGGGGAGGTCCGGAGACGGGGGTGCCCCGATGGGCCAGGACCATGATGATGCCGGCGCCCACGACGATCGCGATGTCAGCGACGTTGCCGATGAACCACCCGAAGTAGTCGATGAAGTCGACGACGTGACCTCGACCGGGGCCGGGCTCGCGGAAGAAGCGGTCACCGAGGTTGCCCACGGCGCCGCCGAGGAGCAGCCCGAGCGCGACCGCCCACGCCATCGTGCCGACCTTGCGCGCGGCGACGAGCACCCACCCGAGGATCGCCAGCGACACGATGGTGAGGATCCACGTGGCGCCGTCGCCGATCGAGAAGGCCGCCCCGGGGTTGCGGATGAGGTTCAGCGAGATGAACGACCCGATGAGGTCGACCTTCTCCCCCGGCGTCAGCGAGTTCAGGGCCCACACCTTGGTGCCCTGATCGATCACGAGGACCACGAGGGCAAGCCCCAGCAGGACGGTCGTCAACCGTCGCTGATGGCCCAGCGGAACCGGGCGTGGCGTGGACTGGGCGGGGTGACTCGAGGTCAGCGGCGTTCCTGCTTCTTCTTGCATGGCATGCACAGGGTCGCACGAGGAGCGGCCTGGAGCCTAAGTTTGCCGATCGGGTCGCCGCACGACTCGCAGATTCCGTACGTCCCGTCGTCGAACCGTTCCAGGGCGTGCTCGCTCTGCTCGAGCATCAGGCGGGCGTTGTTCGCCAGCGAGATCTCCTGCTCGCGCTCGTAGGTCTTGGCCCCGGCATCCGCCTGGTCGTCGCCGGCGCCGTCACCGGAGTCACGCATGAGGTCCACGAGGTCGCTCTCGGCGTCCACGAGCTCGGCGCGCAGCTGGGCGATCTCCTGCTCGAGCTCAGCGCGCAGGTCACGAAGCTCCTTGGCGGTCCATGGCGACTCGTCCTCGCGCACCGCCAGCGTGCGGCTGGACGTGGCCTTCTTCGCCGTCGGAGTCTTCCTGGCAACCATGCGTACCCACTTCCGTAAGGGGCCGGCGGGCCGTGGTCGGCCGTCGCCAGTGGGCTGAGGATACGGCGTGAAGGGCCCTGCCTCAACGACAAAACGCAGACGTGCACGGCGAGGTCGGTCACAGCACGAGGGAAGGGTTGCCCACGGCACGAGGAAGGGCCCGGCCGATGGCCGGGCCCTTCCTCGTGGTCGCGTCAGCCCTGGTGCTCGGGCTGCGGCTCGGCAGCCGCTTCCTCGTGCTGCTGGGCGTCGGCGGACTCCTCGTCGGAGTGCTCGACACCGGTGTTCTTCAGGTCGGCCAGCTGCGCCTCGATGTAGGTGTGCAGGCGCGAGCGGTAGTCGCGCTCGAAGCCACTCAGCTCCTCGATCTTGCGCTCGAGCAGACCACGCTCGCGACCGAGTTCCTCGAGGATCCCGGCCTTCTTCTGCTGGGCCTCGGCCACCATCCCCGTGGAGCGCTCGCGCCCCTCGGTGAGCAGTTCGTCGCGCTGGGCGGTGGCGGTGGCGATCATCTCGTCGCGCTGGGCCGTGGCGGTCGCGATCATCTCGTCACGCTGGGCTGTGGCCGTGGAGATGAGCTCCTCCTTCGTGCTCGTCCCGGTGGCGATCATCTCGTCGTGCTGCGCCTGCCCGGTGCTGATCAGCTCGTCGTGCTTGGCCTGCCCGGTGCTGATCAGCTCGTCGTGCTTGGCCTGAGCCGTGCTGATGAGCTCGTCGTGGCGGGCCTGGCCGGTGCTGATCAGCTCGTCGTGCTTGGCCTGAGCCGTACCGATGAGCTCGTCGTGGCGGGCCTGACCGGTGCTGACCAGCTCGTCGTGACGTCGCTGGCCCTCGGTGACCAGCTCCTCGTGACGGGCCTCACCAGCAGCGACGTGCTCGTCATGCAGGCGCTGGGCGAGGGCGATGACACCGGCGGCGCTGGCGCCACCACCGGCACCGGCCAGGGCAACGGCACCCACGGCACCGTCACCGCGCTGGGCCGCTGCGGCGGCGCGCTCCTCGGCCTCCTCGGCACGGGCGGTGGCCTCGGCGATACGGGCCCTGGCGTCCTGCTCGATCTCGTCGATCCGGGCGCGCAGGGCCGTCACCTGGTCGTTGTTCTCGGCGGCGGCGTCCTGACGAGCGGCGGCGTCCTGCTCGCGCTCGGCCTGGGCGGCGGCGAGGTCGCCCCGGCTGGCCTCGAGCTCGTCCTCGAGCTGTGCGACCTTGGTCTCGAGCTCGGTGGCGCGCTCCTGCAGGGCTGCGTTCGCGGCCTCCAGCTCGTCGACGCGCGCGGTGGCCTCGGCGGCCTGGGCCTCGAGCTCGCCGCCCCGGTGCTGGAGCTGGGCGAGCTGGCCCTGCAGCTCGGCGTTGCGGGCCTCGGTGTCGCCGGACTTGCCCTCGTACTCGCCGAGGCGCGCCGTGAGGTCGCTGCGGGTGCTCTCGAGCTCGGACACGCGGGCGGCGAGGGTGGCGTTCTTGGAACGCAGCTCGTCGAGGTCACCGGCGGAGGTGTCCGGCTCCTGGCGGGCCGCGACCGGTGCCAACCCGTTGCCCTCGCGGACGGCGTTGAGCTCGCCGCGCAGGTCGTCAGACTCCTTGGTCATCCGACGCATCTCGGCAACGATGTCGTCGAGGAAGTCGTCGACCTCCCGCTCGTCGTACCCACGGCGGAACTGGGTCTGGGTGAACGTCTTGTTGAGAACGTCCTCGGGCGTGAGAGCCATGGTCAACTCCTGTGGTGGGGCATCGGTGTCGAGTCCCGCTCCCGGCATCCACGCACAGCGCGACGCCCGGTTGAGGACCGGTCTCGCCAGACTACGCGATCAAGGGGTCACACCGTCAGCCGAGACGGCGAGCGGCCACCGCCCTCACAGCAGGATCAGCAGGAGGTACACCACGAAGAAGAGCACCATGAACGACAGGTCGAGGTTGACGGCGCCGAGACGCAGCGGGGGGATGACCTTGCGCAGCGCCCGCAGCGGCGGCTCGGTGAGCGTGTAGATCGGCTCGGCGACGAGCAACGCGGCCCCACGAGGACGCCATTCGCGGGCGAAGATCCGGATCCAGTCGAAGACGACCCGCCCGAGGAGCACGAGGAAGTACAGGAAGACGACAAAGCCCAGGACCTCACGCACCGCGTTCATGGCAGGAGTGTGACTGACGAGGAGGTGATTTCCCGAAACGTCCGCGTCAGCTCTGGTTGAACACGCCGCGACCGGACGCGGTGACCGGCCCTTCCTCGGCGTTGACCTCGACCGTCTCGGGCGAGAGCAGAAACACCTTGGACGTCACCCGCTCGATCGATCCGCGCAGGCCGAACACGAGACCGGCGGCGAAGTCGACGAGGCGCTTGGCGTCGGCATCGCTCATGTCCGTGAGGTTCATGATCACGGGGATGCCGTCGCGGAAGTTCTCGCCGACGGTCTTGGCCTCGTTGTAGGTGCGCGGGTGGATCGTCGTGATGCGGGAGAGCCCGCCCACCTCCGGGCTGCTCACCACGTGCGCCACCGAGTGACGAGTGGGCAGGTGGGTGACCTCGGCGCTGCGACGCTCGGCGCGCTCGGGGGCGGCGTGGTCCTCGACCGCGTCGACGTGGTCGTCGTACATCTCGTCGTAGTCGTCGTCGTAGCGACCCTGGTCCTCGGCGAGGCCCAGGTAGACCATCGTCTTGCGCAGCGCGCCTGCCATTGAGTGCTCCTTGGTCGTCGGCCCCGCCTGATCGGCGCCGTCCATCGCGACTGAAGTTACCGGTGTGACAGCCGAGATCCGAGGATTGCCGATCCGACACGCAGGTGTGTCGCGCCGTGGGCCACGGCGGCCTCGAGGTCACCGCTCATCCCGGCGGAGATCCACGTGGCGTCCGGGTGAGATGTTCGGATGCCGTCGCTCACCTCCCGCAGGCGGGCGAAGGCGGGGTGCTGGTCACCCCCGAGCGGGGCCACGGCCATGACGCCGCGAAGGCGCAACGAGGTGGAGCCGGCAACCGCGTCCGCGAGGGCCTCGGCCTGGTCGACGGGTACCCCTCCCCGGCCCCCACCGTCGGCCAGCGCCACCTGCACGGTCACGTCCAGGACCCGCCCCGCCGCGCAGGCTCCCCGGTCGAGAGCACGCACGACCTTGGCCCGGTCCACCGACTGCACGACGTCGGCGTACCGCGCGACCGACCCCGCCTTGTTGCTCTGCAGCTGGCCGATGAAGTGCACGCGCAGGTCAGCGCGGCGTGCCAGGGACTCCAGCTTGGCGGTGGCTTCCTGGTCGCGACTCTCCCCGATGTCGGTGACGCCGAGTCCGGCGAGCAGGTCGACGTCCGAGGCCGGGAAGAACTTCGTGACGACGACCAGGGTGAGCTCGTCGGTGCGGCCCGCGTCGCGCCGGGCCCGCTCGATGCGGTCGTGGACGGCGCTCAGGTTCAGCTCGAGGTCTCGACGTCGCCGCTCGAGGTCGTGCGTGTCCGCGGAGCCGCCCGGGGTCACGGAGCCGTCAGGGATCACAACCGACTCCGCGCGACGACTCCGGCGAAGCGGCCGGTGTTTGCGTCCCGGCGGTACGAGTACAGGTCCGGGCGCTCCCTGGTGCAGCCGGGCACCCAGCGCACCGTGACGCCGGCCTCCCGCAGCTGGGTCACCACCCCTGCTGCCACGTCGACGGCGGGTGTCCCCGACCACGACACCGTCGCGGCCACCGGCACCACGTCGGCGACGTCCGACCGCATCGCCTCCGGGACCTCGTAGCACCGTCCACACACGGACGGCCCGACGACGGCGTCGATCGTGTCTCCACCCAGGCCACGCATCGCCGCGATGGCTGCCGGAACCACGCCGGCCACCAGGCCGGGTCGCCCGGCGTGCACCGCGGCCACCACGCCGTCCCCGGCCAGCAGCACGGGGACGCAGTCGGCGACGAGGACGGCCAGGGCCAGGTCAGGAGAATCGGTCACGAGGGCGTCGCAGGTCGGGGCGACCTGCGGGACGCCGTCGATGACGGCGACCCCGGCACCGTGGCACTGGTCCATGTACGCCACCGGACGGCCCAGCGCCTCGGTCAGCGCTGCCCGGTTGCGGCTCACCGCCTCGGGGTCGTCGCCGACGTGGCCGCCGAGGTTCAGCCCGGCATACGCCCCAGTGCTCACGCCCGACGAGCGGTCGGTGACAGCGCGGAAGACTCCGCTGCGGTCCTCATGCCAGGCGAACACCCTCCCACCCTACGGTCGCGGGGGGGGCTGCACGGGCCGGGCAGGCCGTCTCCGCACCCGACACAGGACAGGGGCGGACCGGCTGAACCGGCCCGCCCCTGTCGGCGGTGCTGACGTCGTGACCCGACCTACTTGAGGAAGTCCGGCACGTCGAGGTCGTCGTTCTCGTCGAAGGTCACCGTGCGCGGCGGTGCCTGCACGGGCTGCGCCGGACGGGCCGGCTCGACCGGCGCCTGGACCTGCTCGGTCATGACGGCGCCCTCCTCCGGGGCAGCCTCGACCGGTGCTGCGGGCTGACGCTGCGCGACGGGCGCTGCCACCGGGGCTGCGGCTGCGGGGGCGGAGCGCCCCTGGACCGAGCCGAGGGCCCGGTCGTCGGCGCGACGCACCGGCGCCCCGCCGTCGAACCCGGCGGCGATGACCGTGACGCGCACCTCGTCGCCGAGGGCGTCGTCGATGACGGCACCGAAGATGATGTTGGCCTCGGGGTGGGCGGCCTCCTGCACCAGTCGCGCCGCCTCGTTGATCTCGAACAGCCCGAGGTCGCTGCCACCCTGGATGGAGAGCAGCACGCCGTGGGCGCCGTCGATGCTCGCCTCGAGCAGTGGGCTGGAGATGGCGAGCTCGGCGGCCTGGACGGCACGGTCCTCACCGCGGGCCGAGCCGATGCCCATGAGCGCGGAGCCGGCCCCCTGCATGACCGACTTGACGTCGGCGAAGTCGAGGTTGATCAGACCCGGCGTCGTGATGAGGTCGGTGATGCCCTGAACACCGGACAGGAGCACCTGGTCGGCGCTGCGGAACGCGTCGAGCATCGACACCCCGCGGTCGCTGATCGACAGCAGGCGGTCGTTCGGGATGACGATGAGGGTGTCGACCTCTTCGCGCAGCTGGGCGATGCCGGTCTCGGCCTGGTTGGCGCGGCGGCGACCCTCGAAGGTGAAGGGGCGCGTGACGACGCCGATGGTCAGGGCGCCGAGGCCGCGGGCGATGCGAGCCACGACGGGCGCGCCACCCGTGCCGGTGCCGCCGCCCTCGCCAGCGGTGACGAAGACCATGTCGGCGCCGCGAAGGACCTCCTCGATCTCCTCGGCGTGGTCCTCGGCGGCCTTCTTGCCGACCTCGGGGTCGGCACCGGCGCCGAGCCCCCGGGTCAGCTCGCGGCCGACGTCGAGCTTGACGTCCGCGTCGCTCATCAGGAGCGCCTGGGCGTCGGTGTTCACGGCGATGAACTCGACGCCCTTGAGGCCGACCTCGATCATCCGGTTGATGGCGTTGACACCACCGCCGCCGATGCCGACGACCTTGATGACGGCGAGGTAGTTCTGGGGTGCTGCCACGATACGGGCCTTCCACTGGGTCGGAACTCGGGTTCGCTGTTCGAAGAACTCTCAACGTAAGGTTGACAGTCACACTTCGGATGCGGTTCTATGGCATGACGCTAGGTCGGTCCCCGACGTCAGGCAAAGACGCGGTGGGCGTGTCGCGACATCCCCTGCGGAAATCCTTTCACGGGCAGACTCAGCCGTCACTTTGACCCCATGAGTCACACCCGTCACGCGGTGAGGCCACGCGGGGAGTCCTCAGCGGGTCACCGGCGTCTCCGGTGCGCTCACGTCGATGACCTTGGCCTTGGTGGGCAGCAGCGCGGTCAGGATCGCCACCTTGCGCTCGGAGTCCGCCCCACTGCCCCACACGACGGTGCGCTTGCCGAGGGTGAAGGTCACCAGGTTGGCACTGCTCACGGTGATGCCGGAGACCTGGCTCGAGAGGTCGGACGGCAGGGCGTTCAGCAGCGCGAGCGCCGACTGCATGGCCTCGCGAGTGGCACCCCTGGCCCCCACCGCCGTCACCACGGGCACCCCCTTCGGCGCTGCCTTGACGACACCGAAGGCGATCCCCTCCGCATCCACAACCTCAAGTTGACCTTGAGGGTTCTTCACGGCGATGGCCGGGGTCCGCAGGACGATGTCGACGGCCAGGGTGCTCGGCCAGGCTCGGCGCACCGACACCTCGGCGACGGTGATCCGCTCACGAACCCGGGCGGCCACGGCATCGGTGTCCACGCGTGCCAACGGGGTGCCGATCGGGACGTCGACGAGCTCGGTGACGGCGGCGGCCTCGGCGTCGGTCGCTCCCGACACATCGACCTCGGAGACGCCGAGGATGCTGCTCCACCCCAGCAACCAGACGAGCACCGCCGCGACGGTGGCGGCACCAAGAGCCACGAGCGCCCGTCGCCACGGACGACGGCGGTTCGCGAGCTCGCGCTCCCGGAACCGGGCCGAGGAGGATGCCGTGGCTCCCGCCGGATACTCGGTGCGCAGGCTCATCGGGGCCCTCCGTCAGTGGTCGTGCGGTGATCAGTGGTCGTGCGGTGATCAGTGGTCGTGCGGTGGTCAGGGGCAGTGCGGGCACCAGCCAGGGCGTCCACCACGAGCGGCGCCAGTGCGGTGACGTCCCCGGCCCCGACGACGAGGACGAGGTCCCCGGGCCGGGCGCGCTGCGCGACCGCCGCCACGGCATCCTCACGACTGGGGCCGACGAGCACGCTCCGCTCCCCCGGCAGCTCGCGCAGCGGGTCCCCGATGAGGGCCGAGCTGATCCCGTCGACGGGAGCCTCACGGGCGCCGTAGACGTCGAGCAGCACGACGTGGTCGGCGGGAGCCAGCGCGTGGGCGAACTCGACGGCGAAGTCGCGCGTGCGGGAGTACAGGTGGGGCTGGAAGATCACGTGCAGCGACCCGGAACCCGCGCGGCGCACGAGGTCCGCCCCGGTGCTGACCACCGCGGCCACCTTCGGTGCGTTGTGGGCGTAGTCGTCGACGACGGTGACCCCGCCAACCTCACCGCGGACCTCGAAGCGACGCCGTGCACCCGAGAACGAGGCGAGGCCGGTCAGCACGGCATCCGCATCGGCGCCGACGCCGCGCACCGCGGCGAGGTAGGCGGCGCAGGCGTCCATGACGTTGTGCGGCCCCGGGACGAGGAGTTCGAGGGTGCTCAGGCACCCGTCGAGCACGAACGACGAGTGGGTGCCGAGCCCATCGGCCTCGGTGGACAGCACGTGCAGGTCGGCCCCCACCTCGTAGCCGTAGGTCACGACGGCTCCGCCGCGCGAGCGCACCGCCTGCGCCAGTCGACGCGAGCCGGGGTCGTCGAAGCAGGCGACGACGAGGCCGTCGGCGGGCACCGTGGCGGCGAACGCGGCATACGCCTCCTCGACCCGCTCGGCAGTGCCGTAGAAGTCGAGGTGGTCCGGCTGGACGTTGGTCACGACGGCGACGTCCGGGCGGTAGGCGAGGAAGGAGCCGTCGCTCTCGTCGGCCTCGACGACGAACACCGAGCCGACACCGATCGCGGCGTTGGTGGCGAGCTGGGCGATCTCGGCCCCGCAGGCGTAGGACGGGCGCTCACCCGCGGCGTCGAGCGCGACGACGAGCATCGAGGTCGTCGTCGTCTTGCCGTTCGCCCCGGCGACCGCGACCCGTCGCGAGCCGGCCATCAACGACGCCAGGGCCTGCGAGCGGTGCAGCACCCGAAGCCCCGCCGCGCGCGCCGCGGCGAGCTCGACGTTGTCCTCCCGGATCGCCGACGACACGACGACGGTGTCGACCCCGGCCAGGTGTGCGGCGTCGTGGCCGAGGTGGACGCGTGCCCCGAGGTCGCGCAGCGCCCGCAGGGCCGGCCCGTCGGCGGCATCGGACCCGCTGACGCCCACCCCACGGGCGAGGAGCAGGCGGGCCACCGCGGACATCCCGGCACCGCCGATCGCGATGAGGTGCACGCGCCCGAGGTCCTCGAGCGGTGTGGCCGGCGCCGTGACGTCGAACCTCATGTCGGGCAGGGTCATCGGGCGCGCCCCGCCGCCGTGGTGGCCCCGCCAGCAGCGGCCACGACGAGGTCGGCGAGCAACTCGTCGCCGCCGCGCTCCCCCACCGAGGCCGAGGCCGAGGCCATTCCACCCAGTCGCTGGCCGTCGAGCGCGAGCGGGCGCACGACGTCGTCGACCCAGGCCGCGGTGACCGCGGAGTCCTCGACGAGCAGGCCCCCGCCAGCAGCGATGACGCTCGCCGCGTTCAGCCGCTGTTCCCCGTTGCCGATGGGCAGGGGCACGTAGATCGCGGGCAGGCCGACCGCCGTCAGCTCGCACACGGTGTTCGCGCCGGAGCGGGCGACCACGAGGTCGGCCGCGGCGTAGGCGAGGTCCATGCGGTCGCAGTACGGGAGGACGACGTACGGCGCGCCGGTGACGCCCTCGGGCACGAAGTCCTTGCCGGTGCCCGCGACGTGCAGCACCTGAACCCCGGCGGCGGACAGGCGCGCGGCCGCGGCGGCGAACGCCTCGTTGAGGCGCTGCGCACCGAGCGAGCCACCGGTGACGAGCACGGTCGGGGCGTCACTCAGACCGAAGTGGGCCCTGGCCTGCTCGCGCAGGGCACCCCGGTCCAGGGTCGCGATCTCGCGCCGCAACGGCATCCCGGTGACGGTGGCCCGCGGCAGCGCGGTGTCCGGGAAGGTCACGCCCACCGCCGACGCGAACCGGGCGCCGAGGCGGTTCGCGATGCCCGGGCGGGCGTTCTGCTCGTGGACGACGATCGGGATGCCGTGTCGTCGCGCCGCGAGGTAGGCCGGCGTCGAGACGTAGCCGCCGAAGCCGACGACGACCTGGGCCGACGTGCTCGCGATGGCGTCCTCGGCGGCGCGAACGGCTCGACGCAGGTTGCCGGGCAGCCGCAGCAGGTCACCCGAGGGCCGACGGGGCAGGGGCACCTTGGGGACCTCGATCATCGGGTACCCGCGTTCGGGGACCAGTCGGGCCTCGAGCCCGGCCGCGGTACCGAGCGCCGTGATCGCGATGTCAGGGTCGCGGCGGCGCAGGCAGTCGGCCAGGGCGAGCAGCGGCGAGACGTGACCCGCCGTGCCTCCGCCGGCGAGCAGGACCGACCTCACGGTGGTGGCGCTCACGACCGGGCCCGGCGCCGGCGGCCCACGCCGGGAAGAACGGCAAGGGTCCGGCGGATCGCCGAAGGCCGGGCGGACAACGCCTCGGCGCAGCCGGGCTCGGACCGGGCGAAGGAGAGCAGGATGCCGAGGGCGAACATCGTCGTGATGAGGGCCGAGCCGCCGGAGGAGACGAGCGGCAGGGGCACCCCGATGACGGGCAGCAGGTTGATGACGGCGCCGATGTTGATGACCGCCTGGATGATGATCCACGTCATGATCCCGGCCGTGGCGACGCGCACGAAGAAGTCGTCGGTGCGCGTGACGAGCCGGTAGCAGGCCAGTGCCAGCGCCGCGAACAGGGCCAGCACCCCGAGCGAGCCGGGCAGGCCCAGTTCCTCGCCGATGATCGCGAAGATGAAGTCGTTGTGCGGTTCGGAGAGCAGCCCCCACTTCTCGCGGCTCTGCCCGAGGCCGACGCCGAGCCAGCCGCCGTCAGCGAGTGCGTACCGGCCGTGGATCGGCTGGCGCGCGGTGCCGAACTCGTCGGTGTCGCGCCCGAGCCACACGTCGAACCGGCTGAGCCGGTTGGCGCTGCTCAGCACGAACCAGAGCACGCCGGCGACGAACGGCACTCCGGCGAAGGCGAACCAGCGCAGCGGGATCCCCGCGGCGAAGAGCACCCCGGCGACGATCGCCCCGAGGATGAGCACGGTGCCGAGGTCGTGCCCGAGAGCCACGGCCCCCACCCCGACGGCCACGATGGGGACGAGGTAGGGCACGACGACGTGCGCGAAGGAGTGCAGGTGCTGGCGCTTCTTGGACAGCACCACGGCCCCCGTCAGCACCAGGCCGAGCTTGATGATCTCGGAGGGCTGCACGGTGATCGGGCCGACCTTGAGCCAGTTCTGGTTGCCGTTGACGGCGGTACCGGTGAACAGCACCAGCACCTGCAGGACGACGCCGACGAGCAGGATCGGGAAGGCCAACGCCTTCCAGGAGCGCATCGGCAACCTTGAGGCGATGAGGAGCGCGACGGCGCCGATCGTGGCGAAGACGGCCTGGCTGATGAAGATCGAGTAGGCGGAGGCCCCGTCGGTGTTCTGGATGCTGACGATCGCCGAGGCCGAGAGCACCATGATGAGGCCGAAGACCACGAGGGCTGCGGTCACCCCGACGAGCAGGTAGTAGGTCGTCACCGGGGACTCGAAACGCCCGAACCAGCCACGGTGCGTCGTCGTCCCAGCCTGCGCGCCGGCGCTGCGAGCGCGGGCAGGTGCGCTCGTGCTGCTCACGGCTACTCCCCTGCGGCGAGCCGGTCGACCGCGCCGACGAAGGCGTCACCGCGAGCGCCGTAGTCCGTGAACATGTCCATCGACGCGGCAGCGGGCGCAAGGAGCACGACGTCTCCTGCCCGTGCGAGCGCGCGGGCCTGCTTCACCACCTCGTCCATGGCACCAGTGTCGGTGCGGTCGATGTCGACGACGGGGACATCCGGCGCGTGTCGGGCCAGTGCCTGGGCAATGAGTGCCCGATCCTGACCGATCAGCACGACGGCGCGCAGGTGCTCGGCGGCCGCGGCGACGAGGTCGTCGACGTCGGCACCCTTGAGCAGGCCGCCGGCAACCCAGACGACGTGCTCGTAGGCGGTGAGGCTGGCGCGGGCCGCGTGCGGGTTGGTTGCCTTGGAGTCGTCGACGAACCGGATGCCGTCGATCGTCGCGGCTTCGGCGATGCGGTGGGGTTCGGGCACGAACGCGCGCAGCCCGGCTCGCACCGCACCGGCAGGCACGCCGTGGGCTCGGGCCAGGGCGGCTGCAGCCAGGGCGTTCGCGACGAGGTGCGGGGCCGGCGGTGGGCCGCCGTTCGAGAGGTCGTCGAGGGTGGCGAGCTCGGCGGCCGCGGTGCGGCGCTGCTCGACGAAGGCTCGGTCGGCGAGGACGTCGCCGACGAGCCCGACCTGCGAGACGGCAGGCAGGTCGAGGGTGAAGCCGATGGCTCGACACCCCTCCTGGACGTCGGCGTCCTCGACGAGTCGGCGGGTGCGCTCGTCCTGCACGTTGTAGATGCAGGCGACCTCGGTGTTGGCGTACACCTTGCCCTTGGCCAGGGCGTACTCCTCGAGGGAACCGTGCCAGTCGACGTGGTCGGGGGCGACGTTGAGGCACACCGACGCCTGCGGCGCGAGGGAGTGCGACCAGTGCAGCTGGAAGCTCGAGAGCTCGACGGCGATGACGTCGAACGGGTCGGGGTGCACCACGGCCTCGAGGATCGGGGTGCCGACGTTGCCGGCGCTGCACGCCCGCAGCCCCGCCGCCTGCAGGATCGAGGTGAGCATCTGCACGGTGGTCGTCTTGCCGTTGGTGCCGGTCACGGCCAGCCACGGGGCACCCCCGTGCTCCGGCCTCATCCGCCAGGCGAGCTCGACCTCTCCCCAGACGGGGACGCCGGACGCGGCGGCGGCCGCGAGCAGGGGCTGGTCGGGCCGCCACCCCGGGGAGGTGACGACGAGGTCCACGGGGGTGTCCGGCATCCGAACGACGGCATCCGGGCCGAAGGCGAGGCGGGCGCCGAGGATGTCGAGGATGTTGGCCCGCTCGGCGAGGATGCCGTCGGGCTGGGCGCCGTCGACGACGAGCACGTCGGCGCCTCGTTCGAGCAGGGCGTCCGCGGCCGCGAAACCGCTGACCCCGAGCCCGGTGACGACGACGCGCAGGCCTGCCCAGTTCGCGTCACTGTGGGTCAAGGTGGCGAGCCGCTCGCTCATCCGGCGCCCACGACCCACTCTGCGTAGAACAACCCGAGCCCGAGCGCGACGAAGAGGCCGGCGATGATCCAGAACCGGATCACGATCGTGACTTCTGCCCAGCCGAGGAGTTCGAAGTGGTGTTGCAGCGGTGCCATGCGGAACACCCGTTTACCGGTGGTCTTGAAGCTGGCGACCTGGATGATGACCGAGAGCGTGATGGTGACGAACAGGCCGCCGAGGATGACGATGAGCAGCTCGGTGCGGGTGAGGATGGCGAGGCCGGCGAGCCCGCCGCCGAGGGCCAGCGACCCGGTGTCGCCCATGAAGATCTTGGCGGGTGAGGCGTTCCACCACAGGAAGCCGAAGCAGGCGCCCATGCCGCAGGCCGCGACGATGGCCAGGTCGTGGGGGTCGCGCACCTCGTAGCACTTGGTGCCCGGGTTCCACTGGCAGTTCTGGTTGAACTGCCAGATGCCGATGAGCACGTAGGCCGCGAACACCATGACCGACGCCCCGGTGGCGAGGCCGTCGAGGCCGTCGGTGAGGTTCACGCCGTTGGACGTGCCCGCGACGATGATGTTGGCCCAGATGACGAAGAGGATGACCCCGACCAGGGCGCCACTGAACGCGAGGTCGAGACCGGTGTCGCGCACGAAGGAGATCGACGTCGAGGCCGGGGTGCGGAACGCGTCGTTGGGGAACTGCAGCGCGAGGATCGCGAAGATGACGGCGACGAGGGTCTGGCCGGCGAGCTTCTCGCCCGAGCGCAGGCCGAGGCTGCGCTGCTTGGAGATCTTGATGAAGTCGTCGAGGAAGCCGATGAAGCCCAGTCCCGTCATGAGGAACAGGACGAGCAGGCCGCTGACGGTGGGGCTCTGACCGGTGACCAGGTGGGCCACGGCGTAGGCGATGAGCGAGGCGAGCACGATGACGGCCCCGCCCATGGTGGGGGTTCCGCGCTTCGTGTGGTGCGAGGTGGGCCCGTCGTCGCGGATGAACTGGCCGTAGCCCTTGTGCACGAGGAAGCGGATGAACAGCGGGGTGCCGAGCAGCGAGATGACGAGCGACACGACGCCGGCGATGAGCACAGCCCTCACGTCAGCTCCTCCTCGTCCTGCGCCATCCGGTCACCGAGCAACCGTAGTCCCGCGTCGCGACTGGACTTGAACAACACCACGTCCGCGGGTCGCAGCTCGGCCGCCAGTACCTGCTGCGCGGCCTCGGCGTCGGCCACCTGGCGCACCCTCGTGGCGGGGGTCGGCAGGTCGGCACCCTCGGGCGCGCCGGTGGCGGACAGGGCGTCACGGGCGCCTGCAGCGAGGGATGCCGCGGCGTCACCGACGACGAGCAGCTCACCGATGCCGTGGGCGACGACGTCGGCCCCGACCTCGGCGTGCAGTGAGTCCGACTCCGGCCCGAGCTCGAGCATCGTGCCGAGCACGGCCCAGGTTCGCCGGCCCTGCCCCATCCTGGCGAGGGCACCGAGGGCGGCGTGCATGGAGTCCGGGTTGGCGTTGTAGGCGTCGTTGACCAGGGTGACCCCGTCGCGGCGTTCGATGACCTCCATGCGCCAGCGGCTCACCGGGCGGGCTGCCTCGAGTGCGGTCACGACGTCGTCGAGCGGCATGCCCAGCTCGGTCGCGACGGCGATGACGGCCAGGGCGTTGCCGACGTGGTGGCGCCCGACCAGCCCCAGGTGGACCGTGCGGGTGCCGGTCGGGGTGTGCACGGTGAACGCGGCGCGGCCCCCGTCGTCGAGCACGACGTCGGTGGCCCGCACCTGTGCGTCGTCGGCCTCGCCGACGAGAGCGACGCGGGCGGGCGTCACGTCGGCCATGGCTCGAACCGCGGGGTCGTCGGCGTTGAGCACCGCGAGACCGTGGGCCGGCAGGGCCGCGACGAGCTCGGACTTCGCGGTGGCGATGGCGGCGCGCGAACCGAACTCCCCGACGTGCGCGGTGCCGACGTTGAGCACGACCCCGACGCGCGGCGGCGCCATCGTCGTCAGGTACTCGATGTGGCCGATCCCGCGGGCCCCCATCTCGACGACGAGGAAGCGGGTGTCGGCGGCGACGCGGCACACGGTGAGCGGCACGCCGACCTCGGAGTTGTACGACCCGACGGGGGCGACCGTGGGCCCGACGGTGGCGAGGACGGTGCCGAGGAGGTCCTTGGTGCTCGTCTTGCCGGACGACCCGGTGATGCCGACGACCTGGAGGTCGGGCAGGCGCCTCACCACCTCGAGGGAGAGCGCGGCGAAGGCGTCCTGGGTGTCGGCGACGACGACGGACGGGACGCCGTCGACGGCCCGCGTGACGAGAGCCGCGACGGCACCGCGCGCCACGGCATCCGGGACGAAGTCGTGGCCGTCGGCCTGCTCCCCGACGCGGGCGACGTAGAGGCCGCCGGGGCCTGCCTCGCGCGAGTCGGTGACCACGGGCCCGTCGATGACGAGCGTGTCGGGGTCGAGGTCGGCGGGTGCGACGATCACGCCGCTGACGGCGCGGGCGACCTCGCGCAGGGTGAGGGCGATCATCGGGTGGCGCTCGATGCTGCGAGGTCGAGCGCGTGGGCGAGCTCGGCACGGTCGTCGAAGGGGTGCACGACACCGGCGATCTCCTGGCCGCTCTCGTGGCCCTTGCCGACGACGGCGACCGTCGCGGCGCCGCCCTCGGCCCACACCGCTGCGACCGCCTCGCGGATCGCCTCGCGACGATCGCCGATGGCGAGCACCCGGATGCCGTGCCGCCCGCCGGCACGGGCCGCCTCGACCCCCTCGAGGAGCGCGGCTCGGATCGACGAGGGGTCCTCCGAGCGCGGGTTGTCGTCGGTGACGACCACGAGGTCGGCGACCTCGGCAGCGGCTGCGCCCATGGCGTGGCGCTTGTCACGGTCACGGTCTCCCCCGGCCCCGGTGACCACGACGAGCGTGCCCGGTGTGCTCGGGCGCAACGCGTGCAGGGCGGCGCGGATGGCCTCGGGGGTGTGGGCGTAGTCGACGAGTGCGCGAGGCGATCCCTGCGGGCCGGTGACCGCCTCCATCCGGCCGGGGACGTGCGGATCGGAGAGCACCGCGGCGCCCACCGCATCGACGTCCTCGCCGAGCAGGATGAGAGCGGCCGCGGCCATGGCCGTGTTCGTGACGTTGAAGTCCCCCGGAAGCCTCGACCTCAGGTGGAGGTCCACCCCCGGGCCGGTCAGGTGGAAGGCGGCCGGGTCGGCGAGGTCGACGGTGATCACCCAGTCCGCGGACCCTGCGGCGTGCCCTGCGCCATCGGCGGACGACTGCCCGGCATGAAGGGTGGCGATCGTGTGCACGGGGACCGTGGCCTCGCTCGCCAGCCGGCGACCCCACGCGTCGTCCACGCAGACCAGGGCACGCCGGGACCTCCGCGGCGTGAACAGCGACGCCTTGGCGGCGAAGTAGTCCTCCATGCCGTGGTGGAAGTCGAGGTGGTCCTGACTGAGGTTGGTGAACAGCGCGACGTCGTAGACGACCCCGTCGACCCGGTGCTGGGCCAGGGCGTGGCTGGAGACCTCCATGACGCAGGTGCTCAGGCCGCGTTGCGCCATCACCGCGAGGATGCCGTGCAGTTCGGGGGCCTCGGGGGTGGTGCGCACGCTGTCGATCCGCTCGTCACCGATGCGGGTCTCGACCGTGCCGATGAGACCGGTGGCTGCTCCCAGGGCCGTCAGGGCGGAGTGCACGAGGTAGGCCGTGGTCGTCTTGCCGTTGGTGCCCGTGACGCCGAGCATGCGCAGCGTCAGGTCCGTGGTGCCGTAGATCTCGGCCGACACCTCGCCGAGCACGGCACGGGGTGAGTCGACGACGAGCACGGGCAGGTCGACGCCGGCGGCCGAGACCCGGCTGGCCCCGTCGGAGTCGGTGAGCACGGCCGCGGCGCCCAGGACCGCAGCGGACTCGACGAAGTCGGCACCGTGGGCCCGTGCGCCCGGCAGGGCGGCGTACAAGTCGCCGCCGACGACGGCCCGGGAGTCGAGGGTGACACCAGTGACACTGACGTCGGGAAGGTCTGCCGCGCGCGCTCCCAGCAGATCAGCCAGGGTCCTGATGGAGGTGCTGCGCAGCGGTGTCGGTCGAGGTACGGCCACGTCGCAGCACCCTACCCGGCGCTGCGCTTGCGGCCGTCGAGCAGCAGGGTCGGGTCGGCCTGCGCCTCCTCCGGGGACACCTTGACGGTGATCTTGGGCGGTGTGGCACCCGTCGGCGGGATCTTCAGCTCCTGCAGCGCGTAGGTGGCGACGTCCTTGAACACGGGGCCGGCGACCGGGCCACCGAAGAACGGCTGGATGGGCTTGTGCACGATGACCGCGACGACGATCTGCGGGTCGTCGGCCGGGGCGTACCCGATGAAGCTCGCGGTGCGCCCGCTGTACCGCTTCGCGGCCGCGTCGTAGTAGTCGGCCGTCCCCGTCTTGCCGGCCACGCGGTAGCCCGGGATCATCGCCTCCTGGGCCGTGCCCTCGCCGCTCACGACACCCTCGAGCATCTTGCTCACGTCGCTCGCCGTCTGCTCCGACACCACGCGCGTCGTGGGTGATGCCGGCGTCGGGGTCACCGTGCCGTCCGCGGCGGTGAGGCTCTCGATGAGTCGCGGCGCGACCCGCACGCCGCCGTTGGCGATGGTCTGGAAGACCGACGCGGCCTGGATCGCCGTGACCGACAGCCCCTGCCCGAAGGCCACCGTCTTGGCCTGCGTCCCGCTCCACTGCTCCGACGGGGCGAGCAGGCCAGCCGACTCGCCGGGGAAGCCGGTGCCCGAGCGCTCGCCCACGCCGAACTTGCGGAAGTAGGTCTCGAGGGTCTTCGGCGTCATGGTCTCGCTGACCAGGACCGTGCCGATGTTGCTGGACTCGGCGAGCGTGCCGGCGACCGTGCGGTACAGGGTGGGGTGGTCGTGGCTGTCCTTGAAGGAGGCGTCGAAGCGCTTGAGCCGGTTGGGGATGACGACCGGCGTCGAGGGCGTGACCGTGCCCTCCTCGAGGGCGGCCGCGACGGTCATGATCTTCGACGTCGACCCCGGCTCGAACACGTCGGAGAACGCGACGTTGCCGAGCTTGGCACCCTTCTTCCCGACATCGGTGTTCGGGTTGAACGTGGGGTAGGAGGCGACGCTGAGGAGGTTGCCGTTCTTGGCGTTCATCACGACGACGGTGCCCGACTTCGCACCGACGTCCTTGATCCGCTGCGCCAGCGAGTTCTGGGCGTACCACTGCAGGCTGGAGCTGATCGTCAGGTGAACGTCGTTGCCGTCGACCGCGGGCGTGAGCGACCGCTCCCCCACCGGGATGATCGTGCCGTCGCGCCCCTGCTCGAAGGTCTGCTTGCCGGGGGTGCCCTTGAGGTGGTCCTTGACCATGAGCTCGACGCCGCCACCGGGGTTGCCGTCTGCCGTGACGTACCCGACGAGCGCCGCGGTGGTCGTGCCCTGCGGGTAGGTGCGCTCGGACCGGGTCGCGCGGCGGTCCCGGTAGATGCCGGGGATGCCGAGGTCGGCGATGGCGTTCCACGTCACCGGGGTGACGTCCTTGCTGAGGATGACGTAGCGGTTGGTGCCGGTGAGCTTCGGCACGAGTTGGGCCACGGTGGTGCCGAGGAGGGGCGCCAGCCCCACGGCAGCCTCCTGGACGGCCTGCGCGGACCGCTCCGGGCTGCACGTGTTCTTCTTCGTGCGGTAGGTGCACACCGCCTGCTGGTCGGCGACGACGACCTCTCGCACCGCACTGGCAGCCAGGACGGTCCCGTCCGCGGAGAGGATCTGGCCGCGCATGGCGGGGATGATCTGCGTGCCGGCGCGCTTGCTCTGGGCCTCCTCGGCCACGGCGTGCGCATCGAAGCCCTGGATCCTGATGAGCTGGGCACCGAAGACGCTCAGCACGAACAGGCTCGCCACCGTGAGGGCGCGCATCCGCCGCCGCGGGTTGGCCGCCGTGGCGACGGGCCGCGGTGGGGCGCTGCTCGCGGGCGGCTTCCTGCGAGGCGTCGACGATCGCGGCTGAGCAGGACGAGTCTGAGCCGTTCGGGGCGCAGCCGGTCGGGGCTGAGCCGCTCGCGGCGAAGCGGACCGTGGCGCACCGGATCGGGGAGCAGCGGGGCGTGCTGCGCCGGGTCGGGGAGCCGGGGTGCCGCCGGGTCGCCCGCGCCCTGAGGGCGGTGGCGTCCTGCGCTGGGTCACGGGCTCTCCGTCGTGGTCGGCGTGGGTGTGGCCTGGCTGGTGGTGGGGGTCGGTGTGGCCTGGCTGGCGGTGGGGCTGGAGGCCGAGGCGCTGGGCTGCGGCGTGGCGGGGGCAGTGGTCGTGGCGGTGGCGGTGGCCGCCGGAGCAGGACTGCGCCCTGGTGTGCTGGCGGTGATCGAGGTCTCGGTGACCACGCTAAACGTCGTGTCGGCCTTGGCCTTCTCCGCCACGCCGAGCACGGCCCCGTCCGACAACCGGAGGAAGGCGGGCGTGGGTGCCTTGACCATCCCGAGCTCCCGGGCCCGCTGGGCGAGCGGCCCCGGACCGGAGACCGCGTCCAGGGAGTGGCGCAGCTGGTCCTGGGTGTCGGTGAGCTCGTCAGAACGGTGCTGGAGGTCGCGCAGCGTGTAGGAGCCCTTGGCCATCGCCGTGTTGAGCATGAGCACGCTGACGAAGCCCCCGAGCAGCAGCAGCACGCACAGCGCGAGGAACGCGCCGTTGCCACGGGTCTCGGGCGGCGCCACCACCTTGAGCTGGCGAGGGGTCGCCGCCGTGGTCCGCCGGGCGGACGTGCGCGGGAGGGGCCTGGCCGGTGCGAGCTGGCTCATGCGGTGGCTCCGTTCGAGGAGGTCAGTCGTTCGGCTGCGCGCAGGCGGGCCGAGGCGGATCGGGGGTTGTCGTGCTGTTCCTGCTCGTCCGGGACCTCGGCCCCGCGGGTCAGCAGTCGTAGGTAGGCGGCGAGCTCGGGCAGCTCGACCGGCATCCCGGCGGGGGTGCGGCTGGTCGCACCGCGGGCAAACGCCTGCTTGGTGATGCGGTCCTCCAGCGAGTGGTAGGACAGCACCGCGATCCGCCCGCCCGGAGCGAGCACGCCGATCGCGGCGTCGATCGCGCGCTCCCACACCGAGAGCTCCGCGTTGACCTCGATGCGCAGCGCCTGGAAGGTCCGCTTGGCAGGGTGTCCGCCACTGCGCTGCGAGGCGGCCGGGATGGCGGTCCGCAACACCTCGACGAGGCGGGCGGAGGTGGTGAACGGCTCCTTCTCCCGCTCACGCAGGACCGCGGAGGCGATGCGGCCGGCGAAGCGCTCCTCGCCGTACGTCTTCAGGATCCGCGCGAGGTCTCCGTGGGAGTAGGTGTTCAGCACCTCGGCGGCCGTGATCCCCGACGACTGGTCCATTCGCATGTCCAGGGGCGCGTCGTGCCGGTAGGCAAAACCCCGGTCGGGCTGGTCGAGCTGGAGGGAGGAGACCCCCAAGTCGAACAGGATGCCGTGGGCCACACCGTCGGTGTGCGCCTCGACGACGTCGGCGATCTCGTCGTAGACCGCGTGGACGCCGAGGAAGCGGTCACCGAAGCGGGCCAGTCGCTCGCCGGCCAGGGCCAGGGCCTGCTCGTCACGGTCGACTCCGATGACTCGAGCCGACGGGCAGCGTTCGAGGAGCGCCTCGGCGTGGCCTCCCATGCCCAAGGTGGCGTCGACGCAGACCGCCCCCTCGACGGACAGGGCGGGCTCGAGGAGGTCCACGATGCGGTCCCGCAGCACCGGAACGTGCCGCTGGGCGGCATCTCCTGGGCTGGTCATCGTGATCCTTCGTCGTCGATCGGTGTGCGGTGGTGGTGCGAAGTGGTGGAGCGAGGTGGTGGTGTGCGGTGGTGCGGGGTGGTGGTGCCGGTCGACCCGGCTACTGGTCCCCATCCGATCCGGGCCCGGCGCGGGGGAAGTCGCGTCGGGAGCGGGTCGGCTGGAGGCCGGCGGTCGGGTCGGTGCGGGCGAGCCGTCAGAGTCCGGGGACCACCTCCTCGGTCTCGACCGAGTAGCTGGAGTACGCGGGCATGACCTCGTCGAGGTAGGAGTCCCAACGGGCGGTGTCCCAGACCTCGAGCCGGTTGCCGTTGCCGATGACGGTGCACTCGCGCTCCAGCCCGGCGTAGGCGCGCAGCGGCGCGGGAATCGTGACGCGGCCCTGGCGGTCGGGGGTGTCGGAGTGCGCTCGGGCGCGGAACACGCGAACGAGGTCGCGCACGTTCTTCGACGAGCTGGGGGCCGCGGCCATCTGCGCGGAGATGCGGTGGAACTCGGCCGTGGGGAACACGTAGAGGCAGTTCTCCTGCCCGGTGGTGATGACCAGGCCCTCGGAGAGGTCCGCGCGGTAGCGGGCGGGGAGGAAGAGCCGCCCCTTGTCGTCGAGTCGGGGCGTGTGGGTACCCAGGAACTCCTGCACTGGCGCCACCTCCTCGACCCTTCGCTGCGCCCCCGGATCCACCGGTTTCCCCCACATTACTCCACCAACTCTCCACAAGGGATCAAATTCCGCCTTCAGATGGGCTCAATCTCGACATCTGTGCAGTTCAGAAGGGGTGGTGGAAAGTGGAGCGCTTTGCGTGAACGCTCGGCGCCCAGACCACATCGGCACGTCGTGGGGCAAGATCGAGGGCACCCGGAGCACCAACTGATCGTTGGCACACCACCGACGACGAAGGGATCACCGTGAGCGAACTGGACGACCACCGCCGAACCTCGACCGATTCGGACGCGCCGGCGCCGGCGCGGGGTGCCTCCCTCGACACGGTCCTGCAGGTGTCGGCGTCGCTGGCGGCCACCATGAACGCCGTCATCGAGGGCAAGCAGTCCGTGGTCCGCACCGCGATCACCGTGCTGCTCGCCGAGGGCCACCTTCTCGTCGAGGACGTCCCCGGGGTGGGCAAGACCCTGCTCGCAAAGACCCTCGCCCGCACCATCGACTGCCGGGTGAGCAGGGTGCAGTTCACCCCCGACCTGCTCCCCAGCGACATCACCGGGGTCTCGGTCTTCAACCAGGACGTTCGTGACTTCGAGTTCCGGCCCGGCGCGATCTTCGCCAACGTCGTCGTCGGCGATGAGATCAACCGCGCCTCACCCAAGACCCAGAGCGCACTCCTGGAGTCGATGGAGGAAGGCCAGGTCACCGTTGACGGAACGACCTACGCCCTCCCACGGCCCTTCATCGTCATGGCCACCCAGAATCCCATCGAGATGGAGGGCACCTACCCTCTCCCGGAGGCGCAGCGCGACCGCTTCATGGCGCGGATCTCGATGGGGTACCCGTCGGCCCGTGCCGAGCTCGACATGCTCGATGTCCATGGCGGGGCTTCCCCCCTCGATGCCCTCCAACCGGTCACCGACGCCGCCACCGTCTCGGCGATGGTGCGGGCGGTGCGCGAGGTGCACGCCTCCCCCTCCGTGCGCCAGTACATCGTGGACCTCACCCACGCGACGCGTTCCAGCAGCGCCCTGCGCCTCGGTGCCTCGCCCCGCGCGACGATCCACCTGCTGCGCGCGTCTCGGGCCCACGCGGCCCTGGCCGGCCGTGACCACGTCCTGCCCGACGACGTCCAGCAGGTTGCCGTCCCGGTGCTGGCCCACCGACTCATCCCCACCGGTGAGACGCAGATGGCCCACCGCAGCACAGCCGACGTCGTCCAGGACCTGCTCCAGCGAGTCCGGGTCCCCTCCCCGACGCGCTGAGGACCACCGTGCTCCCGCTGCGACGCTCCCTGACCACCCGAGGTGCGTCCTTCGTCGGCGCGGCCGTGGTGCTGCTCGCCTGCGGCATCCTGCTCGGACAGCCCGACCTGACCCGGATCGGGGTGCTGCTGAGTGCCATGACGGCCATGGGGCTGGTGCTCGTGCGCCGTCACGGGTTGCGCCTGGAGGTCGTGCGGACCGCCGTCCCCAGCCGAATCACCATCGACGAGCGTGCCGTGGTGACGGTGCGGGTACGCAACGGGGAGTCCACGGCATCCCCCGTCGTCATGGCCGAGGAGTCGATCGACTACGCCCTCGGCGACCGACCGCGGTTCGTGCTGCGCTCGCTGCGGCCCGGTGAGACGCAGGAGGTGCAGTACACCGTGCGCTCCCACAGTCGGGGGGTGCACCGCATCGGACCCCTCGGCGTGCGCGTCCGGGATCCGTTCGGCCTCACCCTGCGCACATCTGCCCTGAGCGGAGACGCCGAGGTCGTCGTGCTCCCCCGCGTGTTGCCCCTGCCCGGGGCACGCTCGCTCGGCAGCGGCATCGGATCCGAGGGCTCGGTGCCCCACATGGTCGCCCTGCACGGGGAGGACGACCAGACCGTTCGCGAGTACCGCGACGGCGACGACCTGCGCCGCATCCACTGGCCGGCGAGCGCCCGCACCGGCGAGCTCATGGTGCGCCAGGAGGATCGACCGGCCAAGCGGCGAGCCGTCGTCATCCTCGACTCACGCTCCACCGCGCACGCGGGGACGGGCCGCGCGAGCTCGCTCGAGTGGTGCGTCACGATGGCCGCCTCGGTCACGGCGCACGTGGTCGGCGCGGGGTATGCCGTGCACCTCCTCACCGCCGACGCCCGGTCCGACACCGGTGTCCGGCACGACGACTCCCACGAGGAAGGGCTCGAGACCCTGGCTCGTGTCACCCTTCAGTCACCGGAGAGCCTGCGAGCGGTGCTTCACGCCGCAAGCGTGCTGACCTCGCAGGGAGGTCTGGTCGTCTTCATCGGCGGTCCGCTCGACGACGTCGACGGGCGGGCGCTCGCGGCCCTGCGCCAACCGGGCTCCAGCGGCGCCGCGATCATCACCGACCCGGCATCCTTCGGCGGCCACCAGCGGCGCGGAGGCGCCGACGTCGCCTCAGCGTCGGCGTCCGTCGCGGCGCTGCACTCCAACGGGTGGCTGGCCACCGCCGTCGACGCGCAGACCACCGCGTCGCTCGCATGGGGTGCCGTCGTCGGCGCCCAGAGCGTGGGTGCACGGTGAACCGGGCCCGGCCGATCGAGGCCCTGCTCGCGGCGCTCGCCACCACCGCCGTCACGCTCCCGGTGACCACGCTGTTCACCCCGAACACGTGGATGCGCCCGAGCATCGTCCTCGTCGCCGTGGTGGCCCTGACCGGTGCGGGATTGCGCACGCTGACCAGCCAGCGCCCCCTCGTGGTGCTCGGCCAGAGCACGGCTCTGGTCTACGCGGCAGCCCTCCTTCACGGCCGCGGGCACCTGTGGGCCGACCTGGTCCCGACGCCCGAGACCGGCAAGGCCTTCGGGATCCTGCTCACCCAGGCAGGCGAGACCGTGGCGATCTCAGCGGCACCGGCACCCTCGAACCGCGGCACCATCCTCGGGATCAGCCTCCTCGTCGGACTGACCGCCCTCGCTGTCGACGCCATCGGCGTGACCTATCGCAGCCCCGCACTGGCGGGCATCCCCCTGCTCGCCGCCTTCCTCGGGTCGGCGACGAACTCCGGCGACGGGCTGGCACCCTGGTATGCCGTTCCCGCCGCACTCTGCTGGCTCGCGCTCATGGGCCGGCAGTCCGTGGGGTCGCTGCGGGCGTGGGGCACGCCTGCGCCGCGCGCTGGCGGCCGGGCCGGCGCGGACCCGAGCACCTCCTTCGCGGCCACCGGGCGCATCGTCGGCGTCGCGGCCCTGGCGGCTGCCGTGGTGGTGCCGACGCTGATCCCCCACCTGCCGACGACGTTCATCGCCGACGGCCTCGGGCAGAGCAGCAACGGCCGGGGCGGGGGTGGGTCGAGCATCCAGCTGTCGTCGACGGTCGACATCGCCCGTGACCTCGAGAGCCGCTCGGACAACCCGGTGCTGCGCTACCGCTCCTCCTCGCAGGACCTCCAACCGCTGCGCGTCGGGGTGCTCGACGACTACCGCAGAGGCCAGTGGCAGGCCCGCCAGGAGTTCTCGTTCGTTCCGATCGACGGTCAGATCCCGCCTCCGATCGCGGGGCCCGAGGTGCCGCGCCGAGTCGAACGCATCGAGGTCAGCGACAACGCCGTGGGGGCGCCCCAGGTGGCCCTACCCGCTGGCACCATCTCGACGTCGCTGCCGGACGGCACGTGGAACGTCACCGTGGCCGGGGTCGTCCAGGCCACGACGGCCGCTGACTCCTACACCGCGGAGTTCATCGAGCTCGACCCGGAGCCAGGGCAGTTCGCCACCGGGCCCGACGCGTCACAGCTCGGCGTCGACCCCTCCACCCTCGCGCTGGACCGCCGCTCCGAGGACGAGGTGCGGGCGCTGCTCGCCGAGCTGACCGACGACGGCGACTCCGCCCTCGAGGTCGCCCAGGCGGTGCAGGCGTACCTGCGCAGCTCGCAGTTCACCTACTCCCTCGAGCTCGCCCAGGACGACGGCACCCTCCCCTCCGACCCGCTGCTGCGCTTCCTGGAGACCCGCCGCGGGTACTGCGTGCAGTTCAGCACCGCGATGATCATGCTGACCCGGGCCGCCGGCATCCCGTCGCGCATGGCTGTTGGCTTCCTGCCCGGGGTTGCCGACGGTGACGATCGGGTGGTGCGGGTCAGCGACGCCCATGCCTGGCCCGAGCTGTACTTCCCCCAGCTCGGTTGGGTGCGATTCGAGCCCACCCCCGCGACGCAGAGCAACGCGGCCCCCGACTACAGCCTCGAGGCCTCCGACCCCGCGGCCACGGCCACCCCCACGCCGAGCGCCACCACGCCCACGGCATCCGCAGCGCCCTCGACTGCTCCGACGCGCGACCTGACCGACAACGGCGGGATGGGCGCCGTCGACACCGGCGGGTTCTCCCCCGTCCGGTTCGTCACCGACAACGCCCTGACGCTGCTCGGCATCCTGGTCGTCGTCCTGGCCGTCTCGGCTGTCCCGTTCGGGGCGTGGCTCAGCCGGCGACGGGCTGCGCGAGCCGCCCGCGACGACGCCGAACGGGTCGAGGCGCAGTGGCAGAGCCTGCTGCTCCGGCTGCAGGACATCGGGTACGTGCCGCCGGACGGGACGACCCCCCGGCAGGCCTCACGCCAGATCACCAAGGCCGCGTACCTCACCCCGGACGAGGACCAAGCGCTGGGTCGTGTCGTCGCCACGGTCGAGCTGGCCCGATACGCCCGCCCGGGGACCGAGCTGCACGACGTCGCCGACGACGCACAGACCGTGTGGCGTGGGGCGCTGGGACGCCGCCGGCGGGTCGACAAGGTGCGGGCGCTGCTGCTTCCCGCCGAGGGTCGCGGCCTGTGGCGCAGCATCCTGCGGTTCAGCAGGCCCGGGCCAGCCGACAAGGACACCGACGAGTAACGCGCACATCATCGGAGCCGACCGTTACCTTGGCGGTAGTCCTCAAACTGGGGATCAGCCCCCCGGCGAGCTCCTCCCAGGCGCACCCGTCCCCCGGCGCAATCACCTCGACCCCGCTCACCGCGACGGCCCCACCATCGCGCAGATGGTGGGGCCGTCGCGGTGTCACGACAGGGACGGCTCAGTCCAGGTAGTCGCGCAGGGCCTGGCTGCGGCTCGGGTGGCGCAGCTTGCTCATCGTCTTGGACTCGATCTGGCGGATTCGCTCACGTGTCACCCCGTAGACCTTGCCGATCTCGTCAAGGGTCTTGGGCTGGCCGTCGGTCAGACCGAAGCGCATCGAGACGACCCCGGCCTCGCGCTCGGAGAGCGTGTCCAGCACCGAGTGCAACTGCTCCTGCAGCAGCGTGAAGCTCACGGCGTCCGCCGGCACGA
This sequence comes from Ornithinibacter aureus, assembly GCF_009858245.1. NCBI lineage: Bacteria > Bacillati > Actinomycetota > Actinomycetes > Micrococcales > Intrasporangiaceae > Ornithinibacter > Ornithinibacter aureus. The sequence goes on from NZ_VMSB01000001.1 coordinate 925,875, forward strand.
CCGCCTCGGAGTCCTCGATGAGGTCTCCGAACTCGCTGTCACCGTCCTCGCCGAGCGGGGTGTGCAGCGAGATGGGCTCGCGGCCGTACTTCTGGACCTCGACGACCTTCTCGGGGGTCATGTCGAGTTCCTTGGCCAGCTCCTCCGGGGTGGGCTCGCGACCCAGGTCCTGGAGCATCTGCCGCTGCACACGGGCCAGCTTGTTGATGACCTCGACCATGTGCACCGGGATGCGGATGGTGCGGGCCTGGTCGGCCATCGCACGGGTGATGGCCTGACGGATCCACCACGTGGCGTACGTCGAGAACTTGTAGCCCTTGGTGTAGTCGAACTTCTCGACCGCACGGATGAGGCCGAGGTTGCCCTCCTGGATCAGGTCGAGGAAGAGCATGCCGCGCCCGGTGTAGCGCTTGGCCAGCGAGACCACGAGGCGAAGGTTGGCCTCGAGGAGGTGGTTCTTGGCCTTCTTGCCGTCCTGGGCGATCCACCAGAGCTCACGCTTGAGCTTCATGTCGATCTTCTCGCCGGAGTTCAGCTTCTCCTCGGCGAACAGGCCGGCCTCGATGCGCTTGGCGAGCTCGACCTCCTGCTCGGCGTTGAGCAGGGCGACCTTGCCGATCTGCTTGAGGTAGTCCTTGACGGGGTCCGCGGTGGCACCTGCCGTGACGACCTGCTGGACGGGTGCGTCGTCCTCGTCGTCGTCGCGCAGGACGAAGCCGCTGGTCTCGGTCTCCGGCTCGGCAGGCTTCTTGGCCTCGTCGTCCTCCTCGTCGTCCTCGACCTCGTCAACGGCCTCGGCGGCCGCCTCGGTCTCGGCAGCGGCAGCCTTCTTCGCGGCCGCACTGCGACGGGGAACGGTGGTCTTCGCCGGAGCGTCGGTGCCGGCGGCAGCGGCAGCGGCCTTGCGGGTGGTGGTGGCCCGAGCTGCGCGCGGCGCAGCGGTCTTGGCAGCGGCGGTCTTGGCAGCGGCCGTCGAGGATGCCGTCGTCTTGGCCGCGGCGGTCTTCGTCACCGTTGCTTTCGTGGCAGTCGTCGTGGCCGGTGCAGCCTTGGTCGCCGTGGCCTTCGCGGGGGCCGCCTTCGTCGCCGCGGCCTTGGTTGCAGTCGCCTTGGTTGCAGTCGCCTTGGTTGCAGTCGTCTTGGTCGCGGCGGCCTTGCTGGCAGTCGCCTTGGTTGCAGTCGCCTTGGTCGCGGCGGCCTTGCTGGCAGTCGCCTTGGTCGCGGCGGCCTTGCTGGCAGTCGCCTTCGTCGCCGCCGCCTTCGCGGGTGCCTTCTTCGCCGTCGACGCCGAGGCTGCGGCCTTCTTGGTCGTGCGTGCCGAGGCAGCAGCCACGCCGATGTGGGCCGGGTCCATGACGACCTCGATGCCATTCTCGCCGAGTGCGCTCAGGACGACGCGTCCACGCTTGGGCTTGACCTCAGCGCTCTGCATGGCGTGGGCAACCTGTTCACCGGTCACCGACCCCGTGGCCGCCCCGATGCGAATCAGTGCCTGCAGTGCCTCGTGAGAGAACTCCGGGGGAAGTGCGCCGAGCTCGGGGGATGTGTTGGACACAGGCGACACCAACAACCTTTCGTCGCGGAAAACCGGGATCCGGGCGCGCAGAGCAACGCCGGGGCCGGCTGAGGGGGAGGTCCTGTGCGACACCGTGTCGTCCGGCCGAGGTGGCTGGGCCGGGGGTGTGGCCAGGTGCGCTCTTCCATTATAAAACGCGCGTGCCCATTCCGGCACATCGCACCGGGTGTCACCGGTGGCAATCGAGGTGCGCGAGAGCCGAGAAGGAGCAGACGATCAACTGTGCTCAGCCCGTCAGCTGTGCTCAGCCCGTCAGCCGTGCTCAGCCCGATCAGCCGTGCTCAGCCTTTGACGGCGAGCACCGCACAGGGAGCGTCGAGCAGAATGCGCTGGGCGTTGGAGCCCAGGATCAGCTTCCCGACCGGGGTGCGGCGCCGCAGGCCGATGACGATCAGGTCGGCGTCGGTGCCATTGGCGACGGCGATGAGGTCCTCGGCGGGCTCGTTGCCACGCACGAGCTGGCGGACCTCGAGCTCGAGGCCGTGGCCACTCAGCTCGTCGGTGACGCGCTGGAGCTCGGCCTCGGCAGTCTGGCTCGTGTCGTCGTCGTAGTCCCGACCACCACGGTTGGAGTTGATGACGACGAGCTTGGACTGGCGCAACCTCGCCTCCTCGACCGCTCGGGCGAGGGCTGCCCGCCCTTCCTTGGTCGGTACGAACCCGACGACGATGGTCACGATTATCCTCCTTGGGGGCGGGACTGCACTGTCTCGTGAATGACGTTACCGCAGTCAGGGAGCCCTCAGGCAGTGCCGAGCGAGCGCGCGATGACAGCACCGACCTGATCGGTCTCGATGAGGAAGCCGTCGTGGCCGAACCGCGACTCGATCACCGAGAACTCGGTGCCCGTCCTGGCCGCCACCATCGCCTCCGACAACCGCAGGGGGTACAGACGGTCGGTGGTCACCCCGGCCACGTGCAGCGCTCCCCGGTAGGCCCGGAGGGCGCTGGCCACTCCCCCGCGGCCTCGCCCGACGTCGTGGCTGTTCATCGCCTCGGTGAGCACCACGTAGCTGTTGGGGTCGAAGCGCCGAGCGAGCTTGGCTGCGTGGTGGTCAAGGTAGCTCTCGACGTCGTAGCGCCCTCCGCCACCGAGCGGGTCCTCGCCCGCCCTGGGCGAACGGCCGAACCGGTCGTCGAGCTCACCCTCGTGACGGTAGGTGGTGTGGGCGATCCGCCGGGCGATGCCCATCCCCGTGACCGGCCAGTCCTCGTACCCGTAGTAGTCGCCGCCCCGGTACGCAGGATCGGAGCGGATCGCCAGGAGCTGTGGCAGGCACCAGGCCACCTGGTCGGCCGTGGCGTACGGGGTCGACGCGAGCACGAGGGTGCGTTCGACGCGCTCGGCCTGGCCCGTGGCCCACTCCAGGGCACGCATCCCGCCCATCGACCCGCCGAGCACCCCGTGCCACCGCTCGATCCCGAGCGCATCGGCCAGAGCCACTTCCGCGGCCACCTGATCGCGGATCGTGATGAAGGGGAACCGGCCTCCCCACGGCCGACCGTCAGGGTCCGCGGATGCCGGCCCCGTGCTCCCCTGGCACCCACCGAGCACATTGCTCGCCACGACGAACAGTTCGTTGGTGTCCAGCGGCGCCCCCGGCCCGATCAGGCCCGGCCACCAGCCGGGTGACGCGTGCCCGGGGCCGACCTCACCCACGACGTGGCTGTCACCGGTGAGGGCGTGCTCCACGAGCACGGCGTTGTCCCCCGATGGCGAGAGCGTCCCCCAGGTCTCGTAGGCCACGGTCACGTCCGGCAGGACCCCACCGCGCTCGAGCGACAGGTCCCCCACGGCCGCGAACAACCGGTCCCCGACGGGGTCGCCTGCACGCCAGACCGCCGAGGTGGACCTCGTGGGGGTGGCTGTCATGACAGGTGCTCCTTGACCATCGCGCTTGCCGCACCGGGACGGGTGGGGCCGGGTCATCACCCGGGGCACCCCACCGCGAGGAGGGTTGCCGCCCAGCAAACCGGGGTTTGGCACTGGGACTCATGACCGGCCTCCATGCTAAACCGCCCCTGACCTGCATGTCCCAGTGCGTCCGAGTTCCGGTCAGCCCGCGCGGCCCAACCTGTCGTCGCCGCCCTGCGTCACCCCCTCCGTCGTGGTGATGGCGGGAAATCGGATGCCGCCGTCGATGAGTTTCGCGAGGAGCGCGGCCAGGCGGTAGTCGGGAGCGAGGAGTTGCGCCCGCTCGATCGCTGCACGCGCGATCGTTCCGTCCCCGCTGGCCCAGGCCACATGGGCCACGACCGTGCAGACGGCCGCCGCCTCCTGCGCTGCCTCGTCCGGCAGCGAGCGGCACAGCGAGACCAACCGCCGCAGCACCTCGTCACTGCCCTCGCCCGGCTCGCCGTCGAAGCCCATCCCTCCCCACGAGGGCATCGTCGACTCCAGCAGAAGCACGGCACCGCGGTGGAGGTCGGCGAGCGGCAGCACCCCGGGAGCCAGCCACGCGATGACGGCATCGCGCCAGGCGATGTCGTGCAACCCGAGCGCGAGGTCCGCAACGACGGTCGGCGACGGGCGCTGCCCACCACCATCGCGGGCCATACCGTCGGTAGGCGGTCGGCGCAGGACCTCCGCCCACGCCCGCGCGGAGCGACGACGCAACCGGCGACGCGGCATCCCCTCGCGTGCCCCGATCGCGGCGGCCACACCCGTGCTGGCGACGGGGTCGGCCCGGACCAGGTCGTCGACCGCGCTGCGCGAGAGCAGCGGGGCGCGCCCTCGTGCGACGTACTCGGCCACGCCCACCACATCGGCCGGGTCCGGAAGGGCGATTCCTTCCGCAGGACAGCAGTCCTGGTCACAGCGCGGGGAGTAGCGCCGGCCGTCCCTGACGACCAGGACGTCGAGCACATCGACGCCCACCTGCTCGAGGTGGTCGGCCACCGCGAGCGAGAGGGGGACGCTCGCGTCGACCCGGTCCTCGAACGACACGACGATGGCCGCGCTGGCGCCGTCGCGGACCATCGGCCCGGTGAGCCAGGTGGCGACCTCGGCCTCACGACCGGGTGGTGGGATGTCGACCCGGGCGACGAGCCCGAGGAGACGGCCACGGATGGAGACGACCACGACGCTGTCGCGCGGGTGGTAGCCCAGGTGATAGGGCAGGACCGAGACGATGTCGCCCGGCCCTCGAAGGGTGATGTCTGGTGTCATGACGACACCCTCCCCGCATGCGAGGAGGGTGTCAGGTCAAGGCCGAAGGGCCTGTGGACAAGGGTGCGTCAGCGCCCGGTTGTGGACAACCGCACCCGCAGCGACGCGGGCCCGGCGGACGTCAGCGGATGACGTCGCCGCGAACGGTGTGGGACGTCGAGGAGGAGCCGCCGGGGAACGCGTGCCCCGAGGAGGCGGCGTAGGCGGGCGAGACCTGCGCGAGCTCCCACTCGAGGAACGCCTCGGTCTCCTCGACGAACTGCGTGGCCAGCCATGCCATGACGAGCGCGTCGTCCGCGAGCCCGGCCAGCAGAACGAACTCGGGGATGAGGTCGAGCGGGGACACGATGTAGGCGAGGGCGGCGACCATGAGAGCGAGGCGGCCCTTGCTGATCGCGGTGTACTCCCCCGTGATCGCGGCCCGCACGAGTCGGGGGAAGGCCCCGGCACGCTCACCGAGCGAGGGGCCGCCGGGACGGATCGCGACGCGGACGGCCTGGTAGACGGCGGCGATGGCCGCGAAGCGCTTGGGTGATGCCATGGGTTCCTCCTGGGTCAAGCCGGTCACTCGTGGGCGTGGGTGCATCACGGTGCCGTTGTGCTCAACGAAGGACGTACGGCGGGTGATTCCCGTTCCCGGACCAGACGTGATGCGCGCCTCGCTCCTCAGGTGCCCCTCAGCGGCCCGACCGAGCAGGCCTCTGCAGCCTCAGCGCTCGATGGCGGGCGCCACCCGCGGGAACTGGTCCTTGGCGTTGCGGGCGAACCGGCTGAGCATGTACGCGTCGACGCCGCCACCGACGGCAGCGCCGACGACGGGCACGAGGCGCCCCAGCCGCGCGAAGGACTTGGTGCCGACCTGGGCGAGCAACCGGAAGCCGATGCCCTTCTGCACCACCATGAGCACCGGCCCGGGCAGTCGCTGCACGGCCAGGTTGGACAGCGTCCCGCCCGGCACGACGACGTTGGCCTTGCGCAGCAGGTCGTCGGCGTCGGCGCCGACGAGGGTGAGGAGCACGGCGGTGCGGATCTGCTCCGAGGACAGGTCGTAGCCGCGCACCTTGGCGATCGAGGCCGTCATGCGCGTGGCGAGCAGGTAGAACGCGAGCAGGTTCACCGGCAGCGCCAGCGGGAGGGTGATGAATCCACCGACGCTGGTCAGGAAGCCGGTGCCGGCCCCCTTGGTCACGTGGCTGCGAACGATCGCATCGACCGCCGCCTCGACGTCGCCGCCGTTCTCCCGCAGCGCCGCGTCGGCCTCGTGGGCGGCCGAGTCGAACCAACCCTTGCCGTCGACCCCGAGGTCGAGGATGTTCTGGACGAACTTCGTGGACTGGCGGTCCAGGACCCCTTGGTCCGCGCTAGCGGCCTGGGCCTGCTCGAGCGCGCTCCTGACGTCCTTGACCGCATCGCTCGTGCGGTCCCCGCCCTTGCCGGGAAGTGCCACGTCGTCCTCCTCGAAACTGGCCGGCGCCGCCCGTGCGGCGCGCTGGCATCGACTGTCCATCCTGCCACGCGGATGTCCGCCACCGGCCGGGACTGACGCACGCTGCGCCTACGCTGGCGCGATGATCCCCGGAGCCGTCGCGGCACTCGCCGTGACCCCTCGCGGAGCGGGTCGACGGTATGCGGCCCTCGTCCACGACGGCGGATGCGACGTCGTCGCCCTGGAGCAGGCTCCGGATGCCGTCCGCTCCCTCGACGCTCGCCTGTCGCCTCGGTGGGTCTGGTGGGCCGCCTCGGATGCCGCGGCACCGCTGGTGGAGGCCGGCATCCCTCTCGCGCGGGCCTGGGACGTCGCCGAGGCGCACCGGCTCCTGCACGGCGGGTGGAGCGCGACCGCCGGCGTGTGCTGGGCGGCCGCGCACGGCATCCCCACCGACACCGTGCCGGCGCCGCCCACCGGCGACCTCTTCGAGTTCGCCTCCGAGGGCGCGCCGCTCGCTGCCGACGCCTTGGTCGACGGTGCCGGGCACCTGCGCGGCGACCACGAGGCCTGGTTGCGCGACCCGGCCCACCTTCGGGCCTGGGCCCGCGCCGCCCTGGAGACCGCTCACCGGCAGCACGAAGCTGCGGCGGCGACGTCCGTTCGCCTGCCCTCGACGGTGTACTCGGAGTCGGCGGCCGCGCTGCTCTGCCTGGAGCTTCAGCGCGACGGGCTGCCCATCGACCGCGAGACCACTGAGGCGCTGATCGAGGGTGCCGCCGGACCGCGGCCGAGCACCGACGCCGACGAGGCGGCATCCCGGCGAGCCCGTGACGCGCAGGTGCTGCGGCTCGCTCCCGGCCGCGAGTCCACGGACCTGCGCAACCCGGTCCAGGTGCGTGAGCTGCTCGCCGCGGTCGGCGTCGACGTGCCGAACACCCGCAAGTGGGTGCTCGAGCCCTACCGGTCGGTCAACCCTGTCGTCGAGGCGCTGCTGACGTGGCGGCGTGACGAGCGGATCGCCACGACCTACGGGTACCGGTGGCTCGACGCCCACGTCGGTGCCGACGACCGCCTCCGTGGGCGCTGGACGGCGTGCGACGGTGCGGCCGGGCGGATGACGGCCGAGAACGGGCTGCACAACCTGCCGGCGGCCCTTCGTCCGGGCGTCGCGGCACACCCGGGGCACGTGTTCGTGCGGGCCGACCTCGGCCAGATCGAGCCGCGCGTGCTCGCCGTGGTGAGCGGGGATGCCGTGTTCGCGGCGGCCACGCAGGCCGACGACCTCTACGCCCCGGTGGCGCAACGGCTCGGGGTGGAGCGTCCGGTGGCCAAGATCGCGGTGCTGGCGGCGATGTACGGCCAGCGCAGCGGGGCCGCCGGGGAGGCGCTCAAGGGGTTGGAGCGGGCCTACCCCGTCGCGATGGGCCTGCTGGACCGCGCGTACGCCGCGGGGGTGCGCGGTGCACCGCTGCGCACGTACGGCGGTCGGCTCATCCCGACGGGGACCGTGCTCACCGGGGGCGGGGCCGGGGGCGCAGTCGCGGGTGGAGTCATGGGTGGCGTCGGGGCTGATCCGGCGCTGGACGCCGCCCGGGGCCGGTTCGCCCGCAACGCGATCATCCAGGGCGCGGCCGCCGAGCTGTTCAAGGCCTGGGCCGCGACGGTGCGGGCGACGACCCGCGACCTCGGTGCGCAGGTCGTGCTGTGCCTGCACGACGAACTGCTGGTCCACGCGCCGATCGAGCAGGCCGACGAGGTCGCGTCGCGGGTCGACCAGGCGTTGCAGGACGCCTCACGCCGGTGGGCCGGCGGGGCGCCGGTGCGGTTCGTGGCGGACACCTCGGTGATCCACCGGTGGTCCGAGGCCAAGGACTGACCTCGCCGGGGCTCAGCGTGGCCGGCCGTCGGATTATCGGGTGACCCGATAAAGCCCATCCTCACCCGACAAGGCTTCCACCGCGCAGTAGGGGGAAGTCGGGTGAAGTCTCCCCCGGTCAGCTGGTCTCGTCGTCGGCGACGTGGCGCAGGAAGTTCTCGAAGTCGGCGCCGAGCTCGTCGGCGGAGGGCAGCTGCGAGGCCTCGGTGGCAAGCAGGCTGGGGCGCTCCTTGCCCTCGAGGTAGGTGTCGTACTGCTGCTCCAGCGCGTTGACGACCGCACGGGCCTCGTCGTTGCCCTCGACCTCGGCGGCGATGGCCTGCTGGTTGCTGCGGGCACGCAGCACGAGGTCGTCGTTGGGCAGGTTCAGCCCGGTCACGTCGACCACGGCGTTCAACGCGGCGAGCGCACCCTCGGCCCACTCGGCGCCGGCGAGGTAGTGCGGCACGTGGATCGCGAACCCCACGGCCTGGTGGCCGGACTCGCCGAGCCGCATCTCGAGCAGCGCCCCGATGGAGCCGGGCACCTGGACACGGCCGAAGGGCGAGACGCTGTCGCCGATGAGGGTGGTGTCGGTCGCGTGGGCGGTCATGCCGACGGGCCGGGTGTGGGGCACGGCCATGGGGATGCCGTGGGTGTGCACCACGAGCGTGATCCCGAGGCGCACGACGAGCTCGCGCACCGCCTCGATGACGCGCTCCCACTGGTAGTCGGGCTCAGGCCCGGTGAGCAGGTAGTACGTCTGCCCGTCACGGTCGGCGAGGCGGTGCAGCAGCATCGTCGGGTCGTCGTACTCGACCCACCGGTTGGTGTCGAAGACCATGGCCGGGCGGCGTCCGCGGTAGTCCAGCAGCTGGTCGATGTCGAAGGACGCGACGACCTCGGGCTCACCCGTCTCCAGGAGGTGCCCACCGAGGACGGACTGGATCTGGCCGGCATCCACGAAGGCCCCGAGCGTGACGATGAGGACGCCGGGCCGGGGAACGGTGAGGTCGGCGTCGGTCTCGAAACGGTAGAGCGCGGAGGGGTTCAGCACGGCACGGCCTTTCGCGGGGGTGGAGCTCGTCTCCTGCCTGAACGTCCGGGCGCCCCCGTGGGATTCCCTTCCGCCGGGGGTCAAGGGGTCGGGGCAGGGGGCCGGTGGGTCATGGGTCATGGGGTAAAGGGGTGATCGCCGCGATCGCCGCGCGAACGCGTTTCTCGGACACCGGACGCGGCGTGCCGAGCGCCTGCGCGAACAGCGACACCCGCAGCTCCTCGATCTGCCAGCCGATGTCCACCACGTCGGCGGCACCGCGCCGCACCGGCGGCAGCGACTCGAGCAGGTCGGCATAGGCAGCCTCGACACCGTCGATCTGGGCCTGCAGCACCCCTTCACGGGCATTGGTCGCCGCCCGCTCGAGCCGGTGCTGCGCCGCGCGCAGGTACCGCTGCACGTCGCGCAGCCGGGCAACCCCCGTCGCGGCGACGAAGCCCGGCCGCACGAGACTGTCGAGCTGGGCACGCACGTCCGCCCTCGTCGCCGCGGTCCTGGCCGAGGTGGCTCCGCGCTCGAGGGTCGCCAACGTGGCGCGGACCTGGGCGGCCAGGGCGAGCACCGGTTCCACGGCCTCGACGACGACGAGCACGCGGGTGGCAGCGTGGGTGCGCACGGCCGACAGGGCCGCGTCATAGGCCTCCTGCGTTCGCACCTCTCCGGGCACGTGCTCGGCGACGATGTCGTCGACGGCCGCGTCGAGGCAGTCCTGGAGCAGCGCGGGGACCGAGCCGTGCGGGTTGTCGGCGAGCGCCAGCTTCTGGGCGTTGCTCAACCGGGCGAGCACCCGCTTCCACGGTGCGGTCGTGCCGAGCAGCAGCAACCGGCGGACCCCGGCCCGGTGCGCCGCGCGCGCGGCACCGGCATCCGGCAACACCCGCAACGCGACGCTCGCCCCCTCGTCGACGAGCGCGGGGAACCCCTGCACGGTCAGCCCGCCGGAGCGACCCTCGAAGGTCTCGGGCACGTCACCGACCGACCACGTCGTGAGGCCGGTGCGCTCCAGCGACGCCCCCGCCCGGGCCATGCCGGCGCGCACCGCTCCCCCGGCCTGCTCACGCAGGGCGTCGAGGTCCTTGCCGCGGGCGACGACGCGGCGGCCGGGGCCCTCGACGCTGAACGTGATCCGCAGGTGGTCAGGCACCCGCTCGACGTCCCACTCCTGCGGTGAGATGCGGATGCCGGTGCGCGCGTGGAGCACTCGCGCGAGTTCCGCGGTGAGCGGCCCACGCGACGGGTCAGCCTCGGCGAGCGCGGCGGCCGCGTGGTCAGGGGTCGGCACGAAGTGGCGGCGGGTGGCCTTGGGCAGCGACTTCAGCAGGGCGACGGCGAGGTCGTCGCGCAGCCCGGGCACCTGCCAGTCGAAGCCGTCGGAGGTCACCCGGTTGAGCACGGCCACCGGCACGTGGACGGTGACGCCATCGGCATCCGCACCGGGCGAGAACTGGTAGGTGACGTCGAGCTCGACGTCACCCTGGCGCCAGGTGCGCGGGTAGTCGGCGGCCGAGACCTGTTCACCGGAGTCGGCGGTGAGGATCTCCTCGGTGAGGGTGAGCAGGTCCGGGCGTCGCCTGCGCTCCCCGCGCCACCACCGGTCGAAGTGCCGCTCGCTGACGACGTCGGGTGGGATCCGGCTGTCGTAGAACGCGTTCAGCACCTCGTCGTCGACGACGATGTCCCGGCGCCGGGCCCGTTCCTCGAGCTCGGCGACCCGCGCGAGGGTGGCGAGGTTGCGCTTCCAGAAGTCGTGCTGGGGGTCCCAGTCCCCCTCCACCAGCGCAGACCGGATGAAGATCTCGCGGGCGGCCTCGGGGTCGATGCGGGCGTACTGGATGGTGCGGTCGGTGACCAGCGGCACCCCGAACAGCGTGACCCGCTCGGTCGCGACCGCCGCACCGGCCCGGCGGCTCCACCGTGGCTCGCTGACCGTGCGGGTGACGACGTGGGCGCCGGCCTCCTCGGCCCACTCCGGGTCGATCGCGGCGTTGACGCGCGCCCAGAGGCGGCTGGTCTCGACGAGCTCGGCGCTCATGACGACGTCGGGCTGCTTGCGGAACAGACCCGACCCCGGGCTGATGCCGAAGCGGGCGCCGCGGGCACCCTGGTACTCGCGCTTGACCTGGTCGCGCACCCCGACGTGCGAGAGCAGCCCGGCGAGCAGCGCCTTGTGGATGGTGTCCCAGTCGGGCTCGGCGTCGGGTGCCGAGGTCGCGACGTCGGGGTCGATGCGCACCGAGCGGCAGGCCGCCCGCAGCTGAGAGTGCAGGTCCTGCCACTCGCGGATGCGCAGGTAGTGCAGGTACTCGGCCTTGCAGGTGCGTCGGAACGCGCTGTGCGACAGCGCCTTCTGCTGGTCCTTGAGGTAGCGCCAGAGGGTGTGCAGGGCCTCGAAGTCGGAGCGCTCGCTCTTGAACCGGGCGTGCGACTGGTCGGCCTGGGCCTGCTTGTCGACCGGCCGCTCCCGAGGGTCCTGGATCGACAGGGCCGAGACGATGACGAGCACCTCGCGGGTGCAGCCGAGCCGGCCCGCCTCGATGACCATGCGTGCCAGCCGCGGGTCGAGCGGCAGTCGCGCCAGGGTGCGACCGGATGCCGTGAGTCGTCGCCCGCGGCCGCGGTGCCGGCCGCGCTGCTGCTCACCCTTCGCGTCACCGATGGCGAATGCCCCGAGTTCCTCCAGCAGGCGCACCCCGTCGGCGATCTGGCGCGGGTCGGGCGGGTCGACGAACGGGAAACGAGCGACGTCACCGAGGCCGAGGGCGGTCATCTGGAGGATGACCGAGGCCAGCGAGGTGCGCTGGATCTCGGGCTCGGTGAACTCGGGGCGGGCCTCGAAGTCCTCCTGCGAGTACAGCCGGATGCACACACCGGGGGCGATGCGGCCGCACCGACCGGAGCGCTGGGCGGCACTGGCCTGGCTGACCGGCTCGATGGGCAGGCGCTGGACCTTGGTGCGCTGGCTGTACCGCGAGATGCGGGCGGTGCCGGTGTCGACGACGTACCCGATGCCGGGCACGGTGAGCGAGGTCTCCGCGACGTTCGTGGCCAGGATGATCCGCCGCCCGCTGCCCCGGTGGAAGACACGGTGCTGCTCGGCGGCCGAGAGCCGGGCGAATAGCGGCAGCACCTCGGTGTTCGGCAGCTTCAGGGCGTTCAGGGCATCGGCGGCGTCGCGGATCTCGCGCTCACCGGAGAAGAAGGCGAGGATGTCGGTCGCCTCGGGGCTCGGCGGGGTCTCGGTCCACAGCTCCTCGACGGCCTCGACGACGCCGGTCACCTGGTCTCGTTCGGCGACGACGTGGCGACCTTCGGCGTGCAGCTCGACCAGCGGCCGGTAGCGCACCTCGACGGGGTGGGTGCGCCCCGACACCTCGATGACCGGCACCTCGCGCACATCGCGGCCGTGCTCGTCGGTCGCGAAGTGCAGGGCGAAACGCACCGGGTCGATCGTGGCCGAGGTGACGATGACCCGCAGCTCGGGCCGGCGCGGGAGCAGCTGCTTGAGGTAGCCGAGGATGAAGTCGATGTTCAGGCTTCGCTCGTGGGCCTCGTCGATGATGATCGTGTCGTAGCGGCGCAGGTCGCGGTCGCGCTGCATCTCGGCGAGCAGGATGCCGTCGGTCATCACCTTGACCCGGGTCGCGTCGCTGCTGTGGTCGGTGAACCGAACCTGGTAGCCGATGAGGTCGCCGAGGTCGACGCCCATCTCCTCGGCGATGCGTTCGGCCACCGAGCGAGCGGCGATGCGCCGTGGCTGGGTGTGCCCGATCTGTCCGGTCGCGCCGAGGCCCAGTTCCAAGCACATCTTCGGCAGCTGGGTCGTCTTGCCCGAGCCGGTCTCCCCGGCGATGACGACCACCTGGTGGTCACGGATCGCCGCGAGGATGTCATCGCGGCGCTCGACGACCGGCAGGTGCTCGGGGTAGCGCAGCTCAGCAGGATCCACCGGGCCCGGTACCGCAGGATCCACGACCCCCGGCGCAGCGGCATCCACCGAGCCCGGCGCAGCGGGACCTTCCACGCCCGATGCAGGGGCGTCGACGTGCTGGGCAGGCATCCCACCAGCCTAATTCGCCTCCTGCCTCCCCTGTGCCCCAGCGCCCCCCCGCATGGCGAGCTCATGCGCCACCATGGGGAGATGACGGCATCCGAGAAGCCAGCGACCGAGAACCCCGCGACCGACGGCGGCTCACTGGTGGAGCGCGCGAACTTCGAGGGCGCCACCTTCGTGCGCGCGAACTTCACGGGAGCGACCATCCGCTTCTCCGACGTCAGCGGGATGACGATGCGCAGCGTGGACGTCGGGGGGCTCGACATCGACAGCCACGACCTGGCGTTCGGCTCCCTGTTCGTCAACGGGGTCGACGTCGTGCCGTTGGTCGAGGCCGAGCTCAACCGGCAGTTCCCCGGCCGCGACCTGCAGAAGGCGACCACCCCGCAGGGCCTGCGTGAGGGCTGGGTCGCCGTTCAGGCGGCCTGGCGCAGAACGGTCGACGACACCCCGGCATCCCTCATCGACGCCCACGTCCCGGACGAGTGGTCACTGGCCCAGACACTGCGCCACCTCGTCCTGGCCACAGATGCCTGGCTGCGCTGCGCGATCCTCCAGGTGCCTGAGCCGTTCCACGAGATCGGCCAGCTGTTCACCGGCGCCGAGGCCATGGGGGTCGACACCTCCGCCTTCCGCGACGACGTGCCGTTCGAGGAGGTGCTGCGCGTGCGTGCCGAACGTCAGCAGATGGTGACCGCCTTCCTCGACGACGTCACCGAGGACACCTTGGCCGAGCAGCGCAACGACCCGTGGGGAGACGAGGACTGGCACCCGAGCGTCGGCGACTGCGTCCGGGTCATCCTCGAGGAGGAGTGGGCACACCTGCGCTACATCCGGCGCGACCTGGCCCTGCTCACCCAGCAGTCCTGACGCCCGCAGCGGTGGATGCTGGACGCTCAGCGCGCGCCCTGTGATGACGCGCCCTGTGATGACGCACCCTGTGATGACTCACCCTGTGATGACGCGCTCTGTCATGACGTGACCGGCGACGGGCCGACCGGTGACACGGCGGCGGGGCCCTTCGCACTACTGCGCGGGCCGCGGCTACGTCGCCGACCGAGCTCGGTGCGGCTCCTCGTGGGGCACCACCTTGGGGAGCACCTTCGGTGCGACCTTCACCCCCACGTCGAGGGCTGTGCCGGCGGCATACATCTTCTGGGCTGCCGGACCGTTGGCGCTGGCCCGCCGCCACCCGTCGAGGAACACCTGATCGGCCTTAACCTGCGCTGCGGTGCGCACCCGGGCCACCGCCTGCTCCCGCGACACCTTCCACACCGGGGTGGTGCGCACCGGGCGGGGCGTGACCTCGAGGAACCTGGTCGGGGTGGCACGATCATCGGCCTCGACCCGGAACCGTGCCCTGATGGCGTCGCGCCTGGCCCTCGCCTGCTGCGTCACCCCGAGGGCGAGCCGCTGCTGCGTGGTGAGCCGGCGCGTGCTGCTGAAGAACGAGCCGGATGCCGACTTCGTGGCCCCCGCGGTGCCGGCGATCTTGAGTGCCCCGGCCACATTGGACGCACCGGCCATCGCGACCGTGGTCCCGAGGTCGGACCACGACCCCTCCCCGTACCCCACGAGCAACGTGGTGTCGGCAGCCAGGTTCAGGACGTCACCGGCAGCGGCGACCGGACGCAGGCAGGGCGCCACTGTCGCAACGGTGCCCACCGCCGCCAGGTTGCGACCGACCGTCTGGCCACCCGCCACCAGCCGGTAGAGCGCCGAGTCGGTCACGGCATCCTGCGTCAGCGCTCGCACCGCGGCCGAGCACCGAGCATCCACCGCACGGAACCGCTCCATGGCGGCCGCATGCCGGGCCCGGGCGCTGTCCCTGATGCGCACCTGGTCACGCTGGAGGGCGCGCACCGCAACGACGTCCGGCGAGACCTCGTCGGACCCGGCACTGATCAGGGCGTATGCACGGTCCTCCAGCACCGCGTACGTGTCCTGAGCCTCGGAGTCGTCACGGATCGCCCCCTCGACGACCCGTTGCGCCTCCTCCATGGCATCGGCGAGCTCGCGCAGCGGCACCGCAGCGCCGCCGAGTCGCCGCGCCACGGCATCCAACAGGGGCGGCGCCTCGTCGAGCCTGGCCCCGAACGCCTCCCCCGATGAACTCACCCACGTCGCGCCACGCTTCAACCCTGCGAGCACCGTCGTCACATCCCCGACACGACGTGACGACGCGGTCAGCCGGTCGGCGAGCTCACGCACGCCGCTCGGGCTGCCCGACAACGGCTCCAGGATCATGGCTGGGCACCGCCGAACAGTCGCCTGACCCCGGCCTCGGTGTCGACGTACACGGTGCCCGCGCTCACCGCAGCCTCCCCGAGCGAGCCGAGGGCCCTACCGAGCGCGATCCGCTGCCGGCGCCACCCCCCGAGCAGCTCCTCCACGGCAGGGCCGCTCTCCCCCGGCCCTAGCACCATGCGCTCGATCGAAGGGTCCTGCATCAACAGGAAGTCGGCGCCCACCTCGGTGAGCGACACCCCCAGCTCGGCGACCTGCGCCCCGTCCACCCGGATGATCGTCATGGCCACCACGGTAGGTGGCCATGACGATCAGCCCGGAAAGTTATCCACAGGCACTGAACCTGCCTGCACCACAACGTCTTTCGACACCCTGATGCAGAGTAGAGCCGCTACTGCGTCGCGGCGGCGGCGAACCCGGCATCCAGGTCGGCCAGGATGTCCTGGATCGACTCGAGGCCGACCGCGAGGCGCACCAACCCGGGCGTCACGCCTGCGGCGAGACGGTCCTCGTCGCCACCCTGGCTGTGCGTCGTGGATGCCGGGTGGATCGCGAGCGAGCGCACGTCACCGATGTTGGCGACGTGGCTGTGCAGCGTCAGCCCCTCGACGAAGCGCTGCCCCGCCTCGAGGCCACCGGCGATCTCGAACGCGAGCACCGCACCGGCACCCTTGGGTGCGTACTTGTCGGCCAGCGCCTTGCTCGGGCTGCCGTCGAGCGAGGCCCAGCGCACCGACTCCACCTGCGGGTGCGCGGCCAGGTGGGCCGCCACGGCGCGGGCGTTCTCGATGTGTCGCTCGACGCGCAGGCTGAGCGTCTCGATGCCCTGGGAGATGAGGAAGGCGTTGAACGGCGAGATCGCCGACCCGAGGTCGCGCAGCAGCTGCACGCGGGCCTTGAGGATGTACGCGAGGTTGGCGCCGAGCGCGCCACCGACGCCGAGGTCACGAGCGAACACCAGCCCGTGGTAGCTCTCGTCGGGGGTGTTGTAGTTGGGGAAGCGCTCCGGGTCCCGGGCGAAGTCGAACGTTCCGCCGTCGACGATGACGCCGGCGATCGACGTGCCGTGCCCGCCGAGGTACTTCGTCGCCGAGTGGATGACGACGTCGGCGCCCCACTCCAGCGGACGGATCAGGTAGGGCGTCGCGATGGTGTTGTCGACGACGAGCGGCACACCGGCCTCGTGGGCGACCCCGGCCACCCCGGCGATGTCGAGCACCTCGGCCTTGGGGTTGGCGATCGTCTCGGCGAAGAAGGCCTTGGTGTTGGGGCGCACGGCGTCGCGCCAGGCCTGCAGGTCGGCCTGGTCCTCGACGAAGGTCACGTCGATGCCGAGCTTGGTGAAGGTGAACTTGAGCAGGTTCACCGTGCCGCCGTACAGGGCCGAGCTGGCGACGATGTGGTCACCGGCCTCGGCGATGTTGAGCAGGCCGAGCGTCGTCGCGGCCTGCCCCGACGAGACGAGGAGCGCCCCGACGCCACCCTCGAGCGCCGCGATCCGCTGCTCCACGGCATCCTGCGTCGGGTTCATGATTCGGGTGTAGATGTTCCCGAACTCCTTGAGCGCGAACAGGTTCGCCGCGTGCGTGGTGTCGTTGAAGACATAGGACGTCGTCTGGTAGATCGGCAGGGCCCGGGCACCGGTGGTGGGGTCGGGCACCTGGCCGGCGTGGATCTGCGTGGTCTCGAAACCCCACTGGGACGGGTCGGTCATGGCATTGCCTCTTTCGAACGAGCGCTTGCGTGCCGGCGGGCGCCGGTCGCCAGGTCTTCACCCGGGGCACCCCACCGCGGGTGGAGGGTTGCCGGCCAGCGAGCCGGGGCTTGTCGCTGGCACTCATGACCTGCCGGGACTATACGACGGCATCCGGATGCCGGTCACGCGGCCCCCGCGCCCATCTCACCTCGCGAACGCGACAGGATGGCTCCATGACCCTTCACGCAGACGAGTACCAGGCCGCTCCCGGACGTTACGAGGCGGGGATGCCGTATCGCCGCGTCGGCCGTTCGGGGCTGGACCTCCCGGCGATCTCGCTCGGGCTGTGGCACAACTTCGGCGACGACGTGCCGCTGGAGCGCCAGCAGGCCACGCTGCGACGGGCCTTCGACCGGGGCGTCACGCACTTTGACCTCGCGAACAACTACGGCCCGCCGTACGGCAGCGCCGAGCGCAACTTCGGGTCGATCCTCGCCCGCGACTTCTCCCGCTACCGCGACGAGCTGGTCATCAGCTCCAAGGCGGGCTACGACATGTGGCCCGGCCCCTACGGCCAGGGCGGTGGCTCGCGCAAGTACGTCATCGCCTCGTGCGAGCAGTCGCTGAGGCGCATGGGCCTGGACTACGTCGACATCTTCTACAGCCACCGCTTCGACGAGACGACTCCCCTCGAGGAGACGATGGGTGCGCTGGATTCGCTCGTGCGCTCTGGCAAGGCGCTGTACGTCGGCATCTCGTCGTACTCGGGCGAGCGCACCCGCGAGGCCGCGGCGATCCTGCGGGAGATGGGCACCCCGCTGCTCATCCACCAGCCGTCGTACTCGATGCTCAACCGCTGGATCGAGCGGGCCCCCGGCTCTGCCGGGGCGGACCTGCTCGACGCGGCCGACGAGGTCGGGGCCGGGGTCATCGCGTTCTCCCCGCTCGCGCAGGGGATGCTGACGGACAAGTACCTGGGCGGCATCCCCGAGGGCTCTCGCGCGGCTGCGGGCAAGTCGCTGGACCCGGAACTGCTCACCGAGGAGTCGCTGCGCCACGTGCGGGCGCTGAACGAGATGGCGCAGACGCGGGGGCAGTCGCTCGCCCAGATGGCGCTGGCGTGGGCACTGCGCGACCCCCGGGTCACCTCCGTGCTCATCGGTGCGTCGTCGGTCGAGCAGCTCGACGACAGCCTGGATGCCGTGGGCAACCTGGACTTCTCCGCCGACGAACTCGCGCAGATCGACCAGCACGCGGTCGAGGCCGGCATCAACCTGTGGAAGACCTCGAGCGACAAGTGAGTTGAGCAGACCATGACCAACGACACCGAGGCGACCAACACCGTGACCACCGGCACCGAAAGCACCGACACCTACATCCCCAGCCCGTCGGACTGGGTCCGCCAGCAGGTGGAGACCATCGAGGCCACCGGGGACACCCGCTCGGTCGACATCATGGGCCTGCCCGTCGTCCTGCTGACGATGCGTGGCAAGAAGACCGGCGCGCTGCGCAAGGTGCCCCTCATGCGGGTGGAGCACGACGGGGTGTACGCCGCGGTGGCCAGCAAGGGCGGCGCCCCCGACCACCCGCAGTGGTACTCGAACCTGCTGGCCAACCCGACCCTGACGCTCATGGACGGCACCGCCTCGTGGGATGCCGTCGCGCGCGAGATCACCGGTGAGGAGCGGGAGCAGTGGTGGGCACGCTGCGTGGCGGCCTTCCCGAACTACGCGGAGTACCAGGCCAACACCGACCGGACCATCCCGGTGCTCCTGCTGGAGCCGGTGCCAGTGGGCTGAGGCCCGGGCAGGACCAGCCGGGCTGAGGCTCAGGCAGGGCCAGCGCTGTCGACCCGGCGGAACCACCACAGGCCGAGCACGGGCAGCACGAGCGGGACGAAGCCGTAGCCCTGGCCGAAGTGCGACCACACGGTCTTGTCCGGGAAGGCGTCGGGCACGAGGAACGACGCCGTCCCGACGACGAGCACGCCGACGAGCTCGATCGCGCACGCGATGACTCCGACGCGCACCCACCGTCCGCCCCGGGCGAGGCACCAGGTCGCGAGCACGTAGACGGCGGCCGCGAGCGCGGAGAGCGTGTAGGCGAGCGGCGCCGCCCCGAAGTCGGTCGTGATCTGAAGGATCGAGCGCCCGGTGGCGGCGAGGGCGAGCACGCCGTAGACGGTGACGAGGATGACGCCGGGCCCACCGAGGGCCCGGCGGTCGGCGGCTCGATCAGCGGCGGAGCGCGCCTCAGGCACTGAGGTTCCAGATCTGCTGGAGGCGGGCCGTCATCACGGCGACGGCGAACGCGCCAACGGCCAGGGACCCCATGGCCCAGACCGTCTTCTCCTTGATCGTCAGCAACACGGTGCTGATCGGGATGACGGGCAGCGACACCAGGTAGGCCACGAACGTCGCACGGTCCGTGGAGTCCTCGACCTCCCCGAGCCCGACGAGCCCGAGCACGAGCTGGACGATCAGGCCGATCTCCAGCAGGGCCGCGAGCAACAGCACCCGGTCGTCGATGAGCCGGTCCCGGACGGCGTAGAAGCCCGAGACGACGAGCAGCACGGCCGCCAGGCCCACGACGGCATACGTCAGCGGCGCGATCACGTGTGTCAGCCTACCCGCGGGTATGGTCCCCACATGACCAGTGCACAGCTCGGCGACGTGACCATCGAGTTCGAGATCGACGGCCCCGACGACGGCATCCCGATGCTCCTCGTGATGGGGCTGGGCGCCCAGCTCGTCGCGTGGCCGACCCCGATCATCGACGGCCTCGTCGAGAACGGCTTCCGGGTCATCCGGATGGACAACCGCGACATCGGCCTGTCAACGAAGACCCAAGGTCCGGCACCGACGCGGGCAGACCTGCTCAAGGCCTTCGCCCACCGCCGCTACGCCCAGTCCGACTACCTCCTGGCCGACATGGCCGGCGACGCGGTCGCGCTGCTCGACCACCTCGACATCGAGGCCGCCCACGTGGTCGGTGTGTCCATGGGCGGGATGATCGCCCAGCAGCTGACCATCGACCACCCGACGCGCGTGCTCAGCCTGTGCTCGATCATGTCGAACACGGGCTCGCGCCTGCACGGGACGGTGGCCCCCAAGCTGCTGCCGACCATGGCGATGACCATGACCACGCCGCGCCCGACCGACCCGGACGAGGCCGAGCGCCGCGGCGTCGAGAGCTTCCGCCTCATCGCCGGGCCGCACTACGACGCCGACGAGATGGCCGTCATGGTCCGCCGGGCCATCGACCGGGACATCAACCCGCTCGGCACCGCTCGCCAGCTGCTCGCGATCCAGGCCAGCCCCGACCGCACCCCCGGGCTGCGCACGATCACCGTGCCGACCGTGGTCATCCACGGCCTGCTCGACCAGCTCGTCCTGCCGAGCGGTGGTATCGCGACCGCCCGGGCCATCCCGGGCTCACGCCTGGTGATGTTCCCCGACATGGCCCACGACCTGCCGGGTCCGCGCCGCGCCGAGATCGTCGAGGAGATCGTCCGCAACGCCGCGCGGGCCAAGGTCTGCGTCAGCCAGGACTGAGGACTACGGACGCTCGAGGGCGTCCGCGACGGCATCCACGAGCATGCCGACCTCGTCAGCCGTGATGACCAGCGGCGGGGCGATGCGGATGGTGGACCCGTGGGTGTCCTTGGCGAGCACCCCGCGCCGCATGAGGCGCTCGGAGACCTCGCGGCCACTCGGACCGCCGGGCTCGATGTCCAGCCCGGCCCATAGCCCACGGACCCGGATGCCGGACAGCCCGTTTCCGTGACCCGTGCGCACGAGCGGGGTGAGGAGCTCGCTGAGCAGGCTGCCGAGCTCGGTGGCCCGTGCCTGGAACTCCCCCTCGGAGAGCATGGTGACGACCTCGTGGCCGATCGCGGCGGCGAGCGGGTTGCCCCCGAAGGTCGAGCCGTGCGACCCGGGGGTGATGACCTCGAGGATCTCGCGGTTGGTCGCGATGGCCGAGACCGGGTAGAGCCCACCGCCGAGGGCCTTGCCCATCACGTAGATGTCGGGAACGACGTCCTCGTGCTCACACGCGAAGGTGCGTCCGGTGCGGGCGAGCCCCGACTGGATCTCGTCGGCGAGCATGAGCACACCGGCCTCGTCGCAGATCTGGCGCACGGCCCGCAGGTAGCCCTCGGGTGGGATGACGACGCCGCCCTCGCCCTGGATCGGCTCGAGGAGGACCGCCACGGTGAACTCGTCGACCGCCTGGCGCAGCGACTCGACGTCGCCGTAGGTGACCGTGCGGAAGCCCGGGGTGTATGGCCCGTACTCGTCGCGGGCGACCTTGTCGTCGGAGAAGCTGATGATGGTCGTCGTGCGGCCGTGGAAGTTGCCCTCCATGACGATGATGTTGGCCTGGTCCTCGGGCACCCCCTTGACGCGGTACCCCCAGCGCCGGCTGACCTTCAGGGCGGTCTCGACGGCCTCGGCGCCGGTGTTCATCGGCAGGACCATGTCCTTGCCGGTCAGCTCGGCTAGGGCCTGGGAGAACGGGCCGAGCTGGTCGTTGTGGAAGGCCCGGCTCGTGAGGGTGAGCCGCGAGAGCTGGTCGTGGGCGCGCGCCAGCAGCCGCGGGTGCCCGTGGCCGAAGTTCAGTGCCGAGTACCCGGCGAGGCAGTCGAGGTACCGCTTGCCGTCGACATCGGTCACCCAGGCACCCTCCCCGTGGGAGAGCACCACCGGCAACGGGTGGTAGTTGTGCGCGGCGTAACGCTCCACCTGGGCAATGTGTGCGGCGGTCTGGGCGCTGCCCACGTGGCTGGTGCTGTCTGACGTCATCGTCGCCTCCTCGCTGGTGAGCGTAGCGGTCGGCGAGGTTCAGCGCGCGGGTGGGGCGGACGGCATCCGGTCGTGGCGGTCCGGGTGCGCCGGCTCAGGTGTGCCGGGTCAGGTCGAGCTCGGGGCGAGGACGAGGTAGCCCTGCGCGACCAGGATGATGATGAGCGCACCGATCTTGTCGGGGCCCAGCACCGTGCCGAAGTGCACCCGGTCGACGATGACGATGCCGACCTGGAGCAGCACGATCCAGCCCATCGTCACGACCGCGAGCTCGGCGTACTGCAGCGACGAGGCGTAGAACCAGAACAGGGCGACCGAGGCGATCGTGCCGAAGGCGATAGCGGCGATGCTCTGCTTCTCCGCCCACTCCTTCGCGGCGATCGCGCCGAGCAGGTCGAGTCCCGCGAGGACGGCCATCGCCAGGGTGGCGACGACGGGCACCGGCCAGGATGCCGGGAACCTCATGAGCGGGATGACGTCGAGCGCAGCCATGGCAGACCTCCGGGGGGTCGCGGTCACGCCCGTGCGCGACCTCAGCACCAAGGAGGGCTCACGCGGCCCGGTGATACATCCGTCAGGCGAGCCACATCTCGCCGACGCGGTCGGCGATGCGCTGGCCGTGGGCCCGAGCCGTCTCGAAGGTGTCGGCGCCGCGGCTGAAGTCGAGCGGGTTGGCACCCATCGCCCACAGGTCACGGGCGTCGGGGACGACGAGGTGGGTGCGCGATGCCGGTCGCAGCGAGCGGAGCTGGCGGGCCGGTAGGTCGCGCAGGTGCGAGGCCACGGGGTAGGGCGACAGCGCGAGCACGCGACGGTGCCCTGCGGCCAGGTCGGCGTTCGCGACCGTGCGCAGGCCGCCGTCGACGTAGCGCCGGCCACCGACCTCGACGGCCGGGAACACTCCGGGCACGGCACAACTCGCGGCAACGGCTCGTTCGAGCGGGACACCGCTCGAGTTGTCGAACACGACCGAGGTTCCGGTCTGCGCGTCGACAGCCGTGATGAAGAGGCGCTTGTCCGGCCACTCCTTGCCGACGAGTCCGAGACCGATGGCCTTCAGCCACTCCTCCTCGGTGGTCGTGCGGGCGGCGAGGGCCGCCTGCCCGACCAGGGCGCGGCCACGCTTCTTGTCCAGCGACAGCTGGGCGCGCAGGTACCTCGAGGCGTCGGCCGGCCCGAGGCGACCGATCTCGGCGATCTGGGCACCCTCGCGGATCCGGGCGAAGGCGAGCGACTCCTGGGTGCCGACCCGCAGGTGGGCGGCGACCATGGACCCGGCTGAGGTGCCGATCATCGTGTCGGCCTCGCGGACGTCGACACCGCCGTCGCGCAGCCCCATGATGACGCCGGCCTCCCACGCGATGCCGGTCGCTCCGCCACCGGCGAGCACGAACGCCCGCTCGTTGTCGGTGGTCGGCGGCTGCCAGCTCGCGAACTCGTCGCCGCCGTCGGTGGTGGCGCGCACGGCGACGCTCCCCTGTGGCGCGGCCGTCTCCGTGTCCGTGGCCCCGGACACGCCCGGGGCGCGCCCCGTGCCCCCACTCGGGGTCTCGAGGGACAGTTGCTGCACCTGTGGCGCGATGTTACTCACGAGTACAGTTTGTCACGCCACCCGCGTCGCCCGCACGTCCGCACGGGGTGAGAGTGCTCACGCCGTGCCGTCACACCGAGTGCCTCACGCCGAGTGCCTCACCCCGAGTGCCTCTCGCCGAGCCCATCACACCGAATGCCTCAGACCCGTCACACCGAGCGGGCTGCCGTCGCCGGCTCGAGGCGGACCTGCTCGAGGGGAAGGCTCACGAGGTCGTCGCCCACCCGCACCTGGCAGCGCAGCGTGCCGACGTGCTCGACCTCACCGGACCGCCCACCCCACGGCCCGGACAGCACGTGCACCACGTCACCGAGGTGGACCGGCGGGCGTCGCGTAGCGGTCGGTCGCACGGTCTCAGCAAGCGCGGCCAGCTGCTCGGCGTACGACGGGGGCAGAGGAACCCGGCGGCCGCGGAACGTCCAGGTGAACAAGTGCTGGGGGTCGAACCGCGTCGAACACTGCCCGCAGGACATCAACCGGGTCGGGCCTCGGTGGCGAGACTTCTCGTGACCCGCCGGGCAGCGACCGACCCAGTCCTTGGGCACGCGAGGGGCCTCGGGCGAGACGTACTGCCGCCCGCTGGAACCGATCTCGCGAGCCTTGGCCTGCCACACGGCATCATGACCGTGCCGGGGCCCGACGAGGGCGTGGGCGATCTCGTGCAGGATCGTGTCGAGCACCTCGCTCTCGTCGTGCAGCGCGGTCAAGGGGCCGCTGATACCGATCTCGCGCCGGGAGTAGCGGCACACCCCGGCCCGGGTCTTGGCGCGGTCGGCGACGATCGTCCAGTCGTCGAGTCCGTGTTCGCGCAGCAGTCGGCGACCCGTGGCCAGTGCCCTGGTGATCTCCATCAGCCCTCCTCTCGCGACCGGTCGTTCCCCGCGGTGTTCCCTGCACCGTCCCTGCGTGGCCCGTGCCCTGATGTGCTGCTCTATGCCCCCGACCCTAGGACGAGGCACTGACAGCCCCTCGCCACGACGCGCGCCCACGCCCGTCCACCGACCTGCTGCACACTGATCTGTGGGGGCTGCGCGCTCACGACCACAGGTGCAGACTGTCCCCCGTGCACGTGCCCACGCCGACCCTGCCCATCGGCCTTCGCCTGCTGCGCAACTACTCCGGTCGACACCTGCCCCAGGACGTCCTGGCCGGGCTGCTCGTCGCCGCCCTCGCCGTCCCACAATCCCTGGGGTACGCCGTCGTCGCAGGAGTTCCGGTGCAGGTGGGGCTCTACACCCTGCCCCCGGCCCTGCTCGCCTACGCGCTGTTCGGCTCCTCGAGGCTGCTGTTCGTCGGGCCGGTGTCCACGGTCTCGGTGCTCTCGGGATCGATCGTCGGCGCCCTCTCCGGCGGCAACCAAGAGCTGGCCATCACCCTCACGGCCATCCTCGCGCTCACCGCCGGGGCCGTGCTCGTCGCCGTGGGGTTGCTCCGGCTGGGATGGGTGGCCCAGTTCCTCAGCGAGCCCATCGTCACCGGTTTCGTCGCCGGCCTCGTCGTGCTCATCGTCATCGGTGAGATCCCCGCCCTGGCGGGAGTGAGCGCCCCGAGCGGCGGCATCTTCCAGCGCATCGACGAGACGGTGCGCAACCTCGGCGACTTCCACGGCATCACCCTCGCCGTCGGCGCGGGTGCCCTCGCCGTGCTGTTCGTGGGGTCGCGACTGCTGCCCCGGGCGCCGTGGTCGCTCATCGTCCTCGTCGGCGGGATCGCCGTGTCGACCACCGCCGACCTCGCCGCCAGAGGCGTACGGGTCGTCGGTGAGGTGCCGACAGGCCTGCCCCTGCCGTCCATCCCGGTCGTCGACGTGCAGCTGTGGAGCGGCATCATCACCGGCGGCATCGCCATCGCCGCCGTCGGGATCGCCGAGGGGCTGGCTGCGGTGCGCACGTTCGCCCCGACCGGGGCCATCGACCCCGAGAGCGACAACCGCGAGTTCGTCGGGCACGGGGCCGCCAACCTGGCCTCCGGCATCTTCGGCGGCATGGGGGTCGGCGGGTCCCTGTCGAAGACGGCCGCCAACGCCCGCGCCGGCGCCTTCACCCAGGTCAGCGGCGTCGCCGCCGCCCTGATCGTCCTGCTCTTCGTCGCCTTCGCCGCCGGGCTGCTCGCCGACCTGCCACGAGCCGTGCTGTCAGCCATCGTCATCCACGCCGTGTGGGGCCTGGTGAGCCCGTCGACCTTCCGCCGCTACGCCGCGGTGCGCCGCAACGACTTCGTGGCGGCCGTCGTCGCCTTCGGCGGGGTGCTCTTCCTCGGCCCCCTCAACGGCCTGCTCCTCGCCATCGCCCAGTCGCTGCTCGGGCTGGTCTACCGCTCGATGCAGGTGGGCATCGACGAGATGGGCCGGGTCGAGGGCGAGAAGGCCGCCTGGGGATCTGTCGCCAACGACTCAAGCCGCCGCACGTACCGCGGGGTCACGGTGCTTCGTCCGGACGGGCCGCTCTTCTGGGCCAACGCGACCTCCGTCGTCGGTCACATCGAGATGGCCACCCGGGCCCGACAGCCGCTCTACGCCGTAGTGCTCGACCTCGAGGCCACCAATCAGATGGACACGACGACCGCCGAGCGGCTCGACGGGCTACTCACCCGGCTGCGCGCGGAGGGCACGGACCTCTACCTCGTGCGGGTCTTCGGCAACGTGCGTGACGTGCTCTCGAAGTCCGGCTTCCTGGAGACCCTCGGCCCCGACCACGTGTGGCACTCGATCGCCGCCGGGGTCAAGGCGGCCCGGGCCGCCCGCGCCGCCGGAGTCGACCCGGCCAACCCCTTCCCCACCGAGGACGAGGTCGAGGCCCTCGACGAGCCCGATGAGCTCGACGAGGGGGCCGGTGAGCGGATCGCCTCGAAGGGCGAGCGCTCCTGATCCCTCCCGGCGGATGCCGTCCGCGGACTGTCGCAGGACGACCGCGACGTGCGCGGACGGCATCCGCCACCCACCGCCCGAGAGCGGTGGGTCCGTCAGGGGTAGGTGGTGACGTAGGCCGGCAGGCCGGACCTCGTCGCATCCACCTGCTCACCCACGCCGTTGACGACGTGGCGGATGGTGCCCGCGTCGAGGTTGACCGTGAGCAGGTGCGTCATCTTCACCCCGGGAGCGTCCGGAACCTCGAAGCCGTTCTCGGTAACGATGCTCGGGTCGTTGCGGTTGAACACGTAGGACCCGCCACCCCACAACTGGTGGGTGGTCACGTCGTCAGAGACCTTGTACCCGGGGTAGCCCAGGGTGCCGTCGGGCTGGGTCCAGTCGGCCTGGCTCGGCGGGTCGTAGGGCAGCTCGTTCTGGTAAAGCACCACGCGTCCGCGCTCACCGTTCCAGATGGTGTTGTGCTCTTGGTAGTGCTCGACGAACAGCCCGGTCGCCGTGACGTCGTCGCCGTTGACGATGAGCCCGTTGCGGCCGGTGTTGGTCGCCCAGCGCTGCGAGTCGCCCTCGTTGGGGCCGGTGAAGCCCTCGACGCCGTGGTCGGCGCGCCACACCCAGGTGTGGTCGACGAGCACGTTGTCGGCGTCGATCTGCAGCGACACGTCGGCCTTGCCGATGTGTGGTCCACCGACGCGGAAGTACACGTCGCTGAGCGTCACGGGGTTGGCCAAGGTCGAACCCTGAGCCGGGTTGCGGGGCCGGTCTGCGCCGACCTGCATGAGGACCTTCGAGTTCTTCAGCCCGGCATCGATGGTGACCCCGGCGACGACGATGCCCGCCCGGTCGGACACCGTGATGGGCGTCGCTCCGTTGACGGCGGTCAGCGTCGCGTGGCCCATGCCGAGCACGACGGTGCCGGGGCGCTTGATGTCGATGCTGCGGTTGATGTCGTAGACACCGGGGGTGAGAATCAGGTTCTTGCCGCGGGCGAGCTGGCTGTTGATCGACTGCACCGAGTCACCGGGCTTGGCGATGTGGAACTCGGAGAGGTCCAGGGTGCGACCGGCCGTCAGCCCGTCGCCCCACGTGGTACCGCGGGTCTCGGCCGCGGCAGCGGGGACGCGCACCTTCCAGGCGCCGCTGTCGCCCACCCACAGCCACGGCTTCTCGCGGCTGAGCGGGGTGGTCTCCAGCGTTGTGTACGGCTCGGTCGGGAAGTTGGCGTCGCTCGGGGCGCCCTCGACACCCGCGAACACCTGGTTCCACACGCCGTTGCTCCAGCCGCCGACCTCGCTGTTGCGGGTCAGCCACTGCTGCTGCGAGCCGTTGATGACGAAGGATGCCTTGGAGTCGGCGATGAAGCCGCCGCTCGCGAACTGCGGGCCCGCGGTGCAGTAGTCCATCAGCGAGAGGTTGCCGCCGGTGACCTCGACCCGTCGCAGGGAGACCGCCTGGCTCACGGCCCAGAAGTTCGCCGACGCCCGGCATCCGTCCTGGCCCGCGCCGTTGACGTTGATCGTGAGGTTGGACATCGTGCGCCAGAAGTTGTTCAGCGCCACGCAGTAGGTCGTGCCGCCGTCACGGATCCACCGGTCTGGGTCGCCGCCGCGGGCAGGGCGGCGATGGAGGACACAGACGCGGCGGATGCCGTGGACGCTGCGGGTGCCGCACTGGTCGCCGCCGCCGCGGTGGTGGTGCTGACGGCCGCGGTCAGGGTGAGTGCGCCGATGGCGACGACGGATGCCGTGGCCCGAGCGGATGCCGTGGCGCGCGTTCTCCGTCGGGCTCCGGCGGGGAGCCACGCGGGTCGGGGGTCTGGACTCTTCATGGGCAGGCCTCTCCTCCGCGGGCCCACTCGCCGATGAGAGAGCGCTCTCACCAGAGAACCACACACGGTCCACCCTGACAACCGTTGCGAGCGGAGCAGTTTCAGGGTTGGACAGGGCCTTTGTCTCACCAGGGGTCTCTGCGTCACCGGGCAGAGGCCCCGGTGCCGCAAGGGCACACCGACCCACGCAGCCACGGCGCCCGCGTGGGTCGGCTGCTCGCGTGGGCCGCGCCCCTGGTCAGCCCCGCTGGGCCACGATCTCGTCGGCGTGCGCGACGACCCACCCGAACAGCGGCAGCAGGTGCGCGACGAGCTCCTCGCCCCGCGGCGTCAGGCTGTAGTCGACCCGGGGCGGGATGACCGGCTGCGCGGCGCGGTGCACGAAGCCGTCGGCCTCGAGCGTGCGCAGGGTCTGGGCGAGCATCTTCTCGCTGATCCCCTCGGCCCGGCGGCGCAGCTCGCTCCAGCGCTGCGACCCGTCGGCGAGCGCGACGAGCACGAGGACGCCCCACTTGCTCGTGACGTGGTCGAGGACGACCCGGCTGGGACAGGCGGCCGGGAACACCTCGGGCGCGACCGGCATCCGTCGCCCGTCCACGGCGACCGATCCGCTGACCTGCTGGGTTACCTGCACGTGCGTACCTTACTTCAAAGTGCGTACTAACCATGGGGAAGTACCTGGCTCCCCCGCCGGTTGGCCCGGACGACCACGCGCGCACCACCCGCGCACCACTGCTGAAAGAGGACCACCCATGACCATCGTCGTCACCGGAGCCACCGGCCAGCTCGGCCGCCTCGTCGTCGAGTCCCTCCTGCGCCGCGGCGCCTCCCCCACCGACGTCGTCGCCACCGGCCGCGACGAGGCCCGTCTCGCCGAGCTCGCCACGTCGGGGGTGCGCACCGCCGTCACCGACTACGCGGATGCCGCGTCGCTGGCAGCCGCGTTCCAGGGCGCCGACCGCGTGCTGCTCATCTCCGGCTCCGAGGTCGGGCAGCGCCTGCCGCAGCACACCGCCGTCGTCGATGCTGCGAAGGCTGCCGGCGTCGGGCAGCTGCTCTACACGAGCATCTCCCACGCCGACACCGCGCAGATGGCGCTGGCCACCGAGCACCGCGAGACCGAGCGAGTCATCCGCGAGTCCGGCATCCCGTTCACCTTCCTGCGCAACAGCTGGTACCTGGAGAACTACCTCTCGCAGGTGCCCACCCACCTCGAGCACGGCGTCGTCGGGGCCACTCGGGGCGGGCGGATCAGCGCCGCCACGCGCGCCGACTACGCCGACGCCGCCGCTGTCGCGCTGCTCGCCGACGACTCGGCCGGTCAGGTCCTCGAGCTCGGCGGGCCGTCGTTCACCCTCGCGGAGCTCGCCGCCACCGTGGCCTCGGTCTCGGGGCGGGAGGTGACCGCCACCGAGGTGTCCGCCGAGGAGCTCACCGCGATCCTCGTCGGGGCCGGCCTGCCGCAGGGCTACGCGCAGGTGCTCGCGAGCGCCGACGAGGGCATCGGCCGCGGCGAGCTGGAGGTGAACACCGGCGACCTCGAGCGGCTCATCGGGCGACCGCCGACGACGCTGCGCGAGGCGATCGAGCAGACCCTCGCACCCTGACGCCGCGAGGTGTCGAACGGACCTTCGCGGCCTGACGCCCGACGCCGACGGCCCGGCACCACGTGGAGGGTGTGCCGGGCCGTCGGGGGGTAGGGCGGGAGGTCGCTCAGGCGACGCGACCCTTCGGGGCGTTCGCCGCGGTCAGGGCCGGGTCACGCTGCACCACGTCGCCGAGCACCTCGTCGATGCGCGCCATGAGCTCGGGCTCGAGGGTCACCCCGGACGCCTTGACGTTCTCGCCCACCTGCTCCGGGCGGGACGCCCCGACCAGAGCGGCCGCGACGTTGCGGTTCTGCAGCACCCACGCGACGGCGAGCTGGGCCATGGTCAGGCCGGCCTCGTCGGCGACGGGCTTGAGGGCCTGCACCCGGGTGAGGACGTCGTCGTTCATGAAGCGCTTGATCATGTCGGCGCCGCCCTTGTCGTCGGCAGCGCGCGAGCCCTGCGGCGGGGCCTGCCCCGGCACGTACTTGCCGGTCAGCACACCCTGAGCGATGGGGCTCCACACGATTTGGCTGATGCCGAGCTCCTCGCTCGTGGGCACCACCTCACCCTCGATGACCCGCCACAGCATCGAGTACTGCGGCTGGCTCGAGATGAGCTGGATGTTGAGCTCCTTGGCCAGGGCGTGCCCGGCCCGGATCTGCTCGGCGGTCCACTCGCTGACCCCGATGTAGAGAGCCTTGCCCTGGCGAACGATGTCGGCGAAGGCCGTCATCGTCTCCTCGAGCGGGGTCTCGGTGTCGAAGCGGTGGGCCTGGTAGAGGTCGACGTAGTCGGTCTGCAGGCGGGTCAGCGAGCCGTTGATCGACTCCATGATGTGCTTGCGCGACAGGCCGGTGTCGTTCTTCCCGCCGGGGCCGGTGGGCCAGTACACCTTGGTGAAGATCTCCAGGCTCTCGCGCCGCTCGCCCTTGAGCGCCTCACCGAGGACGCTCTCGGCCTTGGTGTTGGCGTAGACGTCGGCGGTGTCGAAGGTGCTGATGCCGTGGTCGAGCGCGGCGCGCACGCACTGCGTGGCGATGTCGTTCTCGACCTGTGAGCCGTGGGTGAGCCAGTTGCCGTAGGTGATCTCGGAGATCTTCAGGCCGCTGTTGCCGAGGTAGCGGAACCTCATCAGGCCTTGCTGCCCTTGAGCCGGTCGTACCCGAGGGTCACGATGATCGCGCCGATGATGGAGCCGATGATGCCGCTCGGCCGCAGGTTGAACCCGTCACCCGCGAGCAGGCTGGCAAGCAGCCCACCGACGAACGAGCCCGCGATGCCGGTGCCGAAGGCGAGCGGCCAGTTGATGCCGGACCCGCCGCGTCCGAGGATGAGCTGGGCGGCCGCGCCGACGAGCATGCCGAAGAGAATGATTCCGATGAAGAGCATGGGCCGAGCCTAGCCACGGCCTGGGAGCATCCGACCCGCCAGCCCCGAGACGACCGACCGGGCCCCGGCCATGATGGCACCGACTCCCCCGGTCGTCGTGCCCGAGCCCCCGGCCCACGCCGGGTCGCCGGGCATCGGTCCCAGGGGGTCGCACTGCGCCGGCGGCAGGGTGGTGTCGGGCTCGCGCAGTGCCCGGGCGAACGACTCGTCGACCCCGACGAGCTCGTAGCCGTCGGGCAGCAGGTCGTAGGTCCAGTCGACGTCGTGGCAGACCATGTCGTGGTGCAGGCTCTCCACGAGGGCCGGCACCGTCGATCCGGGGACGTCGGTGATGGCCCCGGCGAGCACGGCGACGACGTCGGTCGGCAGGCCCGGCACCGTGACCTGGGGGCGGGTGAGCCCGGCGGCACGGGCGTAGCGATCGAGAAGCTGCGTGTACGGCATCCGTTCCGGGCCACCGACGTCGTACGAGCGCGATTCGCTCGCCACCGACAGCGCACCCGTGAGCGCTTCGACGACGTCGACCACGGCGATCGGTTGGACGCGGCTGTCCATCCACGCCGGCACCGTGTGCACCGGCATCCGCTCACTGATCTGGCGGACCACCTCGAAGCTCGTCGACCCGGACCCCGTGACGATCGCGGCGCGCAGGGTGAGCACGCGGATGCCGGCCGTCGCACCGGTGAGGATGCGCTCGACCTCCAGGCGCGAGGTGATGTGCTCGGACAGCTCGCTCTCGGGCACGTCCGGAACCAGCCCGCTGAGGTAGACGAGCAGCTCGACCCCCGCTGCGGCCACGGCCCAGGCCATGTTCTCCGCGGAGATCCGGTCGGTCGTCGTGAAGTCCTCACCCTTGAGGGCGTGGATCAGGTAGTAGACGGCGTCCATGCCCTCGACGGCCGCCTCGACGGTGGCGGAGTCCAGGACGTCCATCCGGACGAGCTCGACGTCGTCGGCCCACCAGGCCGTGCGGGCCCGCTCCAGGTTGGTCACCGCAGCCCTCACGTGGTGGCCGTCGCGCAGGAGGCGCGGGATGAGGCGACTGCCGATGTAGCCGGTGGCTCCGGTGACCAGAACCCGCCGGGGCTCGGGGGTGGCGACCTCGGGGGTCGAGGCCGCGTGGGTCGATGCCGCGGGGGTCGATGCCGCGGAGTCCGGTGTGATCACTGCCACAACCTAGGCCGACGGAGGGCAACCTTCGGAAAACCTTCTACAGCGGATGGATGCCGTCGCACGGGTCAGACCGACAGGGGCAGCCGAGCCCGCACCCGCCCCCCGGTGTCGCCCGGGCCGACCTCGATCGACCCGCCGATCTCGGCCGCGCGCTCGCGCATGCTCGACATCCCGACGCCGGCCTCCCAGCGGCCCCGCCTCGGCGCTCCCCGGTCGTGGACCTCGATGGTGAGTGCCCCGGCATCCGCCGACAGAGCAGCGGTGACGGTGTCGCTGCCGCTGTGGCGGGCCGCGTTGGTCAGGGCCTCGACGACGATGCGGTACGCGGCGACCTCCACGGCGGCGGTGAGGGGCGGCAGCGTCGGCGGGGCCTGGACGGTGAGTCGCAGCGGCGTCCCCTCTGGCGTGCGCAGCGCGAGGGCCTGCTGTCTGATGGCGCTGACCAGGCCCAGTTCGTCGAGCGCCGGCGGGCGCATGGCGTAGACGAGGCCGCGGATCTCGTCGATGGCCGTGCTCGTCTCGGCGCGCAGCTGCGCGAGCAGGGCCTCGGCGGCGTCGGGGTCGGTGCGCACGCTGTTTCGTGCGGCGTCAGCGGTGAAGGCGATGCCGGACAGGCGTGGGCCGAGCCCGTCGTGCAGGTCGCGGCGCAGGCGGCGGCGCTCCTCCTCGATCGCCGTGATCGACTGCTCCCGCGACTCCTGCAGGGCTGCGGCCAGGGCAGCCGAGCGGGCGGTGAGGGCGAGCAACGGGGCCACGAGGGCCAGCACGTTCCGGTCGTCGCCGGACAGCGAGACCTCTCCGGGGCGCAGGCCCACCTCGAGCTCGCCGACGACGTCCGCCCCGAGGGTGAGCGGCAGCGTCGTGGTGCTCGTCGCCGACCGACCCGACGAGGCGACGCTCTCCCCCGCGACCCGCAGCACGGCATACGGAAGGTCGAGTGCCTCGCGCACGGCGCGCAGGGCGAACACCGGATCCCCGACGTCGCTGCCGGCGACGTGGGTGGCGGCGTCGAGCGGGTCGGCGCGCAGGCCGAACAACAGCTCGTCGACGACGCCACGCAGGGCGGTGCGCAGGGCGGGAAGGGGCAACGTGGCAAGGGCACCGGCGACGGCGAGCTCGGCGACCGCGGCGGGGCGGCCGAGGATCACCTCGAGCAGCGAGGCCAGCAGGGTGAACAGGGCGATGTAGCCGATCAGCACCGCGGCGACGACGACGAGCTGGACGACGACCACGCGCACGTCGAGGACGTCGGGACGGGTCGCGCCGACGAGCATCGCCGGGCCGAGGAGCGCCACCATCAGGGTCGCCATCACGGCTCCGGCGGGCGTGGGTGTGAGGAACCCGACGACCAGACCGATCAGTGCGGCCCCGGTGCCGACGGCCGCCAGCCATGCGAGTGCTGACCGCGCCCTGCTGTGGGCGCGCTCGAGGCGCCACCACGTGTGCGCGACGAGAACCGACCCGAGCACGACGCCGGTGGCGTCGAGCACTGGCTGCGACTGGGGCTGGAGCGTCGCGAGGATGCCGGCGCCCAACACCGTGGTGAGGGCGACGGCATCCACGGGGTGCCTCCACTGCAACGCGGGGTAGGCCGTGACCGCGAGCGGCATGGCGAGCGCCCAGCTGGCGACGAGGAGGAAGCGGGTGAGCCCCGGGGTGCCGCTCGCCCCTGTTGTCGTCGCTTGGGTGATCGTCGCCTGCGTGATCGTCGCGGCGAGCGTGCCCGCGCCGGCCGCCGTGAGGGCGATCGCGGAGACCGTCGACCGACTGAGCAGGGCCATCGCGAGCCCGCTCGCGGCCCAGACCAGCCCGAGCACGGCCACCGCCAGCGCGACGGACGTCGAGCTCACTGCCCGCTCCCCTGGCCCAGGCCCTCCTCGCGGGCCCTGATCATCGCGGCCGCGCGGTCGGCGACCTCGAGCTTGGCGAAGATGCTCGTCAGGTGGTTGCTCACCGTCTTGGGCGAGACGTACAGGGCCTGGGCGATGGCGGCCGTGCGCCGACCCGAGGCGAGCAGGTCGAGCACCTCCCGTTCGCGGGTCGTGAGCTCGGGGAAGGGTTCCGGAGCGGTCTGGGCGTCCGGGGGTTGGTGGGGCGCGCCGGCCGTGAAGTACGCGAGCACCCGGCTGGCGACACCCGGGCCGAAGACGAGCTGGCCGGCCACGACCCCGCGCACGGCGCTGACGATCTCGTCCTGGCTGGCGCCCTTGAGCAGGTAGCCGCGGGCGCCGGCCTGCATGGCCGTGAAGACGGTGGCGTCGTCGTCGTGCATGGTCAGCACGAGCACCGCGGTGTCCGGGACGATCGTGCGGATCCGCCGGGTGGCCTCGATGCCGTCGCCACCCGGCATCCGGACGTCCATGAGGACGACGTCGGGGCGCAGCAGCTGCACCTCGCGCACCGCGGACTCACCGTCGTCGGCCTCTCCGACGACCTCGAGGCCGTCGAGGGTGCCGATGAGCGCCCGCAGCCCTCCCCGCACGACGGGGTGGTCGTCGACGACGACGATGCGCAGCGCGGTCACCTCACCATGATGGCGGCGACGGACCCGTCCTGACCCGGGAACTCCTGCCTACGGGCAGTCCCCATCGGCGGGACTGTGCAGGAACATGACCGAGACGTGAGTGGGACGACCCGGGAAGGTGAACGGGCACGGCATCCCTGTCGGTCGGGAACGGTCGCGGCGCACGCTCAAACCCTCGCCAACCAGCACCCGAGGAGTCACCATGAAAACCATGACCACCGCCCCGTCACCGACCCGGGGCACCACCCGCTCGAAGGTGGGGCTCGCCCTCGCCGGGCTGCTCAGCCTCAGCAACATCTTCAGCGCCTTCGGCGACACCGCCCCCGAGGGCGAGGTCGGACCGCCGGCCGTCGTGCTGTGGGCCGGCACGGTGCTCGGCATCGTCGGGCTCGTTGCCGTGGTCATCGCCTGGCGCACCGGAAACCGCCGGGCGCTGCGTGTCGCCGCCGGGGCCATCATCATCACGGCGCTCACCGCGGTGCCGGCGTTCTTCGTCGACGTGCCAGCCTGGCTCAAGGCCGCAGCGGCGGTCGGGGTGCTGCTCACGATCGCGTCCGTCGTGCTGATGTTCTCCACGCAGCGCGGCCACGCCACCGTGACGGACTGAGGTCGAGTGCCGTGATCGCCGTCGTCACCATCGCGCTCTGCCTGCCACTCGGATGGTTCGCCCGCTCGTGGCTCGTCGCCAACACCACGTATGCCGTGGCGTACCTGTGGGCGTTCGTCTTCCAGACGCTCTACCTCCTGCTCGACAGCTCGGCCTTCCGTCCGGGCGAGTTCCCCCTCTCCTACGGCGTCACGACGCTGGGGGTCTTCGTCGTCGGGTTCGCGCTCATCGCCCTGGCCCACGAGGCGCGTACGCGATCCGAGGCGAGGCGGTCGGCCAGACGGGCGACACCACGTCCGGAGGCGCGGGCCGTCGCCTGACCGCCCAGGGCCCGCCAAAGGCAGACACCCGGTGCCCTCCCACGCTGTTACCGTGGGAGGGCACTGCTCTGCACCACCTGAGCCACCCCGTACCGCCTCTGGACCACCACTGCACCACCCCGGCACCACTGCTGCACCGGCGCTCGACCGACGGGTCCCCCGCTGTACCGACCCGAAGGAAGCCACCCCATGGCGATCATCTCCTGCCCCAGTTGCCTCTCGGACAACGACATCCACCTGGGCGCTGACGCCGCCGACGGCACCCGCACCTTCCGCTGCGGCGAGTGCGAGCACACCTGGGGTGCGAGCGTTGCCCCCACGCGGTCCACCTCGGACCGCTCCCCGTTCGAGATGGCCAGGGGCCGGTTCGCGACCGCGCCGATGCTCAGCCCCGAGCGGGCGGCCCGCGTCGTGCGGCTCAAGCGCCAGTTCCTCAAGAACGAGCCACTGCCGACCCCCGAGGTCGACGAGCACCGGGCCCGCTTCCAGCACCTGTTCTCCGCCGAGGTCCTGGCAACCTGCGACCCGCAGGACCTCAAGGACTTCGCCACGAGCTCGATCGGTGGCGAGACGGGCACCGCGTCGATCTACAGCCGGGCGTGGAACAAGCTCGGAGCCGACGAGGCCGCCGAGCGCACCCGCGAGTCGATCGACTACCTCCTGCGCGGGCCTGACGACATCCCCCTCGAGGACCGCCTCACCCACCTCATCGAGGAGGACGTGGACACGGCGATGCCCGGCTTCAAGGAGCCGTTGCTCACCAAGGTTCTGTGCGTCGTGTACCCCGAGCGCTTCTTGCCGCTGTTCACCTACACCGCCGAGGGCACCGGCAAGCGCGAGATCACCGAGTCCGTGTTCGGCCTCCACCTGCCTGCCAAGCACGACGCGACCGCCATGCAGATCGGCCGGCTCGCGGTCTGGTCCAACGACCTGCTGCTCGAGCTCGTCGGTGACGGGTTCACCGACACGCGCCACGCCGCGGCGTTCCTGCTGTGGGACAAGGACCGCGCTGGCGCACGCCCGCTCACCTCGGTGCGCTGACCCGAGGTCGAACCGCGCCCGGTTCGCTCCACGCCGACGGCGATGATCGTGTCGTGGTCGAACGCGAGCCTCAGGAGCAGACGGCCTCCGCGGTCGCGACGAGGTTGCTCAGGGCGCTCTGGAAGGTGCCGAGCTGCGCCTGGGCCGCAGCGGCATCCAGCCCGACGAGCGACATGCTGGCCGTCTTCATGTCGGCGAGGATCGGCACGGCGTCGACGGGGATGTCGTTGAGCAACGGGTCCGTGTAGGCAGCCTCGACGTCGCCCTGGGTGACCTTGCCCTGGTCGGCCAGCCCACCGATCCTCGTCGCGCCCATGAGGGCGGCCGACATGCCGGCGCACTCGGGTGATGCTTCGCCGTAGGCCTTGACGGACGGAATGTCGGACGGGGACGGCACGGCGGGGCCAAGGGGGTGCTCGACGTGGGCTTATCCGCGGGGGTGGCTGGAGTGGCCGCAGTGGCTGGAGACGCGGACGGGGGTGGTGCGTCAGTGGCGGTCGCTGCCGGGTCGGCAGGCTCTGCGTCGCCGCAGCCAGCGAGCGCGACCAGAACGGCAGGGACGAGCAGGAGGCGGACGGAGCCGGACGGAGCCGGTGGAGATGTGCGGACGCATCAGCGGACCTTTCGAGTGAGAACCTCAACCCCGTCACACCGCCACCGCGGCCACATCGCTGACCGCATCGGTGGCGTGACACGGCGAAGGAGTCGTTCACACCTCGGCTGATACGTCTGGTCAGCTGATCCCGAGCCTGCGTGCCACGGCTGGTCCACCCATCTCGAGGATGACGTCGCGCGGGCCGACGACGACGAGCTTGTCGGTGGCCCGCGAGAGCCCGACGTAGAGCCGTTCGCGGGCCCGTTCGCGCGGGGTGCTCTCGTTGACGCAGAGCACGACGACCTTGCGCTCCAGACCCTTGCAGCCGAGCACGTGGCCGTAGAAGACGCAGTCCTTGTCCCAGAAGGTGCGCCAGTAGCCGAGCTGACCCTCGGACTCCTGGAGCGAGACCTGTTCGGGGTGGCGGTCGCCGGTGGTGAGCAGGGCGACGTCCTCCGGGCGCCAGCCGTCCTCGAGCAGCGGGTCGATCTGGTCGTCGGCGGCGTCGAGGGCATCGTCAGCGCTGGCTTCGACGTAGGTGACCTCGGGCCCTTCTCCCCCGCGCGCGTACATGCGCATCGGCGCGAGCGGCAGGAAGGTCTCGGTGATCTGGCGGGTGTTGCGCAGGTTGTGGTCGAGCACGAGCGGCACCAGCGGGACCGGGGGCCTGCCGAAGCGCGCGAAGACCCGCTGGTTCTCGTCGCTGTAGACGTAGACGCCGCCGTCGAGCTCGTCGCGCTGGCAGCGCATGATCGGCGTCCACCAGCCGTCGGCGAAGTCCTGACCCTCGTCGACGACGACGGCGTCGAACCGCTTGCCGTCAGGCAGGTCCCCCGCCCGCTCTGCCATCTGCGCAGGCAGCCGGTTCTCCCAGAAGTCGGTGTCGTCACGCCCGCCGAACTCGCTCACCCCGAGATAGGCGGCGAGGTCCTCGAAGGTGCCCACGAAGGCGGGGCGGTGCCGGCGGTCGACGGTGTCCATGTAGCGCTTGAACCAGCTCGCCAGACCCACCGAGTAGCACAGGAGCGCGACCCGCTGCGCGGGCTGGCCGTGTCGGCCGTGGGTGAGCTCCTTGGCCTGGGTGAGGGCCAGGACCGTCTTGCCGCTGCCGGCGCCGCCGCGCACGTCGACGCGGTGGATCAGCCGGGTCACGCCCAGGATCGTCGCCTGTTCGATCGTCAGCCGGTCGGCGCGTGACTCGCGCTCGTCGGCCTCGGCGAGCAAGGTGCGCTGGGGAAGGTTGCGGCCCTTGAGGATCTCGACGATGAGGTCGCAGTCGTCGTGAGTGGGCACGCGGTGCCCGCTCTCCTGCCGGGACGCGATGTCGTGCAGGCGGCCGGCGAGGTCGGGCTGGTCACGTCGGCCGCTGATCATCCAGCGCGGACAGTCGGGGGTGGCGAAGTCGTCGGCGAGGTCGGTATACGGGGCGGCGATGGCGTGGCCGAACCGCACCCTCGTGCGGCTGCTCGCCCTCCACCGCGGGTCACGCTCGATGTAGGCGCGCAGGGCGTACTTGCCGTCGCGCCCCTGGTCGACGGGGTGCACCACGCGGCGGCCCTTGCCGTGGCCGACGACCCACTCGCCCTCCTCCATCCGCAGGTCTCCGCCCTTGACCTCGACGACGACGATGCCGACGTCCGGCATGAGCACGATGACGTCCAGCTCGTGGTCCTTCTTGGCGTCGGTGAGGCGCACGTTGGCGAGCAGCGTCCAGTCGGACGCGCCGTCGGCCTTCAGGCGCGTCCACACCTCGCGCTCGGACTCGGTCGCGAACTGCGGGTCATCGGGGATGCCGTGGGCGCTCACGGTGCCATCGTGGCAGCGACCACCGACAGGCCTGGGGAACGGAAGGCAGATCCCCCTCAGGTGGTGACCCAGCGGCCCCTACCTGGTGGCGAGGAGGACGTCAGGGTGCTGACAGGGCGGACGCTAGTTGGTGACAAGGCGGGACTTCGCCTCGGCCACGGTCAACGTCACCGTGGTGCCGGTCAGGTCGACCTCGCCCGGGATGTCGAACCAGTCACTGCCACCCACCCGGAACTGCCCCGTGTAGACGATGTCGGCACGCACCTCATGCGTGCCCGGCCGGGCGTACGTCGCCCGCACGTCACCGTTCGGGTACGGCCCACCCAACGACGTCGTCGGGCCGAGTGTCTGGTCGCCCAGGTGGTAGGTGATCGACTTCAGCACGGGGCGCACCTCGACCCGGTGTCCCAGCATCCGCGCAGGATCCACCTCGTCGATCTCGCCGGGGCCATACCCGCTCTCGGGGAACCTCGCCTCGAAGAACGTCGGCAGGTTCACCAGGGTCAGGTCACCCTCGGGCTGGATGTTCACCGTCGGCACCGTGAAGTCGGTGTCGTGGAACGCCTCCCGGATCATCGCCATCGTCAACGTGTTCCTCGCCCCCGGCACCAACGCTGGGAAACACGTGAACCCAACTGAAGCCCACCGCCCAGCGGCACCAGGCATCGGCTGACGGTTGCGTTCCAGTTCCCGCCGGAAGATCGCCACCGCCGGCCCGTCGCCATTCACACCGCTCTGACACATGACCACGGCACGCAGGCACATGGTGTCCGACCCAGGCCGATCAGGATGCCCACCACACACCGACACGGAGTCGTACTCGAACCACGGGCCGGTATCCGCCTGCAAGAGCGCCTGCTCGGACCAGCCACGCAGAGTCTGGCTGCTGAGCAGGGTCAACTCCGAGCCAGCCTCGCCAGCATTTCCAGCGATTCCGTGCGGACCGCCATGATGCACAGGGAGCACCAGCGAGAGACTCGTACCAGCCGCAAGGATGAGGCCACTGAATCTCATGGTCACTCAGTCTTCTCAACTTCAAGCGTGAGCCATCGACCGTCGGACCAGACGAGAGCCATGTAGCGGTCAACCACCAGCCGCTCATCCGAGCTGACAACAGCGCCTGCCTCGTCGACGATCCGCGCGTTCTTCTGTTCGAGCCTGATAGCGAGGTACTGCTGGCCCTCTGGCGCCCCAGAAATCGGCTCCACCTCGAGCAGCTCCGAAGGGTCGGTCTGATAGCGCTGGCGCTCCTTCACGAGGTAACCAGCATCGGATTCGCTAGCTGAACAGAAGTCACATTCGGGATCGCTAAGGGACGCGATCAGTCCGGCGCGGGGCTCGGTCCACGCAATGTTGAACTGGTCGAAGAAGAACTTGGCGTATGCGATTGCGCCGGCTTCGGTCTGTTCCCGCGCGGCCGCGGGGATCTCCGGCCCCGACGCAGTCACCGACGGCGACGGCGAGGGCGTCACGGACGGGGATGCACTCGACGTCGCCGACGCCGAGCCGGCGCTTGGGCTCGGGTCGGGATCCGACTCCCCCGTGCACCCGCCCAGCGCCACGGCACCCGCCACGACGAACGCCGCAAACGACATCCGTCGACGCGACGAGCCAAGAGGGGCCCACGGCATCCGACCACGACCGACACGAAGAGCAGCCACGAAACGTCCTTCCCCGGCCGCCCCCGATGTCGACCCGCTGCCACAACGGTAGCGATCAGCACAGATCTCGCCACCCGAGCAGCACCACCTGTGGAAAACCCCTCCAACCGACCTCAGGCAGGTGCCAGATCAACAGCCAATCGCCCACGCAGAGACCGCCCCAGCGACGACCCCACGAGCAGCCCCAGAGCGATCGCGATGGCGACGCCGAGCACGCTGAGCGCGACGTCCGTGGCCGACTGGCGCCCAGCGGCCAGTTCCATGACACCCACCAGCCCCAGGCTCCCCGGCACGAGCAGCCAGAACGCCGGCAGGAACAACACGAGCCGCGCCAGTTGTGGCCGCCGCATCTCCACCACACTCGCACCCAGGCTCGCCGCGATCGCCCCGAGGAACCCGCCCAGGGCCACCGACCCCAGCGCCTGCCCAGCCACCTGCGCGCTGAACGCCAGCGCGAGCACGAGCACCACCCACCCCTGCATCCGCAGTGGCACCCCCTCCATCAGGCAGATGCTGAGCCCGATCAGCAGCAGCCCCACGACGGCGCCGCCCCAGCCGATCTCGTCAACCCGGATGTTCGCCAGAGCCGACGTCGGCACCCTCAACAGGGTCGTCGCCATGAGCAGCCCGAGCGCGAACAGGCCCAGCTGCACCAACCCGTACGTCAGCCGCGCCGACCCTGCCTGCATGTGCCCGGCGGCCAGCTCGGACATCCCGTTGACGACGAGCGCCCCGGGCAGCAGCACCGCCAGCGGAGGCAGCACCGTGCGCAGCGGACCCTCGAGGAGCCCGGCGTTGGCCGCACCGAACACCACGAGCGAGACGAGGAACGCCGCCAGCGTCGGCAGCAGCGCCGTGACGACCTGGTACCGACCCGCCAGCTGCATCAACCCGTAGACGATCACGGCCCCGATCCCGGCCGCGGCGACGTTGGCCCACCCGGGTTGCAGGATCAGCGCGATCCCGACCGCGAGCACCGGCCAGGCCAGCGCCACCACCCACCACGGGTGCCCGACCGGTCGCCGGGTCGCGGCCGTCAGCTGCTCGCGCGCCTGCTCGGGGCCGAGCTCGCCGCGCACCAGCTGGTAGCGGATCCGCCGCACGCTCGCCGCTTGGTGCAGCTGCAGACCCCGCGGCGCTGACCGGTTCGTCGACGCGCCGCCCTCGGTCAGGGTCACCTGCAAACCGGTCGGCCCGACGGCGAGCTGCACGTCCGGGTACCCGAGCACTCCCCCGAGCTCGACGAGCTCCTCCTCGATCTCCTGCACCGGCTGGCCGGCCGCGATCATCGCCGTTCCGAGCTGGGCGAGCAGGGCACGCGTGCGCCGCTCGTGAGCCTCATCGCCTGTGGTCACGCGCGCGCTGCCGGGTGTCGTCGCATGCGCGCCATCATTCCCCGTGATGCGCGGCTGCCGCGCAGGTTCGGGTCTGGCGCAGACGTCAGCCCAACGGGTGGGCGCCTTGGGACAACCTGGGATGCCGTCCGCACCGTCGGCGCCCCGCCTCACCTCGTGCATGGCCCGCGTCCCTGGGTCACAGGCTCCCGCGGGCCAACCCGATCAGCCGGTCGAGGATCCGCCCACCGTCGGTGCGCAACCCGTTGTGGTGGTACTCGTCGGTGACCCACCGACGCATCCCGGGCAACAGGTCCGCCGTCTGCTGCGAGTACCCGACGTCGACGAAGGCGTCATTGACGTAGATGGCTGCCGCACACGGCACATCCACCGCCGACAGCACATCCGCGTCGAACAACCGCGGCCACTCGTGCCCGGCCAGCACGTCCGCCACCTGCGCATACGGCACCAGCTCCGGGTGGTCCTCGAAGTGCCACGGGAACAGGTGCTCGGCGGTGAGCAGCGTCGAGTCACCGACGAAGTCATCGGGCGCCACCCGCTGAGCAGACCAGTCGGTGACTCCCCCGTCGGCGTAGCTCGACTCGTGGAGCACGGCATACAGCGGGGCCCGTCCGTTGAACGGCAAGAGCCCGGCAAGGTCGTGCCCGAACGCCGGCGAGCGGGGGTCCCGCTCGAGCAGGTAGTGGATCTCCTCGGACCCGCCGTCCGCCCCGAGCCGGCCACCGATCGAGCGCAGCAGCCGACTCGACACCGGCGCACCACCGGGCAGGAGCACCTCCCCCGCGTCACACAGCGCCATCGCCCGCCGCAACAGTTCCTCGTCGCCCGGGAAGCGCCGGTGGTGCTCGGCGTTCAGCCGCCGCACGATGCCGTACGTCGTCGCGTAGATGTCGTCGACGGGCAACCCCACCGGCGGCAGACCCCCGGTGAAGAACGCCTCGCGCAGCGACCCGGGGAACGCGCTCAGGTAGTGCAGCGTGCAGAACCCACCGAACGACTGCCCCAGCACGCTCCACTGCGCCACCCCCAGGTGCTCGCGGAAGCACTCGGCGTCACGCACGATCGCGTCGGCGCGGAAGTGGGTGAGGTACCGCGCCTCGGATGCCGCGTCGCCGGCCCCCACACTCGCCTCACCGCCCGCTGTGCCACCAAGCCCACCCGCGGCATCGACTCCACCAGTGCCACGCACCCCAACGCCGTACGGCGTGGACCGCCCGGTGCCGCGCTGGTCGAGCATCAGCACCCGGTAGTCACGCAGCGCCCGGGCCAGCCACGGCGGCGATCCTGGCCGGCTCGTGGGCCTCGGCGCCTCCTGCCCCGGCCCACCCTGGAGGAACACCAGGAACGGCCGATCCAGCCCGTCCGGGGCGGCGACCTCACGCGCGAAGACGTCGATGCTCCCGGCATCCGGGGTGTCGTGGTCGAGCGGCAGGGTGAGCACGTGATCGGTCAGCACCAGCCCGGGGACGCGCAATGACGTCGTCATGAGCGCAGGCTATCGACCGCGGGGGCGACGTCGGTGTGCGAGAAATCGTCGCCCTTGAACAGCAGCGCCGCGCCCCTGCACCGCGCCAACGCGTACGAGAAGCAGTCCCCCGGGTTCAGCCCGGCGGGGTGCCCGCTGCCCTTCCCGAAGTCCCGGTAGGCGGCTCGCCCGACGGCGAGCTGCTCGGCATCGAACGGCACGACCGTGATCCCCAACGCGCTGACCAGGTCATCGAACTGTCGGCTCAGCACCGGGTCACCTCGGCGATCGACCACGATGCTCGCCTCGAGCAGGGATGCCGCGCTGATGCGCGGGTCGCGTGCGGCGCGGATGGCCTCGACGAACGCCGCTCGCTCCGGCTCACCCGTCAGGATCGCGATCAAGGCCGAGCTGTCGATGATCACGCCGGCAGACCCTGCTCGTCATAGAGGTCGTCCGCCGCGAACGCCTCCCGGTCGACGTCGACGAGCCGGGCATCGACCGCCGCCAGCAGGTCCCACACGCGACGCTGCGCCTGGGCGTCGGCCTCCCCCACCTGCTCGAGATAGCGAGCAAGCGCCTCCTCCACGACGCTCGTCTGGGACCGCCCCGTCGCGGCGGCCGCACGCCGGGCCAGGTCGTGGGCGCGCTCGCTCTTGATGTTCATGCTCATGGCGTTATGGTACCTCATATGTCTACCGTTCTACCCTGCGGACGTCTGCCGCACGAGGGCACACGGCCAGCGGGCACACTGGCACGGTGACCTCAACGCCCGACCTCGACCTCTCGCCGACCCAGATCGACCGCGCCACGGGCGTCCTGCTCACCCAGGCGGTCGGAGACGCCCTCGGCGTGCCGTACGAGTTCGCCGCTCCCCCAGCGGATGAGCCCGAGATGATCGGCGGC
The DNA here is from genome assembly GCF_009858245.1 of Ornithinibacter aureus. Classification (NCBI taxonomy): domain Bacteria; kingdom Bacillati; phylum Actinomycetota; class Actinomycetes; order Micrococcales; family Intrasporangiaceae; genus Ornithinibacter; species Ornithinibacter aureus. Next base: position 970,479 of record NZ_VMSB01000001.1, read on the forward strand.
GGGCTGGGCCCCTACGAGCCCGGCGAGTGGAGCGACGACACCCAGATGGCGATCTGCATCGCCCGCGTCGCCGCCACCGGTGCCGACCTCACCTCCTCCACCGCGGTGGATGCCGTCGCCGCCGCCTTCGAGGGCTGGCTCAACGGCGGCGCCTCGGACGTCGGCACCCAGACCCGCGCCGTCCTGCGGGCCGCAGCCCGCGCGACCGGGCCGGCCGGCATCCGGCTCACGACAGCGGCACGGGAGTACACGGCATCCCACCCGCGAAGCGCCGGCAACGGCGCCCTCATGCGCACGAGCATCGTGGGCCTGACCCGCCTGCACGACCGCGACCACACCGCAGCATCCGCGCGCGCCGTCGCGGCGATCACGCACGCCGACCGGCTCGCGATCGACTCCTGCGTCCTCTGGTCGGATGCCGTGCGCCGCGCCGTCGTGGATGGTCGCCTCGACCTCACCTCAGGTCTCGACCTCATCGATGCCGACGGCCGTGACCAGTGGGCGTCGTGGATCGACGAGGCCACGGGCGCCGACCCGGCACGGTTCTCCCCGAACGGATTCACCGTCACCGCGCTCCAGGCCGCGTGGGCCGCGATCACGTCGACCGACCCCGGCCGCGGAGATGGGAGCGATCGCGGCGATGGGCGCGACCGGGGTGCTGGCAACGCAGCGGCCCACCTCCGCCGCGCACTGTCCGCCGCCGTCCACGCCGGGGACGACACCGACACCGTCGCGGCGATCGCCGGCGGGCTACTGGGGGCGCGGTACGGAGCGTCCGCCGTACCCGACGCGTGGAGCAGCCTGGTCCACGGCTGGCCGGGCATGACCGCGACCGACCTCACCGATCTCGCCACCCGCACGGCCACCCGAGGCTGAGCCCACCCGGCGAGGCGGCCACAACGCATGAACCCCCAGCGCGACCGGGCCGCAGCAGTGCCCGGACCATGGCAGCCTGTCGTCGTGCCCACCACGCGCCAGCCGTTCGCGAGCCGAGGGGTTGCTCTGGTGGCGGCGGCAGTCGGCGTCGTCCTGCTCGCTCTCTCGGGCCGGTACGGCTACCACCGCGACGAGCTCTACTTCGTCGCTGCGGGCAAACACCTCGCCTGGGGTTACCCCGACCAACCGCCCCTGGTGCCGCTGCTGGCCCGCCTCGCCGACCTGGTGGCCCCGGGCTCGCTGGTCGCCCTGCGGTTGCCGTCGACGCTCGCAGCGATCGCCATCGTCACCCTGACCGCGGCGATCGCCCGCGAGCTCGGGGCGAAACGCGAGGGCCAGGTGATCGCCGCCAGCGCCGCCGCGACGTGCGGGCTCGTGCTCGCCATGACCCACCTGCTGAGCACGAGTACCTTCGGCCTGCTCGGCTGGACACTGCTCACCCTGCTGCTCGTCCGCATCCTCCAGGACGGAGCCACCCTCGGGCGCTGGGTCGCCGTGGGGGCGGTCGCCGGCCTGACCGCGCAATCCAACCCCTTGGTGGGCCTGCTCCTCGTCGTGCTCGTCGCCGCGCTGGCCGCTGTCGGCCCACGACAACTCCTCCGCGAGCCTGGACTCTATGTCGCCGGCGCCATCGCGGTCGTCGTCATCGCCCCCTACCTGTTCTGGCAACACACGAACGGCTGGCCGCAGCTCGACGTGGCGCGCGGCATCGCCAATGGTGAGTCCGGCTCGTCGGAGCCACGCGCGCTGTTCGTGCCGATGCAGCTGCTCCTCGTTGGCCCGCTGCTGACCCCGTTCTGGGTCGTCGGTCTGGTGCGGTTGCTCCGGATGCCGTCGGTGCGGGTTCTCGGGGCCACCTACCTCGGCCTCGCGGCGCTCCTACTCCTGCTCGGGGGCAAGCCCTACTACCTCGCCGGTCTCTACCCGCTGCTGCTCGCTGCCGGGGCGCAGCCCGTCGTCTACCGGATCAAGGTGCCTGCGTGCGTCGCGCTGCTGGGGCTGAGCGTGCCGGCGGTGGTGTTCACGCTGCCCGTGCTGCCGGCGGCTCAGGCCGGCATCCCCGTCGCGGTCAACTACGACGTCGGCGAGACGATCGGCTGGCCGGACCTCGTCAAGCAGGTGGCGGCGACCCACCGGACCCTGCCCGAGGGCACCGCGATCGTCGCCGGCAACTACGGGCTGGCCGGAGCCGTCGACCGCTACGGCCCGGATCTCGGGCTGCCGCCGGCGCACTCGGGGCACATGGCCTACTGGCTCTGGGGGCCGCCGCCGGACGAGGCCGACTCGGTGCTCGCCATCGGCGTCGACCCGGACGTCCTCGACGACGCGTTCACCACCTGCCGCGAGGTCGGCGTGCTCGAGAACCGCTGGGGCATCGACAACGACGAAGACGGCACCACGATGCTCGCCTGTACGGGCCTGACCCGCCCGTGGGTGGACAACTGGCCCGCGTTCCGGCGGCCCTGAACGGCGCCCGATCCGGACAGCAGGCGTCGCTGATCGACCTGCCGGGTCGGCAGGGTGCGGGGCGGGGTCACGCTGGTTCTCGCGCGGACTGGACCGCCAGCAATCGGTCGTAGGAGTCGACGGTGCGGTCCCACTCAACCCGCGTCCCGGTGTCGTCCTCGACGAGCACCCCCGCATACCGCCGGGTGTGCACCACGGTGTGGTGCCGCTCGCACAGCAAGGCAGCATTCGATAGATCCGTCGGCCCACCATCGGCCCAGTGCACGAGATGGTGCGCATCGCTCCAGTGCGCGGGCATGTCACACCCCGGATAGGTGCAGTGCTGGTCACGCAGCCAGAGCCGCTTGCTCTGCGCGGCCGTGAACAACCGCACGTCCCTGCCGAGGTCGACCACCGCACCGGCGGCGCCCATCACCGTCGGGATGATCGTCGCGTCGCACGCCAGCCGGCGTACCGTCTCGGGGGCGAGCAGGGTGCCGGCCTCCGGCCCACCCACGGTCACGCCGGCCCCTCGCAGCCCACTGCGCAGGGTCTCGAGGTCAACGGTGACGAACAGCTGAGCCTTCGTGGCCCGCGAGCCGGGCTCGGCCGACGACACGGCCTGCCGCACCAGCGTCACCAGGGCCTCACCGCGGCGGCGGTCGCTCGAGCGCAGGTCGCGTTCACCGTCAACGGGTGCCGGCGCCGACAGCGGACCCAGCGCCGCCTCGAGCACGGCCTTGCCCTCGGGGTCGAGTACGAGCCGGTACTCGGCCAGGCCCATCTCGTCGACGAACGGCTGCGACAGCGACACGAACCGCTTCGCCGCGTCCTGCTCACGCTGCAACTCCCCATCCACCCCGTAGGTCGCCAAAAGGGTCGGCCGCAACCTGCGGCACTCCCGGGGCCCCGCCGTCGCGGCAACCTCGATCAGCCCGTCCAGCACCGTGGGCCGCGCCTCCTGCGTGATCAACGGCAGCAGCTTCTCCGCTTCGGACAGCACCACAGCGGCACTGCGCACCGGAAGCGAGCCCGACAGCACGGCATCCTTCACCGGCGCCACCCCGGCCACCGCGAACGCCTGCGCCACCGCGACGACCTGACCCGCCCCGCCAGCCTTCGTCGACGGCGCGAACCGCCGCACCCACCCCACCGGCGTCAACGCCTCCGCACCCGCGCCGGTCTCCCCCCGGCCGATCGCCTCGGCCGTCACCACCACCCGGGCAGCCTCCCCCGCGACGACCATCGCGTCAACGTCCCCCATCACCTGCTCAAGCTGAGCCGACCCGGCCCGCCACAACTCATCACCCAACCCACGGCACGCCTCGACACCGGCCGCGATCCGCGCCAACCGTTCGTCGAGTTCCGCCCCCTGTGCCATACCCCAAACCGTACAGACGTCCACCGACAGGGCCTCGGAGTTCTCCACAGGGCCAGCCATCAACCGAGGGCCTGGCGATGCATCAGGGCGGTGATGACCCGGGCTCGCACGGCACGAGGCCGCGGAACAACGCGCTCAAGCAGTTCTTCTGAACGGCTTGAGTCACGCCGTCCTCCATCGACAGTCGCGTGGGCTCGGCCAGTGCCCAGCCGAGCGGAGCCTGCACCTGCGGAGCGTTGTAGGGCGCGATCATCACGAAGCGGTGCCCCGTGCCGGATGTGGAGGTCAGCTCGGCCATCTGCACCGCGGCCTGCTGCTCCAGCGTGAGGGTCGAGCGAAGCGTCTCGGAGGCCCCCATGGCCTTGAGGGGAACCCACAGTTCCTTGGGACGCCCTGGAGAGACGGGCGCGGCTTGGCTGCGGTAGTGGTTCTCCAGGTAGATGACCCACGGCTCGATCGTGAGGGCGCCGAGCCCTGCCAGCTCCCCTTCAGAACGTCCCCCTGCCGCGTTGTGCTGCTCCACCTGCGGAGCGACCGAGTGCCAGATCTCCAGGAGCGCAGGGATGCCGGTGTTGTCCAGGTACCCGCCGTCCACCCCGTAGGTGACGTTCGTCGTCGCACTGGGCGGCTCTGTCACCGGGCAACGGCGCAGTGCGCCGGAGGGGGTGAGGTAGGGGAAACGGGCTGCCATCAGGGCCGCGGTGGAGGCGCGCATGCTGGCGACGCCGGAGACAGTGCACCCATCTCCGGGTTGGAGTCGCTGCACACCCTCGTGGTCCATCAAGCCTGCTCGACCATCGATGGACACCGCAATCGGACCCGCGGGAAATCCCTCGGTCGCGACGCCGCTTCGACAGGACCCCGCATCGGTGGGGAGTGCGCCCACGTTCGAGACCAGGACCCGGCAACCGTCGGTCACCGAGGAGGAGTTGAACACGATCGCGGGCCGGTGCGACGGCTCATCACCCTTCCACCACCCGGCGCCCAGCTCATCGATGGTCTGGGGCTGGTCCGCAGTCCCGAGCGGCCCGCTGCCAGCCGTGGTCCCCGCGGTCGCCTCCTCCCACGCGGTCTCCAGCACCTCGGCGCGGTCGGACCAGCCGTCGGCCGCGCCGACGAATGGCTGCGGCAGGTCCCGCAACAGCATGGCCGCGATGAGCTGCGCCAGCGGGCCGTCATCGGTAAGACGCCGCAATGGGTCGGAGCCGCGCGCGTCCTCCGTCGCACCCGGGACGTCTCCCAGCGTGACGGCGAGGCCCACTGCGCCGCCGGACACTCCGGACACAGCGAACAACGACTGCGGGCACAGCGGCCCGTCCTCGCCGAAGAGTTCGTCCATCGCGGTGCCGGTCCAGAAGGCTGCCTTGCCCCCACCGCCGGGAGCCGCCACCAGCACCAAGGGCACCGTGCCGTCCTTCAGGGCACACTGCGCGATCGTCGCCTCGTCCCACCCTGCCTGCCAGGCTGCGAACCGGTCGGCAAGCGTCGGGGCGGCAGCGGCACTGGCCTGCTCGACGCGGGCGTCGTGGTAGCCGGCAGTGAAGTTCAGGCTGCTCGCGACGAGCCAGCACAGCACAACGAGAAGCCCCCAGGGCGTGCGCCTGCCCAGCCCCAGGGCCTTCGTGACCGGCCACCAGAAGTGGTGGGACGCCCAACCGAGCAGCCCGGTGACGGTGGCGAAGAACGCAAAGGACACGGCCAGAACCCCAGTCGCCCCACCCCAAGCCAGCTGCGGGCGCATCGCCAACACCACCGCGGCGATGATGGTCCAGACTGCGACGGCCACACCGATGGCGGTGCACGCGCGCTTGACCACGGTGGACACCTGGCGACTGAGCGCCCACGTGAGCAGAACTGCCAGAGATGGAGCCACGAACGCGGCCGTCAGGACCCCAACAAGTAGAAGGACGACCGCCTTGTCGATGCCGTCGTCCCCGGTGAGCACCACGGGAGTGAAAGCTCGAACCAGCCCGAGGCCAAGTGCGAGCACGACGAGTGCTGCCAGCAGCCCGACAGCCCGCAGTCTCGGGTCATCCCAAGTAGATGGTGCGGAGCCCTCCTCGACGGCGGGGCGCGCGCGGCGCAGCGGGGCAACTACCTGACTGCGGTCGATGCGCTGCATGTACCGGACAACCCAGGCGAGCCCCAGGAGTGCGATCACCGTGATGAACGGCGCCGCAGGCTGCCAGAGCCGAATCGTGGCGAAGCCTTCGTCGACCCCGACCTGAACAGCCGCAAGGACCACCGACAGCACGCAGGCCCCGCCAACCACCCTGAGGGTGGCTCTTCGCCATCCAAGGTCTGTGGGCTTGGAGTCCTCCTCGTACCGGATCGACCACAGCCCGGCCACCACGACCGACAGCAGCAAGACCACCGCCAGCACGATGGAGACCAGCGCCTGACGGGGGTCTTCGAACTGTGAGCGAATGACGTCGGGAATCTGGTCCAGTGGCCCACCTGCCGGGAGTGCGACAACCAGGGCAAAGGCAACGACCACCCAGGTCAAGCCACCGGCCGCACCCACCGGGCGGGTCGGACCACCCAGCCTGTCCCACGACCCGCTGAGACTCACCTGCCCATTGACATCGGGCCTGAGGAATCCGACGAGGATGGCCAACAGGGCTGCGAACAACGCCACCCACTTCAGCAACGACAGCACACTGATCCACACGAACGGTTGACCGGCTGGGAACTCGCACGTCAACCCTCCACAGTCGAAGAGCCGACACGTCACGACGGTCTCGGCGACGTCCGCAACGGCATACGCGAGGGGCAGCACCCACACGGGAGCGGATGCCGCTCACTCGCCTGCGTCGCGATCCTCACCGCGAGCTTCTTGCCCTGTCTGGGCGTCAGGCCCAGAGCCTCGTGAGCCACCAGGACGTGCGTGCTCCGTGATGCGAGCGGAGCACCCTTGGACGTCGAGAGGGGGACGCCGGCCCGCACCCACAGATGCGTGGCCTGCCCACCGAGTGCGTGAGCACGGCGATGGTCGAGCCTCCCTTGGCCTGCATGGTCCAGGCGCAGCCCAATGACCTCGGCGATGCAACGACCTTCACGCTCGGGCTCAGCCCGGCCGATGCGAGGTCCACGTCGGCGCACGACAGCCGGTCGGGCGCCGCGCTGGGAGGTGAGCCAACGGCATCCACGACGGTTTCGGTCATCACGCGGGATGCCGCGGCGCCCATCCCAGAGAACGCACCTGTGCTGGCCGCCCACCACAGGAAGGCCAGGCCAACGGGTGCGAGGAGTGGTTTCAGGATGCCGCCCCGTTGCGTCCGCTTCTCGCGTCGCCGTGGCGTGGGGCGAGCCGGGCGAGCCGGGCGAGCCGGGCGAGTCGGGCGAGCCGGGCGAGTCGGCGGGCGGGATCGGGGTTTGCGGCTCGGCGTCGAGGCCCGCTGTGGCGCCCGGCGGTCCAGGTCGCGACCCATGGCCGCGAGCAGCTGCCAGTCGGTCGTCGTCGACGGGAACTCGGTGCGCACGAGAACGCCGAGTCGGCAGAGATCGGGGATACCGGCCGGTGGGCGGCTCTGGAGCCACCCGGCGAGCTTCCCCACCGGCACGACCCAGACGTTGCGCATCAGCCGCGGCTCCCCGAACTGTTCGGCACGCCTGCCGGACAGGGCGATCACGACGGTCACGCCGACCTGAGTGCGACGCGCCATCTCGGCGGCCATGGCGAACACGCCGTCGAACTGGCGATCCAAGGGGGTGTGGCGTCGTTCGCCTCCGGGCCCGCTGGTGTGCTTGAACACGCTGCCTTGGTGTTCGGACATCGTGCCGGCCCAGTTCTTGGAGTCGATGAGGAAGACCCCCGCAGGGCCGACGACGACGTGGTCGAGGTTGGTCTCCGCACGCCCGGGCATGAGCAGTCGGTCGTGCAGCACGAGCCATTCTGAGGGAAGGGCTGACAGTGCCTGGGCGACCCGGCGCTCCCCCAGCGCACCGGCCTCCCACGCGCCCGCCGACGACCGGCCGCGGGCGCGTAACTCCTTGGCCCGCTGGTCTGCGCTCCACCCCGACTCACCCACGGGGCCGGGGTCGTCGGCGCCCGGCGTGTTGACGTCGGGCTCGTCGGCGCCTTCCCCCACGCCCACCTCCACGCCGACTCGACCCCTGGAGCAGTCATGCTGCCAAAACGGCCACCTGGTGGTGGTGAACCGAACAGATCGGGCGCAGCTCCCGGCGCGCTTGGGATGGCAGTGCTAGCATTGCTGTCAGCGATTGGAGGTCGACAATGAGCACGTTGACGATCAGGCAACTCGACGAGCGCACGCACGCTCGGCTCCGTGGGCGTGCGGCTGAGCACGGGCGCTCCGTGGAGGCTGAGGTTCGGGCGATCCTGGACGCAGCGGTCAACGTTCCGGAGCGCAACTTCCTGCTCTCGTTGCGAGATGTTGTGGCAGATGTGGATGGGCTGGATCTGGAACTTCCGCCCCGAACCGACCAGCCACGGCCGGTGGACGTCTTGTGATCATCGCTGACACCAACGTGGTGTCGGAGTTCATGCGGGACACCCCAGACCCCGTCGTCATGGCGTGGGCTGGGACGCTCGCACCGGCCGAGCTGACGATCTGCGTGGTGACCGTGGAAGAGATCGAGCGTGGACTTGGCCGGTTGCCCGCCGGTCGTCGACGACAGGACCTCCAGAACCGATGGTCCGGCTTGGTTGACGCCTTCGCCGACGCCGTCGTGGTCTACGACCTCACCGCCGCCAGGCACACCGCGGCGATCTTGGTGGACGCTCAGGCGGCCAGGCGGCCGATGTCCTTGGCGGATGCTCAAATCGCCGGCATCTGCGTCGCCGGCGGCCACGAGCTGGCCACTCGCAACGTCGCCGACTTCTCCGCCACATCGGGGCTGACCCTCATCAACCCGTTCGGGCAGTAGCCAGCCTGCGAAGCGCGTAGCAGCCGGGCTGTCGCCAAGCCACGCGGTCCGCGCGAAAGGCTGACCGCGTGAACATCACGTTCGGGGGATTGAGCGCGCAGAGTCATTCATCCGAGCGCCGGACCCGCGTCAAGGCGGGAAGGCGCGACTCCCCGGCTCCCCTCAACCGGGTGCTTGCGCCCCGAAGCCTCAATCTTCGCGAGCGCCGCCGCCCCCAGGTCAACTCCGCACTGGTCGGCCAACCCCACGAGGTACACGAGCACGTCAGCCATCTCCTCCGACAACCGCGTGTGCAACGGCTCCTCCTGCGCCAGGTCGCGAGCGACATCCGCCGGCAACCACTGCAGCAGCTCGGCCAACTCCCCCACCTCGCCGACGAGAGCGAGCATCACCGACTTGGGGTCCTGGAACTGCTCCCAGTCACGCTCGGCGATGAAGGCGCGCGCGGCGTCCCGGATCTCGATCAGGTCTGACACACCGGTGAGTATGCCGCTCAACCCCCGACCGCGACCCACCAGCACTAGAGTCGCCACGGTAAGAGCGGCCCGACGGGCTTCCGTTTCAGGACAAGCCCCCACCCGCACGGTTCACTTCGTGCTGCCTGGGGTTCTGTTCTGTGACGTTGTACCGGCAATCGGTCGCTGGGTTCTCGCCTGTCGAGGCCCACCTTGCCGACCTCCTCGCCGAGCAGATGACCCTTCGCACCGGCCGCACACCCTCCACCGGCGAGTACCGGTCGTGGCAGCGCAGCATCCCCGCGCTGCGAGCCGACCTCCTCTCCGCGGGCCTTGGCGATGTTGAGATGCTCGTCGAGTACCAACTCCCCCTCACGAGCAAGCGGGCCGACGTCGTCCTCGCGGGCCGCCACCCGACAACCGGCGGGCCGTCGTACCTCGTCGTCGAGCTCAAGCAGTGGAGTCACGCCGAGCAGTTCGAGGACAGCGACTCCTTGGTCCGCATCGAGGAATACGGGTCGAGACCCGTCACCCACCCCGCCCTCCAGGTCCGCGACTACTGCGACTACCTCCTCGGTTTCACCGCCGTCCTCGCCGACGACCCCGAGTCTCTCGCGGGAGTCGCCTACCTGCACAACGCCACCGACTCCGGCGTCGAAGACCTCTTCCGCCTCCCCGGCGACCGACTGGGCTCGGTCTTCACGGGGCAGCGTCGCGGCGAGTTCCAGGAGTTCCTCAAGACCCGCTTCGCTCCGGGTGTGAGCGGGGCATCGGATGCCGACCGCCTCCTTGGCAGCCGCATCGCACCATCAAAGCAACTGCTCGCGGTCGCGGCCGAGGAGGTGCAGCGCCGCGAGATGTTCGTGCTGCTCGACGAGCAGCGCGACGCCTACAACTACGTGCTGCACGCGGTCGAGCGGGCTCGGCGCTCCAACACCAAGACCGCGGTGATCGTCTCTGGCGGCCCGGGGAGCGGCAAGAGCGTGATCGCGTTGTCCCTGCTCGGTGAGATGTCGAGGCAGGGTCGCACGGTCCTGCACGCCACCGGGTCGCGGTCGTTCACCCAGACCTTGCGCAAGGTCGCCGGCAAGCGGGCACCACGGGTGCAGAAGATGTTCCAGTACTTCAACTCGTTCGCGGGCGCCTTCCCCAACGACCTCGACGCCCTGATCCTCGACGAGGCACACCGCATCCGTGAGACCTCTGCCTCTCGCTGGACCCGGGCCGAGCACCGCACCGGCAAGCCGCAGGTGGAAGAACTGTTGGATGCTGCCCGCGTGCCGGTGTTCCTCCTCGACGAGTTCCAGGTCGTGCGCCCCGGCGAGAAGGGAACCACCGCTGATATCGAGGGGCACGCGGCCGCTCACGGCATCGAGGTCGTCAAGATCGACCTCGACGCCCAGTTCCGGTGTGGTGGGTCGCAGGAGTACGTGACCTGGGTCAAGCGCCTGCTCGAACTGGTGCCCGGCGGCACAGGCGGCACGGGCGACCAGATTGAATGGGCGGGCGACGAGCACTTCGACGTCGAGGTGGTCGACTCGCCGTACGAGATGGAGGCCTACCTCGCGACCAAGCTCGAGGGCGGCTACTCCGCGCGGATGGCGGCCGGGTACTGCTGGCCGTGGAGCGACCCACGACCCGATGGCTCGCTGGTCCCGGATGTCCGCATCGGCGAGTGGGCCAAGCCGTGGAACCTCAAGGGAGACCGCGCGATCGGCGGCGCCCCCGCTGCTGCGCTCTGGGCGACCGACCCCGCCGGCTTCGGCCAGGTCGGCTGTGTCTACACCGCCCAGGGCTTCGAGTACGACTACGCCGGAGTCATCCTCGGCCCCGACCTCGTGTGGCGCGACGGCAAGTGGGTCGCGGTTCGAGCTGCGAACAAGGACCCCGACTTCCGGAACCGCACGACGGTGAGCGACGCCGACTTCGACCGCCTCGTCCGCAACGTCTACAAGGTCCTGCTGACACGCGGCATGCGAGGCGTCGCGATCCTCTCCACCGACCACGAAACCCACGAGCGCCTGCAGAAGCTCGCAACGTAGCAACCGCTCAACGGCTTCCAACCGGAAGCTCGCCAACGACCAGCACCACACGGCCCGACCGGCTTCCGCTCTAGGACATGCCACCACCCGTGATCACACGGGAAGGGCCCTGCCCTCATGACGAGTTGGATCGTCGCCATTGCCAATACCCATCCTCAGCACTGGAAGATCGCTGCGCGCCACGGCTTCTGGGACATGACGAAGCGGGTGGACATACAACGCGGGGACACCGTGTACTTCTGGCTGACCAAGGGCAGCCTTGTCAGCAAGACCACCGCCACGAGCGACGCCGCGAAGATCTACAAGGCGGACGCACTGCCCTGGGAGGACTCCGGCGTCCGCTCGTACACCACCCGCTTCCACTTCGTGGTCGACTCGGACCAGCCGATCGCGCAGCCCTCGTGGACCGTCGTCGCGCGAAGTGCGGGCCCGGGCCGGACTGAACTTCGGGCCGCAGCGCATCGACTCGCCGGAGGGCGAGGCCTACCTTGCCGACCAGTTCCCATCGTCTTCAGTGCCCCCGGTCGACATCGAGATCGACGAGACCCTCCGCGTCGAGATCGACGAGACCCTCCGCGTCGAGGTCGAGAGCCTTCTCGGCGAGGACCTGCGTGAGCGAGCGCAGAGAACGATCGCACTGCGCCAAGGTCAGCCCGCCTTTCGCAATGCGCTCCTTACGGCCTATGAGTGGACGTGCTGCGTAACGGGGTACCGAACCGAATCAGTGCTTGAGGCCGCGCATATCTCTCCCTACAAGGGGCATCACACCAACGACGTGACCAACGGATTGCTCCTGCGTGCCGACATCCACACGCTCTTCGACCGATACCTGATCACTGTCACCACCGACCTCAAGGTCAAGGTTGCGCCCAGCCTCGCCGCCACGCCGTACATGGACCTCGACAGCCAACCCTTGGCGGTGGTGCCAGCGATGTACGTCCAACGCCCGGCAACAGCCTCGCTCGCGGCACACCTTCGGCTCTGTCACTGGTACGAGGACGAAGCGGTCGTGTCGTTATAGGAGGCCAGGGACCGTGACAGGTCTCAGGCCCCCGACCCCCGTGTCATGGGGACGACGGCTGAACTACTGCTCGAGGAAGACTGCGTATGCGATCTCGAGGAGATCGCTCGCCGGGCGCTCTCGCCGCACCGACGGCAGCACCATCAGCGGTTGCCCATGACGCTCTTGCAGCCCGTGCCGCAGCATCGGCCCATCGATTTCATCAAGCAAGTCCGACCTGATCTGCACAACGTAGTCCGGTCGCACCCCCAGGATGTGGGTGTCGAACGCAGCGTGATGAATCTTGCAGAGTGACAGGCCATTGCGAATGCCGGCCACTCCCGCCTCTTCTCGGTCTGGGACGATGTGGGCTGCGTCCAACAACTGGCGATGGCCGAGCGCGCACACTGCGCAGCGGGACTCGTACGCGCGCATCACGGTGGCGCGAAAGATCGGCTGGTGAAGCCGACGCTTGGTCTCGACGGTGACGTATCGCTTCAGCGCTTCCTCCAGGGCACCGTGTGGCTGGATCGCCCCATCAGTCACCGCGTCGACGATGAACTGTAGGTGTTCAGGCTCCTCCCCCACGATGTACACGGGAAAGGTCGGAAGATAGACCCCGGGGCCGACGCCGAAGAACCAAATCAGGGGCAGCTTGCGATCCATGGCCGCACGCAGTGCGCGGTTCTCGGGATGCTGTGGATCGGTGCCGCGGAACTTGTAGCGCATGAGGCCATCGGAGCCCCGGCCGTCCGCGTAAGGGCGCTCGGCACCGTCGGGCCGGTACACAGTGCGGAACGACAGCGCGGCGTCGAGGACCGCGGGCTTGCGAATCCCACGTTGCATGTCCATGAGCGGCAGAGGTGCGCCGCGGAACCTGAAGTCCTTGAGCTCCTCGGTGGTGAGGGGTTCAGCGCCGTCGTTGGTCCGCCGGCCCAGCCAGTCCATCGCTGCATGGCGTAGGTGTAGGTCCTCCGCTCGCCCCCATCCAACCGCCATGCGGACAGCTTGCCAGGCCCCACAAAGCTTGGCCGGACTACGCGCTCATGAATCGGCTATCCATGTGCCAGGCAACGGCATCGGAACTCGGCCGATCGACTTTGCGATCCGGGAGCGCAATCACTGCCCCCTGCTTGCTGTAGAACTCGTCGCCGTTGCCAAAGTCACTCCGACCCGACTCGTGCCACTTGACGGATAGGGCGCGGCGCTAGCGGCAAAGGTGCTGGTCAGGGCCTCGGTCGTGGTCGGGATGACACACCCCGGGGTCGGTAGTGTCGGGCTCGTGGTGTTCGTGCGGAAGTCCCCGGGTCGCACTGGGAGCACCAAGGTTCAAATCGCGGAGCGTCGTGCCGGCCGGGATGTCGTCCTTGAGCACGTGGGCACGGCCCGCAGCGAGGGCGAGTTGGCGGTGCTGATGGCTGAGGCCCGTCGACGACTGCGGCCCGGGCAGGAAGCGTTCGACCTGGACGGGGTGGGCCTGGAGCAGGAAGGCCTGCCGCAGCGGCCCGGAGTGATCACGGGCAAGCGGTCCGCGGTGCTCTGGCAGGTCCTGTCGAGCGTGTACGCGCGGCTGGGGTTCGACGTGGTGGGCGACGAGGCGTTCAAGCAGCTGGTGCTCGCCCGTATCGTGGAGCCCACGAGCAAGGCCGACTCGCTGCGGGTGCTCGACGAGCTCGGGGTGGTGCACGGGTCGCTGCGCACGATGTTCCGCTCCCTGGCCCGCGCCCAGGAGCGCGGCTACCGCGACACGGTCGCGTCCGCGTGCTTCGCCCACGCCTCCACCAGCGGGGACGTCTCGCTGTGCCTGTACGACGTGACCACGTTGTACTTCGAGGCCGAACACGAGGACGAGCTGCGCAAGGTCGGCTACTCCAAGGAACGCCGCGTGGACCCGCAGATCATTGTCGGGCTGCTGGTGGACCGGGCCGGGTTCCCGTTGGAGATCGGCTGCTGGGAGGGCAACAAGGCTGAGACGACCACGATGCTCCCGATCATCCGCCAGTTCCAGGCCCGGCACAGCATTCAGGCCATGGTCGTGGTCGCCGACGCCGGGATGCTGTCCGCGGGCAACCTCAAAGACCTGCACGAGGCCGGGCTGCGGTTCATCGTCGGCTCCAGGGCCACCAAGGCCCCGGCCGACCTGGCCTCGCACTTTCGCTGGCACGGGGACGCGTTCACCGACGCTCAGGTCATCGACACCATCACCCCGCGGGTGGCCACCACCACCGCGCGCGGTGTCAACGACGAGAAGAAGCGTGCCGAGCCGGTGTGGGACCCGGCCGTGCACGAACGGTCGTGGCGGGCGGTGTGGGCGTACTCGGCCAAACGCGCCGCCAGGGACGCCAAGACGCTGACGTTGCAGGAGAACCGCGCCAAAGCGGTGATCGCCAGGGAGAAGGCTGCCCGCACCCCGCGGTTCGTGACCGTCAAGAACGGCTCACGCAGCCTGGACGAGACCTCGCTGGCGCGGGCGCGTCGCGTGGTCGGGCTCAAGGGGTACGTCACCAACATCCCCGCGACGGTGATGCCCGCCGGTGAAGTCATCGCCAGCTACCACGAGCTGTGGCACGTCGAAGCGTCGTTCCGGATGAGCAAGAGCGACCTGCGAGCCCGCCCGATCTTCCACCACACCCGCGACGCGATCGAGGCCCACCTCACCATCGTGTTCGCCGCGCTGGCCGTCGCCCGCTACCTGCAGGACACCACGGGGATGAGCATCAAGAAGATCGTCAACACCCTGCGACCGCTGCAACACGTCACCGTCCGCATCGCCGGCCACGAACACCTCGCCCACGACCCGCTCACCCCAACGGCAGAAACGATCCTCGACGCACTCGACCTCCGCGCTCAGTGACACACCCCGGTGGCACGAGTCGGGCGCAATCACTGCCCCCTGCTTGCTGTAGAACTCGTCGCCGTTGCCAAAGTCACTCCGAAGACGAGGACTCACCCTGAGTCGGTGCCGCTCGTCGATTCCCAGATATCCACGATCAAAGAGGATGTGCACGTCGGATCGCAGAAGGAGGCCGTTGTCCACGCGATGTTGCCCGTTCTCAGCAACAGGCCGAATGTGCGCTGCTTGAAGCACCGGCTCCACTCGATTCCCCGTGATCGCGCACCGGCGGTGATACGACGTCAGGACAAGGGACTTGAAGGCCTGTTGCCCGACTCGCGGAACCGTGAGCACTGGCAGACCTCGTGTTGAGCCGAGGACTTCCAGGGGTCCGCCCTCCGCCCTGACGAACGAGTTCCCTAGGAGTTCCTGGAGACCTCCCTCGAGGGCAGAGCTGGAGGCCAACTGATACGTCTTGAAACGCACGATGCTCTTCGCGAAGTCTTCGGGGGCAGGGAGGGTCGAATGCTCCGGGGCGAAGAAGAGGTCGCGGAGCAGCACGCAGCCAATCTCCATCCGCGGATCGGGTTGCGCCTTGCGGTAGTGCGCGATCCGAGTCGTCAGCTCGCCGAGACTCGCTACTCCGTTTCCCTCTCCATGAATCTCCCAGGCCTCTTGGATGGTGAGGCGGGTGAACCCGCTGAAGAATCCACCGCCGACGAGTCTGTTGGCGGGCCAGTGCGTCTTGAAGAGAAAGGGTTCGCCGGTGGCCAGGGCGCCGAAGCCTGACTTTCCCGACGGCAGCCAGAAGTTGGCCTCAGTCAGGTGCGGTCTATCTCGAAGGAACGCCGCCCACTCGTTGTCGGTGACCCCCACCACGGCTTTCATGACCGGACCGTATGCCGGAACGCTCGCACGGTCAACGACGCTCGGCCGCAGCCAGTCCTATCCGATGAAACACAAACGGCTGAGGGCCCGAGCGCATTGCGCTCAGGCCCTCAGCCGTGGACCGTGCTGGGTCAGCTGCCAGTTCTCATCCAGTTGTCGTTCCAGTTCTCACTTCACTGTCACCAGCGAATCTAGCGGGTGCGTCTGCCGATGCGTCGCCGGGAGGCGCGTGTCGCTAAGCCGGTTCGGCTTGGGTGAGGGCGGGGGCGATCTTGTCCGCGATGGTGTCGATGCCGTCTTGGGCGGTGGTGAACCCGGCCAGGTCGGGAAGGATGCCGGAGTATTCCTTCACATCGTCGAACGTGACGCCGTGAAGCACAGGGATGAGGGTGGGCTTGTTGAGGAGCACGCCGAGCTCGCGCTGTGTCCAGAACCGTCCGGCGAGGTAGGCGGCGGTCAGGACCGCGATGCCGGCGCGGGCTTTCCGCAGCCCGGAGTCCATCTGTAGGGACTGGGACTTGCCGGGTTGGATCGCCACCGCGTCGATCCACACGCTGACGCCTCGTTCTTCGAGGGCTGCAGCGAGCGTCTTGGCGGTGTCCTCACCGTCGATTCGGGCGTAGCTGAGGAACACGTCGTACTCGCGGCCGTCGTCAAAGTTGATTGCGCCGTGAACCCGGTCTACCAGCGCCCGTTCCACGGGCTGATAGGTGACGGTTCTCGTTGACGGGCTGGACAGGCGACGGTTGATGTCCGCGATGACCTTCTGGTTGTGCTGTTCGGCTTTGCGGTTGTAGTCGTCCACGGCCTTCTTGTTCGCACGGTTCACCCGGTCGATCTCGCGACGGTTGTGCTGGTCAACTCTCCGGTTGTAGTCGTCCACCTTGCGCTTGTTCTCGCGATTCACCCGGTCCACTTCGCGTTGTATGTCCCGTTGTGCTTTGCGTGCCGCTTCTCGCAGTCGCCGGTTGTACTCGCTCGCGCTCATCGCCATGTCCCTGCCGCCGCCCTTCAATGCTGGCCGTTCACCGATACCAGGACCGTAGCCGCGACCTCTGACACAACTGAGTCAGGTTTCGCCGTGGGGAGGTTCCCTCGTCTGCGCACGGCCGTCCTCGACGGCATCGTCTCCGACTGGAGCAAGACGTTGGGCCGTTGCCTGACGGTTTGCGTCTGCCCACGCGTCCATACTGTCGGGGTTGTTTCGTACCCATTCGGCCACGTTCTGGCGTGCTTGGGCGTCCCCATCGGCGAACCCGCGCTGGTAGGCGGTAGTCGCGTCCACAACTTCCGGCACGGAGGTCCGCCGAGCATGATGCAGTCCGGCAGCCCAGCCCAAAGCGAACGACCCGAACGCGCCGGCCAGGATTCCTACGAGCAGCTCAACTGGCATGGGCGCCGTATCGGCCGGTGAGCGGGCGGGGTCACTGGTCAGCCCGGTTGGCCGTCGGCATCATCGGCGGGCGGGTCAGCCTCGTCCTGATCTCCCTCGTCGTCGGGTTCGAGGGGGCGGAGCATGTCTAGCCATTCATCGTCGGTCATTCCCGGTTCCCACGGTTCTCCAGCGACGAAGTGGAGCCACTGGTCCCGTTCCTCCCAGTTGAGGGCGTAGGGAAGGTTCGTTGGGCGCGGCTCGTCGAACCCGACCGGGACGTACGTGACGGTGCTGTCCGTCTCATGCCACGCGTGTTCTGCCCACCAGTAGTCCAGGTATTGCCCGCTGGGAATGGCGATGTGAGCCCCGTCCACGAGAATGTGCCTGCCGCCGTCCTCGTCGGTCCACGTGGTTGTGGGCTGTGGTCGTGGGCACGACCGGCATTGCTCCCAGCGGATGATCTCCCCCGTTTCACGGTTCCCTACGGTGTACACCTCGTGGACGTGTCCGCCGTCAGGGGGGACTGCTGCACGGATAGGTGACAACGACTCTGTGGTGCCGTGGGGTGCCACGGGAGAGGATGTGCACCATGCCCAAGCCGTACCCCAAGGAGTTCCGACAGAACGTGATCGAGGTGGCTCGCGCTCGTGAGGCAGGGACGACGTTGAAGGAGATCGCGACCGATTTCGGGATCTCGGAATCCTGCCTGACTAACTGGCTCGCCATCGCTGACCGGCAGGACGGGAACAAACCCGCCACGGCCGTGAGCGACTCTGGTGAGTTGCGCGAGGCCAAGCGTCGGATCCGGTTGCTCGAGCAAGAGAACGAGGTGCTACGCCGCGCAGCGGCGTACCTCTCGCAGGCGAACCTGCCGGGAAAATGATGTACCCGCTCGTCCGTGAGCTGGCCGCCCAGGAGACCCCGATCAGGGTTCCTGTGACGGTGACGTGCCGGGTGCTGAACCTTGCCAGAGCGCCGTACTACCGGTGGCTGGCCAACCCGGTGACCGACGCCGACTGGGTCGCGGCGCACCGCGCGAACGCGTTGTTCGACGCGCACCGTGACGACCCGGAGTTCGGGTACCGGCTGCTCGCGGACGAGGCCCGCGACGCCGGGCAGGACATGTGCGACCGCACCGCGTGGGCGATCTGCTCGGGCAACGCGTGGTGGAGCGTGTTCGGGAAGAAGCGCTCGAAGAAGGGCCGGCCCGGCCCGCCGGCGCACGATGACCGCGTCCAGCGTGACTTCACCGCGACCGGCCCGAACCAGCTGTGGCTGACCGACATCACGGAGCACCGCACCCGTGAGGGCAAGGTGTACATGTGCGCCGTCAAGGACGTGTGGTCCAACCGGCTCGTCGGGTACTCCATCAGCTCGCGGATGAAGGCCCGCCTGGCCGTGCAGGCGTTGGAACACGCCGTGGACACCCGCGCCCGAGCGGGCGTCGACGTGGCCGGGTGCATCGTCCACAGCGACAGAGGGTCCCAATTCCGGTCCCGCAAATACCTGCGCGCCCTGTCCCGGCACGACCTGCTCGGATCCATGGGCCAGGTCGGCTCGAGCGCGGACAACGCCGCCATGGAGAGCTGGTTCGCCCTGCTGCAGAAGAACGTCCTGGACCGCCACACCTGGGACACCCGCGACCAGCTGAAGCTGGCCATCGTCACCTGGACCGAACGGACCTACCACCGCCGACGACGCCAAGCCCGCCTCGGCAAGTTGACCCCCATCGAGTACGAGACCATCATGACCACACCGGCCACCCAGGCCGCGTGACCCAACCTGTCACCTATCCGTGCAGCAGTCCCGGGGCGGCTTCTTCTGGGGTTGCGTGGCCGAGCATGCGGGGCGTGTGTCCTATCGGTTTCGGGCGGGTCGGTGACCTGCGCCCGTCGACCATAGCGTCCTATATTTAGGACACACAAGGTCCGGTGTTCACCCCTCCACGCTCGCCAATCAGCCGCCACGCGTGCCCTGCCAAGTGAAACGCCGCGAGATACAGGTTCCCGTTGCGGACCATGTCCCCGCCCGCCGACATTTCCGCCAACACCGCTTCTTCCGCCGGAGGGGAAGGGGTCGCCAGCTCCTCATCACTCGGAGCCCGCGCCTCAGAGCCCCCGAACACCGACCAGATCAACCCATGAGCCGCAGCGGACCCCAACCGCCACATCGCAACGGCTTCACCGACGAGATCCGGGTCCGAGAACGCCGCCGCTGCCGCGTCCTTCACCATCTGGGTCGTGTTCAATGCGGCTCGTTCGTCCGAGGCCGTTCGCAGGCGATCCAGTTCTTTGAGGCGTTCAGTCACGTGCCGTTGCACGACTTCCAAGGCGCGGTCGTGCGTTCCCGGGAGCGGGGCCACGTCGTTGAGGAACTTCCGTTGCTCATCCATCACGTAGTGAGACACAATCCGGCTGCGTTCCAACCGACGCGACCGTTCGGCAGGAGCGAGGACCCACACCGCTTGCGCGGCGCCGATCAACGCGCCACGTCCAAGGGAGAGCTGCGCAAACGGCACCAACTCCGGCTTCCGACCCGGCGAAGGGTCCAAGTGGAGCCGCATCCCGTGCAGGTGCATGGTTGCCGAACCCAATCCAGCCCACGCAACCTGTGAGACTGGCATGGGAGGCCAGTCCAGGTCGTCGTCGGCGAGTTCGCTGCCGGCTGTTGGGCGGAAGTCGGAGCGGATTCGTTCGCGCCACCGGTCCAGTCGCGGCCACGTGGACCGGACCTTCTCGTACATGTCCCATTCAGCGTCCACGCGCCCGCCGCCTTCTGCCTTAGTAGTTCTCTCTCACGTACGCGTACGCGTGGTCGAACAGGTCGCCGGTGAGTGGGAGTCCGTACTTGGACAGCACGGAGCGGAGTTCCTTTCGGACGGTCCGGTCCCCCGACTGGTTCTCCGCCCAACCGGAGTAGGAAACCTGCTTCACGATCGTGTCAATGTCCCGCACCACGTCGTCCACGACGACGGGCGTGCCTGCGGGCTTGTACTCGTTCACGATCTGGGTGAGCGCACCAATGTTCGGGTCAAGCAGATGCGCCGCCTGGTCGAGCTTGCCTTCGTCTTCGAGGCGTTCGGCTTTCACGGCGGTCTTGGCAACTTCGAGGGCCTTCTTCAGGAACTCGATGCTGTCCGTTGCGGACTGGATCGCCTGCTGGCGCAGCTTCTCGATCTGCTCGGCGAGGGTGGCGTACACGGCGTGCCCGCCGGTCGCGTCCAGTCGTTTCTTGATGCGAGCGTCGATCGTGTCGAGCACTTCATCCAGCGTGATCGGTGCTTTCGCGTAGTCCCGGTCCGGGTCCAAGTCCAGTTCGCCTTGCTCCGCGAGTTTGCGGAGCGCGTCGATGCTGTCCGGGTCAACGATGACCTCTTCGAGGCCGGTGCCGGTCACGGCCACGTCGGTGATGTGCCCGTGAACGAGGGCGAGGGTTTTCGCGCCCAACCGGTGCCACAGGAGCGCGTCGGACACCTTCGACGGGCGGGACGCTTCGTACACCTGGGCGAGCCACTTGTAGTCGTCCTCGACGGGTTTCAGGTCGTCGTGGGGCCACAGGAACTCCCAGAGGGTTTGCACGGCCGTGAACTCGCGGGCGTACGCGTCCCGTTCCTCCGTGGTCTTCACCCGTTCGAGTGCGGCGGACAGGGCTTCGTAGGAATGGTCGGTCCGGTCGATCCCGTCGAACCGCGCCAAACACTGGTCGAGTTTCGTTTGGAACTCGGCGGCGAGGGCGTCCACGTCCACGGGTCGTTTCCCGCCCGCTTCCGGGTCAGCGGCCTTCAACGCCTGCGCGATCTGGTTGCCCACGCCGATGTAGTCCACGATCAGGCCGTTGCGTTTCTCCTGGCCCGTGACCGGGTTCGTGTAGCGGCGGTTCGTGCGCGTGATCGCTTGGAACAGCGTGTGACGACGCAACGGCTTGTCCAGATACATGACCTGTTCGATCGGGGCGTCGAACCCGGTGAGCAGTTTCGCGGTCACGATCAGCAGCGTCGGTCCCGTGTCCGGCTTGTTGAACCGGGCCTTGATGTCGGCTTCCTGTTGGCGGGTGAGCTCGTACTTCGCCCAGTCGGTCGGGTCGTCCTTCCCGCCTGCGGTCATCACCACCGCGGTCGTGTACGACAGGTCGCGTTCGCTGATGAGCCGGTTCAGTTCCTTCTCGTACGCGACGACCAGTTCACGGTCGTAGGCGACGACTTGGCCTTTCATGCCGAGCGGGGCGATCTTCGCCGTGTAGTGGTCGAGAATGTCCTCGCACACGGCGGTCACCCGGTCAGGGTTCAGCAGCAGCGTTTTCACGTGCGCGGCCTTCCCCGCGAGCACGTCTCGTTCCTCGTCGGTGAGGTTCTCCTCGTCAGCGAACTCGTTGAACGCCTCGTCCAACGCGCCCTTGTCCAAATGCCAGTTCACCAGCCGGGTTTCCACATGCACGGGCACGGATGCACCGTCCACGATGGACCGCTCCATGCTGTACGAGTTCAGCACGTAACCCGGATCGGACTCGTCACCGAACAGCTTGAACGTGTTGCGGTCCTTGTCCGAGATCGGGGTTCCAGTCAGGCCGAAGAACCGGGCGTTCGGGAGCGCGGCCCGCATCAGGTCACCGAGCTGGCCCTCTTGGGTGCGGTGCGCCTCGTCCACCATCACGATGATGTTGTCCCGGTCGTTGAGGACCCCTACGTCCTCGAACCGGAAGATCGTGGTGACGACGATGCCGCGCTTGTCGTCCTTCAACGCTTGCGACAGCTCCGCTTTCGTGCCCGCAACCGTCAACCGGGGCAGGCCCACGGTTCGGAACTGGCGTTCCACCTGTTCCACCAGATCGAGACGGTCCAACACCACCAGAATCGTTGGCCCACCCACAGCGTCGTCGTTCAACAGCATCAACGCCGCGAACCCCATCAGGAGCGTCTTACCCGTGCCCTGGTAGTGCCAGATGAGGCCCTTCGTGCCCCCGTCAAGGACACGCTTGTGGATCGCTTCCGCGGCCTCCACTTGCGGGTACCTGGGGATGAGCTTCCGCTTCCCACCGTCAGGGTTCGCCTCAAACAGCGTGAAGTCCCGCAGAACCGACAGCACCCGCGCTGGGGTGAGCAGCAGCTCCACGGACCTTTTCACGCGCGGTGTCCCGTCCAAGTAGTACGGGTCCTGCGTGGAACCCCACATGAGCCAATGCTCACCGGGCTGCCCGGCAGCTCCGTAGTGGAACTCCTTACCGTCCGTTGCCGCAACGAGAACGTTCGGTGTGAAGAACGTCGGCCCTTCCACCGCGTACACGTTCGCGATGTCCCGCGCCCCGTTCAACCACGACACCGACGAGTTCACCGCCGTTTTCGTCTCAATCACGACCAACGGAATGCCGTTCACCCACAACACCACGTCATAGCGACGTTCCTTACCGGGCGGGCCAAACGTCACCTCATCGGAGACAACAAAGTCGTTCTCGCCCAGGTTGTCGAAGTCGATGAGCCGCAACGGCACATAGTCGTCCGTGCCCACGTACTTGACCGTGTGATCGCCGCGAAGCAGCGTCGTCATCGCCTCATTCGCGGGCACCAGCCCATCCGTCGCCCCCGCAAGCACGCGAGCGCGAATCTCCGGCAGCACCTCATCCACCCGCTCAGGGAACCCGTGCAGACGGTCGTTCAGGACTTCCAGCGCCTCAATGAGCGTGTCCTCCACAAGCACGTCCGTGCGCTCACGCGCGAGCTTGTCCCCCGGCACGTACTCCCAACCGAGTTCGACCAGGCGCTTGACCAGCCACTTCTGAACAGTGCTGGCTTCAGAGAACACGGCCACTAGCGTCTCCGTTCACGTTCAGAGTGCGGTTGAGAACATCCCTGATTGTCCGTGACTTCACACACGTCAACGACGCCGCTTCTGCATAGAGTGCGTCTCGGAGTTGATCCATCTGGTCGATTGCCGCCACAAGCGCCCTCTGCACATCCATCGGCGGTATGGACACCACAATCGCCCGAAGGGTAGTGCCGTTGAGTGTCTTACCCTTCACGGCTTCGCCGGCTGCTCTGGTGAGGTCTTGGGATCCGAGGAAGTGAGCAAGGTAGCGCACGTCGACTCTTGGGTCGTGTACGTCGATCCCGACAATCGCCTCGTTTGGGAAAACATCAACCGCAGCGAAGCCAACTTTCCCGATACTGAGTTTGAAGCTCATCATCAGTGTTCCAGCCGGAAACCGCTTGGCCTTGCCCGCCTGCTCCGCGTGTTCGGTAACCCCTTCGCGAGTCGGCCGGACGCTCATGGGCCCCATGTCCGCGATCGTGCAGAACGGCCGCTCAAGGTCGGTTGTCCACCACTGCGCCTCACCCCGTGGTGGTGTCCGTCCGATTGTCAGGTTCGCAATAGATCCCAGCGTCGCCGTCTCCCACTCACTCACCGAAAACCCCTGCCAACCCAAGCGCGTCCAGTGACTCGTTCACGGACTTCTCCAGTTCAACTCGTGCCGCTCTTGCCACCGTGTAATCACCGATCGCCTCGTCCAAAGTGCCTGCCTCTTCCGAGGCCGAAGCCAGATAGAGGTTGATGCTCAGATTGAAGTTGTTGGCTTCGATCTCGGACACATCCACTCGCCTCACCGTCAGGCGAGTGCCGGGAGCGGCATCGCCGGAAGTGAACGTCGAGTGGATCTCGTCCACGTCCTCATCAGACATGTGATTCCCCTGTGCGTCAGGCTGAGGTGAGACACGACGACTGAGTTCCTTCCCTTGCACGGGGTGAGAAGCGAGTAGTAGCTGATGACGATGACTTTGGCCGATGGGGCCGTTGATGATGGGGTCATGGGACCTCGAGGTGACCGGCCCAAGCGGCGGGTGTTCACGGCGGAGTACAAGGCGCGGATCCTGGCCGAGTACGACGCGGCCGAGCACGGTGGGCGGGGTGCGGTCCTGCGCCGGGAAGGGCTGTACTCCTCGCACATCGTGGAGTGGCGTCGAGCGGCTGACGCCGGTGCCCGGGCTGGTTTGGGCCCGGTCTCGCGGGACCGCCGCGACCGGGAGATTGAGGAGCTCACGGCCCGGGCCGAGCGGGCCGAGGCCGAGCTGGTGCGCACGAGGGCGGCGCTGGACCTGGTGGGAAAAGCACACGCGCTCTTGGAGACGCTCTCCGAGGGCGCGGAGCCGACCAAGCGGTCGCGGCGGTGATCAACCCGCTCGTGGACGTGCTGGCGGTGCACACCGGCGTCAAGACGGCGTGCGCGCTGCTGGGCCGGGCGCGGGGTAGCCACTACCGGGCCAAAGCTCCTCGCCCGGTGAGGGATTCGGCGCCGCGCCCGGCCCCACCCAACGCGCTGACCGACGCCGAACGGGCGCAGGTGCTGACGGTGTTGACCAGCGACCGGTTCGCCGACAAGTCCGTGGCCCAGGCGTGGGCGACGCTGCTCGACGAAGGCACCTACCTGTGCTCGCGGTCCACGATGCACCGGATCCTGCGCGCGAACGACGCCGCGGGTGAGCGCCGCGCCCAGGCCACCCACCCGCCCCGGGTCAAACCGGAGCTGGTGGCGACCCGGCCCGGGCAGGTGTGGTCCTGGGACATCACCAAGCTGCGCGGGCCGCAGCGCGGGGTGTACTACGACCTGTACGTCGTGATCGACATCTTCTCCCGCTACGTCGTGGCGTGGACCGTCGCCGCCCGCGAAGACGCCGAGATCGCCAAGGCCATGCTCGAGGAGGCGATGGGTGTGCACGGGATCCCCGACGTGGTCCACGCGGACCGGGGTACCTCGATGACCTCCAAACCCGTCGCGCAGCTGCTCGTCGACCTGAGCGTGACCCGCTCGCACTCCCGCCCGCACGTGTCCAACGACAACCCCTACAGCGAGGCCGCGTTCAAGACGTTGAAGTACGCCCCGGCCTTCCCCGGCGAGTTCGGGTCCCTGGCCGACGCGAGAGCGTTCGGGGAGAGGTTCTTCGGCTACTACAACCACGAGCACCGCCACGCCGGGATCGGGCTGCACACCCCCGCCTCGGTCCACTACGGCACCGCCACACAGGTCCGCGCCCAGCGGCAGACCACCCTCGACGCCGCGTACGCGACCCACCCCGACCGCTTCGGCCGCCGCCGGCCGGCACCACCGAAACTGCCCACCGCCGCGTGGATCAACCAGCCCTCACAGGAGGCCCTCATACAAAGCGCCTGACCGCAGATGTCTCAAACGGCTTGACACCTTCCGTTCTGGTTCTTGCCCTTGACGAATCGCGACGACGCGTCAATGAAGAGCACTGTGCCCTGCTCATGCTCAGGCTTGCTGTCAGAAAAGAGAAGCAGGCACGCAACGATGCTGGTGCTGTAGAAGATGTTGCGGGGCAGCCCTACTACTGCAACCAGACGGTCCTGTTCGATCAGGCAGCGACGGATCCGTTGCTCAGCATCGGGACGAAACAAGGCCCCGTGGGGCATCACAACACCGACGCGCCCGCCCGTCCTCATGGAAGCCAGCATGTGCTGTATCCAGGCGAAGTCCCCGTTGCCAGATGGCGGAACGCCACAGAAGGCTCTCGGATCATTCGCCCATGTCTCATCGCCCCAGTCCTTCTGAATGAACGGCGGGTTGGCGATGACAACGTCAAACTGTCCGAGGCCCCCGTTCGTTTGCCTGAGCCCCGGTTGGCGGAGCGTGTCCCCGCGGACGATCTTGAAGTCCTCAATGTCGTGAAGAAAGAGGTTCATCCGCGCAATCGCGGACGTGGTCAGGTTGACCTCTTGGCCGTACAGGCGGAGCGTCCGGGTATCCCCACCGTCGTCGCGAACCGTGTTGATCGTTTCCACCAGCATGCCACCGGTGCCGCACGCGGGGTCGTACACGGATTCGCCAGGCCGAGGTTGCAGGAGACGAACCAGGAGTCGCACCACATGCCGAGGGGTGAAGAACTCTCCCGCCTTGACGCCTGATGAGTCTGCGAAGTTCTTGAGCAGGTACTCGTACGCTTGGCCGAGCATGTCGTGGGACACCTCGTCGGGGTTGAGCACGAGTCCGTCGAACGCTCCGATGAGGTTCACGAGTGCCGTTTCGGGGAGGCGGTCCTTGTTACCCGACTCGTGCCACTTGACGGATAGGGCGCGGCGCTAGCGGCAAAGGTGCTGGTCAGGGCCTCGGTCGTGGTCGGGATGACACACCCCGGGGTCGGTAGTGTCGGGCTCGTGGTGTTCGTGCGGAAGTCCCCGGGTCGCACTGGGAGCACCAAGGTTCAAATCGCGGAGCGTCGTGCCGGCCGGGATGTCGTCCTTGAGCACGTGGGCACGGCCCGCAGCGAGGGCGAGTTGGCGGTGCTGATGGCTGAGGCCCGTCGACGACTGCGGCCCGGGCAGGAAGCGTTCGACCTGGACGGGGTGGGCCTGGAGCAGGAAGGCCTGCCGCAGCGGCCCGGAGTGATCACGGGCAAGCGGTCCGTGGTGCTCTGGCAGGTCCTGTCGAGCGTGTACGCGCGGCTGGGGTTCGACGTGGTGGGCGACGAGGCGTTCAAGCAGCTGGTGCTCGCCCGTATCGTGGAGCCCACGAGCAAGGCCGACTCGCTGCGGGTGCTCGACGAGCTCGGGGTGGTGCACGGGTCGCTGCGCACGATGTTCCGCTCCCTGGCCCGCGCCCAGGAGCGCGGCTACCGCGACACGGTCGCGTCCGCGTGCTTCGCCCACGCCTCCACCAGCGGGGACGTCTCGCTGTGCCTGTACGACGTGACCACGTTGTACTTCGAGGCCGAACACGAGGACGAGCTGCGCAAGGTCGGCTACTCCAAGGAACGCCGCGTGGACCCGCAGATCATTGTCGGGCTGCTGGTGGACCGGGTCGGGTTCCCGTTGGAGATCGGCTGCTGGGAGGGCAACAAGGCTGAGACGACCACGATGCTCCCGATCATCCGCCAGTTCCAGGAGCGGCACAGCATCGAGGCCATGGTCGTGGTCGCTGATGCGGGGATGCTGTCCGCGGGCAACCTCAAGGACCTGCACGAGGCGGGGCTGCGGTTCATCGTCGGCTCCAGGGCCACCAAGGCCCCGGCTGACCTGGCCTCGCACTTTCGCTGGCACGGGGACGCGTTCACCGACGCTCAGGTCATCGACACCATCACCCCGCGGGTGGCCACCACCACCGCGCGCGGTGTCAACGACGAGAAGAAGCGTGCCGAGCCGGTGTGGGACCCGGCCGTGCACGAACGGTCGTGGCGGGCGGTGTGGGCGTACTCGGCCAAACGCGCCGCCAGGGACGCCAAGACGCTGACGTTGCAGGAGAACCGCGCCAAAGCGGTGATCGCCAGGGAGAAGGCTGCCCGCACCCCGCGGTTCGTGACCGTCAAGAACGGCTCACGCAGCCTGGACGAGACCTCGCTGGCGCGGGCGCGTCGCGTGGTCGGGCTCAAGGGGTACGTCACCAACATCCCCGCGACGGTGATGCCCGCCGGTGAAGTCATCGCCAGCTACCACGAGCTGTGGCACGTCGAAGCGTCGTTCCGGATGAGCAAGAGCGACCTGCGAGCCCGCCCGATCTTCCACCACACCCGCGACGCGATCGAGGCCCACCTCACCATCGTGTTCGCCGCGCTGGCCGTCGCCCGCTACCTGCAGGACACCACGGGGATGAGCATCAAGAAGATCGTCAACACCCTGCGACCGCTGCAACACGTCACCGTCCGCATCGCCGGCCACGAACACCTCGCCCACGACCCGCTCACCCCAACGGCAGAAACGATCCTCGACGCACTCGACCTCCGCGCTCAGTGACACACCCCGGTGGCACGAGTCGGGTGTTACCCCAAGCGGCGTCTCCGAAGATGCCTGCGAGGGTGTCCGGGTTGGCTTGTTGGAGTTTGCCGAGGGCGGTGTTGACCTTCGTGCCGAGGTTGTGCGTGGACTTGGTTACCTGCTCCCAGTGGGTGCCTTCGGGTACGACGAATCGGTGGAAGTCAGCTTCGACTTCCGGGTCCACCCCTGCCCCGTACTCAGCGATCGCTTGCTGGCGTTCCCATGTCCACGTGTCGCTGATCCACTTCCAGAACAGCATGGGGAACACGTACGTCTTGAAGTCGGCCGGGTCGACCGGGCCGCGCAACGCGTTCGCTGCTGCCCACAGGCGGGTTTCCAGCTCTGACAGGGTGATCGACATTCCGTTCCCACTCACTTTTCCGACACTATCTTCACCGGAACGTATCGGCTGGGACTGACAGGCGCGGACGGTCGAATCACGCCAACCGGTCGCCCTCCTGGCCGGTTCGTTTGGTTCGGGCTTGGTGGCGTTTGTCGGGCGGGTCGATGAGGTCCGGTAGAGGCGCGGTGAGCCCTCGCGTCATTTGGATCTGCCGGTTCGCGTCCACGATCGCTGCCATGCATTGGTTCAGGGCGTCCGCGAACGCCGCCCAGTGCTCGTCGGCGGCGCTCGTGTCATTTCGGACGAGCGCCTGGTCGAAGGCTTCGGCTGCGTTCATCGCGGCGTCGTTGTGGTCGTAGGCGTAAGCCAAGGCGGGGATGAGATCGTCGTGGGTGAGTCGCGCCCAAACGACGAGTTCTTGGACGCGTCGGGTCTGCCGGGCGCGGTAGTCCTGCCGTGCAGCCCGCCACGTTTCCTGCCGCCGCGTGTGATGGTCGGGGCAGTGGTCACGTCCCGGCATGGCCGGTCGGGCGCAGCCGGGGGTGACGCAATCGGAGGGGGCTGTTTCGCGCGACATGCTCCTTCGTACTGGGAGCCCGTGCGCCGATCAATGCGACTCGCCGACGCAGATGACGTCATCCGAAAACGGACGCTCGGTCACCGTGGTGGGCATGACGAACTACGCCCCTGCTTGTGCGGTTGCTGGCCGGTCAGTTGCCGCTTTCGTGGCTGGGCCACAGGGCGGTGTCGAGCGCGACTTCCAGGCGCGCGACGGCACGACTGTCGGGCCACCGGTTGCCGTGCTGGATCACTTGAACGGTCCCGATTCCGATGCCGGCCATTCGTGCGACGGCCCGTGCGGACAGGTTTCGTTCCTGCATGACGACGGCGAGCTGGTGCGCGAGGCGGCGGACCTTCTCGGCGGCGGGGTCGGAACTGGGTGTGTTCGGCCAGTCGGTCACTCCCTCGTTGGGGGTGCCGCGCAGCGGCAGGCTTCTGGCCCGTGCTGGGGTGCTGGGTGTCTGGTCGGTCACGGGGCTCACTTTACGGATGCGGGTGGACTGTGTGTCCCGTCCGCGCCGTGGAGGACTTGCGTCGACTGGGGTAGGGACGGGAGGGTGTCCTATATCTCGGACACTATGGAAGGTTTTCCTTGCCCCACACACAGTGGCGTCCCCGCACCAGTCAGGTGGACGGAGGCACGCTCGTGACCTCCCTCTACGACATCGGACCCATCGCCCTCGCACCCGCAGCCGACCCCTCGCCCACCGTGAACGACCGGCATATCGCCACCGCCCGCAGGCAGGGAACCCAAGCGCACGCCGCCATCGCCGCAATCGCCGGGCGCGTCCCCGGCACCGCCGACGATGACCTGCCCGACCTCATCCGCCGGGCCGTCGCCGAACAGGTCGTAGGCCGCGAGAACGGGCGTAGAGCCGTCGCACGCGTCCGCGTGTCCGGCCTCGTCCACCAGTACGTCCGCGTGTTCCTCCCCCGCACCGCCACTTTCGCGGGCGCGGAGGTTCACACCCCCGGCCACGGACGCGCTGACCTCGCGTGGGATCACCCGCACGCCGGCATCTTCTACGACGAGCTGAAGACCTACCGCTCCGCCGACACCGCCCACGACGCCGCTGCCCTGACCCAGCTCGCCCGGTACGTGACGGCGGGCACTACGCGGCACGGGCTCGCGTTCGCGGGGGTCCGCCTCCTCACGCTCGGGAACACGGCCGCGTCCCTACTCATGGCACCAGACGGTCGCGCCACGCCGCTATGGGACACACACCTGTCCCCGACCGCCCTCGCAGGAAGGCCCACGCCGTG
This sequence comes from Ornithinibacter aureus, assembly GCF_009858245.1. Lineage (NCBI taxonomy): Bacteria > Bacillati > Actinomycetota > Actinomycetes > Micrococcales > Intrasporangiaceae > Ornithinibacter > Ornithinibacter aureus. The sequence goes on from NZ_VMSB01000001.1 coordinate 1,000,643, forward strand.
ACCGTCTCCTCCAGCGACCGCGCCGCGTCCGTCGCCCGGTTGCGCCGCCTCGCAGTCGACGGCCGCGTTTCCAACCAGCACGTCCGCGACACCGCGGCACGGCTCGGAGTAACCCCCCGCACCATCCGCCGCTGGCTCACGGCCGACCCCCACCACGCCCCGGAACAGACCGTCGTGGACATCGAAAGCACCACCGCGCCTGTAAGTGACGCCCCCAAGGCCCCGGGCACTCGGGCCAGGTTCGAGATCACGTCCGAGCACCTCCTCGCGTACGCGGACAGCCGCTCCGCCCGCGACGCGTACCGCCAGCTCACCCGACATGGGCAGGTCGACTGCTCGTACGCGACGTTCGCCCGCGCCCTCGCACGCGTCGACCCCGCACGCAGGTACGGCGCCCTCGAAGGGTTCCCCGGCATGGCCCGCAACTGGGTGTACCTGCGCACCACGTCGCCGCACCGCAACCACTCCCTCCACGTCGACCACACCCGCGCGGACGTGCGCGTCCTCCCCGACCACCGCGCCCGTAACGCGATCCGCCCGTACCTGACTGTGGCCGTGGACGCCGCCACGAGCCTCGTCCACGCGTTCTTGTGGAAGACCCCCGTGAACACCGACTTGGTCGCTGCCGCCCTCGCGGAGGTTGCGACCGAGCATGACTACCACGGTGTGACTCTCGGTGGCATCCCCGAACAGGTCGTCTTCGACAACGGCGCCGAGAACTACGCCGCAGTCACGCATACCTCAGCGGACATGCTCGGCTGGGTCGTCTCCCCTATTCCGCCCTACTCGTCCTGGCTGAACGGGAAGGCCGAACGCGCAATCCAGCTCGTGAACTCCCGCCTCACCGGGCGTGCACCCGGCGCACTGCACGTCGGCACCACCCAAGACGGGAAGCGGCGCGTCGTCGCGAACCTCCCGAAGGACACCGACCTGAACTCCGTGTGGACGTGGGGCGCACTCAACCTGGCCCTCACCGAGGTCGTCGACGAGATCAACACCCGCATCCCCGTCAAGGAGCTCGGCGGCCTCACCCGCCTTCAGGCATACGCGGCCGACCCGACCGAACAACGGTTCATCACCCCGGTCGAGCTCCGCGCCGCGATGATGCCGACCGCGAAGGACACGTACCGGGCCACGAAGAACGGCATCCACTTCGACAACGGCCAGTACGTGTCCGCGGACTTGCGTGTCGGCACCGACTACCGCGTCCGGCACATGGCCCGGTCCCGCGACTTCATCGAGGTGTTCGACACGTCCGGCGAGCACGTGGCCCGCGCGTGGAACGTAGACGTGCTGCCGAAGTCGGAACGTGACGCGATCCTCGCCAAGCGTGCCCGCGACTCGCAGGAGTTGAACCGTGTCAACGAGTCCCTGCGGATCGTGCGCGAGCAGCGCGCGCGCTCCGGCAACGCGATCGCCGCTGCCCACCACGCGGACGACACCCACGACGACGACGGCCCGGACGGAGCGACCACACCAGTCGTGCCCGAGCCCGTAGTCAAGCTCGACCGGCGCAAGCGCCGCACCGCACAGGACACGAAACAGCCCGTCCCGTCCCCTGTCCTGCCGCCCGAGTTGCTCGACAGGTATAGCAACGACCTGCCCGACTGACCCCACCCCTACTGAGAGGAACAGCCCCGTGACTGTCACCGACCGGACCCAGATCCCGTTCTCCGCGATCCTGCGCGACGATCCCGCAATCACGCCCTACTTCCGCGATGCGTACGCGAAGATCCGGTACGCGACGGACGAGAACGCGATTGTCGCGATCGACGGGCCGCCCGGCACGGGCAAGACGACCTGTGCGGTGTACGCCGCCGACCGGGTCGCCCGGCCAGCCGTGATCGTCACCATGTCCGACCGACCCGCCCCGCTGGATGTGCTCCGCCACTCCTACCAGGCGATCACCGGGGAACGGTGCGGGCGCCTCACCCGATACGACCTGGGCAACCTGCTCCGCGACGCCCTGCCCGAGTGGGGCGGACTCCTCGTCGTGGACGAGCTCCAGAACGCGCAGGTTTCCGCGATGAAGGAACTGGTGTGGCTGCACGAGACGACCCGTGGCGGGTTCGCGCTCGCGGCCGTCGGATCGAACGTCCTCGAAGCGGTCACCCGGTATCCGCAGCTCGAATCACGCGTCCTCACGTCAGCGACGTTCGCGCCCCTGGACGGGGACGACCTGCTCGGCGCCGTCGTGCGCCTCCACCCAGGGTTCGCGCTGGCCGACCCTGCCGACGTGTTTGTCCACGACCGGGTTGTGTGCCGGGGCCTGATCCGCACGTGGGCGCACACCGCGCGCGTCCTCGCCGACGACGACCCCGCCGTGCCCGTGACCGGGGACAGGTTCGCGTGGGCGCGCAGCGTCCTCATGGCAAGGCGGTCAGCGTGACGACCCGCCGCTACCTGTGGGCCGACCCCGCCGACCACTCCCGCGCGATCCGGGAAGCCGGAACCGTGGATGACGGCGTGGTCCTGTCGGTCGTCCGCCCGCACCGCCGCCCGTACACGTTCCACCGGGACGTGCTCGCAGCGATCGGCGCACGGCATGACGTGCGGGGCGCTAACGCCCGCTCCGGGGCAGGTCGCGAGCTCGCGCTCATTGAGTCGTGGCTGACCGGCTACCGGGTGGAGGCGGTCGTCCTCGCGCACGCGGACATGATCGGCGTGCCCAAGTGGATCGTCCCCATCGCGGAAGCGGTGGAGGCTGCGGGCGCGGATCTCGTCCTCGTGTCCGACGACTCCGCAGGCGGTCAGTTCGCGGACTGGTGCGCCGCGAACGGGATGCCGGTCGAGACGGGCCAGGACCCGTCACGCCTCACTGTCCGCGCGGCCTACCAGGAGCCGCCCGAGGAGCGTGCGGCCCGCCCGTTCCCAGTGCACGTGCCGCGGGCCGCGTTCTACGTGTGGCGAGCCCGCGCCCGCGACACACTCCCACCCGCGGACTTCGCGGTCGTGGACCGGTTGTACCGGGACGTGTTCGCGTCCGTGGCAGCCGACCCGCCCGGCGATGCCGATACCGCCACCCGTGTCATCGCTGGGCTGCTCGCGGACAAGACCGGCCCGGGCGAGTGCATGACCGTCGTTCGGGCCGTCCAGTCCGCTATGTTCACGTCCGGGTTCCTCCTGAGCCTGGTCACGAACGCGGCCCTCGCGGCCGTCCGCACCAACGATCACCGCCGCCTCAACCGGCACGAGATCAGGTCCCTGCGCGCATACGCCGAACCGTGGGTCGGGACCGCGGTCCTCCTCCACGACGCAGGCATGGAGTACGCCATGAACATGTCCAGGCTCAGGCTCCGAAACGTCACGCCGGACGGAACGCTCACCGGGAAGGGTCGGGACGCTTGGACGTTTCACGAAGACGCGGCCCCGTTCCTGCGCGCGCAACGGCACCTGCGCCTACTTGAAGGGGCCGGTCCCGACGACCCGATCCTGTCCCGCCCCGGCCGCGACGTCGCCGACGCCGTCCGGTGGGCACGGTCGGATCTGAACCTGTCCGGGAACGCCCGCGCCCACCAGCCCGACCAGTGGGTCAAGTCGTTGCGCCTCACGGTCACGCCCGTGGGAAGGAGCCGGTAATGCCCAAGCACGTCCCCGCGAACGGTGCCACCCTCGCGACCGCAGTTCGCGCGGCAGGCATGTCCGAACGTGAAGCGTGCCGCGCCGCGGGCCTGTCCACGTCCGCGTTCCGCCAGGTGATCGTCGCCGACGGCATCCACCCTTCCACCCCCATCGGGAACGTCCACGCGCTCATCACGACCGCCGGCATCACCTGGTCCGAACTCCTCGACCACGACCAGCCCTTACCCGACCTGCCTCCCACGCACCTGCCCGACGAAACCCGCCTGACGATCCTTGCCCGCATCCTCACTACAGCCAGGCACGGCACCCTCATCGAGCATCTGTGCATCGTGTTCGGGTACACCCTCGACCAACTCGAAGACGATCTCGCCACCCTTGCACCACGGTTCGCTGCACTCGGCCTCACGCTGGGGTATCCCAACAACAGCGCCGTCACCCTCTCCCGCGGCGCCGACCCCGACACCACCCAAGCCATAGACGCGCTCGCCCGCCTCGACGCCGCCGACCGGCCCATCACCCGCTCCGCTGCCAGCGTCCTCCACCGCGCCTACACAGGAACCCTCAGCGAACAGCGTGCTACCCGGCAGGACCGGATCGACATGGCCGCCCTCACCAACCGCGGCGCCCTCACCCCCGGACACGGCCCCGTCCTGTCCGCGGACGCGACCTACTCGCTCATGCTCGACGAGGACCCGACCGCTACGACGTAGACAGACAGGACACCCCCGACTCGGGGGACGCGATTGCCCCGGACCGAGTACGGCCCGGGGCAATCGGTCGTGCTGTTCTCATCCTCTTGTCACTCCCGTTCTCACGGGCCTCCCGTGACGCCTCCCACGCCTGTGACCTGCACAGACAGTGGTGACATCCGGTGCGACGCTGGTGACAAAACCGTGCGACGGTGGTGACACCAGCGTCTCATTACGGTGACATTCGGGTGAGAACTTGCATACTGGTAGGGGTGCACTATTCGGGGTGAGCACAGTTCTCCTTTCGCAGCCTGCGAGTTCTCGACCCTGGAATGACCGACGCGGCGTCCGCACCGCCGGGGGAATGCTCACAGGGAGGGCATCGTGTGAGCGCGGGCGGTACTTCAGATACTCGATGGGAACTTCCTGGTCCGTGCTCTAGGGTGGTGGGCATGTTGGTTCAGGGCACTGCCTCGCTGCGCCTGCGCAGCCGCTGACGGCGGCGAGCAGCACTTCTCTTCGTGACGCTCCCGCCCCCGGAGTCATGCCGGGCGGCCGCTATGCCATGCCCGGCTCCGCCACGAACAACGGAGCGAAGCAGTGCCCACCTACCGCCACGGCCGTCACGAGCACGGCCAGAACTACCTCACCGACCGCCAGACGATCCGACGCATCATCGACCTGGTCCGCGACACGTGCGGACCGATCTTGGAGATCGGACCAGGCGAGGGCGCGTTAACCCGCCCACTCCTGAGCCTTGGTAGACCCGTCCACGCCGTCGAGATCGACCCCCGTCTCGCCCGAAAGCTCAACCAAGAGCTTGGTCTCGCCACGATCACCGAGGGCGACTTCCTCAAGCACAGGATCCCTGACTATCCGCACGTGCTCGTCGGGAACCTCCCCTTCCACCAGACCACTGCCATCCTCCGCCACATCCTGCATGCACCCGGGTGGACCGACGCGGTGCTACTCGTCCAGTGGGAGGTTGCCCGACGACGGGCCGGCGTGGGTGGAGCCAGCATGATGACCGCTCAATGGTCACCATGGTTCGAGTTCACCCTTCACGGTCGCGTGCCGGCCCGAGCGTTCACCCCGGCTCCGGGAGTCGACGGAGGCCTGATGGCGATCCGGCGCTGCCCAGACCCGCCCATCCGCATGCGCGATCGTCGCCGCTTTCAGGCCCTTGTCCATCGGGTGTACACCGGTCCGGGACACGGATTGGCTCAGATTCTCGCTCGCAATACCGCCCTCGGAAGTCCGAAGGACGCCACGTCCTGGTTGCTCAAGCACAGACTCGCGGGATCCGACGTGCCCAAGTCGATGAGCACGATGGCATGGGTCGACCTGTTCCGCACGACGGGGACGTCTCCGCCACCGACACGCACCAATCGCGGTCAACGCAGCCGCCGGCGAGGTTGACGACCGACGGCGGGAGGCCTGGCGCCCGCGTGGATCCTGAGGTAAGCGCCTGGCGGTGTTCAACCCGACCAGCGTTCCTCACGCCGGATCCTGAGCTCGGCGCAGGACGACGTACTCAGTCCACTGGCGCTCGACCAGGGCAGCCCACTGGGAAGCGGTGGTGTGTGCCAGGCCGAGGTAATCCGCGAGTACGGGGACGGGCAGCTCCTTAGCGAGATGCGCGAGTGCGGCGTTCCTGGAAGGACGGACTCCGATTCCCAAGCACTGCTTCGTGCGTGCTGCCAGACTGCCGGGGTTGAGGTGTCGGCCGGGGTGTTGACGGGGGAAGAGCCAGCCGCTCATCGACTCTTCGGCCACTTTCCGCTGCTGCAGCACGAGATCCGCTAGAGAGTCAGGGAGGTGGATCGGCGTTCGCCCGACGATGAGTTCGACGCGGCCTTCATGTTCGACGACCTGTTCCACGCTCATCGTGGTCAAGGCGGTCGGCCCGAGGGCGAAAAGGAGAAGGAGGGCGCCAGCCACACGGATGTTTAACGGAAGTGAGGAGTCGACGATGCACCGGTGAAGCGTCTCCCAGCGCCGATCCGTGGGGAGGAACTCCGATGGCTGGCTATGTCGCCGCAGCGGTACCCGCAGCTCGTCCACCAAGCCTTGGCGATGGGCCCAGCTGATGAAGTCACGGATCTCCACGCGAGCCGGCGGTCCATTGGCGAGCCAACGGTCGAACCCCGACTGCGACAACTCTTGGAGCCCATGCCCTTCGGCTTCCAGCCACGACAGAAGGCGTAGGGCGAGGAGGAGACGTTCGCGTGCGTGATGACGAGTTGCCGGGCGGTGAGGGCGCCCCTTCGCCCGTCGCAGTACGTGCCACATCGCGTACCGTCGAACGATCGTCTGGTGCTGGGGCTGTACGGCGCCAAGTCGCTGGGTCAGCCACTCAAGGGTGTCGTCTAGTTCCGATGCACGACCTGGCAAGACTCCGGTGAACATGAGAAGTGCTCGAAGGAAGTTGGCGGCTGCGGTGTTGTTCTCGGCATCGAGCGCCTCGTGGCTCAGACCTTTGCCGTTGAGGAGTTCGCGAAGGATGGCCGCGGATCGGCTGCGCGTCCAGCCAATCGCGGTCATGGGGCGGTTCTCGATGTCGAAGTAGTCCAGCAGCGGTCTGAGGCTCTCAACCACATCACCGTCGCGTGAGATCACAGACATCAGTTCTTCCTGAGCGGTGCACCTCGGACATCGTCCACGAGAGTAGGGAGCAGCGAGGACACCGCAGGCGTGGCAGGTCCACGGGCGTCGTTGGCCCGCGCATGCACCGCAGATCCGGCGATCACCGCTGGCGATCCCGACCAGGGGTCTACTCTCGCCGCACTGAAAGCAAGGGTGAGGCTTGGTGCGGATCTGTTGGTAGCAGGCGCTGCACACAGGTCCGAGGGGAAGCTCGGCCCACACGGGCGAGGTACGACCGCACGCCCCGCAGGGTCGTTGCGGGCGACTGAGGACGTAGCAGGCGTAACAGAGATGCCCGCCATTGACCCGCCTGACTTTGGGCGACGTGCCCTTGCCACAGTCCCGGCAAGAGACCGGTCTCGGGTCCCAGCATCGGTCGCATAGTCGCTCCCCCCGTGGTCCCCGCCGGGGGACCTGCGCGTGCTCTCGACCGCAGTCAGAACACGCCTGCTTGTGGTGACGCTTGTAGCAGGCCCAGCACAAGGCACCACCGGCGACGTTGAGGCTCTTCACCGTGTGCGTGCGCCCGCAACTCAGGCAGACGAAGCTCTCCCGCGGTCGGCAGGTCTGGCACAGGGGCTCGCCACCTGGAGTTCGGGCTGCTACGGGGTTGACCCGGCCGCAGAGGGAGCATTCCTGGCGACGCGCCGGATCATGCCTGATGCACGCCGTGCAGACCAGGCCATCCGTGGAGTGGCGGCCGCCGACTGGCCTGATGCGGCCGCAACGCCCGCAGGGGACAAGCCGATTGGCGAGATAGCAGGTGCCGCAGACTCGGTCGCCGTTGGCGCCCCAGCGGTTGAGAACCACTTGACGCCCGCAACCCGAGCACTTGGCTGGGACGACGAGCCCTGGGTGTGTCTCGGCAAGGGCCTTGAGAAGGCGCAGGCGACTTGCAGGGCCGTCCGATCGTCCTGACACCAGAGCATCGGGGTGGCTGTCCAAGTAGCTGAGCAACTTGGCTTGGACCTTGGGGTACAGGTTGAGCCCACCGAGAATCTCGGCAACAGAGTCCCGGACGTCGGGGTTGTCCAGCAACCGACAGATCGCCTCGACCAGCCGTGGATCAGTCGGCCAGGAGAGCACGTCATAGACCCTTGGGCCGCCGGATTGTCGTGCGTCGAACGGGAGGTTGCTCACGAGCTGCCGTCGTGCCGGTCTTGGCAACCTCCCGATTCACCACCGACACGCTGATGAGGTCTCCCGGCCCACACCCGAGGATGTCGCACAGCGCTGCGAGGGTGTCCATGGACAGCCGCTGCGGCGGCTGGGTCACCAGCCGGTAGACCTGCTCCCGTGATAGATGAATGCCTCGCTCCTCGAGGAGTGGAAGCAGGTCGCTCGTTTGGAACATGCCATGCGTTGCCATGAGCTGGCGCAAGTGCCAGTCATAGCCCATCTTGCGGATCATGAGTGATCTCCCATCGGTGTCGGTCCCGGTCGATGACGCGCTGAAGCAGCCGATGCCGGTAATCGTCTGAGACGCCGGCGTAGACCGCTGTGGTGGAGGCGTATTGGTGGCCTACCTGGTCCTGAACGAAGCGTTCCGGGTAGTCGAACTCGATCAGGTGGGTCACGTAGGAGTGGCGGAGCGAGTGCAAGTCCAGTTCTCCGGGCAGGCCCGCTTCCTCGCGGGCGTCGTTGAACGCTCGGTTGATCGACCTCAGAGAGAGACGTCCAGCTCGCTCGGAGAGGAACAGCGCAGGGTGGCCCGTCGGCCCGAACATCGGTCTCAGTTCATCGATCCACTGCCGCACCGAGGCAACGACCCAGTCCATCTCCGGCACCAGCAATACGGATCGACGCTTCGGAGGACCGCCACGCGAACTCTTGCCCCATCTCACGAACAGACAGCCCGCCTTGCCGTACTCGGGCACCTTGGGGTTGCCGTGGAGATCGGCGAGGTCAAGGCCCCAGAGCTCGCGGCGTCGAAGCCCAAAGGCATACACCACCTTGAGGACGATGGCGTCACGCTGCGCGGCGATCGCGCCTTTCCGGCCTCGGCAACGAATGCTCTCCACGAGACCGTCAGCGGCGTCGAATAGTGCCTGAACCTCGTCGTAGGTGAGTGGGCGGCGTCCGGGGTCGCCTTCGTAAGGCGTGGTGTGGTGGTAGCTGTTCCACTCGGTGACGACCTGGGTCGGGGCAGACCCGAACTCGTCCTTGCATCGGCTTACCCACTCGTAGTCCGCGCTCGTGACGTACTCCAGGAAGATTCGCAAGGCTGCTTGGTAGCCGCGGATCGTCGTCGGTCGAGCCCCGACCAGGCTGGTGACGAAGGCTTCGAACTCGGTTGCTGTCCACTGCCATGGGTACTGGTTGGTGTACTCCGCGAAGCGCCTCACGACAGCCAGCCGGCCCTCGATCGTCGAGGCCTTCAACTGCCGCGACCTCTGTTGAGCGGCCCACCCTTCCTGCATCGCGTCGAAGACGATGCGCTCGGGATCCACAGAAGGGGCAACCCCGGGGAATCGTCCCGCAACAACGTTCGTCACTGTTGCATTATATGCATCATTGATGCGGATGGATCACCCAAGGCCTGCGGGCCAAGCGTCGCGCCCCTGCTCTCGCTAGCTGTCCAGGGCCTGCCAGTCCTCCAGTGCTCTGATGACGACTGGCAGGTATCGCTGGACCTGTTCGCGATCGCTCTCCTGTTCTCCCTCCGGGAGGTTGACAAACGGCGTCTCGATCTGCCGCTCCCACCTTGCGACAAGATCTGGTGGGATGACGAGGGACCCATCGTCACGTCGTTGGCAGTGGGCATGGACGTAGCGTTGCCAGTGGGCCCATCGCTCGTGCTCGATCGAGGCGAGCCGATCGAGGATCCTCTTGCTCTCGAGGACCTGTCGGATCCTGTCGCTCTCGGACATTAGATGAGCTCTTGGTTGACTAGTCCCCAGTAATGCTGACCAAGGACGGTCAGTTCGCAAGCCTTTGAGTTCATCGCTGCGTGCCACATGTGCTTCTCCCCAACGGGCCGTACGAGGTTGACCTTTGCGAGTTCCTGCAAGATCGCGAAATCTGCGTTCTTCAGGGGATCCGGCAGCGGAGTGCCCGGGGGCTCGCTCCCATTACGCTCGGGCTCGTAGGACGGATCCAACGGGAGTTCCAACGCCGGGTCCTGAAACAGCTCGGTCAGCCTCTGCAAAGCTGTCAATGCGATCGGAGCTTCTGCCTTTCGCAGTGAAACGAAGCGCTCAACGTTGGTCTTGAAGACCGGCCGCTGGGCCCAAGGCCCTAGCGATTGATCGACATGTGCGTACACACTGCCCGGCGTAACCTCACCAACCAGGTTAGCCGCGGCACCGCTGAGAGCATCCACGAGGAGGTTGGTGAACACCCCAGAACCATTCGATTCCAGTGAATACTGTTTCGCCGTTGACGCGGTGAGAATCGTCACGCCGTCCTTGATCTCGGCAAACGCGGGAGAAATCGGATTGTTCCCCGCTCCTCCGCTGTGGCAGCAGTCGAGGATGATGACCTTGTTCTCCGCCGGGGACTGACTGGCCAACGTCATCACATCGCTGAGGGCGAGTCCGTCATGGCCGTCAGCACAGTCGCTAGGGCACAGGAATCCGCCCGTGCTGTCGATATAGCCGTGGCCCGAGAAGTAGAACAGCGCGATGTCGGCCTTGTCCCGAAACAGTTCCTGGACGGATTCGCGCAACTCGGTTCGCGACACGGCACTATCCTCGCTCGTCGCCACAAGCAACTTGGGCTGAGTGAAGTTCGTGGTCCCGTCGGCGTGCCGGTCCAGGACCCCCTTGACATTGTGCGCGTCATTGGCTGCTCCGTGCAGCGATACTATCGACTCGTAGTAGTCGATCCCCACGATGAGTGCCTTACGCATAGCTCAGAGCGAGTCGATGAAATTCGCCACGTTAGCGTCGGTCCATTCGACGGTTTGGACGCCCGCCAGCGCAGTCCGGTCATTGGAGTAGATCCAGATGCCTCGGATCTTCTTCCCCTCCTCCTTGGCGCACTGGATCTCCCACTTCTGACCAGATGACGTGAGCGAGTTCTTACTGACCAAAGCCACAATTCCGTCGGAGCGGCGAATCCGGGTGCGGACCTTTTCTTTCCACTCAGTGTCGTACGGCTTCTTGACCGACATGTCGATGAACTCGTAGGGGTGGCGCGGGTGCAGGGATTGTCCCTTGAAGAGGTCCCGCATCCTCTCGTCTTCGATCGCGAACGCGACGAATACAACCTTCTTGTCGGTCATGATTACTCTCCCATCGCGGCTAGGGCGTGAATGGCCCCGCAAGTTACTTCGGTTGAACAGGGCTCGATCGACTGTAACCTCGTCACGAGATGTTGGGGCCGCCCGCTGGACGAGCGGCCCCAACGTTGCATCCGTTGAATATGGCTCGCTTTCAGCTGCAGCCGGAGGTGCTTCCGCAGCCTTCGCAGACGTAGCAGGAACCGGCCGGGCGCATCTTCGTCCCGCAGGTCATGCACATCGGCGCATCCGCAGCCTTGGCGTCACCGAACATCGCAAGCAGGTCCGCCGAGGAGTGGATCTCCGAGGAGACCTCACGGGCCGAGGCAGCACCCGCACCCGACGACACCGCCGAGGCGTCGAGCGCGTGGCCCGACTCCCCCGCCGCCGCCGCAGCCCCAGCCGACGGCGCTGCCGCAGCGGACGACGCGACCGGTGCCACGGCATCCGACTTCTTCGACGAGGCACCGATGCCCTGGCTGAACGACTCGAGCTCTTCCTCGAGGTCCTCACCCGTCTCCTCGTCGACCGGCGCGTACGACCCGGTCTCGAGCTGGCGCGCCCGCTCCTCCGCGGAGTGGATGCCCATGTACGAGCGAGTGTCGAAGTCGAGGTAGTCCAGCGCCAGCCGGCGGAACACGTAGTCCATCAGCGACTGCGCCATCCGCACGTCCGGGTCGTCGGTCATCCCTGCCGGCTCGAAGCGCATGTTCGTGAACTTCTCCACGAACGTCTCCAGCGGCACCCCGTACTGCAACGCGACCGAGGTGACGATCGAGAACGCGTCCATGACCCCGGCCAGGGTCGAGCCCTGCTTGCCGAACTTCAGGAACAGCTCACCGAGCCGCCCGTCGTCGTAGGTGCCGGCCGTGAGGTAACCCTCGGCCCCACCGACGGCGAACGAGATGGTCTGCGAGGAGCGACGCTTGGGCAGGCGCTCACGCGTCGGCCGGTAGACGACCTTCTCCACGATCTCGGCCTGCGCCGCCGCGACGGCAGCCCCGGCCTTGTCGGCCGCGGCGTCCTTGGCGGTCGAACCACCATCGGACAGCGGCTGGCCCACCTTGCAGTTGTCGCGGTAGACCGCCAGCGCCTTCAGGCCCATCTTCCAGCCCTGGACGTAGACCTCCTCGATCTCCTCGACGGTCGCCGTCTCCGGCAAGTTGACCGTCTTGGAGATGGCACCGGACAGGAACGGCTGCACCGCAGCCATCATCCGCACGTGGCCCATCGGGGAGATGGCGCGCGCACCCATCGCGGTGTCGAACACCTCGTAGTGCTCCGTCTTCAGGCCCGGCGCGTCGATGACGTGGCCCTTGTCGGCGATGTACTCCACGATCGCCTCGACGGTCTCCTCGGTGTAGCCGAGCTTGCGCAGCGCCCGCGGGATCGTCAGGTTGACGATCTGCATCGAGCCGCCACCGACGAGCTTCTTGAACTTCACGAGCGAGAAGTCGGGCTCGATGCCGGTGGTGTCGCAGTCCATCATGAAGCCGATGGTGCCGGTGGGGGCGAGCACCGACGCCTGGGCGTTGCGGTAGCCGTTCTTCTCACCGAGCTTGACGACGTCGTCCCACGCCTTCGTGGCGACGCGGTGGATGTCCTTGTCCATCGTGGTGACGGTGCGCACGGCGTCGTTGGCGGCGGCGTGCTTGCGCATGACCCGCTTGTGGGCGTCGGCGTTGCGGGCGTACCCGGCGTACGGGCCGACGATCGCGGCCAGCTCGGCGGAGCGCTTGTAGGCAGCACCGGTGAGCAGCGAGGTGATCGACGCCGCGATGGCGCGCCCACCCTCGGAGTCGTACCCGTGGCCGGTGGCCATGAGCAGCGCGCCGAGGTTGGCGTAGCCGATGCCGAGCTGGCGGTAGTCACGCGTGGTGTCACCGATCGGCTCGGTCGGGAAGTCGGCGAAGCAGATGGAGATGTCCATCGCCGTGATGACGAGCTCGACGACCTTCTGGAACTGCACGGCGTCGAAGCTGTCGTCGTCGCGCAGGAACTTCAGCAGGTTCAGGCTCGCCAGGTTGCACGAGGAGTTGTCCAGGCTCATGTACTCCGAGCACGGGTTGGATGCCGTGATGCGGCCCGTCTCGGGGTTGGTGTGCCAGTCGTTGATCGTGTCGTCGTACTGGATGCCCGGGTCGGCGCACTCCCACGCGGCCTTGGCGATCTTGCCCATGAGCTCGCGCGCGTCTACGGTCTCGATGACCGAGCCGTCCTTGCGCGAGGTCAGGCCGAACTCCTTGCCCTCCTCGACCGCGCGCATGAACTCGTCGGTGACGCGCACCGAGTTGTTCGCGTTCTGGTACTGCACGGACACGATGTCCTTGCCGCCGAGGTCCATGTCGAAGCCGGCGTCACGCAGCGCGCGGATCTTGTCCTCCTCGCGCGCCTTGGTCTCGACGAACTCCACGATGTCCGGGTGGTCGACGTCGAGGACGACCATCTTGGCCGCACGGCGCGTCGCGCCACCGGACTTGATGGTGCCCGCGGACGCGTCGGCCCCACGCATGAAGGACACCGGTCCCGAGGCCGTGCCACCGGAGGACAGCAGCTCCTTGGAGGAGCGGATGCGCGAGAGGTTCAGGCCGGCACCGGAGCCGCCCTTGAAGATGAAGCCCTCCTCCTTGTACCAGTTGAGGATGGAGTCCATCGAGTCGTCGACGCTGAGGATGAAGCAGGCGCTGACCTGCTGCGGGCTCGCGGTGCCGACGTTGAACCACACGGGCGAGTTGAAGCTGAACACCTGGTGCAGCAGGGCGTACGTCAGCTCGTGCTCAAAGATCTCGGCGTCCTCGGCGGTGCCGAAGTAGCCGTGGTCCTTACCGGCCTTGACGTAGGTCAGCACGACGCGGTCGATGAGCTGCTTGAGCCCGGTCTCGCGCTCCGGGGTGCCGACGGCGCCGCGGAAGTACTTGGTCGTGACGATGGTGCTGGCGTTGACGCTCCAGAAGTCGGGGTACTCCACCCCGCGCTGGTCGAAGATCGTCTCCCCGGTCTTCCAGTTCTGCTGGACGACGTCGCGCTTCTCCCAGGTCACCTGGTCGTAGGGGTGGACCCCGGGCGTGGTGAAGATGCGCTCGACGGTCACCCCCTTGCCGCGGGCGGACTTGCGGGCACCTGCACGTGCTCCGGCGGTCTCGGTCATGCGTTTCCCTACCTTCTGCCCCGTTCGGGGGCCGTGGTGACCTGACATGTGTCTGTTGTACTGCGAGGCGCTGACATCGCTGCCGCAGCCGGGGTGGGCCGGCGACGACGGACGACGGCGAGCTACCCCGTGGGGTGGGCGGACGGCATCCGACCCGGTGGTTCGATGCCTGCGGCGTCGCGCTCGGCGCGCAGCAGGGTGATCGCGGACTCGAAGTCCTCGAGGTTGTCGAACGCCTGGTAGACGCTCGCGAAGCGCAGGTAGGCGACCTCGTCGAGCTCGCGCAGCGGCTCGAGGACGGCCAGGCCGACCTCGTGCGCGTCGATCTCGGCGCTGCCCTGGCTGCGGATGGTCTCCTCGACGCGCTGGGCGAGCCGGGCGAGGTCGTCCTCGCTGACCGGGCGGCCCTGGCACGCCTTGCGGACGCCGACGAGCACCTTGGCGCGGCTGAACGGCTCGGTGGCGCCGGAACGCTTGACCACGCTCAGGCTGGCCGTCTCCACGGTGGTGAAGCGGCGCCCACACTGCGGGCACTGACGGCGGCGGCGGATGCTCGCGCCGTCGTCGGTGGCCCGCGAGTCCATGACGCGGGAGTCGGTGTGGCGGCAGAACGGGCAGTGCATGTGACCCCCCTCGTGTGGGCTGCGGCGCGGCGCCCTGTGGACGATGCGGTGGATACAGGTGTGAACAACCTGTGGATGACCAGCATTTCGTGTGCACAACATGTGGACGAACTACATGGGTGTAACCACTAGATGTGGTGGCTATCTTGACTCACTGTGACGGGGGCCGCAAGACATTCCGGGTGTTTCGGCGTGGCGAGTTCCGTTTGTGCAGGTCAGGGCGTTCGGATGCCGTCCGCCCACCGGCCGCTCGGGCGTGTCGCCGTGGGTGCGTGGTCGACACGCTCTGGACGCTGGACCCCCGGCGGCGGATAATCGCTGCGCATGGGAGCGGACCCCGCCGGCGAGCTGCTGCGAGCTGCCACCGGGTACGCCGTGGCTCGGCTGCGCGACGTGGCCACGCCCTCGTCCCTCGCCGCAGCCCTCGGCCAGCCCCTGCCCGCCGACGGCGCCGACCTCGCCGCCGTCGCGGCCCACCTGACCAGCGCCGCCTCCGAGGCGGACACCGCGCTGGCCGCCGCCACCGCAGACCCCCCGGACATCGCGAGTGCCGGCACCAGCCTCTGGGCCGCCCTCGCGCAGGTGCGCGCGGCCGCCGCCCTGCTCGCCACCCCCGACCCGGCCCCGCACCTGCGCACCCTCATCGCCCAGCACCTCCCGGCCGGTGCGGTGTCGACCCTCGGCCTCGCCGACCCCACCGTCGCGTGGACCGACCGCGCCCTGACCCTCACGTGGCGCACGAGCGCCCCGCCCGCCCTCGTGCCGGGCACCCGGCTGCGCCGCGTGGCGTTGACCGTGGCGGTCGGCGGCGACGGCGACGGCGGCGGCGGCGCTCTCACCGCCACGCTCTCCCTGGCCGGCCTGGGCCTCGACCTCGTCGGCGCCGCGGACGGGGCACCCAACGTCGTGCTGTCGACCATCGTCGGCGAGGCGGCGCGCATCACCGCGGACGTCGACCTCACGGCATCCCGCCACGGCCTGCGCACCCACGGGAGCTCCGGGCCGGTCAGCATCCCCGCCACGGCCGACGTCGGCATCGCCGCGCTCGACGACCTGCGCCTCAGCGTCCGCCCCGAGGGCGGCGCCGTCGCCATCGCGCTGACCGGCCGCCTCACGGGGTCCCTCGGCCCACTCGCCGCGGTCGTCGACGGGGTCGAGACCGTCATCGTCGTCGACCCCGTGGCCCTGCTCGACGGGACACCGCTGCCCCCGCCGCGCGTCGGCGCGCCGGTGAGGGGCATCGGCCTGTCCCTGGACACGGGGCTGGTCACGGGCGGGGGCTACCTCGCCCCGAGCCCGCCCACCGGCGCCGGCGGCGCCGGCTACGGCGGGGCCCTTCAGCTTCGGCTCGGCCCGGTCGACGTCAAGGCGTTCGGCCTGCTGCGCGAACGCGGCGGTGAGACCTCGTTCGTCGCGGTCATGTCGGTCGAGCTCAACCCCGCCGTCGAGCTCGGGCTTGGCTTCACCCTCAACGGCGTCGGCGGCATCCTCGGGCACGGCGTCACCATCAACACCACACCCCTGGCCAAGGGCCTGAAGGACGGCATCATCGGGCGGCTGCTCTTCCCGCCCGACCCGGTCGCCGCCGCACCCCAGATCCTCGGCACGCTCGGCGAGGTGTTCCCGGCCCGCGACGACGGCTTCGTCATCGGGCCGATGCTCGCGCTCGGCTGGGGCCGCCCCACGCTCGTGCGCCTCGACGTCGCCGTCGCCCTCGCCCTGCCCGACCCGGTGGTCGTCGTCCTGGGCCGGGCACGGGCCGCCTTCCCCACCGCGGACGCCGCCGTCATCGACCTGCGGGCCAGCCTGCTCGCCCAGTTCGGCGGCGGGATGGTCCTCGTGCGGGCCGAGCTCGAGACCTCCCGCGTCGGCTTCGCGAGCGTCCAGGGCGGGTTCGGCATCCTCGCCCGCTTCGGGGGCGACCCCACGTTCGTCGTCTCCGCCGGCGGCTTCCACCCTCGCTACACCAAGGTCCCGGGCGAGCTGGCCGGGCTCTCGCGGATCTCCTCCGAGCTCGCCCCACCCATCGGCTTCCAGATGCGGATCAGCGGCTACGTCGCCCTGACCCCCAACACCCTCCAGCTCGGCGGCCGCATCGAGGTCGCGTACACGGTGCTCGTCGCGGCGGTGCGCGGCAGCCTCGAGATCAACGCCATCGTCCAGTTCAACCCCTTCGGGTTCGAGCTCGACCTGCTCGTCAAGGTCGGCGTCGAGGCCCTAGGCCACAGCGTCGCCGGCGTCGACCTCGCCCTGAACCTGCGCGGCCCCTCACCGTGGTGCGTCAAGGGCACCGGCCGGCTGCGCCTGCCATGGCCGCTTCCCGACCCGAGCATCTCGGTCGGGCCGATCATCTTCGGCGACCCGGCACCGCCCACCCCACGATCCACCGTCCGGCCGCTGCCCCGAATCGCGCGGGCGTTCGACGACGCCACGGCGTGGATGCCGCGTGCTCGCCCCGGGTTCACTCCTCCCGTCACGCTCGCCCCACTCCCCCGGCTCGACGGCGCCGACGCCGGCCGCACCCCGATCGAACCGTGGGCGCTGCTCCAGGCCACCCAGCGGGTCGCGCCTCTCGGCATGCGCCTGGACCGGGTCGGCCCGGACACCGTGGACCCGCCCCGGTGCACGGTGCGCATCGCCGGTGACCCCCTCGTCGGCGGCGAGCAGGGTGCCACGTGGTCGCAGGTGCGCGAGGCGTTCGCGACCGCGGCCTTCCTCGACCTCACCGACGACCAGGCCCTCGACGCCCCCGACTTCGAGGACCGCACCGCCGGCCTGGTCATCGACCCCAGCGGCTCCCGCCCCGACAGCCCCGCCGGGGTCGAGGCCACGATGACCTACGAGGACGTCCACCCGTTCGAGACCTTCCGCCGCCCCCGGCGAACCGCGTGGTGGGCCCAGGGCCTGTCGGTCCAGGTCGCCCTGGACGCCACGGCATCCGGCGCCAGCGCCCTGCGCGCCGCCAACCGCTACGCCGAGGTGGCGCGCCCGCTCACCGTGCGACCGGCATCCGCCGTGCGCGTCGCCGACCTCGCCACCAACGCCACCGTGACCACCCCCGACCCCGCCGACACCGGGCTCGACGACGGCTTCGCGCCGTGGTCGGATGCCGCGGCCACCGCGAGCGACGTCGCCCTGAGCACGCTGCACCTGACGAAGACGGGGGTGTGAGCGGTGGCCGGCTGGCAGACCCACCTGCGTGACGTGCTCGCCGGCGCCCATCCGATCGCCCTGACGGAGGTGGGGCTCGGCTCCTACACCCTCCTGCCCCACCACCGCACCGGCACCGCCGCGGCCTACCGCACACCGTTCACGACCAGTGCCCGGGCCCGGGGGCGCATCGACGTCACCGTGCCCCTCACCGACGGATCGAACCTCGACGGAGGCACCGGGCGGCTGCTGCTGCGTGGGCCCGGCGACGTGCTCGGCATCGACCCCCGCCAGGTCGTGCGACGGTACCCGTCCCCCGGCACCCGCGACGCCGAACCCAGCGACCTCGCCCACTGCGAGCTCGACCAACCCGACCTGCCGTGGCTGTTCACCCCCACCGGCCCGGATGCCGGGGGGCACCTTCCGCCGTGGCTGCGCCTGGTCGTCGTCCCCGACGAACCCGGGCTCGTGAGACCACCGGACAAGCCCGGCCTGCCCGCCTGGGCGGACGTCGCCCTGGCCGACCTGCCGCCCGAGGCCGACGCGTGGGCGTGGGCGCACGTGCAGGTGCTCGGCAGCCCGCGGGAGCCGGGAGCGACCGGGCAGGACCCGCGCCTGTCGCCGGAGAACCCCGCCCTCAACGTCGCCCGGCTGCTCTGCCCGCGCGAGCTGGAGCCGAACCGGTCGTGGACGGCCCTGCTCGTGCCGACCTTCGAGGTCGGGCGCCGGGCCGGGCTGGGCATCACGGACCCCCTCGACGACCTGAGGTGGGCGTGGACGCTCGGCGGGCCCGAGCCGACCGTGCGCCTGCCCGTGTACGACCACTGGTCGTTCAGCACTGGCCTCGACGGCGACTTCGAGTCACTGGCGCGCCGCATCCAGCCGGTCCACGCTCCCATGGGCACGGGGCGCCGCCTCGTCGACACCTCCGACCCGGGCCTGGGCCTCGACGTGACCACCAGTGGCGGCCCGCGCGCGGTGCACGGCGCCCTCACCCACCCGGTGCCGGACGCTGCCGGTGACACCGCGGCCGCGGTGCCAGCACCGGGTGCCGCGGGCGTCTGGGACGACGAGGCGGTCGAGGCGCTGCGCGCGCGGGTGGAACAGCCCGACCACGTGCAGTTCGACGCCGTCGCGTTCGACCCCGCTGAGCGCGACCCCGAGCTCGCTCCCCCGCTGTACGGCGGCACCCACCTCGCCACCGGGACCCTGCCGGCCGCCGGCGCCGAACCGGCGTGGCTGCGCCAGCTCAACCTCGACCCGGCCCACCGCATCGCCGCCGGGCTCGGGGCCGCGGTGGCGCGCATGGACCAGGAAGACCTGATGACCTCGGCGTGGGCCCAGCTGCCCTCGGTGCTCGACGCCAACACGGCGCTGCGGGCAGCCCAGTTCGCCCGCTTCGTCGGCGACCGGCTGCACAGCCGCCACTTGGCACGGCTCGACCCCGGCGCCCTGCTCGCGGTCACCTCGCGAGCTCACTCGCGCCTGCTCGCCGAGCCCGGGTCGACGACCAGGGCCGTCGTGGGCCGCAGCGCCACACCCACCGCCGCCACCGCCAGCACGCTGCGCGCGCTCGCCCGCCCCGGTGGCCCCCTGCGCCGGTTCGCCGCCGAGGGGTCGGGCCCGCTGCTCGCCGACGGCGACGTCGCCCACGACTGGGTCTGGCGCTACTCCCCGCCCGACGGCGCCCGCGGCATCGGCGACGTGGGCCGGGCACTGCTGGCCGAGCTCGGCGTGGTCGACCCGGATGCCCTGGCGGCCGGGGTGGCCGAGCCCGGCCTGATCGACGCCATCACCGACGGTGGGGCGGGCGCCGCACCGGGGGTCGACCCGGCCACGGTGACCCGGCTGGCTCTCAGCGGCCTGCTCGAGGTGCTGCTCACCGCCCTGCCGACCGTGCGTGAGGTCGAGTCGCCCGAACCCGGCCGCGAGCTCGACCAGTCGGCCCTGGACCGGGCCGCCTCGTTGGTGTCGCAGGCCGGGGGGCTGATCCAGGCGCAGGACGAGTGGTGGCTCCCCCGCCCACTCACGACCCGCCACGAGCTGCCAGGCACCGACGTCCCCGAGGCCCCCGGACGGCTGGCCGTCGGCACCCCTGACCTCCAGGACCTCGTGACCTTCCTGTGGGAGCGGCTCGTGCACCAGGGCGCCGGCCAGGGCGAGCCGGCGGGCGAGGCGTTCGACGAGCCCACCGCCGGTGCTGCCCGCCGCCTCGTCGAGGTGTTCCAGGGTGAGACGGAGCGCCTCGTCGAGGCCCTCGCCCAGGCCTACGACGACGCGTTCATCGGCACCGACAGCCTCAGCGAGTCGGTGCGCGAGGTGCTCGTCGTCCCCTCCCTGCACCTGCTCCCGCTGCTCGAGCCCGCGGTGACGATCGGGCGCCGGGTGCGCCAACGGATCCCCGGCCTGGACGCCCACTTCCCCGGGTGGCTCGACAACACCCGCTACGACCCCGTCATGGCGGCCCCCCGGTTCACCCACCCGATGTACGAGGCACTGCACCGCCACGACCCCGAGTGGCTGCTGCCCGGCGTCGCGAGCATCGATCCCCACGAGATGATGACGACCCTGGCGACGAACCCCGTGTTCGTCGAGGCCTTCCTCGTCGGCCTCAACCACGAGTTCATGCGCGAGCTCGTCTGGCGGGGCTACCCCACCGACGGGCGCGGCACGAGCTTCCGGTCGTTCTGGTCACCCACCGACGAGCTCGACGACGAGATCCACCGCCTGCGCGGGGGTGACCTCGGCACCCACCTCGGCGACGCGGCATCCGGCCGGTTGGTCGTGCTCGTGCGCGGCGAGCTGGTGCGCCGCCACCCCCACCTGCTCGGCGTGGCGGTGCAGCAGGACGGCGGCGACGAGCCCATCGAGTACCGCCGACGGCCGGCCCGGACGCTGTTCCAGCTGAGGATCGGGCCCGACCTGCTGCTCACCGGGGTCGACCTCACCGCACAGGACGCCCTGACCGCCGACCCGCTCGGACCCGATGGGACGTTGGAGCCCGTGCCGCGTGACGGTGCCTGGTGGTTCACGCTCTCCGAGCACGTCGGCGAACCACGGTTCGGACTCGACGTGACCCCGGGGCCGGGCGACCCCCCGCTGCCGCCTCCACCCCGGGCCCGCGACGACCTCGCCTGGGCGGACTGGCCCCTCGTCGGTGCCCACCTCAGCCCGGCCACGGCACCGCGCCCCGCGGGGGCCGCGGCGAACCCCACCTCGGCCGACCTCGCCTGGCTGCTCTTCCAGCTTCCGGCGCGGGCCGGCTACCGGCTCGGCCGGATGCTGCGGCCCCGGCCGTGGTGGGAGGTCGGGCCATGACCGCCTGGGAGGGGCTGGACCACGAGGTGCCGCTGCTGCTCGTCCCCGTGCGCCTGGAGACCCAGACCGAGGCGATGCCCGCGGACGCCCCGCCGGACGCCCCCGTGCGGCTGCGCGTGCGCATCTACCCCGACGACGTCGGGCTCGACCACGACACCGGCACCGCCCTGCTGCTGCCTGACGCCTTCGTCGTCGTTGCCCGGGTCGGCGGCGACGTGGTGGCGGTCGAGCAGGGTGAACCCGTCTCGCTCGACCACCTCGGGCTCGGACGCTCCGAGGGCACCGCACCGGAACACCTCGACGACCTCGCCGCGTCACTGCGGGCGCTGGCCCGGCACGACACCGCCGAGGGTGCGGCGGCGGCCGGCGCCGAGGGGGCTGCGGTGTCCGGCGCCGAGTGGCTGTGGTCATACGAGGCGGCCCTCGAGGTGGGGATGGCGGTGACGCTCACCCTGCCGCCCGGCACCGAGCGCCTCGACAGCCTCGTCGTCATGGGGGCGCGCACCGGGCGCGACCCCGACGAGGAGTCGGCAGCGGTCACGGCGGCCCTGCTCGCCCACGGCGACGACTGCGGGTTCCTGCGCGCGGGTGACCCGACGAACAACACCGAGCAGGGGCGCTCCGCGTGGGCACGGCCGGATGCCGGTGCAGGCGAGAGCGTCGAGCCCGACCCCGCCGCCCTGACCGCCACGTCGGCGGCCACCCTCCTTGCCGAGGCCTTCGGCGCCCCCGACGCGCCACTGGCGCACTGGGTCGGCGCCGGTGACGACGGGCAGGCGTGGGCCCACGCCATGGCCACGGTGCTGTGGCCGGTGACCGGCGGCACCTTCCTCACCCGCTCGGTGCGCCCGGGAGCGCTCGACCCCGGCCGGATCGACGCGCTGCGTGGCCACCACCGCGCCGCGGTTCGGGGCCGCGGACCGCTGCCGCTGCTGCGCATCGGGCGCCAGCCCTACGGCGTGCTGCCCGTGACCGTGCTCGCGCAGGCCACCGGGGTGTCGCCCGCCGTGGACGCCCTGGCCCGCGTGCTCGAGCGCACCGCCGTGCTCTGGCGCCTCGGCGCCCGGTCGGTGCCCGCGGTGCCGCGCGACGGCATCCGCGCGCTCCCCGGCATCCTCGGCCAGACGCCCGTGTCGTGGGGCCTGCGGGTGCGGCGCCTCCTGGGCACGGGTGGGCCCCTCGCCGCGGCCGTCGCCGCCACGTCGCTCGAGCAGGCGCAGGCCCGAGGCGACCTCACGGCCGTGTTCGAGTCGCTCATGGGCGTGCGTCAGGGCACCCTCGCCGACCCCGACGTGCTCGGCGTCGACCGCACCCTGGGCCTGCCCCTCGTCGCGGACGACGACCCCGAGGTGCTCGCCGCACTGGCCGAGGGCGGCGACCCCGGGGAGTCCAGCGTGCTCCAGGTGCTCCTCGGGCTCGCCCACGAGCGAGTGCGCACCGACCTCGACCGTCGCCTCGCCGGGCCTCGCGTCGACGGCGAGGTCGACCGGTACCGTCGGGCTCGCGAGCTGCGCGACGCCCTCGACGGGCGGCTGCTCGAGGCCATCGGCGCTGACGCGGCGAACGCCGCGCGCGAGGTGCTCGAGGCGGTGCTCGGCGACGACGACCGTGACGACCTCGCAGACCTGGCCGAGCACACCCTGCACCTCATCGACCGCGGGGTCGAGGAGCAGGGCGTCGTGACCCGGTGGGCCCGCCCGTTGGGCACCCTCGATGCCAGCTTCGCGCCACCGACGACCGAGGGTCTCGTCACCGACCTGGACGCCCTGCTGCGCGCCCTCGTGCTCTGGCGGCACGTTCGCGACGCCCTGCGCACCCTGGCCCGGGTGTCCGACCCCGCGGACCGGCGCGGTCTGCTCGCCGAGTCCCTCGACTGCACCTCGCACCGCCACGACGCCTGGGTGACCTCGATCGCGACGGCCCGCCTCGCGCAGCTGCGGGCGCAGCGTCGCACGGGGATCACGGTGGGCGCGTTCGGCCTCGTCGAGGACCTCGTGCTCGTGCGTCGTCACCGGCCGGCCGACCCCGAGACGCCGGACACCCAGCCCGCCGAGCGCGGAGGCGTCGTGCACGCGCCGAGCCTGCGCCACGCCTCGACCGCGGCCGTGCTGCGCAGCGCACGGCTGGCGCACGCCCCGGACGACGAGGCCGACCGGGCCCTGGAGATGGACCTGTCGAGCACCCGGGCCCGCGAGGCCCGCGAGGTGCTGGCAGGCATGCGGTCCGGGCAGGAACTCGGTGCCCTCCTCGGCTACCGCTTCGAGCGTTGGCTGACCGACACCGACGCCTCGTTGGGGCGGTTCGTCGCGCCGCTGCGCGCCCTGGCGCCGTCGATCGCCGCCAAGGAGGTCGACCGGGTCGCCGAGGGCATCGTCGACGTCGGCGTCGAGGTGCTGGCGACCTCGCAGGTCGTCGACGGCGTGCGCCTGCTCGACCTCGACCGCGCGTCGGTCCGCGAGCGGCTTCGCCAGCGCCCACCGGCCCTCGCGCGCTACGACGCGCCGTGGCCGCCCATCGACGAGGAGTGGGGTCGGGTCTCGGCAACCCTGGACCGACTCGGCGGCCTGCTCGACGCGGTCGGCGACCTGCTGCTCGCCGAGGGTGTGCACCAGGTGGTCGCCGGCAACCCCGCGGGGGCCGCCGCCGCGATGGACGCCCTGTCGGGCGACGGCCTGCCTGCGGACCCTGACGTCATCGCCAACCCCCACGACCGCTCCGGCCTGTCGCACCGCCTCGTCGTGCTGCTCCCCCACTCACCCGGGGCCGGCGCGACGGACGGGTGGTCGGCGACGCCGCGGGCTCGGGCCAACCCGCGGCTGGAGTCGTGGTGCCGCCTCGTGCTCGGCCCGGCCCACCGCATCGTCGTCACGGCCGACGGGTCGACCCTGCGCGCCCTCGACGTGGGCGCCCTCGACGTCGTCGAGGCGGCCGGTGCGGGCAGCCTGGGCCTCACGACGTTCTGGGCTCGCGCCCGGCTGACCCGACCCCGGCTGCCGGCCGAGCCCCTGACGCAGCGGCCGCCCACCCTCGCGGCCGGCAAGGTCACCCTCGGCGGGGCGTGGCAGCTCGCCGGGGCCCTTCGTCGGGTGCTCGTCTCGGCCCGCGCGCTCGAGGCCGCCGATGTCGTGCACGACCCCCGCGACGAGAGGGTGGTGCGCGCGGCACCGGCCGTCCCGGGCCCCGGCGACCCGTGGCGTGACGACCTGCACGCGCTGCTCGCCACGCTGGCCGCCATCGTCGCCGAGGCACCCCCTGCCGTGGCGTCCCCCGGTGCGTCCCCGGGGACGATCCGGCGCCTGGCCGCCCGGCTGGCCGAGTTCGGCCTGGTCGACGGCGTCGTGCCCGAGGGCGTGGCTGACCCCGATGACGGCGGCAGTCCTGGCGCACCGGCTGACGACCTGCTCCTGCGCGCGCAGGTGGCCGCCGCCCTCACTCAGGCCGAGGCCCGCGTCGATGAGGTCACCGACCTGCTCGGTGCCGCCGCCACCGTCGCCGACGTCGTCACCGCGGCTGGGCTGCTCACCGGCTCCGAGCTCCCCGTGCCGCTCCCCCTCGATCCGGCCCCGACCCCAGAGCCCCTCACCACCGCGTGGGAGGCCGACGACGCGAGCCAGCAGCACGGCATCCGGGCGTGGTTGGCCCGGCACGCCAGGGTGCGTTCGGGGGTTCAGGGGTACACGGAGGTCGCGATGCTGCGGGCCGCGGCGCGGCGCCGGGCGCCGCTGCGTGCGGTGACGCTCGACCGGCCGGCCTGGCTCGGGGAACACCTCCCGGATGCCGTGGCACCGGCCAGTGCCCACACCTCCCTCGTCGTCGAGTCCGCACCCGGGGTGCATCCGGTCGGTGGCTACAGCGGGCTCGTCGTCGACGCGTGGCACGAGACGCTGCCGAGGCGGCGCGAGGTTCCCGACGACACGACGTCGGCGACCGGCGCCGAGGATGCCCCGCCCGAGGAGGTCGCGACCACCGGGTTGGCGGTGCACGCCAACGGCCCCGACGCGCGCGCCCCCCAGGTGCTGCTGCTCGCCGTCACCCCCGACCGGATGCCGTGGAGCCAGGAGCGCGTGCTCGCGATCGTCGACGAGACCCGGGCGCTGGCGCGCCAACGCCTGGTCACCCTCGAGCGGTTGCCACTGGCCGGCTCGCTCCTGCCCGCGGCGACGGTGTCGCACTGGTCGCTGCACGGGGAGCGAGTGCTCGACCCCCGGCTGTTGTCCGAGCTCGCCGACCTCTCGACGACGCCGCGTTTCGTCAGGTTCGACGGGTAGAGGAGGAGACGTGGCAGACCTGTTCCGCGCCCGTGAGCTGATGCTCGGCTCGCTGCCGTTGACGCCGTTCTCGACCCGGCTGGAGCCGCAGTCGGTGTCGGGCGACCCCGCGGTCGGGCTGACGGCGCAGCTGTGGGACCCGCTCTGGCTGCTCGGGCGGCAGTGGCAGCTCGGCGAGCTCGCGGGTGAGGACACCGGCACGCCGCTCACCGTGCGGGTGCGGGCCACGGCCGAGCCGATCGTCGCGTGGCGGCCCGGGCCGCGCGACGGTGGGGCTGCGTGGCGGGACCTGCCCGCCGGCACTCCGCTCGAGTGGCTCGTCGACGCCGAGGTCGGTGACGCGGCGCGGCCCGGGGCGCGTGAGCTGGCGCTGGCCGGGTGGGCCCTGCTCGAGACGCTCGAGGACCTCGGGGAGGTCCGTGCGGCGGCGGCGCTGCGGGAACGGTTCGCCGTGGTGGGCGGTGGTGAGGAGGCTGGCGGAGGCGAGGAAGCCGGCGGAGGTGAGGGCGCCGGCATCCGCACCGCCCATCTGGCCGACTCGTGGAGCCCGGTCGCCGACGCGCTGCTGGACACGGCCATCGACGCCCACGCGGTGCTCGCCACGTTCGAGGGCGGGGCGCGGCCATCGTGGTGGCGCACCGCGTTGCGCACCGGACCTGCACGCCGCGCGTCGGCCGAGCGGGCCCTGGCCCACTGGGTGTCGTGGGTGCGGGCGGAGGTGTTGCCGGATCGCGGCGACGACGGGTGCTGGGTGGGGTCCCGGCTCGAGCACGAGTTCGCCGTCGCCACGCCCACCCGGGTGCTGCGAGCGCCGGGCCACGGGGGTGGCGAGGTGTCGTGGTCGAGCTTCGACGTCGAGCCGGGGTCGGCCGACGGGGAGGGCGGTGTCGGCGATCCTCCCCCGTCGCAGGCGGTGTCGCGGGTGATCGACCGCACGATGCTCGCGACGGGCCTGTCGTTCCCGGGCATGCCGGCCGCCCGTTTCTGGGAGCTCGAGGACGCCCGGGTCGACCTCGGGTCGGTGTGGGCCGACCCGCACGAGCTCGCTCGCCTGCTGGTTGTCGAGTGCGCCCTCGTGCACGGCGGGGACTGGCTGGTCGTCCCGGTCGACGTGCCGGCAGGGGTGGTCGTGACGGTGGATGCCGTCGAGTACACCGACACCTTCGGCACGACGTGGACCGTCGACACCGACGGCGCGGACACGGAGCGGTGGCGGATGTATGCCGTGACGGGAGCGGGTGCAGGCGCTGGTGCTGGTGCGGGCGCTGGTGCTGGTGCGGGCGCGGGCTCGGAGGCCTTGCCGGGGCTCGTCGTGCCCCCGGCATCCTCGGGGGTGCTGCAGGGTGCGCCGATCGAGGACGTCGGCTTCCTGCGCGACGAGTCGGCCAACCTCGTCTGGGCGATCGAGCACCTCGTGCCCGGGGCGGGCGGAGACCCCGTGGTGCCGCGGTCCGCCCCGCCCGCGAGGCGCGTGTCTGCGGCATCCGTCGAGGGCGAAGAGGTGCTCGCCTATGACCTGATGACCGAGGTCCCGCAGACCTGGACGCCGTTCCTGCCCCGAGTCGGGCCGATCGCAGGCCGCGCCGTCGGGGCGGTCACGCTGGTGCGTGGCCGGGTCGCGCGGTACTCGGGCGACTCCCGGGTGGACGTCGCCCCCGCGGGGACGGTGCTCAGCGGCGACGAGCACCGTTGGGTGGACTCCGCCGAAGTGCCCCGCGACGGCGTCCGGGTGCAGAGGGTGCCGGTCATCTCCCGCCGCGGTGACGGAACCTGGGCGTCGTGGACGGGACGGCGGGTGCTCGTCGGGCGCGGGGAGGCAGAGTCCGGGCTGCGCGCCGACATCACGGTGCGCCGGCCCCGCCCCTGAGCGCAGGTGCCCGACACCGTGTACGCCACGGAGTAGAGCCAGATCGAAGGGTGCTCGGGTTGCACACCTCGAACCGGAAGTCCTACCCCTTGGGGAAGACCGAGCACGAGTTGCCCGGGCTCTTGCACGCACTGATGAACCGGAACGTCGGCTCGGGCCCCGACGTGGCCATGGTCGGCGCGGCCGTGACCATGGCGATGGTCGGCACGCTCCACGCCACCCCCTTGGCAACGGTTCGCCGACTCTCCGGCGAGGTGACGGCCTGCGGCTGCCCCGCCGCGGCATTCAACTGAAAACGCATGTCAGACATCGATTTCCCCTCCCTGAGCACACCAGTGGTGTGCAAACCCCGGACGTGCCGCATGTCCCCTGCGGCACGGATTCCACGCTAGGCACGCGCGCGGCGCCCATGTGGGCGATTCTGGAACGAATGTGAGCAATCTCAGGAACGGCTCCGTCAGGGGTCGGTGGTTCGCTGGACCCATGGACACCGCGACCTGGCAGACCCACCCGCTGACGCCCGACCGGTTCGACGACTTCGCCGACATCGTCAATCCCAACCGTCGCGAGGTGGCGTGCTGGTGCCTGTCGCACCGGCTTCGCGCGGCGGACATCCGCGAGCTCGGCGGCGACGGAGAAAACCAGCGGGAACGGGCGATGCGGGCGCTGTGCGAGCGTTCCGTGCCGCCCGGTGTCGTCACCTACCGGGACACAGTTCCGGTCGGGTGGTGCAACATCGGGCCGCGCGCAGACATCCCTCGCTTGGTGAACAGCGCGCTGATCCGGCCGGTCGACGACGTGCCCGTCTGGAGCATCGTGTGCGTCGTCGTCCGCGGCGGACACCGTCGACAGGGGGTCGTCGGGCACCTCCTCGAGGGGGCCGTGGCGCACGCCGCCGCCCACGGCGCACCCGCCGTCGAGGCCTACCCTGTGGATCCCGTAGGTCGTATGGACACGACGATGGCCTTCGTCGGCACGCGGTCGATGTTCGAGCGGGCCGGCTTCGAGGTGATCGGCACGACGGATGCCGTGGCGAGCAGGATGCCGCGCATCGTCATGCGCCGCACGCTGGGCTGAGGCGATCTCGCCTGCTCGAAGCGGGGCACCCACCGAGCTTGCCCGAGCTTGCCCTGACCAACGCACCCATACCCACACACCCGCACCCACACCGACCAATAGGTCAGTGTGGGTACGGGCTGTCCGGGTCAGCGCTGCTCAGACCGTGGGGCCCTTGGCGCGCAGCTTGTCGACCTCGGCCATCGCCTCACGCAGCTCACCGAGCCAGGTGTCGGCGTGCTCACCCACGAGGCGCACCGACCACGCGAGGGCGTCGCTGCGAGAGCGTGCCACACCGGCGTCGACGAGGGTGTCGAGCACGGCCCGCTCGGGCTGACGCAGCCGGGTCATGACCGGGACGGCCAGGTGGGTGAACATCACGGTCGTCTCGCCGACGCGCGCGCCCCACGAGACGGTGCGCTGGTAGCGGGCCTGGGCCTCGCTCGCGGTGGCGATCCGCTCGTCACGGGTGTCGGCGCGGAACCGGCTGATCCGGCCCTCGGCCTTGGCCGGGTCGGTCTCGGCGTCGACGTTGGCGAGGACACCGATGACGGTGATCTCCTCGCGGTCGACGGTGATCTCGACGCCGTCGAACCAGTCGTCGGGCAGGCGCCCGGTGAACCAGCTCTGGGCGTCGTCGGCGCTGGGCAGGTCACCCTGCTGCCAGCCACCGGGGCGGCCGAAGCCACGCCCACGGGGGCCACGAGGGCCGCGCGGGCCGTCCTCGCCGGGGCCGCCGCCGGGGCCAGGACGACCGCCACGGGGACCGCGGACGCCGCGCATGCCGCGCGGCCCACGGGCCGTTCCCGAGGCGTCGACGGTGTCTGGGTCTGAGGGGGTGACGTGTGGGTGTCGCATGGCGTACTCCTTGCAGTGATTACTTGAATACATCCTATCAAAAGCAAGGCACGCCGAATCTGTTCCCGAGCACGACGTACCCCGTCGGCGGTCGGTGCGACGATGACCGGCATGCGCACGGCATCCCTGCCCCAGGTGCGCCGACGGCGGTTGGCCACCCAGCGCCTGTCGGCGGCCGGGCTGCCGCACGGGGGTGACGTCGTGCGGCTCCTCACCGCCGTGCAGTCCCAGGACGCGCCGCTGGCCGCGTGGTCACTCGCGATGCGGATGCCGCCCGGCACCACCTGTGCGGGCCTGCTGGCCGAGCAGTCGACTGGCGGCTGGGTGCGCACCCACGTGCTGCGCCCCACCTGGCACCACCTCGCCCCCGAGGACCTGCGCTGGATGCAGCGCGCCACCGGCCCACGCGTCGAGTCATCCCTGAACGGCCGGCGCCGCGGGCTCGGGCTCGACGACGACCTGATCCTGCGCGCCTTCGGAGTGCTCGAGCGCGTCCTCGCGGGGCCGACGCCGCACACCCGCCGAGAGCTGCGGCCACGCTTCGAGGCGGCTGGCCTGCCGACCGACGTCGAGCGGCTCGCGCACCTGCTCATCGTCGCCGAGCTGCGCTCGTTCATCTGCTCGGGCCCGCCCCGCGGCGCGGAGCACACCTACGTGCTCGCCGACGAGACGCTGCCCCCGGCCCCCCCTTGACAGCCTCGACGCCGACGACGCCCGCCGAGAACTCACGCGACGTTTCTTCGCCGGCCACGGCCCGGCATCCGAGCGCGACTTCGCCCGCTGGTCCACCCTCACCCTGACGCAGATCCGCGCAGCCCTGCGTGACCTCGAGGGCGCCCTCGACCACGTCGACGCGGGCGGCCACCGCCTCTGGTTCGACCCTCGGATGCCGTCGCGCACCTCGCGCGCGCCGGTCGCCATGCTGTTGTCGACGTTCGACGAGGTGTGCCTGACCTATCGGGACACGGGCTTTCCCCGCCGCGACCCCTCCGCGGCGCGGGCCCGATTGGTGTCCGAAGCCGGCGGCGGGATCGCCGTTGTCGGCGACGAGGACGTCGGCGTGTGGAAGCGCACCGTGACACCGAAGGCCGTCAAGGTCACCGTGCGGGGCGACACCGCGCTCGATGCCGCGGATGCCGCGGCGCTCGGCAACGCGGCATCCGGCCTTGCTGCGTTCCTCGAACTCCCCCTGGACCTGACGTTCGCGTAGCCCTCGTCAGACCTTGTCGGCGATGACGACGAAGTTGGCGACCCGGTGACCGTCACCGCGCAGACCGTAGGCGTCATCGCAGGTGATGATCGCCAGCCGGGTCCGCGAGGTGTTCTCACCCCAGACCGTCTGGTCGGTGGTGACCTTCTTCTTGTCGATGGCGCCAGCCCGAGTCACGCGGTACTTCACGGTCTTCCCACCCTCGAACACCTCGACGGTGTCGCCGACCTTGACGTCAGCCAGGTCGGCGAAGACGTCGGGCCGCTTCCCGGTGGCGACGTGAGCGGCGATGACGGCCGTGCCGACCTTGCCGGGGCGCACCCGCTCGTACCCCGTGAACCACATCACGGTGCCCGGGGCTGGGTCGATCGTGCCGTTCGAGCTCAGCCCCTCCCCGCGCATGGCGCGGTCCAGCCCGATGGCCGGGATCCGGATGCGCAAGCCCTCGGTCGAGGGCGCCTTGCTCGTGGATGCCGTCGGGGTTGGTGTCGGCGTGGGCGTTGGCGTGGGGCTGGGAGTGCTCGGGGTGATCGATGGCGCCGGGGTCGTCGCGGCTGGGGTGGCCGCGACGGGAACGGCATCGCCGTCGCGCTGCATCACCCAGGTGAGCAGCGCGACGGCGAGGACGATCAGGGCCACGCCCACCGCACGCAGTGGGCGAGAAGTCATCAGCGGTGGCTGCCCTGACGGCGGCGGCTGAGGACGAGGGCGCCTGCTCCGGCGACGAGCGCGGCGCCGGCGGCGGCCAGCCCAAGACCCGGCACGGAGGCGGAGTCACCGACGCGGTCGGTCTCGACCACGGGGCCGGTGACGGTGGGCTTCACCGAGGGCTTCGTGCTGACGGTCGGCGACGGGCTCGGGCTGACCTCGTCCTCGTACTCGGCGACGCAGAGGATGACCTCAAGGTTCTGACCGGCGGCGTGCTCGATCTCATCACCGACCGAGGGCTCCCAGTAGAGCTCGAGGTCAGGGTCCTCCTCCGTGCCCTCTTCGGGGAAGCCCGCGAGAACCGCGAGGTAGTAGCCGAAGTCTGCGGGCTCGGCATCCTCAGGAAGCTGGAAGGCGTCGGTGATCTCGGGGATGTCGACCGGGGTGCTGATGTCGCCGAAGGACTCACACCACGCGTCGACGTCCTCCTCCTCGGCGAGGATGTCCTCCCACACCGTCGGGTCAAGCAGCTCGGGGTCGAACGGGATGGAGTCGTCGGGCTCGATCACGGCGGCGAACGCCGGAGCCGCGAAGGCGACGGGTGCCGCGATGAGGGCAGCGGCCCCGACGAGCGGCACCAAGGGCTTGAGAAGGCGGTTCATGGGGCAGACCTTTCGACAACGGGCCAGCACAGACCCGCCAGTGACTGATGAATGACACAGGGACTGGACAGAGCCGTTGATCCCCCGCTCACCCGGAACGATAGCGTCGCAGCGCACGACCCGCACACCCCATTCGGCTGATGACCACGGGCGGGCCGGCCGCCCACATCGACCAGGTCCAGCACCTCGAACGCCACTGCGTGAGAGCCGAGCAGCACGAAGGGCGCCACCCCCCTGCACGGGGGTGACGCCCTTCGGCGTTTCTGAGCCGGGTCGAGGGACTCAGGTCTGGGGCACCGGCTGCCTCACGGCACCCGGTGGAATGAGGGTCAGGAGCTCGGGATCACCAGCTGCTGGCCGGCGCTGACCTGCGCGGTACTGAGGTTGTTGGCGATCTGGATCGCGACGATGGCCTGGTCCATCGACAAAGTCGGCAGCTCGGCCACGGCGATCTGCGACAACGTCTCGCCCGGGGCGACCGTCACGGCCCGCAGCGGCTCACTCGCCCCTGCCCCGCGCAGCCCGGTCAGGCTGGTCACTGCGACCACCGCGAGCACGAGGAGGAACAGCGCCAGGCGACCGCGGCGCGTGAGGCGAACGCCACCGGCATCCGCCGTGGTTCGCGCGCCACCCTGCACGAGGACGAGGTGAGGACGCTTCGGGGCCGGCCCGGCGTACCCGAGCTCGGTGTGGTCCCACGCGAGTGCACTCATGATGTCTCCTCCATCTCGGGGGCCGAGGCCGCCGTCGAACCGGTGTTCGATAGAACGTCTGTACGAGTTGTAGCACGAATGTTCGAGCCACTCAAGACACACCTCGAAGAAATGTTTGAATTCTCTGTACGAGACTCGTAGGGTGGTGTCATGCAGGAGATCCTGCCGACGAGCACCGACAGTCGGCCTGACCTGCGAAAAGACCGGAACTGACACCAGCGCCGGTGACCGTGACCGAAGGGGTCGACATGGCACGTCCGAGGAACGCCGACATCCACGAGATGCCCGACCGCGGCGACGGCGGCGCGCTCACCCATCGCCAGCGCAAGGTCCTCGAGGTCATCCGCAACTCCATCGACCGGCGCGGCTACCCGCCGAGCATGCGCGAGATCGGCGACGCCGTCGGTCTGACCTCCCCCAGCTCGGTCGCCCACCAGCTCTCGGCCCTGGAACGCAAGGGCTACCTGCGGCGCGACCCGAACCGCCCCCGGGCGATCGAGGTCATCTCCCCCGACACCGCGAGCGACGAGCCCGGCTACCGCGGCGTGCCCGACCACGACGACGAGGACGTCACCGGCATCAACGACCAGCGGCCGGAGGCCACCTACGTGCCGGTGCTCGGTCAGATCGCTGCTGGTGTGCCGATCACCGCGGACGAGGTCGTCGAGGACGTCTTCCCCCTCCCCCGCCAGATCGTCGGCGAGGGGTCGCTGTTCCTCCTGCGGGTCGTCGGCGACTCGATGATCGACGCCGCGATCTGCGACGGCGACTGGGTCGTCGTGCGCCAGCAGCCCAATGCCGAGAACGGCGACATCGTCGCGGCGATGCTCGACAACGAGGCCACCGTCAAGACCTTCAAGCGGCGCGACGGCAAGGTCTGGCTGATGCCGCACAACCCGGAGTTCTCACCGATCGACGGAGACCACGCAACGATCCTGGGCAAGGTCACTGCAGTCCTGCGCCGCGTCTGACGGTCCTGCGCCGCGCCTGCGGCTGCAGCCGGGAAGAACTTTCTCGCCCGATGCCGGAACCTTCAGGTGAGCACCACTTCTTTTGTGGTGCTCACCTGAACCTTGTGGTGCGAACCTCGGCCCGCGCCGTCAGGGCGCGCTCTGACAGGTGCATCAGTCGTCGCGGTCGCCGAGCCACGCCAGGGCCCGACGGCAGGATGCCGTGACGTCACCGGCGAGCCCGGCCTCCTCCCACAGCTCCCACCACTCGTTGGCGTGCGAGCGCACCGCGCGGCGCAGCACCTGCCGCGACTTCTCCACGAGCTCCTGATCGCCCGTCGGCAGGGGCTCGTCGATGAGCCACTGCGGAAGGTATGGCTCCCCCTGTGCCGCAGCGGGATTCACGCTGGCACCCACTGCTGCGGCACCCGCCACGGCCTCACACATCTCCGGCGCCTCGATGTACCCCGACGACCGGAGCACGGTCTCGAGCGCAGCCAGGACGACGGCCGGTCGCTGGTCGCGCGGCAGGTCCTCCAGATCACCGAGGAAGTCGAGTGCGTCGTCGTTCTCGAAGGGTCCTGATCCGGTGGCTCCCATGGTTTCAGCGTACGCCTGCCAGAGCACGACGGGTCGGCGGCGGGGCGTTGCCCGCGTCACTCACGCATCGTCATGTGGCGGATCGTCATGGCGCGGATCGTCACGGCGGCGCACCGTTGCCCGGCCGGCGCTGGAGCGCTCCACGGGTCAGGCCTGGTGATCGACCAGGGCGCGCAGGCTCGGCCGAAGTGGGGCATCCACGCGCACCGTCATGAGGTCGTCGCCCCGTGTGGGTCCGCGGGTGATGGCCATGACGGGGATGCCGCGCTTCGCGGCGTGCCGGACGAACCGCAGTCCCGACATCACGGCCAGCGACGAACCCAGCACGAGCAGGGCCGGCGCCTCGTCGGTCAGGGCGTAGCAGGCGTCGACCCGCTCTCGTGGGACCGAGCCTCCGAAGAAGACGACATCGGGTTTGAGGGTGTCGGCGCCGCAGGTGGTGCAGTGCGGCAGGTGGAACGCGGTGACGAGCGCGTCGTCGAGCACGATGTCGCCGTCCGGGCGGATCTGGCTGCTCACCCGCGACCCGTCCGACGCCTCGCCCGACGCGAGCGCCTCGAACCCCGGATTCTGCTCGGCCATGCGGGCCTGGAGCAGGTCGCGGTCGGTGCGTGTGCCGCAGGTCAGGCACAGCACCTCGGCGAGCGTGCCATGCAGTTCGGTGACATCTCGACTGCCGGCGGCCTGGTGCAGACCGTCGACGTTCTGGGTGATGACCGGCCCGAGCACACCACGCGCCTGAAGCGCCGATACCGAGCGGTGGCAGTCGTTGGGCTCGGCGTGGCTGAACCGCTGCCAACCGATGAACGATCGTGCCCAGTAGCGCTGCCGAGCCGCGCTGCTGCCGACGAACTCACCGTGCTGCATAGGGGTGACCCGGCGCTGGCCGTCCGGGCCTCGGTAGTCCGGGATGCCGCTGTCGGTCGACATCCCGGCCCCGGTGAGCACGAGCGTTCCCGGGTGGTCCAACAGCAGCTCGGCCACCGCTTCGAGCGACGCCTGGGTGAGTGGTGCCGCAGAGGAGAGCGCAAGGGTGAGTGGCGCGACGGCATCCGGCATGGCGTGGATCCTCCCACCCCACCTCGACCTATTGCACTCCAGCCACCTCCCACCCCGACTGATTGCACGTCAGCCCCCTCCACGCCCATCCATCAGGTGGCTGGAGTGCAAGAAGTCGGATCACCCGGGGTACGAAAGTCATGGCAGGGGATAACTCGGCGTTATAGAATGCGGGGCATGATCGATGCCGCAGGACTCCGGGTCATGAAGGCCATCGCCGACGAAGGCAGCTTCACCGCGGCCGCGACCTCGCTGGGCTACACGCAGCCGGCGATCTCGCAGATGGTGCGGCGCCTCGAGCAGCGCACGGGCACCGTGCTCGTCGAACGCGTCGGGCGCAACGTCCGCCTCACCGAGGCCGGCCAGGTGCTCGCGCGCCACGCGACCCCGGTGCTCGCTGCCATCGACGCGGCCGAGGAAGAGGTCGCTGCGATCGCGGGGCTGCGCAGCGGACGGGTGCGACTCATGGCCTTCCCCTCGGCCTCGGCGACTCTGGTGCCGCGCGCGCTGTCGCTGGTCAAGAAGCGCTTCCCCGACGTCAGCATCACCCTCACCGAGGCCGAGCCCCCCGAGAGCCTGGCAGCGCTGAAGGCCGGCGAGTGCGACCTCGCGGTGGCGTTCGCCTACGAGGGCACCGACATCGGTCGGGGCGAGGAGGACCTCGACCAGTTCGTCATCACCAAGCTCCTCGATGACGAGGTGCGCCTGGCCGTTCCCGAGGGCCACGGCGTCTCCTCGCAGGAGAACGTCGACCTCTCGGTGCTCGCCGACGAACCGTGGATCGCCGGCTGCCCGCGCTGTCGGGGCCACCTGCTGCAGCTGACGCACGACGCCGGGTTCCGCCCCGACGTCGCCTACGAGACCGAGGACTACGTGGCCGTCATGGGCCTGGTCGCCGAGGGTCTTGGCGTGGCGCTCATCCCTGACCTCATCCTGCGCACGGTGCACCACCCCGACGTCGTCGCCCTGCCCATCACCCCGGCGTCGCGTCGCTCGATCATGGCCGTCACCACCTCTGACCTGCAGCGCGTGCCGGCGGTCAAGGCGACCCTCGAGGCCCTCACCGAGAGCGCCGCGGCCCAGTCGACGGCCTCGACGGTGCGCGCCCCGGAGCCGACCTTCTCGATCTGAGCGGCACCGCTGCCGCCGGTCAGCCATCGGGCTGATGCACCCACACCCACCTCGCGCTGCACGTGAGGTCATGCACACCCACCCCGCCTCACACGTGAACTCCTGTGGAGAGGGCGGTGGGGGTCTGTCAGAAGTCGTTGCGGCGGACAAGGAATCCCTCTCGTCCTGCAACGGTCCGTGACAGCACACCCTCCTGGGCCCTCAGGGGTTGAACACGCCCACGACGATCCTTCACACAGGGACGCCGTGGGTGACCCGTCGCGCAGGGACGCCGTAGCGACCCGACGCGAAGGCCAACACCAGGCCGGACCGGCAGCAGGCAGGTCCCCGCCCTCCAGCACCGTCAGCGGCTGGTCGTGACGATGACGTCGTCGCCACGCTCGGCGATCGCCACGTCGCCACGCTGGTCGGTGCGGTATATGGCGTACCCGTTGCGCCGCAGCAGGTCCAGGTGCTTCGGGGCCGGGTGGCCGTAGTCGTTGTCGGCGCCGACGCTGATCACCCCGACGGGGGCCCGCACCGCCGCCATGAGGTCGTCATCGAGGTTCGCACTCCCGTGGTGCGGGGTCTTCACAAGATCGAACCCACCTGCCGCCTGAGCCATCGACGGCTCGCGCCGCAACCGCAGCAGCAGGTCGTGCGCCGCCTCACGCTCGATGTCGCCCAGCAACAGGGCGTCGACCTCGCCGGCACGCACGGCAAGCACCACGCTCGCGTTGTTCGGCACCGACCCGTCAGCGATGCGTCGCCACGGGCTCCACACGACGGCATCCATCTCGCCGAGCGTGAGCCGGTCGCCCGCGGACAAGGGCCGTACGGGGATGCTGTGGCGCACCGCGAGCGCGTCGACGTGCGCCGCGCTGTCGGCAGGTTCGCGAACCGGGGTGATGAACAGCTGGCCCACCCGCCGGCCGTCGATCGCCCCGACGAGTCCGTCGACGTGGTCGGCGTGCAGGTGGGTGAGAACGACGGCATCCAGGGTCGTGACCCCGAGGCGGGAAAGGCAGCCGTCGACGAGTGGAGGATCGGGCCCGGCATCGACGAGGAGGGCACTGTCTGCGCCGGTTCGCACCACGACGGCATCACCCTGCCCGACGTCACAGACGACGACCCGCCATCCCTGCGGCGGCCATGTGACCGTCCCGGTGGGCACGAGTGAGGCGGCCAGCGTCAGGACGCACCCGAGGGCAAGAACCGGGTGAGCGGCGGCCCCCGTGGCGAGAGCACGCCCCGTGAGCAGCACGACCACGGTGAGCCCCGCGAGGAGCAGGGCCCCGGGCGCACCGTCCGGCCACGGCATCGTGCCGCCGGGGACCTCGGCGAACCACCGGGCCACCCTCGCGATGCCCCATGCGGGCAGCACCCCGGCCCAGGCGATGAGTCGGGCACCATCGCTCCAGATCACCGAGGTCAGGGATGCCGCGACGCCGGCGACCGTCGCGATCGGCACCAAGGGTGCGGCGAGCAGGTTGGCGACCACGCCGACGATGCTGACCGACCCCTGGAGCAGCACGACCAGGGGCGCGGTCATGGCCTGGGCCGCGACCGGCACGGCGAGCGCGGGCCCCATCGAGGCCAGCCGCACGGGCAGGCGGGCACCGATGGCCTCACCCCACGGCCGGGTGAACAGCAGCAAACCGAGGGTCGCCACCGAGGACAGCGCGAAGCCGAACGACCTCGCCAGCCATGGGTCGACGACGAGCACGACGATGATGGCCGCACCGAGCACGGGCGGCCCGGCCGAGCGCCGCGACCTGCTGAGCCCGATCAGCCCGATCGCCCCCATCGCCGCGGCCCGCACGACGCTCGGCTCGGGCCTGGCGAGCACGACGAAGCCGGCCAGGGCCACCAGCGCCAGCACCGGCCTGGCCCACAGGGGAACCCCCAGCAGGACGCACAGCCCGAGGACGAGACCGACGACGACGGCCACGTTGCTGCCGCTGACCGCGGTCAGGTGGGTCATGCCGGTGGCGCGCATCGCCTCGGTGAGGTCGGGCGGGGTCTGGCTCGTGTCGCCGATGACCAGGCCGGGCAACAGACCGCGTGGATCGGCTGGTGCCCCGTCGACGGCGCCGCGCAGCCCTGCGCGCAGGTGCTCGGCGGCCGAAGCAACTGCACCGGGTGGCGCGATGACCCTCGGGGTGCCGGTCACTGCGAGGCTCGCCACTCGGTCATCGCCCGGTTCGGTGGGGCGCAGCCGGCCGGTGAGCTGGACCGTCGACCGCCACGCGGGGTCGGTCAATACAGCGTCGCCGGTGAGCAGCACCGGCGCCCCGGCGGCCCGCTGACGACCGCGCGCGTCGAGGTGCACCACGGTCGCCTCGCGCAGCACCCGCGGGGTGTCACCGCGCGAGGGCAGGGTCAGCGGGTCGCCGGTGATGACGACGAGGGCGGTCACGACGGCCCGCTGGTCGACGAGCTCCTGCACCCCGCCGCGCACGCGAAGCACCGAGTGCCCGGCCGCCGCCAGCTGGAGGATGACGACCAGCACCATCGTCAGCACCACCAGCCAGCACAGCATGAACCGTGCCGCGGACACCCCGGACACCGCAGACACCGCGCTCGCCACCGCGGCCACCCCGATCGCCGCGGCAGCCACCCACAGGTGGCCGGCCACCGGCATGGCCAGGGTCGCGGCGGCGACCACCCACGCGACGACGGCTGGCGCGAGCAACCTGAGGTCGGTGCTCGAGGTCGCCCGGCGACGGGCCAGGGCGGCCCCGAAGCCGACACCCCCGGGCGCTGAGGCCCGGCCGTCGCTCTCGCTCAGCACGGCTCCACCCGCGCCGGATGCCGCATCGCTCAGCCCGTTCACAGGGTCACCAGCGGTGTCAGCTGGGACAGCAGCTTCTCGCCGATGCCGCTCACCTCCCCGAGTTCGTCGACACTCGTGAACCGTCCGTGCTGGGTGCGCCAGTCGAGGATTCGTTGCGCGAGAACGGGCCCCACCCCGGGCAGCGTGTCCAGGGCAGCGAGGTCGGCCGAGTTCAGCGCCACCTGCCCACCGGAACCCGCGCCGGCCCCACCCGCGCCGCCGCCACCAGCACCGGGCGCAGCGCCGGGCCCGGTGAGCTCACGCGGATCGACCGGATCACCCGGGGACGGAATCCGCACCTGCTCACCGTCGGTCAGCACCCGCGCCAGGTTGACCCGGCTGAGGTCCGCTCCGCTCTTCGCGCCGCCGGCAGCTGCGACCGCCTGCGCCACCCGCGACCCTGCCGGCAGCTCGCGAACCCCAGGGCGCTTGACCTGGCCGACGACGTGCACGACCACGACGGCGGATGCCGGGCCGGCCGCCGCGGTCCCCCCTCCCCCACCGGGCTCCGCAATCGCCGACCCCGACGGCGCCGTCTGCGCGCCCGAGGTCGCCGATGGCCCCGTGGTGGACAGCCGCTGCCCCGCCGACGGCGCCACGCCCACCGGGGCGGCGCCTGCACTGAGCCCATTCGGCCCGGCGCGCGAACCGCCGCCCGGAGCGATCACCGTGCCCTCGGCATCCGCGCTCGCCCACAGCACCCGCAGCCCGAAGATGAGCACGGCCAGCACCCCCACGACCACCACCCCGAGCACGGCGGCCCGGCCGGGCTGCCAGCGCGCATCGACGAACGCCGCGGGCAGCCGGAACCACCCACGGGGGGCGGTCACCCGAGCATGCCGCCCGACATCGCTCGATGGGCTTGGTCTCGATGGGCCCGCTTGCGGTGGCCGGATGCCGTGGGTGAGGTCGCGCTCGCTCGGCACGTAGGCGCTGGGGACAGCGGCTCTCGGCTCGTGGGCGCTCGACACCGAGGCACTCGGCACGGGCAGGCCCGGCACGGACGTGCTCGGTCGGGACCGCAGGCGGGCCAGTGCGCGCGGTGAGAGCTCTTCGACGGGGTGACGGCGTGACATGCATCGACCGTACGAACGCCGAGCGGTCGCCGCCGCCTCGATCCCGCGGCCTGTGGACGACACCCCGCCGAGACGCCCCCTGTGGACAACCACCCGCTCCGCGCCAGCGGTCACAGCTCACCGGTCAGGCTTGCTGGTCAGAACTCGACTGTCAGCACCAGCGGTCAGGCTCGACCGTCAGCGCCACCAGTCAGGCCTGGCGGCGCTTGCGACGCATCAGCCACGCCCGGATGTTGCGCTGGTGGCGCGAGAGCACGAGCAGCGGCAGCACGATGAGCCACCCCCCGACGAGCTGCGAGACACCGGGCACCACCCCCGCCACGGCGGCCACCCCGACGGCGGCGACGACGAGCATCGTCACGACGGAGGCCTCACCGACGAACGGCAGCACCGTCTTGGCCAGCACGAACACCACAACCGCCCCGAGCGCGACCCAGGGCGCGATGGCGAGGAGCGCCCCGAGTGCGCTGGCCACTCCCTTTCCGCCCTTGCCACGAAGGAACGGGCTGAACATGTGCCCGAGCACGACGGCGGTGCCGGCGACGATGGCGGCCAGGGTGCCCATGCTGCGCAGCACGAGCAGGCTCGGCAGCCACGCCTTCGCGACGTCGAGGAGCAGCACGACGACCCCCCAGCGGGGGCCCAGCACCCGGGCCGCGTTGGTCGCCCCGGGGTTCCCCGAGCCGGACGACCGCAGGTCACGGCCGAGTGCGCGAGCGAGGATCGTCGCGGGATTGATCGATCCCACGAGGAAGCTGAGTGCGGCGACGCCGCACAGCTGGATGACGTACAGGCCCATCGATCAGCGCGCCACCGCAGGCGGCGCACCCGGAGGTACGAGCGGCACGACGCGGGGCACCACGGCCACGGCGAGCGTTCCCGGCCCGACATGCGCCCCGACGACGGCACCGAGCTCGACGACGACGACCTCGGTGCCCGGCCCCAGCCGCGCCCGCAACCGCTCGGCCAGTCGCTCGGCGCGCTCCGGTGAGTCGAGGTGGTGCACGGCGACATCGACTCCGCCGCCATTACCCCCGGCACCCCCAGCATCCGCAGCACCCGCAGCCTGGGCCGCATCGACCGCGAGCTCCTCGAGACGGGCGATGGCCCGTGACGACGTTCGCACCCGTTCCAGCGGCACGATCTGCCCGTCGCGCAGCCCGAGGATCGGCTTGATCGCCAGGGCCGAACCGAGCATCGCCCCGGCCTTGCCGATCCGCCCACCGCGGCGCAGGTATTCCAGGGTGTCGACGTAGAACATGACGCTCGCTCCTGCGCACGTGGCGCGAACGGCATCCGCGACCTCCCCGGCCGATGCCCCGCCAGCGGCCAGCCGCGCCCCCGCGAGCACCGCGAATCCCATCACCATCCCGAGTGCTCGCGAGTCGATGACCGTCACCGGGATCGGCGACTCGCTCGCGGCGAGGTGGGCGCTGCCGATGGTGCTCGACATCGCCTCGGACAGGTGCACCGAGACCACCGAGTCGGCGCCGGCGGCCGCCGCCGCCTCGTAGGCGTCGATGAACGCCGCCGGGGTGGGCCGTGACGTCGTGACCGGGGTGAACGCTCGCAGGGCGGCCGCCACGGCCGCGGGGTCGATGTCGACGCCCTCGGAGTGGGTGCGCCCGCCGACGACGACGTGCAGCGGCACGACCCGGATGTCCAGACCGTCGAGCAGCGCGGACGGCAGGTAGGCCGTGGAGTCGGTGACGAGGGCGGTGCTCACCCGAGCAGGGTAGTCGTCGGTCGCCGCCCCGACAGGTCGCAGCGGCC
This sequence comes from Ornithinibacter aureus, assembly GCF_009858245.1. Taxonomy (NCBI): domain Bacteria; kingdom Bacillati; phylum Actinomycetota; class Actinomycetes; order Micrococcales; family Intrasporangiaceae; genus Ornithinibacter; species Ornithinibacter aureus. Next base: position 1,042,707 of record NZ_VMSB01000001.1, read on the forward strand.
GGATGCCGGTGGGCAGGTCACGCGTTCTTGCGTGCCGCGATCTTGGCCGCCCGCTCCTCGCGCTTCTCCACGAAGCGGGTGGCCTCAGCGTCGAGGGCGGCGACGGCCGCGGCGAGCTGGTCGCGGGCAGCCTCACCGTCGGCGTCGAGGCCCTCGAGCTCCCAGATGCCCCACTGGCGCAGCAGCGGCTGGACGATGTCGTCGTGGTGGATGCGCAGGTCGTAGATGCCGGCCATCGCCATCTGCACGGCCTTGCGCCCGAAGCCGGGGATGATCGCGCCCGGCATCTGGAAGTTCACGACCTCGTCGGTGATCGCCCGCATCGTCTGGTTGGGCGTCAGCTCGAGCGCCGCCTGGATGATGTTGCGGTAGAAGATCATGTGCAGGTTCTCGTCCTTGGCGACCCTGATCAGCAGCTTCTCCGCGATCGGCTCGTCGGTGAACTTGCCGGTGTTGCGGTGCGAGACCCGGGTGGCCAGTTCCTGGAAGGAGACGTAGGCGCAGACGTTGAGCAGCGGCTTGTCACCGGAGTCGTAACCGGTCTCCATGGTGTCCATGCGGGCCCGCTCGAGCTCGTCGGGGTCGACCCCACGCGTGACGAGCAGGTAGTCGCGGATGCAGAACGCGTGGCGGCCCTCCTCGGCGGTCCAGCGGTTCACCCAGGCCCCCCACGCGCTGTCGCGGCCGAACGCGCGCTCGATCTCGCGGTGGTAGCTCGGAAGGTTGTCCTCGGTGAGCAGGTTGACCTCGAGCGCCGTGCGGGCGATCGGCGACAGCTGGGACTGCTCCACCGACCACGGCTCACCGCCGAGCTCCTTGAAGTCGCGGCCGAGGGACCAGGGGACGTACTCGTGCGGCATCCACTCCTGGGCGGTGGCGAGGTGGCGGTTGAGGTTCTCCTCCGCCACGGGCTCGAGGGCTGCGAGCAGTCGTCCGGTGTCGAGATCGGCCATGGGTCCTCCTCGGGAGCGGCTGTGACCGGCGTCACCTCCGTGGAGTCTCACTCTGCACCGTCACGGACGCGCAGACCACCCCAGTGGCGCGGCGTTTCCCGGATAACCTCTGCCGCATGGCTGCTGGCGACTGGAAGGACATGTTCGGCGCCGCGTGCGCCGGCGACGAGGACCTCGTGCTGCACCACCTGGCCCGCGGCGTCGACGTGAACTTCTCGCACGCCGAGTACCAGTCGACCGTGCTCGTCGCCGTCATCGACCTCGGGCACGAACGGATGGCCCACCTGCTGCTCGACCACGGCGCCGACCCGACCCTGATCTCCGTGCTCGAGGGTCAGACCCCGCTGCAGGCTGCTCGGGCCCGAGGGCTGACCAGCGTCGTGGAGCGTCTCGTCGCGATGGGCGCCACCGACACCTGAGGTCTGTGCCGACGTGGGGCGAAACCTGCGCCGCGTGGGGGCGAGAACTGTTCCGACGCGGGGTGACATGGCGCCGCTCCAGCTCGAACCTGTGAGCCCGGGTACCAGTGCTGTCAGGAGTCCTTGCGCCCGACAAGGAAGTCCTTGCGCGGCGAAAGGTCTCCTGACAGCACCCCTATGCCCCTCTCTCAGCCTCGAGCAGGGTCGGGTCACCAGCCCCGCGATGGGCCACCGGAGCACCAAGTCGTCGGCCGCCGAAGCGCCGATCGCTCACCAGGGCAGCGGCGCGTCCAGCTCGCGGGTGTCATCGACCGGCGCCCAGCCCTGCTGCGTCAGCTCGTACTCGGCGCCCGGTCCGTCAGCCGCCAGCGCCGTCACGGCCGCCACCAGCCGGGCCACGTGCTCGGGGGTGCTCGCCAGGCCGGCACTGACACGAACCGCGCTGTCGTGCTCGTCCGACCCCTCCTCGAGCAGGGTGTCGACGAGGATGTGCGCGCAGAACTTGCCGGCCCGCACCCCGATGCCGTGCTCTGCCGACAGCGCCGCCGCCACGAGCTGGCTGTCGAGCCCGTCGACGGTGAACGTCACGACCGGCCCGCGGACGGTGTCCTCACCGAACAGTGAGTAGGTCTGCACCCCGTCGATGGCCCGCAGGCCGGCGCGCAGGGCCGTCGTGAGTGCAGCCTCGTGGGCGTCGATCGCGGCCCGGTGCTCGCGGATCGTCGCGCACGCAGCCGCGAGCGCCACGGCGCCGAGCACGTTCGGGCTGCCGGCCTCGTGGCGGGCAGCACCCGTCGCCCAGCGCGTCGCCTCGGCCGTGACCTGCGCGGTCGCGCCGCCACCCGCGAGGTAGGGCGCCGCGGCATCCAGCCAGTCGCTGCGCCCGGCAAGCACCCCGGTGCCGAACGGGGCGTGCAGCTTGTGCCCCGAGAAGGCGACCCAGTCGACGTCGAGCGCCGCGAGGTCGATCGGCCGGTGGGCGGCCGACTGCGCGGCGTCCAGCAGCACGCGCGCGCCGTGGCGACGGGCGATGGCCGTCAGTGACTCCACCGGCCAGAACTCGCCGGTGACGTTGCTCGCCGCCGTCAGCACGACGAGGGCCTGACGCGGTCGCCGAGCCGTGCCGGCCGGCAGGTCACGAAGGGCGCTCTCGAGCAGCACCTCGGCGTCGCGGGCGCTGCCGGGCACGGGCAGGCGCACCGTTCCTCGCTTCGGCCACGGCAGCAGCGTCGCGTGGTGCTCGGAGTTGAACACGATGACGGTGGTGTTGCGCGGCAGGGCCCGGGCCAGCAGGTTCACCGAGTCGGTGGTGCCACGGGTGAACACGACGACGTCGTCCTCACGCGCACCGACGAAGCGGGCCACCTCGTCGCGAGCCGCCTCGTAGTGGGCGCTGGTCACCCGCGAGAGCCACCCCGTGCCGCGGTGGACGCTGGAGTACGTGCGGGTGGCCGACTCCACGGCCTGAGCGACCCGCTCGAACGCAGGCGTGGATGCCGCGTGGTCCAGGTTCGCGTAGTCGACCCAGTCTCCGGACAGGGTGGGCACCAGGCCGGCGCGCACCACCGGGGGCAGGCCTGCGTGGTCGAGGCCGGCGGCGCCCCGGTGCGACGGGTGCGACGGGTGCGCGAGGCGCGCGACGGCATCCGACCCGGTGCGAGGGGCGAGCAGGTCGACGTCGGGGACGGCCCGCAGCCTGGGGCGGCGGTGGATGGAGTGGGACTGGGTGCTCGGGGCGATCGACACGATGGAGGTCTCCGTCGGGACTGTGGACCTCGGGTGACCCCGTGATCCGCGCTTGCCGGCGCCGGTTTCGACGTCGACCAGGTCGTCACCCGGAGCACCCCACCGCGGAAGGAGGGTTGCTGACCAACGAGCCGGGGCTTGTCGCTGGCACTCATGACCTACGTGGGCAAGCGTAGAAGCGGATGCCGCGCCACGGCATCCCGGGTCCACGTCGCGAGATGTGCAGCCGGGCAGGGCATCCGCCGCACGTTTCGCAGCTGAGCAGAGCCGAGGCGCAACTTCCCCCGGCAACGCCCTACTTCACCCGGGAAGCCTTGTCGGGTGAGGATCGGGATTATCGGGTCACCCGATAAACCTCCGGGGTGGGGGCGCGTCAGGCCGGAACGACGTTGACGAGCTTGGGCGCCCGCACGATCACCGTGCGGATGCCGTCCGGCGCCGCCGCCTGGACCCTCTCGCTCGCCAGCGCCAGCTCTCGCAGGGCGTCCTCGCTGATGTCGGCCGGCACCTCGATGCGGTCGCGAACCTTGCCGCGCACCTGCACGACGCAGGTGACGGTGTCCTCGACGAGCAGGGCCGGGTCGGCCACCGGGAACGCCTCGTGGACCAGCGACTCGGTGTGTCCGAGTCGGGCCCACAGCTCCTCGGCGATGTGCGGCGCGAGGGGCGCGACCATGAGGACGATCTGCTCGGCGGCCTCGCGAGGCACTCCCCCGGGCAGCTTGGTCAGGGCGTTGTTGAGTTCGATGAGCCGGGCGATGGCCGTGTTGAAGCCCAGCCCCGCGTAGTCGGCGCGCACGGCGTCGATGGTGCGGTGCAGCACCCGGTTCGTCGCATCGTCGATGGGGGTGTCGACGACGACGACCTCGCCGCTCTCCTCGTCGACGACGTTGCGCCACAGCCGCTGGAGGAAGCGCTGGCTGCCGACCACAGCCCGGGTGTCCCAGGGCTTGCTCTGCTCGAGCGGGCCCAGACCCATCTCGTAGAGGCGGAAGGTGTCGGCACCGAACGAGGCGTACATCTCGTCGGGGCTGACCATGTTCTTCAGCGACTTGCCGATCTTGCCGAACTCGCGGGTGACCGGCTCCCCGTTCCACGTGAAGGCCGGGTGACCGTCGGCGTCGACACCTTCGGTGACCTCCTTGGCCTCGACGTACTGGCCACGGCTGTCGGTGAACGCCGGGGCCTGGATGTAGCCCTGGCTGAAGTACGTGCGGAACGGCTCGTCGCTGCTGAGGTGGCCCAGGTCGTGCAGCACCTTGTGCCAGAACCGGGCGTAGAGCAGGTGCAGCACGGCGTGCTCGACACCACCGACGTACAGGTCGACACCGCCCGGGTCGCGGGTGCCAGCGGGGGCGCCGGTGACCGGCTCGGGGCGCGGGCCCATCCAGTACGCCTCGTTCTCGGGGTCGACGAGAGCGCTCTCGTTCGCCGGGTCGAGGTAGCGCAGGTAGTACCAGCACGACCCCGCCCAGTTGGGCATGGTGTTGGTCTCGCGGCGGAAGCGGCGGGTGCCGCGGCCGTCACCGAGGTCGAGGTCGACCTCCACCCAGTCCGGGACGCGCGACAGCGGCGGCTCGGGCTCGCTGCTGGCGTCCTCGGCGTCGTAGGTCTTCGGGCTGTAGTCGGGCACCTCGGGAAGCTCGACCGGCAGCATCTCGTCGGGCAGCGCGTGGGCGACACCGTCCTCGTCGAAGACGATCGGGAACGGCTCGCCCCAGTAGCGCTGGCGGCTGAACAGCCAGTCGCGCAGCTTGTAGGTGACGGTCGCTTCGCCCAGGCCCCGCTCGGCCAGGTAGGCGGTGATCTGCTCCTTGGCCTGCGCCACCCCGAGCCCGTTGAGGTCGATGTCGTCGTTGCTGCTGTTGATCGCCGGGCCGTCGCCGGTGAAGGCGGTGTTCTCGTCGTGCCCCTGCGAGGGCTGCACGGTGCGGATGATCGGCAGGTCGAACGCGGTGGCGAAGTCCCAGTCGCGCTCGTCCTGCGCGGGCACGGCCATGATGGCGCCGGTGCCGTAGCCCATGAGCACGTAGTCGGCGATGAACACCGGGATACGGGTGCCCGTCACCGGGTTGGTCGCCCAGCCACCGGTGAAGACACCGGTCTTGTCCTTGCCCTCGGACTGGCGCTCGATGTCGTTCTTGCGTGAGGCCGCGAGGCGGTAGGCCGCGACGGCCTGAGCCGGGGTGTCGGCGCCACCGGTCCACGCGGGCTTGGTTCCCTCGGGCCAGCCACCTGCGGGGACGAGCGTGTCGACGAGCGGGTGCTCGGGGGCCAGCACCATGAACGTGGCGCCGAACAGCGTGTCGGGACGGGTCGTGAAGACCTCGATCCCGGCATCCGGCATTCCTGAATCGACCAATGGGTCACCGGAGGTACGCACGATCGGGAAGGTGACCTTTGCGCCGTGGCTGCGCCCGATCCAGTTGCGCTGCATGATCTTGACCTTCTCGGGCCACTCGACCCGGTCGAGGTCGTCGGCGAGGCGATCTGTGTACGCGGTGATGCGCATCATCCACTGGCGCAGGTTGCGCTTGAACACCGGGAAGTTGCCCCGCTCGGAGCGGCCGTCGTTGGTGACCTCCTCGTTGGAGAGCACCGTGCCCAGACCGGGGCACCAGTTCACCGGCGCCTCGCTCGTGTACGCCAGGCGCGACGCGTCGAGGATGCCGGCCCGCTCCCTCGCGCTCAACGTGTCCCACGCGCGGTCCTCACCGCCGGGCAGCGGGCGGGTCCCGTCGCGGTACTCCTGCTCCAGCTCGGCGATGGGGCGGGCGCGACCCGTCCCGCCGTCGGGGCGCACGGCATCCGCGTCGTACCAGGCGTCGTAGATCTGGGTGAAGATCCACTGTGTCCAGCGGTAGTAGTCGGGGTCGATGGTCTGGATGGCGCGGCGGTCGTCGTGGCCCAGGCCCAGGCGGCGCAGCTGGCGCGCCATGATGACGATGTTGTCCTCGGTGGTCTTGCGCGGGTGCTGGCCGGTCTGCACGGCGTACTGCTCGGCCGGCAGCCCGAACGCGTCGTAGCCGAGGCAGTGCAGGACGTTCTTGCCGAGCATGCGGTTGTACCGGGCGAAGACGTCGGTGGCGATGTAACCCAGCGGGTGGCCGACGTGCAGGCCGGCGCCGCTCGGGTAGGGGAACATGTCGAGGACGAGCAGGTGCCCGCCGGAGTGGGCGGCAACGCCCTCGGGGTCTGCCCAGGGGCCGGCCGGGTTCGGGGCGTGGTAGGTGCCGCGCTGCTCCCAGCGGTCCTGCCAGGCCACCTCGATCTGCCCGGCCAGCTCGGCGGTGTAGCGGTACGGGGTCTCGCTCATCTCGTCCTCGTTCGTCGTGTCGTCGTGCGCTGGTGCTCGGTGGTGCGCTCATGAAAAAACCCCTCGCTCAGGAGGGGTCGCCGCGCGGCTGGGGTGGCCGTCGCGGCTAGGTAAGCAGGAGCACCGTGGTCACCGGGTCAGGGTATCGCAGCGGGTGGGTCGAGGCCGCCACCGTCAGGCCAGCAGGCCGCCACCGTCAGGTCAGCAGGCCGGCGACGATCAGGGCCTGCGCGCCGTGGTAGGTCAGCATCGTCACGGGGCGGGTCCACGATCGGGGCTCGACGAAGCGGCCCAGGGCCAGCACCGTGTCGCTGACGACGAACAGGCTCACGCCGAGCCCGACGAGCAGCAGCCCGGTGGCCCAGCCGATGACCGCCATGGCGCCGATGACGAGCATGTAGGCGGCAACGGCGCCGGCTCCCGCGAGCGCCGCCACGGCCAGCAGGGTGAGCATCGCGGCGGGTTTGGTGATCCGTTCGACATCACGCCGGTCGCGCACGACCGCCCAGAGGTTGGTGGCCATGATGGCGGCAGTGAGCAGCGCTGCCAGGCCGATGCCGAGCGATGCGCTCACTGGGACCTCGTCGCGGCGCGAGGCGCCGTCGTCGCGGGTGCGGAAGGTGCGGGCATGCGCCGCATCATGGCACCCCGGCCGGTGAACGTCTCTCGGTGTGCGGGGTTGACTGGAGCCGGTCGCGTCCGACGTTTCCTGAGAGCCGACCCCTGGGTACCTCGTGGAGAGTCCTTTCGCATCGCAAGGAATCCCTCACATCGAGCAAGCACCTCCCCAGATTCGGCCGCAGACCGGCGCACCCTTGCGCGTCGCAAGGAATCCCTTGACCCGGGCAACGACGTCCACACAAACCTCGCGCGACCGCCACACCCCTTGCGCGTCGCAAGGAATCCCTTCGCCGGCGCAAGGACGCTGGGCGAGGTACCTACTCCCGGGCTCTCAGAATTCGCACCACTCTCGCACCAGCCATGCGCCCCCCGCCCCCGGCCCGAACCCACCGGTACCAGCCACCAGCGCACTCCGGCGCCCACAGCCACCGTTTCCACCCGCTGCCTCCTGGTCGGCATCGGCATCCACCCATCTGAGGCTGTGGACAACCGCAAACTCGCCTCCGCGCCGAGTGATGATGGCCCAACGCACAACGAACCGGGGGGAGCCGACCATGCCGAGGAAGGGCAAAGACTGGGCACGCAGCCGGAGCATCGGGCCCGGCGAACGTGAGTGGAACGAACCCTGGGAACGCCTGCGCCACCACCTCGTCGAGCGCCACGGCGAACGTGTCGACATCGCACGCCGGCTCGAGCGGCCCGACCCCGAGGACCTCCGCAACCTCGCCATCCTGACCCGGCAGGCCAGCGCGGCCATGGATGCCGACGTGGCACGGCTCCTCGCCACGGCCACTCCACAGCTCACCCCCATGGAACTCGACACCCTGCGGCGAATCGCTGACAAGCCCTCCTACGGCGTCAACCTCGCCGAGTACCTGCGCATCTCGACGGTGCGCGTGTGTCGCATCCTGAACCGCCTCGAGGAGGCCGGTCTCACGGTGCGCAGCGGGACCTACCTCGACGGCCGCGTCCGCCGGGCTGACATCACCGAGGATGGTCGCGACTACCTCGACACGGTCAACACCATGCTCCAGGACCTCGCCCACCAGTGGCTCGACGAGGTCGACGACGGGGCCGAACGTGCCCTCGTCCCGCTCGTCGCCACCCTGGCCGACCTCACCTGATCGCTCACCTGAGCTCCAGGTGCCCGTCGTCGATCCGGCCGAGCCGCATGACCGCGAGGTCGTAGACGTAGCTCTGCACGACCTTCCACGGCCGACGCCTGCCCTGCTTGGGCAGCAGGTGCGCCGAGCGCTGCACGTACCCCGACGTCAGGTCGAGCATCGGCGCATCCACCGGGTCGCTCTCGCGGTAGCGCGGCGTCGCGACCGACAACCCGCGCCGGTCCAGGTGCCGCACCAGCGAGCAGAACCACCGCGCAGACAGGTCCGCACGCAACGTCCAGCTCGCGTTGGTGTAGCCGACGGCCATGGCCATGTTCGGCACGTCCGAGAGCATCAGCCCCTTGTAGACGTGACCGCTCGACACATCGACCTCCGCCCCGTCGACGAACACCCGCGCTCCCCCGCCGAACTCCATCTCCAGCCCGGTCGCCGTCACGATGACGTCCGCCGGCAGGTGCTCGCCACCGGCAAGCCGGATGCCGTCGCGCTCGAACGCGTCGATGCTCGCCGTCACGACACTCGCCCGCCCGTCGCCGAGCACCCTGAACAGGTCGCCGTCCGCAGCGGCGCACAGGCGCTGGTCCCAGGGGTCGTACGTCGGGGTGAAGTGCTCCTCCACCGGATAGCCGGCGGGCAGCGCCCGCTCCATCCGTCGGCGCAGGAGGCGACGCCCGGCATCCGGATACCGCCGCAGCACCTGGTAGCCGAGGGTGGACAGTGCGACGTTCTTGCCGCGCACGACGCGGTGCGCCACGGCATCCGGCATCACCTGCCGAACCCGGGTGGCCACGGGGTCGCGGCTGGGCACCGCCGCCACGTAACTCGGGCTGCGCTGGAGCATGGTGACGTGCGCGGCCCCCGCCTCGACCAGCGCCGGCACCAGGGTCACGGCCGTCGCGCCGCTGCCGATGACGACGACCCGCCTGCCCTGCACCGACAGGTCCTGCGGCCACGCCTGCGGGTGGATGACCGGGCCGTCGAACAGCCCTTGACCGGGGAAGTCGACGACGTGCCCGCGCTCGTAGGAGTAGTAGCCCGTCGCGAGGTAGACCAGCCGCGCCGTGTGCCGCACCGTCCCGGCATCCGTGCGTGCCGTCACCGTCCAGCGTGCGTCAGCCGACGACCAGTCGAGCCGCTCGACCCGCTGCCCGTGGTGGATGCGCTCGGTGACCCCGAACTCGCGCGCCGTGTCCTGCACGTACTGCCGGATCTGCTCCCCGGACGCCAGGGACGCCTCCCCCCGCCAGGGCCGGAACGGGAAGCCGAGGGTGTACATGTCGGAGTCGGACCGGATGCCGGGGTAGCGGAACAGGTCCCACGTGCCGCCGACGGCATCCCGCGACTCGAGCACGGCCCAGGCGGTGCCCGGACAGTGCATGCCCAACCGGGCGCCGACGTCGACCCCGGCGATGCCAGCACCCACGACGAGGACGTCGACATCGAGGGGGCGGGCGTGCGGGGGTGACACCGGGTCAGCGTATTTCGCCTCGGAGCGTGTCGAACCTCGCGCCCACCGGGGGCGTCACGACTGCGTGCGCGTCGGTGCCTCGTGTGACGATGACCTCATGACCACTCTCTCCGACTTCAGCGCCACGACCCTCACCGGACAGGTGCGCAACCTCTCCGACTACGCCGGCCAGGTCGTCCTCGTCGTCAACACGGCCAGCAAGTGCGGCCTGACGCCCCAGTACGAAGGCCTCGAGGCCCTCTACCAGGAGTTCAAGGACGACGGCCTCGTCGTGCTCGGCTTCCCCTGCAACCAGTTCGGCAGCCAGGAGCCCGGCACCGAGGACGAGATCGGCGAGTTCTGCCAGATGAACTACGGCGTGAGCTTCCCGATGTTCGCGAAGATCGACGTCAACGGCGACGACACGCACCCGCTCTTCGAGTGGCTGAAGGCGGAGACCAAGGGCCTGCTCGGTGGCCGGGTGAAGTGGAACTTCACGAAGTTCCTCGTCGGCCGCGACGGTCAGCCGATCAGCCGCTACGCGCCGACGACCGAGCCCGGTGACCTCGCCGACGACATCCGCGCAGCCCTGGCCGACAAGGCGGCATGAGCTCCTGGCTCATCCTCATCCCGCTCGGGGTCTTCGGGGGCTTCATCGCCTTCGTGTGGCACCGTCTGGCGATCGCCCCCGGGTGGCGCCGCCGTTGGGTGAGGTATGTCGTGGCGGCGGTCCTCGTCGTGCTCACGGTGTTCGCGTTCGCCGGGTTCGACGTCTGGGGTGGCTCGTTCACGCCCGCCCAGATGCGGCCGGTGGCCTGGCTCGGCCAGGCGTTCCTCGCCAGCTGTCTCTACCTCTTCCTCGGACTCGTCCCGGTGTGGCTCGCGAGCGTCGCGATCTGGCTGGTGGGCTGGCGCCACGACGACCACGGCCGCTCCGCCCGGCGTCGCCTGAACGCGATCGCGTCGCCCCTCGTGGCGGCCGTCGCGGTCGGGGTCACCGCCTACGGGGCGGTCGAGGCAGCCAATCCGAGCGTGAGTCAGTTCGAGCTGGCCTCCCCGCAGCTGCCGGCGCAGTTCGACGGGGCCAAGGTCGCCCTGATCACCGACGTGCACGCGGGGGCGGTGCGCAGCGCTGCCTTCACCCAGCAGGTCGTCGACCTGGTCAACGAGCAGGAGCCCGACCTCATCGTGCTGGCCGGCGACCTCGTCGACGGCACGGCCGAGCGTTACGCCCCGGAGCTCGCGCCACTGGCCGACCTGCGCGCCCCGCTGGGTGTCTTCGCCACGACGGGCAACCACGAGATGTTCGAGGACACCGTCAACTGGGTGTCGGCGTTCGAGGACGTCGGCCTGGTCGTGCTGGGCAACGAGTCCGTGCCGCTGGAGCGCGGTGGGGCGACCATGGTGCTCGCGGGTGTTCACGACGCCATCGGTGAAGGGGTCTTCGCACCCGACTACGACGCTGCCCTGGCCGGCGTCGACCCCGAAGGCTTCACGCTGCTCGCGGCCCACCAGCCGTTGCAGGCCTTCGAGGTCGAGGGCCGCGGCGTCGACCTCCAGGTCTCCGGGCACACCCACGGCGGTCAGATGTGGCCGATCAACTACCTCGTGCCCCTTCAGCAGCCGATGCTCGAGGGCCGCGGCGACGTCGCCGGCACCCCCGTCATCACCTCGCGTGGTGCCGGGGCGTGGGGGCCGGCGATCCGGGTGGCCGCTCCCCCCGAGGTTCCGATCATCACCCTGAAGCGGTCGTGAGCGGTGCCGCGCGCTGACCAGCGTCCGGCCGTGACCGGCATCCGGCCGTGAGCGAGCCCGGAATCGTCGTCGGTGACGACGGGCTCGCTCGGCCCGCGTGGGCATCGGTCGACCCGCTGCTGCGGGAGTACTACGACACCGAGTGGGGGATGCCGGTGCGCGACGAACGCGGGATGTTCGAGCGGCTGTCCCTCGAGGCCTTCCAGTCGGGGCTGTCGTGGGCGACGATCCTGCGCAAGCGACCGGCCTTCCGCGAGGCGTTCGCCGGCTTCGACCCCAAGGCCGTCGCCGCGTTCGACGACCGCGACGTCGAGCGCCTCATGGGTGACGCCGGGATCGTCCGCAACCGCGCGAAGGTCGCCGCGACGATCACCAACGCCCGGGCCACCCTCGCGCTGCGCGACGACCCCGAGGGCGACCTGGCCGCGTTCGTGTGGTCCTTCCAGCCGGCGGCCACCCCGCGGCCCCGCACCATGGCCGAGGTGCCGACCTCGGCGCCGGAGTCGGTGGCCCTGTCCAAGGCCCTGAAGCGCAAGGGGTTCACCTTCGTCGGGCCGACGACGATGTGGGCGCTCATGGAGGCCATCGGCATCGTCGACACCCACCTGCTCGGCTCCCACCGGCGCGGCACCAGCGGCATCTGGCCGCAGTAGCCACCGACGACCGCCTGGAGCACCGGCACGTGGGCGACCGTCAGGACGACCCGGTCCGAGCCGGCTGCGCGGTGGCCGCTCGGGCCGCGTAGGCAGCCAGCGCCGTGGTCAGCGGGACGGCGGCGATGAGGCCCAGGGTCGCCACGATGCTGCGGACGATCTCCTGCGAGATGAACTGCGTGGTCACCACGTCGGCGAGCGAGGGGTTGTCCGCGGCCACGAGGATGAGCAACGGCAGCGACGCACCCGCGTAGGCCAGCACGATCGTGTTGACGACCGAGGCGATGTGCGACCGCCCGACCCGGCTCGCCGAGCGGTACAGCCGACCGACGCCGTACGTGGGGTTTGCCTCGGCCAGCTCGGACACGATGCTCGCCTGGGTCACCGTGACGTCGTCGAGCACCCCGACCGAGCCGATGATGATGCTCGCCACGAGCAGCCCGGACATCGTGATGCCGTAGCGGTCGCTCACCGACGACGAGACGTCGTCCGTGATGCCGCTCAGCTTCAGGGCACTGACCGAGACGGCCGCGAGCACCCCCGTCAGCACGAGGCTGGCCAACGTGCCGAGGACCGCCACCGTCGAGGTCATCGTGATGCCGTGGGTCAGGTAGAGCACCGTGAGCGTGATCGCGGCCGACCCGACGAGCGCCACGAGCATCGGCGACTCCCCACCGAGGATCGCCGGAACGACGAAGAACATCAGGACGAGGAACGTCACGCCGAGCCCTGCCAACGCGGACAGCCCACGCCACCGCCCGAACGCGAGCAAGGCCAGCACGAAGGCCAGACACACCACGAGCAGCCCGGTGCCGCGCTGGTGGTCCACCACCCCGAACTGCTGCTCCTCGACGCCGGGCACCGCGATGACGACGATGGCGTCACCCTCGACGATCACCGGGGCGCCGGGGCCGTTGGGGAGGTCCACGACCACCGTCCGGCCGGCATCCGCACCCTCGGACAACTCCACCGTCGCGCTCCCGCAGCCGTTGGCCGTCGTCTCCGTGACGTCCGGCGGGCACGGCTCGGGGTGCAGCGCCACCACCGTCGCCTTCAGCTCGGGTGGCGCCGGGTTCTCCGAGTCCGCAGGCGCTGCGTCAGGCCAGAGCCACAGCACCGCGCCCAGGGTCAGCAGCGCCAAGGCGAGCACGACGGCGCGTGCGACCCGGCGCATCTGCCGGGTGTCGCTGGATCCGTGCTTGGCGTGGACGCCGCCCATGGTGGTGCTCTCCCTCTCCGTCCTCGGTGCGCTTCATCCTCACATGGACGTGAGGGGTGGTCGGATGCCGTTCTCGCTCGGTGCGCTGCCTTCTCACTTGGAGCTGGTGGGATGCCGTTCTCGCTCGTTGCGCTGCTCCCTCACCTGGAGCTGAGGGGAGCCGTCACGTGGGGGCGCTTCGCGCCGGGGGGTCCTCCCGAATCCCCGCCATCGCCTTCGACAGCAAAGACTGAAGGGACTCCGTCGCTCGTCCCTCGCTCCTCCTCGAATCACTGAGTTCGATAACGCGAAGAAGGACCGGACGAAAAGCGTGTCCGGTCCTTCTTCGCGTTGTGGAGCTGAGGGGATTCGAACCCCTGACCCCCTCCATGCCATGGAGGTGCGCTACCAACTGCGCTACAGCCCCTTGCGGTTGTCGCTCCCCTGGTGGGGGGCGACGGTGAAGTTTACCCATGCCCCCCCGCGCCTGACCAAATCGGCCTCAGGGAGGCGACGAACCGGCCTGCGACGGCACCCCGGACGACGCGTTCCACGTGTGCAGCATCCACCCGTGCCGCCCCTCACGCAGCTCACCCCAGTGGCAGTTGCCGAGCCCGCCGAGCAGGCGCCAGGCCACCGCGAGGTCGAGATCGAGCACCCACGACGCCACCGCCCGCGCAGCCGCCCCGTGCGTGGACACCACGGCGCACTCCCCCGCCGGCAGGTCCGAGAGCAGCTCGTCCAGGGCCTCCCCGACCCGGGCCAGCACGTCCCCCATCGTCTCGCCGTCGTCCCCGCGGCGCACGTCCTCACCGCGCAGCGCAGCCGCCCGCAGCTCGGGCCAGCCCTGCGCGACCTCCTGCGCCGTCAACCCCTGCCACGCCCCCGCGTGGATCTCCCGGAACCGCGCATCGACCTCGACCCGGATGCCGGTCGCCCGGCCCACGCTCTGCGCCGTGCGCCGGGCACGGGAGAGGTCGGAGGTGACGATGCGCGACGGCGACAGGGCCGCGACAGCCGGCCCAGCGGCATCCGCCTGGGCAACACCGACGTCGGACAACGGCACGTCGAGCTGCCCCTGCCAGATGCCGGCCGCGTTGTGCCCGGTCTCGCCGTGGCGAAGGACGATCAGGCGCCGCCTGCCGCCGCGTGCAGGCGCTGGGCTCACCGACCGCCCTGCTCGGTGCCGACGACGCCGAGGTCGATGCTCGGGCAGTCCTTCCAGAGCCGCTCGAGCTCGTAGAACGAGCGCTCCTCGTCGTGCTGGACGTGAACGACGATGTCGGAGAAGTCGATGAGCACCCAACGGCCCTCGCGCTGCCCCTCACGGCGCACCGGCTTGGAGCCCATCTCGCGCAGGGTGTCCTCCACCTCGTCGACGATCGAGCCGACCTGGCGCTCGGACTCCGCGGAGACGATGACGAAGACGTCGGTCAGCGCGAGCTGCTCCGAGACGTCGATGCCGGTGATGGTCGTGGCGAGCTTGTCGGCGGCGGCGGAGGCGGCCGCCCTGGCCAGCTCGAGCGCGCGGTCGGTGGCGGTCATGGTGCTCCCGGTGAGGCGTGAGGTGATGGTGCTGAGGATGGGGTGGCTGTGGGTGATGAGTAGAGGTGGTGCTTGGAGATGTACTGCACGACGCCGTCGGGCACGAGGTACCAGACCGGCTCCCCGCGGGCCACCCGCTCTCGGCAGTCGGTCGAGCTGATGGCCATGGCCGGCACCTCCTGGAGGTCGACCCGGTCGGCGGGCAGTCCGGACTCGGACAGCTCGTAGCCGGGGCGGGTCACCCCGATGAAGCGGGCGAGGTCGAACAGCTCGTCGGAGTCCTTCCACGACAGGATCTGCGCCAACGCGTCGGCGCCGGTGATGAAGAACAGCTCGTCGTCAGGCCGTTGCGCGTGCAGGTCACGCAGGGTGTCGATGGTGTACGTCGGGCCGTCACGGTCGATGTCGACGCGCGAGACGGTGAAGCGCGGGTTGGATGCCGTGGCCACCACCGTCATGAGGTAGCGGTGTTCGGCGGGGGCGACGTCGCGGCCCTGCTTCTGCCAGGGCTCACCCGTGGGGACGAAGACGACCTCGTCGAGGCCGAACAGCGACTGGGCCTCCGAGGCGGCGACGAGGTGCCCGTGGTGGATGGGGTCGAAGGTGCCGCCCATCACCCCGAGCCGCATGCGTGCCGTGCTCAGTGGTGGCCGGGGTGTTCGGGCCAGTGCGCCGTGTCACCCTCGGGCGCGGTGTGCTGCTCGCCGTGGGCGCCGTGCGCGGTCGGGGGCGCGTACTTCTGGGCCGTGCCGCGGAAGGACCACGTGAGGCCGAGCAGGAAGGCGAACGCCAGGAGACCGATCACGCCGAACATCCACGGCGGCATGGGCAGCTCGCGGTGCGCGGCCTCCTCGGCCAGGAAACGGGTCACGGTCATCGACATGGGGGCCAGCCTAGCGCGTCCGCTGTCCACGAATGTCGTCCACAGCCCTGTGTACAACACGGGTCTGCCGCACGGGGCCTGTGGACGGCGAGGAGCACGATTGACCGGTCACCGATTGGCTGCCCGTTTCCTTGCGAGGCCCCCACCTCGGCGACTAGAACTGACACCACGCCCCTGCTGGACAGCACCGACGCCTCGGCGCCGGAGCGGCACCCGGGGGGCAGGTCGTACGGATAACGGCACACCGCTCCCGCCCCGCAAGGGACGGGACGTGCGGGCCCTCGGGCTCGTGCGACGCGCGCGACGGCGCGGGTGCCGCGGCCGTTCGACCTGAGTCGAAGCCCGTCCTGACCCCAGGGCGGCGCCACCGTCGCGTGGCAGACCGTGCGGGAGACCACACGGACCGACCGGCTCGACACGTCGGCAGCAGTCGACCGGCGAGGGCCCCCGATCTCATACTCGGGGGCCCTCGGCCGTCTCCGGGCGTGACCTGAGCGGCTCGAGTCCGTGGGCCGCCTAGTCTTGGCCCATGCCGGAGACTGTCGAGGGAGCGCGCTCGCCCGTCGAGCTCAGTGTCGTGATCCCGGTGTACAACGAGGAGGCGGTGCTCCCGCTTCTCGTCGACCGGCTGCGACCGCTGGCCGACTCGTGGGGGGTCAGCTACGAGGTGCTGTGCGTCGACGACGGCTCGAGCGACGCCACCCCCGTTCTCCTGCAACGACTTCGGCGTGAGTGGCCGCAGGTTCGCGTGGTCCGGCTGCGGGCGAACGCCGGCCACCAGGCGGCCATCTCGGCCGGACTGGCGCGCGCTCGTGGTGACTGGGTCGCCACCATCGACGCCGATCTCCAGGATCCTCCCGAGGCCATCGGCGAGATGCTCGCCGTCGCCCGCGCCGAGGGTGTCGACGTGGTCTACGGCGTGCGGGGCGACCGCGCGAGCGACACCGCCTTCAAGCGCCTGTCCGCCCGGGCGTTCTACCGCTCGATCCGGGCGTTGTCGGCGGTCGACGCCCCGGTGGATGCCGGCGACTTCCGGCTCATGTCCCGCGCCACGGTGGATGCCGTGAACGCCCTTCCCGAACACCACCGGGTGCTGCGCCTCGTCGTCCCGGCCCTGGGGTTCCCGAGCGCGTCGGTGTCCTACACCCGGGCAGCCCGCGCGGCCGGGGAGTCGAAGTACCCGCTGGGCAAGATGATCCGCCTTTCCGTGGACAGCCTCACGGGCTTCTCGATCGCCCCGCTGCGGTTCGCCACCTGGCTCGGGCTGCTCGGCGGGGTCGCCGCCCTGGGGGTGCTCGTGTATGCCGTCATCGCCATGCTGCTCGGCAACACCCTGCCCGGATGGACCTCGACCGTGGTCATCGTCGCCGCCGTCGGGGCGGTGCAGCTGCTGGCACTCGGGATCCTCGGCGAGTACGTCGGGCGGATGTACGCCATGCTCCAGGGCAGGCCGTCGTACTACGTCGCGCACGACTCGCTGGTGGACTCATCAGCCCGGGCGCGACACTGACCCTCGCTGCGTGGCTCAACGTCGCTGAGAGGCTGAACCGAGGTCAGGCGCGGACCTGACCGTCGCCCTCGACGACCCACTTGGTGGTCGTCAGCTCGGGCAGTGCCATCGGCCCGCGCGCGTGCAGCTTCTGGGTCGAGATGCCGATCTCGGCACCGAAGCCGAACTCACCACCGTCGGTGAACCGGGTGCTCGCGTTGACCATGACGGCGGCTGCGTCGACCTCGGCGGTGAAGCGGCGGGCGGCTCCGCGGTCCTCGGTGACGATGGCCTCGGTGTGGCCCGACCCGTAGGTGGCGATGTGCTCAAGGGCCTGGTCGAGGTCGTCGACGACCCGCACCGACATCTCGAGCCCGTGGAACTCGGTGGCGAAGTGCTCGTCGGTGGCCACGTCGTGGGCGACGCCCGCGACGTCGGCCTGTGCACCGGCATCCGCATCGGTGTGCAGGACGACGCCCTCCCCCGCGAGCGCTGACAGGGCCTTGGGCAGGAACGCGGCGGCGACGTCGCGGTGCACGAGCAGCGACTCGGCGGCGTTGCACACGCTGGGGCGGTGGGTCTTGGAGTTGACGGTGATCGCGAGCGCCTTGTCGAGGTCGGCGCGGGCGTCGACGTAGACGTGGCAGTTGCCGATGCCGGTCTCGATGACGGGCACCGTCGACTCGGTGACGACGCTCTGGATGAGCCCCGCTCCGCCGCGCGGGATCAGCAGGTCGACCTGGCCGCGGGCGGTCATCAGGGCACGAACGGCGCCGTGGCCACCCTCGAGGAGGCCCACGGCATCCGCGGGCAGGCCTTGGGCGGTGAGCGAGGCGCGCAGCACGGCGACCGTGGCGCGGTTGGTCCCAGCGGCGGCGCTGCCCCCACGCAGGATGACCGCGTTGCCGGACTTCAGGCCGAGGCCGGCCGCGTCGACGGTGACGTTGGGGCGGGCCTCGTAGATCATGCCGATGACACCCATGGGCACCCGGATCTGGCGGATCTGCAGGCCGTTGGCCAGGGTCGAGCCGCGCACGACCTCGCCGACCGGGTCGGGCAGGGCCGCGATGTCGCGCAGGGCCTGGGCGACGGCGGCGACGCGCGGGGGGTCCAGGCGCAGTCGGTCCTGGAGGCTCTGCGGCATGTCGTTCTCGCGGCCACGGGCGAGGTCGAGCTCGTTGGCGGCGACGATCTCGTCGGTGGCGGCGTCGAGGGCGTCGGCGAGGGTGCGCAGCGCGGCATCCTTGTCGGCGCGCGAGAGCAGGGCCAGGCGGCGCGAGGCGGCGCGGGCGGCCTGCGCGAGCACGCGGACCTGCTCGACGTCGGCGGGGTCGATGCCGGAGGTGCGGTCAGTCATGGCACAAGGGTAGGTCGTCGCTCGGTTCGGCTGCGCCGAGGTGGCTGCGCTCGGGGTGCGGGCGCTCGAGGGCTCGAGGGCTCGACGCCGACACAGATTCGGGCGCTTGCGATCCTGTGCCCTTGGGGGAGACCCCACGGCGGGCAGTCCGGATGCTTCACGTGGCGAGCCACCCCGCTGCACGAACCAACTTTGGGATGGATCACCTCGTGAGCCACCCCGCTGCACGAACCAACTTTGGGATGGATCGCGTCGTGAGCCGGGCTGGCTCACCGTGTGAAGCATCCGGACGTCTGTCATCGCGGTACCTGTTGGGGCCGCCACGCACCGAAGGTGCAGATGCAGAATCGGCCCCGGAGCTTGGCGTCCGGCCCCGCCCCCCGGCATCGCGCGATCGGCCGATCGAGGGACGCCCACGGTCTGGGAGGATGGGCGGGTGACCACGATCCTGTCCATCCAGTCCTCGGTGGCGTACGGCCACGTCGGCAACTCAGCCGCAGTCTTTCCGCTCCAGCGCCTCGGTGTCGAGGTGTGGCCCGTGCACACGGTG
Source organism: Ornithinibacter aureus (assembly GCF_009858245.1). Taxonomy (NCBI): domain Bacteria; kingdom Bacillati; phylum Actinomycetota; class Actinomycetes; order Micrococcales; family Intrasporangiaceae; genus Ornithinibacter; species Ornithinibacter aureus. The sequence goes on from NZ_VMSB01000001.1 coordinate 1,061,763, forward strand.
CACTTCTCCAACCACACCGGGTACGGCGCGTGGCGCGGCCCCCTCATGGCACCCGAGGACGTCCGCGAGGTCATCACCGGCATCGAGGAGCGCGGCGCCCTGCCCGAGGTCGACGCGGTGCTCTCCGGCTACCAGGGGGGCGAGCAGATCGGGGACGTCATCCTCGACGCGGTCGCCCGCACCAAGGCCGCCAACCCGAGCGCGATCTACGCCTGCGACCCCGTCATGGGCAACGCGGCATCCGGCTGCTTCGTGCACCCGGCGATCCCCGTGCTGCTGCGCGAGAAGGTCGTGCCGCAGGCCGACCTCATCACGCCGAACCAGTTCGAGCTCGGCTTCCTCACCGACACCGAGCCCGGCGACCTCGACTCGACCCTGGAGTCGGTCGAGCGGGCGCGGGCCATGGGGCCGGGCACCGTGCTCGTCACGAGCGTGCTGCGCCCCGACCGCCCCGAGGGCACCATCGAGATGCTGGCCGTCCACGGCGACGGCGCCTGGATCGTGCAGACCCCGCAGCTGCCGATGAAGGCCAACGGGTCGGGTGACGTCACGGCCGCGCTGTTCACCGCGCACCTGCTGGAGAGCGGGGATGCCGGGGTCGCGCTCGGGCGCACCGTGTCCAGTGTGTTCGACCTCCTCACCCGCACGCACGAGTCCGGCCGTCGGGAGCTTCAGCTCGTGCAGAGCCAGGACGAGATCGCCAACCCGCGGAGGCAGTTCGAGGTCCGTCAGCTCCGCTGAGGGTGGGCGCGGGTCAGAGGACGACGAGGTCGTCGCGGTGGATGACCTCTCGCTCGTACGCCGGCCCCAGGTCGCGGGCCAGGTCGCGCGTCGACTTCCCGAGCAGGCGGGGCAGTTCGGATGCCGCGTAGTTGACCAGGCCGCGCGCGATCACCGTGCCGTCGGGGGCGCACACGTCGACCGGGTCCCCCGCAGCGAACCCGCCCTCGACGCCGGTGATACCCGCAGGCAGCAGGGACTTGCGGCGGTCGGTCACCGCGGCCACGGCGCCTGCGTCGAGCACGAGCCGACCGCGGGCCGTCGTGGCGTGGGCGAGCCAGCGCTTGCGGGAGGCGCGGGTCGCGGCGGCCGGGGCGAAGACGGTGCCCCGGTCCTCCCCGGCGAGCGCGCCTGAGACGTCGGCCAGCCGGGTCAACAACGTCGGGATGCCGGCCCCACCGGCGATGCCGGCCGCCTCCACCTTGGTCACCATGCCGCCGCTGCCGACCGAGGAGCCGGTGCCGCCGATGCGCACGGCGTCGAGGTCGGCCACGGTCTCGACGAGCGGGACCCGACGAGAGCCCCCCTGCGACGGCGGGCCGTCGTAGAGCGAGTCGACGTCGGTGAGCAGCACGAGCGCGTCGGCCCCGACGAGGTCGGCCACCAGGGCGGCGAGCCGGTCGTTGTCGCCGAAGCGGATCTCCTGGGTCGCCACCGTGTCGTTCTCGTTGACGATCGGCACGATCCCGAGCTCGAGCAGGCGCTCGAGGGTGCGCCGGGCATTGGTGTAGTGCGCCCGCCGGGTCACGTCGTCCGCGGTGAGCAGCACCTGCCCGACCGTGAGCCCGTGGGCGGAGAACGCCGCCTGGTAGGCCGCCACGAGGGCCCCCTGGCCGACCGACGCAGCCGCCTGCTGCGTCGCGAGGTCCGTGGGTCGGCGGGAGAGCCCGAGCGGGCCGATGCCGGCCGCGATGGCGCCCGACGACACGAGCACGACCTGACGCCCCTGCGCCCGGCGCGTCGCCAGGACGTCGACCAGCGCCGAGAGGGCGCCGTGGTCGAGGTGACCGCCGTCGGCGCTGGTCAGCGACGACGACCCGACCTTGACCACGAGGCGCTGCCCCGCACCCACGGTGCGCCGCAAGCGAGCGGCGGTGTCCGGCATCCGGCTCAGTCCTCGTCGGTGACGGAGGCCCAGTGCCCTGCCCGCCGCTCCGTCGCGAGCTCGTCACGCGCAACCGTCTGGGCGTCCTTGCGCGCGTGGAACTCCTCGCGCTTCTGGGTGCGGGTCTTGCGGCCCTCGTTCTCGAAGCGCACGTCGGTGCCGCGGGGGCCGGTGAGCAGCTCGGCACCGGCGGACATCGTGGGCTCCCAGTCGAAGACGACCGCGTTGTCCTCCGGGCCGACGAGCACCGTCGAGCCGGAGACTGCGCCGGCCTTGAGCAGGGCGTCCTCGACACCGAGGCGGTTGAGCCGGTCCGCGAGGTAGCCCACGGCCTCGTCGTTGGAGAAGTCGGTCTGGCGCACCCAGCGGGTGGGGCGCTCACCGATGACGCGGAAGAGCTCACCGTCGGGGGTGTTCTCGCGGCGCACGTGGAAGCCGGCGTCGTCGACCGCGGTCGGGCGGATGATGACGCGCGGACGGTCTGGCACCCGGGCGAGGACCTCGGCGCGGGCCTCGTTGACGTGGCGCGCCAGGGCGAAGGTCAGCTCCTTGAGGCCGGTGTGCGCCACGGCGGAGATGATGTGCACCTCGAGGCCGCGCTCCTCGAGCATCGGCTTGACCATCTCGGCCAGGTCGCGCGCCTCGGGCACGTCGGCCTTGTTGAGCACGATGATCCGGGTGCGGTCGGACAGCGGGCGACCCCCGAGGGTGTCGTCGGTGACGTACGCGGCGAGCTCGGCCTCGATGACCTCGAGGTCGGTCATCGGGTCACGGCCGGGCTCCAGCGTGGCGCAGTCGACGACGTGCACGAGCACCGAGCAGCGCTCGACGTGGCGCAGGAACTCCAGCCCAAGACCCTTGCCCTCGCTCGCGCCGGGGATGAGCCCGGGCACGTCGGCGATGGTGTAGCGCATCGACCCGGCGGTGACAACGCCGAGGTTCGGCACGAGTGTCGTGAACGGGTAGTCGGCGATCTTCGGCCGGGCAGCCGACACGACGGAGACCAGCGAGGACTTGCCGGCACTCGGGAACCCGATGAGCGCGACGTCGGCAAGCGACTTCAGCTCGAGCACGATGTCGGCGGTCTCGCCCGGCTCACCGAGCAGCGCGAAGCCGGGAGCCTTGCGCCGCGGGCTGGCCAGCGCCTTGTTGCCCAGCCCCCCACGACCGCCGCGGGCCACGACGAAGGTGGTGTCGTGCCCGACCAGGTCGGCCAGCACGGTGCCGTTGGCGTCCTTGACGACGGTGCCCTCTGGCACGGTCAGGACGAGGTCGGCGCCGTCGCCACCGTTGCGCTCGTCCCCCGCGCCGGGCTTGCCGTTCGCGGCCTTGCGGTGCGGCGTGTGGTGGTAGTCGAGCAGCGTGGTGGCCTGCGGGTCGACGGCGAGGATGACCGAGCCACCGCGCCCGCCGTTGCCGCCGTCGGGGCCACCGAGCGGCTTGAACTTCTCACGCTTGACCGATGCGACGCCGTGGCCGCCGTTTCCTGCAGCGACGTGCAGCACGACGCGATCGACGAAGGTCGTCATGCCTGCGCTCCTGACAAAGGGGTGGTGATGGTGCTCGATGGATGCCGTGAGGGGCGGGCCAGCACGGGCCCGCCCCTCAAACGGCGTGGGTGAAGCGGCCGGGCGTGGACGCCCGGCGTGCGATCACTGGGCGGAGACGGACTCCGGCTCGATGATGTTGACGGTCTTGCGGCCGCGCTTGCTGCCGAACTTGACCGCACCCGCGACGAGCGCGAACAGCGTGTCGTCGCCGCCACGGCCGACGCCGTCGCCGGGGTGGAAGTGCGTGCCGCGCTGGCGGACGAGGATCTCGCCGGCCTTGACGGTCTGACCGCCGAAGCGCTTCACGCCGAGGTACTGGGCGTTGCTGTCACGACCGTTGCGGGTCGAGGACGCACCCTTCTTGTGTGCCATGTCTGTAGTCCTTTACGTGAGTTCCGGCGCGGATCAGGCGTCGATGCCGGTGATCTTGACCTGGGTGAGCGGCTGGCGGTGACCCTGGCGCTTGCGGTACCCGGTCTTGTTCTTGTACTTCAGGATCGTGATCTTGGGGCCCTTGGCCGCCTTGACCACCTCGGCGGTGACCTTGACCTTGGCGAGCTTGCTCGCGTCACTGGTCACGGTGCCACCGTCGACGACCAGCAGCGGCTGCAGCTGGATCTCGTCGCCGGCCTGGCCGATCTTGTCGATGAGCAGGACATCGCCGACGGAAACCTTCTCCTGGCGACCACCTGCGCGCACAATCGCGTACACGGTCTGACTCACTTTCGTTACGGGCACGTCTCCTGGATGACCGGCCGATAGCGACCCCGTGGACGACACGGGACATCAGCTCGGTGGACGCACCGACTGCACAGACTACCGGGGGCCCCGGCAGCCCTCCAAATCACGGGCCGGCGGATCAGGCCGTCGGCTCGGGCTGCGTGCTCACACCCCGCGGCGGACCGGCCGGGGCGACGACCCGGCCACGCTTGCGGCGGCCTCGCGGCGCCGGAGCAGGCTCAGGCGCGGGCTCGGGCTCGGGCTCGGGCTCGGGCGCCTCAGGCTCAGCAGCCTCGACCACAGCAGCCTCTGCCACGGCAGCCTCTGCGACGTCAGCCTCTGCGATGGGGGCCTCGGCGGGGATGCCGTCAGCCGGCACCTCCGCGGCGGCCTCGGCCTCGGCCCGCCGCAGCGCCGCCGCGTGCGCGGCCGCAGCGATCTGGGCGGCCGTGGGACCCGACGGGGTGCGGACCTCCTCGACCGGTGCCACGGCATCCGACCCGCCGTTCGACGAACCACCGGCAGCCGGGGTCCCCCGACGGCCACGGCCCGAGCGCGACGGCGCGGCGTTGGCGCCGCCGACGTCGTTCGCCCCGGCGCGGTCGATCGGCTCGGAGTGCACGACGATGCCGCGCCCGGAGCAGTGCTCGCAGGTCTCCGAGAAGACCTCGACCAGGCCGGACCCGACGCGCTTGCGGGTCATCTGCACCAGGCCGAGCGAGGTGACCTCGGCCACCTGGTGCTTCGTGCGGTCACGGCCCAGGCACTCCAGGAGCCGGCGCACGACGAGGTCGCGGTTGGACTCCAGGACCATGTCGATGAAGTCGACGACGATGATGCCGCCGATGTCGCGCAGGCGCAGCTGGCGGACGATCTCCTCGGCGGCCTCGAGGTTGTTCTTGGTGACCGTCTCCTCGAGGTTGCCCCCGGCACCGATGAACTTGCCGGTGTTGACGTCGACGACGGTCATGGCCTCGGTGCGGTCGATGACGAGCGACCCACCCGAGGGCAGCCACACCTTGCGGTCCATCGCCTTGGCGATGGCCTCGTCGATGCGGTGCGCCGCGAACACGTCGGCCTCGGAGGTCCAGCGCTGCAGGCGCGGCGCCAGGTCGGGGGCGACGTCCTCGACGTACTGGCTGACCTCGGACCACGCCTTGTCGCCGGAGACGACGAGCGAGGTGAAGTCCTCGGTGAAGACGTCGCGGATGACGCGCACGGTGAGGTCGGGCTCGCCGTGCAGCAGGGCGGGGGCGCCGCCGCTGCCGGCCTTCTTGGCCCCGGCCGACTCGGCCTTGGCCTTGATCTTCTCCCAGATCTTCGTCAGGCGCTCGACGTCGGCGCGCAGCTCCTCCTCGGAGGCCCCCTCGGCGGCGGTGCGCACGATGACACCGGCGTGGTCGGGCACGACCTCCTTGAGGATGGCCTTGAGGCGGGCCCGCTCGGTGTCGGGGAGCTTGCGGGAGATGCCCGTCATCTGCCCCTCGGGCACGTAGACGAGGTACCGCCCGGGCAGGCTGATCTGCGAGGTCAGGCGAGCACCCTTGTGCCCGATCGGGTCCTTGGTGACCTGGACGAGGACGGTGTCGCCCGAGGACAGCGCGTTCTCGATGCGGCGGGCCTGCCCACCCTCGAGCCCGGCGGCGTCCCAGTTGACCTCACCGGCGTAGAGCACGGCGTTGCGGCCCTTGCCGATGTCGACGAAGGCGGCCTCCATCGAGGGCAGGACGTTCTGCACCCGGCCGAGGTAGACGTTGCCGGCCATCGACGACGTGGTCTCGCGTGAGACGTAGTGCTCGACGAGCACGCCGTCCTCGAGCACGCCGATCTGGGTGCGGTCTCCACGGCCGCGCACGACCATGACCCGCTCGACGCTCTCGCGACGGGCCAGGAACTCGGCCTCGGTGATGATCGTGCGGCGACGACCGGCCTCCCGGCCCTCGCGGCGACGCTGCTTCTTGGCCTCGAGGCGCGTGGAGCCCTTGACGGCGGTGGGCTCGTCCCGCTGGCCGCGGGGCTCGCGCACCCGGGTGACGGTGCCGGGCGGGTCGTCACCCTCGCCGTCACCACTGCCTGCGCCGCGGCGGCGGCGGCGACGGCGACGGCTCGAGACCGACTCGCCGTCGGTGTCCCCGGCGGAGTCCTCGGGCCCGGTGCCGCTGACCTGCTCGGCGTCGGTGGAGTCGGCGGATGCCGTGGCCCCCTTGTCGTCCTCACCCTGGCTTCGCCCACGGCGGCCTCGACCGCCACGGCGACGGCGTCCACGGCCGACGGTGTCTGCGTCCTCGGAGGCGCGTTCCGCCGTGACGGACTCCTCCTGGCCGGCGGCGACTGCGTCGTCAGCGGCCACCTCGTCGACAGCGTCCGCGTCGACGTCTGCGGAGGTCGCCACGGTCTCGGCAGCTGACTCATCGACCGCGGGGCGCTCGACCGGGGCCTGCACGGGAGCGGTGGCCCGGCGGCGGCGCGGGGCGACCGGCTCAGGGGCCTGGAAGAGCATGGACAGGCCAGGGGCCGCGGGCAGGGGCGACACGTCGTCGACGGGAGCAGCGGCCTCGGCGGCGCCGGCGGGAACGGCGGCCTCGGCGTCTGCGGCCTCCTCGTCGTCCTCGTCGATCGGCAGGAGCAGGTCGGCCGTGCCCGGCTCGAGCAGCGAGAGGTCGTCGAGCAACACCTCGGCCGGGGCCTTGGTCGCCCCTGCGCGCTTGCTCGACCGCGGGGACTTCGCGGCCTTGGTCGCGCGCCTGGCCTTGGGCGCCTCGGCGGGTGCCGGGGCGTCACCGTCCGTGCCCTCAGCGGAGTCGGCCACGTCGGCGGGTGCGGCGGCCTCCCCATCGGCAGCGCTCGGCGCGAGGTCGGTGCCCTGGGCTGCCGGGGCGGCCTTCTTCGCAGCGCGCTTGCGCGGGGCCCGCTTGGCGGGCGCGGGGGTGACGTCGCCGGCATCGGCGGCCACGGCATCCGCGGCGTCCGTGACGCTCTCGGCGGCCGGCGCGGCGGCCTTCTTCGTGGCGCGGCGGCGCTTGGGCTTCTCGGCGGGCGCCTGGTCTGCGGCGGCCGTCTCGAGCGTCGTGGTGGTGTCGTTCTGGGAAGCCATGAGGCCCCTTCCGTCATCCACGTGGGCGACGACCACACCGGTTCCGGCCCCAACTTCTGACCGGTCCCTCGCCGACCGCGTGGTGCGATCGGATCGTGCAGGGCGTGCCCTGTACGGAAGTCAGCTGCTGCCCCGGAGCGGCTCGCGCGGGCGGCGCGGCACCTATCCGGAACCGACGGCCTCCTTGTCGGCAGCCAACGGGTCGGCCACCCCAGCAGCTGCGTCGAGCAGTGGGCCTTGGGCCAGCCGAGTCACCAGGGGTGGGACCGGAGGCGCGAACCCAGTCACTGCGTGCAGTGCGGTCAGGATGTCATCGGGTCGAACGGACGGTGTGGTGTGCCGAACGACCATGCGCAGTATCGCACACCCCTCGTCGTCGACACCGGAGGCATCCAACGCCAGCACGGCGCTGCGCGTGTCGAACGTGCGCGGGCCGGTCTTGAAGGTTCGTGTCGTCTCCGCGACCTCGCAGGCCAGGTACGCGTCGACGGCCGCGGTGACCTCGGCGGGGTCGGCTGCCCGCACGACGATGTGCCACTCGCTGGCCTCGAGCCGGTCGGCGAGCGCACCGGGGCCGGCCTGCACGACCTCGAGGACGTCGAGCCCCTCAGGCAGCGCCTCGTCGAGGGCGGCCCGCACCGCCTCCGGCTCGACCCGTTCGGTGACGCGGATCTCGAAGTACTCGGCCTCGCTCGCCGTGCCCGTGGGTGCCGCGTTGGCGTAGGAGATGAGCGGGTGCGGGTGGAACCCGGCCGAGAACGCCATCGGGACGTCGGCCCGGCGAAGCGCGCGCTCCAGGGCCCGGGAGAAGTCACGCGTGGACGAGAAGCGCAACCGGCCACGCTTGGCGTAGCGGATGCGCAGCTTCTGCACGGCGGGTGCGGGTGGGGGCCCCTCGGGGGTGCGCTGTCGAGCCATGGTGCCCCCAGCGTAGACGGCTGGGCGGCCTGGGCCGGATGGGGCTCGACCATCGCCCGCGGCAGGGTCGGCAGCTGTTCACCGTCGGCCCCACCCCACAGGCGAGCTCCGAAATCCGTCGTGCACCACGGCATCCGATGCCGTTTTTGGCCTACGAACAGTGATTGACCACTGATTCAGTCCGCTATCGTGCTCGCATGCCACCGATCGACCGCTCCCGCCTGACCGACCTCATCGCCGCCGAGCAGCAGGTCTACACCGCAGCCCACCCGCGCAGCCGCGAGCTCTTCGCGCAGGGCAGCAACCTCTTCGGTCGGGTGCCGATGACGTGGATGAACAAGTGGACCGGTGGCTTCCCGCTCTACCTCGACCACGCCCGCGGAAACCGGATCTCCGACGTCGACGGCCACACCTACGTCGACTTCGCGCTCGGTGACACCGGAGCGTTCGCCGGGCACTCCCCCCGCCCGACCGTCGAAGCGGTGGCGCGCCGCATGGGCGACCTCGGCGGCATCACGACGATGCTGCCGAGTGCTGACGCCCAGTGGGTCGGGGCCGAGCTGACCGCACGCTTCACGATGCCGCTGTGGAGCTTCACGCTCTCGGCGACCGACGCGAACCGCTGGGCGGTCCGTCTGGCCCGGCTCGCGACCGGCAAGCCGAAGATCCTCGTGTTCGGCTACTGCTACCACGGCTCGGTCGACGAGACCTTCGCCATCCCCGGCCCTGACGGCAAGGCCCAGTCGCGCCCGGGCAACGTCGCCCCACCGGTTCCCCTGGACCTCACGACCCGAGCCGCCACGTGGAACGACCTCGCCTCGGTCGAGCGCGAACTCGCCCACGGTGACGTCGCCGCCATCCTCACCGAGCCGGCGCTGACCAACATCGGCATCGTGCTGCCCGAGCCCGGCTTCATGGAGGGGCTACGCGAGCTCGCCACCCGCTACCGCGCCCTGCTCATGATCGACGAGACCCACACCTTCTCGGCCGGGTGGGGCGGCGCCACCGCGACGTGGAACCTCGAGCCCGACATCTTCGTCATCGGCAAGTCCATCGGGGGCGGCATCCCCTGCGGCGCCTACGGGATCACCACCGAGGTCGCCGCCTCAATCACCTCGCACACGGATGCCGGGGACGCCGACATCGTCGACGTGGGCGGGGTGGGCGGCACCCTCGCCGGCAACGCCCTGTCCACCGCGGCGATGCGCGCCACGCTCGGTGAGGTGCTGACCCATGCGGCGTTCGAGCACATGATCGACCTCGCGACCGCCTTCACCGAAGGGGTCCAGGCCACCCTCGACGAGTTCGACGTGCCGTGGTCGGTCAGCCAGCTCGGAGCGCGCTCGGAGTACCGGTTCGCGCGCCCCGCGCCGCGCACCGGCGAGGAGGCCGCCGTGGCACACGACGACGACCTCGACGCCTACATGCACCTCGCGATGTGCAACCGCGGCATTCTCATGACCCCGTTCCACAACATGGCCCTCATGTGCCCGGAGACCACGCGCGCTGATGTCGACCGGCACACGGACACCTTCCGCGAGGTCGTCGGCGCGCTGTACGGCTGAGGGCGGGCGGCGTCAGCCCGCCCGCACCCGCCGCCACGTGTCGATCTGGTCCCAGACGATGATGACGACCACCGACAGCACCGTGGCGTAGGCGAGGTCGCGGGCGGCGCTCTCCCACCCGGCCCGGGTGACGGCCTCCACGAACACGCCGTCGAAGAACCGGTCGGCCAGCACGAGCCCGACGATCACGGCGGCGAAGGCAAGGTCGACGACGAGCCCCGCCGCGGCGAGCGCCACCGTCCAGCGCCGGGCCCGGTGCACCAGCCACACGACGAGCAGCTGACCACCGAGGAGGGCGAGAAGGACCCACATCCACCCGCTCCACAGGCCGGCGTCGAGCACCGGCACGGACTCGCCGTCGACCCGCACGGGAGGGTTCACCTGCTGCCAGACGACGGCCAGGACGGTGAACAGGATCATCACGGCCGCCGTGACGCTCTCGCCGAGACCGACCTGCCGGCCGGCGGTGGGCTCGGGGAGCTGGTCGGGATTCCAGGCACCGAGCTCGCCGGCAGGCTCCGAGCGCTCGATGACCGCGAACACGACCGTGGTCCAGCAGATGATGTGGACCGCGGTGTGCAGGGCCACGACCGCCGCGCCCCCGAAGGCCGTGCCCACGCTGCCCGCGCTGGAGTCCTCGACGAACAGGCGGACGACCAGGACGATGCCGGCGACGATGGGCACAACGATCGACAGGAGCAGGGTGACGAGCCGGCGCCACTGCGGGAAGTACGCCGGGCCGATGAGGTGGAGCGGGCTGCCGCTGTAGCCGGCGGCCAGGCGCATCGGGTCGCCGAGCTCGACGAGGACGTCGCGTTCGGCGACCTCGCGGCTGGGCGCGCCGGCCTCGAGGCGGGCGTCGACCATGTCCTCGATGGTGCCGCGCAGCTCCTGCTCGACGTCGGGGCGCTGGCCCTCGTCGAGGCCGCGGACGGTGGCGTGCACGTAGCGGTCGGTCAAGGAGGTCATCTCGGGGTCCTCTCGGTCGGGCTCGGGTCAGCTGAGGTCGTTGATGGCGGCATCGAGCGAGCGCCAGTCGGTGCGCAGGGCGGCGAGGACGTCTTCGCCGGCGGGGCTGGTGCGGTAGAACTTCCGCGGCCGGGACTCCTCGGTGTTCCACTCGGCCTCGAGAAGGCCCTGCTTCTCGAGGCGGCGCAGCAGCGGGTAGAGGGTGTTGGCGTCGACGCCGAACCCGGCGCGGGCCAGCGTCTCGAGCAGTGCGTAGCCGTAGCCCGGGGTGCGCAGGGTCGCCAGCGCGGCGACGACCACCGTCCCCCGCCGCAGCTCCTGGAGGTGGCCGTTCAGCACGTCCTCGTCATACGTCATGGCCGAGACGATAGTGTGCGTCACACACTATCGTCAAGGGCACAACGATGTGAACTGTCGACGAGCAGGCGTACGGGCCGTCGAGAGGGGGCAATACGCAGGCGCGAGGGGGGGGAGTCAAGCGGTTGTTGCAACGAGGTATGTCAGCGGCGCACGACTCTGAGACAGGCGCCTGCCTGGGCGGTCGATAATGAGACTGCTTCAGCGGGGGATTCTGAGACGGCCATCACGAGGTCAGCCTGCGCAGCTCGACGTCGACGTCTCCGCAGCTGCGCGGGGCACGGTCCTTACCGGACATGCCGATGAGCGCGTGTGGAACTACTTGCCGTTGATGACGTCAACCGCTGAATTCCTGCGGCTCAGCGGCGGGCTTCCATCAGCGCTCCGGCCCCGTCGCCAGTTAGTTCGCCGTCTTTCACGGGGCGTCCCGATACTGCGAGCAGCAGCGCGATGCTCGTGCCGCAGACTTGTGAACCGTCGCCGACCACGAAGTCAGAGTCAGATGCAACCAGGCGGAGCCGTTCACAACGCTCCCTGCCGCCTCCCCAGGCGAACGAGGTGCGGACCTGGTAACGGAGAGCTGTCGCCACGTGCTCCGCCGGGTAACTGCCATGCAGCCCGATCGCGCGCCTGATGTCTTCGCCGTGGACGAAGGCCTCTACGAGCCGGGTGGCCAGCGGGGCTGGAGGCGTTGTCGTTCGATTGATGACCCCGCTCAGGCTCGCGAGTGTCTCGCGGGGGTCCGCACGGCGTTCTCGCCGAATGCCCCGCTCGTTCGCCTTGTCGAAGTCGAACCGGCAGGCGAGCATGTCGAGCACAAACCCGATTCGAGTCGTCTTCGCGGAATCGACCAGGTGCGCTAAGACGTCGTGAACGTCCCAACCAGGGCACGCGGTCGGTGCCGACCATTGCTGGTCGCTAAGGGAATCCAGGTCGCGAGCCAGCGCTGTTCTCTCGGCGTGCACCGCTGCCCAAAGCATTTCGTTGCCCATGTCACTACTAAAACAGTAGTTGCCACTACTAATCAAGTAGTAGATTGAGCATGTGGCATCGCGACGGACCTACGGCTCCTACAACGACGGTTGCGCGGCTGCGCACGCGCTCGACCTGATCGGGGATCGATGGACCCTCATCGTTGTCCGAGAACTGCTCTTGGGACCTAAGCGCTTCGTTGATCTTGAGCGTGATGTCCTTGGCATCGGCCCGTCGGTCCTGACCCAGAAGCTCGGCGCACTCGAGCGGGCGGGAGTCGTCCGACGCGAAACCTTCGGACCCCCGGTACGGGCGGGCCTGTACGCCCTCACCGAGTGGGGATACGAGCTTGAAGCCGTGAACGCGGCGCTTTCCGCATGGGCCGTGTCCTCGCCTGGCCTTCCGTGGAACGCGGACATGTCACCTGACGCCTTGGTATTAGCCATGCGGGCGCATGCGCGTCCCTTGCCAACTCGAAGCCAGGACTGGGTCGTGGAGCTCGTCCTCACCGACTCGCGAACGGCCGCAGATCCGGTCACCTACCACGCCAAACTCACGTCGGCGGGTACCACCGTCCTCCGAGGTCGAGGCCCCGACGGGAGGGCACACTCCAAAGTGTCCGCGACAACACGAGGCTGGAAACACGTCATCATGTCGGCGACGGCTGCCATCGGAGATGAACCCAACATCGCCGTCGCCGGCAGCAGCGTTGCTGCGCAGGCCCTGCTCGACGCAACGCGGCTCCAGCCAACTTCCGCCTGAGCATGCGTGGAGCAGCCAGTCGAGAGAGCGTGGAGAGCAACCAATATCCACGCCCCTGACGCACTCTCATGCCGCGGATAGGGCGATCGATCCTGCGGTTGGACGTCCGGCTCCCGGGATCGCCTCAGCGGTCGCTGGGCCACCTGTCCAAGCGCTTGTAGAGGCGCACAGCCGCAACAAGCAGCGCGACGGTGAGGATGAGGAAGAACACCTTCCATGGCCTTGTCTCAGACTCGATGACGCCGAACAGGAACAAGAGGAAGAGCAGCAGGCCCCCAATTCGGACGACGAGGAACTGGGGGTACGACACGGCGGAACTCTACTTCGCGACGGATGGATCCAACGTCTGGCCTCGTAGGCGTCGAGGGCCGTGGGAGTGATCGGCGGCCGGTCCGAGTGACGTCCGCATCTGCCGCGGAGAGTGTTAACCGGCCTTGCCGATACGCGACGGGTCGTTGCAGCGCGGCTGTCACTCCGTGATCGTCCGGGTGAGACGGAAACCGAGGTCGTCGAATGCAGCCTCGGGGTTGGTCTTGCGACGGACTCCGACCCGGCAACCCCAGTGCGGGTCGCTCCAGCCGCCGCCCCGGATGATGCGGTACGACCCGTAGGCCTCCGCGTCGTACTGGTCCCAGCACCATTCCCAGACCCCACCCAAGGTGTCGAACAGCCCCCACGCGTTGGGTGTCTTCTCTGCAACCGGGTGCATGAACCCGAGCGAGTTGTCCGCGTACCAGGCAATCTCGTCCAGGTCGCCATAGCGAGGGCCGGTCGAGCCGGCCCGGCAGGCAACCTGCCATTCGGCCTCTGTCGGTAGGCGGTATCCGTTCGCTTCTCGGTCCCAGGTCACTCCCCACTCGTAAGGGGCCGGTTCGTCGTGCGGAGTCCAGGTGGCATGACTCCGGGTTGGCGCATCGATCGTCGTGATCGTGTAAGCGGGCTCGAGCCGGTCCCGCAAGGACATCTCGTTGCAGAACGCGACAGCCTGGCGCCAGCTGACGTCGACCTTCGGAAAGGCTGCCTGGCTGGGATCGGTCTCAGTTCCGCGCAATGCGTTCCACTGCCCCAGGGTGACGACGGTGGTAGCGATGTCAAACGTGCGAACGTCCACCGTCCACGTACGCCCAGTGCGGCGGTCCACCATGGCTTCGGCCGCAGTGGCGCCTCTGCGGACTCGGACCATGTCGATCAGCACGGTGGCATTCTCCCTTGCATCGAGGGGATCACAACACGTCCGCTCCCCAGCCTGAGGCGTGTACCGGATTTGCCGCAGTCGGTGCGAGGCGTGTCGCCGCGCGAGGGCAGCGTCAGTCCGTCTGAAGCTGCGCTAGTACGTCGGGCGGAGCCATGTCGTATCCCGTGGCCCGCGAGCCTGACCAGTTGAGCCCGACCCGAAGGCCATCCCGCTCCAGCCCTGGCAGCCAGCGCGTGAGGAACGCATCAAGCGGCACTTCGACCACCTCGAAGGCGGCGTATGCCGGAACCGTGGAGACCACGCGTTCAGCGCGGCTGCGAAGCGACCAGAACGGCATCGCCCTTTCCCCGTCACCGTTCAACGGAGCAGGGAATCCGCCGCCATCGCGAATGCCCCAAACGCGCTGATGCTCCGCGGCTTCCGCGTAGAAGGCCGATGCGTGTGCAGCGCTGACGCTCATGTCGTCATGGTGCTGGACCCGAGCGCCGAACGCACTACTTTGCCGCGGAGAGGTAAGGCGCTCCTGCCGCTGATCGGTCCAGGGGGAAGTCAACCAGGAACCTGAAGCCGGCCTCGCCGAGTCGAGGCTGGGGGAAGGGTTCGTCCCAAAATCCGCCGCTGAAGTGGCCGATCTGTCCCACCTGTCCCGAACTCGCGAGTATTTCCCAGAATCGCTCCCCGCCGACAGGAAGGGCTGGTTCAGTAAGACCGCCGCCTACCTCGGCAACGCGGGTCGCGACCTCGCTGTCGAGATCGGAGCGACCGCGATCAACCGGCAGATGGGGATGTGACAGGTCGGCCGCGTCTCAATTTCTGCGGCTGGTGTCTCAAAGTCCACCGCTGAAGTCGCGATCTGTCTCACGCCGTCTCGTACTCCCGGGTAAATCTCAAAATGGCTCGCCGTTGACAAGGTACTTGGTGAGTGTGTCAGCCGGGTTAGCCCAGCCGAGGGTTTGACGCGGTCGCCCGTTGAGTTCGCGGGCGACCGTGTCGAGGTCTTCTTGGAGCGGGCCCGACCCGTCCGAACCCGCAGACGATGACGTGGTCGCGCAGCCGCGCGATGTCGTGTTCCATGCGGCGCCTTCGGAGGTGCTCGCGCAGGTGGCCCTCGGTGACGGCCTCGATGAGGACCCTGAGGTTGTCGTCGACGGTCCCCACCTCGAGCAGGATGAGGACGATGGTGAACGCCTGGCCCCCCGGCCCGAGCGGCCGCACCTCGCGGAAGCCGACGGTCGCGACGGTCGTCACGGTCTGGTAGACCGCGTCGAGGAGCGGGAAGCCGAGGGCCACGTAGCCGACCGTGCCGACGACGACGACCGCGGCGAGGGCGGTGAGGGCCACGACGATCTGGCGCAGCGCGTCGCGCCCCGAGTCGGTGCCCGTCAGCAGGGCCCGGCGACGGCTGCTCGTGCTCGGCCCGACCACACCTCCAGCGTGGCAGCCGGAGCGGGGCCGCGAGCGCGATTGCGGGCAACGCCACGCGACGGCCTCAGCGGTCGACGCGCAGCGCCTCCACCGGGGCGACCGCGACGGCCCGTCGCGCCGGAGGCAGCGCAGCGAGGAACACGAGCACGAGGGCGGAGGCCGCGACGGCTCCGAGGACCGGCCACGGCAGCCCCCACACGAAGCCGTCGGTCAGTCGCCCGACGAGCGACTGGGCACCTACCGAGCCGAACACCACCCCGAGGACGAGCCCGGACAGCGCCGCGGTGCCGGCGAGTACCGCTGACTCCCGGGCCACCATCGCCCGGACCTGCGTCGCCGTGAAGCCGAGAGCCCGGAGCAGCCCGATCTCACGGCGACGGTGGATGACGGTCAGGGACATCGTGCTGACGAACCCCACCGCGGAGATGACCGAGGAGACGATGACGATCCCCAGGAGGACCACCGTCGCCGTCGAGAGGAGGGTCTCGGTCTGCTGCCGCTGGGCAATGCTGAGGTCGTTCCACGCGTGCACGGACGTCTGCAGGGCGTCCATCCCGGAGGCGAAGGTCGTCACGAGGGTCACGCCGATGACCAGGCCCATCGTCGAGCGCGTCGTCCGCATCCGGTCAGCGACGGCGTTGCGCCGGGCGATGCGGCTCGCAGGGCTGGAGCCGAGCACGACGCTGACCGCGAGGACGAGGCGCGGGATGACCAGACGCGCCCCGACGAGCAGACCCGTCGCCGCAGAAGCACTCCCGACGAACGCGAGCAGGAAGCCGGCGACGCTGCCGGCCTCGGCGAGTGCGGCAGCGAGGACGAGGACCAGGCCCCCACCGCCGATGAGCAGGCTAGAGAGCACGGCCCGCCACCGGGCGGTGACCGTCGTGGGTGGCACACCGGCGTCGACGCTCGACATCGCCTGCACCGGCGAGACCCGCAGGACTCCGCGAGCCCCCACCCACCCCGCGAACAGTGTCGTCACGCCGACCACCGCGACGGGGGCGAGGAGGTAGGGGCTGGTCACCGGATAGTCGACGTCGGGCAGGGTCCCGCGAGCGACGAGGACGACGCGGAAGACGTCGGTGGCGAGGACACCGGCGACTGCGCCGACGACCGCGCCCACACCACCGACCAGGCCCGACGCCCGCATCACCGAGGCCCGCAGCTCCGGCCCTCGAGCCCCGAGGAGGCGCAGCAGCGCGACCTGGCGCAGCCGGCCGGCGACGACGGTGTCGACCGCGTTGACCATGACGACCGCGGAGACGTACACGGCGATGAGGATGAACACGGTGGCGACGACCGCGAGGAGGACGCCGACGGCCGCCCCTCCCTCGGCCGCCGTGGCGCGCAGCAGGCTGCTCGCCGTGACGAGCACACCCGCGTAGGCCCCGCAGAGACTGCCGACGAGTCCCACCGTGCTGAGGTCGCGCCAGCCGCCGAGCACCAGTTCGCGCCTCATGCCGCACCGACCTCGAGGGAGACGAGCACGTCGGCGATGGACCCGGGCGTCATCCGCCCGTGGTCGGCGATGAGCCGGCCGTCCGCGATGACGAGGATCCGGTCGGCGTGCGAGGCGGCCACCGGGTCGTGGGTGACCATGAGGATGGTCTGCCCGTGGTCGTCGACCGCCGCTCGGAGCAGGGCGAGCACCTCCCGCGAGGTCCGCATGTCGAGGTTGCCGGTCGGCTCGTCGGCGATGACGACGCGCGGCTCGCTCGCGAGGGCCCGGGCGATGGCCACCCGCTGCTGCTGGCCGCCGGAGAGGGCCGACGGCAAGTGCTCGGCCCGGTCGAGCAGGCCGAGGCTCTCGAGCAGCCCGTCGACGCGCGAGCGGACCTCGGCCGTGACGGCACGCCCGGCGAGCTCAAAGGGCAGGACGACGTTCTCGCGCGCCGACAGGGTCGGGACGAGGTTGAAGGCCTGGAAGACGAACCCCACGTGGTCGCGCCGGACCAGCGTCCGCTCGGTGTCGTCGAGCGCGTGGAGCGGGTGGCCGGCGAGCCAGACCTCCCCGCCCGTCGGGTCGTCGAGCCCGGCGGCGACATTCATGAACGTCGACTTCCCGGACCCCGACGGACCCATGAGGGCGGTGAACTGCCCGGCGACGACGTCGACACTGACGCCGTCGAGGGCGCGCACGGCGCCGGGGCCGCTGCCGTAGACGCGCTCGACGCCACGGAAGGCGAGGACGGGTGGGATGGGGGCTCGGGGATCGGTGCTCGTGTCCATGCCGACGACGCTAGGGAGGAGGGCCGGCCCGGCGCGTCTGCCGCAGGTCGTGACCTGCATCCGTCGTGAGACGTACGCGGACGTCGGGCGGCGGGTTCAGACGAGGTCGTGCTCGTAGGCGTAGACGACGAGCTGGACCCGGTCGCGCAGGCCGAGCTTGGCGAGGACCCGGGAGACGTGGGTCTTCACCGTCCCCTCCGCGAGGTGCTCGGCCGCGGCGATCTCGGCGTTCGACAGGCCCTGGGCCGTCCGCCGCAGGATCTCGCGCTCCCGCGGGGTGAGCGCCTCGTACTCCGGCCCGGGGGCGCCCCGGCCACGGGCCCGGAACCGCTCGACGAGGGCCCGGGTGGCCCCCGCGGCGACCACCTGGTTGCCGGCCGCGACGGCCCGCACCGAGGCCAGCAGCAGCTCGGGTTCGGCCGACTTGAGGACGAACCCGGCCGCCCCCGCCTCGATGGCCGAGAGCGCCGCCTCGTCGAGGTCGAAGGTGGTGAGGACGAGCACCCGCGGGGCGCCCTCCCCCAGGGCCGCGACGAGGGCCGCCGTGGCCGCCACCCCGTCGACGCGAGGCATGCGGACGTCCATCACCACAACGTCGGGAGTGGTGCGCTCGACGAGGGCGAGGACCTCGTCGCCGTCCCCGGCCTCACCCACGATCTCTAGGTCCGGTTGCGAGCCGAGGACCATCGCGATCCCCGCCCGGAACAACGGCTGGTCGTCCACCAGCGCCACCCGGATGCTCACGACGCCCCGGCCCGGGGCAGCTCGGCGTCGACGACCCAGCGACCGTCCGCGGTCGGGCCGGCCGTGAGCCGACCGCCGGCCCGCTCGACGCGTTCGCGCATCCCCCGCAGACCGTGCCCCTCCCCCGGCGCGCCCGGCGATCCCCGGCGGTTGGTGACGGTGAGTCGGTGCACGGGGCCGCCGGCCTCCTCGATCCGCACCGGCACGGAGAGGTCGCCGTGCTTGAGGGCGTTGGTCAGGGCCTCGGCGAGGACGAGCCGGGCGGCACCGGCGACGGCGGGGTCAGGGGTGCCCTCGCGGTGCACGTCCACGGTCATGCCGGAGGCGCGCATCCGCGTGACGAGCTCGTCGGGGCCGCCGAGGTCGTCGTCAGCGGCGAGCTCAGCGTCGCGGAGCCGGCCGAGCAGGCGACGGACGTCGGTCATCGCGCCGCGCGCCGTCTCCCCGATGACCCCGAGGGCGTCCTCCGCCGCGGCCGGGTCGGTGCGCATCGCGTAGCGGGCGCCGTCGGCCTGGGCGGCGACGACGGCCCAAGAGTGGGCGATGACGTCGTGCATGTCCGCGGCGATCCGCAACCGGTCGCGCTCGATGGCGACGAGGTCGCGCAGCCGGCGCTCCTCCGCGGCCCGCAGCTGCGCGTCGAGGTGGGCGCGCAGGGCCTCACGCCGCTGCCAGCGCACGTAGCCCGTGACCCAGCCGCCGACGAGGACCAGCGCCGCCGCGGTGGCCATCCCGGCAACCGACAGGGCGGGCCCGCCCGTGCCCTGGGAGCCGGTGGCCTCCACCCCGGCCCAGGTGGCGGCCCCGGCGACGCCGAGGATGCTGGCCACGAGTCCCGCCTGCCGTACGGCCCTGGACCGGTGCGCACCGAGGGTGAAGGCCACGGGCGCGAAGGCGAGGTCGGCGACGATGTTGAGGTCCCCCACCACCACCTGGAGGAGCCCGGCGGTGACGGCGAGCGCGACGGCGGCCCACCACCACCCACGCCGCACGGCGACGGCCGCCGCGAGCAGCCCTCCCGCGAGGGCGGACCACCCGGACTGCGCGGTGCCCACGAAGACGGCGAAACTCCCGAAGGCCAGCGCACCGGCGACGTCGACGAGCAGGCCGCGGCGCCCGGGGCGGTCGTCCTCGACCCAGGCACCGGCGCCGCTCACGGCGCGGCCGTCATCCGCTCCCGGCCGGAGCCGAGGACGGTCAGCGGCAGGAGGGTCTTGCCGGTGGGTCCGATCTCGATCTGCGTGCCCATCTGGGGGCAGACCCCGCAGTCGAAGCAGGGCGTCCAGCGGCAGTCCTCGACCTCGGTCTCGTCGAGCGAGTCCAGCCAGTCCTGCCAGAGCCATTCCTTGTCGAGCCCGGAGTCGATGTGGTCCCAGGGCAGCACCTCGGCCTCCTCGCGCTCGCGCGTGGTGTACCAGGCGACGTCGACCCCGAAGGCCGACAGCTCGCGCTCGGCGGCGGCCATCCACCGGTCGTAGGAGAAGTGCTCGGACCACCCGTCGAAGCGGGCGCCGTCACGCCACACGGCCTCGATGACCCGCCCGACCCGGCGGTCACCGCGCGAGAGCAAACCCTCGACGATGCCCGGCTTGCCGTCGTGGTAGCGGAAGCCGATGGCCGAGCCGTAGCGGCGGTCGGAGCGGATCGCCTGGCGCAGCTTGTCGAGCCGCGCGTCGGTCTCGTCGGCGCCGAGCTGGGCGGCCCACTGGAACGGGGTGTGCGGCTTGGGCACGAAGCCGCCGATGGAGACGGTGCAGCGGATGTCACGGCGACCGCTGACCTCACGCCCGGTGTCGATGACCCGCTTCGCGAGCTCGGCGATCTGCAGGACGTCCTCGTCGGTCTCGGTCGGCAGCCCGCACATGAAGTAGAGCTTCACCTGGCGCCAGCCGGCACCGTATGCGGCGGCGACCGTGCGGATGAGGTCGTCCTCGGTGACCATCTTGTTGATGACCTTGCGGATGCGCTCGGAGCCACCCTCGGGGGCGAAGGTCAGGCCCGAACGGCGACCGTTGCGGGTCAGCTCGTTGGCCAGGTCGATGTTGAAGGCGTCGACGCGCGTCGACGGCAGCGACAGGCCGGTGTTCGTGCCCTCGTAACGATCCGCGAGCCCCTTGGCGACCGACGCGATCTCGGTGTGGTCGGCCGAGCTCAGCGAGAGCAGGCCGACTTCCTCGAAGCCGGTGGCGGCCAGGCCGCGCTCGACCATCTCGCCGATGCCCGTGATGCTGCGCTCGCGCACGGGGCGGGTGATCATGCCCGCCTGGCAGAACCGGCACCCACGGGTGCAGCCACGGAAGATCTCGACCGACATCCGCTCGTGCACCGACTCGGCGAGCGGCACGAGCGGCTGCTTGGGGTAGGGCCACGCGTCGAGGTCCATGACGGTGTGCTTGGCCACCCGCCACGGCACCTGCGGGAAGGCCGGGTTCGGCGCGATGCGCTGGATGCGGCCGTCGGGCAGGTAGCTGACGTCATAGAACTGCGGCACGTAGACCCCACCCGTGCGCGCGAGGCGAAGCAGGATCTCCTGGCGACCACCCGGCATCCCCTCGTGCTTCCACGCGGCGACGATGTCGGTGATCGCGAGCACGGCTTCCTCACCGTCGCCGACCACGGCGGCGTCGATGAAGTCGGCGATCGTCTCGGGGTTGAACGCGGCGTGGCCGCCCGCGACGACGATCGGGTGGCTCTCGTCGCGGTCGACGGCGTGCAGCGGGATGCCGGCGAGGTCGAGTGCCGTGAGCATGTTCGTGTAGCCGAGCTCGGTGGAGAACGACAGGCCGAACAGGTCGAAGTCGCCGACCGGGCGGTGGGCGTCGACGGTGAACTGGGGCACCTGGTGCTCGCGCATGAGTGCCTCGAGGTCGGGCCAGACCGCGTAGGTGCGCTCGGCCAAGGCGTCTGCCCGCTCGTTGAGCACTTCGTAGAGGATCATGACGCCCTGGTTGGGCACGCCCACCTCGTAGGCGTCGGGGTACATCAGGGCCCAGCGCACGGTGTGCTCGGCGCCGACGTCCCACGGCTTGACGGTCGAGTTCAGCTCACCGCCGACGTACTGGATCGGCTTGCTCACCTGCTCGAGAAGGGGCTCGAGGGAGCGGAAGATCGACTGACCGGGCATCCCCCAAGGGTATGCGGGTCAGCGCACTGCGCCCAAAACCCACGACGTCGTGCGACGTGTGCGCGGTTTTCGCGCGGGAGCCGGGCTGGAACCGCACCGAAGTCGCACGACGTCGGGATGCCGGGGGTGTGGTGTGGCGGGCGGGTCCAGGGTGTCGGTGGGCCTGACGACGCCCCCGGCCGCAGTGGCCGGGGGGCGTCGTGACGTGGTGCGGGCCGTGCAGGTGCCGCAGGCCGTCCCAGGTGGAGCAGACCGCCAGGTCAGCCCGTGTAGTGGGCGTCCAGCCGGTCCTTGTACTTGTCGGCCACGACCTTGCGCTTGAGCTTCAGGCTCGGCGTGAGCTCGCCGGCCTCGATGGTGAGGTCGTTCTCGAGGATGGTGAACTTCTTGATCGTCTCCCACCGGTTGAGCCCGGAGTTGAGCTGGTCGACGTAGCCCTGCACCATCTGGCGGCAGGCGTCGGAGGTGACGATCTCGGTGTAGGACTTGCCCTCCATGCCGTTGGCCGCGGCCCAGCCGGCGATCGCGTCGGGGTCCAGGGTCACCAGGGCCGAGACGAAGTTGCGGTCGGCGCCGTGGACGACGAGCTGGCTGGCGTAGGGGCACAGGCCCTTGAACGTCGACTCGATGATCGAGGGGGCGACGTACTTGCCGTTGCTGGTCTTGAACAGGTCCTTCTTGCGGTCGGTGATCCGCAGGAAGCCGCGCTCGTCGAGCTCACCGATGTCACCGGTGTGCAGCCAGCCCTCGGAGTCGATCGTCTCGGCGGTCGCGTCGGGGTTGTTGTGGTAGCCCTCCATGTTGCCCGGGCCCCGCAGCAGCACCTCACCGTCGCCGGCGATCTGCACCTCGGTCTTGGGCAGCGGCCAGCCGACCGTGCCGTAGCGGTAGCCGCGCGGGCGGGCCACGAACGACGCGGCGCTGGTCTCGGTCATCCCGTAGCCCTCGAGGATCTGCATGCCCATCGAGTCGAACCACCGGGCCACGTCGTTGTTCAGGGCCGCCGAGCCGGAGATGAAGAAGCGGACGCGTCCACCGAACCGCTCGCGGATCTTGGTGCCGATGACCTTGTCGGTGAAGGAGTGCTTGAGCGCCAGCATGCCCGAGGGGCTCTTGCCCTGCTCGCGCAGCTCGCTGACCTCGCGGCCGACGTCACTGGCCAGGTGGAACAGCTTGGCCTTCACCCCGCCCTCGGCCTCCATCATCATGCTGATCCGGCCGTAGGCCTTCTCGAAGATGCGCGGGGCCGCACCCATGAACGTGGGCTTCACGACGGCCAGGTTGTCGACGATCTTGTCGATGCGGCCGTCGATGGCCGTCGGGAACCCGATCTGCAGGGGCAGGGTCAGCAGCACCTTGCCGAAGACGTGCGCGAGTGGCAGCCACAGGTACTGCAGGTCGTCTTCGTTGAGGATGTGCGTGCTGGCGACCGCCGCACCCTCGTACGTCCAGGCGCTGTGCCGCAGGCGCACACCCTTCGGGCGACCGGTGGTGCCCGAGGTGTAGATGATCGTCGCGAGCTGGTCGTGCTGGATGCCGTCGATACGGGCGTCGATGGCGCCCGGGTCGCCGGCGAGGTACTCACGGCCGAGCTGGCGGACCTGCTCGAGGTTCAGCGTCCAGGCGTCGCTGTCGTCGACCTCGGCGTCGAAGACGATGACCCGGCTCACGGCCGGGGTGCTCGCGCGGATGCCGCGCAGCTTGTCGAGCTGGTCGGCGTTCTCGGCGAAGATCACCTTGGTGCCGGAGTCGGCGAGGATGAACGCGACGTCGTCGGCCATCGTCGTCGGGTAGATCGTCGTGGTCGCACCGCCGGCGACCATCGTGGCCAGGTCGGCGAGGGCCCACTCGTACCGCGTGCTCGAGGCGATGGCGACGCGGTCCTCGGGCTCGACGCCGAGTGCGATCAGGCCGGCACCGAGCTCGCGGACCACGACGTCGACCTCGGCCCAGGTGTCGGTGACCCACTCGTCACCCTCGGGCTTGACGTTGGCGTACATGAAGGCGGGCCCGTTCGGGCTCGCCGCAACGCGGTCGCGGAAGAGGTGCCCAACGCTCTGGGCCTCGTTGTCGAAGATCGCCTGGTCGACGGGCTCGTCGGCGGGGGTGTTGATCTGGGGGGCAGCTGTGGGCATGTCGTACATCGTCCTCGTCATTGGGGGCCGGTGGTGCCGAATCCTGTCACATGGACGTGCCCGACGGAACGTGTTGCCGATTGTTGTTACCGGTGAGTTGCCCCACGCACGCGCTCACGGCATCCAACCCGGCCTCAACCCCGACGAACGTGGGTGAAGATCGTCGTCCAGCCGACGATCATCACCCACGTTCGCGAAAGACGGTCTGGCTCAGTCCGGGACGATCCTCGCCAGCAGCTCGCGACAGCGCTCGACGTCGCTGGCCATGGCCTCGAGGAGCTCCTCGACGCTGTCGAAGCGCAGGGTGGGCCGGATGTGGGCGGTGAACTCGACCATCACGCGCTCGTCGTAGAGGTCGAGGTCGTCACGGTCGAGCACGTAGGCCTCGACCGTGCGCCGGTCCTGCGTCTGAAACGTCGGGTTCGTGCCGACGCTGATCGCCGCCGGCATGGTGCGGTCCGGCTCCCCGGGCGAGCGGTCCAGGCGGGTGAGCCACCCGGCATACACGCCCTCCTGGGGCACCAGGCCGAGCGAGTCCGCGGACAGGTTCGCCGTCGGGTAGCCCAGCCCCCGCCCCCGGTGGTTGCCGTGGACGACGGTGCCCACGACCCGGTGCGGACGGCCCAGGATGCGCGCGGCCTCACCGACCTCGCCGGCCCGCAGGTGGCTGCGCACGACGGTCGAGGAGAAGCGCTCGCCGTCACCCACGTCGTCGAGGGTGACGACCTCGAACCCGAACTGCTCCCCCAGGTCGGCCAGGGTCGAGACGTCGCCGGAGTTGCGGTACCCGAAGCGGGTGTCCATCCCGACGACCACACAGCGGGCCGACAACCCGCGCACGAAGACCTCGCGGACGAAGTCCTCCGGCTGCTGCATGGCGAACTCGGGGGTGAAGTCCATGACGAGCAGTCCGTCGATGCCGGTGTCCTCGATGAGGTCGTCGCGGATCTCGCCCGGGGCGATCAGCTCGGGGGCGGACTCGGGGCGAAGCACGGCCACCGGGTGCGGGTCGAAGGTCACCGCGACCGAGGGCAGGCCGAGCCGGTGCCCGGACTCGATGAGGGCGTTCAGCACGGCGCGGTGACCGCGGTGCACCCCGTCGAAGTTGCCGAGGGTGACGACGCAGGGCCTCAGGGCCTCAGGTGTCTCTGACGGGTCGGACCAACGGTGCACGCGCACACTCTACGAAGTCGAGGGCGAGAAGACGACGAGGCTGCGTGCGGTGGGACGGGACTCGTCCAGCATGGCCACGAGTCGCCCGTCCGGGGCGATCGCCGCAACCACCTCTGTGCGGCCCGCAAACTCTGACGGCAGCCGCTGCCCGAAGCCGATCGTGCGCGCCTGCGCCTCGTCGACCTCACGCACCGCGAACGCGGCGCGAGCCGCCTGCGCGAGGGGCGTGACCGGCATCCGTTCACCCTGGCGAGCCTCCAGGTCAGCCAGCGGGTGCGCGTGCTCGAGGGTGAACCCGCCGACGCGGGTGCGGCGCAGGGCGGTCAGGTGCCCCCCGGTGCCCAGCGCTGCGCCCAGGTCGCGCGCGAGGGCACGCACGTAGGTGCCGGACGACACGGTCACCTCGACGTCGACGTCGAGCACCACGGTGCCGTCGACGTCGAGGGCCCGCACGTCGCCGATCTCGAAGCGGGAGACGGTGACCGGGCGTGCGGGCAGGTCGACCGGCTCCCCCGCACGCACCCGGTGGTAGGCGCGCTCACCCTTGACCTTGATGGCGCTCACGGCGCTCGGGACCTGCTCGATGTCGCCCGTCAGGGTCGCGGCCGCGGCCCGCACGGCATCCACCTCGACACCCGCGGCCCCGGCGGATGCCGTGACCTCACCCTCCGCGTCGTCGGTCAGGGTCGACTGGCCGAGACGGATCGTCGCCGTGTAGTCCTTGTCGCACCCCACGAGGAAGGTCAGCAGCCGCGTCGCCCGACCGACCCCGAGCACGAGCACGCCGGTGGCCATGGGGTCGAGCGTGCCGGCGTGGCCCACCTTGCGGGTGGCGCACAACCGACGGCCACGCGCGACGACGTCGTGGCTGGTCCACCCCTGGGGCTTGTCGACGACGAGGATGCCGTCGGGCGTGGGGTCAGCGGGCGTCGTCACCGACGGCTTCGTCCACGTCATCCACGTCGTCACCGTCGCCACCGTCGATGTCTTCGGCGTCGTCCTCGTCGACCTCGCGGTCCTTCTTGTACGGGTCGGCGTCCCCGGCGTGCACGGCACCGGCAGCGGCCGCCGCCACGGCGGCGTCGCGCTCCTTGGCCTCGCGCAGGAGGTCCTCCAGATGCGCCGCGGTCTCCGGGATCGCGTCGGCGATGAACTCCAGCGACGGCGTGAGGCGGATGCCGAGCTGCTTGCCGACGAACGAGCGCAGCTTTCCGCGGTTCTGCTCGAGCAGGCGGGCGGTCTGCGCGCGCTGGGCGGCGTCGCCGAAGACGGTGTAGAAGAGCGAGGCGTGCTGGAGGTCACCGGTGACCTTGACGTCGGTGATCGTCACGAACCCGAGGTCGGGGTCCTTGACGATCGCGTCGAGGTTGGCTGCCGTCAGCGTCTTGATGCGGTCGGCGATCTTCTGGGCGCGTGCGGTGTCGGCCACGGCTCCTCCTTGAGGTCCTCGGATGGGGCGGCACCCACCCTAGTGACGGGTGCCGGTGACGGCGCCGGGCGGCATCCGGCCATTCGGATGCCGCCCGGTCACCGGTCGTGCTGCCTCGCGTCAGGCGCGGGGCTTTTCTCGCATCTCGTACGTGCTGATGAGGTCATCGAGCTGCAGGTCGTTGAAGGATCCGAGGTTGATACCGCACTCGAAGCCCTCGCGGACCTCGGTGACGTCGTCCTTGAACCGACGCAGACCGGCGATCTCGATGTTCTCGGCCACGACGACCCCGTTGCGGGTGATCCGCGCCCGGGTGCCGCGCTTGATCTCGCCGCTGCGAACGATCGAGCCGGCGATGTTGCCGAACTTGCTGCTGCGGAAGATCTCGCGGATCTGCGCGGTGCCGAGCTCGACCTCCTCGAACTCCGGCTTGAGCATGCCCTTGAGGGCCTGCTCGATCTCGTCGATCGCCTGGTAGATGACCGAGTAGTACCGGATCTCGACGCCCTCGCGCTCGGCGACCTCGGCGTTCTGGCCCTCGGCACGAACGTTGAAGCCGATGATGATGGCGTTGGAGGCCATCGCGAGGTTGATGTTGTTCAGCGTGATGGCGCCGACGCCGCGGTCGATGATCCGCAGGTCGACCTCCTCGCCGACGTCGATCTGGAGCAGGGCGTCCTCGAGCGCTTCGACGGAACCCGACACGTCACCCTTGAGGATGAGGTTGAGGGTGTCGACCTTGCCCGCCGCGAGGGCCTCGTTGAGGTCCTCGAGGGAGATGCGCTTGCGAGCCTTGGCCAGGCTGGCCTGGCGGTCGGCTGCTTCGCGCTTCTCGGCGATCTGGCGTGCCGTGCGGTCGTCGGGGGCGACGACGAAGGTGTCGCCGGCCCGCGGGACCGAGGACAGACCGAGCACCTGCACCGGACGCGACGGGGTCGCCTCGGTGAGCGCGTTGCCGTGCTCGTCGAGCATGGCCCGCACACGACCGTGCGAGGAGCCGGCGACGATCGCGTCACCGACCCGCAGCGTGCCGGACTGGATGAGCACGGTCGCCGTGGCGCCACGCCCCTTGTCCAGGTTCGCCTCGATGGCGATGCCGCGTGCGTCGCGGTCGGGGTTGGCCCGAAGGTCCAGCGCCGCGTCGGCGGTGAGCAGCACGGCCTCGAGCAGCTGGTCGATGTTCTGACCCTGCTTGGCCGAGACGTCAACGAACATCGTCTCGCCGCCGTACTCCTCTGCCACGAGGTTGTACTCGGTCAGCTGCTGACGGATCTTGCTCGGGTTGGCACCCTCGACGTCGATCTTGTTGACCGCGACGACGATCGGCACGTCGGCCGCCTGGGCGTGGTTGAGCGCCTCGATGGTCTGCGGCATGACGCCGTCGTCCGCCGCGACCACGAGGATCGCGATGTCGGTGACCTTGGCACCACGGGCACGCATGGCGGTGAACGCCTCGTGACCCGGGGTGTCGATGAAGGTGATCGGCCGGTCGACGCCCTCGTGCTCCTTGTGGATCTGGTAGGCGCCGATGTGCTGGGTGATGCCGCCGGCCTCGCCGGCAGCGACCTCGGCGTTGCGGATCGCGTCGAGCAGACGCGTCTTGCCGTGGTCGACGTGACCCATGACGGTGACGACGGGCGGGCGGGCCTCGAGGTCGTCCTCGTCCTCGGAGTCGACACCGATCTCGAGGTCGATGTTGAAGGAGTCGAAGAGCTCGCGCTCCTCCTCCTCCGGGGAGACCATGCGGATGTCGTAGCCGAGCTCGCTGCCGAGGAGCTTGAAGGTGTCCTCGTCCAGGCTCTGGGTGGCCGTGGCCATCTCACCGAGGTGGAACAGCACCGTCACCAGCGAACCGGGGTTGGCGTTGATCTTGTCGGCGAAGTCGGACAGGCTCGCGCCCTGACGGATCTGGATGATCGTCGTGCCGTCACCACGGGGGACGCTCACACCGCCGATCGACGGTGCCTGCATCTCCTCGAACTCCATGCGCTTCGCGCGCTTGGACTTGCGGGCACGACCGGGTCGTCCACCGCCACGGCCGAAGGCACCCTGGGTGCCACCGCGACCGCCGGGGCCGCTGCGGAAACCACCGGGGCCGCCCGGACGGCCGGCGAAACCGCCACCGCCACCACCGGGTCGCGCACCTGCGCCACCGGGCGCACCGGGGCGACCGGCGCCACGGGCCGGACGCTCACCCGGACGGCCGACCGCAGAACGGTCGGGCATCATGCCGGGGCTGGGGCGCGGGCCACCGGGGCGCGGACCGGCAGCGCCGGCACCTGCACCACCGGGGCGAGGACCGCCCGGACGGCTCTGCGGCCGGGGCATGCCCTGGCTCGGAGCGAAGGGGTTGTTGCCGGGGCGAGCGGGCTCGCGGGTGCGACCCATCCCCTGGCTCGGCGCGAACGGATTGTTGCCCGGGCGCGGGGTGTTCGGACGCGGCGCGCCGGGACGCGGTGCGCCCTGGCCGGCGCCACCCTCGCGGGCGGCAGGTGCGGCCGGGGCTGCCGGAGCAGCGGGAGCCGCCGGGGCGGGGGCTGCCGGCGCAGGTGCCGACGGAGCCGCGGGGGCCGGCGCGGCCGGGGCTGCCGCCGCAGGTGCTGCCGGGGCTGCGGGCGCCGGAGCCGACGGAGCGGCGGGAGCCGGTGCCGACGGGGCGGGCGCAGCGGGAGCGGGGGCTGCCGGAGCAGGCGTCGCCGCGGCCGGTGCCGACGGGGCTGCCGGTGCCGGACGCGCCGGAGCAGCAGGTGCTGCCGGGGCAGCAGGAGCCTCGGCAGGGTACTTCTCGTTGTAGCGCCGGACCACGGGGGCTTCCACCGTCGAACTGGCGCTCTTGACGTACTCGCCCATGCCGTTCAGGCGCTCGAGGAGGACCTTGCTGGTCACTCCGAGCTCCTTGGCAAGTGCGCTCACACGGACTTTAGACACTTTTCTCCTGTCCAGGTCCGTGCGTCGTGCGCGGACCGTCGTTACAGCTGGGGGGTGCTCATCGCTGAGTACTCATCGGGTGCTCATCAGCGTCAAACCCGCTTTCGGTTTCATGCTCGGACGGTGGTTCCTGCAGGTGGGCCCTGACCCAGTGCTCGACGGCACTGTGGTCGGCGGGTGTGCTCGTTCGCAACGCCCGACCGAACGCCCGCCGACGAACGGCGAGCTCCAGGCACGAGAACCCCGGGTGCAGCCATGCGCCGCGCCCCGGGAGACGGCGCTCAGGATCGGGGAGAACGACAGGGATGCCGTCCGCGCCGGTCCCGAGGACCACTCGCAGGAGTGCCGACCGGCTATCCGCCCCACGACACCCGATACAGGTGCGAATCGGGTGACCGGGCCGGAGTCCAGTCCGATCGGTAACCACCAGCCTACCGCCTAGGTGCCCTATGAGGCGCCATCGGCGCGGGAGGGGGCCACGGCATCCGCCGCCCCGGGGTCGGTGTCGGGGCGGATGTCGATGCGCCAGCCCGTCAGTTTGGCGGCCAGTCGGGCGTTCTGACCCTCGCGGCCGATCGCCAGCGACAACTGGTAGTCGGGCACGACGACGCGGGCCGCGCGCAGCTTGGAGTCCACGATCGTGACCGAGGTGACCCGTGACGGGGACAAGGCCGCCGCGATGAACGTCGCCGGGTCGTTCGACCAGTCGACGATGTCGATCTTCTCGCCGTGCAGCTCGGCCATCACGGCCCGCACCCGGGCACCCATCGGACCGATGCACGCACCCTTGGCGTTCAGGCCGGCGACCGTGGTGTGGACCGCGAGCTTGGTGCGGTGACCGGCCTCGCGGGCGAGGGCCTCGATCGTGACGCTGCCGTCGGCGATCTCGGGCACCTCGAGGGCGAACAGCTTGCGCACGAGGTTCGGGTGGGTACGGGAGAGCTCGATCTGGGGGCCACGCATGCCGCGCTTGACCGAGGTGACGTAGCAGCGCAGGCGCTGCCCGTGGACGTACTTCTCCCCCGGCACCTGCTCGGCGAGGGGCAGGATCCCCTCGACCGTGCCGAAGTCGACGGTCACGTGGCGCGGCACCGGGCTCTGCTGGATGACGCCCGCGACGAGCTCACCCTCGCGGCCCTTGAAGTCGCCGAGGATGGCGTCGTCCTCGATGTCGCGCAGTCGCTGCACGATGACCTGGCGGGCGGTCGCGGCGGCGACCCGGCCGAAGCCGCTCGGGGTGTCGTCGAACTCCGGGCCGAGCTCACGGCGGGGACGCACGGGGTTGCCCTCGTCGTCGACCGCACCCTCCTCGGCGGGGACCTCGAACTCCTCACGCGCCCAGATGACGACGTGCCCGGTCTTGCGGTCGAGCTCGGCGCGCGAGACCCGGTAGTGCCCCTCGGTGCGCTGGTAGGCGAGCGTGATCGCCTGCTCGATCGCCTGGATGAGGACATCCATGGAGATGCCTCGCTCGCGCTCGAGCGCGCGCAGTGCGGTCAGGTCGATGTCCATGTCAGCTGTCCTTGTCGTCCGGTCGGGCGAACTCGACCTGCACCGCGGCACGTTCGAGGCCGGCATACGCCAGGGTCTGCGTGCGCGAGGGGGTCGAGCGGGTGGCGGGGATGTCGAGCGTCACGTCGGTGCCGCTGGCCCGCAGCACGCGGCCGGTGACCTCCTGGCCGTCGTGGGTGGCGGTGACGAGGCGGCCGACGTTGCGCCGGAAGTGGCGCGGGAGGGTCAGCGGGCGGCCGACGCCCGGAGAGGAGACCTCGAGCGTGTAGGGCTGCTCGCCCATGAGGTCGCTCGCGTCGAGGGCGTCGCTGACCGCGCGCGTGGCATCGGCGACCTCGTCGAGGGTGAGGGGATCGGTCGGCTCGTCGGCGACGTCCTGCGGGCCCGGGTCGCGGTCGACGAGGACCTTGACGACGCGGCGGCGGCCCGCGGGGGTCACGGCGACGTCCTCGAGAACGAGGCCGATGCCCTCCACCGCGTCCTGCACGGTCGGGCGGATGCCGTCTGCAGTGGTCATCGTGCTGCCCGTCCTCTGGTGTGAAGTTTGTCGTCGGCGGGTGGCCGCCGCCCACCACTGTAAGCCAGGTCGGGCCGTGCTCCGGCCCGTGCGATGATGCGCGCATGGGTGAGGCGGCACGTCCGGGGGTCTCCAGAAGGGCTTTCCTCGCGGCCTCCCTGGGCGCCTTCGCCCTCCCGACGGGGGCGTGCGGTATCCGGCTCGAGGACGACGCCCCACGCGTGCCGCTCGTCCCGACGCGCACCCCGATCCCCCTCGAGAGCGAGCTCGTCGCCCTCACCGGCGAGACCCTCGCCCTGGCCACCCAGGCGGGCACCGTGCCGGGTGCGCTCGCCGCCAGCCTCGCCTCCATCCACCGGCGCCAGCACACGGTGTTGCGCACGACGCTGCTGCGCGGGCAGGTGCCGCTGCCACTCGTCGACGGCCCCGCCGCGTCGCCGAGTGCATCCTCCGGGTCACCGAGTGCATCACCCGACCCCGCCACCGGCGCCCCGTCCCCCTCAGCCAGCCCCACGGCATCCACGATCGAGAGCCTCGCGGCCGCCGAGGCCGAGTCGGCCGTGCGCGCCGCCGAGTTCGCCGGCGCCGAGGCCGACCTGCTCGCCACCCTGGCCGCACTGCACGCGCAACGCTTCGCGGCGGCGACGCTGCTGTCCGGCACCTCCCCGAAGGTCGGCGGGGGTGCTGTCGCCGGTGATGCCGTCGAGGCCATGGCGGCGAGCACGAGTGCCGCGATCTACCTGTTCGAGGTGGTCGTTGCCCGCACGTCCGGGCGGGTTCGGAACCGGGCCGACACCACCGTGCGGGTGCTCCGCTCGGTGCGCGCCGACCAGGTGGCCGGCGGGGCCGACCCCGCAAGCACGCTCGGTCAGCCGCTCCCCTTCCCCGTGACGACCGCGGCGGATGCCGCTCGGCTGGCTCGCGAGGCGATGCTCGCGTTGCGCTCGGGGTACGGCGAACACCTCGGGGCGCTGGCCGCGACCGGTGCAGTGCCCGGAGCCGATGCTGATGCCGGTGCGGGGCTGGCTGCCGCGACGCGGTGGCTCGGCGCCGTCGAGGTGCAGGCGAACCGCTGGGGTGTGGCCCTGGCCCCCTTCCCCGGCCTCACGTGACCCGCTCGTGAGCTCCTGGTGGGCACCTCGTGCGTGAGCACCTCGTGAGCCGGGTGGTGCTGCCGCCCGCCTGGGTCGCGCGCGTCGAGGGCTACCCCGCCGACGGGGGGCCGACGGGTGCGGCGTGGCTGGCGACCGTCCCCCGCCTGATCGACGAGGCGCTGCAGCGGTGGGGGCTGGTCGTCGACGGCGAGCCGCGCACCGGGTGGACCGCGGTGGTCGTCCCGGTGCGCCGCGACGGCGAGGCCCTCGCGCTCAAGGTGGCCTGGCCGCATCCCGAGGGCGCGCACGAGGCCCTGGCGCTGCGCACGTGGGCGGGCTCGGGAGCTGTGCGGCTCGTCGCCGCGCTGCCGTCGGACGGGGTGCTGCTGCTCGAGCGGCTCGACGCCGACCGCGACCTGAGCGAGGTGTGGGTCGACGAGGCGTGCGAGGTGGTGGGCGGGTTGCTCCGGCAGCTGCGCGTGCCCGCGCCGCCGCAGTTCCCCCGGCTCCCGGAGTACCTCGCACCACACCTGGAGCGGATGCCGGGGCGGGCCGCCGTGCCCCGTCGGGTCGTCACGCGCACGGTCGGGCTTGCTCGTGAACTGCTCTCCGGTGCGGTGCCCGAGGTGCTGCTGCACACCGACCTGCACGTCGAGAACGTGCTCATGGGGTCGCAGGGCTGGACCGCGATCGACCCGAAGCCGGTCGCGGGCCACCCTGCGTTCGACCTGTTTCCGTTGCTGCACAACCGTGTTGACGAACTCGGGACGGGGTCGGCGTTCCGCTGGTCGGTGCGGCACCGGGTGTCGGTGGCTGCCGAGGCCGCGGGGATCGACCTCGACGAGGCCTTTGCCTGGACGCTGCTGAGGGCCGGGGTCGAGGTCAGCTGGGTCACCGAGACCGGCGACGCTGCCGACGTGAGCCTGCACGTGGCCCTCACCAAGGCCCTCGACGAGTAGCCGCCGCTCCGCTGGGGCGGCAGCCGAGGCTGGTCGAGTCGACGCCGGGTCGAATCGCAGGTGCACGGATCTGCGGGCGGTAGCACCTCGACCCCGCGTGGCCTCCTCGCGGCATACGGTGGGGAGATGGCGAACCGGCTCGCACACTCGCTCAGCCCCTACCTCCTCCAGCACGCTGACAACCCCGTCGACTGGTGGGAGTGGGGCGACGACGCCTTCGCCGAGGCCGAGCGGCGCGACGTGCCGATCCTGCTCTCGGTGGGCTATGCGGCCTGCCACTGGTGCCACGTCATGGCCCACGAGTCGTTCGAGGACGAGCAGGTCGCCGCCGCCGTGAACGGGCGCTTCGTCGCGGTGAAGGTCGACCGCGAGGAGCGCCCCGACGTCGACGCGGTCTACATGTCGGCCACGACCGCCCTCACCGGGCACGGGGGCTGGCCGATGACCTGCCTGCTCACGCCGTCGGGCGACCCCTTCTTCGCGGGCACGTACCTGCCGAGGGCCCAGTTCCTCCAGCTCCTGGACGGCGCGGCCCACGCGTGGGAGACCGACCGCGAGCGCGTGCTGACCTCCGGAGCGACCGTTGCCGAACGCCTGCGTGAGCTCACCGGCCCACCGGCACCGACAGTCGTCGACGCCGACGTCTGCGACACGGCCGTGCGGCGGCTGCGGTCGACCTACGACGACGCCCGAGGAGGGTTCGGCGGGGCCCCGAAGTTCCCGCCGTCGATGGTGCTGGAGTTCCTGCTGCGCCACCACGCCCGCACGGGGTCGGCCGACGCCCTCGCGATGGCCACCGGCACCGCGCACGCCATGGCCCGGGGAGGCCTCTACGACCAGCTCGGGGGTGGGTTCGCCCGCTACTCCGTCGATGCCGACTGGGTGGTGCCGCACTTCGAGAAGATGCTCTACGACAACGCCCTGCTGCTGCGCGTCTACGCCCACCTGTGGCGCGCGACCGGCGACGACCTCGCGCTGCGGGTGGCCCACGAGACCGCGGACTTCCTGCTACGGGACCTGCGTACCGAGCAGGGCGCCTTCGCCTCGGCCCTCGACGCCGACACCGTCGTCGACGGGCACTCGCACGAGGGTCTGACGTATGCGTGGACCCCGGCCCAGCTCGTCGAGGTGCTCGGACCCGACGACGCAGAGCGCGCGGCCCGCCTCCTCGGCGTCACCGCGAGCGGGACCTTCGAGGCCGGGTCGTCCACCCTGCAGCTGCGCCAGGACCCCGACGACCTCCCGTGGTGGGCCGGGGTGCGGGCCCGGCTGCTGGCCGCACGCACCACCCGCCCGCAGCCGAGTCGCGACGACAAGGTCGTGACGGCGTGGAACGGCCTGGCCATCGCGGCCCTGGTCGACGCCGGTGTGCTGCTCGAGCGTGCGGACCTCGTCACGGCCGCCGAGGTTGCCGCTGCCCACGTCCTCGACACCCACGACGTCCCGGCATCCGAGCGTGCCGACGACGGTGACCGGATGCTGCGGCGCACCTCCCGCGCCGGGCGCGTCGGCCCAGCCCCCGCGGTCCTGGACGACCACGCCGACCTCGCCGAGGGCCTGCTCGCCCTCCACCAGGCGACGGGAGATCCACGCTGGGGTGAGGCGGCGGCATCCCTGCTCGAGCGTGCCCTCGACCGCTTCGTCGACGCCGACGGCACCGTGCACGACACCGCCCACGACGCGCCCGCCCTGTTCTCCCGGCCGGCGAACCGTTCGGACAACGCCGAGCCGAGCGGGGTGTCCGCCCTGGCCGGCGCGCTGCTCACCCATGGGGCGCTCACCGGGTCGGCCGAACACCTCCAGGCGTCTCGGGCCGCGCTCGACGCCTGCGGCCCGGTCGCCGCGCAGGACCCGCGCTTCGCCGGGTGGGCGCTGGCTGTCGCGGAGGCAACCGCAGCCGGGCCCCTCCAGGTCGCCGTCGTGGGCGAGGGCCCCGCCGCGCGGGCGCTGCTGCGGACGGCGCGCGCCAGCACCTCCCCCGGCCTCGTCGTCATGCACGGGATGCCGGACGCCCCCGGCCGCGCGCTCCTCGCCGACCGGCCCCTCGTCGACGGAGGACCGGCCGCCTACGTGTGCCGGGGCTTCGTCTGCGATCGCCCGGTCACCGACACCGAGGCCCTCGGCGCGGCGCTCAGATCACGATGAGGTCGTAGGCGGGGTCGCGCTCCTCGATGAGGGCGCGGGCGCGCTGCGGGTCGACCCAGGCGGCCGTCGCCCACACGTCGGCCCACATCAGGTCGGGGCCGACCACGGTGGCCGACCCGGCGCGCACGATGCCCCGGCCGGTCCGCGGGTCGACGACGTGCCCGCCACGGATGGCGGCCCCCGACGTGGCGACCGCACCCTGGGTCACCGTGACCACGCGCGCGAGCCCGCCGCGCTGCCTGGGGTCCTCGATGCCGATGCGCCACGGCGGGGCCTGGTCGACCCCGGTGCCCGTCCCGACGACCACGTCTCCCCCGGCGCCGATGCTGTACGCGATCTCGGGGGCGATGCGCAGGTGCTCGGCGGCCGCTGCCACCGCCCAGCCCTTGACCAGACCCGTGGGGTCGAAGCTGAGCCGCCCTCCGGGCCGCCTGCGCCAGGCGCGAAAGAACCCGTCGGTGCGGTCCTCGGCCTCGAGACAGAGGTCGGTGACCTCGGCGAGCCACGGGTGCACCTCGTCGACCCCGTCGACCTCACCGATCTCACCGTGCTGGATGCGCAACAAGTCGCTGTCGGCGCGCCACGTGCTGAG
This sequence comes from Ornithinibacter aureus, assembly GCF_009858245.1. Classification (NCBI taxonomy): domain Bacteria; kingdom Bacillati; phylum Actinomycetota; class Actinomycetes; order Micrococcales; family Intrasporangiaceae; genus Ornithinibacter; species Ornithinibacter aureus. The sequence goes on from NZ_VMSB01000001.1 coordinate 1,097,756, forward strand.
CACCGCGTCGACCCGGCGCAGGTGGGCGAAGACCCGCGCGGCGGCAGCCTCGACGTCGCTGCGGGAGGTGTCGACCGCGCGGACGTGCACGCTCACCGGCATCCCCATGACCTGGTCGACGAAGGCGCGGCGGGCGAGCACCGGGGGGTGCGCCCCGGCGAGGGTGTCGGCGAGTGCGGAGGTCACAGGTTCGCCTGGTCGATGGCCGACTGCAACGACCGGATGTAGGCCTCGGAGGTGTACGTCGCACCCGAGACCATGTCGATGTCGGCGCTCTGCGCGTCGACGGCCTCGGCGTTGAGCACGGGCACCGCGCGGCCGTTGATCTGCTGGTCCTTGCGGTCGCTCCACGGCACCTGGGTGACCTCGGATGCCGTGATCCTCCCGTTCTCGACGGTGATCTGGACCTGCACGTTGCCGAACTTGGTCATGATGGCGTCGCCGACGACGGTCTGGGCTGCCGAGGAGGACTGCGATCCCGAGTCGGTGCCGGAGTCGGTGCTCGACCCCGAGTCGGTGCTCGACCCCGAGTCGGTCTCGGGGGCCGCGCCGCCGCTGCCGGTCGACCCTTGGGCGACGATGCTCGTGGCCGAGCCCGAGGTGGCCTCGGTGGAAGTGTGGTAGCTGAACAGCAGCACGAGGGCGGAGGTCGTCGCGAGCAGCCAGAGGGTGATGCGGCGCATGGGTGGGTCCCTTCTCGGATCAGGTGGATCAGGAGGTGAAGCGCTCGAGGTGCACGCGGTCGCGGGGAACTCCCGCGGCTCGCGCGGCAGCCCGTGCGGCGGTCATCCAGCCGTCGGCACCGCACAGGTAGACGTCGTGGTGGGCGACGTCGGGCACGATCTCGCGCAGGGCGTCGACATCGGTGAGGTGCCGGGCCTGCTCCGGCAGCCAGCTCGCGCGGCCGGTGATCCGAGGACCCTCGACCATGAGGTACCGGGCACCCCGGGCAGCGGCCAACTCAGCCAGCTCGTCGGCGAGCACGGCCTCGCTGCGACTGCGCACCCGGTGCACGACGGTGACGTCGCCCGGGCCCTGGGGCAGGTCCTCGAGGATGGCGCGCAGCGGGGTGATGCCGATGCCACTGCCCATGAGCAGGACCTTGCGCTGGGTGCGGACCCCGTCGTGCAGGCGCCCGTAGGGGCCCTCGACCATGACCCTCGTGCCGGGCCGAAGGGTGGCCAGGCGTCGCGAGCCGTCACCGACGTGAGCTGCGGTGAAGCGCAGGGTGGCACCGTCCGGCGCCGCGGAGATCGAGTAGGGGTTGGCCCGCGACCACCCCGGCCCGTCGAGGAAGCGCCACTGGAAGAACTGCCCGGCGCGCACCGGCATCCGCGTGATCCCGCGACCGGCGACGGTCACGGTGGTCGCGTCCGGACCCTCGGCCCGAACGTCCACGACGCGCAACGACCCGGCGAACGAGCGCCACAGGGGCAGCAGCACCCGGAAGAGGATCACCGCGCCGGCGGTGCTGGCCCACAGCCCCCACCAGAACACCGTGGCGAGCGTCGAGGAGAGGAACTCCGCGCCCGTCCAGAGCTGGTGCGGCAGGGCCAGCCCCGCCCCGAGGTAGGCGTAGAGGTGGATGAGGTGCCAGGACTCGTAGCGCAGTCGCGCCCGGGCCTTCTTCACCGACGTGACGACGACCATGACGAGCGCGAGCGTGCCGGCGAGCGCCAGCAGCATCCCCGGGTAGGTGACGACGAGGTCGACGAGGGTGCCCCACACGCCGGCATCGGTCGATGCCGCGTACCCGAGGGTGATGAGCACGATGTGGGCGAGCACGAGGGTGAACGAGGTGAAGCCGACGAGGCGGTGCACGCGGGTCAACTCGTCCTGCCCCCACGCCTGCTCGACCCACGGGATACGGGCCATCAGCCCCACCTGGAGCAGCAGGAGCGCCGAGCCGACGAGACCGGTGAGCCGCCCTGTCGAGGTGAGGAACCCTGCGGTGCTGCCGAGGTCCTGGATGCCGCCGCCGCCCACCCACAGGCCGATGGTGAAGAGCACGACGCCCCAGCCGAGCGCGGCGCTGAGGTCGCGCCACCGGCGAGGCACCGGCCCGAGGCGGCGGCGGGGCGTCGCACCCTCGAGACCCGAGGGACCCGGGCGACCCGGGAGGTGCGACGCACCACGAAGGTGGGCGGACGGCATCCGGGAGGTGGTGACGGTGCTCGAGCTCATGCGACCACCGTCGCCGGGCAACCTGTGGGCCTCCTGTGGATGGTCTGGGCCTGCCCTGTCGCTTGGCTCCGGCGGGCGGCGGACCTGATGATCACCGTGTCGGACGACCCTCGATGTGGGCGCCGGGATGGGCAAGAATGCGCAGGTGAGCGCTGCCGTGCCCCCGCCCCCGTCCCCTGCCGTGACGACCTCTGCGACGTCTGCCGGGTCACCTCCCGCGACGTCCCTTCCTGCCGGGGTGTCCCCTGACCGGGAGGTGATGTTCCGCGCCCGGGTCGCCCGGTGGTGGCCCGACCTGTTCACCGGTCTGCGGACGGCCTACGGCGACGAGCGGGCCGCCGCACTGGGTGCCGACCTGATCGAGCTCGCGGGGGCTGCCTTCGCCGCCCGGTCGGACCGGCTGCACGTGCGGGATCTCGAGCGCATGCTGCGCCCCGACTGGCTCCAGGACCCCTCGATGATCGGCTACGCGACGTACACCGAGCGCTTCGCGGGTGACCTGCGCGGGGTCGTCGACCGCCTCCCCTACCTCGACGAGCTCGGGGTGCGCTACCTGCACCTCATGCCGCTGCTGCGCCCCCGCGAGGGCGACAGTGACGGCGGCTATGCCGTGGCCGACTACCGGGCGGTGCGCGCCGACCTGGGCTCGATGGACGACCTCGAGCACCTCGCGGCCAGGATGCACGACGCCGGGATGAGCCTGGTGCTCGACCTCGTGCTCAACCACGTCGCCCGTGAGCACGAGTGGGCGGTGCTCGCCCGGGCGGGCGACCCGGTCTACCGCGAGTACTTCCACGTCTTCCCCGACCGCGAGATGCCGGACGCGTACGAGGCGACCCTGCCCGAGGTCTTTCCCGACTTCGCCCCCGGCAACTTCACCTGGGACGAGGACCTCCAGGGTTGGGTGTGGACGACCTTCAACGAGTTCCAGTGGGACGTCAACTGGGGCAACCCGGCGGTGCTGCGCGAGTACGCGTCGATCATCCTCGACCTGGCCAACCGCGGCGTCGACGTGCTGCGCCTGGACGCCATCGCCTTCCTGTGGAAGCGCCTGGGCACCGACTGCCAGGGCGAACCCGAGGTGCACGCCCTCACCCAGGTGCTGCGGGCCGTGACCCGGATCGCCTGCCCCGCTGTCGCCTTCAAGGCCGAGGCGATCGTGGCCCCGATCAAGCTGCTGCCCTACCTCGGAACCGGCGCCTACACCGGCAAGGTCAGCGACCTCGCCTACCACAACAGCCTCATGGTGCACGTCTGGTCGATGCTCGCCTCGCAGGACGTCCGGCTCGCCGCGCAGGCCCTCGGGTCGTTGTCGCCGAAGCCCACGACGGGCACCTGGCTGACCTACCTGCGCTGCCACGACGACATCGGCTGGGCGATCATGGACGAGGATGCCGGCGCCGTCGGGTTGAACGGGCACGCGCACCGCAACTTCCTGTGGCACTGGTACTCCGGTGACCACTTCGGCTCACCCGCTCGGGGGCTGGTCTTCCAGTACAACCCGGAGACCGACGACGGGCGCACGAGTGGCACCGCGGCATCCCTCATCGGCCTCCAGTCGGCCGGTTCTGCGGCGGAAGTCGAGTCCGCGGCGGCGGCCCTGCGCCTGGCCAACGCGATGGTGCTCGGGTGGGGCGGCATCCCGGTCATCTGGAGCGGTGACGAGCTCGGGCAGCCGAACGACCCGCGGTGGGCGCTCGAACCCGGGCACGGCGACGACAACCGGTGGGCGCACCGGCCGCGGCTGGACTGGGAGCGGGCCGAGTCGCGGCACGACCGCACGACGACGGCCGGCCGGGTGTTCGGCGACCTCGTCGAGCTCGTGCGGGCCCGCGGTTCGCTGGTGCACCTGCACGGGTCGGTCGAGACGCAGATCGGGCCGGTCGATGACCCCGGTGTGCTGGTGACCCTGCGTGAGCACCCGGTCGGGCGGTTCGTCGGGGTCTACAACGTGACGCCGCAGTGGCGGATGTGGCCCGGCTGGCGGGTCAACGAGCTCGGTGTGGCGGATGCCGTGGACCGGATCACCGGGGACGCCTTGCCGTGGGGTGGGGACGGCAACGTGTGGCTGCCGCCCTTCGCCGCCCTCTGGCTGACCACCTGACCTCCCCCACCCTGCCCTCCCCCACCCTGCCCGCCCCCGCCCAGACCCCCCTCCCCCCTCCTCGCGAACGTGGGTGAAGATCGTCGGCTGGACGACGATTTTCACCCACGTTCGCGGGGCCTGTGGATGACGCCGGAGCGGCGTCGCCGGTTTTCGCCATGATCAGGGGATGCCGGAGCCGCCGCGAGTCCCTCGACGACAGCGCCGTCGGGATGCCGTCGCGGCCTCGGCGGAGTTCGGCGGCGTCCTGACCTTGCACAGGCTGGGCGAGCTCGGGTTCGACCACGCAGCGATCGCTCGTGAGGTCGACAACGACCGGTGGCAACGACTCGGCACGCACACGGTCGCGCTGCACACCGGCCCCGTGAGCCACGAGGCACGTCGGTGGCGTGCCGTGTGGGAGGTCGCTGAAGGTGTCGCACTCGTCGACGGGGTCAGTGCCCTCTTCAGCGCAGGCCTGGAGAAGTACACCGAGGATGCCGTTCACGTCTCGGTCCCGCGTGGCGCACAGTGCCCCCGTGTCGACGGGGTCCGAGTGCACAGAGTGACGCGTCGAACCGGCGAGTCGTCGTCGGGAGGGCTTCCCCGGACCCGGGTCGAGGTGGCCGCGCTGAGAGCCGCTGCCTGGGCGAGGAGCGACCGGCAGGCAGCCCTCATCCTGTGCATGGTCGTGCAGCAGAGACTCACGACCGGCGAGCGGCTGTTGTCGGCGTTCGCCACGGTGCGCAACCGCGGGCGTCGGCCCTTCGTGCGGCAGGTGCTGCGTGATGTCGCCGACGGGGCGCAGTCACTCGGCGAGCTGGACTTCACCGAGATGTGCCGTCGTCACGGAGTTCCCGAACCCGAACGACAGGTGTTGCGCCGGACGGCCCTCGGGCGGGTGTACCTCGACGTCAGGTGGGCCGGCAGCCGACTGGTCGTGGAGATCGACGGCTCCGGGCACCGCGTGGGGCTGGCGCTCACCGACGACAACCTCAGGCAGAACGAGGTGTCCCTGGGAGACGACACCGTGCTACGGATCGACCTGATCGGCCTGCGCGTCCACGAGGCAGCGTTCATGAGCCAGGTGCTTCGCGGGTTGGCGCGCCGCGCCGCCGCCTGACAACCCGCTTCCCCGGCATCCCGGCATCCCGGCATCCCGGCATCCGTCGACCCGATCTCCCTGCGAACGTGGGTGAAAATCGTCGGCTGGACGACGATCTTCACCCACGTTCGCAGGGACGTCACCAGGCGCCGAGCAGGTCTCCTGCGATGCGGATGATGAAGGACCCGACGACGACGATGAAGACGACCCGCACGAAGCCGCTGCCCTTCGCCACGGCGGTCCGGGCGCCCACGTAGCCGCCGAGCAGGTTCGCCACCGCCATCACGCCACCGACGACCCACATCACGTGACCGCCCGGGATGAAGACGGTCAGGGCCCCGAGGTTGGTCGCGAAGTTGGCGATCTTGGCCTTGGCCGAGGCCTCGAGGAAGGCGTAACCCATCAGCCCGACGAGGGCGAACACCATGAACGAGCCCGTTCCCGGCCCGAGTGCGCCGTCGTAGACCCCGATGACGAAGCCGGTGAGCATCGCGAAGACGGAGTGCCGCCTCCCGCTGAAGCGCAGCGCGGTCGCCTCGCCCAGCGACGGCTTGAACAGGGTGTACGCGCCGACCGCGATGAGCAGCACGAGGATGATCGGGTAGAACGCCGCCTTGGGGATGTGCAACCCGATGAGCGCTCCGACGACGGCGCCGACGTAGGCCACGCCGGCCATCGGCAGGGCGGTGCGAAGGTCGGGCTTGACCCGTCGGTAGTACGTCACCGAGGACGTGGCGGTGCCCCAGATCGAGCCGAACTTGTTCGTCGCGAGGATCTGCGCCGGCGTGGCCCCGGGCACCCCGAGCAGCAGTGCGGGAAGCTGCACGAGCCCACCCCCACCGACGACCGCGTCGATCCATCCGGCCAGGAACCCCGCGAGGCCGAGCAGCGCGATGACCTCGACCCCCGGGTCGCTCACGAGCGGGTCACGCGGCCGTCCAGGCGTCGACCAGCTCGAGCACGTCGAGCAGTTCGTGGGCCCGGCCGTCGGGCACGGCCGTCACCTCGACCCGCTGGTTGGCCGGGATGTCGGAGTGCGGGATCCAGATCGCGCGCATGCCGACCTGCTGCGGGCCGTGTACGTCCTCGAAGATGCGGTCCCCACGTACACCGACCGCCGCGGGTCGACGTCGAGCTCGCGGCAGATCGCCCGGAACGCCTCCGGGTGCGGCTTCACGTGGTCGAGCTCGCTGGAGTACAGGTCGGCGTCGACGAGGTCGAGCACGCCGTCACGCTCGAAGATCCCCCGGTGGTACTCGCGGGACCAGATGGTGTTCGAGAGCACCCCGACCTTGATCCCGCGTGCACGCAGCCCCTCCCAGAGCGGCCGCACCTGCGGGTCGGTGTGGGTGTGCGGCTCCCAGAAACCCCGGTAGGCGGCGAGCGCCAGGTGGTGCCGGTCGTGCGCGGCGTCGATCCCGGCAGCCTCGAGGATGTCCGACAGCGCGGCCGAGGTGTGCTCGTCGCGCCCCCTCGTCCAGGCAGCGCTCTCGACCTCGAGGATGCGGTCGGCGAGCCGGTGCGCCTCGTCGAGATCGGCCTGCGAGACGTCCGGGGAGTCGACCCGGATGCCGTGGACCTCACGTGCGAAGACCCGCCACTGCTCGGGCAGGTCGACCTCGTGCCACGGGGTCAGCGTGCCCCCCCAGTCGAAGACGACCGCGTCGACCGGGTGGCTCATGCGCGCCCGATCTCCGCGAGGATCTCCTGCACCGCGGCATCGACGGCGACCTCACGCCGCTCGCCCGAGCGCCGGTCCTTGACCTCGATGACGCCTTGGGCAAGACCACGCCCGATGACGACGATGGTCGGGACCCCGATGAGCTCGGCATCCTTGAACTTCACGCCGGGGCTGGCCTGGCGGCGGTCGTCGAGCAGCACCGACACGCCCTGCGCCTCGAGCGCACGAGTGAGCTCCTCGCCGTAGGTCGCGACGGTCTCGTCCTTGCCGGTGACGACGACGTGCACGTCCGCCGGGGCGAGCGCGCGGGGCCAGATGAGGCCGAGCTCGTCGTGGTTGCCCTCGGCGACACAGGCGACGGCCCGCGACACACCGACGCCGTAGGACCCCATCGTCACGGTGCGCAGCGTGCCGTTCTCGTCGAGCACCTTGAGGTCGAGCGCCTCGGCGTACTTCGTGCCGAGCTGGAAGATGTGCCCCATCTCGATGCCGCGGGCGCTCTCGAGCCCGTGGCCGCACGATGGGCAGGCGTCGCCGTCGCGCACCTCGGCGGCCTCGATGGTGCCGTCGCCCTCGAAGTCGCGGCCCTTGACGAGGTCGAAGACGTGCTTGCCGGAGACGTCGGCACCGGTGATCCACGCGGTGCCGTCGGCGACGCGGGGGTCGAGCAGGTACCGGATGCCGGTCGACTTCTCCAGACCCAGCGCGCCCGGGCCGATGTAGCCCTTGGCCAGCGTCGGGTAGGTCGCGAAGTCCTTCTCCTCGAACGCCTCGACGCGGGCCGGCTCGACCTGGGCGCCGAGGCGCTTCTCGTCGACCTCGCGGTCGCCGGGCACCCCGATGGCCAGCGGCTCACGCGTGCCGTCGGGCAGCACGAGCATGACGACGACGTTCTTCAGCGTGTCGGCAGCGGTCCACTCACGCCCGTCCGCCCGGGGGTGGTCGGCGTTGGCCGCAGCGACCAGCGTGTCGATGGTCGGGGTGTCGGGGGTGTCCTCGACGTGCGCAGCGGGCAGGGAGGTGACATCCACGGCATCCGGCGTCGGCACGCGCACGGCCTCGACGTTCGCCGCGTACCCGCAGTTCACGCAGCGCACGTAGGTGTCCTCGCCGTTCTCGGCGGTCGCGAGGAACTCCTCGGACTTCGAGCCGCCCATGGCCCCGGCCATCGCCTGGACGATGACGTAGTGGAAGCCGAGCCGGTCGAAGATGCGCACGTAGGCGTCGCGGTGCAGCTGGTAGCTCTTGTCGAGCCCGGCGCCGTCGATGTCGAAGGAGTAGGAGTCCTTCATGACGAACTCGCGGCCACGCAGGATGCCGGCGCGCGGGCGGGCCTCGTCGCGGTACTTGGTCTGGATCTGGTAGATCGACAGGGGCAGGTCCTTGTACGAGCTGTACAGGTCCTTGACGGTGAGGGTGAACATCTCCTCGTGGGTGGGGCCGAGAAGGTGGTCGGCCCCCTTGCGGTCCACGAGCCGGAAGACGTTCTCGCCGTACTCGGTCCAGCGGCCACTGGCCTCGTAGGGCTCACGCGGCAGCAGCGCCGGGAACAGCAGCTCCTGGCTGCCGATCGCGTCCATCTCCTCGCGCACGATCGTCTCGACCTTGCGCAGCACCAACAGGCCGAGCGGCAGCCACGTGTAGACGCCGGGGCTGACCCGCCGGATGTAGCCGGCCCGCACGAGGAGCTGGTGGCTCGGGACCTCGGCGTCCGCCGGGTTCTCGCGAAGGGTTCGCAGGAACAGGGACGACATGCGCATGGCCACGGGAGGGCTCCTCGGTGCGGATCGGTCTGGTCGGTCGCCCAGCACGGGCAACCTGCCAAGGATAACGACGTCGGCGGATGCCGTGCGCGTCACCTCCGCGCGCCGCCCGCTCCCCCGGTCGAGAGTAGGCAACACGCCGTCTCGGCCAGCAGGCAGGCGGCGTGTTGCCTACTCTCGACTGGCGAGGTCAGGAGGTGAGGGCGCTCTGGCCGAGGACCAGCACCCCCATGACGAGGACGAACCACCCGAAGCCCTGGCGCAGCCGCTCCTGCGGCACCCGACCCGACAGCAGCGCCCCGCCGATGCTGCCGAGCACGGCCATCGCGGTCACCGCCGCCGCGAGCCCCCAGTCGATCGACACCGACGACAGGTAGCCGGCCAGGCCCGCGAACGACTTCATCGCGATGACGAGCAGCGAGGTGCCGACCGCCACCGACATGGGCAGTCCGCCGAGGAGCACGAGGGCAGGCACCACGAGGAACCCTCCACCGGCGCCGACGAGACCGGTGACGAGGCCGACCACCACCCCCTCAAGCAGCACGAGCTTGACGGGCAGCTCGCGCGCCACGTCGCTGCCCCCAGCGTCACCGGCAGCCGACCCCGACGCCGGCGCGACGGCATCCTGCCCGGCCCGACCCCTGATCATGGCCACCGCCGTCGCGACCATCATGAGCGCGAAGGCGACGAGCAGCACCGTGCCGGGGACGAACTCGGCGATCCGCCCACCCGCGTAGGCCCCGGCCATCGCGGCGGCGCCGAAGATGGCGCCGGTCCGCCAGCGCACCCGTCCGGCGCGGGCGTGCGGCACGAGAGCGGCGAGGCTGGTCACCCCCACGACGAGCAGCGACGTCGCGATCGCCTCCTTGGCGTCGAGCCCGGCGACGTACACGAGGAGGGGCACGGTCAGGATCGAGCCGCCGCCGCCGAGCAGCCCCAAGGCCACCCCGACGAGCACGGCGAGCAGCAGCACCACGGGAGACATGACCCAAGCATACCCCCTAGGGTATGTTGATCGGCACGTCAGTCGCCTCGATCGGCCCCACCTGCTGGTAGCGCGCCCGCACCCCCGAGTCGAGGAAGCCCAGCGAGCGGTAGAGCGCGCGGGCACTCGGGTTGTCGACGTTCACCGCGAGCCACGCCTGGTCGTACCCGGCCTTGCGCAGCGTCCGCAGCGACCGGACGACCAGGTGCGCCCCGAGCCGCTGCCCCCGCCACTCGGGCACCACCCCGACCTGGTCGATCCAGTCGTCGGAGATCGTGACGAACCCCGCCACGTGCCCGTCGTCGTCGAGCGCGACCCGCGAGAGATCCGGGTGGAAGCCGTCGTCCTCCTCGACGGAACTGACCCACTCCTCGTACGGGGTGTCGGGGAAGCCCGGCCGGTTCGCGAACGACCGCGAGTAGGCGGCGTGGAAGAGGTACTGGGTGTCCGCGGTCCACGGGTAGGTGTGCACCTCCGCGGGCCGCACGATGCGCGGGACCTCGACGAGCGGGCGACGCATCACGTGCTCGGCGAACGTGCGCTCGAGGCCGAGTCGTTCGGCGAAGGCATCGGACTCGGGCGACGCGGTCTCGGCGACGAGGCGGATCGGCCCTCCGCCGGCCTGCTCGAGCCACCACGTGAGCACCTGTTCGCCGATCCCCTGCGAGCGCACCGACGGGTGGATCAGCGCCGTGACCGAGCGGGTCGCCGACGCGTCGAGGAAGGCCCCCGCTGCTGCGATCAGGTCACCCGTCTCGTCACGCCCGCCGACCGAGTGTCCGGAGAGGAAGAGCTGGCGCAGCATCGGCTCGGTCGCCAGCAGCGGCAGCCCCCCGTCACGCTCGAGGCAGCACAGGGCCAACTGGGTCAGGGCAGGAAGGTCACTCTCGGTGAGGGGCTTCCAGTCCAGGGTCGACATGCCGGGCTCAACGAACCGGGGCGGCGACGGGGCGGGTGCGGGCTGCGGGAGCCATACCCCCATCCAACCACTGGAGGGACGAGCCGCTACAGCAGCACCGTCGCGAAGTCGCCCACGTCACGGAACCCGAGCCGTCGGTAGGTCGCCCGCGCGGCCGTGTTGAAGTCGTTGACGTAGAGGGTGACCAGCGGCGCCGGGCCGAGCATGACCTGTTCGACGACACTCGCGAGCATCGGCGCCGCCAGGCCCTGACCGCGCAGGTGCGGCGCGAGCCAGACGCCCTGGAGCTGGGCACACCCGAGCGCGAAGCTGCCGATGTCGGTCTTGAAGACCACCTCGCCGTGCTCGACGACGACGTAGGTGTGACCGCGCTGGGCCAGGGCCGCCAGCGAGGCCCGGTAGCCCCGGGAGTTCCCCCGGTAGGGCGGGTAGCCGATCTCGGCGGTGAACATGTGCTCGGCTGCCGGCAGGACGAGGTCGACCTCGTCCACGCGTGCCGGGCGCACCCGCTGGTCGATCTGCACCCCCAGCGTCGACGGCAGTCGGTCGGCGACGAGCAGGGGCTGGCGGGTGCGGATCGCTCGCGCGGGCCCCCAGTGGGGCGCAAGGTGCGACCAGAGGCCCTCGACCTCGTCACGGCGCCCGAACAGTGATGCGCAGCGGCCTCTCCAGCGACGCACCCGCTCGGCGATCAGGGCCTGGCTCTCGGCGGTGGTGCCCACCGGGACGACGTTGGCGCTGGCCCAGCACAGCGCGGTGAGCTCACCGTCGACGCGGTGGCCGAGCACGCTCATCAGCGACCCGGTGCGGGCGCCCTCGAGGATGCGCGCCGCCACGAACACACTGCCCGGGAGGTCGCGAGAACACAGGTCCAGGGCGTCGTCGCGGTCAGCGAGCGACAGGGGCCTGATCGGGGAGCGCGTGCGCAGCACCCTGTCAGCGTAGGCGCGACGTGGCCTCGGCCACCGGCTTATCGACCGGAAGCTTGGCCGAGGGGGTCGGTCGCCCGCCGATCAGCCGACGGTGACCGACGGCGCGCCCGCCGACTCCTCGTCCATCGGCTCGCCCATCTCCTCGGCGATGCGCATGGCCTCCTCGATGAGGGTCTCGACGATCTCGCTCTCCGGCACGGTCTTGATGACCTCGCCCTTGACGAAGATCTGGCCCTTGCCGTTGCCCGAGGCGACACCGAGGTCGGCCTCACGCGCCTCGCCGGGGCCGTTGACGACGCAGCCCATGACGGCGACCCGCAGCGGCACGGTCATGCCCTCGAGCCCGGCGGTCACGGCATCCGCGAGCTTGTAGACGTCGACCTGAGCCCGGCCGCACGAGGGGCACGAGACGATCTCGAGCTTGCGGGGGCGCAGGTTCAGCGACTGGAGGATCTGGATGCCGACCTTGACCTCCTCGACCGGCGGGGCCGACAGCGAGACGCGGATGGTGTCGCCGATGCCCTGCGAGAGCAGCGCCCCGAAGGCGGTCGCCGACTTGATGGTGCCCTGGAACGCCGGGCCGGCCTCGGTGACCCCGAGGTGCAGCGGCCAGTCGCCGCGCTCGGCCAGCAGCTGGTAGGCCCTGATCATCACGACCGGGTCGTTGTGCTTGACCGAGATCTTGAAGTCGTGGAAGTCGTGCTCCTCGAACAAGCTGGCCTCCCAGACGGCAGACTCGACGAGCGCCTCGGGGGTCGCCTTGCCGTACTTCTTCATCAGCCGCGGGTCGAGCGAGCCGGCGTTGACCCCGATGCGGATCGACACACCGGCGTCCTTTGCCGCCGCGGCGATCTGCTTGACCTGGTCGTCGAACTGGCGGATGTTGCCGGGGTTGACCCGCACCGCTGCGCAGCCGGCGTCGATGGCCGCGTAGACGTACTTGGGTTGGAAGTGGATGTCGGCGATGACGGGGATCTGCGACTTGCGCGCGATCGCGGGCAGCGCCTCGGCGTCGTCCTGACTCGGGCAGGCCACGCGCACGATGTCGCACCCGGCGGCCGTGAGCTCGGCGATCTGCTGGAGCGTGGCGTTGATGTCGGTGGTCGGCGTCGTCGTCATCGACTGCACGGACACCGGGGCGTCACCGCCGACGGCGACCTTGCCGACCTGGATCTTGCGGCTGACCCGACGGGGGGCGACGACGGGCGGGGGCAGGGGCGGCATACCGAGCGAGACGGACATGACGCAAGCCTAACCGGGGTGCGCCCAGGACACCGGGTCCCCACGAGCAGGGCACCTTCACGGTCGCGCGACAGGTGGCAACCCCTGCCGGCTTGCTCCACGACGGCGTCAAGGGCGACTCCTGGGCCTGTGGGTCTCCGCGTGACTGACGGGCTGGCGGCTCGGCCGACGGTCACGCGACCGTGCACGTGGCACGTGCCCCAACGACCCCGTGGACTCAGGACTCCTCAGTGGCCAGATATGGGTCCGAGATAGCGCTGGTGAATGCCTCGTCGAGGGACCGCACCGCGCGAATGGCCAGGCCGCTGGCGACGACGGTCAGTCCGACGCCGCCGAGCGTGGCGATCCGAAGGATGCGGTATCGGGTGTGTGTGTTGCTCATCTACGTGGTCCTTTCGGTGGTGGCCGATCCGTTGGGGGCCGACCAGGTCACAGCGTGAGCGAGGGCCCTGTCACCGATCTGTCAGCCGGTCGGCCGTGCGTGACAGATCGGTGACGGCCTGGTTCGGGATGCTGCCTGAGGTCAAGAGCACCTCGACGAAAGGACAGCGTTGTGCACGCCCCCTCGACGGACCCCTTCTACGACACACCCGCCTCGATGCCGCGGTGCCGAGGAACCATGCTCCGTACCCGGCCAGTCGTCGTGCCGGGGCTGACCTGCGCAGCCACGCAGGTTGTCCACACCACGGCAGCGACCAACAGCAGAACGATCGCCGTCTCCGGGACCGTCCTCGTTCCCGCCATGTCGTGGCGTGGACCGGGACCTCGGCCGGTCCTCTCGTACGGGGTCGGCGTCCACGGGCTCGGACGCGACAGCGCACCCAGCCACTTGCTCGCGACCGGCCTGGAGAGCGAACTCGCCTTCCTGGAGCGTGCCCTCAGCCGCGGCTGGTCGGTCGTCGTCACCGATGGTGAGGGCCTCGGCCTACCCGGCCCCCACACCTACGGAGCTGGCCGCGTCGGGGGGCGGGCGATGCTCGACATCGTCCGGGCAGCCGTCGCCGGCGTGGACGGAGTGGAGGTCGGCGCTCCCGTGCTGCTCTGGGGGTACTCCGAAGGAGGTCGCTGCGCAGCGTGGGCCGCCGAGCATCAGCCCATCTATGCGCGCGAACTGACCTTGGTCGCCCTCGCGGCCGGTGGAGTCCCGACCGACCTCGCAGCCGTCGTCGAGGCAATCGACGGTGGCCCCTACTCCGGCCTCGGCCTGGCCGTCCTCGTGGGCCTGGCCCACGCTCACGAGGACCCTCGGCTGTGGGACATACTCAACGCGCGGGGCCGAGCAGCCGCCGCGGTGGCCGCCACCCTCGACGTGACGGGACTCGTGGTGTCCCACCCGGAACCGATGGCGACCTGGACGACGCGTGAGCGTCCGTGGGAGGACCCGCTCTGGGCAGCGCTCCTGCGGGCTGAACGCAACCCCGGCGGCACCCCCGAGGTGCCGGTGTACCTCTACCACGCAAAGGGTGACGACATCGTGCCCGCCGAGTTGAGTCGTCAGCTCGCCGCGGCCTACGAAGCCATGGACGTCCACGTGACCCATGTCGAGCTGGACTCCGGGGATCACCTCACCGGTGCCGTTGACGGGGCCGACGCAGCGATCACCTGGCTGGCCGAGCAGCTCGACGCACATCTCGACCTTCACCGCGATCCATTGGCCGGGCCAGACGCGGCCGACGAGCTGATGGCGAGGTCCACGGCATAACCCGGGTCTGTCGGGCACACCGAGGCGATTCCGCGCTCGATCACGATCCATTCCGGGCGTGGACCGTCGGTGAACGCGACCCGCACATCGTGCCGTAGTCCCCGGAATGAGCTGGTGTCGATCCGGTCGTGCATCCACCCGAGCAGGAGTGCGGGGTCGACGCATCGGGGCGCAGGTCCTCGAAGGCCCACCGCGCACCCTCGGTTGGGGTACCTCCAGGTCCTGGCGACCGTGCGGGGCTGACAACCCGGTAGCCGTGGGCCCTCGTCGGGTGGTTCCATGGAAGGGTGCGGATTCGAGTCCTCGGCCCGGTCGAGGTCGAGACCCCAGCTGGCCGGGGACCAGTGACCGGTCAGCGACCCAGGGACGTGCTCGCGGTACTTGTCCAACGGCGCGGGCGCAGCGTCCCACCCGAGGTTCTCCTGGACCTGGTCTGGGGCGACGCTGCCTTGGGTCTCAACCCGACCGCGGTCCACACCGTCGTCGCTCGCCTGCGTCGGCAACTGCCGGCCCCCGACCTCGTCCGGACCGGTAGGGAGGGCTACCTCCTCCCGCCGGAGGTCGATGTCGACGCGGTCGACCACGAGCACCTGATCAGGAGCGCCCGTGACCTGCGCTCGGCCGGGCAGGTCGATGAAGCCGTCCGTCGGTACCGTCGGGCGCTGGCCCTGTGGTCTGGGCCTCTTGCCTACGAAGGTGTCACGGATGAGCTGGTCCTGGCGGAGCGGACGCGCCTCGAGGACGCCAAGGCCACCGCGAACGAGCAGTTGGCCACCCTCCTGCTCGAAGGCGGGACGGTCCCGCATCTTGAGGAGGCGCTGGCGGTCGCGAACGACCTGGTCGGTGAGTTCCCGCTGCGGGAGGGGCCCACCAGGTTGGTCATGCGAGCGGCGTACGCGCTGGGGAGCCAAGCGGAGGCGCTGCGCGCCTATGCCGACCTGCGCGCCCGGCTCCGGGAGGAGTTGGGCATCGATCCCAGCCCCCCGACGCAGGCCCTGCATGCCCAGGTGCTGGCCCAGGCCGAGTCACTCGTGGCGCCCGCTCGCCTCGAGCACCGCCGGATCACCACCGCGATCCCGGTGCCGGCGTCCGAGACCGTAGGGCGGGAGGAGGACCTGGAACGGCTCCGGAGGTGGCGGGAGGCGGGCCACCGGTTGCTCACCCTCGTCGGTCCGGGCGGAGTGGGCAAGAGCCGGTTGCTGCACGAGCTTGGCCGTGAGGTCAGTGGGGAGTTGGTCTACGTCGACCTGTCCGGACTCAGGGAAGCCTCCGCGCAGGAGGTCGCCGCGGCCATCTGCATCGAGTACCGCCTCGGAGCGGCCGGCCCGGACCCGGTCGCCACCTTGAGCGCCGCGCTGACCCGGGCCCACCTCACCGTGCTCGTCGACGAGGCGGAGTGGTCGTCCACGGCCGTGGCGACGATCGCGCGGGTGCTCATGGAGCATTGCCCCGGCGTGTCCATGGTCATCACCTCACGCACCCCGCTGGGAGTGCCGGGCGAACGGCTCGTACCCGTCGAACTCCTTGACTGCCCTCAATCGGGCGAGGCAGGTGCCCTGGCCCGGACCCTTCCCGCCGTTCGCTTGCTGGAGGCACGGTTGACCGATCGCGCGCCCGGGCTCCTCATCACCGACGACGACGGCGACCTGCTCGGCCAGATCGTCCGTGACGTCGACGGACTCCCGCTCGGCATCGAACTCATCGCCGGACAGGCCGCGACCCGCTCTTTGACCGAACTCAGTGAGCTCACCTCGCGCCGCCTCGACGTCGAGGACGACCGGGCCACGGGCACTGATCGGCATCGCTCACTGCGCGCGCTCGCGCAGTCCGGGATCGACCGACTCGGGCCTGCCGAGCGCGCCACCTTTCGTGGCGTCGGCGTCTTCCGCGGATCCTTCACCGCGGACGCCGCACGAGTCGTGGTCGGAGACGCCGCCACGGACCACATCCTGCGTGCGCTGGCCCGCGACGCCATCATCCAGTTGGACCGGCGCGGCCCTCGGGTGCGGTTCCGCCTGCTTCGCACCATGCGCGACCTGGCGCTCGAACTTGTCGCCGAGACCGGTCCGGACGAGCTCGCCCGTCTGCAATCTCGCCATCGCGAGTGGTATGCCGATCGTTGGCGAGGTGTCCCCTTCCACGACGAGATGCTCAACGAGGTCCAGGACGGATTCGAGGACTACCTCCACGCCTTGGAGAACGCTCTCGCGTGCCGTGATGCACACAGCGTGGCCGGGCTCGGGGTAACTCTGGGCTGGTACTGGCTGTTCCACGAGGCAGCGACCACGCACTGGCTGGATCGCATCCTGCGCTCGAGCCTGCTCGGTCCCGCCGACCACGCCAAGATCGCGCTGATGCAGCGCTCCCTCAACGAATCGCTGACGCCACACGCCACGGCGCCCGACGCAGCAACGACGAAGGCCCTACTCGCCGACGACCCCGAGTGGGCCGTTTGGGCCGGTCTCGTCGAGAGCATCGGCGCGTACGTCGTCGGCGACGTCGACACCGCGCTCCTCGAGGCTGAGGCTCTCCTCGAACCCGCGGCTACCACTGCCGCCCACGCCCTACCCGAAGTCCTCGCCACCGTGGCCGTCATGAGAGCCACTGCTGGACGGCACGACGCTGCGCTGACGGCGGCCGAGGAGGCTTGGCACCTCATCGGCTCCTCGCCCGGCGTCATTCAACTCAGTGCCGTGGTCGCCAAGATCGGTCTCGCGCTGCTCGACGCAGGGCATCCATCACGGGCGCTCGCGATCCTCACGAAGGCCATCGACGACGCCGATCGGCGGTTGGGAGTCGAGCCCAGCGGCAGCTTGCTTCTCAACGCCGGCTGGGCAGCCCTGGACTGCGAGGTCCCCGAGCAAGCGGCATATTGGTTCGACCGCGCACTCAACGAGAGCCCGCGCGTCGTGCAGTGCTTCCTCGCCGAGGCAGCATCCGGGGCATCGGCCACCCTGTGCCGATTGGGCGTCCCGGGCGCGCGCGGGCACAGTGCAGCCGCCGCTGAGTTGTGCCGCCGGCAAGGTGTACCCGTCTTTCCCCGGCTGACGGCAGCCGTCGATGCCGCCGCCACGTCGACAGGGGGTGCGGACGGAGACCTGGAGGGAGGTCAAGACGTGAGTCGCTGGGTCGCCGTGCGTGACGACGAACTCATCGCCCCGATCTGTGAGGCGATCCAAGCGGTCCGGCAACGGACCCGGCCCTGATTCGAGTCAGGGCCGGGTCGTGGCCGCCGAACCGGCCCCAATCAGCCTGCCCGAACAAGGGTGCCGTCGGCCGGCTCTCGCGTACGCAGGTGGGCGAGCAGCCGCGAGACCGGGATCCACAACTGTTCCGGGTCGTCGACGTTGGTGAGGACTCCAGCTTCTGCCAACGGCTTTCGCGCGGGGTCGTTGTCACGTCGGACGCAGAAGAAGAGGAACTCGACACCGGCCAGGGCAGCGGTTTCCGTGACGGCCTGCATCAACGCGCGACCGATGCCGCGCCGGTGATACGCGTCCACGACCTCGACGGCGACATCCGCGCGCTGGGGGTGCGCGGCATACCTGACCCAGCGACCGATACCCACGGCCATGCCGTCCACAGACGCGACGAACGCCTCGTGGCGACCCTCTTCCTGCGCGGTCAACTGCTCGACCATCAACGTGGTGAGGCGTGGCAACGGCGCGTTGAACCTCAGGAAGCGAGATTGGGCTGAGAGCCCGTCGAAGACCTCGATCAGCGCTTCGACCTCGCCGGCTCGCAGTGGTCGCACCGACGGTGCACTGGGGTGGGTGGTGGGCATGACGTTCCTCCGATGAACGATTGCCCACAGGGTTGCTCCACGGTCTGACGCCAGCCTGTCGCAGACCTGACACGGCGCTCCACCGCACCGCGCGTTCACTGGTTTCCAGGTCGAAAACTGCCGTGTCGATCGCATCCAGTCATGCGGCAATTCCCCGTTGTCGCGATGCAGCGAAGACTGCATGGTCTCGTAACGACCGCGTCGCAGAGATCGGCCCTTTCGGTGGTGTGGTGGAAATCCCCCGAGCGGTCGGAAGGCGCTATCTCCGCTATGCGGTCAACGAAGAACGCTCTTATGCACCCTGCCTTGGGGCTGGACGTTATGGAGGCTTCCGTCCGGGCCTGTGCATCGAGCTCGGTATCGCGTGCTGGGCAGGCGTGCGATCTGCCCGAATCCGCGCTTGATCAATGCAGCCCAGGCAGGCCAACCAGCAGATCACAACGCGTGCAGTAGCCGCCGCGCACGCGGCAGCACACCGTGGGCTCGGGCATCGTCGAGGTCCTCGCGAGCAGAAGATGTGAGAGTTCTCTGATCCTCGGGGACCCTCGACCCCTTCGGCCCTCGTGCGCTCGACGTGGACCCGGATCGCGGTGCGGGCGGTCGCGGGAGGACTGCCGTTCCACAGCTCGTCAACCAGGTCCTCGGGGCGTCCCGCCCCAGGCGTCAGCCGCCGAGGTTGACCGGCTTGACGAGGTCGGCGTAGATGAGCAGCGCCGTGAAGCCGAGCAGCACCATCGACACGGTGTACGCGACGGGCAGCGCCTTCGCGACGTCGACGTAGCCGGGGTCCGGCCGCCCGCGCAGCTTCGCGATCTGGCGCTTGAGCCCCTCCCACAGGGCCCCCGCGACGTGACCACCGTCGAGGGGGAGCAGCGGGATGAGGTTGAAGATGAAGAGCATGAAGTTCAGCGCGGCGAGCAGGCCGACGAGGAACCAGATCTTGTTCCCCACCCCTTCACCGACGAACGCGTCGTACTTGCCCTCGGTGGCCTCCCCCGCGACCCGGCCCACGCCGACGACGGACATCGGGCTGTCGATCTCGCGCTCGGCCCCGCCGAACGCGGCCTGCCAGACCCCGACCATCCGCGACGGGATGTGGACGATGGCTTCGGCGGTGCGGCTCACGTAGGTGCCGATGATGCCGGGCACGGCCGTGACCGGCTGCTGCACGTACTCGACCGGGGCGGTCGTGCGCACGCCGAGGAAGCCGGCCTCGGTGGTCTGCTCGGTGCCGTCCGCGGTGGTGACCGGCACACCGTCGGCGTCGAGGACCGGCACGACGTTGCGGATCGGCGTCGCCGTGACGGTCAGCTGCTCGCCGTCGCGCTCGAGGACGATCGTCACGGCCTGGTCGACGCGCGGGCGGATCAGGGTGCTGATGTCCCGGGTGTCGTCGATGGGCTGGCCGTCGATGGACACGACCCGGTCGCCGGGCAGGATGCCGGCCGCGAGCGCCGGCGTGTCGGGCTGGTTCGTGCAGGTGGTCGCGTCCCCCGCCTCGGTCACCGGGACGACGCACTGCGACACCGACGCGACGACCGCAC
Source organism: Ornithinibacter aureus (assembly GCF_009858245.1). Taxonomy (NCBI): domain Bacteria; kingdom Bacillati; phylum Actinomycetota; class Actinomycetes; order Micrococcales; family Intrasporangiaceae; genus Ornithinibacter; species Ornithinibacter aureus. The sequence continues at coordinate 1,117,680 of NZ_VMSB01000001.1, forward strand.
CGGGCTGGGCCGTGGCCACCCCGTGCACGGTGACGAGCAGGGTCAGCAGGAAGACACCGATGAGCAGGTTCATCGTCGGGCCGCCGAGCATGACGATGACCTTCTTGGGCACCGACAGCCGGTAGAAGACCCGGTTCTCGTCGCCGGGACGCACCTCCTCCAGGCTGGCCGCGCGGGCCTCGTCGACGAGCTGGCTGAACCGGCCCGTGCTCGACACGCGCACGGTGCCGGGGTCGTCGCCCTTGCGCGGGGGGAACATGCCGATCATCCGGATGTACCCACCCAGCGGGATCGCCTTGACGCCGTACTCCGTCTCCCCCCGACGGCGCGACCACATCGTCGGGCCGAAACCGACCATGTACTGCGTCACGCGGACCCCGAAGCGCTTGGCCGGCACGAGGTGCCCCACCTCGTGCAGGGCGATCGAGGCGGCGATCCCGGTGGCCATGAAGAGCACACCGAGAAGGAAGGCGAGCGTGCTCAACGGTTCTCCTGGATCTGGTCGTCGTCGACGGCGATGCCGATGAGGTCGGCGGCGCGGTGACGGGCCCACCGGTCGGCGGCGAGCACTCCCTCAACGCTCGAGGCGTCGAGTTCGCTCCCAGTGTGCGCCTCGACGACGCGTTCCACCGTGTCGACGATGTCGGTGAACGAGATCACCCCGTCGTGGAAGGCGTCGACGCACACCTCGTTGGCGGCGTTGTACACGGCCGGGAAGGTGCTGCCGGCCTCGCCGACCCGGCGGGCGAGGCGCACGGCGGGGAAGGCGTCGTCGTCGAGCGGGTGGAACTCCCAGCTCTGGGCCAGGCTCCAGTCGCACGGTACGTCGACGTCGGTCAGCCGCTGCGGCCAGGACAGCCCGAGCGCGATCGGCACGAGCATGCGCGGCGGGCCGAGCTGGGCGATGGTCGAGCCGTCGTGGAACTCGACCATCGAGTGGATCTGCTGCTGCGGGTGCACGACGACGTCGATGCGGTCGAAGGGGATGTCGAAGAGCAGGTGGGCCTCGATGACCTCCAGCCCCTTGTTGACCAGCGTCGCGGAGTTCGTCGTGATGACCCGCCCCATCGAGAAGTTGGGGTGGGCCAGCGCCTGCTGCGGGCTGACGTCGGCGAGCTCGGCGCGGCTGCGCCCGCGGAACGGGCCACCGCTGGCCGTCACGACGAGGCGGCGCACCTCGTCGGCGCGCCCGCCGCGAAGGCTCTGCGCGATGGCGCTGTGCTCGGAGTCGACCGGCACGATCTGGTCGGGCGCGGCGGCCGCCTTGACGAGCGGCCCCCCGATGATCAGCGACTCCTTGTTCGCCAGCGCCAGCACCGAGCCCACCTCGAGGGCTGCCAGGGTCGGCCGCAGACCGATCGACCCGGTGATGCCGTTGAGCACGACGTCGGCGCCACACCCCGCGGCGATCGTCGCGGCATCCGCGCCGACCACGACATCGGTCACGGATGCCGGCCGGCCGGCATCCGCTGCCGCCGCGGCGATCGCGGCGCGAACGTCCTCAACCTGGCCGCGTGCGACACCGACGAGCGGCACGTCGAACTCGACGGCCTGACGTGCGAGCAGCTCGACGTTGCCCCCGGCGGTGAGGGCGGCCACGGTGAAGGCCCTCGGGTGCGCGGCGATGACCTCGAGGGCCTGGGTGCCGATCGAGCCGGTGGAGCCGAGGATGGCGACGGAGCGGGAAGTCACGGGAGCCATTGTCAGCGCTCGATGACACTGACGTGAAACCGGGGATGGGCCAGGGCCACCTCGCCGAGCACCCCGTTGAGCTGGGCCGCCGCGAACGGGTCCTCGCGCTGGAGGGCCAGGACGCCGTCGACGACGAGTTCGGCCTCCCCCTCGTCGTGCCGGGCGAGGTGGTCGAGCAGGTCAGCCAGGGCGTCGAGGTTGCCGCCGAACCACGCGGGGAAGTCCAGGGCGTCGGCGAAGGCCTCGAGGGTGGCGGTCTTGGTCTCCCCCGCGACGACGAGACGCACGACGCGACCGCGCGCCACGGCATCCGCGACGAGGGCGTCGACGTCGACCGGCGGCCGGAGGTGGCGGATCACACCCCCATCCTCCCCCGACTTCTTGCGCTCCAGCCACCTGCCGCCCCGACGGATCCGGTGGCTGGAGTGCACGACGTCGCGATCAGGTGGTGAAGATGCGCTCCTCGATGAGTCGTTCGGTGACGACCCGCGCTTGCGGGTGGAAGCGCCCGTGCTCGAAGTCCTTCTCGACCTCGAGCTCGACGTGCCCGAGCCCGTGCCGGTTCTTCTCGACGGTGATGACGGCCCAGCGCCGGAAGCGCTGCACGCTGCCGAGGTCGTAGACCAAGTGCTCGCGCGAGACGATGTTCTCCTTGCTCGACAGGATGAGCACGAGGTCGGCCTCGTAGGCCAGGGCCGACGAGCCGCGCAGGTCGCGGGTGCGCATCCGGTGCCCGGCACCCAGACTCTCGCGGTCGGCCGCGGAGATGCACACGACGGGGCACTCGAGCTCGAGCGCCATGTCCTTGAGCGTCTCGGTGACGACGGTGACCCGCGCGACCTCATCGCCCGCCACGCCGTCGAGTGGCACCTTCTGGAGGTAGTCGACCATGACCATCGGGGGCTCGTCGGCCTCCTCGCGCACCTCCACCAGCACACGGGCCACCTCGGCGGGGGTCGTGTCGCTCGTCGACTCGTGGAGGTGCAGCCGTGGTGCGTAGTCGAGCACGGCCGCGAGGGCGTCGGCGCCGTACGGGATGCCGGCGAGCGCCTCGGCGAGGCCGCGGCGGTCGGGGTCGGGCGCCTCGAAGACCGCCCGGACGGCATGGACGTCCGCGGCTGCCGCCGGGTGCTGGCCGGCCTCGACGGCCAGGCCCGACGCCTCGAGGGCGATGAGGCGCTGGATGAGGGTTCCTGCCTCGTGCTCGAAGGAGAAGACCACCGCGTGGCGGCCGGTGCGCACCGCGTTGCGCACCATCTGGAGCGCGATCGTCGTCTTGCCCGACCCCTCGCTGCCCCCGAGCAGGACCAGCTCGCCGGAGCGCAGGCCGCCGTCGAGCGTGGCGTCGAGCAGGTCGAACCCGGTGGGCCAGACCGTCGCCCCGGGTCGCGCACCGCGGCGCAGCGACGCGTCGGCCTCGTCGAGCAGGTCCTGCACCGAGCGGCGGCGGTCGACGTGGCGGGCGCTACGGGTGGCCGGGGCAGCGGCATCCGGGCTGTAGCTCATGGAGGACATGACACCACTGACGCGCGGCTGCGCGTGACGTTTCGGCGGGCCACGTCCTAGGGAATCACTGATTTTCTCGGCTGGCCGGGGCGTCTTCGGCCTTGGTGGGTGGGGTCCCGGGAGAATGGGGTGTGGATATCGATCAGCCCAGTTTCACCGACATTGAGTACGGCAACCGGCGGCGTGTGTCGCGTCGGGAGAAGTTCTTGGAAGCGATGGACGCCACGATCCCGTGGGCGTCGTGGGTGGGGGTGATCGAGCCGTTCTACTACGCGGATCGTGCGGGTAAGCGGGGCCGTAAGGCCAAGCCGGTGGAGACGATGCTGCGGATGTACCTGCTGCAGGTGTGGTTCTCCCTGTCCGATGAGGGCGTGGAGGACGCGGTGTACGACTCGTACGCGATGCGCCGGTTCATGGGGTTGGACTTCGCGGTCGAGCAGGTCCCGGACGCCACGACGCTGCTGCACTTCCGGCACTTGTTGGAGGAGCACCACCTCGGGGAGAAGCTGTTGGCGGCGCAGAACGAGGTGTTCGCGCAGCAGGGCTGGATCATGCGGGGCGGGTCCATCATCGACGCCACGATCATCGCGGCGCCGTCATCAACGAAGAACGCCACCGGCACCCGCGACCCGGCGATGCACCAGACGAAGAAGGGCAACCAGTGGCACTTCGGGATGAAGGCCCACATCGGCGCTGATGCCGGGACCGGGTACGTCCACACGGTGACCGCGACCGCGGCGAACGTGCATGACCTGGACGAGGCGGTGCACCTGGTGCGCGCCGATGACGAGGTTGTGTACGCCGACGCCGGGTACCAAGGAGCTGCGAAGCGGCCCGAGATCGCCGAGAACGAAGACCTGTCACAAATCACGTGGCAAGTCGCCCCACGTAAAGGGGTGCTCAAGACGATGCCCGAGCATGACCGCGCCGTGGCATCACGCCAGGCGTCGGTGCGGGCCAAGGTCGAACACCCGTTCCTCATCGTCAAGCGTGACTTCGCCTTCACCAAGACCCGCTACCGCGGGATCGCGAAGAACCTCAACCACCTCAACGTGTTGTTCGCCTCCGCGAACTGGTTGATGCGCGCCAGGGCCGCCGCCCTCATGGGGTGACGGCCAGGCTTCAGCCTGCCCGCAACCGCTAGAAACACCCCGAGACCCGGGGGTCAAGAGCCCAACCCACCGGGCGAAACGAGCCCCCGGGGAGTGCCCCCGACCCCGCCGGGCCCCCGCACCAACCAACTGCCCCCTTGATCAGCGCTTCCCTAGGAGTTTGCCTCGCGACGCCGCGTGCGAGCGCGCTCGAGCTCCGCAAGGTCGGCCGTCCAGGGGCCGTGTGGATCGAGCGCGGCACAACCGCCATCGACGAAAGCGCGCACCCGTGTCCGAAACCCGTCGAGCCCGTCGACGAGCGTGTACTCGACCCGGTACTCGGGTTCCGAGGCGCCCTCGCCCCTCGTCACCGTCGTGATCCGGGCGACCGAGTCCGCGTAGAAGTGCAGCTGGAGCCCTTCGCCCAGCTGCTCGTCCTCGATCGTGAACACCTCGTTGTCCGGGGCCGAACGGCTGGCGACGAACTCCCAGAAGGCGGCGCCAGCGGTGCGGCTATCGCCAGGAGCCCACGGCTGCGCCACCTCCTTGTCGTCGGTGAACGTCAGCCGCGCCGTCCTCACCCCGCCCGGACCACCTGCACGGTCACCCACCCCCTCGGCGTCGTCCTCCTCCGGCAGGTTCTTCGAACGATCCCTGACCTCCGAGCACATGAGGAATCTCACGGTGGCCACCGCGTCGTCCGCCAGCTCAGGGTGGGCGGCACGCACGGCCTCCTCGGCCACGGTCGCCACCCGCTCCCATGCTGCCTTGTCCGTTACCCCCCTTCCATGGCGTGGGTCCAGGCCGATGCGCATCCCCGTGGTGGCCCGCTCCGCCGTGGCGATCACCCGCAGCACGTCGGGCAGCAGCTCAGGATCGACCTCGTCCGGAAGGCGTTTCGGCAGCGTCGCCCCGTGCACGTACTGTCCGGTGAACCGAAGGATCGCGGTGTCGAGTGGAGCCAACGTGACGCCACGCTGCGCGCGCCGCCGGTTCACCTCGTATTCCTCCACCCGGCGCCGGTCGGGGGTCACGGTCGCTTCGGACAGGGCCGCCCAGACCTTGCCGTCGTCGAGCAGGTCGATGTCGCCGCCGTGGGCCATGAGCAGGCGCCAGTCCCACCGGATGCCCCGGAACAGGGCGTCGACCTCGTCGGGCGTGCCGAGGAGGGTGGGGTCCAGCAGCGCGACGGCAGCCTCCACGTCGAGATCGCCCTGGCTCCCGGCGTCCCCGCACAGCGGCAGCACGGCACTCCACAGCAACAGGTGCCTCCTCAGGTCCGCCTCGATCACAGCGGCCCGCACCTCGTCGACCGGGAATCTGAAGACCCGAGGATCATGGTTGGCATCCGCCCCGGCGGCGAGCTCGATGCACAGCCCGTTCTCGCACCGGACCACGGCAGGGAACCAGCCCTGACGGGTGAACACGACGTCGCGCACGGCTCTCCTCCTCGTTCGCTCCCCGACCAGCAGCCTCAGAGGGCGATGCCGACGTACTTCGTCTCGAGGTACTCCTCGATGCCCTCGAACCCGCCCTCGCGGCCGAAGCCCGACTGCTTGACGCCGCCGAACGGCGCGGCCGGGTTGGACACGATACCGGTGTTGACGCCGATCATCCCGAACTCCATGGCCTCGGCCACCCGGATCATCCGGTTCTGGTCGTTGGTGTAGATGTAGCCGACGAGGCCGTACTCGGTGCCGTTCGCCGTGGCCACGGCATCCGCCTCGTCGGTGAAGGTGCACACCGGTGCGACCGGCCCGAAGATCTCCTCACCGAGGCAGCGGCTGTCGGCCGGCACGTCGGCGAGCACGGTCGGTGCGTAGAAGAACCCCTTGCCCGGCACGGGTGCGCCGCCGGTGAGCACGCGGGCCCCCTTGCCGACGGCGTCCTGGACGAGCTCGTCGACCTTGTCGCGAGCCTTGCCGGTGATGAGCGGTCCGACGTCGACCCCCTTCTTGGTGCCCTTGCCGACGACGAGGGCACCCATGCGGGCCGCGAGCTTGGTGGCGAACTCCTCGGCGAGCGACTCGTGCACGAAGAACCGGTTCGCCGCGGTGCAGGCCTCACCGATGTTGCGCATCTTCGCGAGCATCGCCCCGTCGACGGCCGCATCGACGTCGGCGTCCTCGAAGACGAGGAACGGGGCGTTGCCCCCGAGCTCCATCGACAGGCGCAGCAGCTGCTCGGCCGACTGCTCGACGAGCATCTTGCCGACCGGGGTGGACCCGGTGAAGGTCAGCTTGCGCAGCCGCGCATCGCGGATGAGCGGCTCGCACACGGCACCGGAGTGGGTCGTGGTGACGACGTTGAGCACGCCGTCGGGCAGGCCCGCCTCCATCATGACCTCGGCGAGCAGGAGCATCGTCAACGGCGTCTCGTGGGCGGGCTTGACGACCATCGTGCAGCCCGCGGCGACGGCCGGGCCGATCTTGCGGGTGCCCATCGCGAGCGGGAAGTTCCAGGGCGTGATCATCAGCGTGGGACCGACGGGCTGCTTCATCGTCAGCAGCCGCGACGCGCCGTTGGGGGCCACCGAGTAGCGCCCGTGGATGCGCACGGCCTCCTCGGCGAACCAGCGGAAGAACTCGGCACCGTAGGCCACCTCGCCGCGCGCCTCGGCCACCGTCTTGCCCATCTCCAGGCTCATCAGGGTGGCGAACTCGTCGGTGCGGGCAACGAGGGCGTCGAAGGCCCGGCGCAGGATCTCGCTGCGCTCACGCGGCGGGGTCGCCGCCCAGGTCGGCTGGGCCTCGTGGGCCGCCGCCAGCGCGGCGAGCCCGTCCTGCGGCGTCCCGTCCGCGCACGTGGTGAGGACGGCACCGGATGCCGGGTCGCTCACCTCGAAGCGCGCGCCACCGCTCGCTTCACGCCAGGACCCTGCGATGAGCAGGCGGGTGGGAACGGACTCGACGAGCGACTTCTGGGTGAACGCCATGGGTGTGTCCTTCTGGGGCCGGGCGGCGGTGATCGGGGCAGGTACGAGGTGGTGGCGAGCCTACGACTCAGCGGTCCTCGAGGCCCCAGGGGGATCCGTAGCCCTGCGGCTTCGGCGCGGCGAGCAGGTCGAGGAACGGCACGGCGTCGAAGGCCTCCGGGCCGAGCACCCCCGCGCCCGACCAGGTGCCGTTCGCGAGCAGCTCGAGGGCGACGACCGGGTTGATCGCCGTCTGCCACACGACGCACTGGGCGCCGTAGTCGCGCATCGTGTCCGCGTTGTCGGACACGTGGTAGAGGTAGGTGCGCCGCGGCATCCCGTCCTTGCCGGTGCCGGTCACCCACAGCCCGGCGCAGGTCTTGCCCTCCATGCGCGGGCCGATGGTCGCGGGGTCGGGCAGCACGGCGGCGACGACGTCGCGGGGGCTGACCTGCACCCCCTTGACCGTGACGGGGTCGGTGCCGTCGAGCCCGAGGGTGTGCAGCGTGCGCAGGATCGTGATCATCTCCTCGCCGAGGCCGTACTTGAAGGTCACCTTCTCGGCGTCGACCCAGCGCGGCATGAGGAGCACCTCCTCGTGCTCGACGTGCACGCACTCCACCGGACCGATGCCCTCGGGGAAGTCGAAGACCTCGGGCTCGCTGAACGGCGGCAGCGTGAAGAAGCCGGCCTCGACGTCGTAGCCGCCGTCGGCGCCCACCGCCCGGGCCTTCTCCCACACCACGGGCGGGTTCAGGCACTCCTCGATGATCGTCCACATCGAGAAGCCCGGGGCGAAGACCTCGTTGCCGTCCTCGTCGCGGATGACGAGGTTGGCGCCGTCGCGGGTGCCGAGCTCGTCGATGTGGCTGAACAGGTGGTCGGCGGCGTACCGGGCGAAGACGTCGGAGAGACCGGGTTCGACCCCGATGCCGACCAGGGCCAGGCGCCCGTCGGCCTCCCACTGCGCGGCCTGGGCGAGCTGGTCGTCGCCGAGCTTGACCCCGACCTTGGCGTACGGCTGCTCCGGGTGACGGCTCGACAGGCTCATCGCCATGTCGAGGTAGTCCGCACCGGCGGCGCGGGCCCCCTCGAAGATCGGCAGCACGAAGCGGGGGTCCACGGCGTTGAAGACGTGCGTGGCACCCACCTCCCGCGCCAGCGCCTCGACCGCAGCGGCATCCGAGGCATCGACCTGCGCGGCACGGAACCGGGTGTCCCCCGGGATGCGCTCGATGACCGAGGCCACGGTGCGCTCGGCGCGGGTGAGGTCGTAGTCGGCGACCACCCACTGCTCGAAGAAGGATCGTTCGGCGGCGATGCGGGCGGCGGCGTCACCGACGCCACCGGCACCGACCATGAGGACGCGCATGGTGTTCCTGTCTCAGGGTGTCACCGGGTGTGCCGGTGTGGGTGGAGGTCCGGCACGCCGGGCTCGCGCCCGGCGGGCCGGATCACTTCTTGCGGGCGTTGCCGATCAGCTGGCCGCCGACGACCAGCGCCAGGGCGATGACGAACATCGAGAAACCGATGACGTTGGCCTGGGCCGGGATGCCGCGCAGGTAGGAGATGTAGACGAACTTCGGGAACGTCGTCTCGTTGCCGGAGACGAAGTTGGTGATGATGAAGTCGTCGAAGGACAACGAGAACGCGAGCAGCGCCGCGCCGACGATGCCCGGGAGCACCAGCGGGAAGGTGACCTTCCAGAACGTGCTGCCCGGCCCGGCGTAGAGGTCCTGGGCGGCCTCCTCGAGGCGCGGGTCCAGGCTCTGCAGGCGGGCCTTGACGGTGACGACGACGAAGCTGACGCAGAACATGATGTGGGCGATGACGATCGTCCAGAAACCCAGGCGCAGACCGACGTTGGAGAAGCCCTGGACGAAGATCGTCAGCAGGCTCGCACCGAGGACGATCTCGGGGGTGGCCATCGGCACGAAGACGAGCACGTTGCTCGTGGCCCGACCGCGGAAGCGGTGGCGGACCATCGCGAACGCGAGCATGGTGCCGAGCACCGTCGCGACGACGGTGGCCAGGAACCCGATCTGGATCGAGGTCACGAGCGACTCACACACACCTGGGGCGCCGCAGGGGTCCTTCCAGTGCTTCAGCGTCGGGCTGCCCTCGGGGTTCCACGTGATGTTCGACTTCTTGTAGTTGTTGAACGAGAAGGCGAACGTGTAGGCGACGGGCAGGAACAGGTAGAACAGCACGAGCAACGCCGTGATCATGGCGAAGCGGTTTCCGATCCAGCGGATCACACCAGTTCCTCCGTTCCGAAGCGGCGCACGTAGACGAACACCATGGCGAGGATGAGAGCCATCAAGGTGAACGACAGCGCTGCGGCCGTCGGGAATCCGCCTGGCACCCGGAAGAACTGGCTCTCGATGACGTTGCCGATCATCTTGGTGTTGTCCGACCCGAGCAGTTCGGCGTTGACGTAGTCACCGGCTGCCGGGATGAAGGTCAGCAGCGTACCGGCGAGCACGCCCGGCATGCTGATCGGCAGGGTCACCGTGCGGAACGTCGTGAACCCGTTGGCGTACAGGTCTCCCCCGGCCTCGATGACCCGCGAGTCCGCGCGCTCGAGCGAGGCGTAGATCGGCAGGACCATGAAGGGCAGGAAGTTGTACGTCAGACCGGCGACGACCGCGATCCAGGTCTCGGTGATTCGCCCACCGGGCAGCAGGTGCAGGGTGTTCAGGGTCGACGCGACCGGACCCTCGTCCGCGAGGATCTGGCGCCAGGCCACGGTGCGCAGGATGAACGAGGTGAAGAACGGCGCGATGACGGCGATGAGCATGACGTTGCGCCAGCGACCGGCCTTGAACGCCATCGCGTAGGCCAGCGGGTAGGCCAGGCAGAACGCGAAGAACGTCGCGAGGGTGGCGAACAGGATCGACCGGCCGAAGTGGGGGGCGAAGTCGGTCAGGGCCGTGACGTAGTTGCCGAAGTTCAGGTCTCGGTAGTAGTAGCCGGGGTAGCCGGGGAACTGCGACTGCAGGCTGACCGAGAACAGCTGGACGAGCGGGATGACGAAGAACACGAGCAGCCAGAGCGCACCGGGCAGCAGGAGCAGGTAGGGGACCCAGCTCCTGCCCTTGTGGTCGGGCTGCGGCACCGGCGGCGGGTTCGCCCCACCACCGGCTCCGACGTGGGCGAGTGCGCTCATCTCAGATCGCCTCCGCCGCCGCGCGGGCCTCCGCCTCGTCGACGGGGACGCCGAACGCGTGGTGGGGGTTCCAGGACAGCCACACGTCGTCGCCCGGGCGCAGGTCGATCGGCTCGACGTCGAGGTTCTGCTCGTAGCAGCTCCACACCGTGCCGCTCGGCAGCTGCACGAGGTACTGGGTGGCGACACCGGTGAACGACACGTCGAGCACGGTGCCCTTGACGTCGTCGCCGACACCCTCGGAGGGGCGCCGCATGACGCGCACCTTCTCCGGGCGCACCCCGAAGGTGATGTCGCCGTCGGCGACCGCGCTGCGCTCGAGGGGGATCTTGACCTTGGTGCCCTGGATCTCGGCGACGAGGTGGCTGCCGTCACGGTCGACGACCCGGCCGCTGCCCAGGTTGGACTGACCGACGAAGTTGGCGACGAAGGCCGTGCTCGGCAGGTCGTACATCTGGGCGGGCGGGCCCATCTGCTCGATCTTCCCGTGGTTCATCACGGCCACGGTGTCGGCCATGGTCATGGCCTCCTCCTGGTCGTGCGTGACGTGGATGAAGGTCAGGCCCACCTCGGTCTGGATGCGCTTGAGCTCGACCTGCATCTGGCGCCGAAGCTTGAGGTCCAGGGCACCGAGCGGCTCGTCGAGCAGCAGCACCTCGGGGCGGTTGACGATGGCCCGGGCCAGGGCCACGCGCTGCTGCTGACCACCCGAGAGCTGGGCGGGCTTGCGGCCTGCGAGGTGGTCCATCTGCACGAGCTTGAGGGCATCGTCGGCGAGCGCGGCGGCATCCGACTGTCCCCGCCGCTTGGGACCGAACGCGACGTTGTCGCGGATGGTCAGGTGCGGGAAGAGCGCATAGCTCTGGAACACCGTGTTGACCGGACGCTCGTAGGAGCGGCTGCCGGTGAGGTCGGTGTCGCCGATGAGCAGGCGCCCGCTCGTCGGCTGCTCGAGACCGGCCACCATGCGCAGGGTCGTCGTCTTGCCACAGCCCGAGGGGCCGAGCAGGGCGAAGAACGAGCCACGCGGGACGACCAGGCTGAGGTCGTCGACGGCAGTGAACTCGGCGAAGGACTTCGTGACGTTCTCCAGACGCAGGTCACCCTGTGCGTCGCGGAAACCGCTTGCGTTCTTGCGAGCCATCAGTTGCCCATCACCTTCTGCCAGATGGCGCTGTATTCCTGGTCCTCCTCGGGCGAGAGCGCCCGGAACCCTTGGATGTTGTTGTCCGCGATGAAGGCCTCGCTCGGGAAGATGAAGGGGCTCTCGGCGAGGTCGGGGTCGGTCTTCGCGAGCACCTCCTGGGCTCCGACGACGGGGCACACGTAGTTGACCCAGGCCGCGACCTCGGCAGCGACCTCGGGGTCGTAGTAGAAGTTCATGATGGTCTGGGCGTTGCGGCGGTGCTGCGAGGTGATCGGCACCATCATGTTGTCGCTCCAGATCGTGCCGCCCGACTCCGGGATGACGAACTCCCAGTTCTCGTTCTCGGTCTCGGCGCGCAGGATGAACAGGTCACCGCTCCAGACGATGCCGGCGATGGCGTTGCCCGACTTGAGGTCCTCCAGGTAGGAGTTGCCCTTGATCCGGCGGATGTAGCCCTCGTCCATGCGCTTCTCGATCTCGGCCACCGCAGCCTCGAACTGCGCCTTGCCGAAGTCGGACGTGATGTCGACGCCCTGGCTCTGCATGATGAGCCCGACGGTGTCGCGGAACTCGCTGAGCACGACGATCTTGCCCTTGAGCTCGTCGGTCCACAGGTCGTCGATGGTCTTGATCTCCTTGGAGACCTTGGACTTGTCGTAGCCGATCCCCGCGAAGCCCGTCTGCCAGGTGAGCGAGAAGTTGCGGCCCGGGTCGAAGCTGACGTTCTGCAGCGCCGGCAGCAGGTTCGGTGCGTTCGGCATGGTGATCAGCTCGAGGGGCTGGCAGAGCTGGTCGCGGATGATGCGGTTGGCCATCCAGTCGGTGAAGGTGAAGATGTCGCGACCGATGTCCTGACCCGCACGCAGCTGGGGCGCGATCTTGTTGAAGTACGCGTCGTTGTCCTCGATGTCCTCGGTGTACTCGGCACGGATGCCGGTCTCGGCCATGAACCGCTCGAGGGTCGGGTACTTCTTGGTCTCCTCGTCGTAGTCGAGGTAGGCCGTCCAGTTGGCCCAGCGCACCACCTTGTCGGTGTCGGAGAGGTCCTCGGGAAGCACGAGGGAGGAGACCCCACCGGAGGGCGGCGGGGGCGGCGCGCACGCGCTGAGCGCCGCCGCCGCGCCACCGAGGGCGGCCGTGCCGAACAGGGAGCGGCGCGTGAGCGCCGAGGACCGCGCGGCGCTGATCAGCCCGCGGGTCATGGGGTCGGCCGGAGGCCGCCGTCGAAGTGCCATGTGGTGTGTTCCTCAGCTCTCGATGTTCGCCATGACGTGCTTGATGCGCGTGTAGTCCTCGAACCCGTACATCGACAGGTCCTTGCCGTAGCCCGACTTCTTGTACCCGCCGTGCGGCATCTCGGCGACGAGCGGGATGTGGGTGTTGATCCACACGCAGCCGAAGTCCAGGGCCTTGCTCATCCGCATGGCCCGGCCGAAGTCCTTGGTCCACACCGAGGACGCGAGGCCGTAGTCGACGCCGTTGGCCCAACGAATCGCCTCGGCCTCGTCGGTGAACTTCTGCACGGTGATGACCGGGCCGAAGATCTCGTTCTGGATGGCCTCGTCGTCCTGGCGCAGCCCGGAGAGCACGGTGGGCTCGAGGTAGTAGCCCTCACCGAGGTCGGTGCGGCGGTTGCCGCCCGCCGAGACCGTCGCGTGGGAGGGCAGTCGGTCGATGAAGCCGGAGACGTGAGCCAGCTGACGGGCGTTGTTGACCGGGCCGAAGAGGGCGTCCTCGTCGTCGGGGAGGCCGACCGGGGCCGACGTGCGCGCGTACTCGGCCAGGGCCGCGACGAAGTCGTCGTGGACGCCGGGAGCGACGAGCACCCGGGTGGCGGCCGTGCAGTCCTGCCCCGCGTTGAAGTACCCCGCGACGGCGATGCCCTCGACGGCGGCCTCGATGTCGGCGTCGTCGAACACGACCACCGGAGCCTTGCCACCGAGCTCGAGGTGGACGCGCTTGATGTTCGGCGCCGCGCCGGCCGCGACCTCGGCGCCCGCCCGCACCGACCCGGTGATCGCGACGAGGCTCGGGGTGCGGTGCTCGACGAGCATCCGGCCTGTCTCGCGGTCACCGGTGATGACGTTCAGGGTGCCCGCCGGGAGGAACTGCGAGGCCAGCTCGGCCAGGCGCAGGGTGCTCTCGGGGGTGGTGTCGCTCGGCTTGAGGACGACGCTGTTGCCCGCCGCCAGAGCCGGGCCGATCTTCCAGACCGCCATGAGCAGCGGGTAGTTCCACGGGGTGACCTGCCCGACGACGCCGATCGGTTCGCGGCGGATCCACGAGGTGTGACCGGCCATGTACTCGGCCGAGGCCCGGCCCTCGAGGACGCGGGCCGCGCCGGCGAAGAAGCGCAGCTGGTCGACCATCGGCGGGATCTCCTCACTCGCGGTGAGGGCCTTGATCTTGCCGGTGTTCTCGGACTCCAGCGCGATGAGCTCGTCAGCGTGCGCCTCCACGGCATCCGCGAACTTCAGCAACGCCTGCTGGCGGTCGCTGGGGGTCGTGGCGCCCCACTCACCCGCGAAGGCCTGCTCGGCGGCGGCGTAGGCCGCGTCGACGTCCTCCTGACCGCTGACCGGAGCGGTCGCGACGACCGATCCCGTCGCCGGGTTGATGATCTCGGTGGTGGAATCTGTCCGCCCGTCGACGTACTCGCCGCCGATGAAGTTGCGCAGGTGTCGCTGACCGCTCATGGGTGATGGCTCCCAAAGGGGTGGGGGGTGGGTTCGGTGCTACCGGACTCTAAGCGCACGACCACCGAAATCGCTAGGGATTCTGCGACGGATGTGATGAAAAGTTACACACCGGACACACAATGCATACGGAATCCGTTCCAAGGGTGCTTGCAAACCGTCGGGATCCGCGACACGATGGCGCGCGTGACCTCCACCTCTCGACCCCCCAGGGTGACGCGTGCATCGTCCGAGACCCGTCTGGACGACATCGCCAAACACATCATCGAACTGCTCCAGGACGACGGCCGGCAGTCCTACGCCGCGATCGCCAAGGCGGTCGGCCTCTCCGAGGCCGCTGTGCGCCAGCGGGTGCAGCGCCTGCTCGACGCCGACGTCATGCAGATCGTCGCCGTGACCGACCCCCTCCAGGTGGGCTTCAGCCGCCAGGCGATGATCGGCATCCGGGTATCCGGGGACCTGCTCGCCGTCGGCGACGCCCTCACGGCGATGCCCGAAGTCGACTACGTCGTGACCACGGCCGGCAGCTTCGACATCCTCGCCGAGGTCGTCTGCGAGGACGACGACCACCTCCTGGACCTGCTCAACCAGCAGATCCGCACCCTGCCCGGCGTCACGAGCACCGAGACCTTCGTCTACCTGAAACTCAACAAGCAGCACTACAACTGGGGTACCCGATGAGCACGTACCCGTCCGACGTCTGGGAGCCCAGCTCCGACCGCCACACCGGTACCGGCGCTCTGTACTCCGACGCCGCCCGCGACCACCTGTGGATGCACTTCACCCGGCACTCCACCTTCGAGGAGCGCGGCCTCGGCCACTCCGTGCCGATCATCACCAAGGGTCAGGGCTGGACGATCTGGGACGACCGGGGCAAGGAGTACATCGACGCCCTCGCCGGTCTGTTCGTCACCAACGTCGGCCACGGACGCACCGAGATCGCCGGGGCGATGGCCAAGCAGGCCAGCGAGCTCGCGTTCTTCCCGTTGTGGTCCTACGCCCACCCGCGGGCCATCGAGCTCGCCGAGCGGCTGGCGCACCACGCCCCGGGCGACCTCAACCGGGTGTTCTTCACCACCGGCGGCGGCGAGGCCGTCGAGACGGCGTGGAAGCTGGCCAAGCAGTACTTCAAGCTGACCGGCAAGCCGACCAAGCACAAGGTCATCTCGCGCTCGATCGCCTACCACGGCACCCCCCAGGGGGCGCTGTCGATCACCGGCATCCCGGCGGCGAAGTCGATGTTCGAACCGCTCGTCCCCGGCGGCCACAAGGTGCCCAACACCAACATCTACCGCGCCCCCGAGCACCTGCGCGACGACGAGAAGGCGTTCGGTCGCTGGGCCGCCGACCGCATCGCCGAGGCCATCGAGTTCGAGGGCCCGGAGACCGTCGCGGCCGTCTTCCTCGAGCCCGTGCAGAACTCCGGCGGCTGCTTCCCGCCTCCGGCCGGCTACTTCGAGCGGGTCCGCGAGATCTGCGACGAGTACGACGTCCTGCTCGTCTCCGACGAGACGATCTGCGCCTTCGGCCGCATCGGCTCGATGTTCGCCTGCGACGACCTGGGCTACGTCCCGGACATCATCACCACGGCCAAGGGCATCACCAGCGGCTACGCCCCGCTGGGCCTGATGATCGCCAGCGACCGGCTGTTCGAGCCGTTCCGCCACGGCACGACGTACTTCCCGCACGGCTACACGTGGGGCGGGCACCCTGTCTCCTGCGCAGCCGCGATGGCCAACCTCGACATCTTCGACCGCGAGGGCCTCAACGACCGGGTCAAGGAGAACGCCCCGATCTTCAAGCGCACCCTGGACAAGCTGCTCGACCTGCCGCTCGTCGGTGACGTGCGCGGGGCCGGCTACTTCTACGGCATCGAGCTCGTCAAGGACAAGACCACCCGCGAGACGTTCAACGACGACGAGAGCGAGCGCCTGCTGCGCGGCTTCCTGTCCAAGGCGCTCTTCGACGCCGGGCTGTACTGCCGGGCCGACGACCGCGGTGACCCCGTGGTGCAGCTCGCTCCCCCGCTGACGATGGGCCCGACCGAGTTCGACGAGATCGAGCGGCGCCTGCGGTCGGTGCTCACCGAGGCCGAGAACCACCTCTGATCGCGGCATCGTCGCCCGCCCTTCCCAACCTCCCAACGAGTGAGCGCAACATGCCGTGCCTGATTCACCGTCAGCGGCGTGTTGTGCTCACTCGTCTCCCCAACCGACTGACCGGACGGCGCGGATGACCCAACCCTTGTGGGCCGACGGTGCGAGCGCCACCCGCGCCACGGCATCCGACCTGCCGTTCTCCGCAGAGGTGGTCATCGTCGGCGGTGGCTACACCGGCCTGTGGACGGCGTACTACCTGCTGCGCGAGCGCCCCGGGGCCGACGTGCTCGTGCTCGAGGCCGACCATGTCGGTTTCGGGGCGAGCGGTCGCAACGGTGGCTGGGTGTCGGCGCTCTGGCCGGTGTCGCCCGACACGCTGGCTCGCCACGCCGGGCGCGCGGGGGCCGTGGCCCAGCTGGCCGCGCTGCGCGACACCGTCGACGAGGTCGGCCGCGTCGACGCCGCCGAGGGCGTCGGCAGCGGGTTCACCAAGGGCGGTGCGCTGGTCGTCGCCCGCACCCCCGCCCAGGAGGAGCGCGCCAGGGCGTCGGTCGCCCACTCGGCCTCGTGGGGCGGGTCGACGACGTGGCTGGATGCCGGTGCCACCCGTGAGCGCCTCGCCGTCGCCGTCGCGCGCGGGGCCACCTTCACCCCGGACTGCGCCCGGGTGCACCCGCGGCGACTCGTCGACGGGCTGGCGGGGGCCGTGCGCCGGCTCGGTGGGCGGATCGTCGACGGGGCGCGGGTGACGCGCACGGGCGACCGGGTGGTGGTGCTCGCGGACGGGCGCCGGGTGTCCGCGGGTGCGGTCATCCACGCGACCGAGGGCTGGTCGGGAACGGTGTCGGGGCAGGGCCGCCGGGTGGTGCCCGTGTACTCGCTGATGCTCGCCACCGAGGTCATCGACGACGCGCGGTGGGCACGCATCGGGCTGGCCGGCCGAGAGGTGTTCAGCGACCACGGCCACGTCGTCATCTACGGCCAACGCACCGGCGACGGCCGGATCGCGTTCGGTGGCCGCGGCGCGCCCTACCACTGGGGGTCGGCGATCAGGCCGGAGTTCGACCACGACGAGGCGGTGTTCGGCGCACTGCGCTCGATCCTGCGAGACCTGCTCCCCCAGCTCGACGGGGTGGGCTTCACCCATGCCTGGGGTGGGCCGCTCGGCATCGCCCGCGACTGGCACCCCTCGGTCACGTGGGACCCGGTGGCCCGGATCGGCGGCGCCGGTGGTTACGTCGGCGACGGGGTGGCGGCGAGCAACCTGGCCGGCCGCACCCTGGCCGACCTCGTGCTCGGACGTCAGTCGGCACTCACGGCCCTGCCGTGGGTCGGGCACCGCTCGCCGAGGTGGGAGCCCGAGCCGTTGCGCTGGCTCGGCGTCAACGCCGGACTGCGGTTGGCGCAGGCTGCTGATCGCGAGGAGCTCTCGACCGGGCGGCCGGCGCGGCTCGGGTGGCTGCTCGACCGGCTCACCGCCCACTGACCTTTCTCCCCCGGACGGTGACGGGTCGGCTACGTTCGGGGCGTGCACGAGATCGAGGACCTCGACGGCCTGGATGCCGTGCTGAGCACTGCGCGCCCGCTCACCGGGTTGCGCTTCCAGGACCTCGACCTGACCGGCCACGAGGCTCCCCTGCTGGAACGCACCGACCTCGAGGGGCTCGTCGTCCTCGGCGGACGAGTCAGCGCCGACCTCGCAAGACACCTGCGCCAGCACGGGGCCCTGGTCTTCCCGACCGACCCCGGGGTGCCGATCAACCCCTACCGGGCGACGCTCTACCAACCGCACGAGCTCTACACGGGGCTCTGCGAGCACGGGTACGACGCCACGCCCGACGCCCTGGCCTACCAATGGTCACGGGACGGTGACTCGCACCACGACGCCTTCGTCACCCTGCTGCGGGCCATCCACGACGACTCGATGAGCGACGCGCTGAGCGAGGTCATCGGCAGCTCAGCGGTCGTCGGGGTCATGGGTGGGCACGCGCTCGAACGGGGAACGGTGGGCTACACCGGGGCCGCCCACCTCGGCCATGCCCTGGCCGAGGCCGGGTTCGTCGTGGCCACGGGGGGCGGACCGGGCGCGATGGAGGCTGCCAACCTCGGCGCGTTCGCGGCATCCGCTGATGCCGTTGACGGCGCAGTAGAGCGGCTGGCCGGCGTCCCGTCGTTCCGCTCGGGGATAGGGCCCTGGGCCCAGGTGGCGCTCGACCTGCACGACGACCTGCACGCCGCGCGCGGCGGCGCGGGCGCGGTGCGCAGCATCGGCATCCCCACGTGGTTCTACGGCCACGAACCGCCCAACGTCTTCTGCGACGGCATCGCCAAGTACTTCTCCAACGCGATCCGCGAGGACGGCCTGCTCGCTCGCTGCGACGTCGGCATCGTCGTGCTGCCGGGCGCGGCGGGGACGGTGCAGGAGGTGTTCCAGGCCGCGACCCGGCTGTACTACGCCGGCGAGGATGCCGTGGTGCCACCTCTCGTGCTTGTCGGCTCCCAGCACTGGAGGCAGACGATCCCCGTGTGGCCTGCTCTCGAGGCCCTGGCCCGCGGGCGGGTGATGCAGGGGCGGCTGCACCTCGTCGACTCCCCCGCCGAGGCTGCGGCCCTGATCACCTCGTCGGACGCCACGGCCCCGTGACCTGCGGGGGGCGCAGTCCGTCGCCCGGCCCGCAGGTCAGGCGTCGTCAGTGCTGGAGACCTTTCCCGGCATCGCCATGAGGGTCAACGGGATGACGAAGCCCATCGGGGCGAACACGAACAGCAACCACCATGGGCTCTGGGCGGTGTCACGCAGGCGACGGGAGCCCACGGCTGCGAGCGGGATGAGGAACAGGGTGAGCGCAGCGGCGCCGAGGCGTTCGTCGACCGCAGCGAGCGCCCCGACGATCACGAGCACCGCAAGCAGGGCGTACCAGAACTCCGACCGGCTGGCCCGACCCTCGAAGTCTCCCCAACGCCGGGCCGCCTGTCGCACGGCATCCGGGAACGACAGCTCCGGGGCCGGCGCCGGTGGTGCGTCGTCGTTCGCCGGGCGGTCATCGACTGGCAGGTGAGCACTGGTCCCGGCCACGGCCTCGGGCGCGACGTCCAGGGCGGTGGCGAGGGCACCGACGGTGAAGGGACTGGGCGGTTGACCGCCCTCGATGCGCTGGATGGTGCGCACGCTGACACCACTGGCCTCGGCCAGGTGCTCCTGGCTCCAGCCGCGGCGGAGCCGAAGGTCTCGAAGACTCACGGCACCAGTGTCACCCCACACCGGGCGCCGACACCACGACACGCAGCCGCCAACCGCCCGCCACGGGTGGTTGGCGTCCTGTGCTCCAGGCGTCAGCGCGGGGTGCTGAGGACGATGCCCAGGCACATCTCGTCGGTGGTGCCCTCACCCCAGGCGACGTAGCGGTCCTTGGTGCCCTCGAACGCCGGGAGCAGGTCACGCAGCTCCTGGTCGTGGGTGCAGGTCACCGTGATGGTGTCACCGGGACCGACGTCGAGAGGGGTCTCCAGGGGGATGCTGCCCTGGTCGTCGAAGTTCCAGATGGGGATGTCCAGCACGCGCTTGGCCTTCGGCGTCCCCTTGTTCACGTCCACCGTGATCGCCCGCCCGAGCAGGTGCATGTGCCCGGAGACGGCGCGGATCGTCGCCTCCTCACGGATCGGTCGGGTGCAGCTCTGCACCGGCCCGGTCTTCAGCGGCCCGCAGAGCAGGTGCAGCAGGTCGGCGGTGGCGGGGTCCTCGGCGAAGCGCTTCTTGAGGTCGGCGACCGCGAGTGCGCGGCTGCACATCCCCTTCGTGCGGTTGTCGCGGCAGGGCAGCTCGACGGGAGCAGGCAGGAGCATCGTCTGCAGGGCCTGCTTGTCGCTGCCCTTGGCTTCAGACAGCCTCAGGAGCACGGCACTGCGATCGGCGCCGTCGCCCGCGAGGAGGTTGTAGTGCATCTGGACGACGAGCTGCGAGCCGGCCTTGAGCGGGATGCCGATGTCCTCGGCCATGACCCGCTCTCCCCCACCGGGCGCCCACGCACCGACCCAGTCGGCCTTGTCGAGGTTGCCGCCGGCGATGCCCGAGATGCCCGCGCCACCGAAGCAGGTCCAGCCCTCGCCCGGGGTCTGCGCGTCGATCTTCTCGGCCTTGGTGACGTCCTCCGGCTCGACCTTGGAGACAACGACGTGGTGCACCAGCGGTGCGTTGTCGAGGAGGACCTGGATGCCGCTGACGAGCTGGTCGGTGTCGAAGCCGGGGTCGACGAGGAAGCAGCGGTAGTCGTCGGTGCCGATGCCCTCGGGGGCCTTCGGGGTGTACTTCGCCGGGAGGCGGATCTCCTGGAAGCGCTCGCCCTTGCGCAGAGGCGTCTCCTTGACCGGCTCGACCGTGGCGCTCGGCGCGGTGGCGTGGGTGCTCGCATGCGTGTCGGCGGACTTCAGGTTCGCCGGCAGGTCGGCCTCGCTGCCGCACCCGGCGAGGAGCAGGGCGAGGGCAGCCAGGAGTGCCGGGGCGCGACGGTGCATCGGCCAAGCGTACCCGCGGGTACGAGGGTGCAGGGCGCTTGTCGAGCCCCGGCATCCGACCAGGGTGGACGTTGCCCGGGCACCGTCGAACCTGTGAGCCCGGGTACCAGCGCAGCCCCAGGGTGGACGTTGCGCGGGCACCGTCGAACCTGTGAACCCGGGTACCAGCGCCGCCCCAGGGTGGACGTTTCGCGGGCACCGGTCGAACCTGTGAGCCCGGGTACCAGTGCTTTCAGGGGTCCTTGCGCCCGAAAAGGAATCCCTTGCGCGCCGCAAGGACGCCTGACAGCACCCCCCGACGCCCTCTCAGCACCGAGCACCGAGCACCAAGCACCGAGCACCGAGCACCGCGATGCCACGGGCCCCCGTCAGAACCGCGCGCGACGACGCTCAGCCGCGTTCGGGGGCTCCCGAGGTCGCGGCAGCCAGCTGACCGCAGGCGCCGTCGATGTCGGACCCGCGCGTGTCACGAACGGTCGTCGGGATGCCGTGCGCCCGCAGCCGCTCGACGAACTGCTGCTCGACGCCTCGGCGGGATGCCGTCCACTTCGACCCGGGGGTCGGGTTCAGCGGGATGGGGTTGACGTGGACCCAGCCCCGGCCGCGCTGGCGCAGCTTCTGGCCGAGCAGGTCCGCCCGCCACGCCTGGTCGTTGATGTCGCGGATGAGGGCGTACTCGATGCTGACCCGGCGCCCGGTGGCCTCGTGGTAGCGGTAGGCCGCATCGAGCGCCTCGTCGACCTTCCAGCGGGTGTTGATCGGGACGAGTTCGTCGCGCAGCTCGTCGTCGGGTGCGTGCAGCGACAGGGCGAGGGTCACCGGGATGCCCTCAGCGGTGAGCCGGTCGATGCCGGGGACGAGCCCGACCGTCGACATCGTGATGCCCCGGGCCGAGATGCCCAGGCCCGAGGGCGCCGGCTCGGTGAGTCGCCGGATCGCTCCGATGGCCGCCTTGTAGTTGGCCAGCGCCTCGCCCATGCCCATGAAGACGACGTTGCTCACCCGGCTGGGACCGGCGGCTGCGGCATCGGAGGCCACGGCATCCGCACCGTCCTCGGACTCGTCGCCGAGCCCGGCGCCGTCAAGGGCGTCACCGATCTCGGGCAGCTCGCCGCGCCGCAGCAACCGGGCCGCGGCCACGACCTGCTCGACGATCTCCCCCGCCGACATGTTGCGCGTGAGCCCCTCCTGACCCGTGGCGCAGAACGGGCAGTTCATGCCGCAGCCGGCCTGGCTGGAGATGCAGACGGTGACCCGCTTCGGGTAGCGCATGAGCACCGACTCGACCAGCGCCCCGTCGAACAGCCGCCAGACCTGCTTGATCGTGGCACCCCGGTCGGCGGTGAGGCTGCGCACCGGAGTCAGCAGCGGGGGCAGGAGGTCGGCGACGAGGTCGTCGCGCACGGCCTTGGGCAGGTCGGTCATGTCCTCGGGCCGGTCGACGAGCCGCTCGAAGTAGTGCGTCGAGAGCTGTGTCGCCCGATAGGCCGGGTGGCCGTGGGCGGCG
Organism: Ornithinibacter aureus; assembly: GCF_009858245.1. Taxonomy (NCBI): domain Bacteria; kingdom Bacillati; phylum Actinomycetota; class Actinomycetes; order Micrococcales; family Intrasporangiaceae; genus Ornithinibacter; species Ornithinibacter aureus. The sequence goes on from NZ_VMSB01000001.1 coordinate 1,140,013, forward strand.
GCCACCTCGCGACGCTCCTCGAGGCTGAGGTCGGCCAGGTGCCGCGGCGGCTTGCCCCGACGGGGCGCGGTGAACGTGAGCTGGCCGGGGGCCGGGCGGGGTGCGGGGGACTCGGAGGGCGCGGGGGAATCGGACATGGTGCGTTGATTCTCGCAGGTGCTGTCACCGATCACGCCTACGCTGACGGCGAGGCACCACCGGGCTGCCTCCCTGGGGACAAGGGGCAGTTGAATGGGACTCTTCTCGCGCAAGCGCAACGAACCGGCGCCACCGCTGGACACCACCCCGGACAGCGACCTGACGTTCTTCACCCGGCCGCAGGCCGAGCAGTTCCGCGCCACGGTGCGCCGGGTGTTGGCCGAGGACGGCTACGAGGTCACGGTTCACCCCGACCATGTGGAAACCGACGACGGTCTCGAGTGGGGGCTGTGGAACGTTGCCGCCGTCGCGCACAACGAAAGCGACCCGACACCCGAGGGGTGGGCGGAGGTGATCCGTCGTCACTTCCGTGCGCTGCTCGCCGCGGATCGCCCCTCGGCGGACACCCTCTCCGACGAGCAGTACCGCAGCCAGCTCTACCTGCGCCTGGTCGAGGAGAGCTCGCTGGACTCCCTCGGCCGCGAATCGTTCGGCCACGCACTGAGCTGGGCCGACGGGGTGGTCTCGCTGCCCGTCGTCGATCTCCCCGACATGGTGATCACTCCCGCAGAGGACCGCCTGCGCGAGCGCGGCCCCATGGCCGCACTCCTCGACCAGGCCCACCGCAACACCCGGGCGCTGGTCACGACGGAACCCTTGCAGATCGAGCGGATCGAGCACGAGGGCCACTGGTTCTGGTGCGTGCTCGGCGAGTCGATGTTCACCGCATCCTTGGCGCTCGTGCTGCCCGACGTCGTCGAGCGGGTCGAGCCCGGTGCCGACCTTCGCGATGGGGTGGTGTTCGCGGTGCCGTTTCGCCACCAGCTCGCCTTCCGGGTCGTCGACGGGGCCACTGCGGCCATGGACGCCCTGACCCTGATGCCGAGGTTCGCCGTGCTCGGTTTCAGCGACAGCCCCGGCCCCCTCAGCCCGCACACCTACCTCTGGCACGACGGCGCCGTCAGCCAGTTGACCCACCGGGGTGAGGACGGCGTGCTCAACGTCGTCGTCGGGCCGCACCTCGGATCGATCCTCTCCGTGGAGCAGGGCGGCGACACGCGCTGACAGCGCTGCCCTGGTCCGGGCGGGCTTCGCTCAGCCGAGCGGGACGAACAGCAGCAGCAGCGCCCAGGCGACCGGGGCCACGACGACGAGCGAGTCGAGGCGATCCATCAGGCCGCCGTGCCCGGGCAGGATCGTGCTCATGTCCTTGATGCCGAGGTCGCGCTTGATGCTGGACTCGATGAGGTCACCGAGGGTGGCAGCGGCCGCGGCGACGACGCCGAGCACGGCGCCGGCCCACCAGACGCCGTCGAGGAGCAGGGGCAGCGAGATGGCACCGACGAGTGCGCACGACAGCACGGAACCGGCGAACCCTTCCCACGACTTCTTGGGGCTGAGCGACGGCGCCATCGGGTGCTTGCCGAACTTGACCCCCACCGCGTAGCCACCGATGTCGGAGAAGACGGTGACGAGGATGAACACGACGATGCGCTGGCGACCGTCAGGTGCCGCGAGCATGAGGGCGGCGAACCCGGCGAGGAACACGGGGTAGAACGTCACGAGGGCCGCTGCGCTCAGGTCACGAGCCGCCCCGGCGACCCCGTCGGCCACCCGCCAGATGAGGATGCCGATGATCGTCAGGCCGAACGTCACGACCAACGCCTCGGCCCCGCGCGCGTAGGCGGAGACCAGCATGCCGGCAACCCCGAGGAGCAGCGGCACGAGGGGGATGGTGATGCCCTTGGTGGCGATGGCGCGACGCAGTTCCCAGGCCCCCACGCAGATCGCGGCGATCACGACGACGAGAAAGGCCCGCGCATCGACGATGAGCGTGCCGATGACCAGCCCGCCGAGCAGCAGCCCCACCCCGACTGCTGCCCGAAGGTCGCGCCCGACCTTCGGGGTGGCCGGCGCCGCCGGAGCATCAGGTGCGTCAGGGACGTCCGGGGCGTCGGCGGTGCGGTCGGGGGCGTCGGTCATCGTCGTGGTGCGAGGTCAGACCTCGAGCAGCTCGGCTTCCTTGTGCTTGAGCAGCTCGTCGATCTGGTCGACGTGGCGCTTGGTGACGGCCTCGAGCTCCTTCTCGGCGCGCGCCCCCTCGTCCTCACCGACCTCGCCGTCCTTGACGAGCTTCTCCAGGGTCGTCTTGGCGCTGCGTCGCACGTTGCGCACCGACACCTTCGCGTCCTCGGCCTGCGAGTGCGCCATCTTCACGTACTCACGACGCCGCTCCTCGGTGAGCACCGGCATGACGCAGCGGATGATGTTGCCGTCGTTGCTCGGGTTGACACCGAGGTCAGCCACCTGGATCGCCTTCTCGATGGCGTGCATCGAGCTCTTGTCGAACGGGCTGATGATGATGGTGCGCGCCTCGGGGGTCTGGAACGACGCGAGCTGCTGGAGCGGGGTCGGCGCACCGTAGTAGTCCACGAGCACCTTCTGGAACATGCCGGGGTGCGCGCGACCGGTGCGGATACCGGCGAAAGCCTCCTTGGCGGCCTCGACGGTCTTCTCCATCTTCTCCTCGGCCTCGAACAAGGTCTCGTCGATCATCTGCGGCGGTTCTCCTTCGGTATGCCGCGCTACCGGCGCGGCGGGTCTGGTCCCAGTGTGTCAGGGTCGCGGGCCGCCCGGTGACCGCCGCGCGACGTGCGCCTCAGCCCGCGGAGACCAGCGTCCCGATGCGCTCGCCCCGCAGGGCACGGGTGATGTTGCCGTCACCCTCCATCCCGAACACGACCATGGGCAGCTTGTTGTCCATGCAGAGGCTGAACGCGGCGGCGTCGACGACCTTGAGGCCGGTGCGCAGCGCCTCCTCGAAGGTCACGTGCTCGAGCTTGCGGGCGTCGGGGTCGGTGCGCGGGTCGGCGTCGTACACCCCGTCGACCCCGCTCTTGCTCATGAGCACCATGTCGCAGCGGCACTCCAGTGCACGCTGGGCGCTCACGGTGTCGGTGGAGAAGTACGGCATCCCCGCCCCGGCGCCGAAGATGACGACCCGCCCCTTCTCGAGGTGGCGGATCGCGCGCCGCGGGATGTACGGCTCGGCGACCTGGCCCATGGTGATGGCGGTCTGCACCCGGGTGTCAATGCCCTCCTTCTCGAGGAAGTCCTGCAGCGCCAGGCAGTTCATCACGGTGCCGAGCATGCCGATGTAGTCGGCCCGAGAGCGGTCCATGCCCTTCTGCTGGAGCTCGGCGCCGCGGAAGAAGTTGCCCCCACCGACGACGACGGCGACCTCGATGCCCTCACGGACGGCATCCGCGATCTGGCGGGCGATGCCGCGCACGACCTCGGGGTCGACGCCGACCTTGCCACCGCCGAACACCTCGCCGGAGAGCTTGAGCAGCACCCGTCGCGGCGAGGCTGCGCCCGACGCATTCGGTGCGGCCTGGGTCTGGGCGTGCGTGGTCACGGGGCCTCCTCGGCGGTGGTTCGCAGTCGCTCGATCCTGCCACAGCGAGCATGACGCACTCGACACGGCAACCACGGCGGATGCCGTCGCGCCGGGTTCGCGCGGACCCGCACCGCCCGCGCTCCCGCCTGTCGTGGGCGTGCGCCCCGAGGTCCGGCGCTGGCAGGATGCCGCCATGGAGACTGAGCGCGAAGTCGTCACCCGGGCTGACTTCCCGTGGAGCGACCGGCCGCCGGTGAGCGGCCGAGGCGTGCTGGACGCCTGACCATGTGGCCCGTCACCGCATCGAAGACCGTCTACGCCAACCCGTGGATCGAGGTCGTCGAGGATGCCGTGATCCGCCCCGACGGGGGCGAGGGCATCTACGGTGTCGTGCACCTGCGGCACCCGGCGGTGTTCGTCGTGGCGGTGACCGACGACGACGAGGTGGTGCTCGTGACCGTCGACCGGCACACGACCGGACCCTCGGTCGAGGTGCCCGCCGGCGGGTCCGACGGCCCGGACACCCTCGCGGGGGCACAGCGTGAGCTTGCCGAGGAGACGGGGCTCCAGGCGGGCACGTGGCGCGAGATCGGCCGGATGAACGCCCTCAACGGGGTCTGCGTCGCACCCGAGGTCGTCTACCTGGCGACCGACCTGTCGCCCGTGGCCGGGGCAGAGCAGGAGGCCGAGGGCATCAGCGAGGTGCGCCGCGTGCCGTGGGGCGAGGTGCTCGCCATGGTGGCGCGCGGCGAGATCACCGACGGCGAGACCGTGGCCGCCCTCACGTACGCCGCCCTGGCCCTGGGCCGCATCAGCTGACCACGGCGCCGTCACCCTGTCGATGACGAACCGGCCCGCGACGCGCGGATGCCGCCCGCTCAGGTGAGCGGGCGGCATCCGGTGATGCGTGGGGCGCGGTGCGTGGTCAGCTACCGACCCGGAAGCGCGCGAAGCCCTTCGCGTCGGCTCCGGCCTCGGACAGCACCTTGGCGACGGTCTTCTTGGCGTCCTTGGCGAACGGCTGCTCGAGCAGGACGTTCTCCTTGAAGAAGCCGTTCACGCGACCCTCGACGATCTTCGGAAGGGCGGCCTCGGGCTTGCCCTCCTCCTTCGCGGTGGCCTCGGCGACGCGACGCTCGTTCTCGACCGTCTCGGCGTCGATCTCCTCACGGGTGAGCACGCTCGGGCTGAACGCGGCGATGTGCATCGCGACGTCCTTGGCCGTCTGCTCGTCGCCACCGGCGGTGGAGACGAGGACACCGATCTGCGCGGGCAGGTCGGGGCTCGTCTTGTGCAGGTAGGACACGACGTGCTCGCCCTCGAGGCGGGCAACGCGCTTGACCTCGATCTTCTCGCCGATGGTGGCGTTGGCCTCGTCGAGGAGCTCCTTGACGGTGCGGCCGTCCTCGAGCGTCGAGGCCAGCAGGGCTTGCGCGTCAGCAGACTTGGTGGCAACGGCCTGGTCGAGGACCTGCGCGGCCAGGGCGCCGAAACGCTCACCCTTGGCCACGAAGTCGGTCTCGCACAGGACCTCGACGAGGGTGCCCTCGCCGGCGCCGGCGTTGGCGGTGACCAGCCCGTTGGAGGCCGTACGGCCCTCGCGCTTGGTCACACCCTTCAGGCCCTTGACGCGAAGGATCTCCTCGGCCTTGGCCATGTCGCCATCGGCCTCGTCGAGGGCCTTCTTGACGTCCATCATTCCGGCGGCGGTCTTCTCGCGGAGCGCCTTGATGTCAGCGGCGGTGTAGTTCGCCATGAGTGGTATCGCTCTTTCAGCTAGCAGTTCGGACAGGGACGAGGGGGCAGGCTCAGGCCTGGTCCGCGTCGGCGGCCGGGGTGGCCTCCTCGGCGGGGGCCTCGGCAACCTCGGCCTCGGCGGCGGGAGCCTCGGCAACCTCGGCCTCGACCGGGGCGGCCTCAGCGGCCGAAGCCTCGGCGGCGGGAGCCTCGGCAGCCGCAGCGGCCTCGGCAGCGTCGCCACCGAGGAGCTCGCGCTCCCACTCGGCGAGGGGCTCGTCAGCGGCGACGACGTCCTCGTCGGCGCGGCCACCGGCGCGCGCCATGAGACCGTCGGCGACGGCATCCGCGATGACCCGGGTCAGCAGCGTGACGGAACGGATCGCGTCGTCGTTGCCGGGGATCTTGTAGTCGACCTCGTCGGGGTCGCAGTTGGTGTCGAGGATCGCGATGACGGGCAGCCCCAGCTGGCGGGCCTCGTCAACGGCGAGGTGCTCCTTCTTGGTGTCGACGATCCAGACGGCCGAGGGAACCTTGCCCATGGTGCGGATGCCGCCCAGGGTCTTCTCGAGCTTGTCCTTCTCGCGCTTGAAGATGAGCAGCTCCTTCTTCGTGTAGCCGCTGCCGGCCACGTCGTCGAAGTCGAGCTCCTCGAGCTCCTTGAGGCGGGTGAGCCGCTTGGAGATCGTCTGGAAGTTGGTGAGCATGCCACCGAGCCAGCGGTGGTTGACGTACGGCATGCCGACACGGGTGGCCTGCTCGGCGATCGGCTCCTGCGCCTGGCGCTTGGTGCCGACGAACAGGATCGTGCCGCCGTGGGCCACGGTCTCGCGGACGAACTCGTACGCGTTGTTGATGTAGGTCACCGACTGCTGCAGGTCGATGATGTAGATGCCGTTGCGCTCGGTCATGATGAAGCGCTTCATCTTGGGGTTCCAGCGACGGGTCTGGTGCCCGAAGTGGACGCCGCTCTCGAGGAGCTGGCGCATGGTGACGACGGCCATGCCGTGTTCTCCTTGTGCGTTGGTCAGTTTCGTCGGATGCCGCGCGAAGGTGCGGGGCTCCTGCCTGGCGCCTGCTACGCACCTCACCGGATGCCGCGGCATCCGCACTGCCAAGGTGCGCCCCGTCGTGTGGTGGTCCAGGTGACGGTGAGAAGGCGCGCGAAGTCGCCCGACCGGAGTCGGACGCACCCGCCAGTCTACGGGGTCGCGACCCCCGGCCAGAAATCGGGCCTCGAGGCCTCGAGCTGGGCAGCGACGGCGAGGAGCAGGCCCTCCTCGCCGCGGCGGGCGATGAGCTGGACCCCGATCGGCAGCCCGGTGACCGACAGCCCCGCCGGCAGGCTCAGCGCCGGGTGGCCGGAGACGTTGGTGAGCACGGTGTTGGCGACGTAGGGAAGGGTCGCGACCTGGGCGCGAACGGCATCCATGCCGTCCAGGAGGCCGACCGGCGGGGGCAGCTTCGGCATGGTCGGCAGGAGGAAGACGTCGGCGTCGGTGAGCAGGCGTGCGTCGACGGCCGCGGCGACCCGCTCACCCCGGCGGATGGCGCGCTCGACCACCCGGGGCGTCGCCCACCGGGCCAGCCGCGCGGTCTGCCGGGTGCGGGGCTCGAGCCGCTCGGGGTGCTCGACCTGACCCGCCTCGGCCGCCATGCCCCCGTAGAACTGCGGCAGGAACGCGTCGGTCGCGACCGGCCAGCGCGGTGCCGTGCGGTGCACCCGGTGCCCGAGCCGGACCAGCGCCCTGGCGACCTGCTCGGTGGCGGCGGTGATCTCGGGGTCGGTGTCGACCCCGGGCGTGACGCTCTTGGTGCTCCACGCGATGCGCAGGGTGCCCGGTTCGCGGGCCGCCATGGTCGCGAACGGCTCGCGCGGCGGCGGCACCGACCAGCGGTCGACCGGGGTCGAGCCGGAGATGACGTCGAGCAGCAGGGCGCTGTCGCGCACGCTGCGTGACATGCCGCCGAGGACGACGAGCCCGTACCAGTGCTGCGACAGGGGTGCCACGGAGACGCGGCCACGGGTGGGTTTGAGCCCGACGAGCCCGCAGGCGGATGCCGGGATGCGGATCGACCCGCCCCCGTCGGCGCCGAGCGCCACCGGGACCATCCCCGTCGCGACGGCCACGGCCGACCCGCCCGACGAGCCACCCGGGGAGCGGTCGAGGTCAAAGGGGTTGCGGGTGACTCCGGTGGCCACGCTCTCGGTGAACGGGAACTGCCCGAACTCGGGCATCGTCGTGCGGCCGACGATCACGGCCCCGGCGGCGCGCAGGCGGCGCACCACCTCACTGTCGGCGGTGCGCGGCGTGGAGTTGCCGGACCCACCGAGAGACGTGACGTCGCCGGTGACGTCGTACTCCTCCTTGACGACGACGGGCACGCCGGCGAGGGGACGATCGGCGCGAGGGCCGACGGCATCCACCTCGTCCGCCTCGGCGAGCGCGGCCTGCGCACGGACCACGGTGAAGGCGTTGACCGGGCCGTTGCGCTCCTCGATGCGGGCCAGGGCTGCCTGCACCACCTCGCGGGCGCTGACGTGGCCCTCGCGCACGGCGGCGGCGGTGGCGACGGCGTCGAGGGTGCCGAGGGTCTGGCTGTCCATGCGGTGCAGGGTACGCCGCACGGCATAGCCTCTCCCCCATGACCCGAGCCCTCGGCAACGCGGCGCTGACACCGTTCGGCACGACGATCTTCGCGACCATGTCGGCACTGGCCGCGGAGCACGACGCGATCAACCTGGGGCAGGGCTTTCCTGACACCGACGGACCCCCCGAGGTGCTCGAGGCGGCCGTGGCGGCGATTCGCGGGGGTGCCAACCAGTACCCGCCCGGCCCGGGAGTGCCCGAGTTGCTCGAGGCCATCGCCGCGCACCAGGCGCGCTTTCGGGGTGTGTCGGTCGACCCGCGCACCGAGGTGCTCGTGACCGTGGGCGCGACCGAGGCGATCGCGGCGACGGTGCTGGCTCTGGTGGCGCCCGGTGACGAGGTGGTGACGTTCGAGCCGTATTACGACAGCTACGCCGCGACGATCGCCCTGGCCGGTGGGGTGCGCCGCACCTCGGTGCTGCGCTTCCCGGACTTCGCGGTCGACGAGACGTCCTTGCGGGCGGCGTTCTCCTCGCGCACCCGCCTCGTGCTGCTGAACACGCCGCACAACCCGACGGGCAAGGTCTTCACCCGCGCCGAGCTCGAGCTCGTGTGTGAGCTGGCCCGTGAGCACGACGTCTGGGTGGTCACGGACGAGGTGTACGAGCACCTGGTGTTCGACGGTGCGAAGCACGTGTCAGTGGCGTCGCTGCCGGGGATGGCCGAGCGGACGCTCACGATCTCCTCAGCCGGCAAGACGTTCTCGACGACGGGCTGGAAGGTCGGCTGGGTGAGCGGGCCCGCTGCCGCGGTGGCCGCTGTTCGGGCCGTCAAGCAGTTCCTCACCTACGTGGGGTCGGGGCCGTTCCAGCCGGCGGTGGCGGTCGGGCTGGGCTTGCCGGAATCGGTGTTCACCGGGTTGGCGAGGTCGTTGCAGGGCAAGCGCGACCGGCTGGTCGACGGCTTGCGCGGTGCCGGGCTCGAGGTGTCCGTGCCCGCTGGCGGGTACTTCGTCGTCGCGGATGCCGCGTCGCTCGGGGCCGTCGACGGGTTGGCGTTCTGCCACGAGCTGCCCGTGCGTTCCGGGGTGGTCGGGGTGCCGGTCTCGGTGTTCCACGACGACCCGCAGGCCGGGCGCACGCTGGTGCGGTTCGCGTTCTGCAAGCGTGACGAGGTGCTCGACGAGGCCTGCCGCCGCCTGTCGTCCTGACCGTGGCCGGGCGGTCGTGGCGGGGTCGTCGTCCACAGGGTCGCGGCCGGCCGGATGCCGTCCACAGGCTTGCGTCGGCGTCTCGCCGTGGCGGGGGCGACTGGGCAGGCTGGGTGCATGTCCCTCTCCTCAGCCCTGGCCGTTGTGGCTGGTGTGCTCGCCGCAGCGGTCAGCGCGTCAGCACCGCCTGACGCGGGGGTGAGCGCGCCCGGCGCGCCGGCCGTCGGCACCCACGCCATGACCTCCGCCGTCGTCGGGCTGCTCGGGGCTGAGGTGGCGGGTGCCGGGCAGAGCACCCCGGCGGCCGGTGAGCGTCGGCGGTGGCAGTGGCCCGTGCAGCCCCGACCCGAGGTGGCGCGCCCGTTCGTGGCGCCGCTCTCGCCATACGGCGCGGGGCACCGCGGCCTGGACCTCACGGCATCCGCGGGGGTGGCAGTTCTGGCGGTCGAGGGTGGCGTGGTGGTTCATGCCGGCGTGATCGCAGGTCGCGGGACGGTCAGCATCCAGCACGCGGACGGGCTGCGCAGCACCTACGAGCCGGTCACGGCCTCCGTCGCCGCTGGTGGCGTGGTCACCGTTGGCCAGCGAATCGGCACCCTCGAGGCCACCGCTGGGCACTGCGGCCCGCGAGGCTGCCTCCACCTGGGGGCACGTCGGGGTGAGACCTACCTCGACCCGCTGCCGCTGCTTGCGGGCGGTCGGGTGATCCTGCTGCCCTTCCACTGACCGCCCGGAGGAACCCGCCTGCGCTGGGGCTCAGGCGCGGGGATGGGCCTGTGCGTACGAGGCCTTGAGCCGCTCGACGGACACGTGGGTGTAGAGCTGCGTCGTCGCGAGGGAGGCGTGGCCGAGCAGCTCCTGCACCATGCGCAGGTCCGCCCCGCCCTCGAGCAGGTGTGTCGCCGCGCTGTGCCGCAGCCCGTGCGGGCCGAGGTCGGGCGCGTCGGGCACGTGCTGAAGCAGGTCGTGCACCACCGATCGGATCTGCCGCTGGTCGGCGCGGCGCCCTCGGCGTCCGAGCAGGAGTGCCGGCCCGCTCTGCGGCCCGACGAGCCGCGGACGACCGCGGGTGAGCCACTCGGTCACGGCCTGTCGAGCGGGGATGCCGAAGGGCACGCGACGCTCCTTGTCGCCCTTGCCGACGACCCGCAGGACGTCGCTGGCCAGGTCGACGTCGTCGACGTCGAGCCCCACGAGTTCACCGACGCGGATGCCGGTCGCGTAGAGCAGTTCGAGGGCGGCGCGGTTGCGCAGGTGGACCGGGTCGTCGTCATCGGCTGCCACCTCGGCGACGTCGAGCAGCGCGGTGGCCGATCGTTTGGCGAGCACCGGGGGCAGGGTTCGGTGCCGGCTCGGCGCGGTGAGGCGCAGCGAGGGGTCGGTGGGGATGCGGCCGGTGCGCTCGAGCCAGCCGAAGAACGTTCGCAGCGACGCGGAGGTGCGCGCGATGGTGGCTCGGGCCGCGCCTCGACGCGAGAGCACCCCGAGCCAGGCGCGCAGGTCGGCGAGGGACACCTCGCGCAACCCGTCGTCGTCGCCAACGCCGGCTTCGGACAAGAACGACTCCACATCGCGCAGGTAGGCCCGCACGGTGTGCACCGACCGCCCCCGCTCGGCGCGCAGGTGGCGCTCGAACGCTGGCAGCGCCTCCGACGACGTGACGGTCACGGCCTCACGGTGTCACCCCACCCGTCACACCCGCAACACGGCGCGCGGTCACCTTGCGCCAGGTGCCGGCATCTCGCCGCACCAGCCCGAGCGCCTCGAGGGCTGCGAGGATGCCGATCAGGGTGCGCGCGTCCACAGCGGCCGCAGCAGCGATCTTCTCCGGCGATGCACCCGAGCGCACCGGGACCGCCGACCACACGGCATACGACACGGGGTCGAGGTCGTCCTGCGGCTCCCGTGGCCGGCCCAGCTCGTCGAGCCCGGGCAGTGCGTCCTCGCCGATGCGGCCGGCGAGCTCGGCGACCTCGGCCGCGTCGGTGACGAGCACCGCGTCGGTGTCACGGATGAGGGCGTGGCAGCCGGCCGACGCCATGCTCGTCACCGGGCCCGGTACCGCACCGACGGGCAGGTGGTTGTCACGCGCGTGCCTGGCCGTGGTCAACGAACCGGACCGCTGGCTGGCCTCGACGACGACCGTCGCCCGGGCCAGCGTGGCGATGAGGCGGTTTCGGGCCAGGAAGCGGCTGCGGTAGGGCGCTGCCCCGACGGGCACCTCACTGACCACGGCCCCGGTGCGCGCGATCTCGTTGAGCATGGTGCGGTGCGCTGCGGGGTAGTACCGGTCGGCACCGCAGGCCAGGACGGCCACGGTGGGCCCGCCGGACGCGAGCGCCGCACGATGGGCCGCCGAGTCGATGCCGTAGGCCGCGCCGCTGATGATCGTGAAGCCTCGCGTGCCGAGGCCTTCGGCCAGGTCGGCGGCGGTGCGCATCCCGTAGTCGGTGGCCGCCCGGGACCCGACGATGGCGACCGACCGTTCGACGAGGGTGTCGAGGTCGGGGTAGCCCCGCACGAACAACGCATACGGCGGCTCGTCGAGCCGGTCGACACCGAGCGGCCAGCCCTCGTCGCCGGGCACGACGACGTGAACACCCTGACGATCAGCGGCGTGCGCGAGGTCGTCGACGTCGAGGTCCGGTAGCCGCTCCAGGGCGCCGGGCCGAACAAGCAGCTGCCCGGCCCGGAAGCGTGCGAGCGCCTCGACGGCACCGTAGGTGTCGAGGGCCTGGACCACCGAGGGATCGCGCGGTTCGGCCAGGAACGCCCAGGCCACCCGGGCCCACCGCTCGTCACGCTCCAGCGAACTCGGCCGACGCCCAGACCCGGCGCTGGTGATGGTGCTGGCACTCATCGAACACTCCTCTCGGCAGCGAACTCACGCAGCGCGGTCATGCCGCCACCAGCTGACCACTGCGCAGCCCGAGCGCCATCGCGACGTCGGCGGCCCCGGGGGTGTCCCGACCGTGCAGGTCGGCGACCGACCACGCCACGCGCAGGACGCGGTCGTACCCGCGCAGCGTGACCGCCCCCCGGTCGAGGCTGCGGTCCAGCGAAGCCGTTGCCGAACCGGGCAGCCGGAAGGGCGCCCGGCGCAACACGTGGCCGGGCACGAGCCCGTTCGTGGCCCACCCCCGCCCCGACCACCGCTGCGCCTGAGCCGCTCGGGCCCGGGCCACCCTCACTGCGACCTCGGCGCTGCACTCCCCCGTCGCGTCGCCGATGGCCGCCCGCTGCAACGGCGGGACGTGCACCTGAAGGTCCACCCGGTCGAGCAACGGCCCGGACAGGCGACCACCGTAGTTGCGGATCTCCATCGGCTTGCACGTGCAGTCGGCCCCCTTGCCGTAGGAGCGTCCGCAGGGGCACGGGTTCGCGGCGAGGACGAGCAGGAACCGTGCCGGGTACCGCACCATCTGCCGGGCCCGGGCGATGACGACCTCTCCGGACTCCAGCGGCTGGCGCAACGTCTGGAGCACCGACGTCTTGAACTCGGGGGCCTCGTCCAAGAACAGGACCCCGTGATGGGCCCGGGAGATCGCCCCCGGGAGGGCGACGCCGCTTCCACCACCGACGATCGCGGCAAGGGTGGCGCTGTGGTGGGGCGCGACGAACGGTGGGGTGTGGTCGAGCGTGGTGACCTCCCCGATCTGGCCGGTCACCGAGCGAATGGCATGCGTCTCCAGGGCCTCCTCGCGGCTGAGCGGCGGCAACACCGTGACGAGCCGCTCAGCGAGCATGGTCTTGCCGACACCGGGCGGCCCGGACATCAACAGGTGGTGGCCGCCCGTGGCCGACAGCTCGATGGCCAGCCGGGCCTCCTCCTGACCGACGACGTCAGCGAGGTCGGGCCCGCCGCGTGGGGGCGCCACGGGTGGGCCCGGCGCAGGCGCCGGGGGCAGCGGCACCCCCTCCTCCGCGGCGGTGTACCAGTCGACGACGTCGCGCAGGGATGCCGCCCCGTGCACGACGACGCCGTCGACGAGTTGTGCCTCGCCGACGTTCTCCAGGGGCACCACCACGTGCCGCACCCCCGCCCGCATCGCCGCAAGAACCGCGGGCAGCACCCCGGGAACCCCGCGCAGCCGCCCGTTGAGCGCCAGTTCGCCGAGGTGCACGACGTCACGGGCACGGCCCCCACGGATCTTCCCCGACGCCGACAGCACCGCGACCGCGATCGACAGGTCGAAGCCGGCGCCCCGCTTGGGGATGGAGGCCGGCGACAGGTTCACCGTGATGCGGTGCGGCGGGACCGGCACCCCACACGTCGCCGCGGCGGGCTTGACCCGATCGGGAGCCTGAGCGCAGGCGGGGTCCGGGGTGCCGCCGACAGCGAAGTACGGCAACCCTTGACCGATGTGCGCCTCGACGTCGACGAGCACCCCGTCGAGCCCGTTCAGCACCACGGAACGCGTCAACCCCAGGCCGAAGGTCACGACCCCACCCCCTGCACGTGCCGCACGAGCGACGGGCGGTTCGCACGGAACAGGATGCCGATGACGTCGACGCGCACGTCGGCCGCCCCCGTGTCGTGGGTGCGGGCGTACTGCGCGGCCAACCGGCGCAGGCGCGCCGCCTTGGCGTGGGTGACTGCCTCGACCGGTTCGCCGAAGGCCAGGGAGCGACGGGCCTTGACCTCGCAGATCACCAGGCAGGCACCATCGAGCGCCACGATGTCGATCTCGCCGTGCTCACAGCGCCAGTTGCGCTCGACCACGTGCATCCCGTGCTCGACGAGCCAGCGCACCGCCAAGTCCTCCCCCGCCCGCCCGAGCGTGCTCCGCGGCGGGGGCGCACCCGCCGCGTCAAGACCCACCGCCTGCGGGGTCGCTGGCCGATCACCAGGGCCGGAGGTGTCTGGCTGCTCGGGTGCTCGTTCGTGACTCGTCATGAGCGCGAGCCAACCCGCCAGCGGTCGGTGATGCGAGCGGCATCCGAGAGCCTGTGGACAACGCGGTCCCGCGATCCGCCCTGTGGACGATCACCCCCACAACCGCGCGGGCAACGGCGCGGTGGTGCGTGCTAGAAGTTGCCCTTGGGCAGTTCCAGCTCGCTCTTGGCGAGCTCCTCGACGTTGACGTCCTTGAACGTCACGACCCGCACCGTCTTGGCGAAGCGGGCCGGTCGGTAGATGTCCCAGACCCACGCGTCGTGCATGGTGACGTCGAAGAAGACCTCGCCGCCGTCGCTGCGCACCTTCACGTCGACGCTGTTGCACAGGTAGAAGCGCCGCTCGGTCTCGACGACGTGGCTGAACAGCCCGACGACGTCGCGGTACTCGCGGTAGAGCGCCAGTTCCGCAGCGCTCTCGTACTTCTCGAGGTCCTCCGAGCTCATCGCTCTCCCACTCGCGTCAGGTCGTCCACAGCGTTCATTGCGTTCAGGTCGTTCACATCAGGGGCATCAGGTTGGTCAGGTGCGTCAGCCGGCACGGCGGCATCCGCCGCCACCCCGCCATCATCGTCCATCACTCCGGGCAGCCGCCACGAACGCCGGTGCAGTTCACACGGTCCGAGCCGTCGCAGCGCATCGAGGTGCTCGGGCGCGGCATACCCCTTGTTCTCGCCCCAACCGTAGGCGGGGTGCTCCTCACCCAGCCCGGCCATGATGGCGTCGCGACGAACCTTGGCCAGCACCGAGGCCGCGGCGACCGACGAGCACTTCAGGTCGGCCTTGATCATCGTGCTCACCGGAGGGGTCGCCGCGGGCCCGTCGTCGGCGAACGCGAACAACCCCACGTCCTGCGGGGCGGTCAGCCAGTCGTGGTTGCCGTCGAGGATGACCAGGTCGGGCCGGATGCCGGCCTCGGCCAGGGCGCGCACGCCCGCCACCCGCAGTGCGGCGATGATGCCGATGTCGTCGATCTCGGCGGCACTTGCGTGCCCGACGCCGTGGGCCACCGCCCAGCGCTCGATACGCGGAACCATGGCCGTGCGGGCGTGGGGAACGAGCAGCTTGGAGTCCTTGACCCCTTGGGGTGCCGTCCCGCACGTCTCGTCGATGATGACCACGCCCACCGTGACCGGCCCGGCCAGCGCACCCCGACCGACCTCGTCCATCCCGGCGAGCACGCGGTGCCCCTCGCGTTGCAGGGCCCGTTCGACCCGCAGGCTGGGCCGCCGCGACAGGGTGCGTTTCATGGCGTGGCCGCCGGGGCGCCGGCCGGCTCACTGGCCGGCGCATCGGCCGGCTCCCCCACGGGCGCAAACGTCGACGAGTGGTTCGACAACCACCCTGCCCGACTGAACGGCCACACCACGGCGACCGCGCGCCCCGTGACGGCATCGACGGGGACGGCGCCGTCGGCGCCCGTGCCCGACGGGTCGTGGAAGCGCGAGTCCTCGGAGTCGGAGCGGTGGTCACCCATGACCCACACCTGCCCCTGAGGAACGGTGATGTCGAAGGTGAGGCTGCTGGGGACGTCACCGGGCTTGATGTACGGCTCGCTGATCGGCACACCGTTGACGCTGAGCAGTCCACCGTCGCTGCAGCACGAGACCCGGTCACCCGGCAGGCCGATGACCCGCTTGATGAGGTGGTCCTCGGACTCCGCGGGCAGCAGCCCGACGAACACGAGGGCGTCGTGCACGGCACCGGAGACGCCCGAGCGCTCGACCGGCGGGGGAAGGGTCAACCAGCCCCCGGGGTCCTGGAAGACGACGACGTCGCCACGCGAGATCGCGAAGGGGGTGGGGGTCAGCTTGGAGACGATGACCCGGTCCCCGACGAGCAGGGTGTCCTCCATCGAGCCGGAGGGGATGAAGAACGCCTGGAGCAGCCACGTCTTGACGACGAAGGAGAGGAGCAACGCCATGGCGATGACGACGACGACCTCGCGCACCGCGCTGCCCACCGCCGCGAGCGGCCCGGACCGGCGGCGCGAGGGTGCGCGACCGGCATCCGCCGCGTCCTCGGGCACGTTGACGTCGGGGGCGCTCACGAACCGACCCCCGCCACGGCACCGACCCCACCCACGGCACCCGTGTCGATCGTGCCGAACCGGCTGAGCGGCCACACCCGCAGCACGGCCGTGCCGACGACGTCGTCTCGGCTCACCGACGCCGGAACTGCACCCGTGACCGGGGCCACCAGTGACACCTCGTCGCCGTCGGCAGCACCCACCACGGCGAGGTGGTCCTGCCGCCCGGTGTCGACGCCGAGCAGTTTCGCCAGCGGTGTCAGCACCCGGCCGGCGAGGCCGTCGTCGACAGGGGTGGCGCGGTCGTTCACCGCGGTCGCCGTGGTGTCGACGACGACGACGTCACCGGCAGCCGGTGCCGGGCTGACCTTCCACACGAGGACGCGATCTCCTGGTTCCAGGCTCGGCGACAGGCTGGCCGAGGGGACGAAGTAGCTCTGCACGAGCAGGCCCTGCACCAGCGCGGTGAGCAGCACGGCAGCGACGAGCAGCACCACGAAGGGTGGCCGCTGACGACGAGACCCGGCCGCGGCCACGGGGGCCACTGCCGGGTCGGCGTCAGGTCGAGCCTGGGGTCGTGCGCTCACCCGCGGAGCCTAGTCGGCGGTGCTGGGTACGGCGCGAAGGAGGACCAGATCTGGTCAGCGGGCGACGGGGGTGTCGCGCTTCTCCTTGATCTTGGCGGCCTTGCCGCGCAGGTCGCGCAGGTAGTACAGCTTGGCGCGGCGGACGTCACCGCGGGTCACGACCTCGATGTGGTCGATGATCGGGGTGTGCAGCGGGAAGGTGCGCTCGACACCGACGCCGAAGGACACCTTGCGCACGGTGAAGGTCTCACCGATGCCGCCACCGTGGCGACGGATGACGACGCCCTTGAACACCTGGATGCGCGAGCGCGTGCCCTCGACGACCTTGACGTGGACGTTGACGGTGTCACCGGCGCGGAAGGCCGGGATGTCGCTCTTGAGGGAGACGGAGTCGAGCTCGTCGAAACGCTGCATGACGTGGTGTCGCTTTCCCACGGGCTGCCACAGGCCATCCGTGCATGATCGGTACTGCGTGATGTGATGGGTGCAACCGCCCGGCCGCGTGCTGGTCGGACCGAGGTCCGGGCACTCCCCCTGTGGCGGGGGCCGATGGTGTCGGCGGTGCAGCCGCCCAGTCTGCCAGAGGTGAGCGTGCGCGGGGAAATCGGCGGATGCCGTGGCGCACGACCGCGCCCGCCCCACGGCATACGGTGGTCGGGTGACGATCGACCCCGGCCTGCCCGTGGCCCTTGCCGTGCTGCTGCTCCTGGCGCTCACCGTGACGATGTACCGCGTCGGTCGCCTGCCCTCGTCGGGGTCGACGGTCGTGGCGGCCGTGCGTGCCGTCGTGCAGCTCTCGCTCGCCGCGCTCGTCATCGCCGCGGTCATCCGCTCGCTGGCCCTGTCGATCCTGCTGCTCATCGCGATGTTCACGGTGGCGGTCGTGACGACCGTTCGCCGGGTCGAGGCGCCGTCGGCCTGGCCGTGGGCGACCGTGGCGATGCTCGCCGGGCTCCTGCCGGTCATCGCGATCATCCTGCTGACCCGCACGGTCCCGCCGACGGGTGCAGCCCTGGTGCCGGTCGTCGGCATCCTCGCCGGGAACACCATGAACGGGCACACCCTGACGTGCCGCCGGGCGTTCGCCGCCCTTCGCGAGGAGAAGGGACAGTACGAGGCCGGGCTCTCCCTCGGCCTCACCCGAGCCCAGGCGGTCCACGAGGTCATCCACCGGCGGGTGCCCGAGGCGCTCATCCCGGGCCTGGACCAGGTGCGCACCGCAGGCGTCGTCACCCTGCCGGGTGCGTTCATCGGCGTGCTGCTCGGCGGCGGCTCACCGGCGCAGGCCGCGGCGGCCCAGGTGCTGGTGCTGCTCGGCATCATGGCCGCGCAGACGACCACGGCCGTCGTCGCCGAGCGCCTCATCGGCAGCGCCCGGCTGCTTCCCGCCGACCTGCGAGGCTCACTGCAGCCCTAGCCGCTACGAGGTGCGACGACGCTTGAGAAGGTCGACCGTGCCCGGGAACGACCCCTCACCGGGCAGCTGGCGGTAGCCGGCGCGCCGGTAGCGGCGTTGGTTGGCCGTGCTCACGACCCCGGTGTTGATCCAGAACGTCGTCACCGACGCCGGCGCGGCCGCCTCCGCGAGCGCCAACAGCTCGCGGCCCAGACCCCGCCCCTGCAGGTCCGGCACGACCATGAGGCGCCCGGTCTCCCAGACGCTCGGGTCACCGGGGCGTACCCGGCCACGCACCGAGGCGACCAACCGCCCCGGCACACCGGACTCGGATGCCGTGCGCACGGCATACGTCGCCCACGCACCGATGCCCGCGGTCACCTCCTCGAGCGTCTCGTCGAGCGGCGGGATGGTCCAGCTTCCCGACGCGCGACCCTCGGGCACCCAGCACGCGAGCTGGAGCACCCGCAGCTCTGCTGCGTCGGCGGCGGTGGCGACCCGGACGTCGAGGTCGGCCAGGGCCCCGGTCGTCGCCGAGGTCGGCAGGAGGTCGGGGCGGCGGGCGGCGGTTCGCTCCAGGCGCTGCTCGTGGCGCCAGGCCGCGATGGCGCCGTGGTTTCCGGACAGCAGCACCGGCGGCACCTCGCGCACCACGTCACCGTCGGCCCACACGGCCGGCCTGGTGTAGACGGGGTACTCGAGCAGACCGTCCTCGTGTGATTCCTCGACGAGGGACTCGGCGTTGCCGACGACCCCCGGCAGCAGCCGACCGACCGCTTCGACGATGGCCAGCACCGCGACCTCTCCCCCGTTGAGGACGTAGTCGCCGAGCGAGACGATCGTGACCGGCATCCGCTCGCCGGCGTGCTCGTAGACGCGCTCGTCGATGCCCTCGTAGCGACCGCACGCGAACGCCAGCCACGGCTCCTGCGCGAGCTCGTGGGCCAGCGCCTGGGTGAGCGGCACCCCACCCGGGCCGGGGACGATGAGGTGCGGCACCGGCGCACCCTGGCTCGCCCCGGCATCCACGACGTGCTCGAGCGCGCGCGCCCACGGCTCGGGCTTCATGACCATGCCCGCACCCCCACCGAGCGGGCTGTCGTCGACGGTGCGGTGCCGATCGTCGGTGAACGTGCGCAGGTCGTGGACGTGGACGTCGAGGATGCCGTCGCGTCGCGCCTTGCCGATGAGCGAGAGATCCAGCGGCGCGAGGTAGTCGGGGAAGATCGTGACGACGTCGAGGCGCATGGGCTCAGACCCCGAGGTCGAGCAGCCCGGGCGGGGCGTCGACGACGATGCGCCCGGCCTGAAGGTCAACCGTCGGGACGATGGCCGTGACGAACGGCACCTGGGCCTCGCGGCCGTCAGGGAGCAGCACGAGGAGTCGGTCCTGGGCGGCGCCGAGCTCGAGCCCGCCGACCTGCCCGAGCACCGTGCCCTCGGGGTCGACGACGGTGAGGCCGCGCAGCTGCTCCTCGGTGAACACGTCCTCGTCGTCCTGCGCGGGCAGGGCTGCCTCGCCGTCGATGACGAGGCGGGTTCCGCGCAGCGACTCGGCGCCGGTGCGGTCGGGGATCTCCTCGAACGCCACGAGCCAGATGCCGTTGTGCACCCGGGTGGACCGCACGGTGAGCACGCGCGGCACACCGGAGCCGCTCGTGGCCTCGGTGTCGAGGGCCTCACCGTCGGCGAGCCTGCGCTCGGGCTCGTCGGTGTGCAGCTGGACGGTCACCTCACCGTGCAGGCCGTGGGGTTTGCCGATGCGGGCGACGACGGTGCGCTCGGTCACGGGGGCCATCCTGTCGTGGGGTCCTGGGCGGTAAACGCCGTGAGTGCGGACGTGGAGGCCATGGCCACCACGTCCGCACTCACGAACGGAGGTCGACGCTGGTCAGCGGCCCCGGTCGGTGTCGACGATGTCGATGCGCACCTGGCGCCCGCCGGCGAGCGCACCCATGACGGTGCGCAGCGCGCTGGCGGTGCGGCCGGAGCGGCCGATGACGCGACCGAGGTCGTCGGGGTGCACGCGCACCTCGAGGATCTCGCCGCGGCGCAGCTCCTTCTGGCGCACCTGCACGTCGTCCTTGTGGTCGACGATGCCCGTGACGAGGTGCTCGAGCGCCTCTTCGAGCACGGTCAGGCCTTCGCCTCGTCGGTGGCCTCGGCCTCGACAGCCGGAGCCTCGGTGGCCTCGGCCTCGGCGGCCTGGGCCTCCTCGACCTTCTTGGCAGCGCGCTTCTTGGCGGTGGTCGCACCGGAGGTGTCCTCGGCGGTGGCCTTGCCGGCGGCAGCCAGGGCTGCTTCGTACAGGTCGCGCTTGGAGGTCTTGGGCTCCTTGACCTTCAGGGTGCCCTCAGTGCCCGGCAGGCCCTTGTGCTTCTGCCAGTCGCCGGTGATCTTCAGCAGCGCGGCGACGGCCTCGGTCGGCTGGGCGCCGTTGCTGAGCCAGTACTGCGCGCGCTCGCTGTCGATGTCGATGAGCGAGGGCTCCTCGGTGGGGTGGTACTTGCCGATCTCCTCGATCGCCCGGCCGTCGCGCTTGGTGCGCGAGTCCATGACGACGACACGGTAGAACGGTGCACGGATCTTGCCCATGCGCTTGAGACGAATCTTGACGGCCACGGTGGTGGTCACTCCTGGTACGTGATGAGCGCGGCAAGACCGCGCACGGATCGCGCGGGGAGCCGGGGGCTCGGTGTAGGCGTCCGGTCCGGCGATGCTCAGACGGCAGCGACCGGACGGGTACAGCCGTCCATTCTGCCAGATGCCGCGCCCGGTCCGGACCACGCCCGGGTGGGCGCTGGGCAGGGCGTGCGGACTGGGCTCGTCACACGTGGGCCGCGGTCACCGGTTCTGCCACGCCAGGGGGTCGGCAGCCCTGGAGGTCACCTCAGGCGGCAGGGCACCCGTGAGGGCCTGGTCGAGCGTGGTGCCGTCGAGCACCTCGCGCAGGCTGGCCCGCACCGCCACCCAGACCGTCGGCAGGTGCTGGGCCACCCCCTCGTAGCTCGTCTCGTGGGGGCGCAGGCCGCGCACCTCCGCCAGCGGACCGTCAACGGCACGGAACACGTCGCCGAGGGAGATTGCGGATGCCGGACGCGCGAGCGTGTACCCGCCGCGGGCTCCGCGGGTGCTCACCACGAGGTCGGCCCCGCGCAGGTCGGCCACGATCGCCTCGAGGAACTTGCGCGGGAGGTCCTGCTGACGGGCGAGCGTGTCGACACTGACCGGGCCCGCCCCGGCCGCGCTGGCCTGCGCGAGCGCGAGCATGGCGCGAACGGCGTACTCGGCGCGAGCGGAGATGTCCACGACGGCATCCTCCCCCACCCGGTGACCGCGCAACGGCATCCACCATGCAAGACATAACTTTCTCTTTGTTGACCCATAACGGGCCGTTGAATGAAACTCCTACGTGTCCGGTCGGATTACCTCTTTGGAGCCTGTCCCATGCGAAAGCTCGTCCTCCTCGCCCTCGTCGGCCTCGGCGCCCAGCTCGTCGACGGGTCGCTCGGCATGGCGTACGGCGTGACGTCGACGACGCTCCTGCTCGCCATCGGCACCAACCCCGCGGCAGCCTCGGCTACCGTGCACCTCGCCGAGATCGGCACGACGCTGGCCTCGGGGGCGTCGCACTGGAAGTTCGGCAACGTCGACTGGAAGGTCGTCACCCGGATCGGCATCCCGGGAGCCATCGGGGCGTTCGCCGGCGCGACCTTCCTGTCCAACCTGGACACCTCGGTCGCCGCCCCGGTGATGTCGCTGATCCTGCTGGCGCTCGGTGTCTACGTGCTGGCTCGGTTCACCGTCAAGGGCATCCGTCGTGACCGCCTCGGCCAACCACTGCGCCGCCGCTTCCTCGCCCCGCTCGGTCTGGTGGCCGGATTCGTCGACGCCACGGGCGGCGGCGGGTGGGGCCCTGTCGGGACCCCGGCGATCCTCGCGAGCGGCCGCCTGGAGCCCCGCAAGGTCATCGGCTCGATCGACACCAGCGAGTTCCTCGTCTCGGTGGCCGCGAGCGCCGGGTTCCTGCTGGCCCTGGGCTCGGCCGGCATCGACACCGCGTGGGTGGTCGCGCTGCTCGTCGGTGGGCTCATCGCCGCCCCGATCGCCGCGTGGCTGGTGCGGCACATCCCGCCCCGGGTGCTCGGCTCAGCGGTCGGCGGCGTCATCGTCCTCACCAACTCACGCACCCTGCTGCGCAGCGACTGGATCGACGCCTCGGACTCCACCCGCACCCTCGTCTACCTCGTGCTGGCCGCCGTCTGGGCGGGCGCGGTCGCCTGGTCGGTGCGGGCCTACCGGGGCGAACTCGCTCTCGAACGTGAGCTCGCCGACCTCGAGGCAGAGCTCGCCACGGACGACGCACGCAAGGGCGCGGCCGAACCCGCCTGAGCACGCCCTCACCACAACCCGTCGAGAGTAGACGAATCGCCGCGTGGCCCTTGCCGCTCGCGGCGATTCGTCTACTCTCGACCCACAGCTCGGAGGTCTCAGGGGCGTGGGGTCAGGGGGTGTGGGCGATCCCGCGCAGCACCACCAGCGACGGGGCAGCGAGCACTCCGAGGTCAGCCCGCGGGTCAGCCGCGTAGACGACGAGGTCGGCCTCGTCCCCCTCCCCCAGCCCCGGCCATCCCAGCCACGACCGCGCACCCCAGCACGCGGCATCCAACGCCTGCTGCGGCGTGAAGCCGGCTCGCCCGAGGTGCGCGACCTCGTCGGCGACGAGCCCGTGCGGAAGCGAGCCCCCGCCATCCGTGCCGACGTAGACCGGGATACCGGCCTCGCGCGCCGACGCGATCGTCTCGAACCGGCGCGCGTGCAGGTCGATCATGTGCCGGTGGTAGTCGGGGAACTTCTCGCGAGCCGGCTCGGCGATCTGCGGGAAGGTGTCGATGTTGACCAGCGTGGGCACGATGACGATGCCCTGACGGGCGAACGTGTCGATGGTGTCGGGCTCGAGCCCGCAGGCGTGCTCGACGCAGTCGGCACCCGCCGCGGCCAGGTCACGCAGTGACTGTTCCCCGAAGCAGTGCGCCGTGACCCGGGCCCCCTCCTCGTGGGCCGCCGCGACCGCCTGCGCCAGCACGTCAGCCGGCCAGCACGGCGCGAGGTCCCCGCTCTCCCGGTCGATCCAGTCGCCGACGAGCTTGACCCACCCGTCGCCCGAGCGCGCCTCGATGCGCACCTGGTCGACGAGCTGCTCGGGCTCGACCTCCCACGCGTAGCCCCGGATGTAGCGGCGGGTTCGGGCGATGTGCCGCCCGGCCCGCACGAGCCGCGGCAGGTCCTCGCGGTCCTGCACCCACCGGGTGTCGGCGGGTGAGCCGGCGTCGCGCAGCAGCAGGGCACCCGCGGCGCGGTCGGTCAGTGCCTGCTGCTCCGCCGTCGCCGCGTCGGTGGCCCCGTGACGGTCGAGCCCGATGTGGCTGTGGGCGTCGACCAGGCCCGGCAGCACCCAGCCGGGCACGGTGGTGACGTCGTGGTCCCCGGTCGGCTGCTCGTAGGTGATGCGGCCGCCGAGGACCCAGGCCTGATCTCGGACGTCGTCGGGGCCGAGCAGGACAGGGCCGGTGAGGTGCAGGACCGAAGCCATGCCCAGACCCTAGTGCTGGGGTAGCGCCCTCAGCACGCGGCGCAACGTTTCGATGACGACCTCAGGTGCCTCGGAGTGCACCCAGTGCCCCGCCCCCTTGACGACCACCGGCCGCGCACGCGGGAACAGCGCCCGCATCTGCTCGGTGTCCTCGTCACGCACGTAGCCGGAGTCGCCGCCGACGAGCCACACCACCGGACCCTCGTACGGCGGGGCGCCGGTCTCGGGGAAGTCGGCGATCTGCGAGCCCTGACCGAGCGCCGCGTCCGCCGCGATGAGGTCGAGGTTGGCCTGCCAGCCCCAGGTCTCACCGCGACGCCGAAGGTTCTGCAGCAGGAACCCGCGCACCCCGGCATCCGGCTCGACCTGCGCGAAGCGCTCCTCCGCGTCGGCGCGCCCGGTGAGTTCGCCGAGCGGCAGCGAGCGCATCGCCTCGATGTAGTGCACGAAGCGGTCGAGGTCGCCGTAGTCCTTGGGTGCGATGTCGACGACGACGAGGCTGCGCACGAGCTCGGGGTTGGTCAGGGCCGTGACCATGGCGACCTTGCCGCCGAGCGAGTGGCCGACGAGCACCCACGGCTCCCCCGGCGCGGCGGCCGACAGCGTGCCGGCAACGCGCCCGGCATACGTCTCGTAGGAGAACTGCTGCGTCCACGGCGAGCGTCCGTGGTCGGGAAGGTCCACGAGCAAACACTGGGCGGCGCAACCGTCAGGGCCGGCGATCGCCTTGGCAATCTGGGTCCAGTTCCGGCCCTGCCCGAACAGTCCGTGGAGAAAGGCCACCCGCGGGCCGGCGCTGCCGACCGCGAGCGTCGAGAGCGACTCGCTCCCGGTCACTGCCCCAGGAACTTCTCGAAGCCCTTGGGCAGGCTTGCCGGGTCGAAGGCCGCCGGGTCGCCAGCGCCGGGTGCACCGAAGGCACCGCCGCCGGATGCCGGGCGCTCGGCTGCCGCTCGCTGCTCGGCTGCGCGCTTGGCCGGGTTTCCTGACTTGGACTTCTTGCGCTGTGGCACCTGCTGACGGCCGCGCTTGCCCGGGCCGGAGCCGCCGCCCGGCATCCCCGGCATGCCCGGGATGCCGCCGCCGCGGGCGAGCTGCTTCATCATCTTCTGGGCGTCGGTGAAGCGCTCGAGCAGCTGGTTGACCTCGGAGACGCTGGTGCCCGACCCCTTGGCGATGCGGGCCCGGCGCGAGCCGTTGATCTGCTTGGGGTGGTTGCGCTCGAACGGGGTCATCGAGCGCACCATGGCCTCGACCCGGTCGAACTCGCGCTCGTCGAACGCGTCGATCTGTGCCTTCATCTGGCCCATGCCCGGCATCATGCCGAGGATCGACTTCAGCGAGCCCATCTTCTTGATGGCCGCCATCTGCTGGAGGAAGTCGTCGAAGGTGAAGTCCTCGGCAGCGAGGAACTTGCGCTCCATCTCCGCGGCCTGGGTGCGGTCGAACGCCTTCTCGGCCTGCTCGATGAGGGTGAGGATGTCACCCATGTCGAGGATGCGGGAGGCCATCCGGTCGGGGTGGAAGACCTCGAAGTCCTTCACGCCCTCGCCGGTGCTCGCGAACATGATCGGGCGGCCGGTGACCGAGGCGACCGACAGGGCGGCACCACCGCGGGCATCGCCGTCGAGCTTGGTCAGCACGACACCGGTGAGGTCGACCCCGTCCTGGAAGGCCCGGGCGGTCTCGACGGCGGCCTGACCGATCATCGCGTCGATGACGAACAGGACCTCGTCGGGCTGGATCGCCGCGCGGATGTCAGCGGCCTGCTGCATGAGGTTCGCGTCGATGGCCAGACGTCCGGCGGTGTCGACGATGACGACGTCGTGCTGGGCCCGGCGCGCGTGCTCGACACCGGCGCGCGAGACTGCCACCGGGTCGCCGTGGCTGCGGGTGCCCTCACCCGTCTCGGAGACGACGTCGTGGCCGAAGACGTTGCCGCGCTCAGGGGCGAAGACCGGCACACCGGCGCGCTCACCGACGACCTCGAGCTGGGTGACGGCGTTCGGGCGCTGGAGGTCGGCGGCCACGAGCAGGGGGGTGTGACCCTGGTCCTTGAGCCACTTCGAGAGCTTGCCGGCCAGGGTCGTCTTGCCGGCGCCCTGGAGGCCGGCGAGCATGATGACGGTTGGCGGCTGCTTGGCGAACGCGATCGTGCGCGTCTGCCCCCCGAGGATGCCGACGAGCTCCTCGTTGACGATCTTCACGACCTGCTGCGCGGGGTTCAGCGCCTCGCTGACCTCGGCTCCCAGCGCGCGCTCACGCACGGAGTGGGTGAACTCCTTGACCACCGGCAGCGCCACGTCGGCGTCGAGCAGGGCGAGACGGATGTCGCGGATCGTCTTGTTGACGTCCGACTCCGTGAGGCGACCCTTGCTGCGGAGGTTCTTGAAGGTCTCGGTCAGGCGATCGGAGAGGCTGGTGAACACCGGTCAAGGCTAACGGCTCATGCCAGCGGGCCCCGACCGCCACCACACCGACCGCCCCCACCCCTCCTGCGAACGTGGGTGAAAATTCTCGGCTGGACGACGATCTTCACCCACATTCGCCGAGAGGGCTGGAGGGTTCAGATGCCGTCACACGTGTCGATGATGAGGCTGACGGCCTGCGCGACCCGGGCAGGCGGCAGCGGCAGCCCGTCGGCCCCCGTCAGGTAGAACGTGTCTAGGGTCTGGCCGGCATAGGTCGCGATGTGGGCCGAGCGCACCGAGATGCCGGCCGACGCGAAGGCGGCGCCGATCTCGTGGAGCAGGCCGGGCCGGTCCTGGGCACGCACCTCCAGCACGGTGGCATCGCTGCTCGCGCCGGGGACGATGAGCGCGCGCGCCTGTCCCGGCGTGCCGATCGACGACCGCCCCGAGGGCCGCGGGTGGTGGGCGCGACGCCGGTCCAAGGTGGTGAGGGGGCCACGGTCCCCCTGCGCGAGGCGAGCCAGCCCGCGCTCGATGCGCGCGGCATCCGGCACCGCCCCGCTCGGGGACTCGACGTGCCACTCGTTGACGGCGATCCCGTCGACGGTGCGCAGGATGGCCGTGCGCACGGTGTGGCTCTCGGCCGCGAGCAGGCCCGCGGTGTCGGCGAACAGTCCGACCCGGTCGAGATCGGTGATGTCGAGACGGTGTGACCCGCCGGTGGCGATGACGCGCACGTGGGGTTCCCCCGCCCGCACCGAGGCCAGCCCACCGGCATCAAGCACCCCCGACGGGACGACCGCGGGGTCGCCAACTCCGACGGGCACCCCGACCCGGGCCGGCCCGGCGAGCCGGTCCCGCACGGCAGCGGCCAGCTGCTCGAGCAGGGTGGCCCGCCAGTCGGTCCACGCCGCCGGCCCGGCCGCGGACGCGTCCGCCTCGCTCAGCGCCAGCAGGATCTCGAAGACGTCGCCATCGCCGCCGACCGCGGCGATGGCCGCATCGACGGTGGCCGGGTCCTGGTGGTCACGCCGGGTGGCGAGCTCGATGAGGGTCAGGTGCTCCCGCACGAGCAGCACGAGGGTGTCGACGTCCTTGGGCGAGAACCCCCACCGGGTGACGATCGGCCGGGTCAGCTCGGCGCCGGTGACCGAGTGGTCGTGGGCGCCGCGGACCTTGCCGATGTCGTGCAGCAACGCGGCGACGAGCAACAGGTCCGGGCGCGAGACCCGTCGCACGAGCCCCGCCGCTCGCACCACGGTCTCGATGAGGTGCCGGTCCACGGTGTGCCGGTGCACGGCGCTGCGCTGCGGCCGCGAGCGCACCGACGCCCACTCCGGGATCCACCGGTCGACGATGCCGACCTGGTCCAGCCCTTCCCAGACCCCGACGAGGCCGGGGCCAGCAGCGAGCAGGTCGCCCAGGAGGTCGCGCATCCACGGCGGCCACGGCGCGTCGGGCAGGGGTGAGGTGGAGGCGAGGTTGTCCAGCGTCGCCGGAGCGATCGGCAGCCCGGCGCGGGCCGCGACCACGCCGGCCCGCAGCGGCATCCCCGCGTCGGCCTCGGCCAGCCGGGCGGATCCGAGGACGACCTCGCCGTCGCTGGAGAACAGCCCGTGGCCGAGTGGCGTCATCTGCGGACGGCGCGGCCCGACGCGCAGGGTCCTGGCGCGCTGTGACTGGCCGGCCCGGCGCAGGGTGCCGTCGAGGGCGTAGGCGATCACCCGTCCGGCGTGCGAGACGGCCGTCAACAGGTCGTCGGAGTCCTGGTGACCCAGGAGCGCGGCGACGGCGTCGTGGTCCTCGCGACCGAGGCGGTCACGGCCCCGGCCGGTGACGACGTGCACGGCATCGCGAACGTCGAGCAGGGTGGCTTGGGCGGCATCGACCCCGCCGTGGGGTCGGTCGGCGAGCCAGGCCTCGGCCAGCGCGGACAACACGGTCATGTCCCGCAGTCCGCCGTGGGCCTCCTTGAGCTCGGGCTCGATGGACTGGGCGAGGTCGCCCTGTCGCTGGTGTCGCGCGGCCACCGCCTCGACCAGCAGGGGCAGCCGCTTGCGGGCGTTGCCGCGCCAGTCGTGGGCCACCGTCGAGCGGGCCGCGAGGACGAGCTGCTCGTCCCCCGCCAACGGGGCGAGGTCGAGCAGCCCCACAGCGGCGGTGAGATCGGATGCCGCGACCTGGCGGCACTGCGTCACCGTGCGGACGCTGTGGTCAAGACGCACCCCGGCATCCCAGATCGGGTACCAGATGCGGTCGGCGAGCGCCGTCAGTTCCTTGGCGGGCAGTGAGCGCTCGGAGTGCAGCAGGACGAGGTCGTAGTCGCTGAGGGGGCCTGCGTCACCGCGGCCGATGCTGCCGACGGCGGCCAGGGCGAGTCCCTCGATCCGGCTCCCGCCCGTGGCGTTCGCCCAGATATCGGCGAGCCACTGGCGGTTGAAGGCTGCGAGGGCGGCCCGACGAGCCGGGCCGGCACCCGCGACGGCGAAGTCGCGGGTGCCGGCCAGGTCGAGCCGCCTGGAGCTGAGCTCGCTCGAGGGGGTCGTCATGCTCAGATCGCCTCGACGCCGCGCTCTCCGGTGCGGACCCGGGCGACGTCCTCGACCGGGACGACCCAGATCTTGCCGTCACCGATGCGGCCGGTCTGCGCGGCCTTGAGGATGACGTCGACCACGGAGGAGGAGTCCATGTCGTCGACGAGCACCTCGATCCGGCTCTTCGGCACGAAGTCGACGGTGTACTCGGCACCGCGGTAGACCTCGCTGTGGCCGCGCTGGCGCCCGTAGCCGTGGGCCTCGCTGATGGTCATGCCCTGGATGCCGAAGGCCTCGAGGGCCTCCTTCACCTCGTCGAGCTGGTGGGGCTTGATGATGGCAGTGACGAGCTTCATGCCTGGGCTCCTTCGAGGTTCTTGGCCGGGGCGCCAGTGGGGGCGGCGCTGGGGCCACCGCTCATCCGACCACCGCGAGAGTTGATGTCGTAGGCCGACTCAGCGTGCTCGGAGCCGTCGATGCCTGCGATCTCGACATCCTCCGGGACGCGCCAGCCCAACGTCGCCTTGAGTGCCAGGGCGATGATCAGCGTGACGACACCCGAGATGACGAGGGTGGCGAGGGCGACGAGCACCTGCACGACGAGCTGGTCGATACCGCCACCGTAGAACAGACCGGTGGAGGTCGCGAGCAGGCCGGCACCGACGGTGCCCCAGAGGCCGGCGACGAGGTGGACGCCGACGACGTCGAGCGAGTCGTCGTAGCCGAGCTTGAACTTCAGGCCGACGGCGAGGGCGGCCAGGCCACCGGCGACGACACCGAGGATGATCGAGCCGAGGGGGCTCAGGGCGCCACAGGCCGGGGTGATCGCGACGAGACCGGCGACGACACCCGAGGCCGCACCGACCGAGGTGGCGTGACCGTCACGCAGCTTCTCCACGACGAGCCAGCCGAGCATCGCGGCACACGTGGCGGCGGTGGTGTTGACCCACACGAGGGCGGCGGTCTCGTCGGCGGCGAGCTCAGAGCCCGCGTTGAATCCGAACCAGCCGAACCACAGCAGGCCGGCGCCGATCATGGTGAGCGGCACGTTGTGGGGGCGCATGGCCACCTTGCCGAAGCCGATGCGCTGGCCGACGACGAGCGCCAGGACCAGGCCGGCGACACCGGCGTTGATGTGGACGACCGTGCCACCGGCGAAGTCGATCGGCACGACGTTGGCGACGCCGTCGGTCACACCGAACACCGCCGCGGCCAAGCCGCCCTCAGCACCGCTGAGAAGGCCCCCGCCCCACACCATGTGGGCGATCGGGAAGTACGCGAAGGTGACCCAGAGGGCGGAGAAGACCATCCAGGTGGAGAACTTCACCCGGTCGGCGACGGCGCCGCTGATGAGGGCGACGGTGATGACGGCGAAGGTCAGCTGGAAGCCGACGAACGCGAGTTCGGGGATGTTGCCGTAGCCCTCGTAGCCGAAGGGGTTGATGATCGTGTCGGTGCCGGCGAGGCCGAACTTCTCGAACGGGTTCGCGATGATCCCGCCGATGTTCTCGCTGCCGAAGCTCATCGAGTAGCCGTACAGGACGTAGATGATGCCGACGACGCCCATCGCGCCGAACGACATCATCATCATGTTGAGGACGGACTTGGTTCGGGTCATGCCGCCGTAGAACAGGGCGAGACCGGGGATGGTCATGAGGAGGACGAGGGAGGCGCAGAGGATCAAGAACGCCGTTGCCGCGTAGTCGACCGTCTCCGCTGCCTCCGCCAGGGGCATCAGTGGTGTGCTCATGCCGTCAACGATCACCCCGGTCCGTTACCCCTCACGCCCCCGGATGTTTCGGGGATGTTGCATCAGGACGGCGGGTGTAAGCATCCGGTTTCACACGACCAGAGGTCTCGCATCCTGAGACCAGCTGCCCGTGGGACGATACGGCCATGGCTCCACGCTCATCGGCCGCCGCGCCCCTGCCGGTCCTCGTGTTCGACGGAGACTGCGCGTTCTGCACGACCTCGGCCGGCGTGATCACGCGCCGCCTGCGGCGCTCCCCGGACGACTACGCCGTGCAGCCGTGGCAGCACCTCGATCTCGACGCCCTGGGCCTGACGCCGCAGGAGTGCGACGAGGCGGTGCGCTGGGTCGATGCGAACGGCATCCCGGATGCCGGTCACGTCGCCATCGCGCGCGCGTTGCGCGCGTCGCGCTGGTGGGTGCGCCCGCTCGGGGTGGTGCTCGTGGCCCCGGGGGTCAATGCCCTCGCAGCCCGTGCCTACCGGTGGGTCGCGGCGAACCGGCACCGCCTGCCCGGTGGCACCCCCGCCTGCTCGCTGCCCCCGGCGGCCTAGTCCAGGAGGGCGTCGACGAACGCCTCGGGCTCGAACGGCGCCAGGTCGTCGGGGCCCTCGCCGAGCCCGACGAGCTTGACCGGCACTCCCAGACCGCGCTGGACTGCGACGACGATGCCACCCTTGGCGGTCCCGTCGAGCTTGGTGAGCACGATGCCGGTGATGCCGACCACCTGCGAGAAGACCTCGGCCTGGCGCATCCCGTTCTGGCCGGTGGTGGCGTCGAGGACGAGCAGGACCTCGTCGACGGGGCTCTGCTTCTCGATGACCCGCTTGACCTTGCCGAGCTCGTCCATCAGGCCGACCTTGTTCTGCAGGCGCCCGGCGGTGTCGATGAGCACGACGTCGGCCTCCATCTCGGCGGCTGCCTTGACGGCGTCGAAGGCCACCGCGGCGGGGTCGGCCCCCTCGCGGTCGGAGCGGATCGTCGGCACCCCGACGCGCTCGCCCCAGGTCTGGAGCTGGTCGGCGGCGGCGGCACGGAAGGTGTCGGCCGCACCGAGGACGACGTCCTTGTCCTGCGCGACGAGGACCCGGGCGAGCTTGCCCACCGTCGTGGTCTTGCCGGTGCCGTTGACCCCGACGACGAGCACGCACGCCGGTCGGCCGTCGACCCGCGACGACACGATCGACCGATCCATGGTCGGGTCGACCAGGGTCAGCAGCTCCTCGCGCAACCAGGCACGAACGGTGGCCTCGTCGGTCGTGCCCTCGACGGCGACCTTGGTGCGCAGCGAGTCGACGAGCTCGGTCGTCGCGGCCACGCCCAGGTCAGCGGCGAGAAGGGTGTCCTCGACCTCTTCCCACGCGGCCTCGTCGAGCTTGCCACCGGACAGCAGGGCCAGCAGGCCCTTGCCGAGGGCGCTGTTGGACCGGGCGAGGCGGGCCCGCAGCCGGCGCAGGCGCCCGGCCGGTGCATCGGGACGATCAAGGGTGGGGGTCGGGACCGGCTCGGGGGTGATGACCTCCGGCTCGAGGGCCGGTTCGAGGACGTCGGGGGCCGGGCGCTCGATGGTCCCGACCGCGCCCTCCGGCGCCGCATCGACCTCGACGGCGGGCCCGCCGGGGGCGCTGCTCGGAGGAGTCGGGGGAAGCTCCTTGGACCGCCCTCCACGGCCACGCATCAGGCCAACGGCGATACCGCCGAAGACGACGATGATGCCGATGGCGACGGCGAGGTACTCCCACATGGTGTCGATGGCGCTCACCCGTTCATCCTCGCAGCCGGGCGACCACCCCCCAAACCGGCAGCGCCGAACCCGGCCCGCGGCGGGGGCCTTGGCGACCGGCCGGACCGACGAGCGGGAGGCCAAGGGCGCTGACCCGCGCTCCTGGCCCTCGGCATCCGACACGCCCACGGTGCGTCCCCGGTAGGGGTACCGCTGAGGGTCTTTGCGTCAGACAAGGGATTGCTTGCGCGGCGCAACGACCCTCCATGGCCCCCCGCACAGGACTCTGTGGCGGGGCTGCGCCTGCCGCGCGGCCTGCTGTCACCACGCGTGGCGGAGTTGCGCGGCCTGTTGTCATCACGCGTGGCGAATTCTGGGCGGCGGAACTGCCGAGAACGCACCACTTCGGATCCGACGCACCACTTCAGATCGCACGCAGAAATTACCGGTCACGCTCCGAACTACCGCGTCCCCGCCGAACTGCTGCGCGACATCCACACGTCCGCGTCAGCGCGGGTGCCGTCACCCCCGCTTGGTGGATGCCGTCACCGGAATCCCGTCACCGGAATGCCGTCACCTCCGGGCCACCCGCTCGTCAGAAGATCCGCACGCGCTGCGCAGGGTCGACCCACAGCCCGTCGCCCGGGCCGACGCCGAACGCCTCGTGGAACTCGTCGAGGTTGCGCACGGCGTTGGCCCGCAGGTCCATCGGCGCGTGCGGGTCGAGGGCGAGCAGCCGCTCGGCCTCGGCAGCCCTGGCCGCACCGCGCCAGACCTGTGCCCACCCGAGGAAGAAGCGCTGGTCGCCGGTCCACCCGTCGATCTCCGGAGCCGGCTCGTCGCCGAGGGAGATGCGGTAGGCGAGGTGCCCGATGGTCAGCCCACCGAGGTCGCCGATGTTCTCGCCGACGGTCAGGGCGCCGTTGACCTTCTGCCTCGGGGCGTCGCGCGTCTCGAGCTCGTCGAACTGGGCGATGAGGGCGTCGGCGAGGGCCTGGAAGGCGCTGCGGTCCTGCTCGGTCCACCAGTTGCGCAGGGTGCCGGTGCCGTCGAACTGCGAGCCCTGGTCGTCGAAGCCGTGGCCGACTTCGTGGCCGATCACCGCCCCGATGCCGCCGTAGTTGACGGCGTCGTCGGCATCGACGTCGAAGAACGGCGGCTGGAGGATCGCGGCCGGGAAGACGATCTCGTTCAGGCCCGGGTTGTAGTACGCGTTGACCGTCTGCGGGGTCATGAACCACTCGTCGCGATCGACCGGGCCGCCGAGCTTGGCGTACTGCCGGTCGACCTCGAACGCCACCGCGCGTCGGACGTTGCCGAGCAGGTCGTCAGCGCGCACCTCGAGGGCCCCGTAGTCGCGCCAGCGCTGCGGGTAGCCGATCTTCGGAGTGAACTGGCCGAGCTTGGCCAGGGCCTCGCGACGGGTGTCCTCCCCCATCCACGGCACCTGCGACAGGCTGCGCCGGAAGGCCTCGACGAGGTTGTCGACGAGCCCGACCATGGCCTCCTTGGCGTGCGGCGGGAAGTGGCGCTCGACGTAGAGCTGGCCGACGGCCTCGCCGAGGGCCTCCTCCACCAGGCCGACGCCGCGCTTCCAGCGCTCGCGCATCTCTGGCACGCCGGACAGCGTGCGCCCGTAGAAGTCGAAGTTCTCCTCGACGAAGGCCGAGGCCAGGTAGGGCGCGTGGGCGTGGACCACGTGCCAGGCGAGCCAGTCTCGCCACGCCTGCACCGGCTCCTGCGCGAGGGCTGCCGACACCGACGTGATGTGGTCGGGCTGGCGCACGACCACCGCGTCGAAGGCATCCGCCGGGGCACCGAGGCCCTCGAGGTAGGCGGGCCAGGCGATCTGCGGCCCCAGCTGCGTCAACCCGGCGAGGTCGAGCAGGGTGTAGGTCTTCACCGGGTCGCGGTTGGTCACCTTGTCCCAGTGGCCGGCGGCCAGCCGGGTCTCCAGCGCCATGACCCGAGCAGCTGCCTCGGCGGGCTCGGGCCAGCCGGCGAGCGCCAGCATGCGCTCGACGTGCCCGACGTAGGCGGTGCGCTTGTCGGCGTGCTGCTCCTCGCGGTAGTACGACTCGTCCGGCAGGCCCAGCCCGGCCTGCTCGAGGTACACGACGTAGCGGCTCGGGTCACGGTCGTCGGTGTTGACGAAGGGCAGGACGAGACCGAGGATGCCGGCGCGCCCGAAGGCGCCCGACGTCGCCATCACCTCGTCCGGCGACGAGACGGTCGCGGCCCGCTCCAGGTCCTGGGCGAGCGGCTGCGCACCGAGCGCCTCCACGGCATCCTCGTCCATGAAGCTGGCGTAGAGGTCTCCCACCTTGGCCGCCACGGTGCCGCCCTGTGGGTCACCCGCGGCGACCTCCTCGATGATCTCGCGCACGTGCTGCTCAGCGGTCTCGCGCAGCACGTCGAACGTGCCGTAGCGGCCACGGTCGGCGGGAATGGGCGTCGCCCGGATCCACGGACCGTTGACGTGGGCGAACAGGTCGTCCTGCGGGCGCACGTTCGTGTCGACTGCGCTCGGGTCGATTCCGGATCTCACGGCGCTGGCTCCTCTGGGTCGGCGAAGGCGCCCATCGAATCACACGACGCCGACACCGTCAGGCGGTCGCGCCGGTCAGCGGCTGAGGAGCTGGCGGTCGCGCAGCGACCCGATGACCTCTTCACCGCGCTCGCTGAGCACGTCGCGACCGGCGCGACGGGCGGGAACGGCGACCAGTGCCATGACGACGAGGGCGAGACCGAGGCAGAACAGCATGCCGAGCACGACGGAGACCATGGTCACAACTGTCCCAGACGCCCCACTGGCCACACAAACCACACCGGCATCCGTGGCCAAATCGTCACCAAACGACACGACGGCCGAGTCCCCCGACTCCCCCGAGCACACGACGTCGGACTAGGGTAACCGCGTGAGCGCCGAACCCTCGAATCCGTCCGGCGATCCCGAGACCCCCGGCATCCGCGAGACCTCCGAGTCCGCGGGCGCGCCCGCCCAGAAGCAGCGTCAGCGCAGCCTGCCGATGTTCACCGAGGTGATCATCGCGCTCATCGCGGTCGCCTTGGTGCAGACATTCCTCATCAAGCCCTTCGGGGTTCCCTCGCAGTCGATGGAGAACACCCTCCAGATCGGCGACCGGATCGTGGTCAACCGCCTCGACGACGACGTGCGTGCCGGCGACGTCATCGTCTTCGGCCACGGCGAGACCTGGCAGGCCAAGGAACTCCCCCCGGCCGACAACCTGCTCCTGAAGGGGATCCGCGCCTTCGGCGACCTCACCGGCATCGGTCCGAGCAGCACGTCGTACACGGTCAAGCGGGTCATCGGCACGCCCGGACAGAGGGTGGCGTGCTGCACCGACGTCGGTGCCGTGACGGTGGACGGCAAACCGCTCACCGAGCCCTACGTCTTCGAGGACCTCCCTTTCGTACCCGGCATCCAGGACTGCACGACCTCACCGCGCTCGGTGCGCTGCTTCCCCGAGATCACCGTCCCGAGCGAGAACCTCCTGGTGCTCGGTGACCACCGATCGCAGTCGGCAGACTCCGTCGTCGGATGCCGTGGGGTCACCCAGGGGCAGGAGTGTGCCAAGTTCGTCCCGATGGAACGCGTGATCGGCCCCGTCGTCGGACGGTTCTGGCCGCTCAGCGCGTTCGGCTCCCTGCCCCACGGGAACTGACGGCGACGCTGTCGCGCACAGCCGGCGCCGTCGCGCAGCCACTCGGCGTCAGGCCGTGGCGGCGACGTCCCTGATCCGCTGGGAGACGACCGTCGTCACACCGTCGCCACGCATCGACACCCCGTAGAGGGCGTCGGCGACCTCCATCGTCCGCTTCTGGTGGGTGATGACGATGAGCTGGCTGGAGTCGCGCAGCTCCTCGAACAGCGTGATGAGCCGCCCCAGGTTGGTGTCGTCCAGCGCCGCCTCGACCTCGTCCATGATGTAGAACGGGCTCGGCCGCGCCTTGAAGATCGCGACGAGCAGGGCCACGGCGACCAGTGAGCGCTCGCCACCGGAGAGCAGCGAGAGCCGCTTGACCTTCTTGCCCGGAGGGCGGGCCTCGACCTCGATGCCCGTGGTCAGCATGTTGTCGGGGTCGGTGAGGACGAGGCGCCCCTCCCCGCCGGGGAAGAGCCGCTCGAAGACCCGCTCGAACTGCACCTTGGTGTCGGCGAAGGCCTCGGTGAAGACCTCCTCGACCCGCTCGTCGATCTCCTTGACGATGTCGAGCAGGTCGCGCTTGGAGCGCTTGAGGTCCTCGAGCTGGGTGGTAAGGAAGGTGTGTCGTTCCTCCAGCGCCGCGAACTCCTCGAGGGCGAGCGGGTTGACCCGCCCCAGGGCGGCGAGCCCGCGCTCGGCCTTGCGCAGCCGCTTCTCCTGCACCTCGCGCACGTACGGCGCGGGCTCGGGGGCGGCATCCGGGTCCTCTCCGGGCGCGACGACGTGCGGGACGAGCTGGTGCGGGCCGAACTCCTCGACGAGCACCTCGGGGTCGATGCCGAGCTCCTCGACGGCGCGGGCCTGCAGCTGCTCGATGCGGGCCACCTGACGGGCGCGGGCGACCTCGTCCCGGTGGGCGGTGTCGGTGAGGTCGCGCAGCTCGTCCTGCACGGTGCCGAGCTCGGTGCGCAGCGCCACCGCAGCCCGGTCGCGTTCGGCGCGTTCGGCCTCCGCGGTGTCGCGCAGCGTGGTCGCACGCGCCAGGGCCTCACCGATGCGAGCGACGGCGAAGACGGCGGCTGCCCGCACGTTCTCGGCGACGGTGGCCTCGCGGCGGCGGCGCTCACGCCGTTCGCGCAGACGTTCACGCGCGGCGAGCTCGTTGCGGGCGGCCCCTTCGAGGGAGTCGGCGCGACCTTTGAGGGCACGGGCCCGCTCCTCGCGGGTGCGCAGGGTCAGCCGCAGCTCGGTCTCCGCGGTGCGGGCGCGGCTGGCGTCCAGCTCGAGCCGGTCGCGCTCGTCGGTCGACGGTTCCTGCGACTCCAGCTCCGGGGCCTGCTGCGCCTCGGCGAGGCGCGCCGAGAGGCCCTCGAGCTCTCCCCGGTCGCGGTCGAGGTTCTCGCGCGCCACGGCGATCGCCCGCTCGGTGCGCTCGGCCTCGGCGGATGCCGTGCGCACCGCCGCGCCCAGGCTCCCGAGCCGCTCGGCGACGGCGGCCATGCGGGCATCCGACTCGTGCAGGGCCTCCAGCGCCGCGTCGACCTCGGTCGCGACGGCACTCGCGGCCTCCCGGGCCGCGACGAGCGCGAAGCGCGCCTGCTCCGACTGGGCGGTCGCGGCATCCAGCCGTTCCCGGCTCTCGTCGACGGCCGCCTGGAGCTCGAGCAGGCTCTCCCCCGCGCTGCTGCCACCCCGGGCCCACCCGGGGCCGAAGACGTCACCGTCAGCCGTGACGGCCGTGATCCCCTCGCCGCGGGCCACCAGCGCCAGGGCATGGGCCGCGGTCGGCACGAGGGCAACCCGTTCGAGCAGCTGCTCGACCGCGGGCCGCACCTCAGCGGGGGAGGTCACGACGTCGCGCGCCCACACCGCCGAACCGTCCAGCGCCGGCCACTGCCCGGCATCCGAGGGGGATGCCGTGGTGCCGACGAGCAGGGCGGCGCGCCCGCCGCTGGTCTCGCGCAACGACTCCAGCGCGCGGACCGCGTGCTCGCCACTGGGCACGGCGAGCGCCTCGGAGGCCCAGCCGAGCGCGGCGGCGACGGCAGCCTCGTGGCCCCCGCTGACCTGGAGCAACGCCGCGACGGTGCCGATGACGGCGTGCTCGGCGTCGGCGGCGGCGAGCAGGGTGGCCGCTCCGTCCTTGCGCCGCAGGCTGAGCTCGAGGGCCTCGATGCGGGCGGTCGCGGAGGAGCGGTCACGCTCGGCGTCGCGTTCGCGCGCCACGAGTGCCTCGATCTGCTCCTCGATCTCGGCGAGTCGCGCCGCGGCGCTCTCGTAGGCCTCGTCCAGCCCTTCCTCGCCCTCCTCCTCGACGGCGACCCCGCCCTCGAGCTGGGCGAACTCCTGCTCGGCTTCGGCAGCACGGGCGCGAGCTGCCGCCACCGTCGCCTCGAGTCGGCCGATCTCGGCCTCACCGGCCTCGATCCGGCTGCGCCGGGCCGCCACCTGCCCGGCGAGCTTCGCCAGCCCTTCACGACGGTCGGCGGCGGCCCTGGCCAGCCGCGAGAGGCGGTCCTGCTCGGCGGCGTAGGCCGCCTCGAGCTCCTGGCGGGCCGTGACGGCAGCGGCCAGCTCGCTCGTGGCCGCGGCGACCTCGGCGAGCAGTGCGGCCTCGGCGGCGCGGGCCTGCTCGGCCTGCGCGCGCAACTCCTCGGGGTCTCGCCCGGACGTCGCCTCGTGCTCCTGGTCCTGCGAGAGCAGGCGCACCCGCTCGGCAGCCACCGACCCGGTGGAGTCGAGCCGGTCGCGCAGGCTCTGCAGGCGCACGAAGCGCTCCTGGGCGCGGGTGAGCTCGGGGGCGGCCTCGGCGGACCGGCGCTCGACGTCGGACAGGCGGGTGCGCACGTCCTCGAGGGCGTTCTCGACGGCGGTGCGTCGCTCGATCAGCGCCGTCTCGTCGGCGACCTCCTGCTCCAGCAGGCTGGTGAGCTGCACGAGGTCGTCGGCGAGCAGCCGCAGGCGGGCGTCGCGGGCGTCGGCCTGGATGACGGCGGCGCGACGGGCGGCCTCGGCCTGGCGACCGAGGGGGCCGAGCTGGCGGCGGATCTCACCGGTGAGGTCCTGCACCCGGGTGAGGTTGGCCTCCATCGTCTCGAGCTTGCGCAGCGCACGCTCCTTGCGGCGGCGGTGCTTGAGCACGCCGGCCGCCTCCTCGATGAACCCACGACGCTCCTCGGGCGTGGCCCGCAGCACGGTGTCGAGCTGGCCCTGCCCGACGATGACGTGCATCTCACGGCCCAGGCCCGAGTCGGAGAGCAGTTCCTGCACGTCGAGCAGCCGACAGTTCGTGCCGTTGATGGCGTACTCGCTGCCGCCGCCACGGAACATCGTGCGGGTGATCGTCACCTCGGTGTAGTCGATCGGCAGGGCGCCGTCGGTGTTGTCGATGGTGAGGCTGACCTCGGCCCGGCCGAGCGGCGGGCGTCCGGCGGTGCCGGCGAAGATGACGTCCTCCATCTTGCCGCCGCGAAGGCTCTTCGCACCCTGCTCACCCATGACCCAGGCCAGGGCGTCGACGACGTTGGACTTGCCCGACCCGTTGGGCCCCACGACGCAGGTGATGCCCGGCTCCAGGCGCATCGTCGTCGCCGAGGCGAAGGACTTGAACCCCTTGAGGGTCAGCGTCTTCAGGTACACGGTGTCGTCGCAGCTTCCGTCTGGTGGCGCAGGCTCGGCAGGAGCCGGTTGCCGCCCGACTCTACCGCCGCGTCAGGCCCGGTCCACGGAGTTCTGGGCCGCGTCGGGGTCTGCTGCGAGGGCCTCGTGGTGGCGGATCACCTCGGCGATGACGAAGGTGATGAACTTCTCGGCGAATTGCGGGTCCAACCCGGCCTCGTCGGCCAGGCCGCGCAGGCGGGCGATCTGACGCTCCTCGCGGGCCGGGTCTGCCGGGGGCATCCCGATGGCGGCCTTGAGCTCGCCGACCTGCTGGGTGGCCTTGAAGCGCTCGGCGAGCAGGTGCACGAGCGCCGCGTCGATGTTGTCGATGCTCGAGCGCAGGCGTGCGAGGTCGGGGTGGGTGTCGCTCACGCCGTCATCGTAGGAAGCCGCGGCCTCCGCGGCGCTCCCCCGTCCACCCCCCGGATGCCGTCGAGCCCGGTTGGCAGCGCCCGTCACCGCTCGCGGAACCCGACCTCACCGCGCGGGTCACCGCGCAGCGGGGCCGACACGGTGCTGACATGACCCGGCCGCCCGGCGGTGGACACCGGCTCGGAGAGCAGGGTGAGCAGGGCACCGAGAGCGGGGACCGGACCCTCGGCGACCACCTCGACCCGCCCGTCCGCGGTGTTGCGGGCGTGCCCGGTCAGGCCCAGTTCCAGGGCCCGGGCCCGCACCCACCAGCGGAACCCGACGCCCTGGACGTCCCCGCGCACGAACACCGTGACGCGGCGCGTGGGCTGATCGTCGTCCATGGACACCCAGCGTAGGCCTGCGCGCCTCCGCACCACTGTCACCGCCTGCCCCTACCGTTACCGACATGAGCACCGTGACGGCTCACAGCCCCGGCGGACGGGACGCCACGACGGGCGTGCCCGCACCGGCGCGTGCCGCCGAGGAGCCGTCCAAGGCCGGTCGGCTCCCGGGCCTGGACGGCCTGCGCGCCCTGGCCATCGTCGCGGTCCTGACCTTCCACCTCGACCCGTCCTGGCTGCCCGGCGGGTTCCTCGGGGTCGACGTGTTCTTCGTCGTCTCGGGGTTCCTCATCACCACGCTCCTCGTGCGCGAGCGCGCGGTCACCGGCGGGCTGGACCTCCCGGGGTTCTGGACCCGCCGCGCCCGCCGCCTGCTGCCGGCGCTGCTGGTGTGCGTCCCGGCATCCGTGCTCCTCGCCCGCCTGTCCGAGGGCGACCTGCTCGTCGGCATCGGGCGCCAGGTGCTCGGGGCGTTCACGTTCACGTCGAACTGGCTCGAACTGGCCGCGGGCAGCGACTACTTCGCAGCCACCACGCCCACGCTGTTCATGAACCTGTGGTCCCTCGCCGTCGAGGAGCAGTTCTACCTCCTGTGGCCGCTCGCCGTGCTGGTGCTGCTGCGGGTGACGCGGGGGTACGAGGCCCGGGCTGCCGTCGCGTTGGGCCTGGCCGTGGTGTCGGCGGTGCTGATGGCGGTGCACGTCGACCCGCAGAGCCCAACCCGCGCGTACTACGGCACCGACACCCACGTCATGGGGCTGATGCTCGGCGCGGCGCTGGCGTTCGCGTGGGCGGCTCCGCACCGCGCGTGGACGCGCACCCCGTGGTGGGGTGCCCACCGGCGTCAGGTGGCCGCGGCGGCGCTCGTCACCCTGCTCGCCCTGATGGCGACGGCAGGTGAGGCCTCGGCGTGGACGTTCCGCGGTGGCATCCTGCTCGCCTCACTCGCGACGACCGCCCTCGTGCTCGTCGTCGTCGAGCGGCCCGGACGCATCCAGGCGGTTCTGGAACTGCCCGCGGCCCGCTGGATCGGTGCCCGCAGCTACGGCATCTACCTCTGGCACTGGCCGGTGTTCCTCGTCATCGGCGCTGACCTTCCCGTGGCACCCGGCAGCCCGGCCTACCTCGCGACCCGCGTCTGGTGCGTCGTCATGACCCTCGTCATCGCGGACCTGTCCTACCGGTTCATCGAGACGCCCGTGCGCCGGTACGGCTTCCGCGGCACCGCCGGTCGTGCCCTGGCCCGGCTGCGGGCGATGGGCCCCCGGGGCGCTCGTGTCCTGTGGGGTCTCGCGCTGGTGCTCGCCCTGGTCGTCACCGTGGTGCTCGTGACCGCGCCGGAGCGCACCGCCACCGAGGAGCTCATCACGGCCAACGAGGCCGCCCTCGCTCTCGAGGACACGACGGCGTCCTCGGCTGACGAGCGTCGGCCCGCGAACCCGGGCACCGCCACGGCGGATGCCGCCTCGTCCTCACCCAGCCCCACGGCATCCGCCGCCGTGGCGGCCTCGACGACCGCCGACTGGACGATGCCGTCGGGCAAGGAGATCGACGTCTTCGGCGACTCCATGGCCGTCGGCTCGATCCACGCCCTGCGCTACTACCTGCCCGGCATCCGCGTCGACGGCAAGTCCAACCGCCAGTGGAGCGCCGCGCCCACGTACGTCGCCGCCAAGGGTGACTCCCTGCGGCGCGCCGTGGTGATCGTGCTGGGCACGAACGCCGGCACCGACCTGCCGGTCGCGCGCAAGACCCTCGACGCCATCGGGCCGGACCGCATGGTGGTGCTGACGACCGTCCACGGCCGGTTCGCCCGCGCCGAAGAGGACAACGCGGCGCTGCGCGAACTCGTCGAGGGTCGACCGAACGTGCGCCTCGCCGACTGGGATGCCGCGTTGAAGGGCACCAGCGGACAGCTCCAGAGCGACGGCATCCACCCGAGCCTGAAGGGCTCGCACCTGTTCGCCAAGACGGTGCGCCAGGCCCTGGCCGACCTGTCGGAGGAACGCACCGGCAAGGCCGTGGTGCTCAAGGAGCTCCCGAGCCCCTGAGCCGTCAGGACGACTGGCGACGCGGCCGGGGCCGGGGCTGGCAACGGGGGCAGG
This sequence comes from Ornithinibacter aureus, assembly GCF_009858245.1. Classification (NCBI taxonomy): domain Bacteria; kingdom Bacillati; phylum Actinomycetota; class Actinomycetes; order Micrococcales; family Intrasporangiaceae; genus Ornithinibacter; species Ornithinibacter aureus. The sequence goes on from NZ_VMSB01000001.1 coordinate 1,182,196, forward strand.
AGAACGACGACCGGTTCATGAAGTGCTCGCGGCGGATCAGGGTGCCGCAGCGGCGGCAGGGCCGACCCTCCTGGCCGTAGGCGGCGAGCGAGCGGTCGAAGTAGCCGGAGGCGCCGTTGACGTTGACGTAGAGGGCGTCGAAGCTCGTCCCGCCCTGGTCGAGGGCCTCGCGCATGACGTCGGCGGCGTGGTCGAGCACCGTGCCGATCAGCGGTTTGCTGAGGCTGTGGGCTGGCCGCTCGCCGTGGACGCCGGCCCTCCACAGGGCCTCGTCGGCGTAGATGTTGCCGATCCCCGAGGCCACCCGCTGGTCGAGCAGCACGCGTTTGACGGCGCTGTCGCGGGCCTTGACGACCTTGATGACCGCGGCCCGGTCGAACTCCGGGTCGAGCAGGTCGCGGGCGATGTGCGAGATCGAGGTCGGCACCCCGTCCTCGTCGAGGTCGGCCAGCGCCAAGCCACCGAAGGTCCGCTGGTCGACGAAGCGCAGCTCCGGGCCGTCGTCGGCGAACCGGAAGCGGGCGTGCAGGTGCCTCTCGTCCGGGGCGTCACCCGCCTCGACGAGCAGCTGCCCGCTCATGCCGAGGTGGACGACGAGGCCGACGGCGTCCTCGAGGTCGAGCCAGAGGTACTTGCCGCGGCGACGCGCTGCCGCGATGCGGCGCCCGGTGAGCCGGTCGGCCAGGTCGACCGGACCGGCGACGTGGCGGCGGGCCACGCGGTGGCCGCGCAACTCGACCTCGGTCAGCCGACGTCCGACGACGTGGTCGGCCAGACCTCGCCGGACGACCTCGACCTCGGGGAGCTCGGGCACCGGCGGGTCAGGCCCCCTCGTGGGCGTCGCGGATGCTGCCCCACGCCAGCGCCGCAGCCTGCTGCTCGGCCACCTTCTTCGTGCGGCCCTCGCCCTGTCCGAGCACCCGTCCCCCGACGTGTACCTCGGCCCGGAAGCACTTCGCGTGCTCCGGCCCCTCCTCGACCACGGAGTACTCGGGAGATCCGAGCCCGTGCTTGGAGGAGATCTCCTGCAGGCTAGTCTTCCAGTCCAGGCCGGCCCCGAGGGTCACGGCCTGCGCGAGCAGCGGGTCGACGAGGTGGTGCACGAGCTCGGTGGCCGCGGTGATGCCACCGCTCTGGTAGACGGCACCGATGACGGCCTCGACGGTGTCGGCGAGGATCGAGTCCTTGTCGCGCCCGCCGGTGGTCTCCTCCCCCCGCCCGAGGAAGACGTAGTCACCGAGCCCGAGCGTGCGGCCCACCTCGGCCAGCGCTCGCATGTTGACCACCGATGCGCGCAGCTTGGCCAGCTGGCCCTCGCTGGTGTCCGGGTGGGTGTCGTGCAGGGTCGTCGTGACGACCAGACCCAGCACGGAGTCACCGAGGAACTCGAGTCGTTCGTTGTGCGGCAGACCGCCCGCCTCGTAGGCGTAGGAGCGGTGCGTCAGGGCACGCTGAAGCAGCGCCTCGTCGACCGGGCTGCTGGTCACCTGGACCAGGTGCTCCAGCAGCTCGATGACGGGGCGCGGCGGTGTCAGTGCACCGGGCGCGGACGCCGCCCTCCCCATGGGGAAGCGATCAGCCCTGGTGCTCGGTGCGCTCGGCGACGCCGTAGTGGCGGCCCTTGTAGGTGCCACACGACGGGCACGCAACGTGCGGCTGGGTGAGCGACTTGCACTGGGGGCAGGTCGTCGTGGCGACGGGAGCCGCCTTCCAGTTGGCGCGGCGCGAGCGGGTGTTGGAGCGCGACATCTTCCGCTTCGGAACGGCCACGTCAGGTCCTCTTCTCTGTCGGAGTGGGCTGGTTTTCGGTCAGGGCCGAAAGGGCCGCCCATCGGGGGTCGATCAGGTCGTGCTGGTGGTCCGGGTCCTCCGCGAGCGGCTTGCCGCACTCGGAGCACAGCCCGGGGCAGTCGGGCCGGCACACCGGCTGGAACGGCAGTGCAGGCACCACCGTGTCCCGGAGCAGCGGTTCGAGGTCGATCAGACCGTCCTCGATTCGCGACTCCTCGGCTGCGTCCTCGTCCCCCACCTCGTGGTGGTGGGCGTGGCGCTCGGCGTAGACGAACAGCTCCTGGAAGGCCCCGTCGACCGGGTGGGTCACGGGGTCCAGGCACCGCACGCAGGCGCCGGTCGCCGTGCCACGGACCGAACCGGTGACGAGCACTCCCTCGACGACGGACTCCAGGCGCAGGTCGAGGGTCAGGGGCTGGCCCTGCTCGACGCGCATGACGACCGTGCCGAAGTCGCTCGGCGCACCGATTTCACGCGTCAGCTCACTCATCGTCCCGGGACGACGGCCGACGAGCTTGGTGTCGAGCACCATCTCGGACCGGGGGTCGAGTCGAGTCATGAGCCTTGGGTGTTGTCGGTGTGGTTCGGCCACGCCTCACGGACGCAGACCGAGGGTCAAGGTTACCGGTCACAGGCCCCGCACCCAAACCGACTCATTGAGGGGCCCTGGTCAGGGCTTGGTCGACGGCAGCAGCCACCTGCGGCGCCAGCGTCTTCGCATACGTGGCGGTGACGTGGTCGCCGGCCCGGTGCACCGCCACGTGGCCGATGACGACGGGGCACTGGCCGCCCGGGCAGATCCACGCGGTGAGGTCGAGCAGCTCGACGGCGGAGCGGGCCTGCGCCTGCGGTGCCGAGCCAGCGGCGACGAGCGCCACGGCATCCTGCTGCACCTGCAACCCACTGCCCGCGACCGCCGGCTGCGCCGCGAAGGTGCAGCGCCGGAGCTCGCGCGGGTGGCGGGCCGCGCAGATGTCGAGGTCGTCCGGCGAGAGCGGGCTGTCCCCGACGACGACGACGGGCACGCCACGATCCGTGAGCTCCTGCCAGCGGTCGGCGTACCCCTGAACGAGCAGTTCACGCTCGGTGGACTCCCCCACCCACGCGCTGCGAGCAACCCCCGACGTCACCACGACGTCCGGAGGGTCCTGCTCGAGCGAGCGCACCACGGCCTCGTTCCAGGCGTCGCACTCGGGGTAGGCCACCCCCGCCTCGGCCGCCGGTGCAGCGGCGAACGCACACGCCGACTTGCCCCAGGTGACGATGCGCCACCCGCGATCGAGCGCGACCACCTCGAGAGCGGGCAGCCACTGCATCGCCTTGGAGTCACCGACGAGCGCGATCGTGCTCGTGCCCTCCGGGTCACCGAAGGTGCAGGCCACCGGCTCGGTGGCGGCGTGGTCGACCTGGCAGCGATCGACGTCGGCGGCCGGCCGGTCCTCGCCGGCCACGAGGGGGTCGGGCGTCACCCAGCCGGGGTCGTCGACGTCCGTGACAGGCCGCCCCGGGACCACGGTGGCCGCCCCGAGATCGGCCACGACGACCACCCCGTCCGGGGGCGTCGTGGTGAATGGTGAGCGCAGCGGCAGCAACGGCAGGGCCGCGAGAACCCCTACCAGCGACAGTGCCAGCCCGCTCGCGAGCAGGGCCCGCGGGCGCTCGCGCAGCCACGGACCGTGGTGGACGGGGGTCTCGACGAAGCGCCACGACAGCCAGGCCGGGCCGATCGACGCGACGGCGAGCGCCGCCTTTCCCCAGGTCGGGAGAATGGTGCCCACGGCATCCGCGGTCCATTCCCCGAGCACGATGAACGGCCAGTGCCACAGGTAGAGCGAGTACGACAATCCACCGATCCACACCATCGGCCGCCACCCGAGCACCCGGCCCGCACCCTGCCCGCCGCCGCACTGCCAGCCCACCCACAGCAGCGCCGCGGTCGGCACCGTCGGGAGCAGCGCCCAGGCCCCCGGCCAGTCGATGCCGTCGGGCAGCAGCAAAGCCACCGCCACCAGGGTGAGCAGGGCCGCCCAGCCGAGCACCCTCGCGCCACGAACTGGGGATGCCGGTCGCGGCCTCCCAGCGAGCGCCACTGCGAGCATCGCCCCCACCCCCAGTTCCCACACCCGAGTCGTCGTCGTGAAGAAGGCCGGCCGGGGGGAGGTGTCCGAGAACCAGATCGACCAGACGAAGGAGACCGCGACGAGCACGCCGAGTGCGCCCAGCACGACCCGGCGGCTCGGGCGCCGCACGACCAGGGCCAGCACGATGAGCAGCAGCGGCCACAGGACGTAGAACTGCTCCTCGACGGCCAGCGACCAGAAGTGCTGCACGGGTGAGGGGCGGATGTCGGAGGCGAGGTAGTCGACCTCTCGCCGGGCGAAGACCCAGTTGACGACGTAGGCCGCCGACGCCGCGATGTCGATCCCGATGTCGCGCCGGCGCAGCCCCGGCACCACGAGGAAGGACCAAGCCGCCGTGACCACGAGGACGAGCACCGCGGCGGGCAGCAGGCGGCGGATCCGTCGGCCGACGAACCGCGACCACGAGATCGCCCCGGTGTCCGACAGCTCGGTGACGAGGAGCCCGGTGATGAGGAAGCCGGAGATGACGAAGAAGATGTCGACGCCGATGAACCCACCGTGCAGGGGCAGGCCCGCGTGGTGGGCCAGGACGGTGAGGATCGCGACCGCGCGCAGCCCCTCGATGTCCGGGCGGAAACCGGAGTGGCGCGCGGGTGACTCAGCCGTCGGCACGCAGGCGGTCGACGAGGGCGTCGCGCACCTCGTCCGGCACCAGGCCGCTCACGTCGCCGCCGAAGCGCACGACCTCCTTGACGAGTGAGCTCGACACGTGCGCCATGACCGGGTCGCCCGGGACGAACACCGTCTCGATGCCGGTGAGGTGGCGGTTCATCAGCGCCATCGGGAGCTCGTACTCGAAGTCTGCGGAGCCGCGCAGACCCTTGACGATCACCGAGGCGTCGAGGTCTCGGCAGACGTCGACGAGCAACGTGCCGGCGAAGGCCTCGACCCGCACCGTGCCCGCGGCGCTGGTGCCGGTGCCGTTGTCGGCAGCACCGGCACCAGCGCCAGGTCCGAGACGCTCGGCGACACCCCGCTCGATGAACGCGATCCGCTCCTGCACGCTGAACGTCCCCGCCTTGGCCGGGTTGTGCAGCACGGCCACGACGACCTCGTCGTGCAGGGCCGCTGCCCGGGCGATGACGTCGAGGTGCCCGTGGGTCACGGGGTCGTAGGAGCCTGGGCACACGGCTCGGCGCACGGTGTCGGTCACACCCCCACGCTACTTCTTGGCGGCCTCCTCGATCTCCTTCGCCTTCTCCTTGGCGGCATCCTTGACGGCGTCGGCCTCCTCGCGAGCCTCCTCCGGAGCGAGCACGCCCTCGTCCACCGCCTCTGCGATCAGGGCCGCCACCTGTTCGGCGGAGGCGCAGCCCTCCTCGAGCAACTGGTTGCGGCGCGTCGCCCAGGCGACACCGAGTGACTCGCGGCGGTCGATGGACAGGTCCTCACGGGCCGGGTTGAGGATGTCGGTCTCCTCCTCCCCCGCGTGGTGGTTGACGGCGGTGGCGAGCTCTTCGAGGGCGGCGTCGTACTTCTTGGTGTCGGTGCCCTTGGCCTCCAGGAACGCGAGCAGGGCCTCGTTGATCTCGGCGTGCTCCTCCTCGCCGTGCTCCTCCTCGTGGGCGCCGATGGCGCGGGCGCGGCGCAGCTCGGGGTAGACCTTCTCCTCCTCGGCCACGGCGTGCGCGACGAGCAGTTCAGCCAGGGCCTCGCGGGCGGCGGCGCGGTCGGTGTCGCTGCGACGGCACTCGCGCAGCAGGTTCTCGAAGAGGCGGTGGTCGTCGAGGATGAGCTCGATGACGTCGCCGGAGGTGGGTCGGGGGATCTCGATGTCAGTCATGGACCCATCGTCACCAATTCACCGACCGAAATGCGCCCGAGCATCCGACTTCGTGAGAAGGACGACGCCGGATGCCGGGTGGGTCAGGGTGCGGGGCGGGCCAGCCAGAGCGTGGTCTCGCCGTACGTGCGGGGCTTGCCGTCCCGTTCGAGCCCGTCGGGCCACGTCGGCTCCGGGCTGCGCTTCGACCGTTCGACGACCACGAGCGCCTCGGGGCCGAGCCATCCTGACGCGAGTCGGGCAAGCGCGGCACCCAGGGCGTCCTCGTCGACGTCGTAGGGCGGGTCGATGAACACCAGGTCGACCTGCTCGAACTCCCCTGGTGCACGCGACAGCGCAGCGTCGACGCTCGAACGCGACACCCGCACCCGTTGACCCAGACCCAGGTCGCGCACGTTGCCCGCGATCACCTCGGCCGCGCGTCGGTCGGACTCCACGAGCAGCACCGACTGCGCTCCCCTGCTGGCGGCCTCGAGCCCGAGAGCCCCGGACCCGGCGTAGAGGTCGAGCACGCGTGAACCGGCCACGGCGCCGCGGGCGTCGAGCGCGCTGAACAGGGCCTCGCGAACCCGGTCACTCGTCGGCCGGGTGCCCGATCCGGGCGGGGTGCGCAGCGTTCGGCCCCCGAGGGTTCCGGCGATGATGCGGGTCATCAGCCACGCTCCAGGTAGGCGGCCTGCTCGGCGTCGACCCGGGCGCGAACGGCCTCGGCGAGCACGGGGTGGTCGTTGAGGTCGGGGTCTGCGGCGACGAGCGCGAAGGCGTCCTCACGGGCATCGACGATGACGTCCTCGTCGTCCAGGATGTGCAGGAACTCCAGCTGGGTGCGCCGCCCGTGCTGCGCCGCCCCGAGGATGTCGCCCTCGCGCCGCTGCGACAGGTCGAGGCGGGCCAGCTCGAACCCGTCCGTGGTGGCCGCCACGGCGGACAGGCGGGTCATCGCCGGCTCCGCATCGGTGCCCGTGACGAGCAGGCACAGGCCGGGATGGCCTCCGCGACCGATCCGCCCCCGCAACTGGTGCAGCTGCGAGACACCGAACCGGTCGGCATCCATGACGACCATGACGCTGGCGTTGGCGACGTCGACCCCCACCTCGATGACGGTGGTCGACACGAGCACGTCGAGGTCACCCTGCTGGAACCGCCGCATGATGGCGTCCTTGTCCTCGGCGCTGAGCCGTCCGTGCAGCACGCCGATCGACAACCCCGCCAGTGCGGGCTGCTCGAGCAGGGCCTCGTGCACGGCGTAGACGCTCTTCAGCGGCCGCGGCGGCAAGGCAGCCGCGTGACCGGAACCGGGGTCGTCGTCGGGCACGGCCTCCTCGCGCAGGTCGGCACCGTCGGTGACGCCCTCGATCGAGCCGTCACCGGTGCCGTCATCGCCGATCCGCGGGCAGACGACGTAGGCCTGCCGACCGCCGCGGACCTCCTCGGCCACCCGCTCCCAGGTGCGCGCCATCCACCCCGGCCGCTCCTCAGGCACCACGTGGGTGGTGATCGGGGCCCGCCCGGCCGGCAGTTCTCGCAGGGTCGAGGTCTCGAGGTCGCCGAACACCGTCATCGCCACGGTGCGCGGGATCGGCGTCGCCGTCATGACGAGCACGTGCGGTGGCACGACACCCTTGCCGCGCAGGGCGTCGCGCTGCTCGACCCCGAACCGGTGCTGCTCGTCGACGACGACGAGCGCGAGGTCGAAGAAGTCGACGTTCTCCTGGAGCAGTGCGTGCGTGCCGATGACGATGCCGGCATCACCGCTGGCGACGTCGAGCAGGGTCCGGCGCCGCACCGCCGTGGGTTGGCTCCCCGTCAGCAGGGCCACCCGGGTCGCGTTCTCGGCACCACCGAGCATCCCCCCGTCGGCGAGGTCACCGAGCATCGTGGTGATCGTGCGGTGGTGCTGCCCGGCGAGCACCTCGGTGGGCGCCAACAGCGCCGCCTGCCCCCCGGCATCCACCGCGGCGAGCATCGCCCGCAGCGCCACCACCGTCTTGCCCGAGCCCACCTCACCCTGGAGCAGCCGGTGCATCGGCACCTCGCGGGCCATCTCGTCGGCCATCGTGGCACCGACCTCGCGCTGCCCCGCGGTCAGCTCGAACGGCAGCCGGGAGTCGAAGGCCTCGAGGATGCCCCCCGACCTCGTCGCGCGGGGCCGGGTCACCTGGCCGGATGCCGTGCGTCGCCGTTGCGCCAGCGTCACCTGGAGGACGAACGCCTCCTCGTAGCGCAGTCGCCGCCGGGCCTGCTCGACCTCCTCCCACGAGTTCGGGGTGTGGATGCCGCGCAGCGCCTGGGTGCGTGAGACGAGTCGGCGGGTGGTCCGCACGCTCTCGGGGATCGGGTCGGGCACCTCGTCGAGGACGTCGAGCACGCGGCGCACGCTCTCGGTGACGGTCCACGTGTGCAGCGACCCGACCGCGCGGTAGATGGGGATGAGGTCCTTGCGATCGCCGGCGTCGAAGTCGTCGAGCATCGTGTAGCCCGGGTGGGTCAGCTGGAGGCGGTTGTTGTAGGTGCCGACCACCCCGGCGAAGATGCCGCGTGCGCCGGGCACGAGCACCTTCTCGTGGCCCCAGGCCTTGAAGAAGGTGATGTCGATGTCGTGCGTGCCGTCGGTGATGACGACGTTGAGCATGGTGCCCTTGCGCGCCTTCATCGACCGGGTGGTCGCGCTCTTGACCTCGGCGACGCCGACGAGGAACTCGCCCGGCGTCACCGACCCGAGGTCGCTCTCGCGGGTGCGGTAGCGGCGCGGCCAGAACGCCAGCAGGTCGCCCACGGTGTGGATGTCACGGGCCGTGGCGAACTTCTTGGCCGCGGTGGCGATGATCGGTGCCAGCCTGCTCGACTCCGTCGCCACGTCAGGTCACCGCCAACTCACTCCACCCCGATGAGCAGCGGGTAGACGGGTTGCCCCCCGTCGAGGACGAGGACCTCGATCTCGGGGCGGTCGCGTTCCAGGGCAGCCGCGGCCCGTTCGCCGAGGCCGGGTGCGGCGTCGGCCCCGACGACGAGGGTCACGAGCTCGCCACCGGCGGACAGCAACCGGTCGAGCACCTCACGGGCCGCGACCTCGATCTCGGTGCCGAGGAAGGCGACGTCGCCGTCGACGATGCCGAGGATGTCGCCGGGGTGGCAGACGCCCGCCCAGGTCAGGGCCTCCTTGGTCGCGACGGAGACGGCACCGTGGCGGGTGGCGACGGCCGCGCCGGTCATCGCGACGACGTTGGCGTGCACGGCGCGGGCAGGGTCCAGCACCGCGAGCGCGGCCAGGGTCTGCACGGTCGTGCGGGCCGGCACGACGTGGGCGTCGATGCCTTCGCCCATGGCGGCCTCGGCCGCGACCCCGGCTGCCATGAGGGTGTCGCGGTCGCCGGGCAGGATCACCACCGACGGTGCGCCCGTGGCCCGGGCCGCCGCGAGCAGCTGCCCGGCCGACGCGCGCCGGCCCGGAGCCGACGGGACGACCGTGGCACCTGCCTCGCGCAGCAGGGTCGCGATGCCCGGGCCGGCGGCACACGCCACGACGGCGATGGGTGAGGGGTGTTCGCGGGTGCGCGCCTGGGTGGCGAAGTGGGAGATGCGGATCCGCTCGGGGCGTCCGGCGGCGATGCCGGCCTCGACCGCCGCGCCGGGGTCGTCGACGTGCACGTGGACGTTCCAGAGGTCAGGGCCGCCGACGACGAGGAGGGAGTCGCCGAGCCCGTCGAGGGTGTGGGTCAGGGTCTCGACCGCCGCCGGGTCCGTGGCGTTGAGCAGGTACATGACCTCGTAGGCCGGGCCGTCGCCGCCGGCGGCTCCCTCGCCGCCGTGGTCGGCCTCGCGGTCGAGGGGGTCGTGACCGGGCAGGGCCTCGTGACCGACCGCGCCCACCCCGACGGCACCGGCACCGGTCACGGTCACGGGGACGGCGCGCCATTCGTCGCGGCGCTGGAGGGCCGGGCCGGCCGAGAGCAGGGTGTTCTCGTCGTCGGTCCACCGTCCCGTGATGGTGCGATGGAACGACTCGAGCATCAGCACGCACCCGGCCCCGCCGGCGTCGACGACCCCGGCCCGGGCGAGCGCCTCGAGCTGGTCGGGGGTGCGCGCAAGGGCTGAACGGGAGGCGTCGACGGCGGCTTGGGCGACGTCGGCCAGCGACCCACCGCGGTTGGCGGCGTCGACGGCGGCGGCGGCCCCTGCATCCGCGACGGTGAGGATGGTGCCCTCCTGCGGGTGAGCGACGCACGCGCGGGCCGCGGCGGCCCCGCGGGCGAAGGCTGCAGCGAGCAGCGGTGCGTCGACCACATCGGCACCGGCGTCGATGACGACGTCGCAGATGCCCCCGATGATCTGGCTGACGATGACGCCGGAGTTGCCGCGCGCCGAGAGCAGGATCGCCCGCTTGAGCGTGTGGCACTCGCGCACGAGGCTGGCGGTGCCGAGGATGCCGGCGCGCTCGTGGACGGCGACCACCTCGTCGATGGCTGCGTCGAACGTGAGGTAGAGGTTGGTGCCCGTGTCGCCGTCGGGCACGGGGAAGACGTTGAGGGCGTCGATCTCGGTGCGCCGGGCCGCGAGCGCCGCACGCGTCAACAGCGCCCAGTGGCGGGCGTCGGCAGCAGTGAGGACGTCGAGCACGGCCTCACCCTAACGGCCACCGCCGACGCCCGCGGGGAGGCGTTTTGGTTGCTCGGGCGTGGCTCGGCTACTCTTGTCCGGTTGCGCGCCTGCTCGTGCGGGCCGCCGAAGACCATCAATCACACCATCTCAGGAGTACACCCGTGGCTGCCAACTGCGACGTCTGCGGCAAGGGACCCTCTTTCGGGCACAGCATCTCGCACTCGCACCGCCGCACCAAGCGTCGCTGGAACCCCAACATCCAGCGCGTCAAGGCGCTCGTCGGCGACGCCGGTGTGACCCCGAAGCGACTCAACGTCTGCACCTCCTGCCTCAAGGCGGGCAAGGTCAAGCGCTGAGGTCCCCTCACGCACCATGAACCGGGCGGTCCCCTTGGGGGGCCGCCCGTTTTCGTTGTCCTCGGGGGGTTGCGGATGCCGTTCAGCGGGCGAAGTGGTCCCAGCCCTTCGCGTCGCCCGGCACCTCACCGTCCACGGTGAGGTGGGGGCCGCCGGACCCGAGCGGGAGCACCCGGCCGATGACGACCCACGGGCGGTCGGTGTCCGGCGGCAGCGACGCCTCGCCGGCGAAGGCCCCGACGAGCGAGTGCTCCTCGCCGCCGGTGAGCACCTGGTGCCAGGCCTCACGCTCGCCGAGGGCAACCGTGAGCGACCCGGCGGCGAACCGTTCGCGCAGCACCGTGCCGTCGAGGTCGATCCCCACCTCGCTGGCCCGGGCGATCCGGGTCAGGTCGGTGACCAGGCCGTCCGAGACGTCGATGAGGGCACGTGCACCGCACGCGCCGGCGCGCGGCCCTGCCTGCCACGGCGGCACCGGCGCCCGGTGATAGGTCACCAGCTCGCGGACGGCCGCGGACCGCGACGACCCGGCATCCGACCCCCTCCCACCACCGTCGCTGCACCCCGGCTCGTCCCAGACGGCGTCGCTGAGCGTGCCCTCTCCCCGGTGCAGCAGGGCCAGCCCGCCCCCGGAGAGGCCGAGCGACCCGCACACGGCGATGACGTCCCCGGGGCGCGCCCCGCAACGACGCACGGGCGCCCGACCGCGGAGGTCACCGAGCGCCGTCACCGACACGACGACCACCCCGGCCGGAGCCCCCGACAGGTCGCCCCCCACCACCGGCGCCCCCGCCCGGGACGCCAGCGAGGCGATGCCGCGGGCGAGGTCCTCCGCCCACGACACCTGGAGGTCGGGGTCGGCAGCGAGCGAGACGAGCAGGGCCGTCGGCTCGGCACCCATCGCGGCGATGTCGGCGAGGTTCTGGGCCGCGAGCTTCACCCCGACGTCGTGCGCGCTCGACCAGTCGTCACGCCAGTCCAGGCCGCGCACCATCGAGTCGGTCGTCGCGACGACGGTGCCCCCGGGCGCGCCGACCACGGCCGCGTCGTCGCCCGGGCCGACCGGCACCGAGGCCTCGTCGACGTGCCCGCTGCCGGCATAGATCGGGAAGATCCGGGCGAGGAGCTCACCCTCGCTGGTGTCGCGCAACCGCACCGTGACCTACCCTCCCGGAGACGTGGGGACCCCTCGCACGGTAGCGTGCGGGCAGCGCCTGTCACGACGGGCGTTCCGGCCAGACCGGGCCAACCCGGCCAACCCGGCCAACCGGCCACTGTCCGACGGCTCGACCTGCACAGACCCGACACGAAGAGGTGGCACTGAAAGTGGTACAGGCCTACATCCTGATCCAGACCGACGTCGGCCGCGCAGCGACCGTCGCTGCGTCGATCTCCGAGATCGAGGGCGTCGCCCTCGCAGAGGACGTCACCGGCCCCTACGACGTGATCGCCCGCGTCGAGGCCTCCACGGTCGACGAGCTCGGCAAGCTCGTCATCGCCAAGATCCAGGACGTCGAGGGCATCACCCGAACCCTCACCTGCACCGTGGTGCACGTCTGATTCGGTACCGACTCCGTTCGACGGCGGCTGCGCTCGGCGCGGCCGCCATCGTGCTGTCCGGATGTTCCTCGGCGGTCGAGGTCTCGGTGCCTGCAGGGGGTTCGACCCCCGCCTGCGAGCTGGCTGGGGCGGCCTTCCCCGCGGAGGTCTCCGGGATGCCGCGCGTCGACACCGCGCCGACGTCACCTGCCGTGGCGGCCTGGGGCGACCCCGCGGTCATCGCCCGCTGTGGCGTGGGAGCGGCACCTCCCACCGATGTCGAGTGCCTGGAGGTGGACGGCGTGGGGTGGATACCCCAGGAGTTGAGTGACGGCATCCGGTTCACGTCGTTCGGCACCGATCCCGCGCTCGAGGTGCTCGTGCCAGGCACCTACGAGCCGGAGGGACTGCTGCTCCCGGCCTTCTCGGATGCCGTGCGTGCCCTTCCCGAGAACGGCCTGGCCTGCCGCTGAGCGGACCTGCCAACCGGCAATGCCCGACCTGCCCATGCTCACACCCGGCCAACAGGGCCGCGCAGTCCGGGGTCAGCGCAGCCCGGTGCGGCGCTCCAGCGCCAGGGCGATGAGCTCGTCGATGAGCTCGGGGTAGCTCAGCCCGGTGGCAGCCCACATCCGCGGGTACATCGAGCTCGGGGTGAACCCGGGCATCGTGTTCACCTCGTTGACCAGCACGTCGCCGGTCTCGGTGAGGAAGAAGTCGACCCGGGCCAGCCCTTCGCAGCCAGCCACGTCGAAGGCCCGGGCCGCCATCTCACGAATACGGGCCGACACGGCATCCGGCACCTCGGCCGGGGTCACCAACCGCACGTCCGCGGCGGAGAGGTACTTCGCGTCGAAGTCGTAGAAGTCGTGGTTCTGCACGACGATGCACTCCCCCACGACGCTCGTGCGGGTCGCCTCGGTGCCACGCCCCTCGAGCACGCCGCACTCGATCTCGCGCCCGACCACCGCGGCCTCGACGACGACCTTGGGGTCGTGCTCGCGGGCGGCCTCGATCGCCGCCTCCAGCGCAGCAGGGTCGGACACCCTGGTGATGCCCATGCTCGAACCGGCCCGCGCAGGCTTGACGAACACCGGCCACGAGAGCCCGTGCACGGCATCCATCGCCGCGGCACGGTCGCGCCGCCACTCCTTGTCGGTGATGACGACGTACGGGCCGACCGGCAGCCCCGCAGACGCCAGCAGCACCTTCATGACGTGCTTGTCCATCATCGCCGCGGATGCCGTGACCCCCGACCCGACGTACCTCACGTCCGCGAGGTCGAGCAGGCCCTGGATCGTGCCGTCCTCACCGAACGGGCCGTGAAGCAACGGGAAGACGACGTCGACCTCGCCGAGCGTGCGCGGCGGCCGCCCGGGCTCCTGGACGACGAACGTCCGGTCGGTGGCACTGGTCGGCACGATGACGCTGGGGGCACCCGTGGCGACCTCGGGCGTGTGCCCGGACGCCAGGCGCAGCACCTCCGGGTCGTCGGGGGCGAGCACCCAGTGGCCGTCCCTGGCGATGCCGACGGGCACGACGTCGTACCGGTCGCGGTCGAGCGCCTCCAGGACACTGGATGCCGTGGCGCACGACACCGCGTGCTCGGACGAACGCCCGCCGAAGACGAGGGCGACGCGGATCCGGCGGGGCGCGCCCTCGCCGTCACGGGCAGGACTGGTCAGGTCGGTGCTCATCGCCGTCGACTCTATCGGCTGAGCGGGCCCGATCCCGGGCGCAGCCCCGATGCAGGTCCGTACGCCGGATGGCTGGGCCTTGCTCCGGTTGCAGATCGCTTCTCCAGTGGTGCGCCCTTGCAGCAGCGCACATCGGGAGCAGGGACTCACATCGGGAGCAAGGGCTCACATCGGGAGTACGGATCTGCGACGGCATACCCTGACGCCGTGACGATGACTCCCGGCCAGCCCGAGCACCCCGACACCGACCGCCTGTCCCCCGCGACCCGGGTTGTCGCCCTCGGCCGCGAGGAGGCTGCCCCGGGGCAGCAGGTCGGCGCGCCACTCGTGCTCAGCTCGACCTACCACGCCGGCGGCGACGTCATGTACGCCCGCTCGGGCAACCCGACGTGGAGCGCCTTCGAGCAGGCCCTGGGCAACCTGGAGGGCGGGGACGCACTCGTCCTTGCGTCCGGCATGGCCGCCGTGTCCGCCGCGCTGTCCCTGCTCCCCCACGGCGGCACCGTCGTCGCCCCAGACGCGGCCTACAACGGTGTCGTCGCCACCCTGGAAGCCCGCGAGGCCGAAGGGGCAGCCACCGTGCGCCGGGTCGACGTCACCGACACCGCCGCCGTCATCGCAGCCCTCGACGGCGCCGACCTGCTCTGGCTCGAGTCACCGACCAACCCGCTGCTCGAGGTTGCCGACCTGCCGAGGCTGCTCGGCGCCGCCCACGACCAAGGGGTGCTCTCGGTCGTCGACAACACCTTCGCCACCCCCTTGCTGCAGCGCCCGCTGGAGCACGGGGCGGATGTCGTCGTGCACTCGGTCACCAAGTACCTCGCGGGGCACAGCGATGTGCTGCTCGGCGCCGTCGTCACGGCCTCCACACCGGCCGGCCGGGCCCTCCACGAGCGCGTGGTCACCCACCGCACCCTGCACGGCGCGATCGCCGGCCCGATGGAGGTCTGGCTCGCACTGCGCGGGTTGCGCACCCTGCACCTGCGGGTCGAACGGGCCCAGGCCAGCGCCCGTGAACTCGCCACTCGCCTGGCGAGCCATCGCGCGGTGACGCGCGTACGGCATCCGGGATGGGGCGGGATCGTGTCGATCGAGGTCGCGGGCGGGGCGGATGCCGCGCAGCGACTCTGCGAGTCGACGCACCTGTGGGTGTACTCGACGAGCCTGGGCGGGGTGGAGAGCCAGCTGGAGCGGCGACGCCGCATCCCGAGCGAACCGCCGCAGGTACCCGAGAACCTCGTGCGGCTCTCGGTCGGCATCGAGGACGTCGACGACCTCTGGAACGACCTGAGCCAGGCCCTCGACCGGGCCTGACCCTCCACCTCACCGCTGCGTCAGGCGGTTTCGGCCTTGCGGGGGCGCGAGAGCAGGGCCGAGACGACCTCCTGGGCGCTGCGGTCGTGCTGGATCATCGCGTCGACCTGCTCGATGATCGGCACGTCGACACCGGTGTGCCGCGCCAGCTCGAGGATCGAGGTGCACGACTTCACACCCTCGGCCGTCTGCTTCGTGACGGCGATGACCTCCGAGACGGCCAGCCCCTGCCCGAGGCGCACCCCGAACGAGTGGTTGCGCGACAGCGGCGACATGCACGTCGCGATGAGGTCACCGACCCCGGCGAGCCCCGCGAACGTCGGGGCCTCCCCGCCGAGAGCCATCCCGAGGCGCATCGTCTCGGCCAGGCCGCGGGTGATGATCGAGGCCTTGGAGTTGTCGCCCATGCCCAGGCCCTCGGCCATGCCGACGGCCAGCGCGATGACGTTCTTCACGGCGCCGCAGATCTCGGTCCCGACCACGTCGGAGCCGGTGTAGGGGCGGAAGTACGGCGCCGCACAGGCAGCGGCGACGAGCTCGGCCATCGCCGCGCTCGACGACGCGACGACCGAGGCCGCCGGCTGCTTGACGGCGATCTCGCGGGCCAGGTTCGGCCCGGAGACGATGACGACGCGCTCGGGCTCGACGCCACCGACCTCCGAGATCACCTCGGACATCCGACGGGTCGTCCCCAGCTCGACCCCCTTCATGAGCGACACGATCGCCGCCGACGACGGCAGCACCGATCCCCAGGCCTCGAGGTTGGCGCGCAGCGTCTGGGACGGCACCGCGAGCACGACGATGTCGGCACCAGCGGCGGCCTCGAACGGGTCGCTCGTGGCACGAATGGTGCTCGGCAGGCGCAGCTCGGGCAGGTAGTCCTCGTTGGTGCCGGCATTGATCTGGTCGACGACCTCCTGCCGGCGGCCCCACATCGTCACGTTCGTGCCGGCATCCGCGAGCACCGACGCGTACGCCGTGCCCCAGCTTCCCGTGCCGTACACCGCTGCGCTCGTCATGAGGCCTCCTTGAGGGGTCGTGGTCTGCCGATGGGGGTCACGCCGGCGGCGCGGGGGTCGAAGCGGATGCCGGGAGCGCGCTCCCCGCGCACCCCCTCCAGATCGGTGGTCAGGGCGGCCATGATCCGGTCGGTGGCGTCCTGGAGCACCTCGGCGGTCAGCGGCAGGCCTCGCAGGTCGTCGAGCTCGACCGGTGGGCCTGCGTGCACGATCATCGTCTTGCGCGGCAGCAGGTGCGGCCAGTGCCGATAGGGCCCGAGGATCTCGTGGGCGCCCCACGAGACGACCGGAACGACGGGGCAGCCGGTCTCCAGCGCCACCCGGGCAGCGCCGGTCTTCCCCCGCATCGGCCACAGGTCGGGGTCGCGGGTGAGGGTGCCCTCGGGGTAGATCGCGACGACCTTTCCGGCCCGCACGGCCTCGACGGCACTGCGGAAGGCGTGGATGGCCCGGCCCGACTCGCGGTGCACACGGATCTGGTCGGCCCTGGTGAGGATCCAGCCGACGACAGGGATGCGGAAGACCTCGACCTTGCCGAGGAACCGGGGCGAGAAGCCGTGGTCGACGAGGAAGTGCCCGAAGACGAACGGATCGAGGTGGGAGTAGTGGTTGGTGACGACGACGAAGCCACCCTCGGTCGGGAGGTTCTCCTGACCGGACCAGCGACGCTTGGTGAAGATCATCAGCAGCGGTCGCAGCAGGGCCACGACAAAGCGGTAGGCACGAGGCCTGGAGTGGTCCGTCGGGATGCTCACGCGCTGCCTTCCGTGCGGGCGGGTCACCGCATTGTGGTCTGCGACAGCGGCGATGTCGAGCATGACGCCACGTGTTGGCAGGATCAGGGCGTGCCCGATCTCGTTCCGCAGTGGGCGGCCGTCGTCCCGGTCAAGGGCGGGCCGCAGGCCAAGAGCCGGTTGGCCCTGCCCGGCGCCGCCCGCAGCGACCTCGCGAACGCGTTCGCCCGTGACACCGTCGCCGCTGTGATCGAGGCGCTCGAGGGGATGCCGGTGCTCGTCGTGACCTCGGACCCCGCGGCCACCTCGTGGGTCGCGACTGGTGGTGCGCGGCTCGTCCCCGACCCCGGTCTGGGTCTGGATGCCGCGGTGGCGGCCGGATGCCGGGTCGCCGCCGGCGACGGAGCGACCCGCATCGCGGTGGTCCTGGGCGACCACCCGGCGCTGCGCGCCGCGGACGTGAGGGTCGCGCTCGAGGCGGCCGGACGGCATCCGGCAGCAGTCGTCCCTGACGCCGACGGCCTGGGCACGGCGATGTTGACCCTGACCGTGCGCGAGGGCGAGTCGACGGCCGCGGTGCGCACGGCGTTCGGTGCCGGCAGCGCCGCGGCGCACGAGGCCCTGGGGCACGTACGGCTCGACCTCGACCTGCCGGGGCTGCGGGTCGACGTCGACGATGCCCGGTCGCTCGCGCAGGCCGTGCGGCTGGGGCTCGGCCCACACACCACCCGGGCACTGGCTCGCGCTACGGTTCACGGTGTGCAGGCCACCATCCACCGCATCGCCGACGACGGCTCCGGCTCGGCCCTGCTCGACGACGGCGTGGAGGTCGACCTGCCACCGGACGCCGCGCAGCGCAGCGGGCTGCGCCACCTGCGGGTGGGCCAGCGGGTGAGCATCGAACTCGACGAGAGTGGGGCTGCGGCGACCCGGGTGTGGATCACCGGGATCGGGCCCGGCGAGGACATCCACTGACGCTGGGGTGCCCGGCTGTGCAGCCCTGACCGGGATCGGCGACAGGGCGCTCGACGTCAGGGGAGCTTGTAGACGGCCCCGAGGTTGTCGAGCTTTTCGGAGAAGCGCTCGTACCCGCGGTGGATGAGGTCGATGCCGTGCACCGTGGAGCGGCCCTGCGCCGCCAGGGCGGCGATGACGTAGCTGAACCCGCCACGCAGGTCGGGCACGGTGATCTCCGCCGCCTGCAGCGGGGTCGGGCCGGAGATGACCGCAGAGTGCTGGTAGTTCGCCCGCCCGAACCGGCACGGCGAGCCTCCCAGGCACTCACGGAAGGTCTGGATGTGCGCCCCCGCGTCGACGAGTGCGTCGGTGAAGCCGAGCCGGTTCTCGTAGACCGTCTCGTGGACGATGGAGAGCCCCGCGGTCTGGGTGAGTGCGACGACGAGCGGCTGCTGCCAGTCGGTCATGAACCCGGGGTGCACGTCGGTCTCGATGGCGATGGAGTTCAGCGTGCCCCCCGGGTGCCAGAACCGGATGCCGTCGTCGTCGATCTCGAACTTGCCCCCGATGCGTCGGAAGACGTTGAGGAACGGCATCATCGGCAGCTGCTGGGCGCCGCGGACGTAGATGTCACCACGGGTGGCCAGCGCCGCGCAGGCCCAGGAGCCGGCCTCGATGCGGTCGGGGATCGCGAGGTGGTCGAACCCGCCGAGCCGGTCGACGCCCTCGATGAGGATGACCCGGTCGGTCTGGACCGAGATGATCGCGCCCATCTTCTGCAGGATGGCGATGAGGTCCATGATCTCGGGCTCGATCGCGGCACCCCGCAACGTCGTGCGACCGATGGCGCGCACGGCGGTGAGCAGCACCTGCTCGGTCGCCCCAACGCTCGGGTACGGCAGGTGGATGTCAGCGGCGTGCAGTCCGTTGGGCGCGGTCAGGCGCAGGCCGTCCTGGCGCTTCTCGACCACCGCCCCGAAGGTGCGCAGCACGTCGAGGTGGTAGTTGATGGGGCGTTCGCCGATGCGGCAGCCCCCGAGGTCGGGGATGAACGCCTCGCCCAGGCGGTGGAGCAGCGGGCCGCAGAGCAGCACGGGCACCCGGGAGGAGCCGGCATGGGTGTCGATGTCGGCGATGTGGGCCTGTTCGACGTTGGTCGGGTCGAGGACCAGTTCACCGTCACGATCGGTGGAGTCGATGACGACCCCGTGCAGCTCAAGGAGGCCGCTGACGATCTGCACGTCGGAGATCTCGGGCACGCCTCGCAGGCGACACCTTTCCTCGGCCAGCATCACCGCGACCATGGCCTTGGAGACCAGGTTCTTGGCGCCCCTGACCTCGATGTCACCAACGAGCGGGGAGCCGCCGTCGACGACGAGGGATGAGGTCATGGGCCAAGCCAAACACACCCGCGCACCGGGTGCGGCAGAACGATCACCGACATCTGGCAGTGAGATCAGGCGGACGCCGACTTCTTGGCCGCTGCCGTGCCTGCCGGGGCGCGACCGGTCGCAGTGCCGTCCTTGGGCAGGGTGTGCGGCTCCTTGACATAGGACTTGAACGCGGTGCCGGCCCGAAAGCGCGGCGCCTTGACCTCGGGAATGCGCACCGAGGTCCCGGTGTGCGGGTTGCGGCCGGTGCGGGGTGCCCGCTCGACCCGATCGAACGTGCCGAAACCGGTGATCGACACCTTCCCACCCCGGGACACTTCCCGGATGATGGTGTCGAGAACGGCATCCAGTGCTTCCCCTGCCGCTTTGCGGCTGCCGAACGTCGACTCCAGTTCCTTGACCAGATCTGCCTTGTTCACGTGGACTTACCCCAAACTCTGAAAAGCGCGCCGGGCGCAACACAATCGTGGACCGCCGAATGACCGGTCCGGCACCGACGGTAGGGCCATCGAACGCCCTCGTCCACCGCTAGCGGCACGCTGTCAGGCGAGGTTGGACGCCGCTCAGCGAGCGCCCGAACAGGACCGCACGCAGGGTTTGAGGTAATCGATTGCGGCAGTTCCACGCTCGCACGCTCAGCCGGTGACGGCCGGCTTCCAGATCGGACGCGAACCTTCGAAAGTAGAAATATCACCCTCGTGACGAAGCGTGAGACTGATGTCGTCATGGCCCTCGAGCAGGCGCCACCGCGTGTAGTCGTCGACCTCGAAACGGGCCACGAGATCACCGGCGGTGATGGTGCGTGAGACCAGGTCGACGGTGACGGAGGTGCCGGGGTGGTTCTCAAGCAGCTTCCAGAGCAGCTCGACGTCGTCCTGGCTGCACTGGGCCGTCAGCAGCCCCTGCTTGCCGCTGTTGCCGCGGAAGATGTCGGCGAACCGCGAGGAGATGACGACCCGGAAGCCGTAGTTCATCAGCGCCCAGACCGCGTGCTCGCGCGAGGACCCGGTCCCGAAGTCCGGCCCGGCCACGAGCACCGATCCGGCCGCGTAGTTCGGGTCGTTCAGCACGAACGTCTCATCGCCACGCCAGGCGGCGAACAGGCCGTCCTCGAAGCCGGTGCGGGTGACCCGCTTGAGGTAGACGGCCGGGATGATCTGGTCGGTGTCGACGTTGCTGCGGCGCAGCGGCACACCGACGCCGGTGTGGGTGGTGAAGGCTTCCATCAGTTGCTCCCTGCGGTCACGGGCTCGAGATCGGCCGGGCTCGACAGCGTCCCGCGCACGGCGGTGGCTGCTGCGACGAGTGGGCTCACGAGGTGGGTGCGCCCGCCCTTGCCCTGGCGCCCCTCGAAGTTGCGGTTGGAGGTCGACGCGCTGCGCTCCCCCGGCGCGAGCTGGTCAGGGTTCATCCCGAGGCACATCGAGCACCCGGGCAGGCGCCACTCGGCACCGGCGGCCGTGAAGACCTCGTGCAGGCCCTCGCTCTCGGCCTGGAGCCGAACCCGGGCCGATCCGGGGACGACGAGCATCCGCACACCCTCGGCGACCTGACGGCCCTCCAGCACGGAGGCCGCGGCCCGCAGGTCCTCGATGCGTCCGTTCGTGCAGGACCCGAGGAAGACCGTGTCGACGTGGACGTCGCGCAGCGGCGTGCCGGCCTCCAGGCCCATGTACTCCAGGGCCCGGCGGGCGTTGGCCTTGTCGTTCTCGTCCGGCATCAGCTCGGGGTCCGGCACGGACGAGCCGAGCGGCGCACCCTGACCGGGGTTGGTCCCCCACGTGACGAAGGGGGTGAGGGCCGCGGCGTCGAGGACGACCTCGTCGTCGAAGACGGCGTCGTCGTCACTGCGCAGCTCGCTCCAGGCGGCGACCGCGGCATCCCAGTCGGCGCCGGTCGGTGCGTGGTCGCGTCCGCGCAAGTACTCGAAGGTCGTCTCGTCGGGGGCGATCATGCCGGCGCGGGCACCGGCCTCGATCGACATGTTGCACACCGTCATCCGGGCTTCCATCGACAGCGCACGGATGGCGCTCCCGCGGTACTCCAGGACGTAGCCCTGGCCACCTCCGGTGCCGATCCGCGCGATGACGGCGAGCACGATGTCCTTGGCCGTGACGCCGTCGGCGAGGTCGCCCTCCACCGTGATGGCCATGGTCTTGAACGGCTTCAGCGGCAGGGTCTGGGTCGCGAGCACGTGTTCGACCTCGGAGGTCCCGATGCCGAAGGCCAGGGCGCCGAACGCCCCGTGCGTCGAGGTGTGGCTGTCACCGCACACGATGGTCATGCCCGGCTGGGTCAGCCCCAGCTGCGGTCCGACGACGTGCACGATGCCCTGCTCGGCGTCCCCCATCGGGTAGAGCGTGACGCCGAACTCCTCGCAGTTGCGGCGCAGGGTCTCGACCTGGGTCCGGCTCACCGGGTCGGTGATCGGGCCGGGGGTGGTCGGGACGTTGTGGTCCTCGGTCGCGAGGGTCAGGTCAGGCCGGCGCACCGGGCGCCCGGCGAGGCGCAACCCGTCGAACGCCTGCGGACTGGTCACCTCGTGGAGCAGGTGCAGGTCGATGTAGAGCAGATCGGGTTCGCCCTCCCCGCGGTGCACCACATGGGACTCCCAGACCTTCTCGGCCAGAGTTCCGGCCATTGCTCCACCTCCACGACGTGACCGCCGCTCGGCGGTCTCACGACTTCGACGCATGCGGACGCCCGCGTCGGGCGCCATCGCTGTCCGTCGAGATTCGCACGGGCAGATGGCCAACGAACGTGCGTCTCAGGCAATGAGACGCTAATATCAAGACATGGACAACACCAGTGGCGTCGGGGTGCTCGACAAGGCGGCGATCGTGCTCAGCGCCCTCGAGGCCGGCCCGTCGACCCTCGCCCAGCTCGTGACGGCGACCGGCCTGGCCCGCCCGACGGCCCACCGGCTGGCCGTCGCGCTCGAGCACCACCGACTGGTCACCCGCGACCTGCAGGGCCGCTTCATCCTCGGCCCCCGCCTCGGCGAGCTGGCCGCCGCCGCCGGCGAGGACCGCCTGCTCGCCGCTGCTGGCCCCGTCCTCGGCGCGCTGCGCGACCACACCAACGAGAGCGCCCAGCTGTTCCGGCGCCAGGGTGAGCACCGGGTCTGCGTCTCCGCGGCGGAGCGCCCGGTCGGCCTGCGCGACTCCATCCCGGTGGGGGCTGCGCTGTCGATGCGCGCCGGGTCGGCCGCTCAGGTCCTGCTGGCCTGGGAGGAGCCGGACCGCCTGCACCGCGGCCTCCAGGGAGCGGCCTTCACCGCGACGTCGCTGTCGGGGGTGCGGCGCCGTGGCTGGGCCCAGAGCGTCGGCGAGCGCGAGCCGGGGGTGGCCTCGGTGTCGGCACCGGTGCGCTCCCCCTCCGGGCGGGTCATCGCCGCGGTCTCCATCTCCGGACCGATCGAGCGTTTGTCGCGCCAGCCGGGTCGGCTCCACGCCGCGACCGTCATCGCCGGCGCGAACAAGCTCACCGAGGTCCTCGCCCGCCACGCTGCGCAGCAGGACGCCCAGAACAACGCCTGAACCCGCGACTTCTTGCACTCCAGCCACACGTGGCTGATCCAGCGCGGCCCGGGGTGAGAGCACCTGGCTGATCCACGGCCCTGCGCGGTCGGTTCGCAGGCGGCCGCAGCATCAACGAGGAGCGCCTCACCCGCTGAACTTTCTCCGTCATCCCAGTGATGGTGGAGACGCTCCACCCGGTCGGAGATATTTCTCCGCCATGCCTGAATCTGAACTACCCCGTCATCCCTGTGACGGCGGAGAAGTTGTCGGCCGGGCCGGGGCTGGGCTGCGCTGGCCCCCGTGAAACAGGGAGTTCACACGGCGACACCACCCCGGCAACACCGCGACGGCATCGTGACGGCATCCGAAACCGCCTGCCGCGCGAGGAGGTCGCCCATGTCCCTCACCACTGCCCAGCGCATCGCCCGTGACCGCACCCGCCTGCTCGGGTTCCCGAGGCCCGGCCGCCGGGCCATCGTCGTCGGCGGGGGCACGATGGCGGCACGGCGGGCCGCAGCCCTGACCCGGGCATCGACACCGGTCACGGTGTTCGCCCCGGCGCTGTGTGATGACGTGTTCGACCTGCTGGCCGAGCGCCTCGTGACCTGGGAGAACCGGTGGCCGGTCGAGGCCGACCTCGCGGACGCGTGGCTCGTCCACGCAGCCACCGGCGACGGCGACCTCGACGCGCGCATCTGCCAATGGGCCTCAGCGGTCAGGCAGGGCGGGCTCTCCGCGTGAGCCGGCGTCCGTGCGGGCCAGCACTCCCGAGCGGCGCAGCGCCAGCCCGAAGAGGGCGGCCACGGGAAACATGACGATGCCGTAGACCGCGGCCGGGATGCCGATGGTCGTGTTCCCCAGCACCGTGAGCGCCACGGCGATCGCCAGCGTGCTGTTGTGGATGCCGATCTCGAAGCCGCTCGCAACGCACTGCGCGGGGGTGAGGCCGAGCAGCCGTGGCAGGACGTAGCCAACCGTCAGGGACAGGGCGCAGAAGATGGTCATGACGAGCCCGACCTGCGCGAAGTACTTGCCAGCGTTGTCCTCCGAAGCGATCGCGCCGACGACGACGAGGAACAGCAACACGGCCGAGGCGATGCGCACCGGCCGGTCCGCGGCATCCGCGAACTGTGGTGATCGTGACCGCACGAGCATGCCGATGGCCACCGGCACGAGGACGATCGCAAAGACCTGAACCGTCTTGCCCAGCTGCATCCCCACGCCGGAGGAGTCGCCGAGGTAGCGGGAGATGGCGAGGTTGACGACCACGGGCAGCGTCACGAGCGCGACGACCGAGTTCACGGCCGTCAGGGTGATGTTGAGGGCGCCGTCGCCGCGAAAGAGGTGGCTGAACAGGTTGGCCGTGGTCCCACCGGGTGACGCGGCGAGCAGCAACAACCCGACGGCGAGCTCGGGAGCGAGGCCGGCAACCTCGGCGATCGCGAAGCCCAGCAGCGGCAGGACGAGGATCTGGGTGGCGAGGATGACGGGGACCGCTCGGGGATGACGCGCCACTCGCGCGAAGTCGTCGGGGGTCAGCGAGAGACCGAGCCCGAACATGATGACGGCCAGGGCGGCGGGCAGACCGACCGAGACGAGTGCCGAGTCCACGCTGACCTCCGGGGCAGACAGCGGAATCGTTCCGCCGGGGAGCGACAGCCGAGGGGTGGAACCCCGACCGGTCAAGGACCGACGCCGGACACGCCGAAGGCCCGGTCCTGGTGGACCGGGCCTTCGGGCGTTGTAGCCCCGACGGGATTCGAACCCGCGCTACCGCCTTGAGAGGGCGGCGTGCTAGGCCACTACACAACGGGGCCTCGTGCTGCACCCATCCGCTCGGAAGCGGCTGGGCAACGGAGAAGAACCTTACGCCACGGCGAGGTCATTCTCCGAATCGCGCCCGGCGTCAATGCCGGGTGCGATGGCTGGGGTACCAGGACTCGAACCTAGAACGGATGAACCAGAATCACCAGTGTTGCCAATTACACCATACCCCATGGGGCATGCCATCGGCCGTTGCCGCGAGGGCGTGGCTTCAGGCGAACCGAGGCACGATCTTAGCGGGCGCGTTCGCCAGTGCCCAAATCGCCGACCGCCGCACCGCCTGCGCAGCCACCTCAGAGGGTCGAGCGCAGCGCGTCCAACCGGGTCAGCGTCGCCGTCTTGCCCAGGATCTCCATGGACTCGAACAGCGGCGGCGAGATCCGGCGCCCGGAGACTGCGGTGCGCAGCGGCGTGAAGGCGACCTTGGGCTTGAGCCCGAGCCCGTCGATGACCGCAGCCCGCAACGCCGCCTCGATGGCGGGAGCCGTCCACGTCGACACCGACGCGAGGACCCCGCTGTGCTCGTCGGGCAGCGCCTGGAGTGCCGTGGATGCCGCGTCGAGGACACGGACGGCATCCTCACCCAGCTGGGCGCGGGCATCGTCGGCGACCTCGACCATGTCGTCCGGGGCGAAGAACGGTGCGACGAGCGCCCCGGCCTCGGTGAGGTGCGCGATCCGCGTCTGGATCAGGGCCGCGACCTCACGCAGTCGCCCCAGCTCGCCCAGCGAGGGGTTGCCGCTGAGGATGCCGTCGGCCTCCAGGTAGGGCAGCAGTCGCGAGGTGAAGTCGTCGAGGTCCAGGGCGCGGATGTGCATCCCGTTGAGCCAGTCGAGCTTCTTCATGTCGAAGATCGGGCCGACCGGGTTGACGTCGGACCAGGAGAACCGGGCGGAGAAGTCCTCGAACGTGAAGACCTCGACGTCCTCGCCCTCCGGGCCCTTGGCCGGCGGGTACGCCAGCAGGGCGAGGAAGTTGACGAGGGCCTCGGGCAGGTAGCCCTGCTCCCGGAACCAGGTGAGGCGAGCGGCGGGGTTCTTGCGCTTGGAGATCTTCGACGAGTCGGGGTTGCGCAGCAGGGGCATGTGCGCGAACTTCGGCGGCTCCAGCCCGAGCCACTGGTAGAGCAGGATGTGCTTGGGCGTCGAGGAGATCCACTCCTCACCGCGCACCACGTGGGTGATGCCCATCTCGTGGTCGTCGACGACGACGGCCAGGTGGTAGGTGGGGAAGCCGTCGGCCTTGAAGATGACCTGGTCGTCCGGGCGCGGTGCCGACACCGTGCCACGGATGAGGTCGTCGAAGACCAGCGGGACGTCGTCGGGCACGAACATGCGCACGACGGGCGTCTCGGAGAAGCCGGGCAGCTCGGCCCGCTCCTGCTCGGTGAGCCCGTGGCACATACGGTCGTACCCGGTGGGCTTCTTGTCCCTGGCCTGCGCCTCGCGCATCTGTGCCAACCGCCCCGGGGTGCACCAGCAGTGGTAGGCGTGGCCGGACTCGATCAGTCGATCGACGTAGGGCCGGTAGGTGTCGAGGCGCTCGCTCTGGCGATAGGGCTCGAAGGGGCCACCGACGTCGGGGCCCTCATCCCAGGTGAGCCCGAGCCACGACAGCGTGTCGAACACCTGCTGCTCGGAGTCGGCGCGAAAGCGCGTGCGGTCGGTGTCCTCGATGCGCAGGACGAAGCGACCGCCGTGCTGGCGCACGAACGCCAGGTTGAACAGGGACATGTAGGCGGTACCGACGTGCGGGTCGCCCGTGGGCGACGGCGCGACCCGAAGGCGAACCGCCCCGGTCAGGGCGCCGACGGGTGCTGCTGCGGAGGTCTCGGACACGGGCTGCTCGCTCTCTGCGGCTCGGTGGCGCCCGTCGGGGCGTGCGTCGCTCGGTGACCCGGCGGCATCCGCCGTCTCATCGGCTGCGGGGCCGGCGTGGCGGCCTTCATAGGTCGGTTCTGTCATGGTGGGCGACAGCCTAGTGACGCACGAAGGGATTGCTGAGCACCCCGATGCCGTCGATGTCGACGTCGACCCGCTGCCCGGCCTCCACGAGGCCGACCCCGGCCGGCGTACCGGTGAGGATGACGTCGCCCGGCAACAGGGTGAAGGCTTGGGAGGCGAAGGCGATCAGGGCGGCGACGTCGTGCACCATGTCCGACGTCGCGCCGTCCTGGACGATGTCCCCGTCGAGCATGGTGACGATCCGCTGACCGGAGGGGTCGAGGTCGGTCTCGATCCACGGCCCGAGGGGGCAGAAGGTGTCGAAGCCCTTGGCCCGCGCCCACTGGCCGTCGGTGCGCTGGAGGTCACGAGCGGTCACGTCGTTGGCGATGGTGTAGCCGAACACCGCCGAGAGGGCCTCGCTCGCCTCGACGTCCTTGCACAGCCGCCCGATGACCACGGCCAGCTCACCCTCGTAGCTCACCTCGCTCGTCTGGGGAGGCATCACGACGGGGTCGCCCGGCCCGACGACGGCCGTGTTCGGGACGAGGAACATCAGGGGGGTCGCCGGGGCCTCTCCGCCCATCTCGGCGGCGTGGTCGGCGTAGTTCTTGCCGATGCCGATCACCTTGCTGCGCGGGATGACGGGGGCGAGCAGTCGCACGTCGGCCACCTGGTGGACGGCACCGGTCAGTTCGATGCGCTGGTAGAGCGGGTCGCCCGTGATCTCGGCGATCTTCTCCCCTGCCCCGTCGACCAGCCCGTAGGCCGGGTCCTCACCCGTCGTGAACCTCGCGATGCGCATGGACGCAAGCCTAGGCCCGCCACCGGTTCACCCGATGTGCAGGGCCTGACCCGTCAGCTCTCGGCGCCCACACCGGCGGTGGTCGCCGCGTCGGCGAGCACCCGTGCCACGGTGGCGGCGCCCTCGTCGGAGAAGTGGATGTCGCGGGCCGTGCAGAGGTTGGTCAGGGTGCAGACCCGGGCGGCGTTCTCCGGAATCGTGCGCCCGCCGATCTCGGTCGGAGTGCTGTCGTTCGTGGCGAACGCCTCGTCGAGACTGACGAAGGTCGCCCCGGCACCCTCGGCTGCCGCCTCGATCGCGTCGCTGAGGTCGGCATAGCCCTGGGCCGCCTCCTCGACGCCCGCGACGGGCTGGTCCAGGGTCTGGGCGGCGACCCAGGGGTTGTAGTAGCCGAGCACGAGGACGGGAACGTCCGGCCCGGCCGCGCTGCGCAGCCGCTCGAGGATGGTCGGGAGGTTCTTCTCGACGGTATCGACCCCCTTGTCGACACAGGCTGCATCGATCGCGGCGCCGCCGCGCACGCACGCGAGGAGGTCGTTGCCCCCGATGTCGATCGTGACCAGCGCCACCTGACCCTTGCGCTCGGCGAGCACCGCCTCCGCCTGCTCGAGCTGGCTGCCCTCGTCGAAGGTGCACTTCCCGCCCTCGATGAGTGAGGTCGTCGTCTCGCCGCTGCAGCCGAGGTTCTCGACCTCGAGCGATGCACCCGCGGCCTTCAGCCGATTCGCCGTCAGCGCCGGGTAGGCCGTGTCGCGCAGCTCGGTTCCACCCGGCTGGTAGCCCGCGGCGAGCGAGTCGCCC
Organism: Ornithinibacter aureus; assembly: GCF_009858245.1. NCBI lineage: Bacteria > Bacillati > Actinomycetota > Actinomycetes > Micrococcales > Intrasporangiaceae > Ornithinibacter > Ornithinibacter aureus. Next base: position 1,210,411 of record NZ_VMSB01000001.1, read on the forward strand.
AGGGCGACGTAGAGGCGCTCGGGCGCGGCATCCGCCGGGGTGGGTGACGGCGAGCTTGACGCGCGGGGCGCCGCCGGGGTGCTCGGGGCAGCCACCTCGGCGTCGGCTGCGCAGGCCGAGAGCGCGAGCACGAGCGCGCTCGCCACGGCGAGGAACGGCAGGGTGGAGCGGGTCATGGGGTCCTCGTCGGTCGTGAAGGAACGCATCGGATGGCGCTGGGCCCGGAGGCCGTGGCCTCCATTGTCCCCTCAACGAGCAGCACGCCCGTTCGGGTTCCCGTCCTTCGACACGACCGAGCCCTGCCGCGAGCGACCCACCTTCGGCGCGTGGGTACCGTGGTGCGGTGACTGAGCGCGTGCTGACCCTCGAGGAGTGGCGCGGGCTCGAGACCGCGCACGAGCGGCGCGTCGACGAGGCCACGGCCGCCCACCGCGAGCGCACTTCCGGCGGCCGCACCCATCCCGTCGAGGACTTCCTCTTCCGCTACTACAACCACTCCCCGGCCCGACTGCGCCGCTGGCACCCGGGACCCGGTGCGGTCCTCGCGGATGCCGCCGGCCTTCCTCGGGCGTCTTGGACCCACTACCGTCAGGATGGGGATGCCGTCCGCCTCGACGTCGGTGCGTTCCTCACCGCGCGAGCGTCGGCCCTGTCCTTCGTGCGGGACCTGCTCCGGGCCACGGTGTCGCGCCCTGCCCACCTCGGGTGCTTCGGCCTGCACGAGTGGGCCATGGTCTACCGGTTGCCCGCCGACGACGTGCGGCACTCGGGGTGGCCGCTGCGCCTCGGCGGCGAGGGGACCGACGCGGTGGTGGAGGGTCACGGCATCCGGTGTTCGCACTTCGACGCCTACCGGTTCTTCACCGAGCCGGCCGCGCCGCACAACGCGCTGAGGCCGACCCGTGACAGCCAGGTCGCCCTGGAGCAACCGGGCTGCCTGCACGCCGGGATGGACGTGTACAAGTGGGCCTTCAAGCTCGCGCCGCTCGTTCCCAGCGACCTCGTGGTGGATGCCTTCGACCTGGCCCGCGAGATCCGGGTGCTCGACATGAGGGCCTCGCCCTACGACCTGCGTGAGCTCGGGTACACCCCGGTGACGATCGAGACGCCCGAGGGCAAGGCCGCGTACATCGAGGCCCAACGTGCCTTCTCGCAGCGGTCCAACGCGCTGCGCCAGCGCCTGCTCGACGTCATCGACGCCGCGGAGGCGCTGCGGGCGGCCCACCTCCCGATCAAGTGAGCGCAACATGCCGTCGGCGAAAAGTGGTCGTCAGCGTGTTGCGCTCAGTCGACTGAAGCGAACCAGCCGTCCGTGAGCACCGGCACCGCGGATGACGTCGACGGGCCGGCGGCGATGGCGACATCGGCCGCGAACCCCTTGTCGACGAGTTCGACCCCGCTCGCGCAGGCCGCCAGCCTCGCCCGCAGGTCCGGTCGCACGGCGCAGTAGCCCGCCCGGGCCGCTGCCGCCTCGGGGCTGAGCGTCGCGGACGGCTCCGCCGCGACCACGGCGTCGATCACCGCGCCGGCTCCCCAGGCGTCCTCGACCGCGGGCCGCAGCGACCCGTCACCGGCCCAGCGCTCCCCCGAGGCGACGACGCCCACGGGCCCCCCGTGCGCGGCCAGCCACCGACCCACGGCGGGCGCGTTGCGCAGCGAGGCTGCGACGACGGTGACGTCGACGGCGGCGAGCTGCTCACAGATCGCGGATCCGTTGGGTGACGGCAGCACCAGCCGTGGTGGTGCGGACTCGGTGAGGATGCTCGCCGGGGACAAGGTGATTCGGCCGGGACCCCCGTCGCGGCGGCCGGCCGCGACCACGGCATCGAGGTCGCGGGCGCGCTCCGCGGCATCCACCGCACCCCACGCCAACGGCAGCACCGCCGTGCCCCGCTCCACCGCCACCGTCACCGATGTCGTGAACGACAGGACGTCGACGACGACCGCGACCGCGATCCCCTCATCGACGAGCTCACGTGCGCCGCGCGGCCCCCACTCCATCCGGATGTCGAAGGGTCGCTGCCCGAAAGGAGAGACCATGACCCCGAATCTACGCAACGACGTGACGCCGCATGGACTCAAGGAGGGGCAACTGCGGCCCGGTCCTGACGAGCCCGGGGCCGCCGCTGTCGCCGCGACCCCGGGCTCGGAGGGTGTGCTGGCCGTCAGCGCAGGGCCTTGGCTCCCTTGTACTGCCACTCGATGGTGCCCTTGCCCTTGCCCTTGCCGGTGCCGTTGACGGCCGACGTGGTCTGGGCGAACGTCAGCGTCGCGTGGGCGATCGCATCGGACATGATGTCCAGCGTCTGCGCGTCGAGGTTGTCGATGTCGTCGCAGGCCGAGTGGTAGCAGGGGTCGTAGGCGATCCCCGCGGTCCCGCCGAAGACGGCAGCCTCCTCGGCGCTCTTGATGCCCTCGGCCCCGGTGAACAGGCCACCGGCCGGGATGCCCGCCTCGATGAACGCGAAGTAGTCACTGCGCCCGTCGAAGTCGGTCGGCACCGAGGCCGAGCCCTGCGAGGTGAAGAAGCCGGTGAACACCGACTCGATGAGACCGGACCCGTTCGGGCCGGAGACACCCAACGCGTCACCGTCTCCGTCGTAGACGAAGTTCACCGCGTTCGGCGATCCGACCATGTCGAAGTTGAGGTTCAGGGCCGTGTTCTTGATGTCCCGGGTCGACAGCTGCGAGACGTAGTACGAGGACCCGATGAGGCCGTCCTCCTCGCCGCTCCAGAACGCGAAGCGGACTCGGTTGGTCGGCGTGATGCCCAGCTCGGCCATCTTCAGGGCCGTCTCGAGAGTGGCCGCTGTGCCGGAGCCGTTGTCGTTGATGCCGGGGCCCTCGGAGACCGAGTCGAGGTGACCACCCACGACGACGGTGCGGTCGCCACGACCGGTGGGGGTGTCTGCGAGGAGGTTCTCGGTCTGAACCTGCGTGATGTTCACCTCGACTGCGAGGGAGAGCACGAGTCCAGCGGTGTTGGCCCACGTCTCACCCGCGGCGAAGGAGGCGCTGACGACCGGGATGCCGCGCACGGGCTCACCGAGGGTGCCGCCGAAGACCGAGAGGCGGTCGTCACCGGCGACGACGTTGCCCTGGTTGAAGACGATGACCGCGGTGGCGCCGGCTGCGGCGGCGTTGTCGGCCTTGACCGCGAAGTCACACGACCCGCGCTGGATGAGCGCGATGTTGCCGGCCGGGAAGCCGGCGAAGTCGGCAGCCTCACAGCCACTGGTCGAGGCCCGGTCGCCGCCGAGGTTGATGTCGACAGCCGTGACCGCGGCGGTGACCGTGCCACCCCCCGAGTAGTCCATCGGGTAGAAGTCCACGCCGAACGTGTAGTCCTCGGCGCCCGGCGCGGTCTGGGAGAGCGCGGTGCCCGTGAAGTCGGTGCGCTCGTAGGTGAACGGCTGCCGCCAGGTGGAGTACCCGGCATCCTGGAGGAGCCCCTCGACGTAGTTCACCGAGGCGTCGTGGCCGCTCGTGCCCGCCGCCCGGTTGCCGTCGTTCTCGTCGGCGATCGTCTGGAACGCCTCGAGGTGCTCCATGACGCCCTCGAGGGTGACCGCTGCCCGCAGTGCACTGGTGTTGGTGGCGACGGCTGCCTGCGCCTGGCCGCCGAGGGCGACTGCGCCGCAGAGCGCCCCTGCCACCGTGAGGACCCCAACCGTTCTTGTCGTGCTGTGACGTCGCTTCATCCGCATCTCCCTGCCCGGGCGTGAACCATCTCCGGCGGATGCCGGCCACTGGCGGACGTTAGCGCACCCCTGTCCTCGCGGGAAGGGGGTTCAGGCGGGACAAGCCGCTCAGCGGGGGGCGACTCCGGCGCGCACCAGACCGTAGGTGACCGACTCGACCAGGGCGTCCCACGATGCCTCGAGGATGTTCGCGGCCACCCCGATGGTGGTCCACGATGTCGTCCCGTCGGAGGTCTCGATGAGAACCCGCGTGACGGCATCCGTGCCGTGCGCCGCGTCGAGGATGCGCACCTTGTAGTCGATGAGCTCGAGGTGGCCGATCTCGGGGTAGGCGGCAGCGAGCGAGGAGCGCAGCGCGTGGTCGAGGGCGTTGACCGGGCCGTTGCCCTCGCCGGTCTGCACGACCCGCTCCCCGGCCGCCGCCAGCTTGACGGTCGCCTCGGAGAGGGCGTCGTCGTCGCCGCGGGCATCGGTGATCACGCGCCAGGACTCGACCTCGAAGAACGCGGGCAGGACGCCGTCGACCTCACGCCGCAGGAGCAGCTCGAAGCTGGCGTCCGCGGCGTCGAAGGTGTAGCCGCGCAGCTCCTTGTCCTTGACGGAGCGCAGCACCCGGGCGAGCGTGGCGGCATCCGCCTCGTCCGATGGGTCGAGGTCGAAGCCGAGCTCGCGCGACTTCAGCTCGATGGAGGCGCGCCCGGCCATGTCGGACACGAGCATGCGCATGTCGTTGCCGACGTGCTTGGGGTCCATGTGCTGGTAGAGGTCGGGGTCGACCTTGATCGCGCTGGCGTGCAGGCCGGCCTTGTGGGCGAAGGCGCTCGAGCCGACGTAGGGCTGGCGGGAGTACGCCGGCACGTTGGTGACCTCGGCGATGGCGTGGGCGATGCGGGTGGACTCCTGAAGCCGGTGCGGCTCGAGCAGGTCCAGCCCCTTCTTCAGCTGGAGGTTGGCGACCACGGTGAGCAGGTCGGCGTTGCCGGTGCGCTCGCCGTACCCGTTGACCGTTCCCTGCACGTGGGTGGCGCCGGCGTCGACCGCCGCCATCGAGTTGGCGACGGCGCACCCGGTGTCGTTGTGGCAGTGGATGCCGATGCGCGCGCCGGTGCTGACGACGACGTCGCGCACGACGTCGGCCACCTGGTCGGGCAGCATGCCGCCGTTGGTGTCGCACAGGGCGATGACCTCGGCGCCGGACTCGGCCGCGGCGCGCACGGCCTCGAGGGCATAGGCCCGGTCGGTGGCGTAGCCGTCGAAGAAGTGCTCGGCATCGAGGAACACGCGGCGGCCCTCGCCGCGCAGGAACGACACGGTGTCGCGGATCATCTCGAGGTTCTCCTCGAGCGTGGTGCGCAGGGCCCGCTCGACGTGGCCGGTGTGCGACTTCGCGACGAGCGTGATCACCTGCGCCTGGCTGTCCAGCAGCGCCCGTACGAGCGGGTCCCTCGCCGCACGCCCCCCGGCCCGACGGGTTGCGCCGAAGGCGGCCAGGGTGGCGTTGCGCAGGCGAAGGTCCGTGGCGGCCCGCGCGAAGAACTCGGTGTCCTTGGGGTTGGCGCCCGGCCACCCGCCCTCGATGAAGCCGACGCCCAGGTCGTCGAGGTGCGCGGAGATGGCGAGCTTGTCACCCACGGAGAGGTTGAGGCCCTCCTGCTGGGCGCCGTCACGCAGCGTCGTGTCGTAGACGTGGAGGTCACTCATCGGTTCTCGTTCACCCGGATCGCTCTGCCGGTACACCCGGCGTCGTGTGCCCCGGCCCGTGCGGGCCGGGGCGATGACGTGTGCTGCTTGCCGTTCCATTCTCGGGCCAGCGCTGCCGTCGTGCCGCCCGGGGGTGGGGGCGGCCGACCCTTGCTCCCCGGTCCCGCCGCACCTGCGACGCTCCGACAAGCAAAAGACCCCCCGGGTGCGGGAGGTCTGCGCGACGAGGAGTTCTCGTCGCGCTAGCCGATAATGAGCGTGGCGGTGGCCACAGGAAGCATCACCCGCACACTGTCGCACGGCGGGGTGGGCCGGGCACAGCCGGCGTCCACATGCTGGCGGCCACGGGAACGACGACCCGGCCCGACGGCATCCGATCACGCCCGCTCCGATCACGCCTGCCCCGGGCACGACGACGGCGGCGACCCCGGGTGGGGGCCGCCGCCGTCGTCGTCGAATCAGGGAGCGGAGACGAGCACCGACCCGGTACCGAGCACGGCACCGGCCGCGGTGACGACGTTCATCTCACCGAAGAGCTGGCGCCCGGCAGCCGCGGGAGCCGTCGCCGTGAGCGAGCCCGTGACCGTGGCCGACTGCCCACCATCGAGGGTGAGGGCCGTTCCGGGGACCGTGAGGGTCCCGAGCGCCGACGAGAAGAACACGTCGAGGTAGTCGTACTCGGTCGTGCCTGCGGGCACGGAGTACCCGTCGACGACCACCGTGTACGTCCCGGCCGCCGGGTTGGCGAGCGAGACCGACTCGTCGGAGTCACCGTCGGCGTCCTGACCGACCAGCGCACCGGCGGCGTTGTAGACCGACAGGTCCAGGTCAGCCGACAGGTCCGAGGGGTTGCCGATGCTCACGTCGAGTCGCTGCGCCCCGGCCGGAACCTCGACCTCGAACTCCTCGGATGCCGCGTCGGCGATGCTCGGGCGCTGGCTGACGGCCGACCCGAGGTTGCCACCCTTGGGCGTGACCGTGACCGGGCCGAAGTCGTTGCGCACCGTCCACGAGACCGGGGTGGCCTCGCCGATGGGGGCAGCGACGGTCTGGATCGCCGGGTCGACCGTGACGCCCTGGGCGGCAGCCGTCAGGCGGTACGGGTTCTCGAGGAACGGCGAGGTGCGCCGCGACTCGACGATGAGCTCCCAGACACCCGGGATCGGGTTGCTGTACGCCCGCGAGTTCGCGTTGCAGGACGAGCCGGGGAAGTTCGTGTAGCACTGCGTCGTCGCCGTCGGGTCCACCGGGACGCCGTACGGGTTGAACGCGACCCAGCGAACCTGGCTGTTCGTCGCGATGCCACCGAGGTTGACCTGAAGGGCCTTGGTGCCCTCGGGGACGGTCACGAAGTGGCGCTTGACGAGGTTGCGCTCGACCTCGCTGGTCTTGGTCAGCGAGTACGAGGGCTTCTTCAGGTCTTCGGACGCCACCACGGCGAGCATGACGCGGTGGTCGACGACGCCGGTCCTGGGGTCGTCGACGACGAGGATCGCGGAGTGCAGACCGGCCGTGCGCGGCTTGGCCACGACGGTGATGGCCCGAGCGCGGTCCAGACGAAGGGATGCCGCCGACGGAACCGTGAAGGTGCCGTCGTTGCCGATCAGACGGACGCGGTGCGCCACGGCGCCCGAGGCACCGGAGGTGCGGGTCACCTTGACGGTGTAGGTCTTGCTCTGACCGACCTTGTGGCCGCCCTCGCCCGCGGCGCAGCGGTTGTAGACACCGGTGCCGCGGTCGGGGGTGGCCAGGAAGTCGGAGATCGGCGTGCAGACCGGTGCGTCGGTGGTGAACGTGCGCGTCGCCGGCTTGGTCTTCAGCAGCTTCCAGGACGCCGGCACGTCGATCTGCCCGTTGCCCTGGGACACCGCCTCGACACCCTTGACGAAGTCAGCCGTGGTGTACATCGACTCACGCAGCTGTGCGGGGGTGATCGGCGTGCCCGTGGCGAACCCGGCCGAGAGCAGCAGGGCTGCCCCACCGGCGGCCTGCGGGGAGGCCATCGACGTCCCGTTGAACATCGCGTACCCGACGGGGAGGGTGTAGCCGGTCTCCGCGACGCCTGGCTGCTCGAGCCACTGCGGCACGCTCGAGACCGCCGAACCCGGGGCCATGACGTTGGGCTTGAAGCCGCCGTCCTCCCGAGGGCCGCGTGAGGAGTAGTTGTGCAGCGTCAGCGGGGTGGAGACGACCGAGCCGTAGTTGGACAGCCAGGTCTCCTTGCTCACCGACGACGCCACGCTGACCACGCTCGTCGCGACCGACGGGTCGCCGATCGTGTTGATGCCGGCGCCGCTGTTGCCGGCGGAGATGAACAGCTGGACGCCGTATTCGTCGATGAGCGCGTCGTAGAGGCGGGCCCGGGCGTTGTTGCCGTCGTTGAGGGCGGGCAGGCCACCGATCGACATGTTGACGACGTCGACGCCACGGTTGGCGACGAGGTCGACCATGCCGTCGGTCAGGGCCGCTGCGGTGCAGCCGCCACCCCAGGTGCAGGCCCGCGAGGAGACGACCTTGGCACCGGGTGCCTGACCGTCGACGGCCCCACCGAACAGGCTGTTGCCCGCCGCGATGCCGGCGACGTGGCTGCCGTGGGCGTCCTCGACGATGCCGATGTTGACGAAGTCCGCCGTGCCGGGCAGGCCGGCCGGCGTGACGTCGACACCCTTGCGATACTCGACGACGAACGGCATCCGCTCGACGACGTCGGTCGCCGGGTTGTCGGTGCCGAAGTGGCCGATGTCGAAGTTCTCCTTGTAGGGGCGCATCTTCTCGCTCGCCTCGAAGGTGAAGTTCTGGTTGGCGTCGACCCAGATGTCGTTGGTCGCCGGGTCGAACAGCACACCGAAGCGGTCGGTGGTGTCACCGTCACGGTTCACGTCGCCACCGGGCTCGCTCGCCGCAGTGATGCTCTCGCTGAACCGGTTGATCTTGTACGACCCGGAGGACGGGAGGGTCCAGGTCGACGAGGCGTACGACGCCTCCGGGCCGGTCACATCGGTGAGCATGGCCCGCCACGTGCCGTCACCGTCGAACAGCGGGTCGGTCGCGGTCACCCAGTCGACGATCTTGCGCTCGCCGGTCGTCGTGGTCTGCAGGGCAGGGTGGTCGAGGTCGACACCGGAGTCGATGACGCCGATGGTCACGCCACGCCCGTCCCAGGTCGGGTGGGCGGTGCGGAAGTCCACCGAGCCGATCTCGTTGGTCGGCATGTACGGGTTGACCTCGGGCGTCGACGGGCCGGGTGCGTCGACGGATGCCGTGGCCCCCGCGCGTCCGGAGCTCTCGACCGTGGGGTCGGGCAGCGGGATCGACTCGTTGAGGTCGACGGCCAGGACCTTGGCCAGGCCGGCGACCTTCTCCACGGCCGAGGTCGGCACGGTCGCGCGCACGTACCCGATGCGGTCGTTGGTCATGCCGGTGAAGCCGCCGTTGGCCTTCACCGAGGCAGCAACCCCCTTCGTGGCGCCCTTCTCGGTCGCCAGCAGGATGGTCACTCGCTTCTCGCCCTTGCTGCGGGCCTTCTCGAGCAGCTGACGGTCGTGCTGGCCCAGCTTGTCCTTGCTGGCCTTCTTCTTCAGCGTGCCCTTGTCGGCGTTGGCCTTGGGGGCGGTGACCTTGGCCCGGGGTTCGGGCTCTGCGGCACCTGCGGACGTGGCCGTGGTCGAGACCAGGCCCGCCGCGAGGGCAGCCGCTGCAAGGGCTGCGAGCGCTGTTCGCGCTGGTTGGGTGGAACGTCGTGACATGTGGCGCATCCTGTCGGGAAGGGTGGTGAGTGAACCCCCGGGTCGGTTGGTGCGGGCACAGTGCACCATGACGCCCCCGTCCAGCGGGAGGATCTTTCCCGATTTCTGACTATTCCTTTACCTTTTGCGGTGTCGCTCCTGACGTTCGCGTCAAGCGTCACGCATCGAGCCGGGCCCACCACGGGTCAGCGTCCGGCGGCGCGGCCGGGTCGATGCGTTGTCCCACCTTGGGCACGGCGACCTCGACGCCGGCCGCACCGGCGGCGGCGAGGAGCCGTTGAACCGGCTCGGCCCACGGGTGCGGCGCGAGCACGAAGGTGCACCAGTGGATCGGCAGCACCAACCCGCCACCCATCGCCACTGCCGCCTCGACGGCCTCCTCGGGGTCGAGGTGGATGTCGCGCCAGGCCGGGTCGTAGGCGCCGACGGCCATCAGCAACGCGTCGAACGGACCGTGGTCGGCGCCGATTCGGGTGTACCCGTCGAAGTACCCCGTGTCACCCGAGAAGAAGACCCGACCGCTGGCCCCGGAGATCACCCACGACGCCCACAGCGTGCCGTCGCGCCGCAGACCGCGACCGGAGAAGTGCTGGGCCTCGACGGCGGTGATGCGCACTCCCGCCACGTCGTGACCGTCCTCCCAGTCGCACTCGATGATGCGGTGGGTGGGCACCCCCCAGGTCTCGAGGTGTGCTCCGACGCCGAGGGGTACGAGGAAGACGGCACCGGTGAGCTGGCAGAGCTGGCGGATGGTGTCCATGTCGAGGTGGTCGTAGTGGTCGTGCGAGATGACGACGGCATCCACCCGGCCCAGGCCGGTCAGGGGCACCGGCACCGCGTGCAGCCGCTTGGGCCCGACGTGCTGGCTCGGGCTGCAGCGATCGCTCCAGACGGGGTCGAGCAGGATCCGGGCACCGTCGAGCTCGACCAGGCACGACGCGTGCCCGAACCAGGTGATGTGCAGACCATCGGGTCGCGGCTCGTGCGAGGCACTGACCACCGGGATCGGCCTCGCTGGTTTGCGGGTCTCGGCGCTGTCCCGGAAGCGGCGCAGCACGTCGCGCTGCTGCGAGGGCATCGAGGAGGTCCTGCGGCTGGTGTTGTGGAACGCCCCCGCGCGGTACGACGCGGAGCGCTTCATCCGCTCGAGGCGGGCTCCGGCCGGGCGCCCACCCATCGCGGCATTCACCCCTCGTCCGGCGGCGGCGAAGGCACCGAGGGCACTGGCCGCACCCGCGGCGATGGCAAGTCGGTTGAGCCTGGTCACCGGGTGATTGTCACCCGCGGGCCGCACCCTGTCGTGCAGATTCCACCAATGCGGCGAACAGTCGCGGGTCGGCGCCCGCTTCGGGGTGCCACTGCACGGCCACCCGGAACGGGGCTGCCGGGTCCTCCATCGCCTCGAGCGTGCCGTCGGCGTGCCAGGCGGCAGCCCGGTAGCCCGTCCCCTCGAGCGACGACGGCCGTACGGCCTGGTGGTGGTAGGTCGGCACGTCGAGCGGCCCGTCCCCGAGGATGCCGGCCACCCGGGTTCCGCTCACGGGAGTCACGAGGTGGTGGGCGTGGACCCCTGGCGCAGGGCAGTGCTCGTCGGTGCCGACGACGTCGGGCAGGTGCTGGTCCAGGGCTGCACCGCCGGCCACCGCCATGACCTGCATGCCGCGACAGATGCCGAGCACCGGCATCCGAGCGGTCCACGACATCCGGGCGAGCGCGAGCTCCCAGGCATCGCGGTCGGGTCGCGGGTCCTGCGAGGTGACGTGGGGCGGGGCGCCGTAGCGCGCCGCCTCGACATCCGCCCCGCCGGCGATGACGAGGCCGTCGAGCCGGGCGAGCACCGTCGCCGCCACCTGGTCGTCAGCATCCGGCCGGGGCGGCAGGACCACCACGAGTGCCCCTGCGCGCTCCAGGTGGTCGACGTACCCGTGCGGGAGCACCGCACTGCGCTGAGCCACCCACGGAGCCCGGTCGACGTCCTCGACGTAGCAGGAGACGCCGATCACCGGCCGGTCGACACCCATCACCACACCGTCACCCCACCGTCCGTCACAGCGGCGTGACGTAGGCGCCCGAGATGCCACCGTCGACCAAGAAGGTCGACGCCGTCATGAAGCTCGACTCGTCGGAGGCGAGGAAGAGCACGGCGTTGGCCATCTCCTCGGGCTCGCCGAACCGGCCCATGGGCACGTGCACGAGGCGACGCGCGGCCCGCTCGGCGTCCTTGGCGAACAGCTCCTTGAGCAGCGGGGTGTTGACCGGGCCGGGGCACAGGGCGTTGACCCGGATGCCCTCGCGCGCGAACTGCACGCCGAGCTCGCGGGTCATCGAGAGCACCCCACCCTTGGACGCCGAGTAGGAGATCTGCGAGGTCGCCGCCCCCATCACGGCCACGAAGCTCGCCGTGTTGATGATCGAGCCGGACTTCTGCTCGAGCATGTACGGCAGCACCGCCTTGCAGCACAGGTACACCGACGTGAGGTTGACGAGCTGGACCTTGTCCCAGGCGTCGAGCTCGGTGTCGAGGATCGAGTCGTCGTCGGGCGGGCTGATGCCGGCGTTGTTGAAGGCGATGTCGATGCGCCCGTAGGTGTCGTGAGCCACCTTGAACAGGTTGTCGACGTCGGCCTTGTCGGCGACGTCGGTGTGCACGTACGTGCCACCGACCTCGGCCGCGTACTGCTCCCCCAGCTCGTCGTTGAGGTCGGCGATGACGACCTTTGCGCCCTCCTGCGCGAACCGTCGAACGGTCGCGAGGCCGATGCCGGAGCACCCTCCGGTCACGACGGCGACCTTGCCAGCAAGCCGATCTCCCATGGTGCTCTCCTATGCCTCGGTGTTGATGAAGACGTTCTTGACCTCGGTGAACGCGTCGAGCGCGTCGGGGCCGAGCTCGCGGCCGATGCCGCTGGCCTTGAAGCCGCCGAAGGGCGTCGAGTAGCGCACCGAGCTGTGGCTGTTGACCGACAGGTTGCCGGCCTCGACGCCGCGGGCCACCCGGATCGCCCGACCGACGTCGCCGGTCCAGATCGACCCGGACAGTCCGTATGCCGTGTCGTTGGCCTTGGCGATCGCGTCGGCCTCGTCGTCGAACGCCATGACGGACACGACCGGCCCGAAGACCTCCTCGCGCCACACCCGGTCCTGCGTGCTGCGGGGCAGCACGACCGTGGGCGGGTACCACCAGCCGGCGCCCTCGGGCGCCGCGCCACGGAACGCGACGTCGACCGGCGCGTCACCGGCATCCGCAGCGCCCTCGACGAAGCCGCGAACGGTCTCGCGCTGACCCGCGGAGATCAGCGGGCCCATGTGCGTGGCCTCGTCGCCGGGGTCGCCGACGACGACCTGGCTCATGGCCTGCTCGAAGCGCTCCATGAACGCGTCGAAGACCGAGCGCTGCACGAGGATCCGCGTGCGCGCACAGCAGTCCTGGCCGGCGTTGTCGAGGAAGCTCATCGGGGCGCTGGCCGCCGCGGCGTCGAGGTCGGCATCGGCGAAGACGATGTTGGCCGACTTGCCGCCGAGCTCGAGGGTGACCCGCTTGAGCTGGTCGGCGGCCTTGCGCATGATGCCCTGACCGACCGGGGTGGAGCCGGTGAAGCAGACCTTGCGCACGTCGGGGTGGGTGACGAACCGCTCCCCGACGACCGAGCCCTTACCGGGCAGCACGGTGAACACACCGTCGGGGATACCGGCGTCCAGCGCGAGCTCACCGAGCCGGATCGCCGTGAGGGGGGTGAGCTCGGCGGGCTTGAGCACCACGGTGTTTCCGGCTGCGAGCGCCGGGGCCAGCCCCCAGCCGGAGATCGGCATGGGGAAGTTCCACGGCACGATGACCGACACGACCCCGAGCGGCTCCTTGAAGGTGACGTCGAGCCCGCCGGCGACGGGGATCTGCCGGCCGAAGAGGCGCTCGGGCGCGGCGGAGTAGTACCGCAGCACGTTGACGACGTTGCCGACCTCCCACCGGGCGTTGCCGATGGTGTGACCGGAGTTCGTGACCTCGAGCGCGGCGAGGTCGTCGGTGGCGGCCTCGACGGCGTCGGCGAACCGGCGCAGCAGCATGGCCCGGTCGGCGGGGCTGACGGCGCGCCAGGCCGGGCCGACCTCGACGGCCCGCGCCACCGCGGCGTCGGTCTCCTCGACGCCGACGAGGTCGATCGTGGTGACGACCTGCTCGGTGGCGGGGTTGATGACGTCGTGCCGCACGGCATCCGCGTGCGTCGTGGTCGTGGTTGTCGTCGTGGTGCTCATGGTGTGGGGGTCACAGCCTCTCGAAGCCGCGGACGCGTTCCCAGTCGGTCACGGCGGAGTTGAAGGCCGCGAGCTCGACGTCCGCGGCGTTGACGTAGTGGTCGACGACCTCGTCGCCGAAGGCCTCGCGGGCGATGGCGCTGCCCGCGAGCAGGTCACGCGCCTGCGCCAGCGTCGAGGGCACGTGCTCGTAGTCGCCGACGTAGGCGTTGCCGACGCACGCCGGCTCCAGGGCCAGTCCCTCGCGGATGCCGTGCAGCCCACCCGCGAGCATCGCCGCCACCGCGAGGTAGGGGTTGACGTCGCCTCCGGGGACGCGGTTCTCCACGCGCAGCCCGGCACCGTGGCCGACGACGCGCAGGCTGCACGTTCGGTTGTCGGTCCCCCACGCCACGGCGGTCGGGGCGAAGGACCCGGCGGCGAAGCGCTTGTAGGAGTTGATGTTCGGTGCGTAGAAGTAGGAGAACTCGCGCATCGTCGCGAGCACCCCGGCGAGGAAGCTGTCGAACAGCTCGCTGCGGCCGCCGTCACGGTCGTCGTCGGCGAAGACGATGTCCCCGTCGGTGCCGCGCAGTGACAGGTGGATGTGGCACGAGTTGCCCTCACGCTCGTCGTACTTGGCCATGAAGGTCAGCGCCTGACCGTGGCGGGCGGCGATCTCCTTGGCCCCGGTCTTGTAGATCGTGTGGTTGTCGCACGTGCGCAACACGTCGTCGTAGAGGAACCCGATCTCGTGCTGGCCGAAGTTGCACTCCCCCTTGGCCGACTCCACGGTCATGCCGGCCCGGTACATCTCGTTGCGGATCTCGCGCAGCACCGGCTCGACCTTGCTGCCGCCGAGGATGGAGTAGTCGACGTTGTAGCGGTTGGCGCCCGTCAGGCCGTGGTAGCGGCGATCCCACGCGGAGTCGTAGCTGTCCTCGAAGAGGATGAACTCGAGCTCGGTGCCCGCGAAGGCGCCGTACCCGGCAGCTGCGGCCCGGGCGATCTGCTGCTTGAGGATGGTGCGCGGCGACTGGGCGACCTCTCCGGTGCCGTCGAGCCACGTGAGGTCGCTCTGGATGGTCGCCGAGTTCGGGTGGCCCGGGGTGCGGCGCAGGGTGTCGAGGTCCATCGCGAAGAACATGTCGCCGTAGCCGCGCTCCCACGACGACATCGTGTAGCCGTCGACGGTGTTCATGTCGACGTCCACCGCGAGCAGGTAGTTGCAGCCCTCGGTGCCGTGGTCGAGCACGTGGTCGAGGAAGAAGTGCCCGTGCAGGCGCTTGCCCTGAAGGCGCCCCTGCATGTCGGTGAAGGCGACGATGACGGTGTCGACCTCGCCCGCGAGGATGTCGGCTCGCAGCTGGTCGACCGTGAGCCCGGGCGGGCCTGATGCGTGTGGTGACGACATGTGTTCCCCTTCTGGCGCTATCCGATGAGTCCACGCAGGAGCGCCGACGTCGCGTCGCAGTGCTCCTCCATGGTCGTGCGGGCGGTGTCGGGGTCACCGGTGAGGATGGCCTCGACGATCGTGTCGTGCTGGTCGTGGGAGTGCTCGATGTTGGTGCGCAGTACCGGGATCGCCCCCAGCAGCTCACCCAGGGCCGCCTGGGCCCGGGTCACCGCCTCGACGACCATCGGTGATCCGGTGACGGTGGCGATCGCCAGGTGCAGTCGTGAGTCGGCGATCCGGTGCGCCGCAGGGTCGGCCTCGCGCACCGCCCGGCACGACTCCAGCAACCAGACACGCTGGTCGCCGGACAGGGTGCGCGTCGCGGCGAGGCGGGCCGCGCCGGGTTCGACGACGCGCCGGAAGTCCAGGGCGTCCTCGAGGGCGGCTCCGCGTCGGATGCCGCTCACCGCCGACGGTTCGCCGGCGCGCCCGGGTGCGTGGCCGGCATCCGTGACGATCGTGCCGCCACCGCGTCCGCGGCGGGTCTCGACGAGACCTGCGTCGCGCAGCGCGGCGATCGCCTCGCGCAGGGTGTTGCGCGAGATCGCGAGCCGGTCGGCGAGGTCGCGCTCGGGTGGGAGCTGTTCACCGACGACGAAGACGCCGAGCCGGATCGCGGTGGCGAGCTGCTCGACGGTGGTCTCGAAGACGTTGCCGACGGCCGGGCGAAGAACGGCGTCGGGCAGCCGGGTGGGCGGCGGCGACGGCTGCTCCGGGGTCACGGGAGCGAGGATAGCGGCGCAATGGTCCTTGTGTGAACCTTTGACCAGGACACGCCTGTCACCACCCGGTGCGGCCCCCCGCGAGGGCGTGGCCGAGCACCGTGGCCACGCCGTCGCGGTCGTTGTCCGGGCAGGTGTGGGTGGTCGCGGCCAGGACGTCCGGGTGCCCGCTCGCGACGGCGAAGGAGGCGCCCGCCCACCGGAGCATGGGCAGGTCGTTGGGCATGTCCCCGAAGGCCCAGACCTCCGCCGCGTCGATGCCGCGGGCCGCGCACCACGTGGCCAGGGCGGCGGCCTTGGTCGTGCCCGGCGCGGAGATCTCGGCCAGGCTGGCGACCCCCGAGTAGGCGACGTGGCCACGCGCTCCGACGACGGTCTCGACCGCGGCGATGAAGTCCGGGCCGCCCGCGCCGTCCGGTGCGACGACGAGGAGCTTGCCCGTCGGGTCCTCGTCGAGATCGGGGACGTCCGCGAGCGCCTCGACGACGGTGACCGCGTCGTCGTCATCCGGGTGCGGGGAGCTGAAGCTCGCCTCGACCGCCATGCCGGCGCGCCGTTCCAGGGCCAGCCCGGCCAGCGGGAAGGCTGCCCGAAGGTCGGCGACGAGCGGCAGGAGGTCGGCCGCCGTGAAGCACCCGGAGGAGGTCACCTCGCCGCGGGCGAGGTCGACGACGAACGCGCCGTTGCCGGCGATGACGACCCCGTGCGCCCCGACCGCATCGGCCAGGGGGTGTACCCACCGGGGCGGCCTGGCCGTGACGAACAACACCGCGGTGCCCGCCCGCTCGACGTCCGCCAGGACCTGCCTCGTGCGCGAGGAGATGCTGCCGTCACTGCGCAGCAGCGTTCCGTCCAGGTCGGTGGCGACGACCCGTGGCAGGACGCTCGGCCAGGTCACGCGAGGCGCGTCATCCAGCCGTGGGTGTCCTCGGCGCGGCCGTACTGGATGTCCAGCAGTGCCGTGCGGATGGCCTTGGTGACCTCACCGCCACCCTCTCCAGCGGTCGACGGCGCCGAGCCACCCTCCCAGCGCAGCTCACCGACGGGGGTGATGACGGCGGCGGTCCCGCACGCGAACACCTCGCTGATCTCGCCGCTGGCGACACCGTCCTTCCACTCCTGGATGGGGATGCGGCGTTCCTGGGGGGTCAGGCCCAGCGACGGCGCGAGCTCGAGGATGGAGTCGCGGGTGATGCCCTCGAGGATGGACCCGGTGAGCTCGGGGGTCACGAGGTGGTTGTCGCGGGTGACGAAGAACAGGTTCATCCCCCCGAGCTCCTCGATGTAGGTCTGCGTCGAGGAGTCGAGGAAGACCGCCTGGTCACACCCGTTCTCGATGCCCTCGAGCTGGCCGGCCAGGGACGAGGCGTAGTTGCCACCCGCCTTCGCGGCTCCGGTGCCCCCTGCGCCCGCGCGGGCGTAGTGCTGCGAGATCCACAACGTCACCGGCTTCAGGCCGCCGGGGAAATACGCCCCCGCCGGGGAGGCGATCAGGCAGTAGGTGGCCTCGTTGGCGGGACGCACCCCGAGGAAGGGCTCGCTCGCGAAGGTGAAGGGGCGCAGGTACAGGCTCGTCTCCCCCGTGCCGGCCGGCGGCACCCAGGGCTCGTCGACGGCGAGCAGGGCCCGCAGCGACTCGACGAAGTCCTGCGTCGGCAGCTCGGGCAGGGCGATGCGGCGGGCACTGCGCTGCATCCGCTCGGCGTTGGCCTCGGGGCGGAAGGACCACACCGACCCGTCGGCGTGACGGTAGGCCTTCAGGCCCTCGAAGATCTCCTGCGCGTAGTGCAGCACGGCCGCGCTCGGCATGAGCTGGAGCGGGCCGTAGGGCTCGACGCGCCCATCGCCCCAGCCACCGTCCTTGGTCCACACGGCGCGCACCATGTGGTCGGTGAAGTGGACGCCGAACCCCGGGTTGGCGTGGATCTGCGCACGTCGCTCGGCGCTCGCCGGGGAGGAGTTGCGGTGCAGGTCGAAGGTCAAGCTCATGGGACTCGTGGTCCTTTCCTCGGGGAGCGACGGCGCTACCCGCGAAGGCTACTCGGGGAACGGACTCGGTCAGAGTCGGGCGGCGATGGCGTCACCGACGACGTGCGTGGGGCGAGGGGCGGTGCCGCGCTCGGCGAGGTCAGCGGCCACAGCTGCCTCGACGCGCTCGGCCTGCGCCGTGCGCCCGAGGTGAGCCAGCAGCATCCCCACCGACATGATCGTCGCGGTCGGGTCGGCCTTGGCCTGCCCCGCGATGTCGGGCGCCGACCCGTGGACGGGCTCGAACATGCTCGGGTAGCGACCCTCGGGGTTGATGTTGCCGCTCGCCGCGAGCCCGATGCCGCCCGCGATGGCCGCGGCGATGTCGGTGATGATGTCGCCGAAGAGGTTGTCGGTGACGATGACGTCGAACCGGCCGGGGTCGGTGGCGAGGAAGATCGTCGCGGCATCGACGTGCTGGTAGGCGGTCTCCACCTCGGGGAACTCGGCACCGACCTCGTCGACCGTTCGGCGCCAGAGGTGGCCGGCATGGGTGAGCACGTTGTGCTTGTGCACGAGCGTCAGGTGCTTGCGGGGGCGGGCCTGGGCGCGGGCGAAGGCGTCACGCACGACGCGCTCGACCCCGAAGCGGGTGTTGACGCTGACCTCGGTGGCGATCTCGTTCGTGGTGCCCGTGCGCAGCGACCCGCCGTTGCCGACGTAGGGGCCCTCGGTGCCTTCGCGCACGACGACGAAGTCGATGCCGTTGGGGGCCACCCGCTCGACGGCGAGCGGGCTCTCGACGCCCGGGTAGAGCCGGGCGGGGCGCAGGTTGACGTAGTGCTCCAGGGCGAAGCGCAGCGGGAGCAGCACCCCGCGCTCGAGGACACCGCTCGGCACGGTGGGGTCGCCGATCGCCCCGAGCAGGATCGCGTCGTGGCCCTTCAGTTCCTCCAGCACCGAGTCGGGCAGGGTCTCGCCGGTGGCGTGCCAGCGCCGGGCACCGAGGTCGTAGTGGGTGGTCGTGACCTTGGGTCCGTCCGAACCGACGACCGCGTCGAGGACCTTCAGGCCCTGCGCGACCACCTCGGGGCCGATGCCGTCTCCGCCGATGACGGCGATGTCAAGGGTCTGGGTGTCACGCTCGCTCATGCCGCCAGCCTAAGGATCCGTACCGGCATGCGGACGGTCGTCCCAGAGCGTGGAAAGGTTCGCGCCGGCTCAGAACGGGAAGGGCGTGACTGCCGGGGCCTGCGACATCACGGCTTGGGACTACGGCCACCCGGCCCGGGAACGACGAAGGCCCCCGACCGGAGGGTCGAGGGCCTTGGCGTGGTGGGGCGACTCAGTCGTCGCTGTGACCCTGGTCGCGCAGGTCCATGGACTCCTGGAGCGCCTGGCGCGCCAGCGTGGCCTCGTCGAGGGTGCTGTTCTCGTTCATCGGTGTCGGGCCCTTTCTCGGCGCGGCGGACAGGTTCGTCTCTTCGAGAGTAGGGAGGTGCACGCAGGGCGGCCTGGCCCTCTCACCATCCGGACGCTCCAGCGACGAGACCCTGATCACACCGCCGCTCAGGCCGAGGCTTTCCGCTGCCAAACGCCCTGACTACGCCTGAATCCGAAGGCGGCGCAACGGCATCAGCACCCTGCCTGCGCGGCATCGCTCCCCGAACGCGGACGTTCGGATGGCACACAGCAATTGCTGCGTGCCATCCGAACTCCTGCGTCGCCGAACCGCGCGGCGGGCCGGAACCGGCTCGATCAGACGAGGTCGACCACGCGCACCGTCTCGGCGCCGATCGCGGCCTCGACCGACGTCACGACCTCGGCGGGGATCTCGTTGTCGAGGATCAGGGCGACGAGTGCCTTGCCGGTCTCGTCGTCGCGCGAGACCTGCATGCCGGCGATGTTGACGTTGGCGTCCCCGAGGATCTTGCCGACGGCGCCGATGACGCCAGGCCGGTCGACGTAGGAGAAGAACGCCATGTGCACGCTGAGCGGGATCTCGAGGTCGTAGCCGTTGATGCCGGTGAGCTTCTGCACCATCTTCGGTCCGGTGAGCGTGCCGGCGACCGAGAGGGTCGAGCCGTCGGCCATCGTGCCGCTGAGGGTCGTGACGTTGCGGAAGTCCTCGGAGACCTCCTCGGTCACCAGGCGCGACTCGCAGCCGAACTCCTTGGCGATGAGGGGGGCGTTGACGTAGGTGACGGGGTCCTCGGTGATGTCGGTGAACAGACCCTTCAGGGCTGCCAGCTGCCAGATCGACACGTCGTGGCTCGTGATCTCGCCGCGGGCCTCGACGTCGAGCTGCACCGGCACGGCCCCCGCGAAGGCGGTGAACACGCGGCCCAGCTTCTCGACGAGGTCGATGCCGGGGCGCACCTCCTCGGCGACCGCGCCACCGGAGACGTTCACGGCATCCGGCACGAGGTCGCCACCGAGGGCGAGGCGCACCGACTTGGCCACGGCGACACCGGCCTTCTCCTGGGCCTCTTCGGTCGAGGCGCCGAGGTGCGGGGTGACGACGACCGACTCGTGGGCGAACAGGGGGCTGTCGGTGCAGGGCTCGGTGGCGAACACGTCGAGGCCGGCGCCGGCGACTCGACCCTCGGCGATGGCCTCGGCGAGCGCCTGCTCGTCGAGCACCCCCCCGCGGGCCGCGTTGATGATGCGCACGCTGGGCTTGACCTTGGTCAGCGCCTCGGTGCCGATGAGGCCGATGGTCTCGGGGGTCTTCGGCAGGTGGATCGTGATGAAGTCGCTCTCGGCGAGCAGCTCGTCGAGGGTGACCAGGCGGGCGCCCAGCTGGCCGGCGCGCTGCACGGAGACGTAGGGGTCGTACGCGAGGATCTCGACGCCGAAGCCCTTGAGCCGCTCGGCGACCAGCTGGCCGATGCGCCCGAAGCCGACGATGCCGACCTTCTTCTCGAGCAGCTCGACGCCGCCGTACTTGCTGCGCTTCCACGCCCCGTTCTTCAGGGCCTCGTTGGCCGGAGCGATGTTGCGTGCGCAGGCGAGCAGCAGCCCGACGGCGAGCTCGGCAGCGGAGGTGATGTTGGAGGTCGGGGCGTTCACGACCATGACGCCGGCCTTCGTGGCGGCGGGCACGTCGACGTTGTCCAGACCCACGCCGGCGCGCGCGACGACCTTCAGGTTCTTGGCGGCTGCCAAGGCCTCGGCGTCGATCTTGGTGGCCGAGCGGATCAGCACCGCGTCGACGTCGGCGATGGCCGGGAGCAGGGCCGAGCGGTCGGCTCCGTCGACGTGGCGGACCTCGAAGTCGGGGCCGAGGGCGTCGATGGTGGCCGGGGACAGTTCTTCGGCGATGAGGACGACGGGCTTGCTCACGAAAGGAATCCTGCCTTCGGTGCTGCTGCGGTCGGTCATCCGCTGGAGGATGCGGGATGCCGTGGCCCGGACGGGCCGCGCACCTCACCGGGGCTCGGCGAGGCGGTCCGGCACGCCGCTGGGCCGGGAGTTCCATGATACGGGCAGCCCAGCATGTGGACTCCACTGCTCACTCTGTGACACGGGACGCATGCGGTCACCACGGCATCCAGCGGTGGGTCGAGGCGTTGCCGCCCACGAAACCGTGAGCCAACGCCGTGACTCAGCCCCCGGCAGAGTCCGCAGGTGCCCGCTCGAGTCGGCGCGACACCACGACGATCGCCACCACCACGGCGACCGCCACGAGGGCCCACCACCAGTCCAGGTCGCCGAACCACGCGTCGAGCACCGCGAACCCGACGGTCGTGTACACGGTGGCCCAGAGCAGGGCACCCACGGTGACGGCGGGCAGGAAGCGGCTCTGCGGCATCCGCAGCATCCCGGCCGACGCGTTGATCGCCGTCTGCACCCCGACTGTGAGGAAGCCCAGCGCGACGGCCGGAGCCCCGAAGCGCCGGACCCACCCCTCGGCCCGGCGCACGATGGGGCGCTCCAGGTGGTCTGCGAAGCGCGACCGCCCACCCCCGGCGCGCACACCCCGGCCGACCCAGTAGGTCGCGTTGCCGCGGATGAAGGCGCCGAGCCACAGCACCCCGAAGACCAGCCACACCGGCCAGCCCTCCACCCACGACTCCACCCCTCGATCGTAGGTGTCCCGGCGGCTGCCCCTGCGCCGCGTCTCGCTGCCCCGGTCAGGGCACGACGTCGGATGCCGTGGGGAAGCGTTCGATGACCGCCGCCGGGTCGTCGACCACACGGCCCTGACCTGCGGATGTGGGTGAAGATCGTCGGCTGGACGGCGCTTTTCACCCACATTCGCAGGTGGGTGCAGGTGCCGACGGCACGGCCGAAACGAGTGAGCGCAACATGCCGCGTGCAGTTTCTGCAGGCGGCATGTTGCGCTCACTCGTTTCAGACCCTCGCAGGAAGGGTCCGCAAGGACGCAGGGTCAGCGGGCGGCGGAACCCTCGACGTAGTCCTGGTCGCGGTCGGAGTCGACCCACGCCATGAGCTTGCGCAGCTCGCGGCCGGTGGCCTCGATCGGGTGAGCGGCACCCTTGGCGCGCAGCTCGGCGAACTCGGGCCCACCGGCATCCTGGTCGTCGATGAAGCGCTTCGCGAAGGCGCCGTTGCGGATGTCCGCGAGCACCGCCTGCATGTTCTCCTTCACCGACGGGTCGATGACGCGCGGGCCGGAGACGTAGTCGCCGTACTCAGCGGTGTCGGAGACCGACCAGCGCTGCTTGGCGATGCCGCCCTCGATCATCAGGTCGACGATGAGCTTGAGCTCGTGCAGGCACTCGAAGTAGGCGACCTCGGGCTGGTAGCCGGCCTCGACGAGGGTCTCGAACCCGTACATCACGAGCTGCGACGCGCCGCCGCAGAGCACGGCCTGCTCACCGAACAGGTCGGTCTCGCACTCCTCGGTGAAGGTCGTCTTGATGCCGCCGGCGCGCAGACCACCGATGGCCTTGGCGTAGGACTTCGCGAGGTCCCAGGCGTGGCCGGAGGCGTCCTGCTCGACCGCGAGCAGCACGGGCACACCGCGGCCGTCGACGAACTCGCGGCGCACGAGGTGGCCGGGGCCCTTGGGGGCGACCATGAGCACGTCGGAACCAGCCTCGGGGGTGATGTAGCCGAAGCGGATGTTGAAGCCGTGGCCGAACAGCAGCGCGGCACCCTCGGCGAGGTTGGGCTGGATCTCGTTCGCGTAGACGGTGCGCTGCACCTGGTCGGGCGTCAGGATGACGACGAGGTCGGCCTCGGCGACGGCCTCGGCCACGCTGAGCACCCGCAGGCCCTCGGCCTCGGCCTTGGCGCGGGACTTCGAGCCCTCGGCGAGCCCGACGCGCACGTCGACCCCGGAGTCGCGCAGGTTCAGCGCGTGGGCGTGGCCCTGGCTGCCGTACCCGATGACCGCGACCTTGCGGCCCTGGATGATCGCCAGGTCGGCGTCGTCGTCGTAGAACATCTCGGCCATCGTCTCGGCCTCTCCTCGTGGTGGTGGTGACTGTGGGTGGAAGTTCGGGTGGAACTGTATGCCGTGCCCCGGGTGGGGTGCGGCGTGGTCTCAGGCGGTGCGCAGGCTCCGGTCGGTGATGGATCGCGGGCCGCGACCGATCGCGACGATCCCGGACTGCACGAGCTCCTTGACGCCGTAGGGCTCGAGGACGTCGAGCAGGGCGCGCAGCTTGTCGGTGGTGCCCGTGGCCTCGATGGTGAGCGACTCGGTGGCGACGTCGACGACCTTGGCCCGGAACATCTGCACCATCTCGAGCACCTGGCTGCGGGTGGCGGCGTCGGCACGCACCTTGATGAGCATGACCTGGCGCTGGACGGCCGACGTCGGCTCGAGCTCGACGACCTTGAGCACCTCGACGAGCTTGTTGAGCTGCTTGGTCACCTGCTCGAGCGGGAGGTCCTCGACGTCGACGACGACGGTCATCCGCGAGACGTCGGGGTACTCGGTCTCACCGACGGCGAGGGAGTCGATGTTGAAGCCCCGACGGGAGAACAGCGCGGCGATGCGGGCGAGCACGCCGGGCTTGTTCTCGACGAGGACGGACAGGGTGTGCTTCGACATGGCAGTCACCGCTTTCAGTTCCGGGGGGAGCCCGAGGGGACTCCGTCGTGATCGGCATCGAGGTCCTGCTCGAGCGCCTCGGACTCCTCCCGGTCCCACTGCGGCGCGGTGTCGCGGGCGACCTGGATGAGGTCGTTGCTCACCCCGGCTGCGACCATCGGCCAGACCATCGCGTCGCGGTGGACGACGAAGTCGACGATGACCGGGCGGTCGTTGACGGCCATGGCGGCACGGATGGTGTCGTCGACGTCCTCGGGGCGCTCGCACCGGAACCCGGCGCAGCCGTAGGCGTCGGCGAGCTTGACGAAGTCAGGCACCCGCGAGCCCACCGAGGTGTGCAGGTCGGTGTTGGAGTAACGCTCGTTGTAGAACAGGGTCTGCCACTGGCGCACCATGCCGAGCGAGCTGTTGTTGATGACGGCGACCTTGATCGGGATGTTGTTGATGACGCAGGTCGCGAGCTCCTGGTTCGTCATCTGGAAGCAGCCGTCGCCGTCGATGGCCCACACGGTGCGGTCGGGCTCACCGACTTGGGCGCCCATCGCGGCCGGGACGGCGTAGCCCATGGTCCCGAGGCCACCGGAGTTCAGCCAGGCGTTGGGGCGTTCGTACTGCACGAACTGGGCCGCCCACATCTGGTGCTGGCCGACGCCGGCGACGTACACGGCCTCCGGGCCGACGATGGCGCTGAGCCGCTCGATGACGTACTGCGGTGCCAGAGAAGCCTCCTCGGGCTCGGTGTAGCCGACGGGGAAGGACTCCTTCCAGCCTGCGACCCGCTCGCGCCACTCGCTGTAGTCGCCGCCACGGCCCGCGTCGATGTCGGAGTCGACGGCCTCGGTGAGGTCGGTGATCACCGCCTTGCAGTCGCCGACGATCGGGACGTCGGCCCGCCGGTTCTTGCCGATCTCGGCAGGGTCGATGTCGGCGTGGATGACCTTCGCGAACGGCGCGAAGGTCGACAGCTGGCCGGTGACGCGGTCGTCGAACCGGGCGCCGAGGGCGATGATGAGGTCGGACTTCTGGAGGCCGGTGACGGCCGAGACCGACCCGTGCATCCCCGGCATCCCGAGGTGGAGCGGGTGGCTGTCGGGCAGGGCCCCACGCGCCATCAGGGTGGTCACGACGGGGATCTTGCTCAGCTCGACGAAGCGGCGCAGTTCCTCGCTGGCCTCGGCTCGGATGACGCCGCCGCCCACGTAGAGGATGGGACGCTCGGCCGCGGCGATGAGGCGGGCGGCCTCACGGATCTGCTTGCCGTGGGGGCGGGTCACCGGGCGGTAGCCGGGCAGGTCGATGCGCGGCGGCCACGAAAAGGTGGTGCGGGCCTGGAGCGCGTCCTTGGAGATGTCGACGAGCACCGGGCCGGGGCGGCCGGTGGAGGCGATGTGGAAGGCCTCGGCGATGATCCGCGGGATCTCGTCGGCATTGGTCACCAAGTAGTTGTGCTTGGTGATCGGCATCGTGATGCCGCGGATGTCGGCCTCCTGGAAGGCGTCGGTGCCGATGGCGGCCGAGTTGACCTGACCGGTGATCGCGACGATCGGCACGGAGTCCATGTGCGCATCGGCGAGCGGGGTCACGAGGTTGGTGGCCCCGGGGCCGGACGTGGCCATGCAGACCCCGACCCGCCCGGTGGCGGCGGCATAGCCCTCGGCGGCGTGGCCGGCGCCCTGCTCGTGCCGAACGAGGATGTGCCGCACCTTGACCGAGTCCAGGAGCGGGTCGTACGCCGGCAGGATCGCCCCACCGGGGATGCCGAAGACGGTGTCGACGTCCATCGCCTCGAGGGAGAGCACGAGGCTCTGCGCACCGGTCACCTCGATCGGGGTCCGGGCGCGGGCCTGCTGCGCGACCTGCGCCGGGCTCGGGCTGCCGGGGCCACCGGAGCCCCCGGAACCGCTCGGGGTCGCGGCCGCGCTCTTGGCCATCGGGACAACCGGGTTCGCCGGCCTCGTTTCGCTCACTGCCGTTCACCGCTCTCTGGGGTTTGCCGCTTGCTCGCGGCCGTCGTCCGTGCACAAAAAAACCCTCCAGCCCCACGGGGGACGACGGAGGGAGCGCGTCTGCCTGATCGGTCAGACGCGCCGTGAAAGTACGAGGACTCGGGCCACCCCTGAACTGTCCCCCGCCGGGGTGGTCGTGTCAACCGGCGAGACGGCCGATCCCACGATCCGGGAAGGTGACGTGCCTCACCCGCCGTGGGTGAGCGTCGTGGATGCCGGGGCGCCGCAGCCGCGCCCTCCGCTAGCGTTCACGCGAACGCCCTCACCCGCGGGCCGCGCACCAGGAGTCGACATGACCACCGAGGCAACCGTCGTCTTCGTCACCGTGGTGGCGCTGCGCTTCCTCGTGCCGTTGCTCATCCCGAAGTTCCCGCTGCCGGCCATCCTCGCGTGCCTGGTGATCGACGGTATCGACCAGACGATCTTCCAGACGTTCGGGTTCGACCCGCCCGGGTACCAGAACTACGACAAGGCGATGGACGTCTACTACCTCGCCATCGCCTTCCTGTCCTCGATGCAGAACTGGACGCACAGCGGGGCCGTGCGGATCTCCCGGTTCCTGTTCTTCTACCGGATGATCGGCGTGATGGCCTTCGAGCTGACCGGCACGCGGGCCCTGCTCCTCATCTTCCCCAACACGTTCGAGTACTTCTTCATCGCCTACGAGGTGATCAGGCTGCGCTGGGACCCGCGCCGGTTCAGCACGCGGTTCTGGATCCTCACCGCCGCCGCGATCTGGATCTTCGTCAAGCTGCCGCAGGAGTACTGGATCCACATCGCCCAGCTCGACTTCACCGACACCTGGAAGGAGGTGTCCTGGTTCGCCCCGCTCATCATCACCGCCGTGCTGGTCGGGCTCGCCATCCTCTGGTTCGTCGTGCGTCCCCGCCTCCTGGCGCCGGACTGGGCCTGGCGCGTCGCCGCCGACCCGCTGCCGGAGGAGATCGACACCGCCGCCGAGCGCGACGCCTGGGTCGCGGCCAACGTCACGGTGTGGTCGTGGTGGACCCTGGAGAAGGTCGTGCTCATCGGCCTGCTGTCGACGATCTACGCCCGGATCCTGCCCGGTCTGGAGACCTCCGACCTGCGGATGTTCGTCGGCATCGGCTCCTACGTCGTCGTCAACTCGGCGATCTCGCTGCTCGTCGCCCGTCGCGTGGGCAGCCGCGAGGGCCTCGCGGCCGCGTTCTTCGCCCGGTCGCTGACCAACATCGGGCTCGTCCTGGTGGCCAGGCTGATTCTCGGCGGCAACGCCCTGGACCTGGGTGCCACCGTGTTCTTCGTGCTCCTGCTCTCCCTGCTCTTCACGATGCACGACCGGTTCGCCCCGGTCGGCGCGGTGCGTGCGGAACACCACCGAGCCGACCCGAAGCCGGCACCCGCGGTCAGGGCCTGAGCGCCTCGGAGGGCTCTATCCGGCGCAGCCACCCGTGCGGGTCGGGTGCGGCGCCGGTCTGCACGGCGAGCAGCCGCTCGCGCAGTGAGGCCGTGACCGGGCCGGTGCCGCCGTCGCCGATCGTCCACTGCGCATCGCCGCGGCGCACCCGCCCCACGGGAGTGAGCACGGCCGCGGTGCCGCACGCGAACGCCTCCGTCATCGCCCCGGACCGGACGTCGGCCTCCCACTCGTCGACGGAGATGCGTCGCTCCTCCACCGCGTACCCGAGGTCGCGGGCGATGGTGAGCAGGGAGTCGCGGGTGATGCCGGGCAGCAGGGTGCCCGTGAGCTCGGGGGTGACGATGCGCGGCACGTCCCCGCCGTAGACGAACAGCAGGTTCATGCCCCCCAGCTCCTCGATCCACCGCCGCTCGACGGCGTCGAGGAAGACCACCTGGTCGCACCCGTGCTCGGCCGCCTCGGCCTGCGCGGCCAGTCCGGCCGCGTAGTTCGCCGCGCACTTCGCGGCACCGGTGCCACCGGGGGCGGCCCGCACGAAGTGGTCGGCCACCCACACCGAGACCGGCGTCAACCCGCGGGGGAAGTAGTCGGCCGCGACGAACGCGGTGAGCACGAAGAGACATTCTTCCGACGGCCGGACGACGAGCTCGGGCTCGCTGGCGAACAGCAGTGGCCGGATGTACAGGGTGTGGCCCGGCGCCGTCGGCACCCACTCGTGGTCGTGGGCGACGAGAAGGTCGACGGCGTCGACGAAGACGTCGACGGGCAGCTCGGGCAGGCAGAGCCGGCGGGAGGACGCCCGGAACCGCTCGGCATTCGCCTCGGGTCGAAAGGCCGCGACCGACCCGTCTGCGCCGCGGTAGACCTTGAACCCCTCGAACACGGACTGGCCGTAGTGCAGCGCCGAGGTCGCCGGGTCGAGCACGAGCGGCCCGTATCGGTGCAGGCTTGCGTCCTGCCAGCCTCCGTCGCGGGTCCATCGGATCGTCAGCATGTGCTCGGAGAACACGCGGCCGAAGCCGGGCTCACGCATCCGCTCCCGCCGCACGGCATCCGAGAGGGGTTCGCTGACCGGCTCGATCGTGATGGGCAGACCGCCAACCATCGGATGCCGGGTGCTCGCCTCGCGCTCGCTCCCGTGCGGCGCAGGGGTGGTCACGCTCACGCCTCTGGCCCTCCTGTGGCCCCGGCCGCTGCGGCCTTCTCGGCGATGAGGGCGTCGATGCCGAACACGGCGTCCAGGCCGGCGCCGTCCGCGAACGCCGCCTGCCACTCGTCCTCGTGGGCCCCGACGGCGCGGGCGCGCTCGACGACCTCGGCCAGTGCGCCGGCGCGCACCACGACGACGCCGCTGCGGTCGGCCCGCACGACGTCCCCGGGGTGCACGGCGACGCCGCCGCACTGGATCGGCACGTTGAGGGCCCCGGGACCGACGTTCGAGCCGGTGGCCGGGTGTGCCCCACGGGCATGGACGGGCAGGCCCAGCGCCTCGAGCCCTTCGAGGTCACGAACGGCGGCGTCGGCGACGATGCCCGCACAGCCATTGGCCAGCAGCCGTCCACCGATGACGTCCCCGATGACCGCGGCATCCAGCCGACCTGCGCCGTCGATGACGAGGACGTCGCCCGGCTGCACGAGGTCAGGTGACTTCAGGATGTAGAGGATGTCGCCCGGTGCCGTCCACAGGGTGACCGCAGGCCCACAGATCTCGGTCGCCGCCACCATCGGCCCGATGCCGGGACCGACCACCGCGATGGGTCCGCCACCGTCGGCGATCTGGGTCGTGGGAAAGCGGGCGAGCTCGGCGACGAGCTCGGCGTCTGGACGAGGCGCCTCGGTGGTGATCGACCACGCCTGGGGGTGCCAACGGCTCATGCGGACCTCCTCATGGGGATCCCGGGCGGGGTATCCGCCCGGGCGGGCTCATCCTCGCCCCGGTGGCAGTGCCCGACAAGGGTTGAGCCACCCCGCGGACAGCACGCGCTCAGATCTGGGCCGACTCGAGCTGGCCGAGCAGCTCGGGGGCCCGAGCGTCAAGGCGTGCTCCCCCGACGACGACCCCGACGGCGAGCAACCCCAGCCCGTGGACGGTGCCGACGACGAGCGCCACCCACCGGCCAGTCGTCCCCGCTGTGGCCCAGGCCAGGACGGCGACGGGCGCAGTGAGTAGCACGGGGCCGACGAACGACACGATGGCCGTCAGGCACCCCTGGGCCGCTCCCCCGGAGGTCGCCGCGAACGGGTTGCCCCCGGTGCGCGGTGCCGTCCCCGGCAGGTACGCCCCGACGAGAACGGCCAACCCGAGGCTGGCGAAGAAGGCGACGAGGGTGACGGTGAGCCACGGCAGCGGCGACCGCACCATCCCTAGGGCCAGGCTCACGGCATACGTGAGGAGCACGACCGGCCCGAAGACCACGGTGGTCGCGAGCACCCGACCCAGCCGGTCCTGCCAGCCCGGCACGCCGACGGCGACGTGCAGCCACCACGCGGGCCCGTCGAAGGCGAGGTCGTTCATGAGCGTCAACCCGGCGAACACCGCGAGCGACACCACCCCGGCACCGGCGAGGCCCGGCGTGTCCATGATGATCGCCTGCGCGACGAAGAACACCGGGAGCACGGCCGTGCGCAGGGCGATCGACACCAGCCGGCTGTCCCGGTACCAGGCGCGGATGCGGCGCGCCGCGATGGTAGCCACCGGCGACGTGCCGAGCAGGGCTGGCAGGAAGCGCCCAGCCCCGATGCGCTGCCCGCCCGAACTCGTCAGCGGGGAGGTCAGCGTGCGCCGTACCTGCCGCACCCACACCCACCAGAGCAGGGCGAGGAACCCCAGGGCGAGCACCAGGTGCACCAGGGCGGTGCCCCACCGCCCGGTGGCGACGTCGAACGGCAGCCCCCAGGCCCAGCCGAAGGGCGTCCACGAGGCGATGCGGGCCGAGCGCGTCGCGTCGAACGAGCGCAGGTCCGACCCGAGCGTGCCGGTGGTCAGCAGCAGGTTCAGGCCCAGCGGCACCAGGGTCACGAGCGCGACGACGACGGCGCCGAGGATCCGCCCGATGCGGCTCGTCATGACACCGGCCAGCGCACTCGTCACCGCCCGTGACAGCAGCACCGCCGTCAGCACCCCCAGCACCGCCGCGACGAGCGCCGCGCCGGCAGTGGCGGCGCCCGACGCCCAGCTGCCCACCTGCGCCAGGGCCAGCAGGCTCAGCATCAGGGCGGGGATGCCGGTGAGCGCGGCAGCGAGCAGACCGCGCGCGAGCTCGGCTGCCCGCAACGGGAGCACGGCGAAGCGGGCGGGATCCAGCAAGGAGTCCACACCCGTCGCGATGAGGCTGAGCACCGCCCACATCACGGTGGCGACCGTGAACAGGGGCACGACGAGAGCCGTGATCCGCAGCGGCTGGGCCACGAGCAGAACGAGGCCCGGCCCGAGCGTGCCGACGACGGCGAGCGCGGCGAGGCCGCCGACGATCGACGACGTGAGCTGGAGGGTGCTGCGGCTCATGGCCGTGCGCCACATCGAGAGGCGCAGCCGCACGATGAGCCACGTCACGGCATCCGCCTCAGCCCAGCCACGCCAGCCCGTCGCCGCCAACATCGGAAGCCCCGACCAGCTCGAGGAAGCGGTCGTGCAGCGACCCGCCCCGGGTCAGGCCCGTGACGGTGTCCTCGGCCAGCACCCGCCCGCCGGCGATCACGGCGACCCGGTCGCACAGCCCCTCGACGAGCTCCATGACGTGGCTGGACATGACGACCGTGCCGCCGCCGGCGACGTAGCGGCGCAGGATGGTGCGGATCGTCTGCCCGGACACGGGGTCGACGGCCTCGAACGGCTCGTCGAGCACGAGCAGGCGCGGCGCGTGGATGAGCGCCGCCGCCAGGCTGATCTTCTTGACCATGCCGGCGGAGTAGTCGGCGACCACGGTGCTCGCGTCGTCGGCGAGGTCGAGCACGGCCAGCAGCTCGTCGGCACGGGCGGAGGTGACGTCGCGCGGCATCCGGCGCAACGCTCCGACGTAGGTCAGCAGCTCGCGCCCGGACAGCTGCTCGAACAGCCGCATGCCGTCGGGCGCGACACCCATGACCTCCTTCGCGGATGCCGGGTCGCGCCACACGTCGTGGCCGAGGACGTGCGCGGTGCCCCCGTCGGGGCGCAGCAGGCCGGTCGCCATCGACAGGGTCGTCGTCTTGCCGGCACCGTTGGGCCCGACGAGGCCGTAGAGCGAGCCGCGCGGCACCGCCAGGGAGAGTCCGTGGTCGACGCAGGCGCCCCCGGAACTCCTTGACCAGACCGGCCAGTTCGAGCGCCGGCCCGCCCCCCGGCGGATCAGTCACACACGGCGCCCTGGCTGGCGCTGCCGACCAGGCGCCGGTACTTCGCGAGCACTCCGCGGGTGTACTTGGCCTCGGGGTGCGTCACGCCCTCGGCGCGCCGACGCTCGAGCTCGTCGTCGTCGACGAGCAGGTCGAGGCGACCGTTGGCGACGTCGAGTCGGATGCCGTCGCCGTCACGCACGTACGCGATCGGACCCTCGTCGACGGCCTCGGGAGCGACGTGGCCGACGCACAG
Organism: Ornithinibacter aureus; assembly: GCF_009858245.1. Taxonomy (NCBI): domain Bacteria; kingdom Bacillati; phylum Actinomycetota; class Actinomycetes; order Micrococcales; family Intrasporangiaceae; genus Ornithinibacter; species Ornithinibacter aureus. The sequence goes on from NZ_VMSB01000001.1 coordinate 1,241,938, forward strand.
GCCGGTGGTGCCGCCGGAGAACCGGCCGTCGGTGAGGAGCAGGACGTCCTTGCCCAGACCGGCACCCTTGATCGCACCGGTGACGGCGAGCATCTCGCGCATGCCCGGGCCGCCCTTGGGGCCTTCGTAGCGGATGACGACGACGTCGCCGGCGGTCATGGTGCCGTCCTCGACGGCATCCATCGCGGCCCGCTCCCCGTCGAAGACGCGCGCGGTGCCCTCGAAGACGTTGGAGTCGAAGCCGGCCGACTTCACGACGGCCCCCTCGGGGGCCAGCGAGCCGGTGAGGACGGTGATGCCGCCGGTGCCGTGGATGGGCTCGGACATCGCGCGCAGCACCTTGCCGTCGACGTCCGGCGGGTTGATGTGGGCGAGGTTCTCGGCCATCGTCCTGCCGGTGACGGTGAGGCAGTCGCCGTGCAGCAGACCCGCGTCGAGCAGGGCGCGCATGACGACCGGCACGCCACCGACCCGGTCGACGTCGGTCATGACGTAGGACCCGAACGGCTTGACGTCGGCGAGGTGTGGCACCTTGGCGCCGATCCGCGCGAAGTCGGCGAGCGAGAGGTCGACGTCGGCCTCGTGGGCGATCGCGAGCAGGTGGAGCACGGCGTTGGTCGAGCCACCGAAGGCCATGACGACGGCGATGGCGTTCTCGAACGCCTCCTTGGTCATGATGTCGCGGGCAGTGATGCCGCGGCGCAGCAGCTCGACGACGGCCTCGCCGGACTTGCGGGCGAACCCGTCGCGGCGGCGGTCGGTGGCCGGCGGGGCGGCCGAGCCGGGCAGGGACATGCCGATCGCCTCGGCCACCGAGGCCATCGTGTTCGCGGTGTACATGCCACCGCAGGCGCCTTCGCCCGGGCAGATGGCGCGTTCGATGGCGTCGACGTCCTCCCGGCTCATCAGACCCCGGGCGCAGGCGCCGACGGCCTCGAACGCGTCGATGATCGTGACGGTGCGCTCGGAGCCGTCGGACATCTTCGCGATGCCGGGCAGGATCGAGCCGGCGTAGAGGAAGACCGAGGACAGGTCGAGGCGAGCGGCCGCCATGAGCATGCCGGGCAGCGACTTGTCACACCCGGCGAGCAGCACCGAACCGTCGAGGCGCTCGGCCATCATGACCGTCTCGACCGAGTCGGCGATGATCTCGCGGCTGACGAGGGAGAAGTGCATGCCCTCGTGACCCATCGAGATGCCGTCGCTCACGGAGATGGTGCCGAACTCGAGCGGGTAGCCGCCGGCTGCGTGCACCCCCTCCTTGACGGCCTTGGCCAGGCGGTCGAGCGAGAGGTTGCACGGGGTGATCTCGTTCCACGAGCTCGCGACCCCGATCTGCGGCTTGGCGAAGTCGTCGTCGCCGAGGCCCACCGCGCGCAGCATGCCGCGCGCTGCGGCCTTCTCCAGGCCGTCGGTGACGTCGCGGCTGCGGGGCTTGATGTCCGGGGTCGAGGTCATGCGCCCATCCTAGGGAGCGCGCCCGGGTCAGGTCGCGAGGGTTCCGCGCACGACGCTGTCACCGGAGTGCTGCGGGGCTGCGTCGAAGCCCTCACGGGAGATGTCGACGATGACGTAGCCCTGGTCGATGAGGGCCTGGTCGATGGCGAACGTCTGCTCCGGGGCGTCCGGGCGCAGCACGCCGATCGACACCATGCGCTCGAGGTCCTTGTTGATCAGCCAGACCTCGAGGTAGCCGTCACCGGCGTCGATGGGGTCGGTGCGCACGGCGAGGTCGAGCTGGCCGTCGAGGCGAACGACGTCGGCGCTGCCCTTGACCTGACCGGTGTCCAACGTGCCGAGTTCCGCGCTCGCCACCGTGATCGGCGCGGGCGCCGGGTCCTCGGCCCCGAGCAGGCGACCACCCGCCACGCCCAGGAGGATTCCAGCGGCGGCGGCCCCGGCCACCCAGACGAGGGGGATGCCGCGGCGCTCCTTGCGCTCGCGGCGCACCGAGAGCTCGTCGGCCGGTGCCCCGAGCGATGCGGGAGGTGCGTCGAGTGATGCGGAAGGTGCGTCGAGTGACGCGGGAGGTGCACCGATCTCGGTGAGCACGGCATCCCACACGCTGGCGGGGGGCGCGGTGAGCGCGGGGACGGGCTCGCGCAGGACGCTCAGGGTGGAGCGCAGAGCCGCCACCTCGCGTGAGCACGTGGCACAGGCACCAACGTGTGCGGCGACGTCGTTCGGAATCGACTCGCCGAGGGCCAGTGCGGCCAGCATGTCGTCATCAGGATGGATCACGGTCCACCTCCTCCAGGCGGGTCCTCAGGTGCAGCAGTCCGCGGCGGACGTGGCTCTTGACAGTTCCAAGGGGCATCGCGAGACGCTCGGCGATCTCGTCGTGGGTGCGGTCCTCGAGAAAGGCCATGCGCACGATCGTGCCCCGGGGCTCCCCGAGACGGTCGAGCTCGTCGTGCAGCACGAGCCGGGTCGCGAGCAGGTCGTCCGGCGGTGGGGCGCTCTCGTCGGGCAGCGTGTTCTCGGCGACGGCCTGGGCGTCGCGAGCCAGTCGTGCCCGCTTGGCGTGGACGTCGGCGACCTTGTGCCGGGTGATGCCCACGAGCCACCCCGGCACGGTGCCCTTGTCGGGCCGCAGCGTGTGCCGACTGTTCCACGCGGACACGAACACCTGCTGGGTGACGTCTTCCGCGTCATGGTGGTTGCCGAGGGAGCGCACGGCCAGCGTGTGGACGAGCGAGGCCCAGCGAGCGTAGGCCTCCTCCAGCGCCTCCCGGGATCCAGCGCAAAGCCGCTCGGCGATGTCATCCACGACGACCGCCTCGACCTGCTCATCTGCTCGCACGGAACCCACGATAATCGGGATGGGCCGGTCACACCGACCAGGCGCACGGGCTTCCCGCGGCGGAAGACGCGGCGGATCCATCGTGAGCTGGGTCACGCTGCGCTCCTCTCGGGTCGGGACGGGGCCATGGCTGTCTCGACAGTGGTTCGCTGCCGACCCGTCCTGCGGATGCACCGTCACCGAGAATCGTTCAGGCGCCAGTACCCCACCGCGAGGCTCGAGGCGACCGTGAGCCACACGGCATACGGCACCAGCACCCACGCCGCCCACGCGACGAGCCCGGCCGTGACGGCCACGAGTGCCCAGGTCAGTGTGGCTGCGGCGATGAGCAGGACGGCCGCCCGCAGCACGGCGTGGTCGAGGTAGAACGACCGGGCCCAGCCGAGCGCAAACGCGACCGAGGCCGCGAACACCACGAGCCACCGCGCCCCGCTCCGAGGGCCAGCCTGATCACGCGCCGCCCACGGGGACCGGGCCTGCCGCGCGCTCCGCCGAGCCCGCGGCATCCTCAGCCGAGGCCCGCTGGTCCACCCGCCGCGGCCACCAGAACCGGTCACCGAGGATGAGCGCGATCGCCGGCACGAGCACGGTGCGCACGACGAGGGTGTCGAGCAGCACGCCGATGCAGATGATGACGCCGAGCTGGGCGAGCACGACCAGCGGCAGCACACCGAGGACCGCGAACACCGCAGCCAACAGGATGCCGGCGCTGGTGATGACGCCACCGGTCGCGGCGAGGGCGCGCAGCATGCCGCTGCGGGAGCCGTGGTCCTTGGCCTCCTCGGCGGCGCGGGTGATGAGGAAGATGTTGTAGTCCACGCCCAGTGCGACAAGGAAGACGAACGCGAGCAGCGGCACACCGTCGTCGAGTCGCTCGAAGCCCAGCACCTGGGTGAACAGCACCCACGACAGGCCCAGGCTGGCCAGGTAGGTCGCGACCACCGTGGCGACGAGGATGACCGGCGCCACCACTGAGCGCAGCAGGGCCGCGAGCGAGACCAGCACGAGCGCGAGGATGATCGGGAAGATCACCTGACGGTCGCGGGCCGCGGACGTCGAGGCGTCCATGGCCTCGGCCTCGGTGCCGCCGACGTGGGTGTCCGCCTGAGCGGCCAGGGCCTCACGCAGGGCGGTCACGGTGGCCTCGGCCTCGTCGGAGCCGGGGGCCGCGTCGATGATCGCGTCGACCTCGGTGACCCCGTTGCCGGAGGCGACGACGCGGGCGTCGGTGATGCCGTCGACGGCGTTCGCCGTGGCTGCCACGGCCTCCCCGTCGCCGCGGGTCACCACGATGGTCGGGTCGGCAGCGCCGGCGGGGAAGGACTCCCCGAGGCGCTCCGCCGCGGCGATGGCCTCGGGCTTCTGGAGGAACTGGTCGGGGCCGTCGAGGCCGGTCTTGATCTGGGTGATGCCACCGGCCATGACGGCCAGCGCGAGCAGCGTGACGGTGACGAAGCCGGCGGGCCGCTTGGCGACGGCCTCACCGATGCGGCGCCACAGCGAGTTGCCGTCGGCGAGACCGGCCTGGCCGACCTTCGGGACCTTGGGCCAGAAGATCCAGCGACCGAACACGACCAGGGCCGCGGGGAGCACGACGAGCACGAAGAAGGCCGCGACGACGACACCGACGGCACAGGCCAGGCCCAGCCCTCGGGTCGCGGGGAAGAGCGAGAGGAGCAGGGTGAGCAGACCGATGACGACCGTGCTGGAGCTGGCGATGATCGCCTCCGTGGTGCGGCGCAGGGCGATCGCCATCGCCTCGCGACGGTCCTCGGTGACCCGCAGCTGGTCGCGGTACCGGCTGATGAGCAACAGGGCGTAGTCGGTGCCAGCACCGAACACGAGCACGGAGAGGATGCCGATCGTCGACTCGTCCCACAGGACGTCGAAGGCCGCCAACGTGTGGGTCGCGGCCACCGCGGCGAGCTGGTCCGCGACGCCGACGACGGTGAGCGGCACGAGCCACAGGACCGGGCTGCGGTAGGTGATGACGAGCAGGAGGGCGACGACGGATGCCGTCGCGGCGAGCAGGCGGAAGTTCGCGCCGTCGAAGACCGCCGCGAGGTCGGCCTGGATGGCTGCGGGGCCGGTGACCTGGGCCGTCAGGCCGTCGGGGAGGCCAGCCTTGGCGGCCTCCCGCAGGTCGCCGACGACCTCGGCGGTCTCGACCGCATCGCTGGTGTTGACGGGGATGAACACCGTTGCGGCAGTGCCGTCCTCAGCCACGGCGGGCGGAGCGCCGGTCGCGCCCGGCAGGGTGCGGGCCCGTTCCTGAACGACGCCCAGCTGCTCAGGGGTCAGGGCTGCCTCGCTGCTGTAGAGGACGACGGCCGCGGACCCCTCTGCCTCGGGCAGCTCGGCCCGAAGCTCGGCAGCGGCCTTGCTGTCGGTGCCGTCCGGCAGGGCCGCGACCGCGGTGGGCGGGCCCTCGGCCTGCCCGATCACGCCGATGATCGCGCCTGCGCCGAGGATGGCCACCAGCGCGAGGATGCCGGCCACCCACTTGCGCGTGATGGCGTGTGCAAGGTTGCCCATGTGTCCGCTCTCCCTTGGTACCGTGCCGATTCAGAAGGTGAATCACCATGTTGCTAAGTAGGTGAGTGAGATTAAGGAACTGGACGGTCTTGACGCAACTTTGTCTAACGTTGCTCCCGACGTCACGTCGGTGGTGCCGGGTTACCAGCGCTCGTCCTCCCTCGAGGCCCTCCAAGAACTCGTCGACGTCGCCGGACAGGTGCCGCACGAGGTGGCCCGCCAGGCAGGCCTGTCGGTCTCCGAACTGCACTCGCTGCGCCACCTGATGGCCACCCCCATGGGTCCGGTCGAGCTGGCACGTGAACTCGGGGTGACCTCCGCGGCATCCTCGGGGATCGTCGATCGCCTCGTCGGGCGCGGCCACGCCCAGCGCCGACCCCACCCGGACGACGGCCGACGCACCGAGGTCGTCATCACCGACTCGGGTCGCGTCGAGGTCCTCACCCGGCTCGCCCCGATGTTCCGAGGGCTCGCCGAGATCGACGCCTCCCTGACCGACGACGAGCGCGTGGTCGTGGAGCGGTACCTGCGGGGCGCGGTCACCGCGATGAAGGCGCTGATGTGACAGGGCTGACGACGGCAGCAGCCCGCGCCCTGGACAGCACGCTCGACCGCACCATCGCCCCGGGCTTCACCCGGCTCGGGTACGCCGTGCGGAGACGGTTGCCGACCTGGCCCGCCGACCCGACCCCCGGCATCCTCACCGGACACCACGTGGCCGTGACCGGCGCATCGTCCGGCCTGGGCGAATGCACCGCCCATGACCTCGCAGCACTGGGTGCCACCGTTCACCTCGTCGTCCGGGATGCCGGCCGCGGTGGTCGGGTGGCCGCCGAGATCGAGTCGGCGGTCGGCAGGGCCGGCGCGGCCCGGGTCTGGGTGTGCGACGTCGCCGACCTCGACTCGGTGCGCACCTTCTGCTCGGCCTTCCTCGCTGCCGGGTTGCCGTTGCGAGCGCTCGTGCACAACGCCGGGGCGCTGCCCGCCACCCGCACTGAGTCCCCACAGGGCCACGAGCTGACGATGGCCCTGCACGTGCTCGGGCCGGTGCTCATGACCGAGCTGCTGCTGCCCCTGCTCGGGGCCGATGCGGGCCGGGTGGTGTTCGTGACCTCCGGCGGCATGTACAGCCAGCCCCTGCCCGTGGACGACCCCGAGTTCCTGCGTGGCGAGTACTCCGGCACCACGGCCTACGCGCGCAGCAAGCGCGGCCAGATCGAGCTGCTCCCCATACTGGCACGACGCTGGCTCCCCGCGGGAGTCAGCGTCAGCGCGACGCACCCGGGGTGGGCGGCGACTCCCGGCGTGCAGACCTCACTCCCCCGGTTCAACGCACTGCTGGGCCCGTCGCTGCGCACGGCGGGTGAAGGTGCCGACACGACGACGTGGGTCGTCGCGGCCGACCCGGCACCGGCATCCGGCCAGCTGTGGCACGACCGTCAACCCCGGCCGACGAGCATCATGCGCCGCACGCACCCGACGGCCCTGCAACGGGAACGCTTCTGGGAGTGGGTCGCCGAGTCGGTCACCCTCCCCGACTTTCCCTCCCCATGAGGGAAGCCCGAGGTTCGCAAGGGATGCCTTCCCCCGTGAACCTCGGGCTTCCCTGGTGAAGGCTCGGTGGCAGCCGACGCCGGGTTCGCCACATGTTCACGGCACACCTCTCGATCAGCGCGAAGAGTCAGGGTCAGGCGTCATCCCGGCAGACGTGGAACCGCTCGAGGGTGGCATCGCCGAACTGCAGCCCGGCCCACGGACCCGCGTAGTGCAGGACGGCAACGGCGCAGGTGGGGAAGCCCTCGGCCATCTTGCGGTGGCCCTCGACGCTGCCCTCACCGTCGCAGAGGAGCTCGGCCAGGGATGGGATGCCCGGTGCGTGGCCGACGACCATGAGCACGTCGGCGTCCTCGTCGGCCTCGTGGATCACCTCGAGAAGCCGCTCCGGTGACGCGAGGTAGATGCGCCGGTCGAGGTGCACCTCACCCTCGGGGCAGCCGCTGGACCACACCGCCTCGGTCGTCTGCTGGGTGCGCTCGGAGGTCGAGCACAGCACCTCGTCGATCCCGATGCCGTGCTCGATGAGCCAGCGACCCGCGGCCGCGGCGTCGCGACGACCGCGCGCGGTGAGTTCGCGTTCGTGGTCGTTGTCCCAGTTCTGCTGCTCGGCCTTCGCGTGGCGAAGGAGGACGAGGGTTCGGTCCTGCGCTGCACGGGTCATGCCTCAGATCATGCACCCATGAGGGGCACCCTGTCGCTCAATGCCCTCCCGACCGTCGCGACCTCAGGTTAGGTTGGGGCGCAACGGGCGGAGCCGTTCCGCCGCCGCAGAAGGGATCACCATGTCCGCACTCGACGACATCCTCGGCGCCCTGCCGGCCGACGCCATCTCCCAGCAGGTCGGCGCCTCCCCCGACGAGGTTCGCGCCGCAGCGGCCGCCGTGCTGCCGGCCCTGCTGGGTGGCCTCCAGGCCAACGCCAGCGACCCCTCCGGCGCCGGCTCCATCCTCGAGGCCCTCGGCCAGCACCAGGACGACCTGCTGAGCGGCGGTGCCGACCTCTCCGCCATCAACGAGAGCGACGGTCAGGCCATCACCCACCACATCTTCGGCGACCGGGAGGAGGACGTCGTCAACAAGCTCGGCGAGGTGCCGGCGATGGGTGGCTCGGGCATGGGCGGGGCGCTCGTCAAGAAGCTGCTGCCGATCCTCGCGCCGATGGTGCTGTCCTGGCTGGCCAAGCAGGTGCTCGGCGGCGGTGCCGGTGGTGGGGGCCTCGGCGGTGGTGGCGCTGCTCCGCAGCGGGCCGACACCTCCCCCAGCCTGCCGGGCTCCACCGGTGGCGCGGCCGGTGGCCCGGGGTCCCTCGACGACATGCTGCGTGACGTCCTCGGCGGCGCGACGGGCGGAGCCTCGACGGCCCCTGCCGGTGGCGGCGCTGCCGCCCCCGGTGGCATCGACCCCGGGAGCATCATCGGTGACATCCTCGGCGGGATGCTGGGTGGCGGCCGCCGCTGACCCAGCCCCCCCCGGGCTTTATCGGGTAACCCGATAAACCCCCGCTCCACTGGACAACGCTTGTCCGGCGCAGCGGGGGTTTGTCAGGGGAAGTGCCCCGTCGGGCGCAGGACGTCGCCCGTCAGGCGGACGACTGGCTCGCCGCCGGCGACGTGGTGCGGATGAGGTGGTCGAACGCCGACAGCGCGGCGCCAGCACCCGAGCCGGCGGCAGCGACGATCTGCTTCCACGGCGCGGTCGTGCAGTCACCAGCGGCGAAGACCCCGGGGATGCCGGTCGCTCCCCGTGCGTCGACGACCACCTCACCGTGGGGTGTCAGGTCGACGACCCCGTCGAGCCACTCGGTCGTCGGCAGCAGGCCGATCTGGACGAAGACCCCGTCGACGTCGAGCACGCTCGACGCTCCGCCAGCACGCGGGGCGTGCCGAAGACCGACGACCTTCGAGCCGTCACCGACGACCTCGGTCGTGGCAGTGCCGACCAGGACGTCGACGTTGCCCAGCGAGTGCACCTTGCGCTGGAGGACGTCGTCGGCCTTCAGCTCGTCGGCGAACTCCACGAGGGTGACGTGGGCGACCACACCCGCGAGGTCGATGGCCGCCTCCACCCCCGAGTTGCCTCCGCCGATGACGGCGACCCGTTTCCCGGCGAACAGCGGCCCGTCGCAGTGCGGGCAGAACGTGACACCGCGGTTGCGGTACTCGTCCTCACCGGGGATGTCGAGGGTGCGCCACCGGGCCCCGCTCGCCGCCACGACCGCGCGGGCCCGCAGCACCGCACCCGAGGCCAGGTGCACCTCGTGCAGCCCCGACCCCTGCGGCTCCCGCGATGCCGGGACGAGCCGCACGGCGACCTGCCCGGTCATGACCTCGACGCCGAGTCCACGGACCTGACGCTCGAGGTCGGCGGCCATCCGCGGACCTTCCGTGTGCTCCACCGACGGGTAGTTCTCGATCGCCATCGTGTCGAGCAGCTGCCCACCGAACCGCTCGGCGAGCAGCCCGGTGCGGATGCCCTTGCGTGCGGTGTAGATCGCCGCGGTCGACCCCGCGGGCCCACCACCGACGACGAGCACCTCGAACGGCTCCAGCTCATCGAGCCGCTGGGCGTCGCGAGCTGCGGCGCCCTCATCCAGACGCGCCACGATCTCCTCGAGGGTCATCCGCCCCTGGCCGAAGAGCTCGCCGTTGCGAAAGACCATGGGCACCGCGAGCACGCCGCGCTCCTCGACCTCACCCGGGAAGACCGCGCCGTCGATGGCGACGTGCCTGATGCCGGGGTTGAGGATGCTCATCAGGTTGAGCGCCTGCACGACGTCCGGGCAGTTCTGGCACGACTGACTGAAGTACGTCTCGAACCGGTGCTCCCCCGTGAGGCCGCGAACGGCATCCAGGAGTTCCGTGGCAGCGGTGGAGGGGTGGCCGCCCACCTGGAGCAGCGCGAGCACCAGCGAGGTGAACTCGTGCCCGAGCGGCATCCCGGCGAACTCCACCTCGACGGCGGTGCCGACGCGCACGACCCGGAACGAGGGGCGGCGTACGGCATCCCCACCGCGCACGTGGGTGATCCGACCGGCGGACAGGCTCGCGATCTGGTCGAGGAGGTCGGCGACCTGACCCGAGGTGGCCGACTCGTCGAGGCTGCTGACGAGTTCGACGGGGTCGACCACCTTGGTCAGGTAGGCCGACAGCTGTGTGGCGAGAGCCGGATCGAGCACGTGGATCAGATCTTCCCGACGAGGTCGAGCGACGGCGCCAGGGTGTCCTCGCCCTCTTCCCACTTCGCGGGGCAGACCTCACCCGGGTGGTTGCGGACGTACTGGGCGGCCTTGACCTTGCGCACGAGCTCGGCGGCGTTGCGGCCGATGCCCTCGGCGGTCACCTCGTGGAACTGGATGACACCGTCGGGGTCGACCAGGAAGGTGCCGCGGTCGGCCAGACCCTCGGCCTTGCGCAGGATCTTGAAGTTCTTGGAGATGCGCTGGGTCGGGTCGCCGACCATCGGGTACGTGACCTTGCGGATGGTGTCGGACGCCTCGTGCCAGGCCTTGTGGGTGAAGTGCGTGTCGGTCGACACCGAGTAGACCTCGACACCGAGCGCCTTGAGCTCCTCGTAGTGGTCGGCGAGATCGCCGAGCTCGGTCGGGCAGACGAAGGTGAAGTCGGCCGGGTAGAAGAAGAAGATCGCCCACTTCCCCTCGATGTCCGCCGAGGACACCGGAACGAACGAGCCGTTGACGAAGGCGGTGGCCTCGAAGGGCTTGATGGTCGTGTTGACGAGGGACATGACGTCACTTCTCCTTGTGAGGGGGGTGGTTACCTACCAGGGGGCGTCACCATTGCCGCCAGCCGAACTGGAGTGGTTCAAGTCTAGTGGATGCCGTCCGGCCACCTCACAGCGGGTCCCGCACCCCGGAACGGTCCCGACATCGACCAATGGATCACTCCAGGTACGCCGGGCCGCGTACCGAGATCGACCTATTGGTCACTCCAGGTACGCCGGGCCGCACGCGGCAGCAGGCCCGCGCACTCATTGCACTGCAGCCACCCGGATCCGGGTGGCTGCAGTGCACGACGTGCGCGAGTGGGGGTCAGGACTGGCCGAGGCGCTCCATGATGATCGCCCGTGCCGCACCGGCATCCGCCTGGCCCTTCATCGCCTTCATGACCTGACCGATGAGCGCACCCGCGGCCGCGACCTTGCCGTCACGGATCTTGTCGGCCACGTCGGGGTTGGCCGCGATGACGGCGTCCACGGCCGCCTCGAGGGCACCGGTGTCCTGCACCAGTTCCAGCCCACGGGCGTCGGCGACCTGCGTCGGGGTACCCTCGCCGGCCAGCACGCCCTCCCAGACCTGACGAGCCATCGAGTCGTTGAGTCGACCAGACGTCACGAGGCCCTCGAGCTCGACGACGGATGCCGCGCCGACCCCCAGCCCAGCGGCGTACGTCGGCACGTCGACACCCTCGGCGTTGGCGCGCCGAGCCACCTCACCGGACCACCACTTGCGCGCACCCGCCGGGGACGCACCTGCGGCGACGGTCTCCTCCACGAGGTCGACCAGCCCGGCGTTGACGACGTCGCGCATCTCGAGGTCGGCAAAGCCCCACTCACCCTGAAGTCGCTTGCGCCGGGCTGCCGGCGGCTCGGGCAACGTCGCCCGAAGCGACTCGACCAGCTCACGAGAGGGCGCCACCGGCACGAGGTCGGGCTCGGGGAAGTAGCGGTAGTCGTCGGCGTCGGACTTCGCGCGGCCCGAGGTCGTGACCCCGGTGTCCTCGTGCCAGTGCCGCGTCTCCTGCACGATGGTGCCGCCCGAGCTGAGCACCGCGGCGTGCCGCCCCACCTCGTAGCGCACCGCCCGCTCGACCGAGCGCAGCGAGTTGACGTTCTTGGTCTCCGAGCGGGTGCCGAACACCTCGGTGCCCTTGGGCATGAGCGAGAGGTTCACGTCGCAGCGCATCGAGCCCTGCTCCATCCGCACGTCCGAGACGTCGAGGGCCTTGAGCAGGTCGCGCAGGGTGGCCACGTAGGCGCGGGCGATCTCGGGGGCCCGCTCCCCAGCCCCGGTCAGGGGCTTGGTGACGATCTCGATGAGCGGGATGCCGGCGCGGTTGTAGTCGACGAGGCTGTGCGTCGCGCCGTGGATGCGACCCGTCGAGCCGCCGACGTGCAGCGACTTGCCGGTGTCCTCCTCCATGTGGGCCCGCTCGATCTCGACCCGGTAGACCGTGCCGTCGTCGAGCTCGACGTCGAGGTAGCCCTCGAAGGCGATCGGCTCGTCGTACTGCGAGGTCTGGAAGTTCTTGGGCATGTCCGGGTAGAAGTAGTTCTTCCGGGCGAACCGGCACCACTGCGCGATCTCGCAGTTGAGCACGAGCCCGATGCGGATCGCCGACTCCACGGCCACCGCGTTGACGACCGGCAGGGCACCGGGCAGGCCCAGGCACACCGGGCAGGTCTGGGTGTTGGGCTCGGCGCCGAACTCGGTCGGGCAGCCGCAGAACATCTTCGTCGCGGTGTTGAGCTCGACGTGCACCTCGAGGCCCATGACGGGGTCGAACGCGTCAATAGCGTCGTCGAAGGGAAGGGTCGCCTCGGCGTGGGTCTGGGTCATGGCTCAGGCCTCCTTCATCGTGCCGGCGGTCATGGCCTCGAGGGCGGGCGCCCGGTCGAGCAGCGGTCCACCCCATGCGGCGGTGAGCTTGGCCTCGAGAGCCGCGCCCACGGAGTACAAGCGCTGGTCCTGCATCGCGGGGGCGAGGATCTGGAAGCCGGCCGGCAACCCGTCCTCGGTCGCGAGCCCGCTCGGCACCGACATGCCGGGGATGCCGGCGAGGTTGGCGGGGATGGTCGCGATGTCGTTGAGGTACATCGCCATCGGGTCGTCGAGCTTGTCACCGAGCCGGAAGGCCGTCGTCGGCGCCGTCGGTGAGACCAGGACGTCGGCGGTCTCGAAGGCCGCTGCGAAGTCGTCGGCGATGAGGCGACGCACCTTCTGGGCCGACCCGTAGTAGGCGTCGTAGTAGCCGCTGGACAGGGCGTACGTGCCCAGGATGATGCGCCGCTTGACCTCGTCGCCGAATCCGGCGTCGCGGGTGGCGGCCATGACCTGCTCGGCGCTCGGTGCGTCGATGCCGTCAGGGGCGACGCGCAGCCCGTAACGCATGGCGTCGAACTTCGCGAGGTTGCTCGAGGCCTCGCTCGGGAGGATGAGGTAGTACGCGGCCAGGGCGTAGCTGAAGCTCGGGCAGGACACCTCGACGACCTCTGCCCCGGCGTCGACGAGGTGCTGCACGGCCTCGTCGAAACGCGCCTGCACCCCCGCCTGGAACCCGTCGCCGGTCAGTTCGCGGATGATGCCGATCTTCATGCCGGCGACGTCGGCGCGACGGGCGGCCTCGACGACGGGCGGCACCGGGGCGTCGATCGACGTCGAGTCGAGGGGGTCGTGCCCACCGATGACCTCGTGGAGCAGGGCGGCGTCGAGCACCGTGCGGGTGCACGGGCCGGCCTGGTCGAGCGAGGACGCGAGCGCCACGAGCCCGTAGCGCGAGACCCCGCCGTAGGTCGGCTTGGTCCCGACGGTGCCGGTGACGGCTGCGGGCTGGCGGATCGAGCCACCGGTGTCGGTGCCGATCGCCAGCGGTGCCTGGAACGAGGCGACGACCGAGCTCGACCCACCGCCAGAACCGCCGGGGATGCGCGAGAGGTCCCACGGGTTGTGGCTCGGGCCGTAGGCGCTGTGTTCGGTCGAGGAGCCCATGGCGAACTCGTCCATGTTCGTCTTGCCGAGGATGGGCATGCCGGCCTCGCGCAGGCGCGTCACGAGGGTCGCGTCGTACGGCGGCACCCAGCCCTGGAGGATCTTGGAGCCACACGTCGTCGGCAGGCCGCGGGTCGTCATGACGTCCTTGACGGCGATCGGCACACCGGCCATCGCGTGCAGCGACTCCCCCGCGGCGCGACGGCGGTCGACCTCGTCGGCCTGGGCGAGGGCACCGTCCGCGTCGACGTGCAGGTAGGAGTGCACGGCGCCGTCGACGGCCGCGGTGCGGTCCAGGTGCGCCTGGGTCACCTCGCGCGCCGACACGCTCCCCTGCGCGAGGAGGTCGGCGAGGTCGGCAGCAGTGGACCGGGTCAGGTCGGTGGTCACGTCGTGGTTCCTCTGGGGTGCGGGGCGCGGTGGTGAACGGCGAGCGGATGCCGTGTGGCCGGCATCCGATGAAGCGTGGCGGTCAGGTGGTGCACGGGGTGGGCGTGCGCGTCACTCGACGTCGAGGATGCGCGGCACGGCGAAGCGCTGCTGCTCGGACTCGGGCGCCCCGGACAGCGCGTCCTGCGGGCTGAGCGAGGGGCGCACCACGTCGGGGCGGGTCACGTTGACGATCGGCATGGGGTGGCTCATCGGCTCGACGTCGGCGATCGGTGCCTGCTGCACGGTCGCCACCGCCTCGAGGATGACCCCGAGCTCGCCGACCATGCGGTCGAGCTCGGCGTCGGAGAGGTCGATGCGGGCGAGTCCGGCGAGGTGCGCCACGTCGTCACGGGTGAGGTCGGCCATGCGGGCCAGTCTATGGGCCCGCTGCCGGGCTGCGAGACTGGGCCGGTGCTCACGGACACCGCCTCGACACAGCTCGTGCTCGACCTCGTCGGCGTGTTCGTCTTCGCGCTCACCGGCGCCATCGTCGGCGTGCGCCGGGGCCTGGACGTCTTCGGGGTGCTCGTGCTGGGCTGGATCGCCGGGTTGGGTGGAGGGATCATCCGCGACGTCTTCCTGGGCATCACCCCGCCGGTGGCGGTCAGCGACTGGCGCCTGCTCGCGGCCGCGGTGGTCGCGGGGCTGGCCGTCTTCCTCCTCCACGGGACGTGGCAGGAGGTCGCGCAGCGACACCCGGACGCGCGGCTGGGCAGGGTCTCGTTCACCGTGCGGCTGCTGGATGCCGCGGGGCTGGCGGTGTTCGCCGTCAGCGGCGCCCTCGTGGCGCTGGACGCCCAGGCGGGCGCGCTGGCAGCCACGCTCATCGGGGGCATCACCGGGATCGGCGGCGGCCTGCTGCGGGACGTGCTCACCGGGCAGGTGCCCGAGGTGCTGCGGCGAGAGCTGTATGCCGTGCCGGCGCTGGCCGGGGCGGCTCTGGTCGTCGTGCTGCACGAGGCGGGCGCCCTGACCACGCTCACCGCGTGGGCGGCGGTCGCGTTCGTCTTCGTCACCCGGGTCGTGGCGGTCGTGCTCAACCTGAACGCTCCGCGCCCCCTGCGCAGCCGGGCCTGACCCCTTCGAGCAGGCGGGTATCAGGACCGCGGAGTGTGACTCCTTCATGGTGAGCGGCCAGACGGACTGGGGATCGGCCCGCGACGCTCCAAGGAGAACGCCATGCCTGACAACGACCGCACCTCCGCGCGCCTGCCGGCCGCGGTGCTCGCACACCTCACCGAGGTGCTCGGGGCGGCGCCACAGACCACCGTCAAGACCGAGGCCGAGTTGCCCGGTGGGGAGCGCGTCGTCGCGTTCCATGCCGTGTCGGCCAAGAACCCCAATGCCGTCGTCGCCGTCGTCGCGCGCGCCGACGGCACCCTGACCCCGCGAGCCGACTTCGCGGCATCCGTGGGTCACGACCCGTTCATCCCGCACTTCGACCCGCCCGTGCTGGTCCCCTTCCCGCCGCGCCGTCGGCCGGTCACGATCAACCCGCGGCGCAACGACTGGCGCCTCGACCAGTGCGACCGGCGCAGCGAGAAGATCACCGTCACCATCCCACCCACGGGGACGGCACCCAAGGCCGACGTCTACCTCCTCGCGGACACCACGGGCAGCATGCTGCCCGTCATCGACGCGGTGAAGGCCGGTGCCGGCGCCATCCTGGGCGACCCGGCCCTGGCCGCCTTCGACATCGCCTGGGGCGTCGGCAACTACCGCGACTTCACGGTGCCGGCCCCCAACTCCTACGCCTTCCAGCACCAGCTCGCCCCGACGACCAGCGCGGCCGCGGCATCCGCCGCGATCTCGACGTGGAACGCCGACGAGGGTGGCGACACGCCAGAGGGCCAGCTCTACGCCCTGCAGGAGCTCGCGACGAACGCGAGCATCGGGTGGCGCACCGACAGCAAGCGGATCATCGTGTGGTTCGGTGACGCCCCCGGCCACGACCCCATCTGCACCGACCTCACCGGCCTGCCCGCGGCGATCACCGAGGCAACGGCGACCGCGGCCCTCAGCGGCGCGAACATCACCGTCGTCGCGGTGAGCACCACCACCGGGGTCACCGACGCCCTCGACGGCGATCCGAACCTCGGATCCTTCGACTACCCGACCTGCGCGGCCAACGGGGCAGCCGGGCAGGCCACCCGGATCACGGCCGCCACCGGCGGTGAGCACCGCACCGGCGTCGACCCGGGCAGCATCGTCTCGACGCTCAGCGACCTCATCGCCGACGCGGTGCAGTCGACCGGCAACGTGCACCTCGTGGCGACGGGTGACACGGCCCAGTTCGTCGAGTCGATCACCCCTGCGGCCGGCTACGGTCCGCTCGCCGGCGACGAGACGCACACGTTGACCTTCGAGGTCGTGTGGGTCGGCACCAAGGCGTGCGCCGAGCGCGACCAGGAGTTCACCGGCACCATCGACGTCGTCGCCGACGACGTCGTGGTCGCGAGCAAGCCCGTTCGGGTCGTGGTGCCGAAGTGCCGCTACCACTACGTCGTCGAGGTGGTCTGCGGTGAGCGGCCGCCCCTTCGCGGGCACGACGACCACGAGGACCACGGGGAGGGCTCCGGCGGTGGCCACGCCAAGGACGACGACGGGCCCTGCGCGGTCGTGCCCGGCCGGTACGCGACGGCCGTGCTCATCAGCAACCCGTCGACGTGCACCGCCGTCCTCGAGAAGCGGTTCGCCCCGCTCGTGGTCGACGGCAAGACCATCGGGCGCGAGCCCGACGTCCAGCCGGCGAAGCCGTTCGCCAAGCTCGAACTGCCCGCGAACCACGCGACGATGGACGACTGCTGCGCGCTGCACGAGGCCGTCGACCACGGCCAGGGCCTGCTGCTCGGGGTGCTCGACATCGTGTCCGACCGCCCGCTCGAGGTGCGAGCCGTGCACACCGCGCACGGCGCCCAGACGCAGACCGGCGCACCGTCGATCACCACGCGGGCCGTGGACCCGCGCCGCGCTCCCTGAGGGAACACCGCAGGTCACCCGGGTTCGCCTGCACGGCGCCCCGGGTGACCCGCCCGAAGACACGACCCGGCTGGCCGCGCCGATCCAGGCCAGCCGGGTCGTCCTCGCTGTCAGTGCCTGCCGGAGGTGTCAGGACGCCGCGTCGGGGGTGCCGGTGTCGAGCAGGCGGCGGAACCCGGCCTCGTCGAGGATGGTCAGCCCGAGCTCGCGGGCCTTGTCCTCCTTGGAGCCCGCGTTCTCGCCGACGACGACGTAGTCGGTCTTCTTCGACACCGACCCCGACGCCTTGCCACCGCGGCTGAGGATGGCCTCCTTGGTCTCGTCCCGCGAGAACCCCTCGAGCGAGCCGGTGACCACGATCGTGAGCCCGGCCAGCGTCTGCTCCACCGACTCGTCCCGCTCATCCACCATCCGCACCCCGTCGGCGGCCCAGCGGTCGACGATCGCGACGTGCCACTCGTTGCCGGGCTTGTCGAACCAGTCACGCACCGACTCGGCGATGACCGGGCCGACGCCCTCGACGGCGGCGAGCTCCTCGAGCGAGGCGCCACGGACGGCATCCATCGATCCGAGGTGGGAGGCCAGCGCCCGGGCGGCGGTCGGTCCGACGTGGCGGATCGACAGCGCGACGAGCACCCGCCACAGCGGCTGGGATTTTGCCGACTCGAGGTTGGCGACGAGCTTGAGTCCGTTGGCCGAGACCACGCGGCCGTCGACGACGTCTTCCGGCGGGTCGGTCTTCTTCGCGGCCCGGGTGTAGAGCGGCACCCGGGCGATGTCGTCCACGGTCAGCGAGAACAGGCGCGCCTCGCTGGGCCCGGCGAGGCCGGGGTCTGCGGGGTCTGGATCTTCGAGCACGCCCGACTCCAGCAGGGCGATCGCCCCCTCCCAGCCCAGGGCCTCGATGTCGAACGCCCCGCGAGACGCCAACCCGAAGAGCCGTTCACGCAACTGGCTCGGGCAGGATCGGGCGTTGGGGCAGCGGATGTCCTTGTCGCCCTCCTTCTCGGGGGCGAGCTCGGTGCCGCACGAGGGGCAGTGCGTCGGCATGACGAACTCACGCTCGGTGCCGTCGCGCAGGTCGACGACCGGCCCGAGGATCTCGGGGATGACGTCACCCGCTTTGCGCAGCACGATGGTGTCGCCGATGAGGACACCCTTGCGGCGCACCTCGTCGGCGTTGTGCAGTGTCGCCTGGGTGACCGTCGACCCCGCGACGACGACCGCCTCCATGACCCCGTAGGGGGTGACCCGCCCGGTGCGTCCGACGTTGACCTGGATGTCGAGGAGCGTGGTGTTGACCTCCTCTGGCGGGTACTTGTAGGCGATGGCCCAGCGCGGCGCCCGTGACGTCGACCCGAGCTGGCGCTGGACCGCGACCTCGTCGACCTTGACGACGACTCCGTCGATGTCGTGGGCGTTGTCGTGCCGGTGCTCGCCCGTGTGGGTGATGAAGGCGAGCACCTCGTCGACGGTGTCGACCACGCGGAACTGGTCGGACACCGGCAGGCCCCACTCCCGCATCCGGTCGTACGCCTCGCTCTGCCGGGTCAGTTCCAGGCCCCGGTGCGCCCCGATGCCGTGCACGAGCATGCGCAGGTCGCGGGTCGCGGTGACCCGCGGGTCCTTCTGCCGCAGTGACCCCGCTGCGGTGTTGCGCGGGTTGGCGAACGGCGCCTTGCCTGCGGCGACGAGGCTCGCGTTGAGGTCGGCGAAGGCGGCGAGGGGGAAGTAGACCTCACCACGGATCTCGACGAGCTCGGGGATGTCGTCGCCACTCAGCGTCTCGGGGATCCCGGCGATGGTGCGCACGTTGAGGGTGACGTCCTCACCGGTTCGTCCGTCGCCGCGGGTGAGTGCCCGGGTGAGCCGACCCCCTTCGTAGAGCAGGTTGATCGCGAGCCCGTCGATCTTCAGCTCGCACAGGAAGTGGTGAGCCGCACCGCCAGCGTCACGCTCGACGCGCGCCGCCCAGGCCCGCAGCTCGTCGGCGTCGAAGGCGTTGTCGAGGCTGAGCATGCGCTCGAGGTGGTCGACCGCCTGGAAGTCGGTGGAGAAGATCGACCCGCCCACCTGCTGGGTCGGGCTGTCCGGGGTGCGCAGCGCGGGGTGCTCGTCCTCGAGGGCCGTCAGCGAGCGGATGAGGGCGTCGTACTCGCCGTCACTGATCGTCGGCGCGTCCTTGACGTGGTACGCGAACTGGTGGGCCCGCACCTGCTCGGCGAGGGTGACCCAGGCGTGCCGGGCCTCGTCCGGCACGCCGTCGGTGGGTGTCGTCGAGGCGGGGTCGGTCGGCGTGTCGTTCACGGCGGTCATCCTGCCGCAGAGTGCCGACGGGCGAGCAGCACGTCGCGCGTGACCTCGAGCTGGCCCAGGTGCTGGGTGAGCTCCTCGACCACGTGGAGCAGCACGGCACCCTGCGTGCGGTGGCGGGTGAGGCGCTCGCCCGAGGGTGGGTTGCGCGGCGCCTCGTGCGGTGAGGCGGCCCGGGCGTCTTCGTGCAGTGCGGCTCGGCCGGCCTCGAGCATGGTGATCGCCTGGTCGACGGTGAGGGTGGCCCGGAACTCGGCGTCGCGGTCGCGCGGCACGATGATGCCGCGGTTGACCGTGCGGCCCCACCGGGCCATGACCCCGACCACGTGGGCGACGAGACCGGATGCCGTGTTGCTCCCCGGCACGTCGTCGAGCCTGGCGTTGAGCAGGTCGTCACCCAGGGCGCGACAGGTGTCGGCGTAGGCCTCCAGGGCGGTGTCGCAGGAGGCGAGCAGTTCATCGACGGTGATCACCCGGACACCGTAACGACGGGCGCCGACGCTCGGGGCGGCCGCGAGCGGCCGGTGCCGCCTGCTGGCGCCACCGCTGGCCTTCCGCTGGGTGACCCACCAGGACGTCGAGGGTCAAGGTTTGCCAGAGTGGGCCCATGACCGCGAAACTCCACCCCCGGGTCCAGCCGCACTTCGAGATGGTCCTCGCACGCAATCCGGGTGAGACCGAGTTCCACCAAGCAGTCTTCGAGGTCATGGCGAGCCTGACCCCCATGATCGGAACCCGCCCCGAGTACGCCCAGTGGTCGGTGCTCTCGCGCATGTGCGAACCCGAGCGCCAGATCATCTTCCGCGTGCCGTGGCTCGACGACCAGGGACGGGTGCAGATCAACCGCGGCTTCCGGGTCGAGTTCAACTCGGCCCTGGGCCCCTACAAGGGCGGGCTGCGCTTCCACCCGAGCGTCAACCTGTCGATCATCAAGTTCCTCGGCTTCGAGCAGGTCTACAAGAACGCCCTGACCGGCATGCCGATCGGCGGCGGCAAGGGCGGGTCGGACTTCGACCCCAAGGGGCGCTCCGACACCGAGATCATGCGCTTCTGCCAGTCGTTCATGACCGAGCTCTACCGGCACATCGGTGAGTACACCGACGTGCCTGCGGGCGACATCGGTGTCGGTGGGCGCGAGATCGGCTACCTGTTCGGGCAGTACAAGCGCATCACCAACCGCTACGAGTCGGGAGTGCTCACCGGCAAGGGCATCTCCGTGGGCGGCTCCCAGGTGCGCACCGAGGCCACGGGGTACGGCACGGTGTACTTCGCCCGGGAGATGCTCGCGACGGCCGGTCAGTCCTTCGACGGCAAGCGCGTCGTCGTCTCCGGCTCGGGCAACGTGGCCATCTACGCGATCGAGAAGGTCACGCAGCTCGGCGGCACCGTCGTCGCCTGCTCGGACAGCGACGGCTACGTCGTCGACGAGGCCGGCATCGACCTCGACCTGCTCAAGGAGGTCAAGGAGGTCCAGCGCGGCCGGCTGTCGGACTACGCGACGGCCCGCGCAGGCTCCGCCCGGCACGTCGTCGGTGGGTCCATCTGGGACGTGCCCTGCCAGGTGGCCCTGCCGTGTGCCACCCAGAACGAGCTCCCGGAGAGCGGCGTGCGCGCGCTGCTGGCCAACGGCGTCGAACTCGTCGCCGAGGGTGCGAACATGCCCACCACCCCGGAGGCGGTCGCGCTGCTCCAGGAAGCCGGCACCCCCTATGCCCCGGGCAAGGCGTCGAACGCCGGCGGCGTCGCGACGAGCGCTCTCGAGATGCAGCAGAACGCCAGCCGCGACTCGTGGACCTTCGAGGCCACCGAGGAACGGCTCGAGGCGATCATGACCTCCATCCACGCGCAGTGCGTCGAGACGGCCGAGCAGTACGGCGATCCGGGCAACTACGTCATGGGCGCCAACCTCGCGGCCTACACGAGGGTCGCCGACGCGATGGTGCTGCTCGGCGTCATCTGACCGATCGGCCGCAGGGTCAGCCGGATGCCGTGAGCAGCGCGGTGACGCGCTCGCCGATCTCTTCGCTGGCGGCGCGACCCTCCGGGGTCGGCAGCAGCGGGTAGTCGTGGATCGCACCCTCCTCGACGTGGAGCACGAAGGCCGAGCCGACCGGCATCCGCCGTTCCAGCTCCCGGCAGTCGGGCAGGGTGATGTCGCGGGTCCCGACCCAGACCTCGACCGGTGGCAGGGCGGTGAGGTCGCCGAACAGGGGGCTCACGAGGGGGTCGTCGAGAGCGAGGTCACCGGCCCACGCCTGCGCGATCGGCGCCAGCCCCGCCCGGGTGAGCCACGGGTCCGTGGGCTCGACGGCATCCACGGCGGGGTTGGCCATCGTGAGGTCGATCCACGGGGCGATGAGCAGCAGCCCGGCCACCTGCTGCTGCACGGCCGGCGGGGCCTGCTGGGCTGCGACGAGGGCCAGCCCACCACCGGCCGAGTCGCCGAGCAGCACGACCGAACGGCCCTGCGCGACAAGACCTTCGACGACCTCGGCGACGAAGGCAACTGCCTCGGATGCCGTGTGGTGCGGCGCGAGCCCGTAGATCGGCACGTGCACCTCGATGCCCGTGCGCGCCGCCAGTGCAGCAGCGAACGCCCACTGCTGGTCGACGATCTCGTTGGTGTAGGCACCCCCGTGGAGGTAGACGACCACCCCTGCACCGGATGCCGTGTGGCCGGGTCCACGCACCACGTGGACGTCGCGGCCCCGTACCTGGTGGGTCCTCAGGCGAGCGTCACCGAGGGTCCTCGCGGGCGGGTCGGACGGTCCCTTGGCGGCGTGCAGGAACGCCAGGCCGGCCTCGCGGGTGGCGTACCTCTTCTTGCGGGTCGCGCGCACGTAGAGGGCCACCGCACGCATCTGCCAGCTCGCCATCGCCCCACCTTAGATCGCGTGCGACGATGGGCCAGCCCGACAGAGCCGCCGAGCCCAGGAGCCCCGATGACCAACCTCGCGACCAACCTCACCAGCACCGCAGCGACCAACGCCGAGCAGGATGCGCTGCGGATCAACGGCCAGGGCGTGACGTACGCCCAGCTGCACGGCATGGCCGCGGCCGTGGCCGGGACGCTGCGCGCCAACGGCATCCAGCCCGGCGACCGGGTCGCGATCATCCTCCCCAACGTCCCGGCCTTCCCGGTCGTCTACTGGGGCATCCTGCTGGCCGGGGGCATCGTCGTGCCGATGAACCCGCTGCTCAAGGCCGGCGAGATCGACTACTTCTTCACCGACTCCGGCGCGAAGATCGCCTTCGTGTGGCCCGACTTCGTGCCCGAGGCCACCAAGGGCGCCCAGAACAGCGGCACGCAGATCATCGAGTGCGGCCCGATGGGCCCGGTGGCCGGCTCCTTCGAGGGCGGCGAACCGATCACCGAGCCGCACGAGCGCGCCGACGACGACACCGCGATCATCCTCTACACCTCGGGTACGACCGGCCGCCCCAAGGGTGCCGAGCTGACGCACTCCAACATCCACCTCAACGCGATGCGCTCGGCCCAGGTCATCCAGCAGATGACAGCCGACGACGTCGTCATGGGGTGCCTGCCGCTGTTCCACGTCTTCGGCCTCGTCGTCGGGCTCAACGCCGCCACCATCGCCGGGGCCTCGCTCGCACTCATCCCGCGCTTCGACCCCGCCGCGGCCATCGAGGTGATCGAGAAGGAGCGGGTGACGATCATGCAGGGCGTGCCGACGATGTACGCCGCGATCCTGAACCACCCGGCATCCGACGGCATGGACGCGTCGTCGCTGCGCACGTGTGCGTCCGGCGGCTCCGCGATGCCGCTGGAGGTGATGCGCTCGTTCGAGCAGAAGTTCGGCTGCATCATCCTCGAGGGCTACGGCCTGTCCGAGACCTCGCCCGTCGCGTCGTTCAACATGCCGACGATGGAGCGCAAGCCCGGTACGATCGGCGTGGCCATCCCCGGCTGCGAGATGAAGTGCGTCGACCTCGACGGCACCGAGGTGCCCGTCGGCGAGGTCGGTGAGATCGCCATCCGCGGCGACAACGTCATGAAGGGCTACTGGAACAAGCCGGAGGCCACCGCCGAGGCCATCCCCGACGGCTGGTTCCGCACCGGAGACCTCGCGACGATGGACTCGCAGGGCTACTTCACGATCGTCGACCGCAAGAAGGACATGATCCTGCGCGGCGGCATGAACGTGTACCCCCGGGAGGTCGAGGAGTGCCTCTACGAGCACCCCGACGTGCTCGAGGTGGCGGTCGTGGGCATCCCCGACGAGCTCTACGGCGAGCAGGTCGGTGCGGCGGTGGCCCTGCGCGAGGGTTCGACGGCGACCCCGCAGGACATCATCGACTTCGCCAAGGAGCGCATCGCGGCGTACAAGTACCCGCGCACGGTGTGGGTCGTCTCCGAACTTCCCAAGGGCCCGACCGGCAAGATCCTGCGCCGCGAGGTGCACGCACCCGCCGAGTGAGTCGGCGGGTGGCCACACCTGACCCGGCAAACCTCGACTCTCCTGGACAAGCGTTGTCCGGGTGAGTCGAGGTTTATCGGGCGACCCGATAAACCTCAGGCGCGGGCGGGCGACTGCTCCTCGACCACGTCGGATGCCGTGGCGTCGGTGGCCGGTCGGGCTGCGGGTTTCTGGTTGATGACGAACGCGGCGCCGAGAACGATCACGAACCCCACGATCTGCCAGGGCCCGAGGTGCTCCCCGAGCACGAGCACGCCGAGCAGCACCGACACCACGGGGATCAGGTAGGTGATCGTCGAGCCGATCACGGGCCCGGCGCCACGCACGACGTCGAACTGGAGCATGTAGGCGAACCCGGTGCCGACGACGCCGAGCACGAGCACGCACAGCAGCGGCAACCAGGGCAGGTCGCCCGCACCTGCGGTGTCGTAGGCCCAGATCGCCGCCAGTCCCTCTGGCTGAAGCAGCGCCCACGTGATGACGAACGGCACCATGAGCACGAGCCCGCTCGTCAGGGTCGCCGCCGGCTGCGAGAGCCCGCCGAGGTCGACCCCGCTGAGGAAGCGCCGGTTGTACGTCCACCCGATGCCGTAGCTCGCGCCACCGATGAGGGCCATCGAGAACCCGACGAGATCGGGCCGGTCGGTGGCCGTCCACGGCTGCATGATCGTGATGACGCCGAGGAAGCCGACGCCGACGGCGACCAGTCTCCGCCCGGTGGCCCGCTCCCCCGGCAGGATCGCCATGGTGGCGAGCACCGTCGCGATGGGGGTCGCCGCGTTGCCGATGCCGGCCAGCGCCGAGCTGATCCGCGTCTCGGAGAGGGCGAAGAGCGTGAACGGCAGGGCCCCGAGGAAGAACCCGCACACGAGCAGGTGGCCCCACACCCGGGCCCCGGTCGGCAACCGTCCTCCGCGCGCGAAGAGCAGGGCGAGCAGGACCACGGCCCCGGACAGGATCCGCAGGCCGGAGATCTGCACGGCCGTCAGGGCCTCGAGGCCGACCTTCATGAGCAGGAAGCTCGACCCCCAGATGAGCACGAGCGCCAGGTACTTGACCTGCCAGGGAACACGCGGCTGCGCCCTCATGCCGGTACCTCCTCGCTGAGTCGGCGCGCCGTGTCGAGCGCCGCGCGCACAACGGCCTGGGCCCCATGCGGTGTGAGTCCGGCCAGGCCGCAGGCCGGTGAGACCACGAGCCCCGTGAGCGTCGTGGCCGCCAGGCCGGCCCGCTCGAAGCCCTCGAGGACCAGCGCCCGCGCGCCGTGGTCGGTGCCAGAGCCGTCGGTCGGCAGGCACCCGGCGTACAGCCCGGTGCCGGCCTCGAGCGTCGCCGCGATCGACTCCCAGCGCGCCGGCGTGGCGGCCGTGACGTCGAGGGCGACCGCCCCGGCACCGGCGGCCCGCAGTAGCGGCAGCGGCGCGGCGTGGTGGCAGCAGTGCACGACCGTGTCGCCGTCGTGGGCTGCAAGCACCTGCTCGAGGCGGCGCATGACGTCGTGCGGCTCGACCGCCCGCACCCGCCCGTACCCCGACGAGGTCGGCAGCGACCCCTCGAGCACGGCCGGCAGGGACGGCTCGTCGACCTGGAGGACGACGTCGGCACCGGGGACAAGGCGGCGCACGTCGGCGACGTAGTTCTGGATGCCGTCGCTCAGCGACGCGGTCACGTCACCCACCGCCCCGGCATCCGAGACCACCCGCTCGCCACGGTTCAGGCGCAGCGACGCCACGAGGGTCCACGGGCCGGCAACCTGGACCTTGAGCGGGCCGACGTAGCCGTCGTAGGCCTCGGCCAGCTCGTCGAGGTCCTCGCGGTGCAGGGCTGCGGTGCGGCCGGAGTCGCGACCCGGGCGGGCGACGAGTCGCCAGCCACTGGGTTGCAGGTCCACGGGCAGGTCGACGAGCAGGCCGGCAGCCCGCCCGATGATGTCGGCACCGGGGCCGCGGGCCGGGGTCTCGGGCAGGTGCGGCAGCCCGTCGCCGTCACCGGTGACCAGCAGGTCGCGCACGGTGCGCACGGCCTCACGCACCGAGGTGCCGGGCCACGACCCGATGCCGGTGGCCCGCACGGGCGCGGTCATCGGCCCACCCGCTCGACGAAGGCCGTGACGGATGCCGGGACCGGGGTCGCGGCCTCCACCGACCACGGGGCGGGCTCGGGGTCGCCGGCGACGACGCGCAACGGGACGACGCCCGACCACGCGTCGGTCTCCTCGTCAGGGGCTGACGCACCCCCCGAGCGGGCCTTGAGCACCCACTGGCCGTCGGTGATGGGCAGCTCCATCGCCAGGGTGGCCGCGACCTCCTTGGGCAGCATCGGACGCACCTCGGACGTTCGACCGGGAACGAGGCGCTCGGAGATGCGGTCCAGGGAGGTCTCGCGGTCCTCGCCCGTGAGCGGGGTCAGCACCCCGTGGATGACCGCGGAGCGGTAGTTGGCCGAGGAGTCGAAGGTGGTGTGTGCGACGACGAGCCCGTCGACGACCATGACGCTGAAGACCGCCGGGGCCCCGGCCGCGACGTGCCGCAGCGCACCCGCGCCCGTCGACCCGTGCAACAGCACCCGGTCACCGTCGCGGGCGAAGAGCATCGGCACGACCCAGGGGCGGCCGTCGACGACGGTGGAGAGCGTGCCCGTGAGCACCTCGTCGAGCAGGGCGTCGAGCTCGGTGCGCTCCGAGCGCGCCCGGTCGGCGAGGCGCCGCAGCCGCTGCGGCGAGGCACCTGCAGCATCACCGGCGCCGGCACCGGCACCCACGCTGGCGCGCCCGGCATACCCCGGGCCGGGGCACTCGCCGGCGGACACCACTCGCTGCGTCGATGCCGGGTGGCGGGCCAGTGCGTCACCGACCCTCGTCGGGCGCGGCATCAGGGCACCCCCGCAGTTCGGGCAGGCGCGCTCGAGGTGCTCTGCGCACCCCGAGCAGAACGTGCACTCGAACGAGCACACGACGGCACCGACCTCGCCCGCAGGCAGGTCGACGTCGCAGCACTCGCACCCGGGTCGCATCTGGAGCCCACTCACTGCCTCATCCTCTCTCCGCACCCCGACAGGGGCACCGTCGCACCATCCCATCAAGGCAAAGTGGCCCATGCCGAGATCCAGTAGGCACCGAAATCACAGGACCACTATGGTTCGAGGATGCCGCGCACCCCCCGACGGGTCGACCTCGCGATCACGGTGGCCGACGGCCCCGCTCCCCTGCGCCACCGCATCGCCGACGCCGTGGTCGGCGAACTGCGCTCCGGCCGCCTCCGCCCCGGCGACCCCCTGCCCTCTACCCGAGCCCTCGCGGCCGACCTCTCCCTCTCGCGCGGCCCGGTCGTCGCGGCCTACGACGAGCTGGCGGCCGCCGGTTTCGTTCTCAGCCGGGCCGGCTCGGGAGCGGTGGTCGCCCCGGGCGCCGACCGGGCCGCCGCGGCCGGGGCACTCAGCCACGTGCCCGCCGCGGGAGGCGAGGCGGCCGGCATCCGAGCGGTCACGACCACCGCACCCCGCTGGGACCTGCGCCCCGGACGCCCGGACACCACGCTGCTCGACGCCGCCGCCTGGCGCCGCGCCTGGCGGGCCGCGGGCACCGCCGTGCCCGGCAACGACGCCGGCGCCGGGCCGAGTCACGAGCGCCTGCGCCGGGTGCTCGCCGACCACCTGCGGCGCAGCCGTGGCGTCGCGGTGGCCCCCGACGACCTGCTGATCGTGCCCGGCGTCGGGGCGTCGCTGCGGGCCCTGCCCGTGGCGCTGGGCCTCGTCGGGTCCACCGTGGCCCTCGAGGACCCGGGCTACGTCGAGGCGTGGACCGCGTTCGAGGCCGAGGGTGCCCGCGTCGCGGCGGTGTCGGTCGACGGCGACGGACTCGACCCCGCGCACCTGCCGCGCGGCGCCCGGGCCGTCTACGTCACCCCGTCGCACCAGTACCCCCTCGGCGCACGGATGCCGGTCACCCGGCGCGCGCTGTTGCTGGACTGGGCGCGGCGCACCGACTCCCTCGTGCTCGAGGACGACTACGACGGGGAGTTCCGCTACGACGTCTCGCCGCTTCCCGCGCTGCGGTCGATGCCGGGCGCCGCGGACCACGTCGTCTACATCGGCACGGCGTCGAAGCTCATCGCACCGTCCCTGCGGGTCGCGTGGATCGCCGCACCGCGTCGACTGCGCGAACGCCTGAGGGTCGAGCTGGAGAGCCGGGGCCTGGTCGTCAACGAGGCCACCGGGTTGGCGCTGGCGGAGTTCATCGCCTCCGGGTCGCTCGCCACCCACCACGCCCGGGTGACCCGCACGTATGCCGCGCGGCGAGCGGCACTGGTGGCGGCGGCATCCGAACACCTTCCGTTCGTGGTGCTGGACGGGGTCGAGGCCGGCCTGCACGTCGTGCTGCGCCTGCCCGACGACGTCGACGACCTCGACGTCGTGACCCGGCTCGACGCGGCCGGTGTGGCGGCGAGCCCGTTGTCGGCGTATGCCGTCGCGACGCCGGTGCGGGGGCTGGTGCTCTGCTACGCGGGGCTGGCGGAGACCCAGGCCGGTGCCGCGATCCGCGCGGTGGCCGACACCCTGCGTCCCCACATCGACCAATAGGTCACTCCAGGTACGGCCCCACCCACCACACCCCGTCCCCACATCGACCAATAGGTCACTCCAGGTACGGCCCCACCCACCGCGGGCTGCTTCGTTTTCCCGTGACGAGGGCCGGGTCGCGCCTACGCTGTTCAGGCATGGGCGACCCGGCGACCGCCGAGCAGAGGCTGGAGTCACTGACTCAGGTCTGGACTGCGTCCGGGGACCGTCGGGCCGTGTTCTCCGAGTGCTACCTCGTGATGACGAGACGGGTGCGCGAGCGGGTGCTCAACGGCGCCTTCCACGACGGGGTGTGGGTGACGCGTCTGCTCGACCGGTTCGCCGACTACTACTTCGACGCCGTGGAGGCGTACGGCCGGTCGGGCGACTTCACCCTGACCACGGTCACGACCGTCACGACGACCCCGGACGGCGTCGACGCGACCGTCGCCCAGGTGCCCGAACAGGTGTGCCCCGCGGTGTGGCGCGGCGCCCTCGACGCCTGCTCGGACCCTGACTGCCACCCGCTCCAGGCGCTCATGCTCGGCATCAACGCCCACATCAACCACGACCTGGCCTTCGCCCTGGTCGACGTGCTCGACGACTGGGACGCCCTCGACGACGAACGGCGCCACCAGCGTCACGAAGACCACGAACTGGTCAACACGATCATCGACGAGACCACTGACGAGGTGCAGCGCGAGGTCGTCGCCCAGTGGTCACCCCTGGCCGAGATGCTCGACGCCCTGATGGGTCCGCTCGACGAGTGGGCCTTCGGCACGCTCGCACAGTCATGGCGCAGCCAGGTGTGGCTCGACGCGATGGATCTCGTCGCCCTGCCATCCGAGGAGCGCTCGCTCGCGACGCAGCGCATCGGCGAGCGCGCCTCGGGGGTGGCGACGGTCATCCTGCTCGGCCGTCGCCCCGGCTGACGCCTGCTCAGCCGAAGCTGTGCCCGGGGATGGTGCCGAGCTTGCCCGCCTGGAAGTCCTCGAACGCCTGCACCAGTTCGGCGCGGGTGTTCATGACGAACGGGCCGTAGGCCGCGACGGGCTCACGGATCGGGCGGCCACCCATGATGTAGAGGTCCAGGCTGGGGCTGCGACTCTCCTGCTGCTCGTTCGCGCCGACCTCGATGACGTCGCCGGCACCGAGCACGACGAGTTGACCCTGGCGGATCGGGCGCCGGTCGGGGCCGACCGTGCCGAGGCCGTTGAGCACGTACACGAGCGCGTTGAACTGCGGGTTCCAGGGCAGGCGCAGCTGGCCGCCGCCCTCGATGGTGGCGTGCACGATCGAGATCGGGGTGTGGGTGATGCCGGGGCCCTGGTGGCCGTCGACCTCACCGGCGATGACGCGCACGAGGCCGCCACCGTCATGCGTGGACAGCAGGGCCACCTCGCCGCCGCGGATGTCCTGGTAGCGCGGGTTCGACATCTTCATCGACCCGGGCAGGTTGACCCACAGCTGGAGGCCGTGGAACAGCCCGCCGGACAGCACGAGCGACTCGGGCGGCACCTCGATGTGCAGCAGGCCCGAGCCCGCCGTCATCCACTGGGTGTCGCCATTGGTGATGGTGCCACCGCCACCGTGGCTGTCCCGGTGCTCGAAGGTGCCGTCGATGATGTAGGTGACGGTCTCGAAGCCGCGGTGCGGGTGCCAGGCCGTGCCCTTGGGCTCGCCCGGGGCGTACTCGACCTCACCCATCTGGTCCATGTGGATGAACGGGTCGAGCGCCGCCAGGTCAACGCCGGCGAAGGCTCGCCGCACGGGGAACCCCTCGCCCTCGAAGCCGCTCGGCGCGGTGGTGACCGAGCGCACGGGGCGCGTCACGGCATCCGGCACGGGTTCCGTCACGCGGGGCAGGGTGAGGATGTTCTCGACGGTCACGGCTGGCATGGTGATCAGCTCCTTGCGCTTCTGGGCTCCCCGGTTTCGGAGGGTACTTCCCACAACGCTAGTTGACGTATCAACTATTCCGCTCGTGATATCGCCCTGCATCTGAGCGCGCACGCAGAGGTTCCGATCGCGCACCAATTACTGCGTGCGCTCCGACGTGCTGCGTGCCGACCACGCGCCCGCAGCCACACCCCCCCGACAACGATGGCGGATGCCGTGGGGCTGGGTGGTCAGGCGCGCCCGGTCTCGCTGATGGTCGCCGACCCGACGACCCGGGTGCCCTCGTAGAGCACGACGGACTGCCCCGGCGCGACACCGCGCACGCGGCGCTCGAGCACCACCCGAACGGTGGGCGACGGACCGGGAACCACCTCGGCCGTGGCTGGCACCTCCTCGCCGTGCGCCCGCACCTGGGCGCCGAGCGAGACCCGCCCGCTGGGGGCAGGGCCGCACCAGCGCACGTGGTCACCGACGATGAGGTCGACCCCGAGCAGGTCGGCCGTGCCGATGACGACCCGGTTGCTCGGGGCGTCGATCTCGACGACGTAGCGCGGGTCGCCGTCGAGCGCCGACCGGTCGATGCCGAGCCCTCGACGTTGCCCCACGGTGAAGCCGTGCGCCCCGGTGTGTGACCCGACGACGGCACCCGTGACCGCGTCGACGAGCTCACCCGGCCGCTCCCCCAGCCGCCGGTTCAGCCACCCGCGGGTGTCACCGTCCGGGATGAAGCAGATGTCGTGGCTGTCCGGCTTCCTGGCCACCGCGAAACCACGCTCGGCAGCCTCGGCCCGCACCTGGGTCTTCGTGGAGTCACCGAGTGGGAAGAACGAGCGTGCGAGCTGGTCGGCGTCCAGCACCCCGAGCACGTACGACTGGTCCTTCGCGGCGTCGACCGCCCGGTGCAGCTCGCGGCCCGCCGGCCCGTCGACGATCTGGGCGTAGTGCCCCGTCGCGACGGCGTCGAACCCCAGGGCCACCGCCTTGTCGAGCAACCCGGCGAACTTGATCCGCTCGTTGCAGCGCAGGCAGGGGTTGGGCGTGCGCCCGGCCGCGTACTCGGCGGCGAAGTCCTCGACGACGTCGCGCTCGAAGCGGCTCGCGAGGTCCCAGACGTAGAACGGGATACCGAGCCGGTCCGCGACGCGACGCGCGTCCCCGGCATCCTCGATGGTGCAGCACCCGCGGGCGGACTCGCGCAGCGTCGCGGCCGAGCGCGAGAGCGCCAGGTGCACGCCGACGACCTCGTGGCCGGCCTCGATCATGCGTGAGGCGGCGACGGCCGAGTCGACCCCGCCCGACATCGCGGCGACGACCCTCATCAGAGCAGCCCGCTCGCCCGTCGAGCCCGCTCGACGACACCCGGCAGGGCAGCGAGGAACGCGTCGACGTCGGCCTCGGTCGAGGTGTGACCCAGCGACAGGCGCAGCGCCCCGCGCGCCTGCGACTCGGTGTGCCCCATGGCGAGCAGCACGTGGCTCGGCTGCGGCACCCCGGCCTGGCAGGCGGACCCCGTGCTGCACTCGACCCCGGCCGCGTCCAGGAGATAGAGCAGGCTGTCGCCCTCGCACCCGGGGACGAGCACGTGGGCATTCCCCGGCAGGCGCTTGGTCGCGTCGCCGGCCTTCCAGCAGCCGCTCACGGTGATGCCCAGGCCCAGCCCGAGCGCCCCCTCGATGAGCCGGTCCCGCAGCGCGAGCACGCGCTTGGCCTCGACGTCGCGGTGGGCGACGGTCTCCTCCAGGGCCACGGCGAACGAGTGGATGCCGGCCGCGTCCAGGGTGCCGCTGCGCACCTGCCGCTCCTGCCCACCACCGTGGGCGATGGGCACGAGCGGGGCGTCACGCCGCGCCAGCAGGGCCCCGACCCCGACGGGCCCGCCGAGCTTGTGGGCGCTGACGGTCATCAGGTCGGCGCCGCTGTCGTCGAAGCGGACGGGCAGGTGGGCGATCGCCTGCACGGCGTCGGTGTGGAAGGGCACCCCGTGCTCGCGGGCGACCGCGGCGAGCTCGGCCACCGGCTGGATGGTGCCGACCTCGTTGTTGGCCCACATCACGCTCGCGACGGCCACGCCGCCCGGCGCCAGGGCCTCGCGCAGGGTGTCGGGGGCGAGGTGGCCGCAGCGGTCGGGTTCCAGCCAGGTCACGGCGACCCCGCGGGAGCCCTCGAGGTACTCGACGGGGTCGAGCACCGCGTGGTGCTCGATGGCGCTGGTCACGACGCCGTTGACTGAAGGGTCCTGCGCCCGGCGGGCCAGCCACGTGCCCTTGACGGCGAGGTTGTCGGCCTCGGTGCCCCCCGAGGTGAAGACCACCTCCGACGGCCGGGCTCCGAGGGCCGCCCCGATGCGCTCGCGGGCCTCCTCGACGACGGCCCTGGCGGCCCGACCGGAGGTGTGCAGCGACGACGGGTTGCCCACCTGGCGCGAGACCTCGAGCAGGGCGTCGACCGCGGCGGGCAGCATGGGTGTCGTCGCCGCATGGTCGAGGTAGTGGCTCACAACGGG
This sequence comes from Ornithinibacter aureus, assembly GCF_009858245.1. Taxonomy (NCBI): domain Bacteria; kingdom Bacillati; phylum Actinomycetota; class Actinomycetes; order Micrococcales; family Intrasporangiaceae; genus Ornithinibacter; species Ornithinibacter aureus. Next base: position 1,274,678 of record NZ_VMSB01000001.1, read on the forward strand.
CGATTCTACGTTTCGCGCCCGGCAGCGAACTCCCTGACCGCACGGCATCGGCGGCGGCGGCATCAGGCGATGCGCAGCGCCTCGGAATCCGCTCCGGCGAACACCCCCCGGCGCCGGGTGGCGCCGCCGACGCAGATCCTTGCTCCCCTTGCGCGCTCCTGCTCCCGATGTGCGCTCTTGCTCCTGGTGCGCGCTGCTGCAAGGGCGCACATCCGGAGTACCGATCTGCGACGGGAGCAAGGCCCCGCCATCCGGGAACGCCGAAGGGGCGACCGATTCGGTCGCCCCTTCATCGTCCGCTCGCGCGGCAGACCGCCTCGTGAGCGGTGGTTTCGTGGTGTCAGCCCTTGCGCTTCTTGACCTCGGCCGTGGCCTGGGGCAGCACCGAGAACAGGTCGCCGACGACGCCGAAGTCGACGAGCTCGAAGATCGGCGCCTCCTCGTCCTTGTTGATGGCGATGATCGTCTTCGACGTCTGCATGCCGGCGCGGTGCTGGATCGCACCCGAGATGCCGGCGGCGACGTAGAGCTGCGGCGAGACCTGCTTGCCGGTCTGGCCGACCTGGTGGGCGTGCGGGTACCAGCCGGCGTCGACGGCTGCCCGGCTCGCACCGACGGCAGCGCCGAGGCTGTCGGCGAACTCCTCGACGGGCGAGAAGTCACCGCCGGTGCCGCGGCCACCGGAAACCACGATGGCGGCCTCGGTGAGCTCGGGACGGCCGGTGGCCTTCTTGGGCTGGCTGTCGGTGACGCGCGCGGCCTTGGCGGCGTCGCTGACCGTGACTGCGAACGCCTCGACGACACCGGGGGCCGGGGAGGCCTCCAGCGGAACCGAGTTCGGCTTCACGGCGATGATCGGCGTGCCGGTGGTGACCTTGGCGGTGACGGTGTACGAGCCCGCGAGCACGGACTGGGTCGTCTCGATGCCGTCAGCCCCCGCGCGCACGTCGACGGCGTCGGTGATGAGGCCGGACGACGTCTTGATCGCCAGACGCGCGGCGATCTCCTTGCCGGCTGCGTTGCTCGGGATGATGACGGCCGCCGGGGTGACCTTCTCCACGAGCGCCGCGAGGATCTCGGCCTGCGGTGCCACGAGGAAGCCCGCGGCGTCGGCGTCGTCGACGACGTACACCTTGTGCGCGCCGTACTTGGCGAGCGTGACCTGGGCGCGGTCGGCGCCGGGGCCGATGTGGACGGCGGAGGGCTCGCCGAGGCGGCGGGCGATCGTCAGCAGCTCAGCGGTCGCCTTGCGCAGGCGGCCGTCGGCGTGGTCGACGAGAACGAGTACTTCAGCCATGGGGGTGTCCTACCTTGTCTGGTCGTCGGCCGGGTCAGAGGAACTTCTGGCCGGCGAGGAACTCCGCCAGCTGGGTGCCGCCGTCGCCACCGTCGGTGACGATCTGGCCCTGGGCGCGCGGCGGACGCTTGGCGAACGACACGACGGTCGTCCACGCGGCATCCAGACCGACGAGCGAGGGGTCGATGCCGAGGTCGGCCAGGCCCCACTGCTCCACGGGCTTCTTCTTGGCCGCCATGATCCCCTTGAACGAGGGGTAGCGCGGCTCGTTGATCTGGTCGGTGACCGAGACCAGGGCCGGCAGGCTCGCGACGATCGTCTCGGATGCCGTGTCGCCGTCGCGCCGGATGGTCACCGTGCCGTCGGCGATGGTGAGCTCGGAGGCGAAGGTGACCTGGGGCAGGCCGAGGCGCTCGGCGAGCATCGCCGGAACGACGCCCATGACCCCGTCGGTGGAGGCCATGCCGGTCAGCACGAGCTCGGGGGAACCACCGGTGGCCTTCTTCACGGCCTCGGCGAGCACCAGCGAGGTGGCGGCCGCGTCGGAGCCGTGGATGGCGTCGTCACTGACGTGGATGCCCGCGTGGGCCCCCATCTGCAGCGCCTTCTTGATCGCGTCGGCGGCTCCGGCGGGGCCCACCGTCAGCACGGTGACCTCACCCTCGCCGGCGGCCTCGACCAGCTTGAGGGCCTCTTCGACGGCGTACTCGTCGAGCTCGGAGAGCAGGCCGTCGACGCCTTCGCGGTCAATGGTGCTGTCGGATTCACGGAAGGTGCGCTCGGACTGTGCGTCCGGCACGTGCTTGACGCAGACGACGATGTTCATGCGTGCCTCGTCCTCATCTCTTACTGGGGGCTTGGGTCAGCCGATGGGCTGGCGTCAACAGGTGACAGGAGCCCGCGCGCTCGGCTCGGGCGTGGCGTCGATTCTCTCAGGCGGTGAGCGCTTGTTCACCATCGCCTCAGCGTGATGCCCGCCACCCCGGCGTCCGAGCGGTCCGCTCCCGTGTGTTCTGGCCAGCTTCGGTGGCAGGATCGCGCAGGTGACCAGAGGCGAGCGCGCAGGCACGGTCCGACGCACGGTCGGGCCGGTCGGCGACCCCGAGACGATCGGCTGGTGGGAGCGACTCTGGGGCCCCTTCTGGGTGCTGCCGTCGACGATCTGCGCCCTTGCGGTCGTGGCGGGCCTGGTCCTGCCCCGCATCGACGAGGCGCTCACCGACGACCTGCCCTATCTCTTCGGCGGCGGCGCCGAGTCCGCTCGAAGCCTACTGAGCACCATCGCGAGCGCGATGATCTCGGTCACCGGGCTCGTCTTCTCGATCACCATGGTCGTCATGCAGCTGGCGAGCAGCCAGTTCACCCCGCGCCTGCTCGGCAGCTTCCTCGGCAGCCGCATCACCCAGGTGACCCTGGGCGTCTTCACGTCGTCCTTCGTGTTCGCTCTCATCGTGCTGCGCGACGTGCGTGGCGGTGCCACCCCGTTCGTTCCCCAGCTCTCGGTGACGGTGGCCTTCCTGCTCGTGCTGGCCAGCGTGGCGTTGTTCTTCGCCTTCATCCACCACATCACCGTGTCGATCCAGGTGTCCCAGGTCATCGACCGGATCGCGAACCAGACCGTCCAGACCCTGCAGCAGGGGGATGACGAGTGGGGCGACACCTCGGCCGGGTCGCCGTCCTGGTCCCAGGCGACGGGCCCCACGGTCACCGTGTCGACGGGCTCGGGCCATGGCGTCCTGCAGCGCGTGCGCTACACCGACCTCGTGGAGACCGCGGAACGGGCTGGGGTCGTCGTCGAGCTGCGGACGCGGGTCGGCGAGGTCCGCCACCAGGGTCAGGTGCTCGCGGTCGTGCACGGGGCCCTCGCGGGTGATGACGTCATCGAGCAGGTGCGGGGGTCCTTCGGGCTGGGCAAGGAACGCTCGATGCCGCAGGACCCCGAGTTCGGTGTGCGCCAACTGGTCGACATCGCCGAACGAGCCCTCTCCCCCGGCATCAACGACCCCACCACGGCGGTCCAGGTGCTCGACGAGCTCCACCGGATCCTGCGGGTCGCGGGCGCCCGGGCCGACCGCTCGCCCCACCTCGTCGACGCCTCGGGCACGGTGCGCGTGGTCGACGCGCCGACGACCTTCACCCGGCTGCTCGACCTCTCGCTCGACGAGATCGCCCACTACGGCAAGGACTCGCTCCAGGTGCCCCGGCGAATCGTGGCACTGCTCGACGACCTCGAGGGCAGTGTGCGCGACGAGCACGTGGCCGCCGTCACCGCCCGGCGAACCGCGCTCCACGACGCCCTCGGCGCCTGACTCGCCGAGGCAGCCGCCGACCGGTCAGGCGCCCTCGAAGGGGGCCGGGCCGCGGCCCTTCTCGACGAAGTGGCGCATGCCGATCGCCCGGTCCTTGGTCGCGAACAGCGCGGAGAACAGCATCCGCTCGATCTCCAGGCCGCTGTCGAGGTCGACCTCGAGCCCGCGGTCGATGGCCTCCTTGGCGGCGCGCAGGGCGTACGCGGGGCCGCCGACGTAGCGCGCCATCATGCTCCGCGCGCTCTCGTAGACCTCGGATGCCGGGACCACGGAGTCGACGAGGCCGATCGCCAGCGCTTCGGGCGCCTTGACGAACCGGCCGGAGAAGACGAGGTCCTTGGCACGCGACGGGCCGACGAGCCGGGCCAGGCGCTGGGTGCCGCCGGCACCGGGGATGATCCCGAGCGAGACCTCGGGCTGCCCGAGCACGGCGTCGTCGGCGGCGATGCGGAAGTCGCACGCGAGCGCCACCTCGCACCCGCCGCCCAGCGCGTACCCCGTGATGGCGGCCACGGTGGGCTTGGGAAGCTGGGCCAGCGACCGGGTGAAGTCCTGGAGCAGGGCCGAGTGGTCGACCATGTCGGTGTACGACATGGTCTCCATCTCCTTGATGTCCGCACCGGCGGCGAACACCTTCTCGCCGCCCCACACGATGACCGCGGCGACGTCCTTGCGCTGAGCTGCCTCACGGCACGCGGCGATGAGCCCGTGCTGGATCTCGGCGTTGAGCGCGTTCATCGGCGCTCGGTCCAGACGGATCGTGCCGATGCCGTCCTCGACCTCGAGGCGGACGAGGTCGGTCACGACGGGCTCCCGGCATCCGTCTCGGGTGCGTTGGGGTCGATGCCGAGCAGGCGCTGGTGCCAGATGTGCACCCCGGAGAGGATGACCTGGATCGAGACCTGGATGAGCGAGGAGACGTCGGCACCCGGGGTGGCGAGGTGCTCGCTGGTGACGACGAGGGTGGAGCCGGCCACGCCGCTCTTGAGGCAGTTCATGTTGAGGTTGAGCTCGTTGCACGTCTCGTGCAGCTTCAGGCGGTCGCCGAGCATCTCCTCCTGGATCTGCCACTGGCCGAAGACGCGCATGATCTCGACCTCACCCTCGGTGCAGCGGATGAACAGCTGCTGCTCGTTGACGGTGAAGGCGACGTCGCCGTCGGTGTCGAGGTTGGGCGCCAGGCCCAGGTCGACGAGGATGTCGAGGACCCGACCGCGCAGGGGGTGCTCGTCGGCGGGCGGCGGGAAGTTGGGCAGCGACGTGGGATCGGTCATGGGTCCACCGTAACGACTCATTAGGCTCCCCTCCATGTCGCCCTGGTCGCACCCCACCACCATCCCGCCCGGCCCCATGACCCGCGACCTCGCCCCTCGGCCCGGCGTGACGCTGGTCGAGGGCGGCGCCGACGTCGCGGTCTATGCCGGTCACGCCGACGCCGTCGAGCTGTGCCTGTTCGACGCCGGCGACAAGGTCGGCACCAGCGAGCGCCGCATCCCCCTGCTGGAGCGGGCACACGGCTGGTGGTTCGCCTTCGTCCCCGGCATCACCGCCGGGCAGCGCTACAACGTTCGGGTGCACGGAGCGTGGAGCCCGGACCAGGGCCTGCGGCACAACCCGGCCAAGCTGCTCCTCGACCCGTACGCGAAGGCGATCGAGGGAAAGGTCCGCTGGGGTGCGGAGGTCTACGGCCACGTGGTCGACGCCCGCTGGCGCGGCGACGGCGAGCTCATCTCCGACCTCGACAGCCGCGGTCACATGCCGCGCGGCGTCGTCGTCGACGACCGCTTCGACTGGGAGGGGGACGTTGCGCCGAACCGCTCGCGCAGCGAGAGCGTCATCTACGAGGCCCACGTCCGCAACCAGACCGCGCTGCACCCCGGTGTGCCCCCCGAGCTGCGGGGCACGTATGCCGGGCTGGCCCACCCCGCCTCGGTGTCCCACCTGAAGAGACTCGGCGTGACGGCCGTCGAGCTGTTGCCCGTGCACGCGTTCACCCACGAGCCGCACCTGGTGCGCCGCGGGCTGACCAACCACTGGGGCTACAACACCCTCGGCTTCTTCGCGCCCCATGGCGCCTACGCGGCGGCGAAGGACCCCCAGGGTGCGGTCGACGAGCTGAAGGGCATGGTCAAGCTGCTCCACCGTGAGGGCATCGAGGTCATCCTCGACGTCGTCTACAACCACACCGCCGAGCAGGACCGCACGGGGGCCATGCTGTCGTGGCGGGGGCTGGACCAGCGCGCCTACTACCGCCTCGACGAGCGGGGCCGCGACATCGACGTCACGGGGTGTGGCAACACGCTCGACCTGCGCCACCCGGTGGTCTGCCGCATGGTGCTGGACTCGCTGCGCTACTGGGTGCAGGAGTACCACGTCGACGGCTTCCGCTTCGACCTCGCCGTGGCGCTCGGTCGCGGTCGCGGGGACGACTTCGACCCCGACCACCCCTTCCTCGTGGCCCTGCGCACCGACCCCGTGCTCTCGGCCGTCAAGCTCATCGCCGAACCGTGGGACGTCGGGATGCACGGCTGGCGCACCGGCCAGTTCCCGCCGCCGTTCATGGAGTGGAACGACCGCTACCGGGATGCCGTCCGCCGCTTCTGGGTGGGCGACGTCCGGTCCCAGCGCCACCACCGTCCCGGGCACGGGCTCCAGGACCTCGCCACGAGGTTGGCGGGTTCACGCGACCTGTTCGGTCACCGCGACCGTGGCCCGACGGCATCCATCAACTTCGTCGCCGCCCACGACGGCTTCACCACCGCCGACCTCGTGACGTACGACACCAAGCACAACGAGGCCAACGGCGAGGACAACCGCGACGGCAGCGACAACAACGGCTCGTGGAACCACGGCACCGAGGGGCCGAGCGACGACCCACAGGTGCTCGCCGCCCGAACCCTCGCGATCCGCAACCTCATGGGCACGCTGCTGCTGTCGACCGGCGTCCCCATGATCAACGCGGGTGACGAGCTCGGCCGCTCGCAGGGGGGCAACAACAACCCCTACTGCCAGGACAACGGCACCTCGTGGGTCAACTGGGACCTCGAGCCGTGGCAGCAGGACCTCCTCGACACGACCAGCCACCTGATCCGGGTGCGCCAGGCCCTTCCGGTGCTGCGCCAGCGGGTGTGGGCGCTCGGGCGGCAGGTGCACGACGACGGCACTCGCGACATGGAGTGGTACGCCGCTGACGGCACCCCGATGGGCGACCGGTGGACCCAGGGCAGCCGCCTGGTGCAGCTGTACGTCGCAGGTGCCTGGATGGGCTGGGACTCTGCGCTGCTCGTCGTCAACGGCGGTGTCGAGGACGTCGAGGTGACACTGCCCGAGGCGCCCGGGGTCACGACCTACCGCCTGCTGTGGGACAGCACGTGGTCGCGACCGCGCGACGGCGGCGACCCCGTGGTTCCCAGGCCGGTCACGGTCGGCGCCACGAGCCTTCGCGTGTACGCGGCATCCGACGTCAGTTGAGGCTGGCATCCGACGTGTGCTGACGCCCTCGGCTTAGGCTGGGGGCAAGCAGGCGCCCGCCGTGACGACAGCGAGAGTTGCGACCGTCGCGAGGGGCTGCCGCGGGATGGTGCCCCCGCAACCGTCGGCACCAGTTGGGAGCATCACCGCATGACCGCAACCGTCTCCGCACCCACCGGTTTCGAGCCCCTCGACCCGGCGATCCGCGAGCAGTACGACCGCGACGGGTTCGTCGTCATCCCGAACGCGCTCCCCGAGGAGGACCGCGCCTACTTCGAGGATGCCGTCGACCGCATCTACGGCGAGGAGGAGGCCGCGGGCGAGCTGCGCCCCGACCGCTCCATCCACGTCATGGGGTGGATGCACAAGGACCCGCGCTTCGTCGAGCTGCTGACCTGGCCGCAGACCTTCCCGTACATCTGGGGGACGATGGGCTGGAACATCTACACCCACCACAACCACATCGACGTCAACCCCCGAAGGACGAGCCGCCCTTCTGGAACTGGCACCAGGACGGCTACCGGCAGAACTCCGACATCGACATGGACGTGCGTCCGATGTTCATGACGAAGATCTGCTACGCCCTGACCGACCTGTCCGAGCCGGGCTACGGCAACACCAAGGTCATCCCCGGCAGCCACAAGAACAACACGCTCGCCGGGCGCCCCGAGAAGGAGGGCGACCCGATCATCGAGCCCGAGGGCGCAGTCGAGGTGCTGCTCAACCCCGGTGACGCGTTCATCTTCGACCGCCGCCTGTGGCACAGCCGCTCGATGAACAAGAGCGAGCGCATCCGCAAGCTGATGTTCATCGGCTACACCTACCGCTGGATCCGCCCGCTCGACGAGGCCGTGGCCGACCAGTCGTCCGAGTGGTTCAAGGGTCTGTCGCCGCTGCACCAGCAGCTGCTCGGCTACGGCCCCGACCACGCGTCGTTCTGGGGCATCAAGCAGAGCGGCTGGATCGACGACGAGATCCCGCTGCGCGCCGAGCTGAAGTCGCGGGGCCTGCTCGACCGCACCATCCCATTCCTGCGCTGAGGCACCTTCCGGCCCCGGTCGAGAGTAGGCGAATCGCCGTCATCCCCCTGGGGGTGGCGGCGATTCGTCTACTCTCGACCGGTTCCGGGAAGGGGTCAGGCCGGGTCCGGTGGTGCGAGGTCGAGCCATCCGGCCCGGTTGACGCGGTGCATCAGCACGACCGTGACGATGCCGACGGCGACGAGCCCGAGGTACCCGAGCGCGTACAGCGCACCGAGCGACGTCGCGAGCCCGACGAGACCGATGAGCCGGATCAGGCCCGCGGCGGGCGCCCCGATCCGGATGCCGCGTGCCCACCGTCGCGCGTCCTGGTCGCCGTCGGGGGCGAGGTCGCTGATGGCGGTGGCGAGCTGGTGCAGGATCAGCACCGTCAGCAGGATCTCGATGAAGACGGCGCCCCAGATGATGCCGTCCTGGCCGACGAACAGCGGTGTCCCCGTGACGAGGGCAACCGGCACACCGGCCGCCGCCGCGGCCCGCGCCCTGACGAAGGCCATGTGGGTCGCGCCGCCGAGACCGACGACGAGCCACAGGTACCCGACGATGTCGGGCAGGACGTCCCAGCCGAAAAGCGGGAGGTCAAGGACGACGACCAGCAGACCCCAGGCAGCCCACACGAAACGACTCATGCGCTCAACCCTATGGGGCCGGTAGGTTGCTGACGTGACCGCTCCCCCGCGCACCAGCGCCCCCCAGCACCCGATCGGCCGAATCCCCGTCCTCGACGTCGCCCCGTGCGTCGACCACGGCGCCCGCCCCGCGAAGTCGGTGGTCGGCGAGGAGTTCACCGTCACCGCGACCGTCCTTCGTGAGGGCCACGACGCGGTCAACGCCTCGCTGGTGCTGACCGACCCCGACGGCGTGGAGCACGTCCAGCCGATGGAGTGCACCAACCCCGGCCTGAACGCGTGGTCGGCGGTCGTCGCCGCTGACCGCACCGGGTGGTGGTCCTACCGGGTCGAGGGCTGGTCCGACCCGTACGGCACCTGGGTGCACGACGCGACGATCAAGGTGCAGGCCGACGTCGACACCGAGCTGATGCTCGAGGAGGGCGCCCGGGTGCTCGAGCGCGCCCGCACGGAGGTCAAGCGCGACAAGGCCGCCAAGGCCGCGCTCGCCGACGGCATCCGAGGTCTACGGGACACTACGGCATCCGCCGCCGTGCGCCTGCGTGCGGGCACCGGACCGGCGGTTGCCGACGTCCTGGCCGCGAGCCCGCTGCGCGACTTCGTCAGCCCGTCGGCCGACCTGCCGCTGCTCGTGGAGCGCCAACTGGCGCTGTCCGGGGCCTGGTACGAGTTCTTCCCGCGCAGCGAGGGTGCGACGTACGACGAGAAGGAGCACCGCTGGACCACCGGCACGTTGCGCACCGCGGCCGAGCGGCTGCCCGCCGTCGCCGCGATGGGCTTCGACGTCATCTACCTCACCCCGATCCACCCGATCGGCCAGGCGGCGAAGAAGGGCCCGAACAACACTCTCGACGCCCGCCCGGAGGACCCGGGGGTGCCGTATGCCATCGGTTCGAAGGACGGCGGCCACGACGCGATCCACCCCGACCTCGGCACCTTCGCCGACTTCGACGCCTTCGTCGCCCGCGCCGAGGGGCTCGGGCTCGAGGTCGCGATGGACCTCGCACTGCAGTGCTCCCCCGACCACCCGTGGGTGACCGAACACCCGCAGTGGTTCACCACCCGGGCCGACGGCACCATCGCGTTCGCCGAGAACCCGCCGAAGAAGTACCAGGACATCTACCCGGTCAACTTCGACAACGATCCCGCCGGCATCTACGCCGAGGTGCGCCGGGTCGTCCAGGTGTGGATCGACCACGGGGTGAAGATCTTCCGCGTCGACAACCCGCACACCAAGCCGGTGGAGTTCTGGCAGTGGATCATCGCCGACGTCGCGAAGGACCACCCGGAGGTCATCTGGCTCGCCGAGGCCTTCACCAAGCCGGCGATGATGCACACCCTGGGCAAGATCGGCTTCCAGCAGAGCTACACCTACTACGCGTGGCGCAACACCCCGTGGGAGCTTCGTGAGTACGTCACCGAGCTCGCCGGTGACGCCGCCGCGTACATGCGGCCCTCGTTCTGGCCCACCACGCACGACATCCTCACGCCCTACATGCAGTTCGGTGGCCGCGCGGCGTGGGTGGTGCGGGCGGTGCTCGCGGCGACGCTCGTGCCGACCTACGGCATCTACGCCGGCTACGAGCTCATGGAGCACGTCGCCCGCCCCGGCGCCGAGGAGCAGATCGACAACGAGAAGTACGAGTACAAGGACCGCCGCTGGGCCGACTACGAGGTGGGTGGCCCCAAGGAGGGTCAGTCGCTGGCCGGGCTGCTCACCCAGATCAACACCATCCGGGCCAACCACGGCGCCCTGCACTGGCTGCGCAACATCACCTTCCACAGCGCCGACGACGAGAACGTCCTGGTGTTCAGCAAGCGGCGGGTCTACGCCGACGGCGGCGAGGACGTCATCCTCGTGGCCGCCAACCTCGACCCGCACTCCACGCGCGGCACCCACGCCCACCTGGACCTGCCGGCGCTGGGCCTGTCGTGGGGGGACGAGTTCGTCGCCCACGACCTGCTGACCGACGAGCAGTTCACCTGGGGTGAGCACCCCTTCGTGCGCCTGGGCCCGGAGACCACGCCGGTGCACGTCATCCACGTCCGCCGCAGTTGAGCCCCGCTCGGCTCCTGTCCTCCGCGGGGCAGCAGTCGAGAGTAAGCGAATCGCCGCCACCCGTCCTCGGGTGGCGGCGATTCGCTTACTCTCGACTGGCTGGAGGGACCGAAACTGGCGCCTGCCAGCCGTGGCCCCAGCGTCAGGCGTTGGTCTTGATGTGCCAGATGCGGTCGATGTAGTCGCGCATCGAGCGGTCCGAGGAGAAGAAGCCGGTCCGGGCCACGTTGAGGATGGCCTTGCGCGACCACTCCTCCTGGTCTGCGTAGGCCGCCTCGACGCGGTCCTGCGCCTCGAGGTAGGACGCGTAGTCCGCCAGGGCCAGGAAGCGGTCGTTGGAGAGCAGGTCGCCGACGAACGCGCTCACGGCATCCCGGTTCCCGTCGGTGAAGTGACCGCTCGCGATGAGGTCGATCGCGCGCTTGAGGTTCGCGTCGGACTCGTAGTAGTCGCCGGGGCGGTAACCGCGCGCCTGCAGTTCGGCGACCGCCGGCTCGTCCATGCCGAACAGGAAGAAGTTCTCGTCGCCGACGAGCTCGCGGATCTCGACGTTGGCGCCGTCGTCGGTGCCGATCGTCAGGGCACCGTTGAGCGCGAACTTCATGTTGCCCGTACCCGAGGCCTCCTTGCCGGCGAGCGAGATCTGCTCGGACAGGTCAGCCGCGGGGATGAGCTTCTCGGCGAGGGTGACGTTGTAGTTCGGCGGGAACGCGACGAACAGGCGCCCCTGAACGCGCGGGTCGGCGTTGACGGTCTTGGCGATGGAGTTGATCAGGAAGATCGTCTCCTTGGCCATGTGGTAGCCCGGGGCCGCCTTGGCGCCGAACACCACCGTGCGCGGCGTGACGCTCGCCGGGTCGACCTCGCCGGAGATGAGACGGTCGTAGAGCGTCACGATGTGCAGCATCTTCAGCGACTGGCGCTTGTACTCGTGCAGGCGCTTGACCATGACGTCGAGCATGTGACCCTGCGGGAGCTGGATGCCGTCGCGCTTGGCGAGGACGTCGGTGATCCGTTCCTTGTTCGCGGCCTTGACGGCACGGAACTTCTCGCGGAACTCCGGGTCGTCGCTGTAGGCCTGAAGCTCGGCCAGCCGGTCGAGGTCGGAGACCCATCCCTTGCCGATGGTCTCTGTGATGAGCCCGGTGAGGGCCGGGTTGCTCTGGCGGATGAACCGGCGCGGGGTGACCCCGTTCGTGACGTTGGTGAAGCGGTCGGGCCACAGCTCCGAGAAGTCGTTGAGGACCTTGTCCTTGAGCAGCTGCGAGTGCAGCGCCGCGACGCCGTTGACCTTGACCGAGCCGACCGTGGCCAGGTGGGCCATGCGCACCGAGCGCTCGGGGTGGTCGGCGATGATCGACATGCGCCGCACCCGAAGCTCGTCACCCGGGTAGGCCTCGCGCAGGTCGTCGAGGAACTCCTCGTTGATGCGGTAGATGATCTCCATGTGCCGCGGGAGCAGCCGCTCCATGAGGCTGACCGGCCACACCTCGAGGGCCTCGGGCAGCAGGGTGTGGCAGGTGTAGGCGAAGCACTGCTTCGTGATGCCCCAGGCCTGGTCCCACTCGAGGTCGTGCTCGTCGACGAGGATGCGCATCAGCTCGGGGATGGCGATGACCGGGTGGGTGTCGTTGAGCTGGAAGATGATCCGTTCGGGCAGCTCGCGCACGTCGAAGCCCTTGGGCATCGTGTGGGTGAGGAAGTCCTTGATCGAGCAGGCCACGAAGAAGTACTGCTGCTGAAGGCGCAGCTCCTTGCCCTGCGGTGTGGAGTCCTCGGGGTAGAGCACCTTGGAGATGTTCTCGGCGAAGGTCTGCGCACGCACGGCCTCGGCGTAGTCGCCGGCGTTGAAGATGTGCAGGTCGAAGGCATTGGTCGCCCGCGCACGCCAGAGGCGCAGTGTGTTGACGACGCCGTTGTGGTAGCCGGGGACCATGTAGTTGTATCGCAGCCCGATGACGCCCCAGCCCGGCACCCAGCGGCTGCGCTCACGGCCGTCCTCGCCGACGTACCGCTCGGTGTGCCCGCCGAAGTTCACCGGGACCTCGAGCTCGGGGTGCGGCACGCCCCACGGGTCGCCGCTGCTCAGCCAGGCGTCGGGCTGCTCGACCTGACGCCCGTCGACGAACGTCTGGCGGAAGATGCCGAACTCGTACCGAATGCCGTAGGCGATGCTCGGTGCCCCGAGCGTCGCCAGCGAGTCGATGAAGCAGGCCGCGAGGCGGCCCAGGCCGCCGTTGCCCAGACCCGGCTCGACCTCCTGCGCGCGCAGGTCCTCGATGTCGATGCCGCACGCCTTCATGGCGTCGGTCGCGACCTCGCGCAGCTCGGTCGCGGAGAGCGCGTTGTCGAGCTGGCGGCCGAGCAGGTACTCGGCCGAGAGGTAACCGACCATCTTCTGCGGCTGCGACGCGCGCCGCTTGCGCGCGGTCTCGAGCCAGCGGGCCATGAGGTAGGAGCGCACGGTGCGCGCGAGCGCGAGGTACTGGTCGGTCTGCGACGACGTCGCGAGCGGCACCCCCTGACCGAAGTTCAGCTCGTGCAGGAACGCCTTGACGAAGCCCTCGACGGTGTGCGGCGGGGAGATGACCGGGCCGCGGGCCAGCGGGCTCGTCGGCTCGGAGGTGGGGCCGGTCTCGTGCCGGTAGGCGTCGCCGCCGGCCGGGGCCACGGTGGCGGCCTCGTCCGTCGTCGCGGACGCCTCGTCGGCGGCGGGCTCGACAGGGGCGAGCGGGGCGAGCGGGGCGTTCAGTGCGTCGGTCACAGCGGGATCCTCGGGTGCGAAGCTGAGAGCAGCGGGCTGGGTGGGTGGCACGGACCTCGACGTTGAGCGGAGCCAGCACGAGAGCAGGAAACGGTGTCGTCAGCCTGCTGCCGCGCCGACCCACGGTACCGGGATCGAAGCGTTTTCGCAGACCTGTTCACGGGGAAGGCGCCAGCACCCCGCGACGTGGAACACTCGGGTCGGACACCCACGCGATCGACCGACCCGGCGATCGACCGATCGGCCGCTCGCGTGGACGCCCACTACCCGCGCCACCGTCGCTGACCTCGCAGGAGATTCGTTGACCGCCTTCCCGACCAGCGCATCCGCCACCGGCGGGCTGCGGCACGACCCCCAGTGGTTCCGGACCGCGGTCTTCTACGAGGTGCTCACGCGGGCCTTCCACGACACCACCGGGTCCGGCACGGGTGACTTCCAGGGCATCATCGGCAAGCTCGACTACCTGCAGTGGCTCGGGGTCGACTGCCTGTGGCTGCCGCCGTTCTACGCCAGCCCGTTGCGCGACGGCGGCTACGACATCTCCGACTACACCCAGGTGCTGCCCGAGTTCGGCACGCTGCCCGAGTTCCGCGAGCTGATCAACCAGGCCCACGCCCGCGGCATCCGGATCATCACCGACTTCGTCATGAACCACACGAGCGACCAGCACCCGTGGTTCCAGGCCTCCCGCAGTGACCCCGACGGGCCGTACGGCGACTTCTACGTGTGGTCCGACACCGACGACAAGTACACCGATGCGCGCATCATCTTCGTCGACACCGAGACCTCGAACTGGACGTTCGACCCGATCCGCCGCCAGTTCTTCTGGCACCGCTTCTTCAGCCACCAGCCCGACCTGAACTTCGAGAACCCGGCCGTGCACGAGGCGATGTTCGAGGTCGTGCGGTTCTGGATGGACCTCGGCATCGACGGCTTCCGGTTGGATGCCGTGCCGTACCTCTACGAGGAGGAGGGCCACAACGGTGAGAACCACCCGAAGACCCACGCCTTCCTCGTCCAGCTGCGCGCGATGGTCGACAAGGAGTACCCGGGCAGGGTGCTGCTCGCCGAGGCCAACCAGCCCCCCGCCGACGTCGTCGACTACTTCGGCACCGAGGAGGCGCCGGAGTGCCAGATGTGCTTCCACTTCCCGGTGATGCCGATGCTCTACTACTCGCTGCGCGAGGAGCGGGCGACGCCGATCATCGAGGTGCTCGCGGACACGCCGCCGATCCCGGCGGGCGCGCAGTGGGGCACGTTCCTGCGCAACCACGACGAGCTGACGCTGGAGATGGTCACGCCCGAGCAGCGCGCGGCGATGTACGGCTGGTACGCCCCGGACCCGCGGATGCGCGCCAACGTGGGCATCCGTCGCCGCCTCGCCCCCCTGCTCGACAACTCCCGGCCCGAGATCGAGCTCATCCACGCCCTCCTGCTGTCGCTGCCGGGCTCTCCGTGCCTGTACTACGGCGACGAGATCGGCATGGGCGACAACATCTGGTTGGAGGACCGGGATGCCGTCCGCACCCCGATGCAGTGGACTCCCGATCGCAACGCGGGCTTCTCCACGGCGGACCCCGGAAAGCTCTACCTCCCGGTGATCACGTCGCTGGTGTACCACCACAACCACACGAACGTCGAAGCGCAGATGGCCACCGGCTCCTCGCTGCTGCACTGGGTGCGCGGCATGCTCGCCGTGCGCCGCGAGCACCCGGTGTTCGGGATCGGTGACTTCGAGATCTGCGAGTCGGTCAACGACCGCGTGCTGTCCTTCGTGCGGGTCGACCGGTCCGAGCGGGACAAGGAGGACCGCTCGGCGATGGCGGTGCTGTGCGTGAACAACCTCTCCTCGCGCCCCCAGGCCACGACCGTCACCGTCCCCGAGGAGCTGCGTGGCTGGGAGACCCGCGACCTCTTCGGCGGTGGCGGCTTCCCCGACATCGCCGACGACGGCACCGTGACGATCACCCTGGGCTCGCGCGACTTCTTCTGGCTCGCCCTGGACCCGCGGAGGGGTGACACCCGTGGCTGAGATCATCACGACCGCGTCGCTGCGGCCGAGCAAGCTCGAGCTCGTCTCGGGGTGGATGGGTGAGCAGCGCTGGTACGCCGCCAAGGGTCAGCAGCCCCGTCTGCGCCTGCTGGCGGCGTGGCGCCTGGACGACCCCGCCGGTGAGGTCGGCGTCGAGACGCTCATCGTCGCCGACGAGTCCGGCTCCGAGCCGGTGGTCTACCAGGTGCCGCTGACGTATCGGGGCGAGCCGCTCGGCAGCGCCGACCACGCCCTCGTCGGCACCATGGAGCACACGGCACTGGGCCACCGCTGGGTCTACGACGCCCCCCACGACCCGGTGTACGCCGCTCAGCTCCTCGAGCTCGTGCAGGGTCGGGTGAAGGCCCAGTCCTCCAAGGCCTCGGACACCGTCCTCGACACCGTCGTCGGCGTCCCGCAGTCCAGCTGGCCCCACGAGGTGCGGGTGCGGGCATCGCGGGTGCTCAGCGGCGAGCAGTCCAACACCTCAGTCATCCTCGACTGCGACCTGCCGGGCGGCCAGCACACGCCGCTCATCGTCAAGGTCTTCCGGATGCTCTCCCCCGGCGACAACCCCGACGTCGTGCTCCAGGGCGCCCTCGTGGATGCCGGGTCGCGTCGCGTTCCCGCCGTGGTCGGGTCCGTGCACGGGCAGTGGCCGCACCCGGGCGCCGACGGCGACCACCCGGCATCCGGTCACCTGACCTTCGCGCAGGAGTTCCTGCCCGGCGTCGAGGACGCCTGGCGGGTGGCGCTACGCGCTGCGGAGGCCGGCACCGACTTCGCGGGGCCGGCGCGCGCCCTCGGCGAGGCGACGGCGCAGGTGCACCGCACGCTGGCCGAGGTGCTCGGCAGCGAGCCGACGAGGGCCGAGCAGACCACGGCGATCCTCGACGAGATGCGCGGCCGGTTCGAGGCCGCGGCCGAGGCGGTGCCGGCGCTGGAGGACGTGCGCGGACCCATCGAGTCGGTGCTGCGTGCCGCTGCCCGAGGTCAGTGGCCCCCGCTGCAACGCATCCACGGCGACTACCACCTCGGCCAGGTGCTGCACTCGCCCGAGCGCGGCTGGGTGCTGCTCGACTTCGAGGGCGAGCCGCTTCGACCCCTGGCGGAGCGGTCGCTGCCGGACCAGTGCGCCCGCGACGTCGCGGGGATGCTGCGCAGCTTCGACTACGTCGGCGGCACCCTGGAGCTCACCCGGGGTGAGTCCGCCCGCGCGTGGGTGACCGCGGCCCAGCAGGCGTTCCTCGACGGCTACGCCGACGGGTCGGGCTCCGACCCGCGCGACCTCGACGCGTTGCTCGCGGCGTTCGAGCTGGACAAGGCGATGTACGAGGTCGTCTACGAGGCGCGCAACCGCCCGGGCTGGGTTGAGATCCCCCTCGCCGCCGTCCGCCGCCTCACGGCACACTTCTCGCAGGATCCCACCAGTCAAGGAGAGCCGACGTGAACCCCACACCCAGCCCCGAGGTCGGCGGCGCCATCACCGCGCTCGTCCAGGGCCGACACCAGCAGCCACACGACCTGCTGGGGCAGCACCTCGAGCCCGGCGGCCTGCGGATCAGGGTCCTCAAACCCCTCGCCCAGTCGGTGCAGGTGCGCTTCGAGGACGGCGTGACCCTCGACCTCGCCCACGAGGCCGAAGGTGTGTGGACTGCGGTGCGGGCCGATGCGGAGCGCACGATGGACTACCGCCTCGCGGTGGCCTGGGCCGATGGCATCGAACACGTCCAGGACGACCCGTACCGCTTCGCGCCGACCCTGGGCGAGGTCGACCTGCACCTGGTCAACGAGGGTCGCCACGAGCTGCTGTGGACCGTGCTCGGCTCGCGGCTGCACGAGTACGACGGCCCGATGGGGCCGGTCAAGGGCGTCGCGTTCGCCGTCTGGGCCCCGCGGGCCAAGGCCGTGCGCGTCATCGGTGACTTCAACGACTGGGACGGGCGCATCCACCCGATGCGCATGCTCGGCGGGTCCGGGGTCTGGGAGCTCTTCGTTCCCGACGTCGGGGCCGGCAACATCTACAAGTACGAGATCCGCGGCGCCGACGACGTCGTGCGCACCAAGGCCGACCCCATGGCCCGCCGCACCGAGTGCCCGCCGAACACCGGGTCGGTCGTCGACGCCTCCGGGCACGAGTGGGGTGACGCGCAGTGGATGGAGCAGCGCGCGCAGAGCAACCCGCACACCGGGCCGATGAGCACCTACGAGGTGCACCTGGGCTCGTGGCGGCAGGGGCTGTCCTACCGCGACATGGCCGAGCACCTCGTCAACTACGTCAAGGACCTCGGCTTCACGCACGTCGAGCTGCTCCCGGTCATGGAGCACCCGTACGGCCCGTCCTGGGGCTACCAGGTCACCGGCTACTACGCCCCGACCGCCCGGTTCGGCACCCCCGACGACTTCCGCTACCTCGTCGACACGCTGCACCAGGCCGGCATCGGCGTCATCCTCGACTGGGTGCCGGGGCACTTCCCGCGTGACGCGTTCGCCCTGGCCCGCTTCGACGGCCTGGCCCTCTACGAGCACCCGGACCCGCGTCGCGGTGACCAGCCCGACTGGGGCACCCACGTCTTCGACTTCGGGCGCCTCGAGGTGCGCAACTTCCTCGTCGCCAACGCCATCTACTGGCTGGAGGAGTTCCACATCGACGGGCTGCGCGTCGACGCCGTGGCCTCGATGCTCTACCTCGACTACTCGCGCAAGGACGGCGAGTGGATCCCCAACGTGCACGGCGGGCGCGAGAACCTCGAGGCGATCGGCCTGCTCCAGGAGGCCAACGCGACGGCCTACCGGCGGGTGCCCGGCATCGTCACCATCGCCGAGGAGTCGACCTCGTGGCCGGGGGTCACGAAGGAGACCTCGCAGGGCGGTCTCGGCTTCGGCCTGAAGTGGAACATGGGGTGGATGAACGACACCCTTCGCTACCTCAAGGAAGAGCCGATCAACCGGCAGTACCACCACAACCTGCTGACCTTCTCGCTGATGTACGCCTTCAGCGAGAACTACCTCCTGCCGATCAGCCACGACGAGGTCGTGCACGGCAAGGGCTCCCTGCTCACCAAGATCCCGGGCTCGCGCGACGAGCAGCTGGCGACGGTGCGGGCGTTCCTCGCGTACATGTGGTCGCACCCCGGCAAGGTGCTGCTCTTCATGGGCAGCGAGTTCGCACAGCCCGGCGAGTGGGCCGACGGCCGATCGCTGGACTGGTGGCTGCTCGACCACGCCGCGCACTACCGGGTGCACGCCCTCGTCAAGGAGCTCAACGCCCTCTACCGTGGCCACCCGGCCCTGTGGGCGCTGGACTCCGAGCCGGCGGGGTTCCGGTGGCTCGACGCCGACGACAACACCGGAAACCTGCTGTCCTACCTGCGCTTCGAGCGCGCCGACCAGGGCGGCGACGTCGTCGCGACGGTGGTCAACTACGGCGGCGAGGACAAGGCGTGGGTGCGCATCGGTGTGCCTCGCGACGGTCGCTGGGAGGTCGTGCTCGACACGAGCGGGTACGACGAGCACAGCAGCCCGAGCACCGCCGGCACGATCGTCGAGGCCGAGCACGTGCCGTGGCACGACCAGCCGTTCTCCGTCACGGTGCGGGTCGCCCGGCTCTCGACGATCTACCTCGCACCAGCCGTCGAGGTCA
This sequence comes from Ornithinibacter aureus, assembly GCF_009858245.1. Lineage (NCBI taxonomy): Bacteria > Bacillati > Actinomycetota > Actinomycetes > Micrococcales > Intrasporangiaceae > Ornithinibacter > Ornithinibacter aureus. The sequence continues at coordinate 1,293,922 of NZ_VMSB01000001.1, forward strand.
TCGAGTCCGAGGTCGCCGCTGACGCCTCAGAGGCCGCACCCACCGCGTGACGTTCAGGCCCGGCGGGAGATTTCTCCCGCCGGGCCCGGCCCGCGCTGTTCGCTGCCCCAGGGCAGTGGGTCAGATGAACAGCAGCTGGGCCCCCTCGGTGAGCTCCATGAAGTCGCTCGCCGAGATGATCGCCTCGACCCCGTCGTAGAGGTCGTCTTCGGTCAGGTGGTTCATGTCAGCCGACATCCGGCACGCCCACATCCGGGCACCGGAGGCGGTGAGGATCTCGAGGAACTCCGGCACCTCGGGCACGTCGAGGTCGGCGATCTGCTTCTTCATCATCTTCGTCGCGGCCTTGGTCGCCCCGGGCAGCGCACCGAGCATGTGGTGCACGCCCATGCCGCTGTGACCCGGGGGGTGCATCGCGGTGTTGCCGACGAAGGAGAACTGCAGGTCGCCCATCGTGGCCTTGTTGATGATGTCGAAGCCCCAGAAGGTGAAGAACAGGTGGGTCTCGATGCCCTCGCCGACAGCGGCGTTGGCCAGGATCAGGCCGGGGTAGGCCATGTCGAGGTTGCCCTTGGAGCAGATGATCGCGAGCTTGCGACCGGTGCTCTCGGGAGCGTCGAACGACGGGACGACCGGGGCGTTGGCCGGGGTGGAAGTCATGGCTCAGACACATCCCTTCGGCTTGGGCAGGCCGGAGACGTAGGCCATCTTCTTCGCGGGCTTGCCCGGGAAGAGGCCGAACAGCTCCTTGACCGGGGTCCCGGTCTGGGTGGACACGCGACGCAGCGTGGGCGTCTCACCCATCGCGGCGTGGTCGGTGCGCAGGAAGCGGATGAGCTCCCAGTGCTTGTCGGTGAGGTCGAGGCCGATGAGGGCGGCGAGCTCGGGGGCCAGGTCTTCGCTCCACTGGTCGGGTCTGGTGAGGAACCCCTCCTCGTTGACCTCGACCTCGTGGCCGGCGATCGTCGTGGTGCTCATGACGGTGATGTCCTTTCGTGTGGATCTCGAGGGGGGTCAGACCGGGACCTTGCCGGCGGTCTGCATGTCGGCCGGCAGGCCGAGGGGTCGACCGGGCAGCAGGGCGTTCCAGTAGACGTGCCGGAAGGCGAGCTTGCCGAGGTGGTTGGCGCGGCTCTCCTTGAGCAGCCTCATCGGGCCGACCTTGGGCAGTGGGAAGGTGCCGCCCATGGGTTCGGTCTCGTAGTTGAAGTCGAGGAGCAGCGCCTTGCCCCCACCGGATTCGATGAAGCAGTTGGCGTGCCCGTCGAAGGAGTGTGAGAGCGGGCGGCCCGCGACGGCATCCTCGAAGTTCTCGACGAAGACGTCGACGGAGAAGTGCGCCACCGACCCCGCCTTCGACGTCGGGATGTTGCTCGCGTCGCCCAGGGCCCAGATGTTGTCGTACTGGGTCGAGCGGCAGGTGTGCTTGTCGACGGGAACGTAGTTGAGCTCGTCGCCGAGTCCGGATGCCGCGACGAAGTCCGCGCCCATGTTCAGTGGGACGGTGACGAGCTGGTCGTAGGGCACCTCGCGCTCGTCGTAGGACCGGATGACCTTGGCGTCCTGGTCGACGCTCTCGATCATGAAGTCGGTCTCGACGGTGATGTTCTTGTCGGTGAGCAGCGTGCCGAGCCGCTTGCTGGCCATCGGCTTGGTGAACGCGCCGTCCAAGGGCGTCACGAAGACGATCTCGGTGGCCTCTCGCACTCCCTTGCCCTTGAGGTAGTCATCCGCGAGGAAGACGAACTCCAGGGGCGCCACCGGGCACTTGATGGGCAGCTCGGTGATGTGCATGACCAGGCGGCCACCCGTGAACGCGTCGAGTTGTGCCCGCAGCGCGACCGCACCGTCGAAGGTGTAGAACTCACCGACCTCGCGGTGCCACTGCTCGCCGAGCATGCCGGGGGTCTGGTCGGGGCGCGGGGTCGTGCCGCTGGCGATGACGAGCTGGTCGTAGGGCAGGGTGCGCCCACCGACGAGGTGCACGGTCGAGGCGGGGGCATCGACGCGTTCGACCTCGGCCATGACGACCTCGACGTCGTCGTTCAGGTAGGGGCGCTTGCTCTTGCGGACCTGGCCCGGCGTGTTCATCCGGAAGGGGATGAACAGGTACCCCGGCTGGTAGTCGTGGATGTCGTCCTTGTCGACGACGGTGATGGACCATTCGGTGGCCGGGAGCCGCTTGCGGAGCTTGTTGACGACCATCGTTCCGGCCGTGCCCGCTCCCAGGACCACGAGATGCTTCGTGGTGGTGGACATACGTCGACGATACCCCTGTGGGTATGACCGGAACGGCGGAAGACTGCCCCACGGGGTGTGATCTCGTAGACACCTCTGACAGGATCACCAGCATGAACGCGCCCCGTGCCGGACAGCTCGCCCAGCCCTCTGATCTCGTCGACGTCGCCGCGCTCGTCACGGCGTACTACACGCGCGAGCCAGACCCTGACAACGTCGACGAGCAGGTCGCGTTCGGCACCTCGGGACACCGCGGGTCGAGCCTGCGCACCTCGTTCAACGAGGCGCACATCCTCGCGACGACGCAGGCCATCTGCGAGTACCGCCGCGACCAGGGCTTCGACGGCCCGCTGTTCATCGGGCGCGACACGCACGGCCTGTCCGAGCCGGCGTGGGCCACCGCGCTCGAGGTGCTCGTCGCCAACGACGTCACCGTGCTGGTCGACGCCGACGACCGCTACACCCCGACCCCTGCGGTCTCGCACGCGATCCTGACCGCCAACCGCGGCAAGATCACCGGCGTCGACGGGATGCCGGCCGGCGTGGGCCTCGCGGACGGCATCGTCGTCACGCCCTCGCACAACCCCCCGGCCGACGGCGGCTTCAAGTACAACCCGCCCCACGGTGGACCTGCCGACTCCGACGCCACGAAGGTGATCGCGGCCCGCGCCAACGAGCTGATCCGCGGCGGCCTCGCCGGGGTCAAGCGGGTGCCGTTCACGCGCGCCCGTGCCGCCGTCGGCACCTACGACTTCCTCGGCGCCTACGTCGACGACCTGCCCAACGTCCTGGACATGGCCGCGATCCGCGACGCCGGCATCCGCATCGGCGCCGACCCCCTCGGTGGTGCGGCGGTCGACTACTGGGGCGCAATCGGTGAGCGCCACGGGCTCGACCTCACCGTCGTCAACCCGCTCGTCGACGCGACGTGGCGCTTCATGACGCTGGACTGGGACGGCAAGATCCGGATGGACTGCTCCTCCCCCTCGGCGATGGCCAGCCTCATTGCTCAGCGCGACTCCTACGACATCGCCACGGGCAACGACGCCGACTCGGACCGTCACGGCATCGTCACCCCGGATGCCGGGTTGATGAACCCCAACCACTACCTCGCCGTCGCGATCCAGTACCTCTACGGCGGGGCCCGGCCGCAGTGGCGGGCCGACGGCTTCATCGGCAAGACGCTCGTGTCCAGCTCGATGATCGACCGCGTGGCGGCCGACCTCGGGCGGCGGCTCGTCGAGGTGCCGGTCGGGTTCAAGTGGTTCGTGCCCGGGCTGCTCGACGGGTCGGGGCCGTTCGGGGGCGAGGAGTCGGCCGGGGCGTCGTTCCTGCGCCATGACGGGTCGGTGTGGACCACCGACAAGGACGGCATCCTGCTGGCCCTGCTCGCCTCCGAGATCCAGGCCACCACGGACAAGAGCCCCAGCGAGCACTACCGGGCCCTGACCGCCCGGCACGGCGAGCCGGCGTACGCGCGGATCGATGCCGCTGCCAACCGTGAGCAGAAGGCCAAGCTCGGCGCGCTGTCACCCGACGACGTCAGCGCGCAGACCCTCGCGGGTGAGCCGATCACGGCCAAGCTGACCGCGGCCCCCGGCAACGGTGCGGCGATCGGCGGCCTCAAGGTCGTCACCGAGTCGGCGTGGTTCGCTGCCCGACCGAGCGGCACCGAGGACGTGTACAAGATCTACGCCGAGTCCTTCCGTGGCCCCGAGCACCTGGCCCAGGTGCAGGCCGAGGCCAAGGACGTCGTCTCGTCAGCCCTCGGCTCCTGACCCGCGGATCCGCCGCTCGTCGGACACCCACATCCCGAGCAGCCCACCGAAGTGGCCCTCGAACCGCTCCCACTCGTGCGGCGGGTACGTCTGCTGGATCGTCGACTGAAGCAGCGAACGGAAGTCCGGCCCGTCGATCCACTCCAGCACCATGTCGTCGACGTGCGCCAGCGTGCTGTCACAGAACTCGGCGTAGCGCTCGGTCTCGAAGTGATCGTCCGCGAGCGCCTGGTACGCCTCGAGCTTGGCCTGGTAGTCGAGGGCCTCGTCGTCGGCGATCTCGAACCACGGCCCGGTGTCGACCTGGGTCTTGGCCACCCGCCCGGTGACCACGCAGAATGTCGACCAGCGCAGCAGGGCCTTCATGGCCCACGGGAAGTAGTAGTGAAGCGAGGTCACCGCGACGTCCGGGCACGCGTTCGCGTAGTCGATCGGGTAGACCATGCCGTCCTTGACGAGCATCTCGCAGGAGTTGAACTCCCAGCGGAAGAACGCGTTGACCGTCTGCGAGATCGTCCGGGTCTCGCGCCCGACCTCCGGGGAGAGGAAGTCGTGGGCGACGGCATACCGCTCGTGCATCGGCTCGTCGGGGCGAAACTTCATGACCATGGTCTCGGGGCCGATGGTCAGCGAGCGCGCGAAGTGCTCGTAGTCGGGCACCGAAGCCTGTAGGTGCATGAGCATCTCGCCGGAGTCGTCGTAGGAGCGGTGCAGGTCGGCGCGGTCCTTGATCTGCGAGACACCGCGCCAGCCCCCACCGTCGAACGGCTTCATGAACAGGGGGTACCCGAGCGGCTCCGCCACCTCGTCGAGGTCGAAGGACTGGTTGTAGCGCGACGACGTGTAGGCCCACCGGGCGTTGTCCACGGGGTGCTTGTAGGGCACGAGCACGGTCTCCGGCACGTGCATGCCGAGCCGGATGAGCGCGCAGTAGGCCGAGTGCTTCTCCATCGACTGGAACGTGAACGGGCTGTTGAGCAGGTACACGTCGTCCATGAGCGCGACCTTCTTCAGCCACTCCCGGGGGTGGTAGTACCAGTGGGCCAGCCGGTCGATCACCAGCTCCTGGCGGGCCTTGTCACGCAGGTTGAACGGCTCGATCGTCAGCCGCTCCGTGGTGACCGTGTGTTCACCACCGCCGGGCGCCTTCAGCACCCCGAGGCGCCGGGCGAGCGCCTCGAACGCGGTCGGCCAGTCTTCCTCGGCACCGAGCAGCAAGCCGACGAGGTGGTCGTTTCGTGTGGCCATGAGTGGTCTCCTACTCCTCGGGTGGAACTGCTGGTCGGATGCCGTGGCGCACCACGGCGGTCCCGCGGGCGGACGCGGTGGTCACGTCACACGAAACGCTGGAGGTGATGAGCGAGCTGGCGCTGCCACCACGGCCAGTCGTGCGCGCTGTCGTGGCCCCACACGTCGAGCTCGTGGCGGATCCCCTTGCGCGCCAGCAGGTCCGCGAACTCGCGGGTGGCGGGTAGCGACCGGGTGGGCGAGACCTCGAAGGGGCCTTCGCCGACGACGAGCAGCACGGAGACCCGCGACCTGATCCAGTCGAGGTGGTCACCGTCCATGTTCGCGACGTAGGCCGTGGGGTTGGCGAAGTACGTCGCGTCGCCGAGCTCACCCCAGCCGTTCCAGCTCGTCGGGTCGTAGTTGCCGGAGAGGCCGATGGCCATCGGTGCGACGTCTGCGCGCTGAAAGGTCAGGTGCACCGCGTGGTAGGCGCCCAACGAGACGCCGACGGTGATGACCTCCTGTCCCCCACCGACCTGGTCCTGGATCCACGGCAGCACCTGCTGCGACAGCCACGCCGTGTAGGTCTGCGCGCGGCGGGCCCGCTCCTCGGTCGGCTGGTCATTGGCCGACCACGTCCACCCGTCCATCGAGTCGACGCAGAACAGGCTGACGCGACCGGCCTCGATGAGGGGGCGCACGGCATCCAGCATGCCGTTGCCCTGCGCGTCACGGGCCGATCCACCCTCGGACGGGAAGAGCAGCACCGGCCGCCCCCACGCTCCGTAGCGGACCACCTCGAGGTCGGCGTCGTGCCCGGGAACCTGCAACCGCACGGCGCTCGTCTCCATGCGCACACCCTGCCGGTCGCCACCCCCTCTCGCAAGCACTGCCCGCGAGAGGATCAGTCGCTCTCGCCCCAGACGGTGCGCAGCACGTGGGTCAGGCCGGGATCGAGGGCATCGCGCCAGGCCGTGTAGTTGTGCAGGTCGGCGACCTCGGTCAGCTCAACCGTGTGGCCGGCCCGGCGCAGGGCCGCAGCCATGTCGCGGTTGTTGGCCATGTTCTCCTCGATGGCCCCGCACGACATGCCGATGACCAAGGGGTGCTGGGTCTCGCGCATGTCGAGCACGCTCTGCACGAGACGTGAGATCCGGCCGAAGAAGGGGTAGCCGCTCTCGTCGAGGTCATGGCGCACCTGGAAGAACGACCCGGACTGCGAGTACACCCCGCCGACCCGCGGCGCCGCCAGGAGCCCGAGCAGCACCGCGGTGAGCCCGCCGAGACTCGCGCCGGCGACCGCGACCGGCCCCCGCACAGCATACCGTTCGCCCAACCCGTCGAGACCGGTGGCCGCGATCGTGCGCAGGTACTGGGGTGATCCCGAGTACCAGGCGTCACGGATCACCGGGGCCGCGAGGGCGACGCGGTGGGGTGGCAGCACCCCCGTCGCGATGAGGGCTGCGCTGTAGGTGGTGATCGACGCGAGCTGGTCGTACTCGGGGCCGTCGTGGACGAGCAGCAGCGGTGCCGGCTCGGTGTCGGGCAGGTCCTGCGGGATCCAGACGGTGACGGGCACCTCGTGGGTGGTCTCACCGGTGAGGGTGTGCGGATCCAACCGTCCGGGGACGGCAGGCGCCGACAGCCACCACGGCGGCGCGTAGCCCGGCAGCTCGACCACCGAACGGTCCCCGAACGCGGTGCCCACGGTCAGCGGGTTGGCCGGGTCGAGCACGACGTCGATGTCGTCACCACGGCCGACGGCGAAGCGGTACTCGAGACGTTGCAGGCTCGTCACGGGCAGGTCGAGGGCCCAGCCCGCGTCGTCCCGGGTGAACTCGCGCGGGCCGGGAACGGCTCGCTCGCATTGGAGGACGACGGCCGTGATGGCCGGGTCGATGTCGTCGAGCCGGAACCGGAGGTGGTCGTCGATGAGGGTCGGTGCCACCAGGATCAGAAGAGGGCACTCATCAGGGCGGTGCGCCCCTTGCGAACCCGCTCGTCGTGGTTGCCGACGACCGCGAACAGCTCGAGCAGGTGCGTGCGGGCCTTGTCGCGGTCAGCACCGTCGCTGGTCCGCACGAGGTCGAGCAACCGGGCGAAGGCATCCTCGACGTGGCCCCCGAACACGTCGAGGTCGGCGACGACGCACGCGGCGTCGACGTCGGCCGGGTCGGCAGCTGCTGCGGCCCTGGCCGCCGTGAGGTCGACTCCGGCCGTGCGCTGCATCAGACCCACCTGGGCCAGGCCGAGCTCGGCGTCGTGGTCCTTGGGGTTCTCGGCGAGCGCCTGCTCGTACGCGGCGGCTGCGCCGGCGAAGTCACCACGCTCGATGGCCTGGAACGCAGCCTCGTGCAGCGGCGGCAGTGCGTCGTCCTCGGCACCCTCGACCGGCTCGAGCTCGACCCGACCGGCGATGCCGTTCTGCACGGCGGCCTGGAGCAGCTGGTCGATGACCGCACGCACCTCGGCCTCGGGCTGGATGCCGGGGAAGAGCGGCACCGGCTGCCCCTGGAGCAGACCGAAGGTGGCGGGCACGCTCGGCTGCCCGAACGCCTGGACGAGCAGCGGCTGGAAGACCTGGAGCAGCTCGGGAGACGCCGACAGGTCGGCGCTGAGCACGAGGACGCGCCCCTCGAGGGATGCCGCGACCGAGACGACCGTGTCGAGCAGTTCACGGGTCGCGGAGTAGGCCGAGCCCCACAGCACCAGGACGCCGGGCACCTGCAGCGTGCGGTTCAGCGCCTCCTGAAGGTTGTTCGCCGTGACCTCGACGACCAGCCCCCCGGGAACCGCGGGGCGCGCTGCCGGCGGCTGGCCGGGAACCGGGCCGGCCGGCATCCCGCTGCCTGCCGTGGCTGCGGAGGGCGCCGTCAGGCCGGCAACGGAGGACAGGTCGACGGCGCCGCGGGTGCCCGCGGGCGGGGTGGTCTCACTCATGTGCAGATTCTCTCAAACGCGCGGGGGTGCGCGGTCACAGGCCCTTGCCGGACACGAGCAGCTCGGCCCCGCCGATAACCGACGCCTGCCCCGTCGGGGGGATGACCATGACGAAGGTCTCGAGGTTGTTCAGGGTGAGCGACTTCGTCACCTTCTTCTTGCCGGTCAGCTTGGCGTACTCGGCAGGCAGCACGAGTTCCTTGGCGGCCTTGGTCACGGCGAGGGTGTCCGTGCGCTTCATGAGACCGAAGGTGACGACTCCACCGTCGGCGAGGCGGAAGGACACGGCGTTCTTCAGCTCGGGGGTGTGCACCTGGGTCAGGGTGCCGAGCTTGCCGAGTGCCTTGGCCTGGGCCGCGGCGGTGGTCTTCAGCGAGTTCGCGAAGGGGTTGTCGACCGAGACGGCCTTCGTCGCCTTGGGCTTGGGGAAGGCCAGGGCAGCCGCGTAGGCCGTGACGAGCGCCTCCGGCGTGGCCGGGAGCCCCTCGCCGTCGGTGACCTTCACCATCGGGGAGCCGGCGTTCTCGGGAGCCACCGCGGGAAGTGAGGCACCGGCGAACATCGGCACGCTCGAGGCGATCTTGAACGGCTGGTCGGGCTTCTCGGAGACCAGGACGTGCAGCATCTGGGTGTTCGTCGCCTCGTCGAGGGTCGACGCGACGATGGCCCGGGGCCAGGCACGACCCTGCGACTGTGCGACGATCGTCGGCTTCGGGGCGACCGCGAGGTCAGGGGTGGCCGCGGGAGCCCCGGCACGGGCCGCCTTCGCGTTGGCCACGGTCAGGGCGTCACCGGCGAGGAAGGCCGCGCGGGCTGCGGCCGCCTTCTTGGCGTCACCCTCCACGGGGGCCTCTGCCTGCGCGAGGACCCGGGCGGCGATGTCGGCGGCACCTTCGTCGCCGAGCGGTGCGGAGACGGACTTCTCAGCGGGCGCCGGGCGCAGACCCACGAGGGCGTCCTGGGTGCCGCAGCCGGTGAGGAGCAGGGCGCTGACCATGGTGGCGGCGGCGATGGCGGATGTCGTGCGGCGGGTCATCGGGTGACCTCCTCGGTGGTCGCTTGTTCGGCAACTCGGCGGGTGGGCCAGGCCAACGCCACTCCGGCCACGACGAGGAACAGGCCGGCCAGGACGGCGACGACGGCCTCGACGAACCACGTCTTGTTCGTGACCGTGAAGGTCACGGTCTCGAGCGGCCCGCCCTCGGTGGCGATGACGAGCGCCTCGGGCGCCTGCTCCTGCTTGACCGTCAGGGTGACCGGCCCCTGCGCGGAGTCCTGCTGGCGCCACAGGTCGGCAAGGCCCAGGGTGGGAGCCTCGCCGGACCCCACGGGGCGGGTCTGCAGCACCCAGTCCCGAACCCCGACGCCCGTGGCCGACACGACGCGTGCGTCGCCGAGCACGTCAGCGGCGTCCGAGGGGTTGGCCAGGGCCATCCAGACGGTGGCGCCCTCGGCGGGGGTGGCGGTCACGACGACGTCGGAGTCGACGCGGTTGAGCACCGAGGGCCGGAGGATCACCGGGTCGGTCGTCGCCGGTCGGGCGGTGAACTGCGCGGTGCCCGAGGACCCCAGCTGGGTCGCGAACCACGCGCCGATGACGGTGAGCACCAGGCCGAGAACGGCCAGCAGTGCACCGACGACGCTCTTCACGATCGTGGTCATGGGGATGGGATCCTTCGGGTTGACAAGGGGGTCACCGGCGCGGAAATCGCGTGACGGCGTCCCTCCACCATGACAAACGCCCCACCCTCCCGACAAATCCCACGGGGGTCAGCCGTCGAAGTCGCCTGCCCCCACGCGGACCTCACGCAGCAACCCGAACATCACTTCGTGCTGCTCGGCGTCGAGCATCGCGAGCCCGAAGTCGGCCGCCTCCAGATCACGGGTCACGGCCTCCATCGCCGCGCGACCGGCATCCGTGATGACCGCGAACGCACCACGACGGTCGGCGGGGTTGGGCACCCGCTCGACGAACCCCTGGGCCACGAGGCGCTGCACGATGTTCGTCGCACTCGTCGGGTGCACCATGAGCCGTTCCCCGATGCGGGACATCGAGAGGCGCTCGTCGCGGCTGAAGGTGAGCAGCACCAGCGCTTCGTACCGCGCGAACGTCAACCCGTGGCGCCCCGCGATGGCGTCGAACTGGGCGAGGAGCAGCTGCTGGACGCGCATGATCGACGTCGCCGTGGCCATCGACGAGGCGTGCGACTCCCGGCCCCAGCGGTCGCGCCACAGCTGGCTCGCCCGAGCGATCGGGTCGAAGGGCAGACGCACCGGCTGGCTCACACCGAGCACGGTAGCCCAGCGGCGCACCGGACCGACTCTCGGGAAGGCGGCACCCACGGATTGCGCAAGCGCTCTCGCAGTCCCTAGCGTTGCCCCTCATGAGCGGTATGAACCCGGTGACCTGGACCGACCACGACTCGGTCCTCTTCGACCTCGACGGGGTCCTCACCCCCACGGCGGAGGTGCACATGCGGGCCTGGGCCGAGATGTTCAACGCCTTCCTCTCCTCATGGCACGGCCCCGCCGCCGACACCTCGGCCTACACCGACGACGACTACTTCGCTCACGTCGACGGCAAGCCGCGCTACGACGGCGTGCGCGACCTGCTCACGGCACGCGGCATCGACCTGCCCGAGGGAGACCCGAGCGACGCCCCTGACCTCGACACGGTCTGCGGGCTCGGCAACCGCAAGAACGACGCGTTCAACGCCGTGCTGGAGCGCGACGGCGTCTCCCCGTACCCCGGCTCGGTCGCGCTGCTGGACCACTTGCGTGACCTCGGGATGCCGCTCGCGGTCGTCTCGTCGTCGGCGAACGCCCCGGCGGTGCTCGAGGCCGCTGGCCTGGCCGGGCGCTTCGTCACCGTCGTCGACGGCCGGGTCGCCACCGAGCTCGGCCTGCCGGGCAAGCCTGCTCCCGACACGTTCGTGCACGCGGCCACGGCGTGCGGCACCACGCCGGCGCGTTCGGTCGTCGTCGAGGATGCCGTGTCGGGCGTTCGCGCTGGAGCGGCCGGTGAGTTCGGCCTCGTCATCGGCGTGGACCGCGGTGCGGGCACCCAGACCTTGACGGATGCCGGTGCGCACCTCGTCGTCGCGGACCTCGCCGAACTCGTCGACCCGGCATGAGCACCGCGCAGACCTCGACGGATCCGCTGGACCGCAGCCGCTTCCCCGCCGACCCGTGGCGGCTCGTGGAGTGCGACCCCGACCGCACCGACCTCGGCGTCACCGAGACGTTGTTCACCGTGGCCAACGGCTACATCGGCATGCGTGGCAACCCCGAGGAGGGTCGCCACGCCCACGAGCACGGGACCTACATCAACGGCTTCCACGAGACCTGGCCGATCCGGCACGCGGAGGCGGCCTACGGGTTCGCCCGCACGGGGCAGACCCTCGTCAACGCCCCCGACGCGAAGCTCATGAAGCTCTACGTCGACGACGAGCCGCTGGTGATCGGCACGGCCGACCTCGAGAGCTACGAGCGGTCGCTGGACTTCCGCGACGGCGTGCTGCGCCGCTACCTGGTGTGGCGCACCCCGTCGGGCAAGCGGGTCGAGGTCGTCTCCACGCGCATGGTGTCGATGACCCAGCGCCACCTCGTCCTGCTCACCTTCGAGGTGAGCATGCTCTCCGGCGACGCCCCGGTCGTCGTGTCCTCGCAGCTGCTCAACCGCCAGGACGGGGTCGACGAGTACCACGGGCAGGCGGCCGCCGGCACAGGGCTGGCCGACCCGCGCAAGGCGGCGGCCTTCGAGGGTCGGGTGCTCGAGCCACGCCTGCAGATGGCCAAGGACGACCGGATGATGCTGGGCTACCAGTGCGCCAACTCCCGGATGACCGTCGCCGTGGCTGCCGATCACGTCGTGTCGACGCCGGACCCGTACGAGGTCGTCATGAGCGACGAACCGGACCTGACGAAGATGGTGTTTCGCGTCGACGCGCGCGAGGGCAGCACGCTGCGCATCGAGAAGACCGTGGCGTACCACACCTCGCGCGGCCTGCCCGTTCGTGAGCTGTCCGACCGGTGCCGACGCACCCTGGACCGGGCGGCCCGGGTCGACAACGAAGACTGGCTGGCCGAGCAGCGTGACTGGTTCGACGCCTTCTGGGCGTCCGCCGACGTCGAGGTCGACACCGGAGAGGACACCTCGGATGCCGTGCAGCAGGCCATCCGCTTCAACCTGTTCACCTTGGCCCAGGCCAGCGCCCGGGCCGACGGCCTCGGGGTCGCGGCCAAGGGGGTCAGCGGCTCGGGGTACGAGGGGCACTACTTCTGGGACACCGAGGTGTACGTCGCCCCGTTCCTGACGTACACCCGGCCCGAGCTGGCGCGAAACCTGATGCTCTTCCGCAGCCGGATGCTGCCCGCCGCCCGCGAGCGGGCCGCGGAGATGAGCCAGCGCGGGGCGCTCTTCCCCTGGCGCACCATCAACGGTGAGGAGGCCTCGGCCTACTACGCCGCCGGCACCGCCCAGGTGCACATCGACGCCGACGTCGCGCACGCCCTCGTGCAGTACGTCAGCGCCACCGGTGACGAGGAACTGCTCGTGCGGCACGGCCTGGCCATCCTCGTCGAGACCGCTCGGCTCTACGCCGACCTCGGCTTCTGGCGCAGCAACGGGGAACGCTCGTTCCACATCCACGGCGTGACCGGGCCCGACGAGTACACGACCGTGGTCAACAACAACCTGTTCACCAACGTCATGGCCCGCTACAACCTCGAGCAGGCGGTGTCGTGGGTGCGCTGGGCGCAGGAGCACCACGCCGACGAGTACGCCCGCCTGGCTCATCGCCTCAAGGTCACCGAGGACGAGGTCACCGAGTGGGCGGCCTGCGCGGCGGGCATGCACATCCCGTTCGACGAGGGCCTGCAGATCCACCCCCAGGACGACTTCTTCCTCGACCGCGAGGTGTGGGACCTCAGCCAGACCCCGGACGAGCTTCGGCCACTGCTGCTGCACTACCACCCGCTGGTGATCTACCGCTTCCAGGTGCTCAAGCAGGCTGACGTCGTGCTCGCCCTGTTCCTCCAGGGCAACCGCTTCACCGCCGACGAGAAGCGCCGCGACTTCGAGTACTACGACCCGATCACCACCGGCGACTCGACGTTGTCGGCCGTGGTGCAGTCCGTCGTGGCAGCCGAGGTCGGCTACCACGAGGTCGCCCACGCCTACTTCGTCGACGCCCTGTACGTCGACCTGGCCAACGCCCACGCCAACACCGTCGACGGGCTGCACATCGCCTCCACCGGCGGGGTGTGGTGCGCGCTGGTCAACGGCTTCGGCGGCATGCGCGACCACGAGGGCCAGCTCTCCTTCGACCCCCGCCTGCCCGCCGACTGGCGCTCGCTCACCTACCGGCTGACGTGGCGGGGCACCCGACTCGTCGTCGACCTCACCCCCACCGGGCTGCGCCTGCGCTCGGTCGAGGGCGAGCAGCCCGTGCCGGTGAGCGTGGCCGGCATCCGGGACGTCGTGGAGCCGGGGAGCACGCTCGAGGTGCCCCTCGACGGGCACGGCCCGCAGATCCCCGGTCTGCTGCCCAAGCGCCCGCCGACCGGCGGCACCCGCACCGACGGCAGCCGCATCACGGCCGGGGTGCCGACTGCCATTCCCCTGCCCGAGGCGGGCGACCCTCCCCCGGCCTGACCCCGGCATCACCTTTCTCGCCCGGTGCCAGGACCTTCACCTTCGCACCACAACCGTTCTGGTGCGAACCTGAACCTTGTGGCATCGGGCGAGAAGGCTCGGCGGATGCCGGGTCAGGGGGTGGTGAGGACGCCGTCGTCGAGGTGCACCACCCGGTCGGCCGCAGCCGCCGCCTCCGGGTCGTGTGTGGCCATGACGACCGCCGCCCCCTGCGAAGCCCGCGCGCGCAGCAGGCGCAGCACGACCTCGCGGTTGGTGTGGTCGAGCTCGGAGGTCGGCTCGTCGGCCAGCAGCACGCGGCAGTCCAGGGCCAGCGCCCGCGCCACGGCGACGCGCTGCTGCTGTCCGCCGGACAGCTCCTCGACGAGGTGCGAGAACACCTCACCCAGCCCGACGGCATCCAACGCGGCGTCCGCCCGAGCAGGCGCGTGCGCGGCAGCCACCCCACGGGCGAGCAGCGGGACCAGCACGTTCTCGCGTGCCGTCAGCATCGCGGCCAGCCCGTTGCCCTGAGGGATGAGCGCCACCCCGGCCGCGACAGCCTCGGCCACCCCCGCCGCGACCACCCCACCCACGCGGCGGCCATCCACGAGCACCTCCCCGGCATCCGGCGTGACGATGCCGGCCACGACCGAGAGCAGGGTGCTCTTGCCCGCCCCGGAGTGGCCGGTGACGGCGACGAGCTCACCGGGGCGCACCACGAGGTCAACCCCGTCGAGTGCCGTGGTGGCTCCGAACCGCACGACCAGTCCGGTGCACGCGACGGCGGGCGCGGCGCCCGGGCGCGCGACGTGATCGGGCACGGTCATGGACTCTCCTCCTCGACGACGAGCACCCAGCGGCCGTCCTCCTCGTGCAGGCGCACGAGCGACCCCGGCGGGATGGCGGCCAAGGCGTGCGGCGGCAGCGGCACCGAGCCATCGGCCGAGACGACGGCGAACTCCTCACCCTCGCGGCCCTCGGCACCGACCCGGCCGTCGCGGATGGTGATCGTGCGCGGCATCGCTGCGGCGACGTCGGGGTCGTGCGTCACGACGATCACGGTGGTGCCCCACTGGCGGTTGACCTGCGCCAACGCCTCGAGCACGACGTCACGCGCCCCGTGGTCGAGCTGGCTCGTCGGCTCGTCGCCGAGCAACAACCCCGGTCGGCACGAGACCGCGACCGCCACGGCGAGCAGCTGCAGCGCGCCGGGGGTCAACGTGGCGAGCGGGACGTCGGCGGATGCCGTGGGGAACCCGACGAGGTCGAGAACCTCGTCGGGGCTGGGAACCTGACGGCCGCGCTGGCGCGCTGCCCCCTGGGCGAACGCGACGTTGTCTCGCGCGCAGAGGTAGGGCAGCAGGTTGCGTGCCGCTCCCTGGAGGACCATCGCGATCTCGGTGCCGCGCACCTCGTCGAGGTCGGCCTCGGAGAGCTGGCTGAGCTCGCGGTCGCCGACGAGCAGGCGCCCGGCGCTCGGGCGCAGCAGGCCGCCGAACAGGGTGAGCAACGTCGACTTCCCAGCACCGGACGGGCCGAGGAGCGCCACCCGCTCCCCCGCCCCCACGACGAGGTCGATGCCGGACAGCGCAGCCACGTCGTGCCCGTCGGCGTGGTAGATGTGCACGAGGCCGCGCGTCACCACGCGCAGGCCGCTCACAGTGACTCCCGCAGTCGCTCGGGGAGCGCACGGGCCAGGACCGCCCGGGCGGCGACCACGGCCACCCCGCCGATGACCGCGAGAGCCATCAGCGCAGTCGCGGCGATGACCCACCAGACCGGGGTGAGGTCCGGCACCGGCACCGGGGCGGGCCGGTCGAACAACGGCACGAGCGGCATCGCCAGCAGCGATCCCGCGACTGCGCACGCCGTCCCGAGCGCCACCCCCGCGACCACGGTCACGAGGTGCTCCCGACGCACCGCGGCGCGCAGGACCGCCCGAGGGGTGCCAGCCACGATGAGACCGGCGAGGTCGCGGGCCACCCCCCTCCACGACGCCACGGCCACGAGCGCGACGACCAGGGCGGCCACGAGCAGGGACATCAGCCCCGTGAACACCGCGAGCAGCAGGCCCCACCCGGTGGCCGAGGCGTCGTAGCGGGCCTGCGCCTGCTCCACGGTCGTGGGCGGGCTCACGAGCAGGCCGGCGGCGGCCAGCGAGCGCTCGACGGCGCGCAGCTCGTCGGGGTCCTGGGTGGCCAGCCACACCTGGAGCAGCGACCCCGGCGGGGCCGCCCCACCGACCCGCAGCTGCGCGTCGAGGTCGGCGAGCGCACCCCGCGAGGTCACCCCCGGGAGGGCGTCGACCGTCGCAACCGCCTGCGAGGCAATGGGCCGACCACCGAGGCCGATGAGGGTGAAGCCGTCGTCGGTGGCATCGGCAGGAGGGGTGCCGGCGAGCACCACGGGGGCCGGGCTCGGCACGTCCGCGACGGGCGAGAACACCCGGCGCCCGGTGGTCTCGACGTCGATGACGAGGTCGGTGCCCGAGCCGGACAACGCCTGGGTGCCCTCCCCCGGGTCACCCTGGGCCGGCAGCCACCGCTGCGCGCCGCCGAGCTCGAGGGGCTCGCCACCGAGGCTGAGACCGGAGAGCGTGACCCGCCCGGCGACCCGCTCGGCCCACGGATCGGTGCCGCGCACCCACAACCCGGCCAGACGGCATCCCTGCGGGCACAGCACGGGGGCACGGACCGCCGACGTCCCTGCCGAGGACTGCGGCACCTGCGCGAGGTCACGGTCGAGGAGCTCACCGTCGGGCGTCGACACGGTGATGCCGATCTGCACCGGTGTGGGGTCGATCGACAGGTCACCACCGGGGATGCCGGTGGGTGACATCGGTGCCTTGCCGACCGGTTCGTCGCCGGTTCGGAAGTCCTCGAGGGCCCAGGTGAGCGTGCCGGTGATGACGCCGTCGGTGAGCTGGATGCTCGGCGCCACCTCGGGCGTCAGGGCGGGCAGGCTCGCGGTGGGCAGGGCGAAACCGATGCGTGCGAGCTCGGCGGGGCGGGCGAGCAGGGTCGGTACGGCCGAGGGGTCCCGGGGACGGATGACGACCACGGGGGTGGCGAGCGACCGGTAGCGCGGCTCGAGCCCGTCGACCGCGGCCGCCAGTGCGGCGGGTGAGGTGGCGTCGGTCGTGATGACTGCCGGGGCGCCGTTCTCGAGCTCGGCCCGGGCGGCACGGTTGTGCGCCCCGACGACCACGGCGTTCGCCGCGAAGGTCGCGAGAGCCACGGCCGCCGTGACGACGACGAGGACGTTGCGCAGGGCCGGCCGGCGCGCCAGGGACAGGGCCGCGAGGCCGGCGGACAGGCGACCCCGGGCGAGGGCCCGCTCCGCAACCCGGGAGGCGAGGCGGCGCAGGGCGGCGGCCCCGAGCAGGCCGACGGCCAGCGCGAGCAGCATGGGGACGAGCAGCGCCGTGGGTCCGTCGACGTCGCCGGTCAGCACCGCCGCCACCCCGAGAGCGGCGACGACGATGACGACGACGTCGAGCATCCCCGGGCCCCGGCTGGCCTGCGGTGGGACGCGGCGCAACAGCGCCCCGATGGGCTCGCGAAGGACCGGGCGGGACACGACGTACACCGTGAGCAGCGACCCCAGCACGGCGACGACCGCAGCCACCGCGACCGGCCAGCGCAGCTCGAAGGGAACCCCGGGTGGCATGACGGTGCGGCGCAGCAGGTCACCGACCGCAAGGGCCGACGCGACCCCGAGCGGGGCACCCAGCGCCACCGTCAGCGCCAGCTCACCCATGACGACGCGCCCGCCCCCGTCACGACTGCGCCCGCGCAACCGCGCAAGGGCGATCTCGGGTCGGCGCTGCTCGACGGCGGCATGGGCCATGAGCGCGAGCACCGTGACCGCGAGCAGGGCGAGCTGGGCGAGCAGCAACGGCACCAGGGTGCGCACGATCGAGCGGCCGGCGACGACGGCGTCGACGATGTCGGGCACCGGGGAGGTCACCGTGACGTTCCCGCTCGCCCGCTCCAGCCCCTGCAGGGAGTCGCCGATCTGCGGCACCGTCGCCAGCGTCACGGTGTCCCGGTCGAGCGGGAACTCCACCGACGTCGAGGCCTGCGACCAGCCGGTGTCGAAGGTGGCCTGAGCAGTGAGGAAGTCGTCGATCGCCGCGACGGTGTTGGTTCCCTCGGCGATGAGGAAGCCGGACTTGCCGTCGACCACCGTCCGCAGCCAGTAGGTGGGGTCCGGGACGACGCGGTAGACCCCGGTGACCTCCAGCGCGACCGGTGCCACGGCATCCGATGGGGTTGCGGGGACCGCGGACGGGTCGGCGACCTCGAAGGTCGAACCCTCGGCCCACCCCCACGCGGTCGCGTCGGCCGCGGAGACGAGGACGTCGCCGGGTGCCGTCGGGCACGAGCCCGACACGATCTCGACGTGCTCGCAGCTGCCCTGGCGGGCCACGAGGCGCAGGGGCGAGGTCTGCATCCCGTCACGGGGCGTGACCCTGGTGTCGGCCGTCGTCATGCCGACGCCGTCGTCGAACCACCGGGTGGCCTCCTCGGGCATGACCGCGCGCAGGTCGTCGGGGCTGAGGGCGGGGTCCTGCGCGGTGCGCGCCGCCCGCACGACGACGGTGGTGTCGGCGACGTCACGCTGCTGGAGCCCCGCCTGGAGCAACCCCTGCTCGAGGGTGCGCACGAACAGCGGGGCGAAGACGGCGCAGGTCGTCACCAGGGCCGAGACGACGACGAGCACGAGCGACTGGCTGCGCCGGTGGCGCACCGCGGCCCACGTCTGCCGCAGCCCGTTCCTCACGCCGGGTACCCGGGCCAGGTGTCGGCGTCGACCGACATGTCGAGGGCGCCGATGTCCTGCCCGTCGAGCACGGCAGCCTGGTCCCGGTGGCCGCTGGGCCGGTATCCGACCTTCTCGTAGACGCGGCGGCCGCGCGGGTTGGTGTCGAGCACCTCGAGGGTGATGCGGGTGAGGCCGAGGTCTCGGATGCCGTAGCTCGTCGTGAGCGCGACGGCTTCGGTTCCGAGCCCCCGGTCACGCCCGGCGGGCCCGATGAGGACGCGCAGGTTGCACGTACGTTCCTGCGGGTCGTAGTCGTTGAGCACCACCTCCCCGACGAGGGTCCCTGCCTCGTCCTCGATGGCCAGGTCGAGGCGGTCGTCCTGGTCGGGGCGCGAGGAGTACCACTGCACGAGCGTGTCGTCGAGGGGCCAGGGCTCGTGCGCCTGCGCGGTGGTCTCGACGCTGCCGGTCAGCAGACGCACCTTCGGGTCGGAGAGGATCTGCGCCATCGCCTCGGCGTCCTCGCCCGTCATCGGCCGCAACGTCACGTGCTGGCCGCGCAACGTCGGCTTCGTGGCGAAGTCGGGCGCGGGGCCGGGAGCGGGGTCAGGATCGCTGAGGGACGTGCGGGACACCCCGACATCCTGCCGGACGCCGGCCGATCTCACGTGAGGGAGCGCACCAGCGCATCGGCCGCGGCGTACGGGTCGCTGCGGCCCGCGACGACCTCACCCGCGAGCACGTCGAGGCGGGTTTCGCCGGACAACCCCCCGACTCTGGCCCGCAGCGTCGCCAGGGCCAGCCCTTCGATCTCGTGGGAGGCCCGGCGCACCCGGCGCGCGGTGAGCCCGTCACTGCCGAGCCAGGCGCGGTGCTCCTCGATGGCGGCGACGACGTCGTCGACCCCGTCGCCGGTGGTGGCGACGGCCCGCACGACGGGGGCCCGCCACGACCCCGGCTCCGAGCGGTCGCCGAGGTCCACCGCGTGGCGCAGGTCCCGCACGGCCCGGTCGGCTCCCTCGCGGTCCCCCTTGTTGACGACGAGGACGTCGGCGACCTCGAGGATGCCGGCCTTGGCGGCCTGGATGCCGTCCCCCATTCCGGGTGCGACGAGGACGAGTGTCGTGTCCGCGGTCGCGGCCACCTCGACCTCGGACTGCCCGACCCCGACGGTCTCGAGGAGCACGACGTCGCACCCCGCGGCATCCAACACGCGCAGCGCCTGCGGAGCGGCCCACGACAGGCCGCCGAGGTGACCCCGGGAGGCCATCGAGCGGATGAACACCTCGGGGTCGGCGGCGTGCTCGGACATCCGGATCCGGTCACCGAGCAGCGCCCCGCCCGAGAACGGTGACGACGGGTCGACGGCGAGCACCCCGACCCGGGCGCCCCGCTCGCGGTAGCGGGTCACGAGCGCGTTGGTGGTCGTCGACTTGCCGACGCCCGGCGACCCGGTGACGCCGATGACGTGGGCGCGACCGGCATCCGACGCCAGCGCGCGCATGACCTCACGCAGCGCCGGGTGGCCGTCCTCGACGAGGGAGATCAGCCGGGCGACGGCACGCGCACGCCCCTGCCTCGCCTGCGCGACGAGGGAGGGGACGTCGACGGGACGTGGCGTGATCGGGGTGTCGGTCCTGCTCAGGCCTGCGCGGGCACGCGGACGATGAGGGCGTCGCCCTGACCGCCGCCGCCGCACAGGGCCGCGGCGCCGACCCCGCCACCACGCCGCTTCAGCTCCAGGGCGAGGTGCAGGGTGATGCGTGCGCCGGACATGCCGAGGGGGTGGCCGAGGGCGATGGCTCCACCGTTGGGGTTCACCTGCTCCTGGGCGACGCCGAGCTCCCTGGCGGACACGATGCCGACGGCGGCGAAGGCCTCGTTGATCTCCACGAGGTCGAGGTCGGCGGGCGTGATGTCCTCCTTGGCGCAGGCCGCCTTGATGGCCTCGGCGGGCTGGCTCTGCAGCGTCGAGTCCGGGCCGGCGACGACGCCGTGGGCGCCGATCTCGGCCAGCCACGTCAGGCCCAGCTCCTCGGCCTTGGACTTGCGCATGACGACGACCGCGGCAGCCCCGTCGGAGATCTGGGAGGCGGAGCCGGCGGTGATGGTGCCGTCCTTGGCGAAGGCCGGGCGCAGGCCGGCGAGCGACTGGGCGGTGGTGTCGGCGCGGATGCCCTCGTCGGCGCGGAACTCGATCGGGTCGCCCTTGCGCTGCGGGATCTGCACGGTGACGACCTCGTCGTCGAAGACGCCGTCCTTCCAGGCGCGGGCGGCGAGCTGGTGACTGCGCGCCGCGAACTCGTCCTGCTCCTCGCGGGTGACGGCCCGCTCGCCGTGGTTGGCCGACTCGGTCAGGCCACCCATGCCCTGCGCGGTGAACACGTCGGAGAGGGCGTCGTGGTCCATGTGGTCGCGCAGCGTGACGTTGCCGTACTTGAACCCGTCGCGGCTCTTCTCGAGCAGGTGCGGCGCGTTGGTCATCGACTCCTGGCCGCCGGCGACGATGATCTCGAACTCGCCCGCGCGGATGAGCTGGTCGGCGAGCGCGATGGCGTCGATGCCGGAGAGGCAGACCTTGTTGATGCTCAGCGCCGGGACGTTCATGGGGATGCCGGCCTTGACCGCCGCCTGGCGCGCGGGGATCTGCCCCTCACCGGCGTAGAGGACCTGGCCCATGATCACGTAGTCGACGTCCTGCGGGTCGACGCCCGCCTTGTCGAGGGCGCCCTTGATGGCGAAGCCGCCGAGGTCGGAGCCGCTGAAGCCCTTGAGCGAGCCGCTCATCCGCCCCATGGGGGTGCGGGCGCCGGCGACGATGACGGTCGGGTCAGTGGACATGCGGGGGCCTCCGGTGTCGGGGTGTCGAACAGGTCGGGGATCGTGCTCGACTCTAGCGACGGGCGGATGCCGTGCCGACCCCCGCGTGCCGTGACCCTCACCACGGGGGGTCACGGGGGGCACGGGATACGGGGTCGGCGGACTACGGGTGGAAGATGTCCTCGATCGTGGTTCCGAAGTGGCGGGCGATCGTGAACGCCAGTGGCAGTGACGGGTCGAACCGCCCCCGCTCGATCGAGATCACGGTCTGCCGCGAGACCCCGAGCAGCTCGGCCAGGGCTGCCTGCGACAGCTGGTGCTGGGCTCGCAGCTCGGCCAGCTTGTTCTCCACGGTCAGCGCCTTCCGAATCGCAGCCACAGGTAGGACCCCGCGAACGTGCCGAGCCCGAGCACGAGCGCATGGGCAAGGCCCACCGGCGCCATCCACGACACGTTCAGCGCGTCGCCCACGCCCTCGAGGAAGAGGAGCCCGCCGATCATCGTCGCGAAGGCGGTGGCGGCTGCTTCCTGGAACCATGCGTGCTCGACCCCGAGTTCACCCTGGGCGATGTCGCGCCCGGTGGCGGCTCGGTCGAACCACAGCACCTGGAGCGCGACGGCGACGACGGGCCAGGTGGTGAACGCCGCAACCACCACGACGACGGACGCCGGATCGTCTGGGTTGCGGCTGGCCATCAGCGCTCCGAACAGCAGGGCCAGAGCCAGCCCGAGCACCGCTGACCGCCACCAACTCTGGACCATCGATCGCATCGTGACCCGCATGGCAATCCCCTCCAAGTAAAGCGTGCTTGACGTAAAGCAATCTTTACCAACATCGGAGCGAAAGTCAAGGTCACTTGACGTGTCCGGTACCCCGACGGAAGCCCTCGATCGGCGCAGCGGCTGGACCGCGGGGCCTTTCTCCGGATGTGCGTCCTTACTCCCGATCTGCGCTGCTGCAAGGACGCACATCCGGAGTAGGGATCTGCGACGGGAGGAAGGCCCAGCCATCCGTCGTGATGCTCGCCACGACAGGTGCGCGCACGGCATCCGCACTTCCTACGCTGAGGGCCATGACTGCGCTGCCCACCGACCTGTTCACCGCGATCGACCACGTCGGCGTGGCCGTGCCCGACCTCGACGAGGCCATCGCCTTCTACACCTCGACCTACGGCATGCGGATGCTGCACGAGGAGACCAACGAGGAGCAGGGCGTGCGCGAGGCGATGATGGCCGTCGGCGACTCCGGTTCCTGCATCCAGCTCCTGGCTCCACTCACCCCCGCCTCGACGATCGCGAAGTTCCTCGACCGCAGCGGCCCCGGCATCCAGCAGCTGGCCTACCGCGTCACCGACCTGGATGCCGTGAGCGCCACCCTGCGCGAGCGTGGGCTTCGCCTGCTCTACGACGCGCCCCGGCGCGGCACCAGCAACAGCCGGGTCAACTTCATCCACCCCAAGGATGCAGGTGGCATCCTCGTCGAACTCGTCGAACTCGTCGAGCCCGCCGCGTCAGCCCACTGACGGACCCCGCCGCCGGTCAGCGCTTGAGCGCACGCCGGTTGTGGATGACCCGGTAGAAGCCGGCGCCGGCGAAGGGGAGGAACAGGACCCCGACGAGGAGCGCCATCGCCGCGAGCGCGTTGTACGCCCACACGTCGGTGGCGCGAACCACCTTGGCCTGCTCGTTGGCCCACCACCCCAGGGCGAGGAAGGCGAGCGAGAGCGCCACCATGGCGATGGGCGACCCGAAGCTCGTCGGCCTCCACGGCGCCGACCCCGGCATCATGTTCGACATGCTCCGAGCGTGGCACAGGCACGCGGCCCGGTCCATGACCCGGGCGGGTGGTCAGCGCGCCACACCGGCCAGGGCACGGCCAGCCGCGACGAGCAGCGGAGCGAGGACGAGCGCGACGAAGGCCGGGATCACCAGGCCCGAGTCGTTGACCGCGAACCCGACCACGGCGAGCACGAGGGCCCCGCGCAGCACCGGCACCCCGGCATCCACCGGGCGCCAACCCGTGCGCCACGCCACCACGACGAGCACCACGGTCGCGATCGAGATGGCCAGCAGCGGCGGGGACCCGAGGTTGGTGAGGTTCTGCGCGAGCTTGCGCCCGAGCACCGAGCCGGCCTCCCCCGAGATCACCGTGTCGACGAACTCGCCCAGGTGGGTGCGCGACGCCGGCGGGCGCCGCCAGTCGAGCCAGGACATCGCCGCGACGAGCAGCCCAGCGGCGGCGACCGCCACCACCGACCGGCGCACCGTCAGCCGCACGCCGGCGGCACCGGCGATGACCACGAGCCCACCGAGCAGCAGCCCCGGTGGCCCACCGAAGTCGGCACCGAGCGACGGCAGCCCCTCGATCGCAAGGAGCACGACAAGCAGCCCGAACCCCAGCCCCACCGCGACCTGGCGCGAGCGCCACCGCGCACCGGCGACCCACGCGACGAGCACGAGCGCGGCCAGCCCGTAGAGGGCGAAGCTCGTGTTCCCGAAACCGTAGAACCGCCCACCGACGGTCGGGTTCTGCCCGAAGACCGACCCGAGTTGCAGCCGCGACCCGAGGATCACGTCACCGGCGAGCACCACCACCGTGAACAGCGCCACGGTGCGCAGCGCACCGAGCGGATGCCGTCGCTCGACTCCCAGCGCGACCGCCACCACCAGCGCGGTCACCGCCCCGAGGATCGCGACGAACGCCACGGCCGGGGCCGGCATCTGCCACCAGGGCACGAGGTTCGCGGCGAACGTCGAGATGGGCACGGCGGCCACGGCGACACCGGCGGTGACCAGCGCCCGGGGCAGCTCATGCGAGGCCCCTCGACGCCACCACCACAGCGCGCCCAGCGCGGCCCAGAGCGCGAAACCCACCGCGAGCCAACCGGTCACCTGGGGGCTCACCGACCGCAGGGTCGCGGCCCGTGTCTCGAACCCGACGAGGCCATCGACTCGTTCGGAGGCCGACGATGCACCCGGCTCCACCGACACGGCCCGCCCGCTGATCGGCGCACCCTCGACCCCGATCCGCGTCAGGGCCGTGGCCGTGAGGTCCTGGAGCTGGATGAGGCCGGGCTGCCGCGTCGAGCCCGAGGTCAGCAGGCCCGCCTCGAACGAGGGGCCGCTCGCGACGACCGCCCTCGGACGCACGCTGGAGTCGCCGTCACCGAGCCCGGCGACGACGACGTCCGCCCCGGGGGCCGCGCCGACGACCTGGGCGACGAGAGCGTCGAGGCGCGCCACGGCATCCGCCCGCTCCGGCCCGGTGGTCGGCAGCGCTCCGCCGTCGACGAGCACCACGGGGCAGGCG
Organism: Ornithinibacter aureus; assembly: GCF_009858245.1. NCBI lineage: Bacteria > Bacillati > Actinomycetota > Actinomycetes > Micrococcales > Intrasporangiaceae > Ornithinibacter > Ornithinibacter aureus. Next base: position 1,318,643 of record NZ_VMSB01000001.1, read on the forward strand.
ACGCTGGTCGGCAGCGTGTCGGAGGACGTCGGACCCACCGCCCCGTCGGGGTCGGCGCCACCGATCGCCGCGCCCGGACCGATGCTCTGCACACATGCGCCGGATGCCGTGACCTCCTCGGCGAGCAACCCCGGTCGCGCGTCGTACGAGTCGGCGGCGGCAGCGGCGACGTAGTCGGCCCAGTTCGGCACGAGCCCGTCGACCGGGGGCAGTGGCTCGCGGCACGGCCCGGGAAGGTCTCCCGCACGTCGCCCGGCCGAGAGCGTGAGCCAGCCGTCGATCGCGCACGAGCGGCTGCGCACCGCTCGCGCGGTGATCGACCCGGAGGCGCCCTGCTCCACCATCGCCGTGAGGGCCGGCAGGTCGTCGCGCTCGAGGTCGGACCAGGCGAGCCCCGGCGCGCCGACGATGACGATCGGCGCGGTGTCGGATGCCGTGGCGTTCGCTGGCGGGGCGAGCGCGAGGCCGAGGGTCGCCGCCACGAGGGCCAGGGCGACGACGAGTGCCCGGCGCATCATCCCCGCACCAGCTCGTGGGTGGCGATGACCACGAGGGATGCCGTCCACGCGAGGGGGGCGACTGCGGCCGGACGGCCGTCGTGCAGCACCTTCTCGGGGTAGGAGCCGGCCTCGGTGCGGTGGTCACCGAGCCACGTCAGGAGGATCTCGGCCTTGGTCGGGTAGCCGTTGGCGGCCCACGCGGCGGCGAAGAGTGCAGTGGTCGGGGTCCAGCTGATGCCGTCGTTCTTCCACGAGGCACCGGGGGCCAGCCCCCCGGCCGGGCGCAGCATCGAGGTCTGGGCCCGGTCGATGGCCGTCAGCACCTCGACGTCTGCCTCCGTCGGCCCGATGGGGGCGACGAGGAAGGTCACGGCGGCATCCGAGGCCGAACCCCCGAGCAGCCGGGGGTAGCCGTTGGGGCCGAAGTGCTTGCGAACCTGCGCCGCCAGGGTGTCCGACGCTGCTCGGGCCTGCTCTGCCAGCGCGTACTCCCCCACCAGGGGCAGGACGACGGCACCGCTGCGCAGCCCGGCGAGCACGGCGGCCGCTGTGCCCAGGGTGAGGGTGTCCTCGACGATCTCCCAGTAGTCCGACGACGCGGGCGGCAGGGCCGTGGCCTCGTCGAGGGAGTCCAGCAGCTTGGTGCAGCTGCGCACGAGCAACGGGGTGAGCGGGCTGAGCAGCTCGGTGGCGCGCTCCGGGGCCTGCGCGGCGATCTGGGCAGCCCCCCACACGACCCAGCCGGTGCCGTCGAGCTGGGCCACGCGGTCGTCCGGGGTGCGCCGGGTACTCGGGTCGTAGCGCGCCTCGAACCCACCGTCCCTGCCCTGGACCCCGCGAAGCCAGCGCAGCTGGTCGGCCGCCGCGTCGTGGTGGCCGATCCGGGCCAGGGCAGCCGCCACGAACGAGACGTCCCTGGGCCAGGCGTAGCGCCACCGGTCGGTCCACCCCGCCACGGAGACCTTGAGGTCGACGGAGAGGGCGCGCAGGTCGAGCAGGGCCGAGCGCAGGATGTCGTCCCCTGCGGCGAGGCGGGTCTGCACCCACGGGGCGCACGAGGCGAGCCAGGCCTTCTCCTCCTCGAGCAGGGCAGCCGTCTGGATGCGGTCGGCGAGCACCCGCGTACCCGGCACCACGGCATCCACCCGTCCCACCGGGACGATCTCGCGGCTCCCGCCGCCGCCGAAGGCCACCGTCTCGCCGTACAACGGCACCTCGGCGCGCATGATCCGCTCGGTGATGCTCCAGTAGGCCGTGCCCGAGTAGGCCAGCAGCCCGACCCCACCGAGCAGCGCGCGGCGGCGAGTCAGGGCGAACGGGGACACCCCGAAACTGTATGCCGGATGGCCGAGCCGGGCTCCCAGCCCCCGTGAGCCGGATCACGCTGTGGGCACCGTCATACCCACGCACCTGTGGCCGGGTCGGCGGCTAGGTTCACCGGGACCCAAGCCTTCGCCGCCAAAGGAGCACGACCGCATGGACCAGATCCGCGAGGCCATCCTCTCCGGGGACCGCACCGAGCAGACCTACGCCGGGATCGAGGTGCCGACGACCTATCGCGCCGCGACCGTGCACAAGGACGAGGCCCTGATGTTCGAGGGTCTGGCCAGCCGCGACAAGGACCCGCGCAAGTCCCTGCACGTCGAGCAGGTGCCCACCCCCGAGCTCGCGCCGGGCGAGGCCCTCGTCGCCGTCATGGCCAGCGCCATCAACTACAACACCGTGTGGACCTCGATCTTCGAGCCGGTGTCGACGTTCGGGTTCCTCGAGCGCTACGGCCGCACCTCGGAGTTCGCCAAGCGTCACGACCGCGACTACCACGTCGTCGGCTCCGACCTCGCGGGCGTCGTCCTGCGCGTGGGTCCGGGTGTGACCAAGTGGAAGCCCGGCACCGAGGTCGTCGCGCACTGCCTGTCCGTCGAGCTCGAGGACGCCGCCGGCCACGACGACACGATGATGGACCCGCAGCAGCGGATCTGGGGTTTCGAGACCAACTTCGGCGGTCTGGCCGAGCTCGCGATCGTCAAGGCCAACCAGCTGATGCCCAAGCCCACCCACCTGTCGTGGGAGGAGGCGGCATCCCCCGGCCTGGTCAACAGCACCGCCTACCGCCAGCTCATCTCGCGCAACGGCGCCCACATGAAGCTCGGCGACCGCGTGCTCATCTGGGGTGCGTCGGGTGGGCTCGGCTCCTACGCGACCCAGATGGCCCTGGCCGGCGGCGCGACCCCGATCTGCGTGGTCTCCTCCCCCGAGAAGGCCGCGATCTGCCGCGCGATGGGGGCCGAGCTCATCATCGACCGCTCCGCGGAGGGCTACCGGTTCTGGAACGAGGACGGCACCGCGCAGAACCCCAAGGAGTGGCAGCGCCTGGGCAAGAAGATCCGTGAGCTGACCGGTGGGCACGACGTCGACATCGTCTTCGAGCACCCCGGCCGCGAGACCTTCGGCGCCAGCGTCTACGTCGCCCGCAAGGGCGGCACGATCGTCACGTGTGCGTCGACCTCGGGGTACATGCACGAGTACGACAACCGCTACCTGTGGATGAACCTCAAGCGCATCGTCAGCTCGCACTTCGCGAACTACCGCGAGGCGTGGGAGGCCAACGAGCTCATCGACCGCGGCCTGATCCACCCGACCCTCAGCCGCACCTACCGCCTCGAGGACGTCGGTACCGCCGCCCTGGACGTGCACCGCAACCTCCACCAGGGCAAGGTCGGCGTGCTCACCCTGTCGCCCGAGGAGGGCCTCGGCGTGAGCAACCCCGAGAAGCGGGCCCGCTTCGAGAGCGAGATCAACCGCTTCCGCAACGCCTGACTCCTCCCCGACCTTGCGGACTTTCCTGCGAGGTGCTGGGCAACACGCCGTGAACCGGCGCTCGTCCCGGCACCTCGCAGGAAAAGTGAAGGTCGGATGCCGCGGCGCACGGTGGCGTCGTCGCCCCACCGTAGGGTTGTCGCGGGAGGTGTGGCGTGAACGTGTCGAGGCTGTGGAGCCCGGTGACCCGGTGGGGTGAGTTCCGCCGACGGCAACTCGCGGCCCTCGAGGAGAGCAACCGCATCGCCGCTCGCGTCACTGGTACGGATCCAACGGCGGCCGAACCCGCGGCGAACGAACCCGCGGCGAGCGAGGCCGACGGCGGCGTCGCCACGGCATCCTCGCCGTTCGTCGTCGACCCGACCCAGCCGACGGTCACGCCCTACGGTGTCGTCGGGCGGCCGCTCAACCGGCACTCGCCGTTCTACATCGGTTTCTTCGGGGCCACGGGCGCGCTCATCGCGGTCGGTCTGTGGCAGCTCGTCGGGCAGATCACGACGACGCTGACCCTGATCGTCGTCTCCCTGTTCATCGCGCTCGCCCTCAGCCCGATCGTCGACGGACTCGTGGCGCGCGGGGTGAAGCGGGTCGCGGCAGTGGCCGCCGTCTTCAGCGCGTTGCTCGCCATCTTCGCCGTGATCCTGGCTGTCGTCATCCCCCCGGTGGCGCTCGAGGGAGCAGAGCTGGCCCGGCAGACCCCGGGATACGTCGAACAGCTCCTCGATGCCCGCTGGGTCCACGACCTCGACGCGAACTACGACGTCCTGGACACCCTTCAGGCCGAGATCCGGGCGCGAGCCATGGACCAGTCGTTCATCCAGGGGGTGCTCGGCGGCATCTTCGGGGTGGGCAGAGCCGTGCTCAACGGCACGTTCCAGGTGTTCACGGTGCTGGTGCTGACGCTGTACTTCCTCGGGTCGCTGCCGCGCGTCAAGCAGGCCGGGTACGCCCTCGTGCCGGCCTCGCGGCGCGCCCGCGTCAAGCCGCTGTCGGAGGAGATCATGCGCCGAGTGGGCTCCTACGCCCTGGGCCAGGTCTCCATCGCGACCCTGAACGGGGTGCTGTCCTACGTGATGATGACCCTCGTCGGCATCCCCTACGCCGCGGTGCTCGCCGTGACCGTCGGCCTGCTCGGGCTCATCCCGATGATCGGTGCAACCCTGGGGGCAGTGATCGTGTGCGCCATCGCGTTCGTCTCCGAGCCGAAGACGGCGCTCATCGCAGGCGTCTACTACCTGATCTACCAACAGGTCGAGAACTACCTCGTGGCGCCGCGGATCATGCAGCGCACGGTGTCGGTTCCGGGGCCGGTGACCATCGTCGCGGCGCTGGCCGGGGGCGCACTGCTCGGGGTGCTCGGCGCCCTGCTCGCGATCCCGGTGGCCGCCGGGCTCCTGCTGCTCTACGAAGAGGTGCTGGTCCCGCGTCAGAACCGCGCCTGACCCTCAGGGGCGGGAGGCGTGCCGGGCCGACCAGCAGCGGGTGTGCCAGTGCCGTCGCTCATCGATGCCACCGACCCCCTGCGCCGGCCACACGACGACGTGCGGTGTGCCGACGGCGATGCCCTGGTGGCACCCCGGGCACCGGTACTCGCGGGTGGATGACGCCCCCGACAGCTGACGCACGTGCCACGGCCGGCCCGAGTAGGTCTGGGTCCCGACCTCGCTGGCGCCCGAGAGCGGCCGGGACTCGAGGTCGCGGCGACGACGGTTGGCCCTGGGCATGCCGCCCATGCTCCCAGACGTCGTCAGCCCGTGACGCGCGCGCTCGTCGGGTCGTACATCGGGCGCAACGACACCACGGCCGGATGCCGGGTGCCGGCGACGTCGACCTCCCACCGCCCGTCGGCGAGCCACTGCGGCGTCACCGGCCCGTGGCCGCCGACGAACGCCAAGCCGACGGCACCGCCGAGGGTCCAGCCGTGCGACGCCGAGCGCACCTCCCCGACGACGACCCCGTCGCGCAGCACCGGCTCGGCGTGGAAGAGCAGCGGCTCGGGGTCGCTCAGCAGCACCTGGACCAGCCGGTGGTGCGGTGTCCCCCGGGCCTTGGCCGCCAGCGTGGCCTCGCGTCCCACGAACCCGCCCGGCTTGTCGAGGGCGACGGCAAACCCGAGCCCGACGCCGTAGACGTCGTCGGTGTTGTCGATGTCGTGGCCGAAGTCGCGGTACCCCTTCTCCATCCGCAGGCTGGACAACGCCTTGAGACCCACGGGTCGGATGCCGTGCGGGGCACCCGCCGCGAGGACGGCATCCCACACCTCACCCGCCTGCGCGGCCGGCGCGTACAGCTCCCACCCCAGCTCGCCGAGGTAGGTGATGCGGATGGCGAGCACCTCGGCACCGGCGATGTCGACGCGGTGGGCCGCCCGGAAGGGGAAGGCCGCACTCGACCAGTCGGTGCCCGGGGCGGCCTGCGCCAGAGTCGCGCGGGAGTGAGGGCCCTGCACGGTGAGCAGCGCGACGTCGCTCGTGACGTCCTCGACGGTGGCGTCGGCGTCTGCGACGGCCCGCCGCACCTGGCCCAGGGCCGACCCGTGGGCCGTGTCGGACGCGACGACGAGGAAGTCGTCCGCCGCCAGGCGGGTCACGGTGAGGTCGGCGCGGATGCCGCCGTCCTCACCGAGCCACTGGGTGTAGGTGATGACCCCGTCGCGCTCGTTGACCGCGCCAGCGCTCAGGCGGTCGAGCACCGCACCGGCATCCGGCCCGCGCACCGCGAACTTGGCCATGAAGGACATGTCCATCAGCCCGACGGCCTCGCGCACCGCCTCGTGCTCGGCGCGCCAGTTCGCGAACCACGGGTGGTGCCCCCAGCCGGGTTCGTCGGTGGGGCTCTGGCCACGCCCGGCGTACCAGGCGGCCGACTCCCAGCCGCTGACGTCACGCAGCCGAGCGCCCTCCGCGACGAGGCGGTCGTGCACGGGTGAGGTGAACTCGCCACGCGCAGAGGTGAGCTCGACGCCCGGGGTGTGTGCGGCATACACGGTGCCGAGGATCTCGGCGGTGCGTTCGGCGCGGTGGCGCGGGTTGAGCTGCCAGTCCCGGAAGCGGGCGACGTCGAACCCGGTGACGTCGACGTCGGGGTGGCCGTCGGCGACCCACTGCGCGACGATGCGCCCCATCCCGCCGGCCGACAGGATGCCGACGGAGTTAAGCCCCGCACACACGAAGTACCCGTGGATGCCGGGAGCCTCACCCACCGCTGGCGCGAGGTCGGGCGTGAAGGACTCGGGCCCGCAGAAGAACGTGCGGATGCCGACGGTCTCGACGACGGGGACGCGGGCGATGGCGCGCTCGACGAAGGGTCCCATCCGGTCCCAGTCGGGGGTGATCTCGCCGAAGGAGAAGTCACGCGGGATGCCGTCGACGTTCCACGCCGCGGCGACCGGCTCGAAGAGCCCGACCATCATGCCGCCGCCCTCCTCGCGGTAGTAGCCGTAGGCGGCCGGGTCCTCGAACACCGGTGCGTCCGGGCTCATCCCGTCGATCGGCTCGGTGATGAGGTAGTAGTGCTCGGCGGCTTGGTTGGGCACGACGACGCCGTTGCGCTCGGCGAGTTCGCGGGCCCACATGCCGGCGCAGTTGACGACGACGTCGCACTCGACGTCCCCGGCATCCGTGCGGACCCCGGTGACTTCCTCGACGAGTCCGCGTGGACGGGTGAGGACCTGCTCGACCCGCACCCCCTCGAGGATCTTGGCTCCGAGGTTGCGGGCCCCCTTGGCCAGGCTCATCGTGACGTCGACGGGGTTCACCCGGCCGTCGCCCGGGACGTGGAAGCCCGCGAGGAGGTCGTCGGTGCGCGCCAGCGGGAAGAGGTCGGCCATCTCCTTCGGGCGGATCTCCTCGACCTCGAGGCCGATGTGGCGCTGGAAGGCCGCGACCCGGCGGTACTCCTCGAGACGGTCTGCGTCGGCGGCCGCCTCGATGAGCCCGACCGGCTTGAACCCGGTCGCCACACCGGTCTCGGCCTCCAGGCGGGCGTAGAGGTCGCGTGAGTACAGCCGCATGCGGGTGTTCGTCTCGCTCGTGGAGCCGAAGCAGGTCATCAGGCCGGCTGCGTGCCACGTCGTGCCGGACGTCAGCCGGTCACGTTCGAGAACGAGGACATCGGTGATGCCCAGATGCGCCAGGTGGTAGGCGATCGAGGCGCCGATGACGCCTCCTCCGATGATGACGACCCGGGCGCGCGCCGGCAGTGCTGTGCTCACGCGCCCAACCTATCCACCCCGTACCCGGCTCGGCCCACCCCCGTCGGGAGGAGGCAACACGCAGGCGGTGAGCCCACGGCATCCGGACGCCCGCTCATGACCCGGGCGTCTTCAGATCGACCAATAGGTCACTCCAGGTACACGGCCTCGTACGCGCACTGACCTATTGGTCGATCTCGGTACGGTCACGTCGGATGCCGTGTCGCGCGCCGGATGCCGGATGCCAGATGCCGGTCAGGCGTACGTGCGGAACCCGCGCCCGGTCTTGCGCCCCAGGTAACCGGCGGTCACGAGGTGCTCGAGCAGCGGCGCCGGCGCATAGCCCGGCTCGCGGAACTCGGTGTACAGCTCGCGCTCGATGGCCAGGGACACGTCGAGGCCCACGACGTCGAGAAGCTCGAACGGCCCCATCGGCAGCCCACAGCCGGTCTTCATGGCGGTGTCGATGTCGTCGGCCGAGGCGTAGTTGGCCTCGAGCATGCGCACCGCGTCGTTGAGGTAGGGGAAGAGCAGGGCGTTGACGATGAAGCCGGAGCGGTCACCGCAGGTCACGGCCACCTTGCCGACCTTGGCGCACAGGTCCTGCACCGTCGCGATGACGTCCGGCGCGGTCGTCACCGTGTGCACGACCTCGACGAGCTTCATGACCTGAGCCGGGTTGAAGAAGTGCATGCCGATGACGTCCTGGGGCCGTGAGGTCACCTTGGCGCAGTCGATGATCGGCAGCGACGACGTCGTCGTCGCGAGGATGGCGCCCGGCTTGCAGATGCGGTCGAGGTCGCGGAAGAGCTGCTGCTTGATCTCGAGGTCCTCGGCGATGGCCTCGACGACGAGGTCGACGTCCGCGAGCGCCTCGCGGTCGGTGGCCCCGGTGACCCGGCCGAGCATCGCCTCGGCGTCCTCGGCCGTCATCCGACCCTTCTCGACCGCGCGCGAGGTGCTGCGCGCCAGCGCGGTGTGCACCCCGGCGACCTTGTCGTCGCCGCGCGCGACGAACGTCACGGCATACCCGGCCTTGGCGAACACCTCGATGATGCCGGTCGCCATCGTCCCCGAGCCGACCACGCCGACCGTGGCCACCGGCCGCAGGGTGACGCCCGCGGGGGGTCCGCCAGCCGGGGTGTTGGCGTCAGCGACGACCTGCGGCGACCCGGGCTGCTCGTACGTGTAGAACCCGCGGCCGCTCTTGCGGCCGAGCATGCCTGCGCTGACCATCTGCTTGATGATCGGGCTCGGCGCGTGCAGGCGGTCACGGCCCTGCTTGTACATCGTGTCGAGGATCTCGTATGCCGTGTCGAGGCCGATGAGGTCGAGCAGGGCGAGCGGGCCCATCGGATACCCGCAGCCGAAGCGCATCGCAGCGTCGAGGTCCTCACGGGTGGCGTACCGGCTCTCGAACATCGAGACGGCGTGGTTCAAGTAGCCGAACAGCAGCGCGTTGGCGATGAAGCCGGCCTTGTCGCCGACGACGACGGGGTTCTTGCCGAGCCGCTCCGCGAGCGCCTTGACGTCCTCGAAGACGTCGTCCGCGGTGATGACGGTGCGGATCACCTCGACGAACTGCTGCACCGGGGCCGGGTTGAAGAAGTGCATGCCGACGACGCGCTTCGGGTTCTTCGTCGCGACGGCGATCTCGGTGACCGGCAGGGACGAGGTGTTCGTCGCGAGAATCGCGTCGGCGGAGACCACGGCGTCGACCTTGCCCAGCAGGTCCTTCTTGAGGTCCAGGTGCTCCGGCACGGCCTCGACGACGAGCTGGCAGGGGGCGAGGTCCTCGAGGTTGCTCGTGAACGTTACCCGCGAGTGCAGCGCGTCGTGCTCCTCCTGCGTCATCTTGCCGCGGGCCAGCGCGCGCCCGGTGCTCCCCCCGAGAACCGCCTTGCCGTGCTCGATGGCCGGGCCGTCGACCTCGACCGCGACGACGTCGATCCCGTTGCGGGCGAACACCTCCACGATCCCTGCACCCATCGTCCCGAGCCCGATCACACCAACAGTGGAGAAGTCACGCGTCATGTCCGCGATCCTGTCAGAGGGGCGAGGCAGTCACGACCCCCTCGCAGCGTGACGCTCCTTACCCCCGATCTGGTGACTCACCAGTCGTGGCCGGCCGCGACCAGCTCCGCCTCGATGGCGAGCCGGTCACGCGAGGGCAGCGGCGGCATCCCCACGTCGGTCGGCACGTCCAAGCGCTCACACAGCTGGAGCAGCACCTGGTCGTAGGCGGCGAGGACGGCCCGCAGCCGGGCAGCCTGGTGCGGTGCGTCACCGTTCTCGACCTTGCGGATCTCAGCCTCGAGCCGGCTCAGCTCGAGGGTGATGAGCACGGGTGGGACCGGCTTGGGCGGAAGCCGCCCGAGCAACCGTCGGCACTGGCGGCCCACCCGCTCCATCCACGGATCAAGTCGGGACAGCAGGGGGCGCAGCAGACGCGGGCGCTCCCCACCGGCGAACCAGCGCAGCCCCTCACCGGTGGCGATGAACCACGCTCCGGGCAGCACGAGGAGAAACACCAGGAGCAGAGCTGCCCGCATCGGCCTCACCTCAAGGAAGAGTGTGCGCTGCCCAGGGCTGCCCGGGCAATGGGTAGGGTGACCGATCGTGCGACTGGTGATCGCGACGTGCAGCGTCGACTACGACGGGCGGCTGACCGCCCACCTGCCGCTGGCGACCCGGTTGCTGCTCGTCAAGGCCGACGGTTCGGTGCTGGTGCACTCCGACGGCGGCTCCTACAAGCCGCTGAACTGGATGTCCCCGCCGTGCGCCATGGCCGAGGTGGCCCCCGACGAGACCGAGGCCGCCGAGGGTGTGACGACCGTCTGGGTAGTGCAGCACGCGAAGTCGGAGGACCGGCTTCGGGTGAAGATCCACGAGGTGCACCACGACAGCGCCCACGAGCTCGGCGTCGACCCCGGCCTGGTCAAGGACGGTGTCGAGGCGCACCTGCAGAAACTGCTCGCCGAGCACATCACCACCCTCGGCGAGGGGTGGACCCTCACCCGCCGCGAGTACATGACCCCCATCGGCCCGGTCGACATCCTGTGCAAGGACGGTCGCGGCGGCACGGTCGCCATCGAGATCAAGAGGCGCGGCGACATCGACGGTGTGGAGCAGCTGACCCGCTACCTCGAGCTGATGAACCGGGACCCGCACCTGGCGCCGGTGACCGGTGTGTTCGCAGCCCAGGTGATCAAGCCTCAGGCGCGCACGCTCGCCGAGGACCGCGGCATCCGTTGCGTCGTCCTCGACTACGACGAGCTCAAGGGTGTCGACAACAGCGAGCACCGCCTCTTCTGAACGGATGCCGGCCCGCCCACCGCAGTGCCCGGCCGCCTCGCGTCCCTGCAACGGCCAATAGGTCGCACGAGGTACGCCCCATCCGACCGGTCAGCCCTTGGGTGGGACCAGCGCCCAGCCGTCGTCGCCGATCTCGAGGACCACCACGTCCTCGCAGGGCCCGGGCACTCGGCCCAGGTGCTCGTGCACGGCGCTCAGGTGGTCGGGGCCGACCGGCACCACCACCCGTTCACCGCGGTGCAGGTCGGCCAGGGCCTCGAGCTCCTCGACGACATCGGCCCCCGCCGCCAGCGGACCCACCACCACGGCACCGGTACCGGCCGCGCCGTCCGGCGCCGCGCCGACCGGCACGAGCACCAGTCTCGCGGCGCAGTGCAGAGCCATGCCCGGCACGCTACCCCCACCGTCGACGCCCGTGGGCCACACGGCTCAGTGGGGAATGACGCGGGGAGGGCTCCGGTTGTCCCACCGGCGCCAAACTGCGCCGCATCCCGTCGGACCGATAGGACACCACCATGACCGACAACAGCACCACCACCCAGACGAGCACGTCCCAGAAGGTCGCCTTCCTCGTCGCCACCGAGGGCATCGAGCAGGTCGAGCTGACCGGGCCCTGGCAGGCCGTCGAGCAGTCCGGCGCCACGCCGGTGCTCATCTCCACGCAGGCAGGCACGGTGCAGGCCTACAACCACCTCGACAAGGGTGACGTCTTCGACGTCGACCTCACCGTGTCCTCTGCCGAGGTCGACGACTACGCGGCGCTGGTGCTGCCCGGTGGCGTCGCCAACCCGGACGCCCTGCGCACCGACTCCGACGCCGTGGCCTTCGTGCGCCAGTTCGTGCAGTCCGGCAAGCCGGTGGCGGCGATCTGCCACGCGGCCTGGACGCTCGTCGAGGCCGACGTCGTGCGGGGCCGCACGGTCACCTCGTGGCCGAGCCTGCAGACCGACCTGCGCAACGCGGGTGCGACCTGGCAGGACCGCGAGGTCGTCGTCGACGACAACCTGATCACCAGCCGCAACCCCGACGACATCCCGGCGTTCACCCGCGCGCTGACCGCGGCCCTGTCGTCGTCCGTGACCGCCTGAGCGCCCCCACACCGGGGTCACCCGGTCCGGTGGCGCCCGCCACGCCTCAGGCGTGGGCGGGCGCCTCTGCGTCGGCGGCGAGCCCGCGCGATGCGCGGATGACGTCGACGAACCGCGACATGATGTCGTTCAGCCCGAAGTCCTTCGGCGTGAACACCTCCGCGACACCAAGCGCCTTCAGGCGCACGGCATCCGCCTCGGGGATGATGCCACCGACGATCACCGGCACGTCGCCTGCGCCGGCCTCACGCAGCCGGTCGAGCACCTCGGGCACGAGCTCCATGTGGGAGCCCGACAGGATCGAGATGCCGACGAGGTGCACGTCCTCGGCCACGGCGGCCGCAACGATCTGCTCCGGAGTGAGACGGATGCCCTGGTAGATGACCTCGAAGCCGGCATCACGGGCCCGCACCGCCACCTGCTCGGCGCCGTTGGAGTGTCCGTCCAGGCCGGGCTTACCGACGAGCACACGCAGCTTCTCGCCGAGCTCCTGGCTGAGACCGGCCACCTTGGCCCGCACGTCGGCGAGCGCTGCCGACCCGGCACCGACGCCGACCGACCCGCTGACACCGGTGGGGGCACGGAACTCGCCGAACACCTCACGCAGCGCTGCGGCCCACTCCCCGGTCGTCAGTCCTGCGCGGGCGCACTCGAGGGTCGCGGCCATGAGGTTCACGTCGCTGGTCGCGTCGGTCTTCAACCTCGCGAGGGCGGATGCCGCTCGCTCGCGTCGCGCGGGATCGGCGTCACGCTCCTCTCGCCAGGCTCGCACGGCGGCCGCCGCCGCCGCCTCCACCCCGGGGTCGACCGACTGGATGGCGGCGTCGAGGTCAGCGGTCAACGGGTTGGGCTCGGTGGTCTCGAAGCGGTTGACGCCGACGACGACGTCCTCGCCGAGCTCGATGCGCTGGCGGCGCCGCGAGTGCGAGGCGACGAGCTCGGACTTCATGTAGCCGCCCTCGACCGCGGGGACGGCCCCACCCATGGCCTGCACCCGGTCGATCTCGGCACGGGCGCCCTCGACGAGCTCGGCGACCTTGGCCGCGACCACGGTCGAGCCCTCGAACAGGTCGTCGTACTCGAGCAGGTCGGACTCGTAGGCGAGCACCTGCTGGATGCGCAGCGACCACTGCTGGTCCCAGGGCCGGGGCAGACCGAGCGCCTCGTTCCAGGCCGGCAGTTGCACGGCGCGAGCCCGGGCGTCCTTGGAGAGCGTGACGGCGAGCATCTCCAGCACGATCCGCTGCACGTTGTTCTCGGGCTGAGCCTCGGTCAGGCCCAGCGAGTTGACCTGCACGCCGTAGCGGAAGCGTCGCGCCTTGTCGTCGGTGACGCCGTACCGCTCACGGGTCAGCTCGTCCCAGAGCTGGACGAAGGCGCGCATCTTGCACATCTCCTCGACGAAGCGCACGCCGGCGTTGACGAAGAACGAGATCCGCGCGACGACCTCACCGAAGCGCTCCGGGGGGACCTGACCGGAGTCGCGCACGGCATCCAACACGGCGATCGCCGTGCACATGGCGTAGGCGATCTCCTGCACGGGCGTCGCGCCGGCCTCCTGGAGGTGGTAGCTGCAGATGTTGATCGGGTTCCACTTGGGGATGTCGGTGACGGTGTACGTCACCATGTCGGTGATCAGGCGCAGCGAGGGGCCGGGCGCGAAGACGTAGGTGCCCCGCGACAGGTACTCCTTGATGATGTCGTTCTGGGTGGTCCCCGCCAGGGCACGAACCGCGGATGCCGGGTCCTCGCCCGCCGCTTCGGCCTGCTCCTCCGCGGCGACCTGGTAGAGCGCCAGCAGCCACATAGCGGTGGCGTTGATGGTCATGGAGGTGTTCATCCGCGACAGCGGGATGTCGGCGAAGAGCGCCCGCATGTCACCGATGTGCGAGATCGGCACACCCACCTTGCCCACCTCGCCCCGCGCCAGGACGTGGTCTGGGTCGTACCCCGTCTGGGTCGGCAGGTCGAAGGCCACGGAGAGCCCCGTCTGACCCTTGTCGAGGTTGCGCCGGTACAGGGCGTTGCTGGCGGCGGCGCTGGAGTGGCCGGCGTAGGTGCGCATGACCCACGGTCGGTCGCGAGGTGGCCTGCTGGCGTCGGTGCTCTCGGGCATGCGTCGAACGCTAGCCGCGGCCGCGAGGCCCGGATAGGCGCGCGCACGGTGAGAGTGCCCACACCGACGCCGCGGTGGCGCCGCCCGTCGTCGGCGCAATCGGGCGACCGGCCGGCAGGGGGTCGGTCCGGTGCCCGTCAGCTGGCCGCGATGGCCATCGTGTGCCGCTCGGGCACCGAGCAGTCGAGCGAGGGGCCGAGGAGCGAGCCCAACCGGGCACGCCGCAGCAGCCGTTGGGTGCGGGCATCCGCCGCGACGACGTGCACCTGTCGGCCGGCCCGGCGTGCGCGGCGCTGGCACTCGACGATGAGCCCGAAGCCGGTGGCGTCCCCGACGTGCACCTCGGCGAGGTCGAGCAGCAACGGGGTGCTCCCGGCCGCGATGAGACGGTGCAGCGCGAGTCGCAGGTCGGCGGCCGTGCGCACGTCGACCCGGCCGCGCAGGGCGACGTGCCAACCGTGCTCGTCCTGGTACTCGGTGATGGTCACCACACTGCTCTCCCGGTCTGCCACGGTCTCACCCCCGCCCTTCGGTTTGCGTTGCTCCATTAGACCCACCGAACACCCCTTTCTCCCTCCTCCGAACGGGCGATGTGGCGGCAGAGAACAGTCACTGTCCACTTCATGCCACCGATGAACAACGGATTCCGAAGGTGTTGATCACGCCCCCATGAGTCACAGACGTCACCACGGGTCAGCCGGTTCCACCCAGCCGCGACCGTTTCACCGGGGTCGCCGCCGCAGCCTCCGCAGCACGTCTGAGAGGCTGAGGGCATGGTCAACCTCACCCGGATCTACACCCGCACCGGCGACGACGGCACCACCGCGCTCGGCGACCTCAGCCGCACGTCGAAGACCGACCTGCGACTCGCCGCCTATGCCGACGCCAACGAGGCCAATGCCGCGATCGGCGTGGCGGTGGCGTGCGGCGACCTCCCCGACGACGTGCGCGCCGTGCTCGTGCGCGTCCAGAACGACCTCTTCGACATCGGCGCCGACCTCTCGACCCCGCTCCAGCAGACCTACGAGTACCCGCCGCTGCGGGTCAAGGAGGAGTGGATCAGCGAGCTCGAGGCAGACTGCGACACCTACCTGGCCTCCCTCGAGAAGCTGCGCTCGTTCATCCTCCCCGGCGGAACACCCGGCGCCGCCCACCTGCACGTCGCCCTGACGGTGGTGCGCCGAGCCGAGCGATCGGTGTGGGCTGCCATCGAGGCGTACGGGACCGAGCCGGGGACGGCCCGTGGGGAGGGCGGCATCAACCCGACGACGGCGACCTACCTCAACCGGCTGTCCGACCTGCTGTTCGTGCTGGCCCGCTACGCCAACCTGCCCGGAGGCGACGTGCTCTGGGCGCCGGGTGGCGGCCGTGAGCAGCCCCCCACCCCGTCTTGACGGCGGGTCAGGCCACGTTGGCCTTGTACCCCGGTGGGCTGGACTCCAGCCAGGCCCGCACCGCGGTGTAGGCCGCCGGCACGAAGGCGAACTCACACGTGGCGGCCCCCGAGCTCCCGACCACCGCGACCGGGTCGGCGAGCCCGGGGATGGGGTCGCTGAGCGCCGACACCGAGCCGAAGTCGAGCTGGCCCCGCACCCAGGCCACCTCGGGGCGCAGCGAAGGCCCGACGATGCTGAACCACTCGAACCGGTCCGAGCTCAGCCGCGCCAGGCCCAAGCGCCACCGATCCCCCTCGCCATCGCGCCGAGCACACAACATGACCGGGCGGCCATCCCCCGAGATGTACCGTCGGCGCGCCCACACGAAGGTGAGCGCGCCGACGGTGACCAGCACGATGAGGGCGAGGACCACCTCGGCGACGACGAGTGGCGTCATGCGAGTGGTCCCCGGCCCTCGATGTCAGGAACTCATGCCAGAGGCGTCGACCGACTCCGCGATGATCGTGACGCGATCGTGGTCCACCGACAGGAAGCCGCCGTCGATGGTCGCCGACTTCCAACCACCCTCACTGTTGATCCGCACCTCACCCTCGCCCAGCACGCACAGCAGCGGCTGGTGTCCGGGCAGGATGCCGAGGTCGCCGTCGATGGAGCGGGCGCTGACCTGGCTCGCCTCACCCTCCCAGACCTTGCGGTCCGCGGCGACGAGCTCGACCGTGAGAGCCATCAGAGGTTCTTCTGGATCTCGGCCCACTGGCGCTCGACGTCGTCGAGGCCACCACACATGAAGAACGCCTGCTCACCGACGTGGTCGTAGTCGCCGTCACAGATCTTCGTGAACGCCTCGATGGTGTCGGCCAGCGGCACCGTCGAACCCTCGATGCCGGTGAACTGCTTGGCGACGTAGGTGTTCTGCGACAGGAAGCGCTGGAGACGACGGGCACGGTTGACGAGGATCTTGTCCTCTTCGGAGAGCTCGTCGATACCGAGGATCGCGATGATGTCCTGGAGCTCCTTGTTGCGCTGCAGGATCCCCTTGACGCGAAGTGCGGTGGTGTAGTGGTCCTCCGCGATGTAGCGACGGTCGAGGATGCGGCTCGTCGAGGTGAGCGGGTCCACGGCCGGGTAGATACCCAGCGAGGCGATCTCACGCGAGAGCTCGGTCGTCGCGTCGAGGTGCGCGAACGTCGTGGCCGGGGCCGGGTCGGTGTAGTCATCGGCCGGCACGTAGATCGCCTGCATCGAGGTGATCGAGTGACCACGCGTGGAGGTGATGCGCTCCTGGAGGGTGCCCATCTCGTCGGCGAGGGTGGGCTGGTAACCCACGGCCGACGGCATCCGGCCCAGCAGCGTGGAGACCTCGGAACCCGCCTGGGTGAAGCGGAAGATGTTGTCGATGAACAGCAGCACGTCCTGGCCCTGGACGTCGCGGAAGTACTCCGCCATCGTCAGCGCGGACAGGGCCACGCGAAGACGCGTGCCCGGCGGCTCGTCCATCTGGCCGAAGACGAGGGCCGTCTGCCCGAGGACGCCGGCCTCCTCCATCTCGACCATGAGGTCGTTGCCCTCACGGGTGCGCTCGCCGACACCGGCGAACACCGACACACCACCGTGGTCGCGGGCGACACGGGCGATCATCTCCTGGATGAGCACCGTCTTGCCGACACCGGCACCACCGAACAGGCCGATCTTGCCACCCTGCACGTAGGGGGTGAGCAGGTCGATGACCTTGATGCCGGTCTCGAACATCTGGGTCTTGGACTCCAGCTGGTCGAACGACGGCGCGCTGCGGTGGATGCCCCAGCGCTCGGTCGCGGTGAAGGTCTCGCCCTCGGCCAGGTTCATCACCTCACCGGTGGTGTTGAAGACCTTGCCCAGGGTCTCGTTGCCCACGGGCACCGAGATGGGGCCGCCGGTGTCCTGCACGGGGGTGCCGCGCACGAGACCGTCGGTGGGCTGAAGGGAGATGGCGCGCACCATGTTGTCGCCGATGTGCTGCGCGACCTCGAGGTTGAGGTTCTTGGTCTCGCCGCCGATCTCGACCTGGCTGGTGAGCAGGTTGTACTGCTCGGGCATGGCGTCGACCGGGAACTCCACGTCGACGACGGGGCCGATGATGCGCGAGATACGCCCGACACCGCCGGCGGCGTGGGCCTCGCTGCGCTCGCTGAGGGTTGCAGTCATGATCTCTCTCTCACTCACTTGCTCTCGGCCAGGGCACTGGCGCCGCCGACGATTTCGCTGATCTCTTGGGTGATCTCGGCCTGACGGGCCTGGTTGGCCAGCCGGGTGTACTTCTTGATGAGCTCCTCGGCGTTGTCCGTCGCCGACTTCATCGCCCGCTGGCGGGCGGCGAGCTCGGACGCGGCGGCCTGGAGCATGCAGTTGAACAGACGCGCGTTGACGTACTTGGGCAGCAGTGCGTCGAGCACCTTCTCGGCCCCGGGCTCGAAGGTGTAGAGCGGCAGCAGGTCATCCGCTGCCGGCGCCTCCTCACCCTCGACGACCTCGAGCGGGAGCAACCGGATGACCTCGGGCTCCTGGGTGACCATGGAGACGAACCGGGTGAAGACGACGTGCACCTCGTCGATGCCGCCCTCCTCGGTCGGGGTGGTGAAGTCGGCGACGAGACGCTCGCCGACCTCGCGGGCCGTCTCGAAGCTCGGGCGCTCCGAGGCGCCGCTCCACTCCGCGGCGAACTCGCGGTGGCGGAACTTGTAGAAGGCGATCGCCTTGCGACCGAGCAGGTAGGGGACGACCTCCTTGCCCTCGTCACGCAGCGACGCGATGAGCCGCTCGCTCTCCTTGATCGCCGACGAGCTGTAGGCACCTGCCAGGCCGCGGTCGGAGGTCATGATGACCACCGCCGCACGCTTGACGTCGTCCTTCTCCGAGGTCAGCGGGTGGTCCTCGTTGGAGAACGTCGCCACTGCGGAGACCGCCCGGGTGAGGGCCCGCGCGTACGGGCTGGACTCACGCACGGCCTGCTGGGCCTTGACCACGCGCGAGGCAGCCATGAGCTCCATCGCCCGGGTGATCTTCTTGGTCGAGCTGACGGCTCGGATGCGCTGCCGGTACTCCCGGATCTGCGCTCCCATACGTTTCCGCCTTCCTGGTTCTACTGCTCGTTTGCCGTGGGGCTGGGCCGGGAGCGCGTGGCGCGCTCCCGGCATCCGACATCAGCGGCGCTGCTTGACGATCTTCTCCTGCTCGGACTCCTGGGCCCGGGCAGCTGCCTCGTCCTCGGCCTCGTTCCCGGCCTGGATGCCGTCGGCACCCGAGGCCTGGAAGAGCTTGGCCTTGAAGTTCTCGATCTCGGAGTCGAGCGCCTGCTCGGTCTCCTCCTCGAACTTGCCCGTCTCGCGGATCGCGTCGAGCAGCTCGACGCGGCTGCGACGCAGGTGGTCGAGGAAGTCGGCCTCGAAGCGGCGGACGTCGTCGACGGCGATGCTGTCGAGCTTGCCGGTCGTGCCCATCCAGATCGAGACGACCTGCTCCTCGACCGGGTACGGCGAGGCCTGACGCTGCTTGAGCAGCTCGACGAGGCGAGCACCCTTCGCGAGCTGCGCACGCGAAGCCGGGTCGAGGTCGGAGGCGAACATGGCGAACGCCTCGAGCGCGCGGTACTGGGCGAGGTCGAGCTTGAGGCGACCGGCCACCGACTTCATGGCCTTGATCTGCGCGGCACCACCGACTCGCGACACCGAGACACCCACGTCGATCGCCGGGCGGACGTTGGAGTTGAACAGGTCCGACTGGAGGTAGATCTGGCCGTCGGTGATGGAGATGACGTTGGTCGGGATGTAGGCCGACACGTCACCAGCCTTGGTCTCGATGATCGGCAGGCCGGTCATCGAGCCGGCGCCGAGGTCGTCGGAAAGCTTGGCGCAGCGCTCGAGGAGCCGGCTGTGCAGGTAGAAGACGTCACCCGGGTAGGCCTCGCGGCCCGGCGGGCGGCGCAGCAGCAGCGACACGGAGCGGTAGGCCTCGGCCTGCTTGGACAGGTCGTCGAAGACGATGAGGACGTGCTTGCCCTGGTACATCCAGTGCTGGCCGATGGCCGAGCCGGTGTACGGGGCGAGGTACTTGAAGCCCGCGGAGTCGGAGGCCGGAGCGGCGACGATGGTGGTGTACTCCATCGCGCCCGCCTCCTCGAGCGTGCCGCGGACGGCGGCGATCGTGGAGCCCTTCTGGCCGATGGCGACGTAGATGCAGCGCACCTGCTTCGTCGGGTCGCCGCTGTCCCAGAACTCCTTCTGGTTGATGATCGTGTCGACCGCGACCGTGGTCTTGCCGGTCTGGCGGTCACCGATGATGAGCTGGCGCTGGCCACGGCCGATCGGCGTCATGGCGTCGACGGCCTTCAGGCCGGTCTGCAGCGGCTCGTGCACCGACTTGCGCTGCACGACGTTGGGCGCCTGGAGCTCGAGCGCCCGGCGCTCCTCGCTGGCGATCTCGCCGAGGCCGTCGATCGGCGCACCGAGCGGGTTGACGACGCGGCCGAGGAACGCGTCGCCGACGGGCACGGAGAGCACCTCGCCGGTCCGCTTGACCTCCTGGCCCTCCTCGATCGCGGAGAACTCACCGAGGATGACGACGCCGATCTCGTGGACGTCGAGGTTGAGCGCCAGGCCCAGCGTGCCGTCCTCGAACTGGAGGAGCTCGTTGGTCATCGCCGAGGGCAGGCCCTCGACGTGCGCGATGCCGTCGCCGGCGTCGGTCACGCGACCGACCTCTTCGCGCGCGGCTGCGCCGGGCTCGTAGGACCGGACGTAGCTGTCCAGGGCGTCCCGGATCTCGTCCGGACGGATCGAGAGCTCCGTCATGTTCTGATCTTCTCCTCGGTCACCGGCCCCTGGTGGGGCCGAAGTCTGTGGTCGGTGGTGCGGTGTCTTGCGGTGTTCGGATGCCGTGCGTGGACTGCGGTGTCAGCCGCCGGTCACGTGGCGGCGGGCTTCGTCGAGGCGCCGCAGGACGGTGCCATCGACGACGTCGTCGCCGACCTGGACCCGGATGCCGCCCATGACGGTGGGGTCGAGGACGACCTGGAGGCTGACGGCCTTGCCGTAGTGCGCCTCGAGGGCGCTGCGCAGCCGGGCACCCTGCTGCTCGGTGAGGGGCGTCGCCGCGGTGACGAGCGCGGTGAGCTCGTCACGGCGGGTCGAGGCCAACGCGAGGTAGGCCTCCATGGTGCGGTCCAGACGGCGTCCGCGGGGGGCGCGCACCGCCTGCTCCGCGAGGCGGACCGTCTCGGGCGCCGCCTTGCCTTCGAGCAGACCCCGCACAAGGGCGGCCTTGCCGTTGCCGTCGGTGTTGCGGCTGGAGAGCGTGTCGCGCAGAGCGGGGTCGCCGGCGACGATCCGCTCGAAGCGGAAGAGCTCGTCCTCGACCCGGTCGATGTGACCGGCCCGCTCGGCCGTGGCCAGGAGGCACTGCACGGCCAGTGACTCGAGTGTGTCCGTGAGGTCACGCTCGGCGGACCAGCGCTGCCCTGCGACCTCGGCGACCAGGTTGGTGGTGGTCTCACCGACCTTGCCTCCGAAGACCGCACGGGCCAGGCCCTGCTTCTCGGCGGTGCCGCGCGAGGGGTCCGCAAGGGCCCGACGCAGCGACGCGTTGCCGTCGACGACCGCGGTCACGGCGAAGAGCTCATCCGCGAGCGGCGCCCAGGACGACCCCTGCGCCAGCACGGCGTCGAGCGCCGCCTGCACCGCAGTGGCCGAACCTCGCGACGAGCCGCGCATCAGGCGTCCTGCCCCGCCGGGGCAACCTTCTCGGGGACGATGTCGCCGGCCTCGAGGTCCGCGAGGAACCGGTCGACGATGCCCTTCTGGCGCACCTCGTCCTCGAGGGACTCGCCGACGATCTTGCCGGCCAGGGTCGTCGACAGCGTGCCGACCTCCTGGCGCAGCTGGACCACGGCCTGCTGGCGCTCGGCCTCGACCTGACGCTTGGCCGACTCGGAGATGCGGGCAGCCTCGGCCTGGGCCTGGGCACGCATCTCCGCGACGATCGACGCGCCCTGCTCACGAGCGGACTCGCGGATCTCGTTGGCTTCGGTGCGGGCCTCGGCGAGCTGGGCGTTGTACTTCTCCAGGGCAGCCTGAGCCTCGGCCTGCGCCTGCTCGGCCTCCTGCATGCCGCCCTCGATGGCTGCGGCACGCTCGGCGTACATCGCCTCCATCTTCGGCACGACGCTCTTGGAGAAGATCCGGTAGAGGATGGCGAAGGCGATGAGTCCGATGATGATCTCGGCGGGGTGCGGCAGCAGCGGAAGTGCTGCCGGCCAGCCGACACCCTCGGATGCCTTCACGGATGCGAGAACCACGTCGCTTCCTTATCTGTCGATCGAACGGGGGGTCGTCGGTGCGTCAGCCTGCGAAGACGAAGACGAACACGAGACCGAGGATCGCGAGCGCCTCGGTGAGGGCCATACCGGTGAAGGCGATGGTCTGGAGCATGCCTCGGGCCTCGGGCTGGCGAGCGACGCCGTTGATGTAGGCGGCGAAGATGAGACCCACACCGATACCGGGGCCGATGGCGGCGAGGCCGTAGCCGAGGAAGGTGATGTCACCAGTCATTGCGTTTTCCTTTCGGTGGCGCCAGGGGCTCCCGGCGTCGGAGTGTTCATGCGGTGGTTGTACTTACCGGACGGATCCGGGAGATCAGTGGTGCTCGCTCACCGCGTCGGAGATGTAGAGCGCGGCGAGCAGGGTGAAGATGAACGCCTGGAGGAACTGCACCAGGAGCTCGAAGAACGTCATGACGATGCCGAAGCCGAGGCCGAGCACGCCGGAGAACTGGACGAACAGGTTGCTGCCGTGCAGCAGCAGGTACTCGCCGCCGAGGATGAAGACGAGCAGCATGAGGTGGCCAGCGAGCATGTTGCCGAACAGTCGAAGCGCGAGCGTCAGCGGCCGGATGAGGAAGTAGGTCAGGAACTCCAGGATGAACATGATCGGCTTGAGCCAGCCGGGCAGCCCGGGGGGCACCAGCGACTTGAGGTAGCCGACGACGCCGTGCTTCCGGCGGATCGCGACGGTGTGGTAGACGATGTAGACGATCAGGGTCAGCACGATCGGGAACGCGATCCGGCTCATCGAGGGGAACTGCACGAACGGCACGATCCCCATGATGTTGTTGAACAGGATGAGCGTGAACAGCGTCAGCAACAGCGGCAGGAACTGCAGGAAGTCCTTCGACCCGATGACGTCGCGGGCGATGGTGTTGCGGACGAAGTCGTAGCTCTGCTCGGCGATCCACTGGCGCTTGGTCGGCACGATGGTCAGCTTGTTGACCACGCTCATGTAGTAGATCGCGATGATCACGACAGAGGCCATGACGACGAACGAGGGACGGGTGAACGCCCAGTTGCTCGTGTCGCTGCCGATCAGTGGCCACCAGAAGGACTCGGGGCCGGGGGCCTGGAAGCCCTCGCCGTCGGTTGCGGCGATACCGCTCTGAAGCCAGTGTGCGGGAACCACGCTCAGGCTCACAGCCTCTCCTCGGGGGTTGCACAGGCGCCATCGACGGGCACCCGGGGGAACGGGACGTACGCTACCGGACCCGTGAGGGTGGCCGCGACGCAGGTCGTGACGGTTTCGACGCGTCTCACCGTGCGGCGCCGTCGGCCGCGGGCGGGTCGTACACGGGAACACGTGCGGTGCGCAGGGCGCGCATCGCGAAGCCCTGCCAGACGATCGTCACGACCAGGGCCACGATGCCCAGGGCCGGCCCGTCGACCCACGCGGCGTCCTTGAACGCCAGGATGACGAGCAGCAGGGCGATGACCTGGCCGAGGTAGACGGCCATGGCGACGGCGAAGAACGCGTGCGGGCTCGCACTGCGCACGAGCCTGCTCAGCAGGAACATGCCGGAACCGAAGAAGCCCACCGAGACCACGAGTCCGATGAGCGCACCGGCCAGGGCGTCTCCTCCACGCACGAGCACCAGGGCGACGACCGTCAGCACCCCGGCGACCAGCGAGGGCAGCAGTGCCCCGCGCAGCATGGCCCCGAAGGGCGCGCCGGCGTGCGGCTCGGTGCTCGTGGAGCGGTCGGTCATCGGTGATCGGCCTCTTCAGGGGTCGTGACGGATAGGTCTCCGGGACGGCTTGTGAAAGTTATCACAAGCCGCGGGTGCAGCCCAAAAGGGCGCTCAGACCCGCCGCGTGACGATGACCCAAATGGTGCGGGCGATGATCTCGAGGTCGAGCACCGGCGACCAGTTGACGAGGTACTGCAGGTCGTAGCCCAGCTTGTACTCGGCATCGGTGTGGTAGCGCCCGTGGATCTGCGCCAGGCCGGTCAGCCCCGGTGGGACCTCGTGCCGGCGGGTGTACCCCGCGATGTCCCGCTCGAAACCGGCGGTCAGCTCAGGCCGCTCGGGGCGCGGCCCGACGATGGACATCTTTCCCGTCAGGATGTGCAGGATCTGGGGCAGCTCGTCGGC
Organism: Ornithinibacter aureus; assembly: GCF_009858245.1. Lineage (NCBI taxonomy): Bacteria > Bacillati > Actinomycetota > Actinomycetes > Micrococcales > Intrasporangiaceae > Ornithinibacter > Ornithinibacter aureus. Next base: position 1,342,519 of record NZ_VMSB01000001.1, read on the forward strand.
CCGGGTCGCCCGCACCCACCGGCAGGCCGGGATCACCCGTGAATCGGCCTTGCCCGTCGAGAGCGTCGCCACGCCGTCGGCCTCGGCATCGGTGCGCATCGTGCGGAACTTGACCATGTCGAACGGTTCCCCCCCCACGCCGACGCGCGTCTGGGTGAAGAGCACCGGCCGCCCGGCGACCGCGAACTGGTACAGCGACACCGCCACGAGCAGGACGATCCACACCGGAGCGGTGACGACGAGCAGCACGAGGTCGAGGATCCGTTTGAAGTGCCGCTGCGAGCTCGGCATGGTCTGCGCGTGGAGGAGGACGAACGGCATCCCCCCGATCTCGCGCAGCCGATCGAGACCGAACAGCGTCTCGCGACCGGTCACCCGCAACAGGGTGGTCAGCCCCAGCTGGTCGAGATGGTCGATGGTCCTGGGGTACCAGCTGTCCAGCCACGCGCCGGTGACGAGCAGGACGTCGGTGGCCCGCAGCTCACGGGCCACCTCGACGACGCCAGCCGGGTCGTCGACCTCCGCGACGACGACCAGCGCCCTGGCCTCGACGGCAGCCAGGTGCCGTCGGGCGAGCTCGAGGTCACCCTGCTCCCCCGCGATGACCACGCGTGGCGGGCCCTCACGACGCGTCCGCAGGGCATGCACCACCGCGCGGTTGATCGCCACGACGACGGCGCCCAGCACGATGACGGCGAGCAGGTTCGGGATCGGGAACGGCAGGACCCGTTGGGTCAGTGAGCCGCGCTGGTTGGCCAGACTCGTGAGGGCGAGGTTGAGCAGCGCGATGAGGCTGCCGGCCGCCAGCGACAACCCGGCAGCCCGTGGGAAGACGGCGGCACCGCCGAGCCGCGGCTCACGTTCGTACAGCCCGCCGAAGTAGAACGCCGAGATGAAGATGGCCGTCGAGACGGCGAAGGACACGGCATACGCACCCGTCGGGTACGTCGGCCACGGCGGCAGCCCGTAGCGCCACCACATCGTCCCCACGGCCAGCCCGAGGATGGCGACGCCGTCCAGGAGCATGACGAGCCGGAACCCACGGCTGTTGAGCCGGGCCAGGATCGGCCGGTCGGCGCCGGGGCTCGGTGTGGACACGTGGAACGAGGCCTCAGGCCTGCGCCGCACCCGCACGCGGGTATGCCGGGAAGCGCCCGACGAGCTCGCTCACCTGGGCCCGCACCTCGCGCGAGACCGCGTGGCCCGGGTCTGCGTCACCGTGAACGACGGCCTTGGCGATCAGCTCGGCGATCGTGCGCATCTCGTCCTCACCCATGCCCTGGGTCGTGACGCACGGCGTGCCGACGCGCACCCCGGAGGCGATGTTCGGCGACTGCGGGTCGAAGGGAATGGCGTTCTTGTTCAACGTGATCCCGGCAGCGTCCGCGCGTGCCTCGGCGTCGACGCCGGTCACCTGAACGGGCTGGAGGTCGTGCAGTGACAGGTGGGTGTCCGTACCCCCCGTCGTCGGGCGGATGCCGTGCTCCCCGAGCGTCTGCGCGAGGACCTTGGCATTGGCGACGACCTGGCGGGTGTACGCCGCGTACTCCGGCGTCGCGCACTCCTTGAAGTTGACCGCCTTGGCGGCGATCGTGTGCATCTGCGGCCCGCCCTGCATCATCGGGAAGACGGCCCGGTCGATGGCGGTGGCGTGCTCGGCCTTGCACACGATGGCTCCCGAGCGCGGGCCGCGCAGCACCTTGTGCGTGGTGAACGACACGACGTCGGCGTGGGGCACCGGGCTGGGGATGGCACCGCCGGCGACGAGGCCGATGAAGTGTGCCGCATCGACCCAGAAGATCGCCCCGACCTCGTCGGCGATGGCGCGGAACCGGGCGAAGTCGATGAGCCGCGGGATGGCTGAACCACCCGCGAGGATCACCTTGGGGCGGCGTTCCTTGGCCAGGCGCTCGACCTCGTCGTAGTCGATGTCCTCGGTGTCCTTGTCGACCCCGTAGTGCACCGCGTCGAACCACTTGCCGGAGAAGGACATCTTCGTGCCGTGGGTCAGGTGCCCGCCGTGCGGCAGGCTCATCGCGAGGATGGTCTCGCCGGGCTTGAGGAAGGCACCGTAGACGGCCTGGTTCGCGCTCGCGCCGGAGTGGGCCTGGACGTTGGCGTGGTCGGCGCCGAACAACGCCTTGCAGCGCTCGATCGCGAGCGACTCGGCCTTGTCGACCTCGGAACAGCCGCCGTAGTACCGGCGCCCCGGGTACCCCTCGGCGTACTTGTTCGACAGGGTCGAACCGAGCGCGGTCAGCACCTCGGGGCTGGAGAAGTTCTCGCTCGCGATCAGCTGGAGGCCGCCGCGCAGGCGGTCGAGCTCGCTCAGCAGCACCCCCGCGATCTCGGGGTCGAAGGCGTCGAGGGCGCCGAAGTCGGATCCGTAGAACGTGTCAGTCATCGTCGCTGCTCTCTCGCTGCTCACTGGCGGTGGGGGTTTCGCTCGCGGCGGGCGGATCGGACGCGTCCGCCGCGTCCTCGTCGCCCGGCTGCGGGCGCGACAACTCTAGGGCGTCGGCGCGGGCCCGCTCGACGACGTCCATGACGTCGGCGGTCGCGAGGGCTCCGACCCGCAGGATCACCGGCTCGTCACGGGTGCAGTCGACGATCGTCGATGGGAGGCCACCGGTGACGGGCCCGCCGTCGAGGTAGAACTCGACGGCCGCACCGAGCTGGCTGGCCGCCTCGACGACGGTTCGCGATGCCGGGTGGCCGGTGCGGTTCGCGCTGCTCACCGCCATCGGCCCCACCTCGCGCAACAGCTCCAGCGCAACCGGGTCGTCCGGCATCCGCAGGGCGACCGTGCCCCCGGTGTCGCCGAGGTCCCACATCAGGGACGGCTGGGCACGCAGGACGATGGTCAGCGGGCCGGGCCAGAAGGCGGCCACCAGCGCCCGCGCGTAGTCGGGAACGTCCGTCGCGAGCCCGTCGACCGTGCGCGCATCGGGCACGAGCACGGGAGGCGGCATGTCGCTCCCCCGCCCCTTGGCAGCGAGGAGGTCGTGCACGGCATCCGGGGAGAAGGCGTCAGCCCCGATGCCGTAGAGGGTGTCGGTGGGCATCACGACGAGGCTGCCGGCGCGCACCCCGGCGGCGACCTTGGGAATGGCATCCGCCCGTCCGGGCTCGGTCGTGCAGTCGAAGACGGGGCTCATGAGGACAAGCCTAGGGTCGAACCGGGCTCGGCTCGTGAAGGCCCCCGTCGAGGGCGCGTCACCCGGTCGGCTCGGCACGCAGCGCCACCGTCGCCCGGGGCCGGCCAGTGAGATCGGCGTGGTCGACCACGTCGGCCCACAGCCCGGTCGCCCGCAGCGCCGCCGGCAACGAATCCCCCTGGCTGTCGGCGTGTTCCATGACGAGCACCCCACCCTCGCGCAGCAGCACCGCGGCCCGGGCAGCGACCGCCAGCGGGATCGCCAGGCCGTCCGCCGACCCGCCGTAGAGCGCGAGGTCAGGGTCGTGGTCACGCACCTCCGGATCGACCGGCACGGCACCCACGGGAATGTACGGCGGGTTGCTGACGACCACGTCGACCTGACCCTCGAGGTCGTCGAAGGCCGTCGTGGCGTCACCGAGGCGCACGTCGACCTCGAGCCCGAGGTGGTCGCGGTTGGCCAGCGCCCACCCGTGGGCGAGGTCGGACAGCTCGACCGCGAGCACCGCGGCTGCGGGAAGCTCGTCCTTGACCGCCAGCGCGATGGCCCCCGAACCGGTGCACAGGTCGACGACGACCACGCCGTCACCCCCGTGGCCCATGGCGGATGCCGCGTCGATCGCGAGCCCGGCGCTCACCTCGGTCTCGGGTCTGGGGACGAACACGCCGGGCCCGACGGCGAGGGTGAGCCGCCGGAAGTGGGCGCGACCCGTGAGGTGCTGCAGCGGGACCCGGGTGAGCCGCTCGCTGACGAGGGCCTCGAACGCCGCCGCGAACCCGGCATCCGGGGTCGTGCGCAGCACCATCGCGCGACGCACGTCGCCCGCGGTGGTGCGCAGGGCGAAGGCGGCGAGCTCGACGGCATCCGTCTCGGGTGAGCGGATGCCGGCCCCCTCGAGGCGCGCGGACGCCTCCCGGACCGCGGTGTGGAGGTCGCTCATCGGTCGGCGACGGCGGCGAGGCGGGCGGCCTCGTCGGCGTCGACGCAGGACTGGATCATCGGGTCGAGGTCGCCGTCGAGCACGGTGTCGAGGTTGTAGGCCTTGAAGCCGGTGCGGTGGTCGCTGATCCGGTTCTCGGGGAAGTTGTAGGTGCGGATCCGCTCGGAACGGTCGACGGTGCGCACCTGGCTGCTGCGAACACTGGCATCCGCGGCGTGGCGCTCGTCCATGGCGATCTGGTGCAGCCGGGCACGCAGCACGCGCAGGGCCGCCTCGCGGTTCTGAAGCTGGCTCTTCTCGTTCTGGCACGACACGACGAGGCCGGTGGGCAGGTGGGTGATGCGCACGGCCGAGTCGGTGGTGTTGACGCTCTGGCCGCCGGGGCCGCTGGAGCGGAAGACGTCGATGCGCAGGTCGTTGGGATCGATCGTCACCTCGACCTCCTCGGCCTCGGGCATGACCCAGACACCCGCGGCGCTGGTGTGGATGCGCCCCTGGCTCTCGGTGACGGGAACGCGCTGCACCCGGTGCACCCCGCCCTCGAACTTCAGCCGCGCCCACGGGGCCTCGCCCGGGGCGGCGGTTCCGCGTGCCTTCACGGCGACCCGCACGTCCTTGTAGCCGCCGAGGTCGGACTCGGTGGCGTCGAGCACCTCGGTGCGCCAGCCCCGACGCTCGGCGTGACGCAGGTACATGCGCAGGAGGTCACCCGCGAACAGCGCCGACTCCTCGCCGCCCTCACCGGCCTTCACCTCGAGGATGACGTCGCGGTCGTCGTCGGGGTCACGCGGGATGAGCAGGCGGCGCAGTCGGTCCTCGGCGGCGGCGAGGGTGGCCTCGAGGGCGGGGATCTCGTCGGCGAACGCCGGGTCCTCGGCGGCGAGCTCGCGCGCGGCCTGGACGTCGTCGCGCGCGGCCACCCAGGCGTGGTGGGCGGCCACCGTGGGGCCGAGAGCGGCGTAGCGCTTGTTCAGCTCACGGCTCTGGTCCGGGTCGGAGGCGATCGCCGGGTCGGCCATCTGCGCCTCGAGTGCGGCGTGCTCGGCGACCAGGGCCTGGGCTGACTCGAGCACGGACTCTCCTTCGGGGCTGGCTGGGGGCTTACGCGGTGCTGCGGTGGGGTGCTGCGGTGTGCTTCGGGGGTGAAACGCAAGTGCGCCGGCCCGTCCCGACGAGGGGACGGACCGGCGCACCGGGCAAGCTACTTGGCGGCCTTCTTGCCGTAGCGGGCCTCGAAGCGGGCCACGCGGCCACCGGTGTCGAGGATCTTCTGCTTGCCCGTGTAGAACGGGTGGCACTGCGAGCAGACGTCGGCGTGGATGGAGCCGCTCTTGGCCGTGCTGCGCGTCTCGAACGTGGCACCGCAGGTGCAGGTGACCGTCGTCGGGACGTAGTCGGGGTGGATGTCCTTCTTCACGATGTTTCTCCTTGGAGGTGTCCGGGTCGGCGGGTTCAGCACGGTGCTGCAAACCCTTGGCGCCCCGACTGCGCCCCTCGTGGTGAGGGCGCTCAGGAAACGCATCGGATGCCGTGAACCGGTCCAGCGATCAAGTGTGCCAGAGGTGGCGCACAGGGTCCTAAACGCCGAAGCGCCTCCCCCTCATTCCCGCCCTGCCCCGTCATGCCCACTTCGTGCGACTTCCGTGCGGTTCTGGGCCCAGAACCGCCGGTGGGCTGCACCCAAGTCGCACGAAGTCGGAGTCGGTCGGGGTGCCGTCAGCGGGGGCAGTGGGTACGGTGCGGGGATGAAGTTCGGAGCCGTCATCACGTACGCCACCGAGCGTGAGTTCACCGAGCTCGCCGTCGTCGCCGAGCGCGCCGGGTGGGACCAGGTCTTCACGTGGGAGGCGGTCTGGGGCCAGGACGCGTGGGTCACCCTCGGCGCCGCAGCCCTGGCCACCGAGCGCATCCGGTTGGGCACCCTGCTCACCCCGGCCGCCCGGCACCGGCCGTGGGACCTGGCGTCGAGGGTGGCCTCGGTCGACCGGCTCTCGGACGGTCGGGTGACGCTGGGGGTCGGCCTGGGTGCGTTGCACGGCAACTGGCTGGCCTTCGAGGCCGATGAGGGCCGGGCCGTGCGCGCTCGCAAGCTCGACGAGGTGCTCGACATCTACGCAGGTCTGATGGGCGGGCAGCCATTCTCGTACACGGGCGAGCACTTCTCGGCCTCCCCCGTCACCGAACTGGTGCCGCCACCACCGGTGCAGACACCCCACCCGCCGGTGTGGTGCGTCGGGCTGATGCTGCCCGGTCGAAGCCGACAACGGTCGTTGGAGCGGGCCGCCCGGTGGCAGGGCGTCTTCCCGGCGGTCGCCGGCGGCAGCCTGGAGAACCCGGGGTCGCACCTCACACCGGTGTCCCTACGTGAGCTGGTCGGGCACATCACGACGCTGCGCGCGGCTGACGGCCAGAGCATGGAGGGCTACGACGTCGTCGTCGAGGGCGACAGCCACGGTGAGTTCGGCACGGTCCGCCCGCCCGTGGAGCAGTGGGCGGATGCCGGTGCCACCTGGTGGGTGGAGTCGTGGTGGGACCTGCCCGACTCCCCCGAGGGCCGCCGCGAGATGCGGCGTCGCCTCGAGCTCGGGCCCCCGAGGTGAACCCCGAACCCGGCCGCGACACGGCGTCCGGCGTCGTGGTGCGGGAGGCCACCGCGCAGGATGCCGCGGCGCTCGTCGACCTTCGAGCGCTGATGTTCGAGGCGATGGGCACCCCCAGCGAGCTGCTCGAGCACGACGCCTGGCGGGACGCGGCACTGGCCTGGTTCAGCCGCCGCATCGGCACTGCGGAAGACGTGCGGGTCGTCGTCGCGGAGGTCGACGGGACGGTCGCCGCCGGCATCGTGGGCGAGGTGACCTCCCTCATCCCCGGGCCCGGAACGCCCAACGGGTCGGTCGGGCTCATCTCGAACGTCGCGACCTTCCCGACGTATCGCGGGCGTGGCCTGGCTGGCCTGGTCACGGATGACCTGCTGCGCTGGTTCTCCTCGAGCACCGACGTGACGCGCGTGGACCTCTTCGCGACCCCCGGGGGCGCCCGGATCTATGAACCCCGAGGATTCGTGAACCGCAGCTTCCCCGGAATGAGCCTGTCGGTGCGGCGCGAGACGACGCGCGCCGCTCCGATGAGCCCCCAGGGCAGCTAAGGCGTGACCTACCGCCTGGTATCTGCCGTGATCGCAGCACCTACCAGGCGGTAGGTGGCGCCGTAGCGAGCCGCGACGAGGCACGCCGCCCCGCAGAGGTCCGGGGCGGCGTGCCTCGTCGTGGAGATCGGCGACCGACGGGTCAGTCGTCCTCGTCCTCGAGCTTCATCGTTGCGGTCTGCTGCACCTGGGTGAGGAACTCGTAGTTCGTCTTGGTCTTGCGCAGCCGGTCCAGCAGCAGCTCGATGCCCTGCTGGGAGTCCAGCGCAGCCAGCACCCGGCGCAGCTTCCACATGATCCGCAGCTCCTCGGGAGCGAGCAGGATCTCCTCCTTGCGCGTGCCCGAGTTGTTGACGTCGACGGCAGGGAAGATCCGGCGGTTCGCGAGCTGACGGTCGAGCTTGAGCTCCATGTTGCCGGTGCCCTTGAACTCCTCGAAGATCACCTCGTCCATCCGCGAACCGGTCTCGACCAGCGCCGTCGCGAGGATGGTGAGCGAGCCACCGTCCTCGATGTTGCGGGCCGCGCCGAAGAACTTCTTCGGCGGGTACAGCGCGGCGGAGTCGACGCCACCGGACAGGATGCGCCCGCTGGCCGGGGCCGCGAGGTTGTAGGCCCGCCCGAGCTTGGTGATCGAGTCGAGCAGCACGACGACGTCGTGCCCCATCTCGACCAGGCGCTTGGCCCGCTCGATCGCGAGCTCGGCGACGGTGGTGTGGTCCTCGGCCGGGCGGTCGAAGGTCGAGGAGATGACCTCGCCCTTGACGGCCCGCTGCATGTCGGTGACCTCCTCGGGACGCTCGTCCACGAGGACGACCATGAGGTGGCACTCCGGGTTGTTCGTCGTGATGGCGTTGGCGATCGCCTGCATGACCATCGTCTTGCCGGCCTTGGCCGGGGCGACGATGAGGCCGCGCTGGCCCTTGCCGATGGGCGCGACGAGGTCGATGATGCGCGTCGTGAGCAGACCCTGCTCGGTCTCCAGGCGCAGGCGGTCCTGCGGGTAGAGCGGCGTGAGCTTGCCGAACTCGGGGCGGTGGCGGGCGTCCTCGGGCGTCATGCCGTTGACCGTGTCGAGCTGGGCCAGCGGGGTGTACTTCGCCCGGTGGTTGCGGCCACCGACGTTCTGCTGCTGCCCCTCGTCACCGTCGCGCGAGGCCTTGATCGACCCGGTGACGGCGTCACCCTTGCGCAGCCCGTGGCGCTTGACCAGCTGGAGCGGCACGTAGACGTCGCTGCTGCCGGGCAGGTACCCGGTGGTGCGCACGAACGCGTAGCTGTCGAGGATGTCGAGGATGCCGGCGACGGGCACGAGGACGTCGTCCTCGGTGATCGACGACTCGACGGGGCCGTCGACCTGGTCGCCGCCGGGACGGCGCTTGTCGCGGTTGCGTCCACGGTTGCGGCGACGACGGCCACCGCGGCCGTCCTCGTCGTCGAAGCGGTTCTGGTTCTGGCCGCCCTGGGCACCGCCGTTCTGCTCGCCCTGCGACCCACCGGCACCGGCGTCGGCGGATGCCGTCTGGTCGCCGCGGTCCTCGGCCTGGGCATCGCGGGCCTCGGTACGGTCCTGGCGGGCGGCGCGTGTGCGGGTGCGACCGGCGCCGCGCTCACCGCGGGCCTGGCCGTCGGCCTGCTCGGCAGCGTCCGGCCGGGCATCGCGCTCGGCGGCGGAGACGGAAGGGGGGGCCTGCTCGGGGGTCCCTGCCGCAGCGGCCTGCTCCGTCGCGGCTGCCGACTCGGTGCCACGGCCACTGCTCGTGGCCCGGCGCGACCGACGCGGTTCGGTGCCGCGCGTGGGCTCACTGGCGCGCGCCGACGGCTCGCTCGCGGCGGCGGGCCCGCTCTCACCGTTCTGGCGGGACTTGATGGCGGCGACGAGGTCGCCCTTGCGCATCTTGGTGGTGCCGCTGATGCCCATGCTCGAGGCCAGCCCTTGGAGCTCTGCCAACCGCATGGCGGTGAGTGCTCCGGAACGACGCGGGCTCGCGCCCGCAGTCGACGGCTCGAGAGTGGTGGTGTCTGACACGAAGGATCCTTTCCCTCGCTCGTGGATGGCCTCGATACGGCCGATCTCGGGGGGTTCACGTCGGGGCCGCAGCGCAGGCTGAACGGGGTTCCCAGATCGTGGAGGTCGACTCGCGGCAGGCAGCGGGGGGAAGCCCGGCATCGGCTGCGGTCGCACGGTCACACTAGCACCGACGCCCCAACGTCACCGCCGGTCGATCAGGCTCGTGACAGCACCGTGACCCTGGCCCCGTGATCGGGGATGCCGGGGGTCAGTACGCGCCAGCCGGCCTCACCGTGCGCGCGCACCTCCTCGACGTGCTCGCGCCGGGCCAGCACGAGGACGGACGGGCCGGCACCGGAGATGACGGCCGCGTGGCCGCGGGAGCGCAACCGGTCCACGAGGGACATCGACGCGGCGTACGAGGGGCGGCGGGCCTCCTGGTGCAGCCACTCCTTGGTGGCGGCGAGCAGGTGCTGCGGGGCGAAGCCGATGGCGTGCGCGAGCAGGGCGGATCGCGCGGAGTTGGCCGCAGCATCCGCCAGACGAACCTGTTGTGGCAGCACCGAGCGGGCCTTGGCGGTCGACAGCTGGACGTCCGGCGCGAAGACGACCGGCACGACGTCGGGGTGCACGGGCAGGTGCACCGTCGTGGTGCTGGCCTGTTCGTCGTCGGACCACGACAGCGTGAAGCCCCCGTACACACTCGCCGACGCGTTGTCGGGGTGCCCCTCCAGGCGTGAGGCGAGCGAGTTCGCGAAGGTGAGGTCGACGGCATCCCCGGTGGCTCCGGCCGAGACGTCCGCCAGCGCCTGCGCGGCGACGATGCCGGTGACGATCGCGGTGGCCGACGAGCCCATCCCCCGGCCGTGCGGCACCTCGTTCGTGCAGTCCAGGGCCAGCCCGGCGGGCGGCTCGACGCCGAGCTCACCCCAGGCCACGACCATCGCCCGGTGCACGAGGTGGGTCGCGTCGAGCGGAACGCTGCCCGCCCCCTCGCCGGCGACGGCCACGCTCAGGCCCGGCGTGGAGGTGACACGGGCCCGGCAGGTGTCCCACACCCCGAGGGCGCAGCCGATCGAGTCGAAGCCGGGGCCGAGGTTCGCGCTGCTCGCCGGCACCCGCACCTCGACCTCGACACCGGCCCGAAGCCGCGTGGTGCTCACCCGTCGAGGCCCAGGGCCACCGCGACGCTGAACGCGTCGACAGGCACACGCACCGGGGTGACGTCGCCACCGTCGGCGGTGCGCAGCGCCCACTGGGGGTCCTTCAGCCCGTGCCCGGTCACCGTGCACACGATGGTGGCGTCGCGCGGGACGATGCCTGCGCGGTGCGCCTTCAGCAGGCCGGCGATGCTCGCCGCCGACCCGGGCTCGACGAAGATGCCCTCGGTCGAGGACAGCACCCGGTGACCCTCGAGGATCTCCTCGTCGGTGACGGAGTCGATGTGCCCGCCGGACTCGTCACGGGCGGCCTCGGCCTGCGCCCAGGACGCCGGGTTGCCGATGCGGATCGCCGTGGCGATCGTCTCCGGGTCATCGACCGGGTGGCCCAGGACGATCGGGGCCGAACCCGCCGCCTGGTAGCCCCACATCTGCGGGGTGCGCGTCGCGACGGCGGGCAGCTCGACGCCAGCGACGCCCGTCGTCACCGAGGCGTACTCGGTGTAGCCACGCCAGTAGGCGGTGATGTTCCCGGCGTTGCCGACCGGAAGGATGTGGATGTCGGGGGCGTCACCCAAGGCATCGACGACCTCGAAGGCCGCGGTCTTCTGCCCCTCGATGCGGGCGGGGTTGACCGAGTTGACGAGCTCGACCGGGTAGGCCTCGGCGAGCTTGCGGGCCACGGTGAGGCAGTCGTCGAAGTTGCCCTCGACCTGGATCAGGGTGGCGCCGTGGGCCACGGCCTGGCTGAGCTTGCCCATCGAGATCTTGCCGTCGGGCACGAGCACGGCACACGTCATGCCGGCCTTGGTGGCGTAGGCGGCGGCGCTGGCGCTCGTGTTGCCGGTGCTCGCGCAGATGACGGCCTTGGCACCGTGCTTCTTGGCCATCGACATCGCGGTCGTCATGCCGCGGTCCTTGAACGACGCCGTCGGGTTGAGCCCTTCGAACTTGACGAGCACGTTGGCTCCGGTGAGCTCCGAGAGCCCCTCGCACGGGATGAGCGGCGTGCCGCCCTCCTGGAGCGTCACCACCGGCGCCCCCGCCAGCATCGGCAGCCGCTCGGCGTACTCGCGGATCACTCCGCGCCACAGGTGCGCCATGACTGGTCAGTCCCCTTCCACACGCATGACGGACGCGACGTCGTCCACGGAATCCAGCCCCGCGAGAGCGTCGACGGTCGCCGACAACGCGGCATCCGAGGCGCGGTGCGTCACGACGATGAGCTTGGCGCGCTCCCCCGCCCCCGGGGCGACCTGCTGGCGCACGGTCTCGATCGACACGCCCTGCTCGGCGAAGGCCGTGGCGACCTGCGCGAGCACACCCGGGCGGTCGGCGACGTCGAGGCTGATGTGGTACCTCGTGAGCGCCTGGCCCATGTCCACCGCCGGGAGGTCGGCATAGGCGGACTCGCCCGGCCCGCGGCCACCGGCCACCTTGTGGCGGGCGACGGCGACGACGTCACCGAGAACGGCGGATGCCGTTGGGTCGCCCCCGGCGCCCCGGCCGTAGAACATGAGCGGCCCGGCAGCGGTGGCCTCGACGAACACCGCGTTGAAGGCGTCGCGGACGCTGGCCAGCGGGTGGCTGCGCGGGATCATCGCAGGGTGCACGCGCACGCTGACGGCATCCGAACCGTCTGCGCTGGTGACCCGCTCACAGATCGCGAGCAGCTTGACGACGCAGTCCATCTCCTTGGCGGCCTGGATGTCGCCGGCCGTCACCTCGGTGATGCCCTCGCGGTGCACGTCAGCGCTGGAGACGCGGGTGTGGAAGGCCAGGCTGGCGAGGATGGCGGCCTTGGCGGCGGCGTCGAAGCCCTCGACGTCGGCGGTGGGGTCGGCCTCGGCGTAGCCCAGGGCCTGGGCCTGCTCGACGGTCTCGGCGAAGCCGGCACCGCTGGTGTCCATCTTGTCCAGGACGAAGTTCGTCGTGCCGTTGACGATGCCGAGCACCTTGCGGACGTCGTCACCGGCGAGGGACTCGCGGATGGGGCGCAGGATCGGGATGGCCCCGGCCACGGCGGCCTCGTAGTAGAGGTCGACGTCGGCGGCATCCGCGGCGGCGTAGAGGGTCGGGCCGTCCTCGGCGAGCAGCGCCTTGTTGGCCGAGACCACCGAGGCGCCGTGCTCCATGGCGCGCAGGATGAGCCCGCGGGCGGGGTCGATCCCGCCGATGACCTCGATCACGATGTCGGCGCGGGTGACGAGTTCCTCGGCGTCCGCGGTGAACAGGGCCGGGTCGACCGGGACGTCCGGACGCGGGCGCTGGGGGCGCCGCACCGCGATGCCGACGAGCTCGAGCGGGGCACCGACGCGCGCCGCGAGGTCGTAAGCGTGCTCGACGAGCCGCGTCGCGACCGCCGAACCCACGACGCCGCAGCCGAGCAGCGCGACGCGCAGGGGGGCACGCCCAGGTGCCTGCGTCAGGGCACCGGTGGCGTGCGCCATCGTTTCGTGCGCCATGGTGGGGTCCATCTCCTCGCTGTCGATCCTCACGCGTCCGCCACGTCGAGGGCGAGCAGGTCTTCGATGGTCTCACGCCGCACGAGCACGCGTGACCGCCCTCCACGGACGGCGACGACCGGCGGCCGCGGCGTGTGGTTGTACTGGCTGGACAGGGCGCGGCAGTAGGCCCCCGTGCCCGGGACGGCGATGAGGTCGCCGGGCTGCACGTCCGCCGGCAGGTACTCGTCGAGCACGACGATGTCACCGCTCTCGCAGTGCCGTCCGACGACCCGAGAGAGCATCGGCCCGGCCTCGGACCGGCGGTTGGCCAGGGTGCACGAGTAGTCGGCCTCGTACAGCGCCGGGCGCGCGTTGTCGCTCATGCCGCCGTCGACCGAGACGTAGGTGCGGGTGTGGCCGCCGCCGACCTCGACGGGCTTGACGGTGCCCACCTCGTACAGGGTGAAGGTGCTGGGGCCGACGATGGCGCGACCGGGCTCGATCGAGACCCTCGGCAGCGTGCTGAGGTCGCCGTCGCCGACGGCCTTGAACTCGCGTTCGAGGATGCCGGCCATCTCGCCCGCCAGCGTGCTCGCCGGCAGAGGGGTGTGCTGCGAGGTGTAGGCGATGCCGTACCCGCCGCCGAGGTCGATTTCGGGGCAGTGGTGCCCGTGCTCGTCGGCGATGCGGGCGTGCAGCGCGACGAGCCGGTGAGCGGCCATCTCGAAGCCGCCGGTGTCGAAGATCTGGCTGCCGATGTGGCTGTGCAGGCCGAGCAGGTCGAAGACGTCAGGGCGGGCGAGGATGCGCGTGGCCGCCTCGAACGCCTGACCACCGGCGAGGCTGAAGCCGAACTTCTGGTCCTCGTGACCGGTGGCGATGAACTCGTGGGTGTGCGCCTCGACACCCACGGTCACGCGCACCATGACGGGGGCGACGACTCCGAGCTCGGCGGCGACCGCCGCGATGCGCTCGATCTCCTGGAAGGAGTCGACGACGATGCGGCCCACCCCGTAGGTCAGGGCCGCGCGGACCTCCGCGACGCTCTTGTTGTTGCCGTGGAAGCCGATCCGCTCACCGGGGAACTTCACCCGCTGCGCGACGGCCAGCTCGCCTCCGGTGCAGACGTCGAGGCTGAGCCCTTCCTCCTCGACCCACCGGGCGACCGCCGTGCAGAGGAAGGCCTTGCCGGCGTAGTAGACGTCGGCCCCCGCGAGCGGCTCGAAGGCACCCGCGAAGCTGTCGCGGAAGTCGCGGGCGCGCGAGCGGAAGTCCTCCTCGTCCAGGACGTAGGCGGCCGTGCCGTGCTCCTGCGCCAGGGTCACGACGTCGAGGCCGCCCACCGTGAGGCGACCGGCGTCGTCACGGCCGACCGTGGCGGGCCACAGCTGGGGCAGCAGCTCCATGACGTCGGTGGGAGTGGGCAGGTAGAGCGGCGGGCCACCGTACCCCTCGGCATGCAGGACACCAGCCTCGTGGATGCGCATAGGTCAGCCCTCACATGCGCTCGGGGGCGCTGACCCCGAGCAGGTCGAGCCCGTTGGCGAGCACCTGGCGGGTCGCGTCGTTGAGCCACAGACGGCTGCGGTGCAGGTCGGTGACCTCCTCGTCGACGCTCATCGGGCGCACCCGGCAGGTGTCGTACCACTTGTGGTACCGACCGGCGAGCTCCTCGAGGTAGCGGGCGACCCGGTGCGGTTCGAGCAGGTGAGCGGCCTGGGCCACCACCCGCGGGAAGTCGCCGAGGGCGGCCAGCAGGGCGGCCTCGGTGGGGTCGGTGAGCAGGCCGGCGTCGAAGCCGCCGTCACGGTGCACGCCGTCCTCGGCCGCCAACCGGGCCACGTTCGCCGTACGGGCGTGCGCGTACTGCACGTAGAACACCGGGTTGTCGTTGGTCTGCTTGCGCAGCTCCTCACCGTCGAGGGAGAGCGGGCTGTCCGCCGGGTACCGCGCCAGCGAGTACCGGACGGCATCCGAACCGATCCACTCGAGCAGCTCGTCCATGTAGATCGCGTTGCCGAGCCGCTTGCCCATGCGCTCCCCCGCGATGGAGACGAGCTGGCCAATCTTGACCTCGATGTTGTGCTCGGGGTCATCGCCCGCGCACGCCGCGATCGCCTTGAGCCGGTTGATGTAGCCGTGGTGGTCAGCGCCGAGCAGGTAGATCTTCTCGTCGAAGCCGCGGTCCTTCTTGCTCAGGTAGTACGCAGCGTCGGCGGCGAAGTAGGTCGGGGTGCCGTCGGCCCGGATGAGGACACGGTCCTTGTCGTCGCCGAAGTCTGTCGTGCGCAGCCACACCGCTCCCTCGTGGTCGAACACGTGGCCCTGCTCGCGCAGCCGGGCCACGGCCTGCTCGACCGCGCCCCCGTCGTGCAGCCCCCGCTCGGAGAACCACACGTCGAAGTGCACCCCGAACCCGTCGAGGGTGCGCTGGATGGCGGCCAGCTGCGCCACGTAACCGAGGTCGCGAGCCAGCACCGCGGCATCCGCCTCGTCGAGCTCGAGCAGGTCGGGTCGCTGCGCGAGGACCTCGGCGGCCCGGTCGGCGACATAGGCGCCCGGGTAGCCGTCCTCCGGGGGCTCCTGACCCTTGGCGCGCGCCAGGACCGAGGCGCCGAACTTGTCCATCTGCGCACCGGCATCGTTGATGTAGTACTCGGCCGCGACCTGCGCCCCGGCCGCGACGAGGAGCCGGCGCATCGCGTCGCCGAGGGCCGCCCACCGGGTGTGCCCGATGTGCAGGGGCCCGGTCGGGTTGGCCGAGATGAACTCCAGGTTCACCACGCGGCCCGCCTCGGTGGTGCCGTGCCCGAACGTCGGGCCCGCCTCGACGATGGCGCGCGCCAGCTCGCCGGCGCTCGCGGCCTCGAGGGTGATGTTGAGGAAGCCGGGGCCTGCGACGTCGACGGACTGAACCCCGGTCACCGAGGCGAGGTGCGTCGCGAGCGCCGTCGCGAGGTCGCGCGGGGGGATGCCCGCGCCCTTGGCGAGCTGGAGGGCGATGTTGGTCGACCAGTCCCCGTGATCGCGGTTGCGCGGACGCTCGACCCTGACCTCGGCGGGCACGGTGATCGAGAGGTCACCTGCGTCGACGGCGGACTGGAGAGCGGCGCGGATCGCGGCCGAGAGCTGTTCGGGGGTCACCCGCCCGATTCTATCGACGCGGCTGGGTGCCTCTGCCCCGCTCCGCGAGCCGTGAGACGGCGGCGATGAGTTCGTCGGGGTCGAAGGGTTTGGCGACGAAGGCGTCGAAGCCGGCGTCGCTCGCCTCGGGTGCGTCGTGGGCGATGACGGCCGCCGTGAGCAGGACGACCGGCACCGGGTCCAGACGCGGGTGGGAACGGATCGCGGCGATCGCCCACCACCCGTCGTAGGGCGCCATCTGGGAGTCCAGGACGATGACGGACGGGCGCTGCGCCTCCGGGTCGATCAGGCGCGCCATCGCGGCATGACCGTCGGCGGCCTCCTCCACCCGGAAGCCGGCCAACTCGAGATTGATGCGGAGCAGTCGACGGATCGGCTCGGTGTCGTCACACACCAGGACCAACGGCGCTACGTGCTCGGCTCCCCTGCCGGATTGCATGTCGCCCACCCTAGGCTGGTAACCTCACCGGGCGCTTGGTAACTCCTCGGAGATTCTCGGCGCGGGCCATCACCGGCCCCCGTAGCTCAGGGGATAGAGCACCGCCCTCCGGAGGCGGGAGCGCAGGTTCGAATCCTGCCGGGGGCACCGAACGGACGCGCGCCAGCGCGGCCGAGCTGGGACCCCGGCAGGATTATGGGGAGCCGGAGCAGACCGCGACGAAGGAGCGGGCTGCGACGGCGGCTCCTGCCGGGGGCACAACGCCCGGCGGCTCCTGCCGGGGGCCCCGGGCCTGCCAACAGGCGTCGCCACTGGGAGCACACAAGGGCTCGCGTGAGTCGAGTCAGGCGAAGCCGACTGGCTCGCTGCTCACGTTCACGTCCACCGACCGCTCCGGGTCGGTCCAGTAGGACACCACGACCCACCGCTTGCCCGGCGACGGCGGGACGTCGACCCGGGACCGGGTGACGACGTCACCGTGGGTGCTGATCGAGAGGTCGTGCCACCCGGTGGGCAGCGCCAGCGGAAAGGCAACCCAGTTGTGCTGACCACACACGTCGAAAGCCTGATCCACCACCGTCTGATCCTCGACGTCGACGACCACCCTCACGACGGGGTCCTCGAAGGACTGGTTGGTGACGTACAGGAACACGTTCGCGGAGTCCGCGGACGTGCTGAGCTCGGACAGCGGCCGCGCGACGCCCGGGCACTCCCCACCGCTCCCCAGCCCCGGGAACCCGCCCGACGCACCGCACCCACCCAGGGCGAGCACCAGCGCCAGCGCGAGCACCGCCCGAAGCCCCCTCATCCCGTCATGGTCCTCCGGGAACCGGCCGACGGCAAGGGCTGCCACGAGACGGTCGGTGAGCGATGAGCCCAGCCCTGGCCCGAGCCCGTTCCCAAGCCCGGGGGGTCAGCGCTGCGAGGCGTCCGAGACCTCGCCGACGAGCTCTTCGAGGACGTCCTCGAGGAACACCACGCCGACGACCGAGCCGTCGGCCGCGACGACCCGGGCCAGGTGCGAACCCGTGGCCTGCATGACCCCGAGCACCATCTCGACCTCGTCGTCGCGGCGGACGTTGGCCATCCGGCGCACGCGCTTGGCCGGAACCGGCTCGCCCCGCTCCGTCTCGTCGGCGTACAGCACGTCCTTGAGGTGCAGGTAGCCGCCGAGGTCCCCCGCGGCGTCCCGCACCGGGAAGCGGGAGAACCCGTGCTTGGCCACGAGCCGCTCGATGTCGGCCGGGGTCGCCTCGGGGCCCACGGTGATGAGCGAGGAGACCGGCACACCGACGTCGGCGGCGTCCTTGTCGCTGAACTCCAGCGCCGCGCCGAGCCGCTCGTAGTGCTCGTCCTCGACCAGGCCTTCGTCGCGCGACTCGTTGAGGATGTGCGCGACCTCCTCGGCGGTGAAGGCCGTGGCCAGCTCGTCCTTGGGTTCGACGCCGAACAGCCGGATCAGCGCCTTGGACAGCCAGTCCATCGCGTGGATGATCGGCGCGACGATCTTGGAGACCATCACCAGCGGTGGCACGAGGGCCAGGGCGGAGCGCTCCGGGCGGGCGATCGAGATGTTCTTGGGGATCATCTCGCCGTAGACGACGTGCAGGAAGACGATGAGGCCGAGGGCCAGGCCGAGAGCCACGACGTCCGCGACGACCGACGAGAGGCCGAGGTCCTCGAAGATCGGCGTCAGCGCGTGGTGCAGCGCAGCCTCCGAGATGGCACCGAGCAGCACGGAGCACACGGTGATGCCGAGCTGGCACGTGGCGAGCAGGATGCCGGTGTGCTGCATGGCGTCCAGTGCCGTCTGTGCCCGCTTGCTCCCTGCCTCGGCGAGAGGCTCCAGCTGGCTGCGGCGGGCGGACATCGCGGCGAACTCGGCACCGACGAAGAAGCCGTTGGCGGCGAGCAGCGCCACGGTGAGCAGGATCGTGGTCACACTCATGCCGCACCCCCCGCGTGGGTGCGGGCGGCAGCGGAACCGCTGCGGACGGCATCCTCACCCACAGGGGCCACGGGTGGCCGCAGGCGAAGTCGGTCGACCCGGTGCCCGTCCATGTCGAGCACGCGAACGGTCCAGCCGTCGACGACGACCTCGTCACCCACCATGGGCACGCGGCCGAGCTCGGCCATGACCCACCCGCCGATGGTCTCGTAGGCCGCACCCTCGGGCACGGCGGCCCCGACCCGCGAGCGCACCTCGTCGGGGCGCCAGAGGCCTGGAACGGTCCACGACCCGTCCTTCAGCGCCCGCGCGGTGGTCTGGGAGCGGTCGTGCTCGTCGCTGACCTCACCGACGATCTCCTCGACGAGGTCCTCGAGCGTGACGATGCCCGACGTGCCGCCGTACTCGTCCACGACGACGGCGAGCTGCATGCCGCCCTCGCGCAGCTGGACGAGCAACGGGTCGAGGCGCAGCGTCTCGGGGACGAGCACGGGTGGCACCATCAGCGCCGAGACCGGCACGTCCCCGCGGCGGTCGTAGGGCACGGCGATGGCCTTCTTCACGTGCACGATGCCGTCGATGTCGTCCCAGTCCGAGCCGACGACGGGGAAGCGGGAGTGGCCGGTGCGGCGAGCCAGGGCCACCAGCTCGGCCGCGGTCGCCACCCGATCGATCGACGTTGCCCGCGAGCGCGGTGTCATGACGTCGGCGGCGGTCTGGTCGGCGAAACCGAGGGATGCCGTGACCAGCCTGGCGGTGCCGACATCGAGCGTGCCCGCCTCGGCGGACGACCGGATGAGCGATGCGAGCTCGGCAGGGCTGCGGGCGGCGGAGAGCTCTTCCTGCGGCTCGATGCCGAGCGCCCGCAGAGTGCGGTTGGCGACCCCGTTGAGCAGGGCGATCATCGGCTTCATCGAGATGCCGAACCAGCGCACTGGCGCGGCGGAGATCTTGGCCGTCGCCAGTGGGAGGGAGATGGCGAGGGTCTTGGGCACCATCTCGCCGACGATCATCGAGAACAACGTCGCGATGACCATGGCCAGCACGGAGGCGGTCGAACTGGCGACGGCGTCGCTGAGTCCGAGGCTGAGCAGCGGCCCCGTCAGCAGGGCACCGATCGACGGGCTCGCGATGAACCCGAGGATCAGCGTGGTCAGCGTGATGCCGAGCTGGCACGCGGACAACTGGGTCGACAGCTGCCGGTGCGAGGTGAGAACGGACCGGGCCCCCTTCTCACCGGCATCCACGGCCTTCTGCACGGTGGGCCGGTCCAGGGCCACGAGCGAAAACTCAGCCGCGACGAAGAAGGCGGTGCCGACCGTGAGGACGACGCCGAGGAGCAGCAGCAACCATTCGGTCATAGTCGCCCCATCGTAGGCGAGCAGGGACCCTCGGCCTGCATCCCGAGACACCGCTCCACCGCGAGGTGGACCCGGTTCCACCGCCGGGTTGACCCTCTCGCCACCTGAGCCTGACAGGATCGAGGCATGACACCACGAGTGCGCGGATGAGCGCCACCACCAGCGACGGTGCACGAATCGAGGTCCGGGGGCTGACGAAGCGCTTCGGGTCCTTCGTCGCCGTCGACGACCTCAGCTTCGACGTCGAGCCCGGCCGGATCACCGGCTTCCTCGGGCCCAACGGCGCCGGCAAGACCACCAGCCTGCGAATGATCCTCGGCCTCGTGAATGCCACCAGCGGCACGGCCACGATCGACGGGCACCGGTACGTCGACCTGCCGAACCCCCTGGGCACCGTGGGGGCGGCGCTCGAGGCCACGAACTTCCACCCGGGCCGCAGCGGCCGCGACCACCTGCGTGTGCTGGCCGATGCCGGATCGATCCCCCTGGGGCGCGTCGACGAACTGCTCGAGCTCACCGGTATCCCGGCCGCGGCCCGCAAGCGCGCGGGTGAGTACAGCATGGGCATGCGCCAGCGCCTCGGCCTGGCAGCCGCGTTGCTCGGTGACCCGAAGGTGCTCGTCCTCGACGAGCCGTCCAACGGCCTGGACCCCGAAGGCATCCGCTGGCTGCGCGGGTTCCTGCGGCACCTCAGCAGCGAGGGCAAGACGATCCTCGTCTCCAGCCACCTGCTGGCCGAGGTGCAGCAGACGGTCGACGAGGTCGTCATCATCGCCAACGGTCGGCTCGTCCGCTCGGGCTCGATCGCCGACCTCGAGGGCACCCCGGGTGCCGTCGTGAAGACCTCGGATGCCGGCCGGCTCGCCGGCGCGCTTCGCGTCGCCGACGTCACGAGCACCGTCGACGACAACGGCTCGCTCGTCGCCGACACCACCGACCTGCGCCTCATCGGTGACGTGGCCCTGCGGGCCGGGTTGCCGATCTACGGGCTCCAGCCGCGCAAGGCCGACCTCGAGGCGCTGTTCTTCCAGCTCACCGAGGGCACCAACCGCAACGAGGTGACCGGAGGCGTTGCACCTGCCGAGCAGGATGCCGTCATCGGCCGGGAAGGGGCGAACCTGTGATCCCCGCGATCCGCAGCGAGTTCCGCAAGTTCTTCACCACCCGTCTGTGGTGGGGCATGGCCGTCGGCATCTTCCTCGCCGGCGCCGCCTTCGCCGCACTGTTCGGGTTCCTCCTGACGAGCGAGGCCGCGCTCGAGGGGACCCCGGGCGCACCGACCGGCGACGCCACCCAGATCGCGAACTCGGTCTACCTGGGCGGGCTGGGTGTCGGCTACCTGCTCCTGTTGACGATCGGCGTGTTGCAGATCGGTGGCGAGTACCGGCACAAGACGATCACGTCGACCCTGCTCTCCACGCCCAAGCGCCTCAGGGCCATGCTCGCCAAGGTGGTGGCCCTGCTCGGCATCGGCGTCGTCTACGGCCTCATCAGCCTGCTCGGCTCGGTCAGCGTCGGCGCGATCATCCTCAACCTGCGCGGGCAGGACCCGTTCCCGTCCACCGAAGTGCTTCGGGCTCTTGCCCTGAGCCTGCTCGTGCTCGGGTTGTGGGCGCTGATCGGGCTGGGGATCGGCATCCTCATTCCCAACCAGGTCGCGGCGCTGCTCATCGGCATCGGTGTCGCCTGGATCGTGGAGCCGTTGCTGAACTTCGCGATGACCTTCTGGGAGTTCGGCCGCGAGAACATCGCCCAGTACATGCCGACGTCCGCCACCAATGCCGTGGTCAACGCGGTGCAGTCATCACCCGACGAGGTCCGGCTCGAGTGGTGGGCAGCGGCGCTGGTGCTGGCCGGGTACGCGGCGCTGCTCTCCGGGTTCGGCATCTGGCGCACGACCCGGGCCGACATCAGCTGAGCCCCCTCAGCGCCGGTGTCGGCGGCCGGTATGCCGCCCGTGCGGCATACCGGCCGTCGCACGTGGTCAACCGCTCATCCTTTCGGGCCGCTGTCGCCCCGGGAGCGGGGATACCCTAGGCCGGACCACCCTCAGAGCCGAGCCCAGAAAGAGGCGCATCCTCCGTGGCCGAGCAGTCCCCGTCCAGCGACCCCCTCACGACCTTCGGACCCAACGAATGGCTGGTCGACGAGCTGTACGAGCAATACCAAAAGGACAAGAACAGCGTCGACCGAGCGTGGTGGGACTTCTTCAAGGACTACGCGCCGGGTGAGGCCGCGCTGGGACGGGGCGCCGCGGCCGCGGCCACCCGTGCCGCGCCCGCTGCTGCTCCCGCTGCTCCGGCTGCCGCCGCACCGCTTCCTGCTGCCACGCCCACCGCACCGCCTGCCAACGGTTCAACGCCGGCTGCCAAGGCCGCCACTCCCCCGCCCGCAGCGGCGCCCGCGCCTGCAGCGGCAGCCGCGCCCGCGGCATCCGCGCCTGCCCCCGCGCCCGCGCGCAACGAACCCGCCCCTGCGGCATCCACCCCCAAGCCTCGCGAGGCGGCCGCGCCCCAGGCCTCGGGTCCGCTCGGCGACGCCGCCCACACCCCGATCCGCGGGGCGAGCGCCCGGGTCGTCACCAACATGGAGTCCTCGCTCCAGGTGCCCACCGCGACGTCGGTGCGAGCGGTCCCGGCGAAGCTGCTCATCGACAACCGCATCGTCATCAACAACCACCTCGCCCGCAGCCGCGGCGGCAAGGTGAGCTTCACCCACATCATCGGCTACGCACTCGTCAAGGCACTGGGCGTCATGCCCGCGATGAACAACGGCTTCGGCCACGACGCCGCGGGCAAGCCGGTGCTGATCACCCCCGCGCACGTCAACCTCGGCCTGGCCATCGACCTGGCCAAGCCCGACGGCACCCGCAGCCTGCTCGTGCCGTCGATCAAGGCCGCCGAGACGATGGACTTCGCGCACTTCTGGACCGCCTACGAGGAAATGGTCAAGAAGGCCCGTGCGGGCAAGCTGACGGTCGAGGACTTCCAGGGCACGTCGATCTCGCTGACCAACCCCGGCACCATCGGCACGGTGCACTCGGTGCCGCGGCTCATGCAGGGCCAGGGCACGATCATCGGCGTCGGGGCGCTGGAGTACCCGGCCGAGTGGGCCGGCGCGAGCCTGGAGACGCTCAACCGCAACGCCGTGAGCAAGATCCTCACCCTCACGAGCACCTACGACCACCGCATCATCCAGGGCGCCCAGTCCGGCGACTTCCTGCGCATCGTGCACTCGTTGCTGCTCGGCGAGCACGGCTTCTACGACGAGATCTTCGAGAGCCTGCGCATCCCCTACGAGCCGATCCGCTGGGTGCAGGACGTCGACACCTCGCACGACGACGACATCAACAAGGTCGCGCGCGTCCAGGAGCTCATCCACGCCTACCGCGTGCGGGGCCACCTCATGGCCGACACCGACCCGCTCGAGTACAAGCAGCGCCGCCACGAGGACCTCGACGTCACGACCCACGGCCTGACCCTGTGGGACCTCGATCGCACCTTCGCGACGGGTGGCTTCGGCGGACAGCCGTTCCTGAAGCTGCGCAAGATCCTGGGCATCCTGCGCGACTCGTACTGCCGCTCCATCGGCGTGGAGTACATGCACATCCAGGACCCCGAGCAGCGCCAGTGGATCCAGCAGAAGATCGAGGTCGGCTACGCCAAAACCACCCGTGAGGAGCAGCTGCGCATCCTGCGCCGGCTGAACGCGGCGGAGGCGTTCGAGACCTTCCTGCAGACCAAGTTCGTCGGGCAGAAGCGCTTCTCCCTCGAAGGTGGCGAGTCCGTCATCGCGCTGCTCGACCGGGTGCTCTCGCGGGCCGCCGAGGACAAGCTGCACGAGGTCTGCATCGGGATGCCGCACCGCGGCCGTCTGAACGTCCTCGCCAACATCGCGGGCAAGTCCTACGGACAGATCTTCCGCGAGTTCGAGGGCAAGCAGGACCCCCGATCGGTCCAGGGGTCGGGTGACGTGAAGTACCACCTCGGCACCGAGGGCACCTTCACCGGTGAGGACGGCTCGACCACCAAGGTCTACCTCGCCGCCAACCCCTCGCACCTCGAGGCCGTCAACCCGGTGCTCGAAGGCATCGTGCGGGCCAAGCAGGACCGCCTCAACCTCGCCGGTGAGGACTTCACCGTCCTGCCCGTGCTGCTGCACGGTGACGCCGCCTTCGCCGGGCAGGGAGTCGTCGCCGAGACGCTCAACCTCTCGCAGCTGCGCGGCTACCGCACCGGCGGAACGGTGCACGTCGTCATCAACAACCAGGTCGGCTTCACGACCTCGCCGAGCTCGTCACGCTCCTCGACGTACTCCACCGACGTGGCCCGGATGATCCAGGCGCCGATCTTCCACGTCAACGGCGACGACCCCGAGGCGTGCGTGCGCGTGGCCGAGCTCGCCTACGAGTTCCGCAAGGAGTTCCGCAAGGACGTCGTCATCGACATGGTCTGCTACCGCCGCCGCGGTCACAACGAGGGCGACGACCCGTCGATGACCCAGCCGCTGATGTACAACCTCATCGAGGCCAAGCGCAGCGTCCGCAAGCTCTACACCGAGTCCCTCATCGGCCGTGGTGACATCACCGTCGAGGACGCCGGAGTGGTGCTGCGCGACTACCAGCAGCAGCTCGAGCGGGTCTTCGTCGAGACCAAGGCGGCGCTCAAGGAAGCCGAGGCCGAACCGGCCGACACGGCGTACTCGGGCACCGACGTCGAGGGCCACACCGGTCTGGAGCCGCCGGCGGCGCAGACCCGAGGTGCCGACCGCACCAAGCACTCGTCGACGCACACGGCCATCAGCCCGGAGATGCTCACCCGCCTCGGCGACGCCTTCATCGACATCCCGCCGGGGTTCACCGTGCACCCCAAGCTCAAGCAGATGCTCGAGAAGCGCGCCGCGAGCACGCGGGAGGGCGGGATCGACTGGGGCACCGGTGAGCTGCTCGCCTTCGGTTCCCTCCTCATCGACGGCACCCCGGTGCGCCTCGCCGGCCAGGACAGCCGCCGCGGCACCTTCGTGCAGCGGCACGCGGTGCTCATCGACAAGGAGAACGCCGCCGAGTGGACCCCCCTGCTCTACCTCGGGGAGGGCCAGGGCAAGTTCTGGGTCTACGACAGCCTGCTCTCCGAGTTCGCCGCGATGGGCTTCGAGTACGGCTACTCGGTCGAGCGGCCGGACGCCCTCGTGCTGTGGGAGGCGCAGTTCGGCGACTTCTTCAACGGCGCCCAGACGATCGTCGACGAGTTCATCTCGAGCTCGGAGCAGAAGTGGGGCCAGCGGTCCTCGGTCGTCCTGCTGCTGCCCCACGGCTACGAGGGCCAGGGCCCGGACCACTCCTCGGCCCGCATCGAGCGCTTCCTCACGATGTGCGCCGAGGGCAACATGACCGTGGCCTACCCCTCGACCCCGGCGTCCTACTTCCACCTGCTGCGCCGTCAGGCCTACGCGCGCCCGCGCCGCCCGCTCATCGTCTTCACGCCGAAGTCGATGCTGCGCCTGAAGGCCGCGAGCTCGGCCCCGGAGGACTTCACCACCGGCGGCTTCCGGCCGGTGATGGGCGACACGCCGGGGGCGACCTCGGGCGAGGTGACCCGCGTGCTCATCGCCGCCGGCAAGGTCGTCTACGATCTGCTCGCCGAACGCGATCAGCGCGGTGACACCTCGACGGCGATCCTGCGTCTGGAGCAGTACTACCCGTTGCCCGCCGCCGACCTCGCCGAGGAGTTGGCGAAGTACCCGGGCGCCGAGGTCGTCATCGTCCAGGACGAGCCCAAGAACCAGGGCGCCTGGCCGTTCCTCGCGCTGAACCTGCCCGAGGCCCTGCAGGCACTCGGTGAGAACCGGATGCCCACGGTGGTGTGCCGCCCGGCTTCCGCCTCTCCGGCGACCGGGTCGACGAAGAAGCACCAGATCGAGCAGGCCGACCTGATCGCCCGCGCCTTCGACCGCTGATGGTCGACACGCCGGATGCCGTGCGCCGCCCGGGCGCACGGCGTCCGACCGCGGGCGGGTAACCTCACACCGTGTACTTCACCGACCGTGGCATCGAGGAGCTCCAGACCCGCCGCGGCGACGAGGAGGTCACGTTCGACTGGCTGGCGGAGCAGCTGCGCACGTTCGTCGACCTCCACCCGGACTTCGAGGTGCCCGTGGAGCGGCTGGCCACCTGGCTGGCGCGACTGGACGATGAGGACGAGTGACCCGCTGATGTCGTACGAACACCCCGACGAGGGCCAGGCCCCCCTCGAGTTCCGGCCGAGCGCCGAGGCCCAGGTCGTCGCCGAGGGTCCGCGCGACCTCGCGCTGGTCTTCCTCGGTGGCTCACTCGTCGCGGGGGTCGGCGACCCCAAGGGTCAGGGGTGGGTGACCCGGGTGGTCGGCCGCACCCAGCACCCCGACCTCGAGCTCACGGCCTACAACCTGGGGGTGCGCGGCGACACCTCCGCCGACGTGCTGCACCGCTGGACCACCGAGGTCCCGTCACGGTGGTCAGGGCGCAGCGAACGGCGCATCGTCGTCTCCGTCGGCACCAACGACGTGCTTCAGGGCATCTCCCTCGCGCGGCACCGGCTCAACCTCGCGAACCTGCTCGATGACGCTGCGACCGCGGGGGTCGGCACGTTCGTCGTCAGCCCTGCGCCGACCGACGACGCCGACCTCAACTCCCGACTCGAGGTGCTCGTCGAGGCGCAGGCCGACGTGTGCAGCCGGCGTGACGTCCCGTTCGTCGACTCGTTCGCCCCGCTGGCCGGCCACGACCAGTGGCGCACCGACCTGGCCGCGAGCCGCGTCGCCCACCACCCGGGGCAGGCCGGCTACGGCCTCATCGCGTGGCTCGTGCTGCACCACGGCTGGGGCCCGTGGCTGCAGATCGCCTGACGATCAGCCTGCAGGGGCGGTGACGAACTCGCGCACCAGGTCGGCGAACCGGTCGGGGTCGTCGAGGTGGGGGAAGTGCCCGGCACCCTGGAACAGCTCGACCCGGCACTCGGGGATCGACGACGTCGCCGAGGCCGCGTGCCACGCGGGGATCATCCGGTCCTTGGTGCCCCAGACGACGAGGGTGGGGGTGGGGGCGACCTCGGGCAGGTAGTCGTGGGCGGTGACGCTCTGGCCACCCGGGTCGATGACCGCCCGGGTCGTGGCGAGGAAGGCCCGGCGGGTGTCGGCGTCCCCGAGGGAGGTGAAGCCGTGCCACACCTGGGTGATGTCGGAGCCCGGGTGCACCCCGACCTTCTGCAGGGCACGGCCGGCCGAGGCCAGGCGGTCGCGCATCCAGCCGGACGCGATGACCGGCAGCACGTACTCGGCACCCGGGAGGGCGGCTGAGCGCAGCAGGGGGCTGACCTCACGCCCGAGCCCACCGCTGGAGACGAGCACGAGTCGCTCGACCCGCTCGGGGAACAGGTAGGAGAACACCATGGCGATGCCGCCGCCGAGCGAGTGCCCGACGAGCGTCACCCGCTCGATCTCGAGCCGGTCCAGCAGGTCCCGAAGGGTCGCGGCGTGCGCCCCGAGGGAGTAGTCCCCCATCGGCTTGGCCGACTCACCGTGGCCGAACAGGTCCGGGACGATGACGCGGTGGTCCTCGTCCAGCCGGTCGACGAGGTGGGCCCACTGGCGCTGGCTCCCGAGGATGCCGTGGATGAACAGCAGCGCCGGGCCACTACCGCTGTCGCCGTAGGAGAAGGTGTGCCCGTGAAGGGTCACCGTGTGCTCGGTGGACGTCACGTTCACGGTGGCTCCTGATGGCAGGTAGTGGATGGGGACCCTCAGGTTACCGCCCAGTAGCCTCGACCGCGGCGAGGTGTGATCAGATCGAGAAGACGACCTTGCCGCTCACCCGGCCGGCCACCATCGCCTCGAAACCCTCCCGGGCGTCCGCGAGCGGCAGCACCGAGTCCACGAGCGGCTCGATGCCGGCGTCGACGACGAACCGGGAGAGCCGTTCGAGCTCGTCTCGCGTCCCCATCGTCGACCCGATGACACGAAGCTGCTTGAAGAAGATCTTGGTCAGCTCCGCCTTGGTCGGTGCGTCGCCCGAGGTCGCGCCCGAGATGACGATCGTGCCCCCGGGTCGCAGGCTGTTGACCGAGTGCGACCACGTCGCGGCACCGACGGTCTCCATGACGGCATCGACGCGCTCGGGAAGGCGGGCCCCGCTCGTGAACGCCTGGTCGGCCCCCAGGGCGAGCGCCTGCTCACCACGGGCCGCGTCTCGGCTCGTGACCCACACCCGCAGCCCGGCCGCCGAGCCCAGCTGCACCAGAGCGGTGGCCACGCCACCGGCGGCCCCCTGGACGAGCACGGTCGAACCGGGCTGGACGTCTGCGTTGGTGAACAGCATCCGGTAGGCCGTGAGCCACGCCGTGGGCAGGCAGGCCGCGTGCTCCCAGGACAGCCCCTCGGGCTTGGGGACGAGGTTGCGGGTCGGCACGGCGACGACCTCGGCGAGCGTGCCGTCGTGCACCTCGGAGAGCAGGCTGCGCCGGGGGTCGAGCGTCTCGTCACCGGCCCACCCGGGGGACGAGACGACCGCGTGGACGAGCACCTCGTTGCCGTCGGCGTCGACCCCCGCACCGTCACACCCGAGCACCATCGGCAGCCGATCCGCGGGCAGCCCCACCCCCCGCAGGGACCACACGTCGTGGTGGTTGAGCGCCGCGGTGCGCAGTCGCACCGTGGTCCACCCGTCGGGGACGATCGGGTCGGGGCGTTCACCGACGGTCAGGCCGGTCAGGGGGTCGGTCATCGACTGGCTGGTGCAGGTCACGGCGAGCATGACCTGACCCTACGACCCCGCCGCATCCTGCGCCCCGTTGCGGGTCACACGGAATGCGTTCAGGGCGACAGGACCGTCGGGGCCGACCGGTGCAGGGCATCGCGCCAGTGCGGCAGGGGCTGCACGCCGGCCGTCTCCCACATGTCGTGCGACAGCACGCTGTACGCCGGTCGCGGCGCCGGCAGCGGGAAGTCCTCGGTCGCGATCGGTGTCACCCGCTGCGGGTCCAGCCCCAGCTCCTCGAACACCGCACGCGCCAGGTCGAACCACGAGCACTCGCCGGACGACGTCCCGTGCCAGATGCCGAAGGGGGCGCCTGCGTCGACGATCCGCACGATGGCCTCAGCCAGGTCGACGGTCCACGTCGGTTGCCCGACCTGGTCGGCCACGACGGTCAGGGTCTCGCGCTCACCGGCCAGTCGCTGCATCGTCGCCGGGAAGTTCTTGCCGCCGGCGCCGTAGAGCCAGGCGGTGCGCACGATCCACGAGCGCGAGCAGTTCGCGCGAACCGCCCACTCCCCCGCCGCCTTGGTACGGCCGTAGGCGGATGCCGGGGCGACGGGTGCGTCGGCGGCGTACGGTTCGTCGCCCGAACCGGCGACGACGTAGTCGGTCGAGATCTGGACCATGGCGGCGCCCGCCCGCTCGGCCGCGGTGGCGAGGTTCGCGGCACCGACCGCGTTCACGGCGAAGGCTCGGGCCTCGTCGCTCTCCGCGGCATCCACCGCGGTGTACGCGGCACAGTTCACGACGACGTCGTGTCCGGCCACCTGCTCGGCGCACTGGGCGGGGTCGAGGATGTCGAGGCCGGGAAGGTCAGCACGGGTGACCACGTGCCCGGCGTCCTCGAGGACCGCGCGCAGGTCCTGACCGAGCATTCCTGCGGCACCGGCGACGAACCAGCGAGCCATCAGGGGGCCACGACCTTCTGGGTGCGGGCGTACCTGGCCTCGGTGGCGTCCTTCTGGGGGCGCCACCACGCCTCGTTCTCGCGGTACCACTCGATCGTCGCGGCGAGACCGTCGCGGAAGCTCTCGTAGCGGGGCGACCAGCCGAGTTCGGAGCGCAGCCGACCCGCCTCGATGGCGTACCGCATGTCGTGCCCGGCCCGGTCGGTCACGTGGTCGTACGCGTCGGGCTCCTGACCCATCAGCTCGAGGATCATCCGCACGACGTCGCGGTTGTTGACCTCACCGTCGGCCCCGATGAGGTAGGTCTCGCCGATGACGCCCTTGTCGATGATCGTCCAGACCGCCTCGTTGTGGTCGTCGACGTGGATCCAGTCGCGCACGTTGAGACCGGCGCCGTAGAGCTTGGGCCGGACCCCGTCGAGGACGTTGGTGATCTGGCGCGGGATGAACTTCTCGACGTGCTGGCGCGGGCCGTAGTTGTTCGAGCAGTTCGAGATCGTCGCGCGCAGACCGAACGAGCGCACCCACGCCCGCACGAGCAGGTCGGAGCCGGCCTTGGTCGAGGAGTAGGGCGAGCTCGGGTTGTACGGGGTGTCCTCGGTGAACTTCTTCGGGTCGTCGAGCTCGAGGTCGCCGTAGACCTCGTCGGTGGAGATGTGGTGGTAGCGCACGTCGTGCCGGCGAGTGGCCTCGAGCAGGGTGAACGTGCCGATGAGGTTGGTGCGCACGAACGGGCTCGGGTCCTCGAGCGAGTTGTCGTTGTGCGACTCGGCGGCGAAGTGCACGACCACGTCGGCGTCGGCGACGAGCGGGTCGACGACAGCGGCATCCGCGACGTCCCCCTCGACGAACGTCAACCGGTCGACGACCCCGGACAGCGAGTCCGTCGACCCGGCGTAGGTGAGTGCATCGAGCACCGTGACCTGCACGTCCGGACGGGTCGCGAGGGTGAGGTGGACGAAGTTGCTGCCGATGAACCCGGCGCCGCCGGTGACGAGGACCTTCATGGCGCCAAGGGTAGTGGCCGCGCGCCGTCGGCCCCGCCGACTAGGCTCGGGCCCATGAAGGGCATCATCCTCGCCGGCGGCTCCGGTACGCGACTGCACCCGATCACCCGGGGCATCTCGAAACAGCTCATGCCGGTGTACGACAAGCCGATGGTGTACTACCCGCTGTCGACGTTGATGATGGCCGGGATCCGCGAGGTCCTGCTCATCACGACCCCGCAGGACCTCGAGCAGTTCCAGCGCCTCCTCGGCGACGGCAGCGCCTGGGGCATCGAGCTGTCGTACGCCGTGCAGCCGAGCCCCGACGGACTCGCCCAGGCCTTCGTCATCGGCGCGGACTTCATCGGCAGCGACTCGGTCGGCCTCGTGCTCGGCGACAACATCTTCCACGGCACCGGCCTCGGCACCGCGCTGCGCTCGCTCACCGACGTGCGCGGGGGCCACATCTTCGCCTACCACGTGAGCGAGCCCTCGGCCTACGGTGTCGTCGAGTTCGCCGCCGACGGAACCGTGCTCTCCATCGAGGAGAAGCCCGAGAACCCCCGATCGGAGTACGCCGTGCCGGGCCTGTACTTCTACGACAACGACGTCGTCGAGATCGCGCGCAGCCTCGAGCCCAGCCCCCGAGGTGAGCTGGAGATCACTGCGGTCAACGAGACCTACCTGCGCCGCGGCGACCTCACCGTGACCGTGCTGCCCCGCGGCACGGCGTGGTTCGACACCGGCACCTTCGAGGGCCTGATGGACGCCAGCCAGTTCGTCCACGTCGTCGAGGCCCGGCAGGGCTACAAGATCGGCTGCGTCGAGGAGATCGCCTGGCGGGCCGGCTGGATCGACGACGAGGCGTTCTCCGCCCTCGGTGACGACCTCCTGAAGTCGGGGTACGGGACCTACCTGCACGCCTGCCTCGCGCGGGGACGGTCGGGCTCCTGATGCACATCGAGCCGCTGTCCATCGCTGGCGCCTTCGTCGTCACCCCGCGGCAGTTCCCCGACGACCGGGGGGTCTTCCTCGAATCCTTCCGTGGCGACCGCCTCGCCGAGCACCTCGGGCACCGGCCGGACATCGTGCAGACCAACGTCTCGGTCTCGGCGCGGGGCACGGTCCGTGGCATCCACTTCGCCGACGTCCCCCCCGGGCAGGGCAAGTACGTGACGGCCCTGACCGGGTCCCTCGTCGACTACGTCATCGACGTGCGGGTGGGCTCCCCCACGTTCGGGCAGTGGGAAGCGGTCACCCTCGACACCACCGACCGGCGGGCGGTGTACCTCTCCGAGGGGCTGGGGCACGCGTTCTGCGCGCTCGAGGACGACACCACGGCCATGTACCTCTGCACGGCCACCTACAACCCGACCGGCGAGCACGGCATCCACCCGCTGGACGCCGAGGTCGCCCTCACCCTGCCCGACGGCATCGAGCCGCTGCTGTCGGCCAAGGACGAGGCGGCCCCGACCCTCGCCGACGCGGCGGCGTCCGGTCTCCTCCCGACCTACGCCGCGTGCACGGCCTGGGCGGCCACCCTCGCCGAACTCCCCCGCTGACGGCGGGCGGACGGCATCCCTGGTCCGGATGCCGTCCGCCCACCACCGGGGTCAGCTCACCTGCCACTCCTGGCCAGGGCCACCACGGCTGAGGCAACGGCGTCGGCGACGCCCTCCTGGAACACCGAGGGCACGATGCACTCGACACTCGGCTCCTCGACGAGGTCAGCGATCGCGTGGGCGGCCGCGAGCTTCATCGCCTCGGTGATCCGGGGGGCTCCGGAGTCCAGGGCGCCACGGAAGATCCCGGGGAAGGCCAGCACGTTGTTGATCTGGTTCGGGAAGTCCGAGCGGCCGGTGGCCACGATGGCCGCGTGCCGGTGCGCGACGTCCGGGTGAACCTCGGGCGTCGGGTTGGCGAGCGCGAAGACCATGCCGCCCGGCGCCATGAGAGCCACCTCGTCCTCCGGGACGGTGCCACCGGACACCCCGATGTAGACGTCGGCGCCGGTCAGGGCGGTGCTGATCCGGCCCGAGAGGCCGCGCGGGTTGGTCGAGGCCGCGAGCCGGCTCTTGTGGCCGGTGAGGTCCTGGCGCGACGGTGCGATGATGCCGCGCGAGTCACAGACGACGACGTCGCGCACCCCGGCCCGCTGGAGCAGCTTGGTCACGGCGACCCCGGCTGCACCCGCCCCGGAGACGACGACCCGCTGCTCGGGCAGTCGACGGTCCAACACCCGCATGGAGTTCAGCAGCCCCGCGAGGACGACGATCGCCGTGCCGTGCTGGTCGTCGTGGAAGACGGGGATGTCGAGGCGGTCCTTGAGCTGCTCCTCGATGTCGAAGCAGCGTGGTGCCGAGATGTCCTCGAGGTTGATGCCTCCGTACGACGGGGCGATCCGGGCGATGGCCTCGACGAGCTCGTCGACGGTGCCGGTCTCCATGACCACCGGCACGGCGTCGATGCCGGCGAAGTGCTTGAACAGCACCGCCTTGCCCTCCATGACCGGCATGGCCCCGAGCGGGCCGATGTCGCCGAGACCGAGCACCGCCGTGCCGTCGCTGATGACGGCCACGGTGTTGCCGCGTGCGGTGTACCGGCTCGACAGGGAGGGGTCGGCCGCGATGGCCAGCGACACCTCGGCGACGCCGGGCGTGTAGAGCAGCGAGAGGTCGTCCCGGTCGCGCAACGGCTTGGTCGCGTGTACCCCGAGCTTGCCGCCCTCGTGAGCACGAAAGACCGGGCTCTCCGGGTCGACGAAAGGGACGAGGGGCGACGCAGCCATGAGAGGCAGCTCCTTCGGGGCGACGCGTCAGCAGCAGACGCGCGGGGGGTGGAAGCGCCCACGACGACGGCGGGCGGCGCGGCATCCGGGGAAGGGGTGAGGTTCCGAACGGCTCGCAGGGCGCGGGGGTGGCTGCGCTGCGCGCCATCATGACACGCTCGCCGGGTCCAGCACAGGGTCCACGGTGTGACCCCCGTCGCGTCCGCGGACCACGGAATCCGTTGCCCATGTTGTTACCCAGGCGTGACGTGCGCAGGGCCCGGCGGTGGCAGGATCGCCCTCGTACCCCCGTGCCGCGTCGCACCCCTGCGGCACGCCCCCGTGAAAGGACGCACATGTTCCGCACCCGCGCGCTGGCCCTGGCCGCCGTCGCCTCGACCGCCCTCGCCCTGACCGCCTGTGGTTCCGACTCCCTCTCCGAGGGTGACGCGAGCGCCACTCCCGAAGCCTCGACGAGCGCCCCGACCGTCGACGAGGCCCTGGTCGCCAAGCTCCCCGAGAGCATCAAGAGCGCCGGCGTCATCAAGATCGGCACCGACGCCACCTACCAGCCCAACGAGTTCCTCGACGCCGACGGCAAGACCGTCATCGGCATGGACGTCGACCTCTTCGACGCGGTCATGGCCAAGTTCGGGGTCAAGACCGAGTGGGTCCCCTCCGCCTTCGACGCGATCATCCTCGGCGTCCAGAGCGGCAAGTACGACGTCGGTGTCTCGAGCTTCACGGTGAACAACAAGCGCATGGCGCAGGCCACGATGGTCAGCTACTTCAAGGCCGGCACCCAGTGGGTGACCCAGAAGGGCAACCCGAAGGCCATCAACCCCGACGACGCGTGCGGCAAGACCGTGGCCGTGCAGAAGGGCACCGTGCAGGCCGACGTCGACCTGCCCGCCCGCCAGAAGGCGTGCACGGATGCCGGCAAGCCGGAGATCAACGTCCTCGTCGACGCCGACCAGGCCAAGGTGACCGCCAGCGTTCAGTCGGGCAAGGCCGACGCTATGCTCGTCGACCTCCCGCCGGCCATCGCCGCGGTCGACCTGACCGGTGGGCAGCTCGAACTGCTCGGCGAGCAGTACGACTCGGCCCCGTACGGCTACGTCCTCAAGAAGGAGGACACCGCGTTCGGTGAGGCCATCGTCGAGGCGCTCAAGCAGCTGGAGTCCGAGGGCACGTACCTCGAGATCCTGACCAAGTGGAAGACCGAGGGCGGCGCGATCAACGACTTCGCCGTGAACCCGACGGTCTCCTGACGTCATGACGTCGACCACGCAGGACCGGCCGGGCCGCATCGAGGCCCGGCCGGTCCGGCACCCCTGGCGGTGGGTGGCCATGGCCGTCATCGCGGTGCTCGCCGCCATGATGGCCAGCTCGTTCCTCACGAACGAGAAGTGGAACTTCCCCTTCGCGTTCGAGATCATGCAGCAGAGCCCCGTCATCGAGGGCCTGTGGAAGGGCACCATCTTCGGCACGGTCGGGGCGATGATCCTCGGCATCGGGCTCGGGGTCGTGCTCGCCGTCATGAGACTGTCGACCAACCCGGTACTGCGCGGGGTCGCGTTCGTCTACACCTGGTTCTTCCGGGCCATCCCCCGCTACGTCCTGCTCGTGCTCCTCGGCACCGGCATCGGCTTCCTCTACCCCGTGTTCGACATCGGGGTGCCGTTCGGTCAGCAGATCGGCAACGCCCTGGGCATCGAGGGTGGTCTGACGTTCTTCCAGCTCGACTACAACAGCATCTCGAGCACCATCTGGGTCGGCATCCTCGGCCTGGGTCTGTCCGAGGCCGCATACATGGCCGAGATCGCCCGCGCCGGCATCCTGTCGGTCGACAAGGGCCAGACCGAGGCCGCCCAGGCGCTCGGCATGCCCCCCGGCAAGACGATGCGCCGCGTCGTGCTGCCCCAGGCGATGCGGGTCATCGTGCCACCCACCGGCAACGAGACCATCGCCATGGTCAAGGACACCTCACTGCTCGCAGCGGTCCCCGTCATCGTCGAGCTGTTCTACCAGAGCTACCAGTTCGGCCAGCGCAGCTTCCAGATCATGCCCGGCATCGTCGCGGCGACCATCTGGTACCTCATCGTCTGCTCGATCCTCATGGTCGGCCAGTCCCGCCTCGAGCGCTACTACGGCCGTGGCTTCGGAGCAGTCCCCAAGAAGACCCAGGCCAAGCTCACCAAGATCGGGGCGGACCACTGATGGCCGACTCCACGGCCCGAACCGGCTCGGATGCCGCACCGCTCGTCCACGCCGTCAACGTCACCAAGGCGTTCCACGGCAACGAGGTGCTCAAGGGCATCGACATGGACGTCGCCCGCGGCGAGGTGGTCGTGCTCCTCGGCCCGTCGGGGTCGGGCAAGACCACGTTCCTGCGCTGCATCAACCAGCTCGAGACCATCGACGGCGGCCGCATCTGGGTCGACGGCGACCTCATGGGCTACGAGGACCGCGGCGGGGTGCTGCACCACCTCACCGACAAGCAGATCGCGGGACAGCGCCGCGAGATCGGGATGTGCTTCCAGCGGTTCAACCTGTTCCCGCACAAGACGGTGCTCGAGAACATCATCGAGGCCCCCACCCAGGTCAAGGGCGTCAGCAAGGCCGAGGCGACGGCTCGTGCCCTGGAACTGCTCGAGCAGGTGGGGCTGTCCGACAAGCCGGCCGCCTACCCGTCGCAGCTGTCCGGCGGGCAGCAGCAGCGAGTGGCGATCGCGCGGGCCCTGGCGATGGACCCCAAGCTCATGCTCTTCGACGAGCCGACGAGCGCGCTCGACCCCGAACTCGTCGGTGAGGTGCTCAAGGTCATGCGTGACCTGGCCGAAGGCGGTATGACGATGATCGTCGTCACCCACGAGATGGGCTTCGCCCGCGAGGTCGCCGATCGCGTCGTCTTCATGGACGCCGGCGTCGTCGTCGAACAGGGCCCCCCGTCGGAGGTCATCGGCAACCCCCAGCACGCCCGCACCCGGGCCTTCCTGTCCCGCATGCGCCAGGAGGAGGCCGCACACGCCGCCGCCCAGGACCCCATCGCACAGCGGTGAGACCCCGGTCGCTGATGCCGCTGCCCGCCCTCGTGCGGGTACGGGGGGTCTCGATGCTGCCCACCCACCGCGAAGGTGACGTCCTGCTCGTGGTGCGTGGGCGGCATCCGCGCCCCGGTCAGGTCGCCGTCGTCCGGCTGCCCCCGGACTCCGCTGGCACCCCGAGACCGCTGTCGGTCAAGCGGATCACCGGCCCCGACCCGGACGATTCGACCCGGTGGTGGATCGACTCCGACAACGCTGCCCAGGGGCTGACGTCCTTCGACGTCGGTTCACTCGCGAGCGAGGACATCGTCGCCGTCGTCGTCGGTCGTGTGTGGCGGCCGCTGAGGTAGGTTGATGGGGACCGCGAGATCCCCACATCCTCAGGAGAGAGACCATGCTGTCGCTGTTCCGCATCACCGATGTCTCCGCCCACTGCGACCTGCCCTGTGGCGTGTACGACCCCGCTCAGGCCCGCATCGAGGCCGAGTCGATCAAGGCGATCATCGCCAAGGTCGCCGACAACGACGACCCCGACTTCCGCACCCGTGCGATCGTCATCAAGGAGCAGCGCTCCGAACTGGTCAAGCACCACCTGTGGGTGCTGTGGACCGACTACTTCAAGCCCCCGCACTTCGAGAAGTACCCCGAGCTGCACACCCTGGTCAACGAGGCCACCAAGCTTGCTGGCGCCTCCGGCACCAAGGGCGAGCTCGACGCGGCGAAGGCCGACGAGCTGCTCGCCAAGATCGACGAGATCGCCACGATCTTCTGGGAGACCAAGAAGGCCTGAATCTCGGCCTTCTGACGTTTCTGCCAGCAGCCGCTCGGCACGCCCCCGTCGGGTGTGCCGAGCGGTTTGCTGCAGCAGGGGTCAGGACGACGGGGGCGGAACGCTTGCCACGTAGACCTCGCCGGCGCCCTCGAGAGCGACCGCTCCCTCACCGGCGGGCAGGAATGCCGACTCGGCATCACCCAGGTCGAGCACCCGGGAGCCCGAGCGAAGGGTGACCGCACCCCGCAGGCAGAACGCGATGCGAGGGCCCCGGCCACCGGGCAGGACACGCCCGGGCGTCACCCGGTAGAGCACGAACCGGTCCGACGCGCTGTCGAAGACCTCGAGGCCAGGCTCCACCGTGCGTCCGCGACCGGCGATGCCTCCGGCGCGCGGGTCGACGATCCGCAGGAGCTCAGCGACGTTGACCTCCTTGCTGGTCAGCCCAGCGCGCACCACGTTGTCGGAGTTCGCGAGCACCTCGATCCCGAGCCCTCGCACGTACGAGTGCAGCACTCCGGCCGCCACGTCGACGTACTCCCCCGGCTCGAGCACGCGGTAGTGCATGAGCAACAGGACGACGAGGCCGATGTCGTCGGGGTGTTCCTCGGCAACCCCGACGATGGCGGCGGCCGCGTGCCCGAGGTCATCTCCCGACGACTCGAGCCGGACACAGGCGGCGACGACCGATCGTGCGAACTCGTCGACGTGCTCCGCCGGGGTCGCGAGCACGAGGGCCAGCGTCTCGTGCACCGGGTCCGCCGCCGCCGACGCCTGCTCGACGATCGTCGTGAACCGGTCGACGTCCAGGCGCCGAGCCAGGTCGACGACCTCGTCGAAGCTGCGCATGCCGACGAACACCTCGAAGGGGGCCA
Organism: Ornithinibacter aureus; assembly: GCF_009858245.1. NCBI lineage: Bacteria > Bacillati > Actinomycetota > Actinomycetes > Micrococcales > Intrasporangiaceae > Ornithinibacter > Ornithinibacter aureus. Next base: position 1,380,415 of record NZ_VMSB01000001.1, read on the forward strand.
GCGCCAGCAGCAGCTCGGGTTTGGCCCAGTCGTCGACGTAGACGGCGTCGCTGGTCCGGGCGCGCTCGGAGCACGCCTGTTCGGCGGTGGGGTGGGCTTGGATCGAGATGGCACGCCCTGGCGCAAGCACCTTGAGCAGGAACGGCAGCCGAGGGCCGAACCGATCGATGCAGTCAGCCCCCAGCTCCTTGACGGCATCGGCGGCGATGACGGCGGCGAGGTCTGGGTTGCCCGGGCGATCGGTGCCGCTCGGGCCGCCCTCGTGGGCACCCATCCACAGTTCGGACTCCGGTTCCGGGCTCGGGATGTCACGCCCTTGCAGGCTGGCGATCGAGACGTGCGATCCCCACGCGTCGGAGAAGACGACGGGCGTCAGGCGATCCACGGCAGGGCAGCTCTCGGGTGGGTGTGTGGGCCAGCTCGGCGGGCACGTGCCGAGGCGGGGGACGAGCGACCTCAGATGCTAACGCGATTCACGGGCCCCGGGCCCAGACCGGCCGGGGGCAGTGGCCGACGTCACCACGGCAAGCGCCGTCACGACCTCGGGGTCGTATTCGTACCCCAGACCCAGCTGGATCCGCTCGAGCGCGGCGTCGATGGCCGAGGCTCCCGAGTCCCCCTGGGTGAGGTCGTCATAGGCGTTGGCCACCTTGATGATCCGGCTCCCGAGAGCGACGTCCTCGCCGAGTTCGCGCACCCGCCGGTACGGGGTGGGCACCGACTCGACGATCGAGGCGATGTCCTCCAGCCCTGAAGCCCGACGGATGATCCGAGCGCCTTCGCTGGAGATCTCCAGCTGGTCACTCGGTGCAGCCAGCACCGTGGCACCCCCGGGTATGGGCTCGGTCAACGAGATCTGGCCCAGGTCATGCAGGAGTGCCGCGTATTCGACGTCCCGCAGCTCACGACCTGACAGGCCGAGCACCCGGCCCATCCGTACGCTGGACAGCGCGACCCGCTCAGCGTGCCCCGACGGGGTGTACCCACCCGCCTCGGTGAGAACCGAGAGGATGGCGATCGTCTGTCGGTAGATCTCCCGGTTCCTCGAGGCCCGGTCCACGGCGACGTACGTGATGGCGAGGGGGAACAGCGCGACGGGGAGGGCGAGCAGGCCCAGCTGCGGTGCCATGAGCGCCACCATCGGGCCCGTGGTGATGACCGCATAGGTCAGCGGGGCCACCTCTCCGACCTCGTCGCGCAGTGCGGAGGTCCAGGCCGTGCGCTGACGTTCCGAGCGCACCGCGGACGACAGACCGATCTCGACGGTGAGGCCGACGGCGGCAATGACGAGGAGGCCGGCAGCCACGACCGGGAGGGGCACCTGCTCACCGTCGTCGAGTTCCCACAGCGGCAGCCCCCACGGGCTCGCTGCCCGCGCCAACCAGGCGGCTACACCGACGCCGACGAGGCGGGCAGCCATCTGGTCGACCCGCACGACACGACCGAAGGTCCTGCGCACCACCGCCGCGAGGACCAGACCCGTCGCCACGATCAGCACGACGACTCCGGAGGGCACGTCGAAGGTCGGCTCGCCCGCGATGTCCCCGACGAACGCGAGTGCCAGCGCCGATGCCGAGGCGAGCGGCGCGGCTTCCCTCCTGCTCGGCATCCGCAGACGCACCAGCTCTCCGGCCACGAGGGCGACGACGAACACCGCAATCGTCCGGTAGTGCACGCCCGATGCCCAGCCAGCGCTGCCGAGTGACGTCGTGACCGCTGCAGCGATCGTGAGGATACCCAGGGTGAGGAGGGCTGCTGCTCTGGGTCGCTCGAGGAGCGGACGCAGGACACTCATGCGCCACCCACGTTTGCCCTGCGCACGAGCGCCTGCTCGAGGGCCGGCAGCAGGTCGTGGTCCCTCGGGGAACGGGCTCGCAGGATCGCCATGGCCTCGTCATGGGTGAGCACCCGGCCGTCAGGGGTACCGACCTCGGTCAGAAGGTCGTACTCATCGGCGAGCCCGACGACCAGCGCGGCCAAGCCCAGGGCCGCTCCCTCGGCGCCGGAGCCCAGAGCCTCGCGGTGGTGGGCCACAGCATCCACCGACCCCGCGAGGAAGCTGACCTCCTGCACCAGGCGAGCTCCTCGCTGCGGGTAGTCGCGCAGCGAGGCTCCGGCACCGATCGACTCGCGGCGCACCGTCGCCGTCGGCAGCGTCGTCAGGCCCAGGTCGTGCAGCATCCCCGCAGCCCGGATGTCGGCAACCACCGCAGGACGCAGTCCGAGGGACTCGGCCATGTGGACGCTGAGCTGGGCCACCCGGGCACTGTGCCCCGTGAGGTGCGGGGCCTTGGACTCCACCGCACCGACCAGAACCCCCAGCGCCCGCTCATGACCCTTGACCTCCTCGCTGTACTGGGCGAAGGCCCACCGCGCCACGAGCAGAGGTGGAAGCACGAGGACGACGCCAGCCGGGCCGAGCCCCACCGGTTCCCAGAGGACCACGAGGATGAACGCGATGACGCCGTACCCGAGTTGGTTGGGCCCGCTCGTGACCAGCATGCGCCAGATCTGGGTGCGGACCGGCACCCCTTGGGCAAGCCTGACGACTGCGGCGATGAGCAGCAGGTTCGCAAGCGCCTGGACGACATCGGCGACGAGGATCGGGAAGCCGACGGCCCGAACGATCTCCCACGGACCCGGCAGGCCCGCACCCCCCACCACCCCACCCGCAGCCCGGTACACGACGGCCCCGAACACCCCCAGCAGGGCGAACATGCCAGTGTTGAACAGGCGAGCCCGCCACGGCTGCTTGCCCCTCTGGAGCGGGCCCACGAGGATCCCGACGATGCCCGCCCCCGCGGGTCCCACGAGGGCCATGGAGGCCACGAGCACGATGCTGGAGAACGACAGGCTGACGCTGTTCGTCGTGAGCCCGATGCTCCCCTGCCACCACGTGAGCACGGCGAGGACGACCAGGACGGCCAGTGCCACGTCGATGACGAGGCCGTCGATGCGGATGGCCGCGGCCGTGGCACCAAGCCCTGCAGTGAAGACGACGGCAACGAAGACGCTGACCGCTGACGGACGCACGACTCGTCCGACGGTGGGGCGATGCCCCGCAGAGCCAGTCGTCGACATCAGCACACGCTGGGTTCAGCCGCCCCAGCCCCAGCCGAGCCCCGTCTCGGCCTCACCGTTCCCGACCTCCGGGACCACCAGGTCCACGACCACCACCAGCTCGTCGGCCTCCGCACTCACCACGACGGCGGGCTCGCCCGGGACGTCCTGCGACGCATGCGCCACCGCCGGTGCGCCCAGGGCCATCGCGGCCAGCGCTGCGGCAGCGAACACCGTTCGAATTCGGGTCATGACATGTCCTCTCATCCAGCGCCCGTCCTCTCATCCAGCGCCCCTCCCCGTTCCACAGGCGCCCTGAACCTCGAGTGTCCCACGACCGGGACGGACGTCGGGTCTCCTGTTGCCACCGATGTGCGACAATCATTCGTGAACGTTGCTGCCCTTCGCGGCAGTCACGCGTATCGACTCCCCCGACGAAAGGCAGCCTGATGAGCAAGCGCGCCCGCAAGCGTCGCTCGCGCAAGGGCAACAAGGCCAACCACGGCCGCAAGCCCAACGCCTGAGCGCACGCACCGCACGACGAAACACCCGGCACGCCATCTGGCATGCCGGGTGTTCTGCGTCGTGGGTGGCCCGTTCGTGGCGCGTGGCCCCGTCCTGGCTGCGGTCAGCGCTCGTTCTCCACCTGGATCATGGTGATGCGGGCCATGATCTGGGTCCTGACGGCCATGGGCGCGGTCTCCCCCTGGCACGAGCGCCGCACCACCTGCTTGAGGGCCACGTCGAGGTCGTGCTCGGCCAGACAGGGCTGGCACTCACCGAGGTGAGCGGCGACCCGCCGAACGTCGTCGGCGCTCATCTCGCCGTCGAGGTACTCGAAGATCCGGTGCAGGACCTCGGAGCAGTCACCGTGGCCGACATGGGTGTCGTTGGCGTCAAGGGTCATGACTCCTCCTGGGTCCCGAAGCCACGCTCGCGGGCGTAGTCGGTGAGCAGCGCACGCAGCTGACGGCGGCCACGGTGCAGACGGGACATCACGGTGCCGATGGGCGTGCCCATGATCTCTGCGATCTCCTTGTAGGCGAAGCCCTCGACGTCGGCGAGGTACACGGCCATCCGGAAGTCGTCCGGGAGCTCCTGCAGGGCCCGCTTGACCTCGGAGTCAGGAAGGTGCTCCAGCGCCTGGGTCTCCGCGGACTTCAGCCCGGTGCCGGTGTGCGACTCTGCCCGCGCCAGCTGGTAGTCCTCCACCTCGGCCGCGTCGGACTGCAACGGCTCGCGCTGCTTCTTGCGGTAGGTGTTGATGTAGGTGTTGGTGAGGATGCGGTACATCCACGCCTTGAGGTTGGTTCCCGGCTGGTACTGGTGGAAGGCGGCGTACGCCTTGGCGTAGGTCTCCTGGAGGAGGTCCTCGGCATCCGCCGGGTTGCGGGTGGTGCGCATCGCTGCGGCGTACAACTGGTCGAGGAGCGGCAGGGCCTCACGCTCGAAGCGGGCCTGACGCTCTGCCGTGGACTCGGTGGCGACGTCGATCGGCTCGGCAGGGCTCTCGTCGACGGGCGTGGTTGGAGTGGTCATCACTTCCCAGCCTATCCGGGCCCGGCGCGGGGCCGTGGTGTCGAGGACGAGCACGGTGTCGAACCTTTCGGAGGGCGAACGTCGGAACAGGTCGGTCAACACCACCTCCCCGCGCGACATTCCCCCGGGATGCCTGAGCGCGGAGGTCAGCACCGCGACAGGGCGGAGGTCACCGCCCGTGCGACAAGGGCCGCGGAGCGTTCGAGAGAATGGGTGCCCGGAACCTCGTGCACGGCTGCTCCCGTGAGTATCTCGCGCACCTCCTCGGGTGTTCCGAACGCGTCGCTCGCCCCCTGGACCACGTGAACGGGGATGCCGTGCCGGCCCGGTTCACGCAGTTCCTCACCTCGCGAGCGCTCGGGACGACCGGGCGGGTGCAGCGGGAACGACAGCGCCAGCACCGCGTCTGCCTTGACCTCGGCAGCCGTGCGGCAGGCGACCCGGGCTCCTGCGCTGCGCCCCCCGACGACGAGAGGTCCCCCGCTCGGGCGGTGAGCGTGCAGGGTCGGGAGCACCGCGAGCCAGGCGCGGTCCAGGGATGCCGGCCGGCCCCCGATGCGCCGCCCGGCCACGCGCCACGGTTGGTCGACGAGCGCGACCGCCCACCCGGCATCCGCCGCAGCATCCCTGCTCACGGTCACGTCGTCGGTCCAGCGCAGCCCGCCGGCACCGTGCCCGAGGACGAGCAGGCCGAGCGGGATGCCGTCGGGCTGGGTCACGGTGGCGCGCGCGGGCCCGTCGGGGGTCTCTACGATCGCGGTCCTCTCTCGGCGGGTCATCGCGGCGCCCCGATGACCTCACCCGTCACGGGATCGACCACGCCGACGAGCTGGTCCTCGGGCAGCGGGTCGAGCAGGTGCGCGCCGTTGGACCGGTTGCTGCTCACGGCGGGTGACACCGGCCAGGCGGTGAAACGGCCCGGCGGTGACGGCTCGAGCAGGCCCATGACCTCGGCAGCCCCCGTCGCGGGATCGAGCCAGGCGTCCCAGTGGCGTGGGTCGAGGACGATGGGGGCTCGGTCATGGATCCGGTCGAGACCCGGCTCTGCGGGCCCGGTGATCACCGTGAAGGTCGTGAGCCAGGCCATCGGGTCGTCGGGGTCGGCCACCGAGCGGTCGCGCCAGAACTCGTAGAGCCCCGCCATGGCGACGCTGGCGCCGTCGACCCGCGCGGTGAAGAACGGCTGCTTGCGGGGTTTGCCCTTGGCGTCCAGGGCGGTCGGCGAGACCTGCCACTCGTACCACCCCCGTGCCGGGACCAGTGCACGCCTCGTCGCGAGGGCCTTGGCGAACGACGGTTTCTCGGCCACGGACTCGACCCGGGCGTTGATCATCCGGGCACCGCCACGGGTGTCCTTGGCCCAGCTGGGGACCAACCCCCACGTGAGCAACCTCAGCTGGCGAACCGCTGGAGCGTCCCGGTCATCGCGCGGTGGACGTTCCAGCACCACGGGGGCCTGCTTGGTCGGGGCGACGTTGTGGTCGGGTCGCCCGGGGGGCGGTTCCTGCGGGGAGACGAGGATGCTGCGCGTGGGCTCCCCCGTGCGGTCGTCGTCGACCTCGAACTCGAGCACGAGCTCGTCCGGATTGGCTGTCGCGGCATAACGACCACACATACGCCCAATCTACGCAGGGGCTTCGGGAGGAACTACCGTAGGAAGAGCACGTCCTCAATCGACGGAACCGACCGGAGACCCCATGACACTCGTTCGTCGAGTCGCCAGACCCCTGCTCGCCGCCATCTTCGTCGCCGGCGGCATCGACCAGTTCAAGCACCCCGCGGCGAAGGCGAAGACCGCCGGCCCGCTGCTGGCGAAGGTCGGCCCCCGCGCAGGGCTGCCTGACGACCCCGAACTGCTCATCCGCGCGAACGGGATGGCCATGGTCGGCGCTGGCGCGCTGCTGGCGACGGGGCACCTCCCGCGCGTGGCCTCGAGCGTGCTCGCCGTGACCCTGGTGCCGACCACAGTTGCGGCACACGCGTTCTGGAAGGAGCAGGACCCCGAGGTGCGCGAGCGTCAGAAGGTGCAGTTCCTGAAGAACCTCGGCCTGCTCGGCGGCCTGCTCCTTGCGGCCGTCGACACCGAGGGCAAGCCCGGGCTGGCCTATCGGGCCCACCTCGCGAGCGACAGCGCCCACCGGGCGGTGCGCACCACGCGCCGCGAAGCCCGCCACGCGGCACGTGCCGCGGCTCGCGAGACGAAGTTGAAGGCGGTCCAGGCTCAGCATGCCCTCAGCTGATTGGGCCGCGCCGAGCGCTGACGGGCCGGTTGACGCGCGCGTCGTCCTCCCCGGCAGCAAGTCCCTCACCAACCGCTACCTCGTGCTGGCTGCCCTCGCGAACGACGCGTCACGCCTGCGGGCACCGTTGCGTTCGCGCGACACGCTGCTCATGGCCGGGGCCTTGCGCACGCTCGGCGCCGAGATCGAGGACGTCCCCGGCGGCGACTGGATCGTCACTCCCGGCCCGGTGCGCGGTGGTGGCCAGGTCGACTGCGGCCTCGCCGGCAACGTCATGCGCTTCGTCCCCCCGCTTGCCGGTCTCGCGTCCGGGCCGGTTCGTTTCGACGGTGACCCCCACGCCCGCCAGCGGCCGATGGCCCCGGTGATCGGCGCGTTGCGAGCCCTCGGCGTCGACCTCGACGACGGCGGCACCGGCAGCCTGCCGTTCACCGTGAACGGGCGGGGCCGGGTGCCCGGTGGCTCCGTGACCCTGGACGCCTCGGCGTCCTCGCAGTTCGTCTCCGGGCTGCTGCTGTCCTCGGCCCGCTTCGACGAGGGCGTCACCGTGCACCACGACGGCAAGGCCCTGCCGAGCCTGCCGCACATCGAGATGACGGTCGAGACGTTGCGCGACGCCGGGGTCGTCGTCGACGACGGCGAGGTGCACACCTGGCGGGTCGAGCCCAGTGAGATCAACGCGCTCGACGTCCAGGTCGAGCCCGACCTGTCGAACGCGGCCCAGTTCCTCGCGGCGGCCCTCGTCACCGGCGGCCGGGTCCACGTGCCCGGCTGGCCGCAGTACACGACCCAGGGTGGCGACTTCCTGCGTGACGTCCTCGACATGATGGGGGCCGAGGTCGTGCTCGACCGGGGCGGCCTGACCGTCACGGCAGGCGACGGGATCGCCGGCATCGACGTCGACCTGCACGACTCGAGCGAGCTGACCCCGGTGGTGGCGGCGCTGTGTGCGCTGGCGCAGGCGCCGAGCGTCATCCGCGGTGTCGCGCACATCCGGGGCCACGAGACCGACCGGCTCGCGGCGCTGCGCACCGAGCTGACCGCGCTCGGAGCGCAGGTCGTCGAGACCGAGGACGGGCTGAGGATCACCCCGGCTCCGCTGCGCGCAGGCCGGTTCCACACCTACGCCGACCACCGCATGGTGATGGCCGGGGCCGTGCTCGGGCTCGTCGTGCCGGGTGTCGTCGTCGAGGACGTCGGCACCGTCGCGAAGACGATGCCCGAGTTCACGACGCTGTGGGAGTGCATGCTGTCCGAGCGGGCCACGGCGGAGCGGTGATGGCGCGCTCCTCGCGGGACTACGACGAGTCCGACGTGCGGATTCGCCCCAACCGCAGGGGCTCACGACCGCGCAGCAAGGACCGCCCGGCCCACGAGGACGCCGTGCCCGGTCAGGTCATCACCGTCGACCGTGGCCGCTACACCACGCTCGTCGGCGACGGCAGCGATCGGCACGTCGTCATGGCCATGCGCGCGCGGGAACTCGGCCGCAAGGGCATCGTCGTCGGCGACCGCGTCGACGTCGTCGGCGACACCAGCGGGGCTGAGGGCAGCCTCGCCCGGATCGTGCGGGTCCAGCCCCGCGAGACCGTCCTGCGCCGTACGGCTGACGACACCGACCCCGTCGAGCGGGTGCTCGTCGCCAACGCCGACCAGCTCGTCGTCGTCTCCGCGCTGGCCAACCCGGAGCCGAGGCCCCGCCTCATCGATCGTTGCCTCGTCGCCGCCTACGACGCCGGCATGGAGCCACTTCTCGTCCTCACCAAGGCGGACCTGACCGATCCGGGCCCCTTCCTGGACCAGTACGCACCGCTGTCGGTGCGGCACGTCGTCACCGCCCGCCGCGACGTCGGCACCGACGGTCTCGACGCGCTGCGTGAGGCGTTGTCGGGGCGGGTCAGCGTGCTCGTCGGTCACTCCGGCGTCGGCAAGTCCACGCTCGTCAACGCGCTCGTGCCGCAGGCCCTGCGGGCGACAGGTGTGGTCAACGACGTGACCGGTCGAGGGCGGCACACCTCCTCCTCGGCCGTCGCGCTCGCGCTACCCGACGACGACGGGTGGGTCATCGACACGCCCGGGGTGCGTTCCTTCGGGTTGGCCCACGTCGACCTGAGCCGCATCGTGCACCACTTCGCCGACCTCGAGCCGGGCACGGCCAGGTGCCCGCGGGGGTGCACCCACGACGAGCCCGAGTGCGGCCTCGACGCCTGGGTCGCCAGCGGGGATGCCGGGCCGGCCGGTGCCGCGCGGCTGGACTCGCTGCGCCGGTTGCTGCGGGCCCGTTCAGCCCCCACCACCGACTGACAACCCCGACTTCTAGCACCCCAGCCACCAGCCACCAGCCACCAGCCACCAGCCACGACACACTCCCGACTTCGTGCGACTTAAGTGCGCAGATCGCGCTCTCCGCGGCGCATCCGCGCGCACAAGTCGCACGAAGTCGGGTGCCTGGGGGTTAGGCGGTCGGAGGGCGGTGGTCCCCGCGCTGCTCGTCGATGAGGCGAGTGGTGTCCTGCGGGGCATACGCCTGGTCACCCGAGGACGCCTCGGACCGATCGATCATCTGCTGGAGATCGGCCGGTGCGTCACCGGCGATGTCGGTGTCGTGCACGTCGGTGGACGCGAACCGCTCGTCGGGCACGACGCCAGAGACGTCGACGGTCTCGACGATGACCCGCGGCTCGGCGAAGTGACACGCGGAATGATGCACCCCGACCCCGTCCGGGCGCTGCTCGAGCTGAGGTTCCTCGGTCCTGCAGCGGTCCTGGGCCTTCCAGCAGCGGGTGTGGAAACGGCATCCGGACGGGGGGTTCGCCGGCGACGGCACGTCGCCGACGAGCACGATCTGCTCGCGCTTGCCGCGCAGGGTCGGATCGGGAACCGGCACCGCGGAGAGCAGTGCTTGGGTGTACGGGTGAGTCGGACGGGTGTAGACCTCGTCCTCCTCGCCGAGCTCTGCCATCCGGCCGAGGTACATGACGCCGACCCGGTCCGAGATGTGCCGCACCACCGACAGGTCGTGGGCGATGAACACATAGGCCAGGCCGAGCTCGTCCTGGAGCTTCTCCATGAGGTTGACGACCTGCGCCTGCACCGAGACGTCGAGAGCCGAGACCGGTTCGTCGCAGACGAGCACCTTGGGGTTGAGCGCGATGCCTCGGGCGATGCCGATGCGCTGGCGCTGACCGCCGGAGAACTGGTGTGGGTACCGGTTGATGTGCTCGGGGTTCAGGCCCACGAGGTCGAGCAGCTCCTGAACCCGCTTGCGGCGCCCGCCCTTGGGGACGACGTCGGGGTGGATCTCGAAGGGCTCGCCGACGATGTCGCCGACGGTCATCCGGGGGTTGAGCGAGGTGTACGGGTCCTGGAAGACGATCTGGATGTCGCGTCGCATCCGGCGCAGATCACGGCCGGTGGCGGCACTCCAGTCGTCGCCGCCGAAGATCACCTTGCCCGACGTCGGTTCCTCGAGCCGCATGAGCAACCGGCCGAGGGTCGACTTGCCGCACCCGGACTCGCCGACGATGCCCAGGGTCTCGCCCTGGTGCAGGTCGAAGCTCACGCCGTCGACGGCCTTGACCTGACCGACGGTGCGCCGAAGAACACCCTTCTTGATCGGGTAGTGCTTGACCAGGTCCTGCGCGCTGAGAATGACTTCAGGCATTGACGACCTCCTCGGCGTAGTGGCAGGCGGAGAAACGACCCGGGGTGACCTCGCGCAGAGCCGGGAGGTCGGTGCGACACAGGTCGCGCGCCAGGTGGCAGCGGGGGTTGAAGGGGCAGCCCGGCGGGATGCGCAGCAGGTTGGGCGGCAGCCCGCCGATGGCCGCGAGGGTCTGGCCCTTCTGGTCCAGTCGCGGGATCGAGTCGAGCAGGCCCTTGGTGTACGGGTGTGCCGGCGCGGCGTAGAGCTCGTGCACGTCAGCGGTCTCGACCAGGCGCCCGGCGTACATGACCGCGATGCGGTCGGCGACATCGGCCACGACACCCAGGTCGTGGGTGATGAGGATGAGGCCCATGTGGCGCTCTTCCTGCAGCTCCTGGAGCAGGGCCATGATCTGGGCCTGCACCGTGACGTCGAGAGCCGTGGTCGGCTCGTCAGCGATCAGCACCGCGGGGTCGAGGGCGATGGCCATCGCGATCATGATGCGCTGACGCATACCCCCCGAGAACTGGTGCGGATAGGCCTTGACCCGCTCGCGCGCCGCCGGGATCGAGACCCGCTCCATGAGGCCGATGGCCTTCTCGAGAGCGTCGCTCTTGTTCAGGCCGCGGTGGACCCGGAACATCTCGGCGATCTGCCACCCCACCGGGAAGACGGGGTTCAACGAGGACAGGGCGTCCTGGAAGATCATCGAGACCTCGGGGCCGCGGGTCTTGCGCCGCTGCTCCTCGGGCATCGTCAGCAGGTCCTGACCGCAGTAGCGGATGTGGCCCTTCGGGATGACGGCCGGTGGCATGTCGAGGATGCCCATGATGGCCTGCGCCGTCACGGACTTGCCCGACCCGGACTCGCCGAGGATGGCGAGCGACTCGCCCTGGCGCAGTTCGAAGCTGACGCCGTTGATGGCGGTCGCGATGCCGTCGGGGGTGTGGAACTCGACATGGAGGTCCTCGACCTCGAGCAGCAGCCCGTCTGTCGGGGTGTAGCTGCTCGAGCTCCTGGTGTCCTGAGTGGTGGTCATGGGGCCTCCGACGGCTCAACGGTTCTTCGGGTCGAGGGCATCGCGCACGGCATCTCCGAGGAGGATGAAGCCGAGCACGGCCAGCGACAGGAAGAGACTGGGGAAGAACAACATGTGCGGGGTCGTGCGCAGGCCCACCAGCGCGGCACTGATGTCGATGCCCCACGAGACGGCGGGCGCCTGCAGGCCGATGCCGAGGAACGACAGCGTCGCCTCGGCGGCGATGTAGCCACCGAGCGCGATCGTCGCGACGACGATCAGCGGTGCCACCGAGTTCGGCAGGATGTGCGAACGCACGATCCGCGAGGGGCTCGCACCGAGGGCACGGGCCGCCTGCACGTAGTCGTTCGGCTTGACCTGGATGACGCTGCTGCGCATCAGGCGAGCCATGCTCGGCCAGCCGAGGACCGCCAGCGCCAGGGACACCTTGAGCGCGCTCAGGAAGGTGTTGGCGTTGAAGAAGTCGGGCAGCGAGACCAGGAAGATGATGGCGCCGAGCAGCAGGGGGATGGCGAAGAAGATGTCACCGATGCGCGACATCACGGCATCCCACGCGCCGCCCAGGTAACCGGACATGATCCCGATGAAGCCGCCGACCCCGACGGTGATGACGGTCGTGAGCACCCCGACGAGGATCGAGGCCCGCGCACCGTAGATGCATCGGGCGTAGATGTCGTAGCCCTGGATGTCGCGGCCGAACCACGTGCCGTCACCGGGCCGGGACCGGGACTCGGCAAGGACGGCATCTCGAGGGTCGGTGCTCGTGAACAGCCCCGGGAAGATCGCCATCGTCACGAAGATGGTGATGAGCACGGCGGAAGCCCAGAAGATCGGGTTCTTGCGCAGCGAGCGCCAGGCGTCCGACGCGAGCGAGCGGTTCTCGTCCGACGACCCGCCGGGGGCGACGGTCTCGGAGACGACGACAGCAGCTTCAGTCATGGCTGATCCTCGGGTCGAGCAGGCCGTAGAGCAGGTCCACGAGCAGGTTGACGAACAGGTACACGATGACGAGCACGGTGACCGTGCCGACGACGGACGCGCCGTCACGGGCCCGGATCGAGCGGAAGAGGTAACCGCCGATGCCGGGGATGTTGAAGATGGCCTCGGTGACGATCGCACCACCGAGCAGGGCGCCGAAGTCGAAGCCGATGAAGGTGATGACAGGGATCATGGAGTTGCGGAGCGCGTGGAGACCAACGGCGCGCCGGCGCGTGAGGCCCTTGGCCACCGCCGTGCGCAGGTAGTCGGCGCGCAGGTTCTCGACAAGGCTCGTGCGCATCAGGCGGGACACGTAGGCCAGCGACAGCGACCCCAGGACCATGGCCGGCAGCATCAGCTCGTAGAACGAGGGGTTCGCCGATGTCACGGTCACCGGGAACCACCCCAGCTTCACTCCCACGAAGTACTGGCTGACACCACCGATGACGAACACGGGGATCGAGATGACGACCAGGGTGGAGATGAGGACCAGATTGTCGAGGAAGCCACCTTTTCGGATACCTGTCAGCACACCGACGAAGATGCCGATGATCGCCTCGAACGCGATGGCCATGAGCGCGAGCTTCGCCGTGACGGGATAGCGGGCCTTCAGCTGGTCGAGAACGGGGATGCCGTTGCTCGTCTCGCCGAGGTCACCCTGGGCGAGGTTGGCCACGTACTTGGCGTACTGGACCGGTAGCGGGTCGTTGAGGTTGTAGCGCTCGCGGAACTCCGCTGCGTATGCGGGGGGGCAGGGCCGCTCCCCGCACTTGCCGGCCAGCGGGTCGCCGGGAAGGGCGAAGACCATCGTGAAGATGAGGAACGTCGCTCCCAGGATCACCGGGATCATCTGCAGCAGTCGACGAATGATGTAGGTGCCCACGTCACCTCCTTGCGTCTAGAGCCGTCTGTGTCAGACCGGACGGCGTCGTCTCGGATGTACCCGGGGATGAACCTAGCCCACGGCGAGGCGGGCGGATACCCGGGGCGCCACCGACCATCGCTGCCGACACAACCGTCGGCCTGCCAACAGGTGCTGGCAGGCCGACGATGGTGTTCGGTGTCGGACCAGTTGGCCCGGCTACATCACTTCACGGAGACCGAGGAGAAGTCGATCGTCCCGAAGGCGGTGATCTTCACACCGGTGACCTTGTCCGACCAGCCCATCGTGGTCTTGCCGTACCACATGGGGATGGAGGGCATGTCCTGGGTGAGCAGCGCCTCGGCCTCCTGGTACTTGGCGTTGGACGCGGCGGCGTCGGTCTCGGCAGCGGCCTCGGTGAGGAGCTTGTCGAAGGCCGGGTTGGAGTAGTCGCCATCGTTCGAGGAGGAACCGGTCGCGAAGATCGGGGCCAGGAAGTTCTCGATCGACGGGTAGTCCATCTGCCAGCCCGTGCGGAACAGGCCCTTCATCTTGCGCTCACCGATCTCGGTGCGGAAGGTGGCGAAGTCGACGACGCCGGTGGCGACGCACTCGACGCCGAGCGCCTGCTTGATGCTGTTGCAGGTCGCCTCGGTCCACTCCTTGTGAGCGGCGTCAGCGTTGTAGGACAACGTGATCTTGTCACCCTTGAAGCCGCCGGCCTCGTCGTACAGGGCCTTGGCCTTGGCGGCGTCGTAGACGCAGTACTCACCGCAGACGTCGGCCTTGTAGCCGTCGACGACCGGGGACACCCAGCCGGTGGCCGGCACGCGGGTGTTGTTGAAGATCTGCTTGATGATGGTCTCGCGGTCGATCGCCATCGAGATCGCCTGGCGCAGCTTCGGGTCGGCGAGGTCCGGGTCGACCTTGACCGGTGCGACGGTGACCGTCTGGATGACGCCGGTCTCCTTCTGCGCGTTGCGGTCGGGCAGGTCGGTCTTGTACTTGTCGTCGATCAGGGCGCTCGCCGGGATCTCGTCAGTGATGTCGAGGTTGTTGGCGAGGACGTCGTTGTAGGCCGAGTCGGCGTCCTGGTAGATCTTGAACGAGATCTTGTCGACCTTGCCGCCGAAGTCACCGGCGTAGTCGGCGAACTTGGACAGCTCGATCGACTGCTCCTTGGTCCAGGAGTCCAGCTTGTAGGGGCCGGAGCCGATCGGCTTGTCGCCGAAGGCGGCCGGGTCCGCGAAGAACGCGTCCGGGAGCGGGGCGAAGGCCGAGTAGCCGAGGCGCACGGGAAGGTTGGCAACCTTCTCCGTGGTCTTGATCGTGAAGGTGGTGTCGTCGACGACGGCGAGGCCGCTCAGGGTCTCGGACTTGGGCGTGAAGCCCTCGCACGGGTCGTCGGGGTTCGCGGTGCCGGCGCACTGGGTGTCGCCGAAGCCCTCGATCGGCTCCATGAAGTAGCCGGAGCTCTGGGCGTTGGGGCCGTACGCGGCGTAGTTCCACGCGTCGACGAAGTTCTTGGCCTTGATGTCGGTGCCGTCGTGGAACTTCCAGCCGCTCTTGAGCTTGACAGTGAAGTTCTGGTTGTCGGTCGTCTCGATCGACTCGGCGATCTCCATCTCGGGCTTCGCGGTCTCGGCGTTGTAGTGGACGAGCTTGGAGAACACGGCGTCAATGACGTTGCCGCCACAGGTCTCCGTCGTGTTGCTCGGAACGAGCGGGTTCTCCGGGTTGCAGCCGCGAACGGTGATCTCGCCGCCCGTCTTGGCTTCCGTCGTGGCCTCCGGCTCGCTGCCGCCGCTACCGCAACCAGCGGCGAGCAGGGCGACTGCAGACATTGCCGCAACCGCGACCGTGCGAGTGGTTCCTCGCATGGGTGTCCTCCTACGTGAAAGTGGTGTCGCCACCCGGTGTCGGATGGCCATCGTTGATGAGAGCCCCCGATCGGGTGTCTCCCACCAGTGCGCGCTCTCTTCAGAAAGCGTGCGCTCACCATAGAAGCCCATCCATTCCCTCAACGGAAGCATTAGGTGCGGCCGAGATGGGATTGTGACCGAAGCGCTACCAGATCGGTGCGGGGCCGAAGAATCTTCGGCCGCGGCCGCTAGGTTGGGCCTCGTGCGCGCCTACGACGACGATCTTCGACTCGCCCACGTCCTCGCGGATGCCGTGGAGCGGGTCACGACGGCACGGTTTCGGGCCGAGGACCTGCGGGTGGAGTCCAAGCCGGACCTGACCCTGGTCAGCGACGCCGATCGCGACGCCGAGGAGCTCATCCGGGGCCAGCTGGCGCGCACCAGACCTCGCGACGCGGTCATCGGTGAGGAGTTCGACCCCACCGGCACCAGCGCCCGCCAGTGGATCGTCGACCCGATCGACGGCACGCACAACTACGTACGCGGCGTGCCGGTGTGGGCGACCCTCATCGCCCTCGTCGACGACGGGGTCCCGGTCATCGGCCTGGTGGCCGCGCCCGCGCTGGGCCGGCGCTGGTGGGCGGCCCTGGGCTCGGGCGCCTGGGCGGGCAAGAGCCTGACCTCGGCCAAGCGCATCCACGTCTCGTCGGTTTCACGGATCGAGGACGCCTCCATCTCCTGCTCGAGCTGGACCTCGTGGGCCGACGTCGACCGCGAGCGCGAGGTGCTCGACCTCGCCCGCGAGTGCTGGCGGGAGCGCGCGTTCGGCGACTTCTGGTCCTACATGCTCCTCGCCGAGGGCTCCGTCGACATCGCCGCCGAACCCGAGCTCGGCCTGCACGACATGGCAGCCCTGGTGCCGATCGTCACCGAGGCCGGTGGGCGTTTCACCTCACTGGCCGGGGTCGACGGCCCGTTCGGCGACAACGCGGTGGCGACCAACGGCATCCTGCACGACGAGGTCCTGCGCCGCATCGGCCTCCCCTGACCTGCACTGATTGCACGCCAGCCACCTGATGAGGCCCTGCCCGCAGGTGGCTGGAGTGCAAGAAGTCGCTAGAAGAGGAAGGCCTGGTCGGCCTCGCTGGCCACACCCTCGAGGCGCAGCAGCATCGCCTTGCGCTCCACCCCGCCCGCGTACCCGGTGAGCGTGCCGTTCGAGCCGATGACCCGGTGGCAGGGCAGCACGATGGGGATCGGGTTGGCCCCGTTGGCCGCCCCCACAGCCCTCGACGCACCCGGCGGCAGCCCCAACCGGTTGGCGATCTCTCCGTAGGTCGTCGTGGCTCCCCACGGCAGCGTCGCGAGCACGTCCCACACCCGCCGCTGGAAGTCGGTCCCTGCCGGGCGAAGCGGCAGGTCGAACTCCCGGCGGCGGCCCTCGAAGTACTCGCTGAGCTGCCGATGTGCCGCCGTGAGGACCGGCGACCCGCCGCGCTCGTGGCCGGCGGTGCCGTCCGCTGGCGCGTCGAACCGGATGCCGGTGAGCGCACCTCGCGCTTCGACGAGCTCGAGACGCCCGATCGGTGAGGCCATCACCATCGAGCGAGAGACCCCAGCATCGGATGCCCCCGCGTCGGGCTCGACGTCAGAGGTCAACCGTGGTCACCGCCCCGGTGACCCGACCGTCCAGCTGCGGCACGATCTGGGCGGCGTCACCGACGAGAACCACGGTCCACTCCCCCGTGACGACCCGGCCGTACGCGGCGTCGAGGTCATCCAGGGTCAGGGCGTTGACCGCGCGCAGGTTGCGCGTCGTGAAGTCGCCGGGAAGACCCTCGAGGGCGAGCGTCGCGCTCTCGTCGGCCACGGCATCCGCTGTGGCGTAGCGGCCGGGGGCGGTCATGGCGACGTAGTCGACCCCGGTGCGCAGTTCGGCGTCGGTGAACCCGTCGCGCGCACCGTCGAGGATGCCGAGCAGGATCTCGACCGACTCGCCCGTGACCTCCGAGCGCACCGATCCCGACGTCACGAACGTGCCGCCGGCCACCCGTGGTCTGAAGGTCGAGCGGATGCCGTAGGTGTACCCCTTCTCCTCGCGCAGGACCGCGTCGATCCGGGCGCTCGGCGATCCACCGAGGATGAACGACAACACGGGGTGCGGGGCCCACCCGTGGGAGGTGGAGCGGTCGGGGCCGGGGCGACCGACGACGATCTCGGTCTGCACCGAGCCAGGACGATCCACGACGACGACGCGGGCGGCATCCGCCGCGGGAACCGGGGGCACCGGCCGTGGCGCTGGCTGGTGGCGCGGCGCCGACCACGTGCCGAGGGTCGCCTCGAGCACCGCCAGAGCGTCGACGTCGGTGAGGTCGCCGGCGAGCACCACGGTGGCCCCGGCCGGCCCGACGTGGGTGGCGTGGAACTCGATGAGGTCGTCGCGGGTGAGCGCACCGATCGACTCCGGGGTGCCACCCGTGGGGAGGCTCGCCCGGTCGGTCGGGTCCCACAGGGTGCGGGCGAACTCCTTGCCGGCGCGGTGCGCCGAGGAGGCCCGCTCCTGCTCGATCTCGGCGAGCCGGTTGCGCAGGATGCGGCGCACCTCGTCCTCGGGGAAGGCCGGTGCGGCCAGGGCCTGGGTGAGCAGGCCGGCGGCGGTGGCGAGGTGGCGCTGCGAGACGTCGACGTCGACGAGCAGGCCGCCGTCGGAGACCCCGGCACCGAGCACCATGCCGTGGCGCTCCATGAGCTCGGCGAACTCGTCGGACGTCAGGGACGCCGTGCCCTCGTCGAGCAGGCGCGCAGTCATCGAGGCGATGCCCTGCTTGCCGGCGGGCTCGGCGGACACCGCCAACGGAACGACGACCCGCAACGAGAGCACGTACTGACCGGGCAGGTCGTGCAGGAGCACCCGCACCCCGTTGGTGAGCACGTGTTCGGTCGGAACGGGGAAGGCCCACGGTTGGGGCGGGGTCACCTGCGGTCGGGCGGTGCTCACGCGACCTCCTCCTCGTTCGCACCGGCATCCGAGTCGCCGGCAGAGTCTTCGGCATCGTCGCCGACAGCGTCATCGTCAGCCGGGGCTGACAGGTAGGCGACGACGGCGCGGCTCTGCGGCTGCAGCCAGCGGCGCGCCGCGGCGAGCACCTGCTCGGCGGTCACCTCCTGTAGCCGGTCGAGGTGGGTGTTGACGACCTCGGGGTCGTCGTGGAGCAGCAGGTGGTGGCTGATGGCGTCGGCCCGCTCCTCCTGGCTGGCCAGCGCCGACAGCCACGACCGCTCGGACTGCGCCAGGGACGCCTCGAGCTCGACGGCCGTCGGCCCGCTGGCGAGGAATGCGGTCAGCTCCTCGACGAAGGCGGCTTCGACGGCATCCGGGTCCTGCCCGGGCGCGACGTCGAGCACGACGAACCCGAGGGACGCGCCGTCGACGAACCCCCACGCGGTGGCGTGGGCGCCCAGGGCGATCTGCTCGCGCCGCACGAGACGACGAACGAGCCGCGACGTGCTGAGCCCGCCGATGGCGTCGAGCGCCACGGCCGCCGCGAGGAACTCTTCGGTCTCGTCGACGGGCAGGCGGAACGCGATGTGCAGCCGGTCGTTGGGCACGCTCTCGCGCCGCTCGACCCGCACCGGCTGGGCCAGCGGCCCGAGCTGCGGGTGGTTCTCCCGGCGCGGCTCCGCGCTGGCCGGCAACGGCCCGAAGTGGCGCTCGACGAGCTCGAACCCCTGCTCGGGCGTGATGTCACCGCACAGCGTGAGCACCGTGTTGTCCGGCCCGTAGTGCGCCCGGAAGAACGCGTGCACGTCGGCCAGGCTCGCGGCGTCGAGGTCCTCCATCGACCCGATGGTCGGGTGGTGGTAGGGGTGGCCCTCGGGGAAGGTCGCGGCGTAGACGTCGATCAGGGCGTTGCCGTAGGGCTGGTTGTCATAGCGCTGGCGCTTCTCCTCCTTGACCACGTCGCGCTGGTTGTCCAGGTTCTCCTGGGTCACGGCGTCAAGCAGGTGCCCGTGCCGGTCGGCCTCCAGCCACAGGGCCAGTTCGACGGCCCCCTTCGGCACGGTCTCGAAGTAGTTCGTGCGGTCGAACCAGGTCGTCGCGTTCAACCGGCCGCCCTGGGCCATGAGCGCCTCGAAGTGCTCACCGCTCGGCACGTTCTTCGATCCCTGGAACATCAGGTGCTCGAAGAGGTGGGCGAAGCCGGTGCGACCGGGCGACTCGTGGCGCGACCCCACCCCCACCCACAGGTTGACCGTGACGTTCGGGACGGTGTGGTCGGGGCTCACCACGACGCGCAGCCCGTTGGGCAGCGTGCGGCGGTGGATCGGGTAGTCCAGCGGCATGGCGTCACCCTACGTGCCCACGAACGACGGCGAGCCGGATGCCCGGGCGCACCTCCGGCATCCGGCTCACCGTGTGGTCGGGTCGGGTCAGGCCGAGGCTCGGTGCTGCTCCTCGATCTCGGCCACTCCGGCCACGTGCGTGTCCGCGGGATTGGTCGGGATCGAGGGCTGCTCGTCCTCCGGCATGGCGTCCAAGGCCCGGCGGGCGAAGACCTGTTGCTCGGTGGCCACTCGCTCGGCCCGACCGCGGCCGAGGAAGCTGACGGTCCAGTGCAGCAGCGTCGTGACGCGGTGCTTGAACCCGATGATGTAGACGAGGTGGATGGCAAGCCACAGCAGCCAGGCGAAGAAGCCCGAGAATCGGAACTTGCCGATCGAGGCGACCGCACTGAACCGTGAGATCGTCGCCATCGACCCCTTGTCGAAGTACCGGAACGCGGGCTCGGGCTCCTTGCCGTCCAGGCGCCGCTTGACCTGCTTGGCCGCGAAGCGCGAGCCCTGGATCGCGACCTGGGCGACACCCGGGAGGTTGTCGAGCGAGATCATGTCGCCGACGACGAAGACCTCGGGGTGCCCGGGGAGGGTGAGGTCGGGAAGCACCTTGATCCGCCCCGCCCGGTCGAGGTCGGCGCCGGTCTGCAGGGCGAGCTGCTGACCCAGCGAGCTCGCCTGGACTCCGGCGGCCCACACCTTGGTCAGGGCCTCGATCCGGGTGGAGGTGCCGTCGGCCTCGCGCACGGTGATACCGGCCGCGTCGACGTCGGTGACCATCGTGCCGGGGCGCACGTCGACGCCCATGCCCTCGAGGCGGCGCTTGGCGGCCCCGCCGAGGCGTTCGCCGAAGCTCGGCAGCACGGTCGGGGCGGCGTCGACGAGGATGATCCGCGAGTTGCGTGGGTCGATACTGCGGAACTCCCTGCGCAGGGTGCGGTGCGCCAGCTCGGCGATCTGCCCCGCCATCTCGACCCCGGTCGGGCCGGCACCGACGACGACGAAGGTCATCGCCCGCTGCGCCTCGGCGGGAGTCTCGGCAAGCTCGGCCAGCTCGAACGCCCCGAAGATGCGGCCGCGCAGCTCGAGGGCGTCGTCGATGGACTTCATGCCGGGGGCGTGGCGGGCGAAGTGGTCGTTGCCGAAGTACGACTGACCGGCCCCCGCCGCGACGAGCAGGGTGTCATAGGGGGTCACGAGCTCGCGGTCCAGCACGTGCGAGGTGACCGTGCGATCGTGCAGGTCGATGCGGGTCACCGTGCCGAGCAGGACGCGGGCGTTCTTCTGCCGGGCCAGCACCTCACGGGTGCTGGGCGCGATCTCCCCCTCGGACAGGATGCCGGTCGCGACCTGGTAGAGCAGCGGCTGGAACAGGTGGTGGGTGGTCTGGGCGATCAGGGTGATCTCGACGTCGTCCCGGCGCTTGAGCGCCTGGGTACCGAAGAGACCTCCGAAGCCGGAACCGATGACGACGACGCGGTGGGGAGTACTCACGCGGGGGTCAACACGGCATCCGGCGTGGGTATGCCGTTATCAGGCAACGTGGCGCAGGTCACCGACGATGAGCGAGCAGCACGTGTCGCGGGGCTCAGCACTCGCATCCACCCTTGTGACCAGCGGCGCATCGAGGTCGCACGACTCGCCCCCCACCCCCGTACGCGCGTGCCGATTCTCCTCGCTCAACCCGAACTGCATCGCTCAACCCCATCTACGCAGACAGGCGCGGAACCGTGAGGTTCCGCGCCTGACATCTGGTAGCGGGGGCAGGATTTGAACCTGCGACCTCCGGGTTATGAGCCCGGCGAGCTACCGAGCTGCTCCACCCCGCGTCGGGTGCACACCTGCGAACAGGCGTGCTCGGTAGAAAGAACCGTACGTGACGCGCGGCGTCCCACCAAATCGGCGCCGCCCTGAGCAGTCTCAGGGCGGCGCCGATCAGGGTCGAGGCTGGGAATCAGCCGGTGGGCGACGGTGACGGGCTCGGGGTCGCTCCCGCTCCGTCGGGGTTGAGCTGCGGCGCCAGCGCGGCCGCCCTCTTCAGGGCTGCGTCGAGACGCTTCTGAGCCTGGTCGTAGGCCGTGAAGTCACCGGACTTCAGCGCCTCCTGCCCGGCCGTGTACGCCGCCTGCATCTCGGCCAGCGCCGCGGTGAGCTGCGCTGCGGCCGACCCGGTCGGCTGACCGGGATCCGGCGGGGTGGGTGTGTCCGTGCCGGGGTCGGTCGGCGTCGTCGGAGTCGTCGGCGTCTCGCTGCCGTCACCGGCACCGAACAACCCACTCACGGCCTGTTCGAGGGTGTCACCCCAGGCGACGGTGGTGCCGTAGACGGCGACGGTGATCTTGTTCTGGGGGAACGAGCCGGAACCCGCTGCCGCCTGCACGTAGATCGGCTGGACGTAGAACATCCGGCCCTCGAGCGGGAAGGTCAGCAGGTTGCCGAAGGTCAGCGTCTTGCCACCACCGGAATTGTTGGTGATGTACTGCGCCAGCGACAGCTGCTCGGCGGCGTTCTGCGAACGCACCGGCGAGTTCTGGATCTGGTTGAGCACCTGACCGGGGCCGGCCGGCGTCGCCGAGCCGTACTCGAGCAGGCGCAGCGACCCGTAGTCCTCCGCCGGCTTGCCGGCCTCGGACCCCGCGTCGGCATCGACGGCCAGCAGACCACGCAGGATCTCGCGGCCCGCCTCGTTGTTGCTCGCGGGCACGAACGGGGTCGTGATCGAGAAGGCCGCCTCGTCCTCCCCCGGCATCGCGATGGACTGGAAGACCACCGGCTGGTCCTGGGAGGTCTGCGACGGGTCACGCGGGACGCGCCACTTGTCGGAGTTGGAGTAGAAGTCACCCGGGTTGGTCACGTGGTACTCGTTGAGCAGCTCGCGCTGCACCTTGACGAGGTCCTGCGGGTAGCGGATGTGCGACATCAGGTCACCGGAGATCTCCGACAGCGGCCGCACCGACCCGGGGAACGCCTTGCTCCACGCCTTGAGCATCGGGTCCTTGGTGTCCCAGCCGTACAGCTTCACGCTGCCGTCGTGGGCGTCGACGGTCGCCTTGACCGCGTTGCGCACGTAGTTGACCTGCCCGGCACCCACGGTGACGACCGAGGACCGCTGCGTCACGGCATCCGACGTCGCGTCAGCGAGCTCGATGAGCCGTGAGTTGGGGTAGCTGGCGGAGGTGGTGAAGCCGTCGACGATCCACTGGATGCGACCCTCGACGACCGCCGGGTAGACGTTGCCGTCCAGACGCAGCCACGGGGCGACCCGCTCGACCCGCTCGGTGGGCGTGCGGTGGTCGAGGATGCGCGACTCGCTGTTGACCGCGTCGGAGAGCAGGAAGTTGGCCTCGCGGTACTTCACGGCGTACGCCAGGCGGCGCACGAGCGACCCGATCTCGACCCCCCCGGCACCCTCGTAGGTGTTGTTGACGGCGACGTCACCGTCACTGCCCGCGGGGTAGTCGAACTCGCGCGGCGAGTCACCCTCGGGGGCACCGACGACGGAGTACGTCGGCGAGAGCTCCCCGAAGTAGATGCGCGGCTCGTACTCACCGAGCGAGCTGCGCCCGCCGCCCTCGAAGAACACGGGGTCACCCTCGGCGGTGCGCTGGTTGCCGTAGGCGGCGTAGAAGCCGTAACCGTGGGTGTAGACGGTGTGGTCGTTGAGCCAGTTGCGCTGGTTGTCGGGCAGGCCGTTGAGGTTGATCTCGCGCACGGCGACGACGGCGTCGCGGGTCTGGTCGTTGATCGTGTACCGGTCGACGTCCAGGGTGTCGGGGAACGCGTAGTAGTCGCGCTGGCCCTCGAGCTGGCGGAAGGTGGGGGCGACGACGTTGGGGTCGATGATCCGGACGCCCGGGATGTCGTTTGCGGCGGTGCGCAGGACGTCCTTGTCCTCGGTCGCCTCCGGCGCCGGGTTCGGGATGCGCTTGACTCGGTCGAGGCCGAACGCCGTGCGCGTCGCCGTGATGTTGCGTTCGAGGTAGGGCGCCTCGAGGGACTTCTCCGAGGGCTTGACGCGCAGGCTCTGGATCAGCGCGGGGTAGACGCCACCCGCCACGACTGCCGTGACGACGAGCAGGGCGACACCCGTGAGCGGCAGCCGCCAGCTGCGGCTCCAGATCGCCGCAAGGAAGAAGACGGCGCACATGAGCGCGGCGACCGCGAGGATCGCCTTGGTCGGCAGCACCGCGTTGTCGTCGGTGTAGGTGATGCCGGTGAGCAGGCTGCCCTTCTGGGTCGCCAACGTGTAGCGATCGAGCCAGTACGAGGCGGCCCGGGTCAGGGCGATGAGGGCACCGAGGATGCCGAGGTGCACGTAGGCCGCGCGCGTGGTCGGCCCGCGCCCGGGCAGTTGCAGACCCCCGTAGACGTAGTGGGTGAACGCGCCCGCCACGAAGGCCAGGGCCAGCACCACCGTGATGAAGCTCACGACGAAGCGCAGCCACGGGAGGGTGAAGACGAAGAAGCCGACGTCCATGCCGAACTGGGGGTCCTCGATGCCGAACGGCTCGCGGTTCAGCCAGAGCAGCAGGGTGCGCCAGGAGCCCATGGCCCCCGACCCGGCGAGCACGCCGAGGATGATGGGGATGGTCCACACGGCGAGGCGGCGCAGCGGCTCGATGGCCTGTCGGTACTGCTCGAGCACCTGCTGCGCCTGGGTCATGGGGATGTACAGCGGACGGGTGCGGTAGGCGGCGACGAGACTGAGCGCGACAGCGGCACCGGTCAGCAGCCCGGCCCCGATGAACAGGCCCGCCTTGACCGCGATCTCCTTGACGAAGACGCCGCGGAACCCGACGGAGTCGTACCACCAGACGTCGGTGAGGACGTCAGCGGCGATCCCTCCGAGGAGCGCGAGCACTGCCAGCACTGCAAGGGTCGGGCCGAGGGGACCACGCCGCTTGCGCGTCGCGGTGGCCGCAGGGCGACCGGCCCCCCCTTCGTCACCGGGGACACCCCGCGGGGGCGGCGAACCATCACCAGGGCCCGAAGGCCCGTCGAACCACTCCGAGCGACTCACTGCTCTCCCTTGTCCTCATCGCGCAGGGTTGTCCCGCGCCGACGCTGGACCGACAACGTACCCCGGCCTGCTGGAGGTTCCATCAGGCACCATGGTGCGGTGACCTCCCCCACCGAGCCCGCACCCGCCGAGCCCACCCCCGCTGTGTCCCAGCCCGTGACCGACCCGCTCACCCTGGCCGCACTGGACACCGAGCGACACGTGGCCAAGGGCGGCTGGGACCAGCCCGTGCGGCTGTTCGCGCTCGTCCCGACCGCCGACCTGCTCGCCCACGAGCCCCAGCTGGCCCAGGGGCTGGCCTCCCACGACGCCGTGGCCGGCGCCCTCAGCGCGGTCGAGCAGGAGGACCTGCCGAGCGGAGACGGTCTCGAGGACCTCCTCGCCCAGATCGCCTGGCCCGATCAGGTGCTGGGCTGCGCCCTGGCCGTCGAGCGCATCGTCGTGCCGCCCGAGGCCGAGCGCGACCTGCCGAGCGCCGACGCCGCAGCCCTGCAGGCCATCGCCGATCACCCCGACCGGGCCGACGTCCGCCTGCTCGTCGCCGTGACCCGTGACGGAGCTGCCCGGTGCCTGCTGCGTCAGCGGGCCCACGACACCGACGACCGCGTCGCCCTCGGTGAGAACATCGCCCCGGGTCTGGTCCACGCGCTGCGGGCCACCCTCACGCCGTAGTCGAGGGGTCGCGGCGCATCGGCGCGGTCAGCCGCAGGTGGGCAAACCTTCGACAGAACCCTTGGCGATGCCGTTCGCCGCGGCCAGCCCGTCGTCGAAGGTGGCGACCTTGAGCACCTCGAGCCCGTCGGGTACGTGACCGACCACCTCGTCGCAGTTGTCGGCGGGCGCGAGGAAGTAGCTGGCCCCGGCCCGCTGGGCGCCGACGAGCTTCTGGCGGATGCCGCCGATGGGGCCGACGCTCCCGTCGTCCTGCATCGTGCCGGTTCCGGCGATGTTCTTGCCGCCGGTGAGCTCGCCGGGGGTGAGCACGTCGTAGATCGCCAGGCTGAACATCAGCCCGGCCGACGGCCCGCCGACCCGCCCGGTGTTCAGCGTGACGTCGACCGGCAGGTCGTAGTCCATCTGCAACCCGACCCCGATGACGGTACGGCCGCCGGCCTCGGCGGTGCGCGCCGTGACCGTGCGCTCGCTGCCACCACGCTCGATGACGACGGGCAAGGTCTCACCGGGCTGGTGCCGCTGAACGGCGGCGCGCACGGCATCCGACGACGTCGCGGGGTCGCCGTCGACGCTCACCAGGACGTCACCAACCTCGAACACCCCCGTGGACGGGCCGTCCTCGAGCACCTCACCGATGGTGACGGTCTGTTTGACGTCACGCCCGAGGGCCCGCAGGGCCGTCGCGGTCGCCACGCTCTGCGAGTTCGCCATCTCGGCAGCGCCCTCCTGCTCGACCTGCTCCTGGCTGGCCTCGGGCGGGAACACCTGCTCGACGGGCCGCACCTCGTCCGACCCCGAGAGGCGGGCGCCGAGGACGTCGTACACGGTGACCTTGGCCCCAGGCCCACCGGTCACGCTCACGGTGGTGAAGTCCAGCGAGCCGCTCGTCGGGTAGGTCTGCGCGCCGTCGACCGTGAGCAGGGGCTTGCCGTCGTTCTCGCCGAGGATGTTGGTCGCCGGACCGGGTGACATGACGACGTAGGGCAGCCCGACGAAGGTGAGGGCGGCGGCCACGGCGATGACGAGGAACGAGCCGAACAGCAGGGCGGCCGACACCCTCCCGGGCCGCATCCCCGGGCGCTCCGGTTGGATCACGGAAGGCCCACCCACTCGGTCGAGCCGTCCTGAAGGCTCTGGTGCTTCCAGATCGGGGTCTGCGCCTTGAGCGTGTCGATCAGGTCTCGGCAGGCATCGAAGGCCTGTCCGCGGTGCGGGGCTGACGCCGCGACGACGACCGCCAGGTCACCGATGGCCAGCGACCCCGTGCGGTGCACCGCCGCGACCCGCCGAGCCTGCGACCGGGCGAGCACGTCGGCGCAGACGCGGTTCAGCGTGTCGAGGGCGCTCGGGTGGGCTTCGTAGTCCAGCGACGTCACGGCCGCACCGTGGTCGTGGTCGCGCACGACGCCGACGAAGAGGGCGATGCCGCCGCAGCTCGGATGCCGGACGGCATCGAGCACCTCGTCGACGGACAACGGCTGGTCGCGCAGGGCGACGAGGGCGACCGGGTCAGGGTCGATCGTCAATGGTGCTCCTCGGCAGCGGTGACCGGCGGGAACCATCTGGGCCGGATCGTGGTTGGCTTGTCTCGAGACGACATCCTCTCACCCGAATGCCAGGAGCCCCGCGTGAACGACCCCGCCGACGACGCCTCCGCACTGCCCCCCGAGATCGAGAAGCTGCTGCGGGACCTCACCGGTGGTGCGCCCCTGGACCCGCAGCTCACCTCGATGATGCAGGGCATGGGCCTGGACAAGGTCGACCCACAGATGCTCGCGATGGTCATGGGCCAGGTCCAGGCGATGTTCTCCGCCCCCGAGAGCGAGCACGCCGTCAATGCGACGCTCGCCACCGACATCGCCCGCAAGACGGTCTCGGCCCAGGGCGACACGATCGCGACGAGCACCGACCAGCGCGAGGCCGCCGACGCCGTCCAGGTCGCCGGGCTCTGGCTCGACGCGGTCACCGACCTCACGACGCCCGGCCTGCACGGCGTCGCCTGGAGCGCGGCGGAGTGGGTCGAGTCGACGATGCCGGTCTGGACCGACCTCGTCGAGCCCATCGCCGCCGGAGTCACCGAGGCCGTGACGACCGCCCTCGGGTCGCAGCTCGAGCAGCTGGGCACCCTCGAGAACCTCGGCGACGCCAGCATCCCGGGGCTGCCGGGCGGCATCCCCGCAGGCATGCTCGACCAGGCCGGGCCGATGCTGCGTCGCATGCACGGCTCGATGTTCTCCATGCAGCTCGGGCAGGGCACGGGCACCCTCGCGGGTGAGGTGCTGACCGGCTGCGAGGTGTCACTCCCCCTCGTTCCCGCCCCCACCGTCGCCCTCATGCCGAGCGCGCTGCGCACGTTCGCCCAGGGCCTCGAGGTCGACGAGCCGCAGGCACGGCTCTACCTCGCGGTGCGCGAGGTGGCCCGGGTGCGGCTCTTCGGTGCCGTGCCGTGGCTGGGCCCTGCGCTGCTGGCCGCGGTGCGCGACTACGCGGCGGACATCTCCATCGACACCAACGCCATCGAGGAGGCCGTGCGCTCCATCGACCCCTCCAACCCCGAGGCCGTGCAACAGGCCCTCCAGGGGCGGATGTTCGCCCCGCAGCCCTCCCCCGCGCAACAGGCCGCCCTGACCCGCCTCGAGACCTGGCTGGCCCTGGTCGAGGGCTGGGTCGACGTCGTCACCGATCGCGCCACCCGCGAGCACCTGCCCCAGGCCGACGCGCTCGGGGAGGCCGTGCGCCGGCGCCGGGCGACGAGCGGCCCGGCCGAGAAGGCCTTCGAGGCGCTCGTCGGGCTCGAGCTGCGCCCCCGGCGGCTGCGCGACGCCGCGAACCTGTTCTCCGCCCTCGAGGACTCCGGCGACGCCACGACGCGCGATGCCGCGTGGCGCCACCCCGACCTCGCCCCCTCTGCCGCCGACCTCGACGACCCGCTCGGGTACGTCGAACGCACGTCCACGCCGACGACCGACGACATGGACGCAGCGCTGGACGCCCTGCTGCGCGGCGAGGACCCCGCGTGAGCGATGCCGGCTTCGCTCACCTGCGTGAGGATGCCGTCGCCCTCCTCACGCGGTGGACGGCACCGGATGCCGGGCAGGCTCGGCTGCGCGAGGAGTACCTCGCCCACCTGGCCGCCCACCCCGACGGCGTCGCCAAGGCGGGCCCACCCGCGCACCTCACGGCCTCGTGCCTGGTCGTCGATGCAGCCCACGAGCGGGTTCTGCTGACGCACCACCGCAAGGCCAGGGCCTGGTTCCAGTTCGGTGGGCACCTCGAGGCCGGTGACGCATCGGTGTGGCAGGCGGCACGGCGCGAGGCGCGCGAGGAGTCCGGCATCGGTGCGCTCGAGCCCTTGCCCGACCCCGTCCAGCTCGACCGGCACGAACTCGTCGGCGCCTTCGGCCACTGCCGCGAGCACCTCGACGTGCGCTACGTCGCGCTCGCGCCTGACGGGGCGGCGGGGGTGGTCAGCGAGGAGTCACTCGACGTGCGCTGGTGGCCGATCGCCGCCCTGCCCGCCGACACCCGCGCCGAGCTCTCGCCCCTGGTCTCACTCGGGTTGCGTGCCCTCGACGCCGGCTGACCCCTCGACCGGGTTCTCGTCGGGACCGGGGGCCAACCCTTCGGCGTGCGCGAAGCCGTCGAGGAACCCCCGGGCCCGGTCGAGCTTGGGGTAGGACGCGAGCAGGCGCCAGAAGGCCGGTCCGTGACCCGGCACGAGCAGGTGCGCCAACTCGTGGAGCAGCACGTAGTCCAGCACGTGGTTCGGCACGTCGCGCAGGCGGTCGGAGACCCGGATGGTGCCCTCGCCCGGCGTGCACGAGGCCCACCGGCGGCCCATGGTCGAGACCCAGCGCACGCTCGTGGGCCGCGCGTGCCCGCCGAGGTACTTCTGCGACAGGTGCGCCGCCCGGGCCTGGAGCTCGTCGTCACCGCGCGCCCGGCGGCGGTCGCCGGCGGTGAGCCGGGTCAGCATCCGGGTCACCCACCGCTCCTCCTCGGCGGCGCTGAAGGATGCCGGGATGAGCACGACAGTGCGCTCGCCCTCGCGATACGCACTGACCGTGCGGCGCCGGCGGCGACTGCGGCGGACCTCGACGTCCTCCCTGCTCACCCCAGCAGACTAGGCCCGGTGTGCCCTCGGTGGGGCGGGTGGTGCCGAAGTGGTGTGCGGTGCGGGAGTGGCGGCCCACCCATGGCGGGTCCCGCGCGTCCGCCTGATCCGCGGCGGCCTCGTGGCTAGGGTTTGAGCCACCCTGCCGCCTGCGCGGCACCCACACCTGATCGACGCGGCTGCCCCAGCCGGGTGTCGACGACAAGGAGAGACTCATGGCTGACGAGACCTACAAGGGCGAGTTCTACTGCGTGAAGTGCAAGGAGAAGCGCGAGGCCGAGGGCAAGGTCGTCGTCTCCGAGAACGGCCGCCGGATGGCAAAGGGTGTGTGCCCGGTCTGTGGCACCAACCTCAACCGCATCCTCGGCAAGGCCTGAGCGAACCTCCGCACGCGGCCCCGGTCCCCGGTGGGACCGGGGCCGCGTGCTGTCGCTGGGTCGCGCTCGGGCAGGGCTACGGGACGAACAGCCTGTGGACGACGGTTTTCGGCCGCCGGGGCAGGGCAGGATGGCACCGGCGATCGGGATGAAACCGGTCGGGGTGGCACCGATCGGGGTGACACCGGTCGGGGTCACTGGGGTCAGGTCGGGGGTGGAGATGCAGGGACGGTCGCGGGCCGGGCACGTCGTCGTCGACGGAACCGGCCTCTTCGCGGACGAGCTCGTGGCGCAGTTGCGCCGCTGCGAGGTGCCGGTCGTCGGGGGCGCACACGCCGCGGACGGGGCCGAGCTCGCGCTGGCCCAGGGCGAGCCGGCACCGGCGGCGGTCGTGATCGTCGCCCGTGATCGCCCCCCTCGCTGGGCGGGCACCCCGTGGCAGGCCCGCGGTACCCCGCACCTGCCGCTGGTGGTCGGTGCCGGCCGGGTCGTCGTGGGCCCGCTCGTCCTCCCGGGCAGCACGGCGTGCCTGCGCTGCTGCGCCGACGCCTGGGGCGACGCCTCGGGCGGCTCGTCAGCACGCACTCAGGGGGCCGCTCGACGACCCGGTGCCGACGGCATCCGGCCCGGCCACCCGGCATCCGACACGCCGTCGGGCACGGTGGTCCTGGCCTGCGCGGTGGCCACCGTCATCGTCCTCACGACCCTGCGAGGAGACGTGTCACTGGGCGGGATCTCGACCGAGATCGGCCTCGCCGATGTGAGCCTGACCCATCGTCTGTGGAACGTGCGTGCCGACTGTGGGTGTGCGCGGGTGAGAATGGCGGGGTGACCGACATCCCGCGGAGCTCCATCGCCCGCACCGCCAAGCTCGTCGGGCTGCCCCTGGGGCACGCCGGCCGGGTAGCCATGGGCGTGGGCAAGCGGGTCGGTGGGCGACCGGCGGAGGCCGTCGCCGCCGAGCTGCAGGCCCGAACGGCCGAGCAGCTGTTCTCCGTGCTCGGGCAGCTCAAGGGCGGTGCGATGAAGTTCGGCCAGGCCCTGTCGGTCATGGAGGCCGCGATGCCCGAGGAGCTGGCCGGCCCGTACCGGGCCACGCTGACCAAGCTCCAGGAGTCCGGCCCGCCGATGGGTGCCGACCGGGTGCACGAGATCCTCGCCCGCGAGCTCGGCCCCCGCTGGGCCAGCACCAAGCTCGTCGAGTTCGACGACGTCCCCGCCGCGGCTGCCTCCATCGGCCAGGTGCACAAGGGGGTCTGGCGCGACGGCCGCGAGGTCGCCGTCAAGATCCAGTACCCGGGGGCAGCCGAGGCCCTGCTCTCCGACCTCAACCAGATCTCGCGGGTGGCCCGGATGGCCGGGTCGTGGGTGCCCGGCATCGACATCAAGCCGATCATGGCCGAGCTCAAGGCCCGCATGAGCGAAGAGCTCGACTACCACCTCGAGGCGCGCAACCAGCGGCACTTCGCCAACGCCTTCCGCGGCGACGAGGACGTCCTGATCCCCGAGGTGCTGGTCGACTCCACCCACGTCATCGTCACCGAGTGGATCGACGGCACCCCCCTCGCCAGCGTCATCGCGAACGGCACCCCGCAGGAGCGCGACGAGGCCGCGACCCTCTACCTCGAGTTCCTCCTGCGCGCCCCGAACCGGGCTCGCATGCTGCACGCCGACCCCCACCCCGGCAACTTCCGGATCACCGACGACGGCCGGCTCGCGGTGTTCGACTTCGGTGCCGTCAACCGGTTGCCGCACGGCCTGCCGTCGTCGCTGGGCCGGGTGCTCACCGAGGCCCTGGCTGGTGACGCCGTGGCCTTGGAGGCCGTGCTGCGCCGGGAGGGTTTCATCCGCAAGGGCATCGACATCGACCCCGACGCGTTGCTCGAGTACCTCACACCCCTGGTGGAACCCCTCCTGCACGACCAGTTCACGCCGACCCGCGAGTGGCTGCGCGGTGCCGCGGCCACCTTGCAGGACCCCCGCCGCCCTCAGTTCCTCATCGGCCTCAAGCTCAACCTGCCGCCGGAGTACCTGCTCATCCACCGGGTGTGGCTCGGCGGCATCGGTGTGCTCAGCCAGATCGGCGGCACCGTGCCGCTGCGCGAACTCGTCTGCGCGCACCTGTCCGGCATCGACGAGTCACGGCTGCCCCCCTCGCCCAGCTGAGCAGACCCGCCTCACCACCAGGACGAGTCGAGCTTGCCCTCGATGCTGCGCAGGAACCGGCGACTGCACTGCTCGCAGGTCCAGGTGTCTCGCCCGTTCTCGACTCCCCGGGCCCAGGTGATCCGGGCCAGGGAGAGCGCCTCGGCGCCGTCGGGGGTGGCGCCGCACGACGTACAGACGATGTCGGATGCCGGCCGGCCGGCATCCGCCGTCGGTGCGGTGTCGTCGTGCCCAGCCATCGGGCTCAGGCCCCGGCCCTGGCGGCCGCCTTGGCGGCCTTCTTGAAGTCGCGCACCTTCTGCAGCGACTCGGCATCGACGACGTCGGCCACCGAGCGGAAGGAGCCCGGCTCGGCGTAGGCGCCGCACACCTCCTGCCAGCCGTCAGGGCGCACGGCGAGCTGCTTGCCGAGCAGCGCGGTGAAGATCTTGGCCTTCTGCTCGCCGAATCCGGGCAGCGCCTTGAGCCGCGCGAACAGGTCCGTGCCGGTCGTCGCGGTGCTCCAGATGGTCGAGGCGTCGCCGGCGTACTCGTCGCGCACGACGACGGCGAGGGCCTGGATGCGCCCGGCCATCGAGCGGCCGTAGCGGTGCACGGCCGGCGGGGTCGCGCACAGGTCGGCGAAGGGTTCGGGGTCCGCGGCGGCGATCGCGGCCGGCTCGAGGGTGCCGAACCGCTCGAGCACCTTGGCGGGGCCGGCGAAGGCGCGTTCCATGGGGAACTGCTGGTCGAGCAGCATGCCGGTGAGCAGGGCGAACGGGTCCTGCGAGAGGACGCGGTCGGCGCTCGGGTCCTGGGCGATCGTCAGCGAAGCCATGACGACAGCCTAGCCAGCACCTCGACGCCGACCGCGCGCCAGAAGTCGGGCCCGGCCAGTGGCGGGACCGACGCGGCCGCCGGGGCCGCCGAGGTCGAGGTGACACCGCCCGCGAATCCGCGCGGTATCACCTCGACCTGGTGTCGGGATGGGTGGGTGGACTGGGAGGTCATCGCACGTGGCTGTGGATGACCGCCCGCAGCTGCTCGCGCTCGGCCGCGGCCTGCACCTGACGCTGCGCCTCGTGGACGCGGCGCTGGTGCGCGGTGCGACGGATGCGCTGCATGCGTCGGAAGTACATCGAAATCTCCTGGTGGTCGAGGGTGACTGGTCGCCTCAGGCGGCGACGTCGGTCTTGCGGGGGCGTCCGCGAGGACGCTTGCGGGCGACGATGGCGCCCTGGACGAAGAGCTCTCCGCCCCAGACACCCCACGGCTCACGCCGGTCGAGCGCCCCGGAGAGGCACACGTCCCGAGCCGGGCAGGTGCCGCAGAGGGCCTTGGCGAACTCGACGCCGTCGGGGGTGTCGGCGAACCACAGCTCGGCGTCGTTCTCCCGGCAGGGGATGGCTTCGCCGAGGGCGTCGGACGCCTCGTGCAGGTCGAGCAACTGGGTCAGCATCTTCGGGGTGTCACCTCCTTGGTCGACGGGCCGGGTGCGGCTCGTCGTCGTCTCGGTGCGCCGGGTGTGGCGCGGGGTCGTGGGGCGATCGGTGTCGATCCGATCTGCGGTGGTGGTCATGGCGGTGGCCTCGGGTGTGGTCTGGGTGTGGGTGGTTGCGAGTGGTGCCAGCGGGCGTGAGTGGTGTCAGCGGGAATGACGAAGGCCGCGGATCCCGTGTGGGTTCCGCGGCCTTGAGGTGACCTGTCGTCAGATGTCAGACAGGTGGGGCCTCAAGGCGGGGGTACCCGAACGGCTCGGCGGGGGCGTTGCCCAGGACGGCGAACACACCGGCGACGACCTTGTCGTCACGGGTGGCGCTGCCGGCGTAGGACACAGTGCGCCCCTGGTCGGAGCCGAAGGTGCCTGCGTGAGCGGTGTTGGCGCTGCGCCAGGGACGCGCGCAGATCTCGCGGACAGCGTTCATCGTCAGGTCCTTGGTCATCGTCGTCTCCATCAGGGCCAACCCTCCTCACTGAACTCGCGGTGTGCGTACACCCGACCGGGCGCACGCGTGTCAGGTTAGGTGAGCCCTCCCAGCCAGGGCAACGCATTTATCGACAGGCCACGCGTGAAGCAGCCGCCACCAAGTCGAAAAGTATTGCCGCACAGGGCTATTGGGCTTCAGAAAATTCTTCGAGAAGGCTCAGCACGGCGGCTCCGTAGCGCTCGAGCTTGGCCGGTCCGACGCCGGTGATCCGCGACAACGCGGCGACGTCCCGCGGCACCTTCTCGGCGATCGCGGTCAGCGTCGCGTCGGTGAACACGACGAAGGCAGGGACATCAGCCTCCCGGGCGGTGTCAAGGCGCCACTCGCGCAGGGCCTCGAAGAGCCGCTCGTCCATCGTGGGCGGGCAGGTCGAGCACCGTCCGATGGTCCGTTCGCGCGCCGTCCCCAGATCAGCACCGCACGCGCGGCACGTCGAGCGGACCGCCGGCTTGCCCTTGCCGCCACCGGACCCGCCACCCGTTCCGGGCGCCTTGCGTCGCCGAGCCTGCGACCGGGCACCGTCGCCGAGCACGCTCGATGTGCCGTCGAGGAACCGGGAGGGGCGTCGCGTCGCCTTCGCCCCGGGG
The DNA here is from genome assembly GCF_009858245.1 of Ornithinibacter aureus. Classification (NCBI taxonomy): domain Bacteria; kingdom Bacillati; phylum Actinomycetota; class Actinomycetes; order Micrococcales; family Intrasporangiaceae; genus Ornithinibacter; species Ornithinibacter aureus. The sequence continues at coordinate 1,414,882 of NZ_VMSB01000001.1, forward strand.
GTGCGGGCCCCTGCGTAGGACAGCACGAGTCGCTCGCGGGCTCGGGTGACACCGACGTAGAGCAGGCGCCGCTCCTCCTCGACGGCCTCCGGGGTGTCGGCCATGGTGATCGGGAGCAACCCGTCGGAGCAGCCGACGAGGAACACCGTGTCCCACTCGAGCCCCTTGGCGGCGTGGAAGGACGCCAGGGTCACCCCCTGCACCGTCGGCGCGTGGCTGGCCGCGGCCCGTTCCTCGAGCTCACGCACGAGGGCCGGCATCCGCGCCTGTGGGTCGGTCGCGAAGACGTCGTCGGCAAGACCGGCGAGCGCGGCGAGCGACTCCCAGCGCTCACGGGCCGCTCCCCCGCTCGTGGGCGCCTCCCGGGACCAGCCGGCCCCGAGCAGCACGTCACGGGCAAGGTCGGGCAGCGGCACCGACCCGTCGTCGGAGCGCGCCGCGCCCCGCATGAGCACCACGGCGTCGCGCACCTCCTTGCGGGAGAAGAAGCGTTCGCCGCCACGCACGAGGTAGGGGATGCCGCGCTCGGCCAGGGCCGACTCGAAGGCCTCGCTCTGGCCGTTGGTGCGAAAGAGCACGGCCACCTCCGAGGGTGGGTGCCCGGCATCCAGCAACGACGCGATGCGCGTCGCGACCGCCGCCGCCTCGTCGGGGTCGTTGTCGGCCACGACGAGCTCGGGCACGGGCCCGTCGGCGCGCTGCGCCCGCAGCTCGACCGAGCCGGATCGGCGCTGCCCTCCCGGGCCGCGCAGGACGAGGTTGGCGAGGGTGACCACCTGCGGGGTGGAGCGGTAGTTGCGCACGAGCTCGACGGTGCGGGCGTCGGGGTGGCGGGTGCGGAACGAGAGCAGGTGCTGGGGCGAGGCGCCGGTGAAGGAGTAGATCGTCTGCGCCGGGTCCCCGACGACGCAGATGTCTCGCCGCTCCCCCAGCCACAGGTCGAGCAGGGTCTGCTGGAGGCGGTTGACGTCCTGGTACTCGTCGACGACGAAGTGCCGGTACTGGTTGCGCACCGCCCGGGCCACTTCCTCGTGCTCGCGCAGGATGCCCACCATGAGGAGCAGGACGTCCTCGAAGTCGATGACGCCGCGGTCGGTCTTGACCTCCTCATAGGCCGCGATGAGCCGGGCCATCGCCGTGGCGTCCAGACCGGCCGGGGGCTCACGTCGCGCTGCGCTGGCCGCTGCCGCGTAGGAGTCGGGAGTCAGCAGCGACACCTTCGACCACTCGATCTCCGAGGACAGGTCGCGGATGGCGGGGCCGTCAAGGCGCAACCGCAGGCGGGAACCGGCCTCGGCGACGGCGCTGGCCTTGTGCGGCATCACCTCCGGCGACGCTCCTCCGATCGCCTGGGGCCAGAAGTAGTGCAGCTGGCGCAGGGATGCCGCGTGGAAGGTACGGGCCTGGACCCCGCCCACCCCGAGGTCACGAAGGCGGGTGCGCATCTCACCAGCGGCCCGGGCCGTGAAGGTGACGGCCAGCACCCGCTGGGCTTGGTACACCCCGGACAGCACCCCGTACGCGATGCGGTGGGTGATGGCCCGGGTCTTGCCCGTGCCGGCGCCCGCGAGCACGCACATCGGGCCGCTCGGGTGGGCCGCGACCTCGCGCTGCTCGGGGTCGAGTGCATCGAGGACCGCGTCGGCTCCGGGGTGCACTGGCAGGCTGCTCATCGCCCCTGATCCTAGGTGGGGCCACCGACGAGGCCGGGATCGGCGGGGACCGCCGCGAGAACCGGGAAGGATCGGCTGCGGTGCGACGTTCACCACCACCGAGCCCACCCGTTCACCACCGAAGGACCACGATGAGCGACGCCGCCGTCACCCACCTGCCCGCGCCGGGCACCGTCACGATGTTCACGACGACCTGGTGCGGCTACTGCCGCCGCCTGAAGTCGCAGATGGAGCGCGAGGGCATCTCCTTCACCGAGGTCGACATCGAGCACGAACCCGGCACCGCCGAGTTCGTCATGTCGGTCAACGGCGGGAACCAGACGGTGCCGACCCTGCTCTTCGCCGACGGCAGCGCCGCGACCAACCCGACCATCGCGCAGGTGCGGTCCCGCCTCACCTGACCCCCGGCATCCGGTCAGCGCAGGGGGAGCTCCGGTGAGTCGAGCGGCCCGCCGAACCAGTGCTCGATGATCCGCCGCGAGATCGACAACCGCCCCGAGATGACGACCGAGCCGTCCGCGAGCGCCGCCACGAGGTCGTCGCGGGTGAACCATCGCGCGGCCTCGATCTCCTCCGCCTGCAGGTGCAGGTCGGTGTCGAGAGCGCGCGCGGTGAACCCGAGCATCAGTGACGACGGGAACGGCCAGGGCTGGTCGCCGAGGTAGGTGACGTCGGTGACGGCCACCCCGACCTCCTCGAGGACCTCACGGGCCACGGCCGCCGCGAGGCTCTCACCCGGCTCGACGAACCCAGCCAGCACCGACATCCCGTTGCCCCGAAACCCCCGGCCCCGCGCGAGCAGCAACCGGTCGTCGGCATCCACGACCGCCATGATGACCGCCATGTCGGTGCGCGGGTAGTGATCGCTGGAGTCCGCCGGGCACCGCCGGATCCACCCGGCCAGCACCGGTTCGGTCGGCGTGCCGCAGCGCGGGCAGTGGGTGTGGGTGCGGTGCCAGTTCGCGAGCGCCAGCGTGGTCACGAGCGCGTGCGCGTCGAGGTCGGCCAGGGTGGCACCGACCTGGCGCAGCGTGCGCCACGCCTCGTCGCCCTCGATGGATGCCGTGAGGTCGTCGGCGACGACGCCGACGTACGAGACTCCCCCGGCATCCCCGAGGTAGAGGCCCAGCCGGTCGAGGTCGTGCGGGGTCGGCGCGTCGAACACCACCCGGGTCACCTCGTCGGTGCCGTCAGCGGCGCGGCCACCGGCGATGACGGCGGCCCGGTCACCGACCAGTCGCAGCACGCGGGTGTCGCCGTCGGCCAACAGCCGGGTCAGCAGGGACGGGTCAGCCCGCAGGTCGCCGCGACGGTCGAGGACGGACCGGCTGAGGGCGAGGTCGGGCAGGATCGCGGCACGGTCGGGCACGCGTCCCAGCCTATGGGGGGTCGAGCGCATACCGTGGGGCCGTGGACCGCAGCCCCGCCTATCTCGCCGCTCTCGCCAGCGCCGCGGTCTCCGGGCTCGACCCGGTGAGCGTGGAGGCCCTGTCGAGCACTCCGGACCAGTCCTTCGACGTCGCGTTCATCCAGGACACCGAGCACCGCAGATGGGTCGTGCGGGTACCCCGCAGCGACGTCGCGGGTGCCGAGATGGACCGCACCATCGCCCTGCTGGCCCTGCTCGGCCGACGGCTGCCGTTCGCGGTTCCTGCTCCGAAGGGCTTCGTCGCCCTCGCCGAGGGCGGGCGGGCCGCCGTATACCCGTACCTGCCCGGGCACAACCTCGACTTCGCCGAGTTGCCGGCCGGCCCCGGCCTGGCCGCTGAGCTGGGCCGGGCCATCGCCGCCCTGCACAACACCGACCCGGCCATCTACGACGAGGCGGGCCTGCCGTCGTACGACGCCGACGCCTACCGCAGCCGCCGTCTCGCCGAGCTCGACCGGGCCGCCGAGACCGGGCGCGTGCCGACGACGCTGTTGACCCGGTGGGAGAAGGCCCTCGAGGACGTCACCCTCTGGCGGTTCGCGCCGACCGCGACGCACGGGGACCTCACCGGCGACCAGGTGCTGGCCGTGTTCACCGACGACTCCGACGCGTCGACGGGCACCATCCGAGCCCTGACCGGCTGGGAGGACGCCAAGGTCGCCGACCCTGCCGACGACTTCGCCCCCCTCGTCGCGGACGCGAGCCCCGAGGCCGTCGAGACCGTGCTCGAGGCCTACGCCCACGCCCGGGTGGAACGCCCCGACACCAACCTCATCGTGCGCGCCCGCCTCGTCGCCGAACTCGGCCTGCTCGGCACCCTCATGACCGCCCTGTCCCGCAAGGACGCCGGTGCCGTCGAGGTGCTGACGACCCAGCTTCGTCGCCTCGACGACGCCGTCCACGCCGGCGAGGAACCCGACGACTACCGCCGGACCTCCTTGGCGCCGATCGGCATCCGGACGCGCCCGACCCCACCGCCGGCACTCGTCGTCGACGATGACGACGAGGAACTGCCCGGGCTCGTGGAGACGGACCGTGACGACCCGGTCGCCGTTCCCGTCGCCGTTTCCGTTGCCGAGGGCGACGACGTCCCGGCGTGGCTCGAGCTGGACCCCGCCGAGGACCACGCGCCGGCCGACGACGCGCCGACCGAGGATGCCGCTTCGGCCGAGACCGACGACGAGCCCGACGCCGATCCCGCCTCCGAAGAGCCCAGCCCTGACGAGCCCCGCTCGGACGAGACCAGCTCAGACGAGGTCAGCCCGGACGGGCAGCGCTCAGCACCGCAGTGATCTCGTCGACCCCCGGCAGGTCCGGCCAGGTCGTCTCACCGGTCGCGGCGTGGAAGAACGCGCCGCGCACCCGCTCGATCGGCACCCCGCGCACTCGCGCCCACGCGATGCGGTAGGCCGCGAGCTGAAGCGTTCGCGCTGACGCCCGGGCTCCGCTCGGCGCCGCCCCGGTCTTCCAGTCGACGACGACCCACGAGGGCTGTCCGTCGTCGCCGACATCCTCGAAGACGGCGTCGATGCGGCCGCGCACGGCGATGCCGTCGAGCACGGTCTCGACGCTCGTCTCGACCTCGACCGGGGTGCGATCAGCCCACTCGCTCGCGCTGAAGCTGGCCCGCAGCGCGGCGAGGTCGTCGTCGACGGCTCCGTCGTCGGCCGACCCCGGCAGCTCGTCGATGTCGACGAACGCTGCCCGGGCGTAGTGCTCCTCGACCCAGGCGTGGAAGGTCGTCCCACGGCGCGCCGACAGGGCCGGCGGGGTCGGCATGGGGCGCCGCAGGTCGAGGGTGAAGCGAGTGGCGTCCTCGGCGAGCGCGACGAGGGCCGAGGTTGACAGGTGCGCGGGCAGGACGACGTCCACGTCAGCGCCGCGACCGCGTGCAGCCCGCTCGGCGAGCAGGATGCTCACCTCGTCGTCCCACGGCGAGGAGGGCACGGCCACCCGGGAACCGTCCGGTTCCTGCGAGAGGGTGGCCACGGCATCCGCGATGGCTCGTGCGGGCTCGAGCAGTGCCTGCCTGCGGGCCACGTGGTCCTGCGTCGGCCAGGCGACGTTCACCTGCTCGGCCGTTCGCGGGTTCTGCGGCTTGGGATCAACCGGCGGCAGGTCGACCCACGGGCCGGACGCCGGCGCGAGCCCCTGTTCACGCACCTCGAGCAGGAAGCGGGACGTCAGCCGCGGGGTGCCGGCCGTGCCCCATACGTGGCTGGTCAGCAGCAGGTCGTGACGCGCACGGGTAAAGGCGACGTACGCCAGCCGCCGTTCCTCGAGGATGCCGTGGGCCGCCACCGCGCCCCTGAAGCGGTGGTACTCACCGGAGGCACCGGCGATGGAGTCCCAGGTGTGCGGGCCGCGCCAGGAGAAGCAGGGCAGGCCGTCGGCGTCACCGCGCAGGTCGTAGGGAAGGGTCGCGAGGCCCGCCAGCCAGCCCTTGTCCGTGGGGGTCGAGTGGTTCCACGAGCCGTCCTTGACGGTCGTCGAGGTGCCGGAGTGGGCCGGGAACGACGACTCCACGAGCCCCGGGACGGCCACGACGTCCCACTCCAGCCCCTTGGCCGCATGCACGGTCATCACCTGCACGGCATCGGGGCGTGCCTCGACCCAGCCCAGGTCGAGGCCGCGCTCCTCGTCGACGGCCGCGTCGAGCCACGTGAGGAACCCGCCGAGGGTCGAGCGGTCCGCGCTGGCGGCGAAGGTCGCCGCGACGTCGGCAAAGGCGTCGAGGTGGGCACGGGCGGCGCCCGGGCTCCAGGTGGTGCGGGCCAGCACCTCGATGTCGAGACCGAGAGCCACCTCCGCCTCGGCGGCCAGCTCGGCCAGGCCCAGGCCGGTGAGGGCGCGCAGGTGCCGCACGGTGGCGCCGAGGCCCTCGAGTCGGGTGAGGGCCGTGGGCGACAGCGACTGACCCTCCGGCCCGACCCAGGTGGCGGGGGGCAGGTCATCGAGTGCCTCGACGATGCTGGCCTGCTCGCTGGCGTCGCGCGCGAGGTCGGTGCGCCGCCGGTCCCGGCCGGTGCGCTGCCGCTCTCGGGCCCAGGCACCGAGACCGTCGAGGTCGGCCGCACCGAGGCGGCACGACGGCCCCGTCAGCAGGCGCATCAACCGGTCACCACGACTCGGGTCCTGCACGACCCAGAGCAGGGCGACGAGGTCAGCGACCTCCGGCGTGTGCAGCAACCCACCGAGACCCACGACCTCGTAGGGGATGTCGCGCTCCTCCAACGCCTCGATGACCGGGTCGAACTGGGAGCGTTTGCGGCACAGCACGGCCGCTGTCGTGCGCCCCGGCCGACGGAGCCGGGCCCGCACCCAGTCGGCGACGTGCGCGGCCTCGCCCTCCAGCGTCGACAACCGGGCCGTCGCGACGTGCCCGGGGCCGGCCTCCGCGCGGGCTCCGAGCCGGCGTACCGGCACCGACGTCGCCCGCGTCAGCGGCTGCGCGACGTGGTTCGCGACGTCGAGCACCGCCTGGTCGTTGCGCCAGCTCGTCGACAGCGGGAGCACCTGCGTCGAGCCGGCATCGTCGACGAAGTCGACCCGGAAGCGGTGCAGCGTCGTCGAGCTCGCGCCACGCCAGCCGTAGATCGACTGGTGGGGGTCGCCGACGGCGGTGACCGGCACCGCCGCGCCGGGAGCGACGAACAGCGACCGCAGCAGCTGGAGCTGGGCCTCGGAGGTGTCCTGGAACTCATCGAGCAGCACTGCGCGGAACCGGGACCGCTCGCCGGCCCCGACCTGCGGCACCGTCATCGCGACGCGCGCGGCGAGCTGCACCTGGTCGGCAAAGTCCATGCTGTCGCGCGCGCGCTTGAGGGCCTGGAAGTGCGTGATCAGCGGCAGGATCGCGCGCCGCTCGCGCAGCACGGCGATGGTGTCCTTGACCTCCTTGGGGAAGGCCTTCTTCGTCGAGGCCTCACCCCGTGGGATGGCCTCGAGGGCGGCGACCACCTCGTCGAGGTGCGCGGCCACGGCATCCACGTCGACGAGGTGCTCAGCCATCTCACCGGCGAGGTCGACCACCGCGGTCGTCACGGTCGACTCCGCCTTCTCGACCCCGTCCATGGGCCCGTCGTAGGCGACGACCGCCTCGTGGGCCACCTGCCAGGCGGCGGCCTCGCTGAGCAGACGGCTCTCGGCCTCCACCCCGAGGCGGACGCCGTGCTCGCGCACGATCCGGCCCGCATAGGCGTGATAGGTCGACACCGTCGGGGCGTCGTCGAGCACGGCGGCGCCGTCCTCCTCCTGCGGCACCCAGATGCCGGCCTCGCGCAGGGTGGTCAGGCGCGCGGAGAGCCGCTCCGACAGCTCGCCGGCGGCCTTGCGGGTGAAGGTCAACCCCAGCACCTCATCGGGGCGCACGAGGTTGTTGGCGACCAGCCACACCACCCGTGCCGCCATCGTCTCGGTCTTGCCCGAGCCCGCTCCGGCGACGACGAGCAGGGGGCGCAACGGGGCCTCGATGACGGCGGTCTGCTCCGGCGTCGGGGTGTGCTGACCCAGCGCGTGCGCGAGCGCGACGGCACTCCACCGCGGCGCCGTCACAGCCGCCTCCCCTCGGCCAGGGCCGGGCAGGAGTCCTTGACCTGGCAGGTGCCGCACTGCTTCGTCCCGGGGGTGGCGGAGAAGACGGCGCCGGACATCTCGTGCGCCACCTGCTCGACGAGGTCGTGGGCCCACTGCGGGTCGTCGTCGGCGTCGAGCGGCTGCTGGACCTGCACGGTGGTGGTGAGATTCGCGGCCTTGCCCAGGTGGAGCAGCGCTGCCCCGCCCGGCTCTGTGCCGACCTCGGGCAGGGCCCCGTGCTGCACCGCGAGCTGGTAGGCACCGAGCTGACCGTGCCGGGACACCTCGGCGACCGTCGGCTTGCTGGCCCCGGTCTTGAGGTCGACGATGCGCACCTGACCGGTGGGCGACACCTCGACACGGTCGACCCGACCGGTGATGCGGGCCCGTCCGATCACTGCCTCGATGCGGGCCTCGGAGGCCGCCCGGCGCCAACCGACGGCATCCGATTCGGTGATGTAGCGCGCCAGCCGGTCGGTCATCGCGGTCGCCTGGGCCAGGCTGCGACGGCTGAGCCAGCCCGGGGCGAGCCCGAGCCGACCCCACCGCGCCTCGACCTGCGCCGCGTAGGTCGCCGCGTCGGTGTCGCCGAGCTCGTGGGCGACGTCGTGCACGAGCGTGCCGATGTCCTGCGCGCCCATCGAGGGCCCGTCGCCGCCCGCGGCCCGCAGCACCCATTGCAGTCGACACCGGATGAACGGGTCGATGGCCGAGGGTGAGATCACGACCGGCGCATCCGGGGCACGGCGCGGGCGGGTGTCGCTGACGTCGCGCAGCGCCCACCACTGCGCGGGGTCGGCACCGGGCACGTGGTGGCTGGCGAGTCGAGCCAGGGTCGTGACCGCGGCGCCTCGGCGGGCCGGGTCCTCCCCGGCGACCTCACGGCGCAGTTCACCGACCAGGCCCGCGAGGGTCAGCGGGCGCGGGACGTCGGTGAAGGTGCGCGGGTGGGGCAGCGGGTCGATGACGTCGAGGAAGGGTGAGGGCTGCTCGTCCTCCCCGCGCACGGCGGTGACGACGAGGTGCGTACGGGCCCGGGTGACGGCGACGTGAAAGAGCCGGGTCTCGTCGTGACGCACCTGCGCCCGCGCCGCCCGGGGGTCATCCCCTCGGCCGGCGAGCAGGTCGACGAGGTCGGTCGAGCCGAGCAACGAGCCGCGCAACCGCAGGTCGGGCCATACCCCCTCCTGGACCCCGGCCACGACGACGAGGTCCCACTCGCGACCGGCGGATGCCGCGGGCGTGAGCAGGGCGACCGACTCACCTGCGGGGGCCCTCGCGACGAGGCTGTCGCCGGCGACGTCCTGACCGAGCACGTGATCGAGGAAGTCAGCCGGGGAGGCACCGGGGAGTCGGTCGACGAAGCGGGCGGCGGCATCGAAGAGCCCGAGCACGGCGTCGAGGTCACGATCGGCGCGCCCACCCGCCGAGCCACCCGCGAGGGCGGCATCGCGCCACGGCTGGGCCAGCCCGCTCGCCGACCACATCCGCCACAGCACGACCTCGACCCCGTCCCCGTCGCGCAGGGCCTCGACCGCGGCGGCCAGCACCCGGTGCACTCGGCGGGCGGGCTGACCCTCGGGGCCGACGTGGTCGAGGGCCCCCGGCGCGAGCACGGCCTCGGCGAGCAGGACGTCGCTCGGTCGGCCACCGCCGCTGTCGAGCTCGAGGCGCCGCAGCGAGCGGCGCAGCCGCCGCAGCGACACGGCATCCGCCCCACCGACCGGGGAGGTGAGGGTGTCGACGACCTGCGCGGGGTCGAGGTGCTCGCCACCGGCGATCACCTCGAGCGCCCAGGTCAGCAGGGTGAGGAAGGGCCGCACGGCGGCCTCGTCGGCCACGGGGAGGTCAGCGGTGGTCGTGTCGACCGGCACGCCGGAACTGCGCAGCACGCGGCGCAGGGTGGCCGTGCGGGACCCGCCGCGCACGATGACGGCCATGCGTGACCACGGCACGCCGTCGATGAGGTGCGCGGTGCGCAGGCGACCCGCGACGTACCCGGCCTCCTGGGATGCCGTGCGCACGAGGTGCGCCTCGACGCGTCCGTCGCGTGGGGCGGGGTCAACGGCCCGATGGGCCGCCCCGCCGACGACGCCGACGTGCCCGACGACCCGGGAGGCCGCGGCGCGAAGCGGTGCTCCTGAACGGTGGCAGGTGCCGAGGGTGAGCGTGTCCGCCTGCGGCCAGGCGGTGAGGAACAGGCGCGGGTCTGCTCCGCGGAAGGTCTCGGTGGCGGCGTCCGGGTCGCCGATGAGCACCAGCCGGGCGGCGCTGGCGGCGATCGTCTCCTGAACCAGCCGCAGCCCCGGCGGGGTCAGCTCATGGGCGTCGTCGACGACGACGAGGCGCAGGTTCGGGGGCAAGGAGGTGGGGTCGTCCACGACGAGGTCGGCGGCGGCGCCGAGGATCCACGCCGGGTCGAAGGCCCCGGCCGCGGACAACGCGGTCACCTCGTCGTACTCGCGCAGGACGTGGGCCGCGGCCACCCACTCGCCGCGACCGTGCTCGTGTCCGAGGGCCGCGAGCGCCTCGGGCTCGAGGCCGAGCTCGACGGCACGCATGAGCAGGTCACGCAGCTCGCGGCGGAAGGTACGGGTCGGCAGGGCGAGGTGGAGCTCGGCGGGCCACTGCGGCGCCGGTGCCGTGCCGTCGGCATGGCCGGCGAGCAGCTCGCCGAGGATCACGTCCTGCTCGGGGCCGCTCAGCAGTCGCGGGGTCGGGTCGCCGGCGAGCGCGGCCGCCTGCCGGAGCAGGCCGAACCCGTAGGACTGGTGCGAGCGCGCCAAGGGAGTGGTCGTGGTGCCGCCGAGGCGAGCCGTGACGGCATCCCGAAGGCGCGCTGCTGCACGTCGGGTCGGGGCGAGCAGCAGGCACTGGTCGGCGGTCAGCCCCTGCGCGACAGCCGCCGCGATGCGCTCGACGGCCACCGTGGACTTGCCGGTGCCGGGCGCCCCGAGCACCCGCACGACGGCAGCCCGGTGCTCGACCGCAGCCTGCTGGGCGCTGTCGAGCACGGTGGCAGCGGCCTCGGCGAGGTCGGGGCGGCGAAGGACGAGCACCCCGGGATTCCACCACGCCCCGCCGACACCCGAGCCGCCGGCAGCCCTTCACCGGTCGAGTGAGCGCAACACGCCGTGCACGCCTCGGTCACCGCGGCATGTTGCGCTCACTCGTCTGGTCCGAACGACCAGCCCGCCAGTACCCGGCTCGTCAGCGGCGCCATAACAGGTGGTGGACCACGCCGCTCGGGCTGGGGACGACCTCGTGGTGGAAACGGTCGTCCAGCTCGTCAGGTGACTCCCACAGGCGCCCGCCCCGCCCGATCTCGACCGGGGCGACCGCGACATGCATCGTGTCGACGAGGTCGGCCTCGAGGAAGGCCCGCACCGTCTTCACCCCGCCGCCGAGGCGCACGTCCTTGCCGTCAGCCGCGACCTTCGCCTGCCGCAGGGCCTCATTCGGGTCGGCGTCGATGAAGTGAAACGTGGTGTCCGACAGTGTGATGCTCGGCCGCACGTGGTGGGTCAGCACGAACACCGGAGTGCGGAACGGCGGCTCTTCACCCCACCAGCCCTGCCACTGAAGGTCCTCCCACGGCCCCTGCTGCGGTCCGAACTTGCCGCGGCCCATGATCTCGGCGCCGATGTTGTTGTGGAAGTCCCGGGTGAAGTAGTCGTCGAGACCACGAGTCCCGCCGGGGTCGGTGCGGCCGGGCCAATGTGCCGTCGCCCCGGCCCACGAGGCCAGCTCGGCCGGGTCTGCGTGCCCGAAGGGTCGCTCGACGCTCTGGCCCTCACCGGTACCGAACCCGTCGGTGGAGAGCATGAAGTTCTGTACCCGCAGCACCTGCGGCCGCGGATCGCCCGTGGTCATGCGGGTCAGTCTCGCGCATCCGGGCCGAGGTTCACCCCGGAAGGTTCAGGTCGACACCAGTAAAGAAGTGGTGCGAAGGTGAAGGTTGCAGCCTCGGGCGAGAAAGTGCGGGGCCCTGCGGGTCAGTAGGTCGGCAGGTGGGGATCGACCTCGCGCACCCAGGCGAGGATGCCGCCCTCGACGTTCACGGCATCCACCCCGCGCGCTCGCAGCAGGTCCACCGCCTCTGCCGACCGACCGCCCGACTTGCAGTGCACGTACACCCGATCCCCCGCATCGACACCCGACACCCCTGCCCCGGCCCGCAGGTCACCGATCGGCACCCACACGGCCTGCGCCAGGGCGACGATCTCGCGCTCCCCCGCCTCGCGGACGTCGACCACGACGGCACCGGCATCCAGCTCATCGCGCAGCCGAACCACGCTGATGCTGGGCCGTTCAGGGTGGGAGGCCCCGGCATCCGCATCATCAGGCCGGATGCCGGTCGCCCACCCGAGCGGGCGGGTCACGTCCGCACCCGAGCCGCACACCCGGCATCCGGGGTCAGCCGCGACGGGCAGCGCGTCCCAGGTCTGGCCGAGGGCGTCGTGCACGAGCAGTCGCCCGACGAGCGGCTCACCCATCCCGGTGATGAGCTTGACCGCCTCGGTGGCCATCACCGACCCCACGCTCGCGCACACCGCCCCGAGGACGCCGCCGACGGCACACGACGGCACGGCATCCGGCGGCGGTTGCGCGGGGAACACGCAGGCGTAACAGGGCCCCTCGCCCGCCCACCAGACCGACACCTGACCGTCGAAGCGGAACACCGACCCCCAGACGTGGGGGATGCCGAGGCGCGCGCACGCGTCGCCGACGAGGTAGCGCGTGGGGAAGTTGTCGGCGCCGTCGAGCACGAGGTCGTAGTCGGCGACCACGGCCAGGGCAGTGCTCTCGTCGAGGCGGGACGTGTGCTCGATGACCACCGTGGTCGGGCTGATGGCGCGCACCGACTCGGCCGCGGATTCCGTCTTCGCCCGCCCGACGTCGTCCACCCCGTGCACGACCTGGCGCTGGAGGTTGGTGAGGTCGACGACGTCGTCGTCGACGATCCCGATGGTGCTGACACCCGCTGCGGCGAGGTAGAGCAGCGCCGGTGAGCCCAGGCCCCCGGCTCCGACGACGAGCACGCGAGCGGCGCGCAGGCGGCGCTGGCCGTCGCTGCCGAGGTCGGGCAGGAGGAGGTGTCGGGCATAGCGCGTGCGCTCCTGCACGGTGAGCTCGGGTCCCGGGGGCACGAGCGGGGGGTGCGACATGGCGCGAGGGTAACAACCAGCCTGCGGGCCGTCCCGGTGGACCGCGTTACTCGTCCGTAGGATGCTGACCTCACGCCCGGAGCGAAGGACCTCGATGACCAGCACCCCCATGCCCACCCGCGGTCAGCGGATGCCGCGCAGCGAGCGCCGCGCGCAGCTGCTCGACGCCGCGCAGGCCGTGTTCGTGCAGTCCGGCTACCACGCGGCCGCCATGGACGAGATCGCCGACCGTGCCGGCGTCTCCAAGCCGGTTCTCTACCAACACTTCCCGGGCAAGCTCGACCTCTACCTGGCCCTGCTCGACAAGCACTGCGACACCCTCGAGTCGCTGGTGCGGGCTGCCTTGGAGGTCGGCGGTGACAACGAGGTTCGCGTCGAGCGCACCGTCGCGGCGTACTTCCAGTTCGTGACGAGCGCCGGTGCGGCGTTCCGCATGGTCTTCGAGTCCGACCTCACGAGCGTGCCTCAGGTGCGGGCCCGGTTGGATGCCGTCGAGATGAACTGCGCGGAGGCCATCGCCGAGGTCATCGCCGAGGACACCGGCGCCGACGACGAGCGGGCCCTGCTCCTGGGGTCGGCGCTGGCCGGCATGGCGCAGGTCGCCGCGCGTCACTGGCTGGCCCAGGGCGGCGACGTCCCCGAGGGCGAGGCCGCCCGGATGATCAGTGCCCTCGCGTGGCGCGGTCTGGGGTCGTTCCCCAAGGTCGAGGCCTGAGTCGAGTTCACCACCGGTGTTCGCCCACGGCGGATGCCGGAATGGCTCCCCGCCCACGCGGGTTAGCCTGATCCAGACAGTGGTGCGGTGATGCCGCACCCCAACCCTGAAGGAAGGTGTGCGCCCGTGGAGGTCACCATCGGTGTCCAGAACGTCGCCCGCGAGCTGACGATCGAGACCGACTCACCCACCGCCGAGGTCACCGCGGCCGTGGAGAAGGCACTCGCCGACGGCGGGGTGCTGCGTCTCACCGACTCCCGCGGTCGCTCGGTGTTCGTCCCCGGCACGGTCATCGGCTGGATCCAGGTCGGCGACTCCGACAAGGCCCGCGTCGGGTTCACCCCCTGAGCCCGTCCACCACCCGCCCCAGTACCCCCTGATCGAAAGGCATCTGCCATGGGAACCCTCGGCGCCATCATCGGCACGATCATCTTTGGAGCCGTCATCGGCATGCTGGCCCGCCTCGCCCTGCCCGGCAAGCAGCAGGTCAGCGCACTGCTCACCGTGGCGCTCGGCGTGGCCGGGGCCCTGATCGGCTCCGCCGTGTGGGAAGCCCTCGGCGGCGGCCCCACCCGCGGCATCGACTGGATCCGCTGGTTCATCTCCATCGCTGCGGCCGCAGCCCTCGTCATCGGCTACGAGAAGGTCACCGCCAAGAAGGCCTGACCGCCCCGCACCACCGCGACTCATTGCACGAGAGCCACCCGGATCCGGGTGGCTCTCGTGCAATGAGTGCGGGGTGTGCGCGAAGGGGTCAGGCCGTGAGGCCCATCAGGGCCATCCGCTTCTGGTGGTTCTCCGTCAGCCGGGCGAACATCTGCCCCACCTCGGCCAGGTCAACGCCTCCGCCGACGAGCAGCGCGGACATGGCGTCGCGTTCGACGGCCACGGCCTGAGCCTGCGACAGCGCCTCCCCGAGCAGGCGCCGGCCCCACAGCGACAGCCGTCCGGCGGCCGTGCGGTCGGTTTTCAGGGTGTCGCGCACGACGCCGACGACGAAGTCCGCCTGCCCCTCGTCGTCGAGCGCCAGGCCCATGACGGCGCGGGTCTCGTCATCGACGAAGGCGCTCATCTCGCGGTAGAAGTCCTTGGCGATGCCGTCGCCGACGAAGGCCTTGACGAGCCCCTCGATCCAGTCCCGGGGCTTCGTGCGCTCGTGGTAGGCCGCGAACGGCGTCACGAAGGGCGCCATCGCGGCCTCGGCGTCGATCCCGCGAGCACCCATGTGCTCGATGAGCTGCGAGTACTGCACGTACTCGGTGTGTGCGAGGCCGGCCATCGACGACTTCAGCGTCAACGTCGGCGCGAGGTCGGAGTCGACCGCCATGCGGATGAACGCGGTGAGCTCGCCGTAGGCCAGGACGCCCAGCAGGTCGGACACGGCAGCGGTGTAGGCGGGGTCCTCGGTCGACATGTGCTCCATGAATCGCGAGCCTAACGGTAGAGTGGCCGCTGTCCACGGTGCCCGGTCGGCACGAAGACTGTTTCCCTGACGTGGCGAGAGCCCGGCCCTGCCGGCGCGGCCCGCTCCCCGAAGACCTCCGATCGGCCCGCAGCCTTGCGTGGGCGCGCCCGCGCCCGCCGACCGGAAGAGATCACCCCGTTGACCGACGTCACCAGCACCACGGCTCCTGAGGCGCAGGCCGCGCCCGCCCCCTCCTTCTCCGACTTCCCGATCCACCCCGAGATCGTCGAGGCGCTCGCCGAGCACAACATCACGAGCCCCTTCCCCATCCAGGCGATGACCCTGCCGGTGGCACTGTCCGGGCACGACATCATCGGCCAGGCGAAGACGGGCACCGGCAAGACCCTCGGCTTCGGCATCCCCATGCTCAACCGCGTCGTGTCCCCGCGCGACGAGGCCTTCGCCTCGATGCCCGCGGCCGGCAAGCCCCAGGCGCTCGCCGTGGCCCCGACCCGCGAGCTCGCCGTGCAGGTCGCCAGCGACCTCGAGCGCGCCGGCAAGAAGCGCGGCATCCGCGTGCTCACCGTCTACGGCGGTCGCGCCTACGAGCCGCAGGTCGAAGCGCTCCAGCGCGGTGTCGAGGTCGTCGTCGGCACCCCCGGTCGGCTCATCGACCTCGCGAAGCAGGGTCACCTAGACCTCGGCCACGCCCGCATCGTCGTCCTCGACGAGGCCGACGAGATGCTCGACCTGGGCTTCCTGCCCGATGTCGAGAAGCTGCTCTCGCTCACCCCGGCCGCCCGCCAGACGATGCTCTTCTCCGCCACCATGCCCGGCGCCGTCGTGGCCCTGGCTCGGCGCTACATGAGCCAGCCGACGCACATCCGCGCCATGGGCGACGACCAGGAGAACGCGCACACGGTCAAGGCCGTCGAGCAGTTCGTCTACCGTGCGCACGCCATGGACAAGGTCGAGATGCTGGCCCGCATGCTCCAGGCCAAGGACCGCGGCCTGACCATCGTCTTCAGCCGCACCAAGCGCACCGCAGCCAAGGTGGCCGACGAGCTGGCCGACCGCGGTTTCGCCGCCGCCGCCATCCACGGCGACCTCGGTCAGGGCGCCCGCGAGCAGGCGCTGCGGGCCTTTCGCAACGGCAAGGTCGACATCCTCGTCGCCACCGACGTCGCTGCACGCGGCATCGACGTCGAGAACGTCACCCACGTCATCAACTACCAGTGCCCCGAGGACGAGAAGACCTACCTGCACCGCATCGGCCGCACGGCACGTGCGGGCAACACCGGCATCGCCGTGACGTTCGTCGACTGGGACGACCTGCACCGCTGGGCGATGATCAACAAGGTGCTCGACCTCGGCATGCCCGAGCCGCAGGAGACCTACTCCAGCTCACCGCACCTGTTCACCGACCTCGACATCCCCGAGGGCAGCAAGGGCCGCCTCCCACGCGCCCAGCAGACCCGCGCCGGCCTCGGCGCCGAGACCCTCGAGGACCTCGGCGAGACCGGCAAGGGCGCCGGTCGTCGCGGCCCTTCCGGCGGCCGTGGCAACGACCGTGAGGGCCGCGGCCGCGGCGGTGACCGTCGATCGGATGCCGCTCGCCCGTCGTCGCGTGACGGTGACGCACCCGCGGAGGGCGCCGGCCGTCCCCGCCGCACCCGCAACCGTCGCCGCACCAGTGGTGGCAGCGGCAGCAGTGCCTCGGGCACGACCGCCAGCTAGAGCCTGACCACGAAGGGCCGCACCGGCATCCGGTGCGGCCCTTCGTCTTCGGGTGCGCCGCGCCCGGGTCGCGAGGCGGTGTGAGGAACCAGTCCCTCGGCACCACTGTCCCCGGACCCACGCGGGGAGGACGATGGAGGCGTGAGCAGCCCCACGTTGACGTTCTGGGGGGCTGCCGGCACCGTCACCGGCAGCCGCTTCCTCGTCGAGACCGCAGCCTCTCGGGTGCTCCCCACGCGCACCTCGACCACTGCGGCTACCTCCCGAGGCTGGTTCGCGACGGCCTGGCGGCGCCGGTCATCTGCACGGACCAGACGGCTGAGCTCGCGGCGATCGTGCTGCGCGACAGCGCTCGCATCCAGGAGGAGGACGCGGGGTACGCCAACCAGGCGGGGATCTCCCGACACCGTCCGGCGTTGCCCCTCTACGACGAGCGAGACGTGGAGCAGGCCTCCCCCCTGCTGCGCCGACATCGGGGTGATCACCCCGATGTCGTGCAGACCGACGAAGGAGCGTCAGGCCGGGGTGATGGTGCTCGTGTCGATGACGGCCCGGTAGCGAACGTCACCGTCGACCACACGGTCCCAGACCTCGTTGACGTCGGCCGCCGACACGACCTCGATCGTCGCGGCGATGCCGTGCTCGGCGCAGAAGTCGAGCATCTCCTGGGTCTCGGCGATCCCGCCGATCGAGGATCCGGCCACGGCCTTGTTGCCGCCGATGAGCGAGCCCGGGGAGATCGAGTACGGCGACGGCGGGAGCCCGACGTTGACGACGACACCGTTGGGCTTGAGCAGTCGCACGTAGTCGGCGATCGGGATGTCCGCGCTCACCGTGTTGAGCACGATGTCGAACGTGCCCTTGGCCGCGCGCATCGCGTCCGGGTCACTCGTGGCGATGTGGGCACGCGCACCCAGCGCCACGGCATCCGCCGCCTTCGCGTCCGAGCGCGAGATGGTCGTGACGGAGGCGCCCATCGCCGCAGCGATCTTCACCCCCATGTGTCCCAGGCCGCCGACACCGACGACCGCGACCGATCGGCCCGTGCCCGCGCCCCAGCGACGCAGCGGGGAGTAGGTGGTGATGCCGGCGCAGAGCAGCGGCGCGGCGACGTCGAGCTCGAGGGCGTCGGGGATGCGCAGCACCATGCGCTCGCTCACGACGACCTCCTGGGCGTAGCCGCCCATCGTCCACTCGCCGTCGTAGCCCTTGGCGTTGTAGGTGCCCACGGCGGGCTTCGTGCAGAACATCTCCATGCCGTCCTTGCACGGCTCGCACTCACCGCAGGAGTCGACGAGGCAGCCGACGCCGACCCGGTCCCCGACGCAGTGCCGGGTCACCTCGGCGCCCACCTCGAGCACCGTGCCGGCGATCTCGTGGCCGACGGTCAGCGGGAAGTGCGCCGGGCCCCACTCCTCGCGCACGGTGTGGATGTCGGAGTGGCAGATGCCGGCGTACGCGATGGCGATGCGGATGTCGTCGGGGCGCAGGTCGCGACGCTCGATGGTTCCCTGGCGGAAGCCGGAGGTCGCGGAGTCGGCGATGAGGGCAGGTGTCGTCGTGGGCATGTCAGCACAGTACGTCCGACGCACCCTGCTTATTCCGGTGCGAGCCGGTGCGTGCTCAGATCGCTGCCAGCAGGGACGTCGCGACCTCCCGGTAGGCCTTGGCCCCCTTGGACGTGCGCGAGGTCGAGAGGATGGAGCGACCCACGGCCGGGGCCTCCGCGAACCGCACGGTCTTGGGGATCGGGGGTGACAGCACGGGGATGCCGTACCGCTCACCGACGTCGTCGAGCACCTCGCGCGCGTGGTTGCTGCGACCGTCGAACAACGTCGGGAGGATGCCGATGACCTTGAGCTTCTTGTTGAGGATGCGCTTGACGTCGCGCACGGTGTCGAGCAGTTGGCCGACCCCACGGTGACCGAGCATCTCGCACGGCATGGGGATGATCAGGCCCTGGGCCGCGGTGAGCGCGTTGAGCGTCAGCACGCCCAGGCTCGGCGAGCAGTCGAGCAGGATGATGTCGTAGTCGCGCCGCACGGCGTCCAGCGCCGACTGCAGCACGTACTCGCGGGCCGGGCGCGAGAGCAGCACGGCTTCGGCTCCCGCGAGGTCGATCGTGCTCGGCACGAGGTCGATGCCCTCCTCGCAGTGCACGATGACGTCGGCGACCTCGACACCGCCGACGAGCACGTCGTGCACCGAGGACTCGACGGTGTCGGGGTCGACCCCGAGGCTGAAGGTCAGGCAGGCCTGGGGGTCGAGGTCGACGAGGAGGACCCGCCGACCCTGCTCGGCGAACGCCGCACCGAGGGAGGCGACGGACGTGGTCTTGGCCACTCCGCCCTTCTGGTTCGCCAGGGCGATGATCGTGGCCTTGCGCTTGGGCGCCATCGGGAAGCCTTTCCGGGGTCCGCGGGCAGTGGCCCGATTGTGTCACTCGTGGTGGGCGTGAGCGTCCATCGCCCCGTCCGCGAGCACGAAGTGCCGGAAGGCCTCCCCCGAGGGCAGCAGAGGGCGGCCGCGAACCCAGGCCACACCCACCTCACGGTGCGCCCCGGCATCCACGATGGGCAGCAGGCGGCTGCGGGCGAACGTCGTGGGAGCCGGCAACCCCATGGCCGGCACGACGGCCACGCCGAGACCGGCCGCGACGAGGCCGCGCACGGTGAGCAGGTCGTCGGCCTCGAGCTCGACCTCGGGCTCGAACCCAGCGGCGTGGCAGAGGTCGAGGGTCTGGCCCCGCATGCCCGAGGGGGCCCGACGCATGATGAACGGCTCGGAGGCGACCTCGCTCAGCGACACCTCGTCGCGGGACGCGAGCGGGTGGGCGAGCCCGACGGCAAGGACCAAGGGCTCGACGAGCACGCGCCGCCACTCGACGTCGGGCCCGTGGACGCGGTGCGTGGTGAGCTCGACATCGGCTGAGCGGGTCGCGAGGTGCTGGGAGACGCGGCCACTCTCCCCGACGGCCGTGCGCAGGAGCACGAACTTCACCCGCGGGTGCTCACGGCGGAAGTCGGTGATGAGGCGCGGGACGAGCCAGGACCCCAGGCTGAGCGGGAACGCGAGCGTCACCACCCCGGCCTCGGGGTCGACGAGCTCGCTGACCGCGGCGAGCCCGTCGTCGAGGTCATTGACGAGGGAGTCGACGTGCCGCTTGAAGGCCACCCCGGCGTGGGTCATCCGCAGCACCCGGCCGGATCGGCGCAGCAGCGGCGTGCCAACCTCCTTCTCGAGGCGGGCCAGTGCTCGGGAGACCCCGGGTTGGCTCACGCCGAAGACCTCGCTGACCTCGGTCACGGTGTAACCGTCGGCCACGAGCTGGAACCATCGCAGGGCGTCAGTGTCCATTACATGACCATATCGCATGGTTCGTATGTCTGGATTTCATTGGACGCATTGCTTGTCGGTGGCGACACTGGATACATGAACACCTCAACCCTGTGGACCACCGTCAAGGACGAGCTTCGCGAGCGCCGCGAGGCCCGCGCCGCCGAGGCCGCTCTGCGCGCCGACCTGGCCAGCTACCGCACCCCCTCCGACATCGAGGACCTCCTCGCCTCCGTGGACTCGCACGACACCCCCGAGGCCGAGATGATTCGCGACGTGCTCATGGACAACCTGCGTACCTACCACCAGCGTCGCACGTTCACGGCCTGACGCTTCGATAGAGGACGTGGCGGCGCACCGGGTGCCCCACGTCCACCGCGGGGTGGTCGAAGTCCTCGGCCGCGTCGCGTACCATCCCCAACCGCTCCATCACCGCCCGTGACCGCGAGTTCGCCACGGCCGTGAACGCGACGATCTCGGTGAGGCCGAGCTCGTCGAACCCCACCCGCAGCGCCTCGCGTGCCGCCTCGCTCGCGTACCCATGGCCCCATGCATCGCGGGCCAGGCGCCAGCCCACCTCCACGCAGGGCTGGAACGGCAGGTCCTGCCGGGGCACCGCCAAGCCGGTGAACCCGATGAACTCCCCCGTGTCGCGGCGTTCAACCGCCCACATCCCCCACCCTTCGGCCTCGATGTGGCCGCTGAGTCGGTCGACCATGGCGTCGGACTGCTCGCGACTCAGCAAGGATGGGAAGTGGCGCATGACATCGGGGTCGGCATTGAGCCTGGCGAACGGTTCGAGATCACCCTCCCGCCACTGGCGCAGCACGAGGCGCTCTGTGCCCCTGACAGCCGGATGCCGGTCACGCGTCATCGCGCGTCACCCACCCACCAGCCGGGGCCGGCTCCTCGAGCGCGGCCCAGGGCGCCTTCTCGGGGGCGGCCGCCTGGCCTTCGGGGCAGTGCGCCCGCAGGTCACACCACCCGCACAGCGGCCCCGGGCGGGGTGGGAACGCCTCGCTGTCCTGACCCTTGTCGGCGAAGTCGAGGTCGGCCCGCTGGGCGTCGCGGGCGACCGAGCGGGCCTGCTCGACCTTGCGGGTCAGCGACTCGGGCGTGTGGACGTGCGAGGCCACCGTGCCGGACGGCACGTGGTGCAGCTCGACGCGCAGCGTGCGGCGCCGGAACATCTTCCACACCGCGGCGGCATACAGGCCCAGAGCCAGCGACGTGCGCGCGTCGTCGTCGGTGGACGGCACCCGTGAGGTCTTGTAGTCGACGACGACCAGCTCACCGTCGCGGTCGTCGAGGCGGTCGATGCGCCCGGTCAGGCGCAGGTCGCCGCTGACGAAGGACACCGTGCGCTCGATCCCGGTGGGAGGAGTGTGCGGGTCGACCGACTCCAGGTACGCCGCCACCGCGGCACGCATCCGCTCGCGCCAGGCCCGGGACTGCTCGGTGTCACGGAACCCGACGTCGATCCAGGCGCGGTCGACGAGGGCGGCCCCGGCATCCGGGGTCCTGACCGGGAGGTCCCACCAGTCGCGCAACGCGTTGTGGACGGCGTTGCCGAGCGAGGTGTGGGCACGTTGCGGCCGACGCGGCGGGGACGGCCGGTCGAGGTACTGCAACCGGTAGCGGCGAGGGCAGTCCAGGAACGCCAGGAGCTTGCTCGGGCTGGCGGCATAGAGCGGTGTGGGCACGCCCGTGAGCGGCAGGGCGCCCTGATGCGCCGCCGCCGTCGTCACCTCGGTCCCCGGATCCATGCTCGGCAACGCTAGCGCCGAGCACTGACGCCCTCTACGCTGAAGCGACATCCGGTGCGTATGACGAGACAGGTTGCATGATGAGCAACGAATTGCCAACGGTGGCCCTGACCCGCCTCCTCGAGGGTGCCCGCTACGAGGTCATGCCCACCGCGACGATTGCGGACAAGGTGCGGGCCCACCTGCCCCTCACGGTGCCGCTCACCGTCACGGCGGCGCCGGGCAAGGGCCTGGGCGCCACGTTCGACCTCGCCACGTCGCTCGCCGACAGCGGCTACCGGGTGGTGCCGCACGTGGCAGCCCGCATGGTCAGCGGCCGCGACGAGCTCGTCGACATCGTCGCCCGCCTCAAGGAGCACGACATCTCGGGGATCTTCGTGCCTGCTGGTGACGCCGACCCGCCGGCCGGTGCGTACCACGGCGCCGTCGACCTGCTGCGCGACCTCGAGGAGATCGGCCACAGCTTCAGCCACATCGGGATCACCGGCTACCCCGAGTCGCACCCGACCATCGACGACGACGTCACGGTCCAGGCCATGTGGGAAAAGCGGCACTACGCCACCCACATCGTGTCGAACATGACCTTCGACGCCGAGCACCTCGCAACCTGGATCGAACGCGTGCGCCGCCGCGGGGTCACCCTCCCCCTGCTCGTCGGTGTCCCCGGGCCCGTCGAGCGCACGAAGCTGCTCGGCATGGCGACGAAGATCGGAGTGGGTGAGTCACTGCGGTTCCTGCGCAAGCAGAAGTCGATCTTCGCCCGCATCGCGTCGCCCGGGTTCTCCACCGACCGCTTCGTCAGCCGGGTCGCCGCCCTGTCGAGCAATCCGGCCCTGCGGGTCGAGGGGCTGCACGTCTTCACCTTCAACCAGGTCGAGGTCATCGAGACCTGGCGCCAGCGCATGCTCGACGAAGCGGTGAGCGCCCGAACCCGCGCCCGATGAGACGGCGGCGGGGCACGGCATCCGCGCTGCGTACCCTTCCTTGGTGACGAATCGACTGCTGACCCTGCTCGCTGACCGCCCGGCCATCTTCGACGGCGGATACGGCTGGTTGCTGCAGGAGCGTGGGCTCCCTGCGGGCGAGTGCGCGGAGTCGTGGAACGTCGACAACCCGGATGCCGTGGCGAGGCTTCACGACGAGTACGCCGCCGCGGGTGCCGTCATCATCACCACCAACACCTTCGGCGCCACCGAGCCCCGTCTCGCCGCCCACGGCCTGTCCGGCCGGGCGGAGGAGGTCAACCGGGCGGGGGCTGCCATCGCGCGGGAGGTCGCAGACCGGCACGCGGTGCTCGTGGCCGGCGACATCGGCCCGACGGGTGAGCTGCTCGAGCCGCTCGGAACCCTGACCGCGCAGCAGGCGACCGCGCTGTTCGCCGAGCAGGTGCGCGGGCTGGCCGCCGGTGGCGCCGACCTCATCCTGATCGAGACGATGAGTGACCTCGGCGAGGCGAGCGCCGCCGTGGCGGCCGCGCGCGAGGTCGCACCCGACCTGCCGGTCGTCGTGACGATGTCCTTCGACACGAACCTGCGCACCATGATGGGCGTCTCACCGGCCGCCGCCGTGGCGGCGCTAGCGGCCGCGGGCGCCGACGCCGTCGGGGCCAACTGCGGCCGCGGGCCCGACGAGATGCGCACCATCGCCGAGCAGCTCGTGGCGGCCCGCCCCGAGGGGCTGCTCCTCGTGGCCCAGTCGAACGCCGGACTGCCCGCGCTCGAGGGTGACAAGTTCGTGTACACCGTCGGCCCCGAGGCCATGGGGGAGCACGCGGTCGAACTGCGCGACCTCGGCATCGACGTCATCGGAGCGTGCTGCGGATCCTCACCCGAGCACATCGGCGAGATGGCCGCCGCCCTGGCGGGCCGCTAGAAGTCCAGGCACCCCTCGCCGCAGCCGTCGCCGCAGCCGTCGGTGGGCAGGATGCCACCGACGGCGCCGGCCAGGTGGCCCAGGGCGTCGCCGAGCCCCTCGACCCCCTCGACCAGGGCCTCGAAGGCGTCCTCCGGCACGAGGTCGCCGAGCCCGCTCACGTCCAGGTCGGCGAGGTCGACCAGCCCCGACACGAGGTCCCACACGCCGGGGTCGATGGCGGCGTCGACGACGATGTCGAGCGCGGCCTGGGCGCCCGCCGCGACCTGCGCGGCACGCAGGGCATCACCCAGGACGGCGGCGACGTGGCCCGCGACCCCGAAGGCAACGGCGTAGGGCAACATGGCGCGCACCTCGCCGGCGAGCTCCTCGTGCCGCAGCTGGCCGGCCTCAGCGGTGGCGAGGTAGCGCTCGTAGCCCAGGGCCTGGATTCGCGCTGCGGACCCCGTGGCCGTGCGCGGAGTGCGTCCGCGCCCGCGCCACAGCAGCAAGGCGCCGCCGAGGCCGAGCCCCACTCCCAGAGGGGCCCATCGCAGGTGGTCGTCCGCCAGTCCGGAGACCACGCCTGCCACGGCCGATGCCACCACGAGGAGCACCCCCAGCGCAGCGAGCCGCCCGTTGCGCGAGCGCGGATGCCGGGTGTACCAGCCCCGGTCGACCACAGCCCGGTAGACCGCCACCTCGGCGGCCCGCCAGCGCGCCACGACCTCGGCCCGTCGCAGGTCGCCGAGCAGCACCGAGGTCGCGCCACCGAGCACGGCGTCGAGAAGCGCCACCTCGTGGGGGGCGAGCGGGTCTCCCGTCACGTCAGCCCTGGTGACCCGCCAGTCCTTGCCCTCGCGCGCGAGGAGCACGTGCCCGCGCAGGGCCAGGTCCACGAGGGTGGCGGCGAGGTCACGCCCGTGCACCACGCCGTCGATCACCGTGCCCGACAGGGCCGGGGTCGAGTGCTCGGGCTGGTGGAAGCGGGGAGCCACGGCGCCCGAGTACTCCACGCCGCGGCGCACTCGGGCGCTCTCACCGGCTTCACCGAGCCCCGGGACTTCGCCGGGCGTGAGGTTGACGAACACCTCGTCACGCCGCCGCCACCGGAAGACGAGCAGAGTCAGCGCGGCCACGACGAAGGGCACCAGTCCCCCGACGAGGCTCGCAGGAGTCAGTCCCTCGAGCACCTGCACGACCCTAGACGACCCGCCCCTGATGTGCAGGTCGGTCAGGAGAGGTCGGGAAGGAGGGAGGCGAGGGCGCGCTCGAGGCCGCTCTCGCCCGTGCGCCGCACCTGGAGCGGCAGCCCGATGCGGTCGGCCGCGGCCTGCGCCAGGGTGCGCAGCTCGGCGCGCTCCACCGGGTCAGCGGTCTGCACCAGCCACACGACCCGGGTGTAGTGGCGGAAGTAGTCATCGCGCAGTTCGGGATGCCGGTCGAGGCCGAGTTCCTGGATCACCGCGCGCGCGAACGACTTCACGAGGAAGTCGGTGAGCAGGTAGGTGCCCGGCTCGTCCTCCGAGAGCCGGCTCACCACGTCCGACCCGGCGAAGAGGTCGTAACAGTGCAACCCCGGAAGGCGGTCGACGTGCAGCCGTTCGCAGACGGCATCCAACGCTCCGTAGGTGCCGCAGTCGGCGTAGCCCACGACCACCCGGTCGTAGCGCCCCCGCAGCTGGAGGACCAGGGCCTCGACGGCATCCGCGATGCGCTCGGGCCGGTTGTGGAGCAAGGGCGGCAGGGGGTGGACGTCGACGGGCCACGCGCGGCGCGCCACGGCATCCGCCGCGGGTTGGGCGATGGCCCCGCACGCGACGAGCGCGACCCGCCCAGACGGCACGCCCATGCTCAGACGGGGAACGCGAGCTGGTCGATGAAGCGGTCGTTGAAGTCAGGCCGGTCCGAGAGCTCGATGTACGCGACTTCAGCGAGCATCGCGTCGGCGCCGGCCCGCTCACGCGCCGACAGCAACACCATCTTCGCGCCCTCACCGGCGACGTTGCCCGCCGAGACGATGCGCAGCACGGGCAGCTTGGGCACCAGACCGATCCGCACGGCCGACGACGGTGACAGGTAGGAGCCGAACGACCCGGCGAGCAGCACCTGCTGCACGTCCCGTGGGGACACGCCGAGCTCTTCGAGGAGCAGGGTCCACCCCGTCGAGATCGCGGCCTTGGCGAACTGCAGCTCGCGCACGTCGCGCTGCGAGAGGTAGACGCACTCGACCGTCGGCGCATCGGGAGTCGGGCGGTGCAGGATGAACACCCGCTCGCCGTCCCCGACGGTGGCCAGCCGACCGGCCAGCGCCGGCACCGAGGCGGCGGCGGCCTCGTCGCTGATGAGGCGACCCGACTCGTCGAGCAGGCCCACGCGCACGAGCTCGGCCACGGCATCGACCAGGCCCGAACCGCAGATGCCGCGGGGTTCCGCGTCGCCGATGACGCCGAGTGTGACCGCCTCGTCGTCGCCGGACGCACCCGCGTTGAGGGTGATGACCTCGATGGCCCCGTCGGCGGCCCGCATGCCACAGCGGATGGCACCGCCCTCGAAGGCCGGCCCTGCCGGGGCGGCCGTCGTGACGATCCGTTCACCGTCGCTGAGGGCGATCTCGCAGTTGGTGCCGACGTCGATGAACAGCCGCACCCGCTTGTCGCGGTCGAGACCACTGGCGAGCATGCCCGCCACGATGTCGCCACCGACATAGGCCCCGAGCGCCGGGAAGATCGTCGCGCGGGCTCCGGGGTGCACGTCGATGCCGAGGTCGCTGGCGTGCAGCACCGGCCAGTCGGCGCTGACCTGGATGAACGGTGCCACCCCCAGCGGTTCCGGGTCGATGCCGAGCAGCA
This sequence comes from Ornithinibacter aureus, assembly GCF_009858245.1. Taxonomy (NCBI): domain Bacteria; kingdom Bacillati; phylum Actinomycetota; class Actinomycetes; order Micrococcales; family Intrasporangiaceae; genus Ornithinibacter; species Ornithinibacter aureus. Next base: position 1,441,389 of record NZ_VMSB01000001.1, read on the forward strand.
GCGCGGTCATCGTCGCGTTGCCCGCCAGCGCCACCTCGTAGACGCTCTGCGGCGAGATGCCACCCTCGTCGAGCACTTCCTGCGCGAGCTCGGAGAGGGTCTGGCGCGCCAGCTGGGTGAGCCTGCCGAGCGCGTCCGGGTCCATCATCGTCGCGCTGATCCGGGTGATGACGTCACCGCCGAAAGGCTGTTGCTTGTTGAGCATCGAGGCCACCGCCACCGGGGTGCCGGTCTCGAGGTCGAGCAGCGTGGCGACGACGGTCGTCGTCCCGAGGTCGTAGGCGATGGCGTGGCGCGACCCCGTGGTGTCCCCGGGCTCGACGTCGATCAGCACCTCGTCGACGGTGACGGCGGTGACCTTGAAGTCGCTCTGGCGCAGCACGGTGGGCAGGCGCCGCAGGGCGTGCAGGTCGGGGTTGAGGGTGAGGTCGTCGACCGCGTCCCGCAGACGCTGGAGGTCGGTGCGCTGGTCTGCCAGCGTCGGGTCGGTCAGCTCGACGTACCGCTTCTGGACCCCCGGCCGCAGGATGACCTGTCGCCCGACGCCGACCGTCGACGCCTTGGGGCGGGTGACGAGCGGCGGCACCTCGAGGCCGAGGTCGTGCGTCGCCCTGACCAGGCACGCCAGGCGCCAGCCGTCGGCGATCTGGTCCTCGGAGAAGGTGCGCCGGTCGTGCCGGGTGACCGGCGCCGACCCCGAGCTCACCCGCACGAGGCACTTGCGGCAGGTGCCGTGGCCTCCGCACGTGGAGTCGATGGCGATGCCGTTCCACGAGGCGGCGTCGAACACCGACACCCCCGGGGGAACCCGGAAGGTGCGCCCGGCAGGCTCGAACGTCAGCTGCACCCGGCCGGTGCCCTCGTGCGACTCCCCGGCCCCCGGCCCCGCCGCGGACGGCGGGGGTTCGAGCAGGCCTTCGCGGCGCAGGCCGTCGACGACGTCGTCGAACGGGGATCCGGGGCCTCGTTCGTCGCTCACGCCGAAGCGGTGGCTGCCGCGGCCGCCTCCGCGGCTGCGGCCTCGGCGGCCTGGCGTGCCCGGTGGGTGGTGATCCACGCCGAGCCCCACTCGTCGTTGCCGAGCAGCAGGTCGCTGGCGCGCACGGCGTCGACGACGTGCGGCGTGCGGGCGTCCATGATCGCGCTGGTCATGCCGGCGGACATGGCGAGCGAGAGCCAGGCGCCGTTGATCGCGTGACGACCCGGCATCCCGAAGCTGACGTTCGAGGCACCGCAGGTGGTGTTCAGGCCCCACTGCTCCACGATGCCGCGGATCGTCAGGAGCGTCTCGCGACCGACCGTGGGGTCGGCGCCGATCGGCATGGCCAGCGGGTCGATGACGATGTCGTCGATGGCGATGCCGTACTCCTGCGTGGCGACCCGGACGATCTTCTCCGTGAGCTCGAGGCGCCGCTGGTGCTCCATCGGGATCTCGTGCTCGTCGTTGGGAAGCGCGACGATCGCGGCGTCGTACTTCTTGACCAGCGGCAGGATGGCCTCGAGGCGCTCGTCCTCGGCGGTCACCGAGTTGACCAGGGCGCGGCCCTGGTAGGCGACCAGCCCGGCCTCGAGGGCCTCCACGACCGAGGAGTCGATGCAGATCGGCAGGTCGGTGACCTGCTGGACGAGCTGGATGGCCCGCACGAGCAGGTCGGCCTCGTCGGTGAGGGGAACCCCCATGTTGATGTCGAGGACGTTGGCCCCCCCGGCCACCTGGGCGGCGACGTCCTTCTCGATGATGGACAGGTCACCCTCGCGCAGCGCCTCCTGGAACACCGGGCGACCCGTGGGGTTGATCCGCTCGCCGATGACGCAGAACGGCTGGTCGGCCGCGATGACGACCTCCTTGCTGGCCGAGCGCAGCACGGTCCGACGCAGGGGCGCGCTCATGCGGGCACCTTCGTCCGACGCGCCTCGAGCAGGGCCTTCGCGCGCTTGACGGTCGCGGAGGCATCCGAGGCGTAGCCGTCGGCGCCCACGGCATCCGCGTACTCCTGGGTGACGGGGGCGCCGCCGACCATGACGATGACCGAGTCGCGCAGCCCCGCCTTCTGGAGGGCGTTGATGTTCGCCTTGAACATCGGCATGGTCGTGGTGAGGAAGGCGGAGAAGCCGACGATGTCGGGCTGGTGCTCCTCGATGGCGGAGACGAACTTCTCCGGGGCCACCTGCACCCCGAGGTCGATGACTTCGAAGCCGGCGCCCTCCAGCATGATGTTGACGAGGTTCTTGCCGATGTCGTGCACGTCCCCCTTGACGGTGCCCATGAGAAACTTGCCGATCGTCTCGACGCCGGTCTCGGCGAGCAGCGGCCGCAGCACCTCCATCGACCCGGCCATCGCGCGCCCGGCGATGAGCATCTCGGGCACGAAGAAGTCACCGCGCTCGAAGCGCGCCCCAACCTCTTCCAGCGCAGGGATCAGGGCGTCGAAGAGCATCGTCCCCGGCTCCATGCCGCCGTCGAGCGCCTTGTGGGTGAGGTCGAGCACGGCAGGGCCGTTGCCGACGAGGGTCTGGTCATAGAGCCCTTGGAGGATTTCGTCGGGAGTCATGCTGCGCCTTCCTGGTGGTGGTGATCGAGTCGGTTCGAGAGCGCCTTGGCATGTGCCGCGACGAGGGTCCCGGTGGACCTGAGGTCCGCCGCGAGACGAGAGGTGGGGCCGGAGATCCCGAGGGCCGCGACGACCGTGCCGCCGAGCCGGATCGGCGCCGCCACCCCGGTGAGCCCCGGTTCGAGCTCGTCGACGGTGGTCGCGAAGCCGTCGTGCCGGATGCCGGGGAGCCGGGCCTTGAGGTCCGCCCCGGTCGTGAGGGAGGCGGGAGTCAGGGCGTCGAGCTGACCGGAGGGTGCGGGCAGCGCGCCGTACGCGTAGAGCACCAGGCCCAGGGCCGAGCAGTGGGCGGGAACGTCGGTGCCGACCCAGTCCCGTGAGCCCAGGTAGTACAAAGAGTCGACCTGGGCGACCTGGACGACCGTGCCGCGACGTGGCACGCCGAGGTTGACGGTCTCGCCGGTCAGGTCCCCCAGCGCCCGCATCGTGGAATCCGCGGCCTCGACGAGGTGGGCGTCGTCGGAGCGCCGGGCGGCGTAGTGGTCGAAGAGGGCACCCGGGATCCAGCGTGCGCGCTCGTCGCGCGCCAGCAGGTCGGCCCGCTCGAGCGCGGACAGCAGCCGGGAGGTCGTCGAGCGAGCGAGGCCGGTGACCTCGGCGAGCTCGGTGAAGGTGACCGGGGAGGGCGCGCGGACCACGCGGGCGAGCAGGTCGGCGGCGCGATCGATCGACTGGGTTCCAGTACCCACGGCTGGTGTGGCCACGCGACGTCCTCTCCTGCTCGGGTCCGGGCCCGCCCGGACATCTGACTCACGATGTGGAACCAGAGTCCCACATGATGAGGCTAGGATGTGAGCAGGCTCACCGTCAATGTCGATCGCCACCGAAAGGCACGCCCGATGTTCACCAACCGCATGCCGCGCTACGAGATCCTCTCGGCCGATGCCCTCGCCCAGTTGGATGCCGGGTGGCGTCGACTCGTGACCGAGATCGGCGTCGAGTTCATGAGCGACCGGGCCCTTGACCTGTTCCGGGCCGCGGGCCAGCGCGTCGAGGAGAACACCGTCTTCCTCGACCCCGAGTTCGTGCTCGAGCAGGTCGCCAAGGCCCCGCGCGAGTTCGACGTGCATGCCCGCAACGCCGAGCGCAGCATCCACATCGGTGGCGACTCGATGGCGTTCGGCGCGGTCTACGGGCCTCCCTTCGTGAGGGAGGGTGACGTCCGCCGCGACGGCACGCTCGAGGACTACCGCAACTTCGCGAAGCTCTCGCAGTCCTTCTCGGTGCTCGACTCAGCCGGCGGCGTGGTCTGCGAGCCCAACGACGCCCCCCTCGACTCGCGCCACCTCGACATGACGCTGTCCCTCATGACGCTCACCGACAAGGTGTTCATGGGCAACGTCGTCTCCGGCGAGAACGCCCGCGACGTCATCGCGATGTCGGAGATCCTCTTCGGCGGCCGCGAGGCGATCGAGGCCCGCCCGGCATCCATCAGCCTGATCAACTGCAACTCGCCCCTGCGCTGGGACGACCGCATGCTCGACGCCCTGTTCGAGTACTGCGCCGCCGCGCAGCCGGTGGTCCTCACCCCGTTCATCCTCATGGGTGCGATGTCCCCCGTGACGATTCCCGCCGCCCTGGTGCAGCAGATGGCCGAGGCCCTGTCCGGCATCGCCCTCGCCCAGCTCATCCGCCCCGGGTGCCCGGTGATCTTCGGCTCGTTCCTGTCCAACATCGACATGCAGTCGGGCTCGCCGACCTTCGGCACCCCGGAGTCCGGCATCGGGCTGCTGTGCACCGGGCAGATCGCGCGCCACTTCAACCTGCCGTTCCGTTCCGGTGGCGGGCTGACCTCGTCCCAGGTTCCTGACGCGCAGGCCGGCTACGAGGCCCTGATGACCCTCATGCCGACGTTCCTCGCCGGCACCAACTGGGTCATGCACACCGCGGGCTGGCTCGAGGGTGGCCTGGTCGCGGGCTTCGAGAAGTTCGTCATCGACTGCCAGATCGTCGAGATGCTCCAGCACGAGTTCACCCCGCTGGAGATCGACCCCGGCTCGCTGGCGTTCGACGCCCACCAGGAAGTCGGCCACGGTGGCCACTTCCTGGGCTCGATGCACACCATGGAGCGCTTCCGCACCTGCTTCTACCGCCCCTTCCTCAACTCCTCGGACAACTACGAGCGCTGGATGCGCAATGGCGCCCAGGACACCGCGACCCGCGCCGCCGGCATCTGGCGCCAGCGCCTCGAGAAGTACGAGCAGCCGGCGCTCGACGACGGCATCCGCTCCGAGCTCGAGGCTTTCGTGACCCGGCGCCGCCGGGAGCTCGGCGACTGAGGCAGGCTCTGGGCCATGGCCATCAGCGCGTTCGACCTCTTCTCGGTGGGCATCGGCCCGTCGAGCTCCCACACGGTGGGCCCGATGCGCGCCGCGCACACCTTCGCCGAGGGCCTGCGTGCCGACGGCCTGCTCCCCCGGGTCGCTCGGGTGCGCGCCGAGCTGTTCGGCTCGCTCGGCGCCACCGGCCACGGCCACGGGTCGGTCAAGGCCGTGGTCCTGGGCCTGGAGGGTGAGCAGCCCGAGCACACCGACCCGCGCGGCGCCGACGCGCGCCTGGACGCGGTGGTGCGTGACGGCATCCTGCAACTGGCGGGCGAGCACGGCATCCGCTGCGACGTCGCCGACGACGTGGTGCTGCACCGTCGCGCCACGCTGCCCTTCCACGCCAACGGCATGCGGTTCGCGGCGTACGCGAGCGCCGAGCCCGCCGAGGACGAGGCACCGCTGCGCCAGCGGGAGTACTACTCCGTCGGCGGCGGCTTCGTCCTGGACGAGGACGAGGTGGGCGAGAACAAGATCGTGCCCGACCACACGCCCGTGCGGTACCCGTTCACCACCGGCGACGAGCTGCTCGCCCGCTGCGCCGAGACCGGCCTGCCGATCAGCGGGGTGATGCTCGCCAACGAGCTCTCGTGGCGCACCGAGGCGGAGGTCCGCGAGGGCCTGCTGCACCTGTGGCAGGTCATGCAGGAGTGCGTCGACAACGGATGCCGTGCCGAGGGTGTGCTTCCCGGCGGCCTGAAGGTGCAGCGCCGCGCTCCTCGGCTGGCCCGGCAGCTGCGCACCGAGCACCCGGGTGACCCCTTGGCCGCGATGGACTGGGTGACGCTGTACGCCCTGGCCGTCAACGAGGAGAACGCCTCCGGGGGTCGCATCGTGACGGCCCCGACCAACGGCGCAGCCGGCATCATCCCCGCGGTCTTGCACTACTACACCCGCTTCGTGCCCGGCGCCGACGACGACGGCGTCGTGAGCTTCCTGCTCACCGCCGCCGCGATCGGCAGCCTCTACAAGGAGAACGCGTCGATCTCGGGCGCGGAGGTCGGCTGCCAGGGCGAGGTCGGCTCGGCCTGCTCGATGGCGGCCGGCGCCCTGGCCGAGGTGCTCGGCGGGACCCCCGACCAGGTCGAGAACGCTGCCGAGATCGGCATCGAGCACAACCTGGGGCTCACCTGCGACCCCGTGGGCGGGCTCGTGCAGATCCCGTGCATCGAGCGCAACGCGGTGGCGTCGGTCAAGGCGATCACCGCCGCCCGGATCGCGCTGCGCGGCACCGGCCGTCAGGTCGTCTCGCTGGACAGGGCGATCAAGACGATGCGCGACACCGGGCGCGACATGAAGGTCAAGTACAAGGAGACCTCGCGCGGCGGCCTGGCCGTCAACGTGATCGAGTGCTGAGCTCGATTCCGGGGCCGCATGGCTCCCACGACCCATCACGATGCGCGCACACCGGTCCATGCCTGCGGAAATGCCCGAACTCCTGAGTCGGTGGCGAGGAAGGCACCAAGGAGCGTGCCGCCACCATCCCGGCAGGCGTTGATGGCCATCTGGTGCCAACGTCGGTCGACGTCGGTGAGCAGGGCCGAACCCGGGCGGCCGCGCACGAAGATCAGCGAGCCGTCGGTGTCCGCGACCATGCCGCACACCTGGGTGAGGAAAGGTAAGAACTCCTGGGGCTCCACCGCTTCGTCGACGTCGTTGACGAGGCACGGCTGCGTCATCCGACGGTCGGGCCCCACCAGGATCAGACCGACGCAGCCGTTGGATCGATCCTCATCCCCCACGACCAGATCGGCGACGTCTGCCGCCAGGCCGGGAGTGTCGAGGGGGAGGTCGCGCCAGTTCTCGGGAAGGTCGTGGAAGCTCATGGGCACCACCCTGCCAACTCTCGATGACCGCTCCGAGTTGTCCACAGGTCAGTTCCTCGGCCTTGGATGGATACCGCCCACCCGCCGGTATCAAACAAGCCCCGCCGTCCTCCTGAGGGACATGCACATGATCACGCCCGGCATCGCCGCATCCCTGACCCCCACGTCCGTCGAGCGCACCCCGGTCACCCCGCGGCCGCGACGGCGTCGCCACCTACGGCACGTGCGGCTGCACCTGCACCTGCCGCACCGCCACGCCTGAGACCTTCCGGCCCCGGTCGAGGAGTCGGGCTCCGGCCCGACGGCGTGCGCGTCAGCTGAAGACGACCGTCCGGTCGCCGTTGAGCAGCACCCGCGACTCGCAGTGCCAGCGCACTGCGCGCGCCAGCACACGTGACTCGACCTCCTCGCCGGCACGAACGAGGTCCTCGGCGGCCATCCGGTGGTCCACGCGCACGACGTCCTGGTCGATGATCGGCCCCTCGTCGAGGTCCGCCGTCACGTAGTGGGCCGTCGCCCCGACGAGTTTGACGCCCCGCGCGAACGCCTGGTGGTAGGGCTTGGCGCCCTTGAACGAGGGCAGGAACGAGTGGTGGATGTTGATGACCCGGCCGGACAGGTCACGTGACAGGTCGTCGGAGAGCACCTGCATGTAGCGGGCCAGCACGACGAGGTCGACGTCGTGCTCGGCGACGATGTCGCGCAGGCGCGCCTCCGCCTGCGCCTTGGTGTCCGCCGTGACCGGGACGTGGTGGAACGGGATGCCGTACGACGTCACGAGTGGTTCGAGGTCGCGGTGGTTGGACACCACCGCCGGGATGTCCATCGTCAGCGCACCGGAACGCCAGCGGAAGAGCAGGTCGTTGAGGCAGTGCCCGAAACGGCTGACCATGATCAGGGCACGGTAGGGGTCGGCGACGCCGCGAATCTGCCACTGCATGTCGAAGCGCGCGGCGACGTCGGCGAAGAGCTCGCGCCAGCGCCCGACGTCCGGGCCCCCGGCGGAGACCGAGAAGCGGATCCGCATGAAGAACTGGTCGGTGCGCACGTCGTCGAACTGCTGCGACTCCTCGATGTTCGCACCGTGGTCGAACAGCAGCGCCGACACTGCGGCGACGATGCCGCGCTGATCGGGGCAGGACAGGACGAGAACGGCATCCGTGGTCGGGGCGGCCGCAGTGGTGGCGGGGGTGCTGGTCATGGCCCCACGCTAGACGGCCGAGCCGAACCCCCCGATACTGTTCCGCCATGCGCACCACAAGCCGATCACCGTCGGGCACCGTGCAGTCGGTCGACCGCGCGGTCACGATCCTCGAACTCCTCGCAGTGCACGGCACGGCGGGTGTCACCCAGCTGGCGCGCGACCTCGGGGTCCACAAGTCGACGGCCAGTCGGCTCGTCGCAGCACTCGAACGGCGGCGGCTCGTCGAGCAGGTCGAGGAACGCGGTGCCTACCGGCTGGGTGTCGGGGTGCTGAAGCTGGCCGGGGCCACGACCGCACGACTCGACCTCACCCAGGAGGCGAGGCCCGTGTGCAGGCGGCTGGCCGCGGAGACCGGGGAGACGGTCAACCTCGCCGTGCTGGCCGGCGGAGCGGTGCTCTACGTCGACCAGGTGTCGGGCACGTCGACGCTGTCGTCCTACAACTGGGTCGGGCAGCACATCCCCATCCACGCGACGAGCAACGGCAAGGTCCTGGTCAGCGAGTTCGAGGGCGCGGACCTGACGCGCGTGCTCGGCGAGCTCATCGCCTACACGCCGTCGACCGTCACCGACCGGACGCGGCTGGACAGTGAACTCGCCCTCGTGCGGGAGCAGGGCTTCGCCATCGCCACCGACGAACTCGACGTCGGCCTGACGGCGGTGGCAGCTCCCGTGCGGGACGCGCACGGTGACGTCGTCGCCTCCGTCAGCGTGTCCGGCCCCTCCTTCCGCTTCGACGAAGACCGGATCGCCGAGATCGTGCCCCTCGTGCGCACCGCCACGACCGAGATCAGCGGCCTCTTGGCACACGTTCCGCCGGAGCGCTGAGCGCACTCAGCGGGCAGCGCGTCGCGACACCGCTGAATGGCCGCCGCTTGACCGGTGCCCGCGCCTGCACCATTGTGTTGCGCACATCACATCGATGTTGCACGTGGTGCAACCAGTGGGAGGTGCCGTGGCGGAGCTGTTCATCGACGGTCAATGGCGACCGGCTGCGGACGGCGCAACACGCGACATCCGCTGCCCCGCAGACGGCTCGTTCGTCGCCACCGTCGCCGAGGCCAGCGAGGTCGACACCCTCGCCGCCATCGCCGCAGCCCGCGCCGCCTTCGACGACGGCGAGTGGCCGACCATGCCGACGTCGGCACGGGGCGAGGTGCTCTCCCGGGTCGCCGACCTCCTCGAGCGCGACTCGGCGCAGATCGCCCGCGCCGAGGCGCTCGACACCGGCAAGCGCTACGTCGAGGCCGAGTACGACGTCGCGGACGTCGTCTCGGTCTTTCGCCACTACGCGAAGGTCGCGTCCACGGCATCCGATGCCGGTCGCGTCGCCGACGTCGGGCGCGAGGGTGTCGAGAGCACGATCCGCAAGGAACCGATCGGCGTGTGTGCCCTCATCACGCCGTGGAACTACCCCCTCCTGCAGGCCAGCTGGAAGGTCGCCCCGGCACTCGCGGCCGGCGACACCTTCGTGCTCAAGCCCAGCGAGATCACCCCGCACTCCAGCGTGCACCTGATCCGCATCCTCGACGAGGCCGGCGTGCCCGCAGGAGTCGCGAACCTCGTGCTCGGCACCGGCGCCGGCTGCGGCGGGCCGCTGTCCAGCGACCCCCGCGTCGACCTGGTCTCGTTCACCGGCAGCCTGGCTGTCGGGCGACACCTCATGGCGGCGGCCGCACCGACGGTCAAGCGGGTGGCGCTGGAACTCGGCGGCAAGAACCCCAACATCGTCTTCGCCGACGCCGATCGCGAGGCAGCCCTCGACAACGCGATGACCGCGGTCTTCCTGCACTCCGGCCAGGTCTGCTCCGCCGGGGCGCGGCTGATCGTCGAGGAGTCCATCGCCGAGGAGTTCGTCGACGAGATCATCGCGCGCGCCCGCGGCATCCGGCTCGGCGGCCCGTTCGACGACGCGGCCCAGACCGGGCCGCTGACGAGCGAGGCCCACCTGCGCAAGGTGGAGGCCTACGTCGCCACGGGGATCGCCGAGGGCGCCCGGCTGCGCCTGGGTGGCGAGCGCGCGACCGAGGGTGACCTCGCTGACGGCTACTACTTCCCGCCCACCGTGTTCGACCGGTGCCGCAGCGACATGAGCATCGTGCAGGAGGAGTCGTTCGGGCCGGTGCTGACCGTCGAGACCTTCACCACCGAGGACGAGGCGGTCACGCTGGCGAACGACTCGATCTTCGGGCTCGCGGGCGCCATCTGGACCACCGACCAGTCCCGGGCCGACCGCATCGCCCGCCGCCTGCGGATGGGCACGGTCTGGATCAACGACTACCACCCCTACGTCGCCCAGGCGGAGTGGGGCGGCTACAAGCAGTCCGGCATCGGGCGTGAGCTCGGTGAGCTCGGCCTCGAGGAGTACCAGGAGACCAAACACGTGTGGCGCAACACCGCGCCCGCCCCCTCAGGATGGTGGACATGAAACTTCGGATGCCGGATCGCGCCAGTGAGGCGCTGGCCAGGACGACGCTGGGTGCGGCACCGGACCGGGTCGACGTCGTCGTCGTCGGCGGCGGCAGCGCCGGGTGCGTCATCGCCAACCGGTTGTCGGCCGACGCCGGGACCTCGGTGCTGGTCCTCGAGGCCGGCCGGGCCGACCTGAAGATCGACCCGTTCATCCACATGCCGGCGGCGCTGCCGTTCCCCATCGGCAGCCGGTTCTACGACTGGAAGTACGAGTCCGAGCCCGAGCCGCACATGAACGGCCGTCGGATCTACCACGCCCGCGGCAAGGTGCTCGGTGGGTCGAGCTCGATCAACGGGATGATCTTCCAGCGGGGCAACCCGATGGACTACGAGCGCTGGGCCGCCGACCCGGGCATGGAGTCCTGGGACTTCGCCCACTGCCTGCCCTACTTCAAGAAGATGGAGACCTGCCGCGCCGGCGCCGACGAGTGGCGCGGTGGCAGCGGCCCGCTCATCCTGGAACGTGGACCCGCCACCAACCCGCTGTTCGGTGCCTTCTTCGCCGCGGCCGTCGAGGCGGGATATCCCCTCACCGATGACGTCAACGGCTACCGGCAGGAGGGCTTCGCGAAGTTCGACCGCAACATCAACCGCGGCCGTCGGTGGTCCGCGGCCCGCGCCTATCTGCACCCGGTCATGAACCGTCCGAACCTGCACGTGCGCACCCTGGCCATGACCACCCGGATCCTCTTCGAGGGCACCCGGGCGGTCGGGGTCGAGTACACCCAGCTCGGAGCCACCCACACCGTCCGGGCGGGCGAGGTCGTGCTCTGCGGTGGCGCGATCAACACCCCGCAGCTGCTCCAGCTGTCCGGGGTCGGCAACGCCGACGAGCTCAAGGCACTCGGCATCACGCCGGTGGCCGACGTCAAGGGGGTCGGCGAGCACCTCCAGGACCACCTCGAGGTCTACATCCAGTACGCGAGCAAGCAACCGGTGTCCATCGCACCGGGGCTGAAGTACCACAACCGGCCCAAGCTGGCCGCCGACTGGCTCTTCTTCCGCAAGGGCCTGGGCGCGACCAACCACTTCGAGGGTGGTGGCTTCGTGCGCAGCAACGACGACGTCGACTACCCCAACCTGATGTTCCACTTCCTGCCGATCGCCATCCGCTACGACGGGTCGAGCCCGATCAAGGGCCACGGCTACCAGGTGCACATCGGCCCGATGTACTCCGACGCCCGCGGCACCATCAAGATCACGAGCACCAACCCGATGGACAAGCCGGCGATGCGCTTCAACTACCTGTCCACCGACCAGGATCGTCGCGAGTGGGTCGAATCGATCCGCGTCGCCCGCCACATCCTCGGGCAGAGCGCGATGGACCCGTTCAACGACGGTGAGATCTCTCCCGGCCCGAGCGTCGAGACCGACGAGGAGATCCTCGACTGGGTCCGCAAGGACGCCGAGACCGCCCTGCACCCGAGCTGCACCGCTCGCATGGGCGTCGATGACATGTCCGTGCTCGACCCGCTCACCATGGCGGTGCACGGCACCCAGGGCCTGCGGGTCGTCGACGCCAGCGCCATGCCCTACGTGACCAACGGCAACATCTACGCCCCGGTCATCATGCTCGCCGAGAAGGCGGCTGACCTCATCGCGGGAAACACCCCCCTCCCGCCGTCCGACGCGCCGTGGTACAACCACCGCGCGGGCAGCCCGCTCCACGCCCCCACGAAGGCCACCTGAGTCCCCACTCACGGGCATCCCCACCGCGACAATCCCTGGAGGTCTCATGAGCAACGACGCTCGAGCCCGCGCCGTGGCCGGACCGCCGGTCCGTGTTCCCGTCTTCGCTGCCTCCCTGATCGGCGTGCTCGTCATGGCGATCTGGGCACTGGCTGCCCCTACCTCTGCCGAGAGCGCCCTCGGGTCGGTGACGGCCTGGGTCACCGAGTGGTTCGGCTGGTTCTACGTCCTGCTCGCGACCGCCGTCCTGGTCTTCGTGCTCTACCTCGGGGTGTCGCGGTACGGCCACATCCGGTTGGGCCCGGACCACTCGCGCCCCGAGTTCTCCACCTTCGCCTGGGCCTCGATGTTGTTCGCGGCGGGTATCGGCACCGACGTCATGTTCTACTCCGTCGTCGAGCCGGCCAGCCAGTACATGGCTCCTCCCGTCCTCGAGGCCGAGACCGTCGAGGCTGCCCGTGACGCGACGGTGTGGACGCTGTTCCACTACGGCATCACCGGGTGGGGCATGTATGCCCTCATGGGAATAGCCCTGGGGTATTTCTGTCACCGCATGGGGCTACCTCTGGCCGTCCGTTCGGCGCTCCAGCCGATCCTCGGTCGCCGCATCGAAGGGCCCATCGGCCACGCGGTCGACACGGCGGCTGTGCTCGGCACGATCTTCGGCGTCGCCACCTCGCTCGGAATCGGCGTCGTCTTCCTCAACGTCGGCCTGAACCTGTTGTTCGGGGTCTCGGTCGGCACCGGCGCGCAGATCGCCCTCGCCGCGCTCGCCGTCATCATGGCTGCCGTGTCGGCGACGACCGGGGTCGACAAGGGCATCCGGTTCCTCTCCCAGCTCAACGTCCTCCTGGCCCTCGGGCTGGCCGGCTGGATCCTCGCCACCGGCAACACGAGCTTCATCCTCAACGCCGTCGTCGCCAACGTCGGCGACTTCGCCCGCTCCTTCCCGGCCAAGACGATGGAGACCTTCCCGTTCATCGACAACGCCGAGTGGATGAGCTCCTGGACCCTGTTCTTCTGGGCCTGGTGGGTTGCCTGGGCGTCGTTCGTCGGGCTGTTCCTTGCGCGCATCTCGCGCGGGCGCACGATCCGCCAGTTCGTCGCCGGCACGATGATCATCCCGTTCCTCTACATCGTCATGTGGATCTCGATCTTCGGCAACGCCACCATCGAGCGGATCCGCGGCGGGGACGCCGAGTTCGCGACCCTCGCCCAGGACTTCACCGGAGCCGGGTTCTACGAGCTCCTCAAGGGGTACCCGGCGGCCAACGTCGTCATCGCCCTCGCCGTCTTCGTCGGTCTGCTCTTCTACGTCACCTCGGCCGACTCCGGTGCGCTCGTCATGGCCAACCTGTGCAGCCGGCTGGAGACCGGGTCCGAGGACGCCGCTGCGTGGCAGCGCATCCTGTGGGCAGCCGTGACCGGCCTGCTCACGATCGCGATGCTCATCGTGGGCGGAATCGTGGCCCTGCAGTACGCGACGATCATCTTCGGCCTACCCTTCGCCTTCGTCCTGGTCCTCGTGATGCTCGGCCTCCTCAAGGCCCTGCGGCGCGAGGGTCGCCGGGTCGACAGTGGGGCCCACACCATGTCGGCGAAGCTGTCCGCTCGCGGCAGTGACGGCGACGCCCAACCGGCATCCCTGTGGAAGACCAGGTTGGCTCGGCTGACCAACTTCGTGGATCGAGCGGACGCCCAGACGCATCTCGAGGGCGTCGTGCGGCCAGCCCTGGACGAGGTTGCCGAGGAACTCGGACGACTCGGTGTGGATTCCGAGGTCTCGTCGGATTTGGTCGGCCCCGAGGGCGCCGCGCAGTCAGCCGTCACCCTGCGCACGCTGTCCGAGGACGAGCCGTTCATCTACCGGGTGGTCCTGACCGAGGGGCCCGTCCCCACGTACGGCGGACGGATGATCCAGGCCCGCGACACCCATGCCCGCCTCGAGGTGCACCTCGAAGCCGGCGGTCAGGACTACGACGTCATGGGCTACAGCCGAGGGCAGATCATCCACGACTGTCTGGACAACTACGAACAACACCTCCAGTTCCTCCGTCTGGGCAGCTCCACCAAGGGCTGACCCACCGGACAGGAGGGGCCGGATGCCGGGGTGCCACGACGCGTGGCGCCCCGGCATCCGGCGTGTCGGGACCCCAACGGTTGACGGGCCGGGTGACCGGGGTCACACTCGATGCCAGTTGCGGAGGACGCGACAGGTTGCGAGGTGAGCAACCACGACCGAGGGAGAGTTCATGGCAGACACCTTGAGCACCGAACGCGTGGATCAGCACGGCAACGGCAGACGGCGGCAGGGGGTGGACAAGGTCGTCTTCGGAGTTGCCGCGGGCCTGGCCCTGGTCTTCCTCCTCTACGGCTCACTCGACAGCGAAGGGTTCGGGGAGACGGGAGGCACTGCCCTGTCGTGGATCACGACGAACTTCGGCTGGTTCTTCGTCCTCACCAGCGGTGCGTTCCTGCTGTTCAGCGTCTTCCTCGCGGCGACCCGCTACGGCAACATCAAGCTCGGCGCCGACGACTCGGTGCCGGAGTTCTCGACCTTCTCGTGGGTGTCGATGATGTTCGCGACGGGCATGGGCATCGGTCTGATGTTCTACGGCGTCGCCGAGCCGCTCACCCACCTCAACACCCCACCGATGGGCATGGCCGAACCCGGGAGCGAGGAAGCCGCCCACCTGGCCATGGAGTACACGTTCTTCCACTGGGGATTCCACCCGTGGTCGATGTATGCCGTGATCGGTCTGGCCATCGCCTACTTCGCCTACCGCAAGGGCAACGGCAACCTCATCAGCGCCGCCTTCCGTCCCCTGCTCGGTGACCGGGTCGACGGCCCAGCCGGCCGCGGGATCGACATCCTGGCAATCCTCGCGACCCTGTTCGGCTCGGCGACCTCGCTCGGTCTGGGCGCCCTGCAGATCACCGGCGGTCTCGCCAACGTGTTCGACAACGAGGGGTACGGCACCACCGCGGCAGCACTGGTCATCGCCGTGCTGACCCTGTGCTTCGTCATCTCCGCGGTCAGTGGCGTCGACAAGGGCATCAAGTGGCTGTCCAACGCCAACGCGATCGCCGCCGGACTGCTCGTGTTCTTCCTGTTCGTCGTCGGCCCGACCGTCTTCATCCTCTCGACGTTCACCGAGTCGATCGGCGGCTACCTCACGCACCTGCCGACCATGAGCTTCCGCACCGGGGTCTTCGGTGGCAGCGAGTGGCTCAACGGCTGGACGATCTTCTACTGGGCCTGGTGGGTCTCCTGGACCCCCTTCGTCGGCATGTTCATCGCCCGCATCTCCAAGGGCCGCACGATCCGCCAGTTCGTCGTCTTCGTCATCGCGGTTCCGTCCCTGGTCTCCTTCGTCTGGTTCTCGATCCTCGGTGGCGCCGCCTTCGACCTGCAGCTGAACGAGGGCAAGGACATGGCGGCCCTCGTCGAGTCGGGCCTGGAGAGCACGCTGTTCGACACCCTGCGCTCGTTCCCCCTGTCCTCGGTCACGGTCGTGCTCGCGGTCTTCCTGATCGCGATCTTCTTCATCACCGGGGCCGACTCGGCCTCCATCGTCATGGGGATGCTCAGCGAGAACGGCGCCGAGGAGCCCAAGCGCGGGCTGGTCGTCTTCTGGGGTGTCGCGACCGGTGCGGTAGCGACGGTGCTGCTGTTCGCCGACGGGTTGTCGGCCCTGCAGACCGGGGTCATCATCATCGGCTTCCCGTTCCTCATCGTGCTGATCGGCTTGTGCGTCTCGCTGTGGAAGTCACTGCGCGAGGAGACCTTCGAGTCCACCCTGCGTGACCCGCTGCGCAAGGTGGTCGTCGCGACCAAGCACGGCGACGGCACCCGCAGCGGCAGCTGAGCCGACGGCATCCCCTGCGGTCGACCCCGCTCGACCTCAGCCGCACCACCGCGCCGCCCGAGTCCGCCACCCGGCACTCGGGCGGCGCGGCTGCGTGAGGTGTTGGCACACCCCCTGTGATCTGCCACACTGGTGACCGCGTTGCACATCGAGCGTCAGGTTGCGTCATACGCACCCCGGATGCCGTCAGAAAGGATTCCCACGGATGGCCTCCCTTCCTTCTTCCGCCCGCTGCGTCATCATCGGCGCCGGCATCGTCGGGAACTCGCTCGCCTACCACCTGGCCGAGCTCGGCTGGACCGACATCGTCCAGCTCGACAAGGGCCCGCTGCCCAACCCCGGTGGCTCCACGGGTCACGCGAGCAACTTCATCTTCCCGGTCGACCACTCACGCGAGTTCGCCGACATCACGCTGGACTCGGTGCGCCAGTACAAGGAGCTGGGCGTCTTCACCGAGTCCGGCGGCTACGAGGTCGCACGCACGCAGGAGCGCATGGAGGAACTGCGCCGCCGGATGAGCAGCGCGAAGGCCTGGGGCATCCCCGCCGAGCTGGTCACCCCCGAGCAGGTCGTCGAGAAGGTCCCCTTCCTCGACCCGAACGTCATCATCGGTGCCGCCTGGTTCCCGACCGTCGGCGTCGTCGACAGCCTGCGCGCCGGCACGATCATGCGCGAGCGCGCCGTCGAGAAGGGCGCCCTGACGACCGTCCCGAACGTCGAGGTCACCGGCATCGAGGTGGTCGAGGGTCGCATCCGCGCGGTCGAGACCACCCAGGGTCGCATCGAGGCGGAGACGGTCGTCATCGCCTGCGGTGTCTGGAGCCCGAAGATCGCCCGCATGGCCGGCGCCCGCATCCCCCTCACCCCCGCGGTGCACCAGATGATCTCGGTCGGCCCGTGCGAGGTGCTCACCGAGCGTCCCGGTGAGATCAGCTACCCGATCGTTCGCGACATGGACACCTTCTGCTACGAGCGTCAGCACGGCTCGGACATGGAGGTCGGCTCCTACGCCCACCGCGCCATCCTCTGGGACCCCGAGGACATCCCCTCCATCGAGCAGAGCAAGCTCTCCCCCACCGAGCTGCCGTTCACCGAGGACGACTTCGACCCGCAGCTCGAGCAGGCCCTCGAGCTCATGCCCGAGCTCCTGGGCGACGAGCGCGCCGAGATCCGCTACGCCATCAACGGGCTGCTCTCGCTGACCCCCGACGGCTACCCGATCCTCGGCGAGACGCCCGAGGTCAAGGGCCTGTGGTCCGCGGCCGCCGTGTGGATCAAGGAGGGTCCGGGCACCGCCCGCGCCGTCGCCGAGTGGATGACGCACGGCAACCCCGAGATCGACCTCGGCCACTCTGACATCGCGCGCTTCCACCCGCACCAGAAGACCCGGGCGCACGTCAAGGCGCGCACCTCCGAGTCGTTCATCAAGACCTACGGCATCGTGCACCCCGGCGAGCAGTACGAGAGCAACCGCAACATCCGGCTGGCCCCCATGCACGCGTCCGAGCGCGAGCTCGGCGCGGTGTTCTACGAGACGGCCGGCTGGGAGCGCCCGTTCTGGTACGAGTCCAACGCCGGGCTCGTCGAGAAGTTCGGCGACGCGTGCATGCCCCGCGAGAACGAGTGGGACTCGCGCTGGTGGTCGCCGATCATCAACGCCGAGCACCTCCAGATGCGCGAGACCGCCGGCCTGGTCGACCTGTCGGCCTTCGTCATCTTCGACGTCATCGGTCCCCAGGCGCTGGCCGCGGTGCAGAACATCATCGTCGCCCAGGCCGACGTGAGGATCGGCCGCGTCGTCTACACCCCGGTGCTCGACGAGACCGGTGGCTTCCGCTCCGACCTCACGGTCATGCGCCTGGCCCACGACCACTTCCGCGTGGTCACCGGTGGCGCCCACGGCATGGCCGACAAGAAGTGGTTCAGTGACCGGATGCCGGAGGGCGCCGTCGTCGTCGACCTCACGTCGAGCTGGACGACCATCGGCATCTGGGGCCCCAAGGCCCGCGAGATCGTCTCCGCCATCACCGACTCCGACATGTCGCACCAGGGCTTCCCGTTCGGCACGTGCCGTGAGATCGAGGTCGGCTCGCTGCACGTCCTCGCGTCGCGGATCTCCTACGTCGGTGAGTACGGCTGGGAGCTGTACACGCCGATGGAAGCCGGCGCCGCCCTGTGGGAGCGCCTGCTCGAGGTCGGCACGCCGCTCGGCATGGTCCCCGTCGGCATCGGTGTCTACGGCACGACCGGCCGCCTCGAGAAGGGCTACCGCGCCTACGGTGCCGAGCTCGACAGCGAGCGCACCCTCATGGAGACCGGCATGTCGCGCGCGAAGTGGAAGGACCAGGACTTCGTCGGCAAGGACGCCGTCATCGCCCAGGCTCAGCAAGCCCCCAAGGCAGTGCTGTGCACCCTGACCGTCGATGACCACACCTCCGCCAGTGGCGTGAAGCGCTACATGCTCGGCGGCGAGCCGATCCTCACCCGCGACGGCGGCATCCTCACCGACGGCCACGGCCACCACCCCTACGTGACGTCCGCGGGCTCGGCCCCGAGCCTGGGCAAGCACCTGCTCATGGCCTTCCTGCCACCCGAGCAGGCCGTCGTCGGCACCGAGCTCGCCGTCTCATACATGGAGGAGCTCTACCCGGTCACGGTGGCCGCCGCGGACGCGACGCCCCTGTTCGACCCGGAGAACAACCGCATCCGGGGGCTCGCGTGACCAACGTCCTCGTCTGCGTCAAGCGCGCGCCCGACCCCACCGGTGAGGTCGTGCTCACCGACGACGGCCTGCGTGTCGACGGCCGCTACGCCGGGTACACCACGAGCGCCCACGAGGAGTCCGCGGTGGCGCTCGCGGTGCAGCTCACCGAGGGCTCCGACGGCACGGTCACCGTGCTGTCGGTGGGTTCCGAGGACAGCATCGAGCAGATCCGTGCGGGCATCGCGGTCGGCGCCACCGACGGCATCCTCGTCGAGGCCGACGCCGACCTGCTCGGCCCGGCCGACGTCGCCGACGCCATCGCCCAGGCGGTGCGCGCCCGCGCTGAGGCGGGGACCACCTACGACCTCGTCCTGCTCGGCAACGACGCCGCCGACACCGGCGACTTCCAGGTGGGTGTCCGCCTGGCCTACCTGCTCGACCGACCCGTCGCCGCGGGCATCCAGCAGGTCGAGGTCAGTGACGGCCGCGCCACGTTGCGCGGAGAGGGCCCGGACGGCACCGAGGTGTTCGAGGTCGACCTACCCGCGGTGGTCACCGTGCTCGAGGGCGGCGTCGCGCCGAAGTACCCGAGCGTCATGGGGCGCATGCGCGCCAAGAAGGCCCCCGTCGAGACCGTGGCCTGGACAGGGTCTGCCGCCGGGTCCGGCCGTCAGGTGCTCACGGTGCCCGAGGCGCCGCCGAGCCAGGTGACCGTCATCGGTGAGGGTGCCGCCGCCGCGCCCGCCCTCGTCTCCGTCCTGCGCGAACTGGGAGTGGTGTCGCGATGAGTGTTCTCGTGCTGATCGAGGTCGAGGGAGGGTCCGCGTCACTGGTGTCACGCGAGGCGCTGACCTTCGCCCGTGACCTGGGTGCCGGCGACCTGCACGCCGTCGTCGTCGGCACACCCGCACCGGGTGTCGTCGCCGACTGCGCCGAGGCCGGTGTCGTCGCGATCCACACGGCGCAGGACCCGGCACTCGAGCGGGGATACGCCGCAGCCGCGTGGGCCGCCGTCGTCGAGGCAGCCGGCCGAGCAGCCCGGGCCGACCTCGTCGTGGCCCCGGGTACGGGCCGCGGCAACGAGGTGCTGGCGCACGTCGCGGCCCGCCGCAACCTGCGCATGGCCGCGAACGTCGTCTCCGTCGAGTCGCTGAGCCCGCTCGTGGTCCAGCGGCAGGTCGTCGGCGGCGCCGCCCTCGAACGGGCGACCGTCGACAGCCGGGTCCGCCTGATGACGATGGCCGGTCATGCGGTCGAGCCGGTGGCAGCCCCCTCCCCCGGCGCTGCGACGGTCACTCCCCTCGCGATCACCGTCGACCCCAAGGACCTGCGCGCCCAGGTGGTGCGCACCGAGGCCCGTGAGACCGGCGACGCCACCGGCCTCACCGCCGCGCGGGTCGTCGTCGGCGGCGGGCGTGGGGCCGGTGGGCCCGAGGGTTTCGGCGGGGTCGAGGCCTTGGCCAACCGCCTCGGCGGCGCGGTCGGCGTCTCGCGGGTCGTCACGTCCTTGGGCTGGCGCCCGCACCACGAGCAGGTCGGCCAGACCGGTTCGCGGATCGCGCCGGACCTCTACATCGCGTGCGGCATCTCGGGCGCCATCCAGCACTGGGCCGGCTGCGCGTCGAGCAAGACGATCATCGCCGTCAACACCGACCCCGACGCCCCGATGGTCACCAAGGCGAACTACGCCGTCATCGGTGACATGCACGAGGTGCTGCCCGCGGTGCTCGACGAGCTCGCCTGACCTCCCCGCGGTTCCTGGTGGTCTAGGAGACTGCTGAACAAGGCGGTGTGCGAGTGACGGTTTCCTCGTGAGGACGGGCAGGACACCTCAAGGCGGTCTGTGCCGCAATGGAAAGTCAGCGCTCAAGGCGCGACAACGAGTTCGTCCTGCCCGTCGTATCGACCTTGCGCCCGGTGCGTGGGGCCTGTCAAGGGCCGTGGCCCCCTTCTTCAGGTCAGCGCCCAGGCCCCGTCCTGGTGGGTCAGCCCGAGCGCGAGAAGGCGGCGCAGGTTGAGCGCGGCGGAGCGGTGATGCAGCCAGGCGTTGTTCTTGACCACGCCGCGGTAGGGCACGCGCCGGTTGCCGCGGGTAAGCCACGCGATGGAGCGTTCGACCATCGGCCGATGCTGGCGGTACACGGCTTGGAAGTCGGGATGCTCAGCGCGTGCCCGGTGCTCGCGTTGGAGCTGATGGTGCTCGCCGAGGCTGACTTTGCGGCCGGTTGCGGCGGTGGTGCATCTGGCACGTAGCGGGCAGCTACTGCAGGCAGCACCAAAGGTGGCGGTGCCTTTAGTGCTGACCCGCCGGGTGATCCCGGCCGGGCAGGTCAACGTGGCGGCCGCGCTGTCGTGGGTGAAGTCGTCCAAGGTGAAACCATCCTCGACCGCGGGCCGCGACGGCCAGGGTTTGACGACCGGCTCCCAATTGCGCCCGGCGAGGGTGGCGAGCATCGGCCCCGAGGCGTAGGCGGAGTCACCCAGGACCTGCACGTCGGTGGCGTCGGCCAGGGTGGGGTCGGTGGTGACCAGGTCGGCGCCGACCGCGGCGTCGGAGTTTTGACTCCCGTTGGTCTTGGTCAGTGCGACCTTGGTCATCAGCCCGGTGTCGGGCTCGATGACGACGTGGGCCTTGAACCCGTCCTGGCGACGCTGCCGCGTCTTGTGCGCGTGCCGGGCGTCGGGGTCCACCGTGGAGATCACCCGGTCCGGTGCGGTCTTGCGGGCGATCCGCCACCGCCCGTCGGTGCCGTCGGAGCCTTGCGCGGGTTCCACGTCCTGCCCGGCGACCAGCGCCAGCAGCGCGATGGCCTCGGCTGGCTTCCCGCCCGCCGCCTCGATGGCGTCGGTGTCGAGCGCGCCCAGCAACGCCGCGGCGTCGTTGACCAGGGCAGTGACCAGGTCCTCACGCGCGTCGTGGTCGTCCCACGCGATCCGCGGCTTGCCCGTGGCCGTGTAGTCCTGGCCCGTGACCACGGCCAACCGGGTGCAGTGTGCGGACACCAGCGTCGGGGCACCGTCGACCTCACGGGTGACCCGGCGGATCGACGCGATCAGCTGGGTGACCGTGTCCTGACGGGCGACCGCGTCGTCGAGCACGGTGGAGTCCAACGCTCGCCGCGTCTTGCCGGCCAGGACTCCTGTGGCGGTGATGACCTCACGCACCACCTCGAAGATCCGCTGCGGACGCTCACTGGCCGCGAGCTGCTTACGCCAGTACGTCAACGTCGAGGGGTGGAACCCGGACGCGTCGACCGCGTACCCGCACGCCGCTTTCCACCGCAGGTCGAACGTGAGCGCGTCAACCGCCTCACGGTCGGAGTACCCGTGCAGCGACTGCAACACCAACACCGACGCGATGACCTCGGGCGGGATCGAGGGGCGGCCCCGCCCCGAGGGGAACAAGTCCGTGAACAGCTCCGGCGGGAACAACGCATCGCGGTGCTCAGCCAAGAACGCGAACACGCTCCCAGCCGGCAACAGATGCCCCGCCAACGACTCCACATCCAGCAGATCACGCTGCCGGTCAGCCTCACCCTGCATGACCCCAACGATCCCAGCCCAAGGTCAACCCGGCCCCCCGCCACGCGGATTCTTCAGCAGTCTCCTAGGGGGTCACGACGGGCGTCCCCGTGCCCAGGGCCTCGATGACCTCCAGGGCAGCCGGTGACGTCGTGTGCTCGCCGATCCGGTTGAGCTTGCCGGTGCCGTGGTAGTCGCTGGACCCGGTGATGACCAACCCGAGCGCCCGCGCGAGGTCCGCGAGGTGCGCCACGGCATCCGCGGGGTGGTCGCGGTGGTCCACCTCGATCCCTGCCAGTCCCGCTGCGGCCATCTCCTCGATGAGCACGTCGGCGACGACCCGGCCCCGGTTCACCGAGCGCGGGTGGGCGATGACGGGCACGCCACCAGCCGCGCGCACGATCTCGACGGCTCGCACCGGGTCGGGAGCGTAGTGCTCCACGTAGTAGGGGCTGCGTCCACCCAGCCAGCGCGCGAACGCCTCATCGCGGTGCCCGACGACCCCGGAGGCCACGAGCGCGTCGGCGATGTGCGGGCGGCCGGGAGTGGCACCGGGTTCCACCTGCGAACGGACCTGCTCGATCGTGACCGGGATGCCGTCGGCCGCCATCTTCGCGACCATCGCGTCGAGCCTGGTGTCGCGGCTGTGCCGGGCCCGTTCGAGCTCGGCAACGAGGTCGGGGTGCGTCGGGTCGGGCAGGAAGGCGAGCAGGTGGATGCTCTGGTGACGTCGGCTGCACGAGACCTCGATGCCGGGAACCAGCCGGATGCCGTGGCGCCGCGCCGCAGCCGTCGCCTCGTCCCAGCCCAGCGTCGTGTCGTGGTCGGTGAGCGCCACGACGTCCAGCCCGGCAGCGACCGCCTGCCCCACGACGACCGCGGGCGGCTCGGTGCCGTCGCTCGCGATGGAGTGGGTGTGGAGGTCGATGAGCACCGAACCAGCGTAGAGGTCTCCTGAGCCCGCTCAGGCGGGGGACACCGGTCCCGGCCAGTTCTTGTCCGGGACCGGTGTGGGGCGGCCGGGCTGTTCGCCGCCGCGCTCCTGTAGGTAGTTCTCCTTGGGCACCATGACCTTGCGCCGGAAGATGCACACGATCGTGCCGTCCTGCTTGTAGCCGATGGTCTCGACGTGCACCACGCCGCGGTCGTCCTTGCTCGTGCTCTCCCACTTGTCGAGCACGGTGGTCTCGCCGTAGAGGGTGTCGCCGTGGAACGTCGGCGCCACGTGGCGCAGGCTCTCGATCTCGAGGTTGGCGATCGCCTTGCCGCTGATGTCTGGCACCGACATGCCGAGCAGGATCGAGTACACGTAGTTGCCGACGACGACGTTCTGACCGAACTGCGTGGTCTCCTGCGCGTAGTTGGTGTCCAGGTGCAGGGGGTGGTGGTTCATCGTGAGCAGGCAGAACAGGTGGTCGTCGTACTCGGTGACCGTCTTGCCGGGCCAGTGCTTGTAGGTGGCACCGACCTCGAACTCCTCGTAGCTGCGACCGAACTGCACGACGTCACTCCTTGACCTGCTGGCGGGCTTGGGCTGCCATCCTCCCAGCGTGCACGCGGCACACCCCATGGGTGTGCCGCGTGCGTTGCCTCACACGTCGTGCTCGGTCGCGGGGATCGTCAGTGTCGGCGCGGCGCGGTGCGCGAGGCCATCCGCGACCCGATGACCAGCAGGAAGCCGGCCACCAGCAGGGCAGCGCCCAGGGCCGCGATCGCGGTCAGCTCGACGCCGGTCCGAGCCAGCACGGAGACCGGCTTCGTCGGAGACGCGGACGGGGACGGGGACGGCGACTGTGAGGACGACGGCGACTCCGACACCGTCGGCGTCGGCGTGGGTGACGTGCTCGGCGTCTCGCCCGTGCCGCTGCCACCGCCGCCGTAGCGGTAGGCGGTGGCGTCCACGGGCTCGGTCTCGCCCTGGGTCACGACCGTCCCCTCGTCGGTCCACGGGCCAGTGCCCGTGGCGTCGGCGAAGACCGGAAGTTGGAAGACCTGACCCGCGGCGGTCGATGCCACGGTGGCGGTGAGCGACGTGGCCGAGCAGGCGGTGACCGTCATGGGCACCTGAGCGGTGTCAGCCCGGGGGCAGGTCGATGGTGAAGGAATCACCCCCACAGTGCCCGTCGGCGATCGTCCCCGACAACGCCAGCTCGATGAAGTCCCAGGACGTCGCCTCGGTGTCCGGAGTGACCACCACCGAGATGGGGTCGGTCACGGGCGAGCTCACGCACTCGGCAGCCTGGGCACTCATGGCGTCCAGCCCACCAGGGCGAAGCCCAGGGCCACGGCGGCCAGCCCTCCCTGGACGGACGCACGCCAACGGACAGCACTCTTCACGACGATCCCTCCCTAGGGTGGCGCGACCCCGGCCCTCTGGGCCGGCTTCCCCCGCGCACACAAGACAACAGCCGTGAAAACGTAACAAGATCTCGGCGGTCCGTGGCACGATTCCTGAACGACTTTGCCCCGTGCGCAGATTCGCCGCACCGGGCACCAGGGCGAGGACCACAAGGAAGTGCCAGCAACCCATGACTGACTTCGTCGGCGCAATCGACCAGGGCACGACGAGCACGCGGTTCATCGTCTTCGACCACGACGGGATGCCGGTGGCGAGCCACCAGCTCGAGCACGAGCAGGTCCTCCCCCGCGCCGGGTGGGTCGAACACAACCCCCTGGAGATCTGGGAGCGCACGCAGGCCGTCATCGGCAGCGCCCTGACCACTGCCGGCCTGGCCACGAGCGACCTCGCCGCGATCGGGGTGACCAACCAGCGCGAGACCGCCATCATCTGGGATCGCCGGACGGGTCGCCCCTACTACAACGCCGTCGTCTGGCAGGACACCCGCACCGACTCGATCGCCAAGGCACTGGATGCCGATGGGCGTGGGGACGTCATCCGGCGCAAGGCCGGTCTGCCCCCAGCGACTTACTTCTCCGCGGGCAAGGTGCAGTGGCTGCTCGAGAACGTCGAGGGCCTGCGCGCCGCCGCCGAGCGGGGCGACGCCCTCTTCGGCACGCCCGACACCTGGGTCGTGTGGAACCTCACCGGCGGGCCGGACGGCGGCATCCACGCCACCGACGTCACGAACGCCAGCCGCACCATGCTCATGGACCTGACGACCCTGGACTGGGACGACGAGCTGCTCGGCTTCTTCGGCATCCCCCGGGCGATGCTGCCGACCATCCACAGCAGCAGCGACGCCACCGCCTACGGGATGACGACCGTGGACCGCAGTGGCGCGGCCGGGGTGCGGATCACCGGCGTCCTCGGCGACCAGCAGGCGGCGACCGTCGGTCAGGTGTGCTTCGCGCCGGGCGAAGCCAAGAACACCTACGGCACCGGCAACTTCCTGCTGCTCAACACCGGCGAGGAACTCGTGCGCAGCAGCAACGGCCTGCTGAGCACGGTGGCCTACCGCTTCGGCGACGCCAAGCCGGTGTACGCCCTCGAGGGGTCGATCGCGGTGACCGGCAGCGCCGTGCAGTGGCTGCGCGACCAGCTCGGCATCATCTCCGGCGCCTCCGAGGTCGAGCCCCTCGCGGCATCCGTGCCGGACACCGGCGGGGTCTACTTCGTCCCGGCGTTCAGTGGGCTGTTCGCCCCCTACTGGCGAAGCGATGCGCGCGGCGCCATCGTGGGCCTGTCACGCTTCAACACCAACGCCCACGTGGCAAGAGCCACCCTCGAGGCGATCTGCTACCAGTCTCGCGACGTCGTCGACGCGATGGCCGCCGACTCCGGGGTCACCCTCACCACCCTCAAGGTCGACGGGGGCATCACCGCCAACAACCTGTGCATGCAGCTGCAGGCCAACATCCTCGGTGTGCCGGTGTCCAAGCCGGTCGTGCCGGAGACCACGGCCCTCGGTGCCGCCTACGCTGCGGGGCTCGCGACCGGGTTCTGGTCGGGCACCGACGAACTGCGTGCCAACTGGGCCCAGGCGCAGCGGTGGGAACCTCAGTGGACCGACGCGCAGCGGCGCGACGGCTACGCCGGGTGGCGCAAGGCGGTCGAGCGGACCCTGGGCTGGGTCGACGTAGAGTGACTCAGGCGAGGCCGTCTGCCATCGCCCGATGACAGATGTCGGCGACCTCGTTGATGGTGCGCCGACCGTGGCTGAACCCGGCAGTGCTTCGCGACAGGATGCTCAGCACGTACTCCCGGTCCGCGCCACTCACCCACCCTGTCGAGTTCAGGCGATAGCCGTCGGGCAGGGGTCCCCAGCCGTTCTTGGCCGCCACGTGCACGCGTCGCGACTCCGGGGCGAAGGCGCCCCACCGCTGCTGGGGCACCACATCGGCCATGAGCATCCGGGCGATCGTGCGACGGCCCCCGTCGAGCACCCGATCAGAGGACAACACGGCATCCACCATGAGCGACAGGTCTCCGGGGACGGTTCGCCAGAAGCCCCACCACCCCGAGTCGATCTGGGTCTTCGTCATCCCGACGAGCCCGGCGACCCGCTCGACCTCATCGCGCCCCACCTGGGCGAGCAGGGTCTCGGTCGCCCCGTTGTCGCTGCGGGTGATCATCCGCCTCGCGAGGTCGCGCTCGCGCTCGGTGAGCTCTTCACCGGCCTCCTGCGCCTGGCGGAGCACCGTGGTGAGCACCAGCACCTTGATGGTGCTGTAGCAGAACCCCTCGCTCGCCTCGTGGCGAAAGCTCTGCCCGCGGCGCAGGTCCACGATCTCCAGGCCCAGTCGCCCGCTGCGCCCCGACAGGTACTCCTCGAGCCGGTTGGCGAGTTTCGGCGCCTCCACCGGCGAGGCCTGGCCCTCGGGAACGCCTGAGGCGCCCGCCGTCGGGCTGGGCGAGGGGGATGCCGTGGCACCGGAGGGTTCGCCGGTCGACCCTGGTGCGGTGGTCGGCCCAGTCGTCGTCTGCATCGCCGGGGATGCAGCGGCGTCGTCACTGAACAGCTCGCGAACCCCGAGGCCCAGCGCCCCCACCCCGAGGAGCGCGCCCCCACCGACGACGAGCCGGCGCCGGGCGATGACCTCGGGCGAGGGCCGTCGCGGTCGCCGGAGGTCGACCCGTCGCGGGTCGTGGGGCCTGGGCGGTGACGTCATCGGGACAAGCGTACGGGCGGGCCGTGGTGGTCCCCGACGCCCAGGACCTCCCCGTCGAGCTCGACCCGGGGAAGCCCGGGCGTTCCGCTCCCCGCGGCCGCCGCCCAGTCGTGCTCGAACGCGACGTGGGCGAGCGGCATCCGCCCTCGCGCCGCCCGGACCGCGTCCTGCACGGCGGCGGTCTCATCGGCAGGCCAGTACATCCGGGTGACGGAGTGCCACACCACCGTGAGGACGCCGTCGGGCACCGGTTCGGCGAGCCGCTCGGCCACCCACTGCGAGGCCGGAGCCCGGTCGACCACGACAGGGTGCTCCCTCGCGACCGCGAGAGCCGCCGCGAGTCGTGCGTGGCGCTCACGCTGCCACGGCCACACGAAGGAGGTCAGGTAGACGCCCCCCTCGGCCGCCGCCGTGTCGACCGGGGCCAGATCGCACCCCCGGCGGTCGACGACCTCGAAGGTCTCCGGCCGGAACCCCGGTGCACCGCAGTCCGGCACCACCAGGCCCGCGTCGACCGGGCCCGCCGACCACCCCTCACCGACGAAGCGGTAGCGGTCCACGAGCAGCCCGAGACCTCCGGAGGCACCGGGTTCGAGGAGCCGGACCCGGTGCAGCCCGCGTCGGCGCAACGCCTCGGACACCCCGACGAGCAGGGCCAGGGTGCGGGCCGGTTCGTTGGTCTGCGGGGCCACGTCCAGGCTGGAGCGCAGCTCGTCACGGTGCGCCTGCAGCGCCGGCCGCACGGCATCCCACGCGTCGCGGGGGTCGAGGGCGCCACCCAGCGCGGGGTAGAACCCCTCGAGCTGCGGGGCCTCGCCCCGCAGGACGATCCTGAAGAGCCCGGCGAGCATCCGCAGGTGCGGCATCAGCTGCGCCGGTGCGTCCTGCCAGCCGTCGAAGATCTCGCGGGTGACTCCGCCGGCCTCCCAGTCGTCGGCCATCCGTGCGAGGAGCGCCGCGTAGAGGTGGTCCTCAGGGCCGAAGTGCGCGCGGAAGCGGTCGGCGAGCGTCCCACCCGCGACCCCGCCGACGTCCTGACCCATGGCAGCAGGCTACGACGAGAACACGGCGCGACCCGGCCGTGGGAGCATGGCCGGGTGAGCGAGGAACAGCAGCAGGCAGACAACCGCGCCCGGGCGACGACCGATGAGTTCCGGGCCTTCGTGCGTGACGGGTGGGCACCACGGCGCCCCACCGTGACCGGGCCGAGCCCCGCGGCGGCCCCGGCTGCAGCACACCGGGCACTGGTCAGCGCCGCGTACCCCCGCCAGCGGCTGATCATCCCGGCCGGTGGCCTGAAGGTGCGCAGCAACGACTGCGACTACGTCTTCCGTCCGCACACGGCCTTCGCCTGGCTCACCGGGCTCGGCGCCGACCGTGAGCCCGATGCCGTCCTCGTCCTCGATCCCGTGATCGGCGCCGACGGCACCGACGGCGGTCACGACGCGGTCCTGTACTTCCGGCCCCTCGCCGACCGCGACAGCGACGAGTTCTTCGCCGACTCGCGCTACGGAGAGTTCTGGGTCGGCGCCCGGCCCTCCATCGCCGACATCGAGCTCGAGCTGGGCCTGACGGCCCGCCACGTCGACGAGTTCGCCGCGGCGGCATCCAAGGATGCCGGTGAGATCACCGTGCGCGTCGTGCGCGACGCCGACCTCGCTCTCACGGCACGGCTGGATGCCGCCCGCGTCGAGAACGGAGCGGAGCAGGAGGGCCTGAAGGAGAGCGACGACGCGCTCGCCCACGACATCTCGCACCTGCGGATGTGCAAGGACGACTACGAGATCGAGCAGATGCGCGCCGCGGTCGCCGCGACGCACCACGGCTTCGACGCAATGGTCTCCCAGCTCGCCGTGGCGGCCGAGGCAGGTCGGGGTGAGCGGTGGCTCGAGGGCACCTTCGCGCTGCACGCTCGCCACCGCGGCAACGGCGTCGGCTACGACAGCATCTGCGCGGCCGGAGACCACGCGAACACGCTGCACTGGATCAAGAACACCGGTGAGGTCCGCGAGGGCGACCTCGTGCTCATCGACGCCGGCGTCGAGGTCGACTCGCTGTTCACGGCTGACGTCACCCGCACCTTCCCGGTCTCCGGGACGTTCACCGACGCCCAGCGCGAGATCTACGACGCCGTGTACGCCGCCCAGGAGGCCGGCATCGCCGCGGTCAAGCCCGGCAACACGTTCTCCGACGTCCACGCGGCCGCGATCCGCGTCATCGCCGAACACCTGCACGCGTGGGGGCTGCTCCCCGATGGCGTCTCGGTCGAGGACACCCTGGACAAGGAGCACGGGCAGTACCACCGCCGCTGGATGGTGCACGGCACCTCGCACCACCTGGGCCTCGACGTGCACGACTGTGCCCTCGCGACGCGTGAGGAGTACATGGACGCCGAGCTTCGCCCGGGCATGGTGCTCACCGTCGAGCCGGGCCTGTACTTCAAGGCCGACGACCTGCTCGCACCCGAGCGGTTCCGCGGCACCGGCGTGCGCATCGAGGACGACGTCCTCGTCACGCAGGACGGCTGCGAGAACCTCTCGGCGGGGATGCCGCGCACCTCCGCCGACGTCGAGGCCTGGATCGCGCGCCTGCGTCCCTGACGGTCGAGCGCCGCCGCCCGCGCCTCAGCCCCGGCGGATGACGTCGAACAGGGCCGCGTGCTCGACACCGACCGCCTGGCCTCCACCGCCGAGGATCATCTGCAGGAGCTCCCGAGGCTTGGGGAACTCCTCGGGGAGGGCGTCGTTGTAGGCCGCGTGGGCCTCCAGTGAGTGCACGGCGGCCTCGAAGTGCTCACCCGAGACGTCCACGAAGTGGGTCGGGGTGTTGCTGGCGGCCACCGCCAGCGCCTTGACACCCCCCCACGGCTCGAGCCCTTCGTCGGCGAGGGAGGTGTGCAACCACCGGTTGCCGGCATCCGCGACGGCATCCAAGGTGGCCAGCCCGACGGCGCGGTGGTCTGCCTGGTTGACCATGCCGGTGCCGAACCGCTCGTCCCACGTGCCGGTGACGACGAGATCGGGGCGCTCCCGCCGGATGGCGCGGGCGATGGCGCAGCGCAGGGCGACCCCGTACTCGATCGCCCCGTCGGGGAGCCCGCCGAACTCCACGACCTCGACGCCGACGCGCCGGGCACTCTCCCGCTCCTCGGCCTCGCGGACCACCGCGGCCTCGTCCGGGTGCATCGTGTCGATGCCGGCCTCGCCGCGGGTGAGCAGGAAGTAGCTCACGCTCGCGCCCTCGGCGACCCACCGGTGGACGGCCGCGGCCGTGCCGTACTCGATGTCGTCCGGGTGGGCGACGACGCACAGGACACGGGCGAATTCGCCCTCGAACGGCTCGAGGTGGGGGCGCGCGTCAGTCATGGGGCAAAACTACGCCCCGTCGGTGCGAGCCCGCTCGGCTTCCTGTGCCCGACGAACCTCCTGCATGGCGGCACGCATCGGGTCCATCTCGGTGAGCAGCTCGCGGCCGCGTTGCACGTGCTTGTGCTCGCAGAGCACCTCGTACTTGGCCGCCACGACCTGGCTGACGGAGGTGAAGTCCCGCTCACCACGGGTCAGGCGGTACCCCACGGCCGCCCAGACCATGCCGAAGAGGGCACCGAAGGCGACCGTGCTGACGACGTTGAGGATGTTGAACCCGCTCGGGTCGAACAGCGCGAAGATCGTCCCGACGAACAGGCCCAACCACGCACCGGACAGGGCGCCCGCCCCGAAGACCCTGCCCCGGGTGAGGCGCCCGGTGACCCGCTCGAGCTGCTTGAGGTCGGTGCCGACGATGAGCAGGTCCTGGACGGGGAACTCGTTGTCGGAGAGGTAGTCGACCGCCTTCTGGGCCTCCTCGTAGGAGTCGTACAGGCCCAGCGACATCGGGTACTGCAACGACAGGGCGGCCCGCAGGCCGGGGCGCATGGGCTGGCTGGTCATGTCACCCATTATCCCCCGGTCCGCGCCCCTGACTGCGCACGGGACCGCCCGTTCGGGGATGCTGGGGTGGTGCCCCTGCCCTGGTCGTCCCGGTCCGACCCGGGTTCAGTCCGCCCGCGTGGTGTCCGGGCTGCGGGCGCAGCGGTCCTGACCGTCGTCGTCGCGGGGGGCGGAGCAAC
The DNA here is from genome assembly GCF_009858245.1 of Ornithinibacter aureus. Taxonomy (NCBI): domain Bacteria; kingdom Bacillati; phylum Actinomycetota; class Actinomycetes; order Micrococcales; family Intrasporangiaceae; genus Ornithinibacter; species Ornithinibacter aureus. The sequence continues at coordinate 1,472,788 of NZ_VMSB01000001.1, forward strand.
CCTGCTCCTGCACCAGGACGACGGGGCAGCACCCGCTGCGAGCGCGACCGCCGCGCCCTCGGCGGCGGCGCAGATCTCTCCCTCCCCGGCGCCCCCCTCACCGACCCCGACACCCTCGCCGACCCTGACACCCCGCGCCAGCGGCACCCTCCCCGAGGTGACGCGCGTGACGGGCAAGGACCGACCCGCCCTGGCGGTCGCGGCCAGCCGCGCCATTGCCCCGGCGGACCGGCCCACCCCGGTGGTCTACCTCGTCGCCGACGATGCCCTCGACCTCGGCTGGGCGGCCATTCCCGCGGCCACCGCCCGCGGTGGCGTCGTCCTGCTGACACCCGCGCACCGGCTGCCCGCCCCGCTGGCGACACAGGTGCAGCGGATGGCTCCCGACGAGATCGTGCTCGTGGGAGGCATCAGGACGATCTCGGATGCCGTGGCCTCCGCCGCCGCTCGCCTCACCACACGCGTGGTCCGGGTCGACCGGGACGATGCCGCCGGGGCGGCCAGGGACATCACCCGGGCGGCCTTCACCACCGCGGCCGAGGTCAGGGTCGCCGAGGGGGGTTCGACCACGACGCTCGCCACGGCATCCGTGGCCGCGGCCGCCGACGGGGTCCCACTGCTGCTGACCGACGAGGGATCCACTACCCCGACCGCCGCGGACGAGTCCGTGGCGCAGGTGCTCGGCGCCGACCTGGTGACCGTCGGGGCAGACGACGACACCCGGCCCGTTGCCGCCCGACCGGTCTCCGAGGTGGTGGTGATTCGGGCCGGCCGCGCGGTCGAGGCGTTCACGGGTGCAGCCCTGGCCGCGGCCTCAGGCGCAACCCTGGTCGCGACGGCGCCCCACTGCCTGCCCGCAGCGAGCAGGGATGCCGCGTTGGCCCCGACGGTTGCGACGGTCACCATCGTCGGCGGTGAGCAGTCGATCCGCAGCAGCGTCGACAGCTTCCAAGGGTGCCGCAGCCTCACCGATCCCACGAGTTCGTGGGTGCTGGTCAACAAGCAGAACCCGCTCTCCCCCATGAGCTTCGAACCAACTGACCTGACCGTGCCCGCCATGCCGCACGCCGACGGTCACCAGCTGCGTCCGGATGCCGCGAAGGCCTTGGCGGCCATGGCCGCAGCCTCGGTCGAGGAGGGCGCCGGCGTGATCGGCATCGACACGGCCTACCGCTCCTTCGAGACCCAGGAGGCGCTGTACGCGAAGAACCTTGCCCGCCGCGGCCGCGCCTGGACAGACCGCTGGTACCTGCGCGCAGGCTTCAGCGAGCACCAGACCGGGTTGACGGTGGACCTGCTGCCCATCGGACGCTCGAACTGCACCATCAACGACTGCATCGACGAGACCCCCCAAGGGGTGTGGCTGGCCAGGAACGCCTGGCGCCACGGGTTCCTGCTGCGCTACGAGAAGGGACAGACCCCGGTGACCGGCGTCGGGTTCGAGCCGTGGCACTTCAGGTACGTCGGAAAGCCCTTCGCCGCGGCCTACACCGAGGGCGGGTGGCGCACCTACGAGCAGTTCCTCGGACAGCCGGCCGCCCCCACCTACTGACCGATCCGCTCAGCGGGCCTTGTAGTCCTCGAGCAGACGGCGCCCGATGATCATCTTCTGGATCTCGGCCGTGCCCTCACCGATGAGCAGCATCGGCGCTTCGCGGTAGAGCCGCTCGATCTCGTACTCCTTGGAGTAGCCGTACCCACCGTGGATGCGGAAGGACTGCTCGACGACGTCGGCGCAGTTCTCCGAGGCCAGGTACTTCGCCATGCCCGCCTCGAGGTCGTTGCGCTCCCCGGCATCCTTGAGCTTGGCGGCCTTGACCATCATCTGGTGGCTGGCCTCGACCTTGGTGGCCATGTCGGCCAGACGGAAGAGGATCCCCTGGTGCTCGGCGATCTTCTTGCCGAAGGTCTCGCGCTGCTGGCTGTAGGCGATGCCGAGCTCGAACGCCCGGCGCGACAGCCCACAGGCCCGGGCTGCGACGTTCACGCGGCCCACCTCGACGCCGTCCATCATCTGGTAGAAGCCCTTGCCCGGCACCCCGCCGAGCAGCTGCGCATCGCTCGTGCGGTGGCCCTCGAAGATCAGCTCGGTCGTGTCGACGCCCTTGTAGCCCATCTTCTCGATCTTGCCCGGCACGGTGACGCCCTGGGCGGTCTCCCCGAAGCCGGACTCCTTCTCGATGAGGAAGGTGCTCATGTTCTTGTAGGGGCTCTCGCTCTCGCCGAGATCGGTCCGCACGAGCACGGCGACGAGGTTCGAGGACCCGCCATTGGTCAGCCACATCTTCTGGCCGGTGACGATCCACTCCTCACCCTCGCGCACGGCCTTAGTGCGGATCGCGGCGACGTCGGACCCCAGCCCGGGCTCGGACATCGAGAACGCTCCGCGGACCTCGCCGGTCGCCATGCGGGGCAGGTAGCGCTGCTTCTGCTCCTCGGTGCCGTGCTGGAGGATCAGGTAGGCGACGATGAAGTGCGTGTTGATGATGCCGCTCACCGACATCCAGCCCCGCGCGATCTCCTCGACGACGAGCGCGTAGGTCAGCAGCGACTCGCCCAGCCCGCCGTACTCCTCCGGGATCATCAGCCCGAAGATGCCCATCTCCTTCATGCCCTCGACGATGTCCGTCGGGTACTCGTCGCGGTGCTCCAGCTCGGTGGCGACGGGCAGGATCTGCTCCTCGACGAACTCGCGCACGAGCTTGATGAGCTCGTGCTGTTCCTCGGAGAGTCCGTCCGTGGTCTGGAGTCGGGACATGCGTGATCGCCGCCTTTGGCTCGGGATGGGTCTGCCCACCGAGTATGCCGCCGCACGGCCGACACCTGACCACCGTCGGGGTGTGAGTCCCCCCACCTCGTCCAATGGTTGTCATGACAAGTAAAGGGCCTCCGGTCATCATGGGGTGATGACTGCCCTGACCCGCGTCCACGACTCCCACGGTCCGGGCACCCTGCCGATCACCGGGGGCCGCCTCAGACCCGCACTGGCCCTGCGTCGCAACCCGGTGGAGTTCGCAGAGTCGACATGGCGCGAGCACGGCGACATCGTGCGGATGGTCCTGGGCCCACGCGGCGCTGATCGGGAGGTGTGGTGGCTGCACCACCCCGATGCCGCGGCACGGGTGCTGTCCGGCAGTTCGTGGCGCACCTACGCCAAACGCGACCGGGTGTACGAGGAGATCGCCTACTGGCTCGGGCCCGGGCTGCTCGCCGCCGAAGGGGACGAGTGGACCCGTCAGAGGACCATGCTGCAACCGGCGTTCACCAAGGAGGCGGTCCACGGCTACGCCGATCTCATGGTCGAGGAGATCGAGGCGTTCATCTCCGGCTGGGATGCCGGTGCTCCGGTCACGCTCGACCTCTCGGACCACATGCAGCACCTCACCCTCCAGGTGGTGCTGCGCGCGCTCTTCGGCGAGTCCGCCTCGGACGCGGTGCCCCACGTCCGCCGATCGTTTCCCTCCTTGTCCGAAACCATCGTCCGCCGCGGGCTCGGGCCCGTGGCACTGCCCCGTGCCATCCCCACCAGGACCGTCCGGCGGGGGCGTGCGGCCCGCGCTGACCTGCTGGCGGTCTGCGATCGCCTCATCACGGCTCGCCGTGAGGGCCCGGAGACCGCGAGCGACCTCCTGGGGCGGCTGCTGACGGCTCACGACGCGAACGGTCCGCTCAGCGACGACGAGGTGCGCGCGCAGGTGCTCGTCTTCCTCCTCGCCGGACACGAGACCACCTCGACGGCCCTGACCTTCGCACTGCACCTGCTCGGCCAGCACCAGGACGTCCAGGGCGCCGTTCGGTCCGAGGTCCGCGCGGTGCTCGGGAACTCTCGTCCCACGGCCACGACGGCCGCCAACCTTCCGTGCACGACGGCCGCGCTCAAGGAGGCGATGCGGCTCTACCCCTCGGCGCCGATGCTCGGCCGCCTCACCCTGCAGGACGACGAGATCATGGGCCACCGCGTCACCCGAGGCACGAACGTCGTCGTCGTGCCGTGGACGATCCACCGGCACCCCGACCTCTGGGTGGACCCACTCGTCTACGACCCGTCGCGCTTCACCGGGGACGGGACTCGCCCCGCCCCTGCCCACCGCTACGCGTGGATGCCGTTCGGTGGCGGTCCGCGGGCCTGCATCGGACAGCATTTCTCGATGGTCGAGGCCGTGCTGGCGTTGGCGTTGATCCTGCGTGAGCACCGGGTCACCCCTGCGACGACGGCACGCCGTCCACGGGTGAGCGCGGCCATCACCCTCGTGCCCACCGAGCCGATCCTCGCCACGATCACCCGCATCGCCTGAGTCCTCGCCGCGAATATCCGATGGCGGCCGCACCCACCCGTGCGGCACGCTGGGTGGTGAGCGAACGGCATCCGCCGTCGTGCCGCACCAAGACCTGAACGACCCGAGAAGGAGGCCGACATGTCGATGACTGTCCGGGCCCACACCGAGCCCCTCCCTTCCTCTCTCGATCAGGAGCACCCCCGTGGCACACCAGCCCTTCCACCTGCCGGCGAAGCAGGAGCTCTTCGCCACCGACACCTCACCTGACGCCCCCACCGAGGGCGAGCGCTGGTCCACCTGGGACGGCGCGACCCACGGGCCGAAACCGCGACCGCACTGGGTGATCACCGACCTCGGCGCCGTCGAGGCCGACCTCGGCGTGCTGAAGACCGGCAAGGAAGCCGACGTGCACGTGCTGCGCCGCTGGGTTCCCGGCACCGAGCGCCGCAGCACCATGGCCGCCAAGCGCTACCGCAGCGGCGAGCACCGGCTCTTCCACCGCGACGCCGGCTACCTGGAGGGCCGGCGGGTGCGCAAGAGCCGCGAGATGCGCGCCATGGCCACCCGCACCGAGTTCGGCAAGCAGCTCATCTCGGGACAGTGGGCCGCGGCCGAGTTCAGCGCGCTCGGCAGTCTCTGGGACCTCGGCCTGCCGGTGCCCTACCCCGTGCAGCTCGACGAGACCGAGATGCTCATGGAGTTCATCGGGGACGTCACCGGCCCGACGCCGGTGGCCGCCCCCAGACTCGTGGCGAGCAGGCCCGGCGCAGAGCTGCTCGCCGACCTGTTCGAGCAGCTGCGCAGCGCCATGCTCACGCTCGCGCACCACGGGTGGGCCCACGGCGACCTGTCGCCGTACAACGTGCTGCTGCACGACGAGCGACTCGTCATCATCGACTGGCCGCAAATCGTCGACGTCATCGGCAACCCGCAGGGCTTCGACTTCCTGGCCCGCGACGCGACGACGATGGCGACGTGGTTCACCCGGCGCGGCCTGGACGTCGACGCCGGCCAGTTCGTCGGCGACCTCGTGGCCGAGGCGACGACCCGCTTCTGAGGTGGGCGGACGGCATACGATCAGCCGCATGTCGTCCGCCCCCGCAGCCACCGCCGTCCTCGCCGCGTCAACGGTTCCCGACCCCATGGACGCCCCCGCGATCCGCTGGGGCGTGCTCGCCCCGGGCGGCATCGCCAACACCTTCGCGGATGCCGTGGCCACCGGGACGCGGTCGCGCGTCGTCGCGTGCGGGTCGAGGTCCCTGGAGCGAGCCCAGGAGTTCGCGCAGCGCCACGGGGTCGAGCGCGCTCACGGCTCCTACGCCGACCTCGTCGCCGACCCCGACGTGGATGCCGTGTACGTCGCCAGCCCGCACAGCGAGCACCGCGATCACGCCCTGCTCGCCCTGAGGGCCGGCAAGCCCGTCCTCATCGAGAAGGCGTTCACCCGCAGCCTGCGCGAGGCCGAGGACGTCTTCGAGGCCGCCGAGGTGGGTGGCCTGCTCGCGGCCGAGGCGATGTGGAGCCGCTACCTGCCGCACTACGACGTGATCGCCCGCACGGTCACCGCCGGCACGCTGGGTGACGTCGTGGTCGTCGAGGCCGACCACGGCCAGCTGCTGTACCCGGACGGCCCGGCTCGCCTCTCGCAGCCCGAGCTCGCCGGGGGGGCCCTGCTCGATCTCGGTGTCTACCCCGTCTCCTTCGCCGACCACGTGCTCGGGAGCCTCACCGACGTGACGGCCCGCGGCGTCCTCACCGACCTCGGGGTGGACGCCACGACGACCATCGACGGGCGTGGGCCCGCCGGGGAGCTCGCCCGGCTGTGGTGCTCGATGGCCGCTGCCACCGCGTGCCCCGCGCGCGTGGTCGGCACGGCCGCGCGGCTCGAGGTCTCCGGCGTGTTCTACGCGGTCGACAGCCGCGTGCGCCTCGTGGCGCCGGACGACACCGTCCTCGACGAGTTCGTCGCACCGGTCCTCGACCACGGGTTCCGCTACCAGGCCGCGGAGTTCGCCCGGGCCCTGGCAGCCGGGCGCACGCAGACGTGGTCGATGCCGTGGGACGCCACCCGTCGCGTCCTGGCCACCATGGACGAGACCCGTCGTCAGGTCGGGGTCGTCTACCCCGGCGAGTGACGCCTCACCGGGGTGTCAGCGCACGACGACCGTGCTCCCGATGGGCATGAGGTTCTTGTCCCAGATCATGTTGATCGCCGCGTTGCTCAGCCGGGCGCACCCGTGCGAGGCCGGCCACGGCGGGATGTTCGGCGAGCCGTGGACGGCAATGCCCTTGTGGAAGAAGCGAGGTCGCCACAGCTCCCCCAGCGAGTTGGTCAACGGACCGTCGACCCCGCGGTAGACCTTGAAGGTGCCCTTCGGCGTGATGGCGACGGCGGGGTTGCCCGACGTGGAGGTGTACCTCTCACGGTTGCCGGTCGAGGTGTTCAGAATGGTCTTCACCGTGCCACCGCGCACGACGAGCAGCAGCTGGCGGTCGAGCACGATCTCGACGCCGTTGCCGGACAGCGTCGCCCGCGGTCGGATGCCGTCCGCGAGCGCCTTGGCGGTCTTGGGACCGACCGAACCGTCACGCGAGAGGCCGGCAGCCTTCTGCAGGGCGTAGACCGCCTGCTGGGTGAGGGAACCGAAACGGCCGTCCGGAGTGCCGAGCCAGTAGCCGAGCTCGCTGAGTCGCTGCTGGGTGGCCAGCACCTTGGGCCCGCGATCGCCGAGCCGCAAGGTGGTGCGGGGCTTGGCCGTCGGCGACGGGGAGGCACTGGGCTTCGCGGACGGCTTGGGCGACGGCTTCGTCGAGGGCTTGGGCGACGGCGCCTTCGTCGGGCTCGGCGCGGAGGACGTGGGGGCCGCACTGGTGGTCGGCGAGGGGGTGGTGGACGCGGGGCCCTGTGACGCTGTGGAGCTCTGTGACGCCGTGGGTGCCGGGCTGGATGCCGCAGTCGCGCTCGCCGACGGGGCGGCGCTGGACACGGACGGCGAGGGCGTGCCCGTGCCGACCGATGGCGGTGCCGAGCTGGTCGTGGCCGGCTGCGGTGCGGCTGCGTCGGAGGACCACGACGCGTCCAACCCCGCACATCCCCCGAGGACGAGCGCACCCGCGAGGGCCAGAGCGGGCGTCGCGGCGCGAACGCTCAGGGGACCAGGCATCAGCGAAACTCCAGACGTGTCGAACCGACCAACGGGGCCATCATCCCTCACGCGAGGGCGCAGCGGGAGGATTGGGGACTGGCGCGGCGGTGCGTGCCCGCCTCAGCCGCGGTCGGAGATGGCCTGCGCGGTCGCGATGACCTGGCGTGCGATCTCGACGTGCAGGTGCTCGACCATGCGCCCTCGGTGCGTGACGACACCGCTGCCGGCACCGGCATCCCAGGCGGCCACGAGGGCGTGCGCGTCCTCGATCTCGGCCGGGGACGGCGCGAAGACCTCGTTGCACGGCCCGACCTGGCCGGGGTGGATGAGCGTCTTGCCGTCGAAGCCCATGTCGGCGCCCTGGCGGCACTCCGCGACGAACCCGTCGAGGTCGGTGACGTCGTTGTAGACACCGTCGAGGATCGCGACCCCCGACCGGCGGGCGGCCAGCAGGGCGAGTGACAGCGAGGTCAGGAGTGGCTGGCGTCCGGGCACGTGCCGGGCCCCGAGTTCCTTGACGAGGTCGTTGGTGCCGATCACCAGGGCAGCGAGCCGGGGTGATGAGGCAGCGATCTCGCCCACGCAGAGCACCGCCGCGGGGCTCTCGATCATGGCCCACAGCCGGGTGTGCTCCGGTGCGCCGTGGCGCTCCATGGCGGCCACGAGGCCGAGCACCTCCTGCGCCGAGTCGACCTTGGGGACGACGATCCCGTCGGGGCCGGCGGCGCAGGCGGCGGCCAGGTCGTCGTCGTGCCACTGGGTGCCGCTCGCGTTGATCCGGATCGTCACCTCGCGCTGACCGTACTCACCCGAGCGCGCGGCCGCGCAGGCGTTGTCGCGAGCCGTGGTCTTGTGGTCAGGGGCCACTGCGTCCTCGAGGTCGAGGATGAGCCCGTCCACCGGAAGGGTCTTGGCCTTCTCCAGGGCACGCTCGTTGCTGCTCGGCATGTAGAGCACCGAGCGGCGCGGACGGTAGCCCGTCGCGGTGCTCATGCGTTCGCCCCGGCATCCGTCGTTCTCGTGGCACCGGCGTAGAGCTCGGCGAGCCCGGGATCATTGGCCGAGAGCCGGTCGGCGAGCTCGAGGATGACCAGGCACTGCTTCAGGCTGGCGTCGTCCTCCATCTTCCCGTCGAGCATGACCGCCCCCGTTCCGTCACCCATCGCCTCCTTGACCCGCCGCGCGTGAGCGACGTCCTGCGCGCTCGGGCTGAACACGGTCTTGGCGATGGCGATCTGCGCGGGGTGCAGGGTCCAGGTGCCGACGCAGCCGAGGAGGAAGGCGTTGCGGAACTGGTCCTCGCAGGCGACGACGTCCGCGATGTCCCCGAAGGGGCCGTAGTAGGGGAAGATCCCGTGCATCGCGCAGGCGTCGACCATCCGGGCGATCGTGTAGTGCCAGAGGTCCTGCTGGAAGGTGGGACGCGCGCCGGTGATGTCCCCGTCGACGGGATCGACACGCACGAGGTAACCGGGGTGCCCGCCACCGACGCGGGTCGTCTTCATCCGGCGGTCGGCCGCGAGGTCGGCCGGGCCGAGGCTGATGCCCTGCATCCGGGGGCTGGCACCGGCGATCGCCTCGACGTTCGCCACACCGCGGGCCGTCTCGAGGATCGCGTGGACGAGGATCGGGCGGGTGAGCCCCGCCTTCGCCTCGAGCTGGGCCAGCAGCCGGTCGACGTAGTGGATGTCCTCCGGGCCCTGGACCTTGGGCACCATGATGACGTCGAGCCGATCGCCCACCTCGGTGACCAACGTCGTCAGGTCGTCGAGCACCCACGGTGAGTCCAGCGAGTTGATCCGCGTCCACAGCTGGGTGTGCTCGCCGAAGTCCGTGGCGCGGGCGATCTCCACCAGGCCTGCGCGAGCGGCATCCTTGTTCTCCGCCTTCACGGCATCCTCGAGGTTGCCGAGCAGCACGTCGACCGTCCCGACGAGCTGGGGCACCTTGGCGGCCATCCGCGGGTTGCTCGGGTCGAAGAAGTGGATCATCCGGCTGGGCCGCGCCGGCACCTCCCGCACGGGTGCGGGGGCGCCCACCGCGAGGGGCGTGAAGAAGTCCTTGGCGCTGCGCATGCGGGTCCCTTGTCCACGAGGTCGGCGAGAAGCAGGTCTGCCGGGGCACGCTAGCAGCGCCGCGCGACAGGGCGTTGTGAGAGAGTTCACGGTGTGACGGATGACGCTTCCACGCAGGTCACGCCGGGTGCCCCGACCACCAACGTCACCCGGCTGATCCACGAGGCTGCGAGCAAGTCGGGCCTGCTCTGGGTCCGCGTGCCCGGCGCCGGTACGCACCCGGTCTGGCACGTGTGGCACGACGACGGCGACGAGCGCGGCACCGGTCCGGCGGCATACGTCGTGTCCGGACCCGGCGAGCAGAGCCTGCCGTGGCTGCCCGACGAGGTGGAACTGGTGCTGCGCAGCAAGGACAGCGGTGGGCTCCTGCTCAGTGTTCGCGCGACGTCGCGCGAACTCACCCCCGCGGACGAGGAGGAGTGGGATGCCGCGGTGCAGGTCCTGCGACCCGAGCGCCTCAACGCGGTGGGAGACGTCGCGCAGCGGTGGGCGCAGGGGTGCACCATCCACGTGCTCACTCCCCACGGCCGGCTCGTCGACGGGCCCGGGGCCTACCCGACCGACTCCGGCAGCACACCGGTCCCGCCCGGGCCCGGGACCACTGCGCGGTGGCGTCCGTGGCACTGGCGCGGCCGGGCCGGTGCCCGCCGCAACACCTTTCCTGCCTGACCGCCTCGGCACCTGCCCACCCCGATAGCCTGTGCCCGTGAGCACGCCGACCCGCGCCTTCGTCGGCCGCCTGACCGAGTTGAACGTCTTCGACCCCCTCGGTGACCAGGTCGGCCGGGTGCGCGACGTCGTCGTGACGTTCAACGTCGCGCGGACCCGTCCGCGCGTCATCGGGCTCGTCGTCGAGGTCGCCGGCCGACGACGGGTGTTCGTGCCGATGACCCGGGTCACCTCCGTCGAGGGCGGTCAGGTGATCACCACCGGACTGGTCAACATGCGCCGGTTCGAGCAGCGCGGGAACGAGACCCTCGTGGTCGCCGAGCTGTTCGAGCGCCCCGTCGAGGTGCGCACCGAGGAGGGTGGGCTGCTCGCGGCCACCGTCGAGGACATCGGCATCGAGCAGCACGGCTCCCGGGGCTGGAGCGTGGCGCGCGCGTTCGTGCGCACCGGCGCCCCCCGCGGCGGTCTCGGGCGGCTGGCCCGCCGACGGGGCGAGACCCGGCTCGTGGCGATCGAGGACGTCGTGGGGCTGCGCACGTCGAGCAGTGCCCAGAGCGCGGCTCGGCTCGTCGAGGCCTACGAGGACCTCAAGCCCGCAGACCTCGCCGAGGTCATCCACGACCTCACCCCGCAGCGCCGGGCCGAGGTCGCCGCAGAGCTCAGCGACGAGCGGCTCGCCGACGTCATCGAGGAGCTCCCCGAGGACGACCAGGTCGAGATCATCGCCGGCCTGCGGGTGGACCGCGCAGCCGACGTCCTCGAGGCGATGGAGCCCGACGACGCCGCCGACCTCCTCGCCGAGCTGCCCAAGGACCGTCAGGAAGAGCTCCTCGAACGCATGGACGCCGACGAGGCCGCCGACCTGCGACGCCTGCTGACCTACGACGAGAACACCGCCGGTGGGCTCATGACGACCGAGCCGGTGATCCTCGGGCCCGAGGCGTCCATCGCCGAGGCCCTGGCCGTCGTGCGACGCCAGGAGCTGTCCACCGCCCTGGCCTGCACGGTCTTCGTCTGCCGCTCGCCGCTGGAGACCCCCACGGGTCGCTACCTCGGCATGGTCCACATCCAACGCCTCCTGCGCGAGCCCCCGCACAACCCGGTGGGCGGCATCCTCGACAAGGACGTCGAGCCCCTGCCCCCCGACGCCACCTTGGGCCAGGTGACCCGCATGCTCGCGACCTACGACCTGGTCGGGGTGCCCGTCGTCGACGCCGAGGGTCACCTGCTCGGCGCTGTCACCGTCGACGACGTGCTCGACCACATCCTCCCCGACGACTGGCGCGAGGACCGGCACGACAGCGTGACGCCCGAGGGGGCCACCCGTGGCTGAGCGCGAGCGGCGACCCCGCATCGACCAGCCCCGAGAGGGGGGCCGCCGGTTCACCGTGCCCTCGGTGTTCACCGAGGAGGCCTTCGGGGTCGTCTCGGAGAAGTTCGCCCGCTACATGGGCACGCCCTACTTCCTCATCGGCATGACCCTGTTCGTGCTGATCTGGGTGGGCTGGAACGTCCTCGCCCCGCCATCCCAGCGGTTCGACAAGTACCCGTTCATCTTCCTCACGCTCATGCTCAGCCTGCAGGCCTCGTACGCCGCGCCGTTGATCCTGCTCGCCCAGAACCGTCAGGCCGACCGCGACCGCTTCGCCCTCGAACAGGACCGCAGCCGCGACGAGCGCAACCTCGCCGACACCGAGTTCCTCACCCGCGAGGTCGCGGCCCTGCGGATCGCGATGCGTGACCAGGCCACCCGCGACTTCGTGCGCGGCGAGCTGCGTGACCTCCTCGACGAGATGGAGGAACGCGGCCTGGTGGTCACCCGCGCGCCCGAGCCCGACGAGGCCCCCGTCCGCTCCCCCGGTTCGCCGACCTAGACTGGGGGCCATGTCCCCCGTCACCCCCGACGCACTGCACGCTGCCCTCGAGACGGTCATCGACCCCGAGATCCGCAAGCCGGTCACCGAGCTCGGCATGGTCGAGAGCGTGTCGGCCGACGAGTCCGGCCACGTCGCCGTCACCATCCTGCTCACCGTCGCCGCCTGTCCGCTCAAGGACACCCTGACCCGCGACACCACCGCGGCCCTGGAGAAGGTCGAGGGGGTCACCGGCGTCACCGTGACCCTCGGGGTGATGAGCGACGAGCAGCGAGCCGAGCTGAAGACGATGCTGCGCGGCGGCGTCGCCGAGCGTGAGGTCCCCTTCGCCAAGGCCGGGTCGCTGACGAGGGTGTATGCCGTCGCGTCCGGCAAGGGCGGCGTCGGCAAGTCCTCGGTCACGGCCAACCTCGCGGCCGCCCTGGCCGACCAGGGCCTGCGGGTCGGGGTCGTCGACGCCGACATCTACGGCTTCTCGATCCCGCGCATGCTCGGGGTCGAAGGGCGCCCGACCCAGGTCGACGACATGATCCTGCCGCCGCTCTCGCACGACGTGAAGGTCATCTCCATCGGCATGTTCGTGCCCGGCAACCAGCCGGTGGTCTGGCGCGGACCGATGCTGCACCGGGCACTCCAGCAGTTCCTGGCCGACGTCTTCTGGGGCGACCTCGACGTCCTGCTCCTCGACCTGCCGCCGGGCACGGGCGACATCGCGATCTCCACGGCCCAGCTCATCCCGGGAGCCGAGATCCTCGTCGTCACCACCCCACAGCAGGCCGCTGCCGAGGTGGCCGAGCGGGCCGGCGCCATCGCGCTGCAGACCCACCAGCGCGTCGCGGGGGTCATCGAGAACATGAGCTGGCTCGAGCTTCCCGACGGCACCCGTCAGGAGATCTTCGGGTCCGGCGGCGGCCAGGAGGTTGCCGAGTCACTGACGCGCGCGATCGGCTCCGAGGTCAAGCTCCTGGGCCAGATCCCGCTCGACACCCGCCTGCGCATCGGCGCCGACGAGGGGATGCCGGTCGTCCTGGGTTCCCCGGACAGCCCGGCAGCCGTTGCCCTGCGGGGCATCGCGCGTGGCCTGGCCACGCGCTCGCGCGGGTTGGCGGGCCGATCGCTCGGACTCACCCCGGCCGGCCGCTGACGCCGACCGGCCCCTGACCCGGTCGGTCAGGTGGCGTCGACGTCGTACGGCGTCGGGCGTGCCGGGTCCCACTCCAGCGGCGTGGCCCGCGTGGAGATGTAGGGTTCCTCGACCACAGGCGCCCCACCTCCCGCGGATGCCGTGGCGGAGGCTGCGACCGCGCCCCCGGCCGCTGCCGCACCGGCAGCCGCTGAACCACCCGTGAGCCCCTTGCCTGCCGCCCGCACGGATCCGATCTGGTCGCGCACCGGCGCCACCGCGTCGTCGAGCGGGTCGAGCAGGGCTTCCTTGACGATCCGGCGGGGGTCGTACTGACGAGGGTCGTACTGGCGCCAGTTGATGTCCTCGTACTCGGGGCCGAGCTGGTCCTTGAGCTGGACCTTGGCGCCCTCCGCCATGACCCGCGCCTTGCGGATGCCGCGCGCGAGCTTCGCGGCGTACTCGGGCAACCGATCAGGTCCGAGGATGAAGACGGCGATGAGCGCGACGAGCACGACCTCCCAGCCATTGACCCCGGACACCGAGCACCACCCGTCTCTTTCCTGGACCGCTTCCGCGCCGTGGGCGCGTCAGTCAGCCGAACCCTGAAGGACCATGGTGACATCCCTCTGGGCCCCGCCGCGCATGATGGTCAGCGTCACCGAGTCACCCACGGTCCGAGAGCGGATCAGGACGACCAGTTCACCGTCGTCGGAGACGGGCCTGCCCTCGAAGGCGATGACGACGTCACCGGCCCGCAGCCCGGCCTCGTCCGCGGGGCCGTCCGGTGCAACCGCGGGCTGCCCGGAGGGGCCCTCGTCGGCGATGCGCACGCCCTCGCCGTCGTAGGTCGAGTCGAGGAACACGCCGATGATGGGGTGCACGGCCTTGCCGGTCGTGATCAGCTGCTCGACCGTGGTGGCCACCTGATCACTCGGGATGGCGAAGCCGACGCCGATGTTGCCGCTCTGGCCGCTGATCTCCGACCCCGGCGCCCGGGCGATGGCGGAGTTGACCCCGATGACCCGGCCCTGCATGTCGAGCAGGGGCCCACCGGAGTTGCCCGGGTTGATGGCGGCGTCGGTCTGGATGGCGTTGATGAACGCCTGGTCATCGGCCGCGCCGGGTGTGACCGGCCGGTTGAGGGCGCTGACGATGCCCGAGGTCACGGTGGAGTCCAGGCCGAGCGGGGCACCGACGGCGATGACCTGGTCACCGACGACCACGTCCGCCGAGCGACCCAGCTCGAGCGGGTCGAGATCGGTGCGGTCGACCTTGACGACGGCGAGGTCGTACGACGCGTCGCGACCGACGATCGTGGCCGGCACCTGCTGACCGTTGGCCAGCACCACCGTGATCTCCCCACCGTCGGCTGCGCTCGCGACGACGTGGTTGTTCGTGACGATGTGACCACGCTCGTCGTACACCCAGCCGGAGCCGGTGCCGGTGCCGCCGCCACCCTCGACCCGCAGGGTGACGACACTCGGGGTCGTGCGAGCGGCGATGTTGGCGACGGAACCGTCCGGGCGGGTCGTGGCCCCCGCACCCACGCTCGGGGCCGAACCGGCCGCTGATCCCGTGGAGCCGAAGGACTCCCCGTCGGTCAGCGCCGCGCCGAGCAGGCCACCGAGGAGACCGGAGACGAGCGCGACGGCGAGCGACACCCCGATCAGAGCCCCCCAGCCCGGCCCGCGGCGCGCAGGGGCGGGCGCCTCGGGCGGAGCAGCCGGAGCCGGAGCAACCGGGGCACCCCACGGCGAGAGCTGGGTGGTCGGCGCCGGGTGCGTCGTGGGGCCCTGCTGGGTCGCGAAGGCCTGTTGGGCGGCGGCAGGGGCCGCCCCCTGCGCGGACGGAGCCGGCAGCGCAGCCCACGCAGGCTCCGGCTGCTGTTGGGGCACCTCTTGGGTCACCTCGTCAGAGGTGCTCGCCTGGTCCCAGGGGCGCCAGTCGTCGCGGCCCGGCTCGCGCTCACTCGTCATGGGGTCGATTCTGCCTGCTGGCCGGTCCTGGTGAGGACGACCCCCTGGCTGAACCCGTTGCTCACGGCCGCCGTGGCGGCGCGCGTGGGCGTGGCCGTCGCTGCCACGAGGGGGGTCACGGTGGCCAGGGCAGGCCGACCGGTGCCGGGTGCGGGAACCATGGTCAGGCTCCAGGCGGCGGCTGCGGAGATCCCGGCGGCCGCAGCGGCGATCACCGTGGCGCGCAGCGGGCTGCGGTGGCAGGGCGGAGCACCGGGAGCGAGCAGCCGCAGGGGGTCGGGCGCAGGGCTCGGCGGGGTGCTCGTGCGGGGCATGTCAGCAGCCATCGTGCTGCCGAGCGCGAGCAGGGTGGTGCGCAGGTCCCCCGGCATGGTCGGGGCTCCGGCCAGGGCGCTGCGCAGCCGACGCTCCTGGTCGACGGCGTGGCCGCAGACCTGACAGGTCACGAGGTGCCGGTCCCACGCCCACTGGCGGTTCAGGGGAAGGCGCCCGGCGGCGTACTCGGTGAGCTCGTCGTCGAGGCACTGCACCCGGGCGGAGTGGGTCATACGACCCCCGCGGCGGGTCGACGGATGATCCGGCCCGTGCTCCTCGTGGGGGCGCTCGTGGTCGGCTGCGGTGCACGGTGGGCCAACGACTCGCGCAGCTGGGCGCGGCCTCGGTGGATGCGCGAGCGCACGGTGCCGAGCTTGATGCCCAAGGTCGCGGCGACCTCCTCGTACGACAGCCCCTCGATGTCGCACAGCACGACAGCGGCCCGGAAGTCCGGGGAGAGTGCGTCGAGGGCACGCTGCACGTCGTCGTCGAAGTGGGCGTCGTGGTAGGCCTGCTCGGGGCCGGGGCCGCGCCCCTCGAGGCGGGCGGCCGACTCGTCGGAGAGGGCGTCGAAGCGGATCCGCTGCTTGCGACGCATCTTGTCGAGGAAGACGTTGGTCGTGATGCGGTGCAGCCAGCCCTCGAACGTGCCGGGCTGGTAGGTGTGCAGCGACCGGAACACCCGGACGAACACGTCCTGGGTGAGGTCCTCGGCGTCGTGGACGTTCCCCGTCAGGCGGTACGCGAGCCGGTACACCCGTGCGGAGTGCTGCTCGACGACCTCCTGCCACGTCGGGGGCACCCAACCGGCAGCCGGCAGGTCGCCGGTCCGCACGGCATCCGTCGTCGTCATCGTCTCTTCCCTCACCGAGCTGCTCATGTCACCCATCGATACGCGTCCAGTCCGACAATTGTTCCCGGATTCCCTGAACAAACGCTGGGAACGTGCGTCGGCTCCTGCGACCACGCCCCGGGCCATAGGGTTGGGCCATGAGCACCCTGAGGCCCGCCAGCTGGACGTACACCGAGGAGTTCGTGACCGAGCCGGAGGTCATCGAGAACGCCCGACGGCGCGGTCTGGAGTTCGGCGACGCTTCCCCGGTCGGCACGGGCGCCGGGGCGATGCTGCGCGTCGTCGCGGCCGCTGTCCAGGCGCGGCACGTCGTCGAGATCGGCACGGGGGCCGGCACGTCGGGCCTGTGGCTGCTCTCCGGCATGCCCGACGACGGGGTCCTCACGACCATCGACTCCTCCGCCGAGCACCAGCGAGCCGCCCGCGAGGCCTACGCGGAGGCCGGCTACGCCCACCAGCGCACCCGCGTCATCACCGGGGACGCCGCCGAGGTGCTGCCCCGGATGACCGACGGCGCCTACGACCTGGTCGTCATCGACGCCGACAAGAGCGGTTACCCCACGTACGTCGAGCACGCGATCCGGCTGCTGCGACCGGGTGGAGTGCTCGCGATGGACAACATGCTCTGGCACGACCAGGTGGCCGACCCCGCAGCTCGCGACGCGACGACGAGCACCCTGCGCGACCTCGGCAAGGCGCTGCGCGACAACGACCAGCTCACGACGACCCTGCTGCCGGTGAGTGACGGGCTGCTCGTCGCCGTCAAGCGCTGAGGCGAGCGCTCAGCTGACCTCGGGGCCCGCCCCACGGCGGAACCCGGCGGGGCCCTCGGCGATCGCGACGACCTCCCAGTCCTCGATGGCGATCGGCGCGGAGCCGATCATCACGCTGCCCGGTGCCGTGGCGGCGCCGGGCTCGAAGCTCTCGCGGAACACCGTGCGGTCCTGCTCGGAGTCGAAGACGTAGGTGCCCTCGAACCACTCACCCTCGCGCATGCGCCACACCTTGAAGGCGAGGCCGTCGAGGAACATGAACCGGGCGATGGAGGTGCCGACGACGTACTCGCGCAGCTGCTCGGCGGCATCCGCCGGGGCGTCTTCCAGCGACCAGCGGACGGTCAGCCCGTAACCGGCGTTCATGCCATCTCCTCCAGCCACCGCAGCAGCAGTCGTGTCCCGAAACCGGTGGCCCCCTTGGCGGAGGTGCCGGCGTCGACGTCCGAGCGGCCGGTGCCTGCGATGTCGAGGTGCGCCCACAGGCGATCCCCGACGAACTCCCGAAGGAACAGGGCCGCAGTCACCGCACCGCCACCCACGCCAGGAGCGATGTGGGCGACGTCGGCGACGTCGGAGTCGAGGGCTCGACGGTAGGTCTGCGCGAGGGGCATCGGCCACAGCGTCTCACCAGTCGTCGCCCCGGCGGCCTCGAGCGCGGCGCCCAGGGCCGCGTCGGTGGCGAAGACCGGTGCGATGGTTCGCCCCAGCGCGATGCGCGCGGCACCGGTGAGGGTCGCGACGTCGACCAGGACCGTGGGATCGAGTGCGGCATCGGCGTAGGCGAGTGCGTCGGCGAGCACGATGCGGCCCTCCGCGTCGGTGTTGCCGATCTCGACGGTGCGACCGCCGTACTGGGTCACGACGTCCCCCGGCCGGTACGAGGCCCCGTCGACGGCGTTCTCGGCCAGGGCGAGCAGACCGGTGACCCGCACCGCGACCCCGAGCTCGTGGCAGGCGGCCACGACGGCCAGGACGATGGCCGCTCCGGACATGTCGGTCTTCATCCCGACCATGCCGTCGACCGGTTTGACCTGGAGGCCACCGGTGTCGAACGTGATGCCCTTGCCCACCAGCACGACACGTGGGGTCGCAGCGGTGGCGCCGTCCGGGACGTGGTCGAGCTGGACGAGGCGAGGCGGCGTGGCCGACCCCGACCCCACGGCGATCAGGCCACCGAAGCCCTCCCGCGCGAGCTGGCGCTCGTCCCACACCCGCACGTCGAGGTGGCTCTGCTTCGCCACGGCCCTGGCCTGCCGGGCCAACCAGGCCGGGTTCTTGGTGTTCGACGGCGTCATCGACAGGCCTCGGGCGAGCAGCTGAGCCCGTGCCCGGGCCACGGCCGCTGCGACGGTCGCGGCCTCCTCGGTGCCGGTGACCACGGCCTCGGATGCCGGGTGCGTCACCACCGTGGGCCCCTTGCGGGTCCAGCGGGGAGACGACCACGAGGCGAGCACGGCGGCCTCGACGTAGGCCACGAGGGCCTGCCCACCGGCATCCCCCGCCACGGCGTGCAGCACCCGAGAGCGGCCACGGGTCGCGCGACCGATGGCGGCCCCGGCACTGCGCCACGCGGCATCCGAGCCGTCGTCGACGCCCACGAGGAGCACGCGGCGCACGGCGTGCGCACCGGGAGCCAGGGGAATGGTCGTCAGTGCCCCGGCGCTGGTGCTGGGCTCGAACGTCGCGAGGACGTCATCGGCGGTGACGCCGAGCGCCGCCAGGGCGGTGCGGGCGCCCGTGTCGCTGAGGGCGTCATCGGCGCCGACGACCGCGACGAGGGCGGTGCCCTCCGGGTCGCTCCCACCGGACGTGGCCGCGAGGGCCGCCCCGAGGTCGGGCAGCACGCTCCACGAGGAGGTGGCGGGGTGGCGCAGGACGTCGACTCGGGGCACCGTTCGACCCTACCGAGCGGGCCGGCCCGACACGCGCCGAGGCCCCCACCGGTCTCGGTGGGGGCCTCGGCGTGGAGGTGTCAGGCGTGGGTCACGCCAGACCTTCGCAGTTGTCGATCGCGGCGCCCAGGGCGCGCACCTCGTCGGGAGTCATCTCGACGACGAGTCGCCCCCCACCCTCCAGAGGCATGCGAAGGACGATGCCACGACCTTCCTTGGTGACCTCGAGCGGGCCGTCGCCCGTCCTCGGCTTCATTGCCGCCATGGATCAAATCCCTTCCTCGCCGCGGCGCCGTCTGGTGCGTGCCGCGTGGTGTCCGACGCCGGAGGGCCGGAATGCTGGTCCATTATCCCGCAGCGGTGCGGCGTGACGAAATCCGGCTCATCGCACGGCGGTCCGTCACGGCGGGAAGGAGCCCCACGGGGTGTAGACGAGCAGGGCCGCGGTCCACCAGAAGAGCCCGGCGACGACGACGACGAGGACGACCGCGACCCGTCGGCGCCAGTGGGGCACGACGCTCTCGCCGTTCGCCGTGCGCATCGCCACCGAGGCCACCAGGGCGGCCAGCGGGAAGTCCAGGAGGAGGAAGCGCCACATGCTCGTGATGGGGCGCACGACCGCGAACAGGTACAGCGGGTAGGCGAGCGCCCAGGCGCGGGCCTCGATGCAGATCCACCGGCCGTGGCGGCCGAGCACGAGGGCCACGTACGTGCCGAGCAGGGCGACGAGCACGACGACTCCCGCGACGCCCTTGCCCTGCCAGGCCCACTCCACCCAGAGCACGAACGGGCCCTTGTCGGGGCGTTGGCCCCACGCCGCCTGCACGTCGAAGAACGCCGTCGGGACCCCCGTGGCCACCGCGGCCACGACGGGCCAGGCCACGCCGCTCGCCCCGACCGCCGCGAGCATGACGAGGGCTCGCCACCGCTGACCGTGGAGCGGGGGGATGCCGGCCGCCCCGTCCTCGCGCCAGCGCACCACGAGGTGGATGAGGACGGCCACACCGAGCGCGGGGGCGACTCCCCGGGCAAACCCCAAGGGGATGGCGACCAGCGCCACGAGGAGGTAGCTGCGCCGGATGAGCAGGAGCAGTGCCCCGGCAACCAGCGCGACGGCCAGGGCCTCGGTGTACGGCTTGAGCATGACGGCGGTCGTCGGATAGAAGCACCAGAGGCCGGCGGCCACGAGGGCCAGCCGGTCGCGCTGGGGCTGACGGTCAGCGTGCTCACCCGAGCGCAGGACCGCCCAGATGAGCAGGGCGGCGATCCCGCCGAGGACGACGTTGAGCACCACCCCGGCGACGGTGAACGGCATCCCCGTCACCATGAGGAGCTTCACGAGGTAGGGGTAGAGCGGGTAGAACGCCCAGGCGCTGTACGTGACGCGACCGGTGTCGGCGTCGACCGGCAGCGGGACGGGGTAGCCCTCCTGTGCGATCCGCTGGTACCAGACGCCGTCCCACAGCCCGAACATGTCGCCGAGGCCGGGGTTGTCGTGGCCCACGCCGGCCGGGGTCTGGAACCAGGTGGCCGCGACCCAGAGCGCGAGCAGCGCCACGAGGCGGGAGGCGGCATAGACGGCGAGGATGGTGCGTACCGGGTGGTTCAGGGCACGCGCACCGAGGGCGTGCCTGCCCTCCGAGGTCAACAGGCTCGGCCGCACGGGCTGCGCCGGGGACCGGTCAACCAGCGCCATCGGTCACGCTCCGGACGTCCCAGACGTGGACCCCACCGGTCGTCACGGGCTCGCCGAAGGCACTGGTGAGCGAGGCCAGCAGGGCCCCCTCGGCCGGCCGGCCCTGCGGGAGCACGATGGCGTCGACCCGGCCCTGCCGCAGGTTGGTGGTGAACTCCTCGACCTGCTCGGGGGTTGCCAGCGACGGCTGGTCCGCCTCGGCGATCGCCGCCATCCACTGCGTCAGTCCCGTCGGGGTGGCGCCGTACTGGCCCCCTCGTTCGGGGGTGGTGTCCGGCCCGACGAAGTACCCGGCCACGACGGGGAACCCCCACCGGGCCTGTGCCTGCCACTCCAGGGCCCGGGTGTCACCGACCCAGGGTGCCGGCGCCGCGAGGACGGACCCGCCCTCGTCGACCCAGTCCTTCCACGACGCGTCGACGAAGAACTGCGGCATCGGAGCGCGCTGGTCGACGACGAGCGGCGTCGGGAGGACAGGAAGCAGGATGATGCCCGCGGCACCTGCGGCGGCCGCCAGGGCGGCGCCCGGGCTCGCCGAGGACCGGCCGACCGCACGCCGCACCTCCTCGGCGCCGATCGCGAGCAGGGCACCCAGCGCCGGCACCGCAATCAGGGCGAAGCGGGTCGGGAGCACGTTCTCCAGGATCGGGACGTGCTCGAACAGCAGACCGGGTGCGGGGATGCCGGTGGGTCGTCCGTTGACGACGACCTCCTCACCGAGGGAGAACCAGCAGGAGAGCACCACGACGACACCGAGCGCCTGCACGACCGGGCGCCGCCAGAGGGCGATGACGACCGCGACCGCGGCGAGCAGCAGGGGGATTCCGAAGAAGGAGTTCTCCTCGGTGCGGTTCATCGACAGCGCGGCCGACGCCCACACGTCCGCGCCCACGGTGCGCGTGGCCCGCCCCCACAGCTGCGCGAGGTCGTTGCCGCCAGGGGGGTGCCAGATGGAGGTGTAGCTGCGCGGGCCGGCGAACTGCCACCACAGCGGCACCGCGACGATGGCCAGGCAGACGGCGGCGCCGAGGGCCAGGCCGCGCGCGAGCGGGCGCAGCACCTCGCGGTGGTGGGCGAGCATCACCGGTGCGGCGATCGCCAGGCCGATGGCCGTGAGGAGCAGCACCTCCTCGCCGATGAACACCTGCCAAGCGGCGAGCAGGCCGAGGACCACCGCGTCGCGTCGTGGGCGCCCGCCCTGCGCGAGGCGGATGACCCGGTCGACGATGAGCGGCACGAGGAACTGGGCGACGAAGTTCGGGTGGCCGTTGGCGTGCGAGATCATCCCCGGTGCGAAGCCGACGAAACCGGCGCCGATGGCCGCGAGCAGGGGGTGAACCGCGAGGCGACAACGGAACAGCCAGAACCAGGCGGATGCCGTGAGCGCCAGTCCCAGCACCTCGACGAGCACGAACGTGGCCGACGGGCCGGCGAGCAGGGTCAGGGGCGCCAGCGGGATGCCGAGCCCGAGCACGGAGGCGTTGGCCATGAGGTTGACGCCGTCGGGGAAGTTCTGGAGGTCGGTGAACAGGGGGTTGGAGAACGTGACGAGGTTGTGGGCGGTGGCCCCGAAGTACCACTCGAAGGCCTGCTGGTCCTGCACGCCCTGGGACAGGTAGCCGCTGCGCAGGTCGGCGACGAGGCCGGAGAGCAACCACACGGCCAGCAGGAGGTAGACCGCCGGGGCGGCGAGGTCCGAACGCCGCCACGGCACGGGGGGCGGCTCCGTCGTCGCCCGGTCGCGCTTGGTGTGCCCAGCCCGACCAGCCCGCCCTGCCCGGCTGGCGACGGGCTGGGAGTCGTCGTCGGCGGTGAGCGCCGTGGCCGGCACGGACGTCTCGGGAGACTCCGGAGCCACGACCGGATCCCCGAGCGTCGAGACCTGGGCCGCGCCCCGCAGGTGCGCGATGGCTCGATCGTGCGCGGCGACCCGGCCCTCGAGGATCCGGATGACCTCGTCGACCTGTTCGCGCCGGTACCCCCTCAGCTGTGGTCGCAGCTCGTCGTCGAGCGGAGCGGTCATGCCGCGGCCCGGGCGAGGACCCCGTCGACGACCCTGGCGAACAGCACGGCGGCGAGGCGGTCGCCGATGGGCCTCGTGAGCGTCTTCAGCCCGGGCAGCCACAGCTCCTCCGCCCACACGATCGACGAGCCACCGGGCCGCTGCGGGTCCGGACGGACCGTGATGTCGGCCCAGCCGTGCAGGAACCGCCCGGTCTTCACCAGCCGCAGGCGGTGCCCCGGTTCCAGTGCCGTCACGAGCATGCGGTCGGCGACGGCAATCGGCCCGAGGCGGGTCCAGGCGATGACCTCGGCGCCGAGGGACAAGCCCCGGTCGGGCACCTCGACGTCGGTCAGGGGGACGTGCTCGGTGTGCTCGGCCAGGTCGGTGAGGGCGGCAAAGGCGACAGCGGGCGCCAGCGGCGTCCGGCGGGTGATGGTGCAGGCCATCGGCTCACTGACCTCCCGACCGGTTCTCGTCGAGCAGTCGCGCGAGCTCGGCCTCGCGTTGCGCGAGCGTCTCGTGCAGGACGTCCAGGCGGGTGTCGACGTCGTCGATGCGGTAGCCGCGCACCTCGGTGTCGAACCGCACGGCATCCACGTCGCTCGCGGTCGGCACCTCGGGGAGCCCCGTCTCCGGGGTCGTCGAGACCGCAGCGACCAACGGATCGGCGGGCACCCGCCCCGTGGCCACGCCGAGCACGACCAGGACGAGCGCGACGGCGACGAGTCCGAGGACGAAGAGAGCAACCACGCCCCGATCCTACGAGCGCCGCGCCGACGCGTCGGCGGCGATGATGGCGCCCACCGCCTCGTCGACGTCGTCGGTGAGGGTCAGCAGGTCGAGGTCGCCGGCACTGATCGTGCCGCGCGCGGCGGCGGTGTCGCGCAGCCAGTCGAGCAGGCCACCCCAGTAGTCCCGGCCGAGCAGGACGATCGGGAAGCTGGTGACCTTCTGCGTCTGCACGAGCGTCACCGCCTCGAACAGCTCGTCGAGCGTGCCGAACCCTCCGGGGAGCACGATGAAACCCTGCGCGTACTTCACGAACATCGTCTTGCGGGCGAAGAAGTAGCGAAAGTTCACCCCGAGGTCGACGAACTCGTTGAGGCCGGCCTCGAACGGCAGCTCGATGCCGAGCCCCACGGACGTGCCACCGGCGTCGAGGGCGCCCTTGTTGGCGGCCTCCATCGCACCCGGCCCGCCGCCGGTGATGACGGCGTAGCCGGCATCCACGAGGGCGGCGCCCACGCGGCATCCGAGCTCGTAGACCGGGTCGTGGGGCTTGGTGCGGGCCGAGCCGAACACGCTGACGGCCGGGCCGAGCTCGGCCAGGGCGCCGAAGCCGGTGACGAACTCGGACTGGATGCGCATGACCCGCCACGGGTCGGTGTGCACCCAGTCGGCGGAGCCGCGACTGTCGAGCAGCCGTTGGTCGGTCGTCGACCCGGGCACCTTGGAGCGGCGCATGACCACCGAACCCTGGTGGTAGTCGCGGTGGGGACTGGGCTGCGTCGGGGTCGGGTCCACGGCGCCACTGTATGCGGCCCCCCTCGCCCCCCTCGTCAGGCGAGCCAGCGCAGCAGGGCCTGCTCACAGGCGGTGTACTGCTCGACCGGGCACTGCTCGTCGTCCATGTGGGCGAGGTTGGGGTCGCCCGGCCCGAAGTTCACGGCCGGCACGCCGAGGGCGGAGAAGCGGGCGACGTCGGTCCAGCCCTGCTTGGCCTCGACCGTGAGGCCCAGCGCCTCCACGAACGCCTTGGCCGCCGGCAGGTGCAGCCCCGGGCGGGCACCTGCGGCGTTGTCGACCACGACCACGTCGAAACCGGAGAACACCTCGCGAACGTGCGCCTCGGCATCCTGCTCGGTGAGCGAGGGCGCGTAGCGGTAGTTGACCGTGACCACGCACCGGTCGGGGATGACGTTGGTGGCCGTGCCGCCGGAGATGAGCACGGCGCCGAGGGCCTCTCGGAACTCGAGCTCGTCGACGACGCGGGTGACCGGCTCGTAGGCCGCGAGGCGCGCGAGCACCTCGGCGGCGTCGTGGATGGCGTTGTGCCCCTTCCAGGGCCGGGCCGAGTGCGCCGCGATGCCCTTGGTGCTCACCTCGGCGCGCAGCGTGCCCTTGCAGCCGCCCTCGATGCGGGCGTCGGTCGGCTCGAGCAGCACCGCGAAGTCGGCGTCGGCGAGCAGCTCAGGAGCCTGCTGCTGCACCAGGAGCAGACCGTTGTGGATCGAGTCGATCTCCTCGGCCTCGTAGAAGACGAAGGTGAGGTCCCGGCTGGGCTCACGCACCTCGTGGGCGATGCGCAGCATGACGGCGACACCACCCTTCATGTCGACCGTCCCACGCCCCCAGAGCACCTCGCCGCCCTGACCCTGCACGCGTCGGGTGGGCAGGTTGGCCGGCTCGACGGTGAGGGGCACGGTGTCGATGTGGCCGGCGAGCACGACCCGCTCGGCCCGGCCGAGGTCGGTGCGGGCGACGACCGTGTTGCCGACGCGGGTCACGTCGAGGTGGGGCAGCAGGTGCAGGGCGGCCTCGACGGCATCCGCGAGGGCGCGCTCGTCCAGGCTCACCGACTCGATGTCGCAGACGGCGGCGGTGAGCGAGGTGACGTCGTCGGTCAGGTCGAGCGCAAGGGGTGTGAGCGGCATGGCGCCAGCGTAATCACCGCACGGGCGTGTCCGTCCGCCACCGTAGGCTGGTCGCATGACACGCACCGCCTGGGGTCACGCCCTGATCACCCTCACCGACGACGCGACGGTGCTGGACGCCTGGTACCCGGCCCCTGCCCTGGGTGAGCCCGGCGGCGCCGGTGAGCTCGCGGCCCCGGCCGGTCTGGAGGCCCTCGCGGTGCCGGATGCCGTGCGCGGCGTTCGTCGCGAGCTGCGGTTGGTGAGCATCGACCTCGACGCGCCCCCGGCGGACGCACCGGACGGTTGGCTGCGCCTGCACCTGCTCTCCCACCGGCTGTGCGCACCCAACAGCATCAACCTCGACGGGCTCTTCGGGGTGCTCACCAACGTCGTGTGGACGTCGCAGGGTCCCTGCGCCGTCGACGGCTTCGAGCTGACCCGGGCGCGCCTGCTCGCGCGCGGCCCCGTGCAGGTGTTCGGCGTCGACAAGTTCCCCCGGATGACCGACTACGTCGTGCCCTCCGGCGTGCGGATCGCGGATGCCGACCGCGTGCGTCTGGGCGCCCACCTCGCGAGCGGCACCACCGTCATGCACGAGGGCTTCGTCAACTTCAACGCCGGCACCCTCGGGACCTCGATGGTGGAGGGCCGGATCAGCCAGGGAGTGGTCGTCGGCGACGGGTCAGACATCGGTGGCGGCGCGTCGACCATGGGCACCTTGTCCGGGGGTGGCACGGAACGCGTGAGCATCGGTGAGCGTTGTCTGCTCGGAGCCGAGTCCGGGCTCGGCATCGCACTCGGTGACGACTGCGTGGTCGAGGCCGGGCTCTACGTCACCGCAGGCACGAAGGTCTCGCTCCCCGACGGGAGCGTCACCAAGGCCAGCGAGCTGTCGGGCCAGAGCAACCTGCTCTTCCTGCGCAACTCGGTGACGGGCGCGGTGCAGGCCCGGCCGCGTGACGGGCACGGCATCGTGCTGAACTCGGCGCTGCACGCCAACGACTGACACCTGAAGGACTCCTCCCCCATGCCCCGCACCGCCAAGGGCGCCATCACCCTTGCCGAACACGAGCCCCGCTCGCCGGCCCGTCGACGCCTCGGCGCCCTCGTGGTGCTCGCGATGCTCGGGGTCGTCGCCGTCGGGGGATACGCCGCCGTCGGCTACCTGCGCACGTTGTGGGCGCCCGAGCAGTGCGAGGTGACCGCGGCCGGTTCGACCTTCCAGTGGGCGCCCGACCAGGCGAGCAACGCAGCCGCCATCACCGCCATCGCGATCAAGCGCGACCTGCCTCCACGGGCGGCCACCATCGCGATCGCCACGGCCATGCAGGAGTCCAAGGTCCGCAACATCACCTATGGCGACCGTGACTCGCTGGGCCTGTTCCAGCAGCGGCCCTCACAGGGGTGGGGCACACCCGAGCAGATCCTCAACCCGGAGTACTCGACGAACAAGTTCTACGACGCGCTGGTGAAGGTCGAGAACTACACGGACATGGAGATCACCGACGCCGCCCAGGAGGTGCAGCGCTCGGCCGCCGGAAAGGCCTACGCCCAGCACGAGGCGCAGGCGCGGGCCACGGCATCCGTGCTGTCCGGCCAGACCCACGCCGGGATGGTGTGCACCCTCGAGGACCCGGCAGCACCGGGAGATCCACGCGCCGTCGCAGACCTCATCGAGCAGGACTTCGGCGTCACGGCCGACGTCGACGGTGACACGGTCACGCTGAGCACCGACGACGAGGACCTCGCCTGGGCGGTCGGCTCGTGGGGGGTGGCCCGGGCGGTCGACACCGGCGCGGTGCGCGTCGTCGTCGGCGACCGCGAGTGGCAACGGGGCATGGGAGACGCGGCCCGCGAGTGGCGCACCGGCGAGGCGCCCTCTGCTGATGCTCCCGCGGTCACGATCCACCTCACCTGACCCGTCGTCCAGGCGCACGAGCGCCTGGAGCGCCCCGGGTCTGCTCAGGTGGCGAGGCTGAGCTCTCGCTCGACGACGGGGATGTGTTCGTGCACCACCGCGAGCGCGCGGGCGAGGTCAGCGATGACGTCCTGCGGGCTCTCCAGGCCGACGGACAGGCGCAGGAGCCCCGAGTCGGGCCGGGCCTCCGGCGCGACCGGTCGGTGGGTCAGGGCGGCCGGGTGCTGGATGAGGGTGTCGACCCCGCCCAGTGAGACCGCGTGGGTGACCAGGCGACAGGTGTCGGCGACCGCGGCTGCTGCGGCGTACCCGCCACGCAGCGCGAACGACAGGACCGATCCGGGGCCGCTCATCTGCCGCCCCACGAGTCCTGCCGGGTCGCACTGCGGCAGGCTGGGGTGCAGCACCCGCTCGACCTCGGGCCGGCCCTGGAGCCACTGCGCGACGACGGTCGCGTTCTCCTGCTGGGCGAGCACACGCACCGGCAGCGTCTGCAGCCCGCGGTGCAGGAGGTAGGCCGACTGGGCTGACAACAGGCCACCGGTGAGGGCCCGGACCCGGCGCAGCCTCACGGCCCACTCCTCATCGGTCGCCACGACGCCCCCGAGCAGGTCCCCGTGACCACCGATGAACTTGGTGGCCGAGTGGACGCTGAGCGCGGCACCGTGAGCCAGGGGCTGTTGCAGAACGGGGGTCGCGAAGGTGTTGTCGACGAGCACCGGGACGGCGCCTGCCCTGGCGACGACGTCGGCGATGTCGACGAGGTCCAGGGAGGGGTTGGCCGGGGTCTCGACGATGACGAGACCGGTGTCGGGGCGGATCGCGGCATCCACCTCCTCAGCCCTCGCCCAGGTCACCCGGGTGCCGAGCAGCCCGGTGGCCAGCAGGTGGTCCGTACCGCCGTACAGCGGTCGCACCGCGACGACGTGGGGGCGGCCGGCTGCGGCGGTCGCGAGCAGGCAGGCAGTGATCGCAGCCATCCCCGAGGCGAAGGCCACCCCGGCGGGCGCCCCCTCGAGCTGGGCAAGCGCCAGCTCGAACCGGTCGACGTTGGGGTTCCACAGTCGCTGGTACACCAACGAGTCGTCCTTGAGCGGGCGACCACCGGTGGCCATCCGCTCGTAGGCGTCACCGCCCAGCTCGACGCTCGGGAGCGGATACGTGCTCGACTGGTCGACGGGTGGGACGTGCGCGCCGAGAGCGGCGAGGTCCTCACGGCCGGCGTGGACTGCGACGGTGACGGGCTCCATGGCTCGATGGTGGGGCTTTCACCGAATCAGGCGCAACACTTCCGAGGAATCCTCGACAGAGGGTGCTTGAGTCGGGGATTCTTTGGTGCATGGCCTCTCCATCGACCACCGACCCTCGGATTCCTCGCCGCCCACTCGACGACGTCGACCGAGCCCTGGTCGAGCTGCTGTCCACGGACGGGCGGATGCCGAACGCCGAGCTGGCGCGGCGGGTGGGCATCGCGGAGTCCACGTGCGCCGGACGGGTGAAGGTCCTGCGCGATGCCGGGGTCGTGCTCGCGATCCGCGCAGAGATCGACCTCGCCGCGCTCGGTCGGCCGATCGAGGCGATGGTGGCGCTGCGCTTCACCGGTCACGCCCGGGAGTCGATGGACTCCTTTCGCGACCGGGTGGCGTCCATCCCCGGGGTCGTCGCCGCCTACCACGTCGCCGGGGCCGACGACTTCCTGGTGCACATCAGCGGCGCCACCGCCAACGACCTGCGCGACCTCGTCCTGGACCACCTCACCTCCGTCGAGGGGGTGGCTCACGCCCAGACGAGCCTGATCTTCGAGCGGGTGCGCGGCCGCCGGCCGCTCGGGTGAGAGCGACCGGCCAGCGGTCGGTCAGCGCTCGGAGACCGGCACGTAGTTGCGCTCGCCCTCGCCGACGTAGACCTGGCGCGGCCGCCCGATCTTGGTCGTCGGGTCCTCGATCATCTCGCGCCACTGGGCGATCCAGCCGGGCAGGCGGCCCAGCGCGAACAGCACCGTGAACATGCGCGTGGGGAAGCCCATCGACTTGTAGATCAGGCCCGTGTAGAAGTCGACGTTCGGGTAGAGCTTGCGCTCGATGAAGTAGTCGTCGGCCAGCGCGATCTCCTCGAGGCGCATGGCGATCTCGAGCAGGTGGTCACCGCCCGCCGTCTTGGCGAGGATCTCGTGCGCGGTGTCCTTGATGATCGCGGCGCGGGGGTCGTAGTTCTTGTAGACCCGATGGCCGAAGCCCATGAGGCGGACGCCGTCCTCCTTGTTCTTGACCTTCGTCATGAACTCGTCGGTGGAGAAGTCGGCCTTCTCGATGCGCTCGAGCATCTCGAGCACGGCCTGGTTGGCACCGCCGTGCAGCGGGCCGAACAGCGCGTTGATCCCGGCCGAGACCGAGGCGAAGAGGTTGGCCTGCGAGGAGCCGACGAGGCGCACCGTGGAGGTCGAGCAGTTCTGCTCGTGGTCGGCGTGCAGCACCAGCAGCAGGTCGACGGCCCGCACGAGGTCGGGGTCGATCTCGTAGTCCGTGGCCGGGACCCCGAAGGTCATCCGCAGGAAGTTCTCGACGAGCGAGAGGTTGTTGTCCGGGTAGAGGAACGGCTGCCCGATCGACTTCTTGTAGGCGTAGGCCGCGATCGTCGGCAGCTTGGCCAGCAGGCGGATCGTCGAGATCTCGACCTGCTCCTTGTCGAACGGGTCGAGGCTGTCCTGGTAGAAGGTCGACAGGGCGGAGACCGCCGAGGAGAGCACCGGCATGGGGTGCGCGTCGCGCGGGAAGCCCTGGAAGAAGCCCTTGAGGTCTTCGTGGAGCATCGTGTGCTGGCTGATCCGGCCCTCGAACTCGGCGAGCTGGGTCGGCGTGGGCAGCTCGCCGTAGATCAGCAGGTAGGAGGTCTCGATGAAGGTCGACTGCTTGGCGAGCTGCTCGATCGGGTACCCGCGGTAGCGCAGGATGCCGGCGTCGCCGTCGATGTAGGTGATGGCGCTGGTGCAGCTGGCCGTGTTGGTGAAACCACCGTCCAGCGTGACGTTCCCGGTCTCCTTGAGCAAGGACGAGATGTCATACCCGCCGTTGCCTTCAGTGGCCCGTACGAGGGACAGGTCGAGCTGCTTGCCAGCAGCGGACAGGGTGGCGCCATCAGTCATGTCGTCGTCCTTCACGAGGGGCAGGGAACCATTCGACCCTACAGTCCGGGAGCAGGAGCAGAAACCGCACGCCCGTCTGCCTTGTCCCGGGAGGTCACCCGAGGCGACGAACGGCGGCCTCGATGCGCTCATCGGTCGCCGTGAGGGCGATGCGGACGTGCTGTCGTCCGGCAGGGCCGTAGAAGTCACCGGGGGCGGCGAGGATGCCGCGCTCGGCCAGCCGCTCGATGCTCACCCGGCAGTCCTCCCCCGCACTCGCCCACAGGTACAACCCGGCCTCGGAGTCGTCGACCCGCAGGCCGAAGGACTCGACGGCCGGCAGGAGCGCGGCCCGACGAGCGGCGTAGCGCTGCTTCTGCGCCACGACGTGGTCGGCGTCGGACAGGGCTGCGAGCATGGCGCGCTGCACGGGCCAGGGCACGATCAGCCCGGCGTGCTTGCGGACCTCGAGGAGCCGCCCGACCAGGGCGGGGTCACCCGCCACGAAGGCCCCGCGGTAGCCCGCGAGGTTCGACTGCTTCGACAGCGAGTAGACGCACAGCAGCCCCTCGTGGGACCCACCCGTCACGCGTGGGTCGAGGATCGACGGCGTGGTCGGCGGCTCGCGCGACCCCTGCGCGCGCGGGCGCCAGTCGAGCTCCGCGTAGCACTCGTCGGAGGCGACCACGACCCCGTGCTCGCGGGCCCAGGACACCACCTTCGCCAGGTGCTCGATGCCGAGCACCTTGCCGGTCGGGTTGCCGGGGGTGTTGAGCCACAGCAGCTTCGGCGTGGTTGCCGCCGTCAGCGGGCCCAGGGCCGTGAGGGCGTCGACCGCCACCGGTGTGGCCCCCGCGAGCCGGGCGCCCACGTCGTAGGTCGGGTACGCCACCCGCGGGAAGGCCACGACGTCGCCTGCCCCGATGCCCATGAGCAAGGGCAGCCAGGCGACGAGCTCCTTCGACCCGATCGTCGGAAGCACCCCCGCAGGGTCGACGTCGGGCACCCCGCGACGGGCCGCGAACCACGCGGCCACGGCTTCGCGCAGGTCAGGAGTGCCCCAGGTGAGCGGGTAGCCGTGGGCATCGGAGGCGGCAGCGAGGGCGTCGCGGACCACGGTGGGAGTGGGGTCGACGGGCGTGCCCACCGACAGGTCGACCAGGCCGGAGCCGGCCGGGCCGTCGATGGCGGGGTCGCAAAAGGCACTCGCCCGCTGCTTGGTCGCAGCGAGCGAGTCCCAGGGAAAGTCGGGGAGCGAGAGCACCGGCGGTGGCCGCGACCTACTCGTCGTGCTCCTGCGGGGGCAGCGCGGAGATGATCGGGTGGTCCTTGGCGATCATGCCGAGCTTGGCGGCCCCACCGGGGCTGCCCAGGTCGTCGAAGAACTCGACGTTGGCCTTGTAGTACTCGGCCCACTGCTCGGGGACGTCGTCCTCGTAGTAGATCGCCTCGACGGGGCAGACCGGCTCGCACGCACCGCAGTCGACGCACTCGTCGGGGTGGATGTAGAGGCTGCGCTCACCCTCGTAGATGCAGTCGACGGGACACTCCTCGATGCAGGCCTTGTCCTTGAGGTCGACACAGGGCTGCGCGATCACGTACGTCATGGCGCCCATACTATGCGGGCCATGGACGAGCGTGTCGAACTGCCCGATCGTGAGCCCCGGGTCGGGGCTCGCGTCGTGGTGCGGTACCGCCTTCCTGAGGTGGACCCGCGCACCGGGGCGACCCTCACCGACGTCGTCGGCGACCTCGTCGAGACGGATGCCGCGAGCCTCGTGGTCCGCACGCGTCGGGGCGTGGTCACCGTGCCACGCAGCCTCGTCACCGCCCTCAAGGAGATCCCGCCGACCCCGTCGCGCCGGGGCAGCCCCCACCGTGCGCTGTCGATCGAGGACCTGCAACGCGTCATGGTCGGCGCCTGGCCCGCCATGGAGACCGAGCGGCTCGGCGACTGGGTGCTGCGCGCCTCCCGCGGGTTCACCCAGCGAGCCAACTCGGTCGTCACCGCCGGCTCCCCCGGTCTGCCGCTGCCGGATGCGCTCGATGCCGTCGAACGCTGGTACGCGGCCCGTGACCTGCCCGCCAACCTCACGATCGCCGGCCCCGTGGGGTTCGACCCGGCATCCGACCTCGTGGGCGCCGAGGCGCTGCGCCGCGGGTACCGCGGCCGGGTCGCCACCGTGACGCTCACCGCCTCCACCCGACTGATTGCACTCCAGCCACCCCGGCGCGGTGTGCATCAGGTGGCTGGAGTGCAAGAAGTCGCGGTGGGACGTGACCTCACCGACGACTGGTTCGCCGCCTACCGCACCTACCGCGCCGTGGACGACCACGCGGCCCGGGCCGTGCTCACCGGCTCACCCGACCAGGTGTTCGCGACCACGCGGGATGCCGGGGGGCGGGTCGTCGGGATCGGTCGCCTGGGACTGGCGTCGGCCTGGGGTGGCATCGCCGCCATGTGGGTCGAGCCGACGATGCGCCGCCGCGGGATCGCCGACGCGATGCTGACGGCCCTCGCCCGGGCCGCCGACGATGCCGGCGTCGCGTCCTTGCACCTGCAGACCGACTCCGACAACGACCCGGCCCTGGCGGTCTACGGGCAGCGCGGGTTCGACCGGCACCACGAGTACGTCAACCTCACGCGACCGCCGGGCTGAGCCGAGGGCGGCTGGCCGTCAGGACGGCCTGGGGTTGGTGCAGGTGACGTCGTCCTCGGGGCGGTAGTTCGTCGTGAACTTCTCGGTCTTCACGACCTTGCCCTTCTCCTTGATGATCCGGCCGACGGTGACCTTGAAGCCGGGGACCGGGCTCTGGTCGATGCAGTCAGGGCTGTCGTCGGTGTACTTGCGAGGCTGCACGAAGTCGAAGCGGTCGCTCTTGGTCGCGGTCACGTCGTACTTCTTGGTGCCCCAGAAGTTCACCGTGATCGAGGAGTTGGTCGCGATGACCTCCATCCGCACGCCGCCGTCGGTGGTGTTCGTGAACTTGTTGTGCAGGTCGGGCCACGAGATCGTGGCCTCCCGACCTTCGGGGTAGCGCGAGATGTAGTAGTAGTGCGGGGTCCAGGCGTCGAGTTCCATGCCCGAGAAGAACGCGGCGTTGAAGATCGTCGTGGACACCTGCGAGATGCCGCCGCCGTAGGCGCTCGCCGAGCGTCCACCGCTGATGATGCCTGCCTTCACGTAGCCCTTGTCAGGGGTGCGCTTGCCGAGGATGGCGTTCATGCTGAACTGGCCCCCCGGCGGGATGTAGGTCCCGTTGAGGACTCGCGACGCGACCTTGATGTTCGTCACGCGCGGCTGCCCTGCCGGGTAGTACGTGGTGAAGGAGGAGATCTTCTCCTTCGGCAGGGTGGCCTTGGCGATCGCGGTCGTGAACTTCGGCGCGACGGTCTTGGTGGCGACGGTGGCCGTACGGGTGGGCGTCGTGATCGCCTTCCACACCTCGGTCTGGACCGACGCGTCGTCGAGGGCGAGACCGGGAACGTCCGGGGTCACCTTGGGCGTGCTGCCGGAGAAGGTCACGACGGCGTCCTTGGCCTCCACCTCGGCGCCCGCCTTCTTCGCTGCGGCGTGCACGATCGCGGACAACTTCTTGAGGTCGGCCTTGGGGCTGATGACGCCCGAGTCGTCGGCCGCCAGGACGATGGCCGGAGCAAAGGCCTTCGGGGTGAGGGTGAAGGACTTCTCCCCCGCCTTCACGGTCACGGGGCCGGACACTGCGACGTCGGCGAACTCGGTCTTGACCCGGGTGAGCTCCTGCGCGGAGACCTTGGGTTCCACGCTTCGGGCAGCCACCGTGATGGTGCTCTGCGTCGGCCACCAGCGCTTGACGGCGGCCACCGTGCCCGCGACGTCGGTCTCGGAGCCCGTGGTCGGTTCCTTGAGGGCGACCTTGCCACCGGCGACGGAGATCGAGCCCTCGACCGGTTCCGCGTCCAGTTCGGAACGGGCCTGGTCCACCGCCGTGGTGAACACGGCGTCGTCGACGGTGACGACGGGGTTCTCCTCGCCACCGCCGAAGAGGTTGCGCCACACGTCGGCCGGTGCGAGGGAGAAGCCCACGAGCGAGGTGACCGTGGCGTCGATGTCGACGCCCACACCGAGATCGGCAGGCGTGATGGCGACCTCGCCCACGGGTGAGGTCAGGGTGACCGGTGTGGTGCCGGCGTCGGCGAGGGCCGCAGTCAGGGCGTCACGAGCGCCCTCGACGTCCTTTCCGCCCACCTCGACCCCCGCGACCGTCGTGCCCCGGGGCACGCGGTCGCCGAGGACCACGGCCGCAGCCACGTAGGCGGCCACGAGCGCCACGAGGGCACCGCCGACCAGGAAGGGCCACCGGCGCCGGGCCCTCGGCTGGGCGCCCCCCGCGGCATCTGACGAAGGGGAGTGCGCGAACAGGTCGGTCATGCGATGCTCCCGTAGCTTCCGCGGAAGTGGACCAGGGCTGGCCCCACGTCGTCCGGCAAGGTGATGGACAGGACCTCGGCGACGACGATCAGGTGATCACCGGCCGGGTGGCTGGCGGTGACGCGGCACTCGAGGTGCATGAGCGCGCCGTCGAGCAGCGCCATGTTCGTGTGCGGACCCCGGCGGTGCGGGGCCCGGTCGAGCTGCCCGTGCAGCGGGCGACCGGGCGTGGCGAACCACTGCGCCAGCGCTCGCTGCTCGGCCGAGAGGACGCTGACGCCGAAGACCCCGGCCTGCTCGACCGCCGCCAGCCACCGGGTCTCGTTCTCGACGCAGACGAGCACCAGGATCGGGTCGAGCGACACGGAGGTGAGGGTGTCGGCGGTCATGGCATGGTCGTGGCCGTCCGTCGTCGTCGTGAGCACCGTGACGCCGGACGCGAGGCGGCCCATCGCCAGGCGGAACTGGGCGGGATCGAGGTCGTGCTCGCTCACGGTGATTCCTCCTGCTCGAGGAGCTGCGCGGTCAAGGGATCGAACCGACCGTAGCCCTCGCGTCCCGCGAGACGGGACACGACGTGGTTGGACAGGGCGTACCAGCCGTCACCGACGACGACCTGGGTCTCGTGGCAGCGCAGGGCCCGGCTCTGGGCCGCGACGACGGAGGGGTCGAGCACCACGTGGGTCACCACGGCATCCGGGACGACCGAGGTGGCGAACGGGGCGTGCGGCCCGGGCACGATGAGTCCGCGATCCTGCGGCACGTGCTCCGCCAACCACTCGCGGTCCTCCAGGACCCAGGACTGCGGGGTCAGCGTGACGTAGAGGGCGGGGCGCACGGTCATGCCTGCGATCGCGCGCACCGTCGCGTCGTGGGTGCGCACGTGGTCGGGGTGCCCGTAGCCACCGGTCGCGTCGTAGGTCACGACGACGTCGGGGCACACCTGCTCGATGACGGCCCGGACCGCGGCGGCCGCCTCGTCGAGGTCGGCGCCGGCCCAGGCGCGCGGGTGCTCGGCGGCAGCGGATCCTGCCATGCCCGAGTCACGCCAGGTGGGACGGTCATCGCCGGAGGTCGCGCCGAGCAGGTGGTGGACGACGCCGAGGGAGCGCATGGCCGCAGCGAGCTCACCTCTGCGGTGGTCCGCCAGCGGATCACCCGCTGCACCCTCGAGGTGCGCCAGGGGTGCCGGGATGACCTCACCCTCCTCGCCGAGCGTGCACGTGAGGACGTGGACCTCGTCGCCGCGTGCCACGTGGTGGGCCAGTGCCACTCCGGTCGCGAGGGTCTCGTCATCCGGGTGGGCGTGCACGAACAGCAGCCGGGGGCGCTGCCCGCGGATCGTCACGTCGTCGAGAAGACCTCTCACTGGGCCACCGCGATGTCCGCGAACTCGACGACGCCCCCGGAGATGGTGTTGGCCGACAGGTTGCGGACGTCCGACCCCGCGACGTACAGCGCGCGTCGCTCGGCCAGGCCGATGTAGGCCCCCTGCTCGAGCAGGGACTGGTCGACGACTGCCCATGCCGCCTCACGCTCGGCCCGGTCGTCGATCTGCTGGATCTGCGCCATCCGGGTGTTCAGCGTGGGGTCGTTCCAGTAGCCGTAGTCGCGCCCGGGCCCGGACGCCGTGAGGTTGATCGCGCTGTCGAACAGCGGCGGCAGGATCGTGGATGCGGACGGCCACGCCGGAGCCCAGTTGCTCCAGAAGACGTCGACCTCACCAGCGATCCTGGGATCGCTGATGGCGGTGAAGTAGTCATCGGTGATGGGCCTGGTCGTGGGCTCGAACCCAGCCAGCCGCCAGCCTGCGACCAGGGCTGCCATCGCCTTGTCCGCGGTGGCGCTGCTGCGGTAGGCCACGGTGAACGGCACCGGCTCGGTCTGCTTGGCCTGGGCGAGCAGCGCCTTGGCCGTGGCGGCGTCGCCGCGATTGCCCGCGCCCACGGGGTCACCTTCGTGCGCAGCCGCGAGGGAGCGCGGGATGAGCGAACGTGCTGGGTCCGCCGCCGTCGGCCCGCCGATCGCCGTCACGTAGGCCTCGCGGTTGGTCGCGGCGGCGAGCGCCTGGCGGGCCAAGGGGTCCTTGAAGACCGCGCTCCTGGTGTTGGGCACCAGGTAGTCGACGACCCCCGTTCGCGGATTCACCGACCGCTCGCGCAGGCTCTGGACTGCGGTGATGTTCTGCTGGATGGCCGGTGGGGCCGAGCCCAGGGAGACCGAGGTGCGCCCACCGTCGGTGTCCGCCATCACCTGCTGGGTGATGGCCTGGATGTCCATGCCCTCGAGGTACTCGATGCGATCGGGGTGGGCCCGGCGCACCGGATCGGCTGACCTGGCCCAGTGCGGGTTGCGCACGAACGTGCCGCCCTGGCCGGCAACCCACGGCTTCTCCAGCATGTAGGGGCCCGCGGAGAAGACCTCGTACACGCCCTCGGGGCCCTTGTCGACGGACTTCTTGACCGGCCCGAAGGCCGGCTGGCTCACGAGTTCGTTGAAGTCGCCGAGCGGGGTGCTGAGCGTGAACGTGATCTTCTGCCCGACGCACGAGACGGCCTTGTCGAACGCCGCCTGCCCCGCGGCCACGGTCGGGCCCGTGGCGTAGGGCCCGGCATACGTGCTCGTGCCGTTGGCCTGCCTCGGGATGGCGAGGACGGCCAGGGCATCCGTGGAGCCACCCGGCAGGTCCTTGCTGGCGAAGCTGCGGGAGATGCCGTAGGCGACGTCTGCACAGGTCACAGCGGTGCCGTCCTGCCAGAGGATGCCCTCTCGCAGGGTGAAGGACCAGGTCTTCAGGTCGGCGCTGGCCGTGCCGGTGTCGGTCGCGAGGTCGCCGACGAGCCGATCCTGGGCGTCGGGGTCGACGTTGGGTGCGTAGGCCGTCAGCGAGCGGGCGAACACCCGACCGGCGAACGCGATGTCGTCGCGCGAGGCCAGCCGTTGCGGGTCCCAGGTGAGCACCGGCCCCAGGGCGAGCGCCCGGATCGTGCCGCCGTCACTCGTGACCCGCTCACCGACGGCAGAGGTCGCCGTCGCCCGATCCGGGTCGACCGTGGGCTCATCGCGCAGGACGAACACCCCGGCCACGACCAGGGCCGCCACGACCAGGGTGCCGAGCACGACGGCCGCGAGGCCGGCGTGCCGGTGAGCGATCGGCATCCGAAGTCGCCGTTGCGCGTGCCGCTCGGCACGCGTGCGTCTCGGTTCCTGCGCTCCGCCGTCATTCGCGGACATGTTCGGTCAGCTCTTCCTCGCGCGGGCGGCAGCGCGGGCGCGCAGCGTCTGGTCGAGCTCGACCTTGCGGATGCGCACGGCCTCCGGGGTGACCTCGACGCACTCGTCCTCGCGGCAGAACTCCAGCGACTGCTCGAGGGAGAGCGCCCGCGGCGGGGCGAGCCGCTCGAGGACGTCAGCACCGGCGGAGCGCACGTTGGTGAGCTTCTTCTCCTTGGTGATGTTGACGTCCATGTCGTCCACGCGGGAGTTCTCGCCGACGATCATGCCCTCGTAGACCTCCGTCGTCGGGGCGATGAAGAGGGTGCCGCGCTCCTGGAGGTTCATCATCGCGTAGGCGGTCGCCGGGCCGGAGCGGTCGGCGACGAGCGAACCGCTGATCCGGGTGGAGATCTCGCCGACCCAGGGCTCGTAGCCCTCGAAGACGTGGTGGGCGATGCCGGTGCCGCGGGTGTCGGTGAGGAACTGGGTGCGGAAGCCGATGAGACCGCGCGAGGGCACGAGGTACTCCATCCGGACCCACCCGGTGCCGTGGTTGGTCATCTGCTCCATGCGGCCCTTGCGGGCGGCGAGGAGCTGCGTGATGGGGCCGAGGTACTCCTCGGGGGTGTCGATGGTGACGCGCTCCATCGGCTCGTGGACCTTGCCGTCGATGACGCGGGTCACGACGACCGGCTTGCCGACGGTGAGCTCGTAGCCCTCCCGGCGCATCTGCTCGACGAGGATCGCGAGCGCGAGCTCACCACGACCCTGGACCTCCCAGGCGTCCGGACGCTCGGTCGGCAGGATGCGCATCGAGACGTTGCCGATGAGCTCGCGGTCGAGGCGGTCCTTGACGAGGCGGGCCGTGACCTTGGCGCCCTTGACGCGGCCGGCCATGGGGCTGGTGTTGATCCCGATCGTCATGGAGATGGCCGGCTCGTCGACGGTGATGAGCGGCAGGGGTCGCGGGTCGTCGACGTCGGCCAGGGTCTCGCCGATGGTGATCTCGGGGATGCCGGCGACAGCGATGATGTCGCCGGGACCGGCGCTCTCGGCCGGCTTGCGCTCGAGGGCGTCGGTCATCAGCAGCTCGGTGATCTTGACCTTCTCGACCGAACCGTCACGGCGGCACCACGCGACCTGCTGGCCCTTGCGGATGGTGCCGTTGTGCACGCGCAGCAGGGCGAGTCGGCCCAGGAAGTTCGACGCGTCGAGGTTGGTGACGTGCGCCTGCAGCGGCGCGTCGGAGTCGTAGGACGGGGCCGGGATCGTCTCGATGATCGTGCGGAACAACGGCTCGAGGTCGTCGCCGTCGGGCAGGCCACCGTCGGCCGGGCGGTTCATGGACGCGCGACCGGCCTTGGCCGAGGCGTACACGATGGGGAACTCGAGCTGGTCCTGGTGGTGCTCGGCGTCGACCATGAGGTCCATGAAGAGCTCGTAGACCTCGTCGACGACCTCGGAGATGCGGGCGTCGGGGCGGTCGACCTTGTTGATGCACAGGACGACCGGCATCTTCAGGGCGAGCGCCTTGCGCAGCACGAAGCGGGTCTGGGGCAGCGGGCCCTCGCTGGCGTCGACGAGCAGTACGACACCGTCGACCATCGACAGGCCACGCTCGACCTCGCCGCCGAAGTCGGCGTGACCGGGGGTGTCGATGATGTTGATCGTCATGCCGTCGGTGAGCCCGGCGTCGAGCGCGGCCTTGCCTGCGTAGTGCACGGCGGTGTTCTTCGCGAGGATGGTGATGCCCTTCTCGCGCTCGAGGTCACCGCTGTCCATCGCACGGTCGGCGATGTGGTCGTGTTCACCGAAGGCCCCCGACTGCCAGAGCATCTTGTCGACCAGGGTGGTCTTTCCGTGGTCGACGTGGGCGACGATGGCGACGTTACGGAGATCAGCGCGACGGGATACAGGCATACCCACCAGTCTCTCAGGTATTGCGCCCCCAACCGAATCGGGTGTAATGCGCGAGGTCTGGTGCAGGATCTGCGCGCAGATCAGGTCTCACTTGGATAACCACTGGCGCGACACGGGTCCACGGGCTGTTTTTGCCGTTATGGTCACCGGCACGGAGGGTGGGGAGACTCATCACCTCGCCTGCCGGGCCCAAACTCGACCGCCCACCCGGGCGACCCGAGGTTCGCATAACCCCAAGCGAGGTTGATCGATGAAGCTCAAGCGGAAGGTGCCAGTTGTCCTGTTGACAGCGGCCGCCCTCACCGTGACCGGCTGCGCCCAGTCAGACCGTGAGTCGGAGTCCACGGACACCGGCACGGCCAGCGGCGAGTTCAAGGACACGTTCACGTTCGGCGCCGCCGGCGCCCCCAAGTTGTTCGACCCGTTCTTCGCCACCGACGGTGAGACGTTCCGGGTCACCCGCCAGATGCACCAGGGCCTCCTGGGCGTCAAGCCCGGCACCGCGGACGTGCAGCCCGAGCTCGCCGAGAGCTGGACCCCCTCCGCAGACGGCCTGACCTGGGAGTTCAAGCTCAAGCAGGGCGTGAAGTTCTCCGACGGCGAGCCGTTCAACGCCGAGGCCGTGTGCGCCAACTTCACCCGCATGTTCGAGTCCAAGGGTGCGGCGCAGACCGCAGCCGAGTACTGGGGCTACTTCTTCGGCTCGTTCAGTGACAAGCCCGAGGGCTCGCTGTACAAGTCGTGCGAGGCCAAGGACGAGTCCACCGCGGTCATCAACATCACCCGCGCGACCTCGAGCTTCCCGACGATCCTGTCGCTCGACTCGTTCTCGATGCAGTCCCCCAAGGCCATGGCCTCCGGGGATGCCGGGAACGTCCAGGCAGCGGGCGAGGGCTTCACCTACCCGCCCTACGTCATGGCTCCCGTCGGCATCGGCCCGTACAAGCTCGACAAGTACGACGAGGCCAACAAGACGGTCACGCTCGTCGCCAACGACATGTACTACGGCGAGAAGCCGAAGACGGCCAAGCTCGTCTTCAAGATCATCCCCGACGAGAGCACCCGCCGCCAGGAGCTGCAGGCCGGCTCGATCGACGGGTACGACCTGCCCAACCCGGTGGACTGGAAGGGTCTCGAGGACGAGGGCAACACCGTCGAGGTGCGCCCGGCCTTCAACATCCTCTACATGGGTCTGAACGCGAAGAAGAACCCCGTGCTGAAGGACCTCAAGGTCCGCCAGGCCCTCTCCCACGCGATCAACCGTGACCAGATGGTCAAGACCCAGCTGCCCGAGGGTGCGCTGGCCGCGAGCCAGTTCATGCCCGAGGCCGTCTCCGGCTACAACACCTCGTTGCAGCCCAACGCCTACGACCCGGAGAAGGCCAAGACCCTGCTCAAGGAGGCCGGCGCCGAGGGCATGACCCTGCAGTTCGCCTTCCCGACCGAGGTCTCGCGTCCGTACATGCCGGACCCGCAGAAGATCCACGACGCCTTCAAGAAGGACCTCGAGGCCGTCGGCGTCAAGGTCGAGGTCGTCAGCAAGCCGTGGAACGGTGGCTACCTGGACGACGCCAGCGCGGGCAACTACGACGCGTGGCTGCTCGGCTGGACCGGTGACTACAACGCCGCGGACAACTTCCTGGGCACGTTCTTCTCCAACTACGAGCAGAACGACTTCCAGACCAGCGCCCACCCGTGGGGCAAGAAGCTGTCCGAGGACCTCAAGGCCGCGGACGCGATCGTCGACGAGGCCGAGCGCAAGGCCGCCTACGAGCTGATCAACAAGCAGATCGCCGAGGAGTACATCCCCGGCCTGCCGATCAGCCACTCGCCGCCGGCGCTCGTCGTCAGCTCGAAGGTCGAGGGTCTCGTCGCGAGCCCGCTGACCGCCGAGATGTTCGACCAGGTCACGGTCAGCAGCAAGTGAGCCAGGGCGACTGAAATCAGTCGTTCATCCCGTGCGGTGGCCGCCTCGAACCACTAGGGTCCGAGGCGGCCACCGCTGTCTCACCGGAGCACCAAGGAGCACCCGTTGGCGAGATTCATCATCAGACGGCTCATCCAGATGGTCGGGGTGGTGTTCGTGCTCTCGCTGCTGCTCTTCCTGTGGCTGCGATCCCTCCCCGGCGGTCCGGTGTCCGCCATCCTCGGCGAGCGCGCCACGGACGAGTCACGGGCGGCGCTGGAGAAGGCGTTCGGCCTCGACCAACCGGTGTACGTGCAGTACCTGAAGTTCCTCCAGCGGGCGGCCCAGGGCGACTTCGGCGCCTCGACGGCCGTGCTTCCCGGGCGTGATGCGCTCGAGATCTTCTTCACCCGCCTTCCGGCAACCATCGAACTCAGCATCATCGCCATGGCGATCGCCATCGTGTTCGCCATCCCACTGGGCTACGTGGCGGCCAAGCGGCACGGGTCGAGCATCGACAACGGCGCCGTGGTGCTCTCGCTCATCGGGGTCGCCGTCCCCGTCTTCTTCCTCGCCTTCCTCCTCAAGTACTGGTTCGCCATCGAGACCCAGACCTTCCCCGTCTCAGGCCGTCAGGATGCCGCTCTGGGCTGCACCCGGGTGACCAACTTCTTCGTGCTCGACGGTGTGCTGACCCGGGAGTTCGACTGCTCCGCCGACGCCCTGCGCCACCTCGTCCTCCCCGCGATCGCCCTCGCGACCATCCCGTTCGCCGTCATCTTCCGGATCACCCGCGCGTCCGTGCTCGACGTCCTCGACGAGGACTACGTGCGCACCGCCGAGGCCAAGGGCCTGACCGCCCAGGTCATCCGGGCCCGCCACGTCATGCGCAACGCGCTGCTCCCCGTCGTCACGACGATCGGCCTGCAGACCGGTGGCCTGCTCGCCGGCGCCGTGCTCACCGAGACGGTGTTCAACTTCGGCGGCATCGGCTCCACCCTCGCGCAGGCCTTCACCCAGCGCGACTACGCAGTGCTCCAGGTGCTCATCCTCGCCACCGCGACGATCTACGTCCTGGTGAACCTGATCGTCGACATCTCCTACGCGATCATCGACCCGAGGGTGCGTGCCCGATGAGCCCCCGCAACCCGATGAACGCCCGCAAGCAGCGGATCGACGACCTCGCGGCCTCGAGCGTGGTCGTCGACGACGCCGGCACCGTCGACGAGGCCCCCGGCGTCTCCCTCATCGCGAGCGCGTGGCGACGCCTTCGCCGCGACCCGGTGTTCCTGCTGGGTGCCGCCATCACCGGCCTGTTCATCCTCGTCGCGATCATCGCGCCGTGGATCGCGCCGCACGACCCCGACGCCCGCCTGCTCATCGACCAGGTCAGCCGGCAGTCCAACCCCATCCCGGGGCCGCAGGCCGGGTTCCCCCTCGGTGGGGACGACCGGGGTCGAGACCTG
This sequence comes from Ornithinibacter aureus, assembly GCF_009858245.1. Taxonomy (NCBI): domain Bacteria; kingdom Bacillati; phylum Actinomycetota; class Actinomycetes; order Micrococcales; family Intrasporangiaceae; genus Ornithinibacter; species Ornithinibacter aureus. The sequence continues at coordinate 1,516,063 of NZ_VMSB01000001.1, forward strand.
CTCTCCCGCCTCATCGTCGGCAGCCGCCAGACCCTGCTCGTCGGCGTCGCAGCAACCCTGCTGGGTCTGTTGGGTGGTCTCATCCTCGGGATCCTCGCCGGTGCCTTCGGCGGCGCGGTCGACTCGTTCGTCATGCGCGCGGTCGACGTCATGCTCTCGATCCCCTCGCTCCTGCTCGCCGTCTCCATCGCGGCACTGGCGCGCCAGCCCAGCCAGTGGACGGTCATCATCGCCATCGCGGTGGTGCAGATCCCGATCTTCGCCAGACTGCTGCGTGGCTCGATGCTGGCCCAGCGGTCCAGCGACCACGTGCTCGCAGCCCGGGCCCTCGGCGTCAAGCGCAGCGCGATCATCTTCCGCCACATGGTGCCCAACTCACTCGGGCCGGTCATCGTGCAGTCGACCCTGGTGCTCGCCACCTCCATCATCGACGCGGCCGCGCTGTCCTTCCTCGGTCTCGGCAACCCCGACGACGCCAAGCCCGAATGGGGCCAGATGCTCGGCCAGGCTCAGCAGTACATCCAGGACTACCCGCACCTGGCCATCTACCCCGCCCTGTGCATCGTCTTCGTCGCCCTCGGCTTCACCCTGATGGGCGAGTCGTTGCGTGAGGCCCTCGACCCCAAGAGCAGGAGGTGACGAGGTGACCGCCACGGCATCCCCTCCCCCCACGACCACTCGCGGTGACGCGCCGCTGCTGTCGGTGCGTGATCTGCGGGTGACGTTCACCCGCCGCGGCGAGAAGCCGTTCAAGGCCGTCGACGGCGTGAGCTTCGACGTGCGCCCCGGTCAGACGGTCGGCCTCGTCGGTGAGTCCGGCTGCGGCAAGTCGGTGACCTCGCTCGCGATCATGGGCCTGCTCCCCAAGCGGGGCAACGTCGTCGAGGGCGAGGCCTCCTTCGAGGGCGTCAACCTGCTGGCCCTGGACGAGAAGGCCAAGCGCGAACGCCGCGGACGCGACATCGCGATGATCTTCCAGGATCCGCTGTCGTCCCTGAACCCCGTCGTCCCGGTGGGGCTGCAGGTCACCGAGGTGCTCGAGCGGCACCGCAGCATGTCCCGCAAGGCCGCGACGCCGGTGGCCCGCGACCTGCTCAAGAAGGTCGGCATCCCCGACCCGGACCGTCGGCTGAAGGACTACCCCCACCAGATGAGTGGGGGCATGCGGCAGCGGGCGCTCATCGCCATGGCGGTCGCGTGTGCCCCACGGCTGCTCATCGCCGACGAGCCGACGACGGCCCTGGACGTGACGATCCAGGCGCAGATCCTCGCGCTGCTCAAGGAACTCGTCCAGGACACCGGCACCGCGCTCGTGATGATCACCCACGACCTCGGTGTCGTCGCCGGCCTCTGCGACGAGGTCAACGTCCTGTATGCCGGCCGCATCGTCGAGCGCGGTGAGCGTCACGAACTCTTCGCCGACCCCCGGCATCCGTACACCAACGGACTGCTGGCCTCCATCCCCCGCCTCGACGCCCCGCGCGGCGAGAAGCTGACGCCGATCCCCGGGTCGGTGGCGGACAACCTGCCGTGGGACAACGCCTGTGCGTTCGCGCCGCGGTGCTCTCAGCCGGTCGACGCCTGCGTCCACACCACCCCGGTGCTGGACGAGACCGGCCGCCGGTCCCTGCGCTGCCACAACCCCGTGAGGTGACGTGATGACCGACACGACGACCCAGGCAACCCCACCCTCCGGCAACGAACGCGACGTCCTCGTCGACGTCCGCGGCGTCAAGGTGCACTTCCCCATCAAGCGGGGCGTCATCTTCGACAAGGTCGTCGGCCACGTCTACGCCGTCGACGGCGTCGACCTGCAGATCCGACGCGGCGAGACCTACGGCCTCGTCGGCGAGTCCGGCTGCGGCAAGTCCACCCTCGGCAAGGCGATCCTCAACCTCGAACCGCCCACCGAGGGCAGCGTCATCCTCGACGGCACCGACATCGCCTCCCTGCGCGGGGAGGAGCTGCGTCGGCGGCGCAAGGACATCCAGATGGTCTTCCAGGACCCGATGAGCAGCCTGGACCCCCGCCAGTCGGTGGAGTCGCTGCTCGTCGAGGGCATGCGCGCCCACGGCCTGGACACCGACGGGGCGAGCACGAAGAAGCGGCTGCGCGAACTGCTCGCGGCCGTCGGCCTGCCTGCGGCTGCCCTGACCAAGTACCCGCACGAGTTCTCCGGTGGTCAGCGTCAGCGCATCGGCATCGCCCGGGCGCTGTCGGTCGAGCCCAAGCTCATCGTCGCCGACGAGCCGGTGAGCGCCCTCGACGTCTCGGTGCAGGCCCAGGTCATCAACCTGCTCGAGGAGCTCCAGGACGAGTTCGACCTCACCTACCTCGTCGTCGCGCACGACCTCGCCGTCGTGCGACACATCAGCGACCGGATCGGGGTCATGTACCTCGGCGGGCTCGTCGAGGAGGCCAGCGCCGACGACCTCTACGCCCAGCCCCTGCACCCCTACACGCGCGCGCTGCTGTCGGCCGTGCCGGTGCCCGATCCGAGCGTCGAGGACACCCGTGAGCAGATCCTGCTGACGGGCGACCTGCCCTCGCCGTCCAACCCACCCCCGGGCTGCCGGTTCCACACGCGCTGCCCGTGGCGCCAGGAGACCAAGTGCGCCGACGAGCGGCCGATGCTGCGCGTGGTGCAGGTCGACGGTGTCGACCCCAGCCACCGGGTGGCCTGTCACTGGGTCGAGCAGATCGCCAGCGGGGAGATCCGCCCCCACGACGTGTCACCGGTGTACGTCACTCCGGGTGGCGGCGACGCCGGGGCCCTCGACGACGACACCTTCACCGGCCCGGCATCCGTGACCGAGGTCATCTGACCTGCCCGGCGCACATCGGATACCGTCCGCGCACCCCGCGCGGACGGCATCCGTCGCCGGGTCCACAATGGCCCCATGAGCCGACTCCTTTCCGCTGACGAGGTCGACACCCAGCTCGCCGGGCTGCCCGGGTGGTCCCGCCGCGACGAGAGCCTGGTCGCCACGTTCGAGGCACCCGACTTCCCCGCGGCGATCCGGCTCGTCGAGGCAGCAGCCGACGAGGCCGAGCAGATGAACCACCACCCGGACATCGACATCCGCTGGCGCACCACGCACTGGTTGTTGACCACCCACGACGCCAGAGGCCTGACCCAGCTCGACATCGAGCTGGCCCACCGGATCTCGGCGGCCGCGGCGTCCCAGGGGGCAACCGCTCGTGACTGACACCTCGCCGGGCACGGCACCCGAGCACCTCGAGGCCCACGACGGGTCGATCGCCGGCCGGCTCAACGCGTTGCGGGCGGGCGTCCTCGGCGCCAACGACGGCATCGTGTCCACCGCTGGCCTGGTCATCGGCGTGGCCGCGGCGACCACCGACCGGGGCGCGGTGTTCACCGCGGGGATGGCCGGGCTCGCCGCCGGGGCGATGAGCATGGCCGTCGGCGAGTACGTCTCGGTGAGCACGCAGCGCGACACCGAGAAGGCCCTGATCGCCAAGGAGATCCGCGAGCTCGACGAGGAGCCCGAGGCCGAGCTGGCCGAGCTGGCCGGCATCTATGCCGCCAAGGGCCTGACCCCCGACCTGGCCCGCCAGGTGGCCGAACAGCTGACCGCCCACGACGCCCTGGGCGCCCACGCCGAGGCCGAGCTGGGGATCGACCCGACCCAGCACGCCAACCCGTGGCAGGCGGCCTGGGCGTCGATGCTCGCCTTCACCCTGGGGGCACTGCTCCCCCTGCTGGCCATCCTGCTGCCGCCCCTGCCGTGGAGGGTGCCCGTCACCGTCGCGGCCGTCGTGCTCGCGCTGGCCGCCACGGGCTGGGTCAGCGCCCGCCTCGGCGATGCCGACGCCCGTCGCGCGACGGTGCGCGTGGTCGCCGGGGGCCTGCTCGCGATGGCGGTCACGTACGGCATCGGAGCACTGGTCGGCACGCAGCTAGGCTGACCCGCCATGAGCCCTCGACTGCTCGTGATCCAGCACGAGAACGACGCCCCGGCGGCCTGGCTCGGGCAGTGGTGGAACGACCTCGGACTGGGGCTGACCGTGGTCCGCGGCCACCTCGGTGAGGTCGTGCCGGACACCGTCGGTGACCACGACGGCCTCGTCGTCCTCGGCGGGGCGATGGGCGCCTGCGACGACGCCGTCGCACCGTGGCTGGCCCCCACCCGCGCCCTCCTCGCGGATGCCGTGGCGCGCGAGGTCCCCACCCTCGGGGTGTGCCTGGGGCACCAACTGGCCTCGGTGGCCCTCGGTGGGTCGGTGGGTCGCAGCCCGTCGGGCCGCACCACCGGTGTCGTCCCGGTGGCCCTCACGGATGAGGGGGCGAGCGACCCGCTGCTCGCGGGGGTCGACGGCGCGCTGGCGGTGCACTACAACGACGACGTCGTGCTCGAGGTGCCGGAGGGTGCCAGCGTGCTCGCCACCCTCCCCGACGGGCGGCCCCAGGCCCTGCGCTTCGGGCCGAGCGCCTGGGGGGTGCAGTTCCACCCGGAAACCTCGCCCGACGTGTTTGCCGCGTGGCTGCGCTGGGACTCCCCCGACGGCATCACGGCAGAGCAAGAAGCCCTGCTCGCGCGGGTGACAGCGGCCCGTGAGCACCTCCAGAGCACCTGGCGGGTGTTCGCGCAGCGCTTCGCCGCCCTGCTCCCCGCACCCTCGGGCGTGCCTGCCTCTCCCGTCACGTCCTGAGTGCGCGACTGCCGCACCGGAGTAACGTCGGCATCGGCGGGTCCCGCACCCCGCGGTCGACCCAGCCGTGACGGAGCACGCCATGAGCACCTCGACCTCGGCGGACCCTCGCGAACGCATCCTCATCCTGGGTGCCGCGGGACGCGACTTCCACGACTTCAACGTCCTGTACCGCGACGAACCCCGCTGTGAGGTCGTCGCGTTCACGGCGACGCAGATTCCCGACATCGACGGCCGCACCTACCCACCCGCGCTCGCCGGGCCCCTCTATCCCCACGGCATCCCGATCGTCGACGAGTCCGGCCTGGAGTCGCTCATCGCCCGTGAGCGGGTGGACACCGTCGTGCTCGCGTACTCCGACCTGGCGCACACCCAGGTCATGCACCTCGCATCGCGCGTGGTCGCCGCCGGTGCCGACTTCGTCGTGCCGGGGGCCCACCGCACGACCCTGCGTTCGCGTCGCCCGGTCATCGCCGTGACCGCGGTGCGAACCGGGGTGGGCAAGAGCCAGACCACCCGCCACGTCGCCACCCTGGTGCAGTCGATGGGGCTGCGGGTCGTGGCGGTCCGCCACCCGATGCCGTACGGCGACCTCGCTGCGCAGGCCTGCCAGCGCTTCGAGACCCCCGAGGACCTCGTGCGGCACGACTGCACGATCGAGGAGCGCGAGGAGTACGAGCCGCACATCGACGCCGGGGTCGTCGTCTACGCCGGCGTCGACTACGGCGCCATCCTGCGCGAGGCAGAGGCCGAGGCGGACGTCGTGCTGTGGGACGGCGGCAACAACGACCTGCCGTTCTACGTCCCCGACCTGCACATCGTGCTCGCCGACCCGCTACGGCCAGGCGACGAGGCCGCCTACCACCCGGGTGAGGCCAACGTGCGGATGGCCGACCTGGTCATCATCGCGAAGTGCGACTCCGCGACCGCCGAGGACATCGCCGCCGTCGAGGCGTCGGTGCAGGCGCTGAACCCCGGGGCAGAGGTCCTGCGCTGCGACAGCCCGGTGACCCTGGACGACCCGGCAGCGGTCACCGGGCGACGGGTCGTCGTCGTCGAGGACGGCCCCACCCTCACGCACGGGTCGATGTCCTTCGGGGCCGGCGTGGTCGGCGCGAGGGATGCCGGGGCGTCCGCGATCGTCGACCCGACGCCGTTCGCGGTGGGCGCGTTGGCGGACACGTACGAGCGCTACCCCAACGCGCGCGGCATCCTGCCGGCCATGGGCTACGGCCAGGGCCAGACCCGCGACCTCGAGGCCACGATCCGCGCCATGGTCGACGCCGGTGTCGTCGACGCGGTCGTGTCGGGCACGCCCATCGACCTGACCCGGGTGCTCACCGTCGACGTCCCGCTCGTGCGGGCCCGGTACTCGTTGCGCGAGCAGGCGCCCGGACGGCTCCAGGCGGCGCTGCGCAGGGCCCTCGGCCGCTGAGGGTGCGATGCCGTCGCGAGCCCAGCAGTCGAGTGAGCGCAACACGCCGCTCGCGATTCGGCGGGCCCGGCGTGTTGCGCTCACTCGATCTGCAGCGTGGTGGGGTCGAGGTCCATCGCTCGGGCGAAGCGACGGAGCAGGGTGCAGCGGCGGGCGCGGCCGTAGACGTCCTCGGCGTAGATCTCGATGACGGTGTAGTCCTCGTCCCCGGCGAGCCCGGTGCGAAAGCTGTCGGTGCTGCGGCGCTTGCGGGAGGCGTGGTCGACCCCCTGGTACTCCCCGATCACCCGTTGCTGGTGCCACACGAGGTCACCTTCGAGCAGCCATCCACCCCGGGAGTCGAAGACGGCGGCGTTCAGGGCCGGCTCGGGAAAGCCCGCCCGGTGGAACATCAGCCGCGACCGGGTCTCCATCGGCGAGCGCGAGCCAACCCGAACCAGCGTCAGCGCCTCGGTGAGCCGGGCCTTGCCCCGCGGTCGATTTCTCGACTCCAGGGCAGCACGCAGGGTCGCGAGGCCACCCGGTGCGAGCCGGTTCACGACGACGTCCCCGACGATGACCAGGTCGTCGACCCCGAACTCGGCAGCGGAGAGCTCACCGAGGTCACACCACGTGTCCGCCGGCCCCACGACGCGCAGCCCGTCGAGGTCCAGCACCTCCCGCCGCTCGAGACCCCGGTGTCCCCGGCACCCGGCCCTGCGAACCTGCGCCATCGACGTGGGGCGGGTGACGTCGAGCAGGACCTGCGGCTCGAGCGCACTCGGCAGGGGGAGGTGAAGCAGCTGCGCGGCACTGACGTGGGAGAAGGCGGCGTCCTCGGGCATCCCGACGGCGAAGGCGACCGCCCGCTCGCGCACTGTCGTAGGGGCGGACGCCGCCCGAACTCCCCAGGTCGGCGCGGACAAGCTGCGCGAGCGCAGTTCAGACAGCCGCAGCCCGGCCTCCCGCCCCTGCACCACCGTGAAGGGGCGAGAGGCCAGCGACCGTGGCAGCTGTAGACCCCCCACGGCCCAAGGGTGCCGGGAACTGGCTCAGCCGCCCGCGACTTACCCACAGGCGCAGGCCCCGGCCCGGTCGAGTGAGCGGCTGCGGTCAGTCGTGGCCCGAACTGCCGTGCAGGGCACGGAACAGGGGCCCCGCCAGACGTGACGTGCGCACGCCCTCGAGCGAGACGACCTCCCCGTCGGGTCCGGCGAGCGGCACCTGCCAGTTCGGGTACTCATCGCTGGTCCCCGGCTGGTTGATCGCCCGCCGGTCCCCCACCACGTCCGCGAGCGCCACGGCGACCATGCGGCTCGGCGTGAGCGCCATCCACCGGTGCAGGGCGGCGACGACCGCGTCGACGTCATCCACGGCATCCGGCGAGAGCAACCCGCGCTCGATGCAGGCGTCGCGCAGCCGGGCGATGGACGCCTCCTCGATCGCGCGCTCCTCCTTGACCGGGCGGGTCAACAGCCTCAGTGACTCGCGGATCGCGATGTGCTCGAGCAGCAGGTATCCCGCTGACGGCGGCAGGTCGTGCGTCGTCACGGTCGACATGCACAGGTCGCGGTAGTGCTCGGGCGGCTTGGGCCGATCGCCCTCCCACTCGAACCACAGGATCGAGGTGCCGATCAGCCCCCGCTCGCTCATGTAGTCGCGCACGTGCGGCGCGACGACGCCGAGGTCCTCACCGATGACGACGGCCCCGGCCCGCTGCGCCTCCAGCACGAGGATGCCGAGCAGCGCCTCGTGGTCGTAGTGCACGTAGGTGCCGTCAGCGGGGGTGCCGCCCGCGGGGATCCACCAGAGCCGGAACAGGCCGATGATGTGGTCGACCCGGATGCCGCCGGAGTCACGCAGCACGGTGCGCACCATGTCGCGGAACGGGCCGTAGCCCAGGTCCGCGAGGCGGTCGGGGCGCCACGGTGGCTGGCTCCAGTCCTGACCGAGCTGGTTGAACTGGTCGGGCGGGGCGCCGACGGTGACCCCGGTGGCGAGGGCGTCCCCGAGGCCCCAGACGTCGGCCCCGACCGGGTGCACCCCCACGGCGAGGTCGTGCACGATGCCGAGCGGCATCCCGGCATCCTGGGCGGTGCGCTGGGCGCCGGCCAGCTGCTCCTCGAGCTGCCACTGCAGCCACTGGTGGAAGGTCACGGCCTCGAGGTGGTCCTCGCGGTACAGGGCGACCGCGACGGAGTCCGGGTCCTGGAGCTCGGCGGGCCAGGTCGTCCACGGCAGACCGTGCTCGTCGGCGATGGCGCACCACGTGGCGAAGGTCGTGAGGCCGCTGCCCTCGCGCGCACAGAAGTCGGCGAATGCCTGGTCGCGCTCCGCCGTGCGGCCGGCACTGAACACGATCCACAGGGCCTCGCGCTTCGCGGCCCAGGCGTCATCCCGGTTGATCCGGTCGACGGAGTTCAGCGCCGCCGCCACCGCGCCGAACGCGGCGACCTTGGCGGATGCCGCGTCGTCGAGGTCGGCGGTCTCGGGCACGTCCGCGACCCTCAGGTAGAGGGGGTTGACGAAGCGCCGCGTGGTCGGCAGGTAGGGCGAGGGCTCCATCGGCGCCACCGGCTGCGCGGCGTGCAGGGGGTTGATGAGCACGAAGTCGGCGTCGTGCTCGGTGGCGGCCCAGGCGGCCAGCTCACCGAGGTCGCCGAGGTCCCCCACCCCCCAGGAGTCGGCCGAGCGCACCTGGTACAGCTGCGCCGCCAGCCCCACGACGCGCCCCTGCGCCAGGGCAGGGGGCAGCTCGAGCCGGTGGGGGGTGACCACGAGCGTGGCCTCGACGGTGCGGGGGTCGATCGGGTCGGCATCCACGTCGGCGACGATGCGGTGCCACCCGAGCGGCAGGTCACCCGGAAGCTCGAAGGTTGCCTCACCGACGGCGACGCCGTCGACCTCGCGGTCCGGCACCCACCGGTCGACCTGACGCACGTCGCGCACCGAGCCGTCCTCGAGGTGGACCGTGAGGCGGATGCCGGTGCCGGCTGGCACGTGGGCGAAGACCCAGGGGGTCCACCCCTCACGGGCCACCACGGTGGCCGGGAGGGTGCGCCGCCACGGGGCGAGGTCGACCTCGGCCAGCGCCCGTTCGACCTGCTCGTCGCCGTCGCTGTCGACTCCGAGCGCAGTGAGCACGGCGGTGATCGCCGGCGCCGTCACCGTGACGTGCTGGCCCTGCCAGTCCCAGTACTCCGTCGCGACGCCGTGGGCGTGGGCGAGCTCGACGAGTCGGGGTGACGGGGCGACGGGGTCCATGGCCCCATCCTGCCAAGCCGGGCGGGTCGCTCAGACCTCGCCACGCCACGAGTGCTGCGGGTCGTAGCCGAGCACCCGTCGCGCCTTGTCGATCGAGAGCAGGGTGTCGTGCTCCCCGAGGTCGCCGCGGACCTCGACACCCGGGAACTGCTCGGCGACCAGGTCTGCGTTGCTGCGGCTCATCACGGTGTCGGGCGAGGCGATGATGAAGCAGTCGAAGCCCGGCACGGTGTACGCCAACGACTTCTCCACGGCCTGGGCGCCGTCGCGACCGTCGATGTAGCCCCAGAGGTTCCAGCGGCGCAGCGCGGCATCGGCGTCGAAGGACGGGAACTGGGCGTAGTCCTCGACGTCCATGACGTTCGAGAAGCGCAGCGCGGTGACCGAGAGCTGCGGGTGCCAGCGACACAGCTCGATGGCCATCGTCTCCTCGAGGTGCTTGCCGAGGGAGTAGACGGACTCGGGACGAGCCGGGTACTCCTCGTCGACGGGGATGTACGGCGGCGGGGTGTCGAACGGCAGGCCGAGCACCGTCTCGCTCGAGGCCATGACGACCTTGTCGATGCCGAGGCGGGTGGCGGCGTGCAGGACGTTGAAGGTGGTCAGCATGTTGTTGCGGAAGGTCGCCACGTCAGTGTGCAGGCCGGGAGCCGGGATCGCGGCCAGGTGCACCAGGGCATCCACCGGTGGTTGTTCACCGCGCACCCCACTGAGGGCGTCGACGACCTGGCCGTAGTCGGTGAGGTCGACGGCCAACCACCCGCTCCACCGCTGCCCGTGGGTGTCGAGCACGACGACGTCGTGGCCGCAGCCCCGCAGGTGCTCCACGACGTGCCGACCGAGCTTGCCGGATCCTCCGGTGACCGCGATGCGCATGGAATGGAGAGTAGGCGGTCGCGATCTTGTGCACACTGTCCCGGTGCACACCATCGTCTTCCTCCATGCCCACCCCGACGACGAGGCCTCGCAGACCTCCGGCTCGATGGCTCGCGCCGTCGCCGAGGGCAGCCGCGTCGTCGTCGTCTTCGCGACCAACGGTGACCACGGCGAGGTCCCGGACGACCTCGCCCCCGGCGAGAGCGTGGTCGACCGCCGCCGGGTCGAGGCGGCGGCCTCCGCTGCGGCGATCGGGCTGCACCGCGTCGAGTGGCTCGGCTACGCCGACTCGGGCATGACCGGCTGGGAGCAGAACTCCCACGACGGGGCCTTCGTGGCCGCCCCGCTCGAGGAGGCCGCCGCACGGTTCGCCGCCATCCTCGACGAGGAGGACGCCGACGTCGTCGTCGGCTACGACTGGCACGGCGGCTACGGCCACCCGGACCACGTGCGCGTCCACGAGGTGCTGCACGCCGCCGCGGCCCTGGCAGCACGACGGCCTCGGGTGCTGGAGTCGACGATGAACCGTGACGCCATGCGGCGCCTCGCCGAGGGGGCACGGGCCGCGGGCGCGTCGGAGGACGACGTGTTCGACCCGGACCAACCGATGGACGACGGCAACCCGCTCGGCGAACCGGAGTCCGCGATCCACTGGCGGGTCGACGTCCGTGATCGGCTCGACCAGCGCCGTGCGGCCCTCCAGGCGCACGCGAGCCAGACGAGCGACGTCGGGATGATGCTGTCGATGCCGCCCGAGATCTTCAGCGTCTTCTTCGGGCACGAGCACTACGTCGAGGCGGGCCGCGAGCCGGGCATGGTCGACGGCTGGCCGTTCGCGGCGCAGCCGACCTGACCTTTTCGACGCGGCCGCCCTGACGGGGTTCAGCGCGAGACGACGACCACGCGCCCGGCCTGCTCGATGACGCGGCGGCTCACCGATCCGAGGAGCAGCCCCCGGAAGCCGCCGACCCCACGGCTGCCGACCACGACCCGGTCGGCGTCGAGCTCTTCGGCGACGTCGTGCAGCGCCACGGGCGCCGTCGCGTGCACCACGCGCACGTCGATCGCCAGGTCGGGGTGGCTCGCAGCGACCGGGTCGACCACCTGGTGGGCGCGGGACGCGTACCGCTGCTCCACGGCATCCCACCGCGGCGTCCCGGGTTCGGTGACGACCACGCCGTCGACGACCTCGAGGTGCCACGCGATGACGGCCGTGAGCGCCGCACCCGAGGCGGCAGCCATCTGTGCGGCCAGCGCCACCGCGCGGCCACTGCGCTCGCTGCCGTCCACGCCGACCACGATGGATCGCGGCGGCATGACCTCCGTGTCGGCCGGGATGACGGCGACGGGGCACGGGGCGTGGGCGACGACGGGTAGGGCCACGGACCCCAGCAGGATGCGTTCGAGCAGGGCACGCGCCGGGGCCCCGACGACGACGAGGCGTGCACCCTCGGCCATCCGCACGATCGAGGCGGCCGCGGGCCCCCACGGCGCCGAGGTGGCGACGTGCAACCCCGGGTGGCGCGCACCGGCACGCTCGGCCGCTGCCTCGAGGAGTCGCTGGGCGTCGGTCTCGAGCTGGTCGGACAGGTTCGGTGCACCGGTGACGATGGCGTCGTACGGCGTGAGCTGGATGCCGGGGTCGACCGCCGTGACCAGCCGCAGCGGGGCGCCGAGCCGGGCGGCCTCGTCAGCCGCCCAGTCAAGGAGCGGCCCGTCGGCCGGGGAGCCGTCGAGGGCGGCGAGAACGGCGCCGGACGGTGCAGGAACGGAACTGGTGACCACTGTGTCCTCCATGCCTCCATCGTCCTCCTCCCCGGGGCTGAGCGCACCCGTCTGAGCCCGAGGCGTTGGCCACACCCGGGCCGGGCAGGATGGCTTCATGGCCACCGACCCCGCCCAGCCCCTGTCACCGTCCGATCGTGCGCGCGCCGCCGAGGCCGGGGTGACCCGTTGGCTCACCGGCCGGATGCCGCCCACACCCGCCGACGAGCTGCGTGACCTCGCTGACGTGGTCGCGGACCTGGGTGCGGACCCGGGCGCGAGGACGGGGGCCCGGGCCGAGGCCGGGGCCGACGTGGCGGCCGGCATGGGGGCCGACGCCGGGGCGTGGGACCGCTACGGCGACCACGGCCAGGTGGCCGCGCTCGAGGCCCGGCTCGCCGACCTGCTCGGCAAGCCGGCCGTGGCGGCTTTCCCCAGCGGGGTCATGGCGCAGCAGTCGATGCTGCGGGTGTGGTGCGACGCCCGGGGATCGCGGCGCGTGGCGATCCCGGCGCTGTCGCACCTGCTGAGCAGCGAGGACGACGGCCCCCGGCTGCTCCACGGCTTCCGTTTCGAGCATCTCACCCACGGGCCGAGCGTTCCCGGGGTCGATGACCTCGCGGCGATCCCGGGCCCTCTGGGAGCCGCGCTGCTCGAGCTGCCCCTGCGCGACGCCGGGTTCCTCCTGCCCAGCTGGGACGACCTCGTGGCCTTCAGCCAGGCGTGCCGGGAGCGAGGCGTACCGCTGCACCTCGACGGGGCGCGCATCTGGGAGTCCGCGCCCGCGTTGGGGCACTCCCCCGCGCAGATCGCCGACCTGGCCGACAGCGTCTACGTCTCGTTCTACAAGGGCCTCGGCGGGCTGGCCGGTGCCGCGCTCGCGGGGCCCGTCGATCAGATCGCCGAGGCGCGACGGTGGCGCACCCGGATGGGCGGAACGCTGTTCACCCTGATGCCGTACGCCGTCGCTGCACTGCGCGGCCTGGATCGGGAGCTGCCGCGGATGGCGGAGTACCACGAGCGCGCGGTGACGATCGCCGCGGGACTTCAGGCCAACGGCATCCGGGTCAGTCCGTCCCCGCCGCACACGACCGCCTTTCGCATCCACGTCGAGCGCGACGTCGACGACGTCAACGAGCGTCGGGTCACCACGATGGAGCGCGAGCAGGTTGCCCTGACGCCGCGGTGGGCGGCATCCGAGGTGCCCGGGTGGTCGTGGACCGAGTTCGGTGTCGGGCCGGCGACGATGACGTGGGAGGTCGAGGAGATCGTCGACACCCTGGTGCGGGTCTTCGGGCGCTGAGCGCTGGGAGCACAATGGCTGCGTGACGCACCCCAGCCCCCGCGAACGCGCCGAGCCCGTCGATCTGACGCGCTTCGCGTGGCTGGCGATCGCGGCGGCGCTGCTCACCATCGCGCTGAAGACCGTCGCGTGGCAGATCACCGGGTCGGTCGGGCTCCTCTCGGATGCCGCGGAGTCGGTCGTCAACCTCGTCGCCGCCATCGTGGCGCTCGTGGCGCTGCGGGTGGCGATCATGCCGGCCGACAAGAACCACCACTTCGGGCACAGCAAGGCCGAGTACTTCTCCGCGGCCCTCGAAGGGCTGATGATCTTCGTCGCGGCCGCGGTGATCCTCGCGACCTCGATCGAGCGGTTCCTCAACCCGCGGCCGCTCGAGAACGTCGGGATCGGGCTCGCGGTGTCGGTCGTGGCATCGGTGGTCAACGGCCTTGTCGCGGTGGTGCTGCTGCGAGCGGGGGCCAAGCACCGTTCGATCACGCTGACGGCCGACGGCAAGCACCTGATGACGGACGTGTTGACCTCGGTCGGCGTGGTCGTCGGGGTGCTGCTCGTCACGCTCACCGGGTGGGAGCGGCTCGACCCGGTCGTGGCGTTCGCCGTCGGGCTGAACATCCTCGTCACCGGGTGGCGGTTGATCCGCAGCGCGTCGGCGGGTCTGATGGACGTCGCCCTGCCCAAGGAGGACAACGACACCATCCGGGCGGTGCTGGGCCGCTTCACCACGCACGAGGTCACCTGGCACCGGTTGATGACCCGCGAGGCCGGTCACCGCCGGTTCATGCAGTTCGACCTGCTCGTGCCGGGCGCCTGGTCGGTGCAGCGCGGACACGACCTCATCGAGGACATCTCGACTGCGCTGGATGCCGAGTTCCCGGACATCGACGTCGTGTGCCACCTGGAGCCGATCGAGGATCCGCGATCCTACGAGGATGCCGCGGACCGCCCCCGCGAGTAGCGTGGCCGCTCCCGGCGGCGTCCGCCGCTCCGTCCCCAAGGAGGCGCCATGACCCACCTCGTCGTCCACTTCGAGATCCACGCGAGCGAGCCTCAGGTCCTCATCGACTTCTACGGTGACCTGTTCGGCTGGTCGTTCTCGCGCTTCGGCGACGTGCCGTACTGGGTCATCGACACCGGTGAGGGTGCTGCTGGGGTCGACGCCCCCGGCCACGGCATAAACGGCGGGCTGACCCAGCGGGAGGGCCCTGCACCGGAGCCCGGGGCACCCATCAACGGGTGCAACATCGTGGTCGGGGTCGAGACCGGCGTTGACGAGGTCTTCGCGCGGGCCCTGGCGCTGGGAGCGAGCGAGGCCTCACCCCTGGAGGACATGGAGGGCGTCGGCCGTGGCGGCTACCTGTTCGACCCGGACGGCAACCTGTTCGGGCTGATGTCTGCCGTCATGTCCGACGGCAGCAACGCCATGAGCGGCTGACGCCCTCCCGCCGAGGTCACCCGCCTGGGCCATGCTGTGGGGATGCCGTTGTCCTCGCGGACCGCAAAGGTGACGTGGCGCAAGCCGTGAAAGTGCTCACCGGGGCCGTCCGGCGCGTCAAGCAGCGACGGGCCGGTCACGACCGTGACGACCTCGCGGAGGGCCTCTGGGACGGAGCGGCGTGATCAGGTCACTGTCAGCGGTGGTCCGAAAGGCCTTCGATATTCTTGGCTCGAGCGGACAAGTTGCGGATGTTCTGCCAGACAACTGCCCGGGGCACGTCGATCATGAGTGCTCGGATGCACTCGTCGAGACGTGCTGGGCGATCTCGGAGGTGGGCGACCGCCTTGTCGAGGCTCTCGCCCACCGTCCTGCCGTACGCACCGAGCGCCTTGTGCGCGCCGGCCTTCAGTGCGGTGGCGTCGGGCTTCATCGCCCGGATCGCCCGACGCGCCGATCACTCCACCAATCTGCAACGTTCCGACAGCCTCGACCCGCATCAGGAGCAGCCCGTCAACGACGACGCCGTCGGCGCGCTGACGAGCACCGCGCCCCTCGTGATCGTCGAGGGAGCCCTGGGGAGCAGGCAAGACCACAGTGCTGCGCTCGGTCCGACAGCACCTGGCGTACCACGGTCGGCAACTGATCGTGGTGACCCCGACGATGAAGGCCGCCGACGTCGCCGCGCGTGAGACCGGCGCCGAGGGACACTCCGCCGCCTGGCTGATCCAGCAACACGGGTGGCGCTGGGACGACGACGGCACTGGTCCCGGCAGTCCGACCCCGGACCCTGCGAGTCCGCAGCCCTTCGAACCGGGGACCTGCTCGTGGTCGACGAGGCCGAGATGCTCGACCAGGACGCCGCCCGTGCGCTCCTCACCCTCGCCGAGGAAGCCGGCGCCCGGGTCGCGTTCATCGGGGACCGCCACCAGCTCGCGGCCGTCGGCCGGGGCGGCGTCCTCGACCACGCCGTCGCCTACGCGGACCCGGCGGCGGTCGTGACCCTCGAGACCGTGCGCCAATTCACCGACGAGGCCTACGCCATCCTGAGCCTCCGGATGCGCGAGGGCTACCGAAGCGACGAGGTGTTCGACGCCCTCCTCGCACGCGGGCAGATCGTGTGCACCGCTCCGACGTCGAGCGCACAGCGGCGCTCGCGCGCCTCGGTGCGGCCGGCGACCTCGTCATGGCCGACACCCGCGAACAGGTCGCCGACCTCAACGCGGCCATCCGCGCGCAGCGCACGGACCTCGATCCCCTCTCAGGAGGCCGCCCGACGGTGACCACCAGCCGCGGCGAGACACTCACGGTCGGCGACCGGGTCGCGACGCGCCGCAACGACCCCGACCTCCGCGTCGCGAACCGACAGACCTAGGCGAGCCCGCCGGGCGACCCGCTGAGAATGAGACGAGCACAGGCGGATGAGTCCTGCCTGGGACGTCAGAGTGCCTCCCATGGCATGAACCGGTGGCGCGTCGTAGCGCCCCAGATAGGACTACGCCGGGTGCGGCGTGTTTCACGGACATGGCTCCCCTCTGTGTCAAGAGGCGGCCGGGAGGGGGGTTCTAGGATCGGTGGTGGCGGGTCCGGGAAGTGGCTTGTCCGAAGAGTTGGTGTGGGGCTGTGAGCCGGCCGCGCTGGAGTCAGAGTCGTTGCCCCGTTGCCCTCCCGGGCCCGTCGCCATGTGTCGGGCGGCGTCGTTGACCATGGTGCGGTACACGATGTCGGAGAGTCGGCGTTTGAGCAGGCGCATGGACTCGTTGGAGGTCTTGCCGCGGGCTTTGCTGCGGTCGAAGTAGGCGCGGCCCTCGGTGGGGTTGCGCAGCTGGACGGTGGCCATGATGTGCAGCACGCGGTTGATCTGACGGTTGCCACCGCGGGACAGGCGGTGGCGCACGTTGTCCCCGGAGGATGCGTCGATGGGGGCGGTGCCCGTCCAGGAGCCGAAGTGGTTGTTGTCGGGGAACCGGGTGATGTCACCGACTTCGACGAGTAGCCGGGCGGCGCCTGAGGGGCCGATCCCGGTCAGGTCCATGAGGGTGGTGCCGGTGGCGGCGACCAGAGCGGTCAGCTCCTTGTTCGCGGCCTTCTTGCGCTGATAGATCCGCTCTAGGTCGGTGATCAGTTCGGCCGCGACCCGGCGGCGGGTCTTGCCCGCCGCGTCGCGTGGGCGGACGGTGGCGAGCAGCTTCTTGGCTTGGGCAGCGGACAGGTCCTTCTTCGCTCCGCCGGGGATCAGCCCGAGCAGCAGGTGGTGGACCTGCGACATCTTGCGGGTGTGTTCCTCTCCCAGGGACCGTCGCCGGTCGACCAGGATCCGCAGCACGGCCAGCTGCTCGTCGTTGACCACCGGGCGCAGGCCGCTCATCCGGGTGCCGACCAGGGCCACGGAGTGTGCGTCGGTGGCGTCGGTCTTGCGGCCTTGGCCGGTGGCGAACACCCGCGCCCGCGCGGACAGCTTGGGTGGGACGTCGAGGACATGCTCGCCTTCGGCCAGGAGCCTGTTGGCCACGTGCCTGCCGATGCCCTGACATCCCTCGATCGCCCACACACGCTCGGGCCACGCCTGCACGTACCGTCGCAGCGCGGCATGACCGTCCCGGTCGGTTGCGAATCGGCCCTTGCCGACGATGGATTCGTCACTGGTCATGACTTCGATCGTGACGGAGCGCTTGTGGGGTCCATCCCGATGACGACTCGCGATGTCGTGTCCATGGTGTCCTCCGAACTCGAACCTGATGGGGTTGTCGAGCTGGGAGGGCAACGCTACTTCGAGCTAGGGCATACCCCTCTTGAGCCTCTCCCGCTCTGGCGGCGTCCGGGGACGCGCAGGCCAAATGAGAGCCACACCGAGGTGAGCAGCCGAAATGAGAGCGACAAACCCGGACGCCTAGACCGAGCCTCGTCAGATACCGGCCATGCCGTCAATGAAACCAGTAGCCGATGTCGGACGTTCGTGGGGGCGCGTTCAGAGGCTGTCAGCCACCTGGCCCGCTGGACTTCGGTACCAGACGAACCCACCGACATGCATTGCGGCACTACCGATGGCCGGTGAGCGTCATCAGACCGGACCGAGACGCCCTTTGAAGCAACGGGGATGCTGACAGCGCCGCGTCGCCTTCGGGGGCCCGGCGACCCGCGAGCCGATCGCGGCGCGGGATCAATCGTTAAGATTCCTCGGTTGACTGGCCCTACCGCACTCCCTACCTTTAGTCATTCTACGGGGAGGAGCGGGGCAATGAAATCACGCATTTCATGGCGACGGCGAGCAGGGACGGCAATCTCGAAGTGGGTGCTGGCTATCGCGGTCGCCGGTGTATCCGGTATGGCCACGGATGTACCGGCCGGGACCGCGCCGACGCAGGACTTGTTGAAGGAGCATGACGAGGTTCGCGAGCAGGTCCAGCCGGTCTATGAGCACAACTGGCCCGAGCTCGACGACAAAGACTTGGACGAGCGCTATTCGACCGCCCAGGTTCGCCATGAGCTAGTTGAGAAGTGGTCTGCTGACCCGGAGTTCGGTGGTATCCATTTCGACTTTCCGGGCAACGTTCTGACGGTCTTCGGGCGCGATGAGCGATTCCTCAAGCGCTCCGTCGATGAGCTGGCATCCAGCCTCCCGTCTGAGTCGACGATGACCGCCCGCACCCAAGTCGTCCGCTGGTCCGCTCACGACCTAATAGCGGCATCCACGGCGCTGTCTGAGCACCTGCCAATGGACAAAGAAGACTTCGGCGTCACCTTGGACTATCGCTCTAATGCTGTGGTGGTGCTGCTTCCCGCACGCTACGAAGACGCCCGTGAAGCGCTGGAACGTGACGGCCGCTACGTGGTGGAGATTGTCAAAACCTACGATCGCGGCGAGCCGGCTGCCTGCACCGACCGATACGGCTGCGGAAGACCCCTGCGGGGTGGGATCAACATCGGACGGTTCCAAGGCACTGACTCGACCGATTACTGCACTCTGGGGTTCACAACGAGGGCGACTGACGGCAGCCGCTGGGTGTATTCGGCAGGCCATTGTGTCCCCACGATCGACAGCACGACTTGGGGCCATGGCGAGCAGGAGTTCGGACAGGCTCGCGTCACCCGGAACTCTGGAGGAGCGGGACTGCTGCACGGATAGGTGACAACGACTCTGTGGTGCCGTGGGGTGCCACGGGAGAGGATGTGCACCATGCCCAAGCCGTACCCCAAGGAGTTCCGACAGAACGTGATCGAGGTGGCTCGCGCTCGTGAGGCAGGGACGACGTTGAAGGAGATCGCGACCGATTTCGGGATCTCGGAATCCTGCCTGACTAACTGGCTCGCCATCGCTGACCGGCAGGACGGGAACAAACCCGCCACGGCCGTGAGCGACTCTGGTGAGTTGCGCGAGGCCAAGCGTCGGATCCGGTTGCTCGAGCAAGAGAACGAGGTGCTACGCCGCGCAGCGGCGTACCTCTCGCAGGCGAACCTGCCGGGAAAATGATGTACCCGCTCGTCCGTGAGCTGGCCGCCCAGGAGACCCCGATCAGGGTTCCTGTGACGGTGACGTGCCGGGTGCTGAACCTTGCCAGAGCGCCGTACTACCGGTGGCTGGCCAACCCGGTGACCGACGCCGACTGGGTCGCGGCGCACCGCGCGAACGCGTTGTTCGACGCGCACCGTGACGACCCGGAGTTCGGGTACCGGCTGCTCGCGGACGAGGCCCGCGACGCCGGGCAGGACATGTGCGACCGCACCGCGTGGGCGATCTGCTCGGGCAACGCGTGGTGGAGCGTGTTCGGGAAGAAGCGCTCGAAGAAGGGCCGGCCCGGCCCGCCGGCGCACGATGACCGCGTCCAGCGTGACTTCACCGCGACCGGCCCGAACCAGCTGTGGCTGACCGACATCACGGAGCACCGCACCCGTGAGGGCAAGGTGTACATGTGCGCCGTCAAGGACGTGTGGTCCAACCGGCTCGTCGGGTACTCCATCAGCTCGCGGATGAAGGCCCGCCTGGCCGTGCAGGCGTTGGAACACGCCGTGGACACCCGCGCCCGAGCGGGCGTCGACGTGGCCGGGTGCATCGTCCACAGCGACAGAGGGTCCCAATTCCGGTCCCGCAAATACCTGCGCGCCCTGTCCCGGCACGACCTGCTCGGATCCATGGGCCAGGTCGGCTCGAGCGCGGACAACGCCGCCATGGAGAGCTGGTTCGCCCTGCTGCAGAAGAACGTCCTGGACCGCCACACCTGGGACACCCGCGACCAGCTGAAGCTGGCCATCGTCACCTGGACCGAACGGACCTACCACCGCCGACGACGCCAAGCCCGCCTCGGCAAGTTGACCCCCATCGAGTACGAGACCATCATGACCACACCGGCCACCCAGGCCGCGTGACCCAACCTGTCACCTATCCGTGCAGCAGTCCCAGCCGACTACGTGCGTATCCGCAACTCCAACCCATATTGGCTGGCGGGAACGTTTGGGTGGGTGTACCGAACCCCGGCCGCGCCCGGCGAGATCAACTACGCCGTGAGTTCCGATGCCACGATTAGCGTCGGTGACACTGTGTGTTACGGCGGCCGCTGGTTCACGGCCACGACAACCACGTGTGGCGTCATCATCTCCCGGGCACCCTCCACCGGTGGCCGCCCCCACGTAGAGGGGCCCCGCGTTTGTGGCGGAGACAGTGGCGGGCCGGTGACATACATCGCGGGCTCGGCGCGGTGGGCCTACGGTCTCATCTCCGGGACGATCTCCCCGCGGGATGCGACTAACTGCATCGACAACGACGGGACCGGAGTGAGCTACTTTAGTCCGCTGCCCGCAATCAACGCTCACTCGGACTCCGTATCTGCAGCTTTGGTGAGAGTTGACGTCAGATGACATGGGGATGGGTGGCGCGGTGGAGCCCGGTCGCGCTGGCGGTGGCGTCCCTCGCAGCCTGCACGGAAGGGTCCACTCAGAGAACTCCCACGAGCGCCCCTTCGAGCTCGGAAACCACAACAATGTCGTCACCCAGCGCATCTCCCTTGGCCCGGTCAACGTGGCGGCCCGGACAAAGCGCCATGTCCGGCGCTATTCCAGGTAGTTTGGTGCTCGCGAGCGACGGATGTATAAAGCTCGTGGAGGACGGAGGGCCCACCCACTCAGTTCTGTGGCCTGTCGAGTGGACCGCGGAAGTAGCAGGCACCGAAGCTGTTATCCGCGACCCAACGGGTGACATGACAATCCGCACCGGCGATGAGGTAGAACTCGCTGGCGGATTCTTGAGCGAAGGCCAGTACGAGCCGCAGCGGTGCGCCACGGGTGCCGCCTGGCAAGTCGTCGGCGTCATGCGACATGAGCAGTAGGTGCGGAGCCCCGCAGCGAGGTTCGTCCGGCTGCCGCGCCCGTTCGAGACTGGTCTCCCCGACCTACCACCGCCGCAGGCGCCAAGCCCGCCTCGGCTAGTTGACCCCCATCGAGTACGAGACCATCATGACCACACCGGCCACCCAGGCCGCGTGACCAACATGTCACCTATCCGTGCAGCAGTTCCGCGTAACGACACCTGTCTCAGACTGCTTGACATCTTCCGGCTCGGAAGCTGCCGCCAGTTGCTGCGCGCACTGTCAGCGTTCAAGACAGTCGGTGTATCGCTGAAGCTTTGGCACCTTGCAGGCACCGTCCACCACGGCCCTGCTCCCGAGGTCGTCCGAGAGTGTTGCTGTGAGTGTGTAGGGGACTCCGCGATCGTCACACCCCGTTGGGTACTCCCATGCGTAGACCGTGACGACCACCTGGTCGGTGCGCTCTTCCACGTCCAAGCGTGAGCCGTCCTGGCAGTAGCTACCCGTGTAGTTCACCTGAAGGTTGCGGCCTTCCACGATGGCTGGTTTCACGAACGGCTTCGGTTCGCCACGGGTCAGGTCGATCCACCACCACGCGATCAGGATCAACAGCAGCCCACCGGCGATAGGAAGTGCCCAGCGCCGCATGCTCGTCCACATCTGTCTGCGCCCTCCTCGGAGTCTTGACGGCCGTGGCTGCATCCTGCTCCTCGGAGGCTCGGCGGCGAACCTGCTCAGCCAAATGTCACTACTTCGAAACCGGGCATCGCCAAAGGCATCCACGACCGATCCGCGGCAGTTGAGGGGTCTGTGCAGAACCTTGTGTAACTGGCACTGGCGTGAGCCTCCCGCGCCGTGGGTGTGGGAGGGAGGAGCATCACGTCATGTCTGATCATGAGGAGCAGGTCCCGGCCAGTGCCGGTGAGTTGGTTTCGGCGCCTGGTTTCGCGGGGCTGGAGCTGGACCCGGCGTCGATGCGGGGCTTTGCTGAGTTGTTGGTTGCCCAGGCCGCTGGCCGGGGTATCGCGTTGACCGGCGAGGGCGGCCTGTTGACATCGTTGACTCGCCAGGTGCTGCAGTCGGCGTTGGAGGTCGAGATGGCCCAGCATCTGGGCTACGACAAGCACGACCCGGTCGGGCGGAACCTGGGCAACTCCCGCAACGGGACGACGCCGAAGACGATCCGCACCGAGGTCGGGCCGGTCACGATCACCGTGCCGCGTGATCGTGCGGGCACGTTCGAACCGCAGATCGTGCCCAAGCATCAGCGCCGGCTGTCCGGGTTCGACGAGAACGTCATCAGCTTGTACGCCAAGGGCATGACCACCGGCGACATCGGCAACCACCTGTCCCAGGTCTATGACACGCAGGTGTCGAAGTCGCTGGTGTCCGCGGTGACCGAGCAGGTCGGGCGGGACCAGAAGGCGTGGCAGTCACGCCCGCTGGACGCGGTGTGCCCGGTGGTGTTGATCGATGCGATCGTGCTCAAGGTCCGTGACGGCAACGTCGGGAACCGGCCGGTGTACGTGGCCATGGGCATCACCCTCGAGGGTGAGCGGGACGTGCTGGGGATGTGGGTCGGCCCCACCGGTGGGGAGGGCGCGAAGCAGTCGATGAACATGCTCACCGATCTGCGAAACCGTGGCATCCTCGACGTGTGCATCGTCTGCTGCGACGGCCTCAAGGGGCCTGCCGGACGCGATCCGCGCCACCTGGCCGCTCGCGGACGTGCAGACGTGCGTGGTGCATCTGGTGCGCAACAGCCTGCGGTACGCCTCCAAGAAGCACTGGTCGGCGATCACGGCGGACCTGAAGCTCATCTACACCGCGCCGTCGGTCCCGGCCGCGGAAGAGGCGTTCGAGGTGTTCGCTGCCAACTGGGAGAGCATGTACCCGGCCATGGTCGCCTCGTGGCGACGCGCTTGGCAGGAGTTCATCCCGTTCCTGGACTTCCCCCTCGAGGTCCGCAAGCTGATCTACACCACGAACGGGATCGAGTCCCTCAACGCCAGGTTCCGTGCCGCGACTCGTCGACGCGGCCACTTCCCCGACGAGGACGCCGCGCTGAAGGTGCTCTACCTGACCGTGCTGGAACGGCAGAAGAACCGACCCAACCCGACCGGCCGGAT
This sequence comes from Ornithinibacter aureus, assembly GCF_009858245.1. NCBI lineage: Bacteria > Bacillati > Actinomycetota > Actinomycetes > Micrococcales > Intrasporangiaceae > Ornithinibacter > Ornithinibacter aureus. The sequence continues at coordinate 1,539,218 of NZ_VMSB01000001.1, forward strand.
CAACGGCTGGAAGGCCATCCTGAACACCCTGAGCATGACCTACGGCGACCGCCTGGGTCTGAAGTAGCCAGTGCCAGTTACACAGAGTTCTGCACACTCCCCGCCCGGCGCGACCAAGACGACGGTTCTTGTGCGGCTTACAGAGCTGGCAACCCTTGTGCTGACGGTGAGGTGAGTGAGCCATCGTGACTCCGATCCGTGACCAACACCCGCCACGGAGGGCGGGGTGAGCATGGTCGGGCAATCACAGAGCCGAGCGTACTCGCGCTCACTGCGGCATGTGAATGAAGGTCAGTGGCTGTCCCGACCGTCGTCCACGAGCGGGTATCCGGTCGGGTACTCGATCCAAGGCCCGCGCCCCTCGGTGCCGCAAGCCGGCTCGGCGGCGTGCCGCGTCGCCCAACCATCGGCGGGGCACCTTCCGCACTGAAGAACGTGGTCGATGTCGACATCGCGCTCCAACGTGCCGTCGCGTAGACGTGCCTCCCAGACATACTTCCGCCGCCGCCCGAACGGCATCCCGCGCCTCAGCGATGTGGCGCGAATCGCGACAGGCAGCTCGTCACGACTCACGCGGGCATCATCGCAGGGCGCGGAGCCGACTTCACCGATCTGCGGCAGGAGCGGACGACTCGTCAGACGTAGTGGAAGCGGGCTTGGAGGATCACCAGGTCGTCGCCGTCGACGAGGTAGACGAGCCGATGTTCCTCGGTGATCCGACGCGACCATGCCCCGGCCAGCATGTGTCGCAGTGGCTCGGGTTTCCCGATGCCGGCGACCGGGTCTCGCAGGGCGTCATCGATGAGTCGGTTGATCCGTTTCAGCATCTGCCGGTCAGCGGCCAGCCAATACGTGTAGTCCGCCCACCCGTTCGGTGTGAAGACCAGCCTCATCGCACCATGTCGTGCTCGTCCCGCTGCCCGGACCGTGCCTGCTGCAGGCTCTCGAGCAGGTGTCGGGCATTGGCCGGGACCCGCAACAAGTGGGCCGTCTCCTCGAGCGCGTCATAGTCCGCGCGAGACATCAGCACCGCGTCACCGCGGCGGGAGGTGATCTCGATCGGAGTGCGGTCCTCGTTGACCTGCTCGATGAGAGGAAACAAGTTCTTCCGTGCCTCGCTTGCGGTGACAGCCATGATCTCTCCTACTGGTACGGTTTCTTGTACCAGTATGTCACGATCCGCCAGTGCCGACAACGTCCGACACTCGGCATGACCGGAAGGGTCTGCGGCCCTTCCGGCCTGCTGCGTACCGCCGCCCAAAGGGTCACGTCGAAGGTGGGTCACATGACCGCAGCGGGCTCCGGACATAGGCCCTCAGACGCGCAGATCGAGCGCATCGCGGAAAACTTCTTGCGGACTGTGTGCGGACTGGGAGAGGGCGCACCCCCTCTGACCTGCGCAAACGTGCCAATTCAGACGTTGAAGCGGAACTCCACCACGTCGCCGTCGGCCATGACGTAGTCCTTGCCCTCCATGCGCACCCGCCCAGCCGCGCGAGCAGCGGCCATCGAGCCAGCGGCATCCAGATCGGCGAACGAGACGATCTCGGCCTTGATGAAGCCGCGCTGGAAGTCGGTGTGGATGACGCCTGCGGCCTGGGGGGCGGTCCAGCCCTGGTGGATCGTCCAGGCCCGCGACTCCTTGGGGCCGGCCGTCAGGTAGGTCTGCAGCCCGAGGGTGTGGAACCCGACCCGAGCGAGCTGGTCGAGACCGGACTCCTCCGCCCCGAAGGACTGGAGCATCTCGAGGGCGTCCTCGGCGGACATCTCCATGAGGTCCATCTCGAGCTTGGCGTTGAGGAACACGGCGTCGGCCGGTGCCACGAGCTCGCCCAGACGGGCGTGCAGGTCGGTGTCGGCGAGCTGGTCCTCGTCGAGGTTGAACACGTAGATGAACGGCTTGGTGGTGAGCAACCCCAGCCCGGCAGCGAGATCAAGGTCGACACCGGCCTTCTCACCGGCCGCGAACAGCGTCTCCCCTGCCTCGAGAACCTTCTGCGCGGCGACCGCGTTCTCGAACGCCGGGCGCGACTCCTTTTTGATCCGGCTCTCCTTCTCGAGGCGAGCCACCGCCTTCTCCAAGGTCTGGAGGTCGGCGAGGATCAGCTCGGTGTGGATGGTCTCGATGTCCGAGGTCGGCGAGACCTTGCCGTCGACGTGCACGACGTCGCCGTCCTCGAAGGCCCGCACCACCTGGCAGATCGCGTCGGCCTCACGGATGTTGGCGAGGAACTTGTTTCCCAGCCCCTCCCCCTCGGAGGCGCCGCGCACGATGCCGGCGATGTCGACGAAGGACACCGTCGCCGGAAGGATCTTCTCCGACCCGAAGATCTCGGCGAGCCGCGCGAGCCGCTCGTCCGGCAGCGGGACGACCCCGATGTTCGGGTCGATGGTCGCGAACGGGTAGTTCGCGGCGAGGACGTTGTTCTTCGTCAGCGCGTTGAACATCGTCGACTTGCCGACGTTGGGGAGACCGACGATTCCGATGGTGAGTGCCACGAGGACAGGAGTTTAGCCGGGTTGGGCGCCGCCCCGGTCCATGGCGTCCCTTACCCGGCGAAGGCGGAGACCACGATCCAGCCGAGGATGCCGGCGCTCACCAACACGAGCGCGCCGAGGAACGCGAGCGCCAGGCGGCTCTCGTCGTCGGGGATCTTCATCTGGTCCTCCCGGGTTCGCTGTTCTCGAGGTAGAGCGGGTGTTCGGCGTCAGCGGCCACCTCGAGCATGCGTGCGGTGTACGGCGCGACGTGCGCCGCGGCATCCGCGATGCTCCGCCAGTGGGCGCCCGCGATCTCGCGCCGCAGGTACAGTGCCGGGTCGAGCTCACCGGCGTGGTGGACTCCCAGGTCGAACAGGTACAGCAGCGCGTCGTCCCAGCCGCGCCACGGCGGGAGCCAGTTGACGGCGAGCAGTCGCCCGACCGTCACGCTGAGCCCGAGCTCCTCGAAGATCTCGCGCTCGACGCAGGTCGCCGGCGACTCCCCCGGGTCGACGACACCGCCGGGCAGGTCCCACTCGCGCTTGTAGCTGAGCTCGCACAGCAGCACGCGCCCCTTGGGGTCGCGCAGCACACCTTGGGCGATGGCCCGGGTCCGCGGGAGGCGGGCGTTGAGGATCGCGATGCGCTTCAGGCGCTCGGACTCGGTCTCGCTGCGTGCCATCACCCGACCCTAACCGTCAGCCGCGACAGTGCCGTCGGCAGCCGCCACGCACTCGGCCAGCAGCGCGAAGCCCGCAGAGTCCACCGACCGCGCCGTGGCGCTCACCAACGCGACCCCTGCTCCGGCATCCCGGTTCAGCGCGAGGATGCTGCGGAACCCGCCGGTCCCACCGTTGTGCCACGTGACGACGGCACCACGGTGCTCGAGCACCAGCCACGCCGCTCCGATTCGCACCCCGCCGGAGAGCCGCTGAACCGGCTCGAGGGCGCCCATCCCGGGAGCCGAACCGTCGAGCAACGCCCGGACCAGACGGCCGAGATCGTCGGACGTGGACCGGATGCCGCCCGCTGGGCCGAGTGCCTCGCCCACCCACGGCGACATCACCGTGCCTCGACGTGACGTGCCCGTGACGGCGGCCGGACGCAGCTCGGCAGCCGTCGCGGGCACGGTCGTCGCCAGGAGCCCCAGCGGTTCGGCGATCCGCTGCTGGAGCAGCTCTGCGTAGGTCAGGCCAGCGGCTGCCGCGACGGAGTGGCCGAGGAGCATGAACCCGAGGTTGGAGTACGAGGGCCGCTTGCGTCCGACGGGGGTGGCGCGGGCCGCCTCCAGCACCTCCTCGAGCGTCTCCCCGTAGGGATTGGTGCCGTGTCGCCAGAGGTCGAGCGTGGCACGCACGGATGCCGTGCCCTTGGCCAGGCGCGGCAGTCCGGAACGGTGGGTGGCGAGCTCGCCCAGCGTGACCCTGGCGACCGGCGTCTTCGCCACGGGCAAGAGGTCGCCGAGGGGAGTGTCGTCGCTCGTCTCGCCGCGCCGTCGCGAGTCGTCGAAGAGCAGCCCGGTCACCGCCTTGGAGACGGACCCGATCTCGACTTCGGCGCCCGGCTCGAGGCCGACCTGGGCGATGTGCACCTGCCCGTGCAGCACCCTGGCGACGACGAAGCGGTCGTGGCGTCGGCCGAGGTGGTGCAGGGCCCGGGCCGCCAGGGCGCCGTCCCCGGAGGTGCGGATCGCGGACATGCCCGCCCAACGGTCCACGCGTCCTGTCGGTGCCCCGTGCCAGAGTCGGTGGCATGAACACATGGGTGTGGGGTCTGCTCGGGCTGGTCGTCGGGGTCGCCGTGACGATCGTCGTGACTCGCTTGGTGGATGCCGCGCGCTCGGCCGCCGTCGTCACCGAGCGTGATCTGTTGCGCGAACGGGTGCTCGACCTCGAGACCTCGCTCGCCGAGGACCTCGAGACCGCCGCCCTGCTCGCTCCTCTCAAGGACGCACTCGTGCGGGTCGAGCACCAGGTCGGCACGCTCGAACGCGACCGGATGCAGCAGTTCGGCGCCATCCGGGGTCTGCTCGCCCGCGTCGAGGATGAGACCCAGCACCTGGGCCGCCAGACGGCCTCGCTGGCGGGCTCGCTGCGGTCCTCGACGGTGCGCGGCGCATGGGGTGAGGTGCAGCTGCGCCGGGTGCTCGAGGCCTCGGGGATGCTGGCGCGCTGCGACTTCGACGAGCAGGTCAGCGCGGTCAGTGCCCACGACCGCGGCGTGCGCCCCGACGTCGTCGTGCGCCTGCCCGGTGACAAGGTCCTCGTGGTCGACGCCAAGGCCCCGATGAACGCCTTCCTCGACGCCCAGGGCGAAGACCTCGGCGATGACGAGCGCGGCGACCTGCTGCGCGAGCACGCGGCCTCACTGGCCAAGCACGTGTCGGCCCTGGCCACCAAGGAGTACTGGTCAGCGTTCCGCGAGGGCCCCGAGATGGTGGTCTGCTTCGTGCCGAGCGACGCCATGCTGGGTGCCGCCCTCGCGGCCCAGCCGTCCCTGCACGACCAGGCGCTCTCGCAGCGGGTCGTGCTCGTCGGCCCGGGCGCGCTGATGGCCCTGCTGCGCACGGTGGCGTTCACCTGGCAACAGGACGCGCTGTCCTCCAGTGCCCGCGAACTGCTCGACCTCGGGCGCGACCTGCACCGGCGGCTCGCGACGCTCGGCACCCACACCGCCAAGGTGGGGCGCAGCCTCCAGTCCAGCGTCGAGGCCTACAACGCGATGGTCGGGGCCCTGGAGTCCCGCGTCATGGTCACCGCGCGCCGGATGAACGACCTCGACCTCGTCGACGACGACCTACCGGTTCTCACACCGGTGGAGAGCGCCCCCCGGCCGCTGACCGCGCAAGAGCTCATCGACGACGTCACCGCCCAGGATGCGCGCCCCGAGCTGCTGCTCGACCTCGACGTCGGGCTCAGGCACCCACGTAGGTCGCGAGGTGCTTCCCGGTAAGGGTCGAGCGGGCGGCGACGAGGTCTGCCGGGGCGCCCTCGAAGACGATCGTGCCGCCGTCGTGACCGGCCCCGGGGCCGAGGTCGATGATCCAGTCGGCGTGCGCCATCACGGCCTGGTGGTGCTCGATGACGATGACCGACTTGCCCGAGTCGACGAGGCGGTCAAGCAGCCCGAGCAGGTTGCCGACGTCGGCCAGGTGCAACCCCGTCGTGGGCTCGTCGAGCACGTAGATCTCGCCCTTGTCGGCCATCTGCACGGCCAACTTCAGGCGCTGGCGCTCACCTCCGGACAACGTGCTGAGCGGCTGGCCGAGGCTGATGTAGCCCAGACCGACATCGGTCAGGCGCGCGAGGATCGTGTGCGCGGCCGGGGTCTTGGCCTCGCCCGAGGCGAAGAACACCTCGGCCTCGTCGACCGACAGGGCGAGCACCTCGGCGATGTTCTTTCCCCCGAGGGTGTACTCGAGCACCGACGCCTGAAAGCGCTTGCCCTCGCAGTCCTCACACGGTGACTCCATCGTCGCCATGATCCCGAGGTCGGTGATGATGACGCCCGCGCCGTTGCACGTGGGGCAGGCCCCCTCGGAGTTCGAGCTGAACAGCGCCGGCTTGACCCCGTTCACCTTGGCGAAGGCCTTGCGGATCGGCTCGAGCAGGCCGGTGTACGTGGCCGGGTTGCTGCGCCGCGACCCCTTGATCGCACCCTGGTCCACGACGACGACATCGTCGCGCTTGGCGACCGAGCCGTGGATCAGCGAGCTCTTGCCCGAGCCGGCCACACCGGTCACGACGCACAGCACCCCGAGGGGGATGTCGACGTCCACGCCCCGCAGGTTGTGGGTCGAGGCCCCCCGGACCTCGACCGCGCCAGTGGCCCCGCGCACGCTCGGCTTCAGCGTCGCCCGATCGTCCAGGTGTCGCCCGGTGATGGTGTCGCTGGCGCGCAGCCCGTCGACCGACCCCTCGAAGCAGATCGAGCCGCCGCCCGACCCCGCCCCCGGGCCGAGGTCGACGACGTGGTCGGCGATGGCGATGGTCTCGGGCTTGTGCTCGACGACGAGCACGGTGTTCCCCTTGTCGCGCAGCTGCAGGAGCAGGGTGTTCATCCGCTCGATGTCGTGCGGGTGCAGGCCGACCGTGGGCTCGTCGAAGACGTAGGTGACGTCGGTGAGCGAGGACCCCAGGTGGCGGATCATCTTCGTGCGCTGGGCCTCCCCACCGGAGAGCGTCCCGGCCGGGCGGTCGAGGGAGAGGTAGCCCAGGCCGATCTCGGTGAACGAGTCGAGCAGGTGCTGCAACCCGGTGAGCAGGGGCGCCACCGACGGCTCGTCCAGGTCGCGCACCCACGAGGCGAGGTCGTTGATCTGCATGGCGCACAGATCGGCGATGCTCTTGCCGTTGATCAGGGAGGCGCGTGCCTCAGCGGTGAGGCGGGTGCCGCCGCACTCCGGGCAGGCCTGGAAGGTGACGGCCCGCTCGACGAAGCGCCGCACGTGGGGCTGCATCGCCTCCGGGTCCTTGGACAGCATCGACTTCTGGATCTTCGGGATGATCCCCTCGAAGGTGAGGTTGACTCCCTCGACCTTGATCTTCGTCGGCGGCGCGAACAGCATCGTGTCGAGCTGCTTGGCGGTGAAGTCGGCGATGGGCTTGTCCATCGGCAGGCCCATTCCCTCGAACAGCCGGCCGTACCAGCCGTCCATGGAGTAGCCGGGCACCGTCAGCGCACCCTCGCGCAGCGACTTCGAGTCGTCGTACAGCGCCGTGCGGTCGATGTCGCTGACGTGGCCCATGCCCTCGCAGCGCGGACACATGCCGCCGAGGTAGACCGCCTCCTTGACGACGTTCTTCTCGACCCGACCACCCTTGTCGGTGGACATGACGCCACTCGCCTTGCGGGTCGGGACGTTGAACGAGTAGGCCGTGGGCGGGCCGAGGTGCGGCTGGGCCAGGCGGCTGAACAGGATGCGCAACATGGCGTTCGCGTCGGTAGCGGTGCCCACGGTGGAGCGTGGGTTGGCACCCATCCGTTCCTGGTCGACGATGATCGCCGTGGTCAGCCCCTCCAGGTGGTCGACCTCGGGGCGGGCCAAGCTCGGCATGAACCCCTGGAGGAAGGCGCTGTAGGTCTCGTTGATCATCCGCTTGGACTCCGCGGCGATCGTCGCGAAGACCAGCGAGCTCTTCCCCGACCCGGACACCCCGGTGAAGACCGTGAGCCTGCGCTTTGGCAGTTCGACGTTGACGCCCTTGAGGTTGTTCTCGCGAGCACCCAGCACGCGGATCAGGTCGTGCGAGTCAGCGGGGTGTGGCGTGGTCATGCCGGTCAGGCTAGACGCCGACGGCGACACCCGTCAGTGCAAACCGGAGGAGCTGTCGGCGAAGCTCGCGTCGTGGCGCATCGTGTCGGCCTTGCCGGCTGCCTTGAGGTCACGCCGGATCTCGGCGGGCAGCGAGAACATGATCGACTCCTCCGCCGCGACGACCGGGGACACGTCGCCGTAGCCGCGAGCGGCGAGGTACTCGAGCACCTCGCGCACGAGGATCTCAGGCACCGAGGCGCCAGAGGTCACCCCCACCGTCGAGACCCCGTCGAGCCAGGACTCGTCGATCTCGTCGGCGTAGTCGACCAGGTGCCCGGCGGGCGTCCCGTGCTCGAGGGCCACCTCGACCAGACGCACCGAGTTGGAGGAGTTGCACGAGCCGATGACGAGCATGAGGTCGCAGTCGGCGGCCATCTGCTTCACCGCGAGCTGACGGTTCTGTGTGGCGTAGCAGATGTCGTCGCTCGGCGGGTCCTGCAGGCTGGGGAAGCGCTCACGAAGGCGGCGCACCGTCTCCATGGTCTCGTCGACCGAGAGCGTGGTCTGCGAGAGCCACACGACCTTGTCGGGGTCGCGAACGGTGACGTTGTCGACGTCGTCGGGGCCGTCGACGAGCTGGATGTGCTCGGGGGCCTCACCGGCGGTTCCGATGACCTCCTCGTGGCCCTCGTGGCCGATGAGGAGGATGTCGTAGTCCTCGTCGGCGAAGCGCACGGCCTCGCGGTGCACCTTGGTGACCAGGGGGCAGGTGGCGTCGATGGTGCGCAGCGACAGGGCACGAGCCTCCTCGTGCACCACCGGGGCGACCCCGTGCGCGGAGAACACGACGGTCGCACCCTCGGGCACCTCGTCGGTCTCGTCGACGAAGATCGCACCGCGCTTCTGCAGCGTCGTGACGACGTGCTTGTTGTGCACGATCTCCTTGCGGACGTAGACCGGGGAGCCGTAGAGGTCGAGAGCCTTCTCGACGGTCACCACGGCCCGGTCCACCCCCGCGCAGTAGCCACGGGGGGCGGCGAGGAGCACACGTTTGCCGGAGTCAGCCATGCCACCCATGGTAGGTCGCCCTCACCACGACCCCGAATCCTCGTGTCCGTCAGGTTCGTGGCCATCGCCCCGCCGCCGCGCCGGGCTCCTGCTGAGCGAGGACCGTCGGACCCCGGCCCTAGGGTGACGCCATGACCACCCTGCCCGAGCGCGCCGCCGACACCACGGCCGAGCAGCCCTGGCCGGTGCGCCTGCTCTCGATGAAGATCGGGGAGTACGTAGAGAAGATGTCGACCCTGTGGGTCGAGGGCCAGGTCGTCCAGCTCAACCGCCGACCCGGCGCCCGCACCGCCTTCCTCACGCTGCGCGACCCCGACGTCGACATGAGCCTGTCGGTCTCCATCCACGTCAACGCCCTCGACGCGATGCCGACCCCACTCGGCGAGGGCGCCCGCGTCGTCCTGCAGGCCAAGCCCACGTTCTGGGCCCAGCGCGGATCGCTCATGCTCGACGCCCGCCAGATCCGCCCCGTCGGCGTCGGCGAGCTGCTCGCGCGCCTGGAGTACCTCAAGCGACACCTCGCCCAGGAGGGGCTGTTCGACCGCGAGCGCAAGAAGCCCCTGCCCTTCCTCCCCCGGCGCATCGGGCTGGTCTGCGGGCGGGCGAGCGCCGCCGAGCGTGACGTCGTCGAGAACGCCCGCCGCCGCTGGCCCTCCGCGGTGTTCGAGATCCGTCAGGTCGCGGTGCAGGGCGCGGATGCCGTGTCGCAGGTGTGCGCGGCCCTGGCCGAACTCGACGCCCACCCCGAGGTCGACGTCATCGTCATCGCCCGCGGCGGAGGCGGGGTGGAGGACCTCCTGCCGTTCAGCAACGAGAGCATGGTTCGGGCCGTCGCGGCTGCGGTCACTCCCGTCGTCAGCGCCATCGGCCACGACGTCGACACCCCGCTGCTCGACCTCGTCGCCGACCACCGCGCGTCCACCCCCACGGATGCCGCGAAGGCGATCGTCCCGGATGCCGATGCCGAGCGCTCGGCGGTCGCCGCAGCTCGCGCTCGTGGTCACCGCGCCCTCACTGCGCGACTGCACCACGAACGCCGACGGCTGGTCGAGCTGCGCAGCCGCCCCGTCCTCACCGACAAGGGGGCGTTCGTGCGCAGCCAGCGGGCCGTGGTCGAGGCCCTTCGTGACCGCAGCCGCCGCCGCGTGGAGGCCCAGCTGCACCGGGCCCGCGACCACACCACGCACCTGCGAACGCAGGTGCGCACCCTGTCGCCGCAGTCGACGCTCGACCGCGGCTACGCGATCGTGCAGCACGCCGACGGCGCGGTGGTGAGCGACCCGGCATCCGTGGTCGTGGGTGAGCTGCTGCGCGTGCGCGTCGCGCGCGGCGACTTCGGGGTCAAGCCTGTCGGGCACGACGGCTAGGGTTTCGGACATGGCGAACGAGGCTGACGCGGACCCGCAGGCTGCTGAATCAACAGGTGCGGCGACGGCATCCGCCGTGCACGCCGACATCGCGGGGCTGACGTACGAGCAGGCGCGCGACGAGCTCGTCGACATCGTCGCCCGGCTCGAGAACGGACAGTCCGGGCTCGAGGAGAGCATGGGCCTGTGGCAGCGGGGCGAGGCCCTGGCCGCCCACTGCGCGACGTGGCTGGACCGCGCCGAGGCGAAGATCGCCGCCCAGGAGTGACCGGAGGGTCGGTGCTCAGGGAGTGACCGGCTGGAGGGTCTCGACGAACTGCGTCATCTCGTCGAACGTCGCGGTGCCGGTGATGAGCGTGGTCAGCTCGTCCTCATCCTCCGGGGCGTCGACGAGGCTGTTCTGAACCTTGGTGTCGCGCTCGTACATCGTCCACGTGCGCCCCGCAGCCTCCAGGGTGCCGACCTTGGGCGCACGGTTGGTCTGCGACTCGATCCATTCCCGGTTTGGATCAAGGGTCTGCTCGACCGCGACATAGGTGCCCGAGGGGGTCTGGTACCCCGCGTGCCACGTCGGGAAGCCACCCGTGGTGACGGTGTAGCGAGCAGAGGTCGCCGTCCACCCCTCGGGCAGACCCACCGGCTGCACGATCGGCCAGCCCGTGCGCTCCCGCACGTCGACGGCAGTCGCCGTGACGTCGACCGGCGGCCCGCTGACCGAGCTGACCCGCGGGACGATGAGCACGAGCACGGCGACCATCGCGAGCACCGCGGCGAGGGAGTACACCAGGTTCTTGGCAGACCCCATCGAGTAGCGGCTGCGGGCGGGCGCGGGCGTGGTCACCCCCCTATCGTCGCCGAAGGGTGCCCGGGACGCCGAATCACCCTCGACGCTAGGGTTGGTCCAGCCGTCACACGCTCACGTCAGGACGTCATGGACACCACGAACGACATGAACCCGAGCACACCAGATCGCGACCCCGGCCGAGCTGTCGCCGTCATCGGCGAACTGCTCGTCGACGTCGTGCACACCCCCGACGGCGCCACGGCCGAACACGTGGGTGGCTCACCGGCCAACGTCGCCCTGGGACTGGCCCGGCTCGGCCACGACACCTGGTTCGCGACGCTCGTCGGCACCGACGATCGCGGCATCCGCTGTGCCCAGCACGTCGAGGACGGTGGGGTGCACCTGCTCCCCGGGAGCATCAGCGACACCCACCCCACGTCGACGGCCGAGGCGACGATCGACGACTCCGGCGCCGCCAGCTACGTCTTCGACCTGCACTGGGACCTCGCCCCCGTCGAGCTCCCGCCGGATGCCGGTCACCTGCACATCGGGTCCATCGGCACCACCCTGCGCCCCGGCGACGAGGAGGTGACCGCCGCGGTTCACGCGATCCGCGCCACCGGCACGGTGTCCTACGACCCCAACGTGCGCCCGAGCATCATGGGCAGCCCCGACGAGGTCCGCCCCCGCATCGAGGAACTCGTCGCGCTCAGTGACGTCGTGAAGTGCTCCGAGGACGACATCGACTGGCTCTACCCCGGGCAGTCCCCGGCCGAGGTGATGGCCCACTGGGCCGGGCTGGGCTCGACGCTGACGCTCGTGACCCTCGGCGGTGACGGGGTCACGTGGCGGGCCGGCACCGGCGACGTCGACCACCTGCCCGCGCTCGTCGACGACGTCGTCGACACCGTCGGGGCAGGCGACTCCTTCATGGCCGGCCTCGTGTCGGGCCTGCTCGACGCCGGGCTGCTCGGCAACGACGCAGCCCGTGAGCGCCTGAAGCACGCGGGCCTGCCCGACGTGCGCCCTGCCATCGACCGCGCGCTCGCGACGAGCGGCATCACCGTGACCCATGCGGGCGCCTACGCCCCGACCAGGGAGGAACTGGCGTGACCGACTTCGCCTACGAGGACCTACTGCCCATCGGGGACGACGAGACCCCCTACCGGCTGCTCACCACCGACGGCGTGTCGGTCGTCGACGGGCCGGGCGGGCGCTCGTTCCTCCAGGTCGAGCCCGAGGCCCTGCGACTTCTCACCGACACCGCCATGCACGACATCGCGCACTACCTGCGACCGGCGCACCTGCAGCAGTTGGCGAACATCCTCGATGACCCGGAGGCGAGCAACAACGACAAGTTCGTCGCGCTCGACCTGCTCAAGAACGCGAACATCGCCGCTGGCGGCATCCTGCCCATGTGCCAGGACACCGGCACGGCGATCGTCATGGGCAAGCGCGGGCAGCACGTGCTGACGCCCGGGCGCGACGAGGAGGCCGTGAGCCGTGGGGTCTACGACGCCTACACCCGGCTGAACCTGCGCTACTCCCAGATGGCGCCGGTCACGACGTGGGACGAGCGCAACACCGGCTCCAACCTGCCGGCCCAGATCGAGCTCTACGCCGACACCGCCCCCGGGCACGAGACCACCTACAAGTTCCTCTTCATGGCCAAGGGTGGCGGCAGCGCCAACAAGTCCTTCCTGTTCCAGGAGACCAAGGCCGTGCTCAACCCCGACGCGATGATGCGCTTCCTCGACGAGAAGCTGCGCAGCCTCGGCACCGCGGCGTGCCCGCCGTACCACCTGGCCATCGTCATCGGCGGCACGAGCGCCGAGTTCGCCCTCAAGACGGCGAAATACGCGAGCGCCAAGTACCTCGACCACCTCCCGAAGGCCGGGGACGCCGCCACCGGCCACGGCTTCCGCGACACCGAGCTCGAGGAGAAGGTGCTCGAGCTGACCCGACAGTTCGGCATCGGTGCCCAGTTCGGCGGCAAGTACTTCTGCCACGACGTGCGGGTGGTGCGCCTGCCCCGCCACGGTGCCTCCCTGCCGATCGCCATCGCCGTGTCGTGCTCGGCCGACCGTCAGGTGCTCGGCAAGATCACCCCCGAGGGCGTGTTCATCGAGCAGCTGGAGACCGACCCGGCCCGGTTCCTGCCCGACCAGACCCACGCCGCCCTCACCGGTGAGGAGGACACGGATGCCGTCGGCGCGGCATCCACGGGTGCCGGCTCCGTCGTGGCCATCGACCTCAACCAGCCGATGGTCGACATCCTCGCCGAGCTCACCAAGCACCCGGTCAAGACGCGACTGTCCCTGACCGGCCCGCTCGTCGTGGCCCGCGACATCGCCCACGCGAAGATCAAGGAACGACTCGACGCCGGTGAGCCGATGCCCGACTACCTGCGCAACCACCCGGTCTACTACGCGGGCCCGGCCAAGACCCCCGAGGGGATGCCGTCCGGGTCGTTCGGGCCGACCACCGCAGGCCGGATGGACTCCTACGTCGACCAGTTCCAGGCCGCCGGTGGATCGATGGTCATGCTGGCCAAGGGCAACCGCAGCCAGCAGGTGACCGACGCCTGCAAGGCCCACGGCGGGTTCTACCTCGGCTCGATCGGCGGCCCGGCGGCGCGCCTGGCACAGGACTGCATCCGCAGCGTCGAGGTGCTCGAGTACCCCGAGCTCGGCATGGAGGCGATCTGGAAGATCGAGGTCGAGGACTTCCCGGCCTTCATCGTCGTCGACGACAAGGGCAATGACTTCTTCGCCTCGGTGACCAAGCCGGTGGCGTTCACCATCGAGAAGAGAACGGGGTTGCTCTGATGCCCTCCACCTTTGATGACCTGCTCGAGGCCAACCGGGCGTACGCCGCGGAGAACCCGATCCTCGGCTTCGACGGTGTCGCGCACGCCGGCGTCGCCGTCGTCACCTGCATGGACAGCCGGATCGACCCGCTGCGGATGATCGGGCTCAAGCCCGGCGACGCCAAGATCTTCCGCAACCCCGGTGGCCGGGTCACCGACCAGGCCCTCGAGGCACTGGTGCTCGCCACGCACCTGCTCGGGGTGAACCGGGTGCTCGTCATCCCGCACACCCGGTGCGCGATGGCGAACTCGACCGAGGCCGAGATCCAGCGGCGCGTGGGTGAGTCGGCGGGCCGCGACGCGACGTGGCACCGCTTCAACACCATCGACGACCAGGAGGCGGCGCTGCGCTCGGACGTCGTGCGGGTGAAGTCGCACCCGCTCGTCGCCGACGAGGTGCTCGTCGGCGGCTTCATCTACGACGTCGACACGGGCCTGCTCACCCAGGTCGACTGAGCGCTCGACGTCGCGATGACGACCGCTCGAGGAAACCCCAGGCCGCGGACCCCGCACGACGCGTGGGCTGAACTCGTCGCCGGCAACAACCGCTTCGTCGACGGTGCGAGTGACCACCCGCACCAGAGCGTCCAGCTGCGCGAGGAGCTCGCGACCGGCCAGACCCCCTTCGCCACGGTGTTCGGCTGCTCGGACTCCCGCGTCGCCGCGGAGATCATCTTCGACCAAGGCCTGGGCGACGTCTTCGTCGTCCGCACGGCGGGCACCGTCATCGACCCCGGCGTGCTCGGCTCGCTCGAGTTCGGCGTCGAGGTGCTCGGCACTCCCCTGATCGTCGTGCTGTCCCACACCTCGTGCGGGGCGATCCGGGCCACCCTCGAAGCGGTGGCGACCCGCCAGCTGCCCGGGGGGTTCCTTCGCGACGTGGTCGAGCGCATCGCCCCGAGCTACCTGCTGGCCGGCACCGCGGAGCCGACCCCGGGTGAGGTCGGCCGCGCCCACCTGCGACACGTCGTCAGCCTGCTCGTCGAGCGCTCCCGCGCCATCCGGTACGCCGTCGAGCGTGGCGACCTCGCGATCGTCGGCGCGGAGTACGGCCTCGCTGGCGGGGCCGTCGAGATCGTGACGGTCATCGGCGACGTCGGTGCACCGGCGGGGCCACCCGGGGAGGGCGTGAGCACGCCCGGCAACGGGCCGACGTGATCACCGTGACCGGGGTCGCCGTGCACCCCGTCAAGAGCACCGCCGTCCGCCACGTCGACCAGGCGCAGGTCGAGCCCTGGGGCCTGCACGACGACCGTCGCTGGATGATCGTCGACCCCACCGGCGAGTGCCTCACCGCGAGGGAGCACGCACCGCTGCTCACCGTCCGGGCCATGACCGCCACCACCGACCCCGGCCTGCCGGTCCCCCTGCGGCTGCGCGCGCCGGACGTCGAGCCGCTCGACGTCGACCAGCCGCACGCAGACCCGGTCACGGTGACCGTGCACGGGCGCAGTCTGGATGCCGTCTGCGCACCGCCCGAGGCCACCACCTGGCTCACGGCCGCGCTCGGCATCGACGGGCTGCGCCTGGTCCACGTGCACCGCCCGCGCCCCCTGAACCCGCAGTACGGCCTGCCCGGCGAGGCCACCGCCTTCGCCGACGGCTACCCGGTCACCCTGGCGTCGGCGGCATCCCTGCGCCGCCTCGACGACTGGGTCACCGACGGCGCCCTCGAGCGCGAAGACGTGGCACGGCATCCGATGGCCGTCGATCGCTTCCGTCCCAACCTCGTCGTCGACGGCGATCTCGAGGCGTTCGAGGAGGACCACTGGCGCAGCGTGCTCATCGGGGACGTCTCGTTCCGGGTGGTCAAGGCGGTCGACCGCTGTGTCCTCACGACGATCGACCCCACGACGCTGGAGCGCGGGCACGAGCCGATCCGCACCCTGGCGCGCCATCGTCGCCGCGACGGCAGGACGTGGTTCGCGATGCACCTCGTCCCGCAGGTCCGCGGGGTGGTCAGAGTCGGCGACGAGGTCACACCGGGACGGTAATCTCACCCGTTATGACGTCCTTCGAGCGCACCTTCCCCGACGGCTTCCTGTGGGGGGCCGCCACCGCCAGCTTCCAGATCGAGGGGGCGACCACGGAGGACGGGAGACTGCCGTCGATCTGGGACACGTTCTGCGAGGTCGAGGGCAACGTCGCGAACAAGGACACCGGCGACCCGGCCTGCGACCACTACCACCGCGTCGACGAGGACGTCGCACTGATGAGCGACCTCGGGCTGGACGTCTACCGCTTCTCCATCGCGTGGCCGCGCGTGCTCCCCACCGGCACCGGCACAGTCAACCAGCCCGGCATCGACTTCTACGACCGGCTCGTCGACCGACTGCTCGACCACGGCATCCGTCCCGTCGCGACGCTCTACCACTGGGACCTGCCGCAGGCCCTCGACGACCGCGGTGGGTGGCTCAACCGCGATGTCGCCGCATGGTTCGAGGAGTACACCGCCGTGAGCGTCGGCGCCCTCGGCGACCGGGTGAAGCACTGGACGACCCTCAACGAGCCGTGGTGCTCCTCGATCCTCAGCTACAGCATCGGCAACCACGCCCCCGGCCACCACGACACCCTCGAGGGCATGATCGCCGCGCACCACCTCATGCTCGCGCACGGCACGGCGGTGCCGGTGATCCGCGAGCTGTGCCCCGACGGGGAGGCGTCGATCACCCTCAACCCGACGTACGTGTGGGGCCCCGAGAACGGTGACGAGCATGATGCGGATGCCGTGCGGCGCGCCGACAACGCCCTCAACGGTCTGTTCTTCGGCCCGATCTTCCACGGCGCCTACCCCGACGGCATGATCGAGGACACAGCTCACCTCACCGACCACGCCTTCATCCAGGACGGTGACCTCGAGACGATCTCGGCACCGCTGGACAACCTCGGGGTCAACAACTACTTCCCCACCCGGGTGCGCGCCGCCCGCGACGGCGAGGACGGCAGCAACCCCATGCCCGGCTGCGACGGCGTCATCGAACTCGCGCCGCAGGGCCCGCTCACCGCGATGGGATGGGAGCAGTCGCCCAAGAGCCACCAGTTGATCATCGAGCGGTCCGCGCGCGAGAGCGGCCTGCCGATCTACATCACCGAGAACGGCTCCGCCTGGGAGGACACCGTGTCGGACGACGGCGCGGTGCACGACCCCGAGCGGGTCAACTACCTGCACGAGCACCTCGGCGCGGTCGCAGACGCCATCGAGGGCGGCACCGACGTGCGCGGGTACTTCGCGTGGTCGCTGCTCGACAACTTCGAGTGGGCCTACGGCTACGACAAGCGCTTCGGGATCATCCACGTCGACTACGACACGCAGAAGCGCACGATCAAGGACTCCGGGCTGGAGTACGCGCAGATCATCGCGAACGAGCACGCTCGCACGCGCGGCGACCGCTGAAACTGACTTCTTGCGCTCCAGCCACCCGGATCCGGGTGGCTGGAGCGCAAGAAGTCGCGGCGATGCGTGAGGTGAGGGCTGGCCTCAGAGGGTGAGACGCTCGCGCACGACGCCGGCGAGGCGGTGTGCCACGGCATCCGCCTCGTCCTGGGTCGGCGCCTCGACCATGACGCGCACGAGCGGTTCGGTGCCCGACTTGCGCAGGAGCACCCGTCCGGAGCCCGCGAGGGCGGTCTCCTCCTGACGCACGGCGTCCTGAAGGCCCTCGTCGCTCTCGACCCGGTTCTTGTCGACGCCCCGGACGTTGACGAGCACCTGCGGCAGGCGCGTCATGACCGTGCCGAGGTCGGCGATGGTGCGACCGGTGGCGGCCATCCGGGCCGCGAGCATGAGGCCCGTGAGCACCCCGTCACCGGTGGTGCCGTGGTCGAGCATGATGACGTGCCCGGACTGCTCACCCCCGAGGGAGTAGCCACCGGCACGCATCTCCTCGAGGACGTACCGGTCACCGACGCCGGTCTGCAGCACGCGGATGCCTTCACGCTCCATCGCCTGGAGCAGCCCCAGGTTGCTCATGACGGTCGCGACGAGGGTGTCGTGCGCGAGCTTGCCGCGCTCCTTCATGTCGACCGCCAGGATCCCCATGATCTGGTCGCCGTCGACCTCGACGCCGGCGGCGTCCACCGCAAGGCAGCGATCGGCATCCCCGTCGTGGGCGATGCCGAGGTCCGCACCGTGGGCGACGACAGCGGCCTTGAGCGGGCCGAGGTGGGTCGAGCCGTAGCCGTCGTTGATGTTCAGCCCGTCGGGGGCGGTGCCGATCTCGATGACCTCGGCACCCGCCAGGCGGAAGATCTCCGGGGAGACCATGCTGGCCGCACCGTGGGCGCCGTCGATGACGACCTTGAGGCCGTCGAGCTGGTTGGGCAGCACGCGCAACAGGTGGGCGATGTAGCGGGTGTGGCCCTCCTGCATGGCAACGACCCGGCCGACGTCAGCCCCGATCGGGCGCGCCCAGCGCTCGCCCATCGCGGCCTCGATCCGGTCCTCGACGTCGTCGGGGAGCTTGTGGCCACCACGGGCGAAGAACTTGATGCCGTTGTCGGGCATCGCGTTGTGCGACGCCGAGAGCATCACCCCGAAGTCGGCACCGGTGTCGGCGGTCAGGTAGGCCACGGCCGGGGTCGGCAGGACGCCGGCGTTGTAGACGTCCACCCCGGCCGAGGCCAGACCAGCGACGACCGCCGCGGCGAGGAACTCCCCCGAGGCCCGCGGGTCACGCCCGACGACGGCCTTGGGTCGGTGGCCGGGCGTCGCCCCGGCCTGGCCGAGGACCCTGGCGGCCGCGACCGACATCGACAGGGCCATCTCGGCGGTGATGACGGGACCGTTGGCCAGGCCGCGCACCCCATCGGTGCCGAAGAGCCGAGACATGCTGGATGGTGCCTTTCGCCGATGGAGACCTGCCGTGAATCTATCCCGAACGCACCGAAGGCGGCACCAGATGGTGCCGCCTTCGGTGCGGGGACGGCACCGATGATCGGATGCCGTCGCGCCGGATCAGCGCTTGCTGTACTGAGGCGCCTTGCGGGCCTTCTTGAGACCGGCCTTCTTGCGCTCGGGGACGCGGGCGTCGCGCGAGAGGAAGCCGGCCTTCTTCAGGGCCGGGCGGTTCAGCTCGGGGTCGATGCCGTTGAGCGAGCGGGCCACGCCGAGGCGCACCGCGCCGGCCTGGCCGGAGGGGCCACCGCCGTGCACGCGCACGAGGACGTCGTAGGCGCCGTCGAGCTCGAGGACCTTCAGCGGCTCGTTGACGATCTGCTGGTGGACCTTGTTCGGGAAGTACCCCTCGAGGGTGCGACCGTTGATCTTCCACTCGCCGGTGCCCGGGACGATCCGGACGCGGGCGACGGCCTGCTTGCGGCGACCGGTGGCCGCGCCGGGGACGGTGGCCGCCGGGCGAGCCACGGGCTCGGCACCCGCGACGTTGGTGTCGGACTCGGAGGTGTACTCGGTGACCGGGGCGTCGTTGACGTCGGTGCCGGCGGTCTCGTCGATCTGGGAGTTCTCGGTCATCACTGGGCCACCTGGGTGAGCTCGAAGGGCTGGGGCTGCTGGGCAGCGTGGGGGTGCTCGGCGCCGCGGTAGACCTTGAGGTGGCTCAGCTGCGCGCGACCGAGGGTGTTCTTGGGGAGCATGCCGCGAACGGCCTTCTCGACGGCCTTCTCCGGGCTCTTGGCGAGCAGCTCGGTGTAGGACGTGCTCTTCAGGCCGCCCGGGTGACCGGAGTGGTGGTAGGCCTTCTTCTGCGCGAGCTTGGCGCCGGTGAGGGCAACCTTCTCGGCGTTGATGATGATGACGAAGTCGCCACCGTCGACGTGGGGGGCGAAGGTCGGCTTGTGCTTGCCGCGCAGCAGGATCGCGGTCTGGCTGGCGAGGCGGCCGAGCACGACGTCGGTCGCGTCGATGATGTGCCACGCACGCGTGATCTCGCCCTGCTTGGGGGTGTAGGTACGCATCAGGTGTCCTGGTCGTAGAAGGGGCAGGGGCGAGGGTCGCCCCGATGGAACTGGCGTATGCCGCGTGCTCCCACCAGGGAACCTCACGTGCCCCGGTCGAGGGCGCACGGCACAACAGTCATCAAGTTTACGGGTGGTCGGGCAACGCCCCAAATCGCCGCCGGGCCCCACCTGCAGGCCACTGACCTGCACAAACGCAGGTACACACCCATTCTGCACGACAGTTGTGCAAACAGAATGTGCAAAGGTATTGTGCACGCATGCCCACGTCGAAGACCCCGCAGCCAGCCTCGGACCGCACCTCCACGCCCGACGTGGGCGACCCCGCGGCGCCGCACACCGGCATCCGCCTCGACGCCACGAGCCTGCGCGTCCTGGCCCACCCCCTGCGCTCCCGCCTGCTCTCCCAGCTGCGGGTCGGCGGGCCGGCAACCGCCACCGACCTCGCCGCCACCCTCGGCACCAACTCGGGCGCCACGTCCTACCACCTGCGCAAGCTGGAGTCGGTGGGCCTGGTCGCCGACACCGGCGAGGGCGAGGGCAAGCGTCGGCTGTGGCGCGCCGCCACCGACTTCCACAGCTACTACCCGAGCGACTTCGAGGGCGACGAGGACTCCGAGACGGCGCTGAACTGGCTGGCCCGCGACTACGTGCGGCACTTCAGCGAGCAGGCCGAGCGCTGGGTCGACGTCTCCCCCGGCTGGCCGGGCGACTGGCAGGACGCCTGCGGCAGCAGCGACGACATGGTGCTGCTCACCGCCCCCCAGCTCCAGGCGATGCGTGACGAGATCAGCGAGGTCGTCGGCCGCTACCGGCGCGTCGGACAGGGCAACCCCGACGCCAAGCGGATCGCGGTCTACCTCTTCGCCTACGCGCTGGACCTCGACAAGGCACCCTCCCGGTGAGCCCCGTCCTCACTCCTCGCGAGGCCGAGCGCCGGCTCTACCTGCTGACGACGACCCGCTGGCTGCCCGTCGGGTTCATCGTCGGCATCATCATCCTGCTCCAGACGGGTCGCGGGTTGACCGTCGCCCAGGCTGCGTCGTCCTTCGCCATCGGCGGTCTCGTGACCTTTGCCCTCGAGCTGCCGACGAGCGGTTTCGCGGATGCCGTGGGGCGGCGGCCGGTGTACCTCGCCGCCGCGGCGCTCGGGGTCGTCGCCGCCGTCGGGATCGCGCTCGCCCAGTCGTTCTGGTGGTTCGTGGCGGCCGCCGTGGTCACGGGGGCGTTCCGCGCCCTGGACTCCGGGCCGCTCGAGGCGTGGTTCGTCGATGCCGTGCACGCCACGATGTCCGGGGTCGACGTCGACCGGCAGCTCTCCCGGGCGGGCTCGGTGCTGGGTGGGGCCATCGCCGTGGGTGCCCTCGCCTCCGGCGGACTCATCTGGTGGGACCCGGTGCGCACGGTCTTCGGCGTCTCGGGTGTCTCCGCCCTCGATGCCGCGGCGTGGGTCAGCGCGGCCCTGACGGTGGTTCACCTCGTTGCCGCCGCAGCGTTGATGACCGAGCAGCGCCCGCCTGCGGCGGCTGGTCGCTCCCGGTGGTCGCACGCACTGTCCGAGGCGCGCACCACCCCCGTGGTCATCGCGGGCGGGTTGCGCCTGCTGGCCACCAACCGCGTGCTGCTGGCCCTGGTCGGCGTCGAGGTGTTCTGGTCGGTCGGCATGATCACCTTCGAGTCGCTCATGCCGCTGCGCCTGGAGGAGCTCGTCGGCTCCGCGGAGCGGGCGGGAGCCCTGGTCGGGCCGGTGTCGGCCGCCGGGTGGGGGCTGTTCGCCGTGGGCTCGTGGCTGGCCGGTGTCACGTCAGGGCGCATCGGCGTCGCCCGAGCGGCCATGGTGGGGCGAGTGCTCAATGCGTTCGGGGCCGTGGTCATGGGGCTGGTCGCCGGCCCGGTCGCGCTGGTCGCGGCCTACCTGTTCACCTACTCCATGCACGGGATGAACGGCCCGCCCCACGCGGCGCTGCTCCACCGGCAGGCGACGTCCGCCAACCGCGCCACCGTGCTGTCGATCAACTCGATGATGGCCTTCCTCGCCTTCGCCGTGGCCGCTCCCCTCGTCGGCACCCTCGCCGACCGGGCGTCCATCAGCACCGCCATGGTCACCGCCGGCGCGATCAGCCTGCTCGGCGTGGCCTGCTACGTCCCTGCCCGGCGTCAGGAGCGCGGCAGGGCGTCGCTGGAGACCAGTGTGGTGGCGCACTGACGTGCGGCACCGCCGGCCTGTCACGCTGGTGGGCATGAAGCACTTCCTGCTCGGTGTCGGCGCCACCCTGGCCACGATGGCCCTCGCCCTCGTCGTCCTGCTCCTCACCCTCGGGTCCGGCAACGGCGAGCCGATCGCGGCGCCCAGCCCGACGGCATCCGACCCGGGGACGGACACGGGGCCGCAGCCGCCCGCCGACCTGACCGCCGACGAGACGTGGCTCGGCACCGTCGACCTGCGCGGCTCCGACGTCGTGTCGGCCGATGCGACGCTCACCGACGTCGTGGCCACCGGGTCCGGGGTCCGGTTCTCCGAGAGCGGCCTGCGCGCCGAGCGGCTCGACCTCGACGCCACCCTGCCGTTCGCCACGGTCGCCACCCAGATCGGCGACGGGGTCCGGCTGTACGACGCCGGTGACGGGCTCGCGGGCATCGAACGCGCCGTGACCATCCTCGGCCGGGACCTCACGGTGCGAGCTGAGGGAACGGTGGTCGCCGACGGCGGTCAGCTGCTCATCGAGCCCCGCACCGTCGACCTCGGCGGGCCGGACTTCCTCGACAGCGCCCTCAGTTCGTTGGCGCGCAGCCTCGTGACGATCCGCCAGCCCGTGCCGGGTGTGCCGGACGGGCTGGCCCTCACCGACGTGACTGTCACACCGGCCGGGTTCGACGCCTCGCTCTCCGGCAGCGACGTCACGATCGGTCGCTGAGTCACAGCCGCCCGACCACGTGCACCGTCCCGGAATCGACCAATAGGTCACTGCGGGGAACGGCCAGCCATGTACCCCGAGTGACCTATTGGTCGATGTGGGTACACGTCACTCGCTCGTGACGCTCACCTCGTGGGTGACCGAGTCGTAGACGAACGTCGTCGTCGCCCCGTCCGCCGGGACCGTCACGCTCACGTTGTCCGCGGGGTAGCTCTCGTCGAAGGACAACCCGTGCGCCACCTTGAACTCCCACGTGCCCGCCGGGATCTTCGTCGTGATGATCGCGTAGATGCCGTCGCCGTCCTTGTCCTGCAGCCACGGCCGCATGCACTCCGGCTTCCAGTCCCCGCCGCAGCCGAGCTCTGACTGGAACGACCCGGGCACGGTGATGATCGGGTCCTCCTCGTCCGAGACGGCCCAGTGGGTGGTCGGGTCGTAGTAGAACGACGCCGTGCCGTCGGCCGTCTCCATCGAGATGTTGCCGCCCTCGCGCACGCCACCCTCGCCGTAGTTCTCGGTCCAGGCGCGGTCGAGAGCGGCCTTGTACGCGTACGGGCCGACCGGCAGGGTGACCCCCTGCTTCTTCCAGATCTTGTCCGTGCCGTCCAGGCTCATCTGGGCCTGGTCACACCACGGCTCCCAGTCGGCCGGGCACCCCATCTCGGAGTTCAGCGTCCCGGCGATCGCGACGGTGCCGGGCTGGTTCGCTGCCGGGTCACCGTTCTCGGGGACCGTGCGCGAGGGCGCACCGACGACCTGCGTCCACGAGGAGTCACCGGCGACCCGGCCCGCGGCATCCTTGACGACGGCCCGGTACTCCAGCGGCGTGGACAGCGGCAGTGCGGACACGTCGTGGAAGACGCGGAACGGTGCGTTGTCGTCGGTGCCGAGCGGCTGCCACTGCTTCGCCCCCAGCTGGCGCCACAGGAACGTCGTCTGCGCGAAGGTGCTCGCCTCGACGTCGGCCCTGATCTCGGACCGGCCGTTCACCCCACGCTCGGGCAGGACGACCTCGACGGTCGGGGCCGCGCCGGAGGTGCTGATCGGCTTGTTGGCACGCCACACGCTGACGCTGAGCGGCGGCACCGTGACCTTGACCGTCCCGTCAGCGGACGGCTTGACCGCCGTGTCGGTGCCGAACAGCGGGGTGAACACCGCCCCCTTGCCCTTGGTCCAGGTCGGGAAGGATGCCGTGGCGGGCGTGGTGCCGTTGTTCGCGGCGACGACGTACTCGACGCGACCGGCATCCTTGCCTCCCTTGCCCTTCCCCTTGCTTGCGTTGCCCTTGCCCTTGGTGTCCGAGCCGATCCGGGAGAACGCGAAGATGCCGGAGCCGTCGGTGTCGTACCGAGCGATCTGGGCACCGTCCGCGAGCGCCGGGTGCGCAGCCCTGACCTGGGAGAGCTTCTTCACGTGGGTGTAGAGGGGGTGCTTGGTGTCGTAGCGGTCCCTCGATCCCTCGGGGCCACCGAGCACGGTCTCGGTGTTGTAGAGCTCGACCTGGCTGGCGAACATGTCCTCGCGAGCGGCCTGGTCCCCACCGGTGCTGACGAAGCCCTGCTCGTCGCCGTAGTAGGTCACGGGGTTGCCGCGCGTGGTGAACATCAGCGACTGGGCGAGCTTGACGCGTGCCAGGTGCTCGGCCTCGCTCTGCCCGTCGCGTGCCAGGAACATCGAGGCGCGGCCCATGTCGTGGTTCCCGAGGAAGGTCGGCAACTGGTAGGCGTTGCTGTCGGCGTCGGTGTACCAGTCGTCCTTGGCGAAGAAGTCGCCCAGCACGTCGGTCGGGTTGCCCTTGGCGAAGTCGACACCCTGCTGCTGGAAGCCGAAGTCGAGCGTGGCCTGCAGCTTGCCGGCGGTCGTGTACTCCGACATCACCGCGGGGTTGCCGTCGTAGACCTCACCGAAGGCGAAGAAGTCGTCGTTGCCGATGCGGTCGGCCGCGCCGAGGATGTCGGGCACGAACTGCTGCCAGAACTCGAGGTTGACGTGCTTCACGGTGTCGATCCTGAAGCCGTCGATCCCGAACTCGACCCAGGTCTTGTAGATCTCACCCATGCCGTCGACGACCTCGGGGCGCTCGGTGAACAGGTCGTCGAGGCCGATGAAGTCGCCGTACGTCGAGGACTCACCGGCGAAGGTCGAGTCGCCCCGGTTGTGGTACATCGTCGGGTCGTTGAGCCAGGACGGGGTCTTGGCGTCCTCGTCCCCCTCGGCGAGGAACGGGGTGTACGGGAAGGATCCGGCATCGAGCTCGGGCCACTCGGCGGCCGGCTTGCTCACGTGGTCGCGGTCGTCGAACGGCTCGCCGGCGGCATCCTCGTACGGGTACGCCTTCTTGGAGCGGTAGGTGTACTGCTTCTCCTCGTAGTCGATGACGTCGGCGGTGTGGTTGGTGATGATGTCGAAGAAGACCTTCATCCCCTTGGCGTGCGCGGCGTCGATGAGGTCCTTCATGTCCTCGTTGGTCCCGAGGTGCGGGTCGATCTGGGTGAAGTCGGTGATCCAGTACCCGTGGTAGCCGGCGCTCTCCTGACCGGGGGCGCCCTGAACCGGCTTGTTCTTGAAGCTGGGGGTGAGCCAGATCGCGGTGGTGCCCATGCCCTTGATGTAGTCGAGCTTCTCGGTGATGCCCTTGAGGTCACCACCGTGGTAGAAGCCCTTGTGGGTCGGGTCGTAGCCGGTCGTCAGCGGCCCTCCCGTGAGCCCGCCCTGGTCGTTGGCGGTGGAGCCGTTGGCGAAACGGTCTGCCATGACGAAGTAGAAGCGCTCGCGCGTGAGGGCGGAGCGCAGCGAGTCCTCGGCCAGCGCGGCATCCGCCGACGTGGTGTCCTCGTCGAGGTCCGCGGGGGCGAAGGTGACGATGTTGGTGGCGTCGTCGAAGGTGAACTCGATGGATGCCGGCCCGGCGAGCAGCAGCGGGATGTTGTCGCCGTTGAAGGTGCCACCCGCACCGTAGTTCTCGTCCCATCCGTCGTTGAGGGCCACCTTGAACTTGAAGTCACCCTCCGGAACCTCGAAGGTGCCCTTGTAGATGTCGGTGTCGCCGACACGGGACAGCTCGCTCTGGGTGCACGCAGGGTCCCAGTCGTCCGGACACCCGACCTCGCTCTGCAGGTCGCCCACCAGGGCGACGGATGCCGTGGCCGCCTCTGCGGGCACGGCCGTCAGGAGCGCTGGGGTGAGCGCCACCGCGCCACCGATCAGGACGGCAGTCAGGCGTCGGGGTGCGGGCATCGGTGCTCCTCCATCAGAACCGCGCGACGGCATGGGCGCACGGACGGCGTTGATCCACGCTGGACACTAGCTGCGTAAACGCTTCACATGAAGGGCTGAGGCACAGAACTTACGATTCCTTGACCATCACTTGGTGTTCGCGTGGGACGGCAGGGCCTCCTCGAGCGCGTCGGCACCGCTCAGATCAGGCCGAGCTGGCGCAGCAACGCCAGGTCGTCACCGATGATCCAGCGCTCGACGACCCGGCCGAGCGAGTCGAACCGGCGAAAGGTCATCGCCTCCCACGAGAGCGCGCGACCGGTCGGGGCGACACCCCGCAGCACACCCTGGTGGGTGCCCGTGTACCGCACCCGCACGGCGAGCAGGTCGTCCTCCGCGACGATGGCCTGCACCAGGGCCTGCACATCAGGTAGGGCACGGCGGATCTCCGTCAGTACCTCGCGATGACCCGCGACATCCGGGGTGACGTGATCGGGCAGCCCGTGCACCACGGCCCCGGGGGCGTAGATCGCGAGGTACCCGTCGAGGTCTGCGCGGTTGAGGGCGTTGACCGCGTCGAGCGTGCGGGCCTTGTTGAGCTGCGCGTCCATACCTGCGGTCTCCCGCTGCCCTGACGGGGCAACAAGGGCGAGGCGGTGTGAGGTCCGCCCCTCAGCGAGCTCTGCCGACGCGCCCCTCGTCCCACACCGGCTCGTCGCTGGCGACGACGCGACCGTCGGACCGGAACACGAGGAACCGGTCGAGCCCCCGCGCGAACCACCGATCGTGAGTGACCGCCAGCACGGTGCCCTCGAAGGCGGCCAGGGCGTCCTCGAGGGCCTCGGCCGAGTGCAGGTCGAGGTTGTCGGTCGGCTCGTCGAGCAGCAGCAGGGTCGCCCCCGAGAGCTCGAGGAGCAGGATCTGCAACCGCGCCTGCTGCCCACCGGACAACGTCTCGAAGGTCTGCTCGGACGCCTTTGCCAAGCCGTACCGGTCCAACGCGCGTGCGGCGACCTCACGCGGCATCCCGGCCCGGTGCTCGTCCCCGCGGTGGAGGATCTCGAGCAGGGTGCGCCCGTGCAGGCTGGCGTGGTCGTGCGTCTGGGCGAACCAGCCGGGACGCACCCGGGACCCGAGCACCACCCGTCCGGCGTGCTCCACCGGGGCGGGGCGGATGTCGCCCACCGGCTCGTGCTCGCGATCGGGGTCGCTGCCGCCGGCCGCGAGGAGCCGCAGGAAGTGCGACTTCCCCGAGCCGTTGCTCCCGAGAACACCGATGCGCTCACCGAACCAGATCTCGGCGTCGAAGGGCTTCATGAGCTGCGCGCCGTCAACGCGAAGTTCGAGCCCGGTCACCACCACCGCACGCTTGGCGGTGCGCCCACCGGTGAGTCGCATGGTGACCTTCTGCCGCAGCGGCACGGCCTCGGGCGGCCCGGCCTCCTCGAACTTGCGCAGCCTGGTCTCGGCGGCCTGCAGGCGTGAAGCGAGCCCGTCGTTGTACGCCGCCTTCTGCCGGTACATCAGCACGAGGGCCTTGATCTTCGCGTGCTCCTCGTCCCATCGCCGCAGCAGCTCATCGAGCCGGTCGTTGCGGTCGGACCGGGCCTGGTCGTACGTCGTGAACCGCCCGGGGTGCACCCACACGGTGTTGCCACCGTGGCTGGGCTCCAGGGTCACGATCCGCGTCGCCACCCGGTCGAGCAGCTCACGGTCGTGGCTGACGAACAGCACGGTCTTCGGCGACTCGATGAGGCGTTCCTCGAGCCAGCGCTTGGCCGGGACGTCAAGGTAGTTGTCCGGCTCGTCGAGCACGAGCACCTCCTCGGGCCCGCGCAGCAGCGACTCGAGCACGAGGCGCTTCTGTTCCCCGCCCGACAGCGTCGACACCTTGCGCCACTGGGCGCGCTCGAACGCGGTGCCGATGGCCGCCACGGTGCACACGTCCCAGTGGGTCTCCCACTCGTACCCACCGACGTCACCCCAGTCGGCGAGCGCCTGCGCGTACGCGAGCTGGTCGGCCTCGGAGTCCCGCTCCATCATCATCAGCTCGGTGCGGTCGATCTCGGCGGCCGCGAGGCGAACCGCCTCCGGGGCCACCGACACGAGCAGGTCACGCACGGTGGTGTCGTCGCGCACCTTGCCGATGAACTGCCGCATGACCCCGAGACCGCCGCTGCGCGTCACCGCCCCGTCGGATGCCGTGAGGTCGCCGGCGAGGATGCGCAGCAGGGTGGTCTTCCCGGTGCCGTTCGGACCGATCAGGGCGACCTTGGCACCCTCCCCCACCCGGAAGGTGACGTCACGCAACAGTTCACGCCCGTCGGGGAGGGCGAAGCACACGGAGTTCACGTCGAGATGGCCCACGAGGGACCAGTGTCCACGACGCAGGCCGCTGCCTCACCCGAGTTTCGCTGCCAGGTGCGCCGAGCGCGCCGTGAAGACGGCCAGGACCAGCAGCGGCAGGGTGGATGCCGTGACGATCTCCCAGCCGTGGGTCAGCTGGTGGCGCACCGTCGACCAGCTGGGGCGGTGCCCCTCGTGGATGCGCTCGGCCACGATGCGCGCGTACCGCTCAGCGCCCCAGTACACCATCAGCGTGATGAGGACCGCCACGATCACCTTGCCGGCGGAGTCCGCGTGCGAGGCCGACATGACGGCCGAGCTGACGATGACTCCGTAGATGCCGGCCGCGGTCGCCTCCTGGTTGCCACCGGTGACGTGCGGCCTGGGGCACCGAGGGAGTCCAGCCGGAGTCATTGGGCTTCGGGGGGTCCTTCGAGCTGTTCCGCGGGCAGTTCTCGACGTGATCGTGCCATGTCGGCGCGGCTGGCGAGGTCGGCATCCGCGGGGTACACCACCTCCTCGAGGGACAGCCCGTGCGCGGGCATCACCCGAACCCGCGGGTCTCGCGCTCCCCCGGCGAGCACCGCGGCGGGCACCCCGACGTCGAGCCGGCCCTCACCCACCGGAACCACGGCCCCGACGAGCGCCCGCACCATGCTGTGGCAGAAGGCGTCCGCCACCACCGAGCCGGCGATGACACCGTCGGCACCGCGCTCCCACCGGTAGTCCAGCAGGGTGCGAACCGTGGACGCCCCCTCCCGGCGACGACAGAAGGCCGCGAAGTCGTGCAGGCCGAGCAGCGACCCGGCGGCCCGGTCCATGCGCTCCACGTCGAGCGGGCCGCGCACGAGCACGGTGTCGTGGCGTCGCAGCGGGTCCATCCGAGCCGCGTCGTCCCACACCCGGTAGAGGTAGCGGCGGCGTAGCGCGGAGAACCGGGCATCGAAGCCGTCGGGAGCGCGGGTCACGCTCCGGATCGCGATGTCGGGGGGCAGGATGCCGCGCAGCCGGCTCGCGGCCGCCTCCTCCGCAGGGCGGGCGGACCGCCCCCGGACGGCATCCCAGACCTCCTCCTCGACGTCCGCGTGGGCGACCTGGCCGCGCGCGTGCACCCCGGCATCCGTGCGTCCGGCGACGACGAGGCGCACCGGCTCGGCGCTGCGCAGGATCGTCGTGAGCGCCTCGGCGAGCGTCCCCTCCACGGTGCGCCGACCCGGCTGGGCCGCCCAGCCGGAAAACGCCGTCCCGTCGTAGGACAGGTCGATCCGGATCCGCAGGGTCACCGCGCCAGCGTAGTCCGCGTGGCGCCGGGACGACGCCCGCCACCCCTTCCCGACCTTTCCTGCGAGATGCCGGGCAACACGCCGCTGATGATTGTTACGAGCGGGCGCCTGCAGGAAAGGTCAGGGACACCGGAACGGCCCCCTCCCGCTGTGGGAGAGGGCCGTTCACGGCATCCGGCGTCACCGCCGGCTGGTCGATCAGGGCGATCAGGCCTCGTCGACGTCCTGCTTGTCGGCGCCACCGGCCGGCTTGAAGCCAGCGGCCTCAGCGGCGTCGGCGTCCTTGAACCAGAACTCGGCGATCGTCTGGTCGTACCACTGCGAACCCTCGACGTGGTACAGCCCGGAGTCGGCGTTGCCCTTGACGGTGTAGCCGTCGGGGCCGGTGCCGTCCTCGCCTGCAGCCTCTGCGCCCTCGGGGAGGGACACGGCCGCCGCCGGCGCGGATGCCGGGGTGTCGGTCGCGTTGTCGTCGAGGGTCAGTTCGGCGACGTCCTCGGCCTTCGCGGAGTCAGCCTTCTTGGCGTCGTCCTTCTTGGCGGAGTCCTTGGCCGCACGCTTGGTGGCAGCCTCTGCCTCCTTGACGGTGGCCTTCTTGGCGACGGGCTCGCGAACGAGCTCGATGACCGCCATGGGGGCGTTGTCACCCTTGCGGGCGCCGATCTTGGTGATGCGGGTGTAGCCGCCGTTGCGCTCGGCCATGTCGGGACCGATCTCGACGAAGAGACGGTGCACGACACCCTTGTCGCGGATGACCGTCATCACCCGGCGACGGGCGTGGAGGTCACCACGCTTGGCGAAGGTGATGAGGCGCTCGGCGAGGGGGCGCAGGCGCTTGGCCTTGGCTTCGGTCGTGGTGATGGAGTCGTGCTCGAAGAGCGAGGTCGCGAGGTTCGCGAGGATGAGCCGCTCGTGAGCGGGACCGCCTCCGAGACGGGGACCCTTGGTGGGGGTGGGCATTGCTGTTCTCCTTGGTCAGTACGCCGGGGAAGGCGTGGTCAGAGCTGCTCGTCCTCGGCGTACGCCGCGTCGTCCTCGCCCTCACCGAAGGTGAAGTCGTCGTACCGGTCGGCGATGAGGCTGGGGTCGAATCCGGGGGGGCTGTCCTTGAGGGCCAGGCCCATGCCGTCGAGCTTGGCCTTGACCTCGTCGATCGACTTCGCACCGAAGTTGCGGATGTCGAGCAGGTCGGCCTCGCTGCGCCCCACGAGCTCACCCACGGTGTGGATGCCCTCACGCTTGAGGCAGTTGTAGGACCGCACCGTGAGGTCGAGGTCCTCGATCGGCAGGGCCAGGTCGGCGGCGAGCGCGGCGTCGGTCGGCGAGGGGCCCATGTCGATGCCCTCGGCCTCGACGTTGAGCTCACGGGCCAGGCCGAAGAGCTCGACGAGGGTCTTGCCGGCGGACGCGAGCGCGTCGCGCGGAGCCATCGAGTTCTTGGTCTCGACGTCGACGACCAGGCGGTCGAAGTCGGTGCGCTGCTCGACACGGGTGGCCTCGACCTTGTAGGTCACGGTCAGGACCGGCGAGTAGATGGAGTCGATCGGGATACGACCGATCTCCTGGTCGCCCGACTTGTTCTGCTGCGCCGAGACGTAGCCGCGACCGCGCTCGACGGTGAGCTCCATCTCGACGGTGCCCTTGTCGTTCAGGGTCGCGATGTGCAGGTCGGCGTTGTGGATCTCGACACCGGCCGGGGGCGCGATGTCAGCTGCGGTGACGGCGCCTGCGCCCTGCTTGCGCAGGTACATCACGACGGGCTCGTCGTGCTCGCTGGAGACGACCAGGCCCTTGACGTTGAGGATGATCTCGGTGACGTCCTCCTTGACCCCGGGGATCGTGGAGAACTCGTGGAGCACACCGTCGATGCGGATGCTCGTGACCGCGGCACCCGGGATGCTCGAGAGCAGGGTGCGACGCAGGGAGTTGCCGAGCGTGTAGCCGAAGCCGGGCTCGAGGGGCTCGATGGCGAAACGGCTCCGGTTCTCGGAGACGACGTCCTCGGAGAGGACGGGACGCTGTGCGATGAGCACGGTGATTCTTCCTTCCCACGGGCGACCGCTATATGACGCCTCGTGATGCCGGGCTCAGGGCCCGGCGGCGCAGCACACCTCTTTCCGTGTGCCAGCCACCCCTGCGACCGGGGCCGCCCGCTCACAGTGAGCGGACGGCATCCGGCGCGCGGGGGGATTCCGGGGGGCGGAGCCCCTTGGAGGTTAGTTCTTGGAGTAGAACTCGACGATGAGCTGCTCGGTGAGCACCGTGTCGATCTGGGCCCGCGTCGGCAGCTGGTGGATGAGGATCTGCAGCGAGCCCGGGACGACCTGGAGCCAGGCCGGGACGGGACGCTCGCCGTAGGTCTCACGCGCCACCTGCAGGGGGAGCGTCTCGACCGACTGCTTGCGCACGGTGATGATGTCGTACTGCTCGACCCGGTACGAGGGCACGTCGACGCGCACGCCGTTGACCTCGAAGTGGCCGTGCGTCACGAGCTGACGCGCCTGGCGGCGGGTGCGGGCCAGGCCCGCGCGGTAGATGACGTTGTCGAGACGGGACTCGAGGATCGTCAGGATGTTCTCACCGGTCTTGCCGGGGCGGTTCGCCGCTTCCTTGTAGTAGCGGCGGAACTGCTTCTCCATGACGCCGTAGGTGAAGCGAGCCTTCTGCTTCTCCTGCAGCTGGGTGAGGTATTCCTTCTCCTGGATCCGGCGACGGCCGTGCTGGCCGGGCGGGAAGGGACGCAGGTCGAAGTTCTTGTCGCCGCCGACGAGGTCGGTCTTGAGCCGGCGCGACTTCTTGGTGATGGGTCCGGTGTAACGGGCCATGTCTCTCTCTTACCTTTCGCGAAGTCTCGTGGCGCTCAGACGCGGCGGCGCTTGGGCGGGCGAACACCGTTGTGCGGGCTCGGGGTGACGTCCTGGATCGAACCGACCTCGAGGCCGGCAGCGGTCAGGGAACGGATGGCGGTCTCACGACCGGAACCCGGGCCCTTGACGAAGACGTCCACCTTGCGCATGCCGTGCTCCATGGCGCGGCGTGCGGCAGCCTCGGCCGCGGTCTGCGCGGCATACGGCGTGGACTTGCGCGAACCCTTGAAGCCCACCTGGCCGGCAGAGGCCCAGGCGATGACGGCCCCGGTGGGGTCGGTGATCGAGATGATCGTGTTGTTGAACGTGCTCTTGATGTGGGCCTGGCCCACTGCGACGTTCTTCTTCTCCTTGCGGCGCACCTTCTTGGCGCCCGCCGTACGGCCCTTGGGAGGCATGTGCTCTCTTTCCTACGAAGTCTTCGGGTTTGGCGCGAGCGCAGCGAGCTCGGCGCAGTACCGGGGGATTCCGGGGGCGGAGCCCCCGGAGGTCACTTACCGGCCTTCTTCTTGCCGGCCACGGTGCGCTTGGGGCCCTTGCGGGTACGCGCGTTGGTCTTGGTGCGCTGGCCGCGAACGGGCAGCCCACGACGGTGACGCAGGCCCTCGTAGGACCCGATCTCCACCTTGCGGCGGATGTCCGACTGCACCTCACGGCGCAGGTCACCTTCGACCTTGAGGTTGTCGTCGATCCAGTCGCGCAGCTTGACGAGCTCCTCGTCAACGAGGTCCTTCACGCGGGTGTTCGGGTTGACCCCGGTGGCCGCGAGAGCCTTCTGTGCGCTGGTCCGACCAACTCCGAAGATGTAGGTCAGTGCGACCTCGACGCGCTTCTCGCGCGGGAGGTCCACTCCAACTAGACGTGCCATCTGAGGATGGTTTCCTTTTCTGGGTGTCCGGAGGTCTGGCGCAGCCACCGGTCCGGCCCATCCTGGTCCGGTCCTCGGCCTCCGGGCCGAGGGTGACATCCCGTGCCCACCTGCGAGTTCCAGGTGACCCAGCGGGGGTCGGGTGCTGCGTGCTTCATCGTGGTGCGTGTGCTCGAAGTCCGGGGACTCGTGCGGCCTCTGTCGAGGCGGTGATGCTGAGGATCAGGGTGACGTGCGTCAGCCCTGGCGCTGCTTGTGGCGCAGGTTCTCGCAGATCACCATGACCCGGCCGTTGCGGCGGATCACCTTGCACTTGTCACAGATCTTCTTGACGCTCGGCTGAACCTTCATGTCGCCTTTGCTGTCTTGTCGAGGTGTGGATTTAGCGGTAGCGGAAGACGATGCGGCCGCGGGTCAGGTCGTAGGGGCTGAGCTCCACCACCACGCGGTCCTCGGGGAGGATCCGGATGTAGTGCTGGCGCATCTTCCCTGAGATGTGCGCGAGAACCTTGTGACCGTTCGTGAGCTCAACCCGAAACGATGCGTTCGGAAGTGCTTCGACGATCGTTCCCTCGATCTCGATGACGCCGTCCTTCTTGGCCATACCCTCTCAATCCGCCGTTGGGCGACTCTTTCGTTGAGTCGAACCGCCCATGGAAATCGGCCTCGTGCTGCTCTCGCAGGCTTGCACCCATGCTCGAACGCACACGTGACCGACGCTCAAGACTACGGGAAGGGCGCCCCAAGGGCGAAATCGCCCGGATGCCGTCCACGTTCGCCTCCCCCGCCACGTCCGCTTCTGGTCGCGGAAACCTGCACCTGCACATGTCCCTGCGCAGGTCTACAGTAGGTCCATGTCCACTCTCGAGCGCCGCCTGCACGTCCTCATCGACCAGGAGCGCCACGCCCGGTTGACGGAGGAGTCCAAGCGCACCGGCCGCTCCGTCGGCGACATCGTGCGCTCGGCCATCGACCTGCACTTCGACGAGGAGCGTGACCGGGCCCGGCGGGCGGCGGCAGCCCGTTTCCTGCTCGCCACGGCCGACACCGGCGACGGGCCCGGCGAGACGTGGGACGAGATGCTCGACGCCCGTGCTCGGGACATCGAGGAGATGCTCGAGACATGAGCGCGCCCCTCGCCTTCCTGGACACCTCGGTCTTCCTCACTGCCCTGGGCGAGCACCCGAACACATCAGCCTGTCGGGCCCTGCTTCGACGGGCGGCAAACGGCCACCTGTCCATCCACACGGCCGCCGAGTGCCTCCAGGAAGTGGTCTTCCACAGGATGCGTGTGGGTCCCCGCGCGCCGGCGGTCGCCCACCTTCGAGCGATCCGAGACCTGTGCGTGGTTCACCCGATGGACGACCTCGTTCTCGATCGGGCCACGGACCTGTTGGCCTCCACGCAAGCGCGCGGTCGCGATGCGTTCATCGCCGCGACGGCCCTGCTCGCCGGGTTCGACGCCGTCGTCACCACCGACGACCGCTTCGTCGAGGTGCCCGGTCTGCGCCGCGTCCACCCCCGCGACGTCGCTGCCTGACGGGCACGCCAACCATTCAGGACGCGGCGGCGGTGACGCATAGGGTGACCGGGTGAGTGTGCGCATCGCCATCATCGGCGACCTCAACCCGTCCTCCGCCAGCCACCAGGAGCTCGAGGCCGCGAGGGCCGTGCTCGGCCCCGACGTCGAGACGGTCTGGATCGGCACGACCGACCCCCGCATCGACCGCCTCGCCGAGATGGGGCTAGACGGGGTCTGGCTCGCTCCCGGTTCCCCCTATGCCGACGACGCCGCAGTGCTGCGAGCGATCCGCTGGGCGCGTGAGCACGGCATCCCCTTCCTCGGCACGTGCGGCGGGTTGCAGTACGCGGTCATCGAGTTCTCCCGCACCGTGCTGGGCTGGCACGCGACCCATGCCGAGGTCGACGGCGTCGGGGCGACCAACGCCGTGGCTCCGCTCGCGTGCAGCCTGCAGGGCCAGGAGCGCACGGTCACTCCCGTCCCCGGCACCCGCTTCGCGAACCTCGTCGGCGGGCAGCCGTTCGTCGGCGTGCACTACTGCGACTACGGGCCCACCGAGGAGACCGTTCGGGCGCTCACCCAGCACGGCTGGGTCGTCGAGGCCACCGCACCCGACGCACCCGTCGAGGTGCTCAGCCTGTGGAACCACCCCTTCTTCGTCCTCTCGTTGTTCCAGCCGCAGATCGGCGCGCTCACCGGTCGTTCGCCGCATCCCCTGCTGTTCGCGTTCGTCGACGTCGCCCGTCAGCACGCGCGCGAGCGGGAGTGGGCGGACGCCGTGAGCGGGCAGCAACGCGCTCTCGCCGCGGCCGAGGCCGAGCCCCGCCCGTACGTGCACCAGATGCGCGGCCCGCGCCACCGCTGGTGGCGCCCCCTGCTGGCCGGCCTCGTCGGCATCGTCAGCCTGATCGTCATGGGGCTCGTGCTCACGGCGGTCTTCTGGGCGGCGGGGTGGACGATGCCCTTGACCGTCGATGACCTGGCGACCGACCCGTGGGGCACCCTCTACGGCAACCTCGGCCTCGCCCTGCTGATCCCGGCGACGATGCTGGCCCTGTGGGTGGGACACCGCCGCAGCCCAGGTCGGGTGTTCTCGGTGGCGGGCCGCTTCCGGTGGGGGTGGGCGATGTGGTGCACAGCGGTGGTGCTGCCGATCTGGGCGCTCTATCTGGGGGCGTCGTGGGTGATCTTCGGCCAGGAGAACCTCGGCCGGGCCGACCAGTGGGTCGGGCTCGTCGCCGTCACCCTGCTCACCACCCCCCTGCAGGCTGCCGGGGAGGAGGTCGCCTTCCGCGGTGGGCTGGTGCAGAGCATCGGGTCGTGGTTCCGCTCCCCCGTGGTCGCCCTCGCCGTCACGACCGTGCTGTCGACGGCGGCCTTCGCCCTGGCGCACGGGTCGCTCGACCCGTGGATCCTGCTCGAGCTCGGGTCGCTGGCCTTCTTCGGCTGCTACCTGGCGTGGCGCACCGGCGGGCTCGAAGCCGTCATCGTCATCCACGTCATCAACAACATCCTCATCATGGTCACCGGGTCGCTGTTCGGTGGCTTGGCGGAGTCCTACGTCGACGGGACCAGCGAGGGTTCGCCGGTCTCGGCCGTGCTCAACCTCGTCGTCACCGCGGCGACGACGGCGGTGCTGGTGTGGCTCGCTCGGCGTCGCGGCATCGCCCCCGCAGGGTGGCTCACTCCCGCTCGCGGCTGAGAGCGAAGCGAGTCAGTCCCGGTCCACTCGCAGGTCGGCCGTGAGGAGCTCGAGGATTCGTGCACCGCCGTCGACCGCGCTCAGGTCGCCGGCGCGCACGGCCTGCTCGATCTGCTCACGCTGCGCGTGAACCGACGGCGTCTGTCGCGCCAGGTCCTGCAGGTGGGCGTCCACCATCGCCCACATCCAGTCCTGCTGCTGCTGCGCGCGCCGCGCCTCCAGCGATCCTTCGGACTCCAGGTGGGCCCGGTGCCCGAGCACCGCCTCCCACACCTCGTCGAGCCCGGCGCCGGTCAGGGCCGAGCAGGTCAGCACCGGGGGTCGTCGAGTGGCAGCGCCCGGCATCATCAGTCGCATCGCCCCGGCGAGCTCGCGAGCGGCCACCCGCGCCGGCCCCTCGCCGTCGCCGTCGGCCTTGTTCACGGCGATGACGTCGGCCAGTTCGAGGATGCCGCGCTTGATGCCTTGCAACTGGTCGCCAGCCCGCGCCAGGGTCAGCAGCAGGAACGTGTCGACCATCTCCGAGACGGCGATCTCGTTCTGCCCCACCCCCACCGTCTCGACGATGATGACGTCGTAGCCGGCAGCCTCGAGCACGAGCATCGACTCGCGCGTCGCCCGGGCCACTCCGCCGAGGTGGCGCCCCGACGGGCTGGGCCGCACGAACGCGCCCTCGCGTGACGCGAAGGCCGCCATCCTCGTGCGGTCACCGAGGATCGATCCGCCCGTACGGCGGCTCGAGGGGTCGACCGCGACGACGGCGACGCGGTTGCCGCGGTCGAGCAGACGGCATCCCATGGCGTCGATGAAGGTCGACTTCCCGGCCCCGGGTACGCCGCTGATGCCGACGCGAACCGCCGACCCGGTGGATGCCGTGAGCTCGCGGATCAGCGCGCCGGCGGCCTCGCGGTGGTCGGCACGGGTGGACTCCACCAGCGTGATCGCCCGGGCGATGTGCGCCCGCGACCCCGAGCGGACCGCCTCCGCGAGCGCGGCGACGTCGACTGCAGTGGGCACGCCCGCGAGCCTAGGCGCCGGAGGACTCGGCTGCCGCCAACCGCTCGCGCAGGTCGCCGATGAGGTCGATCGCCGCCGTGCTGATGACCGTGCCGGGCGGGTAGATCGCGTCCGCCCCGGATGCCCGCAGCGCCTCGAAGTCCTGCGTGGGGATGACACCGCCGACGACGATCATCAGGTCCTCACGGCCCAGTGCGTCGAGCTCGTGGCGCAGCGCCGGAACGAGCGTGAGGTGTCCGGCCGCGAGCGAACTGACGCCGACGACGTGCACGTCGGCCTCGACGGCCTGGCGCGCGACCTCGGCCGGCGTCTGGAACAGCGGGCCCACGTCGACGTCGAACCCGAGGTCGGCGAAGGCGGTGGCGATGACCTTCTGGCCGCGGTCGTGGCCGTCCTGGCCCATCTTCGCGACGAGGATGCGCGGGCGGCGGCCCTGCTCGGCCTCGAACTCCTCGACCAGTGCCTGGGCACGCAGCACGCTCTCGTCCTGACCTGCCTCGGCGCTGTACACGCCACCGATCGTCCGGATCTGCGCGGTGTACCGGCCGAACACCTCCTCCATCGCCGCCGACATCTCCCCCACCGTCGCCTTGGCGCGAGCAGCATCGATGGCGAGGGCGAGCAGGTTCGTGGCGAGCGTGCCGTCCGAACCCGAGCGAGCGGCATCCGTCATCCTCGCGAGCGCAGCGCGGGTGGCGGCCTCGTCGCGCTCAGCCCGCAGGCGCTCGAGCTTGGCGACCTGGCTCGCCCGCACGGCGGCGTTGTCGACCTTGAGCACCTCGATCGGCTCGTCCTCGTCGACCGGGTAGCGGTTGACGCCGATGACCGGCTGCTGCCCCGAGTCGATGCGCGCCTGGGTGCGGGCCGCGGCCTCCTCGATGCGCATCTTCGGGATGCCGGCCTCGATCGCCTTCGCCATGCCACCGGCCGCCTCGACCTCCTCGAGGTGCTCCCATGCGCGGCGCGCGAGGTCGTGGGTGAGGCGCTCGACGTAGGCCGACCCCGCCCACGGGTCGATGACCCGGGTCGTGCCCGACTCCTGCTGGAGCACCAGCTGGGTGTTGCGGGCGATGCGCGCCGAGAAGTCGGTCGGCAACGCGATGGCCTCGTCGAGGGCGTTGGTGTGCAGGCTCTGGGTGTGGCCCTGGGTCGAGGCCATCGCCTCGACGCACGTGCGCACGACGTTGTTGAACACGTCCTGCGCCGTCAGGGACCAGCCCGAGGTCTGGCTGTGCGTGCGCAGGCTGAGCGACTTCGGGTTGGTGGCGCCCTGGTCCTTGACCAGTCGCGCCCACAGCAGGCGGGCGGCCCGCATCTTGGCCACCTCCATGAAGAAGTTCATGCCGATGGCCCAGAAGAACGACAGCCTGGGGGCGAACACGTCGACGTCCAGGCCCACGGCCTTGCCCGCGCGCAGGTACTCCACCCCGTCCGCCAGCGTGTAGGCCAGCTCGAGGTCCTGCGTGGCCCCGGCCTCCTGCATGTGGTACCCGGAGATGGAGATCGAGTTGAACCGCGGCATCTTCTGGCTCGTGAACGCGAAGATGTCGCTGATGATCCGCATCGAGGGCTCGGGCGGGTAGATGTAGGTGTTGCGGACCATGAACTCCTTGAGGATGTCGTTCTGGATGGTCCCGGTCAGCTGCTCGGGCGCCACCCCCTGCTCCTCAGCGGCGACGACGAACAGCGCGAGGATCGGGATGACCGCCCCGTTCATCGTCATCGACACCGACATCTGGTCCAGCGGGATGCGGTCGAACAGGGTGCGCATGTCGTAGATCGAGTCGATCGCCACCCCGGCCATGCCGACGTCTCCCGTCACCCGCGGGTGGTCGGAGTCGTAGCCGCGGTGGGTGGCCAGGTCGAAGGCGACGGACAAGCCCTTCTGGCCGGCCGCGAGGTTGCGCCGGTAGAACGCGTTCGACTCCTCGGCGGTGGAGAACCCGGCGTACTGGCGGATGGTCCACGGCTGCGTCGTGTACATCGTCGGGTAGGGGCCGCGCAGGTAGGGCGGTGCACCCGGCACGGTGTCGAGGAAGTCGAGCCCGGCGAGGTCGGCCTCGGTGTAGAGCGGCTTCACCGGAACCTGCTCCGGGGTGAGCCACACCTCCCCCGAGGGCTGGGCGTCGTCGGCTGCGGCGGCCGCGGTCCCCCCGGTCGGCTCAGCCGCACCGAGGTCGACGGTGGTGAAGTCGGGGACGGCGCTCATCGGGAACCTTCCGTGGTGGTGCCGGCATCACGTGGCGGGGTGAGGCGGTCGAGCACGTCGGAGAGGAATGCCACGACGTCGATGCCGTCGTGCACCTCGCCGTCGACGGCACCCGCGCTGGCGCCGAGCTCGCTGGCCCGGCCTGCGACGAGGACGGTGTCGACCCCGGCGGCACGCAGCGCCTCGATCGCCGACGCCCCGTGCTCGGCGTAACCGGCACGGCTGGACGCCAGGATGGCGACCTTCGCCCCCTCCTGCACGGCGGATATCCCTCCGGCGGCGAGCAGGTTGGTGACGAACGCCTGTCGTGCACCGAAGTCCCGGCGGGTGCCGAGGGTGTGGACGACGACCGCAGGCCCGCCCAGCTCTCGGGCCCGGTCACGAAGTGCCTCGTATGCCGTCGCGTCGCGTCGCGGGGCGAACCCACCTGCCGCGGTGGGCAGATGCACCCGGGGGCGCTGGTCGGGGGTGACCTCCCCGACCAGCGGGAACATCGAGACACCCGTGAGGGGACGCGACCGGGTGGCGAGGTCGCGGTCGCGCTGCACCACGGCATCCGCGACCCAGGAGGCGAAGAGGCCGTCGGCGAGCGCCTGAACCGCGCCACCGGAGGCCTCGATCTGTCGGAAGCGGGCCCAGACGGCGCTGGCCACGTCGTCGGTGAGCGACTCGAGGTACCACGACCCACCCCCGGGGTCGGTGACCCGGGCGACGTTGGCCTCGTCGGCCAGCAGGATCTGGGTGTTGCGGGCGAGTCGGCGGCCGAGGCGCTCGGGCAGGCCGAGCACGGTGTCGAACGGCAGCACGGTGATGGCGTCGGCACCACCGATCGAGGCGCCGAACGTGGCGAGGGTGCTGCGCAGGACGTTGACCCACGGGTCCTCACGGGTGAACATCCGCAGGCTCGTAACCGCGTGGGTGCGCGCACCGCGGACGGCCTCGGGGACGCCACTCGCCTCGCCGACGCGGGCCCACACCCGGCGCAGGGCCCGCAGGGCCGCGGCGGTCAGGAACTGGTCGGCGCTGGCCCCGACGCGGAACTCGATCTGGTCGAAGGCCTGCGCGGGCGTGATGCCGGCGGCCTCCAGGTGACGCACGTACGCGACACCCGTGGCGACGGCCGCGGCGAGGGCGTCGACGTCGGTGGCGCCCGCGTCGTGCAGCACCGTGGCGTCGACGGTGACGGCGCGCCAGCCCGGGCGGTCCGCAGCAGCCCGGACGAGGTCGGCCAAGGGGGCGAGATCGGGCGCGGTGCCGAGGCGGGCGGCGGAGCCGACCGGGTCGAGGCCGAGGATGCCCCCGACGCTGGACCGGTCTGCGACGTGGTCGAGCAGGGCCTGGGCGGCCTCGACCTGGTGGGTGACCGAGGACACGACGACCGGGGCGAGGTCGAGGCGCACGTCCGCGAGCGCCTCGGGCAGGTCCGCGACGGCGACCCCGTCGTCCCCCACGTGCAGCCAGACCGAGGTCACGCCGTGCTCGAGGTCGTCGAGGACGGCAGCCCGGGTCACGGCGACGTCGGGGTCGTCGTGGCGCTGACGGACGTCCCAGGGCGCGGAGGCGTCGCGCACCGCGCGACCGCGCGTGAACGGCATCCGACCGGGTGCGCCGAGTGCACGATCCTCACGCAGGTAGACGGCATCCACCTCGAGCCCACCCTCGAGGTGGCGACGCAGGGCCTGCTCGGCGGCGGCACCGTCGAGGTGCGCGTCGGGCGCGCGTCCCTTGTTCAGCACGGCCGCGACCATGCGCTGCCAGTCCTCGCGGGTCTGCTCGGGGAAGCCTGCGGCGAGATCGATGGTGCTCGGCACGGCGGACGGATCCGACATCGTGCTCCCTTCCCGACGGTGGGCGGGGCCGCGAGACGGGCCCCGCACGCCACCCTAACGGCGTCGCGGCGGGGGGTCAGCGAGAGATCGGGCACACCGCGAGGGTGTGCGGTCGGCGGGTTCGAGTCGTCGGCGAACGGCCGGGTGGGTGGGCCGAGTGCCCGGTCGTGCGGGGTCGTGCGACGGTCAGGCGGGGTCGATCGCGGCGAACGGTGCGCCCATGGCAGCCAGTCGCTGCGCGCCACCGTCGATCGCGGTGAGCACGCACAACCCGGCGGAGGTCGCGGCGATCGAGTGCTCCCAGTGGGCGGCGCGCGACCGGTCGTTGGTGGCGACGGTCCACTGGTCGTCGAGCACGTGGTTGTCCTGCTCACCGAGGGTGACCATCGGCTCGATGCAGATCGTCGTACCCTCGACGACCTTCGGGCCCTTGCCCGAGACCCGGTAGTTCGGGACGTTGGGGTCCATGTGCATCGACGTGCCGATGCCGTGGCCCACGTAGTCCTCGACGATGCCGTACTCCCAGCCGCGCTCCTCCCCCGAGGCGGTGAGACTGTCCTCGACGGCGGCGCCGACGGCGTACAGGCTCTGCCCGACGCGCAGGGCGGCGATGCCGGCCCACAGTGAGGTCTCGGTGTCGTCGATGAGGGCGAGGTCCTGGGCAGAGCCGGCCTCGCGACCGCCGACGATCACGCTGATGGCGGCGTCGCCGTTCCATAGGCCAACCTGGGCGCCGCAGTCGATGGAGAGCACGTCACCCTCCTTCAGCACTCGCGAGCCAGGCATGCCGTGGACGATCTCGTCGTTGACGCTCGTGCACAGGGTGTGGCGGTAGCCGGGCACGAGCTGGAAGTTGGGGATGCCGCCGTGGTCGCGGATGTGCGTCTCGGCCAACGTGTCGAGGTCGAGCGTCGTCATGCCCGGGCGGACCGCGGCGGCCACCACCTCGAGCGTGCGGCCGACGAGGAGACCGGCGGTGCGCATGCCGGCGAGCTGCTCGGGGTTCTTGCCCTCGCAGCGGTCACGGTTGAAAAGACCCATGCGCGAAACCCTACCTGCGGCCTCGGCACGCCCCCGACCATCTCCCCCGACCAGTCGAGAGTAGGCGAATCGCCGTCACCGGCTCTGCCTGCACGGCGATTCGCCTACTCTCGACTGGCGGAACTGAGCGGTCGGGGCCGGGCTGGAACGGTGGAGGGACCCGTCAGTCGAGAATGAGGGATGCCGGGTCGAGCTCGAGCGCGTTCGCGAAGCTCAGGAGCGTGGTCCGGCGACGAGCGCCGTGGCGGGTGTCCTCGCTCCACAGGTCCTTGACTCGCCACATGTTGTCCTCCAGCAGCTGGCGGCGGAACGAGTCGATGCTCGCCTGTGCGGGGTCGGCATGGTCCCGGCCCTGGTACTCACCGACCACTCGCTGCGCGCGCCACACGAGATCACCTTCCGCGAGCCAACCACCCTGGAGGTCCGTCAAGGGCGCGTTGACCTCTGGCTCGGGGAAGCCCGCGAAGACGAACATGAGCCTGGCCCGGCTCTCCATCGGAGACCGAACGCGGTGCCGGACCAGGGCCAGGGCCTGACGCAGGACCACGGCACCGCGCGGACGCACCCGGCCCTTCAGCGTCCGCTCCAGAATGGTCCGACCGACCGGCTTGGAGAACCTCGCGTCCAGCTGCGCGACCACCGCGTCCCCCGCGACGACGAGATCGGTCAAGGAGAGTGACCCCCTGGGCAGCTCGCCGAGATCACACCAGGTGTCCGCGAGATCAACGACGGTCAGGCCCGTGCCGTGTGGCGTCGCGACCGCACGGAGTTCAAGCCCCCGGTGGCCCCGGACCCCATCCCGGGTCGACATGCCGTCGTCCGTCCGTGCGATCACGTCGACCGTCGCGTCGAGCGCACCTGCACACTGTTCGATGGTGAAGGGCAGCGGGATTCCCACAGGACCGCAGCCGTGAGGTGCGAGAACGCACGACCATCGGGCATCGCCACCTGGAAGGCGGCAAGCCGCTGCACCAACGAGTCAGCACTGACCAGCGCGTGCGCTCCGTGCGTCGGGTGCACGAGATCCAAGCGCCGGAGCCGCGAGGGCGCGACGCCGAACACTCGGGACTGAGCCGTCGAGAACGGCCCGGGCCCGAGTCCGTCCGGCAGTGGGGAGGCTCGCATGGTGCT
Source organism: Ornithinibacter aureus (assembly GCF_009858245.1). Lineage (NCBI taxonomy): Bacteria > Bacillati > Actinomycetota > Actinomycetes > Micrococcales > Intrasporangiaceae > Ornithinibacter > Ornithinibacter aureus. The sequence continues at coordinate 1,582,903 of NZ_VMSB01000001.1, forward strand.
GACAGCCTCACGGATGCCGCCACACGGCATCCGAAGTTTTCCACAGCCCTCGCCTCCGCCCGGGTCGAGAGTAGGCGAATCGCCGTGCGGCCCGGAGGCCGCACGGCGATTCGCTTACTCTCGACTGAGAGGGGCTGGTGCCCGATCAGGCCAGGGCGGCCAGCACCCGCTGCGTGACCTCGTCGACCTCGCCCATGCCGTCGACCTCGACGAGGACGCCGCGCTCACGGAAGGTGTCCGACAGCGGCTTGGTCTCGCGGTGGTAGATGGCCATCCGCTCGCGGATGACGTCCTCGGTGTCGTCGGCCCGGCCCTCGACCGCGGCGCGCTTGAGAAGCCGCTGCACCACGGCATCCTCGTCGACGGTCAGCTCGAGCACGTGCTCGAGCGTCTGGCCCGTGGACGCCAGCAGCTCATCGAGCGCGGCCACCTGCGGCAGCGTGCGCGGGTAACCGTCGAGCAGGAAGCCTGCCTGGCAGTCGTCCTGCGCCAGGCGGTCGGCGACGATCGCGTTGGTCACCTCGTCACTGACGAAGCCCCCCGACGCCAGGATCGACTTGACCTGGAGCCCGAGCTCGGTCTCGTTCTTGATGTTGGCCCGGAAGATGTCACCGGTGGAGATCGCCGGAATGCCGAAGTGCTCGGCGATCCGGGCCGCCTGGGTGCCCTTGCCGGCACCGGGAGGGCCGAGGATGAGAAGACGCATCAGCGGAGGAACCCTTCATAGTGGCGCTGCTGGAGCTGGGCCTCGATCTGCTTCACCGTCTCCAGACCGACACCCACGATGATGAGGATGGAGGTACCACCGAAGGGGAAGTTCTGGTTGGCATCGACGAGGACGAGCGCGATCAGCGGGATGAGCGAGATGAGCGCGAGGTAGATCGCGCCCGGCACCGTGATCCGGGTAAGGACGTAGCTGAGGTACTCGGCCGTGGGTCGCCCGGCGCGAATACCTGGAATGAAGCCGCCGTACTTCTTCATGTTGTCGGCGACTTCGGTCGGGTTGAACGTGATCGACACGTAGAAGAACGTGAAGAAGAGGATGAGGCCGATGTAGAGCGCCATGTACATGGGCTTGTCACCGGTCACGAGGTTGGCGTTGATCCAGTCGACCCAGCCGGCGTTGTTGCCGTCGGCGCGCTGGTTGAACTGCGCCAGCAGCATGGGCAGGGACATCAGCGAGCTGGCGAAGATGACGGGGATGACACCGGCCATGTTCACCTTGAGCGGGATGTAGGTCGAGGTGCCCCCGTAGACGCGACGCCCCACCATCCGCTTGGCGTACTGCACGGGGATGCGTCGCTGGCTCTGCTCGACGAACACGACGAGCGAGATGACCACGAAGCCCATGAGGATGATCCCGATGAAGACGTCCCAGCCGGAGCGCTGCTGGATGGCCCACAGCGAGGCCGGGAAGCCGGCGGCGATGGAGGTGAAGATCAGCAGGGACATGCCGTTGCCGATGCCCTTGTCGGTGATCAGCTCACCCATCCACATGACGACACCGGTACCGGCCGTCATGGTCAGCACCATGATGAGGATGGTCACGACCGAGTCGTTGCTGAGGATGTTCGTGCACGCCGGGTTGTTGAACAGCGAGGCCGGGTTCTGCGCGAAGGTGATGAGCGTCGAGGACTGCAGCACGGCCAACGCGATGGTCAGATAGCGCGTGTACTGCGTCATCTTCGTCTGGCCCGCTTGGCCCTCCTTCTTCAGGGCCTCGAACCGCGGGATCACCACCGTCAAGAGCTGCACGATGATGCTGGCCGTGATGTACGGCATGATCCCGAGCGCGAAGATCGACAACTGCAACAGCGCGCCGCCGCTGAACAGGTTGACCAGGCCGAGCAGCCCGTTGCTGTTGTCCGCGCCGCTGATGCACTGCTGCACGAGCGGGTAGCTGACACCCGGGGTCGGCACGTGCGCGCCGAGGCGGTACAGCGTGATGATCGACAGGGTGAACAGAATCTTCCTGCGCAGGTCCGGCGTCTTGAACGCGCGGCCGAAAGCGGTGAGCACAGGTCCTCCAGAAGTGCAGCCTGGTGTGGTGGCCGCGTCGTCAACAATCCGTCACAAGATACCCGCCGCACAGGGCACGGCGCGTATCGGGGCTTGAACGCCGGATGCCGTAGAGCAGGTTCCCGAGGTGTCCCGGGACCCAGCCCTACGGCATCCGGTCAATGCAGAGGGTCAGGCGGTCGTCGCCGAGCCGCCCGCCGCCTCGATCTTCTGCTTGGCGCTCGCGGAGAACGCGTCGGCCGTGACGTTCACGGCCACGGTGATCTCACCGCTGCCGAGCACCTTCACGAGCTGTCCGTTGCGCACGGCACCCTTGGACACGAGGTCCTCGATGCTCACGTCGCCACCCTCGGGGAACAGCGAGCTGAGCTTGTCGAGGTTCACGACCTGGTACTCGGTGCGGAACGGGTTCTTGAAGCCGCGAAGTTTCGGGAACCGCATGTGCAGCGGCGTGGTGCCACCCTGGAAGCCCTCCGGCACCTGGTACCGGGCCTTGGTGCCCTTGGTACCGCGACCGGCGGTCTTGCCACGACGACCACCCTCACCGCGACCGACGCGGATCTTGGCGGACTTGGTGCCCGGCGCGGGGCGAAGGTGGTGCACCTTCAGCGCTGCGGCACCCTCGGCGGCCTGTGCGGCCTTCTTGGTGTCTGCCATGTTCACTCAACCTCCTCGACAGCGACCAGGTGGGTCACCGTCTTGACCATCCCGCGGATCTCGGGACGGTCCTCCTTGACGACGACGTCGCCGATGCGCTTCAGACCGAGGCTGCGCAGCGTGTCACGCTGGTTCTGCTTGCCACCGATCTCGGAACGGGTCTGGGTCACCTTGAGACGGGCCATCACGCACCAGCCTTCGCCTCGGCGATGCCGGCGGCCTGAGCACGCAGCATCGCCGCGGGGGCGACTCGGTCCACCGGGAGGCCACGGCGCGCCGCGACCTGCTCCGGACGCTCGAGACCCTTCAGGGCCGCGACCGCCGCGTGGACGATGTTGATCGCGTTGTCCGACCCGAGGCTCTTGGACAGCACGTCGTGGATGCCGGCGCACTCCAGGACCGCACGCACCGGACCACCGGCGATGACACCGGTACCGGGGCTGGCGGGACGGAGCATGACGACACCGGCAGCGGCCTCACCCTGGACGGGGTGCGGGATGGTGCCCTGGATGCGCGGGACCTTGAAGAACTCCTTCTTGGCCTCCTCGACACCCTTGGCGATCGCGGCGGGAACTTCCTTGGCCTTGCCGTAGCCGACACCGACGGTGCCGTCACCGTCACCGACGACGACGAGCGCGGTGAAGCTGAAGCGACGACCACCCTTGACGACCTTGGCGACGCGGTTGATCGTCACGACGCGCTCGATGTACTGGCTCTTCTCGGGCTCGCGGGCGTCACGACCGCCGCGACCGCCCTCACGGCCACCGCGACCTTCGCGGCCGCCGCGCTCGGCGGTTGCGGGTCCGCCGGTGCCTCGACGCTGGGGTCCTGGCATCAGATGTTCCTCATCTCAACAACGGGGGTGTTCTGGGTGGCGATCACAGGGACAGACCGCCTTCGCGAGCGCCATCAGCGATGGCGGCGACGCGACCGTGGTACTTGTTGCCGCCACGGTCGAAGACGACGGCCTCGACGCCGGCAGCCTTGGCGCGCTCGGCGACGAGCTCACCGACCTTCTTGGCCTTGGCGGTCTTGTCACCGTCGAAGGAGCGCAGGTCCGCCTCCATGGTGGAGGCCGAGGCCAGCGTCTTGCCCACGGTGTCGTCGACGACCTGGACGAAGACGTGGCGCGACGAGCGGGACACGACGAGGCGGGGACGCCCGGTGGTACCGGTGACGACCTTGCGGACGCGGAAGTGGCGACGGGCGCGGGAGGCGCTCTTGCCCTTGGCGCGCTTGACGATCAGTGCCATGGCTTACTTACCAGCCTTTCCGACCTTGCGGCGGATCTGCTCGCCCGCGTAGCGGACGCCCTTGCCCTTGTACGGGTCGGGCTTGCGGAGCTTGCGGATGTTCGCGGCGACCTCGCCGACGAGCTGCTTGTCGATGCCCTGGACCGAGAACCGGGTCTGGTTCTCGACCACGAAGGTGATGCCGGCGGGCGGCTCGACGGTGATCGAGTGCGAGTAGCCGAGGGCGAACTCGAGGTTGGAGCCCTTGGCCAGCACGCGGTAGCCGGTGCCGTGGATCTCCAGCTTCTTCTCGTAGCCGTCGGTGACGCCGAGCACCATGTTGTTGATGAGCGAGCGGGTCAGGCCGTGCAGCGAGCGCGACGTGCGCGCGTCGTCGGGGCGCTTGACCTCGAGAACGCCGTCGTTGGTCTCGACGGTGATCGGCTCGGCCACCACGTGGCTGAGCTCGCCCTTGGGGCCCTTGACCTTGACGGTCTGGCCATCGATGGCGATGTCGACACCCGAGGGGACGGTGACGGGGAGACGTCCGATGCGTGACATGTCAGTACCCCTTACCAGATGTAGGCGAGGACTTCCCCACCCACACCCTTGTTGGCGGCCTGACGGTCAGTCAGCAGGCCGGACGACGTCGAGATGATCGCGACACCCAGGCCACCGAGAACCTTCGGCAGGTTGGTGGACTTGGCGTACACGCGCAGGCCCGGCTTGGAGACGCGGCGCACACCGGCGATGGAACGCTCACGGTTGGGGCCGTACTTGAGGTTGATGGTGAGCGTCTGGCCCACCTCAGCGTCCTCGACGGTCCACCCGGCGATGTAACCCTCGGCCTCGAGGATCTCCGCGATGTGGCTCTTGAGCTTCGAGAACGGCATGGAGACTGCGTCCTTGTGCGCCGAGTTGGCGTTACGGACGCGGGTCAACATGTCCGCGATCGGGTCGGTCATGGTCATTGGGGCTTCCGCCCTCCCTCATCACGGTTTCCTCCCGGCCAGGCGGCCGGGCGGACCTGCGATGTAGATGGTGTGGTTCATGGATGCCGCGTGGGTGCGGCGGGTGGGATGCCGGGTCGGTGACCGGCCGGCATCCCGAGGTTCACCAGCTGGACTTGGTGACGCCGGGGAGCTCGCCGCGGTGGGCCATCTCCCGCAGGCAGATCCGGCACAGGCCGAACTTGCGGTAGACCGAGTGCGGACGGCCGCAGCGCTGGCAGCGGGTGTAGCCGCGAACCGCGAACTTCGGCTTCTTGTTCGCCTTGTTGACGAGGGCAGTCTTGGCCATTGCTCAGTTCTCCTTGAACGGGAAGCCGAGCGCCTTGAGCAGCGCACGTCCCTCGTCGTCGTTCGTCGCCGTGGTGACGACCGTGATGTCCATGCCGCGGACGCGGTCGATCTTGTCCTGGTCGATCTCGTGGAACATCGACTGCTCGGTCAGACCGAAGGTGTAGTTGCCACGGCCGTCGAACTGCTTGGGCGACAGGCCACGGAAGTCGCGGATGCGCGGCAGGGCCGTGCTCACGAGGCGGTCGAGGAACTCCCACATGCGGTCGCCACGCAGCGTGGTGTGCGCGCCGATCGGCATGCCCTCACGCAGCTTGAACTGGGCGATGGACTTGCGAGCCTTGGTCACGACCGGCTTCTGACCGGTGATGGCGGTGAGGTCGCGAACGGCACCCTCGATGAGCTTGCTGTCCTTGGCGGCGTCGCCGACACCCATGTTGACGACGACCTTGACGACACCCGGGATCTGCATGACGTTCGAGTAGTCGAACTGCTCACGCAGGGCGGGCTTGATCTCGTCCTGGTAGCGCGTCTTCAGGCGCGGCTTGGTTGCGGTGTCTGCCATGTCTCTCACAGGTCCTTGCCCGAGCGCACGCCGACGCGCACACGGCTCGCCTTCTGGCGGCCGTCACGCTCGACGGTCTCGACGCGGGTCTTGATCCGGGTCGGCTTCTTGTCGGACGGGTCCACGACCGCCACGTTGCTCACGTGGATGGGCGCTTCCTGGACGACGAGCCCACCGGTGCGGCTGCCCCGGGAGGACTGGCCGGCCTTGGTGTGCCGGGTGACCCGGTTGACACCCTCGACCGTCACGCGGCTGGTCTCACGGTTGACCGCGATGACCTTGCCCGTGGCGCCCTTGTCCTTGCCGGTGAGCACCTGGACGGTGTCACCCTTCTTGATCTTCATCGACGCCATGGCTCAGAGCACCTCCGGAGCGAGGCTGATGATCTTCATGAACTTCTTCTCGCGCAGCTCACGGCCGACGGGGCCGAAGATGCGGGTGCCCCGGGGGTCACCGTCGTTCTTGAGGATCACTGCCGCGTTCTCATCGAACTTGATGTAGGAGCCGTCAGCACGACGACGCTCCTTCTTCGTGCGGACGATGACCGCCTTGACGACGTCGCCCTTCTTGACGTTGCCGCCCGGGATCGCGTCCTTGACGGTGGCGACGATCGTGTCGCCGATTCCCGCATACCGGCGACCGGAGCCACCGAGAACACGGATGCACAGGATCTCCTTGGCACCGGTGTTGTCGGCGACGCGCAGTCGCGACTCCTGCTGAATCACTTGGCCTTCTCCAAAATCTCCACCACGCGCCAGCGCTTGGTCGCGCTGAGCGGGCGGGTCTCCATGATGAGGACGCGGTCACCGACGCCGGCGGCGTTGGCCTCGTCGTGCGCCTTGACCTTGCTCGAGCGCCGCATGACCTTGCCGTAGAGCGCGTGCTTGACGCGGTCCTCGACCTCGACCACGACGGTCTTGTCCATCTTGTCGCTCACGACGTAGCCCTGACGGGTCTTGCGGTCGTTGCGGTCCGCACCCTGGGTGTCGGTCACGTTCTCATCCTTCGTCGTCTCGCTCACTTGGCGTCACCCTTCACGCCGATGCCGAGCTCGCGCTCACGCATCTCGGTGTAGATCCGGGCGATGTCCTTGCGGACGGCGCGCAGCCGACCGTGGTTGTCCAGCTGGCCCGTGGCCGACTGGAAGCGGAGGTTGAACAGCTCCTCCTTGGCCTTGCGCAGCTCGTCGACGAGTCGCTCGTCCTCGAGACCCCGCAGCTCCTTGGAGGTCAGGTCCTGGGAACCGACTGCCATCAGAAGTCACCACCCTCACGCCGGACGAAGCGACACTTCATCGGCAACTTGTGCATCGCGAGACGCATGGCCTCGCGGGCGATCTCCTCGGAAACACCGGAGACCTCGAACATGACACGGCCCGGCTTGACGTTGGCGATCCACCACTCCGGCGAACCCTTACCGGAACCCATGCGGGTCTCGGCAGGCTTCTTCGTGAGCGGACGGTCCGGGTAGATGTTGATCCAGACCTTTCCGCCACGCTTCATGTAGCGGGTCATCGCGATACGCGCGGACTCGATCTGACGGTTGGTGACGTAGGCGGGCTCGAGAGCCTGGATGCCGTAGTCACCGAATGCGATGGTCGTGCCACCCTTGGCAGCGCCCGAGCGACCCGGGTGGTGCTGCTTGCGGTGCTTGACTCGACGGGGAATCAACATGGTCAGGACTCCTCGGTGCTCGCGGCAACCGGAGCCTGCTCAGCGGGAGCCTCGGCCACGGGGGCGGGGGCGTCGCTGCGGCGGGCACGGGCCGGACGGTCTGCGCCGTCACGACGGGGGCCGCGGTTCTGGCGGGGTGCGGTGGCCTGCTGGGCGGCGAGCTCACGAGCCGTCATGTCGCCCTTGTAGATCCACACCTTGACGCCGATGCGGCCGAAGGTGGTCTTGGCCTCGTAGAAGCCGTAGTCGATCTGCGCGCGCAGGGTGTGCAGGGGCACACGGCCTTCGCGGTAGAACTCGGTGCGGCTCATCTCGGCGCCGCCGAGACGACCGGACACCTGGACACGGATGCCCTTGGCGCCGGCGCGGGTGGCGGACTGCATGCCCTTGCGCATGGCGCGACGGAACGACACGCGAGCGCTGAGCTGCTCGGCGATGCCCTGCGCGACGAGCTGGGCCTCGACCTCGGGGTTCTTGACCTCGAGGATGTTGAGCTGCACCTGCTTGCCGGTGAGCTTCTCGAGCTCGCCGCGGATGCGGTCGGCCTCGGCGCCACGGCGACCGATGACGATGCCCGGACGGGCGGTGTGGATGTCGACGCGAACCCGGTCACGGGTGCGCTCGATGTCGACGCGGGCGATGCCGGCGCGGTCCATGCCCTCAGACATGAGCTTGCGGATCGCCACGTCCTCCTTGACGTAGTCGCGGTAGCGCTGACCCTCCTTGGTGGAGTCGGCGAACCAGCGGCTGCGGTGCTCGGTTGTGATGCCCAGACGGAAGCCGTGCGGGTTGACCTTCTGTCCCATCAGCGATTGCCTCCGTTCGTGGCCTTGGCGGGCTTGGGAGCGACGACCACGGTGATGTGGCTCGTGCGCTTGTTGATGCGACCGGCGCGGCCCTGGGCCCGCGGACGGAAACGCTTCATGGTGGGCCCCTCGTCGATGAACGCGGAGGCGATGATGAGGTCACGCTCGTCGAAGCGCTCGGCCGCGGCGTCAGCCTTGAACCGGGCGTTGGCGATCGCGGACTCGAGGACCTTGAGGATCGGCTCGGCCGCGCCCTGGGGCGCGAACTTCAGGACCGACACGGCATCCGTGGCGTGCTTGCCCCGGATGAGGTCGATGACCCGACGGGCCTTCTGCGGGGTCACCCGGACGTGGCGCGCGACAGCGCGAGCCTCGGTGACAGTGGTTTCGGTGGCCATCAGCGACGACGCCCCTTCTTGTCGTCCTTGACGTGACCCTTGAAGGTGCGCGTCGGTGCGAACTCGCCGAGCTTGTGGCCGACCATCGACTCGGTGACGAACACCGGGACGTGCTTGCGGCCGTCGTGGACGGCGAGGGTGTGGCCGAGCATGTCGGGCGAGATGACCGACCGGCGCGACCAGGTCTTGATGACGTTCTTGGTGCCCGCTTCGTTCTGGACATCCACCTTCTTCTGAAGGTGGTCATCGATGAAGGGGCCCTTTTTCAGGCTACGAGGCATTCCAGGCTCCTATCAGCGCTTCTTGCCAGTACGGCGGCGACGAACGATGAGCTTGTCGCTGGGCTTGCCGGGGCGGCGGGTGCGGCCCTCGGGCTTGCCCCAGGGGGACACGGGGTGACGACCACCGGACGTGCGGCCCTCGCCACCACCGTGCGGGTGGTCGACGGGGTTCATCACGACACCGCGGACGGTCGGGCGCTTGCCCTTCCAGCGCATGCGGCCAGCCTTGCCCCAGTTGATGTTCGACTGCTCGGCGTTGCCCACCTCGCCGACGGTGGCGCGGCAGCGCACGTCGACGTTGCGGATCTCACCGGACGGCATGCGCAGCTGCGCGTAGGGGCCGTCCTTGGCGACGAGCTGCACGCGCACACCAGCCGAACGGGCGATCTTCGCGCCGCCACCGGGCTTCAGCTCGACGGCGTGGATGACCGTACCGGTCGGGATGTTGCGCAGCGGCAGGTTGTTGCCGGGCTTGATGTCGGCGCTCGGGCCGTGCTCGATCTGCATGCCCTGCTCCAGGCCCTTGGGGGCCAGGATGTAGCGCTTCTCGCCATCGGCGAAGTGCAGGAGCGCGATCCGCGCGGTGCGGTTCGGGTCGTACTCGATGTGAGCGACCTTCGCCGGGATGCCGTCCTTGTCGTGGCGACGGAAGTCGATGACGCGGTAGGCACGCTTGTGGCCACCACCGATGTGACGGGTGGTGATGCGGCCGTTGTTGTTGCGGCCACCGGTCTTGGTGAGCGGACGGACGAGGGACTTCTCGGGGGTGGAGCGGGTGACCTCGACGAAGTCGGCCACGCTCGACCCGCGACGCCCCGGCGTCGTCGGCTTGTACTTACGGATACCCATGGTTTGTCCTCAGCTTCCTCAGGCGCCGGCGCTGCCGAAGATGTCGATCGAGCCCTCGCGGAGGGTGACGATCGCGCGCTTGGTGTCCTTGCGCTTGCCGATGCCGAACCGCGTACGACGGGCCTTGCCCACGCGGTTCATGGTGTGGACCGAGTCGACCTTCACGTTGAAGATCTGCTCGACGGCGATCTTGATCTCGGTCTTGTTCGACCGCGGGTCGACGATGAAGGTGTACTTGCCCTGGTCGAGCAGCCCGTAGGACTTCTCGGACACCACCGGCGCGATCAGGATGTCGCGGGGGTTCTTGCCCTGGCTCACTTGTCGTCCTCCACATCAGCCTTGTCGGCCTTCTTGGCCTTCGCGGGCTTGTCAGCCTTGTCGGCCTTCTTGGCCTTGGCCGGCTTGTCGTCCTGGACCGCGTCGGCCTTGTCGGCCTTCTTGGCCTTGGCCGGCTTGTCGTCCTGGACCTCGACGGCCTCGGCCGGCGCGGTGTCCTGGATCGCGGACGGCGTGTTGCCCTGGAAGCGGTCGACGAGGGCGTCGAACGCGGCCTTGGTGAACACGACGTCGTCGGCGCACAGCACGTCGTAGGTGTTGAGCTGGTCGACGGCGAGCACGTGCAGGTCGGCGATGTTGCGCACCGACTTCAGCGACACGATGTCGCTGCGGTCGAGCACGACGAGCACGTTCTTGCGCAGCGTCAGGCCAGCGAGCAGCTCGACGGCAGCCTTGGCCGAGGGGACGTCCCCGTTGGAGATCGACTCGACGACGTGGATGCGGTCGTGGCGCGCCCGGTCCGACAGAGCCCCGCGCAGGGCGGCGGCCTTCATCTTCTTGGGGGTGCGCTGCGAGTAGTCACGCGGCTGCGGGCCGTGGACGATGCCACCACCGGCGAACTGCGGTGCGCGGGTCGAGCCCTGACGGGCGCGGCCGGTGCCCTTCTGCTTGTAGGGCTTGCGGCCACCACCGCGCACATCCGCCCGGGTCTTCGTGGCGTGCGTGCCCTGACGGGCCGCCGCGAGCTGGCCGACGACGACCTGGTGGATGAGCGGGACGTTGGTCTGCACGTCGAAGATCTCCGCGGGGAGGTCGACGGTGAGCGTCTTGGTTGCCATGCGGGTCACGCCCCCTTCGCGGCCGAGCGCACGAGAACGACGGCGCCGCGGGGGCCGGGGACGGCACCCTTGAGCAGCAGCAGGCCCTTCTCGGCGTCCACGGCGTGGACGGTGATGTTCTGGGTGGTCTGGCGCACGCCGCCCATGCGGCCGGCCATGCGCATGCCCTTGAAGACGCGGCCGGGCGTGGAGGCCCCACCGATCGAGCCGGGCTTGCGGTGGTTGCGGTGCGAACCGTGCGAGGACGAGACGCCCTTGAAGCCGTGACGCTTCATGACGCCCGCGAAGCCCTTGCCCTTGGTCGTGCCGGTGACGTCGACGCTCTGGCCGACCTCGAAGGTGTCGGCGCCGAGCTCCTGGCCGAGGCTGTAGTCGCCCGCGTCGGCGGTGCGCAGCTCCACGACGTGGCGGCGGGGGGTGACCCCGGCCTTCTCGAAGTGGCCGGTGAGCGGCTTGGTGACCTTGCGCGGGTCGATCGCGCCGTAGCCGAGCTGAACGGCTGCATAGCCGTCGGTCTCGGCGTCGCGGACCTGGGTCACGACGTTCGGGCCGGCCTGGATCACGGTGACGGGCACGAGACGGTTGTTCTCGTCCCACACCTGGGTCATGCCGAGCTTGGTGCCCAGCAGACCCTTCTGGGTCTTGGTGGAAGTGGTCATGTCGTCAGCCTCAGAGCTTGATCTCGATGTTGACGTCAGCCGGGAGGTCGAGACGCATCAGCGAGTCGACGGCCTTGGGCGTCGGGTCGATGATGTCGATGAGGCGCTTGTGGGTGCGCATCTCGAAGTGCTCGCGGCTGTCCTTGTACTTGTGCGGCGACCGGATGACGCAGAACACGTTCTTCTCCGTCGGGAGCGGCACGGGGCCGACCACGGTCGCTCCGGCGCGGGTGACCGTGTCCACGATCTTGCGCGCCGAGCTGTCGATGACCTCGTGGTCATACGACTTCAAGCGGATGCGGATCTTCTGTCCCGCCATCTGACGTTCCCGTCTCTCTCTCGCCTACATCTGTCTCAGTGCGGTTCCGGTGGACCTCCGACCCCCGCGGTCGGGCGTGTCGCCCTTGCTCCGCAGCCCGGCGCAGGCGGTTTCCCGCATGTGTCCGGAGGTTCGGCTGTCCCGGTGGAACCGGGGCCTGGCACTTCGCTCACGAGCCGCCCCGCCGAGATCGGCGGTGCGTCACCTCGCGGCGGTGGGCGAGCGTGACCCTCACGGGACGCGTTCGCACGCCAAGCAACCTGATAAGTGTGCCAGAGGGGATGGGGCCGGACCAAATCGGTCGATACACCACCGACCGGATGCCGTCCGCGCACCTTCGCGCTGATGGCGCGTCGCGAGATGCGCAACGGCCCGAGGGCACTGGCCGGCGGGACCCACATGCGCCTGACAGGTGGTGCTGAGCGCCCTGCCAGCACCGGGCCGCACGGTGGGAGGCATGAACCGGTCGGCACCCCGCCCGCCGGATGACCCCAAGGAGCATCCCCATGCCCGTCTCCCCCACCTCCCTGAAGATCGCGGCCGTGAGCGGTCTGATCGCCATCGGCGCCGGAGTCGGTGTCGCCACCGCCTCGGCCGAGACCACCCCCAGCCCGAGCAGCACCAGCTCGTCCACCACCGGCTCCGGCGCTGCTGCGGCCACCCAGGGGGCCACCTCGAGCAGCACGGACGACACGGGCTATCGCGGCGGCCACAAGGGCGGTCGCGGCATGGACGGTGCAGCCCTCGCCAGCGCCCTCGGGCTGGACGAGGCCAAGGTGACGGCGGCGCTCGACGCCGCCCGCGAGGCCACCCGCCCCGACGCCCCTGCCCAGGGCGAGACCCCGACGCCGCCGACCGAGGCCGAGCGCACGGCACGCCAGACGGCGTTCGCCACCGCCCTGGCCAAGGAGCTCGGCGTCGACGAGGCCAAGGTCACGGCAGCGCTGGAGAAGGTCAAGGCCGCTCACCAGGCCCAGCGCCGGACCGACCTGAGCACCCGCCTCGACGCCGCGGTCACGGCCGGCGACCTCACGGCATCCGACAAGGCCTCGGTGCTCAAGGCGTTCGACGCCGGTGTCCTCCAGGGTGGCTCCGGCCCCCGCTGACTCCCCCACCAGAGGCCGAAGGGCCCCGCACCGTGTCCGGTGCGGGGCCCTTCGGTTGCTCAGGCTACGAGCGGGGGGCGCAGCCCCCGTGCGTCACTTGGTGATCTTGGTGACGCGGCCGGCGCCGACGGTGCGGCCGCCCTCGCGGATCGCGAACTTGAGGCCTTCCTCCATCGCGATCGGCTGGATGAGCTCGACGGCCATCTCGGTGTTGTCACCGGGCATGACCATCTCGGTGCCCTCGGGCAGCTTCACGACACCGGTGACGTCCGTGGTGCGGAAGTAGAACTGCGGGCGGTAGTTGTCGTAGAACGGCGTGTGACGGCCACCCTCGTCCTTGGACAGGATGTAGACGTTGGCGTCGAAGCCGGTGTGCGGGGTGATCGAGCCGGGCTTGACGACGACCTGGCCGCGCTCGACGTCCTCGCGCTTGATGCCACGAAGGAGCAGACCGACGTTCTCGCCCGCGCGACCCTCGTCGAGGAGCTTGCGGAACATCTCGATGCCGGTGGCCGTGGTCTTGGTGGCGGGACCCTCGTGGATGCCGACGATCTCGACCTCCTCGTTGACCTTGAGGATGCCGCGCTCGATGCGACCGGTGACGACGGTGCCACGACCGGTGATCGTGAAGACGTCCTCGACGGGCATGAGGAACGGCTTGTCCGTCTCACGAACCGGCTCGGGGATGTAGTCGTCGACGGCGTCCATGAGCTCGAGCACGGTGGCGCCCCACTCCGGGTCGCCCTCGAGGGCCTTGAGGGCCGAGACCTTGACGACCGGCAGGTCGTCGCCCGGGAACTCGTAGGTGGACAGCAGCTCGCGGACCTCCATCTCGACGAGCTCGAGGATCTCCTCGTCGTCGACCATGTCGGCCTTGTTGAGCGCGACCACGACATAGGGGACGCCGACCTGGCGGGCCAGGAGGACGTGCTCCTTCGTCTGCGGCATCGGGCCGTCGGTGGCGGCGACGACGAGAATCGCACCGTCCATCTGGGCCGCACCGGTGATCATGTTCTTCACGTAGTCGGCGTGACCGGGGCAGTCGACGTGCGCGTAGTGACGACCCTCGGTCTGGTACTCGATGTGCGCGATGGAGATCGTGATACCGCGCTGCTTCTCCTCGGGCGCCTTGTCGATGTCGTCGAACGCGAACTGGGGGTTCAGGTCCGGGTACTTGTCGTGCAGAACCTTGGAAATCGCAGCCGTCAGCGTCGTCTTACCGTGGTCGATGTGACCGATGGTGCCGATGTTGACGTGCGGCTTGGTCCGCTCGAACTTTGCCTTCGCCACTTGATGTCCTCCTCAGGACTTGAGTGAGTTGAACGCCGATACGACCGGGCAGGACGTGGCGTCGTACTTGGGGTTGGTTGGGATGGCTTCTCAGCCGAGACCAGCGACCAGTCTAGCGGTCACTCGCCCCGGGTCTTCTTGATGATCTCCTCGGCCACCGACTTGGGGACCTCGGCGTAGGAGTCGAACTCCATCGAGTAGTTCGCCCGACCCTGGGTCTTGGACCGCAGGTCGCCGACGTACCCGAACATCTCGGAGAGCGGGACCAGGCCGCGGACGACCTTGGCACCACTGATGTCCTCCATGGCCTGGATGTGGCCACGGCGGGAGTTGATGTCACCGATGACGTCACCCATGTAGTCCTCCGGGGTGCGCACCTCGACGGCCATCATCGGCTCGAGCAGCACGGGCTCGCACTTGCGCACGGCCTCCTTAAGTGCCATCGAGCCGGCGATCTTGAACGCCATCTCCGAGGAGTCGACGTCGTGGTAGGCGCCGTCGAGCAGGGTGGCCTTGATCCCGACGAGCGGGTAGCCGGCCAGCACGCCGTACTGCATGGCGTCCTGGATGCCGTTGTCGACGGAGGGGATGTACTCGCGCGGGATGCGACCGCCCGTGACCTTGTTGGAGAACTCGTAGAGCTCACCCTCGGCCGTGTCGAGCGGCTCGAGCGCGATCTGGACCTTCGCGAACTGGCCCGACCCACCCGTCTGCTTCTTGTGGGTGTAGTCGTACTTCTCGATCGAGCGCTTGATCGTCTCGCGGTAGGCCACCTGCGGCTTGCCGACGTTGGCCTCGACCTTGAACTCGCGACGCATGCGGTCCACGAGGATGTCGAGGTGAAGCTCGCCCATGCCGGCGATGATCGTCTGGCCGGTGTCCTCGTCGAGGTGGACCTGGAACGTCGGGTCCTCCTCGGCGAGCTTCTGGATGGCCGTGCCGAGCTTCTCCTGGTCACCCTTGGTCTTGGGCTCGATGGCCACCTGGATGACGGGCTCGGGGAAGGTCATCGACTCGAGCACGACCGGCTTCTCGATGTCACACAGGGTGTCACCGGTGGTCGTGTTCTTCAGGCCGATGGCCGCGTAGATGTGGCCGGCCAGAGCGCCCTCGACGGGGTTCTCCTTGTTGGCGTGCATCTGGAAGAGCTTGCCGATGCGCTCCTTCTTGACCTTGGTCGCGTTCAGCACCTGGGTGCCGGCGGAGATCTGTCCGGAGTACACGCGGATGAAGGTCAGCGTGCCGAAGAACGGGTGCGAGGCGACCTTGAAGGCCAGGGCCGAGAACGGCTCGTCCTTGCTGGGCTCGCGGACGACCTTCTCCTCGTCGTTGCCGGGGGCGTGGCCCTCCATGGCGGGGACGTCGAGGGGCGAGGGCAGGTAGGACAGGACCGCGTCGAGCATGGGCTGCACGCCACGGTTCTTGAACGCCGAGCCGCACAGGACCGGGTAGACCTCGGAGGCGATGGTCAGCGCACGGATGCCGGCGACGATCTCCTCGGTGGTCAGCTCGGCACCCTCGAGGTACTTCTCCATGAGGGAGTCGTCGGCCTCGGCGACGCGCTCGATGAGGTGGTGGCGGTACTCCTCCACCTTCTGAACCATGTCGGCGGGGATCTCCTGGACCTCGTACTTCGCACCGAGGGTCACGTCACCCTTGGCGTCACCGGGCCACACGAGGGCGCGCTTGGTGATGAGGTCGATGACACCGATGAAGTCGTTCTCGGCACCGATGGGCAGCTGGAGCACGAGGGGCTCCGCGCCGAGGCGGTCCTTGATCGTGTCGACGGTGAAGTAGAAGTCCGCACCGAGCTTGTCCATCTTGTTGACGAAGCAGATGCGCGGCACGTTGTACTTGTCGGCCTGGCGCCACACCGTCTCGGACTGCGGCTCAACGCCCTCCTTGCCGTCGAACACGGCCACGGCGCCGTCGAGGACGCGCAGCGAGCGCTCGACCTCGACGGTGAAGTCGACGTGCCCGGGGGTGTCGATGATGTTGATCTGGTGGTCTTCCCAGAAGGAGGTCACGGCGGCAGACGTGATCGTGATGCCGCGCTCCTTCTCCTGCTCCATCCAGTCAGTCGTGGAGGCACCGTCGTGCGTCTCGCCCATCTTCCGGTTGACGCCGGTGTAGAAGAGGATGCGCTCGGTGACGGTGGTCTTGCCGGCGTCGATGTGCGCCATGATGCCGATGTTGCGGACCTTCTTGAGGTCCGTCAGGACGTCCTGTGCCACGTTCGTGTTCTCGTCTCGTTCGCTGCGGGGTGATGCGGTTGGTGGGGCTGGCGGCGGTGGCGCCAGCGGCGTCCGGATGCCGGGAGCGTCAGGTGACGCTCACGGCATCCGGACGCAGGTGGTCACCAGCGGTAGTGCGCGAAGGCCTTGTTGGACTCGGCCATCTTGTGCGTGTCCTCGCGGCGCTTGACTGCGGCACCGAGACCGTTGGAGGCGTCGAGGATCTCGTTCATGAGGCGCTCGGTCATCGTCTTCTCACGACGCTGACGCGAGTAGCCGACGAGCCAGCGCAGCGACAGGGTCGTGGCCCGGTTGGGCTTGACCTCGATCGGCACCTGGTAGGTCGCACCACCGACGCGGCGGGACTTGACCTCGAGCGTCGGCTTGATGTTGTCGAGCGCGCGCTTGAGGGTCTGGACGGGGTCGGTGCCGGTCTTCTCGCGGCAGCCCTCGAGGGCGCCGTAGACGATGGTCTCGGCGATCGACTTCTTGCCGTCGAGGAGGATCTTGTTGACGAGCGACGTCACGAGCGGGCTCTGGTAGACCGGGTCGACGACGAGCGGCCGCTTCGGAGCGGGTCCCTTGCGAGGCATCAGGCCTTACCCTTCTTCGCGCCGTAGCGGCTGCGGGCCTGCTGACGGTTCTTCACGCCCTGGGTGTCGAGGGCGCCACGGATGATCTTGTAGCGAACGCCGGGGAGGTCCCTCACACGGCCGCCACGCACGAGCACCATCGAGTGCTCCTGCAGGTTGTGGCCGACGCCGGGGATGTAGGCGGTGACCTCGATGCCACTGGTCAGGCGCACACGGGCGACCTTGCGCAGGGCCGAGTTCGGCTTCTTCGGGGTGGTGGTGTACACGCGCGTGCACACACCGCGGCGCTGCGGAGAGCCCTTGAGGGCAGGAGTCTTGACCTTGGTGGTCTTGTCCTGCCGGCCCTTGCGCACCAGCTGGTTGATGGTAGGCAACCTGGATCCTTTGCTTGTCTTCGTCGATGCCCGACAGTGCTGCCGAGGCTCCTTGGGGTGTCCGGTGCTCGACCCCCGCAGTCGGGCGTGTCACACCGGGTGCTCTTCCCTGCACTCCCCATGGCTCACCCGTGAGGGTCAGGACGTGGGGTGCCCGGCAAGAGGTGGGCGAGGCGCCTGCCCGACACCTCTCGGTGGCCGGCTGCGCTCCAGGGTCTGGACCTAGCCAGACACGATGACCAAGATTACCGGTATGCCGGGGTGGGTCCAAATCGCTGTGGTGGGCCCAGGGCTCAGCCCTCGCTGACGCCGAAGGCGGGCGGGTACGAGAACGGCCCCGCGAGGTCGGCCCGCCAGGCGTTGAGCCGCTTGACCAGGACCTGGTCGTCCGGCCACGGACCCGGTGTCGCGATGCCGTGGGGCGCGGCCGCCTCGAACCCGAAGTGCGCGTACCAGCCGGGGTCGCCCAGCAGGACGATGGAGGGTTCGTGGCGCTGGTCGGCGGTCACGATCACGGCGGCGACCAGCGCCGAGCCGATGCCCTCACCCTGCCGGTCGGGAAGGACGCCGATCGGGCCGAGGGCCACGGCGGGGCCCTCCCCCATCCGGGCCCGGCTGCACACGACGTGCCCGACGACCTCGCCGTGCACCTCGGCGACGAACGTCAAGGTGTCCAGCACGTCACCATCGGCACGCAGGCGGTCGAGGATCGCCACCTCGGCACAGCGATCCGCCCCCTCGGGCACCCCGAAGGCCGCCTCGTGCAGGGCGCGGGTGGGCTGTTCGTCTCCGGGCAGCTCGCGCCGGATGACCAGGGCTGGATCCATACCGGCATCCTCTCAGGGATCGCTCGTGACAGATCAGCCACCGTCGGCACACCTCACCCGGCAAACCCGTACTTCCCTGGACAACGCTTGTCGGGTGAAGTCGAGTTTTATCGGGTCACCCGATAAAGCCGAGCGCCGGGGGGCCGGGAAAGCCGAGCGCCGGGGGCCGGGGAAGCCGAACGGGCGGGGACGCACGGTGGTGACCCACCGGCATCCCCGCCCGTCTCGGTGCGGAGTGGCTGACCTCAGATGCGGTCGAGCCCGAGCTCGCTGTCGTCCAGGCGGACGGCCTCGCCGCTGCCCGCACCGAACGCGGTGTACGAGTAGTCGTCGTAGCTCGGCATCGAGTACATCGCGGCCTTGGCCTCCTCGGTCGGCTCCACCGCGATGTCGCGGTAGCGGGGCAGACCCGTACCGGCCGGGATGAGCTTGCCGAGGATGACGTTCTCCTTGAGGCCGAGCAGGGAGTCGGACTTGCCCTCCATGGCGGCCTCGGTGAGCACGCGGGTGGTCTCCTGGAAGGAGGCCGCCGACAGCCACGACTCGGTCGCGAGCGACGCCTTCGTGATACCCATCAGCTCGGGACGACCGGATGCCGGCTTGCCGCCCTCGGCGAGGACGCGGCGGTTCTCGTCCTCGAAGCGACCACGCTCGGCGAGCATGCCCGGAAGCAGGTCCGCGTCACCCGACTCGATGATCGTGATCCGGCGCAGCATCTGCCGCACGATGACCTCGATGTGCTTGTCGTGGATCGACACACCCTGCTGGCGGTACACGCTCTGCACCTCGTCGACGAGGTGCATCTGCGTCTGGCGCGGCCCGAGGATGCGCAGCACGTTCTTCGGGTCGATGTTTCCGGCCGTCAGACGGGTGCCGACCTCGACGTGCTGACCGTCCTGAACGAGCAGGCGGGCACGCTTGGTCACCGGGTACGCGTGCTCCTCGGAGCCGTCGTCCGGCGTGAGCAGCAGGCGACGCGTCTTGTCGGTCTCCTCGATGGTGATCCGGCCCGACGCCTCCGCGATCGGGGCGACACCCTTGGGGGTGCGCGCCTCGAAGAGCTCGACGACACGCGGCAGACCCTGCGTGATGTCGTCACCGGCCACACCACCGGTGTGGAAGGTACGCATCGTCAGCTGGGTGCCGGGCTCACCGATCGACTGGGCCGCGATGATGCCGACAGCCTCGCCGATGTCGACGAGCTTGCCGGTCGCGAGCGAGCGGCCGTAGCACAGCGCGCAGGTCCCGACCTTGGAGTCACACGTGAGCACCGAACGGATCTTCACCGAGTCGACGCCGGCGGCGAACAGGGCGCCGATGACGACGTCCCCGAGGTCGATGCCCGCGGTGGCCAGGGTCTCGCCGTCCTTGACGACGTCCTCGGCCAGGGTGCGGGCGTAGACCGAGGTCTCGACGTCGTCGTGGACCGTGCGGGCGCCGGTGCGCTCGTCGACGGCCGCGATCGGCATCGGCAGACCCCGCTCGGTGCCGCAGTCGTCCTCACGGATGATGACGTCCTGCGACACGTCGACGAGGCGACGGGTCAGGTACCCCGAGTCGGCGGTGCGCAGCGCGGTGTCCGCGAGGCCCTTGCGCGAACCGTGCGTGGAGATGAAGAACTCGAGCACCGACAGGCCCTCGCGGAAGTTCGCGCGGATCGGTCGCGGGATGATGTCACCCTTCGGGTTGGACACCAGGCCACGCATACCGGCGATCTGGCGCAGCTGCATCCAGTTACCACGGGCACCCGAGGACACCATGCGGTAGATGGTGTTGGTCCGCGGGATGTTGGCTTCCATCTCGTCAGCGACCTCCTTGGTCGCCTGCGTCCAGATCTCGATGAGCTCCTGACGGCGCTCGTCGTCGGTGATCAGACCGCGCTCGTACTGCGTCTGGACCTTGGTGGCCTTCTCCTCGTAGCCCTCGAGGATCTCGAGCTTGCGCGGGGGCGTGACGACGTCGGAGATGGCGACGGTGGTGCCCGAGCGGGTCGCCCAGTGGAAGCCGTACTCCTTGAGCGCATCCAGGCTGGCCGCGACCTGCACCTTGCTGTAGCGCTCGGCGAGGTCGTTGACGATCGTGGACAGGCGCTTCTTGTCGACCTGGTCGTTGACGAACGGGTAGTCCAGCGGCAGCGTCTCGTTGAACAGCGCCCGACCCAGCGTGGTCTCGACGAGCAGCTCGGCGGCGTAGCCCTCGGCGTCGAGCTCGACACCCTCCGGCAGGGCCGACAGCGGCGTCGGGACGACGTGCTTGAGGCGGATCTTCACGAGCGAGCCGAGCTCGATCTCGCCGGCGTCGAAGGCCATGCGGGCCTCGGACACGGTCGAGAACACGCGACCGGCGCCCTTGCCGTCCTCCACCTCGGTGGTGAGGTGGTACAGCCCGATGATCATGTCCTGGGTGGGCATGGTCACGGGGCGGCCGTCGGCCGGCTTGAGGATGTTGTTCGAGGACAGCATGAGGATGCGGGCCTCGGCCTGCGCCTCCGCCGACAGCGGCACGTGAACGGCCATCTGGTCACCGTCGAAGTCCGCGTTGAACGCGGTGCACACGAGCGGGTGGATCTGGATGGCCTTGCCCTCGACCAGCTGGGGCTCGAAGGCCTGGATGCCGAGACGGTGCAGCGTGGGTGCGCGGTTCAGCAGCACCGGGTGCTCGGTGATGACCTCTTCGAGGACGTCCCACACGACCGAGCGCTGACGCTCGACCATGCGCTTGGCCGACTTGATGTTCTGGGCGTGGTCGAGGTCGACGAGGCGCTTCATGACGAAGGGCTTGAAGAGCTCGAGCGCCATCTGCTTGGGCAGACCGCACTGGTGCAGCTTCAGCTGCGGGCCGACGACGATGACCGAACGGCCGGAGTAGTCGACGCGCTTGCCGAGCAGGTTCTGGCGGAAGCGGCCCTGCTTGCCCTTGAGCATGTCGGACAGCGACTTCAGCGGGCGGTTGCCCGGACCGGTGACCGGGCGGCCACGACGGCCGTTGTCGAACAGGCTGTCGACGGCCTCCTGCAGCATCCGCTTCTCGTTGTTGACGATGATCTCGGGCGCGCCGAGGTCGAGCAGTCGCTTGAGGCGGTTGTTGCGGTTGATGACCCGGCGGTACAGGTCGTTGAGGTCGGAGGTCGCGAAGCGGCCACCGTCGAGCTGCACCATGGGGCGCAGGTCCGGCGGGATGACCGGGACGGCATCCAGGACCATGCCCGAGGGCTGGTTCGTCGTGGTCTGGAAGGCGCTGACGACCTTGAGGCGCTTGAGCGCGCGGGTCTTGCGCTGGCCCTTGCCGGTGGCGATGATCTCGCGCAGCAGCTCGGCCTCGGCGTCGAGGTCGAAGGTCTGCAGGCGCTTCTGGATCGCCGCGGCGCCCATGCCGCCCTCGAAGTAGAGACCGAAGCGGTCACGCATCTCGCGGTAGAGCACCTCGTCGCCCTCGAGGTCCTGGACCTTGAGGTTCTTGAAGCGGTCCCAGACCTGGCCCAGGCGCTCGAGGCCCTGGTCGGCCCGGCGACGGATGGCGTTCATCTCGCGCTCGGCGGAGTCGCGCACCTTGCGGCGGGCGTCGGCCTTGGCACCCTCGGCCTCCAGGGCCGCGATGTCGGTCTCGAGCTTCTTGGCGCGGGCCTCGATGTCGGCGTCGCGGCGGTTCTCGAGTTCCTTCTTCTCGACCTCGATCTGCGCCTCGAGCGAGGGCAGGTCGGCGTGACGCTGGTCGACGTCGACGCTGGTGATCATGTAGGCGGCGAAGTAGATGACCTTCTCGAGGTCCTTCGGGGCCAGGTCGAGCAGGTAGCCCAGACGGCTGGGGACACCCTTGAAGTACCAGATGTGGGTGACGGGGGCGGCGAGCTCGATGTGGCCCATCCGCTCGCGACGCACCGCGGCACGGGTCACCTCGACGCCACAGCGCTCACAGATGATGCCCTTGAAGCGCACGCGCTTGTACTTGCCGCAAGCGCACTCCCAGTCGCGGGTGGGGCCGAAGATCTTCTCGCAGAAGAGACCGTCCTTCTCCGGCTTGAGGGTGCGGTAGTTGATGGTCTCGGGCTTCTTGACCTCACCGTGGCTCCAGGCGCGGATGTCCTCGGCCGAGGCGAGGCCGATGCGCAGGAGGTCGAAGTCGTTCACGTCAAGCACGTTGTGCTTCCCTACTCTCGTTCGTTCGAACGTTCAGTTCTGGTGTCACCCGGTCACGGGCTGGGTCGGGGCCTCTCGGCCTCGTCTGTCCCCTGGTGGCCGGCGCCGTGCACCGGCCACCTCGGGGTTGCCGAGGGGCGGGGCCCCCGTGGGTCAGACCTCTTCGACGCTGCTCGGCTCGCGCCGGGACAGGTCGATTCCGAGTTCCTCCGCTGCGCGGAAGACGTCCTCTTCGGCCTCGTGCATCTCGATGGTCGTGCCGTCGCTGGACAGCACCTCCACGTTGAGGCAGAGGCTCTGCATCTCCTTGATGAGCACCTTGAAGGACTCGGGGATGCCGGGCTCCGGGATGTTGTCGCCCTTGACGATGGCCTCGTAGACCTTCACGCGACCGTTGACGTCGTCGGACTTGATGGTGAGCAGTTCCTGCAGGGCGTAGGCGGCGCCGTACGCCTCGAGGGCCCAGACCTCCATCTCACCGAAGCGCTGGCCACCGAACTGGGCCTTACCGCCGAGCGGCTGCTGGGTGATCATCGAGTAGGGGCCGGTGCTGCGCGCGTGGATCTTGTCGTCCACGAGGTGGTGCAGCTTGAGGATGTACATGTAGCCGACCGAGACGGGCTCGGGGAAGGGCTCGCCGGAGCGACCGTCGAACAGCCGCGCCTTGCCGCTGCCGTCGATGAGGCGCCCGTCGTCACGGGTCTTGGTCGTCGAGTCCAGCAGACCGATGATCTCGTCCTCGCGGACACCGTCGAACACAGGCGAGGCGACGCGGGTGCCGGCCGGGGCCGAGCGGGCGTCGTCCGGAATGAGGCGGGCCCACTCCGGGTCACCCTCGATCGTCCACCCGCGGCTGGCTGCCCAGCCCAGGTGCAGCTCGAGGATCTGGCCCACGTTCATGCGACCGGGGACACCGAGCGGGTTCAGCACGACGTCGACCGGCGTGCCGTCCTCGAGGAAGGGCATGTCCTCGACCGGGAGGATCTTGGAGATGACGCCCTTGTTGCCGTGGCGGCCGGCCAGCTTGTCACCGTCGGTGATCTTGCGCTTGTTGGCCACGTAGACGCGTACCAGCTGGTTCACGCCCGGGGGCAGCTCGTCGCCTTCGTCCTTGTCGAAGACCTTGACACCGATGACGGTGCCGGTCTCGCCGTGGGGCACCTTCAGGGAGGTGTCGCGCACCTCGCGCGCCTTCTCACCGAAGATCGCACGGAGCAGGCGCTCCTCCGGGGTCAGCTCGGTCTCACCCTTGGGCGTGACCTTGCCGACGAGCAGGTCGCCGTCGCGGACCTCGGCGCCGATGCGGATGATGCCGCGCTCGTCGAGGTCTGCCAGGACCTCCTCAGAGACGTTCGGGATGTCCCGGGTGATCTCCTCGGGGCCGAGCTTGGTGTCGCGCGCGTCGACCTCGTGCTCCTCGATGTGGATCGAGGACAGGACGTCGTCCTGCACGAGGCGCTGGCTGAGGATGATGGCGTCCTCGTAGTTGTGACCCTCCCACGGCATGAACGCCACGAGCAGGTTGCGCCCGAGAGCCATCTCGCCACCGTCGGTCGCGGGACCGTCGGCGATGAGGCCACCGGCCTCGACGCGGTCACCCTCGGAGACGATGACGCGCTGGTTGTAGGAGTTGCCCTGGTTGGACCGGTTGAACTTGTTGATCCGGTAGGTGCGGGTCGTGCCGTCGTCACCGGCGACGGTGACCAGGTCGGCGGACACCTCGGTGATGACACCGGCCTTCTCGGCCACGACGACGTCACCGGAGTCCACCGCTGCGCGGTACTCCATGCCGGTGCCGACGAGCGGGGCCTCGGCCCGCACGAGCGGGACGGCCTGGCGCTGCATGTTCGAGCCCATGAGCGCACGGTTGGCGTCGTCGTGCTCGAGGAACGGGATGAGCGCGGTCGCCGCGGACACCATCTGGCGGGCGGAGACGTCGATGTAGTCGACGTCGACGGCCGGGACGTACTCGACCTCGCCACCCTTGACCCGCACGAGAACGCGCTCGTGGGCGAAGGCGGTGCCGTCCTCGTTGAGGGTGGCGTTGGCCTGGGCGATGACGTGCTCGTCCTCCTCGTCGGCGGACAGGTAGTGCACCTCGTCGGTCAGGCGGCCCTTGGTGACCTTGCGGTACGGGGTCTCGATGAAGCCGAAGGCGTTGATGCGACCGTAGGACGCGAGCGAGCCGATGAGGCCGATGTTCGGGCCTTCCGGGGTCTCGATCGGGCACATGCGGCCGTAGTGCGAGGAGTGGACGTCACGGACCTCCATGCCGGCGCGGTCACGCGAGAGACCACCCGGGCCGAGCGCCGACAGGCGACGCTTGTGCGTCAGGCCGGCGAGCGGGTTGTTCTGGTCCATGAACTGGGAGAGCTGGCTGGTGCCGAAGAACTCCTTGATCGACGCCACGACCGGGCGGATGTTGATCAGGGTCTGGGGCGTGATCGCCTCGACGTCCTGGGTCGTCATCCGCTCGCGCACGACGCGCTCCATCCGGGACAGGCCGGTGCGGACCTGGTTCTGGATGAGCTCGCCGACGTTGCGCAGGCGGCGGTTGCCGAAGTGGTCGATGTCGTCGGTCTCGACGCGGATGTCGACGGCCTCGCCGCGGCGGTGGCCGGGCATGGTCTCCTCGCCGGCGTGCAGCGCGACGATGTACTTGATCGTGGAGACGATGTCCTCGATGGTGAGCGTCGACTGCGACAGCTCGCTCTCCAGGCCCAGCTTCTTGTTGATCTTGTACCGGCCGACCTTGGCCAGGTCGTAGCGCTTGCCGTTGAAGTACAGGTTGTCGAGCAGGGTCTGCGCGGCCTCCTTGGTCGGCGGCTCGCCCGGACGCAGCTTGCGGTAGATGTCCAGGAGCGCGTCGTCCTGACCCGTGGTGTGGTCCTTCTCGAGGGTGAGTCGCATCGACTCGTAGTCGCCGAACTCCTCGAGGATGCGCTCGTTGGTCCAGCCCAGGGCCTTCAGCAGGACGGTGACCGACTGCTTGCGCTTGCGGTCGACTCGAACGCCCACCATGTCGCGCTTGTCGATCTCGAACTCGAGCCAGGCGCCACGGCTCGGGATGACCTTGGTCGTGTAGATGTCCTTGTCGGACGTCTTGTCGGGCGTGCGCTCGAAGTAGACGCCCGGGCTGCGGACGAGCTGCGAGACGACGACGCGCTCGGTGCCGTTGATGATGAAGGTGCCGCGCTCGGTCATGAGCGGGAAGTCGCCCATGAAGACCGTCTGGCTCTTGATCTCACCGGTGGTGTTGTTCATGAACTCCGCGGTGACGAACAGGGGCGCGGAGTAGGTCTGGTCGCGCTCCTTGCAGTCCTCGATCGAGTACTTGACCTCCTCGAAGCGGTGGTCGCGGAAGCTCAGCGACATGGAGCCGCTGAAGTCCTCGATGGGGGAGATCTCCTCGAAGATCTCCTCGAGGCCGGAGCGGTCGGGGACGTCGGTGCGCCCCTGCGCCTTGGCCGCGGCGACCCGGGCCTGCCAGCGCTCGTTGCCGAGGAGCCAGTCGAAGCTCTCGGTCTGGAGGGCAAGGAGGTCGGGGACCTCCATCGGCTCACGGATCTTCCCGAAGGAGAGCCGGCCGGTCACCGTCATTGCGGTGTTCATGTGCTTGGACGTGGTGCGCGAGGCAGCCAAGGAGGGTTCCTTCCACAGGCCTGTTCAGAACATCTGGGCTGGCTGCACCCACCGAGACCGCACCATCGTGGACACCGGCCGCATTTCCTCCCGGGTAACCGGGGGCATGGCGGCGCGACGACTCAGCGACGAGTGGGGGCAGGTAGGGGGCAGCGCAAAGTGACAACATACCCGAAGAAGGCACAACTGTCCAACCGAGTCAAGCCCCCTGGCTCCGGTTGCGGCCCCCCAACGAAGCGGAGGACCGCATCAGGATGACGGTCGGACACCCGCTCGTCAAGGCAAACCCGCGACGCGTGCACAACTGGTCCCGGACAACGCACGACGGGCGGGCCCGGACCATGTGGTCCGAACCCGCCCGTTGGCGGTGCTTCAGTCCCCCGAGGGGGACCTGGTCACTTGAGGGTGACGGTGGCGCCGGCGCCCTCGAGCTGCTCCTTGGCCTTGTCGGCCGCGGCCTTGTCGACCTTCTCGAGGACGGCCTTGGGGGCGCCGTCGACGAGGTCCTTGGCCTCCTTGAGACCGAGGGAGGTCAGCGCGCGGACCTCCTTGATGACGGCGATCTTCTTGTCGCCGGCGGACTCGAGGACGACGTCGAACTCGTCCTGCTCCTCGGCGGCGGCGGCGTCGCCGCCACCGGCGGGGGCGCCCGCGGCGGCCGCGGCGACCGGGGCGGCGGCGGTGACCCCGAAGGTCTCCTCGAACTGCTTCACGAACTCGGAGAGCTCGATGAGGGTCATCTCCTTGAAGGCGTCAAGGAGCTCGTCGGTGCTGAGCTTGGCCATGATGGCGTCCTTTCTGAACTGCGGTATGCCGTGAGTGGCGTTTTGGTGGTGGAGTCACCGAACCCGGTTGCCCGGGTGTCGGATCACTCCGCGTCGCCACCCTCGGCGACGTCGGTGGCCTCGGCCGCGGGTGCGGCGTCAGCGGGGGACTCGTCGGCCGCGGCCGGGGCGGCGGCACCGGAGTCCGGGCCCTCCGTCTCGACCTTCGCCCGCAGCGCGTCGACCGTGCGAGCGGCCTGCGAGAGCGGAGCGGCGAAGAGGTAGACCGCCTTGCTGAGCGAGGCGTTCATGGCGCCTGCCAGCTTGGCGAGGAGAACCTCGCGGGACTCGAGGTCCGCGAGCTTGGTGATCTCGGCGGCGCTGAGGGCCTTGCCGTCCAGCACACCGCCCTTGATCACCAGGAGCGGGTTTGCCTTGGCGAAGTCACGCAGACCCTTGGCAGCCTCGACCGGGTCGCCCTCAACGAAGGCGATGGCGGTCGGTCCGACGAGCTGACCGTCGAACGCGGTCACCCCGGCGTCCTTGGCGGCGAGCTCGGTCAGCGTGTTCTTGACCACGGCGTAGGTCGCGTTGCCCCGCAGGGAGTTGCGCAGGTCGGTGATCTGCTTCACCGTGAGCCCGCGGTACTCCGTGAGGACGGCGGCGTTCGAGTTCTTGAACTTGTCAGAGAGCTCGGCGATGGCCGCTGCCTTGTCGGCACGAGACATGGGCGCCTCCTTCCGTCGTGTGGACCTCCGGTCGAGGGGCCCGACACGAGAATGAGCCCCGGCGCAGGGCACGGGGCTCAGGAGGGTGGACGTGAAGCCAGCTTCACGGCATCCGACATCTGATGTCGCGGCCTGCGCTGGTTGCCCGCTCTCACGCGGAACCTTCGGTCACGTGCGGGTGCACGCGACAACCGGCGGTCTTTGGTCAAGCCCAAGGGTACGGGTCGAGGCGGTGAGACCCAAATCGCGTCGATCAGCCGGCCCTTGGTGTGGGCCGGCTGATCGAGGGTGAACCGAGAACCTGGCGGTCAGGCGGACACGGCATCCGGCAGTTCTGCGGCCTTGCGGCGCACGATCAGCCCGAGCACGAGGAAGACGACACCCCAGGCGACGGCGATGACTCCGAGCAGCCAGACGATGCCGACGACGGCCCGCCCCGGGTTGGCGATGAAGATCCAGCCGAGCGCGATGTCGAGCAGCGCACCGAGCACCAGCAGCCAGCGCGGCGCGACCTGCACCGTCCCGAGGGCACCCACCAGCTCGAAGACGCCGCGCACGAGCAGCCAGATGCCGAGCACCCAGGTCAGGGCGGCGGCCGCCATGCCCGGTCGGGTGAAGGCCAGGAAGGCGACGACGAGAGCGACGGCCGCCATGCCGAGCAGCAGCATCCGCTGCCCGCGGCCCAGGCCCTCGGTGAAGGCGTTGGCGGCCAGGCCGATGCCGTCGACGAGGGCCCACACTCCCCAGAGCACGACCACGACGACGATGGTCTGCTGCGGCCAGGCCATCGCCACGATGCCGAAGACGACGCCGATCAGACCGCGCAGGACCAGCAGCTTCCAGGATGCGGTGAGGGACTCCTTGGTCATGGTGATGTCTCCGGTTCTTCCGTGGCGTCGGGGATGGTGGCAGTTGCGGGTTCGGGGGCGGAGGCGTGGTCTCCATGGACGGTTCCTGTCCGCTCGGTCGGCGCCGGTGCCGTCTGGCCGCCTGTGTGGATCCGAGCGTACTGACGCCCAACCCGGGTTGGCTCGCCCTCAGCGGGTGGGGCCCGGCGTGTCGCGACGTGGCGCCGGGTCGGGGTCGTCGCCCGATCGTCCTCACGGATGACGCGAGAGCCCGCCTCCCCCATCGGGGAGGCGGGCTCTCGTGGTGTCGCGCTGGGACGATCAGGCGTCCGCGGTCTCCTCGAGGAGGTTGCGGGTGCGGGTCGCGTCGAGCGGGATGCCGGGGCCCATCGTCGTGGCCAGCGTGGCCTTGGCGATGTAGCGGCCCTTGGAGGCCGAGGGCTTCAGACGCAGGATCTCCTCGAGGGCGGTCGCGTAGTTCTCGACGAGCGCCTTCTCGTCGAAGGAGACCTTGCCGATGATGAAGTGGAGGTTCGCGTGCTTGTCGACGCGGAACTCGATCTTGCCGCCCTTGATGTCGGTGACGGCCTTGGCCGTGTCCATCGTGACCGTGCCGGTCTTCGGGTTGGGCATGAGGCCGCGGGGGCCCAGGACCTTGCCGAGACGACCGACCTTGCCCATGAGGTCAGGGGTGGCGACGACGGCGTCGAAGTCGAGCCAGCCGCCGGCGACCTTCTCGAGCAGGTCGTCGGAACCGACGAAGTCGGCGCCGGCAGCCTTGGCGGCCTCGGCCTTGTCGCCGTTGGCGAAGACGAGGACGCGGGCGGTCTTGCCCGTGCCGTGCGGGAGGTTGACCGTGCCGCGGACCATCTGGTCGGCCTTGCGGGGGTCGACACCGAGGCGCATGGCGACCTCGACGGTCTCGTCGTACTTGGCCGACGCGGTCTTCTTCGCGAGGCGAACGGCGTCGAGCGGGGCGTAGGTGACGTCGGCGTCGATCTTCTCGGCGGCGGCGCGGTAGGACTTGCTGCGCTTCATGTGCTGCTCCTGGTGTGCTGCGGTGGAGGTGTGGTCAACGGGCCAGCGCTGGCCCTGCCACCGGTGGGGCGCCGAGGTGGCGCCCCACCGGCATCCGGGTTCGGATGCCGTGGCACCCGCACGGGCGGGCGCCGGTCCGGGCTCAGAGCTCGGTGGTGATGCCCATCTGGCGGGCGGTGCCGGCGATGATCTTCATCGCGGCGTCGATGTCGTTGGCGTTGAGGTCGGGCATCTTGACCTCGGCGATCTCGCGGACCTGGTCCTTGGTGAGCTTGCCGACCTTGACCTTGTGCGGCTCGCCGGCGCCCTTCTGGACACCCGCGGCCTTCTTGATCAGCTCCGACGCCGGGGGCGTCTTGGTGATGAAGTCGAAGGTGCGGTCTTCGTAGACCGTGATGACGACGGGGATAATGCTGCCGCGCTGGTGCTCGGTCGCCGCGTTGTACGCCTTGACGAACTCCATGATGTTGACGCCGTGCTGACCGAGCGCGGGGCCGACCGGCGGTGCCGGGGTGGCCGCGCCGGCCTGGATCTGCAGGTTGATGTACCCGGAGATCTTCTTCTTCTTGGGGGGCATGTTCTGTCCTTGTGGTGGTGGTGACGGGCCGACGCCGTGGGCGATGACCCCTTTGCAGCCCCGAACCCCGGGGCAGGGTGCTGCGGTAAGGCAGTTTTTGGGGGGATTCCGGGGGGCGGAGCCCCCCGGAGGCTTACAGCTTGGTGACCTGGCTGAACGACAGCTCGACCGGGGTCTCGCGACCGAAGATCGACACGAGCACCTTGAGCTTCTGGGTGTCGGCGTTGATCTCGGAGATCGTGGCGGGCAGCGTCTCGAAGGGGCCGTCCATGACGGTGACGGACTCGCCGACCTCGAAGTCGACGACCGTGGTCTCACGGCTCGCGCTCGACGCGGATGCCGTGCCGCCCGCCGCCGCGGCGGCCGCTGCGGCCTCGAGGTCGGCCGGCTTGATCATCGAGTAGACCTCGTCGAAGGTCAGCGGCACCGGCTGGTGCGCGTTGCCGACGAACCCGGTGACCCCGGGGGTGTGGCGCACGGCGCCCCACGACTCGTCGGTGAGGTCCATGCGGACGACGACGTAACCCGGCATCCGGACCCGGCGGACGAGCTTGCGCTGGCCACCCTTGATCTCGGTGACCTCTTCCATCGGGACCTGGATCTCGAAGATGTAGTCCTCCATGTTCAAGGAGGTGATGCGCGTCTCGAGGTTGGCCTTCACGCGGTTCTCGTAGCCGGCGTAGGAGTGCACGACGTACCAGTCGCCCACCTTGCTGCGCAGGTCGTCCTTGAACGCCTGGACCGGGTCGACGACGTCGAGGCGGTCGCCGTCCTCGTCGGTCGCCGAGGCCGAGGCCTCGGCGTCATCCTCGTCGACGTCGGACGCGTCCGCGTCGTCGGCGGAGGCGTCCGGGTCGTCGGCGCTGTCGACACCCACGGCGGCGTCCAGCCCCTCGGCCACCGAGTCCGCCTCACGCGACCCCTCGGTCACGGTGTCGGGCAGCACCTCGGGCGCGTCGTCGGACGCTGCGTCGGGGTTGTCGGTCCACTGGTCGGACACGGGAAACCTCTTCCTTGTTCGGTGAATGCCGGGTGGTGCGGCGGTGATGGCGCCTCGCGGCGCGGCGTCAGGAGCCGAACACCAGCCCGACGAGCTTGCTGAAGCCCAGGTCGAGCCCGGCCACGAAGGCCATCATCACGGTGACGAACACGATGACGACGAGCGTGTAGTTCCACAGCTCGGAACGCGTCGGGCGAACGACCTTGCGCAGCTCGTCGAGGATCTGGCTGACGAACAGGGTCAGCGCCTTGAACCACCGGGAAATGGGGTTGCCGCCCGACTCCTTGCCCTTGGCGGGCTTGGAGGGAGTCCTGGTCTGACCCACGTCAGTCACGGTGCCTCTTCACGTTCGTTGGCATGTCGGTGCCTTGCGCGCGGCACGACCGCGAAGGCACCCATCGTTCGGATGCAGTCGTGGACGAACCACACGTGCGACGCAGGGCAGGAGGGACTCGAACCCCCAACCGCCGGTTTTGGAGACCGGTGCTCTACCAATTGAGCCACTGCCCTACGAGTGTCCCGGTCGGGTGGGGCACTCGCCCGGTGCGACCGTGACCCTCGGGCACGCCGAAGGATGGTGGTCACACCGGAGGGCAAGCATACGTGAAGCTCCCACCCGGGCGCGAACTCGCCGGCGACTGCGGTGCACATGGGCGGGTCCGGTCGCTGCTCTGCCACGATATGGGGGTGAGCACCGACACCGCAGCCACCACCCCCCTCGCCGAGCGTTCTCCTGAGGAACTGCAGGCCTACCTCGAGGAGCAGCGCGAGGCCTACGCTGCACTGTGCGAGCGCGGTCTGACGCTCGACCTCACCCGTGGCAAGCCGAGCAGCGCCCAGCTCGACCTGTCCGACAGGCTGCTGTCGCTGCCCGACGGCATCACGGACGCCGACGGTGTCGACGTGCGCAACTACGGGGGCCTGACCGGCCTGCGGGAACTGCGCGAGATGTTCGCCGAGCTGCTGTGGGTCGACCCCGACCAGCTCGTCGCCGGTGGCAGCTCCAGCCTGACGATGATGCACGACGTGCTCGTCCAGCACCTGCTGCACGGCGGCCTCGACTCGCCGCGGCCGTGGAAGGACGAGGAGAAGGTCACCTTCGTGTGTCCGGTGCCCGGGTACGACCGGCACTTCACCATGCTCGCCTCCTACGGCATCGAGATGGTGAGCGTGCCGATGCTGGCCGACGGCCCGGACGTCGCCGCCGTCGAGGCCATCGTGCGCGACGACCCGTCGGTCAAGGGCATGTGGGTCGTGCCGACGTACGCGAACCCGGCAGGGTCCGTGGTCACGCAGGAGGTTGCGAGCCGCTTGGCGTCGATGCCCGCTGCGGCCTCCGACTTCCGGATCTTCTGGGACAACGCCTACGCGCTGCACCACCTCACCGCCGACGAGGCGAAGTCGGCCGACATCCTGTCGCTGGCCTCGGCCGCCGGGCACCCGCACCGACCGATCATGTTCGCGTCGACGAGCAAGATCACCTACGCCGGCGCCGGAGTCGCGTTCCTCGCCGCGTCCCGCGAGAACATCGCCGCCTACCTGGGGCACCAGCAGTTCGCCTCGATCGGCCCCGACAAGGTCAACCACCTGCGCCACATCCAGTTCTTCGGGTCGGCGCAGGGCGTGCGTGACCACATGGCCCGCCACCGCGAGATCCTCGCCCCGAAGTTCGCCGCGGTGGATGCCGCGTTGACCGCCGAGCTGGACGGCCTCGGCATCGCGGAGTGGACCCGTCCGGCCGGCGGGTACTTCGTCTCGCTCGACGTCCCGGACGGCTGCGCGGCCCGCGTCGTCGCCCTGGCCAAGGCCGCCGGCATCGCCCTGACGCCCGCGGGGGCCTCGTTCCCGCACGGTCAGGACCCCCGCGACCGCAACATCCGCCTGGCACCGTCCTTCCCCCAGCTGGCCGAGGTCGAGACGGCCATGGCGGGGGTTGCGACGTGCGTCGCCCTCGCCGCCGCAGAGCAGCTCACCGCCGTAGGCTGAGGGCATGTCCGAACCCCAGGAGAGCCTGACCACCGACCTCGGCGCCTACAGCCTCGATGACGAGGACCAGCTGCAGCCCGGGGACACCTTGGACGATGACGACGTCGACGTCCTCGACCGCGGGTACTCCCCGCCGGACACCGACCGCGGATCACGCGCCCACGGCGTCACGGCGTTCGAACAGTCCCACGACGAGACCATCGAGCAGCGGATCGCCCAGGAGGTGCCTGACCCCGCGTCGGCCTACGGCGCCCCCGACAACGAGTCGGGCCTGGACGAGCGGGACCGCGTCGGCGGTGACGACCCCGACAGCATCGACGCCGAGGACGACTGGATCGGTGACGGCGAGGTCGGCGACCTGCGCGCCGGTCGCCTCGTGGCGCCCGACCGTGGAGTGGGCGAGGACGGCGAGAGCCACCTGATCGGCGAGGACGTCGGCATCGACGGAGCGGCCGCCTCGGCCGAGGAGGCCGCGATGCACGTGATCGATCGACTGCCCGAGGACAACGGCACCGAGTGAGCGAGGCGACCGCTGCGCCCCAGCGGTCCGTGACGGACCTGCCCAAGGCCCATCTGCACCTGCACTTCACCGGCTCGATGCGGGTGGAGACCGTCCGCGACCTCGCCGAGCAGCACGGCATCCGACTGCCTGCGGCCCTGACCCACGACTGGCCGCCGCACCTCGAGGCTGCGGACGACCGCGGCTGGTTCCGCTTCCAGCGGCTGTACGACTCGGCCCGCGCGTGCGTGCGAGGGGAGGCCGACATGCGCCGGATCGTGCGCGAGGCGGCGCTCGACGACGGCGCTGAGGGGTCGCGCTGGCTCGAGCTGCAGATCGACCCGACGTCGTACGCGCCGTTCGTCGGCGGCATCACCCCGGCAATCGAGATCGTGCTCGACGAGGCCCGGGTGGTGTCCGCGCAGCCGGGGGCCGCGCAGGTCGGTGTGATCGTGGCGGCGAGCCGGATGCGGCACCCCTTGGAGGCGCGCACGCTGGCCCGCGTGGCGGCGCGGTACGCGGGGTCGGGGCCGGGAGCCGTGGTCGGGTTCGGCCTCTCCAACGACGAGCGCCGCGGGGTGACGGCCGAGTTCGGGCCGGCCTTCGCGATCGCGGACCGGGCGGGGCTGGCCCTGCTCCCCCACGCCGGTGAGCTGCTGGGGGCGCAGGCCGTCGCGGAGACCTTGGACTCGCTGCGCCCGGACCGGCTCGGCCACGGGGTCCGCAGCGTGGAGGACCCCGCGGTGCTCGATCGGGTCGTCGCCGCCGGGGTGGCGCTCGAGGTGTGCCCCGGGTCGAACGTCGCCCTCGGGGTGTACGAGGACGCGCAGGAGGTTCCGTTGCGACAGCTGTTGGCTGCCGGGGCGACCGTTGCGCTCGGAGCCGACGACCCGGTGATCTTCGGGTCGCGCCTTGCCCAGCAGTACGCGACCGCACGAGAGGTGCACGGCATGGATGACGCCGGCCTGGCCGAGTTGGCGCTGGGGTCGCTGCGGGCCAGCCGGGCACCGTCGGACGTGGTCGCCGCGGCCGTGTCGGACGTCGAGGCCTGGCTGCGCGGCTGAGGCGGCGGCGCCGCGGGCGCCGCGGGCGGCGGGCCGCGCGGGCGGCACGGACGGCGTTCCTGTGAGCCGGTAGGGGGGTGTCAGGGGACGTCCGGATGCTTCACGTCGTGAGCCACCCCGAGCCCGGGCAGCGGCAACCCTCGCGGCGCAGACAACCCCGGCCTGACGGCCCTGGTTGTCCACAGGGCCGCCCGGCGCGGGCACTTGTCCCCAGACGTCGACGTCGATCTCCAGTACGCGAGCCTGCTTGGGCACGCTGGCGCCATGGATGATGCACGAGGTCTACCGAACGAGTGGGTGCCCAACCTGCGCCGCGCCCGAACCTTCCTCACCGTCGCGGAGGAGGTGGGGTTGGCGCTGCGCGAGCATCGCCGGAAGCTCGGCATGAGTCAGCGTGCGTACGCCAGGCGTCGAGGGCTGAGCCGTGCCATGCTCGCCAGACTCGAGGCGGGCGCTGGGCAGATGCGCCTCGACACGATCTCCGATGCCCTCGTCGGAACGGGCTTCAGGCTGTGCGTCACCTTCTCGATGGGTGAGCCCGATCCGTCCCCCGACGACGCGGCATCCGGATGCGCAGCCGCCGCGGATGACGAGCCCGAGATTCACGTAGCACCCCGGCGGGTCCCACCCGAGGCCTGGGCGCCGACCGACCTGGTGGCTGCGGTTCGCGGTGGCAGCCGCCGGTTCCCAGCCCATCGGAAGGTCTACCCGGTGACCAACCCTCCGCTGTGGTGGTGGATGCACGAGTTCTTCAACGGTCCGACCGAGGAGCCGAAGTGGTACGCGCCCGTGCCACGTCCCGACCTCACGCTGTTCCTCGGCGACCTTGGTGACGACGACGTGGGGGACGACGACGGGGACGACACCCCCGAGGACGATGCTCTCGCTGCACCCAGCGACGAACACGACGCAGCGTGATCCACAGCTCGCGCAACCCCGCGGCCAGCCACTCATCCCACCCGCCCAGTCCCCTTGCCCCACCCTCCGGACCATCCAGAGGATGGTTCGTAGGGTGGGGCACCGTTGGGTGGCGCACCCTTCGATCCTTTCCCCCGTGGTTCGAGGACTTGAGCCCTTGGACGGTTTGAGCGCGGGTCATTCGAGGCCCTTGTGGCTCGCCACGCGATGCATCCCGGGGTTGCTTCGCGTGATGGGCCGATGGCGAAGGTGGCTCACCACGTGAAGCATCCGGACGTCCCCCACCGCTACCCACTCCCAGCGACGAACGAGGGGCGCAACGACGAGGCCGCCTCGCTGCTGCCCCCCACTCTCAGCGGTCGACGCACCGTGGGCGCCGCGGCGAAGGCGACAGACCTCCGGATGCGCTCGCGCACCTCAGCGCCCACGATCGGCCCCGCTGCGCATCAGTCGGCCACCGCCGCGCCGGGGTCAGCGGCCCACCGTCACAGGCTGTGGCCGACGAACACCGGCTCGTTGACGAGGGTGACCCCGAAGACGTCGTGGACGCCGTCGCGCACCGTTCGTCCCAGATCAGCGATCTCCGATGCCGTCGCCCCGCCTCGGTTCGTCACCGCGAGCGTGTGCTTGGTCGACAGCGCCGCGGGCCCGGGCATCCCGAAACCCTTGGTGAACCCCGCCCGCTCGATGAGCCAGGCGGCGCTGGTCTTCACCTGTCCGCCGGCATCCGGGTAGCGCGGCGGCGAGACGTCGGCACCGAGGTGCTCGTGCACGCGCTCCTCCAGCGCCTCGAACTGCTGCGGGCTGAGCAGCGGGTTGGTGAAGAACGAGCCGCAGCTCCACGTGTCGTGGTCACCGGCATCCAGCACCATGCCGCGACGCCGCCGCTGCGCCAGCACCGCCTCGCGCGCCTCGGCGAGCGGCACCCTCTCCCCCACGGCCACGCCGAGCTGGGTCGCGAGATCGGCGTAGCGAACGGGCTGTGACAGCGTCCCCGGGATGAGCTGGAACATCACGTCGATGACGACGTACCTGTCGGTGCCCTTGAACAGCGAGTGCCGGTAGCTGAACCGGCAGTCCAGCGACGTCATCGTCCGCACCCGTCCCTCGAGCCGGTCCCACACGCGGACCCGGGCGATGGTCTGGGCGACCTCCTGCCCGTAGGCCCCGACGTTCTGCACCGGCGTGGCACCGGACGACCCGGGGATGCCGGACAGCGCCTCGATCCCGGACCACCCTTCGTCGACGGCCCGGGCCACGACGTCGTCCCACGGCTCCCCCGCCGCGACGGTGACGTTGGCTCCGCCGCACTGGTCGAGCGAGTCGACGACCAGGCCCCTGGTCTCGACCTTGATCACGGTGCCTGCGAACCCGGCATCCGCGACGACGAGGTTGGAGCCGCCACCGAGCACGATCAGCGGTTCGTCAGCGTCGTCCACCTCACGCACGGCGTCGACGAGCTCGTCAGGTGTCTCGACGACGACCATGCGGGCAGCGGGCCCGCCGACCCGCATCGTCGTGTGGGCGGCGATCGGTTCGTCGTGCAGCAGCCGCATCAGTCGAGCCGGACGACCGCGATGCAGCGGCCCAGCACCTTGTCACCACCACAGGTCGTCGTGACGTCGACGGTGACCCGCCCGGTGTCGGGGTCGACGGCCTTGACCAGGCCCTGCACCACGATCTCGTTGCCCTCGACGGGCACCTCGACGGGGCGGGTGAACCGGGTGCCGAACTCGACGACCCGGCCGGCGTCCCCGGCCCAGTCGGCGACGACCGTGCCGGAGGCCCCCATCGTCCACATGCCGTGGGCGATGACGTCGGGCAGCCCGACCGAGCGGGCGAACTCCTCGTCCTGGTGGATGGGGTTCTGGTCCAGGGACGCGTTGGCGTAGGCGACGAGGGTCTCGCGGGCCACGGGCACGGTCACCGGGCCGATGACGTCGCCGACGGCGACCTCCGACAGCGGGCGAACAGGCATGCTCACTCCTCCCCGCCGCGAACGACGATCGTGGACGTGGAGGTCGCGACGGCATCCCCGGAGGTGGTCGCGAGCTCGGTGCGGGTGGTGACCATCGAGTGGCCGCCGGCAGAGCGCACGGAGTCCACGGTGGTCACGCCGACGAGCTCGTCGCCGGCCGTGATGGGTCGGTGGTGGACGAAGCGCTGCTCGCCGTGCACGACACGGCTGAAGTCGATCGCCGCCTCGGGGTCGGTGACGTAGGCGCGCTCACTCTGCTGGGAGAAGCGCACGGCCATCGTCGGTGGCGCGATGACGTCGGCGTACCCGGCGGCCTGCGCCGCGGCGGCATCGGTGTGCACCGGGTCGGTGGACCCGACGGCTGCAGCGAATGCCGCGATGAGTGCCGCGTCGACGGCATACGGACCACTGTGCGGGTAGGTGCGCCCGGCGAAATCTGGGTTCACGGCCATGGCGACCACTCTAGGCCCGGCGCCGCAGCGGGGCGCGAGCCGACGCAACCGCGCGCACTCTCGCTGCCGGAAATCTCGGGGAGAACGCCGAGAGGCCGCCCGCACCAGGTGGTGCAGGCGGCCTCTCGTGGCGGAACCGCTGGTGTCAGCGGGTCTCGCGGTGGGGCGTGTGGTGCTTGCAGCGCGGGCAGAACTTCGCCAGGTCGAGACGCTCGGGGTCGTTCCGGCGGTTCTTCTTGGTGATGTAGTTGCGCTCCTTGCACTCCGTGCACGCCAGGGTGATCTTGGGGCGGACGTCGGTGGCCTTGGCCATGGGGGCAACCTGCTCTCGGGAAAAGTGATTCGATCGTCGGGCGTCGCGCGGAGGCACGATTGCACGCGCGACACCAGCACAACAGGATACGCGGCTACGGGCATTCCCCGAAATCGCGGCCTTGGTAGCGGGAGCGGGGCTCGATCCCGCGACCTCACGATTATGAGTCGTGCGCTCTAACCAGCTGAGCTACCCCGCCAGGGGTTCGATCCGTAGCCAACCACGAGGGCAGGCCCCGGCCGGACCGGAGCCCCCTGTCGGAATCGAACCGACGACCTTTTCCTTACCATGGAAACGCTCTGCCGACTGAGCTAAGGGGGCGTGCGCTACCAGCGGAGACCGCCGGGCGCCACGGAGACAGTACACGCTCAGGATCGGTCCAGTGAAATCCTCGCCTCGACGAGGGACGGGCCGTACCAGGTGATGCGCCTGCCCGACACCAAACGCGTCGGCAGTCGCTCGAGAACCTCGGGCCCGTCAGCGGTCGTGAACACGTACGGCTCGTCCGGCAACAGCACGAGGTCCGCCACCGAAGGATAGTCGAAGGCCACCGGTTCGAGCCCCGGATAGCGGCCGGTCGCCCCGGCCGTCACGACCTCGAGCCCGGTGCGCGCCAACAGGTCTGCCGTGAACGTCGGACGCCCGATGACCATCCACGGATCACGCCAGATCGGCACGACGACGCGGGCCGTCGGCGCGGGCACCGGCCCGCTCCAGGCCCGGTCCGCCTCCGCCAGCCAGGCGGGGTCCCTCCCCAGCCCGATGACATCACGCAGCAGGCGCCGGATCGAGGCGATCGAGGCGGGAACGGTCTCGATGTCGGTGACCCAGACGGGCATGCCGCGCTCACGCAACCGGCGCACGTCCAGTTCGCGGTTCTCCTCCTTGTTGGCGACGACGAGGTCGGGCTGCAGGGCGGCGATGGCGGCGAGATCCGGGTTCTTCGTGCCGCGCACCCGCCCGACCCCGCGGGCGTCGAGGTCAGCGGGGTGGGTGCACCAGTCGGTGGCACCGACGAGCCGGTCGGGCACGGTGACGGCGAGCGCCTCCGTCAGCGACGGGACGAGGGAGACGATGCGCTCGATGCGATCGGGCAGGGCGATGTCCTGCCGCAGGTCGTCACGCAGGGTTCGCGTCAAGCGCAGGCGACGACCCGGCATCCGACCCTCGTGACCCGGCATCCGGCCGTCGCCGGGGGGCACCGTGTCGGGGCGGGTCAGCGCGGCGCCATCCGCAGCGCGCCGTCCATGCGGATCGTCTCGCCGTTGAGGTAGTCGTGGTCGACGATCGCGAGGGCGAGCTTCGCGTACTCCTCCGGGCGGGCGAGTCGCTGCGGAAACGGCACCCCGGCGGCCAACCCGGCGCGGAACTCGTCGGAAACCGTGGCGAGCATCGGGGTCTCGACGATGCCGGGGGCGATGGTGACGACCCGGATGCCGTACTGGGCGAGGTCGCGAGCGGCCGGCAGCGTGAGCCCGACGATGCCGCCCTTGGACGAGCTGTAGGCGGCCTGGCCGACCTGACCGTCAAACGCGGCGATGCTCGCGGTGTTGATGACGACACCGCGCTGCCCGTCGGCGTCGGGCTCGGTCTGGGCGATCGCCTCGGCGGCGAGCGCCATGACGGTGAACGACCCGACGAGGTTGATCTCGACGACCTTGCGGAACAGGGCGAGGTCGTGCACACCCTTGCGGCCGAGGATGCGAGTGGAGGGACCGATGCCGGCGCAGTTGACGACGATGCGCAGGGGCCGCGACGGGTCGTCGGATGCGACGGCGACGGCGGCGCGGACCTCCTCCTCGGACGTGACGTCGGTCGGCTGGTAGTGCACCCCCTCGACGGATGGCCCCGCCTCGCACGCGGCGGCGAGGTCGAGGGCGACGACGCGGGAGCCGGCGGCGGCGAGCGCGGCCGCGGTGGCGGCCCCGAGCCCCGAGGCGCCCCCGGTGACGATGGCGGTGGTGTTCGCGGTCTGCATGGTCGCCATCCTGCCAGTCGGTGCCGCCACCTACGGTGGAGCCATGGCACTACGCATCGGTGGACACGTCGACCAGCTCGACCCCGTGGCGGAGGCCCTGGCCCGGGGCGCGACCCTGTCCCAGATGTTCCTGGGCGACCCGCAGAGCTACAAGGGCCCGGTCGTGGAGTACGCCGGCGGCGCCGCCGCACTGCGGGCCGCGGCCGAGGCCGCGGGTGTCGACCTCTACGTGCACGCGCCGTACCCGATCAACGTCGCGTCGACGAACAACCGGATCCGCATCCCGGGGCGCAAGCTGCTGCAGCAGCACCTGCACGCCGCTGCCGAGATCGGCGCCAAGGGTGTCGTCGTGCACGGCGGGCACCTCGGCAAGGACGAGGACGCCGCGGTCGGTTTCGACAACTGGCGCAAGTGCATCGACGGGCTCGACCTGCCGGTGCCGCTGCTCATCGAGAACACCGCGGGCGGTGACAACGCCATGGCCCGCCGGCTCGAGGCGATCGCGCGCCTCTGGGACGCGATCGGCGCGGCGTCCGGGGGCGATCGGGTGGGCTTCTGCCTCGACACCTGCCACGCCCACGCCGGCGGCAACGACCTCGGCGAGGTCGTCGAGCGGGTGCTGGCGATCACCGGCCGGATCGACCTCGTCCACGCCAACGACTCACGCGACACCTTCGACTCGGGCGCCGACCGGCACACAAACTTCGGGTCAGGGCTCATCGACGGCGCCGAGCTCGCCGACGTCGTGCGGGCCGCGGCCGCGCCGGTGGTCTGCGAGACGCCCGGTGGCGTCGAGGGTCAGGCTGTCGACATCGCCTGGCTTCGCGCGCGCCTCGGCTGAGTCAGGCCGCCCGGCCGAGCACCGCGAGGATCCTGGCCGTCCGGTCGGCGTCCGGCCCGACGTCCAGGGGGCCCTTGCAGATTCCCTCCGCGTACAGGTGCTCGCCGAACGTCGGCACGACCGCTTCGAGGATGTCGATCTCCTCGTCACCGAGAGGGGCCACCAGCCCGGCACCGGTCGCGATGTCCCACCGGTGGACTATGAGGTCGAAGCCGTAGAACGTGGTCATCGTCTGCCCGACGGTGCTCGGCCCGAAGGGGGTCTCGTAGGCGACGTCGGCGAGGCCGGGCAGCACCTGCGCCACGAGGGCCCGGTGTGCCGCCCACCGCTGTGCCGGGTCCGCAGTCGTCGGCTCGGGAGCAAGGTCGGTGTGCGCCCGCAGGAAGTCACGCTGCGTGCTCACGACGTGGTCCACGACGTCGCCGACGCTCCAGCCCTCGCACGGTGAGGCGGCCAACCAGTTCGGCACGGCATCCACGACGTCGGTGAAGCGGTCGGTCAAGGTGGCATACGTTGGGTTCATGCTGCGACGGTACGAGCGCGGGCGGGCCGGCACTTGACCAAACCCGACACACCGCTCGACGACGTCGAACGCGCGCACCTCGTCGACCCGACCGACACCACCTACGCGATCGACCGGTTCGCGCCCTCCCCCGACGTCGTCGATCTCGTGCGTCGGCACTGGGTGCCGGTGTGGCACCTCCCCGAGGGCGAGTCCTCGGAGCAGGCGGTCCTGCAGTACCCCGTGTGCCTGGTGGTCGTCGCCCACGACTACGCACGCTTCTACGGCGTCCAGTCAGGGCTCTCGCGAACCACGCTGGTCGGCACGGGCTGGGCCGCTGGGGTCATGCTGCAGCCCGGCGCGGGACGGCTGCTCCTGGGCCGGGACGTGTCGACCGTGACCGACAGGCATCTCGAGCTCTCGGACGTCCTCGGCAGTCAGGTCGTCTCGGACGTCCGCGCCGCCATGACCGACCCGCAGGACCCCGGATGCCGTCGCGAGGCGGCCGACAGCCTCGAGGCCGTGATCCGCGCCCACCTCCCGCTCGACGACGAAGGACGGCTCGTCAACGACCTCGTCGACCACATCGAGCACGACCCCTCGGTCCGGCAGGTCTCGCAGGTGTGCGACCGGTTCGGGCTCAGCGAGCGCGCACTCCAGCGGCTCACCCGACGACGGCTGGGCCTGACGCCGAAGTGGCTCATCCAGCGTCGTCGGCTCCACGAGGCCAGCGAGCGGCTGCGCGCCGGCCCAGGAGACCTCGCCGCCATCGCCCACGACCTCGGGTACGCCGACCAGGCGCACTTCACCCGTGACTTCCGGCGCGTGACAGGGATGACGCCGGGCGGTTTCGCGCGCCGGTTCGCTGCCGGCGCAGATGCCTGACACGTCGGTGACAGGGCGACGTCAGGGGCCCACCGCACGGTGGGGCCATGACGGCGAACACTGCCGGGCTGCCCGGCATCCACCTGCACATCCGAACCCTGGCCGCCGGGGACCACGACACCCGCACCACGATCATGTCCGGCATGTCGCTGCACTCGCGCGTCGCCCGCTACCACACCGGGCTCCCCCACCTGACTCCGCGGATGCTGCGCCACCTCACCGACGTCGCACCGGGGCGACACGTTGCCCTCGTCGCGGAGCAGGACGGCCCCCCCGGTCGGCATCGTGCGCTGGGTGCGCGAGGACGAGACGACGGCCGAGATCGCCCTCGAGGTCGTGGACGCGGCCCACGGACGCGGCGTCGGTCGGGCGCTGCTCGCCGCCGCGCGGGCGAGCGCCGTCGAGGCAGGGATCGAGCGGTTGGTCGCCTACGTCACCGCGGACAACCGCCCCGTGCACCGGTGGCTCAGCCGTCACGCGGCGCACCGCGAGGACGACCGGTTCGACATCGCGCTGCCGGAAAAACTCGCTGAGCCGAACCGTGCTCTTCGTGGTTCGATGGACGAATGCGCGCCAGCCTCCTGGGGCCACTCCGTGTCGAGACCGCCGACGGTTCGCAACTGCCCTCCGGCGGCCGACCCCGCGCCCTCCTCGCGGCCCTCCTGCTCCGGCGAGGGCGCCCCGTCCCGGCTGATGTCCTTCTCGAGCTCGTCTGGTCCGAGCAGGCAGCCAGCCTCGACGTCGCCGCCGTGCACACTGTCGTCGCACGCCTCCGGCGTCAGTTCGGGGCCGAGCTGATTGCTCGCGAACACGCGGGCTACCTGGTGCCCGACGCGGTGCGAACCGATGTCGACGAGGTCCTGCTGCATCGCTCACAGGCCAAGGCCTGTGCCGCGCAGAACGACTGGTCGGGGCGCCGAGAGGCCGACCGGGCAGCCCTGGGCCAGTGGACCGGGCCGGTCGCCCTCGAGGGAGTGCGCGACGACCTCGTCCTCGTCGAACGGGCGCGGCTCGGCGACCTGCGTCGGGCCCTGCTCGACGACCTCGCGGCCTCGCTGCTCGACGACCCGGGCGGCGACCCGGACGAGGCTCACGACCTCGCCCTCGAGCTCATGGCCGGTGACCCCCTCGACGAGGGAGCCGCGGCCCTGGGCATGCGCTCGGCCCAGCGGCTGGGCCGACAGGCCGAGGCCTTGTCGATCTACACGAGGATCCGCCGAGACCTGCGCGAGGAGCTGGGCATCGACCCCGGTCGCGCCCTGACCGAGCTGCACGGCCGAGTGCTCGCACAGGCCCCGGACCAGGTCCCGGCCCACGAGCCCCTCGGGGGACCAGCCGTGCCCCGTGACGTCGTGCTGCACCCCGCGCGCATCCTGCCGGCGCCCCGCACCCCGACGGTCGGCCGCCGCGCGGACCTCGAGTCGGCTCTCGGTGCGCTCTCCGCGGGCCACCGGCTCATCACGGTGACCGGACCGGCCGGGGTCGGCAAGTCGCGCCTGCTCGCCGAGATC
Organism: Ornithinibacter aureus; assembly: GCF_009858245.1. Lineage (NCBI taxonomy): Bacteria > Bacillati > Actinomycetota > Actinomycetes > Micrococcales > Intrasporangiaceae > Ornithinibacter > Ornithinibacter aureus. The sequence goes on from NZ_VMSB01000001.1 coordinate 1,626,858, forward strand.
GGGGCGGCGCTGCGACTGAGTGAACCGGACATCTACCACGTCGTGCTCGAGCCCCACGCCGAGCTGTCCGCCGGGGCGCTCGCGCTCGTCGTCGGGTCGATGAGCGGGTTGCCGATGGACGGCAAGGACCCGGTCCGCCAGCTCGCGGAGTCGCTCGAGCACGAGCAGGCCGTCATCCTCGTCGACGAGGCCGAGTGGGCCCTGTCGGGAGCGGCCGAGATCGCAAGGGCGCTGCTCGACCGGTGCCCCGGCATCCGGCTCGTGATCACCTCGCGCACGCCGATCGGGATCCTCGGGGAGCGCCTCGTCGTGCTCGACTCGTTGACCGTCCCCGCGCCCGGCGCCTCACGCGAGGAGGTCTGCTCGGCGGCGGCCGTGCAGCTGCTGGCCTCCCGGCTTGCCGACCGCGGGACCGAGCGTGCCGCCGACCTCGTGGCGTGTCCGGAGCAGGACCTGCAGACCTTGGCCGAGGTCGCGCGGCGGCTCGATGGCCTCCCCCTCGCCCTGGAGCTGGCCGCCGGGCGCTCCCCCGACGGCGACCTCGACCGGTTGCTCGACCTCGTGGCCGCACCGTTGGACCTCGTGGCCGACGAGGTGGACCGCGAGCGGCGCCACCAGTCGCTGCGTGAGGCCATCGGCTGGAGCATCGACCGGCTGTCACCCGGTGAGCGCCGGGCGCTGGCGAGGCTGTCGGTGTTCGTCGGGACGTTCACGCGGGGAGCGGCACTCGCGGTGATCGCCTCCCCCGAGGCCGACGTGCAGCTGCGTGCCCTCGTCCGGGGCAACCTCGTGCACGCTGCGCACACGGCCAGAGGTCAGGGCCTGGGCCTGCTGACCACGGTGCGCGATGCCGCCCGGGAGGTGCTCGGCGACCTCGGCGAACACGGGAGCGCTCAGCGACGGCACCGGGAGTGGTACGCGGCACGCTGGCGTGGGGCGCACTTGAGCGACACCCTCATCGAGGACGTCGGCCTGACCCAGGAGGACCACCTCGCCGCGCTCGACGGTGCCCTGTCCGCCGGTGACACCGGGTCGGCCGTCGACCTCGGCCTGGCGCTGTTCCGCCGCTGGCAGTTCACCGAGGCGGTCGCGACCGCTTCGCCCTGGATGGACCAGCTCTCGCGGATGCCGGGGCTCACCGACGCCCAGAGCGCCCGTCTCGCCGTGGCGCGTACCGCGATCTCGCACGTGCGCCAGTGGGAGGACACCGACGTCCCCGGCATGATGCAGTCGCTGCGCGCTGACCCCGACTGGTCGATCATGTTGTGCATCACCGAGTCCATCGCTGCGTACACGGCTGGGGAGCACACCCGCGCCGTGGCCATGGCCGAGCTGGCCCTGGACGCGTCTCGGACCGAGGCCCCGCATCATCTTCCCGAGTCGCTGGCCGTCATGGCGGTGATGGACGGCGTCGCCGGGAACCACGAGGCAGCCACCGCGCACGTCGAGGAGGCTCGCGCCCGGATCGGGCCGCACCCCTCGGCGGTGCATCTCGTGACGGTCGTCCCCAAGCTCGCCCTCGCCATGCTGGATGCCGGGCGCCCGGACGTCGCGCTCGACCTGCTGACGCGCGCTGCGGATGGAGCGCAGTCGCGCTTCGGCATCCAGCCCACAACGACGACCGTGGTCAACCTGGGGTGGGCGGCCCTGGGCGCGGGACGACCAGAGGAGGCGTTCGGCTGGTTCACCCGAGGGCTGCACCGGGAGGGTGCGTGGAGCCCGGTCTTCGCGGAGGCTGCGGCCGGCGTCGGGTGCGCCGGTGTCGCGACGCGCTGGGAGCACGGCCCAGCGGTGCTCCTCGCCGCCGACCGCCTGCTCGCGACGTCGGCGATCCAGCTGTCGGGGAGCCTGGCCGAGCACGTGGAGAGCGCACGCGGTGACGTGCCCTGGCCCCCCGACACGCCCCTGTCGAGCCTGCCCGTCGATGTCGTCGCGCATAGGGTGCTGCAGCTCGCGGCCGGCCACGCGGCGGCGCTGAGCTCGGAGCCCGAGAACGCCTCGGTGTAGTCGGGATGACCGAGCCTGCCTCAGGGCAGGTGCAGCCTCAGCGCAGGAACAGTCGGTAGGCCGGGTTGTCGGTCTCGTCCCACGACCGGTAGCCCAGGGTGTCGCGGAAGGTGTCGAACGCCTCGCGGTCACTCGGGGGCACCTGCATGCCGACGAGCACGCGACCGACGTCTGAGCCGTGCCCCCGGTAGTGGAACAGCGAGATGTTCCACGCCGGCGCCATCGCCTCGAGGAACTGCACGAGCGCACCGGGCCGCTCGGGGAACTCGTACCGGTGCAGCACCTCGTCGTGGGCAAGGGTCGTGCGGCCACCCACGAGGTGGCGCAGGTGCAGCTTGGCGAGCTCGTCGTCGGTGAGGTCGAGGGCGGGCAGACCGGCGTCCTCGAACCCCTGCGCGAGCTGGCGGGCCTCCTCGCGACCGTGGACCTGCAACCCCACGAAGACGTGGGCGGTGTCGCTGTCGTCGATGCGGTAGTTGAACTCGGTGACCTCACGGCCCGGGCCGATGACGTCGAGCAGCCTGCGGAAGCTGCCCCGCTGCTCCGGGATGGTCACGGCGAACACGGCCTCGCGCTGCTCGCCGATCTCGGCGCGCTCCGCGACGAACCTCAGTCGGTCGAAGTCCATGTTGGCGCCGCAGGCCACGGCGACATACGTGCCGCCCTGGGCTCCCGGGCGCGCGGCATACTCCTTGAGCCCGGCGACGGCCAGGGCGCCGGCGGGCTCGAGGATGGCGCGCGTGTCGGTGAAGACGTCCTTGATCGCGGCGCACACGGCATCCGTGTCGACCCGGATCATCTCGTCGACCAGGGCGCTCGCGACGCGGAAGGTCTCCTCGCCCACGAGCCGGACCGCGGTGCCGTCAGAGAACAGCCCGACGTGCTCGAGCTCGACCCGGTGCCCGGCCTCGAGGGAGCGGGCCATGGCGTCGGAGTCGTCGGTCTGCACCCCGATGACCTTGACGTCGGGGCGCAGAGCCTTGACGTAGGCCGCGATGCCGGAGATCAGCCCGCCCCCGCCGACGGCGACGAACACGGCATCCAGCGGGCCGGTGACCTGGCGCAGGATCTCCATGCCGATGGTGCCCTGGCCGGCGATGACATCGGGGTCGTCGAAGGGGTGCACCATCGTCAGCCCGCGCTCCTGAGCGAGGGTGGCCGCGTGGGCGCCCGCGTCGGAGTAGGAGTCCCCGTGGAGCACGACCTCGACGCCGGCCGCCCGCACGGCATCGACCTTGAGCTGCGGGGTCGTCGTGGGCATGACGATGACGGCGTGGCAGCCGAGTACCGCGGCGGCGCGGGCGACGCCCTGGGCGTGGTTGCCGGCCGAGGCTGCGATGACGCCCTGGGCGCGGGCCTGCGGGCTGAGCTTCGCCATCGTGTTGTAGGCGCCACGGATCTTGAACGAGAACACCGACTGGAGGTCCTCGCGCTTGAGCAGCACCGTGCTGCCGAGGCGGGCGCTGAGGCCGGGTGCGGCATCGAGCGGGGTCTCGTCGACGACGTCGTAGACGCGCGAGGTGAGGATCCGCTTGAGGTATGCCGTGGCCTCGGCGTCGGTCAGGGGTCGGGTGTGCGGCACGGCGCAAGGGTATCCGCGGCGCCCGGTTCCGGGACGGCCCCACCGTGGTGGACGGATGCCGTCCGCCTCACCCCGCGAGGTGCGCCCAGCGCTGTTCCAGCGCCGACCACGGCCCGACCTCGGCCACCCGGCCGTCGACGAGCACGACGACCCGGTCGGCCCGGCCGAGCGCGGCCCGCTTCGACGTGGCGCCGATGACCGTGGTGCCACGGGCGCGCAGGGCAGACCACAGGTCGATCTCGGTGGTGGCGTCCAGGGCGCTCGACACGTCATCGGCCAGCAACACCTCGGCCTCGGTGGCCAGCGCCCGGGCCAGTGCCAGTCGCTGGACCTGACCCCCGGACAACCGCACGCCGCGGTGACCGACGAGCGCGTCGTGCCCCCCGGCATCCTCGACGTCCTCGCGCAGCCGGGCGTCGGCGATGGCCCGATCGAGGGCGCGGCCGTGACCGAGCACGACGTTGTCGGCGAACGAGCCTGACAACACCCTCGGCACCTGCGAGACGTACGACACCTGGCCCGGTCGCAGGAAGACCTGGGCGTCGTCGACCTCGACCCCGTTCCACGTGATCGAGCCGGTGTGGTGGATCAGGCCGGCGAGAGCCCGCAGCAGGCTCGACTTGCCCGACCCGACCTGCCCGAGCAGCAGCACGAGTTCGCCGGCGTGCACCGTGAGGTCGACCCCCTCGACGCCGCGGGTGCCGTCGTCGTGGATGGCGCCGACGTCACGCAGCTCGAGCTCGCGCAGCGGGACGTGCTGCGGGGTGGGCGCCGCGGGTGCGGTGCCCTCGACGAGGTCGATGCCCGGGGGGAGTGCGACGAGGTCGACGCCCCCGGCGAGGGCGCTCGTCGCCTTCTGCCAGGAGCGGGTGCCCGGCGCCTCCGTGACGACGGCCCCGGCGACCCGGCCGAACCAGTCGAACCCGTTGACGGCACCCGACACGAGGATCGCCGTGGCAAGGCTCCAGCGGCCGGAGGCGAACGCCGCCCAAGCAGCGACCACCCCGATCTGCACCATGATCACGGGCACGCCGTCGAGGATGGCCTGCACCCGGTGCTCGAAGACGGCCGCGTCGACCCGGCCGCTGTCGACCCGCCGCAGGTGGCTGCGGGCAGCGGGGGTGGCCGAGGCCAGCTTGATGGTCCGCGCGGATTCGAGCACCGACACCAGCGACCGGCCGAACGTGGCTCGCGCCGCCGAGGACTCGGTGGCCGAGCGCCCCGCGATGGGCCGCCCGACGGCCGAGGCGAGGGCCGAACCGACGAGCACCCCCAGCAGCACACCTCCGGCCAGGGCACTGCCACCGAGGATGGCGGTGACGGCGACGACGGCGAGCCCGTTGAGGAAGTCGACCCAGCGGTCGGCGTAGAGGGCATAGCGGTCGGCGTCCATCGCGCGCGCGACGACCTCACCGGCAGGGGTGCTCTCGAGCCGGTGCTGACGCGTCTGCCCGATCAGGATCGACATGCGCACCCGCAGCAGCACCTCGACCCACCAGCGCGGGTAGCGCCGGATGGCCGCGGTCAACAGCAGCGGTGACGCGACGATGAACACCGTGGCCAGGGCGAGGAGCACGACGGTGCGGGTGTCCCAGCCCGCGCCGTCGGCCAGGTGCTCGACGACCAGGCCCCAGACGAGGCCGGTGGCGGCACCGAAGGCCCCACCGAGCGCGGAGATGAAGAACAGCATCGCGGGCCAGATTCCCCATCGGGGACGCACCAGCAGGGCGGTGACCACGCCGCGCGCCAACGACGGTCCGTGGCCCGGGTCGGGCGTCTCTGGTGGCGGGCCGGTGCGGCGTGCGCCACCGACGGTGGCTTCCGCGGCGAGGTCGTCGGCAGGGTGCCGTGGCGCAGCGCCCGGGGCCAGCGTCGCCTCAGGTGCCGGCTCGGCCCCTGCGTCGAGGAGCTGTCGGAACGGGCCGTAGGTGGCGGCCAGCACGGCGCGCGGGCCCTGCTGGACGACCCGGCCACGGTCGAGCACGGCAACGAGGTCGGCGCGTGCGGTGGTCGTGAGGCGGTGCGCCACGAGGATGCCGGTGCGCCCGGTGAGCAGGCGGTCTGACGCCATCACGACGAGGCTCTCGGTCACCGGATCCATCCGGGCGGTCGCCTCGTCGAGCACGACGACGGCCACGTCACGCACGAGGAGGCGGGCGAAGGCCACGAGCTGCTCCTCGCCCGCCGAGAGCGGGGTTCCCCCGGGCCCGAGGGTGGTCTCGAGGCCGTCGGGCAGTCCGTCGACCCAGTCGTCGAGGCCGAGTTCGGTGACGGCTGCTCGCACCGTCGAGGTGGGCACGTCGGCGAAGAGGGCGATGTTCTCCGCGAGGGTCCCGGCGAGGATGTCGGTGCGCTGGGTGACCACGCCGACGGCAGAACGCAGCGCGTGGAGGTCCAGGTCGCACACGTCGATGCCACCGAGGAAGACCGCCCCCCGTGGCGGGTCGGTGGCGCGCGACAGCAGGGCGGCCAACGTGGACTTGCCCGACCCGGATCGTCCGACGAGGGCGCAGGTCCGGCCCGCAGGGATGTCGAGGCTGACGCCGTCCAGGGCGAAGTCCCCCTCGGCATAGGAGAAGCGCAGGTCACGGAACTCAACCCCGACGCTTCCGGCAGGGACGGGCCGCCCACCCTCGGGCTCGGGTGGCGACTCGAGCAGCTGCCGCAGGCGCGTGATGGCCCCGATGCCCGTCTGCAGCTCGGGCAGGTGGCGGGCCATCTGGTCGATCTGCCCGACGAAGGTGCTCGTGACGAGGAACAGGGTGACCAGGCGGGCCACCGACAGGTCGTCGCTGATGACCAGCGCCACCCCGGCGATGCTCGTGGCCGCCAGCAGCGAGTAGAGCAGGATGCCGGTGCGCCGGGTGGCGCGGGCCTGAAGCGCCAGCAGCTCGTCGAACCGTCTGTGCACGGTTGCCGACAGGGCGCTGAGGCGCTGGACGACGTGGGCCTGACCGAGGCTGGTGCGCAGGTCGTCTCGGGCGGAGACCCCCTCCTCGAGGGCTGCGGCGTGGTCGGTCCAGGCCGCCTCCTCGATGACGGTTCGCTCCGCGATGGCCGGGAGCAACCGGCGGATGATCGCGAACGCGGCCGCCCCCGCGACGGGAAAGAGGATCCAGGCCGGCCACCAGGTTAGCCCGGCGACGATCCACATCGGCACGGCGGAGAACACGGTGCGCAGGGCGTCCCACACCTGGCGGCGCAGCATCGAGCCCACGGCGTGGGTGTCGTCATCGACCCGGTCGAGCACCTCCCCCACCGCCTGCTCACCGAGCGCCGACAGCGGTTGGTGCAACGCGGCATCCACCAGGTCTTCCCGCATGCGGCCCTCGGCGCGGTCGACGACCGAGGCCCACAGGGTGCGGCCCGCGGTGTCGAGGACTGCCGCCCCGACGACACACAAGGCCAGCAGGCCGACGAGCCTGGTCGACGGGTTGGCCGCGAGCAGCCCGGCCACGACCGTGCCGAGAGTGCGTCCGAGGGCACCGATGGCGGATGCCGTGAGCGCCACCCCCGTGGCCCACCCCCGCAGTCGTGCGAGCGTGACCTGGCGGCTCGCCGCACGGGTGGGTGGGGCGGGCTGGGCGACGGGTTCGCGGGCGGTCATGGTGGCGGTGGACATCGTCTGCAACCTACGACGCGGCACCGACACCGCACGAACGGTTTTCCTCGCGGCCGGGGCCCGGAGTCCCGCACGGTCGTCCGTCACTGCCGGCGGCTCCGAACCTGTGCGTCGGGAAGAGGGGTCCTGTCCAGGGCCATTGCCCGATGACGGGAATCCCTTGCGATGGGCAAGGACTCTGGGCGAGGTACCTACCCGGGCTCCGCTGGCTCAGCGACGGGCCCACGCGCGCCGGTCACACGTTGCGCCGGTACTGGCCACCCACCTCGAAGAACGCCTCGGTGACCTGCTGCAGCGAACACACGCGGGCGGCATCCATGAGCACGGCGAACACGTTCTCGCCGGACACGGCCGAGGCCTTCAGCCGCGCCAACGCATCCTCCGCCTCAACCCGGTGCGACTCACGGAACGACGTCACCCGGGCCAGCTGGCCCTCCTTCTCCCCCTCCGAGGCGCGCGCGAGCACGACCTCGCGAGGTGACTCACCGGCATCCGGAGCCCTGAAGGTGTTGACGCCGATGATCGGCAGCGAACCGTCGTGCTTGCGGTGCTCGTAGAGCATCGACTCGTCCTGGATGCGGCCGCGCTGGTAGCCGGTCTCCATCGCGCCGAGCACACCGCCGCGCTCGGAGATGCGGTCGAACTCTGCCAGCACCGCAGCCTCCACGAGGTCGGTCAGCTCGTCGACGACGAACGAGCCCTGCAACGGGTTCTCGTTGACGGCCAGGCCCCACTCGCGGTTGATGATCATCTGGATCGCGAGCGCCCGGCGCACCGACTCCTCACTCGGGGTCGTCACCGCCTCGTCGAAGGCGTTGGTGTGCAGGCTGTTCGCGTTGTCGTAGATGGCCGTCAGCGCCTGGAGCGTGGTGCGGATGTCGTTGAAGTCCATCTCCTGCGCGTGCAGCGACCGGCCCGAGGTCTGCACGTGGTACTTCAGTTTCTGGCTGCGCTCGTTGGCGCCGTACTTCTCCTTCATCGCGATCGCCCAGATGCGGCGGGCGACCCGGCCGATGACGGTGTACTCGGGGTCCATCCCGTTGGAGAAGAAGAACGACAGGTTCGGTGCGAAGTCGTCGATCGCCATGCCGCGCGCCAGGTAGGCCTCGACGTAGGTGAACCCGTTCGCGAGGGTGAACGCGAGCTGGCTGATGGGGTTCGCCCCGGCCTCGGCGATGTGGTACCCGCTGATCGACACCGAGTAGAAGTTGCGCACCTCGTGGGCGATGAACCACTCCTGGATGTCGGCCATCATCCGCAGCGAGAACTCCGTGGAGAACAGGCACGTGTTCTGGCCCTGGTCCTCCTTGAGGATGTCGGCCTGGACCGTGCCGCGCACCGTGGCCACGGCACGAGCGCGGATGCCGTGCGCCTCCTCCTCGGTCGGCTCCCGTCCGTTCTCGCTCGCCCACGCCTCGACAGCGCGGTCCATGACGGTGTTGAGGAAGAACGCGAGGATCGTCGGGGCCGGCCCGTTGATCGTCATCGAGACGCTCGTGGTGGGCGACGTGAGGTCGAACCCGGCATACAGCTCGCGCATGTCGTCCAGGGTGGCGACCGAGACACCGGAGGTGCCGACCTTGCCGTAGATGTCGGGGCGCCGGTCGGGGTCGCGGCCGTAGAGGGTGACCGAGTCGAACGCGGTGGACAGGCGGGTGGCGGGCTGCCCCTGCGAGAGGAGCCTGAACCGCGCGTTGGTGCGGAACGGGTCGCCCTCACCGGCGAACATGCGGGCCGGGTCCTCGTTGTCGCGCTTGAACGGGAAGACCCCGGCGGTGAACGGGAAGTACCCGGGAAGGTTCTCGCGGCGCAGGAAGCTCACGAGGTCGCCGTCGTCGGAGTAGCGCGGCAGCGAGACCCGGCGGATGTGGTTGCCGGACAGCGACTCCTTGACCAGTGCGGTGCGAATCTCCCGGTCGCGGATCGTCACCACCTGCTCGTCACCCGAGTAGGCCTCGACGACCGAGCTCCACCCCGCGAGCTGGCGCGCCACCGGCAGGGGCAGGTCGTCCTGGGCGCTGGAGAGCAGCGCGTCGACGCCGGAGCGGTCGGCCCCGGCCCGGGCGAGCTCGCCACCGACCTCGGTGAGGCGCTGCACGCGGCGGGCGGCCTCGGCGAAGCGGTGGGTGTCCTCGTGGAACTGGCGCACCGTCTCGGCGATCTCCGCGAGGCAGCGCACCCGCTGCGGCGGCACGACCTGGCGCAGCACCGAGGAGTGCCGCACCGACACCTGCGGCAGGGCACCCTCGGCGACCTCGAGTCCGTGCGCCGTGAGCTGGTCGCGCAGCTCCTGGTAGAGCGCGGTGACCCCGTCGTCGTTGAACGTCGCGGCCGAGGTGCCGAACACCGGCATGTCCTCAGGCTTCTTGCCGAACGACTCCCGGTTGCGCACCATCTGGCGGCCGACGTCGCGCAGCGCGTCCATCGCCCCGCGACGCTCGAACTTGTTGATGGCCACCACGTCGGCGAAGTCGAGCATGTCGATCTTCTCGAGCTGGCTGGCGGCACCGAACTCGGGCGTCATGACGTAGAGGTTGACGTCCGCGAAGGAGGTGATCGCGGCATCCCCCTGCCCGATGCCGGGGGTCTCCACGATGACGAGGTCGAAGCCGGCAGCCTTGAGGATCGTCAGCACGTCGCCGAGCGCCCCGGGCACCTCGCGGCCACCACGGGTTGCGAGCGAGCGGAAGTAGACCCGGTCGCCGTCGAGGGAGTTCATCCGGATGCGGTCCCCGAGCAGCGCTCCCCCACCGCGGCGTCGCGTCGGGTCGATGGCGACGCACGCGATGCGCAGCTTGTCCTGCTGGTCCACGCGCAGGCGGCGCACGAGCTCGTCGGTCAGGCTCGACTTGCCCGAGCCGCCCGTGCCGGTGATGCCGAGCACCGGGGTCCGGCGGCCGGATGCCGCCCGCTCGAGGTCGGCGCGCATCTCACCGGTGAGGTGGCCGGTCTCCGCGGCGGTGATGGCCCGGGCCACGGCAGCCCGCTCCCCGGTGAGGACGGCGGGCACGGACGGGGGCGACACGGCATCCAGGTCGACGTCACACGCGGCGATGACCTGGTTGACCATGCCGGGCAGACCGAGGCGCTGGCCGTCCTGCGGGCTGAAGATCGTCACCCCGGCGGCGCGCAGGCGCTCGATCTCCTCGGGGACGATGACCCCGCCGCCACCGCCGACGACCTGCACGTGGCCGGCGCCGGCCTCGGCGAGCAGCTGGACGAGGTACTCGAAGTACTCGACGTGCCCGCCCTGGTAGGAGCTGACCGCGACGCCCTGCACGTCCTCCTCGACCGCCGCGTCGACGACCTCCTGGACGCTGCGGTTGTGCCCGAGGTGGATGACCTCGGCGCCCTGGCTCTGCATGATCCGCCGCATGATGTTGATCGAGGCGTCGTGGCCGTCGAACAGGGCGGAGGCAGTCACGATGCGCACCGGGTTCACCGGCACGTGGAGCTCGGGCTTCGGGCTGGTGGGCTGCGTTGCCATGGGGGTCCCTTCGGGTTGCCTCCCGAGATACTAGGACGTCCTAGTACCTACTCGGAAGTCACCGAGGCAGGCTGGAGGCGTACGGGTCCTGCGCGGCGGCGTCGACGACCCACTCGATGACCGAGCGCACCCAGGCCTGCTCGACGACGTGCACCGGGACGTCGCGCTGGAGCCGGGACCACGACTCGGCCCGGTGCAGGCACGAGATGCGCTCTGCAGCCGGAAGGAGCTGCGTGAGGGTGTGGACGTCCCAGACGTCGGTCCAGGGTGCGATCCCCGCGGTCAGCACCCGAGACGCAGCCGCGCCGTCCGGGACGTCGTCGTCGTAGAGGTGGCGAAGCGTCCACAGCGGGATGCGCAGGGCGGTGAGGGGGTGGGCCCAGACCGCATCGCCCAGATCGATGAACGTGGCATCGAGACCGGGGCCGCGGAACGCGTTGCCGAGGTGGAGGTCGTTGTGCTGGAGGGTGGACGGCATCCCGCTGTCAACCAGGACTGCGGCAGCCTCGTGGATACGGCCGAGCCCGTCATCGACCAAGGCTGCTTCCTCGTCGGTGGGACGCCGCGGGTCCTCGCGCGGCAACGCCCGGAGGTCCGTCACCAGGTCGGTGACCCAGGTGGTGACGTCGGCGGGGTCGTGGGGGAAGACGGGCACCCCGGCCGCCAGCACGGCATCCGCGTGGTTCGACAGATCACGCTGCGCCTGCCCGTACCGCTCCACGACGGCAACCCAGTCATCCACCGACGGCGTCGCCCCCTCGTGCCACAACGGCGCGCCGAGGTCGGCGGTGGCCAACCATCCCCGATCGGCCTCGACGGCGACGACGGGAGCACACAACCGCGGCACGATGCCGTCGATGGCGTCGACGAGCGCTGCCTCGAACGCCTGCGACGGAGCGTTCTCCTTGACCCAGACCCGGCCGGCATCCGTCTCCACCGAGAGCACGGTCGACCAGAACCTCACCCGCTCCTGGACCAGCGGGCCCGTGACGGTGCGCCCGGCGTCCGCGAGCGCCGGCAGCAGCCACGCCTCGAGTTCGGCCCGCCACTGGGGGCTGCGCCACAGGGCAGGAAGGTCACGCTCCACGACGGGCCGCGAGCCAGGTGATCGCCTCGGCATAGCCCTGCACACCGCGCCCGATGACGTGGTGGTCGCACACGTCGGCGAGGTAGCTGTGGTGGCGGAAGGCCTCGCGGGCGTGGATGTCGCTGATGTGCACCTCGACCTTGGGCACCCGGCACGCCGACAGGGCGTCGCGCAGGGCGACCGAGGTGTGCGTGTACCCCGCGGCGTTGATGACGATCCCCGCGATGCCGACCCGCCCCTGCTGCACCCAGTCGATGAGCACGCCCTCGTGGTTGCTCTGGCGGAAGTCGAGCACGAGGCCGGATGCCGTCGCCGCCTCGTGGCACAGCGCCTCGACGTCGGCGAGGGTGGCGGAGCCGTAGACCTCGGGCTCGCGCTCACCGAGCAGGTTGAGGTTCGGGCCGTTGAGCACGAGCACGGTGCGGGGATCCATGACGGCGAGTATGCCGCGGGTCAGCCGGCAGGGACGGCCGCCGGCGGCAGCAGTGCCGCGCAGAGCTCGCCACGGTGCCAGGATGCCGTGGGGTCGGGAACCTGGGTCGGTGCGCCCAGGGTGGCCACCGCATCCGCGGCTCGTGCCCGACCGAGGTTCCAGGCGAGCAGGTCGTCGTCGTCTTCCCTGCCACCCACGGTGTAGCCACCGGGGCTGTCCAGGATGCAGGACGCGACGTCGGCGGGCAGGCGCTCCACGATGACCGGGGTGGCGTCGGCGCTCAACCTCGCCAGGTAGGCGGTGTCGAGCTCACGCCCGGCCTCGAAGCGGTCGATGTTGTGCGAAGCCACGAAGGCGTCGGGGTTCAGGCCGACGAAGACGAGCACGAACGCGGCCGCCGACCCGAGCACGGCCCGCGGCACCCACGCGCCGCGCAGCCGCACTCCGGCGACCAGCAGCATCACGATGACCAGCCCGAGCCACAGCTCGAAGCCGTCGACGAAGACCCGCAGCACCGTGTAGCCGTAGGCCTCCTGGTAGAGCGACATCCGGTACAGGGCGCTGGCGACGACGGCCAGGGTGAGCAGGCAGAGCGCGCCGAGCAGGACCCGCAGCAGCAACCGGTCGCGTGAGCTCGCGAGCGGTGCGACCCGCATCGCCAGGGCGACGACGACGACCGTGAGGAACGTCGCCACCGTGAGCTGCCCGAAACCCTGGTGGACGTACTCCGCATAGGTCAGGCCCGTGGTCGCCCGCAGGTGCTCGACCCCGCCGAACATCGCGGTGGCCTGGGCGATCAGGAAGCCGGCGAACAGGGCGACGACGACGCCGACCGGCACGGCCCACTCCCACGCGTGGCGGGCGCGAGGTGTCGCCGGCAGCGCGGCATCCGCGATGTTCGGGGGGTTGAGGGCGAGATAGGTGCCGGTCAGCGCCACCCCGGCCACGAGGGCGAGGATGAAGGTGCGGGCGATGATCGTGTCCCAGCGCAGGTCCGGCACCAGAGCCTGCGCCCAGGCACCGAACACGGCATCCCCCGAGGCGAAGAGCCCACCGAACAGGGCCAGCGCGATGAGGGAGAACCCGAGGGTGCGCAGCACCGGCCACAGGGTGGAGGCCCTGCCGGTCGCCGAGATGGTGCGGGCGAGCAGGGGCAGACCACGCAGCGCCGATGCCGGCCACGCGATCACGCTGAGCGGCACCGCGAGCAGGGTGCGGGCCCGGCTGACCCCGGACGCTGCGACGATGACGGCGACGAAGACGCTGAGGGCGATGACCCCTCCGGCATCACGCAGCAGGGTGACCGAGGCCAGCACACCAGCGACCACGGCGCACAGCAGCGTCCACGGGTGGGCACGGAAGCGGGCCACCCACCACATGAGGCCGCCGGTGGCGAGCATGGTCAGGGCCACCGCCAGGCCGACGTTGCGCTCCGGCCAGGTCAGCGCCGCCCAGGCGCCGATGGCGATGGCGGCGAGGACCGGCACGGTCTGCGGGGGCAGCGGTCGCTCGGGCCAGAGGTTGCCGAGCGGGCCGGGGCCGCCCGGGCCCTTCGGGGCGTAGGGGTTGGCCGGGACGTGGACGACCTGTCCGGGAGTGGTCTGCGCGGGCGGGGTGGCGTCGCCCGGTTGGCCTGTTGGTCGATCTGGGGTCAGCGTGCTCATGGTGCGCTCCTGGGTCAGGTGGGTGGGTCGGTCGGTGGGTGGTGTGACGGGCAGCTGGGCTCGCAGCAGCGCGCCGGTCTGCCCGGGCTGGGGCGCGATCGCGCTGATGGCGCCGCCGTGCAGGTCGCACACCCATCGGGCGATCGCCAGGCCGAGGCCGGTGCCGCCGCCGGAGTCGTCGCCGGAGCCGAAGCGGTCGAAGACCCGCTCGAGCCGGTCGGGCGGGATGCCGGGTCCCTCGTCGCGCACGTCGAGGCACCACGTGGAGTCGTCGACCAGTCGCGCGGTGACGACGACCTCACCGTCGGCCGGGCTGTGGCGCACGGCGTTGTCGAGCAGGTTCGCGACGAGCTGGGCCAGTCGCGGCCGGTCGGCCTTCACCGTGAGGTCCGCTGGCGCGACCTCGTACCGCACCCGAGCGCTGCGAGCGCCGACGCGCGCCTCGGCCACGGCATCCGAGAGAAGGTCGGCGACCCTGCCCTGCGTGAGGTTCAGCGAGGTGACCCCGGCGTCGATGCGCGAGAGGTCGAGCAGGTCCGCGACGAGGGTGCTGAGGCGCTCGGACTGCTGCAGCGCGCCGCGCAGGGCCCGGTCATCCGGGGTGACGACCCCGTCGACGAGGTTCTCGAGCAGGGCCCGCTGGGCGGTGAGGGGGGTGCGCAGCTCGTGCGACACCGTGGCCACGAGCTGGCGGCGCTGGGTGTCTGCGGAGGCCAGATCCGCGGCCATGGCGTTGAAGGCCCGCGCCAGCTCCCCGACCTCGTCGGAGGAGGATGCCGTGACACGCTGTCCGTAGTCGCCTCCCGCCATGCGCCCCGCGGCGGACGTCATCTCGCGCAGCGGTGAGGTCATGCCGCGCGCGAGCCACTGGGTGACCGCGAGGGCGGCGACCACGGTGACGGGGACGCTGATCCACCACGGCACCTGACCGGCATCCGCCACCCGCTCGACGACGACGGCCACGACGATGCTGACGGCGACGAGCAGGCCGAGCTTGACCTTGAGCGAGGTGATGCCGTCGAGCGGGCGGGCGGTGTTCACGGTGTGGCCTCGAGGGCGTACCCGACGCCGTGCACGGTGCGCACGCGGTCGGCGCCGATCTTGGCGCGCAGGGCCTTGACGTGGCTGTCGAGGGTGCGGGTGCCCGAGGCGTCGGCCCAGCCCCAGACCTCGCGCATCAGGGCGTCCCGGGAACGGACCACCCCGGGTTCGGCGGCCAGGGCGCACAGCAGGTCGAACTCCAGCGGGGTCAGGTGGACCTCGGCGTCTCCGGCGGTGACGCGCCGAGTGGCGACGTCGATGCGCAGGCCCTGCACGTCGAGGTGGGCCGGGCGGCTGGCTGCGAGCTCGGCGGCCCGCTCGACGCGTCGCAACAGGGTGCGCACCCGGGCGACGACCTCGCGCATCGAGAACGGCTTGGTCACGTAGTCGTCGGCGCCGACCCCGAGGCCGACGAGCAGGTCGGTCTCGTCGGTGCGGGCGGTGAGCATGAGCACCGGGACGGGGCGGATGGCCTGGATGCGGCGACACACCTCGAGCCCGTCGAACCCGGGCAGCATGACGTCGAGGACGACGAGGTCGGGGCTGCTGGTGGTGAAGGCGTCGACGGCGCCGGGGCCGTCGAAGGCCTGCGTGACGTGGAAGCCCTCGGCGCCCAGCCGGTCGGTGACGGCCTGGTTGATCACCGGCTCGTCCTCGACGACGAGCACGTGGGATGCCGTCGTGCTGGCGTTGGCGCTCGCCGTCGTTGCTGCGATGGCCGAGGCGTTCGCTGCGGCTGATGATCCGCTCGGCGGAGTGGTGGGGCCCTGGGTCATGCTCCCGAGAGTAGGCAGGTGCGGCTGGAGCCCGCGCGGGCGACGTGTGGAGATCGTGTGAAGGTGCCCCCTACCCCCTCCGAATGTGGGTGAAGATCGTCGCCCAGGCGACGATCTTCACCCACATTCGCCGGAGGGAAGCGTGCGGGCGGATCAGGCGCTGACAGGAAAGGTCAGGTGCGGCGGCGGGCGATGAGCCAGCCGATGAGCACCCCGATCAGTCCCGCCACGGCGTGCGGGGCGTAGGTCTTCAGCAGCACCGGCAGCACGGTCGCACCGAGGTCGATCGAGTCGTCCGCCTGCGGCACAGGCGCCAACCGCGGGGTGGAGCCGCCGGCCGGTCGGGACGCAGCCGGGGCCAACCCGCCTGTCGTACCCGGGGATGCCGTGCCAACGCTCTGGCCGACCGCGCCACTTCTGGATGCCGTGCCACCACCCGCGCTGCCCGCCTCACCGGCGGCCGCGCTGGGAGCCGACGGCCCGGCATCCGGCGTCCCGCCCTCCGGCTGAGGCACGGGCGGCGGCTCGGGCTCGTCCGCCACGGCGAACTGCTGCTCGATACATGCCACGAACTGGCCGAGCAGCTTGTCGGAGACGTCCTGCATCACCCCGCGCCCGAACTGGGCCGGCTTGCCGGTGACCGACAGGTCGGTCGTGACGTCGACCCGGGTGCCCTCACCCGAGGGCGCGAGCTGGATCGTCACGGTGGCTCCGGCCGTGCCGTTGCCTCGCTTGTCCTTGCCCTTGGCCTCGATGACGGCCCGGTACCCCTCGTCGTCACGCTCGAGGAACGTTCCGGCACCGGCGTACTGGAGCGCGATCGGGCCGAGCTTGACCTTCACCGTGCCGGCGAAACCGTCGTCGCTGGCGTCGGTGACGACCGCGCCGGGGAAGCAGCTGCCGACCTTGTGCAGGTCCATGAAGGTCGCCCAGGTCGTGTCGATCGGGGCGGGGACGGTGAAGTCGTGCGTCAGTTCCATGCGGGCGTCAGCCTCCGAGCGCAGTCAGCACGGCGCGACGGGTGAGCACCCGCGCGAGGTGCCGCCGGTAGTCGGCATCACCGTTCAAGTCGCTCGGCGGGCTCGTTCCGTCGGCGACGGAGTCGCAGGCGTCACCGAGGTCTGCGGCCGACCGGCCCACGAGGGCGGCCTCGACCGAGGGCGCCCGCAACGGGGTCGAGCCCATGTTGGTCAGGCCGACCCGGGCCTGCGCGATCGAGCCACCCTCGACGCGCAGGGCCACCGCGACGCCGACGATCGACCACTGGTGGGACACGCGCACGAACTTCTCGTAGTGCGAGGCCCAGCCGGTGTGCTTGGGGATGCGGATGCTGGTGAGCAGCTCACCCTCACCGACGGCGGTCTCGAACAGGTCGAGGAAGAACTCGCTGACCGGCACGGTGCGCTCGCCGTCCTGGCCGCGGATGACGAGCTCGGCGTCGAGTGCCAGGACCGGCGCCCCGACGTCTCCCGCGGGGTCTGCGTGTACCAGGGCTCCGCCGATGGTGCCCCGGCGCCGGATCTGCGGGTCGGCGACCTCCTCGACGGCCTGCACGAGCAGCGCCGCGTGGGTGCGCAGGAGCGGGCTCGCGATGACGTCGGCATACGTCGTCATCGCGCCGATGACGACGTGGTCGCCGTCCTCGTGGATGCCGCGCAGCTCGTCGATGCGTCCGAGGTCGACGATCTGCTCGGGCGCGTTGAGCCGCATGCGCAGGATCGGCAGGAGCGACTGCCCACCGCCGAGGACCTTGGCCTCGTCGCCGGCCTCGGCCAGGGCGGCCAGGGCCTCGTCGATCGTCGTTGGTGCGGCGTAGTCGAATGCTGCGGGGATCACTGGCCTGCTCCGTCCGTCGCGCCTGCTGCTGGATCGTGGTTGGGTGCACCGTCGGCGAAGTGCGGCTGGGCCTCGTCGGCCGCCCCGCCACCAGAGGACCCGGCCGACTGGATGGCCTTCCACACCCGTTGGGGGGTACACGGCATGTCGATGTCGAAGACGCCGAGGTGGCGCACGGCATCCACGACGGCGTTGACGACCGCGGGCGTCGAGGCGATGGTGCCGGCCTCGCCGACCCCCTTGGTACCGAGGGTGTTCGTCGTCGACGGTGAGGTGGTGTGCTCGCTGACGTAGTTGATCGTGTCGGCCGCGGTCGGGAGCGTGTAGTCGACGAACGAGCCGGACACCAACGTGCCCTGGTCGTCGTACTCGGCGCCCTCGAACAGCGCCTGCGCGATGCCCTGGACGAGGCCGCCGTGCATCTGGCCCTCGACGATCAGCGGGTTGACGATGGTGCCGATGTCGTCGACGCACACGTACGTGCGCATCGTCGTGGCGCCGGTCTCGGTGTCGACCTCCATGGCGCACAGGTGGGTACCGTGCGGGAACGAGAAGTCGATCGGGTCGTAGGTGGCGTCGGCGTCGAGGCTGGGCTCGACCCCGTCGGGCAGGTTGTGCGCCGCGAAGGTAGCAAGCGCCACGTCGGTGATGCCGATGCCCTTGTCGGTTCCCCGCACCGTGAACCGGCCACCTGCGAACTCGAGGTCGTCGACGCTGGCCTCGAGCAGGTGGGCCGCGATGGGCTGGGCCTTGTCGATGACCTTGTCCGCGGCCCGCACGATGGCCTCGCCACCGACGACGAGCGAGCGCGACCCGTAGGTGTCCAGGCCCTTGGGCGCGATCTGGGTGTCGCCGTGCAGCACCTCGACGTTCTCGAAGGGGATGCCGAGCCGGTCGGCGACGATCTGGCTCCACGCCGTCTCGTGGCCCTGACCGTGCGGGGTGGCCCCGGAGACGACCTCGACGGTGCCGGTGGCGAGCATCCGGATGCTGGCGCTCTCCCAGCCGCCGGCGCCGTAGCTGAGCGAGCCGAGCACCCGGGAGGGCGCCAGACCGCACATCTCGGTGAACGTCGAGACGCCGATGCCGAGCTGCACGGGGTCCCCGGACTCGCGGCGCGCCTTCTGCTCGGCGCGCAGCTCGTCGTAGCCGAAGAGCTCGAGCGCCTTGGCGGTGGCGGCCTCGTAGTTGCCCGAGTCGTAGGTCATGCCCGCGACAGTGGTGAACGGGAACTCGTCGTGGGTGATCCAGTTCTTCTCGCGGATGGCGATCGGGTCGACCCCGACCTCGACGGCGAGCTCGTCCATGAGCCGCTCGATGGCGTAGGTGGCCTCGGGCCGCCCGGCGCCGCGGTAGGCATCGACCCAGGTCTTGTTCGTCAGCACCGTCTGGCAGTTGAACTGGTAGGCGGGGAACTTGTAGATGCCGTTGAACATCCACGCGCCGAGCACGGGCACGCCACCGCCGACGATGGCGACGTAGGCGCCGAGGTCGGCGAGCAGCTCGACCTTGAGCCCGGTGACGGTGCCGTCCTTCTCGGCCGACAGGGTCAACTTCTGCCACTGGTCGCGGCCGTGGTGCGCCGAGACCATCGTCTCGGAGCGGGTCTCGGTGAACTTGCACGGCTTGCCGAGCTTGCGGGCGACGGCGATCGTCGCGAACTCCTCGGGCGTGGTCTGCAGCTTGCCGCCGAAGCCACCGCCGACGTCGGGTGCGATGACGCGCACCTTGGACTCGGGGATGCCGGTCGTCGCGGCGATCGCGAAGCGCAGGATGTGCGGCACCTGGGTCGCCGACCACACGATCATCTGGTCGCCGGTGGGGTCGACGACGGTGGAGCGGGGCTCCATGAAGGCCGGCACGAGGCGCTGCTGGCGGTACTCGCGCTCGATGACGATGCCGTCGACGCGTGCCTTGGCGATCGCATCGTCGACGTCGCCGCCGGTGCCCTGCTCGGCGGAGTCCAGCTTCCAGAAGGCCGACGTGTTCGTGCCGAGGTCGGGGTGGGCGAGCACGGTGTCGGCGGCGGCCTCCTTGAGGTCGAGCACCGCCGGCAGCTCCCCCCACTCGACGTCGACCAGTTCGACGGCGTCGCGCGCGGCCGCGGCCGAGCGGGCTGCGACGACGGCGACGATCTCACCGGCGCAGGCGACACGCTCGACGGCCACCGGCAGGTGGGTCGGGGTGACTTGGTCGGGGGCGATCGGCCAGGCGTTGATGTTCACGCCCTGGCTGTCGGCGAGGTCGGCGCCGGTGAACACCCCGACGACGCCCGGGCTGGCCTTGGCGGCGCTGGTGTCGATGCCGTCGATCGTCGCGTGGGCGAACGGGCTGCGCACCATCGCGAGATGCAGCATCCCGGGCAGCTGGATGTTGTCGGTCCACTTCGTGCGACCGGTGATGAGGCGCGCGTCCTCCTTGCGCTTGCGGGCGGTGCCGACCTCGGATGCCGGGCGGTCGTCGACAGCGGTCATCAGGCCTCACTCCCCTGGCTGGCTCCGGAGGCTGCGGCGGCTCCGACGGCTGCGCCGGCCGGCTCGTTCATGCTGCTCGCGCAGGCCGCCACCGCCTTGACGATGTTGTGGTAGCCGGTGCAGCGACACAGGTTGCCCTCGAGGCCGACGCGGATCTGCTCCTCGGTCGGGTTCGGCGTCTCGGTGAGCACGTCGATGGCCTGCATGATCATGCCCGGGGTGCAGTACCCGCACTGGAGCGCGTGGTTCTCGTGGAACGCCTGCTGCATGGGGTGCAGCTCACCGTGGGGCGCGATGCCCTCGATGGTCGTCACCTCGTGCCCGTCGGCCTGCACGGCCAGGACGTTGCACGACTTCACGCTGCGGCCGTCGAGGTGCACGGTGCACGCGCCGCAGTTGCTCGTGTCGCACCCGACGACGGTTCCGACCTTTCCCACCACTTCTCGCAGGTAGTGGACGAGCAGGGTGCGCGGTTCGACATCGTCGGAGCACTGGACTCCATCGACGGTGACGGTGATCCGAGTCATCGTTGACTCTCCTTCGGCAGGCGATCGTGACGTGTTCGTGATCCTCACCTGAAGTGGCCCCCACCACAAGGGCTTCGACGATATCCGCACGAATTGATGCTGCAGACCGTCAAAGGTGGTGGTGGATCGAGCCCCCGATGTCCTGAAGCCGTTGGCCGCCCCCGCCCCACTGGAGCGCCACGATCTCGGCGGCGATCGACACGGCCGTCTCCTCCGGGGTGCGCGCCCCGAGGTCGAGCCCGATGGGCGAGCTCAGCCGCGCCAGCTCACCCTCCGTGAGCCCCGCCTCGCGGAGCCGGTCGAGCCGGTCCTCGTGGGTACGTCGCGACCCCATTGCCCCGACGTACGCGACCTCGGGCAGCCGCAGCGCCACCTCGAGCACCGGCACGTCGAACTTGGGGTCGTGGGTGAGCACGCAGATCACCGTGCGCTGGTCGATCCGCCCCGCCTCGACCTCGGCGGCGAGGTAGCGGTGCGGCCAGTCGACGACCACCTCGTCGGCGGCCGGGAACCTCGACGCCGTGGCGAACACCGGCCGCGCGTCGCAGACCGTCACCCGGTACCCGAGGAACGACCCCACGTGCGCCACGGCCGCGGCGAAGTCGATGGCCCCGAACACGAGCATCCGCGGCCGCGGTGCGTACGACGCGACGAACACCCGCATGCCCTCGCCCCGACGCTCGCCGTCGGGCCCGTACGTCAGCGTCTCCGTGCGCCCCGCCGCGAGCAGCCCTCGCACGTCGTCGGTGACGGCGGCGTCGGCCCGCTCGCTGCCCAGCGACCCGGCGACGACCGCGGATGCCGTGCCACCGGCATCCGAACCAGCCTCACCTTCGTGCCCCTCACCCGCCACCTCGCCAGCGGCACCCTCCGGGCGCACGACGAGGCGGCGGCCCACGAAGGCAGGGTCCGGGTGGTCGATGACGGTCGCGACGGCCACCGGGCGGCCGGCCTCGACGTCGGCGGCGACGGAGCCGAGCTCGGGAAAGGTCTCCTGCGACACCGTCTCCACGAACACGTCGAGGATGCCGCCGCAGGTCAGCCCGACCGCGAAGGCGTCGTCGTCGGAGACCCCGTACCGCTGGAGCACCGGCGCGCCCGAGGCCATGACCTCCTGGCCGAGCTCGTAGACGGCACCCTCGACGCACCCGCCGGACACCGACCCCACGGCCTCGCCACCGGGCCCGACGAGCATCGACGCACCCGCCGGGCGGGGCGCGGAGCGGAAGGTCGCGACGACGGTACCGACGCCCACGGCATCCCCGGCGTGCCACCACGCCATCAGCTCGTTCAGCACGTCACGCACGCGCCACCACCTCCGTCAGCTCCTGGAACGCCGCCATCGAGTGCCCCGCGACGAAGTCGTCGACGTGGGGCAGGACCGCAATGATGCCGCCCTGCACCGGCTCATACCCGGCCCGCCCCCGGTGCGGGTTGACCCAGACGACCCGGTGCGCCACCGCCCGCAGCCGACGCACCTGCTCGCCGAGGGCCTCGGGCTGGTCGCGCTCCCAGCCGTCGCTGAAGACGACGACGACTGCGCCGCGCGCCATGCCGCGCCGCCCCCACCGGTCGAGGAAGACCTTGACCCCCTCGGCCAGGCGGGTTCCGCCCGACCAGTCGGGGACGGCCCGACCGGCCGCGACGATCGCTCGATCGGGGTCCCGCTCGTGCAGCGGGCGGGTGACGTGGGTGAGCCGGGTGCCGAGGGTGAAGACCTCCGTGGGCACACCAGCCGCGCAGTAGGTGTGCGCGAGGCGGATGAGGGCGTCGGCGTAGGCGCTCATCGAGCCCGAGACGTCGATGAGCAGCACGACGCGCCGGGGCCGGTCGGCACGGCGGCGCCAGCTGATCTCGCCGGGCTCGCCCATCCGGCGCAGGGTGGAGCGCAGCGTGCGGCGGGCGTCGACCTGGCCGCGGCGGGCCTGCGTGTGGCGGTGGGCGCGGCGCCGGGGGGCTCGGGGGCGCAGGGCGGCGAACATCCGCACGAGCTCTTCGCGGTCCCGGCGGTCGAGCGTGGCGACGTCGCGGTGGCGCAGGATCTCGGTCGAACTGGCCTGCGCGGCAGCGGTGTCGGGGTCGTCCTGGGCGGAGTTGGCTGCGCCGGAGGAGTCGTTCAGCCCCGCCTGGCTGGTCACCTGCTGCAGCGGCGGCCGGTTCTTCATGCCCGCACGTTGCCCGCTGAACCACGCGTGGAAGACGAGGTCGTAGCGCTCGAGGTCGGCCGGTGACCCGCACAGGGTCGCCCGCCCGGCGTGGTAGACGCCGACCTGGTGCTCGAGGCCGAGCGCGGCAACCGCCTCGAGGAAGGTGCGTTCCCGGTCGGCCGTCACTGCGACGCCGGCCGCGCGCAAGGCCCGGGCGAAGCCGAGCAGGATCTCCTCGGGCGGGCGTACCTCCAGTGACCTATTGGTCGATCTGGGGACAGCGCTGGGCACCTCGGAAGGTGCGGTGGCCCCCTCGCTGGGGCGGGCGGCATCCGAACTCGGGCGGACGGCATCCGAGCTGGCGCGGACGGCATCCGACGTCATGTGGTGAGCATGATGTCGAGGGCTCGACGGACGCGTTCGGCGTCCTCGCGGTACTTCACCGCGACGCCCAGGGTGGCGGCCGCCGTCGCCGTGTCGAGTTCGCGCGTGCCGAGCTCGTTCAGCGCGCGCGCCCAGTCGAGGGTCTCGGCGACGCCGGGGGGCTTCAGCAGCTCGCGGTCGGTGCGGATGCCGTGGACGAGTCGCACGACCTGGTCGGCGAGCGCCTCGGGCACCTCTGGGGCGCGGCTGCGCACGATCGCGAGCTCACGCTCGATACCGGGGTGCTCGAGCCAGTGGTACAGGCAGCGGCGCTTGAGGGCGTCGTGCAGCTCGCGGGTGCGGTTGGAAGTGAGGATGACGACCGGCGGTACGGATGCCGTGACCGTGCCGAGCTCGGGGATGGTCACCTGCCACGTCGAGAGCACCTCGAGGAGGAAGGCCTCGAACTCGTCGTCGGCCCGGTCGATCTCGTCGATGAGCAGCACCGCCGGGGACTCGCGCAGGGCTCGCAGGACCGGGCGGGCGAGCAGGAAGCGCTCGTCGAACAGCCCTTCCTCGACGTCACGGACGTCTCTGGGGCCGTCCTCGACAGCTTCGAGCGCGCGCACGTGGAGGATCTGGCGGGGGAAGTCCCAGTCGTAGAGGGCCTGCGTGGCGTCGATGCCCTCGTAGCACTGGAGGCGGATGAGGGGCAGGTCCATGGCGTCGGCCAGGGCCTCGGCCAGGGCGGTCTTGCCGGTGCCGGGCTCGCCCTCCATGAGCAGCGGCCGGCCCAGGCGCAGCGCCAGCCAGGTGACCGTGGCCAGGGCCTCGTCGCTGAGGTAGCCGGTTGCCGCGAGCGCGCCGTCGAGGTCGGCTGCCGAGTCGAACGTCGTGCGGGGGTCCATGGCGTCAGCATCCCTGACGCGCTGCCCGATCGGAAGCATTCCCCCGCTGCGAATGTGGGTGAAGATCGTCGGCTGGACGACGATCTTCACCCACATTCGCGGGAGGAGTGCGAGCAACTCATCAGAGCAGGTGGGCCACGGCGGCGAGCACCTCGCCGAGGGCCAGTGCTCCGACGAGGGCCGCGACGACAGCGGGCAGGCGGCCGTCGGTGAGCACCGAGAAGCTCGGCTCGCCCGGGTGGGCTCGGGCCAGTCGACGGGTGCGCAGGGCCGCGATGATCACCCAGCCGGCGAGGGCAGCTGCCAGCGCGGTGGGAACCACGACGGCCGGGCCCAGGGCGTCAAGGGTCAGGCGGCCGATCGTCAGGGCTCCGATGAGCAGCGCCAGCCCGGTGCGGCGCCACGCCAGGGTGGTGCGCTCCAGCGGGGCGGCCGGGTCACCCACGGGCGGCCACACCACCCTGAGCCCACCACCGGGACAGATCCGACCACGTGGTCCGATCGGTCTCAGGCACCGGTCACGCTCGTGACGCCGAGGATCACGGCGGTGACCGCCACGGCCACGAGCACGACGGCCATCGCGGGGTTCGACGGCAGTGGTTTGCCCTGCCGCATGGCCCGCTCGGTGCCTGCCCACCCACGCCAGGCGGCGACGGAGGTGAGCAGGGCGGCGAGGGCCAGGCCGGCAGCGAGGGTGCGCTGCACGGCATCCGGCATGGGGAGGGGGAGTGCGTCGACCGCCGCGGCCCCGGCGACGAGCGCGAGCGCCGTGCGGATCCAGGCCAGGAAGGTGCGCTCGTTCGCCAGCGAGAACCGTGGATCGGGGTCGCTGCCGTGGTCGTAGACGCTGCCGGGCCAGCGGTGCTCTGGTGCGCTCACGGTGCCATCATGTCGCGCCCGCGGTCGGGGTCCGGTGAGGTCGGCTCGCGACAGTTCGCTCGGCACGCAGAAGTTCAGGTTGCACGCAGAAGCTCAGGACGTGCGCGGAAGTTCAGGACGTGCGCACCTATTGCTGCGTGCGATCCGAAGTGCTGGGTTCGCTGCCGTGGTTCGGGTGACCTGTCAGATCGGCGACGGTGTCGACGTCGCCCCCGGTGGCGAGGTCGCCGCACTCGACGAGGTCGTGCGCGGTGGTGCGCAGGTGCTCTCGGGCGCCCCGGTCACCACGAGCGGTGGCGCGCACGGCATCCCAGTGATCACGCCCGATCGCCACCGGGTGGCCTGGCACGCCGCCGTATGCCGCCCGCACCAGTGCCGCTGCTCCCTGCGGTTGCGCAGCGGCGAGGACCCGGGCCATGACCTGCGCGGTGACGTCCGGCAGGTCGACGAGGGTCACCAGGGCAAGGTCCGGTGCAACAGCAGTGGCTGGCGCTGCACCGGCCGGAGTCGGAGCTGCCTCGGCGAGGGCTGCAAGTGCCTCGGCCGGGGCTGCATGAGGCATCGCGACGGCAGGCCGCCGGGCGCCGCCCTGAAGCAGGTGCTCGAGCCCCGCCCGCAGCGATGCGCCCATGCCCTCGTCCCAGTCGGGCGCGGTGACGACGTCGACGCGAAGGCGCGCCACGGCATCCGAGGCCTGTGATGCCCCGGCACCCACAACGGCGACGACCCGGTCGCAGCCGGCCTGCCACAGCCGCTCGACGGCGATCTCGATGAGGGTCGGGCCCGCTGGGGTCAGGCGCAGCAGTGCCTTGGGGCCACCCATCCGGCGGCCGGCCCCAGCGGCGAGCAGCAGCCCCACGGTGGTCACCCGCCCAGCCTGCCACGGGCCGCTGCCCGACAGCTCAGCACCAGAAGGTTCACCTTCGCAGGGGTTAGGAAGTGGGGCGAAGGTGAACCTTGTGGCATCGGGCGAAAAAGTTCGCCGGCCGCCCGGAGGTGCAGGGGTCAGGCGGTGGCAGGTCAGGCGATGGTGGTGGCCTCGATGGCGGCGATGATCCTCGGGCGGATCTCCGACGCCGAGATGACCGCGTCGACCGACCCGACCTGCACGGCCCGGTGGATGTCGTGCACCCGGTCGAACTCCGACGCCACCTGCCCGAGCTTCTCGGCGCGAACCGCGGTGCGCACCGCGATCAGCTCGGTCGCGAGCGCAGCCCGTTCGGCCCCGCTGGCGGCGCCGACCCGGGCCTCGAGGTCAGCCACCCGAGGGTCGGATGCCGTGCGCTTGTCGACGTCGCGCGCGAAGACCACCGCTGCGGCCGGCGCCCCACCGATCACCGACGCGAACGAGCCCTCGACCGCGAGCACCGTCATCCGCGGGTTGAGCGCCTTGGAGAAGACGACGAACGCACCACCGTGGTAGCGCGACACCACGACGAAGACGATCGGGCCGTCGAAGTTCACGACCGCCCGGCCGATCTCGGCGCCGTACTCGAGCTGCAGGGCGCGCATCGAGTCGGGTGAGCCGTCGAAGCCCGACAGGTTGGCCAGCACGACGAGGGGCCGGTTGCCGCTCGCCGCGTTGATCGCCCGGGCCGCCTTCTTCGACGAGCGCGGGAAGAGCGTGCCGGCCGTGTAGACGTCCGGCCCGTCAGTCGGCGGAACCCCACGCCGGGCCACCGCCTTGGACTCGATCCCGAGCAGCAGCACCGGAATGCCGCCGATGCGCGCGTCGAGCACCACCGCGGTCTCGGCATCGGCCATCCCGGCCCAGCGCTCGAGCGTCCCGTGGTCCTGGTCGGCGACGGCCCTCATCAGCGTGCGGATGTCGAACGGCTTCTTGCGGTCGGGGTTGGTCGCCGACGAGAAGATGTCGCCCACCGTCGTGAAGTCACTGCCGGCGAGCGTGTGCGGGTGGGTCGTGACGTCGCGGTCGTGCGGGTCGCTCGTCGGCGCACGCCTTGGTCCCCGCTCACCGGGTGCGACCCAGGTGTTCTCGTAGTGCGCGAGCAGGATGCCGTAGGCGTCGACGAGGTCCTTGGCCCAGTACTGAGCCTGGCCGTTGGGCCCCATGACACGGTCGTAGCCGCCGATGCCGAAGTTGTCCTCGGCCGAGACACCACCGGAGAAGTCGAGCGACTGCTTTCCGGTGAGGACCATCGCCGAGTCGGGAGTCATGACGAGGATGCCCTTGGTGTGCATGAGCATCGTGGCCTCGGCGTTCCAGTACGGCTGGGCGCCCACGTTGATCCCGGCGACCACGACGTTGATCTCGTGCCCGGCCTGGGTGAACTCGATGATCCGCTTGAGGGCCTTGGCGACCCAGTCCATGTTCTCGGTGCCCGAGTCCATCGAGATGCGTGCCCCGGCCGAGAGGGCGAACCACTCGACCGGCAGGCCGCGTTCCTGCGCGAGGTCCAGCGCCGCGATAACCCGGGCGCACTCGGGCTCCGCGACGGCACCGAGAGCCCGCAGCGGGTCGCCGCAGAGCAGCACCCGGCTCACGCCCTCGGGGTGCAGGGGCGTCGGGGTGGTCACGAGGCCGCAGATGATTCCCGCGGTGTTCTCGCCGTAGGGCCGCTCGACCGGCACGAGCCGACCGCTCTCGTCGAGGTCGAGCTCCTGCACCGACCCACCGGAGCCGGCCACCATCGAGACGAGCTCGTAGGGGTAGACCAGCCCGCGGCGCCGGGCCCGCACGACCTTCTCGGCGTACTCGTCCAGCGGTGCGACGCGCGTGGTCGGGGGCTGGTCGACGGTGAAGGTCACCCCTGACCCGGGCTGGTACGCGAAGCGGGCACAGATCGGCACGGTGGTGCCGTCGTCGGCGGGGATGGCGCCCTCGACGCGCACCTCCTCGATGCCCGCACCTGCGGTCATCGGCGCGACCTTGCCCTGGAGCGCCGTCAGCTGGTCGAGGTCGGCCTCGACGGGGGGCCAGACGTGCAGCCACACGTGGTTGGTGTCCAGCCGCGCCCCGGCGCCCAGGGTGGCCCGGGCCCGGCGGATCGCCTCGAGGCAGTTCGCGAGCGCCCGCTCGATGTGCGGCAGGCCGGTGACCTTGCCGTCGGCGTCGCGCACGACCACGAGCTGGCGCACCTGGGCCAGGGCCACGAGCCGCTGGTCCTGCGGGTTGCCCGTCGCGACCGCGTGTAGGAGCAGGACGTCCTCGGGGGCGTCCAGGCGGGTGAGGTCGAAGTCGCGCAGCCGCCACAGGTTGAGTCGACGACCCACCATGGGGTGCACGTCACGCACCGGCCGGTCCTCGACCAAGGTGCCGTCACTCTGGGGCCGGAACGTGAAGTAACCGACCTCGCGCTCGTCGTCGGGGACCACGCCCACGGCGACGCGCCGCACCTGGGCCGCGAACGGCATCCGGGCGATCTTCTCCGCCAGGGCTGCCGAGGCGGCCTCCTTGTCGGCGGGCAGGTCGCCCCAGTGCACGTAGAGGTCGACGACGCCCTGGTGGCCGACCGGGCGCTGGGCGACCAGGCCACTCAGCAGGGTCGACAGGGGACTGCCGTCGGTGAGCTCGTCGACGGTGCCGGTCGTCGTGATGAGGTGCGAGACGCGGTTGTCGAGAACGTAGTTCGCGCTGGCGACGCCGCGACCGTCGATGGTCTCCTCGCGCAGGTCGACGAGGTCGTACTCGCGGTAGTGCCGCTTGACGAGGACGGCGAGCATCGGCTCACGAGACTGGATGCCGGTGCGCAGCCGCTCGGCGAGGAACCGCACGATCCGCTCGGGGATCGCGGCGAGGGTGTCGATGCGGGCGGTGCGCTCGGGCCCGTCGGGCAGGGCGTCGATCTCGGCGAGCTCGTCGCCGACCGAGCCGAGCACGGAGGCCCGGTCGGCATCCACGAGCGGCTGGTCGAACCAGCGGAAGCGGACGCTGCGGGCGAGGTCACCGACGATCGGGAAGCGCAGCTGGGTGGCGCTCACGAGTCGGTCGAGCAGCTCACGGGCGGCGACGTCGGCGGGCGGCTCGGGCGCCGGCTCACCCAGCCAGCGCTGGAGGATCGCGGTGGCCATCGCGACCTCGGGTGCCGAGCGCTGCTGGGCCAGGAACACCCGGAACACCGCACCCTCGAGGGCGTCGGCGGCCGCGGGGTCAGCGGCGTCGTCCCGCGAGGCGGAGTCGACCCCGTAGTGGCTGAGCACCCGCTCGAGTCGGCCGACGAAGTCAGCAGGCAAGGCGCCACGCTCGGGATCCAGTGTCTGCAGGTAGGTGTGGAAGTGCTCGCGCGGGCTGTGCACCCGGTTCTCCAGGTGCGCCTCCTCCCCGACGGGTCGGTTGCGGCTCAGCTCGGCGAAGTCGGCGAAGACCCCGAGCAGGGCGACCTCGTCGTTGATCGGCGACTCACCCGACGCCTCGATCTCGTCGCGGGCCTCGAGGTAGCCGGCGAGGGTGCGCTGCTCCTGGCTGGGGTCGAGGTCGTAGCCCAGGAGCATGGCCGCGAGGTCGGCACGGCCCCGGGCAGCCCGCTCGGTGGGCTCGCGGTCGGTGACCTGGTCGGGCAGGTCGAGGTCGGGGGCGTCGACCTCGGCGGCTGCACCCGCGTCGGCGGGGTCACCCGTCGGCTCGAGCCGCACCAGGGCGGCGCCGGTCTCGACCTGACTGCCCGCGGCGACGAGCAGTTCCTTGACCCGGCCCGCGAACGGCGCCGGCAGCACGGTCTCCATCTTCATCGACTCGAGGACGAGCACGGGGGCACCCGCAGCCACCTCGTCGCCGACGGCGACCGGGGTGGCGACGACGAGGGCCGGTGCGGGAGAACGCATCACGCCACCTTCGTCACGGCTGACCCGGTGGGTGACACCGTCGACCTCGACGAGCTGCACCGCGCCGTGGGCGGCGGTGACGAGTCGGTGGGAACGGCCACCCACGACGATGCGGCTCGCGTACGGGCCGCCTCGCTCGAGATCGGCGTCCACGATGACCGTGTTCCCCGTCGGGTCGGCCACGGCGACCCGGAACCGGGAAGGGCCGGTGCGGAACACGGTGACCTTGTAGGCGGTGCCACGCAGCTTCAGGTCGACGGCTCGCCCGACGTCGTGCTGCACCTGGGGGCGCCCGCCGCGCGAGGTGGCGAGCAGCCGGGTGCGCTCGACCGACTCGGCCTCCTCGTAGGCCTCGATGCCGGCGACCACGAGGGCCACGCCCGAGTGCTCGCTCGCGACCAGCCGACCCTGCGAGCGGACCCGGTCGATCCACCCGGTGTCGGCCGAACCGTCGATGACCTCGGGCTGGTCGAGCAGGTCGAGGATGAACGACTTGTTCGTCGCCCCACCCTCGATGACGACGGTCGTCTCGCGCATCGCCCGACGCAGCCGGGCCAGCGCCTCGTCACGGTCACGACCGTGGGCGATGATCTTCGCGATCATCGAGTCGAAGTCCGCGGGGATCGAATCGCCCTCGGCCACACCGGTGTCGACCCGGATGCCGGGGCCGGCGGGCAGTTCGAGGTGGGCGATGCGCCCCGGCGCGGGGGCGAAGTCGCGGTCGGGGTCCTCGGCGTTGAGCCGGGCCTCGACGGCGTGCCCGACCTCGCTCGGGCGCTCACCCTCGAGGCGGCCGCCCGACGCCACGTGGATCTGGAGCCGCACGAGGTCGGTGCTCGTCACGACCTCGGTGATCGGGTGCTCGACCTGCAGGCGGGTGTTGACCTCGAGGAACGCGAAGAAGCGCTCACCCGGGTGGTAGAGGAACTCCACGGTGCCAGCGCCCGCGTAGTCCACGGCGATCGCGAGCCGCTCCGCGGCATCCTTGAGTTCGCGCGCCTGCTCGGCGTCAAGCACGGGCGAGGCGGACTCCTCGATGACCTTCTGGTTGCGGCGCTGCACCGAGCAGTCGCGCACCCCGATCGCCCAGGCCGTGCCCTGGCCGTCGGCGATGACCTGCACCTCGACGTGGCGTGCGCCGGTGACGAGCTTCTCCAGGAACACCACACCCGAGCCGAAGGCGCGCTGCGCCTCGTCGCGGGTGCGCTCGTAGGCGTCGGCGAGGTCGGCGTCGGTCGCCACCATGCGGATGCCGCGTCCCCCACCGCCCGCGGTCGCCTTGAGCATGAGCGGGTAGCCGATCCGGCCGGCCGCGGCGATGGCGTCCTCGAGGGTGTCGACCCCGCCCCGGCTCCACGGAGCGACCGGGACCCCGACCTCCTCCGCGATGAGCTTGGAGCCGATCTTGTCGCCGAGGCGGCGCATCGCCTCGGGGCTCGGGCCGATGAACGTCACGCCGGCGGCGGCGCAGACCTCGGCGAAGGCCGGGTCCTCGGCGACGAAGCCCCAGCCCACCCAGGCCGCGTCGGCACCTGACTCCCGCAGCGCCCGCTCGAGCACCTCGTGGTCGAGGTAGGGACGCTCGGATGCCGGGCCGAGGTCGTAGGCCGCGTCGGCCTCACGCACGAACATCGCCGACCGCTCGGCGGTCGTGTGCAGGGCCACCGTCTCGATGCGGTGGCCGCCCGGGCCGGACTGCGCGTTGAGGTCGCGTACCGCGTGGATGAGCCGCATCGCGGCCTCTCCGCGGTTGACGATGGCGATCCGCTGGAACATCGGTGGTCCTCCCGGGGGTCCGGTGTGCGCGTCGTCTCGGCGGGGCTGTCCCGCTGTCCGTCCGAGCCTGTCACTTGTGCGCCGTGACGCGCGAGTAATGAACAGACTGCGCGCGTCATGACTGCGATCGAGCTCGCCCGTCGGCTGTGCGTGACCTTCGCCCCAGCAGGTTCATCTCAGCACCGGAAACGAAGGGGTGCCAAGGTGAGTGATGTGGCATCTGGCTGGAAAGTTGAGCCGTATCGTGGCCGGACGCGCATCGCCGCCGTTGCCGTCGCGCTCGTGGCACTCTTCTGCTGCACCCCGGCGTCCCCCGCAGCCGCGAGCGCATCCGCGAAACCGGCCGACGAGCTGGCGCTGGCCCGGAGGTACGCCACCGTGGTGCGCCTCGTGGAGCTGGTGAGTGAGTGCGGGCCCGGTGAGCCGCTCACCGGGCCGGCGACGACTCCCGGGTCGGATCCGAGCCGGACCGCGAGGGTCTGGCGCTGCAGTACAGGACGTACTTCCCGTTCAACGACTCCGACAACAACCACGAGAGCCACTGGGAGATGATCCAGCTCGAGCTTGCGGCGTCTGACGACTCGAGCGCCCTCGAGCAGGACCCGACCCGCCTCGGGTACAGCCAGCACGAGGGTGTCGAGGTCGCCGAGTGGAGCTCGGTCACGCTCGAGCCCCTACCTGCTGAGTCACCCTGTCGTGAAGGACCGGAAGACCGAGCCGTCCGACGACCGGCCCTCCGACGTGTCCGCCACCGGCTCGTCCACCGGTACCGCCGCGCCCAGCACCACTGCCGCCCGGACCGCTGCCCGGCTGGCCCCGCTCGTCGCCTGGGCCGACCGCAACCCCGTCCCGGGCACCACCTTGCGCATCGTGCGCCAGCTGCTCGCGGTGGACGTGCGCGACCGCGTCTTCGGCATGGCGGGGCAGTCGTTCCTGGCCGTCATCCCGCTGCTCATCATCAGCTCGAGCTGGCTCTCGCAGAGCGACGGGCGGGCACTCGCCACGGCCCTCAGCACCCGGCTGGGGCTCACGGGCGTCACCGCCGACACCGTGACGCTGTTGTTCTCGAGACCGGAGGGCAGCGCGGAGGTCAGCACGGCATCCGGTCTCAGCCTGGCGCTGTTGTTCTTCTCGGTGAACAGCTTCACCCGCACCCTGCGCCGCAGCATAGAAGGGCCCTGGGAGCTGCCGAAGGTCGGGTGGAAGGGCCAGCTGAGCGGCCTGCTCGGCGTGGTGCTGCTCATCGTGATGCAGGTGACCCTGGCGGTGATCGCGGTGGAGTGGGTCAGCACGTCGGCCGCTCAAGGGTTCCTCGAAGGGCTGGTCCGCACGGTGGTGGCGACCGCGTTCTGGATCGCGATCGGGCGGGCCCTGACCCACGGGCGCCTGTCGGTCGCACGGCTGTGGCCGGGCGCGCTCGTCGGCGGTGTCGGCAGCACCGCCATCGCCATCTGGACGGTCACCGTGCTGCCCGGCATCTTCGAACGGGATGCCGCGCGCTACGGCGTCATCGGCGTGGCCCTCGCACTCGTCACCTGGCTGCTGGCCTTCAGTGGCCTCATCGTCCTGGTGGGCGTGGCCGGCGCCCAGATCGCCCGGGCCGCCGGGTGGTTCACGCCGCGTGAGGACCCGCTCGTTCAGCCGCTGTTCGAGCAACCCGACCCGCAGGCCTGACCTTTCCTGCCGCTGGCCTGGCCTGGCCTCTCAGGAAGCTGGCGTGGGGGTGAGGCGGCGCCGGGCCGCGACGTAGGACGCCGCGGCGAGCGTGATGACGAGCAGGAGCCCGACGACGGTCGCATTGCGCACGAGGGTGGCCGTCAGGGTGGCCACGATCGCCCGGGCCGCATCGGCCGCCAAGGGGTCGGCGATGTCGGAGGTCGCTGACCCGACGACTGCGCGCACGCCGACCGTGACGGCGATCAGAGCCAGGAAGGCGGACCCGGCGAACCACAGGGCTGACATTGCGGCGTCGCGCAACAGCCACGCGCCGGTGCCGAGCAGCACGACGACGAGCAGCGGCCCGAGCCACACCATGACCTTGAGCAGGCTGTAGTAGCCCTGCCACTTCTCGAGCTGCTCGACGGTGCCGATCGGCACGGTGGCCTCCAGCTGCGGAAGCCGGTCGACGAAGGTGTACCCGGAGTTCACGAGCTCGGCCCGCACGGCTCCAGCGATCGTGGCCAGGCTGATGCTCACCGTTGTGCCCTCGGTGATGACGGTGCCCTGCGGCGCATCCCCCTCGAGGGTCGCCACCAGCTCGGCATGCGCCTCGTCGAGCGCGGTGTCGAACGCCGACCGGAACTCGGGCGAGGTCACGATCGTGTCGGCGACCTTCTGCACCCGGGCCTCCACGGCACCTCCGAGCGAGGCCGCGACGTCACGCAGCAGGCCCTTGACGAGTTCCGGCGCCGCCAGCTCGTCGATGGCTTCCCCCACCCTCGGTGCCACCCGGTCATCGATCACGGCACCCGTCACCTGGTCGGCGAGCTGCTGGGAGACCAACGCCTGCACCTCGGGCTCCGACGCCACCGGTGCGACCCGGGACACGAACGCGTCGGTGTCGGTCACCGTGCGGGCCGTCCAGGTCGCGACCACCACCACGGGAACGAGCACCCCGGCGAGGACGAGCAGGGCGATGGCGAGCATGCGGCGGGAACGAGTGCCCATGGCGCGATCTTCTCAGTCGGCGCGGGTTTCGTCCGGCGGATGGGAATCCTCGGCCGCGACGGGGGGCGCCAAGCCAGCGAGGGGCGGTGGGACGGCATCCAGTACGCCGTTCTCACCGGTACCTCCCTCGGCATCACGCGGCTTGTCGCGTGGCGCGACGTGTGCGGCGACGATCTCCTCGGTCTGCGGGCTCAGCTCGTAGCGGCGTTGGTAGATCTCGAGCATCGCCATGACGGTGGCGGCGACGGGCACCCCGAGCAGCGCGCCCGACAGCCCGAACAGCTGGGCGCCGAGCAGGGCCGAGCCGAACGACACGGCCGGATGGAGGTTGACGGCGCGCGAGGAGATGCGCGGCTCGATGGCGAGGTTCTCGACCTGCTGGTACCCGACGCCCCACGCCAGCACCCAGACCCCCACCATCGGGTCGCCCGACGTCAGCCCGACGAGCACCGGGAGCGCGATGGCGATGTAGGTGCCGATGTTGGGCACGAACTGGGCGACCAGGCCGGTCCACAGGGCGAGGGGCAGCCAGTACGGCAGGCCGATGAGGGCGAACACGACGCCGCTGAGCACCGCGTTGATCGAGGCGAGCACGATGCGTGCGGCGATGTAGCCACCGACCTTGATGCCGGTGAGGTCCCAGGCCGTGAGGAACGGAACCTGCAGCTGCGGCCGCAGACGGCGGGCGATCCAGCCCCTCAGCG
Source organism: Ornithinibacter aureus (assembly GCF_009858245.1). Taxonomy (NCBI): domain Bacteria; kingdom Bacillati; phylum Actinomycetota; class Actinomycetes; order Micrococcales; family Intrasporangiaceae; genus Ornithinibacter; species Ornithinibacter aureus. The sequence goes on from NZ_VMSB01000001.1 coordinate 1,661,620, forward strand.
TGGGCATCCCCGCGGACATGTAGAACGTGAAGAACACGAGGATGAACACGCCGAAGAAGCCCGAGAGCACCTTGGCGACGAGGCCGAGCACCCCGAACGCGAGGTCGTCGGCGTACGCGGTGAGGTCGGTGGGGCTCAGGCCGATCTCGTCGAGGATCGTCTCGAACGTGAACGTCGACCCCGACACCGAGTTGAACCAGCGCAGCGCGTCCTCGGCCATCCCCGGCAGGGCGGTGATGAAGCTCGTCAGCTGCTCGACGAACAGGCTGCCGAACAGGCCGAGGAAGATCACGAGGAAGACGCCGGCCAGCAGCATGACGAGGCCCGTGGCGAGGCCGCGGTGCATTCGCTGCGTCAGCCGCGAGACCACCGGCTCCATTGCCAGGGCCGCGAACCACGCCATGATCACGTAGTAGAACGTCGAGGCGCCCCGCCAGAGCATGAAGACCAGGGCGGCGGTCAGCGCCAGGACCCCGACGACGAGCCAGACCCGGCGCGCGAGGGATGGTGCGGGGGCGGCCGTGGCGGCCTCGGTGTGCATGGCGCTCAATCTATGTCGTGGACCCGCTGGTCGCGTGCCGGCCGCGGATGCCTGTGGACAACCAGGTGGCTGGAGCGCAAGACGTCGGTTCGGGCGCGGTGCGCCGGGTGCGAAAAGGCCCGGACGACAGGGTCGTCCGGGCCCTTTCAGCACGGGTGGCAGGTGAAGGATTCGAATATTCTCCCAGCCGAGCGTAAATCTTCCCTAGAATTGCCCTGACCTGCGCGTTTATGGTGACAGAGGAGGCACGAGTACCCTCTCATCTGGCACGCATCTGGCACGATTTGGTGTTCATCTGGCACGTATCTGGCACGAAATGAGGGGGTCCGGGATGCCGGGAAAGAGGTCCTTCGGGTCGATCCGCCGACTGAGCTCAGGTCGCTACCAAGCGCGGTACACCGGTCCTGACTTGCAGACGCACACAGCCCCGGAGACGTTCACGGCCAAGATCGATGCCGAGGCTTGGCTCGCTGCCGAACGGCACCTGAGCGAAGACCCGGCGAACTGGCGGGCTCCGAAGGTGCGGCTGGAGCAGGAGTACGACCGTCGTGCCCGGCTGCGGCGCTTCACCTTCGGACCGTACTCAGAGGACTGGCTCGCGCATCGGGACCTCGCGGCGAGCACACGGAATACCTACGCACAGCTGCTCAAGCATCACCTTCTTCCAACGTTCGCCGACGTCCCGCTATCGGAGATTGACCGAGCGCTCGTCGCCACCTGGTATCGACGCGTCGGAGCCGGCAGGCCGCACGCCCGGAAGCACGCCTACGACCTTCTTCGCAACATCCTCAACATGGCCTTGGATGACGAACTGATCGATCGCAACCCGGTGCACATCCGCGGCGCAAGCAACGTCAAACGCACGGGTACGACTCAACCCGCGTCCCTTGACGAACTCGAGGCCCTTGCCGAGGCGACCCCTGAGCGGTACCGGCTCATGGTGCTTCTCGCGGCGTGGTGCGCCCTGCGCAAGGGTGAGCTGTCCGAGCTGCGCCGCAGCGACGTGGACACCACGCAGTGGGTCCTGAGAGTGCGGCGAGGCGTCGGTTTCGTCCCGGGCCGCACCGTGGTCAAGGACCCCAAGACCCAGGCGGGTAAGCGCGACGTCGCTATTCCAGAACATCTCGTGCCGATGGTTCGCGAACACCTCCTTCGACATGCCCAACAAGGAGGTCAGGGGCTGATGTTTCCCTCAGCACGTGGTGAGCACCTGCGGACGTCCGCTATCGGTCGCTGGTACTACCCAGCCCGTGAGGCCGCCGGACGACCTGACCTTCGCTTTCACGACCTCCGCCATACCGGCGCTGTCCTCGCGGCTCAGTCAGGTGCAACGTTGGCGGAGTTGATGCACCGCCTCGGCCACACCACTCCCGCAGCGGCGATGCGTTACCAGCACGCCGCAGCGGAGCGCGACCGCGAGATAGCCCAACGCATGTCGAAGCGCTACCGGGAACACGTGCAGGCGAGACCATCGGACTGCACCTAACCCAGGCCCGCTGCGCCTCGCGTGACGATCTCCATCCTGTCACGATCGGGAATCGCCTTACTGTCCGCCTCGCCCTGCTGCGGGCGACAACACCACGACCTAGCGGGGTGTGCGCGAGCCTCGAAGGAGGCGAGGCCCTGTCAGGGGCGCGCCAGCTCAGATCAGAGCAGTCCCGTTTCGGTGGCTCGGGTGGCTGCGTCGTCGCGGTCCGTGACACCCAGCTTGCGGTAGATGCTTGCCAGGTGGGTCCTGAGGGTGTTCAGGGTGATGTCTAGCTCGGCGGCGATGTCCCGGTGCTTGATCCTGTGTGGAAGGTAGGCCAACACCGCCAGCCCTCGCTCGTGAGAGTGCCCACCACATACGGTGCGGTCCGGCGTGCGCGGGAGGAGGAGGCCTGCTCGGGAACCTGGCTGGGAACGTCGCTGAACCCCGCACCGCCGGGTGCCGCACCGCCCGCGAGAACTGCCGCCACTGACAAGGCCCTCTCAGCTTCGGGAGGGGGCCTTGTGCTGCAGGGGTTCAGTGCGCAGCGTTGTACGCGTCCTGAACGTCCTGGCTGATCCGGCCGCGGTCGCTGACCACACGGCCGTTCTCACGTGCCCAGGTACGGATCGCCTGAGTCTGGTTGCGGTCGGACTTGTTCTTGGAGCCACCACCAGAGCGCGCACCGCGACCGCCGGTGTTGGTCGCAACGTCGGTGTACTTCTTGACGGCGGCGTAGAACTGACCGGCCTCTGCTTCGGTCAGATCCATCTGATACGAGGTCGAGCCGATGCTGAACTTGACCGTCTCACCCTCGCCGTCCTTGATGTCCTTGCCGCTCAGATCGCTGACAAGTTGCTCAATCACACGCTTCGCCATACTTGCTCCTCGTTGTTGAAGATGATCCAAAGCACGGTACACGCCGAGACGATGGATTCGACCGTCAGTGCACAACGCCCATCACAGAACGTCTCGGCGTTCCACGGCTGATGGTCGGATAAGAACGTGCCATCCAGAAACCAGCCTTTACAAGCGCGAGGACTCACGATGATGATCGGTTCACGTTTCCGGAACCGAGAGCCGCATTCTGCGAGAACAGGGACGATGAGGGACTGCGTCACCTATCGGTGCAGCAGTCCCATGTTGTCAAACGGTTTGGGGCAGCTTTTCGCGAGTGGGCGGGGTGAGTTCGAAGACTCGGTTGTCGCGTAGCAGTGCCCACAGGACGTCGACGCGGCGGCGGGCGAGGGCGATGAGCGCTTGGACGTGTCCGTGGCCTTGTCCGCGCTTCTTGAGGTAGAAGTCGCGGTTGGGACCCTCGCGCATCATCGAGGTTTGCGCGGACAGGTAGAACACCCGGCGGAGCTTGCGTGAGTAGCGCATCGGGCGGTGCAGGTTCCCGGTGCGACGACCCGAGTCGCGCGGGACGGGGACCAGCCCGGCCGCTGAGGCGAGGTGTCCGGCGTCGACATAGCGGGACAGGTCGCCGGCGGCCGCGATGAGCTCGGCGCCCAGGATCGTGCCGATGCCGGGCATCGACTCGATGATCTGTGCCTGGGGGTGGGCGTGGAAGGTGTCACCGATCCGAGCGTCCAGGACGCGGATGCGCTGGTCGAGCTCGAGCAGGGCGGTGGCGAACTCCGCGACGATGCTCGCCGCGACGTCCTGGCCGGGGACGGTGGTGTGTTGCGCGTTGGCGGCCTTGACCGCGGCCGTCGCGATCTGCTCGGCGCTTCGGACCTTGCGGGCCCGCAGCCACGTCGTCAGGCGAGCACGGCCACGTGCCCGGATCGCGGCTGGTGCCTGGTAGCCGGTCAACAGGACCACCGCTCCGCGACTGGTCGCGTAGTCGAATTCCCGCTCCAGAGAGGGGAAGTAGCCGCTGAGCACGTCCCGCAGACGGTTGATCATCCGGACCCGGTCGGCGACGAGGTCTGTGCGGTGGGTGACCAGCAGCCGCAGCTCGGCCACCAACGTCGCCGGGACGTCCACGGGTGTGAGGTCACCACGCAGCCGCACCGTCTCTGCGATGACGTACGCGTCGCGGGCATCAGTCTTGGCCTCCCCCGCGTACGCGGTCGACATCTGGTTGACCGTTCGTCCCGGCACGTACGTCGCAGCCTGCCCATGGGCGCTCAACAGGGCCAGCAGCAGGGCGCTGCTGGTGCCAGTGATGTCCACCGCCCACGACACCTGCTGTGCTCGCGCCAACACTTCGGCGATCGCGTCCAGGATCGCCGCCTCGTCGTTGACGACCTTGCTCGACCACAGGGTCGAGCCCGCCTCGTCGATCAGGCACACCCAGTGGTGCCCCTTGCCGACGTCGATACCTGCCCAGCCATGGGCGACCTGTTCTGCTCCCACCGCTTCCCTCCTCCGCACGGGGTTGGACCAACCTGATGGCCCGAAGAACACCCCGCCGACGGATCCGTAAACAGCGACCAGAACGCACATCTCAATCAGCAGTCAGGGCGCCCCGAAGGGTCGGACGGCCAATCCACCGGAGCCACCAAGGACGATCAAGGCTCAGCCACATCCGACCCTCCCGGGCCACCCACCAACTTACGGATCGAGGCTAAAGCCCGCAGAGCGGCGTGTGTGGACAAGGGACGGCAGATCCGTCCGGCCACGACCTGGCGCAGCCAGGGGAGGAAGCATGCGCGTGGTGGGTCATCGCGCCATCCCGGGCCCTCGAGGCTGGGGACGGCGGACTGGGATGTTGCGACGGGCGCGGTCGGGGCGGTCGCGTGGGTCGCGGGTGTCCTCGCGGCCGGTGCGCGGCTCCGGGACCGCCAGTGGTTCTTGCGGCGCCGACCATTCGGGTGGGTTGGGCGCGTCAGGGTCGTTGGGGTCGGGAAGGTGTCGTTGGATGCGCCACCACAGGGCTGAGGCGGCGTGGTCGTCGGGAAGGGGCACCCCGGGCCCGATGGCGGTGCGCAGCAGGGCCTCGGCGTCGACGCCGGCGGTCGAGAGCTCGGCGAGGTGCTCCGCCAGTTGCGGGGTGTAGTTGTCGCGCCGAGCAGCGGGAACCAACCCCGACCGCGCCGGCGCTGGGTGATCGGCCTCCTGGGCGCCCCCGTTTCCCGGTTGTGGTGGTGCGCTGTTTCGGGGTGGGTCCGGGGCACGGACCCGTGCAGCTCGCCACCGAGGGCGTCACTGGGCCGGTGCAGGGGCGAGGCCGACTGCGGCCCTGAGAGCGGCTGCGGCCTCGGAGACACCGGAGCCGGCCGACTTCTGGAAGCCCTTCTCGATGCCCGAGACGTCCGACGCGTCCGCGCAGAGCTCGTTGCCGGCGGCGTTCTCGCGAAGTGCAACCGAGAGGGCCGCAGCGTCCGCCTTGACCTCCTCCGGCCATCTCCCTGCTTGGAGGTCAGCCACCAGCTGGTTGACGGCGTCAGCAGCCTGTCGACACGCCGCGGTCACCTCCTTAAGGGTCGCTCCCTCCCGCCCGGACACGGTGCGCAGCTTCGCGTTCGCGGCATTGCTCGGCTCAACCATCGCAAGGTACTCCCGGCCGGCGTCCTCCATCGTCCAGGCCGCAGTACCTGTGGGGGAAGCCATGATGGAACTCGACGTCGGACTTGCTGGACTTTCGACTGGGTCACCGCCTCCCGCGCATCCGCTGATGGCCACGAAAACGCCCACTACTGCGAGGGTTGAGGTACTGCGGTTCATCGGCTCTTCTTTCATTCCAGTCGACCCATCGGTCATGGTGCTGGTATTGGTTGCTGGACAACGGGGAGAGAGCCTACGGTGTGCGGCGTCGGTGGGATCACCCACGGCGGTGAGCGGCGTTCAAGCGGCAGTCTCGACTGGAACGGAGGGGTCTCAATCTCCGAAGACCTGTTCGATTGAAAGGTCCGCCTCCAAGTTCACGCGGTCGTCTGGCACGAGCGCGAGGCGCGTGCTCGCCCACCCCAACGCGGTCACGACGAGGTGCGCCGGTCCGGAGCGAGGTCACGGAGTACAGCACGTCGCCCGGCCTGACCATGGCTCCATCGGGCCATGTACACCACGTGTCGGCCGGTTCTACGTTTGCCTGCATAACCGGCTCATCCCAATCGAGGGTGTAGGAGTTGGGGTCTGAAGCCGCCGGATTCGAGGAGGCATCTGGCGATGTAGTTGGTGAGGTTGCGGAACCCGAGGGCGGAGCCGCGTAGGTGTTCGAGTCGTCCGTTGATGGCTTCGGTGGGTCCGTTGCTGGTGCCGGGGCGGTCGAAGAAGGCCAGGACGTCAGCGGCTCGGGTCTTCAGGGTCCGGCCGAGTTTGGTGACCTCGACCAGCGCGGCGGGCACACCGGTGCTGACGGAGTCGATGAGCTTGACCATCAGCTCGCGTCCTGTCGCGCGGTCTTCGTGCCGGTAGGCGGCGATCATTCTCTGGTAGATGCCCCAGGTCGCCTCGACCTGCACGTGCTCGTCTGGCGTGAACAGGGCGGTGAGCCGCTCGGCCTGTGTGTCGGTGAGCAGGTCAGCGCCGGTGTGCAGGGTCCGCCGGGCCCGGTAGAGCGGGTCGCTCTTGCGGCCGCGGTGGCCGTGCAGGTCTTGTTGGACGCGGCGCCGGCAGGTGTCCAGGGCGTCCCCGGCCAAGCGCACGACGTGAAAGGGATCCATGACGGTGACCGCGTCGGGTAGTTCCTCGGCGGTGGCGGTCTTGAACCCGTCCATCGCGACCACCTCCACAGCGTCACGCCACGCTTGGGGGCGGTGCGCGAGCCAGGTCTTGAACGCCGCCTTGGAGCGGCCCTCGACCATGTCGAGCAGCCGGGCTGGGCCGGTGCCGTCACGGATCCCGGTGAGGTCGATGATCACGGTGACGTACTTGTCACCGGCCCGGGTGTGGCGCCACACGTGCTCGTCGACGCCGATCGCGCTGACGCCGTCGAACCGGGCCGGGTCGTCGATCAGGGCGCGTTTGCCCTCGGCCAGGACGGCGTCGTTGGCGGTGTCCCACGCGACCGCCAGCCCTTCAGCGACCCGGGCCACCGTCAGGTGCGCCAACACGATCGCCTCCAAAGCCCACCGCAGCCCACGCCGCGAGAGCTTGGACCGCGGCTCCGCCGCGGCGGTGGTGTCTTGGCGCCACACGTGTCCGCAGTGCGCACACCGATACCGGCGGATCGTGAGCACCAGCGTGGTGGGGCGCCACCCGAACGGTTCGTGCGCCAACTCCCTGGTAACCGTGTCCCGCGGGGCGCCCTCGCAGCCGCAGCGCCGGCACCACTGGTCCGGCTCCACGACCCTGCACGCGATGACCGCCCGGTCAGGCTCCACCCGCTGCCCCACCGCCTCGAGGCCGAGCTCGTCAAGGCGGGCGAACGTGGTCAAATCAGGGCTGGTGAAGGTAGCGTCAGGCACGTCGAGGTCTTCCAGGTGGGCAGTGTCAGAACTTCTATCCTCGGGAGGCCTCGGCGCCTACCCCGGTACCGACGCGCCGCCCAGCCCTACACCCTCAACTGTGAAGAGCCCCATAACCCTCGCAACCTCGTCCAGATTCCCACTCAGGTGCATCAGAAGTGCCTCAACTCCTGGATGGCAAGGAAGGGTGTCCGCGAGTTCGGAGTCGCGGCATCCTCGAGCCAGACGATGCGTCAATGGGTCGGGCAGCAGTCCTACTCCGTGCAGCATCGAATCGGCGTCGACCTGTTGCGCAGGTGCGGAGTGAACATCTGATGATTCCTGCATCACCTGGCAGCCCGCAGGCTGTCCGGGAGTGGCTCGCCGCCGACATCACAGGCGGCGAGCCACTCGCCGACACCGTCACGTACGCACCGGTGATCTCGACCGAGTCGTTCAGCGTCGGGACAGCCGAGCTCGAGGACTTCTGGCCCAGTGGGGCCTCGGTGTGCTGGTGGGGTGGACCCGCTCCGGCCGGTGTGACGCCATGGCCTACCAATGCGGTCGGATCGCCGCTCCTGCACGTCATCACCTTGGACCTTACAGCCGTGGATGCGGCGTTGGATGCTCCCTCCAAGGAGACATGGGGCCGGGCGCTTCGCGAGGGCCTGCCGCGCCAGGGCACCCTCTCGGTCTTCCACGATGGTGTCGCCGACGGCGCCGGCGCCGCCGATCAGCGGTCGTGGGCGATCAGATACAGCCAGAGCGAGTCCCGGGAGCTGTTGTCGGCTCCGGCCTCCCAGCCGCCGGAGGTCGTGTGCGCCCTGGCCCACTCCGGCTTCACGGTGCCGGCCGCGGCAGATCCCCCGTACTCCTGTGCCTCAGACACCGCCTGGCGACAGCTCGACGAGGCCTGGCGGCTCACCCCTTCCGGTGGACCGGATCGGAGAATGACATACCTCTACGGTCACTCCAGATTCGGCCAAGAGGCCCTGCAACCCGTGCTCGACCGTATCCTTCCAGCAAGCGAGGCGAATCCGCACCGACTCATCGCTTCGCTCACACCGCCTTTCGCCGAATGGCTGGGCGAGGAGACGACCCTCGAAGTATGGATGCGCAACGAGGACTTGAACGCGCGACACTTCGAAGCCGCCTGGTGCATCCTCAGACAGGAAGGAACGCTTCAGGATCCGTCTTGAGTCGCCGCTCGAGTGCCTGGGTCAGGAGAGCCTCGGTGTCCAAGGCGTAGTACCGGCTGCTGATCTCCTCATCCGCTAGGCCGTCCGTGATCGGCCGCCAGCGCCGTCTCGGCCTCGATCAGCAGATCCGCAACGGCAGTGAGGTCAAACCAGCCAAACGCCTCGATCCCCCGAGGCACGTCAACGGTCTCAAGCGCCTGCGAGACGCCATTGGCCTGGATCGCGCCGTCCACCGTCAGGGCGTCCACGAGATACCGGTCACCAGCTCCCGCGCTCGAAGGGACCTCGCCGGCCATGAAGTCCGTGGCTCGGTTCCACACTGCAGTTGCACGAGTCTGTTCGTCCATCCCCTAAAGATAGGCGCTGCGATTTCCAAGCCACGCCCCGAGCAAGGCAGTCACCCCATCGAGCGTCAGGACGTCGAGGCCGCGGAAGACGATCGCCGGGTGGCTCCCAACTTCCGGTGTGACGTAGCAAGTGGCCGGGAACGTTGGGCGAGCCCACAAACCTGCGCGGCACGGACAGGATCGAGGATCGCCACACGCCGCGCTCCCTGGGCGCAACGGGCACGTCTGCCTGCGGAAGCCAGGCGGCGACGCCGCTCCCTTTGGGCGCAGACTGCCGATCCAGAACTGACCGCCCAACTCGCGGCGAAGAGACGCAGGTCGACACTCGTACCGAGCGGCCCAGCCCGCCGCACAACAGCGGGGCTGGCACGATGCCGATGTGTCTTTCGCTAAGTCCGGTCCCGACAGCCTCACCCTGCACGCGGTGAGGCTGCTGGGATTCGCGGATGTCCGCAGGGTAGCGCGTCGGTTCCAGCAGGACCTCCACGAGTCCACGGAACGTCTGCTCGACATGGAGGCTCTGGGGTGGGTCACTCGCTCCGAGTTCGGTGGCACCAGTGGGTGGTCACTCACCGAACGCGGCCGAGCCGAGGGCGAGCGACGACTGGCTCTCGAGGTGGACACCGCCGGCGCACGGACCGCCGTGGCAGCGGTCCACGAAAGGTTCCTCCCACTGAACGGACGCTTCCAGGAGACCGTCACCCGATGGCAGATCCGGCCGTTGCCGGGCGTGCCAATGGCCGCCAACGACCACACCGACCACAGCTGGGACGACCGTGTCCTGGAGGTGCTGGGATCCCTCGGACGACGGCTGAGGCCGTTGGAGACTGAGCTCACGGCCGTCCTGGCACGATTCGGCGGATACTCGGATCGCTTCGACCTGGCGCTCGACCAGGCCGTACGCGGCGAGGCCCGATGGGTTGATGGTGTCGGCATCGACTCCTGCCACGCGGTGTGGATGCAACTGCACGAGGACCTCCTCGCTACCCTGGGCATCGACCGCGGCCACGAGACATAGCCCCACCGAGGTCGATCTACGCGGCGCAGAGACGCTCCTCTGGCGCCAGAGAGCAACGACCGGCACGAGGTGGCGCGTGTCAAGGCGTCAGGAGCGTCGCCACGAGTATGGTGCCAGCATGCCGACGGAAGCCGTAGACCTCAGCGGCCCAGGCACCCATCATCTCTATGAGCTCGTCCAGGCAGCCTTGGCGACCAGCCTGGCCCAGCGCCCCGGCGAGGACTTGGTGGCGATGTGCCTGCGGAAGCCTGAAGCGGAGGCCACGGACGCGCTCCGTGGGTCTTTGAACCGCACGGGTGCGTCGGCGGGTCACCTTGCCCGTCGAGAGGCGTCCCTGGGGGTGGCACGGACGGACCTCATCCTCCAGGACCTCCCGAGCGGTCAATTGCTTGCGGCGGTCGAGGCCAAGGTGGTCACGGCTGCGGACGCGTTGGCACCCCGGTTTGCTGATTGGTTCGATCCGCAGGTGGCTGGCGATGTTTCGAAGCTCGTACGCAGTCCGTCGGGGTTGAGGCTGTTTCTGGTCTTCAAGACGCACTGGCGCTGGATGTCGCGACCCGAAATGTACGCCTACCCTCGACTGCTCAGAAATACACCGAGAACACCCGATACGCAGTTGTCCGATGACGCCATCGCCCAAGAACTCATGGTCACGCATGCTGCTGTCGTGGACGTGCTCGCTCGTCACGGCGTCGGCCACGTCCGCGCGCATGTCCTCGCCGCCGGCGCTCACCCTGACGTTGGATCGGTGGTCCTGACGGGACACATGGGAACCCTTTGACCGCGGCCCCAAGGCTCGAGCGGCGACGGTTAGCGCACCATAGGACTCGGGACGTCAGGCGGCGTAGAGACGCACGTCATGGCGAGCGTACGACGAGTCGTGATCAAACTCAGCAACGGGGTCTTGGGTCACCCGACCACGGTTCGACGAGTGTCGACGCCGTGGGACCAGATTCTGGTGGTGCGCAACAGCACGGTGATGGCCGTGCGTGTCTGCTCGTGCACGACGAGTGAGACAGGACCGCGCTGGTACATCCGGCGCCCAGGTCCGTAGCGCGGGTGGCAGGAGTAGGTCTGCTCGGGCTGAATGACGCAGCGCAGCAAGTCATCGAGGCTGTATCCAAGTTCCGTGGCTCGATCTTGGCAGTGTGCGCTGAGGGTGACGTCGGCATCGTCAACGAGGCGGGCGAGTGCACGCGCTTGACGGGCGTGGCGGGGATTCATCGGCCGGCCTCGAAGGCGTCTCGGGCGGCCTTGGTGTACCAGCGCACGCGCCCGTGGCGGTTGGGGTAGCCCTCGACGCTCAGCTGTTCAGCCGCCTGGGTTGGGCTGAGCCCGAGGTCACCCATCAGGGTCTGGAGGCGAGCAGTCGTGTCAGCGGCGCTACGGGTTAAGCTGCTGGGCAGGAACCATGCCAAGCCTCTGGTCAACTCGGGTCGCTTGGCCGCGACGGCGTCATACATCGAGTCGAGTTCCTGCAGCCGGCGCGACAGGTCGTCGACGCGTTCGTCCTTCAGGGCTTCGCGCTGGTCGAAGTACCATCGCTGAGGAAGCTCGGCATAGGCGAGGTGAATTCGTAGGTCGAAGTCAAAGAGGGCCCCGATGACAGCCACCTGGGAAGCCCGGTCGGATCCCAGGCTGGACAGGTCATCGATGACGACGTCGGAGGGCGCTTCCGCTTCTCCACCGTCGATTTGGCGGCAGGCAGCCTCCGCGAGCCAGAGCAGGCGTCGCAGGACGGGTCGCTGCACCGGGGGCAGGTCGAGGTGCGCGTCGTACTCGGTGAGGTCGTCCCAGCGGTACATGTGGTTGTCGCGCAGGTAGTGGTCGACGTCCCCGCGGTGGGCGGCCGTGGCGTAGACCAGGGCGGGTCGTGATGTCATCTGCGTGTCTCCTGTCCAGGGCCCCTGCGGGCCATTGGCACCATCTGAACAGCACAGGACGCTCGTTGGCCACCCAATCTCTATTGGGCTAAGCGTCGCTCGAAACTAATGCGTCGGGGCTTGATTAGTTTCGACCGGAGGAGTCGCTGGAGGCACCAAGTGGCTGGGTCGCCAGTGGATGCACCGGTCCTGCATCCCTATCCGTGACCTGAGATTCACCGGAGGCATTGGCGGCAAGCTGAGGCCGTCTGACACGCTGTCCACATGTCTTCTCGCCCCGGAAGGGCGCCCTGCGTTGGAGTGGTGACGACCCTCAGGGACCAAGTGGGTCCTGTTCACCGGCAAGAGCAGGATCGCCGGAGAGCATGTCCTCCGCACTCGGTTGTTCGCCATGGTGCGCGCTCGAGGCGGACAACCAGTGAATGTTCGCAGCCAGAATCTGGTGTACGTGGAAAACCAACGGTGCTGGGGAAACCACATCTGCATCGTGGATGACGCTGGGGTGGCGGCACTCCTCCAAGGCGTCCCGGCGACCTGCCTACGCTCAAGGTCCATCCATGGCGACCTCGTTGAGGTTGCTCCGGGTCCGGGTTCCTAACGGTGCAACATCATCTCCGCCAACCCGCACGCGGCGATGAGCCGCGCCTCGATGTTTCCGCTCATGCTTGATATGTAGGTGATCTTCTCGGTCACTGGCGCGGCATGGTTGGCCTCGTCGATCCACTCGAGGAGGAGCCGTGATGACTGGTGTCCTGCCGTGCCTGATCTCGCCTGTGGAGTCCGAGCGGAGCGCGGCGGCGGGCCGGCTGGTGCTCATGCTGCCGGTTCAAGTCGCTGTGGCGCCGGGCGGGTCCGGACGCGGCGGCGCGCGAGGTGGCTTCCCAGCACCACCAGACCGACGCCAGCGGTGATGACGAGTAGGTTCACCACGCCGTAGCCAGCGAGTTCGTGGGGGCTGAACTGGACGGGAAAGCCGTGCGGTTTGGGGCCGAATGCCTCTCCTTCGAAGCCTTGTTGGGGTCCAAGCCACTCGAGGAGAACGGCGAGCGTCTGGTAGGCGAAGACGGTCGCGTCTAGTGCGAGATAGGTGAGGATCGCCAGACCACGCTGCTTGATGAAGTAGCCGAGCGCGAAGGACGACGCGAGGGTGAAGATGATGTTCACGGGAGAACTTTCTTGACGGGCGGAATCGCGCGGTGCTCGTTTCCGAGCCCGACCGCGGCTGGGTGTTGTGCGGGAGTGAGGTGGAAGGTTCGGCGTAGTCGGCCTGCGACGGCGGCAGGATCGGGGGCTGTGCCGGTGGGGCGATGCTCGAGGTCGTCACGTCTGGGCTCGGCGGCGTGGCGACCCTGCACCGTTTTGGCAGCGGAGCCTCGGTGTAGCGGTCTCCGATGTGAGAGGGTGGCCATCAGCGCGAGCGGTCTCGGCGCCATAGCGCCACGCCAGCGCCGGCGAAGCCGAGGGCAGCGACCCACAACCCGATTCCGGCCGCGACGGGGCCAGGCATGAACGGGTGAGTGAACCCGCCCAGGGCCAGGCTCATCCCCGCCCAGGGCCAGGCTCATCCCCGCCCAGGCTGGCGCCGCGTGGCTGCGCCACAGGGCCAAACCAAGCAGGAGCAGCCCGAAGGTGATCCCGATGATGAAGGACAGGCCGGCGAGCAGCATGATCGGGTGGTCCTCGATCGCCGCCTCAAGCTGGACGACGGGGTCGACAGGAATGTGTTTCTCCACGATGAGTGCCGCTGGGAACACCGGGCCTTGCAGGTTGGTCAGACCGACCAGCAGTCCACCGCCGGCCACCACGGCTGCTGCGGTGGTCAATCGCGGTGCCCCTCGATATGACACCCAGATGACAGCAGCGACGGCGGGGAGAAGGAGGGACATGAAGGGGACGGTGAGCCACTCCATCAGGTGGATGCGGCCCGGGTCCTGAGTTGCGACGGCGACCTGCTCCGGAAGCGGCGCGTCACCGGGGAATGGGCTAATCAGGTAGAACGTGCCCATTGCCATCATCGGGATGGGGGCCACGACGGCCAGCAGCCGCCGCAGGATGTCCGGAGCGCGTCCACCGGGTGCGCTGGCCTGGATCACTGGCTGCGAGGTTGCTGCGTCTGCAGGGGTGGTCATGATGCGCTCCGGGTCTGACGTGCTGGTTTGAAGGCGGCGGCGTTCTCGGCGAGGAACGCACCCACAGGGCGTGCCGGCCTTCCGAGCACGTCGGTGACCGCCGAGGTGGTCGCCGCCTGGGCTCCTGTCCGGAGCTGGTCGAAGATGGCGAGGATCTGATCGGTCACGAATGCGGGGACTCCTCTTTGATCCAGTGACTGCCGCACCTGGTCGTCGGTCCCGCTGGCGTAGGCGATGGGGCGTGCGGCAACATCGGTGAGCAGTTCGGCCAGCTGGGTGAAGGTGACGGCCTGAGGTCCGGTGAGTTCGAGGACACGCTCGGTGGGGAACGGGTCGGTGGCGAGCAGGTGCGCCGCGACCTCGGCGACGTCGGCTGGATGCACCATGGCGACGGGGGCGGCGAGGGCGGGTGCCGGCAAGATGTCGTGGTCGCGGACCTGGTCGGCATGCCCGAGCACATTGGCCATGGAGAAGCCCGGCCGCAGCGCAACGTACGGTACGCCGCTGCGCTCGAGGTGGGACTCGATGGCGGCGTGCCATTGCCAGAACGCGACCGGGGAGGTCTCGTCCGCGCCGCGGGCGGAGAGCTTGACGATCCGCCTGACGCCGCACGCGGCGGCGGCGTCGATGACGGCGCATTCGTGCTGGACCTGATCTGGTGTGTTGGGGCTGGCCAGGAACACGCTGTCGACCCCTGCCATGGCGGCCCGCAGGGTCTCGGGGTCGCCGAAGTCGCCGACTCTGGCCTGGATTCCCGGATGGGTCGCCGCGAGTCGTTGTGGGTCTCGCCCGAAGGCGAGGGGTCGGTGCCCATGGCGGGCTAACGCGGGGACGACATGTCGGCCGATGGTTCCGGTTGCGCTGGTGACGAGGATGGTTTTCATGAGGGTGCTCCGTTCTGATGGATGGATGGGATCGAGGAGGGTGCGTGTGGAGGGATGTTGCGGTTGAACCGGAGCACGTTGTGGGGGTCGTGCTCGTTCTTGAGAGCGACCAAGCGCTCCCAGTCCTGCGGGGTGTAGGCGGCGCGGACTCGTTCCGGTGTGGCGTCGCCGTCGAGGAAGTTGAGGTAGGTGTCCCCGGTTAGGTGCAGGCGCAGGCTGGTGAAGATCCGCTCCTGGGTTGTGCGCACCGCGGCCACGGCGTCGGGCGTGGGGGCCACGCCGATGCAGTTGATGCTGAACCGGGCGCTGGTGTCCGCCATCGGGTGCGGGCCGCGAGGTGAGGTATCCATTGCGCCGCCGAGTTGCCGCATCTCGCACATCACCAGCGAGGTGCCGAGGTCCGGGATGACGTGTTCTTGCAGTGTCGAAGTCACCTCGTCGGTGATGTCGGTCAGTGACTCTCCGCGCTGGACGAACGGCAGCGGGCTGGTGGGGTCGAGGCTGACCCCGTCGAGATCGGTGGCCGCTCGCTTCGTCCAGGTGTCAATGTCGGGGTCGCCGAGCTGGCGACGCAGTTCGTGCACGTGGTCCTCGCCGGCTGCCAGGTCGGGGAAGCAGCCGCGGGCTACGACGAAGCGACGACCCCGGAACGGCTCCGGCACACTCGGCGCGTCCGGCAATCCGCTCAGCGCAAGCGCGCTCATGGCATCCGCGGGCAGCGAGGCCGACCAGCTGGCGTACGTTGCGATCACCTCGCTCGCCCGGTCGACGGGGTAGTAAAGGCTGCCCGCGTACACCCCGCGGATCGGGTGCAGGTCCAGGGTCAGGCTGGTGACGACTCCGAAGTTGCCGGCGCCGCCCGCCACCCCCCACAGCAGGTCGAGGTCGTCGTCACGGTCTCGGCGCAGCGTCCTGACCCGGCCCGACGCGGTGACCAGTTCCGCGCCGCGCACCGAGCTCGAGGCGAAGCCGAGGCTCCGGCTGAGCCAGCCGAAGCCGCCTCCCTGGGTGAAGCCGACGACGCCGACCTGCGAGCTGGACCCGCAGATTCCGACGAGACCGTGGGGTGCGCACGCCGGGAGGACGTCTGACCAATGTGCTCCCGCCCCGACCGTGGCGGTGCGTCGCGCTGCATCGATGCAGACCGAGCGAAGCGAGGCCGTGTTGATCAAGACACCGTGTTCGCCGACACCGGCGACTCCGTGACCGGTCGCCATCACGGCCACCCCCAGCTCCTCTCGAACCGCCCAGCGCACCGCGTGGGCGACGTCGTGGACGTCGGCGGGGGCGAACACGGCGGCAGGCCGGTGGACCGTAAGCCGGTTCCATGCCGACGTCGCCGCGGCATGCTCCTGGGTGCCGGGCGTCAGCCGGTGGTGACCGACGTGGTTGTGGGTGCGTTGAGACATCAATCCTCCTGGACTGAAGTGAGGGTGCGGGTGGGGTAGGCGATGCGGAGCCCGAGCATGAGGGCGGTGATCACGAAGGAGAAGCCGTGCAGGAACCAGATGGGTCCCGCCGGCAGGCTGATCACGTACACCGAATAGAGGAGGTTGCCGACGTTGGCCATCACCAGGCTGGTCAGGCTGTACGACGCCAGGTCACGAGTGCGCACGGCCTTGAACAGGGTGGGGACCTGGCTCAGCGCGAACAGCGCGGCCGAGAAGGCGCCGAATGCGGTGGTGAGCGTCATGGACCCCCCTTTCGATAGAAAGTGACTCCACCCAATGTAGATACTGGTAGAGTCTGTGTCAACCCAATAGAAAGTCGGTGATCCGATGGCGACGTCCCAGAACCCCCGGCGCGACTACCACAGCCCCCAGCGCCGCGCCCAGGCCGAACGCACCCAGCAACGAGTCGTCGCCGCGGCTAGGGACCTGTTGACGAGCAAGGGGTGGGCCGCGATGACCATGGCGGAGGTGGCCCGTGAGGCAGGCATCTCGAGTGCGATGCTCTACAAGATCTGCGCGACCAAGGCCGACCTGGTGAAGCGGGCCTACGACATTGCCCTGGTCGGTGACCAGGCCGAGGTCGCCTTCCGGCACCGGCCCGAGTTCGTTGCGGTGCTCGAGGAGCTCGACCCGGCGGCAAAGCTTCGCGGCTACGCGGGTCTGATGCGCACGGTCGCAGAGCGGGTGCTGCCCATCTACAGCCAGCTGGTGGCCGCCGTCACGGCCGGCGACGGCGACGATCAGTTGCGCGAGCTCGTAGCCACGGCTGATGCCGAGCGGCTGTTCGGCGCCCGAGGCATCGTCCGCGACCTGCAATCAGTAACCCCCTTGTCCCCCACGCTCGGGCAGGCCCAGGCCGTCGACCTGGTCTGGATGGCCATGTCGCCCGAGTTCTGGGCGCTGCTCGTCCGCGGCCGCTCGTGGAGCTGGGACCAGGCCGAGCAGTGGGTCGGAGATCACCTCATCTCCACGCTGACCGGTCAGGCGCCCGACTCTGTACACGGCACGGACGGTGTGGATGGCAGGACAGGGGTGAGGTCGTGAGTCTGGAAAGTGCACTCGACGAGATCGCTGCGGACGTGCGCTTCTCCGGGGTGATCCGTGTCGACCGCGAGGGAGCGCCGGCCGTCAGCCGCGGCTACGGCATGGCCCGGCGCGACCTGGGAATCCCCAACGGCCCTGACACCCTGTTCGGCATCGCCAGCGGCACGAAGAGCGGCTCTTCACAGTTGAGGGTGTATGAGCTGACTTCGGGGTGATCGGCGCGTCGGTGCGGGGGTAGGCGTCGAGGCCTTCGCAGGATGGAAGTTCTCACACTGACCATCTGGAAGACCTAGACGTGCCTGACGCTACCTTCGCTTGCCCTGACCTGACCACGTTCGCCCGCCTTGACGAGCTGGGCCTGGAGGCGGTGGGGCAGCGGCTGGAGCCTGACCGTGCGGTCCTGGCGTGTCGGGTGGTCGAGCCTGACCAGTGGTGTCGACGGTGTGGCTGCGAGGGCGCGCCCAGGGACATGGTCACCCCGGGAGTTGGCGCACGAGCCGCTGGGGTGGCGCCCGACGACGCTGGTGGTGACGGTCCGCCACTACCGATGTCCGCACTGCGGCCACGTGTGGCGTCAGGACACCACCAAGGCGGCGGAGCCGCGGGCGAAGTTGTCACGGCGTGGGCTGCGGTGGGCTCTGGAGGCGATCGTGCTCAAGCACCTCACGGTGGCACGGGTCGCCGCAGGGCTCGCGGTCGCGTGGAACACCGCCAACGACGCCGTCCTGGCCGAGGGCAAGCGTGCCTTGATCGACGACCCGGCCCGGTACGACGGGGTGAGCGCGATCGGCGTCGACGAGCACGTGTGGCGCCACACCCGCGCCGGCGACAAGTACGTCACGGTCATCATCGACCTCACCGGCATCCGTGACGGCACCGGCCCAGCGAGGCTGCTGGACCTGGTCGAGGGCCGCTCCAAGGCCGCGTTCAAGACCTGGCTCGCCGGCCGCCCACAAGCCTGGCGCGAGGCCGTTGCGGTCGTCGCGATGGACGGGTTCACCGGGTTCAAGACCGCCACCACCAAGGAGCTGCCCGACGCGGTCACGGTGATGGATCCCTTTCACGTGGTGCGCTTGGCCGGGGACGCACTGGACAAGTGCCGGCACCGGGTCCAGCAGTCCATCCACGGTCACCGCGGCCGCAAGGACGACCCGCTCTACCGGGCCAGGCGGACCCTGCACACCGGCGCTGACCTCCTCACCGACAGACAACGCGATCGCCTCACCGCCTTGTTCACGGCCGACGCTCACGCCGAGGTCGAAGCGACCTGGGGCATCTACCAGAAGATGATCTCCGCCTACCGACACGAGGACCGCAGCCAAGGGCACGAGCTGATGCGCACCCTGATCGAGGCAGTCAGCACCGGCGTCCCTGCAGCCTTGACCGAGATCATCACGCTCGGCCGGACACTGAAGAAGCGAGCCGCCGACGTGCTCGCCTACTTCCACCGACCCGGCACCAGCAACGGCCCCACCGAGGCCATCAACGGACGGCTCGAGCACCTACGCGGCTCCGCCCTCGGGTTCCGCAACCTCACCAACTACATCGCCCGGTGCCTGCTCGAATCAGGCGGATTCAGGCCGCGGCTACACCCTCAACTGTGAGGGCCCGAAGAGCTTCACCGCGCTGACGGTGATGAGCCTCGTCCAGAGTGGCGAGCTCACACTCGACACCACCGCGCGACCACTGCTCGGGAACGATCTGCCCCTGGTGGACGACGCCGTGACCATGCATCACCTGCTTCGACATGGGTCGGGCATAGGCGACTACCTGGACGAGGAGCAGGTCGGCGACCTGAACGAGTACACCCTCGCAGTCTCTCCGCACGGGCTGGCGACGATCGAGGACTACCTCGTGGTCCTCGGCGGGCAGAAGCAGAAGTTCACCCCGGGCGAACGCTTCGCGTACAGCAACCCCGGGTACGTCGTGCTCGCGCTG
Organism: Ornithinibacter aureus; assembly: GCF_009858245.1. Classification (NCBI taxonomy): domain Bacteria; kingdom Bacillati; phylum Actinomycetota; class Actinomycetes; order Micrococcales; family Intrasporangiaceae; genus Ornithinibacter; species Ornithinibacter aureus. Next base: position 1,680,858 of record NZ_VMSB01000001.1, read on the forward strand.
CTGGCCGAGCGCGCGACGGGTGTCGTCTTCCAGGACCTGGTCATGGAGCGGTTATGTCGGCCCCCCGGCATAACCGACACCGCGTTTCTGCCCTCCGACGAACTCCCCGGTCGGGCAGCGCTGGGCTATCTCGATCCGGGGCTGAGCACGAATGTGCTGCACCTCCCGGTGCGGGGCAGCGGCGACGGCGGGCTCTCCACCACGGCCGCCGACCTGGCGGCCCTCTGGCGCGCGCTGCGCGCAGGAGCCATCGTCTCCACCGAGGCGGTCGCCGAGATGACACGCGGCGATGAGACGCAGCTTGCTGGGACCCCGCCCCACCGACTCTCAAGTTCCTAGGTAGCCTTCGCTGATGGCCATCACACCGTCGAGACAAAGGAACGCTGTATCCGAAGGCGCCGCACTGGGAATCCTGATGTGCGGCCGGGAGCGCATGCCGTCCGGCGTGGGATTGTCATTCGCATTCGAGGGGGCATGGCGCCGGTGGGCTGACCCAAACAAGTCCCAGTTCCGTCAGGTCTCCACTGACATAGCGAAAGGACTCAACGGCTACATCGCTCTTACGCATGCGGACGGGGGCAAGCACTCACATCACCTTTACTGGGAGCGCGAGGGGTCAGACTTTGTCATCCGTGCGTTCAGGGAGTGGCCCGACGGGGTCGTTCCTGAGGAGGTGGCGGCGAGCATCGACGGCGGCGTCGCCCCCGACGGGTGGCTGAGTCTGGCCTCGGAACTTCTTCGGCGTGTGGATGACTGGAACCCCGCCCAGTGACGAGCAGAGCCCCAGGCATCGAGCGTTGGCGGCGCTGCGACGCGCCATGAGTATTCAGGGACTGCCGCCCGATGGAGTCGCCAGAGAGGCCTTGACCACCGGCGGGAGGATGCACGGTCGCAGTTCTATGCCCGAAGGCGATTCTCGGCTCGTTCGACTATGCGTAGGAGGAGGTCCGCCAACTGAATGACTTCGGCAGCCTCCATCGGGTCGTCGAACTGAACAGTCCGGTGACTGGCCGGGTTTTTGTACGCGCCGATGGCTCCCGCGAAGAGGTCAGCAGTGGCTTGCTGCTCGCCCCCCTCCGCTTCGGGGTCACGAAGTAGCCCGTCCTTCGGACTGAACGCCTTCCGCATCAGCGCGACGCCAAGTAGTTCATTCGGCAGGCCGGCCACTCTGCGCACCTCCACCTCAACCGCCTTCATGGCAGCGAACGACGCTGTCTCGTAGTCACCAAGGGCGAAATTCGACCGAGCCGACGCGAGAGCCGGATGAAGGTCGCCAGCCAAACGACCCGCAGCCCACACCTTGGCCACCGCGGCTGGGTCGTTCAAGACCTCAGCGCCGGCCGAGGTCACCCGTTGCCATTCGCCCGGTGGGTTCTTAGCAGACGGGCCGATTAGTGCGTGGGCCTCAAGCCAGGCCCAAGCATCCGATAGCCGACACAGCAGCTCGGCAAGGTCAGCTGGTCCCGGGTCGCCGTAGCCGCCGCGCTGCCTGAATCCCTGGATGAGGTTGTTGAAGTTGGGTTCAGCGCCCAGCGACTGCAGCAAACGCAAGCTCAGATCGGGCAAGGGCAAATTTCGAACGTCTTCGTAAGAGAGCGCCATGTCGGCCACCGTAAGGCGAGCCGGCGACACTGAGCTGTTGGAAGGGCCGAGGGTCTGACGGGATCAGGAGGTGCCCCGCCATCGGCACCGGCTGACGGCGCTATGACGCAGCTCGAGCCAAGTTGGCCTCATGCCAGTCCTGGCCACGACCGGCGCTCCTGCCCGTCCCGCCGAAAGCGAGCACCTGTAGCGTCCGTGGGTTCCGCGGCCATGACGAGCGAGATGGTCCGCGCAAGTGGCGGTTTCCTACCAGCCAGAGCTCGGGGCTGCTCTACCCGCAGGACTTGAATTCACCGTTGGACGGGCATTTCCGCAGGTCATGGAGCAGGATGGCTCCCATGGAGGCGGTCGACGGGGGCGCTGAGGCGAGCGACGAGGGTCTCGATGCGGCCGACCGCGAGCCGTGGCTCGCGCCGACGGAATACTCGATCGGCGGCATTCGCTGGTTGTGGGGAGCAGTCGGCGAACTCCAGCGCGCCTTGCACCCGCTCTTGGCCCAAATCCCTAGAACCGAACTCGCCGATCGCGGTCCTGCTCCACTCGCCGCAGGAGAAGTCCCTCCCAAGGAGGCCTCTTCGCTCTATCGGCCGGTGACGGTCAGGCATGAGTGGACGGTGTCCATACAGGACGTGGTCGACTTCCAGATCGACCAGTTTCTGGCGGACCTATACGGCTTGGCTGACGACACAGGGACGCAGATGGTTCGGGGGTTGTTTGACCTACTGTCGGACGTGACCGACGAGACGGGGAACGTCATCGATGCGGGGGGAAGAGACTTCTTCGACGTTCTCATTGAGGCTATGGAGACGATCGAGATGTCCTTCGATGAGGACGGCAAGCCAGACCTAACCGTCGTTCTACATCCCGAGCAGGCGGCCAAGTTGCGGGACAGGGAGCCCACGGCCGAGCAGGAGGCCCGCATGAATGCGGTTCTAGAGCGTCGACGGGAGGAGTGGCATGCTTCGAGACGTCGTCCGGATCTACCTTGACACCCTGACCGAACGAGAGTTTGACGGCCCGCTATTGGCCCTCCTCGACGCCCGAGGTTTCAAGGACGTGCACTTCATTCATGGAGCTTTTGAGTTCGGGAAGGACGTCCTGGCGAAGCGGGTTGATCCGGAGACCGGTGAGGTGCACCAGTACCTAATCCAGTCCAAGGCCGGAGACATTGGCATGCCCGAATGGCGTGGCGTTCGACCACAGCTCGACGAGTGCCAGTACAACACCATCGGGCACCCTTCCTTTGACCCCAATTTGCCGCGCGTGGCGGTGCTCGTCACAACTGGCCGCTTGAAAGGTGCCGCCCCGGCAGACGCCGCGGAGTACCGGAAGGCGGCAGCCGCCCGCGGAGATGCTCTCGTCGAGATCTGGGAGAATTCGGATCTGATTGATTGGATGCTGGACGACCCGACGGTTGGCGTAGCCGGGGGAGCCCTTGAAGTCGACCTCCTGAAGATGGTCACCAGCATCCTCGATAAGGGCGTCAACGACCGCCGCATTGAGTCGTATGGGAGGCGCTGGCTGGCCAAGGAGGGAAGCAGCCTTCGGGCGACGATCGAGTCGGCAATCCTCGTCAATACACTTCTTCGGGTTCGCCGCCTGGACCTCGCGATGAGTGTTGCACTGCAGCTCGTCCGGTGCGCGGAGCAAGATGCGCTCGCCCCCGAAGGGCTTCAACAGGCGGCTCGGCGTCTCGTTTGCAGCCTGGCAAGCCAGGTGCGCGACCAGATGGACCCGCTTCTAGACGACCCGCTCGATGTGGCTCGATATCTGCGAAGCGAGCCGGCTTTGCTCACTTACCCGGTGATTTGCTGCCGCGCCGCGGAGGCCGTGGCTCTGGGCCTTGCTGTCGCGCGGGAGCAGGGCGACTCGGCAGGCGTGGAAGCCTTTCAGCGGACGCTCAGGCTCCTCGCCCAGCTGCCCGGAGCGGCTAGGCCTGTCAGCGATCTTTTCGCGTCGTCCGTCATTGCGACGACGCTGCTTCTCAGTACCTACGACCATGACGGGGCGGTCGAGTATCTGCGCCGTGTCGCAAAGTGGGTGCTCGACCGACATGACGAGGCAATGTCCGGACTGGGCTTGGCAGGGTTGGGCGAGGACGAGGAGGTGACCGCAGCGCGCCTGCTTGGTGGCTCCCTTTCAAGCACAACGCTCGATCGCCGCCCGGCCAGTTACCTTGCTACTGCGGTGCTCGACCTTGCCCTCTTTCTAGATGCAAGGGCCCTCTTTGAGGCCGTCCGGGAAAGCATTGCCGCCTTGAGGATCGTTCCCGAGGCGACTGCCGCTGACGAAGCGACCGCGCAGTGGACGAGGGGCGGCGAACAGGTCTGGCCCGTGCCGCGTGTGGACTTCCTGCCCTTCGAAGCGCAGGTCGAGGCGGAGCGGGCACAACCGCCCGTCGACGCGGTGACCGCCTTGCTTCTGACGGCGGCGTGCCGGTCGAGACACTATCCAGGGGGCTGGGCCGGCCTCGCTACTGCACAGAGTCTGCCCGCGTCGGTCAACGAAGCGCCTTCGTAGCAGCGATTCCGAGGCGGCCTCTCATCGGCGAACTGGCCGAGTGCGAGGGGCCGAACGATGACGCCCTATGTGGGCGGTGTGGGGCAAACTCGCGGCGGAGCCCGAGACGTCCCGAAAGCGGATCCCCATGCGGAGATCTCTGCTCGTCTCCCAGGTTGTCCGCCCGACGGTGGCCGCAATGCGTTCCCCGGCGAACCGCGGAGGCTCAGTCCGGGGAGAAGTGTGCGTGCATCCAGGCCACGGCGTGGTCGAGCAGGTCACCGGCCTCGATCAGCTCGCTATGCGCGGCACCGACCGTCCCGAGGCGGGCAGCCCGGTGATGCAGGTAGTCTTGCAAGATGGTCGTGAAGTAGTCCTCGCCCGGCCAGTCGAGGATGCCGTCGGTGTCGTCGAGACAGGTGACCGTTCGGATGCGAGGGGTCCCGGACGAGGTGAGCACCTTGTGATGACGCAGGACTCGGCGCTTGGTGGGAAGGTCCACCCGGTTCTCCGCCAGATGCAACAACGTCACGGTGTTCGAGTCGGCCCCCAGCCGCAGAACCTTGCCGCGGGCGCGAACGAAGCGTTCGAGGATCGAGCCGCGACCGTAGTAGTCATCCCACGGCAGCGGCTCTGCGAGCAGGGCGCGAGCCTGCCGGCCACGGGCCCCGAACCGCGCGTCGGGATGGTCGTTGACCACCGTTCCGGGCAACTGCCGGAACACCTCGGCGAGCACGCCCACCTCGGGGTCGGCCGGGGTGGCGTCCTTGTCGAAGGGGGCGGCAGCTGCCAGCAGGTCGGCCCGTTCTGGCTCGGGCCGGGCATTTACCCAGCTGAGATCGTCGCGCGCGCCGAGGAGAAAGAGCAGCGTGCCGGTCGAGCCGACGGCCCGCTCCAGTGCCCGCACGACACCGACCGCCCCCTCCTCGACCGGGCCGATCGCCCGCAGCGACGCGTGCACCATCACGACATCTCCCGAGGCGATGCCCAGATGACCGAGGTCAGCCGCAATCCTGTCGACGGAGTTCACCAGGTCGAGTATTCCCCAGGTGGGTCGGCACACGGGACGGTCGCAGCCTGTGTGCCTACGCTGAGACGGTGGCTAGAGCGTGGGACCCGTCGGGTGCAGGCGTGCTGCGTCTGCCGTCTGGGCGACTCATCCGGGGTCGCGGACTACGGCGACCGACGCTCGATGTTGCGCCTCCGGACTTCGGGCTGTATCTGCTCGGACGGCCTCCAGTGCCCATGGGTTGGGAGCAGCGGTGGATTCGCTGGCCGGACTTCTGGTTGCCGACCGACAAGCGTGCCGCTCGAAACGCGTTCGGCGAAGCCTGGCGACGGGCCGGGTGGGAACGAGTCGAGATCGCGTGTGGCGGAGGGCGTGGCCGGACGGGTACCGCCCTCGCTTGCATCGCGGTGCTCGACGGCGTCTCCGCCGATGAGGCCGTCGACTTCGTTCGCGAACACTACGACGCAAGGGCAGTTGAGACACCGTGGCAGCGACGCTACGTCGCGCGATTCCCCAGCGAGGGGCGATAGCCGTCGGGTTATGCCCCCTTCCGGACATTCTCGGCCGCCCGGTTCAGGCGTGTCGATTCGGTCGGGCGGTACCCGAGCCCGGATTCTGCTATTCGCCAGAATGCAGCTGGGAGATCTGGCGGAGGGCTCCAAGGGTCAAGCATGATCCCTATGGTTCCCCTACAGAGGAGACAGCATGTCGATCCAGATCAGCGTCGTGATGCTCGCAGTTCGAGACGTTGACCGTGCCAAGCGGTTCTACGTCGAGGGCTTGGGCTGTGAGGTCCGCCAGGACTACCCAGGGTTCGTCAGATGCCGCACTAGTGAAGGATCGTCCGACTTGGCGCTCTACGAATGGGGCGCCTCGGCTGTGGACGCAGGAGTCGATCCCGAAGGCACCGGTTATCGCGGTGTCTCGCTGCATTTCACGGCCGACTCCCGAGGTGTCGTCAACGAGACGATGAAGCGCGCCGTGAACGCGGGCGGCACGGTGGTCAAGCAGCCCACAACGTTGGAGTGGGGCGGCTACGAGGGCTACTTCGCCGACCCCGATGGCCACCTGTGGAAAGTCGCCACGGCGGGCTGATTCGCCACAGGAAGCCGGCGGACTGCACGATCGGTCTACGTCGCAGCGGTAGTTGCTCGTTGGCAGAGAGCAGCCCACGCCGAGGGTCCTTGGCCGGTGACAGCTCGGGGTGGCACACCTCGTAGCCGACTCGAGCGCCTGGCTAGGTTGAAGTCCCGGGCGTTCCACAAGCAGAACCGTTGTCGGGACGCGGAGCCCCGCGGTCGGCTTCGATGGAGCTTCGCTGGTCGACGTCCCGCGAGGGTGTCGGTTGCGGGACGCCGACAACGCGCGAGGTCAGCGTCGTGCCGAGGTGTCAGCGAGTTCGGCCTTCGCCGCGGTGCGCTGCCGCTCGATTGCCCGGTAGACGGTGGATCGTCCGACGCCGAAGAGTTCGGCGACCTCTAAGGTGCTGTACTCGCCGCTGTGTACCAGCGAGACCAGGTGCGCTTCCTGCTTGCGGCTGAGCTTGGGCTGCTTGCCCTTCAACCGGCCCTTGGCCTTCGCGACCTTCATCCCCTCCACTGTGCGGAGCCGGATGAGGTCGGACTCGAACTCGGCCACCATGGCCAGAACGTTGAACAGCAGCCGTCCGACAGCGTCGGTGGGGTCATAGACCGACCCGCCGAGGCTGAGGCTGATCTCCCTTGTGGTCAGCTCGTCGGCAATTGCCCGCGCATCGGGTAGCGATCTGGCCAAACGGTCGAGCTTCGTGACCACGAGCGTGTCTCCTGCGCGGCACGCGGCGAGTGCCTCACGAAGTCCGGGCCGTTCGCGGTTGGTGCCGGTCAGGCCATGGTCGACGTAGATACGGTCGACCTCGACGCCGAGGGCAAGGAGACCGTCGCGTTGCGCGGTGAGGTCTTGTTGATCGGTGGAGCATCGGGCGTACCCGACAAGCAGGGCGTTCATGGCGCACCTCAAAGGGTTGGCCCGGCCGGGCCACGGGCTGTGGTCCGGCCCGAGCATCGGGCAATGTCCCGACTGCACCAGTCAGCGCTGAGCACGCCTTCAGGTGCAAGGCCGCCAGGCACGCGACACCGCCTCGGCCGTGTGTCCCGCTCGTGGCCGCCGTCGACGCCCAGTACTCATGGGTGGCTCAGACGATGGGCGGGGTCGCGTCCCATGGATTGAGGCACGAGACGCCGAGGGGTTCGAAGTGTTTGGTGTTGCGTGTCGCGATGGTCATTCCGGCGGCTTCCGCGACGGCGGCTATGAGGGCGTCGTCGAAGGGTGCGTGCTCGGGAACCCGATAGGTCGCGAGGATCCGGGCCGCCGACAGGTCGAACGGCAGCACCCGATCGGCAAAAGTGGGCAGGACATTCTCCTCGAGCCAGCGACGCAGGAGGGCTCCTTGCTCGTTGTCGGATCGCTCTTTGGCAATCACTCCACGCTCGATCTCCGCGATGGTGAATGCTGAGACGAACTGGTCACCGACGGGAACCGATGCTGCCCAGACCTCGACTGGTCGGTTGCGTCCTCGGACCCGCAACGCGGACGCCACGTTAGTGTCCAAGAGGTACTTCACAGTTGTGCCGAGCGTGCCGTCAGGCCCAGGCGCTCGGGTTCGAAGTCGATGTCGGCACCTTCGTCGGTGCTCAAGAGATCAACGATGGTGACGGGCTCGCCCTCCAGAGCCTTGGTTAAGACGTCGCGCGCCTCCGCCTCGACCGACCGGTGACGCTGCTTGGCACGCGCACGAAGCGCGGCCTTGGTCCCCGCGGGCAAGTTGCGAATCAGGATCTGTTCCATAGAGACCACCTCCGATATCACATCAACGATATCACATCAACGTGCCTACGCCACGACAAGTCAGCGCCACCTCTCAGGGCGACCCTCTGCGACGGCACCCCTCGGCTCCGCGTCGGTCACCGGATGCCGATCGCTCATCGGGACAGTTCCAGTGGAACGGCGGTGGGCGCCGGTCAGTGGCGCCAGCGCCTGAAGAGGAACTAGGAGCCCGCGGACGAGAGTGACCGCGATGCCGTCCGAGCAACTGTTGCGGCTCTGGGTCCTGGACGAGTTCCTCCAGGAAGCGCACCACCAGCACAAGCACCAAAGTTCCGGCGACCTTGGCTTCTAGTTCGTCGAAGGTGTGGGTTGCCAGACTCTCCGGCAAAACCAGGTCGCCGACACAGAGCTCCCACAATCCCAAGCCCACTTGGAGCAGCACAACACCGGCGAGGACCGTGTCGATGCTCTCGAAGAGGTAGACCAAGGGGTCCTCCCGTGGGCCAGTGCGAAGGTCACGGCTGCCATGAACTGGACGGCCTTCCGCCTGCTCAAGCGAAAATGGCCAGATACTGCGTCGATTCCAGGACGCGCCGCAGGGCTGGAGGTTGGTCATGCCTGGCGGCTGATCAGTGGGTGCGGATGTCTCGTGGGCCCTGGCGTTCCGTCTGCGGCGGGTGGGCTGTCCCCGGCGATCAGCAATGCGTGGGCCTTGCGTGAGCTTAACGCGTTCCGGGGGCGTGACGAACCTGCATGATCGCGCCCACGACGATGCCGGCGCCACCGCCCACCATGGTGACGGTGACGGAGGTGGGGTACTCGCGAAGCGCGCCAAGGAGTAGCAGTGTTCCACCTGCTAGCGCCGTGACTGCTACTGCCGACGAGGCGTCGGTCGCGCGCAACCACATGGTGCCGATGATGGCGATGGTCGTTGCGGCGGAGACCCAATACCCAGCGGCGTTACCCACCGGATCGTTGGGGAACAGCCCCCACGAGGACCACAGCGCTCCCACTGCGCTCAGCAGGGTCAACAGCCATCCGATGTCTCGAGATGGTTCCAGTGGTGAGAAGTCCTCGCGTGCCGTGGACTGCCGTCGGGGGTCGGTGGGGTGACTGCCATCAGCTCCCGATCGGCTGACGCTCACGTGGCCTCCTGTTCGTGTGGCATGTCGGATGTAGGCGCACGTGTGTCGCACCTCGTGCGCTGCGTTCGTGACGGGCGAACACCCTTGCGGCCTCCATTCACCTGGACCTCAGGAGGGCGATTCCCCCGAACTCATGCAGCTGTGCGTCGTCGACGAAGGCGATGAGGTTGCCGGCTTGAATTGCGTGCTCGAGGAGGTCGTCAATCAGGTCGTGGGACACAGGCCCCCCACCTTCTCCGGGCGGTCGAGGGTGGACGTAGCCCTGCTCGACGACAAGGGTGCCCGGGGTCCGGCTTGCCACGGCCGTCCAGCACTGGTCCAGCCCGGCCACTACCTGTTCGGGATCGTTGACGGCAGCCCCCTGTGCGTCAGGCTGAGGTGTGACACATCTGCTGAGTTCCTTCCCTTGCACGGGGCGAGAAGCGAGTTGCTACCGATGACGATGACCCTGGCTGATTCCTGCGTCGATGATGGGGGTATGGGACCTCGAGCTGACCGGCCCAAGCGCCGCACCTTCACCGCGGAGTACAAGGCGAACCTGCTGGCCGAGTACGAGGCAGCAGATCGTGGTGAGCGTGGTGCGATCCTGCGCCGTGAGGGCCTGTACTCCTCGCACATCATTGAGTGGCGCAAGGCCGCCGATGCCGGCGCCCGCTCCGGGCTGGCCCCGGCCACCAGGGACCGGCGCGACCGCGAGATCGAGCAACTGCGGGCCAGGGCGGAGAAGGCCGAGGCCGAGCTGGCCCGGACCCGCGCAGCGTTGGACCTGGTGGGAAAAGCACACGCGCTCTTGGAGACGCTCTCCGAGAGCGCGGAGCCGCCGAGGCGGTCGCCGCGGTGATTAACCCGCTGGTCGAGGAGCTCGCCTCGCACACCAACGTCAAGACCGCCTGCGACCTGCTGGGCCGACCCCGCGGCAGTCACTACCGGGCCAAGGCGCCCAAGCCGGCCCGGCAGCCGGGGCCGCGGCCGGCGCCGCCGAACGCGCTCAGCGACGACGAACGCGCCCAGGTCCTCGGTGTTTTGACCAGTGACCGGTTCGTCGACAAGTCGGTGGCCCAGGCGTGGGCGACGCTGCTGGACGAGGGCACCTACCTGTGCTCGATGGCGACGATGCACCGGATCCTGCGCGCCCACGGCGCTGCAGGTGAGCGCCGTGCCCAGGCCACGCACCCGGCGAGGACCAAGCCCGAGTTGGTGGCCACCAAGCCGGGGCAGGTCTGGTCCTGGGACATCACCAAGCTCCGTGGCCCAGAGCGCGGGGTCTATTACGACCTCTACGTTGTGCTCGACATCTTCTCCCGCTTCGTCGTGGCCTGGACGATCGCCGCCTGTGAAGACAGCCAGATCGCCAAAACGATGCTCGAGCAGGCGATGGGAGTGCACGGCATCCCCGAGGCGATCCACGCCGATCGGGGCACCTCGATGACCTCCAAACCGGTTGCCCAGTTGATGGTCGACCTTGGCGTCGCACGCTCGCACTCCCGTCCGCACGTCTCGAACGACAACCCCTACAGCGAGGCCGCGTTCAAGACGCTGAAGTACGCCCCGGTCTTCCCCGAGCGGTTTGGCTCGCTGGCCGACGCCCGCGCGTTCGGCGAGAGGTTCTTCAGCTACTACAACCATGAGCACCGCCACTCCGGGATCGGGTTGCACACCCCGGCGTCAGTGCACTTCGGCACCGCGACCGAGGTCCGCGCCCAACGGCAGCAGACCCTGAACGCGGCCTACACCGCCCACCCCGAGCGCTTCGGGAACCGCCGACCACAGCCACCGAAACTGCCCGCCGTCGCGTGGATCAACCAGCCCTCGCAGGAGGCCCTGATACAGACCGCTTGACGAGACGTGTCTCAACCGGCTTGACACCTTCCGGCCTCGCGCAGAGTCTCCAGAGTCTGCTGACCCCGTCGGTGCAGGTAGTCCTCCAGACACAACGCTGTCGCTGTGAACAGCTGGTCAGGTTTGTTGGCCGTGGGGCCGACGACGGCCCCCGCGAGCCGATGCAGCCACCGCGCACTTCTCCTCAGCTCGTTCACGAGCACCGCGTCGCCGGCCAGGACGAGCGGAGCCGGGCGCTCTGCTCGCAGGCCTGCCATCCAGGGGTCGATCCGGGCGAGCAGGTCGCTGCGGTCGTCGGCCTCGCTCTCCGCGCCGAGCCCGAGCCCCGACCCCGGGTAGGGCCTTTCGAGATTCGGCGAGGCCACCAGCCGCGCACTGCCTACGGGGAGACACTCAATCGTGTCGAGCAGCGTGACGCGTGCGGCAACCCAGTACACGCGAGCTCCGAATTCGTCGACGCGTAGGACCAGGTGCGGTGGGGTCCGGTGCAGCGCCCGGAGCAGGTCACGGGTGGCGAAGGTGGACTCGACCACGACCTTCTGGTGGACCGCCACCGGAAGCGTCCAGGCTCGCGACACGCTGTGGCTGACGAAGAGCGCGAGAGCGTTCTGCGTGCTCGAGTCCTGGGCCATGCGGGCCTGTCGTCGCAGTTCGTACATCAACCCCTCGCGGTCGCCCAACGGTTGGTCGTCGAGGCGTCGCTCGGCGTCGAGGAGCAGGCCTTCGAGGCGTTCGCGGTCCGCGATCGCCATCCGTGCAGCCGGGGTCGTCGGCATCAGCACGGAGATGCAGGGGTAACCACCGGCCGCGGTCAGATGCGCGGCAGCCTCCGGTGTGAGGTCCCGGGGAATGGCTCGGCCGCCCCCGCCGACGTGGTCGGCAACCGTGGTGAGGGGCGAATCCTCCATATCGGGAGCGTGGACTGAGGCGCCGCGCCGGTCACTATGGATCATGATCCTTCTCCTTCCGGACCTTGCACTGCGGCGGTACGCCGCTCGCTGACCGTCATGGCGTCCGCCGGGCGAACCGGCGTGCCCTTCGAACGCGGCCCGCGGTGGGGTGGGTCCTGACGATGTCGATCCGCACGAGCGGGGTTCCCGGCCACAGCTGGGCAATCTCCCCTTCGCGGTCGGCGACGTCGAGTGTCATGCGTCGTTCCCACAGGAGGTGGAGGTCTGGGTCGCGCGAGACCGGGGAGTGGGGCACCGTCAGCACCAGGTGGGCTTCATCGCCGACGGACACCCAGCGGTGGAGCTCATCGACGACGTCCCACGACAGTGGCATTCCTGCGTCGGCGCGCACGTGGGGCCTGCCCTCGCAGCGTCGATTCGCCCCGATGGGCCGTCGTTTCAGCGGGGTGGGGCTCGGCCGGAGCCAGGAGTGTGTCGAGCGCACATTCGTTCGAGCGCGGGTGTCCAGGTCCTCCGATGCCGCGCCGCCATGCCCAAGCCCTCCAGGCCCCCCTCAACGCGCTCGGCTCGTGTTCGAACCTCACCGTCACGCGACTCGCGTCGGGTCCCGCAACCCCCGCGAGGTCTTCGAGACGGTCGCGAAGGTTGCTGTCCGCCGTGGCAGTGCTGCGCCGTCGCACGAACGAGAGCAGTCCGCGGTGCGGGATCGTCAGGGTCACGTGCACGCAGCACCCTGCCTGGAGATGACGTACGACCTCGTCGAGCATCCGTGCGCGACCAGGCACCCGAGACAGGGAGTCGCACGTGGGGGTGGAACGGGTCGCCGCTCGCGGGCATCGCAGCACCAGACAGCCTGAGGAGCATCATGGACGCCTCCCCGCCGCGTCGACGTACGGGCCGTCGGAACCACCCTCGGGCACGGACCCGTGGGACGAGTGTCGCCGGTTGCGCCGTGCCGCTGCGCTCGCCTGCCCGCGCCTGACACCGCACCAGCCGAGCTGACGAGCCGCCCAGAGGCCGAGCCAGAGAGCCAGTCCGAGGAGGATGAGTAGGTCGTCCATGCTGATCACCACCGTTGTCGTCGGTCCGGGCCTCGTTGCCCGGATGGTGATCAGGAGTGGTCTCTCCCGTCCCGGTTATGGAACCCGGTCGCCGAGCTGATCAGTCGGGGTCCGCGAGCGTGGCTACGTCAGTTCCCGCGCTGGCCCACTCGCTCGTCGACCACCAACTCGCCCCTCACGGGCTGCACGACCTTCAGGGTGGAGATTCGAGCTCGTCCTGGGTGCTTGGTGTCCGAGGGGCTCTCGAGAGCCAGGCCGCCTCGGCGATGGCGATGCCGGCAATAGGCACGGTGAGCAGCTGTAGCACGATCGCGAGGCTGAGAGTGATCACCGAGGCCGGACTCGGGTCGAGGATCAGGACACCGAGCAACACACTGACCACGCCAAGTCCGGCGGCCTTCGCGGCCGCGTTGATTCGGGCGTATACGTCGGGCAGCCACAGCAGTCCTACCGCGGCGCTCGCGAACAGCGCGACGCCCACGAGCACCAGCACTCCAGCGGCCAGCTCCTGGGCACTCACGGCGAACGCCGATCGACCAGCCGCGCAAGCGCGACGGTGGTGAGAAATCCGGCCAGGGTTGCCACCATGACGAGGCTGTAGAGGGTCGGCTCGTCGAGTCGCGCCGCCAGGAGCGCCACGGCGGCGATGAGAACCGCGAAGCCAACGTCGGCCGCCAGTGCCCGGTCGGCGTCGGTGGGGCCGCGCACCATCCGCACTATGGCCGCGACGAGCGTGCCTGCGAGCACCAACAGCGCAAGGTCCAGCACCGAGCCCAGAGACGGCTCCACGCCACTCACCCTTCTTCCATTCCGTTGGGGGCCGTGCCGCCCCGCTCCAGCCGGCGGACGGCGTCAAGCAGCTCCGCCTCGAGCCGCGCCAGGTCTGCGCGAAATGCCGTCGTGTCGGAGGCGTGCATGCCGTGCACGATCAGCCGCGTGCGGTCAGGACTGAGGGAGACGGCCATAGTGCCGGGAGTCAGGGTGATCAAGCCCATGTAGGCGGCCACCTCTGCGTCGGTCCGGCACCGCAGCCGCACCTCGACCAGGGCCGGCGCGAGCCGCGGCCGGCCCGTCAGGATGGTCGCTGCGACCTGCACGTTGGCCTTCAGGTAGCGCCACCCGTAGACCACCACGAACAGAGCCAGGCGGACAGGACGAGGAGCACGGGCCCCGGTCATGGCGAGGTCACCGCCTCGACATACGTTCCGACGTCGACCAGACCATCGGCCGCCCGCTCGCAGACAACGAGCAGCGGCTCCGCAGCGAGGCCGAGCGACACCGCCACCCCGGCCAGGACGACCGCGGGGGCCAGCAGCAGCGGCCGCGACGCGATCGCATCGGCCGGGGGCAGGATCGGACCAGAGCGCGACGGGACCACCATGATCGTTGCTTCGGTCGACGGTCCAGCACCCGGTCTCGTCACGGGCTGGGACTCGGGCTGGGGCTCGGGCTGGGTGAAGATGGCGTTCCACAACTTCAGCATCGAGACCAAGGTGAGCAGGCTGACGACCGCCACCGCTGCCACTGCGGCGTACTGGTGCTCGGCGACGGCTGCCTGCACGAGTTTCAGCTTGGCGACGAAGCCGGAGAGCGGCGGGACACCGACCAGTGCCAGTGCGGAGATCCCGAATGCCCCCGCGAGCACGGGTTCCGTGCGGCCGATTCCGCCCAAGAGACGCAGCTCGTCGGTGCCGTGGCGGACCTCGATGGCGCCGGCGCACATCAGTAGCGCTGCCTTGACCAGGACGTACTGGACGAGGAAGAAGATGCCGGCCGCCAACCCGGCGGTGGTGAACAACCCCAGGCCGAGCAGCATGTAGCCGATCTGGCTGACCATGTGAAAGGTCAACACAGATCGAACGGAGCGCTCCCCCAGTGCAGCGAGGACGCCGACCACCATGGTGAGCAGCCCGAGGACGAGGAAGATCCACAACCAGCGTCGGTCGCCGTCGAACACGACGGCATAGATCCGGAACAGCGCATAGACACCAACCTTGGTGAGAAGACCGGAGAAGAGTACGACCACGGCGGGGCCGGCTACGGCGTAGCTGCTCGGGAGCCAGCTGTGCAGGGGCACGATCGCGGCCTTGATCCCCAGGGCCAACAGCACCACTGCGGTCGCGAGCGCAGCCGCCGGGTTGCGGGCAGCACCTGCCAGCTCGCCGAGGTCGACGGTGCCTGTGACGCCGTAGAGCAGGCCGACGCCAGCCAGGAACAGGGTGGAGGCGAGCAGGTTGACGCTGACGTAGCGTTGTCCGGCCGCCAGCCGACGCCGCCCTCCGGATCGGATCAGGAGCACGTAGCTCGGAACCAGCATCACCTCGACGAACACGAACAACGAGAACAGGTCGCCGGTGAGCATCGCGCCGTACACACCGGTGGAGAGCACCAGGGCCAACGCGACGAAGTGGCCGTCGTCCTCGCCTGTCACAGTCGCGAAAACGAGGCTCAGCAGCACCAGCAGCGACGTGACCGCCATCATGAGGGCGCCGAGGACATCGGCGACGAGCACGATCGCGATGCCGGACGGCCAGCCCCCGAGCCGCAGGGTCGCTATGTCCCCGTCGAGGGCGGAGGTCAGCAACACCATGGACGCCACCAGCACAACGACCGTGACGCCCCACCCGACCGCTCGAGCGATCCTTGGCGGGGCACCCGCCGAGCCCGCGCCGCGTCGGGACAGGAGCAAGACCATTCCGACGCCTGCCAAGGGAGCGAAGACCGGCAGCGCCAGCAGCATCGGGCTCATCGGCCCGCCCTCGGTTCGTCCGTCTCGTCCATGTCATCTGCTGCGCTCACGTCCGGGTCTTCGACGGACTCCGCGCGCAGGATCGCCAGCAGATAGACGCTGACCCCGAACGTGATCACCACGGCGGTCAGGACGAAGGCCTGGGGCAGCGGGTCCGCCAAGGCGGCGGGGTCCCCGGCACCATCGCCGACGAAGGGCGCCCGGCGGCGATCGAGACCACCCGACGCCAGCAACAGCACGTTGACGCCATGGCCCAGGAGCACGAATCCGAGGATCACGCGCAGGAGCCCGGGCTGTGCGAGGAACCACACCCCGCCGGCCACCAGCAGGCCGACGATGATCGCCGTGGTCACGGGTGCACCCTTGACGACTCGGGCCGGTGGGTGCGCGCCGCGAAGCGGTCGAGGGCGGCCGTCAGCATACCGAGGACCATGAGCATGACACCGATGTCGAACAGCAGTGCCGAGCCGACACCGACCGCGTCCAGTCCGGGCAGCTTGAACGGCGCCAGCACAGCCTCGCCCTTGGCGCTCGCCAGCAGTCCGGTGCCGAGGGAGACCAAGATCCCACTCCCGACTAGCAGCTCAGGTCGCGACCACCTCGGTAGCCGTCCGTGTGCGATCTGGTGGGTCGCGGCCGCGGCGCCTGCGACGAGGGCGGCGATGAATCCTCCGCCGGGGGCGTCGTGGCCGACGTAGAGCAGGTAGGCAGCCACCAGCGCCGCGCCCGGCACGACCAGCCGTGCGCTCACTTGGAGGAACACCGATGCGGCGGCGCTGAGATGGTCGGCGTCGGCGGGTGGCTCCGGGGTGTGATCATCTGCGGCGGTGGAGCCGAGCAGAGCGAGCAGCCCGAGCGCGACCGCGCCGAGAACGACTGCCTCGCCAAGGGTGTCCATCGCCCGGAAGTCCACCAGGATGGTGTTGACCACGTTGGTGCCTCCGGTCGCCGCCTCGGCGTTGTCGAGAAAGAACGACGAGGCGGTTGACGGACCTCGCCGCCCGGTCAGGGCGTACGTCGCCGATGCGGCGGCGAGCCCGCAGGCGAGCGCGAGCAGCACCGACCACGGCAGTCGCGGCCCGTCCCCGGTGGGCAATCGCGCCGGCAGCCGACGCAGCACCCAGACCACGACGACGGCGGTCAACACCTCGACCAGCACGAGGGTCAGCGCGACGTCCGGCGCGCCAGCGGTCACGAACAGGGCCGCCATCAGCAAGCCGACGAACCCGAGCGCAGCAACGGCCGCGAGGGTGTCACGGGCGACCACTGCGGCCGCGACGCCGAGAGCGAACAAGCCGACCACCACCCAGTCACCCACCGTGTCGGCGGGTCGCACCGGCGGGAGGTTGCGCAGCGTCACGAATCCGACTGCCGCGAGAAAAACGACGCCACCAAGGGGCCGGACAAGGTGGCTCATCGTCCCGCCCGCGCGGTCCGGCTGCCCGACCCGGTATCCGAACGCAATCAGTCCGGCGTGGGCCCGGTCGAACGCTGCCCCGGCGTCGGGAACCACGACCCGGTCGAGCAGTCGGTCCACCTGGTGTCGACGCAGGAAGAGCATCAGCCCAGAGCTGAATGCGATGACGGACATGACGATCTCAGGACTGAGTCCGTGCCAGAACTGGAACGCCCCCAATGGCTCGCCAGGCACGACATCGGCGCCGGCTCGTGCCACGAGCGGGTTCAACAAGTCGATGCCGGCGCCCAGGACCAACCCGGCCAACGCCGCGATCGCCGCTGGGGCCAGGAACGCCGGCGACGGCTCGTAGAGGCCGGGTTGGTGAGTGCTGCCGCCGAAAGCGCCGTAGACGATGCGCAGCCCGTAGGCCGTGGTCAGCGCCGATGCGGCGACTGCGATCGAGCCGGCGACCAGCCCCGCCGCTGGGGCGAAGTCGGCCTGGAAGATTCCTTGGAAGAGGTATTCCTTGCTCACGAAGCCGAGCATCGGCACGATGCCGGCCATCGAGAGTCCGGCCAGCGCTGTCATCGTCGCGGTCACCGGCATCACCCGCCACAGCCCGGACAGCTCCCGGATGTCGCGACTACCTGCCTCCTTGTCGATGATTCCGACGAGCATGAACAACGTCGCCTTGAACAGCGCGTGGGCGATGGTGTGGAGCATGGCGGCGGCAAGAGCGATCGGGGTGCCGACGCCGATGGCGGCAACCAGCAGCCCGAGCTGGCTGACGGTCGAGTGGGCGAGGATGGCCTTCAGATCGTGCTGGCGCAGGGCCATGAAGGCGCCCCACAACGCCGAGGTCAATCCGATCGAGACCAGGAGCGCCGACCATGCGGGCACGCCCGAGAAGATGGGCGAGACCAGCATCAGCAGGTACACACCGGCCTTGACCATCGTCGCCGCATGCAGGAAGGCGCTGACCGGGGTCATCGCCACCATCGCACCGGGTAGCCAGAAATGCAGCGGCACCTGGGCCGACTTGGTAAACGCGGCGAACGCGATCAGGGCGCCGATCGGCAATGCCAGCGGTGACGCGAGGATCACCTCGCGGTCGGCCAGGATGTCGCTGATTGCCGTGCTCCCGGTGACCACGGTGAGGAGCACCACGGCTACCAGCAGGGCCAGACCGCCGGCTGCGGTGATCAGCAGAGCCCGCCGGGCCGGCCGGGTGGCCCGGCCCCCGGCCAGCCCGAGCAGCAGGAAGGAACAGTAGGTGGTGGCCTCCCAGAACACGAAGAGGAGCACAACATCGGCGGCAAGCACCAGCCCCAGCATGGCGGCCGCGAACAGCGTGAGCAGTCCGTAGATGGCCCCATGGGGATCGTGCGAGCTCAAGTAGCGAGGGCAGTAGGCCATGATCAAGGCGCCTACGCCGAGCACCATCAACGCGAACAGCGACGAGAGTCCGTTGAGCCGCAGGGCGAACGAGACCCCCAACGACGGCAACCAGTCCATGGAGGTCTCGACCGTGCCCCCGTCAAGGATCTGCGGCACGTGGAACGCGATCAGGATCGCGACCCCCGCGAAACCAGCGGCGAACACGTAGCCGAGCTCCCGGCCCAAGCCCAAGCGGGCAAGGAGCGGAGCCAGGACGGCCAAGACCGTCAAGGCGCTCAGGGCGAGCAGCACGTCGGCCTCCTCCGGTCGTGACGCTCGTCGGACATCCGGAGCCTCAGGACGGCGCCAGCGGCTCGCGAGCCGCGCGACGCCGACCAATCTCGTAGGCCCCGAGGACGACCAAGGTGATCGCGACCAACGGCAAGGTGAACCAGATCATCATGGCCGTGAAGCCCCCGAGCGCGTCGTGCTCGGTGGCTGCCAGCACCACGTAAGCGGTGAACGCGGCGTACAACCCGACGAACAGCGCGCCCTCCCAACGGGCGATGGCCATCCCGGTGAAAGCCACGGGCAGCAGCGCGACCGCTGCGGCGATCATGAGCGGGATGTCGAGGGCCACGGCCGCGTCTGCGACCGGTACCCCGTCATCGGCCACCAAGGCGGCGACGCCCAGCACAGCAGCGATGTTGAAGATGTTGCTGCCGACGATGTTGCCGACCGCCAGGTCGCGCTCACCGCGTCGAACAGCAATGAGGGACGTCGCCAGCTCAGGGAGCGAGGTACCTACCGCAACCACCGTGAGCCCGACCACCAGGCCACTCACCCCAAACCCCTCAGCGATGCCGACCGCACCCTCGACCAGCAGCTGCGCTCCGACGACCAACAGCGCCACCCCGCCGAGCACCGCCAGGAGGAGCAGCCACACCGGTCGTTCCTTCTCGCCCACTGTTGACTCGCGGACATACGGCGCACTGCGTCGCCCCACAACGACCGACACCGCGGTGTAGACGACTATCACCGTGACCAGAAAGAACCCGTCAGCAAGGCTCAGGCGGCCGTCCAGCGACAGCAGCAACAAGCACATTGACACCCCGACCATCACCGGCACGTCCAGACGAATCAACTGTGCGCGCACCGTCAACGGTAGGAGCAGCGCGGAGGCACCCAGGATCAGTAGGACGTTCACGATGTTGCTGCCCACAACGTTGCCGACCGCCAAGTCGGGTTGCCCTTCCAAGACCGCGCCGACAGTGACGGCCATCTCTGGCGACGACGTGGAGAAGGCCACCACCGTCAACCCGATGACCAGCGAGGAGAGGCCGACACGAGCCGCGAGATCCGATGCCCCCCTCACCAGAAGCTCACCGCCACCGACCAAGATGACCAGCCCGATCGCCACAAGAGCGACGTCGACTGCGCTCACAGGCTGAGAGCAAGACTCTGAGCGCGCCCGGCCGCTGATAGGCAATGGCGGTCCGCGATCAGCGGCGCGGCAAGCTCTGTCCGGGTGCCGATGAGTACTGCCATCCTCGCAGGCAACTGGCGCTGCCTGACTGGCCGGATCGAAAAGGACATCGACACTGCTCCTGACGGTCTCGGAAGGTCCTCCCGACGTCGATCGGTCGAGGCGGAACACTGGGGCGGAGATGCAGGCCGGAATGATGATGGCCCAGCGTTGAACTCACTTCCAATGCGTAGCAAATCACGCGAATCCTACCGCGCATGTCAAAATCACGCGAATCCTACCGCGCATGTCAAATGGACGTGTGAACCGCCCCGGTGAGTCGGGAGACTCAGTGGTTTGAGAGCTCCAGTTCCTGCTGGGCTCGTGTTTGAGCGTAGTAGGCGATCTCGAGGTCGGCCGGTGGGATGTCACCGCAGTACTCGTAGAGCCGGCGATGGTTGAACCAGTCGACCCACTCGGCGGTCGCGATCTCGACGGTGTCCAGGGTGCGCCATGGCCCGCGTGGTTTGATCAGCTCGGTCTTGTACAGCCCGTTGATCGACTCGGCCAGAGCGTTGTCGTAGGACGAGCCGACGGAGCCGACCGAGGCGGCGATGTTCGCCTCGGCGAGGCGTTCGGTGTACCGGATCGCGGTGTACTGCGACCCTCGATCCGTGTGCGCCACAACCGATTCCAGCGAACGACCCTCACGTTCGCGCGTCCAGACGGCCTGTTCGAGGGCGTCCAGGACCAGCTGGGTGGACATGCTCGAGCCGCACCGCCAGCCGATGATCCGTCGGGCGTAGGCGTCGATGACGAACGCGACATACACCCACCCGCTCCACGTCGAGACGTAGGTGATGTCGGCGACCCAGAGCCGGTCTGGAGCCAGCGGGGCGAAGTCGCGCCGGACCAGGTCACGCGCCCGCGGGCCGGCTGGGTCAGCGATCGTGGTGCGCTTGACCTTGCCCCGGACCGCGCCGGTAAGGCCGTCCTCGCGCATCAGCCGCTCGACCGTGCACCGTGCCACCGCAATACCCTCGCGGTTGAGCTGGAGCCACACCTTGCGCGCCCCGTACACGCCGTAGTTGCCGGCGTGGACGCGGCGGATCTCGCTGAGCAGCACCGCATCCCGATGCTCCCGCGCGGTGGCTGGCCGGTTCACGTGTGCGTAGTACGTCGACGGGGCGATCGGCAGCCCGTGCTCGGTCAGCACGGTGCAGATCGGCTCGACACCCCAACGCAGGCCACCGTTGTCGCGCTCCTCACGGCGGTCGGCGTGCTCGCGGATGAACTCCACGATCAACGGGAGGGCCGGTCGAGCTCGGCTCCGAAGAAAGCCGCCGCAGCCTTCAGGATCGAGTTTGCCCGCCGCAGCTCGGCGTTCTCTCGTTTCAACCGTTTGACCTCGGCCGACTCCTCGCTGGTGACGCCAGGACGGGCGCCTTGGTCGACCTGGGCCTGGCGCACCCACTTACGGACGGTCTCTGCGGTGCTCACCCCCAGCAGCTGGGCGACCTTGCCCATCGCCTCCCAGTCCGTGGCGTGATCCTGGCGGATCTCCTCGAACATGCGCACCGCCCGCGACTTCAGCTCAGGCGGGTACCTCTTCGACGTGTTCCCAGACATGACTCCAACCTTCCCAAGGTTTGGAGTCTCCCGACATGCCGGGGCGGTTCAGTGAGCCAAGTTGCAATCCACGCCACCGCGTCGCCCGGGTCAATCGACCACTCGTAGCCCAGCCATCCTCGCCTCGAGGTACGTCGACCAACGCGGCGCTGCCGGCGTCGCATACCCACGCATGGAATGACCGCAGCGGGAACCTCTTGCGGGGCGCGGTGAGTTCCTGGAACGACCGGGACACCTCGCGTCCCGAAAGACCCGTCCGGTTAGGCGACCGGGACAGGCCCCCTCTAGGGGGCGAACGGAACGTCCGGTGGGCCAATTCAACCCTGCAGCAGAGCGCTGCCAAGTCCTACCGGTAGAACGCCCTGGCCGGGTAGCCCACAGTGGGCGCAGAGACGCGACCTCGGGATGTATCCGCTCGTCGATGCCGTGCCGCGTCGCCCTCGATGAGTCGGGCTCAGAGAACCGGGGCCGTGCCGTGCAGGGTGTGCTCGCAGGAGACGGGCGCTTTAGGGCGTGCTCGGCCATCGGTGCAGGGATTGCAAGGCGTTGAACGACACGCGTAGGCCGGTTTCGCTGTCCACCCATCTGCCGTTGACCGGCGTCTCGCTGGGTTCGCTGTGCTGGTGGGAGCCGTTGGCGTGGGCGATTGCTGCCAGGACGAGGTCGGTGTGGTGCCGGTCGAGCCCGGGAACCGTTTCATGCAGGAAACCGCGGGCGATGCCGTGGGCGATGCGCAGCACGCGGAGCTCGCCGCTGGAGGCTGCGAGGATGTGGCTATCGAGATGCCCGTCGAGCATCTGACCGAGAACGTCCCAGTCGATGATCTCGGCAGGGTCTTCGCCTGGGGTGGAGACGATGGTGACGAGGGCGGCGCGTCTGGTCCATCCGCTGCGGATGAGGAGCTCAACGGCGGCCTCGTCGGGGTAGATGCCCGCGGCCCATTGCCGCAGTCGGGCGTCACGGTCAGCGTCGGTCGTGATGGTCATGCTGTCCTCCTTGCAAGGCGGGGTGCCCAAATGTCTTGTGTGGGTGCAGGTTGCCCGACGTCGGGTCCTGCTGGTCAGGCGACCGAGACGCTGTTGATGGCGCCGCGGAGGGGTCGTGGCCCTGTGGATAAGCCCAAACCCCGGCCCGGCTGAGACCGGGCAGCTGGCTGGCCGCGTCCGTCGATGTCCCGGGTCGGAGGGGTCGCGATCGTCGGACCTGGCATGGGGCGGCGGTAGTCACCGTTGTGCGCCGGTGCGCGCAGTGGCCGCCGCGCTCGAGACGCGGGCTCGGGGCTGACGGGCGGCCGAGGGTCGGGCCTTTCGCGCTTGCGGGGGGCGGGCTTGAGCCGGCGCGGTCAGTGGGGTCGCTGCGCTGGACATCGCGTGGGAGGTGGTGCTGACGTGACGAAGCTGTGCGGTGATGAGCTCGCGTACTGGTGGTGGAGGTGGCACGGCGCGGTCGGCGACCAGGGCCCGGGGGTCGACCCAGGCGGCATCCGGGCGCTCAGTACCTGGTGGCTTGCGGCCGGCCTCGAGCGGGGTCAGGAACTGTTGGGCGGCTCGGGCACTGACTGTCGTTGCGGGGTGGAGGGCGGCGTCGTGCAGGAGCAGCGAAATTTGGTGGGGTGCCTCCAGGGCGCCGAGGAGGGTCGCGGTGGTGGCGGGCAGGTGGACGCGAGTGGCGATGGTGGCGGGGTCGGCCAGGGTGGTGCCGGTCATGACGATCTCGGAGAACGTGTGGGCGACCTCTGAGCCGGCGGCTCGCAGGTCTGGGGTGACGCTTCGGTGGGTGTGGCTGGTCAGGTCCCGGACGGTGGCGTGCAGGGTTCCCCAGGCTGATTCGGCTGCGGTGAGGTGCGGTTGCAGTCGCGCGTGGTAGGCCGGAGCGTCCAGAACGCCCTGGGAGGCGGCGGCGTCCAGGACGGTGCGGGTCATGGCCAGGGTGTGGGTTTGGACGCGGGTGAGCTCGGCCAGGTTGGCCGTGGTCGGTTCGCGGGCCAGGGCCCGGTGGGTGGCGATGTCCCACCCGGCCAGGGCCGCGGACAGCCGGTCCTGGGAGGGGGGGGCACGGTGCTCGAGTGCAGGGTCGCTGGGGAAGGTCCGGTAGACCTCCCTGCCGGCGACGGCCTCGAACGTGGCCAGTCGCTGCTGGGTGCTGCGCAGCGCCGAGCCGATTCGGGGTGTGGACGTCCCGGGCCGGGGGTGGGCGCGCAGCTGGGCCTGGACGGCGACGTTGATGGCGTGGGCGGCCACGTACAGGGTGTGAAGGACGCGTTCGCGGGCGACGCCAGCGTCCGCCAATACGGCGGGGGTGAGCAAGGGTGCGGGGCGACGGTGGCTGGCGACCATGTCGTGCGCGCGGATGAGGTTCCCGGCGATGGCCAGGAGCTGGTCGTCCGGGGGTCCGTCGCCTGGCCAGAACCGGTTGCGCAAGTGCTGGTGCATAGAGGTGGCCATGAGCTGCAGCCGTTCACCGGTCTGGTCCTGGCTGCGCGCCCCGGGCAGCGCGTGGACCCCCGGCCCGCCGCCGCGGCGGGGCAGGATCGCTAGGAACTCGTGGCCGGCCTGGACGACCTCGGGCCACGTGCGCACCATCGCGGCCGCGTCGAGGGCGTCCGGGTCGAGCAGCAGCCGCCGGGCGGTGAGGTCGCCCTCGAGGAGGAGCTCGCCGACGCTGAGCCGGCTCGGTGCCTTCATGGCGTGACCGCCTGCGCGAGCTCGAGCAGGAAACCCAGCGAAATGCCGAGCCCCCCGGGAAGGGGCTGGACGTGCTCGGCGTCCAGCGCGACCCGCACCGCGGTCGCCGCCGCGGGCAGCCCGGCAGGGTCCGGCACGACGAACCCAGCCGTGTCGCGCGCGGGCAGGAGGGCGAGAACCTCTCCTGCCAGGTGCTGCGCCTGGCAGGCCACGACGTGCAACCGGACGTCACGTGAGTGCTCGCTGGCGCGGGAAGCGTCATCTCCCAGGACCGCCAACGCGGCGGCGAGGTGGTGCAGTGCGACCGTCCGCTCCGCACTGGGCAGGACGTACAGGCCGGGCACGAGGCCCGAAACGTGTGAAGTGTTCATATATCCCTACGCATTCCAAGGCGTCCTTGGGGGCCACTTCTGGGCAGACGACTTTTGTTGACCCGCCGCTGAAGGCCCCACTGTCACCCGGTCCTGGACTGTTGGGCCGACCTCTCGGCGGCCTGTGGATAACCCGTGCCGGGGTGTCAGTGGTGTGCGCGACAGTGACCGTGAGGACCCACAGGCCCGGGTGAAGGGAGCCGTTCCCCCCGTCGGGACCGGGGACGAAGGAGGCGATCGTCGTGACTGCGTCGACGTCACTGGTGGGGTGGTGCCGCGCATTGGTGCCCATCACGGTCAGCGGCGTGGTGCTGCTGATCGCCGCCGGGTCCATGCCCGCCCTGCCGGCGCTGGCCTTGGTCGGCGGGTTGGGCGCGGCCACCGTCCTGCTGCGGTTCGGGGTGGGTGAGCAGCTGGCGTGCCGCGCCCTACACGGCGCGCGATCCCCCACCGCTGCGGAGGCCGCGGTCATGGCCCCGGCGATCACCCGGGCGTGCGCCGCCGGGCTGGGCCCGCCCCTGGTGCGGCTGGCAGTCCAGCCGCACGGACAGGGCTTGGTCGCGTTTGCGTGCGGCGGCTCCACTGTCGTGGCGCCCCGCGACTTGGTCGTGGCCGTTCACCACGGCCGCGTCACCCACGAGCAGGCCGCGGCGAGCATCGCCCATGCCGCCGCGATCTGTTCAGCCGGGCTGACCCGGGGCCAGGTCGCCCTGGCCGTGTGGTGCCTGCCCTGGGTCGTGCTGGAGGGCGTCGTGGCGGCCGCGGGACGAACGTTGCGTGGCGTCGCGCTGCTGCGGATGGCATGGCGTGCCCGAGTCGTCGTCGCAGGGATCGCGGTCGCCCAGAACGCCGCCGACGGCCACCCTTGGATGGCTGCCCTTTTGGTGGTCCTCATCGGCGCGACCTACGCGCAGCCTGCGCTGACCCGGCACTGGCACCGGCGACTAGCCCTGGTCGGCGACGACACCTTGGCCGAGCACGGGCTGGGTGGGCACTACGCGGGGCTGCTCGCCCTCTCCGGGCACCGCGTCGACCTGGAACGCCACGCCCGCCTCACCCGGCCGCGAGACACGGACCGCACCGGCGGTGTTGTGCTCTCCCTGACCTGAGTGACGCGGCCCCCGCGCCTTGCAGGTGCGTGCCGCGGACCCGTTGTGCGGAGGGACCCGCTGTTGTCAGCGGTGCGCGGCGGCCCGGTGCGAGGCGACCTGCACGCACCGGGCCCCGCAGGTCGGGCACGTGGTCAGGTCGGCGATGGCCAGCCACCTCGTGATCGTGCTGTTCAGCCACAGTTCTCGGCCGTCGCCGATCACGAAGTCCGGGGTGGGGACCCTGCCGGTGCGCACCCACCGCAACGCTGCGGTGTCGCTGACCCCGGCCAGTGCGGCGATGCCGCGTGACCCGACCACCCCGTCGGGCAGCCGCGGGCCGGGCGGGCGGAACGGGCCGAAGGCGCGGGTCTCGCGAGAGACCACCACGCTCACAGTTCCGAACTCCTGCGCGATCGCCTCCAGGGTGCGGCCCTCCCGGCGTGCCGCGACCCACTGCTGCACCACCTCCGGCGCCGGGTACGGGCCAGCACCTTGGGTGCACCGGGAGACCAGCTGATGGGCCACGCCCTCACGGGCGGCGATGTCAGTCACCCGCTGCCCGCGCCGGCGCGCCTGCACCCACCGGTCGGTGCGCGCCCGCACGGTCGCGGCATCAGCCACGGTCCGGCCCCGCTGCTTCGACGCTGCCGGGAACGGTCCGTACGGGTCCGTCGCCGCCCGCACGGTTCGGGCGCTCACCCCGGCACCGGCGGCGATGAGCGGGACCGACTCGCCATCGCGTCGACGCGACAACCACTCCAGCGCTCCTACCGGGTCACCCACACCGCACACTCCAGCACGCGGGCACGACGTCGACAACTGGAAGCAGGCCCGCCGCCTGCGCCGGTGCGGCGCCGGCTCCTGCAGATCTCCGCCTAGGAATGGCGGGGGCCGCACCGCGTGGGGCCAGCCGAGACCCGGCGACGCGAGACGCCCCGGTAATCGGGCGCGAGCAGATCGGCTCGAGCAGCTCAACCCCGTGGTGTGCGGAACGGAGAGCTCACCGGCGGCAACGCACCGGGTTTATCCCCAGGTGGGGACACCGCGGCGGCGTTCTCCACAGGCCCCCACATGGGCTGCCCCGGCGGGGTTCCTCCGCGGAGGATGAGTGCATCCAGTTCGGTTGTCCATCAGGGGAGTTGAGCATCATGAGCACACGCAGCAGCAGGCGGGGCAGTACCGGTTTCGAGGTCGGGGGCACCTACCGGGTCCCTCCGGGGGCGCTGGTCATCGGCGCCAACGTCCGCAGTGACACCCACCCGGGAGCGAAGGAGTTCGCCGCGTCGATCAAGGCCCGCGGGGTGTTGGAGCCGATCACCGCGTGGGTCGACGACGACGGCCGCCTCGTGGTCTACCGGGGGCAGCGCCGAACCCTGGCCGCGGCATCGGTCGGAACCCCGGACGGGTTCGTCCCGGTTCATGTCGTCGCCCGCCCCGCGGAAGTGGACCGGGTCACCGACCAGCTCGTGGAGAACGTGCACCGGGCTGCGATGCGCGCCGCCGAGGAACGCGACGCGATCGAGCAGCTGTCCCTGCTCGGGGTGTCGGCCGCACAGATCACCAAGCGCACCTCCATCACCCGCACGACGGTGGACGCGGCCCTCACCGTGTCCGCCAGCCCAACGGCCCGGGAGCGGATGGACGCCGCCGGCATGACGCTGGAGGCGGCCGCGACGTTCGCCGAGTTCGAGGACGACCCGCACGCGATGCAGGCCCTGGAGCAGGCGCTGTCCTGGGGCCGGCCCCTGGAGCACACGGCCCAGCGGTTGCGCGACGCCCGCGCCGAGGAGACCGCCCTACGGGCGCACGCCCAGCTCCTGCGCGGGCAGGGGGTGCCCGTCCTGGACCCCCAGGACGTTCCCGACCGGGCATGGACCCTGCACCTGGACGCCCTGGTCACCGCCGACGGCGAGCCCGTCCCCGAGCACGACTGGCCCAGCGTGCCCGGTGCCGCGGTGGTCCTGCGGGCGCAGTGGGCCTACCCCGACGAACCCGACGACCCGGACACGACCAGCACTGACTGGGACGCGGAACCGGCCCTGCGGTTCGTGCAGGTGTGGATCTGCACCGACCCGCCGGCGGCCGGGCTGCGGTCGCGCTACGACAGCACCGGCCCGACCACCGCCAACACCAGCGCCACCGACGACGACGACGACGGGGCCAGCGATAGCGGGCGCAGCCGCCGGGAGGTCATCGCCAACAACGCCGCGTGGCGGTCTGCGCAGACGGTCCGCCGGGCATGGCTGGGACGCTTCATCACCCGGGCCAGCGTCCCGGCCGGGGCCGAGACGCTGATCTGCGAAGCGGTCCTGACCGGGCAGTACACCCTGTCCAAGGCGATGGGTGAGTCCCACCCGCTGCTGCGGACCCTGCTCGGACACGAGCAAAAGTCACCCGCCACTCCCCTGGCAACCCCGACCACGGCGAAGGCTGCGACGGTGCGCACCTTGGCCGCGGTCCTGGCGTCGTGGGAAGCCAGCACCGGGGTCCACACCTGGCGCCACCCCACCGCGTGGGACGTCCGGGTCATGGGCGTCATCACCGGGTGGGGGTACCAGCCCAGCGACGTCGAGCAGCTCCTCACCGCGACGGTCACGTCCGACACCGGCGCCGACGACAGCGACGCCGCCTGAGCCCCACGAACCGCCCGGGAGGGGCAGCCCCCTCCCCCGCTTCCCCTCCCGGGCCCCCACCCACAACCCATTGACGAGCAAGGAGACCCAGACCATGAGCCACCACATCGACAAGCACGGCGAGCGGGCCGCCGCGATCTTCGCCCGCACCGACCCCTGGCACCGCCTGGGGGTGACCGTCGCCGGTCGGGCCTTCAGCGCCCAGGAGGCGATGACCCTGGGACGGTTGGGCGGGTGGGACGTGCGCAAGGTTCCGCTGACCGCCCACGAGCTCACCAGCGACGGTGTCACCGCCCTGGACGTTCCCGGGTACGCGACCGTGCGGACCAACCCGTTCACCGGGCACCCGCAAGCCCTGGGCGTCGTCGGCGGCGGGTACCAGCCCATCCAGAACGAGGAGCATTGCGAGTTCCTCAACCACCTGGCCGACGCCTCCGGGGCCGTGTTCGACACCGCCGGCTCCCTGCGCGGCGGGCGTCAGGTGTTCGTCACCATGACCATGCCCGAGCACCTCCTCGTCGGCGGGATCGACCGGCTCGACCTCAACATCGCCGCCCTGAACAGCCACGACGGCTCCAGCGCGTTCCGGCTGCTGCTGACCCCGGTACGGGTCGTGTGCGCCAACACCCAGGCCGCGGCCCTGCGCAACCACGCCGCCACCGTCAGCATCCGGCACACCAGGGGCGCACGGTCAGCCGTCACCGCCGCCCGCGACGCCCTCGGCCTGACCTTCGCCTACGCGGCCGAGTTCCAGACCCAGGCCGACCAGCTCATCGAGCAGGACCTGACCGACGCCGCGTTCGCCGACCTCGTGAGGGCCACGTTCCGCACCCCACCCCGGGACTCACCAGGGCGAGCCCGTGACCTCGCGCGCCGACGCTGGCAGACCCTGTCCCAGCTCTTCCACGACGCCGACACCCAAGACGGGATACGCGGCACCGCCTGGGCCGGGTACCAGGCCGTCGTGGAGTATGTCGACCACTACGCCCCGGTCCGCACCACCACGTCCGACGTCGCCACCGCCCGCGCCACCCGGCTGCTCACCAGCGCGACACCGACGCGGATTAAGCACACCGCGTGGGCGACTCTCACCGGCACCCATCCACCGAACCGTTGACCCACTGATACCGAGGACACCCAGGACCCGGTACGAGAGCGCTGACTCCGTGCCGGGTCCTGTCACGTGTCACCCGCGTCGGCGTCGGCGTCGGGCTGCTGTTTGTCGGCGCCCTTGGCCAGTCGCCGCAGCCGGGCAGCATCGGCGACCGTGACCGTGCCGGCGCACCACCGCACGGCCTCCCCAACACTGAGACCCTCGGCCTCGACCAGCTCCGTCAGCGCCTGCCCGGCGCGCTGCTCACACTGCGCGACCCAGGCGGCGCGTTCCTGCAGCGCGAGCGCGACCTGAACACCCAGGGCGCTGCACCGGTCGTCCTTGGCCTTGCGCTCGGCCCGCCAGGTGCTCTGCCCGTCCAGCGCCGTGCGCCTCGCCCGGTTCCAGTCCTGTCGTCGGCTCACCCGAACCACCCTCTTCCCGGCTCCACTGTGGAAAGTGCCTTCTACTCCCTACGCACGTCGCGGGCCGCTTGGGGGCCACCTTCGCCGAACTTTCTCAGCCACGGTTCCCGGTGACGCCCTCCGCGACGGCTCTCCGACCACCCGAGACACCCCCGCCCCGCCGACTCCCGATGTCGAGCACACCCCTACCGCGCGACGCGAAAGTTCCTCCCCGACGCCGCGACCCCGCCGACGACCCCCGAAACGAAAATGCTCGTCAACTGCACACCTCATGCATCCAGGTAGTTGCAAGCCGCAACTAGTTGGCCCCCAAGGGCCTCCCCGCGTGCGTAGGGGTATATGACGATGAGCCTGCACAAGCTCACCGCCGGGACCGGGTACACGTACCTGACCCGGCAGGTGGCGGCTGCGGACCGCACCGGCGGGGCGCGGACCCCGCTGGCGACGTACTACACCGAAAAGGGCGAAACCCCGGGCCAGTGGGTCGGGTCCGGGGTGGCCGGGATCGATGGCCTGGCGGTCGGGGACGAGGTCACCGCGTCGCAGATGCAGGCCCTGTTCGGTAGCGGCCTGCACCCGCTGGCGCAGCAGCGGCGGGAACGCCTCGAAGGCCCGGACCTGACCGACGCGGACTACCGCGCGGTGACCCGTCTCGGGATGCCGTACAAGGTGTACGACGCGGACGTCACCGCGTTTCAAGTTGAAGTCGCGAAGCGCATCGAGGACCACGCCGCCTCCCTGGGGCACCCGCGCGACTACCCGGTTCCATCGCAGGACCGGGCGAGGATCCGCACCCAGGTCGCGCTGGAGTTCTTCCGCGACGAACACCACCGGGACCCGGTCGACGCCCGCGAGCTGGCCGGGACCATCGCCAAACACTCCCGGCCGCGCACGACCGCAGTCGGCGGGTACGACCTGACCTTCTCCCCCGTCAAATCCGTGAGCGCTCTGTGGGCGGTCGCACCCCCGGACATCGCGGCGCAGGTAGAGCTCGCCCACCACGACGCCGTCGCTGACGCACTGGGGTTCATCGAGGCGCATGCGCTGTACACGAGGGAGGGCGCCAACGGGGTCCGTCAGGTCGACGTCACCGGACTGGTCGCCACCGCGTTCACGCACCGCGACTCCCGCGCCGGCGACCCCGACCTGCACACCCACGTCGCCGTGGCGAACAAGGTGCAAACGCTGACCGGGAAGTGGCTCTCGGTCGATGGGCGGATCCTGTTCAAGGCCAACGTGACCGCCTCCGAAACGTACAACACGTCCCTGGAGAAACACCTGCGGACCCGCCTCGGCCTGGTCTTCGATGAGCGTCCCGGCACTGACCGGGGCAAACGCCCAGTGCGAGAGGTCGTCGGGGTCGACCCCCGGTTGAACGAGCGCTGGTCCACCCGCCGAGCCGCGATCGAGGCCCGCCGCGCCGTGCTCGCGGCGGCATTCCAGGCCGACCACGGCCGCCCACCGACGGTGGTCGAGTCCATCCAGCTCGCCCAGCAGGCCACCCTGGAAACCCGTGAGGCCAAGCACGAACCCCGCACCCTGACCGAGCAACGGCAGGCATGGGCTGAGCAAGCCGAAGAGGTTCTGAGCGGCCCTCAAGGGGTCACCGCCATGGTCACCGCGGCGCTCACGGCCGGGCGCCTCGCGGGCCTGGTGACCAGTGACTCGGTGACCGTGGATGCGGCCTGGGTCCGCACCACCGCGGTGCAGGTCCGCGACGAGGTCCAGGCCCGCCGCGCCACCTGGCAGCTGTGGCACCTGCGCGCCGAAGCCCACCGCCAGGTCCGCGCCGCGAACCTGCCCTCCGACCACGTCGAGACCGTCGTCGACCTCGTCACCCACGAGGCCGCAACCGTGGCGTCAGTGCGCCTGACCCACACCAGCGACGGCATCGACGAACCCCAGGAGCTGCGCCGAACCGACGGCTCCAGCGTGTACGAGGTCGCCGGGTCCACCCTGTTCACCAGCACGCATATCCTCACCGCCGAGGCCCGCCTCCTGGCCACCGCGGGCAAGGCGGACCGCCACCCAGCCAGCCACGAGTCGGTGGCGGTGACCCTGCTCGAGCAGGCCGCCAACGGCGTCACCCTCAACACCGGACAAGCCGCCCTGGTGCGTGGCATGGCCACCTCCGGTGCCCGCCTCCAGCTCGCCATCGCGCCCGCCGGCGCCGGGAAGACCACCGCCATGCGCGCCCTCGCACGAGCGTGGGTCGAGGACGGCGGCACAGTCCTCGGGCTCGCCCCGTCCGCCGCCGCCGCCACCGTCCTGCGTGAGCAGATCGGCGCGACCACCGACACCCTGGCCAAGCTCACCTGGTCCCTGGAACACGACGACCTCCAGGACTGGGCGACCGACATCGGGCCGGCCACGCTGGTCGTGATCGACGAGGCCGGGATGGCCGACACCCTCACCCTGGACACCGCTGTGCAGTTCGTGACCGCCCGCGGCGGTCAGGTCCGCCTCATCGGCGACACCCAGCAGCTCGCCGCGATCGGCGCCGGCGGTGTCCTCCGCGACATCGCCGCCACCCACGGCGCCCTGCACCTGTCCGAGCTGATGCGGTTCACCGACCCTGCCGAAGGCGCCGCCTCCCTCGCCCTGCGCGACGGCCGCACCGAGGCGCTCGGGTTCTACCTCGACCACGGACGGGTCCACGTCGGCGACCTGGCCACGCTCACCCAGGACGTGTTCACCGCCTGGGCCCACGACCGCAACCACGGCCTGGACGCGATCATGCTCGCCCCCACCAGGGACCTCGTCTCCGAGCTCAACCAACGCGCCCAAACCCACCGCATGACCCGCCAACACCCGGGGATCTTCGGCGCCGAGTCAGGGACCGGTGCACGGCTCGCGGATGGGAACGCCGCGTTTGTCGGGGACACGGTCGTCACCCGGGCCAACGACCGCCGGCTGCGCCTGACCCTGCACGACTGGGTCAAGAACGGCGACCGCTGGACCGTCCAGGACGCCGGCCGCGACGGGTCGTTGGCGGTCGAGCACGTCCGCACCGGGCGGTACCTGACCCTGCCGGCGGAGTACGTCACCGCGTCCGTCGAGCTCGGGTACGCCACCACCATCCACGGCGCCCAAGGCATCTCCGTGGACACCATGCACGGCCTGGCCACCGGCACTGAGACCCGCCAGCAGCTATACACGATGCTCACCCGCGGCGCGGTCGCCAACCACGTCTACCTCCAGGTCGTCGGCGACGGCGACCCGCACACGGTCATCCGGCCCGAGAACGTCCACCCCCCGACGGCGACCGACCTCCTCGAGAACATCCTCGCCCGCGACGACGCCCCCGTCTCCGCGACCAGCACGCAGCGTGAACACGCCTCCCCGCAGGCCCGGCTCGGCGATGCCGCCGCCCGCTACCTCGATGCCCTTCACGTGGCCGCCGAGCACCACCTGGGCCCCGCCGCGACGTCCGCACTCGAGGCCGGTGCCGAGCGGGTCGTGCCGGGTATCGGTGAGGATCCCGCGTGGCCGGCCTTGCGGGCTCATCTGGTCCTGCTGGGCGCCACCGGCACCGACCCCCTCACCGCGCTCCAGTGCGCGGCTACGTCTCGCGAGCTCGGCACCGCCGGCGACCGCGCCGCGGTCCTGGACTGGCGCCTGGACGACACCGGTCTGCGCAACGCCAGCGCCGGACCCCTGCCGTGGCTGCCCGGCATCCCCCAGGCCCTGCGCGAGAACATGCACTGGGGGCCGTACCTGACAGCTAGGGCGGCCCTCGTCACCACGCTCACCGACCAGATCCGTGACACCGTCTCAGCCGACGAGTCCACCCCCTCCTGGTGTCCGTCCGGGCAGGCCCGGCCCTCCCCCGACCTGCTCGGCGACCTCGCCGTATGGCGGGCCGCGAACACCGTCCCCGACAGCGACCACCGCCCCACCGGACCCAAGCAGCTCGCCAAGGCCCCGACCCTGTGGCAGCGCAGCCTCGAGCACCGCCTGGGCGCCGCCCACACCCCCGCGCTGGCCGAGTGGAACCGCCTGCTGCACACCCTCGCCCCGGACACCCGCCGGGACGAATTCACCCCGCAGCTAGCAGCGCGACTCGCCGCGGTCGGGCGCGCCGGGATCGACGCGCATGCACTGCTCCGCACCACCCTGGCGGCGCCGCTACCGGACGACCACGCGGCATCCGCCCTGTGGTGGCGGATCAGCCGCCACCTCGCGCCCGCCTTCGCCACCCAAGCCGACAACGACCACCACCGGCTCTCCCCCGTGTGGGTCGACCACCTCACCGACTCCGTCGGCGAGGACCGCTCCGCGGCGATGCAAACCAGCGCGTGGTGGCCCGCCCTGGTCACCGTGGTCGACCACGCACTCGCCCGCGGCCAGACCCTCGACGCCCTGCTGTCCATTGCCGGCAACCGCGACCCCCAGGTCGACCTCGACGACGCCCAAGCAATGGTCTGGCGGGTCAGCCTGCTCACCGACCCCACACCCGGTGACGACACGGCCCCTCCCCCGCCGGAGGACCACGACGAGGACCTCGAGTGGCTCCCGCCCAGCACGCCCGGCATCGAAGGCACCTCGGCCGCGAGCCTCAGCCCGGTCAACATCGACCACGCGGCCAGCACGCTCGACGACGTGTACACCGCCCTGAACGCCGCATCCCTCGGCCGAGCCGGCATGGGCGTCCTCGAACCCACCCCGGCCGAGATCGAGGTGATGGTCGCCCACGCCGCCGAATGGGACGACGCGCCGTTCACCCCACAGCGTGCCGCCCACATCAACGACATGGCTCGAAGCTTCTACGCCGAGCGCCTGGACACGGCCTGGGCCGG
Organism: Ornithinibacter aureus; assembly: GCF_009858245.1. Classification (NCBI taxonomy): domain Bacteria; kingdom Bacillati; phylum Actinomycetota; class Actinomycetes; order Micrococcales; family Intrasporangiaceae; genus Ornithinibacter; species Ornithinibacter aureus. The sequence continues at coordinate 1,715,444 of NZ_VMSB01000001.1, forward strand.
CCCCTACCTGCGCGACCGGCTCCGCACCGACCAGACCCCACCCGGGGCCGGGTACGCCCCACCCGGGTGGACCCACCTCGTCACCCACCTGCGAAACCGAGGCGTGAGCGATGACGAGATGCTCTCCGTCGGCCTGGTCACCCGCGCACGCACCGGGAGGCTCATCGACCGGTTCCGAGACCGCCTCGTCCTGCCCATCACCGCCGACGACACCATCCTCGGGTTCGTCGCCCGCCGCCACCCCGACGCGGGCGACGAGCACGGGCCGAAATACCTCAACACCCCCACCACACCCCTGTTCCACAAAGGCGAGGTGCTCTACGGGGTCGACCCGCAACTGGTCGAAGGTGGCGCCGTTCCCGTCCTCGTAGAAGGCCCCCTCGACGCCCTCGCCATCACCTCGGCAGGCGCCGGCAGGTTCGTCGGAGTCGCTCCCCTCGGCACCTCCCTCACCCAGACCCAAGCCAGGCTCCTCGCCACCCTCCACCCGGAGCCGATCGTCGCCACCGACGCCGACACCGCCGGCCGCGCCGCCGCCGAACGCGCCTACTGGCTGCTGACCCAACACGCAGTCATGCCGCGCACGCTGGCGCTGCCAGATGGGTACGACCCCGCCGGCCTCCTCAGCAGCAACGGCCACGCAGCGCTCACCGCGGCCCTGACGGGCGCTCATCCCCTTGCGCAGAACCTCATATCTGAGCGACTAGCTCAGCTACCTTGCCAAGCGCCCCTCCGGTCAGTGGCCACGATCATCGCCGCAGACACCCCGGACCTCTGGCTCCACCGGGGCAGACAGATTGCCGACGCTGTACGGCACGACATCGACGAGGTGATGAGCGCGATCGCTGAGGCCGCCGCGAGCTGGAACAAGGCTCCGTCCCACTACGCAACTACGGCCGCGGCCGCGGCCGCGGCCCGCGGTTCGGGGGCCCGGGTTCAACGTCCCCTGGACTCTGTCACGCCCAATCCGATCGGGCTACATGCGGCCGCTTCTCGAGAGTCAAGTCGAGAGCGCCAGGCGCACCACGTCGTCCGAGACACCCGGGTGGGGCGCAACGTGAGACCGATTCGATAGTGGCGTCCACCCGATGTCCATGAAAGTCCAAGCACAGCCACTCTCCTCGCGTGCGCGATGTCTCGCCCAGGTGGATGCGGACACGGTCGCCAACCTTCGCGGTGGCTGTCGGGACCGCGGCCGCCAACGTCGTCACCGGCCTCCGGCGCTTGTGTGCGGTCGTCCCGAGTTTCTCCCCCGGGATGAACTCCCGGGCCACGGCGTACTTGTCGGCGGGCCTCGAGATGGTCACCTGACCCGACTCGTGCCACTGGATGGGTGAAGCTCGGCGCTGACGGCAAAGGTGCTGGTCAGGGCCTCGGTCGTGGCCGGGATGACACACCCCGGGGTCGGTAGTGTCGGGCTCGTGGTGTTCGTGCGGAAGTCCCCGGGTCGCACTGGGAGCACCAAGGTTCAGATCGCGGAGCGTCGCGCTGGCCGCGATGTCGTCCTCGAGCACGTAGGCACCGCGCGCAGCGAGGGCGAGTTGGCGGTGCTAATGGCTGAGGCCCGTCGACGACTGCGGCCCGGTCAGGACGCGTTCGACCTGGACGGGGTGGGCCTGGAGCAGGAGGGCCTGCCGCAGCGGCCTGGAGTGATCACGGGCAAGCGGTCCGCGGTGCTCTGGCAGGTCCTGTCGAGCGTGTACGCCCGGCTGGGGTTCGACGTGGTGGGCGACGAGGCGTTCGAGCAGCTGGTGTTGGCCCGGATCGTGGAGCCGACGAGCAAGGCAGATTCGCTGCGGGTGCTCGCCGAGCTGGGGGTGGGGCACGGGTCGCTGCGCACGATGTTCCGCTGCCTGGCCCGCGCCCAGGAGCGCGGCTACCGCGACACGGTCGCGTCGGCGTGCTTCGAGCACGCCTCCACCAGCGGGGATGTCTCCCTGTGCTTGTACGACGTGACCACGTTGTACTTCGAGGCCGAGCACGAGGACGAGCTGCGCAAGGTCGGCTACTCCAAGGAACGCCGTGTGGACCCGCAGATCATTGTCGGGCTGCTGGTGGACCGGGCCGGTTTCCCGTTGGAGATCGGCTGCTGGGAGGGCAACAAGGCCGAGACGACCACGATGCTCCCGATCATCCGCCAGTTCCAGAAGCGGCACAGCATCGAGGCCATGGTCGTGGTCGCTGATGCGGGGATGCTGTCCGCGGGCAACCTCAAGGACCTGCACGAGGCCGGGTTGCGGTTCATCGTCGGCTCCAGGGTCACCAAGGCCCCGGCCGACCTGGCGTCGCACTTCCGTTGGCACGGGGACGCGTTCACCGACGGGCAGGTCATCGACACCATCACCCCGAGGGTGGCCACCACCGCGGCCCGCGGGGTCAACGACGACAAGAAGCGGGCGGAGCCGGTGTGGGACCCGGGCGTGCACGAGCGGTCGTGGCGGGCGGTGTGGGCGTACTCGGCCAAACGTGCTGCCCGCGACGCCAAGACATTGACGTTGCAGGAGAACCGCGCCAAGGCCGTGATCGCCGGGGAGAAGGCTGCCCGCACCCCGCGGTTCGTGACCGTCAAGAACGGCTCACGCAGCCTGGACGAGACCTCGCTGGCGCGGGCGCGTCGGGTGGTCGGGCTCAAGGGGTACGTCACGAACATCCCCGCGACGGTGATGCCCGCCGGTGAAGTCATCGCCAGCTACCACGAGCTGTGGCACGTCGAAGCGTCGTTTCGGATGAGCAAGAGCGACCTACGAGCCCGGCCGATCTTCCACCACACCCGCGACGCGATCGAGGCCCACCTGACGATCGTGTTCGCCGCGTTGGCCGTCGCCCGCTACCTGCAGGACGCCACGGGGATGAGCATCAAGAAGATCGTCAACACGCTGCGGCCGCTGCAGCAAGTCACCGTCCGCATCGCCGGCCACGAACACCTCGCTCAAGACCCCCTCACCCCCGCGGCGGAATCGATCCTCGACGACCTCGGCTCGCCCACTCAGTGACACACCCCGGTGGCACGAGTCGGGCCTGGGGCGCGCAGAGCTGGCGCACCGCGGTGGCCCGGTAGAGGGCCTCGTCCTGCGTGGCCCCTGAGACGGCGGCGCGGTACCAGCCTGAGGTGCGGGTGCTCAGACCCGACAACCCGGTCGAGAGCTCGTCTTCGACCGCAAGTGCCTTCGAGGCTTGCCGGTCGAGGGCACCGGGCGCAGGCCCACCGACAGCACACACACGTGGCGCTGGATGTCGACGCCGTTCGGCTCGACAGCCTTCTCCAAGAGGCCTCCCGCAGGATCATGGGCGACCCAGTGGTCACGGCGAATCGGAACGAGGGCGTAGGTGATGTGCTGTCTCAAGGCGTCGTGGAATTCTGGGACTGTCTCCCACTTGCCTGCCTTCCACACCTGCCAGATCGGCTTCCTCTGGAACTTCAGCCGACCCAGGAACATGCCCGTTGCGCCGTCGAGTGGCAAGCCCCCCGCAGGCAGACCCGCAATCTCCACCTCGATGATCGACTGCGTGGTTGATGAGTAGCGGTGTAGGCCGGCCTCGAAGGCGTCTCGTTCCGCCTCGAAGTTGAAGAACGCGTTCAAGGCGCGCAGGACGCTCGACTTGCCGGCGCCGTTCTGTCCAACGAGTGCAACCGTGTCGCCCAACTCGATCTCGGACGAGCCGATGGCGCGAAACTTCTCGATCTTCAGCCGGGTAACGCGTGCCTTTCCGGACTCCTGAGCGGTGGTGGTCAACCGGCCACCAACTGGAGCAGGGTGTCGTAGTCCTTCACGACGTCGTACTTCACGCCTTCGTGCTCGGCCTTCTCGTTGAGGGACGCAAAGAACTTGCGGGCGCACTCGATCTTGGCGTTCTCGACGCCCTTGAGCTGGAGGGTGGACATTGAGCCCTTGGTCTCGGCGACGAAGTAGACGTGCTTGATCTTCGTGGTGTCGTCGCGGAAGGCGATGGCCCAGTCGGGGTTGTAGTCGCCGACGGGCGTCGGAATGAAGAACCCGCGGGGGAGCTTCGTGTAGACGACGACCTCGTCGCTGACGTCGAGCTTCTCGACGAACGACCGCTCGACCTTGGAGTCGGTGACGACGTACTCGTAGACGCTCTTCTTCAGCTTGTCGCCGGCCTTGGAGAGGTCTTGGGCGGTCTGGTTCTCGGTAAAGATCGAGGAGTCGTAGCGGTTGTCGAGCGGGTCGTAGGTCAGGTGCTCGACGATGACGGTGGCCTTCTGCTCGTTGATGAGTCGGGCGGCCTCGGTGATGAACTGCTCGGGGTTCTGCTTGAACTTCGCGAAGGTGCCCGGGTTGATACCGGTGAAGATCGCCGCGCAGGTGCGGCGGGTGAGCTGGGTCTTCTCGGCGATCTCTCCGAGCAAGTCGTACTTCACCGTGGAACCCGCGGAGACGGCCGAGTGCTCGACCTTCGTCTCTGACACCTTGAAGCCGGTGCCCGCTTCGAGCTGCTCGACTTCGAGCCCGACGACCTGCTTGCCGGCTTCGACGAGGTACTGCATGACTGTCACGTTGAGCGACTTGTCGAGGGTGCGGATGCAGTGCCTGATGAGTTCGGCGGAGTCGAACTCGACCTGGTAGACGGCCTTGTGGTTGATGCGTCCCCACAGCTCCTGGAACTCGCGCTTCTTGAAGTTGGTCTCGTTGAACGGGATCTTCTTCGGCTTGCGGCCGTCGGTCGGCTTGGGTACGTCGAGGTAGAGCGCATCGACCAGCGGCCACACGAAGTCGATTATCGGCTTGAGCGCCTCCGCGGTGGGCGCGGCGAGCGTTCCTTCGGCGCGGGCGTCCTTGTACGCCTGCGTCACCAAGCCGTCGTCGTCGATGTAGTCGTGACGGATCAGGTGGTTGTACAGAGCCTGGGCGAGTGCCTTCTCCAGCACGCTGGTCGAGCCGTCTTCACGCTTGATCTGCTTGCCGGTGAAGTAGTCGACGCTCGCCTTGCGTGGGCGGGCCGACAGCGACTCGATGATCTCCTTCTGCAGGGCGGTGACGAAGTCGGTGTACGACTCGTCGGTCACGACGGTCAGCTCGTTGATGTCGTGGACGGTGACGGGGTTGTCCATCCGCTCCCCGTGCTGGTCGACCGACAGACGCAGGCCGCGGCCGATCTCCTGCCGCCTCGTGGTGGTGTTGTCGCTCTTCTTGAGCATGCCCATGACGAACACGTTCGGGTTGTCCCAGCCCTCGCGCAGCGCCGAGTGCGACCAGATGAACCGTACCGGCTCCTCGAACGACAGCAGCCTTTCTTTGTCCTTCAGGATCAGGTCGTAGGCATCGACGTCGTCCGACTGGCCCGCGAAGTCACCGCGCGCGGCGATCTTGCCGTCGACCGAGCGGCCGGTCCTCTTGTCGATCGAGAAGTAGCCCTCGTGGGTCGACCGGACCGGGATCGCCTCGACGTGCTGGCGATACCGCTCGGCCGCCTCGTCGAGGTCCAGCTGGCCGAGATAGTCGGCAAGCACCGCCTCGTACTCCTCCTCGAACACCCGGGCGTACTCGCCGAGAGTGTCCTCGCGGTCGTAGTCGCGGTACCTGGCGACCTCATCGATGAAGAACAGCGACAGTACCTTGATGCCCTGCGCGAAGAGCTCGCGCTCCTTGTCGAGGTGGGCGCGGATGACCTCACGGATCTGGATGCGCCGCTTCTGTTCCTCGGCCACGTCCTCGGTCACCTCGCCAGCGCCCATGATGTCGCCGTTGCTCAGCTCGATGATGTCGCGGTTCGCGTCGACGTCTCGGATGAACAGGCCCTTGTAGGCCTCGATGCCGCCGGAGATGTCGTGCAGGTTCATGCCCTGGCTGAGGCGCTTGACCTGCCGCCTGATGCCTTGCGCGGTCTGTACCTCCAGCTCGACGCGCGCCTTCGGGAAGTCCGTTCCCTTACCGATCTCCAGGCCGTCCACGTAGAGGTAGGCGGTGCTGCCAGCCAGGTGCTTGACGGTGATGCCGCGCACGGCGATCTTCTTGACGAGCTTCTGGTTGTAGGCGTCGACTGCGTCGAGTCGGTGCACCTTGGTTCGCTCGATCTTGTGGGTCGCCGAGTAGCGCAGCGCGAACAGGGCATTGAACAGCCCGAGCGCCTCCAACGACTTGGACGGCTTCTTCGCGTCGCCCTCGATCTTCTGTGGTTCGTCGATGATCAGGATCGGCCGATTCGCCGCGATCACGTCGATCGGCTTGCGAGACTGGAAGTCGTCAAGCACCTCGTAGATGCGGCGGGCATCCTTGCCGGTGGCGTTGAACGCCTGGATGTTGATGATCATCACCTGCACGCCGGAATCGGAGGAGAACCGCTCCACCTCGTGCAGCCGCGAGGAGCTGTAGATGAACGTTCGCGGCTTGGTGCCGTAGAGCTGCTGGAAGTGCTCGGCAGTGATGTCGAACGACTTCTGCACTCCCTCGCGGATCGCGATCGACGGCACGACCACGATGTACTTCGACCACCCGTACCGCTTGTGCAGTTCCATGATCGTCTTGATGTACACGTAGGTCTTACCTGTGCCGGTCTCCATCTCGATGTCCAGATTGAGAGGCGCCGCGGTCTTCTTGACGGGGTCCTTCAGGTCCTTCGACGGCTCCAACCCGCGTCCCTGCTGCACGCGGTGCACGTTCGTCAGGACCTGTGGTGGCGTCAGTGCGACCTCTGCATTGCGCAGTCCCGCGCCCTCCAGAAGCGTCAGCGCAGAATTCCCGCCCGGGTCGATGCGGTACTTCACCCCGTCGGCATAAGGCTGCCCGGCGAACACCTCGACCACAGCATCGACGGCCGCGGTCTGATACTGCTGGACCTTGAACTGGAGTTTCATGGGGTCAGATCGCCCTTACCTCAGTCTCGGGGGAAACCTCGCGGAAGATCTGCTCGGCGTTGATCCGCGCGGCGTCCGTGGCGAAGCCCGCGTCAAGGAAGACAGCGCGGAGCGGCCGCCGATTGGCAATCTCCCGCACGACGGCCTCGGTGACCTCGTCTGCAAAGCACGCAATAAGAGCGCCATCGGCGACCGACAGCACTCGTCGTGCAGCAATGTCCTCGACCACGATCGGCTCGGCCAGATCGAGGCCCCAGTCGAGTAGTACTTGGAAGAGGAGGTCCTCGTCGGTCCGGTCCGGCTTCACGCTGTCGGTGAGCTCGTCGAGGGATGCCTGGGCGAGGTCATCGGGCGAACGAAGCACCGAGAGCGCGCTCTCGGAGTCGGCACGCAGGTAACGGAACCCGCGATCCTGATTCTCTTCGAGGTCGATTGTCCCGTTATGGAGCGCCGCGGCGGCCCTCCGGACTCGCTCGGCGCAGAGCGCGGCGATCGAGCTCAGTCCAAGTGACGCGGCCGCCGAGCCAGGCTCGAGTGGCTCGGCCAGCTGGACCGCAATGAAGCGCCACTTCGTCGGATGGGTGGCGTTCCATCGAAGGACCGCGTCCGCTGAGGTTCCTGAGCCGGCGAAGAAGTCAAGAAGGATGTCGTCCTCACCTGCGGGTATTAGTTCAAGGATCTTGGCGATTAACTTGGTCGGCTTTGGCGCCGAGAACACGACTTCACCGCCGAATAGATCTTTGATCTCCTTCGTCGCCCCACGGTTCTCGCCCGCCTCCTCGTGGGGCCACCAGGTCCAAGGGATCATGCCCTCCTCGCGCTCGGACCAGAACTTCTTCCTCTGAGCCATGCCATCGCCGTCCTTGCCGAAGTAGATCCGGCCGTCAGCGAGCAGCTCCTCGAACTTCTCCTTCGTCGTGCTCCAATGCCGCCCGGAGGGCGGCATGAGCACACGACCACTTGGAGTCGTGATCGGGTATGTCAGGTTGGGGCGCAAGTTCGGTGCATGGAAGGGCACCGCAAGCCAGTCACCCCGCGGATCCCCATCACGGTTGGTGTACGTTGCACGCTGCTTTGCGTCAGTACCGACGCGATTGAAGCGCCCGACCGTGAAGTCACGCGCGTAGCAGAGCACATACTCATGCGCAGTCGAGACGAGCGTTGCGTCATTCCTGCGCGTGAGCGTCTTCTGCCAAGCGAACGTAGCTACGTAGTTCGACGACCCGAGCACTTCGTCACAGACCCTCTTGAGGTTCGCATACTCGTGGTCATCGATAGATATGAACATGAACCCGTCTGGCCGAAGCAACGCCTTGGCGAGTCGAATTCGGGGATAAATCATACTGAGCCAGTCGGAGTGGAAGCGGCCGTTGGCTTCGGTGTTCGCGACGAGGCGGTCTCCCATCTCCGACTTCTGGCCCGAGCGTGCGAGATAGTCGGCCCTCGACTCGGCGAAGTCGTCCTCGTAGACGAAGTCGTTGCCGGTGTTGTAGGGCGGGTCGATGTAGATCAGCCTGACCTTGCCGAGGTAGGACTCCTGGAGCAGCTTGAGTGCCTCAAGGTTGTCGCCCTCGATGAAGAGGTTCTTCGTCGAGTTGAAGTCGACCGATTCCTCGCGCACCGGGCGCAGCGTTTTGGCGATGGGGGCGTTGGCGGCGAACGCGGCTGCGCGCTTGCCGGGCCAGTCGAGCTGGTAGCGCTCCTGCTGCCCCTCAACGAGGTGGTCGGAGAGCTCTTGGCGGAGCGCGTCGAAGTCTATTGCGCGGACTGGGTTACCGTCTGCGTCGATGCTCTCGGTGACGACCGTGGGGAACAGCTCGGCGATGGCGTCGATGTTGCGCTGGGTGAGGTCCGGCGCGTGCATCTTGAGCTTGTCCACGGTCATTCCTTGTTGGTCGGTGCGGGGTCGGTCAACTCGGTGAGCACTTCGGCGTGTTCCTTAATCTGCTTGCGGAGTTCGAACTTGCGATTCAGTTGGGGTTCGGTGCGGAGCTTCTTCTCCAGCGCGGAGATCTCGCGGGTGAGCCCGCGGATGCGTCCCATTCTGTCGAGGGCGTCCGACAGTTCCTCGACGGGCCTGATGGGGTGGGGGAGCAGACGGCCGAGCAACTGGTCGTAGAGACCGTCCATATCAAGGGCGACGGGCAACGGGAGGCGCGGCCGATCCATGCTGATCCAGCCGGTGCGGAAGTAGTCGGTGCCCTTGGTCTTGCCGCCCGCACGCTTGTAGGCGGCGGCCATTGCCTGCTCGGCCCAGAGGCCGTCCTCGCGGTGCAGTTCGAAGATGATCGTGCTGGGGATGGTCTTGTCGATGGCGGCGAGCACCGAGTTGTCGAGGCTGGACCCTTTGAGGTCAAGCACGAAGACCTGTATCTCGGTAACGGCCTCGCCGGGAGCCAGACGGACCGACTCCTTCCCGAGCTTGTAGGCCCATCGGACACGCTGGACCTCGCCGACGAACCGCTGCTTGAGGGCAGTGCCCGCGCTGGCCTCGGCGTACAGGCGCTCCTTGGGGATGACCCGGTCGACCTTCGCGGTCTCGGGCCACTGGATCAGGTCAGCCATCTGTCGCCCCGGGCACGACGATGACGAGGAAGGCGATCAGCTCGAAGTCATCGAGCCCTTCGAAGTTCTGTTGCAGGGCGGTGGTCTTCGTGCCGGAGAAGAGACTGTCGATGTCGCGCTGCTCGGTGACGTCGATGAGGGAGCTGATGGCCTCGTTGAGCAGGTTGGAGTAGGCGCCCATCTCGGCGCCTTCGTTCGTGCGCTGGTTGAACACGTGGTAGGCGGCGGGGATCGGCTCGTGCGCGCCCTGGCAGCTCGCGCGGATCAGGTCGAGGAGCTGCTTGACCTCGGTGTGGTCGGTGACGACGGTGCCGTCGTCGCTGAGGTAGATCAGGTAGTGCGGGTGAAGGCGGTTGTGGCGGTTGATCTTCGCCTGCTCATCGACGCTGCGCAGCGCGAAGATCACGCCGGGGCGCAGCCCACGCTCGGGATCGGCAGGGACGGCCGCGTGGAGCCCTTTGGGTGAGGAAGCGAGGTCACCGTACTGCTCCATGTACTTGAGCAGGTCCATGCGGAAGTCGTTGAGCCCGAGGTCGGTGATCGAGACGCCTGTGCGGACGTCCTCGAGCTCGATCACCTCGTCTTGGAGGCGGCGGAGCTGCTCTTTGCGGAACTTGGTGTCGTTGGACTCTTGGGTGAGGAGGTTGTCATCGGCGGTGGCCGCGAGGTCGGCGATCACCATCCGGTTTTCGACTCGGTCCTTGAGGTTGATGTACTCATCAAGGCTAATGTCGGGCCAGAAGTTGACCATCTGGATCACGGAGTTCTTTGACCCGATGCGGTCGACTCGGCCGAAGCGCTGGATGATCCGGACCGGGTTCCAGTGGATGTCGTAGTTGACGACGTAGTCGCAGTCCTGAAGGTTCTGGCCCTCCGAAATGCAATCGGTGCCGATCAGCAGGTCGATCTCGCCGGGCTCGTCGGGGAAGACGACCGCCTTGTCCTTGGAGCCGGGGGAGAAGAACGTCAACAGCTTCTGGAAGTCGAAGCCGTCGCCCAGGGTCGTCTTGGGGCGAGTTGCGCCGGTGACGAGCCCGAGGTGGAGAGAGTTGTCGGCGTGGACGGTCTGCTCCAGATTGGTGTAGAGGTAGCGCGCGGTGTCGGCGAAGGCCGAGAAGAGCAGCACCTTCTTGTTGCCGCCGTTGAGCGGACTCGCGACTTTGCCCGTGATGACTTGTTGGAGCCGTTGGAGCTTGCGGTCGTTCTCTGGGGTGATGAGATCCATTGCCTCGACGAGCTCGCGGATGGTCTCGCGGTCGTGCCACAGGTCGTTGCGCCACGAGACGGTGTCCATGTCGTCGAGGTCGATCTGGTACCTCTTGCCGACTGATGGTGCGGTGGGCACCTCGAAGTCGTCGTCATCGGCCTCGATATCACCGAAGGCGGCGCCGAGGTCGGCGATCTTGGCATCCATGTCGTCCAGGTCTTGGAGCGCGTTGTCGATGGCGGCCTCGACCTTGCGAAGGGTGATGCGGAACGCCTCGACCGAGCTCTCCAGGCGTTTAAGGAGGTTGACCGTCATCAGGGTCTTGAGGCCCTGCTCTCGGCCGGTCATGCCGAGGTTGCCGCGGGCGGTGCCCCCTTGGATGGCGTACATGTCGACGTACTTCTGCATCTTGCTGGGGAAGACGTAGGACAGCGGGGTGTAGACGGCGAGGTTGAGGACCTGGAGCTGCTCGAATATCTCGTTGAACGTCGGCGCCTGCGGCAGGTCGGTGAGCGGCTCGCGGATCGACTCTGGCTGGAGTCGGCTGGGGAAGGCGCCGATGTCAGCGGTGTCGTAGAACGACTGGATGTGCTTGCGGGAGCGGGCGATGGTGACTGCGTCGAGCAGCTCGAAGAAGTCGAAGTCGAGCATGCGCAGGATCGTGTCCGTGGTGCGTTCCTCGGCGGGGAGCTCGGACCACTTCTTGAAGGCGACCTGGGCCTCGCGGAAGACCTGCTCGATCGACGTGTTGATGTCGAGCTTGGCCGCGAGTTGCTCCGACTCGCCTTCATAGGCGAGCTGGAGCTGGTTCTTCAGGTCGTTGAAGCGGTTGTTGACGGGCGTGGCCGACAGCATGAGGACCTTGGTCTTCACGCCGCTCTGGATGACCTTGCGCATGAGCCGCTGGTAGCGGCTCTCCCTGTCCTCGGAGTAGTCGGCGTTGCGGAAGTTGTGGGACTCGTCGATCACGACGAGGTTGAAGTTGCCCCAGTTCACCTTGCTCAGGTCGAGCTGACCGGAGTACCCCCTGTCACGGGACAGATCGGTGTGGGCGAGGACGTGGTAGCTGAAGCGGTCTGACGAGAACGGGTTGGTGACGTACGGGCTGTTGTAGGTGGTCCAGTTGTCTTCGAGCTTCTTGGGCGCGAGCACCAGGACCGACTTGTTGCGGCTCTCGTAGTACTTGATGACCGCGAGCGCGGTGAACGTCTTCCCGAGGCCGACGCTGTCGGCGAGGATGCAGCCGTTGTAGGTCTCCAGCTTGTTGATGATGCCGACCGCGGCGTCGCGCTGGAAGTTGTAGAGCTTCTTCCAGATCTCCGAGTCGCGCCACCCGGTCAGGTCGTCGGGCAGGACGTCCTCGCTGATGTCCTCGAGGAACTCCGAGAACAGGTTGTAGAGGATCAGGAAGTAAATCCGCTCGGGGCTGTTCTCGGCGTAGACGCTCGCGATGTGCTCGTAGACGAGCTGGGTGACGTCCTCGACCTGCTGAGGGCTGGACCAAATCTGATTGAAAGTTTGGAGGTAGGCAGACGCGAGCGGAGCTTCGTCGAGCTTGTTGACCAGGTTGGAGACCGCGTCGCCGCGTTCGTAGCCGAGGTCGGCTGACGTGAAGCCCTGGAGCGGCATGTAGGCGGCGCGGTCGTCGACGACGGCGAACTGCTGCATGGGCGCGCCGGTCTTGTTGGACTTGAAGGTGACTTTGCGCTTGATCCAGTCCGCACACTCCCGGGCAATCGCCCGCTGGGTCAGCTTGTTGCGCAGCCGGATCTCGAACTCGGAGCCGTACAGGCTCGACTCATGTTTGGTCCGCGGGATGTAGAACTCCCTACGCTCCCTCTTCACCTTGTCCGTTGCCTGGCTGGCCACGAACGTCGGAGCGGTGAAGATGAACTCCAGCTCCTCGACGCCTTCCAGCTCCTTGCGGAGCGCCTCGAAGGCGTAGATCGAGAAGGTTGAGGCGGCGATGCGGAGCTTGGAGCCGCGGGTGAGCGTGACCTTGAGGTCGTCGCCGAGAAGCTTGTTGAGGTTGTCGATGATCTCCATCAGCGGGCCTCCTTCGTGGAGGGCCTCGACGTCTCGTCTGCACCGCTGTTGCGCACCCAGTCGTCGACCTCAGTGACCTGGAACTTCCAGAGACGGCCGACGCGGTGGGCCGGCATGTCCTTCTTGGCGATCCAGGTATAGATGCTGTCCTTCGTGACACCCAGATGCGCGGCGATCACGTCGGCAGACACCCAGGGTTCGGTCACGCTGTGCACGTTAGTGCCAAGTCATATGGGCTATTGCCGGTTTCACCCGATCCTTGCGGGTTCAGGCCCTGGTCGCTCGACGATTGGGGCCAGACGAACCTCAACCCACCGAGGTTGACCGTCACCTCCGAAACCTTCCGTGACGCCCGTGGATCTACGCCCTGCCGACCATCGTGAGCTCGACGAGGAGATGCGCATGGCAATTGCCTCGTGGCGAGGCCCTGTGAAGGTGACGGTCCCACGACCGCCGGAGGACTCGGTATTAGATCCGGACTAGTCAGTGGGGCCGGCGCCTGACAGTGGGGACACATGTGGGGTCACATCAGGTTGCGAAGCCCCACAGACAACCACCACGCGCGGAGGGCATGGTCGCGGGTCAGAGGCGTAGAACTCCCCGTTCAGCACGACTGCTCAGCACTCCGTAGGTTGTGGGTTCGTCGCTGACCCGCGGGCTGCGAGGGTTGTGTCGAACCCTGGGCCCTCGCTCTCTGCGCTAGGGCGTGTCTCCATAAGTTGAGCGTGGTCGTCGGTGATTGTTGGGCCCATGTCTCGAACCCGAGTGTTGACCGACGCGCAGTGGGAACTGATCTCGCCGCTGATGCCGTCTTCGGATGGCAAGCAGGGCAGGCCTTTTCGTGATCACCGGCAGGTGGTCGAGGGGATCATCTACCGATACCGCACCGGGATCGCCTGGCGTGACGTGCCGGCGGAGTTCGGTCCGTGGCAGACGGTGTGGAAGCGGCAACCGTCGCTTGGCTGGGGACGGCACCTGGGACCGGGTCTTGGCCGAGTTGTTGGCCGACGCGGATGCTGCCGGGCTGATCGACTGGCAGGTCAGCGTGGACTCCACCGTCACCCGTGCGCATCAGCACGGCACGAACCTGCCCCGAGCGCAGCAGGTCACAGGGGGACCTACCGAACTACAAGAATCTGGGCGAGGAGCCGCCTGACCACGCCGTCGGCCGCTCCCGTGGAGGCTTGTCGACCAAGATCCACCAGCTGTGCGACGGCAACGGCCGGCCGCTGGTGGTGCTGCTCGGCCCGGGGCAGGGCAGCGACTCGCGGATGTTCTCGCACCTGCTGGACGCGCTGCGTGTGCACCGCCGCGGCCGCGGGCGTCCCCGCACCACCCCCGACGCGGTGTTGGGTGACAAGGCCTACTCCAGCCGCGGCCACCGTGCCCTGCTCCGCCGGCGGGGCATCACCGCCGTCATCGCCGAACCCCAAGACCAGAAGGCGAACCGCACACGCCGCGGCGCCAAGGGCGGGCGACCTCCCGCGTTCGACACGCAGCGGTACAAGAACCGCAACGTCGTCGAACGCAGCTTCAACACCTTCAAGCAGTGGCGGGCCCTGGCCACCCGCTACGACAAGCTCGCCCTGACCTACCGAGCCGGAGCTCTCCTACGCGCCGTCCTGATCTGGCTCGACGCGTTAGGAGACACGCCCTAGTCGAGGACTTCGCCGGTGCCGCTGTCGAGTACGTCACCGTGCACGATTGTCAGATGAGGGCTAGACGGCGGGTTGGCGCCGGGTTCAGGACTGAGGAGCCCGGCATCGTTCTTGTAGGTCCGGATTCGCTGACGGCGGTGGGGGTCGCTGCTGTGGCGGGCGTGGCGACTGGCTGACGGCCAGGGCTGGTGTCCGTTTTCGCAGTGGGACTTGAGTCGGTCCTTCATGCGGTCGAGGAAAGCGGGCAGGGCGTACCGGTGCCAGTCCTCGAGGGCGTCGCTGGTGTTGGCCATGCCGGCGCGTCGTCGTTGGTCGGCGAGGACGGCGAGGTCGTGCACGAGGTGTGGGTGTTCGGGCCAGCAGCTGGGGAGGAATGCCTCGGTGTCCCAGATGTGCTCGTGGTTGATCCAGGTGACGACGTCGTCGAGCCAGACCCAGAGCTCGAGGCGTAGGTCGGGGTGGGTGCAGGTGGGTGGGTCCCAGGGTCTGGGGAGTCTGCGGAGGTCGCCGAGGGCCTTGACCTGTTCGGGGGTGCCGGTCGCGGCGATGTTCAGCTCCCAGTAGGCGTGGTCGACGAGCCGTCCAGGGCGAGGAAACGGTCGGGCCAGCGGTCGCGGCTGCTGGCCGGGTGTGGGTTCGGTGCTCATGGCTTGCCTCCTGGGTCGTTGCCTAGTCCGTGGCGGCGGGCTTCGACGAGGGCTGCGGTGGCGCGCGCCTGAGGGGCGATCTGCGTGTCCTGGGTGGCGGCGAGCCGGTCCCGGGTCTGTCGTTGGGCGTCGAGCAGGGCGCGTCCGGGTTTGCCGTCGATGCAGCGGGTGAGTTTGGCGATGAGGGGTTTGCTGTTCTCGGCGACGACCAAGGCGTGGCGTTCGGTGAGCTGGCGGACTTCGGCGCCGGTGAGGATGGGGATGTCCTCACCGGTGACGGAGCGTTGGGACCGGCCGGACTGCCACGTGGTGCGGGCAACGCGCACGGGGCCGAGGAGGTCGGAGATCTCCTGGTTGAACGCGACGTCCTTGGACCCGCCGAACAGGACCAGGGTGTTGGTCAGGCCCAGGACAGCGCGGGCTTGGTGCTCACCGAAGATCTGGGTGAGCTGGGCCCGAGTTTGGGCGGCCCAGATGAACGAGATCCCGAGAGCGCGTTCGTTGGCCATCCTGGTCTGCAGGGTCGGTAGCGGTGCGGTGGAGGGCAGCTCGTCCAGGCAAGCGAGCATCGGCGGGCACATCCGCCCCCACCGGGACCGGGTCGCGAGGGTCAGCGCGGTGTCGAGGACGTGTTCGGCGACGGCGGTCATCAGCGGTGACGCGGACTCGTACGGGCTCTCCCGGCCGAGCAGGTAGATCGTGCCCCCGCACTTGATGACGTCGGCGATGTCCGTCGCCGGGCGTCCCGGGCCGGGGACGCAGCGACGGCGGATCTCTTCCTGGAAGAACAGGGCCAGGGCTTGTTGGACGGTGGTGATGGTGTTGCCGGCGGTGCGGTCGTCCCCCCGCAGCGCCCCGTGGAGGAGTCCGTGCCAGAACGGTGCGGCGTGCGGGTGCTCGCGCAGGATCTCGGTCGGCTCCACGGCGGCGACGGGGTTGGCGACCCAGCGCAGCACGTCGTCCAAGCTGCGGCCGGTCAGCGCTGCGGCGTGGAAGTAGCCCTGGATGACCTTGGCGGCTTCGGCGGCGTAGAACCGGGCGGCGTCGTCGCCTTGGCCGCGGGCGCCGGCACCTGAGACGGTGCCGGCTGTGAAGGCCTTGGCGCGTTTCTCGGCGACCATGGGGTCCACGCAGCCGGAGATGGGGTCCCACACGAGCTCGGGTAGGCCGGGTGCGAGCCCGAACGGGTCGAGCACGACGCACGGGCGGTCATTGGTGGAGCGGTGCCCGATGGACAGCAGCAGGTCATCCGCTTTGGTGAGGGTGACCAGGGCGGCTCCGGGGGCTGCGAGCAGGGCGGGGATGAGCAGGTCCAGGGTCTTGCCGGAGCCTTGGGGGCCGATGACGCCGGCGGTGCGGTCCCAGGGCACCCACAGGTCCCCACCGCGGGGTTCGTGCGCCTTCCCGAGGCGCCACCCGACCTGGCAAGGGTCGAAGCGGGTCATCGCCGATCTCCCTTGCCGTGCAGGTCGGGGCGAACCACGGGCGCGACCTTTCGCAGGCGTCCGACGCCGAGGAGGGTGTCGGCTTCGGCGCGGCTGGCCATGCCACGAACCCGTGCCGGGCCCCACTGGCGCATCCCGGCGATGACGGCCCACACGATGAGGATCACCGTGACGACCTCGACGAGCACCAGGCACGTGTAGAGCAGCGCGGGCGAGGCCGAGGCCCCGGGGTCCAGGCCGGCTCGGGCGTCACCGTCGAGGATGCCCGGCAGTGCGGTGAACAGGGCGGCGTGGGGGGTGAAGTCCCAGCCGGCGCCGGCGAACACGTTGGCCATGGTGCGGGCGGTGTGCGCGGCGAGGACGAGGGTGAGGACCACGGTGATGGTTGCGGTGAGCGGGATCTCCCAGGTGTACGGGTAGGGGGTGGTGCGTCGTGACTGCTGCATGGTTCTGCGTCCTCTCCTGAGTTGAGTGCGTGACCGAGGTCGATCGGTTGTGGGGTCTCGCGGTCAAGGGGGCTGGGTGGTCATCGGGACCTCCCGGGCGGGGGTGTCGCTGCCGGTCGCGGTGGGGCACGGTGGCGCGCTCCGCGGGCGGGGTGCGGGTCTGGCTCTTGAGCCGGGTCGAGGATGGTGGGCCCTGTTGGCGGCGGGGTCTGCTGCAGCCGTCGCTCGAGCAGGGCTTGCGCGTACCGGGTCACGGCTGCGGCGACGCCATCGGGGGGGTCGGTCACGTCGAAGTGGTCTGCGACCCTGCCGTGCAGGTCAGGTCGCCCCTGAGCGAGCAGGGCGAGCTTCTGCCGCAACGGGGTCAGGGCGCCGTCGAGTCGCCCGTGCGCGAAGTACGGAGAGGGGGTGTGGTCGGCGGCGTCACGGACGGCCCTTCCGACGTCACGCCGGACGAGGGCAACGATGTCCAGCTCGCGACGTTCCGGCGTGGTCGTCATCGGGTGCTCCCGGTGGGGGTGGCGGGCCGCCAGATCTCGAAGATGGAGTGGCCGGTGTAGCGGTAGGTAAAGGTGCCCACCCCGGCTCGGGTCCTCTTGGCCTCGACCGTCGTCCTGGTCGTGGGGTCTTTGACGATGACGACGTGCCCGATGGCGTTGGGACCGAGGTAGCTGTCCCAGAAGATCAGGTCGCCGGGGCGTTCCTGCCCGGGTGCGATCCGGGTGCCGGCCCCGGCGGCGAGCCAGTCGCGTTGGGCACCGGCCGTGCGCGGCATGGACACACCGGCCTGCCGGTAGGCGGCCTGGGTGAAGGACGAACAGTCCCACGCGTTCGGGCCGTTCGCGCCGTACACATACGGTTCCCCGGCCTGCTGCCCGGCCCAGGCCAGCACGGCGGCGACCCGGTCGGCCGGCAGCGGTGTCGCGCTCGGGTCGCCCTGCCCGCCAGCGCAGCTCGTCGGGTCGCCCAGGACAAGCCCGCCGCCGTAGGCGTGGGCGTAGTAAAGGACGTCGTTGACGTACCAGGTAGCGTGGTTGTACGCGAACAGCGCCCGCCGGACCCCGGCCTGGCCCCTGGTGACCCCGGACCGGGTGAGGTAGTTCGCCGCCGAGAACACGCTGTCGGCGTCGCTGGTGATGACGGCGCGGCCGTCGCCGTCGCCGTCGACGCCGTACGCGGCGAACGTGGCGGGCATGAACTGCATCAGTCCTCGCGCCCCGGCGCTTGAGGTGGCGGTCGTGCGTCCGTGGGCGGTCTCTTCCATCCCGATCCCGGCGAGCAGGGTCCACGGCAGCTGGTACCTGCTCCCCGCCGCAACGTAGAGGGCCTTGACCGTGGCCGGGATGGGGGCGGGAGGGGTGTGCAGGGAGTTCAGGCGCGGGGTGCCCGCCGGGGGCAGGTCGAACCCGATCCCGCCCTCCACCCCCGCCGGCACCGGAGCGGTGGGGGTGGGTGTGACGGCGCGTCCGTCCAGGGGTGCACCGCGCTCAGCCATGAAGGCCACCGGGTCGACCGGGGCGCCGTTGATGAGGATCTCGAAGTGGAGGTGGTTGCCGGTGGAGGTCCCGGTGGACCCTTCGACGCCCAGGACCTGCCCGGCGGTCACAGCGGTTCCGACGGTGATGGTGGTGTTGAGGCGGGCGAGGTGGGCGTACCGGGAGACGATGCCGGCGCCGTGGTCGATGTCGACGGCGTTGCCGTACCCGCCGCGGTCCCCGGCGGCGGTGACCGTGCCCGAGGCTGCGGCGACGACCGGTCCGGGCCCGGGGAGGGCGACCAGGTCGACCCCGGCGTGCAGCCTCCACTCGTGGTGGATCGGGTGGAACCGCATCCCGAACACCGAGGTGCGCACGTACGCCTGCTGGAACGGTGGCCGCCAGGGCCCGCTGGCCGCCACGGTGGTCGCGCAGTCCAGGCGCTGCTGCTCGGCGACGGCCGGGGTGATGACCGCGGTCAGGACGACCGCGGCCCCTAACGGCCCCGCGAGCAGGGCGGCGGCCAGGGCGGCGATGACCCACCCGACCCGACTGCTGCTGCTGCTGCTGCTGCTGCTGCCCATGCTCGCCTCCTTCCTTCTTCCTGGTTCAGGCGGCGCCGGTGATGGCGTCGTTGGTGAACGTCAGGGCCGCCTCGAGGGGGTGCAGGACGGTTTGGACCTTGTACTGCTGGTCCCCGACGCACCACAGGGCGCGTCCCTTGCCCTGCATGGCCCACCGGGTGACGACGTCGCGGGCGATCGGCCCCAGGCCGAGGAGGTCTTCGAGGTCGGCGGCGACGCCGTGGTCCTGGCCGTGGAGGATCTTGACGTCGGTCAGGTGCAGCAGGTCCTTGGCGATGGTGACGGCTTGGGAGCCGGCGTCGCCGACGGAGAGCAGGTCTGCGGGTTTGTGGGCGTTGACCCACTGGATGTCACCGGCGGCTCGGGACAGGCGAAGGTCCTGGTCGAAGGACTTCACCGCCTCGGGGCCCAGGCGCATCTGTTTCCACACCTCGTCGCGCACGTTGATCCGCAGGTCCCCCGGTGTCGCGTTCTCGCGCATCCCCCGTCCCCAGGAGGACAGGCAGGTCAGGGCGATGCCGACGGCCTCGTCCCCGAGCGGCATCAACCGGGACAGGGACAACGAGGCGATGGGGGCGTCCCAGTCGACGTCGATGGTGGTGTGGGCGTCGAACAGTCCGGCCAGCGCCCCGTCGACGAGCTGCCCGAGGGCGTCGCGCAGCAGCCGGGTCTCGTCGAGGAACTGCCTGGCGCTGGCGTACCGGCACTCCTCGATGAGCTGCGGTGTGGGGGTGGTCAGCTGGTGCCACAGGGCGGGGATGGTGGTCTCGGCCAGTCGGGTGGCGCCGGTGGCGTACCCGGTGAGGTCGCGCAGGGCGGCCTTGACGACCTGCTCCTCCACGGGCCCGAACGGCACCGGGGTGGCACCGATGCGTTGGGAGCCGACCAGCCCGCGGATCAGGGTGAGCCAGCGCCCGAAGACGATCCCGGAGCGGGTGTGCGCGCCGTGGCGGTCCAGGGTGTCCCACCCGGCGGCCAGGGGCCCGAACGACAGCGGGTTGATCCGGGCGGGCAGGCCGGGGCCGATGCGGATCGGGTCGACCCCGAAGAAGGTGCACAGCGGTTCGTACTCGTCCTTGGGGTCGCCCAGGACCAGGGCGCGGTACCCGAAGTCCATCATCCGCAGCAGGAACGCCTTGGTGGTGGCGGACTTGCCCCGGCCGGGTTTGCCGAAGCACATGACGTTGGGGTTGGTGACCGGGACGTCGTCGCGCAGGACCCACCCGAACGGGTCGGCGTAGAACGACCCGCCGGACAGGACGTCGATGCCCATCTGCGCACCGGTGGGGGGCAGGCCGGGGGTGGCGATCAGTGGCCACAGCACCGGCGCCTGGTCGCTCGTCATCCGCCAGGACGACACTGGCGCAGCCGGTGACGCGGCCCAGCCGCGGCCGGCCCGGCGTGGCCCGCGGCGTGAGGCGCGGGTGAACAGCCGGGCCTCCTTGGCCCGGGCGGGCTCGACTGCCGCGGCGGGTAGGTCGTGGCCGAAGTCGGCGAGCAGCCGGCCCACGTCGCGGCCCGGACGGCTACGGCGGGGGCGGGTCATCGCCACCACCTCGGGACCTGGCCGTCAGCGTCGAACAGGTCGGGGTCGGACAGGGCGAGGTCGTCTCGGTCGAGCGCAGGCCGGTCGACCGCGTGGCCCGGCAGTTCGGGGTAGTCGGGGTGGTCTGGGTGGGTCTGGGCGCGGGCGCGTTCGGCTTCGGCTTGGAGGTCGGCTGCCTGGTCGGGCAGTCCTGCGCTGCTCAGGATCTTCGCGGAGGCCACGCAGGCGGTGGCGTAGTGCTCCACGGCGCGGTCGGTGTCGCCGTACCGGTGCGGGTAGGTGGTCATGATGCCCCCTTTCGGGTGAGCGAGGTTCCCAGCGGGATGCTCGAGGCGGCGAACGCGGCGTCTTGGGACAGGTCCAGGCGCAGGGGGGCGAACCCGGCGGAGCGGATCGCGGCGTCGAGGCGTCGGCCGTGCTCGGCGACCCTTGCGGTCGTGGGCACGGTGACGGTGCACACGGCGTATGGGCGGGTCAGGGCGTTGCCGCGGGCGAGCTTGCGGTCCAGGCCGCGGACCTTGTCGGCCTCGTCGGCGGAGGCCGTGCGCTGTCTCATCTTGGCTTTGTCGCGCAGCCCGTCGGCCATGTCGGCCTTCCACTGCGAGTTCGAGCTCTGCCGGTTGGCGTCGCGGCCGGTGATGATCGGGTAGGCGACCATGAAGGAGCGCCGCTCCCCCGCCCCCGGGATCAGCACCGGCGCCAGGGCGCCCATGACCGCGCCCTTGACGGGGAGCTTGAGCGTGGCCGAGATCGAGTTCCACGCGTCGTGGCGGTAGTGCCGCACCACGGCGCTGGCGCCGGACGGTCCGGCCATCGCCCACGGCACGTCGGTGTTGACGCCGGGGTCGGTGGTGGCCGCGGCGAGGGCGTCGATGATCCCGACCCGGTCCCCCGGCGCGAACCCGGTCCGGCAGGCCGCGGCCAGCTCCGGGGAGGTCAGCCAGGACACCGAGGTCATGCCGAGCCCGCCGCGCAGGTGCGCCTCCACCTCGGAAGTCAGGGCAGCCAGAACGCGGGCGCGGCCCTCGAACCCGCCCCCGGACTGGCGGGCTTCCTTGGCGAGGCGAGACTCGGGCACGACAACGGTGACGAAGACCTCGGTGCGCACTGACGCGGACGTCAGGGTGGTCTGCAGGTCGTCGTTGACGGCCCGGGCCGCCCGGGGTGCGCCGGCGCGGCGGTGCCGGGTGATCCACTGGTCGCGTTCGGCGCCGTCGTCAGGGACGGTGCGGACCATGACGATGATCTCGTCGATGAGCTCGGTGCGGGCCGCGGCCTCGAGCAGCGCGGGCAGCCCGTCGCCGTACCGGTCGCGCTCGGCCGGCCCGGCCATCCCGATGCCGGGGTGGACCGCCGCAGCGGTGACCGCCCAGGTCCGGGCGGCGTGGTCCTGGATGAGCGCGACCCGGCGCTGGTCGGGCCCGGTCGGGGGTGCGTCGTGAACCTGCACCCCGGCCAGGACCCCGGGCAGGTCGGCAACGTCCAGGTCGTCAGCGGCCCCACGGGCGGCATTCGAGGTGAACCGAGCCCAGCCGGTGATGCTGCCGGCGGTGTGGGCGGCCACGGCGAGCAACCAGCCGGTGGCTGAGCGGCCCCGCACCGGGGTGATCACCAGCACGGTGAGCAGCGCCCAGGCGAGCAGGCATGCGCCCGCGGGCACCCACGCGCCGCGGCTGGCGTTCCACAGCACCGGCAGACCCCCAAGGGTGACGGCGGCGAGCTGCCAGGCGGTGAGGCCGAAGAAGAACCCGATCCGGGCCTTGGTGTAGTCGGCGTAGACGTGGCTCATGAGCGTGGACCTCCAAAGGGTCAGACGGGGACGATCGGGACGGCGGCAGCCGCACCACCAGCACCAGCGGCGGCCCCCGCACCACCACCACCAGCGCCACTGGCGGCTGCGGGCGACGCGCCGGCCGCAGGGGCCGCCGACGGCACCGGCGGTGTCGTGCTGGTTGGGGTGCCGGCGCCGGGGGTGTCGCCGCGCACGTCGGGGGCGGTGCTGTCGGCTGGTCCCTGACCGCTGCCGCGGCGGGAGCTGGTGAAGTCGGGGACATACGTGTTGTGGCCGACGCCCATCAGGTTGGTCGTGTCGGCGGTGACGGCGGCGCCGGTGGTGCCGATCGAGGCGGCTGCGCTCAGGGCGGTGGAGGCGGCGGCGCCGACCGGGCCGGCGACGGCGCCGAGCAGGCCTCCCATGGAGTGGGCGAAGCGGGCGCCGGTGGCGTCCTCGCCGGTGGACTCGCCGCTGGCGCGGCCGGTGCTGTCCGTACTTGACGCGGCACCGCTCCCGCCCCCGGTGGCGGCTGCTCCGCCGCCGAGGAGGCCCTGGACACCGCCGACGGCGGCCATCCCGGAGCGCATCGCGGCGCCGGAGCTGGTGCCGGGGTCGACGAACGCGAGGAGCTTGAACAGGCTCAGCGGCGCGAACGTGGAGACCAGGAGCAGCATCACCCCGGGCACGGCGGTGCCGATCGCTGACGACAGGGACGCGCTCTCGTCGGTGACGACGGCGGTGGTGAGCTGGGTGCCGGCGCCGATGACCAGCGCCATGAGCGGTGGGGTGAACGCGGCGGCGTGGGTCCAGCGCACGCTCTTCCAGAACCAGGACTGCCCGACCTCGGAGACCAGACCTGCCGCGGCGATCGGGGCGGTCGCGGTCAGAACCACCAAGGCCGCGGCGCGGGTGAGCATGACGACCAGGTGACCGATCGCGGCGAACAACACCACGAACCCCATCACCCCGAGCACGGTGGCCAGGGTGCCGTCGCTGAGGTCCTCAACGGAGACCTCGCCCCAGGGCTGCCACGCCACCCAGGTGTCGACGCCCATCGTGGCCGCCATGATCGCCTTGGTCAGGCCGGAGCAGGCGTACAGCAGCACCAGCACGTAGGAGACCCAGGCGGCCCAGACCATGACGAACTGGGCCGACCCGACCAGCAGCCGCGCCACGGACCGGCCGTCACGGCGGAACGCCGCTACCCCGGACTGCACCACGGTCAGGGCGACCACCAGGGTGACCGCGACCCAGAACGTGGTCCGGTAGGTGGCGCCCACCGGTCCGGACTCGCGAAGGTCGGGGGTGAGAAAGGTGTCGATGAACCCCAGCACCAGCTGGAGGAACCACAGCCCGGCGTTCCAGAACGAGAGCATCGCGGCGGTCCAGGCGTCGGCGGCGACCTTGCCGGCGGCGTTGCCAAGGGCGGTGAACGGGTTGACGAGGTGACCCCAGCCCTCCCCCGGCACCACGACGGGGACAGCACTGACGGTCACGGGCATGGTGTTCACGGCTGCCCCGTCTCGGCCCAGGCCAGCCACCCAGCCGAAGCGGCCAGTTCAGTGCCCGGCCACGTCGACGGGGCGGTCGCTGGCTGGGTACCGGGGGCGATCTGCCACCGCCCCTCGTGCCACTGCATCCGTTCGCAGTGCCCGTACGCGATCGAGGCGGTGCGGGCGATCGTGGCGTCCACCCGCAGCAGCACGCACGCCACCACCCAGTTCGGCCCGTCAGTTCCCTTGACCTGCCCGCCCGCAGGGATGGCCACCACCGCGGCGGGTGCCCCGGCCGGTGCTGCGGGTCCGGCCGCCGCCAGGAACGCTCGCACGTTCTCGGTCATCACCCACTGCCCCACGTGCGAGGCGCCGGGCAGCGCCCACCCCCGGTGGACCTGCCAGGTCCGCTCCAGGGACATGCCGGTCAGCACGGTGGTGTCGATCGCGGCGAGCTGCCCAACCGCCCCGGCGCTGGTGCGCGGGTACCCCGTGGGGACCCCGGCCGGTCCTTCACGGGTCGCCGGCGGGACGACGATGGCCCGGCCCGGGGTCGCGGCCGGGGTCCCTTCCCGGGCGGCGGCCGGATCGACCCGGAGCATCGGCGCGGCGGCGACCTGGTCGCGCCAACCCAGTCCTGACGCCGGAGAAGCCGTTGAGGAGACCAGTACGGGGTTTGCGGGGGCTTGGTCGGTGACGGCGTCGACGAGGACGTAGGCCAGCCCGGCGAGCAGGGCCGCCGCCAGCAGCGCCGCCCCGGTCAGGGCGACGAGCAGCCGCCGGCGCCCCCACCCGGGAGCCTGCTGGATGGTGGTCATCAGACGCACCCGGACCCGGTCATCGCCCGCACGATCCCGGGCAGGACGAGGTAGCCGATGATCGCCGCGAACACCAGGACGATCCCGACGACGCCCGCCTTGGACGCGTGCGGCATGGAGAACGCGCGTCCCCCGACGATCGCGCCGATGCCCACGACCACCCCGAGGATGAACAGCAGCCCGACGCCCCACAGCAGGTAGCCCATGAGCTGGTCGGCGTACTGCTGAGCACCGGGTGGGGCGACCGGGCAGATCTGCGCGGCGAGGCCCGCCAACGTGTTTGAGGCAGTGGTGGTCATGACGTGTGGTCCCTTCGGGTCAGGTCAGTGAGGGTCAGGAGCTCGGTCGCGGCGCGGAGAAGGGCCGGGGGCAGCGGGGTGGAGTCGACGCCCCGCGTTCGCAAGCGGGTGTCGGCGGGGACGTGGACGACGCGCCCTGTGAGGACGTGAGTTCGGCACAGCGCGGTCAAGGCGCTGGTCACCGGCCGGGGCAAGGCGCGGCGGCGCGGTCCCATGAGCGCGACCACGGGGTGGGCGTGCTCGAGCATTGCCAGCGCGGCGTCCAGCCGGCGCAGGCCGGGCACCGTCGCCGGTGCGGTCACCACGACGGGACCCGGGCCCTCGAGGAGATCGGTGAGCCACCCGTGCCCGGCGAGTACCGTGCCCAGCTCCCAGGCGACGTCGACCACCACAAGGGTGGGGTCGCCGCTCGGGCACGGATGGGGCACCTCGTGGGGCCCACCCAGGGTGTCCGCGGGACGCTCGATGAGCACGGCGTCGCGGGTGCCGCGGACCCAGCCGCCCGGGTCGCGACCCAGCTCGGCGGTGGCTGCCGCGGTCAGGCCGGCTGCCGTTGGGGTGGAGCACTCGACCACGCGGGCCGTCTCGGCCGCGGTCCCCAACGCCAGGGCCAGGGTGGAGGCGCCGGATCCGGAGCAGGCGCCCACCACGGCGAGCACCGGGCCAGTTGGCGACCACCGAGGGCTTCGGACGTTCGGGTGGTGGCCGCGGCGGAACGTACCCGCCTGCACCGCCCGGTAGGCCCGTTTCAGCTCGTCGACGCCCACCGGGCGGGTGCTGGTGACCGCGGTCATGACCGCTCCCTCGACGGAGAGCACTGGCCACGAACACGGACCGGTGCGGCAGGCCGATCCGGCGAGACGCGGCGGGCCACCGCTGCGGTCGGCCCGAGGCCCGGGAGTCGGGCGAGGTCGTCCTCGTGGCCCACAGCGGCCAGCCGGGGTACGAGGTTGAGGGGTGCGGCTGCCACCCGGGACTGCGGTGCCTGTTGCTGCCGCCGACCCCCGCCGCTGTTCATGCCGTCGCCCTGTGTAGCGCGTACGCGCTGGTGAGCGAGTCGAGGCTGCGCTTGGCCCGGCGGCGCACCGTTCGCTCCGCCACCCCCAGCTCGGCCCCGACCGCGACCGTCACCGAGTGGGCGGTCACCCCACCGCGTGAACATCGGCGTGGAAGGTCCGTGGCGTCGCTGGTGGCGACCAGGCGCAGCAGCAGGTGTCGCGCGGTGGGGCTGATCACCTCGTCACGGCAGGCCCGGTCCAACAACAGCTCCAGCTCGGCCCGTGCGTGGGCGCCCTCGCCCGGTGCCGGGGTGTCCAGCCACTCCCGCGAGAACGGGTCCACCAGGTCGCACCTGGACCACACGGGGTCCCGTGGCGGGACATGTCCCAGCTCGCGCAGGACCTCCCGGTAAGTGTTGCGCAGGATCGTGGCCGCGACCCGCCCCGTCGCGGTGGGAGGCAGGGTTCGTGCCTCCACCCACAGCTGCGCGGCGGTCAGCTCGTCGATGAGCGGGGAGAGCAGCCGGAGCCGGTGCGCCATCGCCGTGGCACCGGGCAGCAGCACCCACAGCAGGAGCCCGGCCGCAGCGCAGTCATCTCCCCCACGGGCGGAACCGAGGTGGGCCAGCACGCCGAGCACCGCGTCGCGTTCATCCGGGTCCTGGCACCTCAGCCAGACGCGCAGGTCCTCCGGGCCAGACGCGACACCCAGACTCGGGTACCGCTCAACCCAGGACGCCCAGCGCGCCCGCGCCAGCACCCGCAACCCGTCGTTCGGGTCATCCAGACCCAGCTGCTCCGCGACACTCATCTCGAGCTCCTTCCACCGTTGACTCACGGCAGAAAGATCTCGATCTCATGTACCCGGATTCGTCCCCACAAGAGCCCCATCAGCTAGGAACGAACGTGCCCCGCGGGTAGGAACAATGCTGCTGACCTGCGAAGACGCAAAGTTCCTAGGATTCTCAGAATTCCTTCGACGCGGGGTACGTCCAGACCAGCCTCGGCCGGGTCGAGGTGCGCGACGACACACGCGGCAGGCCAAGGCTCACTCGCTGAACTCCATCCACCGAGCGCCTCGGAACTCCACAGGTTGTGGGCGCCGGACCGGCCAGCCCGGCGACTGGACATGCCGGTTCGCGCGCGTACGCCGCCAACGGGGTGTGGCCAACTGCGCCCACAGGGTGGCGTCCTATCGCCCACAAGGGGCTACCTAGGAAGGTCTCGACCTGCGCCAGGAGATGTTGATATCATCGAGGCGATATCGAGAGGAGTGGCGTCATGGAGCAGATCCTGATCCGCAACCTACCCGCCGGCACCAAGGCGGCGCTCCGGGCCCGCGCCGAGCAGCACCACCGATCGGTGGAGGCCGAGGCTCGCGAGATCCTCGCCGAGGCGGTCGCCAGTGAGCCGGCATCGATTGTGGACCTGGTCGCCATGGACGAGGGCGCCGAAATCGAGTTCGAGCCGGACCGGCTCGGCCTGACGGCGCGCACCGCTGCGCTGTGAGGTACCTGCTGGACACCAACGTGGTCTCCGCGCTGCGAGTCCGCGGCCGCGAGCCGCAGGTGCAGGCATGGGTGGCGGCGATGCCGGTGGCCGACCAGTATGTCTCGGCGCTCACTATCGCCGAGATCGAGCGTGGCGTCGTCGCCAAGGAACGCACCGACCCAGCTCAGGGAGCTGTCCTTCGCCGGTGGCTCGAGGAGCACGTCCTGCCCGCCTTCGCCGGCCGGGTACTCCCGTTCGACCTGCCCGCCGCGCGGATCCTGGCGACCTACCCCGTCCCCGACCGAGCACCACTGGACGACGCGCTCATCGCCGCCATCGCCCAAAGCGCCGGCATGACCATCGCCACCCGCAACACCAAGCACTTCGAACCCCTCGGCGTGAGCATCATCAACCCGTGGAACCAACCCGAGTAGAGGCCCTCAGGCAGCCGTCATACCGCGGTCAGTGGACCGGCCACGCCCGCACACTCGCCCCAGCGGAGTCGGGCTGGGCATGAGACTGAGAGGATGTCGTCGATGACGATCCAGAGCGGGGTGCTGATTCTCGCGCTGCTCTGCCTGGGCGTTGGGATTGTGTCGGATGTCGTGATCTCCGAGAAGGTCAAAGGTCCCAACCGAGGTCCGCTGGACGGCACCTTCCGGCCACAGTCATGGCGCGGATTCTCGACGGGTCTCCCGTGGTATCTGCTTGGTGCCTTCCTCCTCCTTCTCGTCGCGTGGGGTCACTGGTGACGTCCTCCCGCCAGGCATCCACCTACCCAACTGGATGTACCCCACATCGCCGCCTGACAGCTGGCGAGCCGTTCGCGCTCAGCTCGATGAACGCTGACGGGGCTCGCGGTACAGCGGCGTCGATTCCCCATACTGGGCCCGCCGCACAGCCCCGGGAAGCGCACTGTCCAGGGCGCGGGCGGCATCGTCGGAACATCCCACGGTGAACTCGATCTCCTCGTCGACCTCGCAGGCCAGGCACCACATTCGGTCCTCCGGCCACACCAAGTGCGGTTCCTGATACGTCCCCTGCGCGGAGCCGAACCACGCTAGGGCGGGCGCGTCTCGGAGCTCATGGACCGGTCCGGTGAACAGCAGCATCGCTCGATGAGGGATCGGCACACGTGGCGCTGGAGGGGCCGGGGTCTCGCTCGTCCACCCCTCCCAGACCGCGGCGTACCCACGGGCGGGCGTGGCGGTGAATGCGGCGAGCGTCGCGAGCGCCAGGCGAACGGAAGGATCTTCTCCGGCCGGACCGGCACTGTCAGGCGCGTGGTCAAAGGCGACGCGCACGTAGACCTCGAAGCACGGCGGGCCGTACCGAACAAGGTCGCGCCAGTCCACGCCGAATCGAAGCAACCACTTCCCCTCGTCCGAGTTCGCCGCGGGATGGAGGTCGGTCACTCGGAGCAGTCTTCCGCAACAAGCACACCCACCGCGCCCGCTCGCCGCCGGACTCGTGCGCAGGGTCGCTCCTCGTGTCTCTGCGTCGCGAGCCGCGCGTACCCGTCAGCCGTCGACCGGTGCACGTGACCAACCTCGGTTCTACGCTTGGGAGATGCTCGACCTGGATGCCATCGACGTTGAGGAGATCGCCACCGCACTCGCAGACCAGACTGACTACGGGCGCCGCTGGTTGATCGACCCGAAGACGGGCGAGGTTGCCTTCTGGACCAGCGATTTGGGAATCGATGGGGAGAACCCGGTCGAGCTCGACGGGCTGGACCTGATCCTGATCGACCCCCTGCCGTCCTACGTCTGGTACCAGGACATGGTCGACTTCGCCGACGGCATCAGCGACCGCGGGATCGGCGAGCGCCTGCGCCGCTCGCTGGAGGGCAAGGGCGCATTCCGGCGCTTCAAGAACGCGCTCTACCAGGGACACCCCGAGCTGATCTCGGCCTGGCAGGCACTGCGCGATTCCCGGGCCCAGATCCGCGCCATCCAGTGGCTCGCGGACGAAGGACTGATCACGGAAGACGCCGCCCTACAGTTCCAGCAAGACCAGCGCGAGCCCGCTCTGCCGTGAAGCCCAGCAGTGCGGAGTCCCCCTGATCTGCGAAGTTCTACCTGCGTCCTAGCGCCGCGAGCCGGCGCGTCGCCGCTGCCGTTGAGGGGGCTCACTCATCGCATTTGAAGCAAACTCCGCTCGCGGACAAGACGTACATGCGGCACTTCGGACAGATCTCGGCCGCCTCGTCCTCGATTGGGCTACGGCGGGGTCCGGACTCGCGGCGAGTTGACAACGCGAGGATCCACCCGTCCCCGTCACGCTCGACACCTTGAGGCAGTTCCGGCGCATAGTCCGCGTGCCACCACAGGTATCCCGCAGCGATGTAGAGCAGTGCGTGCCCCTGAGTGTCAGTGGCCCGGATGTAGGCGTTGCTTTCAGTCCGCCACAGATACGCCGTCCTGGGAGCCACACGGTCCAGTTCGCGTGCCACGACCTGCCGGTCGTAGTCCGTCCAATCGCTGTTGTAGGCGATGGCCTGTGGGCGCGTGGCTGCCGATCCGCCCCGAAGCTCGCGGAGGTACGAGCCGGGCGTAAAGCTGACGTCAGGCACCGCGAACCTGCCTCCAGCGCTGGGCCTGTTCCTGGGTCAGAGCCCAATAGATCTGGTTGTCCCTGCCGACCTTGCGACCCTCGATGGCCGCCAACGGCCAGTTCCGCACGTTTGGGTAGTGCTTGGCGAGGTGTGCAGGCAGTTTGCGTGGGGCATCACGCCACTGGTTAAGGGTCATGCCGGACTCGTTGCAGACCTGCTCCGTTGAGATAAACGGAAAAGGGTCGTCGATGTGTTTAAGGCAAGCGTCCATGGCGAGCGCCCATCGCCTCGCGGTCTCGAAACGGGTTTCGGGATCAGCAAGACGCTCGAGGTCCTCTAGTTCCCACGCGATCTGACTCTCCAGCGCGGCGGCGGCAGTACGCGCATATTGGTCGCCGTCGGGGGTGTTCAAGGTTTGGCTCGTTGGTCCCACAACGGCTATCGCCGGCAACTCTGATGCCCCGGAAGCGCCCCGAGCCCTCGCGCGCTCAGCCACCATGGCCGTGATCTCGTGGTAGTCCTCGATGTCGACCAGCACTGGTATCCAAGACCGGGCCATGCCAACTCCTCTGATGTAACCCATTGATGTTGTCCGCAACAATAATGGGTTACAAGGCGGCCCGCAAGCCTGAGCCCGTGTGCGGCTAGCAGGTGCGAGGCCAGACATCCGGCCAATCCCTGGAGGTGCGTCACTGCGCCGCTGCGGCCAGAGGCCCCACGAGCGTCACAGCATGCGTTTGACCCTTGGGCTCGGGCAGCTTGTCCTGCGGCGGTGTCGGATGTGCTGAGTAGTCTGGGAGGGCAGTGAACGAAGCTGCCCGTGAGGGAGATTGGGCGATTGGATGGGTGAGATCGGCCAGCGGGACCCCTGGGAGTCCGCGGTTTCAGCGCAACAGGAGGGGCTCGCCGGCCTGCCGCCGCGCCGGATGCTAGCTCGCGTCGAAGCCATGGCGAAAGCGGATGCCTACTTTCGCGATCAGGCAATGCCCGACGTGGCAATCTCGGCGACACCTAACCCGCTCCAGGGACTCTGGATCGTTGGGCATCACGACCCTGACCGTCCCGATGAGGTACTCGTAGGCAACGGGCCTCTTGTGGTCCCCACGGAGGGCGAGGTCTACATGTCCGGGTCCGCCCCGCCCTGGCCCGAGGAGACTGGCCTGGAGGAACCCGAAATCTGGGCTTTCGAGCGCGGCGAACCACTCCTCCCGGATGACTGGGGTGATCGCCTCGCAGGGGAGTTCGAGAAGGAGTACTGGTCGAAGCTCCTCGAGTTCGTGGGCGATGAGCGGGGCAAGCACGAGGTCTACCCGCCGCCGTCTCAGACCTTCAGGGCATTCGAGCTGACCTCCTTCGACAACGTCAAGGTCGTGATCCTCGGACAGGACCCCTACCCGAACCCGGGCGAGGCGCATGGGCTGGCCTTCTCGGTCCCAGTCGGCGTCGAGAAGCCTCCCTCGCTCAGGAACGTCCATGCGGTGCTGGAATCTGATCTTGGTGGGCACGCTCCGGCACACGGCAACTTGGAGGCCTGGGCAAACCAAGGGGTCCTCCTGCTGAACACCGCCCTGACCGTGCGGGCCGGCTCGAAGCAAGACCACCTGGTTCACCGACGCTGGCGGTGGGAGCGACAGGGATGGGCCACCTTCACGGACGCTGTCATTGACGCCATCAACGCCAAGCCAAAGCGGGTGGTGTTCATCTTGTGGGGTGCCGACGCCAAGCGGAAGGCCAAGCGCATCACGGCACCTCACATCGTCATCACCTCCTCCCACCCCTCCCCGCTCGGGGCCTACCGTGGCTTCCTCGAGAGCACCCCCTTCTCCGACGCAAATAGCGCACTGCCCCCGCCGACGAGGATCGATTGGTGGAGCATCGGAGGCGACCCCGCGACCCTCAGCGACGAAGGCTCTTCTGATACCAACCGCAGCGACTTCGCGCTGGCTGACCTCCTTTCAGCGACGCTGGCATCTACCGGAGCCAGCCCGGACGCGCACGAATGGGGCCGAGCGATCCTCGACGCTGTGGTGCACGTGACTCATGAGCCCGGCGGGTTCCGAGTCGAGCGTGGGTTGGTAGAGGCCATGAAGAGCACCGCCAGCCTTCTGCAAAGGGGCATCACCCCGTTCCAAGGACTGCTTGAGGCACCGCGCAGCGTTGCCGCCGTCTACCAGAAGCACCGGATCGCTCTGGGCGACCTGGTGATGGAACGAGACCAGCTTCTGAACGCAGTTCTCGGCGACCTCGGAGCCGCCGTCATGGACCAGCTGCACGGCGTGACTTGGCGTGATCTCGAGAAGCTTGGAGCGGTTCGGGAACAGGCCGACGGTGTAGGCGGAACTGGCATCGGAGCCTGACGCACGAGTAGGTCGACGTTACAAACGTGCGTCTCTTCGCCGCGAGATGAGCGTGGAGGCGTCGCTGATGTCGACTGCCGAAGGCGAATAGCGGTGACCCGGCCCAGGTCGGCATCGTCAGATCTGCTGTTCGCCGATCCAGGCGATGGCGGTTTCGATGTCACGGACGACAGGGGGTTGGGTGAACCCGCGGTCACCAAGACCAGCGACCGCGGGGAAGAAGACCTCGCGGTTGAAACCCTCGAGGCCCTCGCGGCTGTCCCACAACTGCATCACCTGCCAACCGTCCTCAACGGGTCCGGCGGCAAAGGCACGCCGGCCCTCCGGCGATGAGACGTCACCAACGGCTCCAACGACAGCCGCCCACTGCTCAGTTGTGCCGCCGGGGAAGAACGCAAGCCGCATGAATGCCATGTGCCCCACGCTAGGCGTTGAGCCGCGTCCAACAACGGCATCAGTGCGTCACTACGCCGCCTGATCGCGTCGTATGCGCCCGCCCGGATCGCGGCAAATGAGGAAACGTCCAAGCCTCGCCGTACGTGCGGCCGCTGATCGAGGTTAGCGGCAAGCAGCATCAGCGTTGAGAGCCGCCAGCCGGGACGACACAAGCGGTCGCATCGGTATGCCTGAGAAGGTTGTCCGACAGATCTGGGTCGTAATGCCATGCTGGGGGCACGTCGGAGCAATGATCAGAACCTGTGGATGGGCCTCGGCGAGGTGTCGTGAAGAGGGCGTACCTCCCGAGCAAGATCTGAAGCCCATGCAAGTCTGATCAGGGTCGGCGTTGGCGCGCCGGCTCGGGAAGGTACGCCCATGCTCAAGGTAGTCCACGAGGAGAACGAGTCGCACGAGAAGGGCACCGGGTGTGGCGGGTCGTTGCTCGACCAGGTCGTGCGTGATGGTGCCCGGCAGCTGCTCGCGGTGGCGTTGCAGGCCGAGGTTGCCGCGTACATCGAGGCCCACGCGCACGAGCGTGATGAGGCCGGTCGGCGGTTGGTGGTCCGTAACGGGTTCCACGAGCCGCGGGAGGTGACCACCGCTGCTGGGGCGGTGCCGGTGCGGGCGCCGCGGGTCAACGACAGGCGGGTCGATGAGGTCAGCGGGCAGCGGGTCCGGTTCTCCTCGGCGATCCTGCCGGCGTGGGCGCGCAAGTCCCCGCAGGTGGCGGAGGTGTTGCCGCTGTTGTACCTACACGGGCTGTCGAGCTTGGATTTCGCGCCGGCGTTGACGCAGTTCCTGGGCACCGGCCACGGGCTGTCGCCGACGACGATCACGAGGTTGACCAAGGCCTGGCAGGACGAGGCCAGGGCGTTCAACCAACGCTCCTTGGCTGAGGTCGACTACGTGTACGTGTGGGTCGACGGGATCCACCTCAAGGTCCGCCTCGAGCAGGACAAGGTGTGTCTGCTGGTGATGATCGGGGTGCGCGCTGACGGCACCA
The DNA here is from genome assembly GCF_009858245.1 of Ornithinibacter aureus. Classification (NCBI taxonomy): domain Bacteria; kingdom Bacillati; phylum Actinomycetota; class Actinomycetes; order Micrococcales; family Intrasporangiaceae; genus Ornithinibacter; species Ornithinibacter aureus. Next base: position 1,749,105 of record NZ_VMSB01000001.1, read on the forward strand.
AGGAGCTCATCGCCCTGGACGACGGGCACCGCGAGTCCACCGAGTCGTGGGCGGACCTGCTGCGCTCGTGCCAGCGGCGCGGGATGAGGGCACCGGTGCTCGCGGTCGGCGATGGGGCGTTGGGGTTCTGGGCCGCGGTGCGGCAGGTGTTCCCGGGCACCCGTGAGCAGCGCTGCTGGTTCCACAAGATCGCCAACGTCCTCAACTGCCTCCCGAAGTCGGCGCAGCCGGGCGCGAAGGCCGCCCTCGCGGAGATCTGGAACGCCGAAGACCGTGAACATGCCGCCGCGGCGGCGAGGGCGTTCGCGGCGCAGTACGGGGTCAAGTGGCCCAAGGCGGCCGCGAAGATCATCGATGACCTCGACGTGCTGCTGGCGTTCTTCGACTTCCCCGCCGAGCACTGGGTCCACCTGCGCACGACGAACCCGATCGAGTCGACGTTCGCGACCGTGCGGCTGCGTCAGCGGGTCACCAAGGGCCCTGGCTCGCGCGCTGCTGGGGTCGCGATGGCGTTCAAGCTGATCCAGGCCGCGCAGGCCCGGTGGCGGGCGGTCAACGCGCCCCATCTCGTCGCGCTCGTGCGAGCCGGAGCCACCTTCGAGCGAGGGATCCTCGTCGAACGACCCGAAGACACGAGCCTCGAATCAGGAGGTGATCAGCAAGTCGCGTGACACGCCGATCCACAGGTCTTGACTATTGCTCGGCACGTCGACTCCTGGCGCCGAGAACGGAGTGTTCACATGCGTAGGTTCCTGACAGCAGCGCAGTCGAGTGGCCGATGGTTACTCCGCCAGTTGGGGCGAGTCGTCAATGACAGTCCAGCGTCCACGAGGCCGCCCGGCAGCAACTACATGCCGAACAGCAGCGGCGAGGGTGGCCGAGTCATCTCGAGCGGCGACTCCGGCGCACAGTAGGCGGACCGCGGCAGATCCGGACGTTCATTGCTGTCGAGCATGAGCATGGCTCGGCAACCTTCTCGACCGCCGGGATCGTCCTGGATACTGCGACACATGAGGCCCAAGAAGGTACGCAAGCTGCTCGCCGAAGCGCTCAAGGCACATCGGGTTGCTCGGGTGTGGCGAGACCTTGACGACTCCGGATTCACGGATGGCTTCATCATCGAGCTCACCAGCGACTGGGTAGTCATGCATGTCCTCGACGACGGGGTCTACCTCGACAGCCTGCTCATGATGAGGGTGAGGGACATCAGCACCGTCATCGATGGACACCATGGCTACATCGATCGGGCACTCCGGGGGCTGGGTCAGTCGGTCGCTGAGTTTGCCTGTCCCGAGGACGCGACGGTTCGGGACCTTGTTGTTGCCTCTGCCGATCTTCACCCGCTCTCAGCCTTCGCGCTCGGTGACGAGGGCGAGGAGCAACTCATGGTCGGCCGCCTGGTCAAGGCCGGCAAGAACCGTGTCTGGCACCACTTCTTGCGACCTGACGGGACGTGGGCAGCCGACGTCGACCGGTGGAGGTACGAACAGATCTCAAGCATCCAGATCGGCGGTCGCTATCTCGAAGCGCTGGCTCAGTTCGGAGACCCGTATCCGGGCGACGGCCCGGTTGCGGCGCCTGAACTCGGGCGCTGAGGTTACCCACAGAAACGGCTCAATCCCTCCGGCTCCTCGAAGCTGCGTGTCCGGCTGGAGCGGCCGGATCGCAATGCCGACGCCGCGGATCGACGTAGTTCACAGGACGATCCATCTGCGGCAAACGCGGACACATCGCGAGCCGGCCTACTCCAAGCCTCTGCGGCATCGGACATGAGGGCCACCGAGGTGTTGTGGAAAACTACGTTGAGTCGTCCAGATCAATGGCGAGAAGGTCAAACGGCGAAAGCGGCACCGCACAGCAGACAGTGAAGTCTGCCAGTCCGCTCCTCCGGCACTTTGATTGGCTCCCACGCATGGCATGGGGAAGTGACGATGACCATGTCGTTGGGCTCCGTTATCGGCATCGGGGGTTCCGGAGTGTGCAGCCGCCCGGTCCTGGTGACTTTGATGTTCGTGCTCTTGACGCCCTTGAACATCTTGTCAACCTCTGCATCCATCGCCTCCATGATCGTCGGCGTGGCTGCCTCCTCCGCGTATTCCAACTGCTCCCTCGTCCACCAGGAGTCCAGTCCGGCAGGCTGCCCGCACAAGGGGCAGTAGTAGGTCTCCGGGGCTGGCTGCTGTTCGGCTTCGGCATTCGCGGGACCGGAGTGCCACTTGAACTTCTGCTCGCAGTGAGGACACTCGCGGCGAATGAAGCCGTCGGCGTCCAGGGGCAGCTCCACGGGTATCGAGAACTCCATATCGCTCACCTCAATCACCGCTCACGAATTCGGTCTGCTCCAGCGGCGTACCGTCGGCGGTCTTTCCACTGATGACCACGTTGAAGTATGTCTTCCGGCTCGATCCCATCGACATCGGCATGCGGTAGAGCGCGGTAACCGACTTGCCCGCAGGGAGCTTGGGTATCGGGAAATCGGAAGCTTCCCGAAAGAGGCCTGACTCCTCGCCCTCGGCCGGATGGACATCTAGGTCGTAGACGTCGCCGGGGCCGTGGTTCGTGATGGTCACAGGAGTGGTCTTGTTGCCGCCGCGGGAGGTGACCCGAGCGGTCAACTGGGGCTGACCGGAGGCCCTCGTTGAGGGCAGTTTCCTTCCCAGTGGCAGCCCACCACCAGGTGCGACTGGAGGGGTGAGGTCCCCCCCTGTATGCCAGTCCGTGCCGTCGGTGTTCACTGCGCAACCGGCCACCCGGAGTCGCGTTGCCAGCTCTTGGCGTCGCTGAGTCGAGTTATCGAGGCGCACGACGTGACGACCGTGAATGTCGCTGAAGCTCTTCACAGTTCCGAGCTCGACGATGATAGTGCGCTGCTCGTCGCGCCCCATGGCCATTCCTGCCTCGAAGAGGACGTTGGGACGCGGCTGCATCTGTGGATCGCATTCGGGATCCCCGGGAAAGGTGAGCGACTCGTGCAGGTGGGCGATGTCATCCGGCGTCTGCAAAACGACCACCGCCTGGGCCGCGCCGAATGCTGCATCTAAGACCTCGCCGATGTACGGCGAACCCTTACCAGTCATCGTGATCGCCTGGGACCACTCAATGGGGTCCAACCCGATGGAGCGTAAGAAGTCGAACATCGCCTTTCGGGCCAACTCGTTCCGTCCGTGGATCACAAAGACCTTGCGGGGGTCCACGACGGCTAGATCATCGTTGGCCATGTAGTGCTCCCTTCTCCATCCTCAGGAAGGTACCCGTCGCCGCCGACATCCCTGCAACGGCTCGCGGCAAAGTCGGACGTCGCACCAAAGGGCGAAGGTTGTGAAGTCGACATCCTCCTAGGAGCGTGGGTCAGTAACACGCCAGTCGGGTTCCGCTGCTGAGGTGGGCGCTTGGGGGAGAATCTGGTGTGCCTGATGATGACGCGCGGGTGTTGTTCGAGTTGTGCGATGAGTCGACCGGTCGGGGCTCGGCGCCGGCGGAGCCGGCGGCGGGAGTGCCGGTGAGCAAGACGTTCCGGGCGTTCGCGCCGGAGCAGGACTTGTTGTTGCCGCCGTCGCTGGATGACTGGCTGCCGTCCGAGCACTTGGCTCGGTTTATCGCCGAGCTGGTTGATGAGCACCTGGACTTGTCCCGGATCCGCGCCTCGTACACCAAGGCCAAGGGCGCCCCACCGTACGACCCACGGTTGATGGTGCGGATCCTGCTGTACGGGTACACCACCGGGGTGCGCTCCTCACGCCAGTTGGAGGCGTCGTGTCAGGACGTGGTCGCGTTCCGGTGGCTCGCGGCCGGGGCGGGTCCGGACTTCCGGTCGATCGCGCGGTTTCGCAAGCGGCACCTGTCCGCATTGGGCCACCTGTTCGTGCAGGCGTTGGCGTTGTGCCAGGCCGCGGGGATGGTCAAGCTGGGCCGGGTCGCGTTGGACGGGACGAAGCTGCGCGCGAACGCCTCGCGGCGCAAGGCCATGAGCTACGCGCGGATGAGCGAGAAGGAGAAGATCCTCGCCGACGAGGTGTCCGAGTTGCTCGCGCAGGCCGAGGCGATCGACCAGAGCGAGGATGCCCGGTTCGGCAAGGACTCACGCGGGGACGAACTGCCGCAGGAGCTGCGGCGCCGCGAGTCGCGGCTGGCCAAGATCCGGGAAGCGAAGCAGGCACTCGAGGACGAGGCTCGGGAGCGCGCCGAGCAGGAGGCCCGAAAGAGGGCCGCCACGCGGGGTGAGGGCGAGGACACTACCGCGCAGCGGGTCGCCGACGCGGTCGCGGCGGCGGTGCCGAAACCGAAGGCGCAGCGCAACTTCACCGACCCGCAGTCGCGGATCATGAAGACCTCCGACGGGTCATTCCACCAGTGCTTCAACGCCCAGGCGGTCGTCGATGACGGCCATCAGGTGATCGTCGCGGCCGAGGTGAGCGACTGCGCCGCGGACGTTGCCAACCTGATGCCGATGACCGAACAAACCACCGTGAACACCGGACATGCGCCGGGTGAGGTGCTCGCCGACGCCGGGTACTGCTCGGCCGACAACCTGGAGCAGGCCGCCACGGTCAGCGCAGCGAGCGGGACCGAGTTCTTCATCGCCACCGGCCGCTCCAAGCACGACGCGCCGCTCCCGGCCGCGCCGCGAGGCCGGATCCGCAAGGACGCGACACCACGTGAACGGATGGCCCGCAAACTCACCACCAAGAAGGGCCGGACCGCCTACGCGCGACGCAAGGTCATCGTGGAACCGGTGTTCGGGCAGATGGCCACCCTGCAGAACGCGAAACACCTCCTGCTCCGCGGGATCGACGGCGCCCGCGGCGAGTGGCTCCTGCTCGCGGCCTGCCACAACCTACGCAAGCTGCACGGTCACATCGGCGTCGCTGGCCTGAACGGGCTCCGGACCGCCTGACCCGGCCCCCCGAGGTCACGAATCCGCCTGTCAGCGGACCTGACTCGCTCCTCAAAGGCCACTCAGGGGTTTCACCGGCGGGGATCACCCGCTCAGCTGCCCGAACCGGCCAAAACCGGCAGATCCCGGTCCGATTGCTCCACGGCACACCATGGTCCCCGTGACGGACCCGCTGGCGTGTTACTGACCCACGCTCCTAGCATGTGGACGTGGCCTATGACGCGTTCGCTGAGAGCGTCCGGTTGATCCAGTCCGAGCACCTGGAGCCCGTGTTTCGGCTGAGCCGGCGGCGTCGGTTTGCTCCAATGGCCGTTGACGTCGCGGACGACGTAGCGGTCACCCTGTTCGCTAGGAGCGTGGGTCAGTAACACGCCAGTCGGGTTCCGCTGCTGAGGTGGGCGCTTGGGGGAGAATCTGGTGTGCCTGATGATGACGCGCGGGTGTTGTTCGAGTTGTGCGATGAGTCGACCGGTCGGGGCTCGGCGCCGGCGGAGCCGGCGGCGGGAGTGCCGGTGAGCAAGACGTTCCGGGCGTTCGCGCCGGAGCAGGACTTGTTGTTGCCGCCGTCGCTGGATGACTGGCTGCCGTCCGAGCACTTGGCTCGGTTTATCGCCGAGCTGGTTGATGAGCACCTGGACTTGTCCCGGATCCGCGCCTCGTACACCAAGGCCAAGGGCGCCCCACCGTACGACCCACGGTTGATGGTGCGGATCCTGCTGTACGGGTACACCACCGGGGTGCGCTCCTCACGCCAGTTGGAGGCGTCGTGTCAGGACGTGGTCGCGTTCCGGTGGCTCGCGGCCGGGGCGGGTCCGGACTTCCGGTCGATCGCGCGGTTTCGCAAGCGGCACCTGTCCGCATTGGGCCACCTGTTCGTGCAGGCGTTGGCGTTGTGCCAGGCCGCGGGGATGGTCAAGCTGGGCCGGGTCGCGTTGGACGGGACGAAGCTGCGCGCGAACGCCTCGCGGCGCAAGGCCATGAGCTACGCGCGGATGAGCGAGAAGGAGAAGATCCTCGCCGACGAGGTGTCCGAGTTGCTCGCGCAGGCCGAGGCGATCGACCAGAGCGAGGATGCCCGGTTCGGCAAGGACTCACGCGGGGACGAACTGCCGCAGGAGCTGCGGCGCCGCGAGTCGCGGCTGGCCAAGATCCGGGAAGCGAAGCAGGCACTCGAGGACGAGGCTCGGGAGCGCGCCGAGCAGGAGGCCCGAAAGAGGGCCGCCACGCGGGGTGAGGGCGAGGACACTACCGCGCAGCGGGTCGCCGACGCGGTCGCGGCGGCGGTGCCGAAACCGAAGGCGCAGCGCAACTTCACCGACCCGCAGTCGCGGATCATGAAGACCTCCGACGGGTCATTCCACCAGTGCTTCAACGCCCAGGCGGTCGTCGATGACGGCCATCAGGTGATCGTCGCGGCCGAGGTGAGCGACTGCGCCGCGGACGTTGCCAACCTGATGCCGATGACCGAACAAACCACCGTGAACACCGGACATGCGCCGGGTGAGGTGCTCGCCGACGCCGGGTACTGCTCGGCCGACAACCTGGAGCAGGCCGCCACGGTCAGCGCAGCGAGCGGGACCGAGTTCTTCATCGCCACCGGCCGCTCCAAGCACGACGCGCCGCTCCCGGCCGCGCCGCGAGGCCGGATCCGCAAGGACGCGACACCACGTGAACGGATGGCCCGCAAACTCACCACCAAGAAGGGCCGGACCGCCTACGCGCGACGCAAGGTCATCGTGGAACCGGTGTTCGGGCAGATGGCCACCCTGCAGAACGCGAAACACCTCCTGCTCCGCGGGATCGACGGCGCCCGCGGCGAGTGGCTCCTGCTCGCGGCCTGCCACAACCTACGCAAGCTGCACGGTCACATCGGCGTCGCTGGCCTGAACGGGCTCCGGACCGCCTGACCCGGCCCCCCGAGGTCACGAATCCGCCTGTCAGCGGACCTGACTCGCTCCTCAAAGGCCACTCAGGGGTTTCACCGGCGGGGATCACCCGCTCAGCTGCCCGAACCGGCCAAAACCGGCAGATCCCGGTCCGATTGCTCCACGGCACACCATGGTCCCCGTGACGGACCCGCTGGCGTGTTACTGACCCACGCTCCTAGGCGAGGCGTGGGTTGCGTCCTATCTGAGACCTGGGTCCTGGCCAAGCGGGGCGCGAGCTGGCACATGCTCGGTGGCGGCAGTGGCTCTGCTGACGATGACCTCCTCGCCCCGCGCCCCGCCCGACTACCGGACTACCTTGGCCTGCCATGGACCGCGGGTACCGGCCTTGATCCCGGGCTGATCGTGATCGACGGCAGCGGCGGGGTCCATGACAGCCAGGGCAGAGCGGAGAGGTGGCCATGGAGCGGTCGCTGGATACGCCACGTCGGTTTGCGGACCAGCGCCGACGTCGAGTCCGTCAGCATTGATGACCGAACAGTCCGGGTGCCTTGGCACGGCCGGGTCATCCTTGCCTCGAGCAGACGTCGATCGCCACGAGTCCTCGTCAACGGCAAGCAAGGGGCTGTCCTCGGCGAAATTCGCCCCTTCGAGCCCGCAAGGTGAACCGTCGCCACCGTGAGAGAACAAGCACGGACCGCGGCAGATCCGGTTGTGTCATGCATGTTGTCCCGGCGGGCAAAGGCGCCATAGGTAGATTTCGGGCGTGAGGACATCGGAACTGAGGATCGCGTGATGACCAGGCATCGGGTGGCTGACTTCGTCGGCGTGTCAACCGAACCCCGGCGCGGGGTCGAGAAGCCAGTGGGACCCTACGAGTTCTTCACGGATGGCGGCGTCCACGTCTATCTCCACGACGCCGATTTCCTTGGCTTGGTGTGGCTGCCGAGTGGGACGTTCCGCTTCTATTTCGTTTACTCGGCTGAGTGGACACCTCCCGAGGCCCTTGCTACTCCCGTGGTCGAGCTGACGTTTTCAAAGGTGGAGGTGTCTCGGTGGGAGACCGACATGGATGTGCTGCAGGACACTGAACATGGTGGTCAGGTCTCCGACTTCGCCTGGGACGGGGCCGACGGATTCGATTTCTCGACCTTCACTTTGGATCTCTCGTTCTCGGCTGCTCGCATGGAGGCGCGTTTGCTTGAGGCCGCACCGTCCGCCCTCAGCTGAAGTGTCCCGATCCCTCGACGTGCGAGGCGCAGCAAATCGTCCGCTATTCGGCATGTGCGCGAACATCGAGGTGCGTCACTACGCCGCCTGATCGCGTCGTATGCGCCCGCCCGGATCGCGGCATTTCCGGAAACACATCGTTTGCGGCCACCGATCCGGACCGTCAGAAGTCGATACGCATCACGGCCCGGCGGGGGGTGGGTCTGGCGACTTCGATGAAGCCAGCGGCCGCGTACGTGCTGCACGTGCCCACATGCAGCTCTTCAGCGATGACGTTCGAGTGAGTCAGCGGGTACGCCTCGATGGCCCGAGCACCCCGGTCACGGGCGAAATCGACAGCCGCGCGTGCCATGGCTCGGCTGATGCCACGACGCCTGAACCCCGCACGAGCGAACAGGCAGGTCACAGCCCACACGCTGTCGTCACTCTTCTCTTCGTCGCGCCCCAGCCACGGGATACGGCTGTTGCGCACAAGCCCGCCGAATGCCGGTCTCGGCTCAACGGCACACCAGCCGACCGCTCGGTCGTCGAGGTAGGCAACCAGCCCACTCGTTTCAGCAGAGTCCGGATCACCGCAGTTGGTCTGCTCCCAAAGCCGGTGAGCACGCTCTTCGACGGGGAGAGCGTTGAACGATTCCTTAGGCCGCAGTTTGTACCGTTGGCACTGGCAGTTCGCTGCTGCGCCACGGCTGCCGAACACAGCCCGCAGGTCATCGCAGGCAACCTGGTTCGCGGCGACGATCGAGAACTGCTCATCAGCGGTCATCACGACCCAGTATGCAGTCCGTCCGCGAGCGCTCCGCTTCCAGAACGGCCCGCCAACCAGCTGTCCACTTTCGTCCGAACACACCACCGCCGTGTCCATGCTCGACCGGCTCCTGCACCACGCCACCACCGTGGTCACCAGCGGCCAGTCCTACCGCATGCTCCAGGCCCGAACCCGCACAGGAGGGCGCCCCACCACGAGCTGAACAACCCGCGAGGAGTGGGGACTTCTACTTGGCCACCAGCGGTGACCTAGGACTGGCCATTGACAAGTGTCGACCTGCGTCACTGCGCCGCCAGGCGCCGTCATTCGGGCCAGCTGCCGGCGCGTGTGGCGGCACCCCAGTGGCTCTCATGAGTGAGCTTGCGCAACCATGGCGGCATGTTTGACGCCCTACAGCTCATCGAAGATCTTCAGGCCGCGGTACAACGAGGCGACCGGGAGCGCGTGGAGGCGATGGTGAGCGACCGCATGATCTGGGTCATGCCGTTGAAGGACAACGCGCGCGGCAAGGTGCAGTGGATCGAAGCCTCCTTGGGTGTCACGTGGAACTGGTTCCGGGTTTCCGTTCACCGCGAGGTAGACCTTGGCCAGACCCGCATTGTCGAGTCTTGGATCAAGCAGTCCCGCGAACCCGTAGGTGATGAGGACTCGTCTGCGCCCGTGATCGCCGAGGGAGTAGTGGTGGACGTTTGGACCGAGGAAGACGGTGCTTGGCGGTTGGTGTCACGCCACCCGCAGCGAACCACCTGACCCCTGCAGCTGTCCTGCGTCACTGCGCCGCCTGTCCGCTCTTCCGACTGGGCGGCAGACGCGGAAGAGCGCACTTGGGCGCGACGCCACCGTGCGGGGCGCAGTCGGGGGTTCTACCGACGCCGCGCTAGATCCAAGCCACGAGTTCATCGTGTGCTGCGTGGTCCCCCAGTAGAGCACGCAGCCCGGCCGCGTCGAAAAAGTGCCAGGTTTGCGGCGGCGTGTATCGCCTCCGTGACCGCAAGTGTGACAGAGTGACGCGGTTTTGCAGGGGCGCTACATCTCGAAGGTGGACGGCAACAGCCCGGTCAGTGCCAGTGAAGTAGGCGTCGTACTCCCGCTCGGAGACCCTGGCGTCGAGCAATAGGGACGGGGTTCGAAGTGCAGACGGGGTGCTCACCTGGACGCGATCCACAGAGCCTACGGCGACAAGCGCGGACTCCGGGCTTGTCGAGTAGATGGCGATGGGCTGCCCTGCCGCGACGTGAGGACGCGTACGTCGGAGCTCAACGGTCTTCTCGCCAGACAGGATGGTGGCCACGTGCCGCGGATGGATTGAAACGACCATGAGGTCCGTGTCGGGGGCGGACAAGTCAGCGGTCACCGTCGTAGCCTCTCATCAGCAGGTCTGCCGCAAGGGGGGGCTGCAGCAGCGTCGGCCACTGTACTGAGAACGACTGACGGTGCTCTTGGTAGAGGGCGCGAAGGACTCGACCGCTGATGGGACGCCGGAACTGGTGAGTGTCTATGACGTGCAGGGCTCTCGCCATCCCCGTGGGCTCAGCGGCTTCCGCGACGTCTGCGTAGGAGTAGACGCCAAGTCGACGAAAACGTCTGTACAGGGTCTTGGGCTGCGCATCAACCGCCTCGATCAGGGTGCTGCAGGCGAAGACCTCACTGAACTTCTCGCCTGAGAGATACCAAAGGATCCGTGCTGGCCCTTGCTCGTTGCCGTTCGCCGCCCTGTAGTAGACATGTTCCATGCTGATGCCGAGCTGGTGTGGCCTCTCGAAAAGGTGGGAGGGGTATCCAAAGAGGTCGGAGCTGTACTTCGGTTTTATGGGGACAATGAACGTGGGTATCTCGGCATCGGCCAATCGAAGGGGTCGGAGTTTGTGCTCTATCGCCCGAGCTTGCTCCGCCGAAGGAATCTCAGGGAGAACTGGCCATAGATCATCACCTGGTGGGTTCAAGCCCAAAGCGCTCGCAGATCTCGCGACGATCTCGGCAACTTCCCTTGTTCGGAGCGCTCGCCGAATGGTGATTCCGATCCATCCGCTGTCCGTAGCTACAAATCCGTCATCTGTTAGCGCCTGCCCAAGGGTGGGGCCGCAGTGCTGGTCGGTTACTCGGATGACGTTCACATCGGATTTCCCTGCTGACTCCCGTACTAGGTTCACAAGTTGCGCCGCGATCGTCCCCTCGAGGGCCTGCGCCTCCACGCGCAGTAACGGAACTTCGAGAACGCCTCGATGTGGGTTTGTGCCGACAGCCGCCACGGTGTGGCCGTTTGGATCAGTAAGCACGAGACGCGAGGACTTGGGCCGGTCGCGAGCGAGCCTCGGCCCTTCACGATTGAGGGGGTGACTCACCCCCGGAATGCACCAAAGTGCCTGTCCTGCAACGAGATACTTGACTTGCGAAGGTCCAAGAATCTCGAGCTGGAAGGCACCTGGTAAGTGAAGAGTACAGCGTGGTCGGCAGGGTTGGTCGTGTCTGGGGACGGCACCGGCGTGGTGGCGCACGCAGGGAGCGTGGCGGTGCGGATGCTGGCCGACCGCACGGGTCTGACCGCAGCGTTGTCGGGGGCCCTGGCTCGGCGGGGGTTCACCCCTGGGCACGACCGGGGGCGGGTCCTGGTCGATCTGGCCACGATGGTCACCGCTGGTGGCGAGGCCATCGCTGACATCGACACGCTGCGCCACCAGCAGGGGGTGCTGGGGTCGGTCGCGTCCCCACCGACGGCGTGGCGCGCCCTGGACGAGCTAACCCCGGCATCGTTGAAGCGGGTCGCCACGGCAAAGGCGAAGACCCGGGCCCGGGTGTGGGACCTGATCCGCGGCGGGGTCCCCGCCTCGAAGGTGGCCGGGACCGTCCTGCCTGCCGACGTCATCGTGCTGGACGTGGACGCCACGATCGTGCCCGTCCACTCCGAAAAGGAGAACGCCGCGGCCACGTTCAAACGGACCTTCGGGTACCACCCGCTGGCGGTGTGGTGCGACAACACCCAGGAACTGCTGGCCGGGGTGCTGCGCCCGGGCAACGCCGGGTCCAACACCGCCGCCGACCACATCGCCGTCCTCGGCGAGGCGATCGGCCAGGTCCCCGCCGAGCACCGGCGCAACCTGCTGGTGCGCGCCGACGGTGCCGGCGCGTCCCACGACCTGGTGGACTGGCTCACCGGGTTGAACACCGCACGCAAGCACGGGCGCCGGGGTCGCGCCGTGGAGTACTCGGTCGGGTTCGCGGTCACCGAAGCCGTCCGGGACGCGATCAACCTGGTACCGAAGAAGGTGTGGTCGGTCGCCTTGGATGCTGACGGGGACGTGCGTGAGCACGCCGACGTCGTGGAGATCACCGGCCTGCTCCCGGCCACCATCCGTGAAGCCTGGCCCGATGACATGCGGGTAATCGTCCGCCGGGAGCACCCCCACCCCGGGGCGCAGCTGTCGCTGTTCGAAGCCGAGCACGGGTGGCGCTACCAGGCGTTCGCGACCAACACCACGACCGGGCAGGTCGCCTTCCTCGAAGCCCGCCACCGCGCCCACGCCCGCGTCGAGGACCGGATCCGGGTCGCGAAGGACATGGGGCTCGGTCGATTTCCCTCCCGCGAGTACGCCATCAACGACGCGTGGTTGACCGTCGTCGCGATCGCCGCCGACCTCACCGCGTGGCTGCGCCTGCTCGCACTGCCCGACCGATTGGTGGCGTGCGAGCCGAAAGCGCTGCGGTACCGGTTCCTGCACGTCCCCGCCCGCCTGACCACCGGTGCCCGGCGGCGACACCTGCGCCTGCCGGCATCCTGGCCCTGGGTCAGCGACGCCGTGACCACGTTCGCCAACGTCATGGCCATCCCCCTGCGGACCTGAACCCGAGCGCCCGTCGCTGACCACCCACCACCAGCACCACCCGGAGACCCGCACCGCAGCGCCACGCGGCCATCCACCACGCCCGAAACCACGCGGACGACCACGACTCACGTCGACCAGCTCAAGACCGCCGACCGCGGACTCTCATGAAAGAGGGAGGCGAGCAGGTCAAGCCGGTGATCAAAGTCAACTCGCCGCTCGCCTCCCCCGTGGTCGAGGAGATGCCTCACTTGGGCTCTCATCCCCGCGGTCATCTCGGTCAACTGATATCCAGTTCCGAGCAGAGCTTCCGGTGCGTACGCGGGTTGGTTCTCTTGGGCGTCGATTAGCGGCACTAGCTCGTCCACGCTGGTGACCTGGACACCTAGATCCCCAGCGATACGTTCGTATCTGCGCCGCGCAGGCCGATCTCGCGTGACCAGAACTCCGACTCCCGCGCTCACGGCGTAGGCAACATGGCGAAGGTCGCTAACGTCCTGGTCGCGCGTCAACGGCTTCCCCACCAGGCTCTGGATCCGCCTTTCCCAATCCTCGAGAACCGAGGGCTTCACCACTAGGCGCGGGTAATTGTTGGCAATCGCTCGCAGGCGCGCGCGCTCGGCAACTATTGGATTTCGCTGTATCTCGTTCAGCGTTTCGGGGCTTAGTAAGATATCTAAGCGATCTCCCTCGAAATCCTTCAGAATCTCTACCGACGGCGAACACCTGCTCCCTGCCGGAGGATGCAGGTCGATGAAGACGTTGGAATCGATCAGGACCGGCACGACCTGAGGCTTAGAACCTTGCCAAGTCATCAGGTCAGCGTGCCCGTGATCGCGCCACCACTCCGTGAGTGTCGAGCCGACGGCTCTCCTTCCGGGTCGCTCTCCGCGCGAGACGAATCCCAAGCGCGGCCACATGCGATTGACATCAAAGTCCTGCCGGCACCGGAGGCGGATTCCGCGTAAATGGGCATATCGGTCTGACAGTTCGTGAATCAGCGCACGCGCAATCCCAGAATCGCGATAGTTGGGTTCAACCACGAGCTGCGCGATTGCAACTTCGTCTCTGGGTAGACGATAGAGGACAAAGCCCATCAAGCCGTCTACTGCAGAAGTTCCGTCAGTCGCTGCGAGGATGCGACCCGCCTCCGCGTAATCATCCCAAGCCGCGAACGGCAAGTGCCCTACCGTGCTCGCAAACTGGTCACCGAGAGTCCGCGCGCGGACGAACAGGTCCGACCCCTTGGTCGGCTCGACCCAGGTAATGTCAACGCCGCCCCGAGTCACCCACTATTGGTAGCAGATTTGAGACCCTCAATCGTCAAGACTCGCAGGGAGACCATGTTCAACCAAGGCAGAGCGATCATCGGCCTATCCGGTGGGGGTCGACGCACGTCACTCGCCGCGAGAGGCGAGCACCTTGCCTAGGTTTCGTGAGACCGGGAGGTCGGGCTCGCCGGGCTCCGGCCGAGTTGACTAGCGATGCTCGTGGCGGCGGCTGACAGTCGCCTGAGACTCTTGTCGATGGTCTCGAGCCGCCCGGGCAGAGAGTCAGACGACACTTCGTACGTGGTCATCTTCACGATGTCGACGTGTAATGAGTAGGTGTCGGAGTACCGGCGACGGCCGGGTCCTCGGTAGGTCACTGACACCTTGACTTCGTCGGTGGTGGGCTCCCGGTTCTGGAGTTCTATGCTGCCTGTAACGACCTCACCTGACCACCAGATGTTTCGCAATTCCTGACCGGGAGCCAAAACGGGGATCGGCTGCGCGTACCGCCTCAGCATGAAGGGCGTCACGTACGGGCCCCCTTCGGCAGGGACAACGGGAAGGGGGTCGAGGCGGACGGCCAGGTCCCGGGCAACGGTCAACCCGGAGTTCCGCACGACAAGGTCGATGACGCTATGACTGTTGGGTCCTCGCTGAAGCTCGGCAGTGACCATCGGTCGTGAGCGTTCTCGGCTGTCTTCGGCGGTACGGAAAAGCGCGGCTACCGCCACTAGTCCCGTAACGATGACGGCGATGGCTTGCAGGCCGGCGCCGTTGTCGTTGACCCACGTCCAGATGTCCCCCAGCGGCATGAACACAGTCCACCACGCCATGCGCTCGGAGGTGGATCGGGTCAAGCCGGGCGTGTCGCCCAGGCCACGGCGCTGATTGCTGGTCGGCCTCCGGTCCGGGAAGGTGCGTCCTTGCGCCGCGGGCCGTCGGGCAAACGCGGCGCCGTCGAACTGTCACAGATCGCCAGAGGTGGTCTAGCTGGACCAATGGGTATTCGGCGGTTCGGTCGGCCTGTAGCGGCCTGGATCTGCCGTCGCCAGCACCTCGGCGACCTGTCGGTACACCTCGCTCTCGCTTGGCTTGGTCTCAGACAGGTCGGGCTGATGCCATTCCTCTAGGCGCAATATCTCCGGAAGATCCGCCGGGATCCTGCGGCGGAGCTCCACGGCATCGGCGAAAAGCAGGTCGCGGTACCCGGGGACCAGCCTGCGGAATACGTTTGTCAGGTCTTCGCCCGGAACGGCGCTCAGGTCGAGCCGATGCATGCGAACAACAACAGCCGCGCCGCTGGCGGTCCCGGGCTCGTCTTTGTCCTGGATATCGTCAGAGTTCTCGATACGGCCGAGAAAGTCCGAGCTCTCCAAGCCGGGTTGGCCACGCGTGAGGCAGTTGCCGTAGGTGTGAAGGACGTCGAGGACCTCACCATGAAGGGGTTTGCAGCCAACGGTTTCCACGATCAATGCCCAACGACTCGCATCTGCAAAGCAATGAAGGCGACAATCGATAGTGAGGTAGTTCGGATGCCGAATATCGGGAAAAGTGAAGTCCTCTGCAGACGCATCGAGCTGGTCCAAGATCCGTGCTAGGCCATCCACTCGATTCCGAGAGCGCGCGAGTCCGCGACGCCTAACCAACTTCACGAGACGGATTGCGGCCCCGCATATAGCGACTATTGCCGCTACCGTGGCGGCCAATGAGATAAAGGATCCGCTGATAGCGTTCCAGAAGTTGACAAATCGATTTCGCCAAGTTTGTTCCGCGTAACCAGCTTCAATCACTGTTGACCTCCGGCTCACAATGTCGCCATTCTTCGTAGGCACCGTGAGGCTGAGATCTGCGCGCAGGTGCACCTCGCCGGGCTTGTCCGGGGTGAATACGAATGAATTGTCGGGCAGCGAGGGCCGGGCTAGGTCCAGTGACTGCTTGAGGCACCGCGCGGGCTCGTCGCCTAGTCTCAAGCAGAGCTCTGCCGAGGCGAGGTCTCCAGGAGGACCGCTTTGCACCGCACTGGCCGGAAATGAACTCGCGATCGATACGTCTGTCTCTTCGCCCACGGTCAAACGTCTCTTCTCACCCAAGACCTCCCATGCGCCCAATGCTTTCGCCAACCGGCTAAGTCTTGCCTTATCCGAAAGATCAGAGGTTGCGATCAACGTTTCAGCCTGTGGCATATCCCGCTGTTTATCTACGGCGACCCAGTAGTTGTAGGTTCCCTCAGGAATAGATGCGAGCCAAGATTCTTCTCCGGTTCTGACAACTTCAACACCGGCGGTGGGGAAAACGTGCAACTCCAACTTGTCGCTCTCACAACTCGAAACTTCAGCAGTTATAGTTATCGGAGTGCCAGGCTCTACTATCCTGGGGTTTTCCCCCGATATCTCCGCACCGCAAAACTGAAATAAGTTCTGAGGCGGGTCCTGCCGATCGCTCTCCAGCAGCGAGCCGATCAGAGTCAATAGCACCCAAGTGACGCTGAGCAGGCCGAGAATTGTCGCGAAGCGGCGGCCCCGCCCCCTCGCTTCTCGTTCTGCCATCGCCGCGCGCACAGGCGCAACGATGCCACCTTTCGTGGGTAGAGGACCTCGACCTCGCTCCCGGCGCGCCCGCGGACCAAATGACAGAGACGCCAGGCGGTAGACGGGGGCCGGAAGATTGGCGGCCAAGCCCATCCCACAGCGCCTGCGGAGGTCTCAGGATCTTCGTGCGCGGCGGGTGACTCACGCGCCAAGGTGCGGATCGAAGTCGAACGACTCCCGGATCGGTACCTGCATCCCCGTGACCCGTGCGGTGAAGGGCGCTCAAAAGGTGGGCAGGCAAGACGAGCCCCGGCGCGAGT
This sequence comes from Ornithinibacter aureus, assembly GCF_009858245.1. Taxonomy (NCBI): domain Bacteria; kingdom Bacillati; phylum Actinomycetota; class Actinomycetes; order Micrococcales; family Intrasporangiaceae; genus Ornithinibacter; species Ornithinibacter aureus. The sequence continues at coordinate 1,765,821 of NZ_VMSB01000001.1, forward strand.
CACAGCCTGCGTCTTACCGCCGCCTGATCGCGTCGTATGCGCCCGCCCGGATCGCGGCAGAACAGGACGTTCCAAAAATGGTTGCGGCCGCGCCTGGGTGCTCGTGAGAAGGTCTGGTGCATGTCGTGGCGACCTCCCAACCAGCACACGGCCAGAGACGCCCGGCTTGATCCCTACCGAGAGCGTGCCGCGATCCTCACCAGCCGCGGCGACCGGGACGGAACGCTCTTCCTGCGCATGGAGACGCGTTGGACGCAGACAGGTGGTCACTTGTGGTGGCGGAGGTGGTCCGACGCACATGAAGTACCGCACGGCTACGTCATCTTTGCCGACGGCGGATTCGACGACTGGCTTGTCGGCCCGGACATGCTGGACGAGGAGCTCGCCGACTGGTCCCAAAACAGGTTGCGCTACACGGGCGAACTTCTTGAAGTCGAATGGCTCGACGATGAGGCCTCTCGTTACTTCCGCGATCGCGTCCTGGGTCTCGGTGCCGAATAGCCTCGAACGGAGTCCTCGCCTGCTCGCGGATCGCGGCAGTTGCGGACGGGCCCTGATCGGCCTTCAATGCGGTGATCTCGGTTGCTCGAGTTCGCCTTGCGAGTTTGGCCTAGGCTCTCGACTTGTGAGCGATACGGCCCTCAGGGCAATCACCTGGGTTGTGGCGTTCTTACCTGTGGCGCTGTTCACCGCGATCGTCTTCGACCGCATGAGTGACACGCTGCCGATCGGCAGTGCGACGCGTTCGTTCTTCATCGTGGGCTTGCTGGCTCTGACGGGGCTAGCGGCGGCGACCATTCGGCGTGCCATCCGAAACCAGCTCGATCGACGCCGTCAGACCGGTAGAACGGCGGAGTAGCGTTCACCGCCTCGCGGCATGACCGAGCGGAGCCTGAGCGGCGGCGCAATACTGAGCCAACGAAGGGAAGTGCCTCAATGGGCAACGGTGGATTCGGCTCCGACCTGTGGAAGAACGTGCAGGCCGTCAAGCTCGGTAGGCACGGGGGTATCGAGGCCCCCGTGCGCGCGAACTCACGCCAAGGCATCGTCCTCGGACAGGATGCGGTGGCCAAGAGCGACGCCGCTGAGGCCATCGCGGCGCCGGCGACCGACCGCAAAGCCCGTCGACGGTGGAGTCGCCTATTCCGACGGTAGGAAACGCCGACATCGCGGCATGAGAGTGCGTCAGGGGCGTGGATATTGGTTGCTCTCCACGCTCTCTCGACTGGCTGCTCCACGCATGCTCAGGCGGAAGTTGGCTGGAGCCGCGTTGCGTCGAGCAGGGCCTGCGCAGCAACGCTGCTGCCGGCGACGGCGATGTTGGGTTCATCTCCGATGGCAGCCGTCGCCGACATGATGACGTGTTTCCAGCCTCGTGTTGTCGCGGACACTTTGGAGTGTGCCCTCCCGTCGGGGCCTCGACCTCGGAGGACGGTGGTACCCGCCGACGTGAGTTTGGCGTGGTAGGTGACCGGATCTGCGGCCGTTCGCGAGTCGGTGAGGACGAGCTCCACGACCCAGTCCTGGCTTCGAGTTGGCAAGGGACGCGCATGCGCCCGCATGGCTAATACCAAGGCGTCAGGTGACATGTCCGCGTTCCACGGAAGGCCAGGCGAGGACACGGCCCATGCGGAAAGCGCCGCGTTCACGGCTTCAAGCTCGTATCCCCACTCGGTGAGGGCGTACAGGCCCGCCCGTACCGGGGGTCCGAAGGTTTCGCGTCGGACGACTCCCGCCCGCTCGAGTGCGCCGAGCTTCTGGGTCAGGACCGACGGGCCGATGCCAGGGACATCACGCTCAAGATCAACGAAGCGCTTAGGTCCCAAGAGCAGTTCTCGGACAACGATGAGGGTCCATCGATCCCCGATCAGGTCGAGCGCGTGCGCAGCCGCGCAACCGTCGTTGTAGGAGCCGTAGGTCCGTCGCGATGCCACATCCTCAATCTACTACTTGATTAGTAGTGGCAACTACTGTTTTAGTAGTGACATGGGCAACGAAATGCTTTGGGCAGCGGTGCACGCCGAGAGAACAGCGCTGGCTCGCGACCTGGATTCCCTTAGCGACCAGCAATGGTCGGCACCGACCGCGTGCCCTGGTTGGGACGTTCACGACGTCTTAGCGCACCTGGTCGATTCCGCGAAGACGACTCGAATCGGGTTTGTGCTCGACATGCTCGCCTGCCGGTTCGACTTCGACAAGGCGAACGAGCGGGGCATTCGGCGAGAACGCCGTGCGGACCCCCGCGAGACACTCGCGAGCCTGAGCGGGGTCATCAATCGAACGACAACGCCTCCAGCCCCGCTGGCCACCCGGCTCGTAGAGGCCTTCGTCCACGGCGAAGACATCAGGCGCGCGATCGGGCTGCATGGCAGTTACCCGGCGGAGCACGTGGCGACAGCTCTCCGTTACCAGGTCCGCACCTCGTTCGCCTGGGGAGGCGGCAGGGAGCGTTGTGAACGGCTCCGCCTGGTTGCATCTGACTCTGACTTCGTGGTCGGCGACGGTTCACAAGTCTGCGGCACGAGCATCGCGCTGCTGCTCGCAGTATCGGGACGCCCCGTGAAAGACGGCGAACTAACTGGCGACGGGGCCGGAGCGCTGATGGAAGCCCGCCGCTGAGCCGCAGGAATTCAGCGGTTGACGTCATCAACGGCAAGTAGTTCCACACGCGCTCATCGGCATGTGCGCGAGCATCGAGGTGCGTCATAGCGCCGCGAGTCGACCGGACTGGAGGCGCAAGCCGCCCGCCGGACGCTGCGACGCCGACCGCGATTGCCATCGCGCGCTCCGCCGTTGGTGCCGGATCCCCCCGGTGATGTTGTCGAGACGCTGCTCGCGAGTGTGGCGCTACGTGGAGCCGATGCGAGGGGCTACCCGCGCGTGGGAAACCACTTCGGGTGATGCCTGGTCGGCGGGTGGGCCGTCAGTCCTCTCGTGTCCGGTCCATCCACGCGTTTGCAGGATGGTGTGTGAACGCTGTGACAGGTCCAGGGGTGGCCCTTCGTCGTCGGTGCGGTTGCACACCTGGTCGCGCAGGATTCGGTTCGCCTGGCCCGGGCTGCCTTCGGCGCGGGTGACGGCTGCGAGGTCGAGGTGCGGGATCTCCTCGGCGGGGGCGGCGAGCAGGGCGGTCTCTGTGGCGGTGCGCGCGGTGCGGGTGTCGCCGGCACTGAGGGCGTGGGTGGTGACGGTGTGGGCGACGTCGACGATGGCGCAGGTCAGGTGGTGGTCGAGGCGGTCTCCTTCGTAGAGCCAGGCCCAGGCGTCTCCGTTGAGCTGGCTGAACGGGGGGCCTTGGACGAGGTCGAGGGCTCGGGTCAGGTCGGCGAGGCCGTCGTGGCCGCGGGCTTGGCCGCGGGCGCGCAGGCGGCGGAAGAGGTCTGCGTCGACGAGCAGGTCCTGGACCTGGTAGATCGCGACGCCGCGGCTGATGGCTTCGGGGGTGCGGCGGGCGTCGGGGAGGTGCGGCTGGCCGGTGCGGGGGTTGGTGCCGAGCCAGTCGCGCACGGTCTTGGCGTACCCGCGGGCTTTGCTCGTCGTGAGGCCCAGTGCGTCGGCGAGCTCGTCGGGGGTGGCGCCGTACGGTCGGGTGCTCAGGTAGGTCAGGACGCCGGTCATGTACGCCTTGCGCACGGCCAGGGGTGTGCCGCGGGTGCGGGCCCGTACTGGCCCGAGCAGGGTTAGGCGGGGTAGGGGGCAGTCGTCGGCGAACCAGGCGGCGACGTCATCGTCGAGGGTGGGGTCAGCTTCGTGCAGGGCGTCGCGCACGGTCGTGGGGACCTTGGGGGCGAGGGCGGCGAGGTCGTCTGGGGTGGTGGCGGCGTGGGCGACGTAGTCCTCGTCGGGGTCGGGCAGCAGGGTCGTGGTGGCGACGAGGATGTCCTTGTCGAGGGTCTGCCGGGCAACCGTGTGCTGGGGGCGTATGGCGCCGGCGGCGTCGGTGTAGGAGCGCCACCCGGTCGTGGCGGTTTCGTCGACCGGCATGGGGGTGTCGTCGTAGTCGGTGCTGGCGGCGATCAGGGCCGCGCAGCCTTGGGCCTCGTCGCTGGTGAGGCCGACCGCGACGAGGTCGAGACCGGCGTGCGGGAGGCGGGCCCGGCCGGCAGCGGTGAGCTCGACGACCACTCCGCCCGCAGGTGTGGTGTCGGTGCCGCCGAGGACGACGCCCGTGCCGGTGGCGCCCGGGTGGGCGTCGATGAGGGCGAGGAGCTGGGTCAGGGCTGGGGTGGGCTGCGCGCTGCCGTCCAGGACCAGCATGCTGGGTGCCCAGCTGTCGTCACCGGCGCCGTGGGCGCGGGCGGTGGCCACGTCGTCGTTGTGGTCGTGGGCGCGGTCGATGGTGTTGACGGCGTGGGCCAGGATGCCGGTGGCCGGGTCGGTAGCACCGGTGTGCGGGCGGATCCGGTCGGGGTTGAGCCCGGCGACCTGGGTCGCGACGCCGACACAGTTCAGGGCCACCGAGTAGGACCAGGGGTTGCAGGCGACCTCGGCGGTGAGGTAGCGGGCGAAGTCGTCGCGGTAGGTGGGGTCTCCGGTCAGGGAGATCGTGAGGTCCTCGCAGTTGATCAGCCACACGTTGCCGGTGTCGCTCGTGCCGATGGTGACGAGCAGCGGGTAGGGGGCGACCTGGTCGGGGATGAGGTCCCCAAGGACTGCGGGGTCGGTGCCGGACGGCAGCGACCAGCGGGTCTGGTTCCCGAGGTCGGCCCACGGTGGCGAAAGCTGCGCTGGTGCGTGCAGGTGCAAGGTCAGGCCGTGGCGGCCGAGCTCGACGGCGGCCACAGCGGGCATGGGCAGCCCGGCGTGGGCCCGGCCGGAGGCGAGGTGGCGCAGGACCGCGTCGACGAACTCGACGCTGGGCGTCATTGCGGAGCCGGCGGTGGCCAGCGTCTTCTCCACGGGGGCGAGGACCGGCGGCGGGGTGGAGACCGTGCGGCCGGGGCGGCGGTGGCGCACCTGCATGGCGCGGCGTTGCCGCAGCAGGATCCACATCGACCCGGCCAGGACCGGACCACCCGCCAGGCCGGCGAGCAGCCATGGCGCGGGGGTCTCGGCGCTGTCGTCTGGGCTGGTGGTCGTGGCGGCGTGGCTCGGGTCGACGGCTGGTGTGGGGGCGGGACTGGTGGCGGCGGAGGTCGAGCGTGTCGGTGTAACGGACCCGTTGGCCGAAGCGGCGCCGCTGCTGAGGGCCGCGGGCGACGACGGGCCGGGGTCCGCCGGCTTGCTCCCGGTCCCAGGTGTGCCGGGGACTACGGCCACCGGTGCATCGTTCGGGGGCGTCGCCGTCGGCGACCGCTCAGGCGTCGAGGTTCCCTGGGTGGTGGCGGTGGTATCGGGGATGGTCAGGTGCCACCCCGGGTAGATCAGGTCGGGATCGCGCAGGTGCCGCCCGTCGGGCTGCCGCTGGTGGCGGGAGGCCTCGACGATGTCTGGGTACCGCTCGGCGTCGCCGAGGTGGTCGTGCGCGATCTGGCTGAGGGTGTCCCCAACCTCGACGGTGTACCTCTGCCCGTTCTTGGGTGGCTGCGTGGCGGCCGTTGCGGAGGCGGGAAGGGTCAGGACGGTGCCGGGGTGGATGACCCAGTCGGGTCCGTGCGTGTCGGGGTTGAGGTCGGCGAGCTCGCGCCAGCGGTGCCCGTCGCCGAGCTGAGTGGCGGCGATCGACCACAGCGACTCGCCCCGGGTCACGGTGTGGGTGCCGGTGGGGTCGACGCTTCTCGCCGGTGGCGTGCTCGTGGCCCGATGTGTCGTGGTCTGCTGCGCGCTGGCGGTGGACTGTGCGGTCTGTGCCACGGTGCCGGCCCAGGCAGGGGCTGCGGCGGCGGCCGGTGCGGCCACCATGCTCGGAAGGGCGAGGGTGGGGGCGGCGACGAAGAGGAGGACGGCGGCGCCGACCAGGCCGCGGGCGGCGGACTGAGGCAGCGCGAGACCAGGGACACGTGGCGCGGTGACGCCGCGGAGGCGGGCGGCCAGCTCGAGGGTGATGGTCGCGGCCAGGAACGCCCAAGCGAGCCACGCCGCGACGGTCAGCACTCGCAGGGTCAGTGTGCCGTCGTCACGCGTGGTCAGGGCGGTGGTGAGCTGGTCGAGCGTGGGCAGCCCGTTGGGGATGGGGTTGGCGCCGATCGCGACGAGGGTGGCCGGGATGCCGATCAGGACGGTCAGAATCGCCACGGTGGCGGCCAGGCCGAGAAGGCGGGCGCGGATGGGGTGGGTCATTGCTCGACGCCTTCCACGGATCGGGTGATGCGGGCTTGGCCTCGACCGGTGACGGTCATCGAGCTGATGCCGATGATCCCCAGGAACGTGGTGGGGTAGGTGTCGCGGACGTTGACGGTGACTGTGGTGCCGCCGGTGACTGCGACGGTGCCGGTGAGCCCGGACGCGGTCAGGTACGCAGTGGCGGCCTGCCGGGCCAAGTGCGTGTCGGTCACGGCCCCGTCGCCGCGCACGGCTACGGCTGCGTCGAGCTGTTGCCCGCCGGTGCGGGCTGCCTGGTCGGCGACGGCGCGGGCGTGCTGTTGCGCGTGGACCTGCCCGCCGAGGTCGACGGCCAACCCGACGAGGACGATCATCGCGAAGCCGGTGGTGACCAGCCAGATGCTGATCGACCCCCGCTCCCCGTGTCGGCTCGTTGGTTGCTGTCGTGTCATTGGCGTTCCCGGAACGTGTCGACGGGTGAGCTGGCACTGGCGGTGACGGTGCGGGTGCCGGGCACTCCGGGCACGGCCAGGTCGGCGAGGTTGACCACGCAGCGTACGGTCGCGGTGACGGTGGCCGGGGTCCCCACAGGTGCGGCGAAACCGGCGGTGTCGACGGTGACGGCGGTGCTCACGCAGTTGACCTGCTGGCTGGTCAGGGACGAGGTGGCGGCGGAGCGGGCGGTGGCTCCGGCGTCGGTGGCGGTGCGGGCGATGGAGGCGGTGCGGGCGGCCTGGGTGGCGGCGGAGTCCACGGCCTGGGTGGCGATGGCGACCCGCCCGGCGAAGATGATGAGCCCGACGAACAGCAGGAACGCGGGGAGACCGATCGCGGCCTCGAGCGCGGCCGAGCCCCGCTCGGACCCACCACGACGGCTCACTGCGCTCCTAGACATGAGAGGTGCCACCCCCGGGGCGTCCAGCGTCGAGCAGCAGCCCGGTGGATTGGGTGATCCGTTCGACGGTGACGGACGCGGACTGGGTGATCGCTGGGCGCCACCCGGGCAGGACGCTGAGCGCGACCCCGCGCACCGTGACCGTGGCGGTGGTGGCGGTGCGCGTGCCGGTGACGGTGGAGGAGGTCAGGGCGTCCCCGGCGGTCTCCGCCAGGTAGGTGCGGGCGGTGCTGATCCCGGCGGCGGTGGTGCCGTTCTCGGCGCCGGCGGCGCGCGCCCCTTCCTGGGCGGAGGCGATCGCGAGAGTGCGGGCGTGGTAGATCAGCGCGGCCTGCATCCCCAGGAACATCACGGCGAACAGGGCCGGCATGAGGATGACCATCTGGATCGAGGTCGACCCGCGCTCGCCCGCCCTCGCCCGCGCGGTAGCGGGTGGGTGACGGTTGTCGGGGTGGTGGCTCATGGTGGGGGTCCTCAGGTGATCTTGGCGGCCTCGCTGGTGACGTAGTTGGTGACGGCGAGCACGACGATCCCGACGATGGCGATGACGGCCACGGCCCACAGGACCTGTTCGATGGTCACCGACCCCCGCTCGGGGCGGGTGACGGCCTTGTCTCGGAGGCGGATGCCGAGGGTGTGCAGGGCGGCTGCGAGGTGGTGCATGGGCGCTGTTCCTTCCGGTGTGGTGGCCCCGGCCGGGCGGCCAGGGCGCGAGGTCGTGCCTGTGGTTGGTGGGTGGGGTGCGGCTGAGCGGGTCATGGTGTGCCTGCCATGACGCGCAGGAGGGCGGGGGTGACGAGGATGGCCAGGAAGATGACGCCGAGCAGGCTCATCGGGATGGTCATTCGTTCGGCGACCTCGTTGGCCTTGGCCTTCTCGTGGTTGAGCATCGCGGCGCGCATCCCGGCGGAGCGTGCCCGCAGGGAGGCGTACACCTGCGCGCCTTCTTCCCCGGACAGGCGCATGATGTCGGCGAGGTCGTCTAGCTCGGGCAGGCCGAGCTCGGCGCCCAGGGCTCGCAGGGACTCCCACGGGGTGAGCCCGGACCAGCGGGTGCGGGCCAGCTCCTCGCTCAGGCGGGCGAACACCCACGAGTCGCCGACGGCTGCGGCGGCCTCCATGGCCTGGCGGGGGCCGGAGCCGTTGTGCCGTTCGAGGGCGACGAGGTCGATGTAGGCGCCCAGGGCCCGGCTGAACTCGGCGCGGGCGCGTTTGGCGTCGTCGCGGGCGTTGTAGTCCGGGACCATGAACAGCACCCCAGCCAGCACCACACTGCCGGCGAGCGGGACGGGCAGCGGCAGGTTGGCGCCGAAGATGGTGAACAGCACGGTCAGCACCGGCGGGATGACCAGCCCGAGCAGGGCGAAGCTGACTTTCTCCCCGTAGAACCTGGTCACCGGTTTGCGCAGGATCGCCAGCTCCGCTGTCGGGGCGCGCCCCCACACCGCTGGTGGCAGAACACGCAGCCCCCACGCCCCGAGACGCTGCGTGGGCTCCCCCGCCACCGGTGCGCTGGCGTGGCGGCGGGCATGCTCTGGCGAAAGCCGTTCCAGGGCGTCGCGCAGGTCCGGCTGCGCCGGCACCAGCCGCCACGTCAGCAGGGCGACGCCGAGCCCGATGAGGGAGCCGGCGGCGATGGCGAGCTGGACGCTGGTTGGGGCGGTCATGACGCGCCCTGCGTGACGGTGTTGCCGATGAACCGGGGAAGGGGTGCGCCGGTGGCCATCCGCCGCATCCACACCAGGGTGGCCACGTACAGCGCGAGGAGGGCGGTGAGGATGAGCTGCCCGATCGGGGTGCCGAAGGGGGCGACGTAGTCCCCGGAGAGCGCCAGGAAGGCCAGTACGGTGACGGTGATGATGGTGACCCAGCGGGCGGTGGCGCGCGGTTTGGCCCGGTCGGCCTCGATCTCCCGTCGGGCGCGAACGTCGGCGGCGACCGACTCGGCCAGGGACTCCAGGACGGCGGCCAGGCCGCTCCCGCGGCGGCGGGCGCCGAGGATGAGGTTGGCGGCGATGACGTCACCGGTGGCGTCGTCAAGGTCGTCGGCGAACGCCCGCAGCGCGTCCTCGGTGGCCCACCGGGCCCGCAGCCGGGACACCAGACGGGTCACCTCGGGTCGGATCGCCTGCGGGGTGGAGCGCAGCGTGGACAGCAGCGCCTGCTCCAGTCCGACACCGACGGTCAGGACCCCGGACAGGGCGCGGGTCCACTCCTCCATCGCCTCGAGCCGGTCGATCCGGGCGGTGGACGGCGGCGCCGACAGCAGCACCGGCAGCCCCGCCGCGGCCGCGGGCAGGACGAGGGCGGCGACCCACCACCCGGTCAGCACCGCGACGACCACCCCGGCGGTGAGCCCGGTCAGCAGCAGCGCCCGGGTGCGCGGGGTGACCGCTGCGATCCGGGCCAGGCCGGGGCGGGCACGCCGCGGTGTGGGTGGGGTGCGTCGCAGCCCGAGGGTCAGGCCGATCAGGCCGGCGACGACCAAGGCCCCGGCGACGGCGGGCACCAGCGGGGTCATGACGTGGGCCCGCGGGTGGCGGCGAAGAAGCCTTGCAGGTCGAACCCGTACCGGGTCAGGTCCCGGTAGGAGTCGTCCAAGACGTGCGGGGTCGCCGCCTGCTCACCGGGGGCGGTGCGGAACACGTGCTGGATCGCGTACCCCTTGTCCTTCTCCCCGGGGGCGACGGTGATGATCTCGGCGACCCACCGGTTGCGCTGCCACACCCCCTCGGAGGTGGGCGCGGTCTCCAGGTGGACGTGCACGACGACGTCGATGGCGGCGGCGATCGCCCGCACCGCGTAGTCGTGGGTGACGTGTGGCCCGGCCTCCATCGCGCAGGTGACGAGCTTGGCGATGGCACCCTCGGCGGTCGGGGCGTGGGTGGTGGAGATGGACCCGGCCCCGGACTCCATCGCCTTGAGCATGGCCAGGATCTCGTGGCCGCGGACCTCGCCGACGATCTGTCGGGACAGGTTGAACCGGAAGGAGTCGAACAAGGCCTGGGACAGGGTGAACTCCCCTGCCTGAGAGCCGTCCGGGCCGCGCTCGCCCGAGCCGGGGCGTGCCTCCCACGCGAACACGATCGGGTGCTGGTCGCGCAGCTCGTGCAGGTGCAGCTCGTACTCGGTCTCGAAGGTGCCGATCGCCTCGTGCGGGGGGATCTCCGCGCACAGCGCCCGCACCAGGGTGGTCTTGCCGGCGCCCTGGGCGACGACGATGGACTTGCGGGCCTTGACCGCGGCGGACAGGAACGACGCGGCGACGTCGGTCAGGGTGCCGAGCCCGACCAGGTCCTCCAAGGTGATGCGGCGCAGCCGGTGACGGCGGATCACCACGGACGGGCGGGGCGTCACCCACGCCGCCGCGGCCAGGCGGGCCCCGCCGTCCAGCCGCAGGTGCAGCCGCGGCTGGGCCTGGGAGAAGGGTCGGGCGTTGACCTCGCTGCGCGAGGCCAGGAAGACGAGGAAGTCGATGAGCTCGGCGTCGCTGTCTGCCACGGGCGGCCCGGGGATCAGCCGTCCGTCGCTCAGCTCGAGGGTGACCTGGTCGTGGCCGGTGATGATGATGTTCTCCACCATCTCGTCGTCCACCAGCGGTTGGAGCCGGCCGAGCCCGAACAGGGCGTTGTCGACGGCGGCCACCAGCGCGTCCTGCTCAGTGGCCGACCAGGTCGGCACCCCGGCACCGATGCGTTCCGCAGCCTCGGCCTCGAGCAGGTCGACGATGATCGCCCTCCCCCGGGAGCGCTGGTCCGTGCTGGTGGTGCGGGTGCGGTCCTCCCCCAGCGCCGCGGAGAGCCGGTCCGAGGCCTGCTGCCGCAAGGCCGCGACCAGGGGCCAGTCCAGCTCCCCCACGAACGGGCGCGGCAGCGGCCGCGCAACCAGCCCCGCGTGGCCATTCACGTGGCCGCTGCCATGGCCGTTGGTGTGGCTCGTGGAAGCGGACGTTGTCGGGGTTGGGTTCATGGAGAACGACCCGCGGACCCGGCCGGGGCGCTGCGCGGGCAGGGTCGCGAACAGCGGCAGGTCGCTGGGGTCCGGGCCTGCCGTGGTGTCGACCCTGTCGGTGCTCATGAGCGTGTCCCCATCCGGCGCTGACCCGCATGCTGGTCTCCCGCGGCCGGTGGTGAGGCCTCGGTGGTCCCGGTGAGCTGGTCTCGGGCACTGCTGATGCGGGAGCGGGCTGCGTCCGCGGTGGTGCGCAGCGACCTCAGCAGCGGGGACCGGTCGAACCCGCGGGGTGCGGTGCCGCCGTGGGAGAACACCGCGGCGGGCTCCTCGTCCCACGCCAGGGACGCCAGGATCGGCAGTTGGAGGACCTTGCTCACTTCTCGGGCACGGTAGGGGCGGCCCTCCCCCACGGTGAGCAGGGCCAGTGATGGCCCGGCGCCGCGCTGTTCGAACCCGCCGCGCAGGGTCTGCGCCCACGACCGGGCCCCGGACAACGCGACCAGGTCGGTGCGGGTCACCAGCAGGCACAGGTCGGAGGCGAACAGCAACGGTTCGGGGGTGCCGGCCAGGCCGAGCCGGCCGGCGTCGACGATCACGTCCTGCCCCAATGTGTCCAGGCTCTTCAACACGGTCGCGAGCGGCTCCCACAGGGACTCCAGGGACCGGGCCTGCCCGTGGGCGGTGGTGCCCGCGATCATGGTCACGCTGGTGTCCGGGACCTGCATCGACACCGCCGGGATCGCCTGCCCCAGGCCGCCGGCGCGGTGCGCGAACGCGAGGTCGATCAGGGACTGCGTGGGGGCGGCCTGTCCACGGAAGTACCCAGCCAACAGGCCGGACCCGCCAGTCGGGTCCGCCTCCACGAGAAGGACGGGGCGGACCCAGGTCAGGGCCAGCCCGAGCGCGGTTGTGGTCACCCCCGGCGACCCGGAGGCGGACGTCAGCACGATCAGCGCCATCAGCGCTCCCGGGAGTCCAGGACCAGGGCCACGTTCCCGGTGGCGGCGCGTGCGGCGAGCTCGGCCGCGTCCTGCTCGGGAACTTGGACGCTGACGACGTTCTGCCCGTTCTCGTTGTTCACGCGGACCCCGACGACCGTGGCGGCGATTGTCACCTGCTCCCCCGCGGTGACCTCGCCGGACTGGCCGGGGGTGGCGACGACGCGCACCCGGTCACCGACCAGAAGAGGTTCTCCGGGCATCTGGGACGCCGGCAGTCCCACACCCACGATCGACATGCCCGCCGCGGGCAGGACCGCATCGCTGACCTGCTCACTGGTCACGAGGGTGCCGGCGGCGATGTCGGTCGCGGCCTGCTGACCGACCACCGTCGACGCCTCGGACGCGGGCACCGGCCGAAGGGCCGGGTCGGTGCTGACCTGAACAGTCATCACGTCGTCCGGCCCGATCACGGCGCCGCGTTCGACCGCGACCCGCATGGCGAGCACGGACTGGGTGTTGCTGGTCGCGGTCCACGCGAACGCCGCCAGCAGCCCCCCCAGACAAATCGCCGCGACCGAGGCCGCGATCAACGCCGGGCGGCGACGCAGCTTGGGCGCAGGCGCCACACGCACCGCCGCCTCCGCGCGCGACGGCGCGACACCGGCCTGCGTCGCCCCATTGGGGTTGGTCGTCGTCGTCATCTGGATCCCCTCGTTCGTGGACCGGCTACTGGGTGAGCACCTGCGCCTCACCCACGGTGATGCGCACGGAGTTGGCGAACTGCAACGGGATGGACCCGCTCTGGCCCAGGCCAGACCAATCCACGGACCAGTACGAACGGGCCCACACCCGGTACACGCCCTGGCGGGAGTAGGTGTACCCGCAGTCCGGGCTGTCCTGACGGCCGTAGGAATCCTCGTAGGGGGTGCCCGGGGTGCGGCAGACCACGACCTCGCCGTCGCCCATCGACCACACCACCTTGGTCGCCTTCGCGGTCGCGGTCACCGTGTACCCGCCAGCCGACGCAGTCTTGGTCATCGGGCCCCACGTCGACGGGCCAGGGTTGGCGTCCCACATCCACACCGGCATCCCCACCAGGCCGACACGCCCGGGCGCCGGCTCAGGGACGATGCCGATGGACACCGCTTTGAGGTTCATCGTCGCCACCGCTTGCTGGGCCAGCACCCGCGGGTCCGGTGGCGCCCCAGCCGGTGGTTGCGCCAACCAGATCAGGAAGACCGGCGCGACGACCCCGAACGCGGCGCCCGGGCGGGTGCACTCATAGACCTGCCCCTCCGTTCGGCCACCCCACACCGGATCGCTCAACGGCGGCTGCGGAGACGCCGCCTCGCAGTACGCCTGCTGCGACTGAGACCACCAACCGCCATCGCTCGAGCACGGCATCTCCCTCGACGAACCAAGCAGGGTGAACGTGCACGTCCGCTGCGCAGCTGGCTTGGTTGCACCACCACCACTCCCTCCGCTCGACACAGGCTCTGGGGTGGTCACGGTGATGATGCAAATGCCGCCCCTCGCGTCGGGCTCCGACCCGGGGGGACACACGATCGGCTCGGCCGCCGAAACGGTGGGCACACCGACAACAAGCATGAAGAGCGCAGCCGCAACGAGAGCTGCGGTCCTCATCAGCACGACGACCCCTTGAGCGAGTCACGAGTGACGAAGAAGCCGCCATCAGCCTTGACAACGGTGTAGCTGAATGACTGTTGCTCAGGCCTATCCGGGTTCACCTGAGACACGCCTTGCTCGTTGACGAGGTCGACGCCGCTGACATCAACGCACGCGGACACGGCGAATGACTTCCCGTCGTCGGTGGTCGCTTGCAAGTCAGTGAGGGAAGACCTCCCCGTCTGGGTCAAGCCCTTCGCAGCGTAGGTACCCAACAGCGTCTGCATCTGAGCTCGAGCTTGGTCCCGAGCCACGGGGTCAAGCAGATTGAGGCTCTTCGTCGGGTTGGCAGCGAGGTCGTCAACGACGGCCCAGTACTTCACGACCGCCTCCCCTGCGAGGCGGGCGTCTCGCTCGGCAGGGGTCTCGACCTTGGTCTCCGACGGGGACGCCGTCGGCGTGGCCGTCGAGGTCGTCACCGTCGCCTGCGACGTGGTCGCTGTCGGGTCGGGCGTGTCTGCCCCGTTGCAGGCCGTGGCCATCAGGACGGCCATGCCGGCGGCCGCCGGGAACCGCCTCAGTGCGTCAGCTGCCCGATCGCGCATGAGAACCTCCGAAACGGATTCCACCCACCCGCCAGGCCCGCGGGCTGCAACCACGGTGGCACGCGTCCCGGAGAATTTCCTGTTGAAAGAGGCCCTGTGGAAAACCGAGGCGCCCGCGGTGGCCCTGTGGGCAACCCACCCGGACAACGCGCTCTGGCGGGCGCCCGGCATGCGCCCGTGCCCGCCCATGCTGCTGCCCTTCACAGTCGCGAGAAGCCGGTCGGGATGGGCGCCAGGAGCCGGTCGACGTCCCCGGGATCAACCCGGATCAGTCGCCCAGTGCGGTAGGCCGCCAGCTGACCGCACGCGATGCGCCGTCGCAACGTGCGGATGCTGACGCCCGTGCGGTCGGCAGCATGGGCGAGGGACTCGTAGGACCGGTGGTGAATCGTCGGGTTCATGTGGGCACCTCCTACTATCCCTACGCACGAGAACCAGCCCTTGGGGGCCACTTTCGACCAACCGATTTTGCGGACTCCGCCGCGGACCGTGCGCTCCGCGTGCCCCAGGTCGCGCCTGGCGTCCCCGCCTGCGGACATCACGTCGGGTCCGATTTGAGGCCAAGAAGTGCCACCGATCCGACACGTATCCGACACGCCGGACAAGCGACACGGCCCCTGAGCCGCGTTTCCGCAGTTCAGGGGCCGTGTGTGGTGGTGGATGTGGAGGGACTCGAAGCGTTCCGCCGCTGATCACGAGCGGGAAGACGCACCTCCTGACCGTCTTTCGTCACAGGAGGTAGTCAACTGAGCGTCGCCGACACTGAGCCCACACCAGCTACGCGACCCGATGGGCAGTCTGCCGTTGGAAGACCGCAAGGCCGCCCGCGAAGCCCGGCTGGAGTAGCCCTACTCGCGACGAAGAGACACACCCAAGAGACACACCGAGCTGTTCTCGCTCATCCCGGAGCGCAGGAGCCTCCACGGTTGGAGCTTGTGCTGCGGAACCCGTGAGCACAGGGGTTACGGGTTCGAAGCACCTGTTGGAGACAACGGTGCCGCAGGTGCTGCCAGACGGGCGCGGTGCTCCTCAGCCAGGTCCTGCATCTGGGCTTCGTCCCGGTTCTTGAACATGGCGTAGACCGGCCCCGGCACTCGCCCGAACTGGGAGCGCGTCCGGAAGATCCCGTCCTGCACTTGTCGCGCCAGAACCATCAGGCGGGTGAGCTCGGCCTGGTGGATGGCACCACTCTGGGCATGCGCCAGGACGTCGGTGACGAGGAGGACCAGTCGGGAGCGCTCGTCCATCACCTGCTGCTGCACCCTCCACCGCTCCCGACCAAGGTCGAAGGCCGCTGCTGCAGGAACGAACGCCACCATCAGTGTCTGCGCCACTTTGGCATCAGCCAGGACGGCGACGAGCACTCCGAGCGATACCCAGCACAGGCCGGTGAGGATGAGGAAACGCCGGAAGCGCCGACGAAGGCGCACGTCCCAGTTCAGGTTCTGCTCCTGAGAGATGAACACATCCAGGGGGTAGTGCACTCGGTCGGTGTTGTCGTACCACCCTTCCTGGATGCGCTGCTCGGCGCCCGAGGTCGGCTTCAGAGAACCGGCCAGTTGCAGCATCCGGTCGGGGGTGACGCGCTGGGATGACCCCAAAGTCTCGTTCCACGGCAGCGCGAAGAGCCGACAGTCGAAGACCTCCTGGATCGTTGCCGCCTCCTCGGTCGAGGCCTTCGCCAGAGCGCCCAGTACGAACGCGGACACCAGAAACCACGCGAACCCCGAAAGGGTCACCGGCCCTTGCCATTTCCCGGTGTATGCCGAGACCATGCCCACGATCGCAAGGACCACCGCGCCGGTCTCCTGAGCAGTGGCGAACCACTGCGTGCGCCGGTGCACAACGGCTGCCGCTCGCTGCAAGCTGACCTCATCTGTCTCGAGTTGGCGCAAGTGCAGGGGCGCCGGCGGAATGCCCGTCGGCTGGCTGAGATTGACCAGGTAGGGAGAGCTCATGGGTTGGACATTCTGGTCCCGAACAGCTTTTGCCACTCCTTGACCGCGGCACGCTCGGACCCGGCGTCGGCCAGGTCGACGGCCCTCTCCGCGATGCGACGAGCGTCGCCCAGCGCCTGCTGAGCCTCCGCCCGCTGCGCGGCGGTCATCGTGTTGACGTCCCCACCCAACCCCGCCGGGTCGTCGAACACCTCGTGGACGCGGTCGGCGGCGTTTGCGAAGAAGAAGACGAGCTCGTCGGAGTGCAGCCCATAGGGGGAGCGCACGATGTCGTGAGCCATCACCTCGAGCAGGAATGAGGGTGTGACCGTGCCGCCGAGCTCGCGGTTCGCGGCCTTAACCATCTTCACGAAGGGCACGAAATTGCCGTCACACTCTTGGTTTTTCGAGGTGGTGAGCTTGTGGTGGTCCTTGGGGTTGGTCGCCAGCCAACGACTGCGGTCAGGGTCGGGGATGACCCAGCCGCCCTCGCTGCGCTCGAACGCGGGGACCACCTCGATCGAGGTGACAACGGAGTCGGTGCCGAAGGGAATGACGACAGCCATCCCGTCGAGGACCGCGTCGGGCCACTTGTCGTTCACGACCGCCTTCAGCTCGTCCAGGACGACGTGGGGCTCCTTGTAGCGCAGCTGGCCCTGGGGCCCGTCGGGGTCAATCACAACGAAGACGTCGACATCGGACATCGGCTTGGTCTTGGTGTGGCGCCGGTAGGAACCGGTGAGGAAGTCCTCGATCAGGTCCCACTGGGTCCGCACATGGTCCCGGATGCGGTGGTGGCGCCGGATGGCGGTCGCCTGCTCGGTGGCAGTGATCTCCAGGTTACTGCTCAGATTCTTGAACGCCTCGGCGATCACACTCATCGGTCTCGTTCTCCTCAGTCGTAGATGGTCATGGAGGCGGATGCGCCCGGCGCGGATGCGAGCGTGCCGGCACTGGTGGAGCGCAGCCCCTTGCGGTCCGCAGAAGTGCCGGGGCTCCAACCGGGCATGATGCTTCGTGGGCCGTGGAACTGGACGAACAAGCGTGTCTTTGTACCGGCTGGTAGGCGGGGCAGCTTCGTCAGGAAGCGCCGGATCCTGTCCTTGGAGGCGGCGAATACCACGTCGTCGACGCCGCCGGCGTGGTAAGTGACCGGAAACTCGACGACGGTGAGCAGCCTCCCTGCGGGAGAGGTGAACTCGACGCTGACCGCCTTCAGCGACCGTTCGCTGATCCACTGGGTCACCGCCGCCTCGTTGTTCTCCCAGTCATCGGTGACCACGTTCGGCGCCAGGCCGAGCTGGGCGATCGCTTCGGCGAGCGTGCCCAAGATGTTGCTCGTTAGGTGCGTCGCGACCTGGGTCCAGGTGGCGACGTAGCTGTTCGTCGACGTCCAGGTACTCACCGCAGCCCCCTGAGGGCATCGGCGTTAACGAGTGGGGCGGATGCCGACAAGGTCGCCTTCGGTGCGTGGTCGGGCGCGGGATCGGTGGTTAGGTGCTGGTTGCTCGCAGCGACGGTCTCGATGGTCGTCCCCAGTTGGTCGGGAGTGGGCAGGTGGAGCGTGAAACTGTTCGCGGCGCTGACGCCCGAGACCGCTTGGAGGTTCTCCTCACCGTCGATGGCGTCTTCGTCGTAGCGACACAGGATCTCGCACACGGCCTGGCCGGCCACGAGCACGACGGGCACGGTCTTGAGGTGTCGGGAGGACACGAGGAGCAGCAGGGCGGGGCGCGCGGCGGACAGCGCGAAGTCCACCGCCTGGGTGTCGACGCGTTTGGCCGTCGCCAAGGTGGTGGCTATCAGGTCGGTGATCGCCGTCACCGTCTGCGAGGTGCTGCGTGCTGGGGAGGCGTTCAGGGTCCGACGGCGCTTCATGATGCGGCCCCCGCGGCGTCCACGACGTCCGCGGCAGCCAGCAGCTGCCTCATGGTCAACTTCGCCGGGTCCACGGTTGTGGCCGTCGCCGAGGCCAGGGAGCCGATGACAAACTTGCGCGCCATGCGCCCGTCGAGGCCGTCTAGCCGTGCGGCGACCTCGGGCAAGGCCGGGTCTTCCGCCAGGGTACGCAGTGCGGGGTAGAGAGCGCCGAGTTCGTGCAAGGTAGACCGAATGATGGCGGCCAGCGCCTGCTGGTTGGGGGCGGGGACGAGTATGGCGGCGTCCGCCCGGGACATGAAGGCCTCGTCGAGGCCGGCCATGAAGTTGCTGGTGGCGACGAAGAGCAGGTGTGGACACTTGCGCGTGTTGGTGTCGAGCGCGGTCAGGACGGCGCCGGTGGCGCGGTGGACGTCGGCGGGGTTCGCACCCAGTGATGCCTCGGACCGGGCGACGACCATCGACTCGACCTCATCGAGGACGACCACAGTCGGCTGGCCGTCGTCGGCCAGGCCTGGGATGTAGTCGCTGAGCAGCTCGTGGACCTGCTGCTGGGACTTCCCGTGCTCGCCGGACATCAGCCCATGCGGGTTGATCTCGATCCGCCGCACCCGCCGTCCCGTGACGTACGGGGCAAGCTGGAAGGGCAGTCCCCGGGCGAGCGAAGTCTTGCCCGTGCCCGGTGGTCCGTGGAGCACGATCTGGCCGTGCAGGCCGGTAGACGCAAACGGCATCTGCTGGCGCAGCGTGAGTGCGAGCAGCGCGTGGTTGCGGATCTGGTCCTTTATGGCGTCATCCATAACGATGCCGGACCAAGGGCTGTCATCAGCGGATGCGGTGGTGATCGTCTCGTTGGCGATCACGCACTCTTCGACCTGCATCGTGGGCTTGCCTCCGTCGGTTGTCCTGGGAGGCCTGCCGGTTGCACGGGCCTCGACCAGTCCAAGGGCAGGTTCGCCGACCGGATGTCAAAAGGTCCGGCCCGGTAAATGCCACCGTTGGCATTCACCGGGCCGGAACCCGTGGTCGTGGTCGCTCGGAGGATCGAGGGTCGGTCAGGGCTTGAGGTGCCCCAGAAGGGACTCCAGCAACGCCGCCGAGTCCTCGGCCGACTCGTCGAAGAACCCCTCGGGCCAGTTCGACATGGACCCGTCGAGCTCGGGCTGGACCGCGATGTAGCGAGTCGCTCCCTTATGCCGTTCGGCAAAGACCAGCCCCACCCGGCGCTGCACCCGACCGGTGCGGTCCTCGGCAGTGCGCCGACGAAGTCGCGTCACCAAGTAGTCGCTGTGGGTCTCCACGATGAGCTGGCGGCCGCTGCCCGCCACAGCCAGGAGGAAGTCGGCCAGTCGCTGCTGAACCCCGGGGTTGAGGTGGAGCTCGGGTTGCTCGATGAGCAGCAGGGACCCCGGCGGTGCCTGGAGGCACATCACTAGAACCGGCAGCAGTTGGCTGACCCCCGTACCGACGCTGGTCAGGTCCAGCTCTGCGTCGACGTCCGGCTGTCTAACGGACAGCTGCAGCCCGAGACGCCCACGGTCCTCGGTGGTAAACGCGTCAGCGATTCCCAGGTGAGCAGCCCACGCGTTAACCGCCTCCGACAGGCTGTGCGGTCTGATGGACCTGCCCGGGATAGGGGGGAAGGAGTGCACCGGCTGGCGACCGTTCGTGTCGAGCACGGAGGCGGTGTACTCGCCTTTGTCGCCGATGAAGCCGGGGTGGACGGCGGGCGAGGACCGGTAGACCACGGCAGGATCCATTCGCAGCGGTCCCAGATGTTGCACGCGGGTGCTGAGGAAGTCGCGGGCGTCGGCGATGGCGTCGCGCAGGATCTCCGGCGGGGTCTCGATCCGGGGGGCGCTTCGGTCGCCAACGCGTAACGCCGTGGTCACCATGTCGTACACATGGACTAGCTGGGACGAGGTCCAGTCCCCCTGTGCCAGCGTCGGGTTCGACCGTTCGAGCTCGCGGATGTGTGCCCGGATCAGCCGTTCAGCATGGATGCTTTCAAGCATGGTGTCTGGCGCCTCGTCGATGATCGACTGCAATGCCCCAGTAATCCTCTGTGCGGCTGCTTGAGGGTCTGTTCGCTCGCGGTTGGTGGCCGTGCGGAGTTCCCTTCCTCGAGGGTCGTGGGGGCCGGTCCCGCGTTTGGGCAGGTTGGCCCGAACCGCCTCGGAGCGCACGTCGAACCAGATCTGAAAGAGCATGTCCGCCAAGGGGAGGGTGAACAGGTAGGACATGGGAAAGCCGCCGAGGATGTTGGCGTCGATGAAGGACGCGACCTGCTCGTCGTACTCGCGGACGGCCCCTTCGTATTGCACTTGGTGTCCGAACGAGTGCGTGGGCCGTTTCCGTTTGGCCTGCGTCGCCGACAGGCTTGCGTGCTCCATACCCTCGACGAGCGCCCTTACCTTGACTCCGACGATGTTGCTTGCTGCGCTCTGACCTTTCGGTGAGCCCTTCAAGGTGACGTCCCACTCCAGGCGGGTGTCATCGGCCAGCTCGAGCCGCCGCCGTGCCCGGCGCCTGGCGGATGCGGCAAAAGGCAGGTAGGAGTCAGTTGAGGCGTAGAACTCGGGCGAGCCGAGGTGGAAGCATCCGCCGATCTCGATGGGCTCGTCCGGGGCGGCGGCGCTGAAGCGCGTCTCTTCGAAGGTCCCCAACCGGATCTGCTCGCCGTTGAGCGGAAACGCGTCGCCGCTGGAGTTCGCCGCCTGCGCAGCGACGCGAATCGACTGCAGCAGTGTGCTCTTCCCTGCTGAGTTCGCCCCAACCACCACAGTCAGCGGCGCAAGGTGGACCTCCGCGTTGGCTACTGACTTGAAGTTGCGCAGGCGCCAGCTTCGCAGTGACAGCCCCTCGTGCCATTCGGACTCAGACATGGGCTGCCTTCCCTCGGTCAGCTTCGGAGACGACCACTTGGTGCCGGCGGCCACCAATCACCACTGACTGGTACCAGACTTCTGGTCCATGGGGACTGGATCCCCACAAGGTCGATACCGACTCCACCGTGATGCAGCGGACATGTGCCGGGAGCTCGGCGGCAAGGTCCCACAGGACCGCCACCAACGTGTCGTCTCGAACGTCCCGAAGTGCCCCTACTTGCTCGGCCGCCCCATCGCGCAGCGCATGAGGGCGTAGGAGCAACTTGTGTCGGCGGTGGACCTGGTCGCGCACTGCGGCCCACAGGGCAAAGGAGACGTCTCGGTGTGGAACCGGCAGGGCGGGTAGGACCTGCGCCGGCAACCGCACCTGGTCGCAGGCCAGCAGCCGAGTGGCGACCCGGGCCAGCTGGGCACGCGCAGCGAGCGGCACCTGGGCGGAGTCGAACGCCATGGGGTCGATGACCCGGGCCACGTCCTCGGTGCCGTCAACGAGCTGGTAACGGCATTCGGAGGTAAGGGCGACAAGTGCGTCGAGCTCGTTCTCTTTCCAACGCCATCGTCCGTCCAGCTCATCGCGGAGCGCAACACCAGCGACCGTGGCCTCATCGAGGTCGGTGGCGGCATGCCCCAGCACTGGGCCGACCTGAACGAGCCAGGCGAGGCCGGTGATGTCGGGTAGCGCGATGACGTCGTAGCCCAGCCCGGTGTCGGCTCCGCGAAGTAGCCGATCCGTCGACGTGCCCTGCTCAAGCTCGGGGGAGAGCAAGACCACGGTTGCAGACGCGGACCAGTTGCTTACAGCGGTGATGAGGACCAGACGAGGCGGCGTTCCTGGGTCCATCGGCTCGAGCCGTCGAATTTGGCCGGCAGCCACAACACTGTCGTCGACAGGTGTCGGGGCTGTTCGGTGCTGTGAAAGAACCTCACGAAGCCAAGCAGGCCGCTGGTCGCTCACGGAGCGCTCCCGTCGGAGATCTCGGGGAGGTGCTTGTTGAGCAAGAAGGCGCCGAGCTGCGTCACGACCTCATTCTGCAGCCGGTCGTCCAGAGGGCGAAGCGCTGCATTGAGGGTCGCGGACGCCTCCTTGAACCGTTTCGCCGCGGTCGGTCGCGAGATCGAGAAGTGCCGCGCGACCACCGTGTCGGAGTGGTCGGCCATCTTCAGCGCGAGCAGCTGCATCGTCGCCTCCGGCAGAGTTCTAAGGTACGTCATCACATCGTTCACTATCGTCTCCTCAGCAGGGGTAAAGGAGCGATCGGGTTCGTCGTGGCCCCCGTCATCTAGTACAAGGATGGTTGGGACGTAATCTGTCAACGCACGCTCAAGAACTCGAGACATGTCGTTCCGCGAGCATGATGTCCCGACCAGGTCGACGACGATCCCCACGACACGCTCGAGAGTGGAGGCGTCGAACACTATGGGTGCGCGGTCGCTATTGATGATCCGCACTCGGGGCAGGTTCATCACCGCTGCAGCGGCCGCGAACAGGACAGAGTCGGCGACGGTAGGTCCGCGCGGAGTGGTCGGGAACGGGCGGATCTTCTCGATGCGGTCGAGGAGGTTGTCCACGATGGTGCGCCGGCGGGTCAAGCTGATCTGCCGTCTCACGGATAGATGCAGGAGTGCTCGGGCGTGGGAGAGGTTGGCGACAGTGTCGACGATGTACTTCAGCTGCAGGGCCTCCAGCAGCTGGGTGGCCGTGACCTCCTGAACTAGGTTCTCCCGGGCCGCGTCGTCCCACACGCCCGTCTCGCTGTAGGTGTCGGGGTTGTACCGGCGGACCGTGGACGCGACGGCTCGCTCGATCTCGGCGAGCCAAAGTGGTCCGATGATCCACTCCTCATACTCGTCGCGCAGGTCCTCCCACGTCGTCATCGCGACCCCGGGCGCAAGGATTCGGCGCCCATCACGGCGGCCGTGATGCCTGCGTCTGGCTCGTCACACATTGCGGTGGTGTGGTCCAGATCCCGCTTCTTCGCTGGGACGGGGACGGCGATGACGATACGACCGTCGACGTCGATGCGGCACCTTGGGTACTCGACTTGGTGACCGTGCGGTCGCTGTGAAAGTCCCGTCGAGCTGGAGGCTGAGCGGGCGAAGACGCACGCGATCGGACTGTTGTCGAGCCACTCGCGCAGGATGACCCGACGCAGGCCGTGCTTGTGCTGCGCGAAAGGCACGGCCGACTCGTCGACGGCGAACCAGGCGACACCCTCTTGGGGGGCGATGTTCAGTCGCCGCCGTATCTCGCTCACATCCACAGCCCCACCCCCTCGCGTCGCAAGAGCGCCGCAACTCAGCCAGGCGGCGATTGCGTCACTGTAGCCGGGCCAGGCTCGTGTCCTTGCGAGTATTCCGGCATCAGACCTTCATGCGAACTTGAGCCAGCCCGCCGACGGTCCTTCCAGCGTCGGCGCAAAGCCTTGGTTCGAGGCAAATCCGATCGGTCCAAGAGCGTCACTCGACGAGAAAGGTGCGCGGGGTAAGTGCCTCGGGAAGTGGACCACGTTAGCCGCGATTCGAGCGTCCGTTTGGGGTTCATGCAAGTCTTCGGCTGTGTAGCCAAGATCCGGCCAGTGGACCGATGGGGCGTCAAAGTGCGCCGGTAGGCCCACGGCCCGTGGGTGCCGAGCGCCGATGCTCGTACAGCGTGGTTGCCCTCCAACCTCAAATGCCGGAAGAGCCCGATCGGTAGCCGGTGAAGGCCGGGCCAACTGAATCCTTGTGGCACGTATGTGGCACGCGGCGCATGCTTGAGCATCGATGAATGTGAATACTTGCTGTTCATGAGGTGTAAGCGGGCATTGTGACACGATACCTCCTAATGAGGGAGTCACCGGCTGGGCTGCCACCGGGCCGCCGAGCGGGGTCCGTCCGCTGCAGTCACCTCGACTCGGCAGGTGGTCGCCTGCCTCCCAGGCCCGCATCGAGCTCTCGCCCCTCGTCGACCGACCGTCGACTGGTCCGTGCAACGCCCTTACACGACAGGCGGGGGCGCCAACCCGTCGTCGGGTCCTGAGGACTGGACGGTGACGACCCACCGGATCCATGCGGGACCCGCCCCATCTCAGCGCGCGGACACGTCGCGGCAGTAACCGCCGAGCTGGGTTCACCGCCTCAGGGCCTGCGATCGCGGCCAACGATCTGGCACGTATCTGGCACGCGAGGCAAATGAAGGACCCCTTGGCACCGCGTTTCCGCAGGTCAAGGGGCCTTTCGCACTGGTGGCAGGTGAAGGATTCGAACCTTCGAAGCTTTCGCGACGGATTTACAGTCCGCTCCCATTGGCCGCTCGGGCAACCTGCCGTGGTGCGCATGGAAGGATAGCAAGCCGCAACCCGGCACACCGAATCGACTCCAGGAGGACCCGTGGCGGACAGCTCGTTCGACATCGTCAGCAAGTTCGACAAGCAGGAGGTCGCCAACGCCGTGAACACCGCGGCCAAGGAGATCTCGAACCGCTACGACTTCAAGGGCGTGGGGGCCACCGTCGAGCTGGCCGGCGAGGTCATCAAGATCGAGGCGAACAGCGACGAGCGCTGCAAGGCCGTCCTCGACGTCGTCGAGACCTGGCTGATCAAGCGTGGCGTCTCGCTCAAGCACCTCGACATCCCCGAGGCCGGCCCCCGCCTGTCGGGCAAGGAGTACAAGCTCGACGTGCCGCTGAAGGAGGGCATCACCTCCGAGAACGCGAAGAAGATCACGAAGATCATCCGCGACGAGGGGCCCAAGAGCGTGAAGACCCAGATCCAGGGTGACGAGGTGCGGGTGACGAGCAAGTCGCGCGATGACCTCCAGGAGGTGCAGCGCCTGCTCAAGGCCGCCGACCTCGACATCGCGCTGAGCTTCACCAACCGCCGCTGAGCCGGCGCCCCTCGCGCGAACGTGGGTGATTATCGTCGTCCAGCCGACGATAATCACCCACGTTCGCGCGAGGGGTGAGGGGTGGGGTGGGGTCAGGGCCTCAGTCGAAGCGGCGGCGGCTGGCCAGCGCCTCGCGCAGCTCGTGGTTCGCGTCGACCAGCGCGCGCCGCACCCCGGGCGTCAGGTCACCCCGGGCCAGCATGGCGTTCGACGCCTCGAGCGTGCCGTCCTCGACCAGCGACGTCGGGTGCATGGCACTGACCACCCGGGACACGGCGTCATCGCCCATCCGCCCGGACAGCCCGACGAGCAGGTCACCGACCTGCGCGACGTACGGACGCAGCAGCGCGGCATCCGGCGCCGTCCAGAACCCTCCGGCGATGGCGAGCGCCGCGTAGTTCGACAGCTCGGCATCATCGCGCAGGCGCCCCCACGCCCACTCCTTGGCCTGCGCGCTCGGCCGCACGGCGCGCACCCCGAGGGCAGCCAGCGATCCGGCCAGCGAACGGTCTGCGGCCTCGGCTGCCTCGATCTCGTCATCACCGAGCACACCGAGGGTCGCGAGCCGGCGCAGCACCGACCAGCGGAAGTCCTCGTCACCGACCAGCACCGCGGGGATGCCGTCGCCCGCCGCCCAGCGTCGCAGCCGGTCCTCGTCGACGCCGGTTCGCGCCCAGACCCGCGCAGCCAGCACGGCCAGCGCATCGCCGGACACCCCCTCGACACCGGCCGAGCGCTCGAGGAGGGCATCGGCGGAATCCGCGACCCGGGCACGTGCTCCTTCCTGCTCTCCCGGGGGCAGGAAGAGCGGCACGACCTGGTTCGTCATGAGCAGCGAGACCCGCGAGAGCACGGCCGCCGAGTCCTCCCGCGGCCAGGCCGTGACGAACACCGAGAGCACGGTGCGTGGGTCGACCTCGCCGCGGGCCACCGACCCGAGCAGCGAGACCCACAGCACCGAGCGGGCGGAGGCGTCCGGCAGGTCGGCGAGGTTGCCGGGCAGCCCCTCGATCGTGGCGGCGTCGAGCGCGACCTCGGCCCAGGTGAGGTCCGAGGCGTTCGGCACGACGAGCGCCCCGGTCGGCACGTCGGCCAGGCCCGGCACAGGGGTTCGCTCACCGTCGACGACGAGCTCGACCCGCGCGACCTCGCGGCCACCCACGAACGCGGCGACGTCGAGCGTGTGCGCCCGGTCGGCCGGGTGCGCCTCGGGCGCGACCCGGGTGAGCACGTCACCCTCGAGGCCGACGCGGTCGGCACCCGCGGTCTGCAGCCAGGCAGCGCTCCATGCGGTGAGCGATCGCCCGGCCGCGCCCTCGATGGCGGCGATGAACTCCGCGAGCTCGCCGTTGCCGAACGCGTGCGAGCGCAGGTACTCCCCCACCCCCACGACGAACGCGTCGTCACCGATGTGCGCGATCAGCTGGCGCAGCACCGAGGCCCCCTTGGCGTAGGAGATGCCGTCGAAGTTGCCCAGGGCCGACAGTGCGTCCGGAGCGGGCGACCCCGCCACGGGGTGGGTGCTGGGAGCCCGCTCGGCGGCATACCCCCACAGCTTGCGCATGACGCCGAACTCCACCCAGGGCTCGTCGAACCCGCCGACGGCGGAGGTCACCCGGTAGGCCATGTACTCGGCGAACGACTCGTTGAGCCACAGGTCGTCCCACCAGCGCATCGTCACGAGGTCGCCGAACCACATGTGGGCCATCTCGTGGGCGATGGTGTTGCTGCGCTGGAACACCTGGTCCGGGGTGGCTGCTCCACGAAAGATCATCTGGTCGCGGAAGGTCACGCAGCCCGGGTTCTCCATCGCGCCCGCGTTGAACTCCGGCACGAACACCTGGTGGTACTCCCCGAACGGGTAGCGGATGCCGAACAGCCGGTGGTACTCGTCGAAGCTCGCCGCCGTTACGTCGATCATCTGCTGGGCCTGCTCTCGCAGGTGCGGCTCGAGCGAGCGTCGGGCGTGGATGCCGAGGGGGATGCCGTCGTGCTCGGCCCGCACGGACACCCACGGCCCGGCGCAGACCGTGACGAAGTACGAGGCGAGCGGCCTCGCGGTCGCCAAGGAGGTGCGACCGGGGGCGAGCAGGGTGGCGGCGCCGTTGCCGAGGACGGTCCAGGCCGCCGGGGCGGTGACGGACACCGTGTACGGCGCCTTGAGGTCGGGCTGGTCGAAGCAGGCGAACACCGTCGGCGCGGCGTCGAGGAAGAGGTGGCCGTAGACGTAGTCCGCGCCGTCGGCGGGGTCGGTGCTGCGGTGCAGCCCCTGGCCGTCATGGCTGTAGGCCATCGTCGAGTCGACCTCGAGGACGTTGGTCTGCGCCAGGCCGGTGAGAGTGAGCCGGCCGTCGGTGACGGATGCCGGGTCGACGTCGGTTCCGTTGAGGGAGACCGCGTGCACCTCGTGGGCGCGCAGGTCGACGAATGTGTCGGCGCCGGGTTCGCGGCACGAGAAGTGGATCGTCGTGCGGGAGCCGAACACCTCCGGCCCCCGGTCGAGGTCGAGATCGACCTCCATGGAGTCGACGGCGACGAGGGCGGCGCGGGTGAGCGCCTCTGACCTGGTGAGCGACGGCATCCCCCCACCCAACCAGACGACGCCCGGCAGTGAGTGCGGAAGTGGTGGCCCTGGCGACCACTTCCGCACTCACCGCGGAACGGGGGATGCTCTCCATCGTCATGCTGCTCCAGCTCATCTGGGACGTGCGCGTCGTCACCCAGATCAAGCTGCTCCAGGATGCCGGCGGTGTCGCCAACGAGACCAACCTGCTCGGCCCCTACGTCTACCAGCTCGGCACCGGCAAGGTGACTTCGGTACCGCGAGTGCCGATCAGGGGTTGATGCGGTGGCCGTACGCCATCTGCTCGAGCCGCGCGATGCGCTCGGCCATCGGCGGGTGGGTCGCGGTGAGGCGGGAGATGTCCTGCGCCCGGAAGGGGTTCGCGATCATCATGTGGCTGGCGTTGACGAGGTCCTGGGTCGGGGCCAGTGGCGCGCGGGCCACGCCGAGCTCGAGCTTGCGCAGCGCCGACGCGAGCGCCAGCGGGTCGCCGGTGAGTTCGGCGCCGTCCTGGTCGGCGTCGTACTCACGGGTGCGCGAGATCGCCAGCTGGACGACCATGGCCGCGAACGGAGCGAGGATGGCGAGCGCGAGACCCGCGATGGGGTTGCGGTTCTCGTTGTCCGAGCCGCCACCGCCGAAGATCATCCCCCACGACAGGAACTGGGCGATCGTGGAGATGACACCGGCGATCGCCGCGGCCACCGAGCTCGTGAGGATGTCGCGGTTGTACACGTGCATGAGCTCGTGCCCGAGCACCCCGCGCAGCTCACGCTCGTCGAGCAGGGCGAGGATGCCCTGGGTGCAGCACACCGCGGCGTTCTCGGGGTTGCGGCCGGTGGCGAAGGCGTTGGGCGCCTGGGTCGGTGAGATGTAGAGGCGGGGCATCGGCTTGCCGGCCTTGGTCGACAGCTCGCGCACGATCCGGTACATCTGCGGGGCCTCGGCCTCGCTGACCGGTTGGGCGTGCATCGCCTTGATGGCGAGCTTGTCGGAGTTCCAGTAGCCGTAGAACGTCGTCGCCACGCCGATGAACGCGAAGACGAGGAGGAAGATGCTGCTGCCGGTCATCTGGGCGACCATCCAGCCGATGGCGAGCAGGATCGCCCACATGCCGCCGAACAACGCGGCGGTCTTCAGTCCGTTGTGGTGCCTGTGCATGTTTCCTCCAACGCAGCGAGCAGGCCGGTTCGTTCCGTCATGACACCAGACCGAGGAGCAATCCCGGTAGGGCACTGAGCAGCACGAGCAGCACCGTTCCCGCCACGAGGACCACCCTCGCCCCACCACCGGATGCCGGGGTGCTCACCTCGTGCGTCGCGGCGCCCGGTTCGCTGCCCTCGTCGGCATCCCCGCGTGCGCCCGCGTCGCCGATCAGCACCGCGAACCAGCGCAGGTACACGGCGATGCCGAGCACCACCGCCACGACGGCCACGAACACCAGCGGCCACAGCCCCTGCTCCACGGCCGGGCGGAGCGCGACGACCTTGGCGACGAGGCCGATGACGCCCGGCGGCAGCCCGGCGAGCACGAGCAGCGCGAACGCGAGCGCACCCCCGGTCATCCGGTCACGCCGCAGCAGCCCACGCATCCGGGACAGCGGCCCCGCCCCCACCGCGGCGACGGCGGCGAACGCCACGACGGTGGCCACGGCATACGTCAGCACGTACACGGCGGCAGCGTTCATGCCGGCGGTCGTCAGCGCCGCCAGCGGCAGCACCACCCATCCAGCCTGCGCGACGGTGGACCACGCGAGCAGTCGGGTCACGTCGTCCTGACGCAGGGCCATGACGTTGCCGAGCAGCATGGATGCCGCGGCGAGCGTGCCGAGCACGATGCTCACCTGCCGCAGGTCCCCGGGCACCCCGACGAAGGCCTGCACGACGACGAGGAGGGCTGCCGCGGCAGAGATCTTCGAGGCCGCCGCGAGGGCGGTGGCGGTGCCGAGGTCGGCGGTGGAGTACGCCTGCGGTGTCCAGGCGTGGAACGGCACGAGCGAGAGTTTGAACCCGAGCCCGGCGAGCAGCACGACCGCCGCGAGCACGAGCACGCCGCGTCGGTTCAGGTCCGCCCAGGCGAGCGCCACGGTGTCGGTGCCGAACGCGGCATCACCCGTCGCGGTCATCCACAGGGCCACCCCGAGGACGAGCAGCGCGAACGACGTCACCGAGGTGACGAGCAGCGTGAGCGCGCCGTGGGCGGCGGAGCGGGTGCCACGAAGCGCCACGAGCGCGACCAGGGGGATCGTGGCGAGCTCGAGCGTGACCAGCCAGGTGCCGAGATCGCGCGAGGCCGCGACGCCGGCACCGCCCGTCGCAGCGGCGAGCAGCAGGGCGGTCGTCACCGTCGTGTCGCGCGGGCCGCCGTCCCGGTCGTGCAGCAGGGCGAGCGCCGCGGCCGTCGCTGCGAGGATGCCGACCTGGAGGGTGCCGGTCATCGGGCTCCCGGTCCACAGGCAGGCCCCCTCGGGCGCCGGGAGGCACAGCGTGCGCACCGCATCGTCCGCGGCCTGCACCGCCGAGATCAGGGCACCGACGACTCCGACGACGAGCACGGTCAGCCCCAGACCGACCTGCCAGTCGCGGCGCCCGGGCAGAAGCGCGTCACCGAGGAGCACGAGCACGCCCCCGATGGCGGGCAGCAGCGCCGGCGCCAGCGCAATGGCGTCGATGCTCACGAGGGATGCCGTGCTCAGGGCCGTCATCATGGCCACCACGCGATCAGCTGGCTGACCGCACCGGCGGTGCGGTCGAGCACGATCCCCGGGAAGACTCCGAGGACGATGACGGATGCCGCGAGCACCCCGAGGATGCCGAGTTCGGTTCCGTGGGCGTCGGGGGTCACCCGCTCCCCCTCCCTCAGGGCGTCACCGACCCAGATGGTGCGGGCCACCCGGAGGGAGTAGGCGGCAGCGAGTGCGGCTCCCACGGCCGCGAGGACCGCGCAGACGATGAACTGCGCACGGGGGCGACCGTCGGCCGGCGACCACGCGGCATACACGGCGAAGAACTCACCCCAGAACCCGGCCAGGCCGGGCAGCCCCAGGCTCGCGGCGAGGCCGAGCACGAGCAGGAAGCCCAGCCGCGGCGACGACTCCCGAAGAGCTGGTCGCGACACCGTGAGGTCGACGCCGCCCCACCGTGCCTTGAGGCCGCCGACGAGGAAGAACAGCAGGGCCGAGATGACGCCGTGGGCGATGTTCGCGAACAGGGCCGCCTGCAGACCGGTCTCGGAGCCGGCTGCGAGGGCCAGCACGACGAATCCCATGTGGGCGACGGAGGAGTAGGCGATGAGGCGCTTGAGGTCGCGCTCGACGAGGCAGATCAGACCACCCCAGATGATCCCGACGACACCGAGGACCGCGAGGACCGGGGCGAGCCGGGCGAACCCGTCGGGCACGGTGGCCACGGGGAGGCGGACCAGGCCGTAGGTACCCATCTTCAGCAGCACGGCGGCCAGCAGCACCGACCCGGCGGTGGGGGCGGTGGTGTGCGCCGACGGCAGCCAGGTGTGCAGGGGGACAACGGGCACCTTGACGGCGAGCCCGGCGACGAGCAGGCCTGCGACGAGCAGCTGGCGATCCGCGGTGAGCGCCCGGCTCGCACCGTCGGCCAGGGCCCACAGGTCGGAGGTGCCGGCCGAGGTGACGAGGGTGAGGATGCCGACGAGCATCAGGGTGGAGCCGACCGCCGTGTAGAGCACGAACCGGTAGCCCGCCTCGGTGCGGGCGGCGGCGTCGTGCGGGTCGCCGTACCGGCTGATCAGCACCCACATCGGCACGAGGACGAGTTCGAAGGCGACGAAGAACAGCACGGCGTCGCGGGCGGTGAAGGTCGCGAGCGCACCGGCCTCGACGAGCAGGAGGCACCCGAGGAACGCTGCGGGACTGCCTCCGGCCGGCAGGTCGACCCAGGCGTGGGCGGCCACGAGCACCCCGATGGCGGCGGTGAGGAGCACGAGCGGGACGGCGATGCCGTCGACGCCAAAGGACCAGCGCACCCCGAGGTCGGGCAGCCACGCGCGGTCGACGCTGGACCCGGCAGCACTGACGACGACTGCGACCCCGAGCGTGAGCACGGCGGACACCGCGGTGACGATCCGGGCGAGCGCCACCGACACGTCGCGTCCCGCGGTCACGAGCCACAACCCGACGGCTGCGGGCAGGGCGAGCAGCAGGCTGATCATGAGGCGAGCACCCCGACCATCGCGAGCACGACGACGGCCCCGAGGACGAGCCCGATGGCCGAACTCGGCCGCTCCCCGTGGTGGGCCCGGGCTCCGAGCCACCCGGCGGCCCGGGTGGCGACGGCCGCACCCCGCACGTAGAGGTCGACGACCTCGGTGTCGAGGAACGCGACGACGCGGGCGAGCCCGAGCACCGGTGTGACGGCGACGGCGCGGTAGAACGCGTCGGCGCCCAGCCCGGCATCCGCGTGGGGAACCAGGCGGGCCGCGAGCACCTGCGCCGGGTCCTTGTCGAGGCCGCCACGCAGGGCCGCGGCGACACCGACGGCGATGATGAGCGCGGTGATCGCGATCCAGGCGAGCGAGGCCGACCCGACGTCGAAGGCGTCGGTGAACAGGACGAGGCCGCCGATCGCACTCAGCACGACGAGCCCCCCGAGCACGACCCGGACCACGGGTGGCACCGGCGTCGCCCCGACCCGCTCCCCCACCTCGCTGCTGCGGACGTGGGCGGTGAGCAGGAGGTAGGCACGGGTGCAGTAGGCGGCGGTGACGGCGACCGTGACCAGCAGGGCGACGAGGACGACCAGCCCCGGCCCGGACTCGACGGCACCGTGCCACGCCGCGGCGATCACGTGTTCCTTGGACAGGCCACCGACGACGAAGGGCACCCCGGCGAGCGACAACAACCCGAAGAGGAAGGAGACCCGCAGGATCGGGATCGCGGCGGCGCTGCCGCGCAGGGTCGTGACCGCCGTGCCACCGGCGATGACCGACGCCCACCCGATCGCGAGGAACAGCAGGGCCTTGAAGATGGCGTGCGACCACAGGTGGAACAGACCGGCATCCGGCCCTTCGGCCAACGGCGCGGCGGCCAGGGCCGACAGCATGACCCCCACCTGGCTGACCGTCGACCACGCGAGCAGGCGCTTGAGGTCGCTCTGGGCGAAGGCGAGCACCGCGGCGAGCACCATCGTCACGGCGACCGAGAGGCCGAGCACCCAGCGCGCCGGGTGGCTCAGGGCGAGGACGGGGAAGAGCCCGGCGAGCACCACGGTGCCGGCCGCGACCATCGTGGCCGCGTGGATGAGGGCACTGGCGGGGGTCGGGCCCTCCATGGCGTCGGCGAGCCAGTCCTGGAAGGGCACCTGCGCGGACTTGCCGAGCACACCGATGACGACGAGCGTCATCGCGACGGCCCGCGCGGCGCCATCGGCACCGTCGGCGCCCTCGCTGGACCAGGCGTCGACGACGCCGGTCAGGCTGGTCGTGCCGGCTCCGGCGGCGAGGCCGACCATCCCGAGGACGAACCCGATGTCGGCGACGCGAGTGACGAGGAACGCCTTGTGGGCGGCCCGGCGGGCGCTGTGCCGACGCGACCAGTGCCCGATGAGCAGGTAGGAGCACCAGCCCATGACCTCCCACCCGATGACCGTCAGCACGAGGTCGCCGGAGAACACGACGAGGAGCATGGCCGCGGTGAACAACGACACGGTGGCGGCGAACCGGGGGTAGCGGTCGTCGGTGCGCAGGTAGATCGCCGAGTAGGCCTGCACGCACAGCGCGACGAGGGCGACGACGGCGCCGACGGCCAGACGGGTCGGGTCGCTGAGCAGGGCGAGCGGCACGCTCAGCTCACCGGCGGCGACTCCCGGCCCGGCCGCCTCGAGGGCCTCGGCACCAGCGGCCCAGGCCACGAGAACGAGCACGAGGGATGCCGCGCTCGCGCCCACCGCGAGCCCCTTGGCCAGCCGCTGGTCGCGCAGGTTCTGCCCGGCGAACAGACCGATCAGCGATGCGAGGGCGGGAAGGGCCACCACCGGCCACGGGTTCACGGGGCCTCCCCGCTGCGCTCGTCGAGGTCGATGCGCTCGCGCTGCCGGAAGGCCGCGAGGATGACCGCGAGGGCGACGACGACCTCGGCCGCCGCGATGGTGATGACGAACAGGGGCAGGATGCTGCCCGCCGCCCACCGGTCGGCCGCGGCTGCCTGGGTCGTGACGAGCAGGACGAGCGACCCGCTCAGCACCAGCTCGACCCCGACGAGCACGAGCACGGCGTTGCGGCGTACGGCGATGCCGAAGACGCCGAGCCCGACGAGGGCGCTGGCGAGCAGGTAGGGGCCGGCGAGGTGGATCACGACGGCCGCCCCTCGCGGGGGATGCGCGACACGGCCAGGGCCGCGACCAGCGCGATGAGCAGCAGCACGGAGAGCAGCTCGAAGGGCCAGACCCACGTGGCGAACAGCTGCCCGGCGACCTGGGTGCTCGTGACGTCGGCGCGCTGCACCGGGTCGCCGGCCAGGGGCACCAGCACCGAGCCGAGCAGCACGGCGACGGCGCCACCGAGCAGCGCGGCCCCGCCGGTGCGCGCCGGGCCGACGCGGTGGGCCAGGTCGGGGCCGATCGGGGCCCTGGTCAGCATGAGCGCGAAGAGCACCAGCACGACGACGGCGCCGACGTAGACGAGCACCAGCACGAGCGCGACGAGTTCTGCTCCGAGCACGAGCAGCGAGCCGGCCACGCCGAGCAGGGCGACGACGAGCCAGAGCGCCGCGTGCACGACGTGGCGGGTCGTCACGGCGAACAGGCCACCGATGACGGCGAGGAGGGCCGTCGCGGCGAACGCCGTGTCCAGGGCCGTCACGGGGAGGCCTCGCCGGCATCCGGGGGCGGTGATCCTGCATCCGGAGGTGGCGACCCGGCATCCGGTCGCGGTGAACCCGCCGCGCGCGGACGCACGGTACGCGG
Source organism: Ornithinibacter aureus (assembly GCF_009858245.1). Lineage (NCBI taxonomy): Bacteria > Bacillati > Actinomycetota > Actinomycetes > Micrococcales > Intrasporangiaceae > Ornithinibacter > Ornithinibacter aureus. Next base: position 1,800,108 of record NZ_VMSB01000001.1, read on the forward strand.
CATCCGCGGCCCACTTCCCCCGGCGCCCCCGGCCCCGCCCGCGAGGCCGGCGCCGCGCGCCGGGCGGTTGGCCGCCGCGATCTCCGCCGGCTCGGCCGCTTTCTCGTCCAGGGCCGGCGGCGGCGGCACGCTCGCCATCCACCCGCCGAGGCGGTCCTTCTCGTGGAGCAGGTCGAGCAGGTCGACCTCGGCGTACTCGAACTGGGGGCTCCAGTGCAGCGCGTCGAACGGGCAGACCTCGATGCAGATGCCGCAGTACATGCACAGGCTGAAGTCGATGGCGAAGCGGTCGAGGACGTTGCGCTGGCGATCGCGCCCGCCCTCGGTCGTGGCGGGGATCGTCTCCTTGTGCGAGTCGATGTAGATGCACCAGTCGGGGCACTCGCGCGCACAGAGCATGCACGAGGTGCAGTTCTCCTCGAGCAGCGCGATGACGCCACGACTGCGCGGGGGCAGCTCGGGTGCGACGTCGGGGTACTCGGCGGTGTGCGTCGGGCGCAGCGCCGTGCGGGCCGTCGTGATCAGGCCCTTGAGGATGCCGGGCAGCGGCCTCACCAGCCCATCACCACCCCGGCGCCGGTCAGCAGCAGCTGAGCGAGCGCGATCGGGACGAGCCAGAGCCACGCGAGGCGCTGGAGCTGGTCCTCGCGCAGTCGCGGCCAGGCGACGCGCACCCAGATGACGAGAACGGCCACACCGAATCCCTTCAGCAGGGTCCACAGCCACCCGAGCGTGCCCTCGAACGGCCCGTGCCAGCCGCCGAGCCACAGCACGGCGAACAGCAGGGACATGACGACGATGCCGGCGTACTCGGCGAGCAGGAAGAACGCGAAGCGCAGCCCGGTGTACTCGGTCCAGGCGCCCATGACGAGCTCGGCGTCGGCGACGGGCATGTCGAACGGGGGGCGCTGCAGCTCGGCGCACGCCGCGACGAGGAAGACCAGCCCGCCCGGCAGCTGCCACAGCAGCCACCACGGCGACCAGGCCTGCGTGAGGGCCATGAGCGAGAGCGACCCGCCGGCCATGGCGATCGAGGCCAGCGCAAGCACGATCGGCAGCTCGTAGGACACGAGCTGCGCGGCGGCGCGCAGGCCCCCGAGCAGGGCGTACTTGTTGGCGCTGGCCCATCCGGCCATGAGGGTGCCGAGGGCCCCGACCGACGTGGCGGCGAGCACGAGCACGAGCGAGCCTGGCACGTCGACTGCAGCAACCCCGGGATGGATCGGAATGGTTGCCATCGCGAGCAGGTACGGGATGAGCGCGACGGCCGGGGCCAGGCGGAACACCCACCGGTCGGCCGCGCGCGGGGTGATGTCCTCCTTCTGGACGAACTTCACCCCGTCGGCGACGAGCTGGGCCCACCCGTGGAAGCCACCGGCATACATCGGTCCGAGCCGACCCTGCATGTGGGCCATGACCTTGTGCTCGGCCTGCCCGACGAGCAGCGGCAGCACGAGGAAGGCGGCGAGCACGGAGGCCGCGCGCAGGGCCGCCTCGAGCAGGCTCACCGCGGGCCCCACTCGGGTGGAGGGACGCCGGGTGCCTGGACACGGCGGCGGCTCGGCGACTTGGCGGAGTCGTGACCCTCGCCGGGTTCCTTGCCCCCGGGCCAGGGTTTCGAGGCCCGGGCGGCGAGCTGGAAGGACTTGCGCAGCGGTGTGCCCTCGAAGCCGTCGGGCAGCAGCAGCGGGCGCAGGCCCTCGCCGCTGCCGTCGTCGAACCCGGTGAACTCGATGCCGAACATCTCGTGGGTCTCGCGTTCGTGCCAGGCGGCGCCGGCGAAGAGGTCGGTGGCCGAGTCGACGGGCTCGCCGTCGGGGACCCTGGCCACGATGAGGATGCCGTCGAGCGCACCCGGGGTGCGCACGTCGAGCAGGTGGGCGGTGACGTCGAAGCCCGGTGCGGCCTCGTCGTAGGTGCGGTCGACGGCACTCAGCCAGTCGAAGAAGGTGAAGCCCTCGTCGCGGGCGGCGGCCAGGGCGTCACGCCACTGCCCGGCCTGAACCACCCGCGTCTGATCCGCCACGTCGGCAGCCTAGCGACCGGGCTGCCGGGGCGCCCCCGACCGGCCGCACGAATGGCTGTGGGGTGCCAAACGCGCGATTGGCCGCGCCCCTGACACCCCACCTCCGGACATGCCACCCCGCACACGAGATGCCAAACGCGCGATTGGCCGCGCCCCTTACACCCCACCCCCGACCGTGCCTGCCCAGCGGACAGATCTGCTCAGCGGCCATCCGGTCGTTCAGCCGTCGGCAGGACCAGCTGCGCTGCGACGACGGCGATGCCCGCGATGCCGACGAACCATCCCCAGGCCGACCACCCGGCATCCACGAGGCCGTAGGCCGTGGCCAGGCACAACAGGGCGGCCACGACGACCCGGGCGCCGGGCTGCAACCGGAACCGGCCCTTGGGGGCCATGAACAACCCCCACAGGATGAGCACCGCCGCGACCGCGACCACCGCTGCCACCCAGCCGACCAGCCCGCCACCGACCGCGTGGTGCGCGATCGCCCCGGCGCCGCCGAACAGGGCCAGCTCGACGACGAAGGCGACCACCGCGAGGGCGAGCAGGCTCGGGGTCGAGAACAGTTCGGGCCCGTGGCCGGGGGTCGGCCGGGGGGCTCGGCCCTCGCTGCTCATGGCTTGGTCACGAGGCCGCGGGTGACCTCGCCCGCCTCGGCGGTGCGGTGCCCGGCGAACCGCGGGGCCACTGCCGCACGGCCGGGCTGGCGGGCTGCGATGGCGGCCCCACTCACCCGCTCGTCGGCGATCTTCTCCTGGAGCCGGATGATGCCCTGGAGCAACGCCTCCGGTCGGGGAGGGCACCCGGGTACGTACACGTCGACCGGGATGAGTTGGTCGACGCCCTTGGTCACGGAGTACGAGTCCCAGTACGGCCCACCGGAGTTGGAGCACGCCCCGAACGAGATGACGTACTTCGGCTCGGGCATCTGGTCGTAGAGCCGGCGGATGGCCGGTGCCATCTTGTCGGTGACCGTGCCCGAGACGACCATGAGGTCGGCCTGGCGCGGGCCCGGCGCGAAGGGGATGACGCCGAGGCGGATGAAGTCGTGGCGGCCCATCGAGGTCGCGATGAACTCGATCGCGCAGCACGCCAGGCCGAAGTTGAACACCCACAGCGAGTACCGGCGACCCCAGTTCAGCACCACGCGGATCGGCTTCGGCGCGTGCTCGGCGAGCGGACCGACGCGTGGCATGGGCAGGTCGACGCTCATGGGGAGAGCGTATGCCGCTTCAGACCCACCGCAGCAGGCCGCGCCGACCGGCGTGCAGCAGCCCGACGAGGATGACTCCGACGAAGACCACAACCTCGGCCAGGGAGGCGACGCCGAGCTCGGGGTCACGCAGCACCAAGGCCCACGGGAAGAGGTACACGGCATCCACGGCGAAGATGACGTAGAGGAACGCGAAGGCGATGTAGCGGATCTGGCTCTGCGCCCAGCCCGTGCCGACGGGGTCGACGCCGCTCTCGTAGGTGCGCAGCCCGGCCTCGGTGACGGCCCGGGGCGCGAGCAGTCGGCGGGCGACCATCGCGGCGGTGACGAGCAGCACGCCGGCGAGCACCACTGCCGCTGCTGCCGCGTAGCCCTCCATGGTGAGCGAGCCTAGTGCGCCCCCACCCTGGTGAGCGAGCCTCGCCCGCCCGTACCTGCACCGACCAATAGGTCACTCGGGGTACACCACCGACCACCCGGCGCCCGTACCTGCACTGACTGTGAGGATCGACAGCGCAGCCTGATCGTGCTGGGCTGTGGTCGACTGCTTCGGGTGTGACTCTTGGCCTGACTGGCTTTGTGCCTTTGACCGGACTTGTCCGCTCGGGGTGGTCGGCCCCGGCCCGGTCGGAGTTTGACTGGCCTGATCAGGAGCTTGACCGCCGGCGTTCGCAGCGTCGGCGTGTCCCGTCACAGTCCTGCCGTGACTCCTCCCGGACCGGACCCTTCGTCCGCTCCAGAGCATCGGGAGGAACGCAATGAACAGTTTGTCCGAGATCGTCGAGGTCGTCATCGGCGTCGACACCCACGTCGAGACCCACACCGCCGCGGTCGTCGACGCCAGAACTGGTGCGGTGCTCGATGAGCTGACCGTGCACACCACCCCGCAGGGTTACCAGGACCTGGTCGACCTCGCTGACGCGCACAGCGCGTTGCGGGTATGGGCCATCGAGGGCACCGGTGGTCACGGCGCCGGCCTGGTCCGACACCTGGGCCGCGCCGAGGAAGTGGTCGTCGAGCTGGACCGGCCCGAACGCACCAAGCGGCGCCACGGTGCCAAGTCCGACCTGTTGGACGCGGTCCGCGCCGCCCGCGAGGCGCTGGCCCGCCCGAAGCTGGGTACCCCGCGCGCTGGTGGGGACCGTCAGGCACTGTCGGTGCTGCTGGCCGCCCGCCGCTCCGCCGTGGACGCCTCCACTGTGGCGCAACGGCAGCTGTTCTCGTTGGTCATCGCCGCCCCCGAGCACCTGCGTACCAAGCTGCGCGGGCGCAAGCTGCCCGAGATGGTGCGGGTCGCCGCTCGGCTGCGCATCCAGAGCAACTGGGACCGCGAGTCCGCCGCGACCGCGACCACGCTGCGGACCCTGGCCCGACGCACCCAGGCCCTGACCATCGAGGCCGCCGACCTGGAGAAGCAGATCCTGGCCATCGTCCGCTCCTGGCGCCCGGACTTGCTCGACCAGCCCGGTATCGGCCCGATCGTCGCCGCGACAGTGCTGTGCGCGTGGTCCCACCCTGGGCGGATCCACACCGAGGCCGGATTCGCGATGCTCGCCGGCGTCGCCCCGATCCCCGCCAACAGCGGTCAGGTCACCACCCGGTACCGGCTCAACCGCCACGGTGACCGCCAGCTCAACCGGGCGCTGCACACCATCGTGCTGGTCCGCCAGCGCTACCACGAACCCACCAAGGCCTACACCGACCGGCGCACCACACAGGGCAAGACCCCACGCGAGATCCGCCGCTGCCTCAAGCGCTACATCGCCCGCGACCTCTACCGAATCCTCGAACATCACCCATCAACGGCTTGACAACCCATAGGAGCGTCCTATTGGTCGCCCGGGGTACGTCTGACCGACACCTCGTGGACAGCGGTGAGGCTACCCTCATCGCGACGTACCATGGAGAACGCTGCGCCCGCGGCAGAACCGGCGGCACAGCACGTGAGTTTCCGTCGCCGACTTGACCACAGGGTGCCCCGTGAGCAGCAAGACCGTCCAGACGCTCGACCGCGTCGTCATCCGCTTCGCCGGGGACTCCGGCGACGGCATGCAGCTGACCGGCGACCGGTTCACCAGCGACACCGCTGCCCTGGGCAACGACCTGTCGACGCTGCCCAACTTCCCGGCCGAGATCCGCGCCCCCCAGGGCACGCTGCCCGGCGTCTCCAGCTTCCAGCTGCACTTCGCCGACCACGACGTGCTCACCCCCGGTGACGCCCCCGACGTACTCGTCGCGATGAACCCGGCAGCCCTCAAGGCCAACCTCGGCGACCTGCCCCGCGGGGCGACGATCATCGTCAACACCGACGAGTTCACCAAGCGCAACCTCGCCAAGGTCGGCTACGCCGACAACCCCGTCGACGACGGCACCCTCGACTCCTTCCACGTGCACGCCGTGGCCCTCACGAGCATCACCGTGGAAGCCCTGGCCGAGTTCCCGACGCTCACCCGCAAGGAGAAGGAGCGCGCGAAGAACATGTTCGCGCTCGGCCTGCTCTCGTGGATGTACACCCGCCCGACCACCGGCACCGAGGCCTTCCTCAAGAGCAAGTTCGGCGCGCGCCCCGAGATCCTCGCGGCGAACCTCGCTGCGCTCACCGCCGGCTGGAACTACGGCGAGACCACCGAGGACTTCGCCTCCTCCTTCATCGTGCCCGCCGCGACGATGCCCGTCGGCACCTACCGCAACATCACCGGCAACACCGCCCTCTCCCTGGGCCTGGTCGCCGCTGCGCACCGCGCCGGCATCCCCTTGGTGCTCGGCTCCTACCCCATCACCCCGGCATCCGACATCCTCCACGCGCTCGCCTCGCTCAAGCGCCACGGCGTCACGACGATGCAGGCCGAGGACGAGATCGCCGGCATCGGCATCGCCCTCGGGGCCAGCTTTGGTGGCGCCATCGGCGTCACGACGACGTCGGGGCCGGGGGTGGCGCTGAAGTCCGAGGCGATCGGCCTGGCCGTCTCCCTCGAGCTGCCGCTCATCATCGTCGACGTGCAGCGCGGCGGCCCGTCCACCGGCCTGCCGACCAAGACCGAACAGGCCGACCTGCTGCAGGCGATGTTCGGCCGCAACGGCGAGTCCCCGGTGCCGATCGTCGCGCCGAAGACCCCGGCCGACTGCTTCACCGCCGCGATGGATGCCGTGCGCATCGCGACGACGTACCGCACCCCCGTGTTCCTGCTGTCCGACGGCTACCTCGCCAACGGCTCCGAGCCGTGGTCGGTGCCGGAGGTCGACTCCCTGCCCGACCTCACCGTCGAGTTCGCGAGCGAGCCCAACGGGGTCGACCCGAAGGGCGAGCCCACGTTCCACCCGTTCCTGCGCGACGAGGAGACGCTGGCCCGGCCATGGGCCGTGCCCGGCACAGCGGGTCTGGAGCACCGGATCGGCGGCATCGAGAAGGCCGACGTCACCGGCAACATCTCCTACGACCCCGACAACCACGACCTGATGACCCGGCTGCGTCAGGCCAAGATCGACGGCATCACCGTGCCCGATCTCGTCATCGACGACCCGAGCGGCCACGCCCGCGTGCTCGTGCTGGGCTGGGGGTCGACCTTCGGCCCGATCGCGGCCGCGACCCGGGTCGTCCGCAACGCCGGGCACCCGGTGGCGCAGGCCCACCTGACCCACCTCAACCCCTTCCCCGCGAACCTGGGCGAGGTGCTGACGTCGTACGACCGGGTCATCGTCCCCGAGATGAACCTCGGCCAGCTCTCGATGCTGCTGCGCGCGAAGTACCTCGTCGACATCCGCTCGCACACCTCGGTACGCGGGCTGCCCTTCTCCACCGTCGAACTCGCCGACGTCATCTCCACCACCCTCGAGGAGCTCTCGTGAGCACCCCCACGACCACAGACCTCGGGATGCCGGTCAGCGGCCTTCGCTCGGTGCCCCACCTCCCGGACGACGCCGGGAAGCAGACCAAGCGCGACTTCACGTCCGACCAGGAGGTGCGCTGGTGCCCCGGGTGCGGTGACTACGTGATCCTCGCCGCGGTGCAGTCCTTCCTGCCCGAGCTGGGACTGAAGCGCGAGAACATCGTCTTCGTCTCCGGCATCGGCTGCTCGAGCCGCTTCCCGTACTACCTCGACACCTACGGCATGCACTCGATCCACGGGCGTGCCCCGGCGATCGCCACGGGCCTGGCCACGAGCCGTGAGGACCTGTCGGTGTGGGTCGTCACCGGCGACGGCGACGCCCTGTCGATCGGCGGAAACCACCTCATCCACGCGCTGCGCCGCAACGTCAACATGACGATCCTGCTGTTCAACAACCAGATCTACGGCCTGACCAAGGGGCAGTACTCCCCCACGTCGAAGGTCGGTCAGGTCACGAAGTCCAGCCCGGTCGGGTCGGTCGACAGCCCGTTCAACCCGGTGTCGCTGGCGCTCGGCGCCGAGGCGACGTTCGTCGCGCGGGCGATGGAATCCGACCGCGCCGAGCTCACCGGCATCCTCAAGGCGGCCGCCGAGCACCGAGGCACCGCCCTGGTCGAGATCTACCAGAACTGCCCGATCTTCAACGACGGCGCCTTCGAGGTGCTCAAGGACCGCACCCAGCAGGAGGCCCGCATCGTGCGGCTGCGCGCCGGCGAGGCCGTCACCGTCGGTGCGGAGGGTGAGCGCAAGGTGCTGGTCCGGCAGGGCTCGGGCGTCATGAAGTTCATCGCCGAGGCTGAAGCCGCGTCCGGCGAGAAGGGTGCCGTCGTGGTGCACGACCCGGCGCTCGACGACCCGTCGCAGGCCTTCCAGCTCTCCCGGCTGGACTCCCCCGAGATGACGCACGTGCCCATGGGCATCTTCCGCCAGGTCGACCGGCCCACCTACGACGACCTCGTGCGGGCCCAGGTCGACGCGGCGGTCAGCACCGCTGGGGGCCCCGCCACCGACGCCGACCTCACCGACCTGCTGCGCGGACGCGACACCTGGACCGTGGGGTGACCCCGCCTCCGTCGGGCGCGGCCCCGACGGGAGGTGGGGAGGCCGAGCTACGACGTGGCACGGCATACGCCTTCCTCGCCTACGGCATCTGGGGGATGTTCCCCCTGTACTTCGCGGCCCTCGAACCCTCCGGGGCCTGGGAGATCCTGGCCCACCGCATCCTGTGGACGTTGGCCGTCGTCGCCCTCGTGCTGCTCGTGCGTCGCGACCTCTGGTGGATCCGGCCGTTCCTGTCGCGACCGCGTCTCGTCGCCGGCATCACGCTGGCGGCCCTGCTCATCGCCGCCAACTGGATCATCTACGTGCTCGCCGTGCTCACCGGTCGCACGTACGAGGCTGCCCTCGGCTACTTCCTCAACCCCATCGTCACCGTCGGCCTCGGCGTGCTCGTGCTCGGGGAACGGCTCAGGCGCCTGCAGTGGGCAGCGGTGGCCGTGGGCGCGGTGGCAGCGGTCTACCTCACGGTGGCCGGCGGCGTGCTTCCGTGGATCAGCCTCAGCCTGGCGTTCACGTTCGGTCTCTACGGGCTGGTGAAGAAGCGGGTCGGTGCGAGCCTGGAGGCGCTGCACTCGTTGGCCGCGGAGACCGCGGTGCTCGCGCCGGTGGCCGTCGGCGTCATCGTCGTGCTGTCGGTGCAGGGTGCGACGACCTTCGCCGGGCACGGCGTCGTACACACGACGCTGCTCGTGCTCGCCGGGGTGGTCACCGCCGTGCCGTTGCTGCTGTTCGCCGCGGCTGCCCGGCGGATCCCCCTGGTCACCGTCGGCCTGATCCAGTTCATCACCCCGATGCTCCAGCTGCTCGTCGGGGTGACCCTGCTCGGTGAGCACGTGAGCGGCCGCCTGTGGTTCGGGTTCGGGATCGTCTGGGTGGCGCTGGCCCTGCTGAGCGTCGACTCGCTGCGCGCGGCCAGGACGGCCCGGGCGGACCGGCGGGCACTGCCCGAGGACCCGCCGGAGCCGTGCCCCTGACGGCTCCTCGGGCGTCGAAGCACTCCCCCGACGGCTCGGCGTCGAAGCACTCCCCCTGACAAGCCCTCGCTCAACCGGACAAGCCTTGTCCAGCAGAGTCGGGACTTATCGGGTGACCCGATAAAGCCGGCGTAGTCCAGTGACGAGACGGTGACGCCGACGAGGTGGGTCGGGGTCGTGACCGCCCAGTACTCCCACCGTTTCGTGCGGCCCCACCCCCGCCGGCCGCGGCCGATCCGGCTCGTGTCGTGGAGCGGATGCCGGGTCCAGCCGACCGCGTCCGGGTTCAGGGTGCCGTCGGGTCGGCAGAGCTCGACCTCGGCCGTGATCTCGCGTTCGGTGACCCGCACGGCGGCTCAGTCCCCGAGGAGGTGGCGGACGTGGGCGTTGGTGAATCGCCGCCCGGGATCGAGGCGGTCACGGACCGCTCGGAAGTCGTCGAACCGCGGGTAGAGCTCGCGCAGCCGGTCGGCCCGCAGGGTGTGCACCTTGCCCCAGTGCGGCCGCCCTGCGTGCTCGGCCACGATCGCCTCGAAGGCCTCGAACAGCGGCCGCGGGTCCATCCGGTGGTACTGGTGCACGGCGACGTAGGCGTTCTCCCGTTCGTACGCGGTCGACAGCCACACGTCATCGGCCCCGATGAAGCGCACCTCCACCGGGAACGGCACGGGCGCGCGGGTGCGGTCGAACCACGCCCGAAGTTCCGCGAGCACCGCCTCGACCGCGTGGCGCGGCACGGCGTACTCGCTCTCGACGAAGCGCACCTTGCGCGAGGAGCAGAACACCTTCCAGGAGTCGTCGGCGAACTCGCGCGCCCCGAGCACGCGCGCCGTGGCCCGGTTGACCACCGGCACGGATGCCGGGAGCGCTGCGGCCCCGCGGTTGATCACCTCGAACACCCGGTTCGCGAGGAGGTCGTCATCGAGCCGAGCCCGCCACGGGGCGAGCGGCGGCGGGCCCTGCCGCGGGCCGACGACGTCGTTGCGCTTGACGAGCACGCGGTCGGTGTGGGGGAACCAGTGCAGGTCGAGGTGGTCGTGGGTGTCGGCCTCGGTCTGGACGCGGGGCAGCAGGTCGCTCAGCGCCTCGCTGCACTCCTTGGCGTGCAACCGGTAGGCGGGCACGCACGCGAGTTCGACCTCGGTGACGACCCCGAGGGCGCCCAGCCCGACGGCCGCGGCGGCGAGCACCTCTTGCTCGCGCTCGGTCGAGCACTCCAGCGTGCTGCCGTCGGCCAGCACGAGGGTCAGGCCGGTCACCGCCGCCGCGATGCCCTGTCGGCGGGTGCCGGTGCCATGGGTTCCGGTGGCGATGGCTCCGGAGATGGTCTGCCGGTCGATGTCGCCGAGGTTCGGCAGGGCCAGCCCAAGCCGCTGCAGCGCCGGGTTGAGCACGTGCAACGGTGTTCCGGCCAGCACCCTGACCCGGTTGCGCTCCCGGTCGACGCCGACCACCCCGCTCAGGCCGTCGACGTGCAGCAGCATCCCGTCGGTCGCGACCAGCGGGGTGAAGGAGTGCCCGGACCCGGCCACGCGCACACCGAGCCCGGCACGCGCAGCGGCGCGAACGGCATCCGCGACTGCCTCGGCGCTGGTGGCATGACGAACCTGCACAGGGGACGCCACGACGTTGCCGCCCCAGTTGCGCCAGCTGGTCATCCGAAGTTCTTTCCCTCACCGCGGTAGGACGGCACGCTGTCGACCAGCTGCCCGGCGCTCACGAGGTGCACGGTGTCGAAGCGTTCCAGCAGCTCGCCGGCCTTGGCCCCGCGCAGCCAGACGCGGTCACCGATCGCCAGGTCACCCGCTCCGTCCCCGTGCAGGGGCGTCTGCACCTCGCCGGCAGCCTCGGTGCGCACCAGTTTCAGGCCACGGCGCACCGGTGACGGGACACGCGCCCAGCCCGGCTCGCCGCTCGCGACGTAGCCGCCACCGAAGGCCGTGGCGAAACCCGGGGCCGGACGCCGCACCACGGGCAGGGCGAAGGCCATCGCGGGGCGTGGGGAGAAGTCGTCGTAGGCGTCGAAGAGCGTGGGCGCGTACAGGCCTGACCCGGCAGCCAGTTCGGTGACGACCGGGTCGCCCGCGAAGCGGTGCAGGCTGCCGGTCCCGCCTGCGTTGACGAACCGCAGGTCGGTCTCGGCCCGCAGCGCCTCGACGACGGCGCGGCGGCGGTCGGCGACCTCGGGGACCGAACGGCGCTTCAGGGCGCGAAGGTGTGGCCCGGCATCCGGCAGCCCGGCGACCTGGGCGTCGTAGGTCATGACGCCCCGCACGTCGAGCCCCACCCCGAGGGCTGCCCGCACCACGGCGAGGGCCTGCGCGGGGGTACGGGTCGGCGAGCGCCGCACGCCGAGGTGCACGGGGCCGACGCGCAGCGAGGCGTCGACGTCGAGTGCCACGCCGAGGCCACGGGCGGCCGCACCCAGGGTGTCGCGCAGCCAGCGGACGTGCTCGACCGAGTCGATGGTGATGGTCACCTCGCGGCTCAGGAGATCGTCGGTGGCAACCGCCCGCAGGGCCTCGACGTCGACGCTCGGGTACGCGACGAACACGTCGCGCACGCCTGCGGTGACGAGCCAGATCGCCTCGGGCACGGCATACGCCATGACCCCGGCGAACCCCGGGCGGGCGAGCACCCGGTCGAGCAGGGCACGACACCGCAGCGACTTCGAGGCGACCCTGATCGGCAGGCCGTCGGCACGGCGCACGAGGTCGTCGGCGTTGGCGTCGAACGCCTCGAGATCCACCGCGACCAGAGGGGCGGGCAGGGCCGCTGTTGCGCTCTCCCACGGGTTCACCCCCCGACCCTACTGAACGCGACGTCGGGCCCGTCGGCGGTTGGGGCACCACTGCCGCCGTCGAAGCGCCGGACACACCGCGCCCGCCCCGCCGGCCCGGTGGCAGACTGCGTCGGTGACCGAGGACGTCGAGACCTACGTGGGGGACCCGCCCCGCACGCGCTGGCACCGCGCATGGGCTGTGGCTGGCGTGACGCTCGCGGCCCTCGTCGCAGCCGCCGCGTTCCGGTCCTCGACCGGGGTGCTCCTCGAACCCATCGAGCGGGAGTTCGGCTGGTCGCGGGCCACGACGTCCGGCGCGGTCAGCCTCAACCTCGTGCTCTACGGCATCAGTGCACCCTTCGCCGCCGCCGCGATGGAGCGGTGGGGGGTGCGGCGAACGGTGACCACGGCGCTGGTCGTCGTCGGGGTCGCGAGCGGGCTCACGACGGTGATGACCGCGCCGTGGCAGCTGTGGGTGCTGTGGGGCGTGTTCATCGGCGTCGGCACCGGGGCCATGGCGCTGGTGTTCGGTGCGATCGTCGCGAACCGCTGGTTCCACACGCAGCGCGGCCTGGTCACCGGGGTGTTCTCGGCGGCCAGCGCGACGGGCCAGCTGATCTTCCTGCCCGTCATCGCGCGCACCGCGTCGGATGCCGGGTGGCGGGCCGCCGCCCTCATCGTCAGCGCCCTGGCCCTCCTCACCGCGGTGCTCGTCGTGGCCTTCCTGCGCGACCGACCCGGCGACGTCGGGGTGCTGCCCTACGGGCTGCCACCCGGGTCGATGGTTGATGCGCCGACGGCACCGACCGCCTCACCCGCGGTCGTCGCCCTGCGCGTGCTGCGGTTCGCGAGCCGCACCTGGGTGTTCTGGGCACTGGCCCTGACGTTCTGGATCTGTGGCTGGTCGACCAACGGCATCATCCAGACCCACTTCATCCCCGCGGCCCACGATCACGGGATGCCGTCCACCACCGCCGCGGGCCTGCTCGCCCTGGTGGGGGTGTTCGACATCGTCGGCACGATCGCGTCGGGCTGGCTGACCGACCGGGTCGACCCCCGGTGGCTGCTCGCCGGCTACTACTTCGGGCGCGCGCTGTCGCTGTTGGCGCTGGATGCCGTGCTGGCCCCCGGGATCGTGCCCGGCATGTGGGTGTTCATCGTCTTCTACGGCCTGGACTGGGTGGCCACCGTCCCCCCGACCGTGGCCCTGTGCCGAACCCACTTCGGTCTCGAACGCTCGGGAGTGGTGTTCGGGTGGGTGTTCGCCTCGCACATGATCGGGGCCGGGGTCGGGGCCAGCGTCGCGGGGCTGGTGCGCACCGAGCAGGGTGACTACCACTGGGCGTGGCTCATCGCGGCGGCGATGTGCTTCGCCGCGGTGGCGCTGTCGCTGTCGATCCCCCGCCGTCCCCACATCGACCAATAGGTCACTCCAGGTACGCCAGCGACCCACCCCAGCCGTACCCACAACGACCAATAGGTCACTCCGGGTACGCCAGAGGCATCCGGCCGATGTCGCTATGGTGACCTATTGGTCGATTCCGGGACGGGGTTGGGGGCCTGCGGGTCAGCCGACGCGGGTGACGACCCCGGTGGCCAGGGCGTTGAGCGCGTCCTTGGCGTCGCTGTCCGGGAGAGCGGTCAGCACGTCCTGCGCGCGGCGGGCCACGGCATACGTGTGCTCGCGGGCCCGGTCCATCGCCGGGTGGGCGCGCAGCAGTGTCAGCGCCTCGGCCAGCCGGTCGTCGTCGGACAGGTCACCGGTCAGCAGCGCCTGGAGGTGGGCATCGGTAGGGTCGCTCGAGGCGAGGACGTGCAGCACCGGCAGGGTGCGCTTGCCCTCGCGCAGGTCGGTGCCGGGCGTCTTGCCGGTCTCGTCGGCATCCGACTCGATGTCGATGAGGTCGTCAGCCAGCTGGAACGCCATCCCCAGGCGCTCGCCGAACTCGCGCATGGTCTCGATGGTCTCCTCGTCACCGCCGGAGAACATCGCCCCGTACCGTGCCGCGGTGGCGATGAGCACCCCCGTCTTGTCGGCCAGCACGCCGAGGTAGTACTCCACCGGGTCGGTGCCCGCGGGGCAAGGCCGATCGTCACGGATCTGCCCCGAGCACAACCGGATGAAGGTCTGCGCCTGGATCTTCACGGCATCCGGGCCCAGGTCGGCGACGATGTCGGAGGCCGTCCCGAACAGGAGGTCACCCACGAGGATCGCCGTGGAGTTGCCGTAGGCCGCGTTGGCACTCGGCGCCCCGCGGCGCACGTCGGCCTCGTCCATGACGTCGTCGTGGTACAGCGATGCGAGGTGCGTGAGTTCGACGCCTGCGGCCGCCGCGACGACCTGCTCGTTGATGCCCTGCGTGACCTCGGCCGCGAGCAACGTCAGCAGAGGACGGAAGCGTTTGCCTCCGGCCGCCGTGAGGTGAGCTCCGGCCTCGGCGATGAACGGGTCGTCGTGGTCCACGCGCTCCTCGATGAGCGCATTCACCGCGGCGAGCCCCGCGCCGAGGCGCTCCCGGAGATCGGCGGTCGCCCCCGGCAGCTCGAGCACCGAGGGGGTGCCGCGCTGGGCAGGGGTGGCCGCCACGGGCGTCACAGGAGGAACTCGGAGGCCGAGCTCGCGATGTCGAGGAGGAAGCCGGGCACGATGCCGAGCACGGCCGTCACGAGGACACCGACGGTGATGCCGATGGTCGACGGGATCGACGGCGTGAGAGCGACGACCTCGTCACCCTCCTCCGTGGAGGCCTCGGTGAAGTACATCAGGACGATCAGCCGGACGTAGACGAAGGCGGTGACCGCCGAGGCCAGCACGGCGATGACGACGAGGATGATGCCTCCGGTGCCCGCCTGCACGGCCGGCGAGAACGCCGCGAACTTGGCGGTGAAGCCGGAGGTCAGCGGGATGCCGGCGAACGCGAGCAGCAGGAACGAGAACGCTCCGGCCACGACCGGGTGACGCCGCCCCAGACCGGCCCACTGCGAGAGGTGAGAGGCCTCCGATCCACCCTGACGAACCATCGCGACGATGCCGAACGCGGCCACCGTCGCGAAGCCGTAGGCGACGAGGTAGAACATCACGCCGCCGATGGCCGCCTGCGAGAACGCCAGGACACCGACGAGGATGAACCCCGCGTGGGCGATCGAGGAGTAGGCGAGCAATCGCTTGACATCGGTCTGGGTGACCGAGAGCACCGCGCCGACGACCATCGTGATCGCGGCAACCGCCCAGAGACCGTCCGACCAGTCCCAACGGCTCGCGCTGACACCCACGTACGTCACCCGCAGGATCACCCCGAACGCGGCGAGCTTGGTGCAGGCCGCCATGAAGCCGGTGATCGGGGTCGGCGCACCCTGGTAGACGTCGGGGGTCCACGAGTGGAACGGCACGGCGCCGACCTTGAACAACAGGCCGATGAGCACGAGCACGACCCCGGGCACGAGGAGACCGTCGAAGTCACTGGACGTCGTGGAGATCGCCGCGGAGATGACCCGCAGGTCCGAGGAACCGGCGAAGCCGTAGAGCAGCGCCGCCCCGAAGAGGAAGAACGCGCTCGAGAAGGCACCGAGCAGGAAGTACTTGAGCGCAGCCTCCTGCGAGAGCAGACGGCGGCGGCGGGCCAACCCGGTGAGCACGTACAGCGGCAGGGAGAGCACCTCGAGGCCGACGAACATCGTGATGAGGTCGTTGGCCGTGAGGAACACCATCATGCCGAGCACGGCGAACAACGTGAGCGGGAAGACCTCGGAGGTGGCGTACCCCGCCCGCGTGGCGACGTCCTCCTGGGACGAGCCGGGCGTCGAGGCCCCCATCGGGGTGAACGCGTCCGAGCCGACCCCGCCGAAGCGCTCGGCCATGATGAGCACGCTGAGCGCGGCCATGAGCAGCAGTGCACCCATGAGGAAGACCGACACCCCGTCGATGACGACGGAGCCACCGAGGGTCACGGTGAGGTTGTCGCGTGACCACACCACGAGGGCCACGAAGGCCGCGATGAGGGTGAGCACGGTGAGGCCGACCTGGATGCCGTGGCGGGCGCGTCGCGGAGCGAAGGCCTCCACGACGACGCCGATGAGGGCTCCCGCGACGACGATGAGCATCGGGGCGACGGCGGCGTAGTCGATGTCGACTGCCGAGAACTCGGGGTTCACTTCTCACTCCCGGAGGCATTGGCGGGGGCCGGATCCGAGACGCCGACGATCTGAAGCGTCCGGTCCACGGCCGGGTTGACCAGGTCCAGCACCGGCTTCGGGAAGAAGCCGAGGAAGAGGAACGAGGCGATGATCGGCGCGACGACGACCTTCTCCCGCCAGGACAGGTCCGGTGGGGCCTCGCCCTCGGCGAAGGTCGGCTTCGGGCCGGTCATGACGCGCTGGTACATGAGCAGGATGTACAGGGCCGCGAGGACGATGCCCAGGGCTGCGATGACGGCAGCCCACGGGTAGACCATGAACGTGCCCTGCAGGACGAGGAACTCGGAGACGAACGACGACAGACCCGGCAGGGCCAGG
Source organism: Ornithinibacter aureus (assembly GCF_009858245.1). Taxonomy (NCBI): domain Bacteria; kingdom Bacillati; phylum Actinomycetota; class Actinomycetes; order Micrococcales; family Intrasporangiaceae; genus Ornithinibacter; species Ornithinibacter aureus. The sequence continues at coordinate 1,816,561 of NZ_VMSB01000001.1, forward strand.
CTGGACAGACCGACGATCAGGAACGTGCCGGCGAGCACCGGGGTGACCCGCTGCCAGCCGCCGTAGTCGGGGATCCGCTTGCTGCCGCGGCGAGCCACGAGGAACCCGGCGAGCAGGAACAACCCGGCCGTGGAGAAGCCGTGGTTGACCATGTACAGCGTGGATCCGGCGCCGCCGACACTCGTCAGGGCGAAGATGCCCAGGACGATGAAGCCGAAGTGGCTGATCGAGGTGAACGCGATGAGCCGCATCATGTCGGTCTGGCCGATCGCGAGCAGCGCCCCGTAGATCACCGAGATCACCGCGAGGGTGATGACGACCGGGGTCGCCCACTGCGAGGCCTCCGGGAACAGCTGGAGGCAGAAGCGGATCATGCCGTAGGTGCCGACCTTGTCGAGCACGCCGACGAGCAGCACCGCGGTCGCGGGGCGTGCCTCGGTGGCGGCGTCGGGCAGCCACGTGTGGACCGGCCACATCGGGGCCTTGACGGCGAAGGCGATGAAGAAGCCTACGAACATCCAGCGCAGGGCCTCCGGCGAGGCATCGAGGTTGCCCGTGAGGTTCTCGATGAGGAAGCCGGCTGACCCACCCGGTCCCGCGAAGTACACGGCGATGACCGAGACGAGCATGATGAGCCCGCCCGCGAGGGAGAAGAGCAGGAACTTCACCGCGGCGTACTGACGTCGCGCGCCACCGAAGAGCCCGATGAGGAAGTACACCGGGATCAGCATCGCCTCGAAGAAGACGTAGAACAGGAACACGTCGGTGGCCGCGAACACACCGACCATGAACGCCTCGAGGACGAGCATGAGGGCGAAGTACCGCTTCTCGCGCGAGTAGCCCTCGTCGCTGACGTCGTTCCACGCGGCGAGCAGGCAGATCGGCGTGAGGATGGCCGCCATGACGATGAGCGACAGGGCGATGCCGTCGACACCGACCGCGTAGGAGACACCGAACTGCGGGATCCAGGGGTGGACCTCGGCGAGCTGGAACTGCTCGCTGGCGCCGGTGTCGAAGCGGGCCCACGCCATCAGCGCGAGGACCAGGGTCACCAGCGAGGCACCGAGGGCGATCGGCTTGGCGAGCTTGGCCGAGTCACCCGGCAGCGCGGCCACGATGATCGCGCCGAGCAGCGGCACGACCATCATCAGGGTCAGCAGGGGCAGGGAGCTCACTGGATCACCCACAGGATGCCGAGGATGGCGACGACACCGGAGAGCATCGTCAAGGCGTATGACCGGGCGTACCCGTTCTGCAGTCGTCGCAGTCTCGAGGAGAAGCCTCCGACCAACGCTGCGAGACCGCCGACGGCGCCGTCGATGCCCTTGGCGTCGGCGTAGACGAGTCCGCGGGTGAGGTGGATGCCGGGGCGCATGAACAGTCCTTCGTTGACGGCGTCCTGGTAGAGGTCCTGACGAGCGGCCCGCGTCAGCACCGAACCGCGAGGTGCGACCTCGGGCACGACGTCCTTGGCGTAGCGCACCCAGGCGAGGTAGGCACCGGCCGCGACGAGCGCCAGGGTCAGCGCCATGATCACGGGGATGGGCAGCACCGGGTGCTCCTCGCCGTGCTCACCGACGACCGGCTCGAGCCAGTGGGTGAAGACCCCGGTCGGGCCGAGGGCCAGGCCGAGGAAGGCCGAACCGACGGCGAGCACGATCATCGGGATGGTCATGGTGCGGGGCGACTCGTGCGGGTGCACGTCGTCGGCCCAGCGGCGCTCGCCGTGGAAGGTCATGAAGAACAGGCGGGACATGTAGAACGCGGTGACGCCGGCGCCGATCATGGCGGCACCACCGAGCACCCACGGCTGCCAGCCCTCACCGACGAACGCGGCCTCGATGACCTTGTCCTTGGACCAGAAACCGGAGAACGGCGGGACCCCGAGGATGGCCAACCAGCCCAGGGCGAAGGTCGCCCAGGTGATCTTCATGACCGTGGACAGCCCACCGAAGCGGCGCATGTTCACCTCGTTGTTCATCCCGTGCATCACCGAGCCTGCTCCGAGGAACATGCCGGCCTTGAAGAAGCCGTGGGTGAGTAGGTGGAAGATCGCGAAGGCGTAGCCGACGGGGCCGAGGCCGGCCGCGAGCATCATGTAGCCGATCTGGCTCATGGTCGAGGCGGCCAGGGCCTTCTTGATGTCGTCCTTCGCACAGCCGACGATCGCCCCGAACACCAGGGTGATCGCACCGACGAGGGCGACGGCCAGGCGGGCATCGGGGGTGGCGTCGTAGATGACGTTGGAGCGCACGACGAGGTAGACACCGGCGGTGACCATCGTCGCCGCGTGGATGAGGGCGGAGACCGGCGTGGGGCCGGCCATGGCGTCGCCGAGCCAGCTCTGCAGGGGGAACTGGGCGGACTTGCCGCAGGCACCGACGAGCAGCAGCAGGCCGATCGCGGTGATCGCCCCCTGGTTGGCGGTGGCCACCCCCTCGTTGACCGTGGCGTAGTCGACCCCGCCGAAGGTCACGAACATGACCATGATCGCGATCGACAGGCCGAGGTCACCGACGCGGTTGACGAAGAACGCCTTGTTCGCGGCACTCGCGTACGCCGGGTTCCAGTTCCAGAAGCCGATGAGCAGGTAGGAGGCGAGACCCACACCCTCCCAGCCGACGAACAGCAGGAGGTAGGAGTCCGCGAGCACCAGCAGGAGCATCGAGGCGATGAACAGGTTGAGGTAGGCGAAGAAGCGCCGCTTGTCGGGGTCGTGCTCCATGTACCCGATCGAGTACACGTGGATCAGCGAACCGACGAACGTGATGAGCATGACGAAGGTCAGCGACAGCGGGTCGGCGAGCAGCCCGAGGTCGAGCTGGAAGGACCCGGCGGGGACCCAGTTCCACAGTGTCAGGTGCTGCGCCCGCTCCTCGGTGGGAAGGCCGATGAGGTGCGCGATGATCGCGACGCCGACGAGGAAGGATCCCCAGGACAGCGCGGTCGCGAGCAGCGGCCCGAACTTGTCGGTTCGACGCCCGCCGAGCAGCAGCACGGCCGCACCGAGCAGGGGCAGGGCGATGAGCAGCCACACGAACGCGGATGCGCCGCTCGCGTCGACTGGGGCCAGCCCGCTGCCCTCGGTGATGAGTGAGGTCACTGGTGCTCCTTACAGCTTCAGCAGGTTGGCGTCGTCGACCGAGGCCGAGCGGCGGGAGCGGAAGATGGCCATGATGATGGCCAACCCGACGACGACTTCGGCTGCCGCGACGACCATGACGAACAGGGCGATGACCTGACCGTCGAGGTTGCCGTTCATCCGGGCAAAGGTCACGAAGGCGAGGTTCGCGGAGTTGAGCATGAGCTCGACCCCCATGAAGACGATGATCGCGTTGCGCCGGGTGAGCACCACGGCCGCACCGATGACGAACAGGATCGTCGCGAGGTAGATGTAGTTGACGGGGTTCATCGCTCCTCCCCCTTGGCGATCTCGGCGTCTCGTTCGGCCTCGGCCTCGATGAACGGCGTCGGCGACTGGTTCTGGTCGCGGGCGGTGAGCACGCGGGAGACCGAGAGCTCGGAGGGGGTGCCGTCAGGCAGCAGGGCCGGGGTGTCAACCGCGTTGTGGCGGGCGTAGACACCGGGAACGGGCAGACCGGCGAGGTGCTCACCGGAGCGGAAGCGTCGGGTGCTCCACTCGCGCTGGTTCGGCGCCCGGCCGAGCCGCTCGCGGTGGGCCAGCACCATGGCACCGAGGGCTGCGGTGATGAGCAGCGCGCTCGTCATCTCGAAGACCCAGACGTAGCGGCCGAAGATCAGCTGCGCCATGCCGGTGACGTTGCCGACCTCGGCGTTGATCGCACCGACGCCGACCGGCTCGCGGAACGCGACCCGCCCGATGGCAGCGGCGAGGATGCCGCCGAGCCCCAGGCAGAGGACCGCGGTCACCCAGCGCTGGCCGGGCAGGGTCTCCACGAGGCTGTCGGAGGAGTCGACACCGACGAGCATGATGACGAAGAGGAACAGCATCATGACCGCGCCGGTGTAGACGAAGATCTGGATGACACCGAGGAAGTCGGCACCCTGGGCGATGTAGAAGATGCCGAGGATGATCATCGTCAGGGCCATGCCGAGCGCCGCGTGGACGGCCTTCTTGGCAAAGATCAGGCCGAGGGAGCCCAGGACCGCGAGGGGCCCGAGCACCCAGAAGAGCACCTGCTCACCGGTGCCGGTCACGAGGTCACCTCCGCGTCGGTGGAGTGGGCGTGCTCGGCGACGTAGGCACGCTGCGCGTCCGTGGCTGCCGACACCTTCCCGAGGTAGTAGTCGCGCTCCTCCATGCCCGGGGCCATGGGGAACGGCGGGGTGAGCATGCCCGCCTGCACCGGGGCCAGCAGCTGGTCCTTGGTGAAGATCAGGTCGGCCCGGTTGTTGTCGGCGAGCTCGTACTCGTTGGTCATCGTCAGCGCGCGCGTCGGGCAGGCCTCGATGCACAGGCCACAGAAGATGCAGCGCAGGTAGTTGATCTGGTAGACGCGGCCGTACCGCTCACCGGGGCTGAACCGGCCCGAACCACCCTCGGAGTCGTCGTTGCCGGCACCCTCGACGAGGATCGCGTCAGCGGGGCAGGCCCAGGCGCACAGCTCGCAGCCGACGCACTTCTCGAGACCGTCAGGATGCCGGTTGAGCTGGTGGCGTCCGTGGAAGCGGGGTTGGGTGGGTCGCTTCTCCTCGGGGTACTCCTCGGTGATGACCTTGCGGAACATCGTCGAGAAGGTCACCCCGAATCCGCCCACCGGGGCGAACAGGTCGGAGAAGAAGCCGGACTTCTTCTTCTGCTCGTCAGCCACGAACGGCCTCCTTGGTCTCACTGTCCGCAGTCAGCGCGGGGGCGGCGAGCGAGGGCTCGACCAGGCGCTGGCCGGGCAGGGGTGGCACGGGGTGTCCGCCCGCGTAGGGGTCGACCTCGTCGGGGATGGGCGGGTGGGCGGCGGCTTCCTTGGCCTCGGCCCGGATGTCCCACAGCCAGACGCCGACGAGGGCCGCCACGGCGATGAGCCCGATGAGGCCCAGGGTCACCACGGGGAAGGAACGGTTGGCGAAGTCCACGGTGCCGACCTCGTCGAACCAGCCGTTGCGCCCGGCCCGGAACACCGAGATGAGCACCACCCAGCCCAGGGTCGCGGGGATGAGGAACTTCCAGCCGAAGCGCATGAACTGGTCGTAGCGCACGCGCGGCAGCGAGCCACGCAGCCAGACGAAGAAGAACATGAAGAGCCAGAGCTTGGCGGTGAACCACAGCAGGCCCCACCATCCCTGGTTGAACATGCCGTCGTTGATCGCCGCGATGCCGGGAGGGGCCGCGGGGCCACCGAGGAACATCGTCGTGGCCAGCGCGGCGACGGTGAACATGTTGATGTACTCACCGAGGAAGAACATCGCGAAGCGCATCGAGCCGTACTCGGTGTGGAAGCCACCGGTGAGCTCGCCCTCGCCCTCGGCGAGGTCGAAGGGCAGTCGGTTGGTCTCACCGACCATCGTGATGGTGAAGACGAAGAAGCTGAAGAACAGCGGCAGGGCGAACCACAGGTCCGACTGGGCCGAGACGATCTGCGAGGTCGACATCGACCCGGCGTACATGAACACGGCCACGAGGGAGAGGCCCATGGCGATCTCGTAGGAGATCATCTGCGCGGTCGCACGCAGGCCACCCATGAGGGGGTAGGTCGAGCCGGACGACCAGCCGGCGAGCACGACACCGTAGATGCCGACGCCCGCGACGGCGAGCACGAGCAGCACGGCGACGGGGGTGTCGGTGAGCTGCAACGGTGTCTGGTGCCCGAACAGCGACACCTCGCCGGCCAGCGGCATGATCGAGAACGAGACGAAGCACATCGTCGCCGTGATGATCGGCGCGAGGGTGAAGACGAAGACGTCAGCCGCCTTGGGTCGCACGTCCTCCTTGAGCATGGCCTTCATGCCGTCGGCGAGGGTCTGGAGCAGGCCGAAGGGGCCGTTGCGGTTCGGGCCCGGACGCTGCTGCATCCGGCCGATGACCCGACGCTCGAACCAGATGACGAGCAGCGTCGAGAGGAGGAGGTAGACGAAGATCATCAACCCCTTGACGACCGAGAGCCAGAACGGCGTGTCGCTGAAGTCGGCCTTCGGGTTGTCGACGCTGGCGGTGACCAGCGAGGCCACCGAGACCAGCTCGGGCAGGGCGGTCAGGGCACTCATCACTGAGACTCCTTCGTGACGGACACCAAGGCTCCGGGCGACCCTTCGAGGGCGCCGCGCAGGTCACAGCCCGCGCTGTTCGTCGGGAGCCAGACGACGTGGTCGGCCATCTCCGAGACGAGGACAGGTGCGGTGACGCTCTGGTCGCCGGCCCGAACCGTGAGGTGGTCACCGTCGACCACCCCGAGGTCGGCGGCCGTGGCTGCCGACACCCGGGCACGGGGCGCGGGTGCCGTGCCGGCGAGGAACGGTTCTCCGTCCTGGAGCGAGCCTGCATCGAGCAGGTGGCGCCAGGTCGCGAGCACGAGGGTGCCGGGTTCGACGACGGGCACGTCACCCGCAGGCACGGTCGGCGCAGCGGCGCGAGCGCCGTCCCACGCCCCGAGCGAGCTCATCTCCGTGCGGACCTCACGCAGCGTGCGCGTGCCGAGGAACTCACCCATCTCGTCGGCCAGCATGTCCAGGACGCGGTAGTCGCTGTCGAAGCCGGTCTCGATCGCCATCTCGAACTCGCGGGCGCGACCCTCCCAGTCGACGAAGGTTCCGCCCTTCTCCGCGTGCGCCGCGACGGGCAGCACGACGTCGGCGACGGCGGTGACGGCCGAGGGCCGCAGGTCGAGGGAGACGACGAACGCGCGCTCCAGCGCGGCGGAGGCGACGGCATCCCCGATGTCCGCGGGGTCGACACCACCGACGACGAGCGCTCCGAGTTCACCCGACGCGGCCGCGGCGAGGATCGCCGCCGTGTCACGGCCGGCGACCTCGGGCAGGGACTGCACGCCCCACGCGGTCGCGACCGCGGCGCGGGCGGCGGCATCGGATGCCGGGCGGCCGCCGGGCAGCAGGGTGGGCAGCGCACCGGCCTCGAGCGCGCCGCGCTCACCGGCCCGACGAGGCACCCACGCCACCCGGGCACCGGTGGTCTGCGCCAGCGTCGCGACCGCACTCAGCGCACCGGGCACCGAGGCGAGCCGCTCGCCGACGAGGATGACGGCGTTCTCACGCAGCGCGGCAGAAGCCGCGGTGACGACGTCGGAGCCGGAACCGGCCGCCAGCGCGGCGAGCACCTCCGGCTCGGTGCCGGGAGCGGTCGGGATCAACGTGCCCCCGACCTTGGCCAGGCCCCGCGTCGCGACCGGCGACACGCCATACACGGTGGTGCCACTCTTGCGGAAGGCCTTGCGCAGCCGCAGGAACACCATGGGGCTCTCGTCCTCGGGCTCGAGGCCGACGAGCACCACGGTGCCGGCCGTCTCGAGGTCGCCGTAGGTCACGGCGCCACCATCGGGCGAGGTCGCGACGACGTGCGAGGCGAGGAAGTCTGCCTCCTCGGCCGAGTGCGGACGGGCGCGGAAGTCGACGTCGTTCGTGCCGAGCACGGTGCGGGCGAACTTGCCGTAGGCGTAGGCGTCCTCGGCGCTGACCCGCCCACCGACGAGCACGCCGGATGCCGTGGCGCCACGCAGGCCCGCAGCGGCGGCGGCGAGCGCATCGCGCCACGAGACGACCTTGAGCTCACCGTCGGTGCCGCGCACCATCGGGAACTCGATGCGGTCACCGACGCCGGTGTAGGCGAAGGCCCAGCGACCCTTGTCGCAGTTCCACTCCTCGTTCACCAGCGGGTCGGCCTGAGCCATGCGGCGCAGGACCGTGCCACGGCGGTGGTCGGTGCGCTGGGCGCACCCGCTGGCGCAGTGCTCGCATACGCTGGGCGTCGACACGAGGTCGAACGGACGGGAGCGGAAGCGGTAGGCGGCACCGGTGAGGGCACCCACGGGGCAGATCTGCACCGTGTTGCCGGAGAAGTAGCTCTCGAAGGGCTGCTCCTCGTAGATGCCGACCTGCTGGAGTGCGCCGCGCTCGACCAGTGCGATGAACGGGTCACCGGCGATCTGGTCGGAGAAGCGGGTGCAGCGCGCACACAGGACGCAGCGCTCGCGGTCGAGCAGGACCTGCGAGGAGATGTTGACCGGCTTGGGGTAGGTGCGCTTGACGTCCTCGAAGCGCGAGACCGCACGGCCGCTGCTCATCGCCTGGTTCTGCAGGGGGCACTCGCCACCCTTGTCGCAGACCGGGCAGTCGAGCGGGTGGTTGATGAGCAGGAGCTCCATGACGCCCTGCTGCGCCTTGTCGGCACCCTCGGACGTGTACTGGGTCTTCACGACCATGCCGGGGGCGACGGTCATCGTGCACGACGCCTGCGGCTTCATCCGACCGGGAGGGCCCTGCATCTGGGTGGGCTCGCCGGGGGTGCCGTCGGGGCCGGGGCGACCCGGCATCCACACCTCGACGAGGCACTGGCGGCACGCACCGACAGGGTCGAGCCCGGGGTGGTCGCAGAAGCGCGGGATCTCGATGCCGGCCTGCTCGGCGGCCCGGATGATGAGCGTTCCCTTGGCGACCGAGACCTCGCGGTCGTCGATGGTCAGCGTCACCTGGTCGGCTGCGGGCGGTGCGACCGCCGCTGCCGGGGTGCCGGCCGCGGGGGGCGCGGTCTTGGGCGTGGTGGTCATGCGTTCACGCTGTCCTTTGCGTCCTTGGCGAACAGGGTCGACGCCTTGGGGTCGAACGGGCACCCACCGTGGGTGATGTGCGCGATGTACTCGTCACGGAAGTACTGGATCGAGCTCGTGACCGGGCTGGTCGCACCATCGCCGAGCGCGCAGAAGCTGCGACCGAGGATGTTGTCGCAGATGTCGAGCAGCTTGTCGAGGTCCTCCTCGGTGCCCTGCCCGCGCTCGAGGCGCCCGGTGATCTGCTTGAGCCACCAGGTGCCCTCACGGCACGGGGTGCACTTGCCGCAGGACTCGTGCTTGTAGAAGTCGGTCCAGCGGTCGACCGCGCGCACGACGCACACGGTCTCGTCGAAGATCTGAAGGGCCCGGGTGCCGAGCATCGAGCCCGCGGCGCCGACGGACTCGAAGTCCAGCGGCACGTCGAGGTGCTCGGCGGTGAACAGCGGTGTGGAGCTGCCTCCGGGGGTCCAGAACTTCAGGGCCCTGTCGGGGTCGCGCATGCCGCCGGCCATGTCGAGCAGCTCGCGCAGCGTGATGCCGAGCGGGGCCTCGTACTGGCCGGGGGTCTTCACGTGCCCGGACAGGCTGAAGATGCCGAAACCGGTCGACTTCTCGGTGCCCATGCCCGTGAACCAGTCGACGCCCTCGAGGATGATCCCGGGGACGGAGGCGATGGACTCGACGTTGTTGACCGACGTCGGGCGGGCGTAGAGCCCGGCGGCGCCGGGGAACGGCGGCTTGCTGCGCGGCTGGCCGCGCCGACCCTCGAGGCTGTCCAGGAGGGCGGTCTCCTCGCCGCAGATGTAGGCGCCCGCGCCGGCGTGCACGGTGATGTCGAGGTTGACCCCCGTGCCGTGGACGTTCTTGCCGAGGTGTCCGGCCGCGTAGGCCTCCTCCACGGCGCGCAGCAGGCGGCGGTAGACGTGCACGACCTCGCCGCGCAGGTAGATGAAGGCGTGCTCGCAGCCGATGGCGAACGAGCTGATCGCGACACCCTCGATGAGGACGTGCGGGTTGGCCATCATGAGCGGGATGTCCTTGCAGGTGCCCGGCTCGGACTCGTCGGCGTTGACGACGAGGTAGCGCGGACCGCCGTCCGGGGGCGCCATGAACGACCACTTCATGCCGGTGGGGAAGCCGGCGCCGCCGCGGCCGCGCAGCGAGGAGTCCTTGACGGCCGCGATGATCGCCGCCGGCTCCATCGCGAGCGCCTTGTCCAGCGCCTTGTACCCGTTGTGGCGGGTGTAGGTCTCCAGGGACCAGGACTTCGGGTCGTCCCAGAACGCACTGAGGATCGGGGTGAGCGTGGTGGCCATCACGAACCCTTCTTATTCGGGGCGGAGGTCTTGCGCGGTGCCTTCTCGGACCCGGCGGTGCGGGCCTTGGCGTCGTCCTCGGCCGGAGCCTGCTCGTCGGGGTCGCGGGTCGCGGCCGGCTCCACCTTGGCAGCGGCCGCTTCGTCGCTCGCGGGGGTGACCTCGGTGTTGCCGGGCTCGGCCGGGCCGGCCGGGGCGGGTGCCTCGGACACGTCCGACTCGGATGCCGTCGGCGCGGGGGCCGTGGCCGACGCACCTTCGGGGGCGGTCCAGCCTTGTTCGTGCGCGAGCTTCAGGCCGGCGAGGGACGCCGGGCCGGCGCCGACCCCTTCGTCGGCGAGCCCGTCGTGGAAGCCGGCCAGCACGCGGCTGACCTGCTTGAACGTGCACAGCGAGCTCGGCCCGCGGGTGGGCGCGACGGGCTTGCCGGCGGTGAGGTCGTCGACCAGGGCGATGGTGGACTCGGGCGTCTGGTTGTCGAAGAACTCCCAGTTCGCCATGACGACCGGCGCGTAGTCGCAGGCCGCGTTGCACTCGACGCGCTCGAGCGTGATCTTGCCGTCCGCGGTGGTCTCGTCGTGACCCACGCCGAGGTGATCCGACACGGCATCCCAGATCTCGTCGCCGCCCATGACGGCGCACAGGGTGTTGGTGCACACGCCGACCGTGTACTCGCCGTTGGGGTGGCGCTTGTACTGCGTGTAGAACGTCGCGACGCCGGACACCTCGGCGGTCGTGAGGTCGAGCAGCTCGGCGCACAGGTCGATGCCGCGGCCGGTCACGTAGCCGTCGACGGACTGCACGAGGTGCAGCAGCGGCAGCAGCGCCGAGCGCTTTTGCGGGTAGCGGGCGATGACCTCGGCGGCGTCGGCGCGGAACTGCGCCTCGACGTCGGCGGGGTACGGTGCCTTGGAGTCCTCACTGACCGTGAGGTGACCGGATGCGGTCTGGAGGCCGAAGTCGTGAGCCATCAGCGGTCGACACCTCCCATGACGGGGTCGATGGAGGCCACCGCGACGATGACGTCGGCGACCTGGGCGCCTTCGCACATCGCGGCCACGGCCTGCAGGTTGTTGAAGCTCGGGTCGCGGAAGTGCGCCCGGTAGGGCCGGGTGCCGCCGTCGGAGACGGTGTGGCAGCCGAGCTCGCCCTTGGGTGACTCCACCGCGGCGTACGCCTGCCCCGGGGGGACCCGGAAGCCTTCGGTGACGAGCTTGAAGTGGTGGATGAGCGACTCCATGGACGTGCCCATGATCTCGCGGATGTGGTCGAGGCTGTTGCCCTGACCGTCGCCACCGATGGCCAGCTGGGCCGGCCACGCGATCTTCTTGTCCTGCACCATGACGGGCTGGCCCTCGGTGCGCTGGAGCCGGTCGAGGGTCTGCTCGACGATCTTCAGCGACTGGTACATCTCGTCGATGCGGATGCGGATGCGGTCGTAGGCGTCGCAGCCGGTGCGGGTGACGACGTCGAAGTCGTAGGTCTCGTACCCGCAGTACGGGTCGGACTTGCGCAGGTCGTGCGGCAGGCCGGTCGAGCGCAGCACCGGGCCGGTGACGCCGAGCGCCACGCAACCGGTGAGGTCGAGGTAGCCGATGCCGACCGTGCGGCCCTTGAGCAGCGGGTTCTCGTTGATCAGCAGCTCGATCTCGTGCAGACCCTGGCGCAGCTCGCCGACGACCTCGCGGACCATGTCGACCGCGCCGTGCGGCAGGTCCTGGGCAACACCGCCGGGGCGGATGTACGCGTTGTTCATCCGCAGACCGGTGACGGCCTCGAAGACCCGAAGGATCCGCTCACGCTCACGGAACCCGACGGTCATCACCGTCGTGGCACCCAGTTCCATACCGCCGGTGCCGAGGCAGACGAGGTGGGAGTTGATCCGGGTGAGCTCCATCATGAGCACGCGGATGATGTTGGCGCGCTCGGGGACCTGGTCGGTGATGCCGAGCAGCTTCTCGACGGACAGGCAGTACGCCGTCTCCTGGAACATCGGCGTGAGGTAGTCCATGCGCGTGCAGAACGTGACGCCCTGCACCCAGGTGCGGAACTCCATGTTCTTCTCGATGCCGGTGTGCAGGTAGCCGATGCCGGCGCGGGCCTCGGTGACCGTCTCGCCGTCGAGCTCGAGGATGAGGCGGAGCACGCCGTGCGTCGACGGGTGCTGGGGGCCCATGTTGACGACGATCCGCTCCTCGTGGAGCGCGGTCGCCTCGTCGACGAGGTCGTTCCAGTCGCCGCCGGAGACGTTGAAGACCGGTGCGCCGTCGAGCCCTTCGTCGACGGAGGCGCCGTAGGCGTCGCTGAACGACTCGTGGGTGCCCTGGGCCTCGAAGACCTCGGTGTCGTGGTCGTGGGTCGTCATCAGTTGAACGCCCTCCGCTGGTCCGGCGGCGGTACGACGCCGCCCTTGTACTCGACGGGGATGCCGCCGAGCGGGTAGTCCTTGCGCTGCGGGTGGCCCGGCCAGTCATCCGGCATGAGGATGCGGGTCAGGGCCGGGTGCCCGTCGAAGATGATGCCGAACATGTCCCAGGTCTCGCGCTCGTGCCAGTCGTTGCCCGGGTAGACCGAGATGATCGACGGGATGTGTGGGTCGCTGTCGGGGGCGGCGACCTCGAGGCGGACGCGGCGGCTGCCGTTGGTGATCGACAGCAGCGGGTAGACGGCGTGCAGCTCGCGGCCGGTCTCCTCGGGGTAGTGCACCCCGGAGACGCCCATGCACATCTCGAAACGCAGCTGCGGGGTGTCGCGCATCGCGCGGGCGACGGCGAGCAGGTGCTCGCGGGCGACGAAGAAGGTCAGCTCGCCGCGGTCGACGACGACCCGCTCGATGGCCTCGTGGTACCCGGGGCCGTCGCCGGTCGTGAGCGCGGTGCCGAGCTGGTCGGCCACCTCGTCGAACCACGAGCCGTAGGGCCGCGGGCTCGCGCCGGGCAGCAGGGTCGGGGTGACCAGACCGCCGTAGCCGGAGGTGTCGTGGCCCTTGGTCGCACCGAACATGCCGTGGCGCTCGCCGACCTTCACGGGCTCGCGAGCCTCGTCGGAGATGTCCTGCCAGGTGGCGATGTTGGCGGTGTGGGCCTGGGTTGCCTCGTCGAGGGTGCCCTCGACCTCTCCGGAGTTCTGCTCGGGGCTCATGCGAGGAGGTTCTTCCCGCTCGGAGCCGCGAGGTGGGCCAGGTGGTCGTGGGTCGGGGCCATCAGCGACGTCGGGGTCGCGGCGAGGGCTGCGGCCTCGGCCGCCCGGGCCGCGGCGATGCGGTTGACGCCGAGCTTGCTGCCCTGGATCTGGGCGTGCAGCTCGATGATCGCGTTCAGGAGCATCTCGGGGCGGGGCGGACACCCGGGCAGGTAGATGTCGACGGGGATGATGTGGTCGACGCCCTGGACGATCGCGTAGTTGTTGAACATGCCGCCCGAGCTGGCGCACACGCCCATGGAGATGACCCACTTGGGGTTGGGCATCTGGTCGTAGACCTGCCGCACGACGGGAGCCATCTTCTGCGAGACCCGTCCGGCGACGATCATGAGGTCGGCCTGACGGGGGGTGGCGGAGAACCGCTCCATGCCGAACCGGGCGATGTCGTAGTCAGGGGTGCCGACGGCCATCATCTCGATGGCGCAGCAGGCCAGACCGAACGTCGCAGGCCAGATCGAGGCCTTGCGCATGTAGCCGACGACGTTCTCGAGCGTGGTCAGCACGAAGCCGGCGGGCAGCTTCTCCTCGAGTCCCATCAGCCCTCCTTGGGGTGAGCGGTCGGTGAGGTGGGGTGCACGAACAGGGGTGCGGACGGCATCCGGGCGGTGGTCATCAGTCCCACTCCAACCCGCCGCGCTTCCACACGTACGCGTAGGCGACGAAGACGGTGAGGATGAACAGCACCATCTCGACCAGCGCGAACAGGCCGAGGGAGTCGAAGGCGACCGCGAACGGGTACAGGAAGATCGACTCGATGTCGAAGATGATGAAGAGCATCGCCGTGAGGAAGTACTTGACCGGCACGCGGCCACCACCGGCGGCGCGCGGCGTGGGCTGGATGCCGCACTCGTAGGCCTCCAGCTTGGCGCGGTTGTAGCGCTTGGGGCCGACGACGAGGCTGGTGCCCACGGAGAGCGCGGCGAAGCCGAAGCCCAGCGCGAGCAGGATGAAAATCGGTGCGTAGGGGTTGCTCATCGAGGTGACAACTCCCCTTTCGGTGCTCAGGTACATCGGGCTGGCACGGCCGAACAACAGTCAGCGTCCCGGCCATCCTAGGGGGAGTGACCTACGCCTCACCCGACGACGCTCGACAGTCGGCCCGGACGCATGCTGTGCATGCACTTTCCGGACCGGCGGGCGAACGCCGTGAGGGTGCTTGTGAATCTCTTCACGATCGGCCGCAGTCTAGGACGGGCCGCCGGCGGGGTTGCACTAAGGCAGCCCTAACCTGCCGCTCAGGCGGTCGGCTTCGTCGCCCGGTGGAGGGCGACGATGCCGCCGGAGAGGTTGCGCCACTGGACCTCGCCCCAGCCTGCCCCGGACACCCGCTGCGCCAGGCCGCGCTGCGCCGGCCAGGCCTGGATGGACTCCGCGAGGTACACGTAGGACTCGGGGTTGCTGCTGACCTTGCGTGCCACCGCGGGCAGCGACCGCATGAGGTAGTTCGAGTACACCGTGCGGAAGGCCTTGTGCGTCGGCTGGCTGAACTCGCAGATGACGAGCCGACCACCCGGCTTGGTGACGCGCAGGAACTCGCGCAGCGCGGCATCCGGGTCGGCGACGTTGCGCAGCCCGAAGCTCATCGTCACGACGTCGAAGGACTCGTCGGCGAAGGGCAGGTTCATCGCGTCGGCAGCGGTGAACCCGAGGTCCGAGCGGCGCTGGTGGCCCACGCGCAGCATCCCCAGCGAGAAGTCGGCGGGCACGACGTCGACCCCGGAGTCGGCGAACGGCTCGCTGCTCGTGCCCGTCCCGGCGGCGATGTCGAGCACGACCTGCCCGGGAACGGCCTCGCAGGCCGCGACCACCGCACGGCGCCAGAGCCGGTCCTGGCCCAGCGAGAGCACGTCGTTGGTCACGTCGTACTTGCTCGCGACGTCGTCGAACATCGCGGCGACGTCGCGGGGGTCCTTGTCGAGGGAGGCGCGGCTCATGCGCGCCATCCTCCCACCCGTGCACCCGCGTCCCCACATCGACCAATAGGTCACCGCAGGTACACCCCACCCACGCCCCCGCGTCCCCACATCGACCAATAGGTCACCGCAGGTACACCCCACCCACGCCCCCGCGTCCCCACATCGACCAATAGGTCACCGCGGGTACACCCCACCCGCGGCGTGCACCCGCACCGGGGACGTATCCTGCTGCGCGATGACCTCGCTGCCCGCGGGTGACCGACCGAGCGACCCCGTCGCCTCCGCCGCGCCCCTCGTCTCGCGCACCGTGCCCCTGCCCCTCGAGCTCGGCACGGCGCTGCTCGCACTGCTGCCCGTCCGCGGCGCTCGCGACCTGTGCTCGTGGGTGCGACGCGGCGAGGGTGTGATCGGGTGGGGTCGCGCGGCCAGCCACACGGCATCCGGCCCGGACCGGATGGCCGAACTCGACCACTGGTGGTCCGCCCTCATGGCGCACGCCGTCGTCCGCGACGAGGTGCGGCGCCCGGGCACGGGTCCGATCGCGTTCGGCTCCATCTCGTATGCCGCGTCCTCGCCCATCGGAGCGACGCTCGTCGTCCCCGAGGTCGTCGTCGGCGTCCGCGGCGGAGTCGCCTGGCTGACGACCGTCGCGCTGGATGCCACCCCTGCCGTCCCGGGTGCTGTCGAGGTGATCCGTCAACCGGCCCCTCAAAGCCCGACCGACGTCGCCTTCGCCGACGGCTCGCTCTCCCCCGCCGACTGGGCCGGCGCCGTCGCGGATGCCGTGCAGCGCATCACCGACGGTGACCTCGACAAGGTGGTGCTCGCCCGCGACCTCGAGGTGTCCACCACCGGAGAGCTCGACGTGCGCTGGCTGCTGCACCGCCTCGCCGAGCGCTACGACACCACGTGGGTGTTCGCCGTCGACGGCCTCGTCGGGGCCACCCCTGAACTGCTCGTGCGCCGCGAGAAGGGCCTGGTCACCTCCCGAGTGCTCGCGGGCACGATCCGACGCACCGGTGACGACGACCACGACCTGGCGCTCGCGGCATCCCTGGCCCGCTCCAGCAAGGACCTCGAGGAGCACGAGTACGCCGTGCGCTCGGTGGCCGACGCCCTCGCACCGCACTGTTCGTCGATGAACGTGCCCGAGGTGCCGTTCGTGCTGCACCTGTC
Source organism: Ornithinibacter aureus (assembly GCF_009858245.1). Taxonomy (NCBI): domain Bacteria; kingdom Bacillati; phylum Actinomycetota; class Actinomycetes; order Micrococcales; family Intrasporangiaceae; genus Ornithinibacter; species Ornithinibacter aureus. Next base: position 1,832,866 of record NZ_VMSB01000001.1, read on the forward strand.
CAATGTCATGCACCTGGCCACCGACGTCGCCGGGGTCCTCGTCGACGACGCATCGGCGCTGGCGCTCGCAGCCTCACTGCACCCCTCGGCCGCCGTGTGCGGCACCCCCACCCCCGTCGCGGATGCCGTCATCGCCGAACTCGAGCACATGGACCGCGGCCGCTACGCCGGGCCCGTGGGGTGGATCGACGCGTCCGGCGACGGCGAGTTCGGGATCGCCCTTCGGTGCGGGGAGGTCTCGACGACCGATCCTTCCCGGATGCGGCTGTTCGCCGGGTGCGGCATCGTCGCCGGGTCGGTGCCTGATGACGAGGTCGCGGAGTCGTCGGCCAAGCTCGTACCGATGCGCGACGCGCTCACGGCATCCGGGCCCGCCTGCCCTTCCCCGAACGTGGGTGAAGATCGTCGGCTGGACGACGATCTTCACCCACGTTCGCGGGATGGCTCGCGAGGTGAAGCGCCGGGCCGGGTCAGCTGAACGGCGGGCGGGCGTCGACCGCCACGGACCGACGACCGGCCCAGCGCCACACCCGCGCGGAGCGGTCGCGGTCCTCCTCGGTGATGAGATTGCCCATCCAGCGCAGCGCGAGCGTCATGAGCCAGTCGCTGCGCATCCCGACCGGGCCGAGCGCGCTGAGGATCTTCGGGGTGGTGAACACCCCAGCGAGGCGGCGGGCGATCGAGAACGCCTCGCCGTAGTTCTCCTGGAGCAGTGCGGGCCAGACCACCGACAGGTCGTCGTCGAGGTGGTCGACGAGCAGCCGTCCGGTCTCGAGGCCGTAGTCGATGCCTTCGCCGTTGAGCGGGTTGATGCACGCGGCGGCGTCGCCGATGAGGGCCCAGTTGGCGCCTGCAACGTTGCTGACGGCACCGCCCATGGGCAGCAGGGCGCTCGTGGGCATGCGCTGCTCGCCGGTGAGCTCGAAGTCGTCGCGGCGAAGGTCGGTGTAGTGCTTCATCAGCGGCTTGATCGCGACGTCCGCCGGGCGCTTGGTCGTCGCGAGGGTGCCGACGCCGACATTCACCTGGCCGCCACCGAGCGGGAAGATCCAGCCGTACCCGGGCAGGGTCTCACCGGACTCGGACCGCAGTTCGAGGTGGCTGCTGATCCACGGGTCGTCTGCGCGGGCCGAGTCGACGTAGCAGCGACCCGCCACGGCGTACACGGTGTCCTTGTGCCACTCACGGCCGAGCACCTTGCCGAGGCCCGAGCGCACCCCATCCGCGACGACGAGCCGCTCGCACTCGATGTCGAAGGTCTCGTCGCCGCGCGTGAAGGTGACGGACTTGACCCGCCCACCCTCGACGCGGGCGTCGACGGCCTTGGCCCCCTCGACGCCGGTGGCCCCCGAGGTGATCGCCTCAGTGCGGATGCGGTCGTCGAGTTCGGTGCGCGGCACGGCCGACCCGTGGTCGGGCAGTGAACCGCCGGGCCAACGCAGGTGCAGGGTCTGCCCGAAGCCGTGCGCGCGCAGGCCCTGGTTGACGGCGTGCTCACGAACCCACTGCCCCAGGCCGAGGCGGTCGAGCTCGGCGATGGCGCGAGGGGTCAGCCCGTCGCCGCAGGTCTTGTCGCGGGGAAAGACGGCCGCGTCGGCCAGGACGACGTCGCGGCCGGCACGCGCAGCCCACGCTGCCGCGGACGATCCGGCCGGCCCGGCGCCGACGACGAGGACATCCGTGCGCTGCGGGGTCTGTGACACCCCGCCATTGTCGCAAGGTGAGGGCGCGCGCCCGAAATCGCCCCCCGGCATCCCTAGACCACAGCGACTCATTGCACTCCCGCCACCGCCCCCCTCCCCGACTTCGTGCGACTTAGGTGCGGCGAAACGCCCGAGCCAGCCTCCGGGCCGCACGGAAGTCGCACGAAGTGGTGGGCTACAGGGAGGCGAGGGTGGCGGCGGCGAGGGCTCGCAGGTCGGCAAGGGCCTGCCGGTGCGTGCTGCGGCCAACACGCACCTCGACGACGCGGATGCCGTGTTGTGGCTCGGCGACCGCGTCCGTCAGGGCTTCGCTCGATTCCACGAGGTCGTACCGGATGCCGTGTGCTCGGCAGAGCGCTGCCAGGTCGGTTGCGGTGGGGGTACCGAACACCCGCTCGAAGTCTGCCTCCCGCTCGGGTGCCCCGGGCTCGAGGGTGGCGAAGATGCCGCCGCCGTCGTCGTTGATGACGACAAGGGTGAGGTGGGGGGTCACCTCGTCGGGGCCGATCAGCAGCCCGTTGGTGTCGTGGAGGAAGGTCAGGTCGCCGAGGAGCGCGAAGGCCGGGGCGGGCGCTCGGGTCAGGGAGATGCCGACCGCCGTGGAGACGACACCGTCGATCCCGGCCAAGCCGCGGTTGGCCAGCACGTCGTCGGCGATCGGGCCCGCCACGGCGAGGTCGAGGTCGCGGACCGGGTTGCTCGGGCCGAGGACGAGAACGGCGTCATCGGGGAGGCCGTCGACCACGGCCTTGGCCGCGGCGAGACCGCTCGGCCACGGGAACGGCTGTGCGGCAACGCCATCCGCCAGCTGTTGGGCCGCCGCTCGCCACCTGGCCCCCCAGCCGCGGTCATCCTCGGGAACGGTCGGCCCGCCGAGGCGCAACGCCAGCGGGGGGTGCACGGCGCAGGCGACGTGCGACGGGTCGGGCCACTGGCTGTCCTCGGCCACCACCTCGACCACGAGCCCCGGTCGGCGCAGCAGTGCCCCGACGGCCCGGGACAGGGTCGGGCGCCCGACGACGACGACGCGCTCCGGGGCGTGGGCGTCGAGCCAGTCGGTGGCGGTGAGGAGCAGCGAACCGTGCGGCAGCGCTTCGGCTCTGAGCGCTGCACTGCCGAAGGGCTCGGCGACAAGGGGATGACCGCGCTCGGACGCCCAGGCGGCGGCTCGTTCACCGAGAGCCGGGTCGCGGGTGTCGCCGACGACGACCAGAGTGCGGGCCACCTCCGACAGCGCCAGGTCGTTCGTCGGCGGCCGTACCCCGAGTGACCTATTGGTCGATGGGGGTACGGGGGCCTGTACCCACGGGGCGCCGTCGGCCCTGCCGTCGAGGTCGTCGACCCAGCTGTTGTCGGAGGCAGCGGGTACGAGGGGTTCGCGCAGCGCGACGTTCAGGTGCACCGGGCCGGGCGCCCCACCCGTGGCGCCCGTGGCGGCCGCGAGTGCCCGGCAGACGGTGCTTCGCCAGAACGGCCCGAGCCCGGGGCGCTCCACCGGAGCCGGCAGGTCGGCGAACCAGCGGGTCGAGCCGCCGAAGATGCCGGGTTGGGTCGTCGTCTGGTTCGCGCCGGTCCCCCGCAGCTCGTGCGGCCGGTCGGCCGACAGCACCAGCACGGGCACGCCGGCGTGGTGGGCCTCGAGAACGGCCGGATGGATGTTGGCGACCGCGGTGCCCGAGGTGGTGATGACGGCCACCGGCAGACCCGAGCCGCGGGCCAGACCCAGCGCGAGGAAGCCGGCGCTGCGCTCGTCGACTCGCACGTGCAGCCGCAGGAGCCCTGCGCGTTCCGCCGCGAGCACGGCGTACGCGAGCGGAGCCGACCGCGAGCCCGGGCTGAGCACGACGTCGCGCACTCCGCCGCGCACCAGTTCGTCGACGAGCACGGTCGACAGGGCCTGGGACGGGTTCACGCGCGTGAGTCTGCCACTGGGCAGGGTCACGCGACGCGGGCCACGTGGTGAACCGACATGATCACGTCGTGGCACCACCTCGCTCGATGACGTGGTCGCGAACCGAGCGCACTTCGCGGCCGAGCACCTCACCAGCGCTTACCTGCCATGCATCAAGCCCCGGGACGGCACCCCGGGGTGCACCTTCGGCAGCCCGCACGGTCTGCACGTAGCTGGACAGGCGGTGCCGACCAAGGTCCATCGGCGCACCCTGACCGCCCCTCGGCGCCACAAGAGTCGTCCACGACTGACCGCTCGGGTTGGGGGTGAGGTCGAGCCTGGACACCGGGTCGTCCGCGTGCTCGATCGACAACACACGGGTCGACGCCGGCACGGGGAACAGCCCCACGGGTGCCCCGGAGGTCACGACGTGGGTCACCCGGTTGCCGGCCCGAAACGCCGGGTCGCTGACCAGCGCGGCAGCGAGGATGCCGCCTTGCGAGTGCCCGACGAGCATCACGGGGTCCTGGGGTGAGGACCTCCCCGATTCGGCTCGCGCGCGGGCCAGCGCCGCGGACACTCCGGCCGCCGCGATCGTCGCGTCCCCGGTGAGCGCTCGCACGTCGGTGCTGAGGTCGAACGGGTTGCTCCCTGGCCGCGGCGACCACTCCTGGGTGCCCGGGATGATGACGACCCACGCCGACCCTCCGTCGCCTCGGGTCGTCTCCACCACCCGCACCCGCCCCCCGTCGAGGCCCTCGCCCGCGGCCACGAGATCGGCGACGCCGGGCACCCGACCGTGCACCCCGCCATGACCGACCAAGGGGCCGGTGAGCGTCGACGGCACGGCCCGTACGATCGGGCTGCTGCCGTTGACCGGGCCGTCAACCAGCCAACCGGCCCGGCCAGCCACGTCAGCGCCCGCGGCAACGGCCGCGAGGATCCCGGCGACGCCCCGCTCGACCTCGACATAGGTCCGAGCCGCCGACCGCAGCGCAGTGGCCAGCCCATCGAACTCGAGGGAATGACCCCACAACCCACCCGGCCCAACGAGTGCCAGCGCCCGGCCCTCCACCGAAAGCCACCGGGCGATGAGCACCACCTCACCCGGTGATCGCACCCGCGGGAGCCCGATCCCGGCCAGGACGGCGGCGAGCCGCCCGGCATCCTCACGAAGCTCCTCGGCGATGGCCGCCACCCGCTGGGCTGCCGCGGTAAGCGTCTCGGAGCGAACATCGACCCTCACGAGGCCAACCCCGACCCGACATCCGACGCCACGGACTCTGCCGCAACGAGCCCTGCCAGCTCGTGACACGCCTGAGCGAGGAACCGCAACTCGGCCTCGGTCGCGGCCAGCCCAGCCACCCGGCGCTCGAAAGCATCCCGAAAGACCTGCGCTGCCCCGCCCTGCCACCAGACGAGGGCGAACCGCGACACGGCCACCCGACGCTCACGCAACCGATCGGCCGCTGCGCCGGCCTCCGTCGACAGGCGCAGCAACTCCTCCACCGGGTCCTTGCCCACGCGCACCCCCTTGCCATCCCCGAGCGCCACCGCCGTTCGGTCGCGCCCACTGCTGCCACCCTCACCCGCGCCGTCAGAGCAGACGAATCGCGAGCGCCCACCTGTGGATGAGCGGCCTCCGCGCGCAGGCCTGTGGACGACCACGCCTACGCTGACGCCATGCCGCACCACGACCTCGTCATCATCGGCAGCGGCTCGGGCAACTCGCTGCTGACACCCGAACTTGCCGGCCTCGACGTCGCGATCGTCGAGGCCGGCACGTTTGGTGGCACGTGCCTGAACGTGGGCTGCATCCCGACCAAGATGCTCGTCCTGCCCGCCGACCGGGTGGTGGCCGCCGCGGATGCCGCCCGGCTGGGAGTGGCGTTCGACCCGCCTCGCGTTGACTGGCCGGCCATTCGGGACCGGGTCTTCGGGCGCCTCGACGCCATCTCCGAGGGCGGCCGCGCCTATCGGCAGCACCAGCAGTCGACGACCCTCTACGAAGCCCACGCGAGATTCGTGGGCCCGAGCCGATTGTCCCTGTCGACGGGCGAGCAGCTCACCGCCGACCGCATCGTCGTCGCGGCCGGGTCGCGGGCGCTCGGGCTCGACGTCGAGGGCCTGCGTGAGCCCGACCCCGCCCGCGGCCTGCACACGAGTGACACCGTGATGCGGCTGGGCTCCCTTCCCCCACGAATGGTCGTCATCGGCGGCGGCTTCGTCGCCTGCGAGCTCGCGCACGTGTTCTCGGCGTTGGGCGTCGCCGTCACCCAGATCCAGCGCGGCCCGAGCCTGCTCCGGCATCACGAGGAGGTGATCGCGCAGCGCTACACCCAGGTCGCCGCAAACCACCACGACGTGCGGCTGCGGACCTCCCCGACGTCGGCCGTGCACGAGGACGGGGTCTGGCGCGTCCACCTGGACGGCGACGACGGCCCCACCCACGTCGAGGCCGAGGTGGTGCTGCTCGCCGTCGGGCGGCGACCGAACGGCGACCGTCTCGACGCGGCATCCGGGGGTCTGGACCTGCACCCCGATGGGCGCGTCGTCGTGGATGCCGAGCTGCGCACCACCGCGCCCGGGGTCTGGGCCCTGGGCGATGTCAGTGCCGAGCACCAGCTCAAGCACGTCGCGAACCACGAGGCCCGCATCGTCGCCCACAACCTCGCCGTCGACCTCGGCCGCACGGCCGGGCCGTCGCGGCGCACGGACGACCGGCCGGTCCCGCACGCCGTGTTCGGCCACCCGCAGGTCGCGTCGTTCGGCGCGACGTCGGCGGAGCTCGACGCGGCGGGCACCCCTTACGTCACCGCGACCCAGCGCGTCGGCGACACCGCCTACGGGTGGGCGCTCGAGGACACCACCGGCCTGCTGGTCATCCACGCCGACCCGGCCGGGCAGATCCTCGCGGCACACTGCCTCGGCCCGCACGCGTCGACCCTGATCCAGCCCCTCGTGCAGGCGGCCACCTTCGGACAGCCCGCCCACGAGGTCGCCCGGGGGCAGTACTGGATCCACCCGGCTCTCGCCGAGGTCGTGGAGAACGCGCTGCTCGGGTTGCCGGGTCAGTCGCGCTGAACCCAGGCCTGCACCGGGGTGCGGTCCGTGAGGCAGTAGAGCCGGCCGACGGGGTCACGCAGAACCGTCCAGAAGTCACGGTCGTCGACGACGTGCGCCCCGGCCGCCACGTGTCGGGCTCGCGTCGCCGCACGGTCGACACAGGCAAGGTCGAGGTGTGCCCGTGCCGGCCCGTGCTCCTCACCGAGTCGCTGGAACAGGAACCTGATCGGGATGCCGTCGGGTCGGGTCAGGCACGAGAACTCCGGGACGTCGGTCGGTCGCCACGACCACCCTGTCAGGGCCTCCCAGAAGGACGTCTCGAGGTCGTGGACCTCGGCTGGAAGGTCGATGCAGACCTGGTCGATGAGCTCGGACACCCCCTCGCGTACCTGGGTGTGCTCGCCCTGCCAGGTCGTGAGGCAGAACGGCAGCCCTGCGGGTGATCGCAGGACGACGACGGCGGGTGGCGCGCCCAGCGTGCCCACCTCGATGGCGCCGAGGGCCGTGGCGCGGTCGGCGGCCACTCGCACGTCCTCGACGTCGAGGTCGACGTGGATGCCGCCCGCGCCCTGCGCGACCGCCTGCACCTTCACCCACGGGTCGCCGTCATCGGGCAGGAGCGTGGCGAACTCGGCGTGATCACCCCGAGGCTCCGACAGCGCCCAGCCGGTGACCGTCGACCAGTAGTCCCATGACGCTGCCCGGTCGTTCAGGGGCGTGTCGAGGAAGGCCCACATCCAGCGGACGTCGATCACGGCATCCCCCCTTCCTGCGGAGCGGCGGCCAGCACGGCATGGCAGTTGGCGACCCGGTCGGCCCACCACGTCGCACGCTCCGGTGGCGCGGCCCACCGGTCGAGCAGTGCCTCGTCGACGGCCACCCGCCCAGCCCTGAGCGCCCCGTGGTCCGGCAGGAGTGGGCAGGGGGTGACGTCTCCGGCGAGCAGGGCCACCGTGCCCAACCCGCAGGCGTGCTCGAGCGTGGGCAGGGCTGCCGCGAGCGCCACCCCGGAGGAGATGCCGACGCTGGTGTCCAGCGCCGACGACACCACCGCGGGAAGGCCGCACTCCTGCACGATGGCCAACGCCGAGCGCACCCCCCCGAGCGGGGCGACCTTGACGACGATGAGGTCGGCGGCCTCGAGGTCTCGGACCCGCAGGGGGTCCTCGGCCTTGCGGATGGACTCGTCGGCGGCGACCGGCACGTCGACTCCCGCGCGAACCAGTGCCACGCGCAGGTCCCGCAACTGCTCGACGTGCGCGCACGGCTGCTCGGCGTACTCGAGGTCGTACGCGGCCAGACGGCCGAGTGCCTCTACCGCCTCGTCCACGGACCACGCCCCATTGGCGTCGACGCGCAGCCGGGCCGAGGGACCCATGACGGCGCGCACCTCGGCTACCCTCGCGACGTCGTCGTCGAGCCTCTGCCCTCGCTCGGCGACCTTGACCTTGGCCGTCGTGCACCCCGGAAACCGGGCGAGGACACCCGCCACCTGGGCAGCGGGCACGGCTGGAATGGTGGCGTTGACGGCGATCTCGTGCCGCACGGCATCCGGCCAGGGGTGACATGCGGTCTCGATCGCGCTGGCGAGCCAGCGCGATGCCTCCTGCGGCCCGTACTCGAGGAAGGCGCCGAACTCGCCCCACCCGTTCGGGCCGCTGATGAGCGCGACCTCTCTGGTGGTCACGCCTCGAAATGGGACGCGCATGGGGATCGCGACGACGCGCAACGCCGCAAGGAGGTCACCGACCGGTGGCACGTTCACGAGCCCACCGTATGCCGTCCGGGCACAACCGCTCAGCCCGCGACCGGAGTGCGTGCCCGAAGCTGGAGGGCGATGTCCCGGCTGGCCATCAGTCGGTGCCGGAACCGCCCGAGCAACAGGTCTGGGCTGCCGAGCGGGATGACGTCCGGCTGGGCGTGGTACATCCACTGCGCGCGGCCCGACCATGCCGAGACCCCGCCGACCGCGTAGGCAAATCCTGACCCACGCTGGCCCGGGGAGGACCGCAGGCCGGCCAGTTCCTGGATGAGGCTCGCCCGGACCGGGCGGTTCTGCCCCACGAGGTCGTTGCCCTTGGCGACGGCCCACACCACGGCGCCGGTGGCGATGTCGTCGCGATCGCTGCGGAGCAGCCCCGGTTCAGTGTCCACGGCTCGGGTCAGCAGCCGCCGGGCCGCCGTCAGCCCCTCGTCCCCCAGCACGAGCGGGACCCATGGCTCGAAGCGGGCCGCGATGGCAGCAACCCGGTCACGCAGGTGCCCGGGCACGGCATCGAGGTCGAGCGCCTCCGGGGCAAGCGGGGTGGCATCGAGGTTCGCCAACGCCTCGTCGCCTCCGACGATCGCGGCGAGCCAGGCCAAGGTCTGCTCGTGCGCCGGCGGCAATGGCGGCTGTACCGGCGGTGGGGGCGGCCCCGGCCGTCGATAGAGCCCTCGCTCCTCGAGATCGAGCACGGCGCACTCGTAGCCGCTGCCGGACACCGATCGCTGGACCACGTCGATGACGTTCCCGCCGACCATGACCACCTGGGTCAGCTCACCGAGGCTGCGCGGGGGTGGTTCCTCCCAGCGCTCCTGCACGGGCTCCCCGAAGGGTTCCTTCCAAGGCTCCTCGTACCGTCGCGCGTCGAACCTCAGCACGTTGTCGTCGTCCATCGTCGCCCCTCCGTCCAGCGTGCCCCCCTGGCTCGCTCTGCCCCGATCGTGGCACGACCTGCTGACAGTGCCGCGCAGTTTTCCACAGGCCTACCACGAGCACCGCGGACGGTCTTGCATCATGATGCCCAAGGTGATGCACTGATGCCATGCGCACGACGGTGACCATCGATGACGATCTGCTGCGTGCCGCCAAGGTGCTCGCAGCGAAGGAGGACCGCAGCATGAGCAGTGTCCTGGAGGAAGCGCTGCGCGCGCTGCTCGAGCGCGCCCAGGCAGCCGACGCCGAGCGGCGCTCAGCGTTCGACCTCCCCGTGTTCGAGGGGTCCTTTACCGTGGACCCAAACAACAACTCGGCCATGCGTGATGCCATGGAGCGCGTGTGATCGTCCCTGACGTCAATGTCCTCATCAACGCCGCTCGTGCGGGCGCGCCTGACCACGACCTCGCCCGCAGAACGATGGTCGACATCCTGACCGGCAAGGAGCCCGTCGGGCTGCTCGACGAGACCTTGGCCGCGACAATTCGCATTCTCACCAATCCGCGACTTGGCACCGTCCAGAGCATGGCTGATGCGGTGAGTTTCTGTGACCGCGTGCGGTCTGGGCCTGCGGCGCTGAGGCTTCTTCCGCCAGAGAGCGCGTGGACAACCTTCACGGCATCCGTCATCGACGTCGACCTTCGCGCCAACGACGTACCGGACGCCTGGCTCGCAGCCGTGGCGACCTCCGCAAACGCCACCCTCGTGACGTTTGACCGCGGTTTCCGCCGTTTCCCTGGCCTCAGTCTTCACCTCCTCGGCGATGACACCGGACCCCGCGGATAACCTGTCGCCGTGAGCGCCATCCCCGCCGTCAGTGAGACCTTCGACCCCGACGCGTGGCAGGAGGTGCACGGCTTCGAGGACCTCACCGACGTCACGTACCACCGGGCCGTCGGGCTCGGCTGCGTGCGTGTCGCCTTCGACCGCCCGGAGGTGATGAACGCGTTCCGCCCCCACACCGTCGACGAGCTCTACCGGGTTCTCGACCACGCACGCCGCACGGCTGACGTCGGCGTCGTCCTGCTGACCGGCAACGGGCCGGGCCCCGATGGCACCGGCAGCGCGGGCAAGTGGTCGTTCTGCACCGGCGGCGACCAGCGCATCCGCGGCCGCTCGGGCTACCAGTACGCCGACGGCACCACCGCCGACACCGTCGACGAGCGCCGGGTCAAGGCCGAGGGCGGGCGCCTGCACATCCTCGAGGTGCAGCGCCTGATCCGCACCATGCCCAAGGTCGTCATCGCCCTCGTGGGCGGATGGGCGGCCGGCGGGGGCCACAGCCTGCACGTCGTCTGCGACCTCACCCTCGCCTCGCGCGAACAGGCCCGCTTCAAGCAGACGGATGCCGACGTCGGCAGTTTTGATGGCGGCTACGGCAGCGCGTACCTCGCCAAGATGGTGGGGCAGAAGTTCGCCCGCGAGATCTTCTTCCTCGGACGCACGTACTCGGCCGACGACATGCACCGCATGGGCGCGGTCAACATCGTCGCGGACCACGCCGAGCTCGAGGCCGAGGCGCTGCAGGCCGCCCGCGAGATCATGGGCAAGAGCCCCCAGGCCCAGCGGATGCTCAAGTTCGCCTTCAACCTGCTCGACGACGGGCTCATGGGTCAGCAGGTCTTCGCCGGCGAGGCGACCCGTCTGGCCTACATGACCGACGAGGCCGTCGAGGGTCGCGACCAGTTCCTCGAGAAGCGCGACCCCGACTGGTCGCCCTTCCCCTGGTACTTCTGAGCGAGCTGGTTCATCCGGACGGCGTCACTGAAATAGGCAAATCGCGGGCTGATGAGGCAGCCCATTCGAACAACCATCCTCCTGCCAACAATAGGGCCAAGGCGGCCAAGGGCACGCAAATCAGAAGGACTAGCGGGCTTCCCATCCTGCCCAGAACTCGGTGAAGAATCTGCCAAACAGGAGCGCCCCAAGAGCCGATGGCCACGTAGATGGCGACAAGGTTCGCAGTACTGAACAAGATGCTGAGCACCGCTAATGCCACGAAAGCAATCGCGCCGAAAACTTGATATAGGACGAAGGCCAACCCATCGAGCGACTCGAACTGCCCCGTCTCCCCATAATATTCGACGAACTCTCGAAACTCCTTACCGCCCGCCGGCGGGTCCCAGAGGAACGCCACGACTGTAGTGCCGACCGCGGTGAACAACAGTGGCACGAGGAAGGCCGTCGAATGCCAGAACCCTGGGGCGACAACACCACGCCTCGATGCCACAACAATGACCGAAATTGCGACGACCGAGATAGCCAGAGCCAATATCAGTATTCCGACCAAGATGGTGGTCCGGTATCTGAGATAAAGACTCACGACCACGATCAAAACGAAACCCAGGACCCAGAGATCTGGGTCTTCGGCCGACGAGCGCTTCTCTCGCCGCGCCCCCTTCGGCAAGACAAATGAACCGCCACTCAACTCATCGGCGATTTCTCGAATATTGCTCATCGATTCCCCGAACGCGTGACCACGCGACACGCGACCGAATGCAGGCCCTAGCAGGAGGCCTACCACAAGTGCGGGGGCATTGAGAGCCCAGTTGACGATTGAGGCTTCACCAAAATCCTGCATTGAGCTAGTCCCCACCTCCTGCAACGTGATCCCCGGCGATCTGGAGACAGGCTCCAACGACCAGAAAACCGAATGCGTACACAATGTCCCAGACGTGGGCCACGACAAAGGTGAGCACGACCTCCGGAAAAGAACTCTGCATGAGAACCACCTCCACACCGCAGCCTAGGGAATCACTGATTTTCTCGGCTGGCCGGGGCGTCTTCGGCCTTGGTGGGTGGGGTCCCGGGAGAATGGGGTGTGGATATCGATCAGCCCAGTTTCACCGACATTGAGTACGGCAACCGGCGGCGTGTGTCGCGTCGGGAGAAGTTCTTGGAAGCGATGGACGCCACGATCCCGTGGGCGTCGTGGGTGGGGGTGATCGAGCCGTTCTACTACGCGGATCGTGCGGGTAAGCGGGGCCGTAAGGCCAAGCCGGTGGAGACGATGCTGCGGATGTACCTGCTGCAGGTGTGGTTCTCCCTGTCCGATGAGGGCGTGGAGGACGCGGTGTACGACTCGTACGCGATGCGCCGGTTCATGGGGTTGGACTTCGCGGTCGAGCAGGTCCCGGACGCCACGACGCTGCTGCACTTCCGGCACTTGTTGGAGGAGCACCACCTCGGGGAGAAGCTGTTGGCGGCGCAGAACGAGGTGTTCGCGCAGCAGGGCTGGATCATGCGGGGCGGGTCCATCATCGACGCCACGATCATCGCGGCGCCGTCATCAACGAAGAACGCCACCGGCACCCGCGACCCGGCGATGCACCAGACGAAGAAGGGCAACCAGTGGCACTTCGGGATGAAGGCCCACATCGGCGCTGATGCCGGGACCGGGTACGTCCACACGGTGACCGCGACCGCGGCGAACGTGCATGACCTGGACGAGGCGGTGCACCTGGTGCGCGCCGATGACGAGGTTGTGTACGCCGACGCCGGGTACCAAGGAGCTGCGAAGCGGCCCGAGATCGCCGAGAACGAAGACCTGTCACAAATCACGTGGCAAGTCGCCCCACGTAAAGGGGTGCTCAAGACGATGCCCGAGCATGACCGCGCCGTGGCATCACGCCAGGCGTCGGTGCGGGCCAAGGTCGAACACCCGTTCCTCATCGTCAAGCGTGACTTCGCCTTCACCAAGACCCGCTACCGCGGGATCGCGAAGAACCTCAACCACCTCAACGTGTTGTTCGCCTCCGCGAACTGGTTGATGCGCGCCAGGGCCGCCGCCCTCATGGGGTGACGGCCAGGCTTCAGCCTGCCCGCAACCGCTAGAAACACCCCGAGACCCGGGGGTCAAGAGCCCAACCCACCGGGCGAAACGAGCCCCCGGGGAGTGCCCCCGACCCCGCCGGGCCCCCGCACCAACCAACTGCCCCCTTGATCAGCGCTTCCCTAGAGCTGAGCTCCGACATCCGCCTGTGGACAACCGCGCCTTGGGCCCGTGCACCGCCTAGCGTCGTCCTATGGGACGAGCGAGTGGACATGACCAGCCGCGCGAACGGATGATGTCCATGGGCGCCGAGGCCCTATCCGATACGGAACTCGTCGCCGTGCACCTCGGCACCGGTCGACAGGGCGAAGGGGTCCATGCACTGGCGCGGGCACTGCTTGCAGAGTGGGGTGGCGTCGCCGGGCTCGCTCGCGCCGACGTCGACGAGTTGAGTCGGATGCCGGGGGTCGGCGTTGCGAAAGCATGTCGCCTGGTCGCGGCGTTCGCGCTCGCGGACCGGGTGACCGTGCCCGAGGGCGTGCTGGTGCGGACGTCAGCAGACGTTGCGACTGTGGCCATTCCCCGGATTGGTCGATCGCGCCGTGAGGAGGTGCTGCTCGTGCTCCTCGACGGCAACCACCGGGTACGGCGCATGATGACCGTCACGAGCGGGTCGGCGACGCGGAGCCTGGTGCCGGTTCGTGACGTGTTGTCGCTGGCCCTCCGTCACGATGCCGTCGCGTTCGCTCTGGCTCACAACCATCCCAGCGGGTCGACGACCCCGAGCCCCGAGGACGTCGCGGTCACGAAGCAGGTCCGTGCCGCGGCGCGTGAGGTGGGCCTGCGATTCCTCGACCACGTGATCGTGGCCGGCGATCAGTGGAGCAGCATCACCGCATCGCGCTGAATATCTCGTTACGCGCAGCGGGCAGAACTGCGCTCGAGAGGAGTCGACGCTTCTCGATCATCGACTGCATCCGGGATACCAAGCGAAGTGCGTCGGCCACGTGCTTCTGGCGAGGGGATTCCGGGAGTGGCACATCCAGCGCAAGGAAGGCGGCCACGCTGACGCGACGTTGCCGAGCCCCTACACCAGTGGCCGCCGACGCGAGCCGCTCAGCAAACTCGGTGGTCGTCAATGCGGCCATCAAGTAGTCGGGGTTGGCTTTGGGGCCGACCTCGAACACGGGGAACTCGGGGCTCACATAGGTGCCCCCGTACTCAGGACCGACTACCGCGACAGCGTTTTCGAAGGCACCCAGCTTGCTGAACACCACATTGCCCCGTTCTAGACGGGTCAGGGTTACGTACTTCGTCTCCGAGCCAGAGATCTCGGCCCTGCGGAGCAACCCTCGGCCGAAGCTGTAGACGCCTGCGATGGGGTACTTCCCATCAGGCTTCACCAACTCGCCTGAACGTGGCTTCAGAATCTGCCGAAGCGGCACCCGAGGCCCATCCGCCACTCGGACCAAGGTGTCGCGAACAGACACTGGCAGCGCAAGTGCAGGCGGCGAGGGCTTGAGTAGCGTTGCCATCCGCTCGTAACGATCGAGGTGGGCGGCGATGCGGCGTTGCTCTGGGAGGTCAGGCAGCGGGACCTCGATCGCCTCGAAGTTCGCGATGGACAGTGTGCGGTTCCTCCCAGCCGACCCCGGCGACGCTTGCCGAAGCTGCTCCAGCCCCGAGTCAGACAGCAAGTAGTTCCGCACGAACTCAAGGTGCACGTCTTCTCGACGCGCAGTCCACGTCATGAAGCGATGCGAGCCGACCGTCCCCGCGTGCCTCGCGTCAGCAAGCGCGACAGCCCCCTCCCAGCCGAAGACGTTGCTCACCACCAGATCGCCGGGATGCACGTGGAAGATGCGCTTGTTTCCGATTTCGCCGCCGGACACAGGCTCCTTCAAGAAGAGGCCGCGCCCGAAGGAGCGAACACCAATCTCCCGATAGCGCTGCTCGACGCGAACGTCGACCGCCCGACGCTGCAGTTGAACCGCCTCGCCCAGACGCAAGCGATGCACGTTCATGCAGAGAAGTCCTTGATCTCGCGCTGGAGGTTTTCGAGCAGGGCCATGAGTTCGTGCTCGGTCTCGATGAGTTCGGCAATGAGCTCCGCAGGTGGCCGGTGGGTGAGGTCATCCGGACGGTTGGGGTTGCGGCGGTCCAAGTCGTACCCCGACTCTGCGATCTCGTCGGCCCGCACCGGCCACGCCTGCGCGGTCTCGACCCGCCCTTCTCGGTTGCGTCCGCCCCACCAGGCCTCGCAGGCAGCGAACTCCTCGTACGCCATCGGTTTGGTCTTGGTGTAGTTCTTCCGGCCTTCCGGCATCGGGTGTTCGTAGAACCAGACGTGCTCATCCTGTGGGCCCCACTCGAAGAACAGCACGTTGCTCGGGATGAGGGTGTACGGCGCGAATACACCGTTCGGGAGACGCAGCACGGTGTGGAGGTTGAACTTGGTCATCAACTCCTTCTTGACGCGACCGCCGATGTTCTGGTCGAACAGCACGGAGTTCGGCACGACGATGCCGCAGCGCCCCCTCTTCCGCTCCAGCCTGGCCATGACCGACTGGAGGAACAGCCACGCTGTCTCGGCCGTCTTCAGTCCCGCCGGGAAGTTGTCCTGGATCCCCCGCTCCTCCTCGCCGCCGAAGGGCGGGTTGGTGAGGATCACGTTCACCGGGTCGCGGCGCATGTCAGCGACAGGGTTGGCCAAGGCGTTGCCCTGAATGACGGCCGCACTGCTGATGTCGTGGAGCAGGAAGTTCATCTCAGCCAGGAGGAACGGCATCGACTTCTTCTCCACGCCACGGATCGACCGCTTGACCGTCTCCCGCTGGGTGGGCGTCCTGGCCCCAGCCATCATGTGCTCGAACGCCTCGACAACGAAGCCGCCTGTCCCCATGGCCGGGTCCATGACCACGTCCCCGACCTGGGGGTCCACCATGTCGGTGATGAACCTGACCAGAGGGCGCGGGGTGTAGAACTCGCCCGAGTCGCCCGCGGCATCCCGCATCTCCTTGAGCATCGACTCGTACAGGTGAGCCATGGTGTGCAGGTCGTCGGCGTTGGCGAAGTTGACCTTGTCGAGCTGGTCAACGAGGTCGCGCAGAAGGTGACCGCTCAGCATCCGGTTCGAGACATTGCTGAAGATCGAGGCGATGGTATCTCGCGGGTCGCCAGGCCTCCCGGACCCGCGGAGCTCACGCAGGTGGGGCAACAGCTGGTCGTTGACAAAGGCGAGAAACGGCTCCCCAGTCACGTCACTGTGGGCCCACTGCGACCACCGATACTTCCCGACGATGGCCGGGCGGTAGTCGCGATCAGCAGCTTCACGATCCTGCTCCACCTCGTCAAAGGCATGGAGGAACAGCAGCCAGGCCAACTGCGGGAGCCGATCCAACTCACCGTTGAGCCCGGCATCCTTGCGCATGATGTTCCGCGACTCCTTGATGATGCTCTGGAGTCGGGCGCGGGTGGTCTGCGGCTGAGCGGCCTGACGAACCCGGGGCGGGGTCATGGTGTCGTCCCTTCGGAGAGTGCCGCGGCATACCGGTCCGCGACGAGGAGGTGAGCATCGGGCAGCAGCCGGGCCATGAGGCCGAGGTCTTCGGCCATGACCGAGAACGGCTCATCCCAGAACTGCGGCGGGGGGCCCAACTGCGCGGGCGGCGGCATGCCGTCGCGGACGGTGTGGACGCGATCGAGGCGTTCCCGCAGGCGGGCGTCGTCGACGAGCAGCCCGGCCTCGATGAGCAGGACGAGGTCGACGAGGTCCTTCACGCGTGATGACGGGCGCTCCTGGGCGTAGATCCGCGCATAGGCGTGGTACTTCTCGGCGGCGTGCTGGTAGACATCGACCGCGTCGATCAGCACCTCATCGCAGCCGGGCAACGCGACCGGACAGGCGATCCGCAACCGCTCGGTCGCGCCGATCACCTCGTTCACCTGGCCGACGAGGTCGACCGTGACGGTCTCGAAGCGAGCTCGATCCACCAATGCCTCGACGGTGAGGCGCCAGGCCTGCTGACCCGGCGCGCCCTCGCGCATGGGGCGCGCGGCGACGACGCGGAAGCTGAAGTCATCCCCGGCCACGGCCTCGAGCATGGGCTCGAGCGCATCGAGGAGGGTCTCGGCATCCGAGGCCGTCGCGAGCCGGCCGACGAGGTCGACGTCCTTGGTCGCCCGCGCCGCACCCGGAAGCCTGGCCTCAAGGCTGTAGCCACCCTTGAGCACCAGCCCGTGCGGGGCCAGGCGCACGAGCAAGCGCTGAAACACGACCGATCGGCGCAGCCTGTTGGCGTCGATGCCGGCCGCATGGGCCGCCACCCGAATGCGGTCGGCGACCGACCGCTGGCGGTTGCTGGTGGTGCTCATGAGCCACTCGCGATGGCTGCAAGCGCCCGCTCGAGTCGCAAAGCCGCGCGGTCTGGAAGGTCAGCGGCACGACGCAGCAGTCGCTTTCGCGTTATCAGCCGCTGCTCCAGCGCATCGGCAACGGCGGCGTTCACCAGTTCAGGGGAGGCATCGCCGCCTGCGACGTCGGCCAGGGTGCGCTCGACGGAGGTGACCCGCCAGGCCCCCCGGTCGTCGACATCGTCGTCACCGAGGACATCCACGTGGGTGACGACCGCGTCATCCGCGGCGCGAAAGCCCGGGGGCACGGTGAGGTGGACGCGCGCGGGATTGGCATCGGACAGGCCGTGCACCGCGAGCGCGGTCTCGTGGCTGACGACGGCCCGGCCACCGCTCCACTGGGTCCAGCGGGCGTACGTGTCGTCCGCGGTGCTCGGCCACCCGGGCAGCCGATAGAGCCCACGGTCCACCCGCAGCCAGTTGCCGTGGTCGGCGTGGTACTTCTGCGCCTGGTAGCTGTAGCCGATCCGCAATGCCTGGGCTGCCGTGAAGTAGCCCGCTTGGGCGAACGCCCGCTCATGGAGCTGACGTCGTAGATCTTGCGTCGGGCCGGGCATGCGCCGACTCTACCTCAGAAAGTCCTCAATCAAATCTTTAGTTTCACGCTAGAACAGCGCGTCATGCTACAACATCGGTGGAGTAGACCCAGCGCTGGACGTCGTCGACTGCTCCATGCAGCCCACCCTCGCCCAACTCCCGGGCCAGCTGTCGAGGCGTCCCCAACTCCGACAGCGGGGGAACCAAACTCACCTCGGGTGAGGTGACCTCGTCGATTCCCTCTTCGACATACCTCTCGAGCAGGGCAGCCAGAACAGCACGCGCCGTATCAGACCGTGCCTCAAGATCGCTGCGATGCTCCTCGACAGCACGACGGGCGCGCTCGGCCCGCGTGCGTGCGGGCAGGTTCCACGCGACCTGGAGCAAGATGTCCAGCACATCGACCTCCACCTCGCCGGGAGGTAGCAACTCTGCGACGTCGACGCCTGCCGACTCCAGGACAGCCAGCACGTCGGCCCGTCCGGGTGCTTGGGACCAACGCTCGGCCAGGGCAGCGGGGCTGGGAGCGAGCCGCTTGACCTGACCGGAAACGAACTCGCCGTACTCGGTCAACACCAGCTTCCCGGTCGGGGTGTCGGGCACCTGTACCGCTTCAGCGACCACGTAGAACGAGCCTTCGTCGACGACGTACCGAGCGCGAGGTTCCTGGTCGCCGGAGTCACCCTCGGGCTCATCGGGGTTTCCCGGCTCGAACGGCGGTTCCGGCTCGGCGACCTCACCCGGCATCCCGTCGTCCGCGCAGTCGGGAAGGGGCCGCTCCTGGTCGCCGGCGCCCGCTGCGTCCTCTTCACCATCTACAAGTTCAGCAGAGCCGTCCCCATCATCGATGATCCGGACTGGGTACCCGTCGAAGTCGGGGTCGGCGAAATGCGCTGTCGCCCCGACGAAGTCGATGATCTCGAACGACGTCTTGCCCTTGTCGGGGTACAACCGCGTTCCGCGGCCGATGATCTGCTTGAACTCCACCGGAGAGCCCACGGGGCGAAACAGCACGACGTACTTGAGGTCCTGCACGTCCACACCGGTCGACAGCAGCCTCGACGTCGTCGCGACGACAGGGGACGCCGACTCGGGATCGGAGAACGCCTCGAGCAACCGGGCCTTCTCCTCCTCGGCACCGACGATCCGCACGACCCACTCGGGGTCCGCAGCCACGAGGTCGGGGTTGGCGTTGACGAGCGCCCGGCGCATGTCGTCGGCATGTGTCTGGTCGACGCAGAACACCATCGTCCTGGCGGTCGGATCACGTCGCAGAATCCGTGACAGGTACTGCGCAGCGACGTCGGTCCGCATCAGCAGGCGAACTACCCGCTCGAAGTCGCGGGTGGTGTAGCGGCCCTCGGGGATCTCCCGGCCGAAGCGGTCGAGCTGCCCCGGGTCCGGCTCCCAGCCGTCCGAGTCCGGGCTCAGGACCACACGTCGAACTCGGTAGGGCGCCAGGTACCCGTCCTCGATGCCCCTGCCGCAGCGAGTAGGTGAACAGCGGCTCGCCGAAATAGCGGTACGTGTCGACCGTGTCGTCCTGCTTGGGCGTGGCCGTCAACCCCAGCTGCACCGCGGAGGCGAAGTGATCGAGCACCCGACGCCAGGAGGAGTTCTCCGAGGCGCTCCCCCGGTGACACTCATCGACGATGACGAGGTCGAAGAAGTCGGGCGGGTACTCGCGGAAGAGCTCGTCCTCGTCGCCGACACCGGTCAGGGACTGATACGTGGCGAAGTAGATCTCGCGGGAGCGGTTCGCCGCACCGGAGACCCGCATGAGCGGGTCGCCGCCGAAAGCCGGAGAGAAGTCCTTGCCCATCGGCTGCTTTAGCAAGGCGTCGCGATCAGCGAGATACAGCACGCGGTAGTTGCGCTCGGGTGTCACGACCTTCGCGTGCGCACGCAGCTTGTGCACGATCTGCATGGCGGTGAACGTCTTGCCCGTGCCAGTCGCCATCAGCAAGAGCAGCCGCCGCTCGCCGCGCGCCATGGCCGCAAGCGCCCCGTGCACGGCAGTGCTCTGGTACCACCTCGGCTGCATCACCTCACCAGAGGCCATCCGCTTGTTGCGATTGAAACCCTGACGCAGCAACGCGCCGGTCTCGTCGTCCAGCCCGTGCTGCTCGGCGTACCGAGCCCACATCTCCGGCGGCGTGGGAAACGTGCTGATGACGCGCTCGACACCCAAGACCATGTCACGCTCGATCACCTCAGAGCCGTTGCTGGCATACGCCAACGGAACGTCAAGCTGCTCTGCGTAGCGAATCGCCTGCTGCACGCCGTCCGCGGCTGAGCGATGGGCTCGCTTGGCCTCGACGACCGCCAAGGGCAGCCCCGGCACGATCTCGAGGACGTAGTCGACCACCCCGTTGGCGATCGTGCGGGCCGCGCCACCTGCCGACACCACTCTCCGTGCCTTTACGGACACCTGCGGACGAATCTGATCTGGGGACCAGCCGACTCCCTCAAGCGCCGGGAGGATGACGTCGTCGCACGTCTCCTGCTCCAAAGGCCCCCTCGTCATGTGGCCAATGTAGAGGAACTCCCGTCTTGCGCTTGGCAAAGCGCGTACGCGCCCCCTCGGCTTGATGCCGGTAGCACCACCTCGGCCAGATACACACGACAAAAGAGATCTGACGAACCACACTCAACCGCCTCGACCGCCCGACCAGCGCACAACTCGAAGATGTCAGATCTGGCGGCTAGGTTCGAAGCATGCATTCACATCCCGTAGGAGCGAACGAAATCCGTTGCGGCTTTGGCGTCCCCAACCTCGACTGTCGCGTCGCGCAGAAGAACGGGAATGTCGGGACCCGCAACGCATCCGGGGCGCCGAAACCGTTTCGACCCTCCGCGCCAACGCCTACCGAACCGATCGGGGGCAACGGATGACGGTCGGCTACAGAGCCGTTCTCCGCCTGGACGATCGCGAGGACGCGGTCAGGATCGCCAGGGAGCAGTTTCGGAGCTGGCTTGTGGAGATGGTCCGTGACCCCCGCAAGACCATCGAATCGGCCGAATGGGACGGGCCCGGAACCTTCCGAATGGGGCCAGATTCGGTCTTGACCGTCGTCGAACACCGGGGCGACGACCAGCAGGCCCGCCTGCTGTTGGAGTACGTGGAGACCAACGGCGATGGAACTTGGACTACCCGCCTCTACGCGGCCTCAGCCCCAGCCTCACGACGTCTCAAGCAGGTTCTGTGGTTCGAGGGCGAAGGCCAGCGACGGGATGGATCAACTGTCCAGCCAGGGACCCCGCGGGTCGTTCGCAACACTCTGAAGGCAGTCGACGCTTACGACGGGTCGGTTCCCGTCCACGGCGAACCGCGAACGCTGCGACTTGATGACGTCGAACAACTTGTCGACTACATCAACGACGAGCATCGGGATCTGTCGATCATTGTCGCAGCGCCCGTGCCGGGCGTCCCGCTGGAGCTGTGGGCGAGGGCGGTGGGCACGTTGACCCGCGATGCCATCGGCTGCGCCTCGTTCTTCGTGCTGGACGCGGAGGCAGCGGCAAACCTCAACGCTCGACTCGGTGACTCCCATTCGATTCCGAGGGGCGGAGTGCGCACCTACGTGCCGCGCGTGGAGGTTGGCGATTGGGCGGACGCTCGTCGCCACCGAGTCTTGACCGCGCGAACGATGAGTCAAGGTCTTGGTACGGACTCCCAAGGAGAACCACGGTTCTCGGAGCGCCTGATCAGGACTATCGCAACTACCCCTCGCCTGTATCTACTCGAAGCCGAAATGCCGGCCGGTCAAGCCCGATGGGGTGGTGTACGAGGGTGATCCCTCGTTGGGGGTGGTTCAGGTGGTGAGCTGGCCGATGAGGGCGGGCTCGGTGACCTCCTCTCGTGAGTTTGCTGCGGTGAGGGCCTCGCGGGTGCGGGTGAGGGCGTCGAGGCTGAAGTAGCGGCGCTGCTCGGCCCATTCGTCGTGCTGTTCGGCCAGGACGGCGCCGACGAGGCGGATGATGGCGTCGCGGTTGGGGAAGATCCCCACGACGTCGGTGCGCCTGCGGATCTCGCGATTCAGGCGCTCGTTGGGGTTGTTGCTCCAGATCTGTCGCCAGATCTCCTTGGGGAACGCGGTGAACGCGAGGATGTCGGCGCGGGCGCCCTCGAGGTGCTCGGCCACCTGTGGGAGCTTGTCGTGCAGCCCGTCCAGGACCCGGTCGAACTGGGCGTGTACGGCTTCGGTGTTGGGCTGGTCGTACACGGAGTGCAGCAGCGCCTTGACCCAGCCCCACTGGGACTTGGGGGTGATCGCCATGAGGTTCGCGGCGTAGTGGGTGCGGCACCGCTGCCACGACGCGGCGGGCAGGGTCGCCCCGATCGCGTCGATCAGGCCGGCGTGGGCGTCGGAGGTGACCAGCGCGACCCCGGACAGGCCCCGCGCGACGAGGTCACGGAAGAACCCCAACCAGCCGGCACCGGATTCGGCTGTGGCGCAGTTGATCCCGAGGACTTCGCGGTACCCGTCGGCGTTGACGCCGGTGGCGACCATGACCGCAACCTTGACGACCCGACCGCCCTCGCGGACCTTGATCGTGAGCGCGTCCGCGGCCACGAACAGGTACGGGCCCTCGGTCAGCGGGCGGGTGCGGAACGCCGCGACCTGCTCGTCGAGGTCCTTGGCCATCTCGCTGACGGTGGACTTGCTCAGCCCGGTGATGCCCAGGGTGCGCACCAGCTTGTCCATCCTCCGGGTGGACACCCCGAGCAGGTAGCAGGTCGCCACGACGGTGACCAGCGCCTCCTCCGCCCGCCGGCGCCGCGTGAGCAGCCAGTCCGGGAAGAAGGACCCCTCACGCAGCTTGGGGATGGCCACGTCGATCGTGCCGGCGCGGGTGTCCAGGTCCCGGTGCCGGTACCCGTTACGGCTGTTGGTCCGGTCCTGGCTGCGGGTGCCGTACTCAGCCCCGCACACGGAGTCGGCCTGCGCTGACAGCAGCGCGTTGATGAACGTGGTGAGCATGTCGCGCATCAAGTCAGGGCTGGCCTGAGCGAGCTCGTCCTGCAGGAAACGGGCAGGGTCGATACTGGGTGCAGCGGTCATCGTGGTGCTCCAATTCGAGTCGGTTGTGAGAGATCACTCGAAGGATCACGCGGTGACCGCGCCTACCTCAGCAGGACACGCTCACCGTCGTCGTCGTACACCACTCTGCCGGACTCAACTTGCCGGCCGAGCTGACGCGCACAGTGCGCATTCTTCAGCGCGAGCAGATCAGACCAGAAGAAGTGCCACTGCCTGACCCTGGCATCGGTAGCCAAGAAGAGGTCGCGGTCGAGGTCAGCTTCCCCGAGTCCAAGCCTGCATGGTTGGACAAGCTCAAGAGCCTTGTGTACAAGATCGCAGGCCGAGAGGCCGTAGACGAGGCCGCACTGCAGGCAATCGCTGACAGGTTCAGTCAACAGGAGTCCCTTGTTCAAGTCGCCGCGAAGAACGCCGACAAGCTCCAATCCGAGCGCGAGCGACTGGAGGATCAGGTCAGTGAGCTCCGCCGTCAGCTGGAGTCCGAGCAGTTCGACAGGGCGCTCGCGGAAGCCGAGCGCCGCGAAGCGGAGCGGAGAACACGCTCGCTGGAGCGGTGGCGTGCAGAACGCGCTGACAGGTACAGCTACGTAGGCGAGCCGACTCCGCCGTGGGAGTTGGACCCTGTTAGCGTTTCGGAGATCGTCGAGCGAGCAATGATCAGAACCTGTGGATGGGCCTCGGCGAGGTGTCGTGAAGAGGGCGTACCTCCCGAGCAAGATCTGAAGCCCATGCAAGTCTGATCAGGGTCGGCGTTGGCGCGCCGGCTCGGGAAGGTACGCCCATGCTCAAGGTAGTCCACGAGGAGAACGAGTCGCACGAGAAGGGCACCGGGTGTGGCGGGTCGTTGCTCGACCAGGTCGTGCGTGATGGTGCCCGGCAGCTGCTCGCGGTGGCGTTGCAGGCCGAGGTTGCCGCGTACATCGAGGCCCACGCGCACGAGCGTGATGAGGCCGGTCGGCGGTTGGTGGTCCGTAACGGGTTCCACGAGCCGCGGGAGGTGACCACCGCTGCTGGGGCGGTGCCGGTGCGGGCGCCGCGGGTCAACGACAGGCGGGTCGATGAGGTCAGCGGGCAGCGGGTCCGGTTCTCCTCGGCGATCCTGCCGGCGTGGGCGCGCAAGTCCCCGCAGGTGGCGGAGGTGTTGCCGCTGTTGTACCTACACGGGCTGTCGAGCTTGGATTTCGCGCCGGCGTTGACGCAGTTCCTGGGCACCGGCCACGGGCTGTCGCCGACGACGATCACGAGGTTGACCAAGGCCTGGCAGGACGAGGCCAGGGCGTTCAACCAACGCTCCTTGGCTGAGGTCGACTACGTGTACGTGTGGGTCGACGGGATCCACCTCAAGGTCCGCCTCGAGCAGGACAAGGTGTGTCTGCTGGTGATGATCGGGGTGCGCGCTGACGGCACCAAGGAGCTCATCGCCCTGGACGACGGGCACCGCGAGTCCACCGAGTCGTGGGCGGACCTGCTGCGCTCGTGCCAGCGGCGCGGGATGAGGGCACCGGTGCTCGCGGTCGGCGATGGGGCGTTGGGGTTCTGGGCCGCGGTGCGGCAGGTGTTCCCGGGCACCCGTGAGCAGCGCTGCTGGTTCCACAAGATCGCCAACGTCCTCAACTGCCTCCCGAAGTCGGCGCAGCCGGGCGCGAAGGCCGCCCTCGCGGAGATCTGGAACGCCGAAGACCGTGAACATGCCGCCGCGGCGGCGAGGGCGTTCGCGGCGCAGTACGGGGTCAAGTGGCCCAAGGCGGCCGCGAAGATCATCGATGACCTCGACGTGCTGCTGGCGTTCTTCGACTTCCCCGCCGAGCACTGGGTCCACCTGCGCACGACGAACCCGATCGAGTCGACGTTCGCGACCGTGCGGCTGCGTCAGCGGGTCACCAAGGGCCCTGGCTCGCGCGCTGCTGGGGTCGCGATGGCGTTCAAGCTGATCCAGGCCGCGCAGGCCCGGTGGCGGGCGGTCAACGCGCCCCATCTCGTCGCGCTCGTGCGAGCCGGAGCCACCTTCGAGCGAGGGATCCTCGTCGAACGACCCGAAGACACGAGCCTCGAATCAGGAGGTGATCAGCAAGTCGCGTGACACGCCGATCCACAGGTCTTGACTATTGCTCTCGTCGAGCGACTGACAGATCCAGAGGCGTTCGGGGACATCCTCAGGTACGTCGAACTCACGGACGTTGACAAAGCCATCGACCGGGCAGACGAGATCGACGCGGCCGACCCGAACGGCACGTACGCCTCGTCATTCTGGGAGTACATCCTGGTACTCAGGGACTACATGGCCGAGTGCGTGGAGCACGAGTTCAATGGCAATGTCCACATGTATCTCAACTCGGCAGATGTCCATGGTCGGAAGTGCCCCACCCAGCGGCACAGGGCCAATGAGAGCGACACCGTGCAGAACAACGCGAAGATGCGGCGAGAACGCACCTTTGCGGTGCCATCCACGGTCTCGGACACCGGCGAGGTCTTCATGGCCGCACACTTCGCGCCCACACACCGCGACCAGAACGCTCCGCGGATGTACTACCTTGCCGATGTCACCAAGACGAAGAAGGCCTACATCGGGTACATCGGTGTCCACTTGACTAACACCAAAACCAATTAAAGGCGGGCTGCCTACCACCGTCAGATGGGAACCCCACCGGCCTGGGGTCGCCCTTTTCAGGGATGCCACGATGGCCATGTCGACACGGGCAGCGTGCAGACTCAACGAGACCGTTGGCGGACAACTCAGGTGCCGGTTCGCGACGTGCTCCGCCTCTGCGGTCAGGTCAGCAAGGCATAGACCACGAACGCGGTGACGCCGCCGATGAGCGCACCGGCCACGAGCTGACCGACCGAGTGCCGCCCGTCCCGGTGCCGCGCCCACGCGATGGGGACGAGCACCAGCGACAACACCGCTCCGACCAGCGGCTGCTCGACGACCACGACCGCTACGGCCCCGGCCGCGACAGCCAGGTGCATCGAGGCCTTGGCCACCAGGGTGGCGAGCAGCATCGCCGCGAGCCCCGCACCCATGGCGACGACGAGGGCGACGACCTGCAACGGCGCCCCCGCGAGCACGAGCAGGGCCAGGGCCGCCGCGACACACGCCAGGGCCATGACATACAGCCACGGCCGCTGCGAGCGCCGCACCACCTGCCGGTCATCGACTCGCCCACCCCGCATCGCGCGGAACAGGATGGCGTAGGGCAGCGCTACCACGAGGAGCAGCGTCACGGCCCACCAGAGCGCCGCCTCGACCACACTGTCGGAGTGCCGCACGGCCACGTACGCCATCACCGCCAGCACGACGTTCGCCGGCGTGAACACCCCGGCGACCCACCGCGCGACCACCGACGGGTCCTGCGAGGCAGCCTCCAACCGTGCGACATCGTGCGCGTCGTCGCTGCGGCCCACCCCGAAGCTCACCTTCCCTCCCCGACCTCGCGGTAGGGGTCGGTGACCTCACGCAGCTGCCGCATGATCGAGCGCAGCCGAGCCATCTCCTCCACCCCGACGTGCGCCTCCCACTCGACCTCCACCTCGGCGACGGCACGCGCGGCGCACGCCTGGGCCACCCGGCCGCGGTCGGCGATGCGCACGAGCCGGGCGCGCGCGTCGGTGGGGTCCGGCACCCGCTCGACGTACCCGGCATCCGCGAGCCGGTCGACGAGGAAGCCGGCCGTCTGCTTGGTGACCTGGGCCATCTCGGCGAGGTCGGTCAGCCGGGTCCCCCCGTCGCCGATCCTCGCGAACACCCGCCCCTGAGCCAGCGTGACGTCGTCGAAACCGGCAGCGCGCAGAGCCGCGAGCACCCGCTCCTCCATCGCCCGGTGAGCCACGAACATGAGCACCCCGACGTTGGGATCCGGCACCTCGGTCACCTCCGGGGTCGCTGCGTTCGACGGCCGATGGGAGAACGACAATCGAGGATGCCGTGCCTTGCCATCCACATTGTCGTAAGAGTATCATACCAATATGGTTCGATAGCCTGACGATATCGGAGACGAGCGCATGGCCACCATCAGCAAGGACGAGAGCTGGCGGGTGATCGACGCGATCCGCGCCGAGGTCGCCGACCTGCTCGACGACCTCACCCCCGACCAGCGCCGTCACCGGTCGCTGTGCGACGCCTGGACCGTCCGTGACGTCGGTGCCCACCTGTCGATGTCGGCCCTCGCATCCACGGGCTTCGTGATGAGGACCGCTGTCCGACAGGGGTTTCGGTTCGACCCCATAATCCGCGAGGGCACCTTGGCCTGGTCGCGCGAGCTCACCGACGCCCAGGTGTGTGACAACCTGCGCTCACTGGTGGGGAACAGGAAGCTGGCGCCGACGACGATGTGGCGAGACCCCCTGATCGACGCCCTCGTCCACTCCCAGGACATCGCCCGCCCGCTCGGAGCCCCCATGGCCGTCCACCCCGAGGCAGCGGCGACCGCCGCCGACTGGGCCTGGGACCGAACCTTCGGCTTCCCGTTCTTCGCCGCCCGCCGGTTGCGTGGTGTGCGGCTCGTGGCGACCGACGCCGACTGGGCCCGAGGGTCGGGAAACGAGGTGCACGGCCCGGTCACCTCCCTGCTGCTCCTCTCGACCGGGCGGCGCACCCCGTACGCCGAACTGACCGGCCCCGGAGCCGACCGCGCCCGGGCGCTGGGAGCTCGCTGACTGCGCCCGACCTCAGCTGACCCGCCGCCGAGCCAGCAAGGGCGTCGTCCTACGCTCGACGGGTGAGCCGCAGGAGGGCACCCGGGTGGGTGCCGAACCAGCACGGGGCGTGGGCGATGCTCGCCACCCCGCTCGCGGTGGGCATCCTCGCCAGCGGCCCCGCGTGGGTCCACATGCCGCTCACCGCGTTCTGGTTCCTCGGCTACTTCGCCTTCTTCGCCGCCGGGCTCTGGCTGAAGGCTCCGCCACGTCGCCGACCCGCGCTCGTGCCGCCCCTGCACACGTACGCTGTGGCGTCCGCGGCGTTCGGAGCCCTCACCCTCGCGCTCGACCCGGGTCTGTTGCGGTGGGCTCCCCTGTTCGTGGCCCCGACGGCCATCGGACTCGTCGCGAGCGCCCGGCGCGACGAGCGCAGCCTGTGGAGCGGGCTGGCCACGAGCATCGGCTCCTCGCTCATGGTCCTTGTGGCCTACGACGCCGGCAGCGGCACCGACTGGGAGCGCGCCTGGCTGCTGACCGGCATCCTCGCGGCGTACTTCGCCGGCACCGTGCTCTACGTCAAGACGATGATCCGTGAGCGCGGCGACGAGCGCTTCCACTGGCTCTCGGCGCTGGCACACGGGGCGGCCACCGTCGCCATGACCGGGGTGGACCCGTGGCTCGTGCTCGTGTTCGCGCTGCTGACGATCCGGGCCGCGGCGCTCCCGGCCTACAGGCTGTCGCCGAAGGCCGTCGGCATCGGCGAGGTCGTCGCGACCGTCGTGGTCGCGACCACCGCACTCCTCGTCACCTGAGCGGGTTCGGGCCACGACAGCGCCCGGCACCCAGTCGAGTGAGCGCAACACGCCGTGCGTGATTCGGCGGACACGGCATGTTGCGCTCACTCGACGCCGGCGCACGGTCTCGGACGACGGCGCCCGGGTCCGACCGACGACCCTCAGCCCGACCCGCCGAGGTCGACCGCATAAGCCTCGAAGGTCAGGTCCGACCCTCGCTGGCGGTGCCGAACGAGCTGCCCCAGCAGCCGGGTGGCGGCCTCGCGGTGGGCGGCAACGGCATCCGGGTCCGGCATCCCCTCATCGCGCTCGTCGAGCAGTCGCTCGACCTCGGCCAGCAGCTCGGCGTGCTCGACCAGCTGTGACTCGACCTGGTGGTTCAGACGCGGCGCCTTGGTGCGGATGTCGTCGTAGAACCCTCCGGACGACTCGGTGAGCTCGACGTGGTCACGAAGGTCGTGGGCGAGCTCGGTCAGCGCGGCCCGCACCCGCCCGCGCCACGTGGAGCCCAGCCCCGCCGGGTGGTCCAGGGCGCCTTGCAGTGCCACCATCGACTCGCCGAGCTCGGCCCGCTGCGCCTGCACCTGCTTCAGGTACGCGGCATACGCTTCGTCCACGGTCCACCTCCTGCGTCGGCACCCATCATCGCGCGCCCCGGCCGCGAGCGCGAGCGCGAGCGCGAGCGCGAGGGCGAGGGCGAGGGCGAGGGCGAGGGCAGCGTCCTTCAATACCCCCCTCGGCACCGAGCGGCGGCCCTACAGTGGGCGCACGTCTGCCACCCCGTCGAAGGAGCAGCCATGGCCAGGGCCACGATCCTCGCGGTCGATGACGACCCCCAGGTGGCTCGCGCGATCGTGCGCGACCTCCAGGCTCGCTACGGCTCCGAGTACCGGGTGGTCCGGGCGACCTCTGGGGACGAGGCGCTCGGCGTCCTCGCAGAGCTCACCCTGCGCGGCCGACCGGTCGCCCTCCTCGTCTCCGACCAGCGGATGCCGGGCATGACCGGCATCGAGCTGATGGCCAGGGTCCGCGAGACCTCACCGGACACCAGGCTGCTGTTGCTCACGGCCTACTCCGACACCGACGTCGCCATCAGGGCGATCAACGACATCGGCCTCACCTACTACATGGTCAAGCGGTGGGAACCGCCCGACAGCGCGCTCTACCCCGTGGTCGACGACCTCCTCTCGGCCTGGCGGGCCGACCACCCCGACACCAGCAGTGCCATCCGCGTCGTCGGGCACCTCTGGTCCGACCGCAGCTACGACGTGAAGATGTTCCTCGCTCGCAACCACATCCCGTACACGTGGCTCGACCTGGAACGCGACGAGGAGGCCCGCCTGCTCCTCGACCTGGCCGACGTCGACACCGCCGACCTCCCCCTCGTGCTGCTCCCCGAGGGCCAGTCCCTGCGCAGCCCCACCAGCGTCGAGCTCGCCGAGGCGCTCGGACTGCGGACCCGGGCCCAGCAGCCGCTCTACGACCTGTGCATCGTCGGTGGCGGTCCGGCCGGGCTCGCCGCGGCGGTGTACGCCGCGTCGGAAGGGCTGCGCACCGTCGTCGTGGAGCGGGACGCACCCGGCGGCCAGGCCGGGCAGAGTGCCGCCATCGAGAACTACCTCGGCTTCCCCAAGGGGGTCTCGGGTGCCGAGCTCACCCACCGGGCCGTTGCCCAGGCCGCGCGGTTCGGCGCCGAGACCGTGCTCGCCCAGGACGTCGTCGGGCTGGGGTCGCGCGGTGTGTACTACGGCGCCTCGGCGTCCGAGGCCGCCCAGACGGCAGGGCAGGTCGTCCACGTCGTCGGAGCCGCCAACTCCGCCGGGCAGGCCGTGCTGAACTTCGCGAAGGTCGCGGACAAGGTCGTCATGCTCGTGCGCGGCACGTCGCTCGAGGCGTCGATGTCGGAGTACCTCATCGCGCGGATCTCCGCCGCCGACAACGTCGAGGTGCGCTTTCGCACCGAGGTGTCCGCCGCCCACGGCACCGAGCACCTCGAGTCGGTCACCCTCGTCGACCGCGACACCGGAGCCCAGCACGACGAGGCCACCAACTGGCTGTTCGTCTTCATCGGCGCACTTCCCCGTACCGACTGGCTCGGGGATGCCGTGCTGCGCGATGCCTTGGGGTTCCTCGTCACGGCCCTGACCTCCAGCGGGCGGTGCACGCCGCGTCCTGGCCGCTGGCCCGGGCCCCCTACGCCCTCGAGACGAGCCTGCCCGGGGTGTTCGCCGCCGGTGACGTCCGGCTCGACTCCATGAAGCGGGTCGCCTCGGCTGTCGGGGAGGGCGCGATGTCGGTCCACCTCGTGCACCAGTACCTCGCGAGCGTGTGATGGACCTCGCGGAGCTGCGGGGCCTGACGCTGTTCGACGGCCTCGACGACGACCAGCTCGCGGCGCTGCTGGCGTCGTCCACGGAGCACGTGATGCGCCGCGGCGAGCTGCTGTTCCAGGAAGGCCGCCCCGCCGACTGCTGGTGGGTCCTGCTCGAGGCCCCGGTGGCCCTGATCAAGCAGGTGGGCACCGAGGAGTCGGTCCTGGGCTACATGACGACCCCCGGCCAGTGGGCCGGAGGCTTCGCCGCGTGGGACGAGTTCGGGGTCTACGTCGCATCGGCCCGGGCAGAGAACCCCGGACGGGTCCTGCGTCTCGAGGCACCCGAGCTGCACCGGCTCTCCGTGCAGTGGTTCCCGTTCGGGCTGCACTTCATCGAGGGCCTGGTCAAGACCGTGCGCCGGATCGAGTCCACGGCCCGCCAGCGCGAGGCCCTGGTGGCGCTAGGCACCCTCTCGGCAGGCCTCGCCCACGAGCTGAACAACCCGGCGTCGGCCGCGACCCGGGCCGTCGACAGCCTCCAGGGCACCTCCGCCGCCCTGCTCATGGCTCTGTCCACCTGGCCCGGGCTGGGATCTCGGCCGAGGACTTCACCACCCTGGACGAGCTGCGGCTACGGGTCAGCGGCACGGAATCCGCGCTCACCGCGCTCGACCTGGCCGACCGAGAGGACGAGCTGTCCGACTGGCTCGTGGCCCACGACGTGGACCGCGACTGGGAGATCGCTCCCGCCCTCGCGGCAGCAGGCGCCGACCTCGCATGGTGCGAGGAGCTCGCTCGGGGGGTGCCTGCCACCTCCCTCGCCCCCGCCCTGGAGTGGGTGTCCGCGTCACTCTCGACGGCCGCGCTGCTCGGTGAGGTCAAGGAGGCGACCGGCCGGATCTCCACGCTCGTCGCCGCTGTTCGGTCCTACTCGCAGATGGACCGGGCCTCGCTCCAGAAGACCGACCTCGTGGAGGGGTTGGACAGCACGCTGGTGATGATGGGCCACAAGCTGGGCACCGGCATCAGCGTGGAGCGGCACTACGCGCCGGGGCTGCCCCCCATCGAGGCGATGGCCGGTGAGCTGAACCAGCTCTGGACCAACCTCGTCGACAACGCGATCGACGCCATGTCGGGTGAGGGCACCCTGCGGGTCTCCGCCCCGCTCGGATGCCGTGGGCCGGGTGGTCGTCGAGGTCGCCGACACCGGGGCGGGGATGCCACCCGAGGTGCGCGCGCACGCCTTCGAGCCCTTCTTCACGACCAAGGAGGTCGGCAAGGGCACCGGGCTCGGCCTGGACATCTCGCGACGCATCGTGGTCGAACGTCACTCCGGGGAGATCACCATCGAGTCCGGCCCGGGTGGCACGCTGGTGCGTGTGCGGCTGCCGATGCGCCACCGGGGCGCCTCCTGACCCGCACGCCCGAAGGGATGACGGTCATGATCGAGCAGGGCGTCAAGGGCCGAGGCGGGCTCCAGCCCTTGGCCGTGCCCACCGGCGTGCCCGCCCTCGCCCTGCTCCCCCTGCTCGAGCAGTCCCTGCGCGGGGATCGGCCGGTCATGCCGCACGCCGCCTCCGGGCCGGTCCCGCCCGTCCCCGTCCACGACCCAGCCTCCCTTCCCGACGCGCTCGCGGTCGTCGTCGGCACGTCGGGCTCCACGGGCACCCCCAAGCGAGCGATGCTCACAGCGCCCGCCCTGCGCGCCAGCGCACGAGCCACGCACGACACCCTCGGCGGCCCGGGCCAGTGGCTGCTCGCCATCCCCGCCCACCACATCGCGGGCCTGCAGGTGCTGCTGCGATCCCTGGATGCCGGAACGTCGCCCCTCGCGATGGACCTCACCGACGGCTTCCGCCCCCAGTCCTTCGTCACGGCCGCCGAAGGCTTCACACCCGGCGCCCGCAGGTACACCAGCCTCGTGCCGACCCAGGTGGTCCGTCTGCTCGACCACCCCGGTGGCGCCGACGCACTGCGCACGTTCGACGCGGTGCTCGTCGGTGGCGCCGCGATGCCACCCCGACTGCGCGCCCGAGCCGAGCGGGCTCGAGTGCACCTCGTCGCGACCTACGGCATGAGCGAGACCGCGGGCGGGTGTGTCTACGACGGCGTGGCCCTGCCCCGCACCGAGGTCGAGCTCGACGAGGAGGGTCGCATCCTGCTCGGCGGCCCGACGATCGCCCACGGCTACCTCGGCCTCCCCGACCTCACGCGCGCGACGTTCGGAACCGACGAGGACGGCATCCGGTGGTTCCGCACCGACGACGTCGGGCACGTCGACGACCGCGGCCGCCTCCACGTCGACGGGCGACTCGACGACCTGATCAACACCGGAGGGCTCAAGGTCGCCCCGCGCCTGGTCGAGGAGGCGATCCTGGAGCACGTTCCCGGCATCCGCGACGTCGTCGTCGTCGGCGCCCCCGACCGCGAGTGGGGGGAGGCGGTGTGCGCGCTGTTCGTGCTCGAGCCGGGTGCCCTGCACGACGTCACCGCCGACGACCTGCGGGCGTACCTGCGCGATCTCGTCCCCGACCACGCCCTCCCCCGGCGCGCTCGCCGCGTCACCGACCTGCCGACACGGGGCCCCGGCAAGCCGGACCGCCGCGCGGTGGCGGCCCTGTTCACCATGGGATGATGGAGCGGTGCTGCGTTACCTCCCCGTCCTCCTCAGCCTCGCGCTCACGGTCTACTGCGTGGTGGACGCGATCCAGACCCGGGACGGGGCTGCCCGCAACCTGCCCAAGATCGCGTGGCTGATCGTCATCCTGCTTCTTCCCTTCATCGGGCCGGTGGCCTGGCTGATCGCCGGCCGGCCTCGCAAGGGCGCTCCCGGCATCCCCCAGCAGCGCCGCCCGCGCGGCCCGGACGACGACCCCGACTTCCTCAAGGACCTCTGAACACCCTCATGGCATCCCTGAACCAGTGGGTGGCTGGTGCCCGCCCGCGCACCCTGCCTGCCGCCATCGCCCCCGTCATCCTCGGAACCGCTGCCGCCCACCTTCTCGGGCGCGGCGACCTGGCGCTGGCGATCCTCGCCCTCCTCGTCGCCCTCTCGCTGCAGGTCGGGGTGAACTACGCGAACGACTACTCCGACGGCATCCGCGGCACCGACGAGGCCCGGGTCGGCCCGGTGCGCCTCGTGGGCCAGCGTCTGGCGGCCCCGGCAAACGTCAAGGCGGCGGCGATGCTGAGCTTCGGCGCCGCGGCCATGGCAGGCCTGGCCCTCGTCGGCCTCAGCGAGGCGTGGATCATGCTGCCGCTCGGTGCCCTCTCGGTGCTCGCGGCCTGGCGCTACACCGGCGGCGACAACCCCTACGGCTACCGCGGCCTCGGTGAGGTCTACGTCTTCGTCTTCTTCGGTCTGATGGCCACGCTCGGCACGCTGTACACGCAGGCGGATGCCGTGTCCTGGTTCGGTGTGATCGGCGCCATCGGGGTCGGCGCGCTGGCGTCGGCGATCCTCGTGGCCAACAACCTGCGCGACATCCCGACCGACATCGAGCACGGCAAGCGCACCCTCGCGGTGCGACTCGGGGACACGCGAACGCGCACCCTGTACGTCGCGCTGCTCACGGCATCCGTTCTCGCGGTGCTCGGCATGGCGTGGTTCGAGCCGTGGGCGCTGCTCGGTCTGCTCGTCGCGCCGCTGGGGTGGAAGGCCGTGCAGACCGTGCGGGCTGGGACGACCGGGCGTGAGCTGATCCCGGTGCTCGCCGCCACGGGGCTCTACGAGGTGGCGTATGCCGTGCTCATCGCCCTCGGTGTCGTCATCGGCGTCGCGATCGCCACCTGATCCCCACCCACCAGCGACTTATTGCACTGCAGCCACCTGCCCCGGATCCGGGTCAGGTGGCTGCAGTGCAATAAGTGCGGGGTCAGCCGTTCAGCGGAAGGTGTCGTCCCCGCGCGCGGCCTCGGCGTCCTCGGCATCCTCATCGGTCGAGCCGGCCCCGGCAGCCGCCTGCTTGGCCTGCTTGGCCTCCATCCGCTGCTCGATCTTCTGGGCGAGCTGCGCCGAGTAGTCCTCCCGGAAGCGGCGCAGGCCGAAGTACGAGATGACGGCCGAGAGCAGGGCCGCACCGGCGACGAGCAGGAGCATGTTCTCCTGGCCGCGCAGCCCGAGCAGCCAGAGCGCGGACAGCACGCCGAAGAAGACGAGCAGGCGCAGGACGGTGTACCGAAGCACGTCAGATCACAACCCGGAGTAGGAGTGCTGGCCGACGAAGAACACGTTGACCACGGCGAAGTTGATGATGATGCCGCCGTACCCGGCCAGCGCGATCCACACGGCGTTCTGGCGCTTCCACCCGGTCGTCGCGCGGGCGTGCAGGTACGCGGCGTAGACGACCCAGATGACGAAGCTCCAGACCTCCTTGGGGTCCCAGTTCCAGTAGGAGCCCCACGCCTGACGGGCCCAGATCGCTCCGGCGATGACGGTGAACGTCCACAGCGGGAAGGCCACGATGTGCACCGCGTAGGTCAGCCGCTCCAGCGCGCGCGCGTCGGGCAGGCGGTCCATGAAGCTGCGCGTGCCCCTCGGGTCGGACTGCAGCCTGTCCTGCACGAGGTAGAGGATGCCGAGCGAGAACCCGATGGTGAACACCGCCACCGACAGGGTCGCGACCGCGACGTGGATGGCCAGCCACACCGAGCGCAGCGACGGCATGAGCTCGGACGCGTCGGTGTACCAGACGGTGATGGCCAGCCCGAGGTTGAGCAGCACGGGGGTGACGACGAACAGGCCGAGCCAGCGCAGGTCCCGCCGCAGCGCCCACGCGCAGTACGACACCAGCACGAACACCGCCCCGACGATCGCGAACTCGTACATGTTGCCGAGCGGCCACCGGTGCACCTCGAGCGCGCGCAGCACCACACCCGCGACGACGAGCGCGGTGGCGAGCAGGGTCAGCATCCACCCGATTCCGGCCGCCTTGCGGGCCGCCAGCGGCTCGCTCTCGCGCCCACGGTCCGACGTCGTGCCGGATGCCGTCCGCCCACCTCCCGCGGTCGGCGCACCATCGCGCGCCACGGCATCCGACACCTCGGCGGCCGACCCCGTGGCGACGGCGCGACCGTCGGCCCCGACGAGCTCGCGTGCCCCGTCACGGCTCTCGACGGCATCCGTGCCGGCCTGCTCACCACGCGTGGGGGCGAGGCGCGCGAGGTATACGGCGTAGGCCAGCATCGCGAGGGTGAGCACCACCATCGCGGAGTAGATGGCCGTGTTCGACAGCTGGGCGAGGTCCTGGTCGGTCATCGGCGTCCTTCGAGTGCGGTCAGGAGATGCTCGATCTCGGCGGGCATCCCGTCGTCGTCGTCCTTGGCGAGGCCTCCGACGGAAACCAGCGTACGACTGTGCCCCTCCCCCGGCCCAACCCGCACGAACACCCTTCGACGGCGGATGACCAGGGAGGCCACGAGCCCGGCCAGGCTGGCGAGCGCGGCGACGAGGGTGAGGCTCTTGCCGGGATCGGTGCGGATCGACAGGCCGGCGAAGCGCTCGACCCCGTCGAAGGTGATCGACCCACGCCCCTCCGGCAGCTCGAAGGTCTGCCCCGGCCGCAGCAGGATGCGCAGCTGGTCGGTGCCGTCGGCCGCCGGGATGGCCTCCATGGCCTCGGTGTCGAGGGAGTAGACCGACTGCGGCCGCCCGCTCGGGAAGAGCTCGCCCTCGAAGGCCGTGAGCGCCAGCTGGGGGTCGAGGGCGTCGGGGAAGAGCGAGCGCGGGCCCTGGTCGTCGATGATCCCGGTCGGCAGGAAGAACCCGGCGAAGCCGAGCTGCTTCGGCGTCGCCCCGGGCACCTTGACGGCACCGACGGAGGTGTAGAAGTTGTCCTGCGGCAGGAACGGCGTGGCGTCGCTGTAGATGATCGTGCCCTCGCCGTCGCGCACGGTGATCTTCGGGGCGTAGCCGTTGCCGAGGAGGAACACCGTGCCGTTGCCGGTCTCCAGGGGGTGGTTCACCCGGATCGACCGCTGCTCGCTCGTGCCCTGGGCATCGGTGAACGTCGTCGTCGCCTCGAAGTCGCGCGGCGCCCCGAACTGGCCCCTGCCCTGGGCGTCGGTCTCGAACTCCACCCGCATCGCATCGAGGCGAAGGGTGAACGGCTCGAGGGCGTTGACGTCGACCCAGGGCCCCGGGCTGAAGGTGTCGTAGCGGGACAACGTGTTGGCGAAGGTCTTGCCGACGGGCAGGATCACGTCACCCTTCCAGCCCAACAGGTGACCCCAGGCGACCCCGATGAGCACACCGATGAGAGCGATGTGGAAGAGCAGGTTGCCCGCCTCGCGCAGGTACCCCTTCTCCGCCGAGAGGGTCTGGTCGTCGTGGGCGTGCACCCGGTAGCGGCGGCGGCGCAGCGCTGCCCGCAGCGCCTCACGGACCTCCTCGGGGTCGCCGTCGACCT
This sequence comes from Ornithinibacter aureus, assembly GCF_009858245.1. Taxonomy (NCBI): domain Bacteria; kingdom Bacillati; phylum Actinomycetota; class Actinomycetes; order Micrococcales; family Intrasporangiaceae; genus Ornithinibacter; species Ornithinibacter aureus. Next base: position 1,870,141 of record NZ_VMSB01000001.1, read on the forward strand.
CGACTTCGTCGTGGGCGGCGAGGCGGCTGAGGCGGCGAGGAGCCTTCGGCGGGGCCGAACGCACCTGGTGCCAGAGGATCTTCGTGCGCGGCAGGACACAGCCGATGAGGGAGATGAACAGCAGGATGTAGATGGCCGCGAACCACGGCGAGGAGTAGACCTCGAAGAACCCGAGCCGGTCGAGCACCGGGCCGATGCCGGGGTGGTCGGTGATGTACTGGGCGGTGCGGGCGGGGTCGATCGAGCGTTGCGGGAAGGTCGACCCCGGGATCGCGCCGATGGCGAGCAGGAGGAGCAGGAACAGCGCGGTGCGCATGCTCGTCAGCTGGCGCCACATCCAGCGCAGCCAGCCGATCGGGCCGAGCCGCGGCTGGGCGATGCCGGCGCCGGTCCCCGAGCCGCCACTGGTGGCGCTGGTCCTGGCTTTCGTCTCGGTGCTCACACCGCCACCTCGAAACCGATCACGAGCTCGCTCTGGATCCACGTGTTGAGGTCGCCCCACAACCCGGTGACCATGAGCAGCCCGACGAGCACGAGCATCACGCCCCCGACGACCTGAATGGTGCGCTGGCGCCGCCGCAGCCACCCCGAGGCGCGCCCGGCGCGGTCCAGTCCGGCAGCGATGAGGATGAACGGCAGCCCGAGGCCCAGCCCGTATGCCGTGGCGAGGGTGACGCTGCGCGCCACCTGCGGGTCGGCGGTCGCGCTGGCCATGACGAGCACCGCGGCCAGGGTCGGGCCCGTGCACGGAGCCCAGCCGAGGGCGAAGACGGCCCCGAGCAACGGCGCCCCGGCCAGCCCTGCCTTGGGCCGCCACGCGATCTTGGCCTCGCGCTGACCGCCCACCCCGAGGAAGACCAGCCCCATGACGATGACGACGACTCCGCCGAGGCGCATGAGGAGCACCCGGTGCTCGATGAGCGCCCGGCCCGCCGAGGTCACGAAGATCGCGCCGAGCACGAAGACGAGGGTGAAGCCGAGCACGAAGAGCAGCGCCCCGGTGACCAGGCGGCTGCGTGAGCGCTGCGCGAGCGGTTCACCGGTCAGGCCGGTGACGTAGCCGAGGAAGCCCGGCACGAGGGGCAGCACGCACGGGCTGGCGAACGACACCAACCCGGCCAGCACGGCCACGGCCATCGCCAGCGGCAGCGCGCCCGACGTCACGCTCTCGCCGGTCACGATGGTGAGGCGGTCGGGCTCGACTCGGCAACGGCATCCTCGACCAGTGCCCGCAACGTGCTGGCCGACACGGGGCCGTTGACGCGCGAGGCGATGCGTCCGTCGCGGTCGAGCACGAGGGTGGTCGGCACCGTGGGGGCCTTGCCCTGGAGCTCGAGGATCAACACCCCGGACTCGTCGGTCAGGCTCGGGTAGGTGATGCCGGCCTTCTTCTCGAACGCCGCCCCTCGCGCGGGATCCTCACGGAAGTTGATGCCCATGAACTGCACCGGCGCGTCGGCGGCGTCGAACTCGGACCACACCTGCTGGAGCTCCGGGGCCTCGGCGACGCAGGGCGCGCACCACGAACCCCAGACGTTGAGGACGAGCACCTCGCCGCGGGCGGAGTCGCTCGACCAGTCGGCGCCGTCGAGCAGCCGGCCGGAGAGCTGGACCGGTTCGGCCCGGTCTGCCGCGGGGATCGTCTCGACGGCACCGTCACCGGAGACGTAGCCCTTCTGGTCGCCGGCCTTGGCCTGTTCGGCCACCGAGTTCGGGTCGCTCGTGCACGCGGCCGTGCCGAGCAGCAGGGTGGCCGCAGCCACCCACCCGGCCCACCGGGCGAGGGGTCTGCCGCTCATGCGCCCGCCCCGGGCTGGGCCTGAGCGAGCAGCGATGCGGCCGGCTCGCTGTAGGAGAGCGACAGCAGCTCGTCGCCGAGGAACGTCAGCGAGGTGAGCGACGCCAGGGAGCACTCGCGCCTGGCCGGGTTGTGCCACAGCGGGCGGCCCTCGGTGGCGAGGCGGATCATCCAGATCGGCGCCTGGTGGCTGACGATGACCGCTTCGTGCCCGCGGGCCGCAGCCCGGGCGTCGATGATCGCCAGGCGCATCCGCTCGACGATCTCGACGTACGGCTCACCCCATGAGGGCCGTAACGGGTTGAGGAACTTCGGGTACAGGCGCGGGTGCTTGAGCAGACCCGCTCCCCCGGCGACCGGCAGGCCCTCGAAGGCGTTGTCCGCCTCGATGACCCGGTCGTCGATGGTGATCTCCAGCTCGTGGCCCTGCGCGATCGGGGCCGCGGTCTCCCGCGCCCGCTCGAGCGGGCTGGACACGACGTGGGTGATGTCGTGGTCGCCGAGGTGCTCGGCCGCCAGCTCGGCCATGTGCCGCCCCAGCTCGGACAGGTGGTAGCCGGGCAACCGCCCGTAGAGCACCCGGCCGGGGTTGTGGACCTCACCGTGCCGCAGGAGGTGGACGACCGTGCGCTGCGGCTCGTCACCGGTGGGCCCGGCCCCGCCGGGGCCGCCAGGTGCACGGGGAAAGGTCGACATACCGCCGATTGTCGCAAACCCGGCTGGGTGCCCTTGCACCCGACCGGCGACGCGGGTCGGCCGCGCCGCCGGCCGGGTTCGACGAGGGTCAGCCGCGCCCGGTGTCGGCCGCGGCCGCAGCGGCCCCCGGCAGCGCTGCCAGCACCCGCTCGACGGCTGCGTCGTCGTGCGCCCCGGAGACGAACCACGACTCGAAGGCGCTCGGCGGCAGGTACACCCCGGCATCCAGCATGGCGTGGAAGAAGCGGCCGAAGGCCGCGGCGTCCTGCTGGCGCGCGTCGTCGTAGGTGCGCACCGCCCCCTCGCGGAAGAAGACGGAGAACATCGAGCCCGCCCACTGGACGCGGTGGGGCACCCCGGCCGCGCTCAGGGCATCGGATGCCGCGGCGGCGATCGCGCTCGACACCTCACGCAGGCGGGCGTAGAGCGCGTCGTCGCAGGCGCGCAGCGTGGCCAGCCCGGCCGCCGTGGCGACGGGGTTCCCGGAGAGGGTGCCCGCCTGGTAGACCGGCCCGTCGGGGGCGAGCAGGGCCATGACGTCGGCCCGGCCGCCGAACGCTGCAGCGGGAAAGCCCCCACCCATGACCTTGCCGAACGTCATGAGGTCGGGCGCCAGGTCGAGCCCTTCGTGACCCCACCAGCCGGCGCGACTGACGCGGAACCCGGTCATCACCTCGTCCGACACCAACAGCGCGCCGTGCTCGGCCGTCACCCGGCGCAGGGCCTGCGTGAACCCCGGGTCCGGGGGGACGACGCCCATGTTGCCGGCCGCGGCCTCGGTGACGAGGCAAGCGATCTCGCTGCCCCGGGCGGCGAAGACGGCCTCGAGCGCGTCGACGTCGTTGTAGGGCAGGACGAGGGTCTCGGCGGCCATCTCGGCGGGCACCCCGGCCGAGTCCGGCAGCGCGAACGTGGCCAGCCCCGAGCCGGCGCTGACCAGCAGCGAGTCGACGTGGCCGTGGTAGTGCCCGGCGAACTTCACGACCAGGCTGCGGCCCGTGAAGCCGCGGGCGAGGCGGATGGCGCTCATGGTCGCCTCGGTGCCGCTGGAGACCAGGCGCACCTGCTGCACGGGGTCGACGCGGGCGACGATCTCCTCGGCGAGCAGCACCTCGTTCTCCGAGGGGGTGCCGAAGCTGAACCCGCGAGCGGCGGCCGAGCGGACGGCATCCAGCACGGCGGGGTGCGCGTGACCGAGGATCATCGGCCCCCAGCTGCACACGAGGTCCACGTACTCGCGGCCGTCGACGTCGGTGAGGTACGGGCCGCGCCCGCTCGCCATGAACCGGGGGGTGCCACCGACCGCGCGGAAGGCGCGCACCGGGGAGTTGACCCCGCCGGGGGTGACGGCGCGGGCGCGCTCGAGGAGGGCGGCGGATGCCGGGGCGTCGCTCGCGGTGGACGCGCTGGTCGCGGTGCGGCTGGCGTGGGGTGTCGGGTCAGGGCTCACCCCACCATTGTCCGACACCCCTGGTTGCCCGGCCTCGGCCAGGGTCGGGCGAGGTCTCGGACCGACGGGTCAGGCGATGGTGACGGCGCCGCGCATGGTCGGGTCGGCGGCGTAGGCGTCGCGCACGATCTGCATCGTGGCACCCAGGGTGGCTAACTGCTCGGCAGTCAGCACGTCGATGAGATGGCGCCGGACGCTCGCGATGTGGACGACGGCGAAGGAGTCGAGCGCGACCCGCCCGCCCTCGGTGAGGCGCAGCAGCACCCCACGGCCGTCGTCGGGGGCCGGCGTTCGGCGCACCCAGCCGCGACGCTCGAGCCGGGCGGCCGTGTGGGTCACGCGGCTGCGGGACTGCACGATGAGGGACGCCAGCGTCGACATCCGCATCTGCGCGTCGGGTGCCTCGGAGAGCATCGACATCAGCTCGTACTCGGGCAGGCTGATCCCGACGTCCTGGAGGTCACGCTCGAACGCCACCGTGAGCTCACGAGAGGCGCGCAGGTAGGCGCGCCAGGCGATCTGCTCCTCGTGGCTGAGCCACCGGACCCCAGGCTCGCCGTCAACACCACCCGTGTCGTCGGCTGACGTCACTCCTGCCATCACTGACCCACTCATCGCGCCTCCCCGGTTCACCGAACTCGCCCATCGTGGCACGGGACTGCAGATATCCGTGGGTGCTCCGATCCATGTGGCCATCTGCACAGACGTCCCTCCTGAGAACGACCTGAGATGCACGTCCATCACAGTGTCTCACATGGCGAGACACGGGAATGGATGCCGCGGCCGGTTTGGTTGAAGAGACAACTAGCGAGTGCTAGGCCACGACAAAGGAGACTTCATGAGCAACGCGCGCACCACCCTGGACGGCCTCACCCCCGGCACCTGGAGCATCGACCCCACCCACGCCGAGGTGGGTTTCATCGCCCGCCACCTCATGGTGGCCAAGGTCCGCGGCAAGTTCACCGAGTTCGCCGGCACCGTCGAGGTGGCCGAGCAGCTCGCTGACAGCGTCGCGAACGTGACCATCAAGACGGCATCCGTCGACACGGGCACCGCCGACCGCGACGCCCACCTGCGCAGCGCCGACTTCTTCGACTCCGAGACCTACCCGGAGATGACCTTCGTCAGCACCTCGTTCGATGGTTCCACCCTCGTCGGGGACCTGACGATCAAGGGCGTCACCAAGCCCGTGACCCTCGACGTCGAGTTCAACGGTGTCGCGACCGACCCGTGGGGCAACGACAAGGCCGGCTTCGAGGCCAAGGGCGAGCTCAACCGCACCGACTGGGGCCTGACCTGGAACGCGGCCCTCGAGAAGGGTGGCGTGCTCGTCTCCGAGAAGATCACGCTCGTCATCGACGTGGAGCTCGGCAAGCAGGCCTGAGCCACACCCGACTCATGGCGAACGGCCTACCTCGGACGAGGTGGGCCGTTCGCCATGAGTCGCCCGTGATGCTGCGTCTAGGGTGAGCCCATGGCTGACGCAGCGCGCACCACCTACCTGCTCGTCGACGGCGAGAACATCGACGCCACGCTGGGCACCTCGATCCTCGGCCGCCGACCGCGCCCGGAGGAGCGTCCCCGGTGGGAGCGGCTGCTGCAGTTCGCGCGCGATCAGTGGGACCAGCCTGCTCAGGGCCTGTTCTTCCTCGCGGCCAACTCCGAGCTGCCCATGACGTTCGTGCAGGCCCTGCTCGCCATCGGCTACCGCCCCATCCCGCTGTCAGGCGCACCGGGGCAGAAGGTCGTCGACATCGCCATCCAGCGCACGCTGACCGAGCTGCGCACGCGCGAGGCCGACGTCGTCCTCGTCAGCAACGACGGTGACTTCGTCGAGGAGGTCGGCGAGCTGCTCGACGGGCGCCGCGTGGGCCTCGTCGGATTCGTGGAGTTCCGCAACCACGCGTTCAACCAGCTCGTCGAGCTCGGGCTGGAGACCTTCGACCTCGAGTACGACGTCATGGCCTTCAACGAGCGGCTCCCGCGCGTGCGGGTCATCGCCATCGACGAGTTCGACCCGGCCCAGTTCCTCTGACCGGCCCTGCCGGGGTCAGTGGGAGACGACCGGGGTGCCGATGGGGGCGAAGTCGTAGACCCACTTCGCGACCCCGACCGGCAGGTTGACGCAGCCGTGTGACGCGGAGTAGCCGAACGATGACCGCCAGGGCGCTCCGTGCAGGGCGAAGCCCTCGTGGAAGAACGAGCTCCACGGCACGTTGGGCGTCTCGTAGCGCGTGCCATCCGCGTTGTTGCCGCGCATCGTCATCAGCTCGCGCTTGTAGTAGACCTTGAACGTGCCGCGCACGGTCGGCTTCTCGGCCTGCCCATCGACCATGGCGATCGGGCCGTAGACGGCCTTCGCCCCGATGTAGGCCGTCATGGTGTGCCGGCTGAGGTTGACGTCGATCCACTTCTCGCCCGGGGCCGCGGGGTACGCGAGGCGCTCGGCGCCGTCCGCGATGGTCCGCTCCTTCCACGTGGCCTTGGTGGTCTTGTAGTCGAAGGTGCCCTCGTAGGCCTTGCCCCCGGACAGGGCGGCCACCGCAGCCGTGGCGAGCGCATCGGCGTTGGAGACCTCCTTGCCGTCGCGAGCCTTGGTCACCACGGTCTTGACGTCACCGGACTGGGTCACGTTGCGCAGACCCGCGCGTGGCTCGACCTTGGCCTCCTTGGCCAGCTTGGCCGCCCACGCCTTGACCTTGTCGGCCCTGATCGTCGGCTCACCCAGCGCCCCGTCGGTGACCGGGATGCTGATCCACGAGACCTTGCGCGCCACGGACGCCTTGTGCGTGTCCTCACCGTCGGAGACCGCCACGGGGGTCTTGGCCAGCGCATTGGCCTTGTCCGCCACGGCCTGCGCCTCATCGGTGGTCACGTCGGGCACGGCCTCGGTGAACTCGACGACGGTGCTCGCCGAGGTGAGGTCACGCGCCGCCGCTCCCACGGCATCCTGGAAGGTGCTCTCGACGACGGTCTTGCCGGCGACGGCCGGGACGACGACGAACGACTTCTTGTCCTTGGCGAGCGTCACCGTGGCGTCGACGCCGATGCCACCGGAGTCCTTGACGAGGTCGGCGATGACCACGTCGGTCGCAGCGGGGTCGGTGGTCACGACGGCGTCGACCTCGCGGCTGGACATCAGGGACGTGGCGTACGTCGACCAGGTGCGGTTGGCGAAGACGGCGTCGACCGTCGCGTCGACGTCGACCGCGTAGCCCAGGTCGGCCAGGGATGCCGTGCGGGTCGCCTCGCCGGCCTCCAGCGTCACCTCGACGTCGTCGGCGCGCTCACGCACCGCGGCCGCCACCTCATCGCGCGAGAGCCCGGCCACGGACTGGCCCGCCACCGTGCTGCCCGGGAGGGCGCGGTCCTGGAAGTGGGCGGCATACGCCGTGCCTGCACCCCCGAGCACCACCGCGAGCCCCGCCACGCCGCCGAGCAGCACCTTCTTACGCCCGGTCATGCTCGTTTCGCTCCGCATCTGCATCCCGCCGGCGCACGAAATGCGCCTATCACACCACCATGATGGTGCACGAACCCGGGTTCGCCCAATCCGCCGATCGGTCGACGCACGGCGCGCGACCACGGCGCCTGCGTCACAGGCGGGCAGCAGCCTCGAGGGCGTAGTAGGTGAGCACGATCTGGGCGCCGGCCCGTCGGATACCCGTGAGCGATTCCAGCATGACGCGGTCGCGATCGATCCAACCCCGTTCCGCAGCGGCCTCGATCTGGGAGTACTCCCCCGAGATCTGGTAGGCGGCAACGGGAACCGGCGACAGCGCGGCGGCTGCGGCGATGATGTCGAGGTGCGGGCCGGCCGGCTTGACCATGACGATGTCGGCGCCTTCGGCGATGTCCAGCTCGAGCTCACGCACGGCCTCGGTCGCGTTGGCCGGGTCCTGCTGGTAGGCCCCCGGTCACCGACGAGCGAGGACTGCACGGCCTCGCGGAACGGCCCGTAGAGCCCGGAGGTGTACTTCGCGGCGTAGGCCAGGAGCACGGTGTCGGTGTGCCCCGCGGCATCCAGCGCCGCGCGCACGTGCGCCACCTGGCCGTCCATCATCCCCGAGAGCCCGAGGACGTGGGCCCCGGTCGCCGCCTGCGCCAGCGCCATCGCGGCGTACCGCTCGAGGGTGGCGTCGTTGTCGACCGACCCGTCGTCCCCGAGCACGCCGCAGTGGCCGTGGTCGGTGAACTCGTCCAGGCACAGGTCCGCCATGACGACGAGGTCGTCACCGACCGCCTCGACCAACCGGGCGAGGGCGACGTTGAGGATGCCGTCGGGGTCGTCCGCGCCGGACCCTTGCGCGTCCTTGGTGATCGGGACCCCGAACACCATGATCCCGCCGAGCCCGGCCTGCACGCAGCGGTGGGCCTCCTCGACGAGGGAGTCGAGCGTGTGCTGCACGACGCCGGGCATGGCCGAGATCGGCACCGGCTCCTCGATGCCCTCGCGCACGAAGACGGGGAGCACCAGGTCGGCCGGGTGCAGCCTCGTCTGCGCCACCAGACGCCGGATCGCGGGGGTGCGCCGCAGCCGGCGGGGCCGGCTCTGTGGGAAAGCCATCACGTGGCGCGGCGGCGCGAACCCGGACGACGCTGGCTCGGGCGCAGGACGACCTCGCCGGCCTCCTGGGCCGCCAGGGCCAACGAGCGGCCGTGGTCGGCCAGTGCGTCGACGAGCGCCTCGGCGTTGGCGACCGGGGGGAGCACGTCGACCCGCAGGCCGAGCTCCTCCGCGGTCTTGGCCGTGGCCGGGCCGATGCACGCGACGACCGTGGTCGGGTGCGGCTTGCCCGCGATGCCGACGAGGTTGCGCACGGTCGAGCTCGACGTGAACAGCACGGCGTCGAAGGAGCCGTTCTTGATGGCGTCGCGAACCGACGCGGGCGGCGGGGCCGCGCGCACGGTGCGATAGGCCGTCACGTCGTCGACCTCCCAGCCGATGTCCTGGAGTCCGGCGACGAGCGTCTCGGTCGCGATGTCGGCACGCGGCAGGAACACCCGGGCGATCGGGTCGAGGTCGGGGTCGAAGGCGGGCCAGACCTCGAGCAGGCCGAGCGCCGACTGCTCACCGGTCGGCACGAGGTCGGGGGTGATCCCCCAGTCGCGCAGGGCCTGCGCGGTGACGCCCCCGACCGCGGCGACGCGCAGACCCGCGAACGAACGCGCGTCGAGCCCGAACTCGTCGAACTTCTCACGGATCGCCCGCACGGCGTTGACGGACGTGAAGCCCACCCACTCGTAGCGCCCGGTGACCATGCCCTTGACGGCGCGCTCCAGCTGCTGCGGCGTGCGCGGGGGCTCCACCGAGATCGTCGGCACGACCTTGGCCTGCGCCCCGTGGCGCTGGAGGCGGGCCAACGTCGAGGCCGACTGCTCCTTCGTGCGGGGCACCAGCACCTCCCACCCGAACAGCGGCTTGCTCTCGAACCACGACAACGTCCCGCGCATGGTGACAGTGGACCCCACGACGGCCAGCACGGGGAAGCGGCCGTCGGCCATCGTCGCGCCGGCAGAGGACAGCGTCGTCGTCACGGTTCGCTGGTCGGTGCTCGTGCCGCGCTCGGTGACGGCGACGGGAGTTGCCCCGTCACGACCGGCGGCGATGAGGGCGTCGAAGGTCTGGGCGGCCTTGTCCGGTGCCCCGATGACGACGACGGTGACCTTGGGGTCGAGCGCGCCCGTGAGGTCGACGCCGCGAGCCCCGGCGACGAGGACGTGCACCCCGGTGGAGCTGGCCGACGTCAGCGGCACCCCGGCGTACGAGGGAACGGCCGTGACCGAGCTGACGCCCGGAACCACCTCGAAGGACACCCCTGCCTTCACGCAGGCGGTGGCCTCCTCGGCGAGCCCGTTGAAGACTGCGGGGTCACCGTCCATGAGGCGCACGACGAGACCGCCCGGGTGCGCCTTCGCCGCCCGCACGACGAGCTTGGCGCGCGACGCGTGGGTGAGGTTCTCACCGTGGTCGCCGTGGCCGGCATCCACGACGAGGGTGCCGGGTGCGCACCACCGCTCGACGACGTCGTGCCGCGCCACCTGGTCGATGACGACGGCATCCGCAGCGGCGAGCAGCTCGCTGGCGCGCACGGTGAGCAGCCCGGTGTCGCCGGGCCCGGCGCCGACGAAGGCCACCTGGGCCGGCGTGCGGGGGGTGGAGGGGGAGGTCGAACGCGTGGGGCTCACAAGGCACGCTCCGTGGCGGGGTGGTCGGTCGTTGGGGAGTGGTCGGTCGTGGGGCTGTCGGACATCAGCTGGGCTGCGCCGTCCTCGAGGAGCAGGTGCGCGAGGCGCCTGCCGAGGTCTGCGGGGGTGGCGGGGTCCCCGACGAGCGAGCGGCGCAGGTCAGCCGTCCCGTCGTGCGAGGTGACGACGGCTCGCAGGGAGAGCTCAGGGCCGTCGACGCCTTCGACGACCTCGGCGAGTGCGCCGACGGGGGCGGAGCACCCGGCCTCGAGCTCGGCGAGCAGCGCCCGCTCGGCCGTGGTGCACGCGCGGGTGTCGTGGTCGTCGAGCACGGCGACGAGGGATGCCGTGTGCGCGTCGTCCGCGCGGACCTCCACCGCGAGCGCCCCCTGGCCGGGGGCCGGGAGCATCTGGATCGGGTCGAGCAGCTCGCTGACGGCGTCGAGGCGTCCGAGTCGGCGCAGGCCTGCGGCCGCGAGCACGACGGCGTCGAGGTGTCCCTCGGTGACCTGCCGCATCCGGGTGTCGACGTTGCCGCGCAGCCCGGTGACGACGAGGCCGAGGCCCAGGGCCTCGAGCTGGGCACGACGGCGCGGGGAGCCCGTGCCGACCCTCGACCGCGCAGGCAGCTCGCCGAGCGTGAGTCCGTCCCGGGCGACGAGGGCGTCGCGGGGGTCCTCGCGCACGGGGATCGCGGCGACCACGGTGTCGGGGTCAGGCGTGGTCGGCAGGTCCTTCAGCGAGTGCACAGCCAGGTCGACGCGCCCGTCGACGAGGGCGGCCCGCAGGGCGGAGACGAAGACACCGGTGCCGCCGAGCTGGGCCAGCGGGGTGGTCTGGTCGCGGTCGCCCTCGGTGCTGACCTCGACGAGCTCGACCTCGTGGCCGAGCGCACGCAGCTGGTCGGCCACCCACGACGACTGCGTCGTCGCGAGGGCGGATCGGCGGGTTCCGAGGCGGAGCATGCTCAGTCCTCCTCGGGCAGGGTCGGGGGTGCGGACACCAGGGAGACGTCGCGGGGGTCGAGGTCGAACAGCTCGTTGAGCGCCCGCGCGTAGCTGCCGCCCTGGCCGTCCTGGGCGAGTTCCTTCACGCGCACCGTCGGGGTGTGGAGCAGCTTGTCGACGACGCGCTCGACGGCCCGGCGGACCTCGCCCCGCTCGGCGTCGCTCAGGCCGGGCGTGCGTCGCTCGAGGCGGCGCAGCTCCTCCTCGACGAGTGCGCCGGCGTGGCTGCGCAGCGCGGTCACGGTCGGCGCGACGGCCTCGGCGGAGCGAGCCATGAGGTAGGCCGCGACCTCGGCAGTCACGAGATCGCCGGCCTGCGCGACCTGGGGCGCTGACCCGGCACTCGAGAGGTCCTCGCCGAGCTCGGCGAGGCCGACACGGGTGGCGCCGGGCAGGTCGGCAACGGCGAGGTCGATGTCGTGGGGCAGCGCGAGGTCGACGTAGACCTGCGGGCGTCCACCGCGCGACGCGCGCGCACGAGCGACGTCGGCGGCGGTGATGACCCGCCCCGGAGCGCCGGTGGAGGAGATGACGACGTCGGCCTCGACGAGGGCGGCGCCGAGGTCGGCGAGGTGGCGCGAGGTGCCGCCCACCCGATCGGCCACCGTGCGCGCCCGGTCGTGGTTGCGGTTCGCGACGACGACGGTGCGCGCCCCGGCACGGGCCACGGTGGTCGCGGCGAGGGCGCCCATGCCGCCGGCGCCGACGACGAGCACGGACAGGTCGCCGATCGGTCCGAGGGCGGCCTGCGCGCGGGCCAGTCCGGCCTGCACGAGCGAGCCGCTCACGAGGTCGATGCCGGTCTCGGTGTGCACGCGCTTCGCGACCCGCAGGGCCTGCTGGAGCACGGTGTTCAGGGCGGGGCCGACGTGGCCGTGGCGCTGGGCGCGAGCCAGGGAGCGGCGCACCTGGCCGAGGATCTGGGCCTCGCCGACGGCCATCGAGTCCAGGCCTGAGGCGACGTTGAACACGTGGGCGATGCCGCGGTCCTCGTAGTGCACGAACAGGTGCGGCTGCAGGTCCGCCCGGTCGACCGAGCAGGTGTCGGCCAGCGCCGCCGTGATGTCGGTCAGGGCGCCGTGGAAGGTCAGGCACTCGGCGTAGACCTCGGTGCGGTTGCACGTGGACACGACGACGGCTTCGGTGACGTGCTCCGAGCGCAGCACCGCCTGCTCGAGGGCGGTGCGGGCGTCGGGGTCCAGGGCGACCGACTCCAGGAGTGACAGGGGTGCACCGTGGTGCGACAGCCCGAGGACGACCAGGCTCATCAGGCCACCACCTCGGAGGTCGTGGCGGCCGCGGCCGCGGCGACCCGCTGACCGTGGAAGGCGAGGATCTGAAGTTCCGTGGACAGGTCGACGTTGCGCACGACCACCCCGTCGGGAACGGCGAGCACGGCAGGGGCGAAGTTCAGCACCGAGCGGACCCCCGCCGCGACGAGGCGGTCACACGCGTCCTGGGCCCCTGACGACGGGGTGGCGATGACGCCGATCGCGAGGCCCTCTTCCGCGACGAGACCCGGCAGGTCGGACATGGGGCGCACCGGCCGCCCGGCGACGTCCTCGCCCAGCAGCCGAGGGTCACCGTCGAGCAGTGCGACGACCTCGAACCCGCGCTCCTCGAACCCGCGGTAGGCGGCGAGCGCCCGACCGAGGTTGCCCATGCCGACGATCGCAACCGGCCACTCGCGGGTCAGGCCCAGTGCGGCGGTGATCTCGGCGGCCAGGCGCTCGACGTCGTAACCGACCCCGCGCACCCCGTAGGAACCGAGGTGCGACAGGTCCTTGCGCAGCATCGTCGAACTCACCCCGGCGGCGTTCGCGAGCTCCTCGGAGCTCACCGAGATCACGCCGTGACCGGCGAGGGCGGTGAGTGCCCGCAGGTAGCCCGGGAGCCGGGCCACCGAGGCCTCCGGGATGCCCCGGCGGGTGGTCGCTGCGTCGGACACCGTCGCTCACCGACTCCTTTCGCGGGCCCGCGCGGCCGGATCGGAGCGGGCGGGCGCACGCGTTCAGCGGCCCGGCCAGCGGGTGAGACCGTCAGCGTACGGTCTTGTGAACGCCTGCACAAAGTCGTCCGAGGGCCCCGTGACCCTGCTCACTCCCGCGTGTGCTAAAAGCTTCGACAGCAGTCCGGATGCCGTCAGCGCACCGCGGGCGGCGCAGCCAGGGCCGCTCGCAGCCGGGTCTCGTCAACCCGCCAGTAGTCGTGCTGGCGGCCGTCGACCAGCGTGACCGGAATCTGCTCGGCCCACTCCTCACGCAGCTGCGCGTCGTCGTCGATGGAGCACTCCTGCCACCCGACCCCGAGCTCGGCACTCACGCGCTCGATGGTCTCGCGGGCGGTGTCGCACAGGTGGCACCCCGGCCGGCCGATCAAGGTGACCCGCACGGGAAGCGGCTGCACGGCATCCATCAGAAGAAGACCGACCGCCGCTGCATGAGCAGGGTGTAGAGCGTCTGCTGGATCGTCTCGCGCACCTGGTCGGTGAGGTCGAAGACGAGCATCGGGTCGTCGGCGGCGCCGGGGCCCTGGCTGTCGGTGGGGATGGGGGCGCCGAACTCGATGATCCACTTGCTCGGCAACGGGATCAGCCCGAGCGGGCCGAACAGGGGGAACGTCGGCGTGATGGGCGCGTAGGGCAGCCCGAACAGGCGGGCGACCGTGCTCATGTTGCCGATGATCGGCGCGATCTCCTCGGCGCCCACGACCGAGCACGGGATGATCGGCACCTGCGCGGCCAGCGCGGCGGCCACGAAGCCGCCACGGCCGAACCGCTGGAGCTTGTAGCGCTCGCTGAACGGCTTGCCGACCCCCTTGAAGCCCTCGGGGAAGACCCCGACGAGCTCGCCCTGGGCGAAGAGACGGTCGGCGTCGGAGTTGGTGGCCAACGTGGAGCCCGACCGGCGCGCGACCGTGCCGAGGAACGGTGTCTGGAAGACGAGGTCGGCCCCGAGGGCGCGCATGGCCCGGTGCTGCGGGTGCTCGTCGTGGATGGCGAGCTGCACCATGAGGGAGTCGATGGCGATGGTCCCGGAGTGGTTGGACACGACGAGCGCGCCACCGGTGGCCGGGATGTTCTCGATGCCGCGCACCTCGACGCGGAACCAGTGCCGGTAGATCGGGCGCAGCATCGGGTAGAACACATTCTCGGTGAAATCGGCGTCGTAGCCGAAGTCGTCGACGTCGTAGGCGCCGTCGATCCGGCGGCGGATGTAGGCCAGCACCTGCGCCACGCGACGCTCGATGTCCTCGGGTGAGATGCCTGCGGCCTGCGCCCCGAAGCGCAGCAGGCCGATGGCGGCGGACAAGGCGTCCCCGATGTCGGGCAGCGGCAGACCGGTGCGCTCCGGCGCCTCGATCACCGTCGGGTCCAGCGGCGGCTCGGCGATGCGCAGGTGCGGCCTCGCGGCGTCGCGGCGAGCCTTCTCGCGAGGGTCCAGGCGAACCCTGGGTGCCCGGGGCGCCTCTGCCACCGGGACGGGCGCGGACGTGGTGCGCCGCTCGCCGGCCTGGCGTGAGGCCCGGCGGGAGGGAGCCGAGCGCACCTTGGGTGCCGGGCGGTGCGGGCGGCGAGCGGCCTGCTCGCCGGTCCCCGAATCGACCAATAGGTCGCTCGGGGTACGCGCCACCTTCTGCCCAGCCGTCCCCGAATCGACCAATAGGTCACTCGGGGTACGCGCCACCTTCTTCGCGGCTGGCTTCTTCGGCGCCGCTGGCTTCTTCGGCGCCGCTGGCTTCTTCGGGGTCGCCTTCTTCGGGGTCGCCTGCTTGGCGGCTGGCTTCGTCGTCGCCGACGCGACGGCATCCGCGGTGTCGCCGGCGGCCACGACGGGCTCGGCTCCGATCAGCGGGGTGGAGCGGCGCCTTGCCCGCTCCCCCGAGGCCCGGGCCGCGCCTGCGGCGAGGGCTCCCTGTCGCGCTGCCATCATCGTCCCCTTCCTGCGCCGAGAAGGCCGAGAACGACCTGGCTCGCCGTCCCTGCGACCCCGCTCACGGCATCCCCGACGATCGCGGCGGCGGGCACCGCGGGGCCGACGGTGCGGGCGAAGTCCTCGAACGCCTCACGGGAGGTGTACCGCGGGGCGAAGCCGAGGACGGAGCGCATCCGCCGGGTGTCCATGCCGCGACCGAACGCGAGGAAGGACATCTGGTCCGGCGAGAAGTCGGCCAGGCCGAGCCGTTTGGCGAAACCGCCGACGACGCCGGCAGCCTGTAGCGGCATCGGCACCACCGGGCGTCCGACGATCGCAGCGGCCTGGAGCACCGTCAGCACGCCGTCGCCCGCGATGTTGACGATGCCGGAGGCCTCGCCCGTCGTTGCGCGCACGAGTGCGTCGATGGCGTCGTCCTCGTGGACGAACTGCATGCGGGCGTCGTACCCCAGCGGCACGGGGACGACAGGCAGGTTGAAGTAGTCGGTGATCGACGTGCGAATGCGCGGCCCGACGATGTTGGCGAAGCGCAGCGTGAGGATCTCGGTGTCCGGTCGGCGGCGGGCGAACCCGCGCACGTACCCCTCGACCTCGATGGAGTCCTTGCCGAACCCGCCCGAGGGCGATCGCTTGGCACCCATGTCCTCGGTGAACATCGCCGGGTCACGCGGGGTCGACCCGTAGACCGCTGCGGAGGACTTCACGACGAGCCGGCGCACGGTGGTCGACTTCTGGCACGCCGCGAGCAGCTGCATCGTGCCGATGACGTTGATCTCCTTCTGCGGGGTGCGGCCCCCGACGAAGGTGGGTGTCGCGATCACGTTCATGTGCACGACGGTGTCGACCCCGGCCGACTCGATGACCCGGGCGATCATCGGGTTGCGGATGTCGGCGCGCACGAACTCGACGCCGCTGATGTCGTGCGCGGGCGGGATGACGTCGACGCCGACCACCCGGTCCACGCTCGGGTCAGCGCTGAGGCGACGCGCGAGGAGTCCTCCGAGGTAGCGGGAGACCCCGGTCACGAGCACCACTGAGGCCATGCCCTGCTCCTTCACCTGATTTCGACAGCCCCGACCCTAATCGACCCGTCGGCGCACCGACAGGGCAGGTCCGTCCGGGCACGACAAAGGCCCCCGGGGTGCGGGGACCTTTGAAGTGCAGAGGTGACTCTCAGGTCACTTCTTGTTGCGGCGCTGGTGGCGCGTCTTGCGAAGCAGCTTGCGGTGCTTCTTCTTCGCCATCCGCTTGCGCCGCTTCTTGATGACTGAACCCATTGCGATGTCCTCGTCGTTAAGCGTCTGATGCGGCTGCCCACCCTACCGGCAGGCGGTCACGCGGCCCAAACCGTGGCCACGGCGGGTGTTCGCCAGCGCGGATTGGGCCGCTGCGCGAACAGGTTCGGACAGGGACGGCCACGGACAGCCGAAGGGGCGGCCCGACGTGTGGGCCGCCCCTTCGGGGTGTGGTTCGTCGGGTCGGTCACGCCGTGTCGACGAACGAGGTGCGCAGGTACGCGTGCACCTCGTCCTCGGGGACACGGAAGGACCGCCCGACGCGGATGGCCGGCAACTCACCGGCGTGGACCATGCGGTACACCGTCATCTTGGACACCCGCATGATTGCGGCGACCTCGGCGACGGTGAGGAACCGCACCTCCGCGAGCTGACGCTCCGTCGACATCGTGACCTCATTCTTCTGCACGACCACAGCGCCAGGACGCCCCGGCAGTCTCCCTGTGGTGTGCAAGCGCAACCATAGGGGCAGGTGTGACCACTGGGGAAGTGGAACGAGGAAGTTGGGCACCAATGTCCAGTCGACACGCCGTGGCGGATGCCGTGAGTCCGCTCCCAGCGGCATCCCCCACTCGCTTCACATTGGGGCTGGCGCCGCAGCCATCCCGTCGAGAGGAGGCAACACGCCGAGGCGAGGTGCCCGGCATCCGCGTGTTGCCTCCTCTCGACAGACGGTCTGACGAACCAAGCGCGACGCGGGGTCAGTCGAACCAGGGGTCCAGCCCGTGGTGGCTGAACACGGCCTGGCGGGTCGCGAGGATGGCCCGGTCGATCGGGCTCTCCGGGTTGTGGCCCATGCTCCACGGCTGCACCCAGATGGGCAGGCTCTCCGCGGGCAGGTCACCCATCCGGGTGGGTGCCGAGCGAGCCATGGTCGCCTCGACGTGGTCGAGCCACTCCTGCGGCACGCGGGTCTGGGCGGGCACGGGGACGTGGGCCGCGATCGCGGTCAGGTGGGTCCACGACCGTGGGACGACGTCGACGAGCTCGTAGCCGCCACCGCCGAGGGACACCCAGCGCCCGTCGGCCACCTCGTGGGCGAGGTCGTGCAGCGTCTCGTGGGCGCGGCGCTGGGCGTCCATGGTGATGCTCAGGTGCGCCAGCGGGTCGTGCATGTGGGTGTCGCACCCGTGCTGGGTGACGAGCACGTCGGGGTCGAAGGCCCGCACGAGCGGCGGGACGACGGACTCGATGGATCGCAACCACGCGGCATCCCCCGTGCCGGGCGGCAGCGCGACGTTTGCGGCACTCCCCCGGGCCGACGGGCCGCCGATGTCCGAGGGCCACCCGGTTCCCGGGAAGAGGTGCTGGCCGTTCTCGTGCACCGAGATGGTCAGCACCCGCGGGTCGTTCCAGAAGATCTTCTCGACGCCGTCGCCGTGGTGGACGTCGATGTCGACGTAGGCGACGCGCTGCGCCCCGTTGTCGAGCAGCCACTGGATGCCGACGGCGATGTCGTTGTAGATGCAGAACCCGGACGCGTGGGTGCGCATCGCGTGGTGCATGCCGCCGCAGAAGTTGACCCCGTGGTCGGTCTCGCCGGTCAGCACCTGACGGCAGAGGTCGAGGGTGCCCTGGGCGATGCGGGCCGAGGCCTCGTGCATCCCGGGGAAGGCGGGGTCGTCCTCGGTGCCGAGCCCTCGGTGGACGTCAGCAGCCATCGGGTCGGCCGAGGCCGCCCGGACAGCGGCGATGTAGTGGCGGTCGTGAACCGTGGCCAGAACCTCGTCGGTGGCGGCCGCCGGGCTGAGCAGCTCGACGTGGTCGAGCACCCCGAGGGCCCGCGCGAGCCGGGTCGTGAGGTCGAGGCGCACCGGGCCCATGGGGTGCGAGGGGCCGAAGTTGTACGCCGTGAACGCGTCATCCCAGACGACGCTCGTGCGATGGGCCATGGTGGCAACCTACTCCCACAGAAGTCCCGTGGCAGGCTGGGACCCCTCACGTTCCACTTGTATAGGAGGGCACCACCGATGGCTCGAGGCACCGGCACCGAGAACGACGTCCTCGTCATCGGCCTGGGCCGGTTCGGCGCAGCGGCGGCCCTCGAGCTGCGCCGCCTGGGCCACAAGGTCACCGCCATCGAGAAGGACGGCTTCCTCGCCGAGAAGTTCCTCGGTCGGATCAGCCACGTGATCCACGGCGACGCGAGCGACGTCGCCGTCATCCGCGACGCCAAGGCCGGTCGGTTCCCCATCGCCGTCGTGGCGATCGGTTCCTCGGTCGAGGCGTCGGTGCTGGCGGCGGCCAACCTCGTCGACGTCGGGGTGGCCGACATCTGGGGCAAGGCCCTGTCGCCCGAGCACGCCCGGATCCTCGACCGGATCGGGGTGCACCACATCGTGCGCCCCGAGGCCGACACCGGCCGCAGGGTGGCCCACCTCATGGGCGGGCGGATGCAGGACTACATCGAGTTCGACGACGGGTTCGCCATCGTCAAGATGCGCCCCCCGAGCGAGACGGTCGGCTTCACGCTCGAGCAGAGCGCCATCCGCAGCAAGTACGGGGTGACCGTAGTCGGCGTCAAGGCACCCGGCCGGGACTTCACCTACGCCGTGCCGTCGACGAAGGTCTCGGCCCACGACGTGCTGATCGTCAGCGGGCCGACGACACTCATCGAACGCCTGGCCGCCCGCCCCTGACCGCTCAGAACTGAGCGATGCCGCCGCGGTCGCCGGAGAGCGGCAGGGTCATCGCCAGCTCTTCCTCACCGTCATCGGACGACACGACCCGCATCGGCCGGCGCTCGGCGGTCGGGCGGAACCCGAAACCGCTGGCGAAGGCCACGGCGCGGCCGTTGTCGGTGCCGACCCAGTAGTGCAGCTGGCGCTTGCCCTTCTCGGCGGCAGTCCGCGCCCCGGCGCGCACGAGGGCCGTGGCCACGCCCGTACCCCGCGCCTCGGGCGCCACCCAGAGACCGAACAGCTGAGCCGTCTCGGGCTGGTCGTCGTCGGCGGATCCGACGCTGGCGATGCCCACGGGCTCGCCGTCGACCTCCGCGAGCAGGCGGGTCGAGCGCTCCATGCGGGCGCGCCAGAACTCCTCCGGTTCGGCGGATTCAGCCTCGTGGGAAGCGACGAAGGCGTCGGGCGACTCCTGGAGCGCGGTGAGGCGCACGGAGCGGTATCGCTCCCAGTCGTCGGCCCCCAGCGGGCGCACGGTGATCTCACTCATGCCCGCCACTCTCCCACGGCCCCCCACGCGGGCAGCAACTCGGGCAGGTGAACTCTCAGGATCGCGCCGTCAGGTCGAGCACCATCTGCTCCTCGGTCACGGCGGGGTCCCAGGGCATCGAGTTGACCTCCCCGGTGGGCCGAAAACCGATGCGGGAGTAGAAGGCCCACGCTCTGGCGTTCTCGTGGGCGACGTCGAGGACGACGCGGCGCACCCCGGCATCCGAGGCCGCCTGAAGGGCTGTTCGCACGAGCCGCTCAGCGACGTCCGTCCCTCGCACAACACTCGCGACCCACATGCCGATCAGGGTGATCTCGTCGTCCGGTTGGCCCTCGCCGCGCCACAGGCCGACGGTTCCCACGGGGCGGGCACCGTCGAAGGCCAGCCAGGTTCGGGGGGCGGTCTCGAGGAAGGCCGCCCAGTCGTCGTCGGTGCGGGCCCTTGCTTGCTCGTAGGTGCTCCAGAACGCCCGCGGGCTGTCGATGAGCGCCGCGATGCGCACGTCGCGGTAGGTCGGCAGCAGCGCAGCCGTCACCTGGTCGATGCGGATGCCGTCCCCATCCGTCGGCGAGCCGACCTCACCACCCGAGGTGGGTTGGGTGGGCGGGGTGGATGCGCCCACGGACGCTCAGTCCCCCGCGAGCTCGGCCGACCGCCGGGCAGCGGCCTC
Source organism: Ornithinibacter aureus (assembly GCF_009858245.1). NCBI lineage: Bacteria > Bacillati > Actinomycetota > Actinomycetes > Micrococcales > Intrasporangiaceae > Ornithinibacter > Ornithinibacter aureus. Next base: position 1,890,352 of record NZ_VMSB01000001.1, read on the forward strand.
CATGGCCGTGATGAAGGCTGCGCGCACCTTGTGGTCGTCGAGCGTGCGCAGGGCGGCCGCGGTGGTTCCACCGGGCGAGGTGACCTGCTCGCGCAGCACGGTGGGGTGCTGGCCGGTCTCCTTGATCATCGTCGCCGCACCGAACAGGGTCTGCACGACCAGTTCGGTGGCGGTGGTGCGCGGCATGCCCAGCACGACACCGGCCTCGATCATCGCCTCGACGACGTAGAAGATGTAGGCGGGGCCGCTGCCGGAGATCGCGGTCACCGCGTCCTGGAGCTTCTCGGGGACGTCGACCACCTTGCCGGTGGCGGCCAGCAGGGTCTGGGCCTGCTGAAGCTGCGCGGGGCTGCAGTGCGACCCGGCGCTGACCGCCGCCATGCCCTGGTCGACCAGGGCCGGGGTGTTCGGCATGACCCTGACGACGGCGCGGCCCGCGGGCAGGCGCGACTCCAGGAACGTCGTCGTGATGCCGGCGGCCAGGCTCACGACGAGGTTGTCCTCGGCGACCTCGTCGTGGATCTCGGCCAGCAGCGCCCCCATGTCCTGCGGCTTGACGACGAGCAGCAGGGTGTCGGCCAGGGCTGCCGCCTCGGCGTTGTCGAGCACGCGCACGCCGTACTTCTCGGTGAGCTCGGCCGCCCGGTCGGCCCGGCGCTCGGTGATGACCAGCCCGTCAACCGGGTGACCTGAGCGCAGCAGGCCGGACAGCAGGGTCTCGCCCATGACACCTGCACCGAAGATCGCAACCGTTCCCATGGCAGGTGAGTATGCCGGGTCACCGCCGGGCGCGGATGCCGGGTGGCGACGTGGCGACGTGGCGCGCGCGGGCGCGCCCCGGCATCCGATCACCGGCTGCACCCACACCGACCAATAGGTCACTCGGGGGACAAGCCGCTCCGTACCCTGGGTGACCTATTGGTCGATGTCGGGCCGGGTCAGCCGTTGGTGGCGAGCGAGCGCAGGAAGAACTGGACGTTCGCCGGGCGCTCGGCCATGCGGCGCACGAGGTAGCCGTACCAGTCCTCGCCGAACGGCACGTAGACCCGCATCTGGTGCCCGCGGTCGGCGATCCGCTTCTGTTCGTTCATCCGGATGCCGAGCAGCATCTGGAACTCGTAGCTGTCGGGGGCGCGACCGTGGTGCCCGGCGAGCGCCGCCGCGATGTCGATGAGGCGCGGGTCGTGGCTCGCGACCATCGGGTAGCCGTCACCGGCCATGAGCACCTTGAGGCATCGCACGTAGGACAGGTCGACGTCGTCCCCGTCCTGGAAGGCCACGGATGCCGGCTCCTTGTACGCCCCCTTGCACAGCCGCACGCGGCTGCCCGCCGTCGCCAGGTCGCGGCAGTCGGCCTCGGTGCGGTGCAGGTAGGACTGCAGGACCGCACCGACCCACGGGAAGTCCTCGCGCAGCGCGTGCAGCGTGGCAAGGGTGCGGTCGGTCGTCGTGTGGTCCTCCATGTCGAGGGTGACCGTCGTGCCCGCGGCCTGCGCGGCCTCGCAGATCGCCCGGGCGTTCTCCAGGGCGATGGCGTCGCCGTCGGCCGGCAGCGCCTGCCCGATGGCGCTGAGCTTCACGCTGACCTCGGCGGCCCCGTATGCCGTGAGGTCGGCTTCGGCGAGCAGGTCGAGCAGGTGCACGTAGGTGTCGCGGGTGGTGGCCGCCTGCACGGCGTCGGTGGTGTCCTCGCCGAGGTAGTCGATGGTCGCCAGCCGGTTCGTGGTGCGCAGCTCACCGGCGACGCTCACGGCATCCGGCACGCTCTCGCCCGCGACGTAGCGGGCGACGACCGCGCGACTGACCGGAGCCGTCACCACCGCCTTGCGCACGAGATCGGACTCGGATATCTGGAGCATCGCTCCGCGGAGCAGGTCGCTGGGGTCCACGACGTCAGGCTAGCGCCGCCGAGCCCACCCTGGGGGATGGGTCAGGGGGTGCGGCGGCGCAGCGTCAGGCTCCCCAGCACCAGGGCCAGGGCGATCCAGCCGGTCACGACGGCCAGGCTCGGCAGCACGTCGGCGAGCGGATCGGCCAGCACCGTGACGTCCTTCATCGCGTCGACGGCGTAGGACAGCGGCAACACGTCGGAGATCCATCCGAGCACCGAGGGCAGCTGGTCACGCGGCAGCAGCAGCCCGCACAGCAGGAACTGGGGCAGCACGAAGGCCGGCATGAACTGCACGGCCTGGAACTCGGTGCGCGCGAACCCGCTCGCGAGCAGGCCCAGCGCCGTGCCGAGCAGGGCGTTGAGCAGCGCGATGACGACGAGCAGCCAGATCGGCCCCGCGATGTCCAGCCCGCACACCCAGACCGCGAACCCCGTGGCCACCAGCGCCTGGACGACGGCGACGGCCCCGAAGGCAATCGCGTACCCGAGCATGAGGTCACCCTTGGCCAGGGGCGTGGTGAGCAGCCGTTCAAGGGTGCCGGAGGTGCGTTCGCGCAGGGTGGCGATGCTCGTGACGACGAACATGACGACGAACGGGAAGACCCCGAGCAGCGCCGGCCCGATCCGGTTGAAGACCTCCCCGGGCGCGTCGACGTACATCCACGCGAGCAGCCCGAGCAGCACGCACGGGACGACGAGCATGAGAGCCAGCGTGCGGTGGTCGCGGCGCAGCTGGCGCAGTATTCGGGATGCCGTCGCGAGCGTGATGTGGGCGTTCACGCCGCGTCCTCGGGCTGGGTCGCGTCGGCTGCGCCGGCCGCGTGGGCCGCTTGGACGGCATCCGCCGCGTCGATGAGGGCGAGGAAGGCCGCCTCGGCGTCGGGCGCCCCCGTGCGTTCGAGCAACTCGGGCAACGTGCTGTCGCTGAGCACCCGGCCCTCGCGCAGCAGCACCAGGCGGTCACAGCGCACCGCCTCGTCCATGACGTGGCTCGACACGAAGAGGGTGCGACCCTCGTCGGCCAACCGATGGAAGATCGCCCACAGCTCGCGCCGCAGCACCGGGTCGAGCCCGACCGTCGGCTCGTCGAGCACGAGCACCTCGGGGTCGCCGACGAGGGTGCAGGCCAGGCTCGTCCGGGCCTGCTGGCCCCCGCTGAGGTTGTCGACGGGGGCGGTTGCGTGACTGGTGAGGTCGACGGCCGCGATGGCGCGGTCCACGGCATCCGCGGGGGCGCCCAGGACGGCCCGGAAGTAGTCGACGTTCTCGCGCACCGACAGGTCGCCGTAGACGCTGGGCGACTGCGTCACGTAGCCGACGCGGTGGCGCAGCGCGGGAGACCCGGCATCATCACCGAGCACGACGACGCGACCACCGGCCACCACCTGCACCCCGACGACGGCCCGCATCAGCGTGGACTTGCCGCCACCGCTCGGCCCGAGCAGCCCGACGACCTGCCCGCGGGGCACTCTCAGGTCGAGGTCGGGAACGACCTCGCGCGACCCCCGGACCACGCGCAGGTGCTCGACGACGATCGCATCACCGTCCGTGTTATTCATCACTTGATGAATTCTGCACCTCCCCGGCCGTCAGGACAAGCGGGTGCGATCCACCTCGCGGACGGTCAGGTGGCGAGATGGAGGCGCGCGAACGCCAACGACTCGGCGAGGTCGAGCTCGCGCTGGGCCGCAGAGGCCCGCCGCGTGCCCACCTCGACGACGACGTGGCCGCCGAACCCCGAGTCCACCAACAGCTCCAGCACCTCACCGCAGGGCTGCGTCCCCCGCCCGGGCACCAGGTGCTCGTCGCGCGGCGAGCCCACCCCGTCGGCGAGGTGCAGGTGCGCCAACCGGGGGCCGAGATCGTGAACCATCCCCACGGCATCCGAGCCCGCCGTCGCCGTGTGCGAGAGGTCGAGGGTCACGTGGTCGTACGGCTGCGGCACCGGGTCCCAGTGCGGCAGGTACGCCTCGACCTCGCGCGAGCGCGGCCCCCGCCACGGGTACATGTTCTCGACCGCGAGCCGCATGCCGGTGTCGTGCTCGCGCAGCGCCACCCCGTCGATGAACCCCGCCGCGTACTCCCGCTGCCACCGGAACGGCGGGTGCAGCACCACCGTGTCGGCACCGACCTCGGCGGCCAGCTCGATGGACCGGTCGATCTTCACCCAGGGGTCGTTGCCCCAGACCCGTTGCGTCACGAGCAGCGTCGGGGCGTGGATCGACAGGATCCGGATGCCGTGCAGCTCGGCGAGCGCTCGCAGCGCACCGGCCTCGCGGGTCAGCGGATCGGTCCAGACCATGATCTCGACGCCGTCGTAGCCGAGCCGGGCGGCCAGCTCGAAGGCGGCGGCGCACCCCTCGGGGTAGACCGACGACGTGGACAGCCCGATCAGGGGCGCCGGTACTCCCACGAGATGGGTCCCGGTGCGCGCGCCACGGCCGCGGGTCGCCACGGCTCAGCTCAGCCTGTCCAGGTGGCGCAGGATGATGCCCTCACGCAGCGCCCACGGGCAGATCTCGAGCTCGTCGAGGCCGAGCAGGTCCATGGTGGCCTCGGCGACGATGGCACCGGCGAGCAGCTGGTGTGCGCGGGATGCCGAGACGCCCGGTAGGTCGGCGCGCTCGGCAGCCGTCATGGCGGCGATCTCGGGCAGCTTCTCGGTGAGCAGCGCGCGCGGCAGCACCCGGGAGGCATACATCCCCTCGCTGCTGGGAGCGGCACCGCAGATCCGCGCCAGCGAGCGCATCGTCTTCGACGTGCCGACGGCGTGGTCGGGGGCACCGGCCTTGGCGAGCGGACGCAGCTCGGCAGCGATCGAGGCGCGCACCAGCCGCCGCGCCTCACGCACGGCATCCGCACTGGGCGGGTCGCCGGGCAGCAGGTCCCGCGTCACCCGGCCAGCGCCGAGTGGCAGCGACACCGCGACGTCGGGGTCCTCGTCCATGCCCATCGCGAGCTCGAGCGAGCCGCCGCCGATGTCGGCCACGAGCAGGGTGCCGGCCGACCAGCCGAACCAGCGGCGCGCGGCGAGGAACGTCAGGCGGGCCTCGTCGGCCCCGCTGAGCACGTCGAGCACGACGCCCGTGCGCTCCTTGACCTCGAGCAGCACCTCGTGACCGTTGGGCGCCTCCCGTATCGCGCTGGTGACGAAGCCGCTGAGGTTCTCGACGCCCTGGTGCTCGGCGACCTCGAGGCACTCCTGCACAAACGTGGCCAACCGGTCGCTGCCCTCCTTGCCGATGAGCCCGTCGTCGGTGACCTGCTCGGACAGGCGCAGGTCGATCTTGTGCTTCGTCGCCGGCAGGGGCTGGGCTCCGGGGTGCGCGTCGACCACGAGCAGGTGGACCGTGTTCGATCCGACGTCGATGACCCCGAGGCGCATGCGCCAAACGTAGTCGCTGCTCGGGAGCCGGCCCATAGGGCGGCACGGTGGGGCCGGCCACAGCCAGCAGGGTGGGCGGCTCATGGGGACGGGGCGGCGGGTGGCCCATAGGGTGGTCGCGTGCCCGAGACGCCGCTGGACATCGCCCGCACCTGGGCCGAGCTGCCCGATCCCGCGAACCCCGAGCAGCGCTTCCGGGTCGATCTCACCTGGCTGACGTCGAGCTGGACGTGCATCTTCGGCTCGGGCTGCAAGGGCATCTACGCCGATCGCCCCGACGACGGGTGCTGCACGCTGGGCGCGCACTTCACCGACGACGAGGACTTCCAGCGGGTGCGTGCCGTCGTCGCCGAGCTCGGCGAGGACGAGTGGCAGTACCACCCCGGCCGCGGCAAGCGGGGCGACAAGGACCCGTCGCGCCCCTCGGCCTGGACCGAGCTCGAGGCCGCGCCGGAGGTGGCAGAGGCGGCTGAGGGGACTGAGGGGTCCGTCGGGTCGGGCACGTCGCATGCCGCCCGCAAGACCAAGGTGGTCGACGGCGCCTGCATCATGCTCAACCGCCCCGGCTTTCCCGCCGGCGCCGGCTGCGCGCTGCACCAGCACGCGGTGCTCACCGGCCGACCGCCGCACGAGGCAAAGCCCGATGTCTGCTGGCAGCTGCCGATCCGCCGGTCGTACCGCACCGTCGAGCGCCCCGACGACACCTCCTACCTCGAGGTGACGATCGCCGAGTACGACCGCCGCGGGTGGGGGCCGGGGGGCCACGACCTCGACTGGTACTGCTCGTCGAACACCGAGGCCCACGTCGGCGCCGAGCCCGTGTACCGCAGCAACCGGGCCGAGCTCACGGCCCTCATGGGTGAGGCCGCCTACGCCGCCCTGGTGCTGCGCTGCGAGGCCCACCTCGACACGGCCAAGCGGGCCCGTTCGGCGGGGGCTCGGCAGCTGATCCCGCTGCTCGTGCACCCGGCCACGGTCGAGGCCGGCACGGTGGGTGGGCGCCGCACCAGGGTGCCCCGGCGCAGGCCGACGACGGCTGCCGCCCGAACGGCCAAGGCCGCCTCGACCACGAAGGTCGGCTCGGCCACCAGAGCGACGTCAACCACGAAGGCCAGTGCGCCCTCGAAGGCCAGTGCGAGCACCAAGGCGACCAAGTCCGTCAAGGCAGCCAAGGTCGTGCAAGCAGCGCCTGCCTCTGCGGCACCGGTGGCGAAGGGCTCTGCCAAGACCTCGGGCAAGCCTGCTGCCAAGGCCTCGGGCAAGACGTCCCCGACGTCGTGATCCGCAGCCCCAACATCTGGGACTCCCCCGACGTCTACGAAGTCGAGAACCTCGCGTCCGACCGAGCAGGGCTCATCGACCTGGCTCTCGACGCGATCCATCCCCTGGATGGTTCAGTGCTGCTCGATGTCGGTTGCGGAGCCGGCTTCCACCTCCCCCGTTTCGCCGCCCGCGGAGCCCAGGTCGTCGGGCTCGAGCCGCACATGCCGCTCGTGGAGCGGGCGCGCGCCCGACTCGCCTCCGCAGCGGACGGTGGGCCAACGGCATCCGTCATCGCTGGTGACGCCGAGCGGATGCCGTTGCGAGACAGCAGCGTTGACGTCGCCCACGCGCGCTGGGCCTACTTCTTCGGCGCGGGCTGCGAGCCGGGCCTCAGCGAACTCGCCAAGGTACTGCGCCCGGGCGGGACGGCGTTCATCGTGGACAACGACGTCACCCGGTCGACGTTCGGCGCGTGGTTCAGCCGTGCGTACCCGGCCTACGACCCGGCCGGGGTGCAGCGGTTCTGGGACCGGCAGGGGTTCACCACCGACCACCTCACGATCGAGTGGACCTTCGACACCCGCGAGGACCTCGACGCCGTCGCCCGCATCGAGCTCCCGCCGGCGGTGGCGGACGCCGTGCTGGCCACCCACGACACACTGACCGTCGACTACGCCGTGGCCCTGCGCTGGAAGCGCTTCTGAGACGACCCGCACCCGACCGGGCCACCGACCGGCGGCCACCACGAGTCGAGTGAGCGCAACATGCCGTGCGGGAAAACCGCGAGCAGCGTGTTGCGCTCACTCGACCTGTGCGCCGGCGAGCTGCCGGATGCCGGTCGCGGCGCCTTGCGGTGGCAGACTCGCCTTGTCGGGCGCGAGCCGCCCACCCAGACCTGTTCCACCCCGCGCACTGTGGTGCGCAGCCATCGATCCCCCAGCCGGAAGGCCCCCCGTGACGCGTCACCACCCCACGATCTCCATCTCCCCCGCAGCGCAGGCCACCCGATGAGCCGCCGCTCACCGCGGCGCAAGAGCAGCGGGTCGCTGCCCCAGCTGCCGCCGAACGGCCTGCGCGTCGTCCCCCTGGGCGGCCTGGGTGAGATCGGCCGCAACATGACCGTCTTCGAGCACCAGGGTCGCCTGCTCATCGTCGACTGCGGCGTTCTCTTCCCCGACGAGAACCAGCCCGGGGTCGACGTCATCCTCCCCGACTTCACCTGGATCAGGGACCGGCTCGACAAGGTCGACGCCATCGTCCTCACGCACGGTCACGAGGACCACATCGGCGGCGTGCCCTACCTGCTGCGCGAGCGCCCGGACATCCCCGTCGTCGGCTCCCGCCTGACCCTGGCGCTGCTCGAGGCCAAGCTCACCGAGCACAAGATCACCCCCCGCTCGGTCGTCGTCGCCGAGGGTGACCGCCGGCCGATGGGGCCGTTCGACCTCGAGTTCATCGCGGTCAACCACTCCATCCCCGACGGCCTCGCGGTGGCCATCCGCACCGCTGCCGGCCTGGTGCTGCACACCGGCGACTTCAAGATGGACCAGTTCCCGCTCGACGGCCGGGTCACCGACCTGCGCGCCTTCGCCCGCCTCGGCGAGGAGGGTGTCGACCTGTTCCTCGTCGACTCCACCAACGCCGAGGTCCCCGGCTTCATGATCTCCGAGGGCGAGCTGGCCCCGGCCATCGACACCGCGTTCCGCAACACCAAGGGCCGGGTCATCGTCTCGAGCTTCGCGAGCCACGTGCACCGCATCCAGCAGGTGCTCGACACCGCCCACAGCCACGGCCGCAAGGTCGCGTTCGTCGGCCGCTCGATGGTGCGCAACATGGGCATCGCCCGCGAGCTGGGCTACCTGAACATCCCCGACGGGCTCGTCGTCAAGGACCTCAAGGCCCTGGACCGGCTGCGCCCCGACCAGCAGTGCATCGTCGCCACCGGCTCGCAGGGTGAGCCGATGGCCGCGCTCGCCCGCATGGCCAACCGCGACCACCCCGTGAGCATCGCCGCGAATGACACCGTGCTCATGGCCTCCTCGCTCATCCCGGGCAACGAGAACGCCATCTACCGGGTCATCAACGAGCTGACCCGCTGGGGTGCCAACGTCGTGCACAAGGGCAACGCCAAGGTGCACGTTTCCGGGCACGCCAGTGCCGGCGAGCTCGCGTACTGCTACAACATCCTCAAGCCCACCAACGTGCTGCCCGTGCACGGCGAGTGGCGTCACCTGCAGGCCAACGCCGAGATCGCCATCCGCACCGGGGCCGAGAAGGACCGCGTCCTCATCGCCCAGGACGGCAGCGTCATCGACCTCGTCGACGGCCGCGCGAAGATCACCGGCACGGTGCCCGCGGGCCTGGTCTACGTCGACTCGATGACCGTCGGCGGCGCCACCGAGGAGACGCTGCACGTGCGGCGCACCCTCGCCGAGGAGGGGGTCGTCACGGTCGTCTGCATCGCCGACCCCGACACCGGCAAGCTCACCGAGGACCCGGACTACCTGGCGCACGGCTTCCCGCCGGACCTGGTCGACTTCTCGGGTGCGACCCCGGCCATCCAGAACGCCCTGACCAAGGCAGCCAACGACAACATCGAGGACCTCGAGCAGATCGAGGACCTCGTGCGCCGGGCCGTGTCGAACTGGGCGCACCGCACCCACCGGCGCAGCCCCCTCGTCATCCCGGTCATCGTCGACGCCTGACCGCCCCTCCTCCCCCACCCGACTTATTGCACTGCAGCCACCCGTCCGCGGGTGGCTGCAGTGCAATAAGTCGGCTTGGGGGCTAGCTCGGGTCGGGGTCGGGATCGAGGTCCAGGGCGATGTCCAGGATCGGCGAGGAGTGCGTCAGCGCCCCCACCGACAGGTAGTCCACCCCGGTCGCCGCGTACGCCGCAGCCACCTCCAGGGTCAGCCCGCCCGTGGCCTCGACCTCGACGTACTCGCCCGTGGCGCGCACGGCATCCACGGTCGTGCGCAGCAGGTCGGTCGACATGTTGTCGCACAGCAGGAACCGCGCCCCGGCAGCAACGGCCTCCAGCGCCTCAGCCGTCGTCGTCACCTCGACCTGGATGTCGACGTGGGGAAACGCAGCCCGAATGCTGTCGTACGCGGCCGTCAGCCCACCGGCGGCGAGCTTGTGGTTGTCCTTGATCATCGCGACGTCGTAGAGCCCCATGCGCTTGTTCGTGCCGCCGCCACAGCGCACGGCGTACTTCTCCAGCGCCCGGATGCCGGGGGTCGTCTTGCGCGTGTCGAGCACCATCGCGCCCGACCCGGCCAAGGCATCCGCCCACCGACGGGTGTGCGTGGCCACCCCGGACGTGCGCGAGAGCACGTTGAGGATCGTACGTTCGGAGATCAGCGTCGTGCGGGTCGACCCGCGGAGGGTGGCGAGGTGGTCACCGCGCACCACGGCATCCCCGTCGGTGACGTGCAGGTCGACCCAGACGACCCCGGTACCCAGGCGGGCGTCGACCGCCTCGACGACGAGCGAGACGACGGGCAGCCCAGCGACGACGCCGTCAGCACGGGCGACGAGGTGCGAGACCGACTCCTGCTCCTCCGGGATGGTCGCGACGGTGGTGACGTCGGTGCCGTCGCCGAGGTCTTCGTCCAGCGCCCGCTCGACGAGCAGGCGGGCGTCGTCGAGGGGGAACACGTGCTCGCTCATCGGGGGTCTCCTGCGGGGCGTTCGGTGATGACGACCTGACCGTCGGCCCGGCGCGTCGCGGTGAGGTGGGTCAGCCAGCGGGCGTCGTCGCGCTCGGGGAAGTCAGAGCGCACGTGCCCGCCGCGGGTCTCCTCGCGCAGGTGCGCGACGCGCGAGAGCACCTGTCCGAGATGCAGCAGGTTGGTCGTCTCCCAGGTGAGCGGCCCCGGTTCGGCCTCCGTGGTCGGCTGTGCCGCGAGTGCCGCGAGTGCGGCTTGGGCACCCGCGGTCGACTGACCCGAGCGCACCGGCCCCGAGCCCAGCGTCATGGCGCGCTGCACCTCGATGCGCCGCGAGGCGTCGAGCACGGCATCCTCACCGGGTGTCGAGCCGACCTCACGCTGCGGCAGGTCGCCGGAGCTGAACCGGGCCGCGATGTCGTCGGCGATGCGGTGGGCGAAGACCAGGCCCTCGAGCAGGGAGTTGGAGGCGAGCCGGTTGGCGCCGTGCACTCCGGTGCACGAGCACTCGCCGCAGGCGTAGAGCCCGTCGAGCGACGTGCGCCCGAGCAGGTCGGTCTCGACGCCACCCGAGGCATAGTGCTGCGCCGGCGCCACGGGCAGCAGGTCGACGGCGGGGTCGAACCCGAGCTCACGGCAGCGGGCGACGATCGAGGGGAACCGCTGCTCCAGGAACGAACCGCCGAGGTGTCGCGCGTCGAGCCAGACGTGGTCGACCCCCTGGTCGCGCATGACGTCGAGGATGGCGCGCGCGACCACGTCACGCGGCGCGAGGTCCTCGAGGGGATGCCGTCCGGCCATGATCCGGGCCCCGTCACCGTCGACGAGGAACGCGCCTTCCCCGCGCACGGCCTCGGAGATGAGCGGCTGCTGCCCCGTCGACCCCTCGCCGAGGAACAGCACCGTGGGGTGGAACTGGACGAACTCGAGGTCGGTCACCCGGGCCCCGGCGCGCAGGGCGGCGGCCATCCCGTCGCCGGTCGCGACCGGGGGGTTGGTCGTCGAGGCGTAGATCTGCCCGAGGCCTCCGGTGGCGAGCACGACGGCCCGGCCCGCGGCCGCGCCGACCCCGTCGACCTGGCCCTCGCCGATGACGTGCAGCGTCACCCCACACACGGCGCCGTCGGCGGCGGTGAGCAGGTCCACGACGAGGGCGTGCTCGATGACCTCGATGCCCGGGTCGTCGAGCACCCGGTGCAGGGCGGCGATGAGCGCCCGGGAGATCTCGGCACCGGTGGCGTCGCCCCCGGCGTGGGCGATGCGGTCGCGGTGGTGGCCACCCTCGCGGGTCAGCTTGATCTCACCGCCGGCGTCACGGTCGAACTCGGCCCCCAGGGCGACGAGTTCGTGCACCCGTTCGGGGCCCTCGGTGACCAGGGCCCGAACCGCCTCGACGTCGCACAGGCCGACCCCGGCGACCAACGTGTCGTCGAGGTGCTCCTGCGCGGTGTCGTCGGGGTCGAGCACGGCGGCGATCCCCCCTTGGGCCCACTGGGTGGAGCCCGCGGAGAGCACCGTCTTGGTCACGAGCAGCACCCGGTCGACCTGCTCGCGCAGCCGCAGGGCGCACGTCAGGCCGGCGATGCCGGAGCCGACCACGATGACGTCGGCGGACGCGGTCCACCCCGGTGCGGGGGCGGTGAGGCGACGGGGCAGCGTGAGGGGGGCGGACGGCATCCGGAATGCCTTTCAGACGTCCGCGCGGGCGTGCGGGACGTCGGAGAAGACGTCGAGTGCGCCCCCGCCCGGCCCGACGAGCACGGGGGTGTTGTCGATGAGGCGGGTGGTTCCGACGCGGGCGGCGACGGCGAGCAGGGCCTCGCCCCGGTACCACTCGGGCACGTCGGCGAGCGTGTGCGGGTGCACGAGCACGAGGTAGGAGACGAGGGCCAGCGGCTCCTCGACGAGCACCTCGCGGGCGGCGCGACGGATGGCGGAGGGGCCGAAGGCGGCCGCGTCGGCACCCGCGCGCAGGGCGCCGCTCAGGCAGAGCGCGACCTCCCGGTCGGACTCGGTGAGGTACATGTTGCGGCTGCTCATCGCGAGGCCGTCGGCTTCGCGGACGGTCGGCACCGAGACGACGTCGACGGGGAAGTCGAGGTCACGCACCATGCGACGGATGAGGAGCAGCTGCTGGGCGTCCTTCTGGCCGAAGTAGGCGCTGCGGGCCGCGGTGATGTGCAGGAGCTTGCCGACGACGGTGAGCACGCCGTCGAAGTGACCGGGGCGCGATGCCCCTTCGAGCACTTCGCCGAGCGGGCCGGCGGCGACGCGCACGCCGGGGTCGCCATCGGGGTAGACGACGTCGGGGGTCGGGGCGAAGACGACGTCGACCCCGGCCGCGCGGCAGATCTCCATGTCGGCGTCGAAGGTGCGCGGGTAGCGCGAGAGGTCTTCCTTCGGGCCGAACTGAAGGGGGTTGAGGAAGATCGTCACGACGACGTGGTCATGGCGTTGGCGGGCGGCCTGGATGAGGCGGGCGTGACCGTCGTGCAGGGCGCCCATCGTCATGACGACGGCGACGTCACGGCTCGACAACGCCTCGCGTGCGGCCTTGAACTCCTCGCGGGTGTGGGCGACGACGGGGGCTGCGCTCTGCTGGTCACTCACGGCTGGGTCCTGTCGGCGAGGGTTTCGAGGAGTGGTTCGGCGGATGCCGGGCGCAACCGTCCGCTGTCGAGCGCACGCAGCGCTGTTGCTCGCGCCATCGCCACGTACGTCCTCCGGATCTCGGGCGAGAGCCGGTCGAGCTCACGCAGGTGGTCCTCCACCGTACCGACGTCCCCCCGGGCGACGGGCCCGGTCAGGGCGGCATCCCCCAGGCGCAGGGCGTTGTCGAGGGCCGCACGCATGAGGGGGCCGAGGACTCGTCGCGGTTCGGGGACCCCGGCGCGGGCCAGGATCTCCATGGCCTCGCTCGTGAGGGTGACGAGGTGGTTCGCGCCGTGGGCCAGGGCCAGGTGGTAGGCCGTGCGGTCCTCCTCCAGGATCCAGACGGGGTCGCCGCCCATCTCGAGGACGAGGGCTTCGGCCATGGGACGCAGCTCGTCGGCGGCGGTGACGCCGAAGGCGCAGTCGGTGAGCCGGTCGAGGTCCATGGCGGTGCCGGTGAACGTCATCGCCGGGTGCAGGGCCAGCGGGAGGACGTGCTGCTCGCGGGCCGGCTCGAGGACGGCGACTCCATGGCGGCCACTCGTGTGCACGACGATCTGGCCGGCCTGCCAGGCGTTGGTCGCGGCGAGGCCGACGACGAGGTGTGCGAGGGCGTCGTCGGGCACGGCGAGCAGGATGAGCTCGGCGCCCTCGACGACGCTCGCGACGTCCTTGAGGGGCACGCCGGGCAGCAGGTCGGCGGCCCGGGCCCGGCTGGCGTCGGAGACGGCGTACGTGCCGGTGACCCGGTGGCCCGCCCTGGCGAGGGCTGCGCCCAACACGGAGCCGACCCGGCCCGCACCGACGACACCGACGGTGAGGCGGGCGGGGTGCTCGATGCCGTCCACGATCGAGCACGCTACCGCGTACCGTGCTGGCGTGAAGGTTGCGTGGCGGCAGGCGTGGCACGACGCGCTCTACGGCGAGGCCGGGTTCTACCGTCGCGGCGAGGGGCCAGCGGGTCACTTCACGACGTCGACCCACGGCGCTCTGGGCGTCGTGTTCGCCGGGGCCATCGCCCACCTCGCCGACCGTGAGGGTGCCACGCACGTCGTCGACATCGGCTGTGGCCGTGGCGAACTGCTGACGCACCTGCACGAAGCCCGACCCGACCTGGCTCTCACCGGGGTCGACGTCGTGAGCCGGCCCAACGGCATCCCGGATGCCGTGGCGTGGCTTCGGTCGCCGGGCGGCGGTTCGCTGCCACCCGGGCTCGACGGCCTGACCGACGTGCTCGTCGTGGCGCACGAGTGGCTCGACGTCGTGCCGTGCACCGTGGCCGAGGTGGTGGCGCCGGGGCAGTTGGCGGTCGTGGTCGCCGACCCGACGACGGGTGAGGAGGAGCCCGGCGAGGTGCCGACGGACCAGGAGATCGCGTGGTGCGCGCAGCACTGGCCGGTGGACGACCTGCCGGTTGGGGCACGGGTCGAGGTCGGGTCGACCCGGGATGCCGCGTGGAGCGACCTGGTCTCGCGGGTCCGCCGCGGGGCGGTGCTGGCCGTCGACTACGGCCACCTGCGGGCTGACCGGCCCACACATGGAACCCTCGCGGCCTACCGGGCGGGCGCGTTCGTGGCGCCGGTACCCGACGGGTCGTGCGACCTCACCGCCCACGTCGCCGTCGACTCGCTCGACCACGACGAGCTGCGCACTCAACGCGACGCCCTGCGCGCGCTCGGGGTCAAAGCCGCCCTGCCCGAGCACGAGTCGGCCCGCACCGACCCGGCCGGCTACGTCGCAGCCCTTGCCCGATCAAGCGCCGCCGCGGTCCTGACCGCCCCGAACGGCCTCGGCGCCTTCCACTGGGTGCTGCGCCGCTGCGATCCAGCAGGCACTCGCGCCGGTACGGCAGACTGACGAAGGTGACCTCGCAGACCTCGCCCGCGACCGGCATCCCCGCCCCGACTCGCGCCCTCGAGGTCGGGATGGGAGCCGGTGCCCTCGCCACCGCCGACATGGTGCTCAACATCGGCCCCCAGCACCCGGCCACCCACGGCGTGCTGCGCCTGCGCGTGGTGCTCGACGGCGAGCGCATCGTCTCGGCCGAGCCGATCATCGGCTACATGCACCGCGGCGCCGAGAAGCTGTTCGAGGTGCGCGACTACCGGCAGATCACCGTGCTCGCGAACCGGCACGACTGGCTCAGCGCGTTCAGCAGCGAGCTCGGCGTCGTGCTCGGCGTCGAGGCGATGCTCGGCATGGAGGTGCCCGAGCGCGCCGTCTGGCTGCGCACCCTGCTCGCCGAGCTCAATCGCGTTCTCTCACACCTGATGTTCCTCGGCTCCTACCCGCTCGAACTCGGCGCGATCACCCCGGTCTTCTACGCCTTCCGCGAGCGCGAAGAGCTCCAGGCGGTCATGGAGGAGGCGTCCGGCGGGCGCATGCACTACATGTTCAACCGGGTCGGCGGCCTCAAGGAGGACGTGCCCGCCGGGTGGCTCGGGCGGGTGTCGGATGCCGTGGCCGCCGTTCGTCGTCGGCTACCGGATCTGGAGTCGCTGATCGTGTCGAACGAGATCCTCGAGGCCCGAACGCGGGGCGTGGGGGTGCTCGACGTGGGAACGTGCACCGCCTACGGCGTCTCGGGGCCGATCGCCCGCGCCAGTGGGCTCGACGTCGACCTGCGCCGCGATGCCCCGTACCTGGCGTACGGCGAGCTGTTCGCACCCGACGGCCCCGGGCGGGTCGTGACGCGTACGGCCGGTGACTGCCTGGCCCGCCTGGAGGTGCTGCTCGAGCAGGTTCACGTGAGCCTGGACCTCGCGCAGGCATGCATCGACAGGCTGCACTCGCTGCCGGCCGGGCCGGTCAACCAGCGGCTGCCCAAGGTGCTCAAGGTGCCCGAGGGTGAGCGGTACACCGCGACCGAGAACCCGCTGGGGTTCAACGGCTACTACCTGGTCTCGCGCGGGGAGAAGACCCCGTGGCGGCTGAAGCTGCGCTCGGCATCGTTCAACAACGTGCAGGTGCTCTCGCAGGTGCTGCCCGGGTGCCTGGTCGCAGACATGGTCGCCGTGCTCGGGTCGATGTTCTTCGTCGTCGGGGACGTCGACAAGTAGGCCTGCCGGATGCCCTGCGGCCTTCCCGCGGAACGGGGTTGGCACCGGCTCGCAACCTCAGACACCGCTCCCGTAGCCATCCGGCCGCAACGGGGGTTCTTGTTCAGGCGGGCCAGGTGCGGCCTCGGGCGGGTTGACGGTCAGGTCCTCGTCAGGCTCCTGCTCGGCAGGAGCCTGCTTCTTCTCATTCTTTCCCATGCCCCATCCTCTCGGCTCCCACCCCGCAAGGAACAGAGTTCGCGCCAAGAAGGGTGGCAGACGCGGCCCTACGACGCGGAGGGTGCCGCGGGCGGGGAGTCTGCGTCGCCGGCATCCGGCGGGTCGATGCGGCACCAGCGTTGGGCGACCACGCCAGCGGCCGCCAGGGCCAGCGCAGCCACCACCAGCGCCGACAGCGGCAGCAGCCGACCTCGGTTGGCCACCAGTGACAGGTCGGTCGCGACGACGACGATCTGGCTGAGGTACCAGCCGGCTGCGGCCGCCCCGGTCAGCGCGGCCGCCTGCGCCAGCACGACGACGCGCGCCGCGCGCAGCGGGTCGAGCGTGCCCTTGGCCTCACCCTCGAGGTAGCGCTTCACCGGCCGGGCCAGCCACAGCACGATCCCGCCCATGGCGACGAGCAGCACCCCGGCGAGCAGCGACGGCCGGGGCACCAGGGAGCCGCCGCGCGTCAGCAGCGAGAACACCAGCACACCGATCACGCCCGTCACCGCGGCGACGAGCGCCAGGGTCTGCAGCCGGATCTCCTTGTGCGCCTTCACGACTCGTCCTCAGTCAGGCGCACCCCATGGGTGTCGACGGTGCCGACGAGATCGGCCACCGCCACCACGTCACCACCTCGGCGCAGCACCGCGGCCTGGTCGACCGCCAGCCACGGCACGAGCACGAATGCCCGCTCGTGGGCCCGGGGGTGCGGGAGGGTCAGGTGCGCTCGCTCGCTCACGACATCGGTGCCGGATGCCGGGTCGCCGTACTGCACGAGGTCGAGGTCGAGGGTGCGTGCCCCCCACCGCACCTCGCGGGTGCGATCGAAGCCCGCTTCCACGGCGTGCAGCGCCCGCAGCAACGACGCCGGCGAGAGCGTCGTGCGCCCCACGAGCACCGCGTTGGCGTAGTCGGGCTGGCCGGGCGGCCCACCGACCGGTGTGGTGTCGTAGGTCGGCGACACCCGGATGCCGGTCAGCCCCACGTCGAACTCGAGTTCGGCAACCGCTGCGGCCAGGGTGTCAGCGGGCGAGTCCTCGCCGCGCACGAGGTTGGCTCCCAGCGCGATGACGACAGGCACCGGATGCCGTTGCCGCGTCACCGACACCGTCACGTCGCCGAACGGCACGCCCACCGGCGCCTGCGGCTTGTGCACCGTCACCGTGACCTCGTCGACGGCGCTGTGCGACAACGCATCTGCGGCGATGACCTCGGCCAGTCGCTCGATGAGGTCGAAGGGCTCACCCTCGATGCGAGCCAGCGCCGCGGCGCCGATCTCGCCGTAGTTGACGGTGTCGACGAGGTCGTCACTGGCCCCGGCCGCGGCAAGGTCGACGGACAGCGCCACGTCGACGACGAACTCCTGCCCCTCGCGGCGCTCGTGCTCGAAGACCCCGTGGAACCCCCGGCCCCGCACCCCGCTGAGGACGATGCGGTCACTCATGGGTGCCTCGCAGCGCGTCGACGACGTCGAGGGTGTCGACGGTGCTGACGACGTCGTGCACCCGCACCGCCCACACGCCGAGCCGGGCCACGTGCGCCGTCGTGACCGCCGTGGCGACGTCGCGATCGAGAGGGGGCCGGACGGCATCCGAGGTGCGCCCGACGTGCCCGAGGAAGGTCTTGCGGGACGTGCCGACGAGCAGTCGGTGCCCGAGCGCCATGACCTCGTCGAGGCGGCGCAGCAGCTCCCAGTTGTGCTCGGCCTTCTTCGCGAAGCCGAAGCCCGGGTCGAGGACGATGTTCTCGGCGGCGACTCCGGCAGCGGTCAGCGCCTCGACGCGTGCCATCAGCTCGCGCGAGACGTCGGCCACGACGTCGTCGTAGACGGCGAACGACTGCATGACGGTGCTGTGCGCCCGCCAGTGCATCGCGATGAACGGCACGCCGCGCTCGGCGACCAGCGCACCCATCTCGGGGTCGGCCAGGCCACCGCTGACGTCGTTGACGACGACCGCACCGGCATCCAGCGCCGCCGCGGCAACCTCGGCCCGCATCGTGTCGACCGACACCGCGGCGACGTCCCGCAACGCCTCGATGACAGGCAGCACCCGGCGCAGCTCCTCCGCCGCGCTCGGCCGCTCGGCCCCCGGCCGGGTCGACTCACCGCCCACGTCGAGGAGGTCTGCACCGGCGGCGAGGAGGTCGCGACCGTGCGCCACGGCATCCTGCGGCGTGAACCAGGCCCCGCCGTCACTGAACGAATCGGGGGTCACGTTGACCACGCCCATGACGAGGGGGCGGCCGCCGCGAGCCTCGGGCAGCGTCGACGCCGATGGCGTCACGAGCGGGTCACCACGTCAGCGCTTGCCGCCGAGCAGCAACGACATCGCCTCGGCGCGGGTGGCCGGGTCGCGCAGCTGGCCGCGCACGGCGGAGGTGATGGTGCGCGACCCGGGCTTTTGCACACCACGCATCGACATGCACAGGTGCTCGGCCTCGATGACCACGATGACCCCCTGGGCGCCGAGGTGGGTGACGAGGGCGTCGGCCACCTGGGTGGTGATCTGCTCCTGCACCTGCGGGCGGCGGGCGAAGACCTCGACGAGGCGGCCGAGCTTGCTCAGCCCGGTGACCTTGCCATCCTCGGCCGGGATGTAGCCGATGTGCGCGACGCCGTGGAAGGGCAGCAGGTGGTGCTCACACGTGGAGTACATCGGGATGTCGCGCACGATGATGAGCTCTTCGTGGTCGATCGAGAAGGTCGTCGACAACACGTCGGCCGGGTCCTGGTCGAGGCCGGCGTAGAGCTCGCGGGCGGCGCGGGCCACCCGGCCCGGGGTCTCGCGCAGGCCCTCACGGTCGGGGTCCTCGCCGATGGCGAACAGCAGCTCGCGCACCGCGGCCTCGGCCCGGGCGAGGTCAACCCCGCGCGGGCCGACGCGGTTGTCGTCGCCGTTGTCGTCGCCGGTGTCGCCAGCGCCGACCTCAGCCGTCGACACGTCCACCGTCCGGGACCTGGATGATCTGGGTCGGCGGGGTGTCCTCGACCTGCGTCGGGGCGCCGGCGCGGGCCGCCGCGTCGATGTCGGCCTCGGTGCTCGGGTTGCCGGGGTTCACCGAGGCACCCGCGGGGGCACCGGAGCCGTTGCTGCGACCGTTGAGGGCAGCCTGCTCGGCCGGGGTCAGCACCGGCGGACGGTCCGAGAGCGTGCGGTGCTCGCTGGAGAGCCACAGCTCGCGCACCGGGCGCTTGCGCACGTCCTTGAAGATCTCGGCGAGCTCGGCCGCGTTGAGCGTCTCCTTCTCGAGCAGGTCGAGCACGAGGCGGTCGAGGATGTCGCGGTTGTCGTTGACGGCATGCCAGGCCTCGTCGTGCGCGTCGTCGACGAGCCTGCGGACCTCCTCGTCGACGACCGCGGCGACCTGCTCGGAGTAGTCACGCTGGTGGCCCATGTCGCGGCCGAGGAACACCTCGCCCTGGCTCTGGCCCAGCTTGATCGCACCGACCCGCTCGCTCATGCCGTACTCGGTGACCATCTTGCGGGCCATGCCCGTGGCCTTCTCGATGTCGTTCGCGGCGCCGGTCGTCGGGTCGTGGAAGATGATCTCCTCCGCGACACGGCCACCGAGGGCGTAGGCGAGCTGGTCGAGGATCTCGTTGCGGGTGGTGGAGTACTTGTCGTCGGTCGGCATCACCATCGTGTAGCCGAGAGCACGCCCGCGAGGCAGGATCGTCACCTTGGTGACCGGCGAGGTGTGGTTCATCGCCGCCGCCACCAGCGCGTGGCCACCCTCGTGGTAGGCCGTGATCTTGCGCTCCTTGGCCGACATGATGCGGGTGCGCTTCTGCGGTCCGGCGATGACGCGGTCGATGGCCTCGTCGAGCACCTCGTCGTCGATGAGCTTCTTGTCACCACGGGCCGTGAGCAGCGCGGCCTCGTTGAGCACGTTGGCCAGGTCGGCACCGGTGAAGCCGGGCGTGCGGCGGGCGACGGCGAGCAGGTCGACGCCGGAGGCCATCGGCTTGCCCTGTGAGTGGACCTCGAGGATACGGTGGCGACCGATCATGTCGGGGGCCTCGACGGCGATCTGCCGGTCGAAACGGCCCGGACGCAGCAGGGCCGGGTCGAGGATGTCGGGGCGGTTGGTCGCGGCGATGAGGATGACGTTGGTCTTCACGTCGAACCCGTCCATCTCGACGAGGAGCTGGTTCAGGGTCTGCTCGCGCTCGTCGTGCCCACCACCGAGGCCCGCGCCACGGTGGCGGCCCACGGCATCGATCTCGTCGACGAACACGATCGCCGGGGCGTTGGCCTTGGCCTGCTCGAACAGGTCACGAACACGGGAGGCACCGACACCGACGAACATCTCGACGAAGTCGGACCCGGAGATCGAGTAGAACGGCACCCCGGCCTCACCGGCCACCGCGCGGGCCAGCAGGGTCTTGCCCGTTCCGGGAGGACCGTAGAGAAGCACGCCCTTGGGGATCTTGGCGCCGACGGCGAGGAACTTGGCCGGCTCGGAGAGGAACTCCTTGATCTCGTGCAGCTCCTCGACGGCCTCGTCGGCACCCGCGACGTCGGCGAAGGTGACCTTGGGGGTGTCCTTGGTCGCGAGCTTGGCCTTGGACTTGCCGAACTGCATGACCCGCGAGCCACCGCCCTGCGCCTGGCTCATGAGGAACCAGAACAGACCGACGAGGAGCAGCACGGGGAAGAAGCTGATGAAGATCGTCCAGAACGCGCTGGTGCTCTCGACCTTGTCGTTGTACCCGTTCGGCAGGTTGGTGCGCAGGGCGTCCACGAGCTGCTCGGCGCGGGCGTCGACGAACTCGGCGCGCACCTTGGTGGCCCCGCTGATGTTGTTCGCCTCGTCGCTGAAGGTCTGGCCGTCGCGCAGGTCCAGGGTGAGGACGTTCTCCGTCGTCATCTGGGCCTTGTCGACCTTCTTGTCGGCGATGAGCTTCTCGGCCTGCGCCGTGGTGATGGTCGTGTAGCCGCCGTCACCGTCCAAGGAGAACACCGTCAGCATCACCACGACGACGGCCAGCACCCAGAACAACGGGGCCTTGAAGATGCGCTTGAAGTCCATGTGGGTGCGGAGCTCGCGCTCCGGTCCTCCTGCTCGTGGGTCTTTCGGCCGCCCAGCGCTCAGGCCGGGCAGGAACGGGTACACGCTAGCAACGCGCCCCGTTCCCCCCGTGTTCCGACCGCGGCGAGCAACGGCATCCGACATGGAGGCGCGGGCGTACCTGCGGTGACCTGTTGGTCGATTCCGGTACGGCGGGGGCGTACCTGCGGTGACCTATTGGTCGATTCCGGTACGGCGCGCGGTCAGCTGTAGACGTGCGGGGCGAGGGTCCCGACGCAGCGCAACCCCCGGTAGGCGTCGGCGAAGTCCAGTCCGTAGCCGACGACGAACTCGTTGGGGATGTCGAACCCGACCCACTTGACGTCGACGTCGACCTTGGCGGCCTCCGGCTTGCGCAGCAGGGTGCAGATCTCGACCGAGGCCGGGTTGCGCGACTCGAGGTTGGCCTTGATCCACGACAGCGTCAGACCGGAGTCGATGATGTCCTCGACGATCAGCACGTGGCGACCGGTGATGTCGGTGTCGAGGTCCTTGAGGATGCGCACCACCCCGCTGCTCTTGGTGCCGGACCCGTAGGAGGACACCGCCATCCAGTCCACCGGTGCCGTCATGGGCAGGGCACGCATGAGGTCTGCCATCACCATGACCGCTCCCTTGAGCACCCCGACGAGCAGCAGGTCCTTGCCGTCGTACTCGCGCGCGATCATCGCGGCCAGTTCGTCGAGCTTGGCGTGGATCTCCTCCTCGGTGATGAGGACCTTCTCGAGATCGGCTCCCATGTGGGCAGCGTCCACTGCAGCTCCTGGTGTGGTGGGGCGGGTGACGTCGTTGACCTACTCAACCAGAGCCGAGGGGGCGATGGACACCCGACTGCCGGATCGCCTCACCAGAAGAGCCCCCGGCGCGTGGATCGGACCCTGGCCGCGCCACGCCGTCAGCAGGGCATCACAGGCCTCGACGTGACGGGTCGAGACCTGGCTTGCTGGGGCGCCCGCGGCCGTCAGCAGGCGCCTCCACACCCTCGAGCGCACGGCGGCCGGGATGCCGTGCAGCGCCTCGACGGGCCACGGCCCCCCACCCAGCGCGCTCACGGCGGCGTCGGCTGCGGCATCGAGGTGGTCGGCATCAGTGCGAAGGTGGGATGCCGTTCGCGCCAGTGCCGCGGCGACCCCCGGCCCGAGGTCGCGTTCGAGATCGGCCACCGCCCGCCGAGCCCGCACGCGTGCGAAGGTGGGGTCCTCGTTCATCGGGTCGTCCCACCAGGTCAGGCCCTGCGCCGCGGCCGAGGCCCGGCACTGGTCACGGGTGATGCTCAGCAGGGGACGGCGGAAACGACCTCGCGCGGACGGCATCCCGGCCAGGGATCGGGCACCGGATCCACGAACCAGGCCCAGCAGCACCTGCTCGGCCTGGTCGTCCAGGGTGTGCCCGAGCAGCACGAGGGTGGCGCCGTGGCTGTGCGTGGCCTCCTCCAGGGCGCGGTAGCGGGCTGTCCGGGCGGCGGCCTCGACCCCGTCACCGTCGGTGGTGACCTCGACGCGGATCACCTCGACCGGGTCCAGGCCCAGGGCGTGCAGGGTCTGCGCCGCGCGGTCCGCGACGTGCGCCGAGTCAGGTTGCAGGCCGTGGTCGACCACCACCGCCCCCGCGCGCACCCCGGCCGGCGGCGCCTCGAACGCCGTCGCCGCAGCCAAGGCCAGGGAGTCCGCGCCACCGCTGCAGGCAACGAGCACGAGAGGAGGCGCCGCGGCATCCGCGTCGTGGTCACCTCGTGTCAGCCCATCCGCCGCGACCACGTTGTCGGCCTGCGGGGCTCGAGCCGGGGACTGCGGTGCCGGTGGTGGCGCAAGCTCGGCGAGGACGCGGCGGACGGCGACGCGAACGGCGGCCGTCGCGGCATCCGGCTTGCCCCACGCTCGAGTCACCACCCCATCCTCCACACCACCTCAGCGACATATTGCGATCCAGCCACCCTTTTCGGGAGGTTTCTGACCGCGCGACGGTGGCTGGATCGCAATAGGTCGCGGAAGGTCAGCCGTGGACGCGACGGACCCAGGCCTGCGGGTCCTGGATCTCACGGGCGAGCGGCAGCGTCTGCGGCGAGGCCCAGATCGCGTTGAACCCCTCGACCCCGACAGACGCCTGCACCCCGCGCACGAACACCGCCCCGTCGCGGTACTGGCGCAGCTTGGCCTCGAGACCGAGCAGGCGGCGCAGCATCCGGTCCGGGGCTCCGGCACCCTTGCGCTTCTCGCTGAACTTCGCCCGGATGTGCGCGACGGTCGGGATGTGCGCCGGGCCCACGTCGTCCATGACCACGTCGGCGTGCCCCTCGAGCAGGGACATGACGGCGGTGAGGTCGGCCATCTTCTCGCGCTGCTCGGGTGTGGTGAACAGCCCCGCGAGCCCGGTGCTGCCCTCGCGGAAGACCTCGGGCAGGCGCTGGGTCAGCAGCTCCGTCAGCTCACCGAGCCGCTCGGAGTCGGGTGCGAGGTCGACGGCCAGCTCCCGGGCCTGCGTGATGAGGTGCTCGCGCAGCCAGGGGTTGGCGGTGAACTGCACCCGGTGGGTCTCCTCGTGCATGCACACCCAGGCGCGGAAGTCCGCACGGTCGACCCCGAGGGTCGTGGCGACGTCGATGATGTTCGGGGCGACGAGCATGAGGGCGGGCGTGCCCCCGGGCGCGAGGTCGTACTGCCCCAGCACCTTGCTCGCCATGAACGCGAGCAGGGCCCCGGCTTCCGCGCCGGTGACCTTGGCCCCGACCGCGGCGACGGTCGCGTTGGGCGTGGCCGCTGCACCGTCGCCCCGCTTGGCGATGATCTCCTCGAAGGTCGGGTCGAGCATGGCGCTCATCGAGTCGGCGTTGACGGCGATCCACGTGGCGCGGTCGACGACGAGGGCGTCCGGCGCGTCGTCGGGGGTGCGCAGCCGGGCGGTCTCGGCGACCGGCTCACGCGCCGCAGCGGCGGCGGCCCGGATGGCCTCGACCTCGGCGATGGCTTCCTCACGGGTGACCGAGGGCCCGGCGGCCACCAGTTTCCGCCCGGTTGTCTTCGCGAACTCCCAGTCGACGTATCCCACGTGGGCCCAGCCTCTCCGTTGTGCCGCGTCAGCGGCAGCCGCACCTGGTCAGGGCGGCCACGATGCGGTCCAACGCGGCCCGAGCACGCAGCGTTCCCCCGAAGTCCTTCGGGAACTCGTCGACGAGCACGACGAACGTCAGCGGGCGGCCGTCTGCGGTGACCGTCGTCCCGGCGAGCGACGATCCCGCCTTCAGGGTGCCCGTCTTGGCACGCGGCACCCCCACGACGTCCTGCGTGGCGTCGGAGGAGAAGCGCCCGCGCATCGTGCCGGACACGCCGCTGACCGGCAGCCCGGCGATGACGTCGCGCAAGCCCGGAACCTGGTCAGGGTTGTCGGTCGCGACCAGCTGGAGCACGCCCGACAGCGTGGCCGCGCTCGCTGCCTGACCGGGGCTGAGCCCGCTGGCGTCCTTGAGCACGAGCCCCTCGGTCGGGATGCCGTGCGCCGTCAGCCGTTCGACGATGAACGCGGCGTTGTCACCGCCCCTGGTCGTTCGCAGACCCGCCGTGGCGGCGGCCTGGCGCACGAGGTTCTCGGTGAGGGCGTTCTCGCTGCGGTCCAGCGCGAGGTCGAGCACCTCGCCGTAGGTGGCCGAGCGCACGCTGCCCAGCTCGACGGCATCCTCGGATGCCGGGTCGCCCCAGGTCTTGTCGGGCGCCAGGGTGGCGCTCACCCCCTTGGCCTTGAGCGCTGCGACGAAGGCCTTCGCCACCTCCGTCTCGGGGCGGATCGGTGACGGGCGCCCCGCAGCGGGCAGCTGTGTCGCGAGCCCGGTCATGACGACGGCCTGGGTGAAGCCGTCGCGCACGTCATCGGGGTTCCACGCCGGCGGGTAGCGCGGCCCGGGCGCCCAGCTGAGGTCGAGGCGCAGGGTGACCTCCGTCGTACCGGTGGGCTTGAGCGCCGCGGCGACCTGGGACGCGAGGTCAGCCAGACCGGCGCGCCCGGCCACGGCATCCGGCGTGCCCTTGCCCGGCGCGAGGAGGGTGTCGCCGCCGGCGACGAGCACGAGGTCGCTCGACCCCGGGGTCGCGACCACGCGCGTCGTCATCGCCTCGCGCAGGTCGAGCGTGTCGGCGACGGCCAGCGCCGCGAGCAGCTTGGCCGTCGAGGCGGGCACCCGCGGCTGGTCGGCGTCGAGCGCGTAGAGCTCGTCCCCGGTGATGGCGTCGCGCACGCTGATGCCGACACCGCCGTCGAGGGCCGGGTCGTCCGAGGCACCACCGACAGCGTCGGCCAGGCCCTTCGCCGTGGGCAGCGGCGCCGTGGCGCCCTCGTCGGTGAGCATCGGGTCAACCGTGGCTGCCGGGACCGGGAGCAGCACCGGCGCCGGGGTGCCGGACACCGTCGGCGTGGGGATCGCCACCGGACGATCGAGGGTGAGGATGCCGGGTGCGACGTCCATGACGTCGGCCGCGACGTAGCCCGTGGTCGCGACGAGGACGGCGAGGGAGGCGAGCATGACTCGTCTCACGGCCACTCCCTTCGCCCTCGACCCCGCCAATGGGCCACACTGTGCAAAGAGCCTAGGTCAACCGCCTGTCACCCCCAGCACCCTCACGCAAGGAGAGCCCGTCGTGGAGTTCGACGTCACCATCGAGATCCCCAAGGGGCAGCGCAACAAGTACGAGGTCGACCACGAGTCCGGGCGCATCCGCCTGGACCGGATGCTGTTCACCGCGATGGCCTACCCCTCGGACTACGGCTACATCGAGGACTCCCTCGGTGAGGACGGCGACCCGCTCGATGCCCTGGTGCTGCTCGACGAGCCGACCTTCCCCGGCTGCCTCGTGCGCGCCCGCCCGATCGGCATGTTCCACATGCGTGACGAGGCCGGCGGTGACGACAAGATCCTGTGCATCCCGGCGGGCGACCCGCGCAAGTACCACATCCGGGAGATCGAGGACGTCAGCGAGTTCGACCGCCTCGAGATCCAGCACTTCTTCGAGACCTACAAGGACCTCGAGCCCGGCAAGTCGGTCGAGGGCGCCCACTGGGCGGGCCGCGAGGAGGCCGAGAACTGCATCCGTGAAGCCATCGCCCGCGCCAAGGATGCCGGCATCTCCACGGCCCGCTGGCGCATGCCGGAGCACGACGACCTCGTCTGGGACGGCGGCTCCTCGCAGCGCACCCCCGAGGAGATCTCGGCAGCGTCCGAGCGCGCTCGCAGCGGCCTGGCCACCAAGGAGAACCCGCTCAGCGACAACGACTGAGCACAGGCCCCGGTGGACGGGGCCGGCCGTGGACCACCCGCGCGGCTCGGGCTACCACCCTCGGGTGCCGGGCTCTCCCTTGAAGGGGCCGACCACCCGCGAGGTGATCCACCCTCCGTAGAACCCGCCGGCCTGGGGTTTCACGACCTCGCCGTC
Organism: Ornithinibacter aureus; assembly: GCF_009858245.1. Taxonomy (NCBI): domain Bacteria; kingdom Bacillati; phylum Actinomycetota; class Actinomycetes; order Micrococcales; family Intrasporangiaceae; genus Ornithinibacter; species Ornithinibacter aureus. The sequence goes on from NZ_VMSB01000001.1 coordinate 1,916,970, forward strand.
GACGAGGCAGCGATCCATCGCGCCCGGCATGAGGGCCACGTGGCCGACGAGCGCCGCGAAGCCGGGGCTGGGGTGGGGGTAGGCCCACGCGGCGCGCGGCGCGACGGCATCCCCACCCGCGCCCGCGGCGTCCCCACCGACGACGTCGAAGTACGAGGCGACGCCCTTGAACTCGCACCAGGTCGAGCCGGCCGTGTGACGCAGCGCCCCCGCCACGAACGCTCCCTCGGGCAGGTAGTAGGTCGGCGGGTGGCTCGTCTCGAGCACGCGCAGCGACGTGGTGGTGTCGGCGATGAGGACCCCGCCGAACCAGACCTGCACGTGCTCGGCGCTGGCCTCGACCCGGGGCGGCCGCGGGTAGTCCCACACGGATTCCTGCCCCGCAGCGACCGGGTGCGGGTGCGGGTGGCGGCGATTGCCTCGCTCTGACATGGCACCACGCTAATCCGGCTCGCCCTGCGACCCGTTCAGCCTTCGACACCGGGCACAGCGGGCGGATGCCGTGGGGTGCGGTCAGCGTCGGAAGCGGTAGCCCGCGCCCCGCACCGTCTCGATCCGGTCGCGACCGACCTTGGAGCGCAGCTGGGCGACGTAGACGTCGACGACGTTGGACCCCGGGGCGAAGTCGAAGCCCCACACGAGGTCGAGGAGCTGCTCTCGCGAGAGCACCTGGCCGGCGTGGCGCAGGAGGGTCTCGAGCAGCTGGAACTCGCGCTCGGTCAGGTCGTGGTCCACGCCCGCGACGGTCAGCCGCCGCTCGAGCAGGTCGAGCTCGACGTCGCCAGCGGTGAGCCGCGTGTCGTCGGCGCGCGTGGTGCCAGCGCCCGCCCGTCGGGACTCGGCGAGGCGCAGCGCCACCCTGGCCTCGAGCTCGGCGAAGTGGAACGGCTTCACGACGTAGTCGGTGGCACCGGTGGTGAGGCCGGCGACGGTGTCACGCACCCCTCCCCGGGCTGTCAGCACGATGACGGGGACGTCACTGCCACTGCCCCGCAGGTCGGCCAGCACCTCGAGCCCGTCACGGTCCGGCAGACCGAGGTCCAGCACGACGAGGTCGATGTCGCCGGCCAGCGCCAGATGCAGGCCCGTGGCGCCGTCGGCAGCGACCGAGGTCGTGTGCCCGGCAGCGCGCAGGCCGCGGTCGAGGAAGTCGGAGATGCGGGTCTCGTCCTCGACGATCAGGATGCGTGCCACCGGATCACCCTCTCACCGGCAGGTGCAGGCGAACCCGCGCCCCGGCATCCGTGTCGTCGATGACGACCTCACCGTGATGTGCCCGGGCGATGCCCGCGACGATCGCCAGGCCCAGCCCCGCGCCGTCGGCGCGTGACGTGCCGGCCCGCACGAAGCGTTCGAGCACCCGGGCCCGCTGCTCGGGGGCGATGCCCGGGCCGCTGTCGTGCACCCAGAGGTCGACCGAGTCCTCGCTGATGGCGCTGCCGATCCGGATGAGGTCGCCGGGCCCGGTGTGCGCCACGGCGTTCTCGGCGAGCTGGAGCATGGCCTGGAGAACGCGCTGCTCGTCGGCACTGAAGAACCCGGCACCGACCTCGTCGAGCTGCCAGTCGCGCTCGGCCAGCGAGCGCGCACGGGTCAGCACGCCGAGGGTGAGCTCGCTCAGCTCGACCGACCCGAGGACGACGAAGTCCGGGCCGTCCGAGCGCGCGAGGGTGAGCAGGTCCTCGACGAGGCGTCCCATCCGGTCGAGCTCGTCGAGGACCACGGCCATGGATGCCGCGCGCTCGGCTGGCACCTCGCTCAGCGTCTCGAGGTTGCCCCGCACGATGGTGATCGGCGTGCGCAGCTCGTGGCTCGCGTCGTCGAGGAACTGCCGCTGGTCGGCGAAGGCGTGCTCGAGCCGGTCGAGCATGCCGTTGAAGGTGCCCGCGAGCTGGGCGACCTCGTCGGTCCCGCGCACCTCGAGGCGCCGCGAGAGGTCGGAGGCGCCGATCTCCTCGGCTGCGCGACGCACGTCGTCCACGGGTCGCAGCACCCGACCCGCGGCCACCCACGCGAGGGCACTGGCGATGAGGAGCCCGACGGCCCCCGCACCGAGGAGCACGTACGTGACGACGTCGACCTCGCGTCGTTCGAGGTCGCGGAACACGCCCACCACCAGCGCCCCTCGAGTGGTCGAGCCCTCGACGAGCACCGGGACGACGCGGTAGGTGACCACCCCGCGCTCGGTCCGGACCTGACCGAGGCGGGTGTCCTGTGCGGCCGCGAAGGCGGCCACGGCATCCGGATCGAGGTCCAGACGAGCTGGCGGCTCCTGCGCGACGCGGCTGACCGGCACCCCGTCGACCAACCCGATGAGGGTCTCGTTCGCCTGGGGGATGCTGCGCTGGAGGTGCAGCTGGATGAGCCGTCGGGGGTCATCGAACGGCGACCGGGTCACGGGGTCGATTCCGGTCTGGGCCAGCGCCCGGAACTCGTCGACCTCCTGCGTCAGGGCGGCGTCGATGCGGTCGTCGACACGCGCCAAGAGGTACTGCCGGGTGATGACCAGGCTGACGAGCAGGGCCAGCGCGACCAGCGCCAGCTGGACGAGCAGCAGCCGGGCCCGGGCCGAGTCGCGAGGGCGCCAGGACCGCGCGGCTAACTCAGCCAACGGTGTACTCGAAGTCTTCGTCGACGGCCTCGCCGTCGTCATCGACGACACCCGCGTCGGTCGTCGGGTCGAACCGGCCGTCGCCGTCATCGGCGTACAGGAGGGCGACCAGCTCGCCGCTGGCCTGCACCGGCGTGGTCAGCCGGACCGTGGCGGTGCGCGTCGTGCCCGCCGTCACCGAGGCGCTGCCGAGCACCGCGCGGCTTCGGGGGTCGATGACGACGACGTGCCCGTCGGTGGTGGGCAGGCGCACCTGCTGGACGGCAACGGTGCTGCCGTCACCGCGCTGGTCGTCGACGTCCACCTCGGCAGCGGCATCTCGCACGACCGCCACGACCGGGGCGGCACCGCCCGGCGCCACGGTTGACGAAGGGCTCGGCGGCGTCGGGGTCGCCGGTGTGGTCGGTGTGGGGGTGTCGGATGCCGTGCCGCCGGGGTTCGCTGGCGAGCTGGACAGCACGATCGGGGCACCGACGACCTCCGGCTCGGGGTCGGCACCGCAGGCGCTGACCCCGAGCGCCACGGCGGCAACGAGGGCGAGCGATGCTGCTCGCCTGGCGGCTCCTCGGGTCGTGCGCATGGGTCCATCGTGCCTCGTCCGGGTGAGCCCAGCGTGAGGGTCACATGAAGGATCCTTCATGCTCGGCCCGCCACCAACTCTTGGAGCTGATGGTCCTGTGGGCCCTTGCTGGGCACCGACGCGCCCCCGCAGAACGCCGAAGGCCCCCTCGACAGGTGCCGGGAGGGCTTTCGGTACAACGGTGGAGCCGCCTATCGGAATCGAACCGATGACCTATTCATTACGAGTGAATCGCTCTGGCCGACTGAGCTAAGGCGGCAGGTGTCCGAGCTGGCTCAGGCACGCCGCACGAGTATACGAGTCGACCGCGATCGGCGCGAATCCCGCCCCTGCTCAGGGCGCGAGGGAGGACCAACCAGCCGGACGGCATCCCGCCTCGTCAGCAGGACAAGCCGTCCTTGGGCACGGTGCCCTTGAGGTAGTAGGCATCGACCGCCTTGTCGACACAGTCGTTCGAGCGCGTGTAGGCCGTGTGCCCGTCACCGTCGAAGGTGATGAGCGAGGCGTCGGCCAGCTGGTCGCGCAGCCGCACCGACCACTCGTACGGCGTGGCGGGGTCGCGGGTCGTGCCGATGACGACGATGGGCGCCGCCCCCTGTGCCGCAACGGTCTTCGGCCCACCGGTGGGCTCGATCGGCCAGAGGCCGCACGGCAGCGAGCTCCACATGAGGAACGGCCCCCACGTGGGCGCCTGCGCCACCGACTCCTCGGCAAGACGGGCGCGCTCGGCCACGTCGTTGGTCTCGGGCTTGTCGAGGCAGTTGACCGCGTAGATGACCTCCATGATGTTGCCGGCGTACTGGCCGCCCGGGTTGCGGTCCGCGTACTGGTTGGCGAGCTGCATGAGCGAGGTGCCGTCACCCTTGAGCGCCTCGGACATGGCGTCCACGAGGGTTCGCCACTGCCCCTGGTCGTACATGGCGGCGGCGATGCCCAGCGAGGCCCAGCCCTCGGTCAGCTGGGGCACGGCGTTGTCACCGGTGCGTGGCAGGGGGTTGACGTCCACCGCGCGCAGGAAGGCGCGCAGACCCTCCATGACCTCGTCGACGGAGTCGCCGAGCGGGCAGTCGCCCTCCTCGACGCAGTACGCCGCCCACTCGCGGGTGGCTCGTTCGAAGCCCTTGGCCTGACCCAGGTTGATCTCCTCAGCCGTGAGATCCGGCGCGACGACGCCGTCCAGCACCATCCGGCCGACCTGCGCCGGAAAGAGATCGGCGTAGATGGTGCCGAGGTAGGTGCCGTAGGACTTGCCGAGGTAGGTGAGCTTCTCCTCGCCGAGCGCCGCTCGCAGGATGTCCATGTCGCGGGCGGCGTCCTGCGTGGACACGTGCCCCAGCAGCGGCCCGGCAGTGGTGGCGCAGCTCTGACCCAGGCCCTCGGCGTTCCTGGCGAACGACTGTTCCTCGGCCGCGTCGTCCGGCGTGGGGTCCGACCCGAGGAAGGTGTCGAGGTCGGCGTCGGTGAGGCAGTCGATCGGAGCCGACCGGCCGACCCCGCGCGGGTCGAAGCCGACGACGTCGTAGGCGTCGCGCACTCCCTTGCCGACGATGAAGTCAGCCGCCCGCGCATAGTCCACCCCGGACCCACCGGGGCCACCCGGGTTGACGACGAGCGAGCCGATCCGCTTCGAGTCACGCGCTGCCGGGACCTTGATGACCGACACCTCGATGGTGTCGCCGTCCGGCTGCGCGTAGTCGAGCGGAACCGTCAGCGTGGCGCACTGCGCCCCCTCGCAGTCACTCCACGCAAGCTGCTGGGAGTAGAAGGAGGCCAGCCCTTCGGCACCCGGAGGTGGGGTCTGCGGCGCCACCGAGGTGCGCTCGTCGCCGGAGCCGCCGATCCCGGGGAGCGTGCACGCGGACGCCATCAGGGCGGCGACCGCGACACCGGCAAGGGCAGCAAAGCGTCGGCGTCTCATGGCTCGCACGATAAGCGAGCACGCTGCGCGGGGCGGAATCGAGCAGGTCACGATCCGGTCGCGGCTGCACATCGGGTGCCCCCACCGAGTCCGGCTGGAAGCGGGTCGGATGCCGCGCGGGTCGCCTCAGCGGGGCAGCCGCAGCTGCAGCGCCATCGCCTCGAGGGCCAGGAGCGGGTTGACGTTGGCGCCGATGCGCTCTCGGGCGGTGCCGATCGCGTCCATGGCGCGCAACAGTGCCTCGGCCTCGAAGACCTCGCTGACGCGCTGCACCACCTGGCGACTGTCCTCGTTGATGAGCGGCGTCCCGGCGCCGGTGCGCAGCACGAGCGCGTCGCGGTACACCGACAGCAGGTCGACCAGCGACCGGTCGATGACGTCGCGGGTGAAGCGAGTCGCCCGGGTCTTCTGCTCCTTCTCCAGCGACGACAGCTGCGAGCGGATGTGCGGCGGCTGGGTGCGCGCCGACGGATCGGCCCCGAGCACCTCCATCAGCCGGGCCCGCTCTGCGGCGTCCCGTTCGCTGGAGGCCGCGGCCGACTCCTCCGTCGCGATGGTGACGAGGTCACCGGCTGCCCCCACGGCATCCCCGACGCTCGAGATCTTCGCGGCGAGCGCGACGACGTCGTGACGACGGATGCGCGCGTGCTCGTCACGGGCGAGCCTGCGCGCCAGACCGACGTGCGACTGGGCGGCCCGCGCGGCATACAGCGCCATCGGCGGGTCGATGCCGTCACGCCGGGTGAGCAGATCGGCGACGGCCTCGACCGACGGGGTGCGCAGTCGCACGTGCCGCGAGCGTGAACGGATCGTGATGATGACGTCCTCGACGGAGGGAGCGCACAGCATCCACACCGTCCTGGGCGTGGGCTCCTCGAGGGCCTTGAGCAGTGCGTCGGCCGCACGCTCGGTGAGGCGGTCGGCATCCTCGACGATGATCACCCGGTAGCGCCCCACCGACGGGCTCCTGGCGGCGAGCTGGACGAGGTCGCGCGCCTGCTCGACCTTGATCGTCAACCCCTCGGTCGCGATCACGTCGACGTCGGCGTGGGTGGCCTCCAGCGCCGTGCGGCACTCGCGGCACGTGCCGCAGCCACCGTCCGGGCAGAGCAGGGCGGCCGCGAAGGCGCGAGCCGCCACCGAGCGACCCGACCCGGGTGGGCCGGTGAACAGCCAGGCGTGGGTCATCGCCGCGGGAATGCTCACCGCGTGCTCGAGCGTCGCGACGGCCACCTCCTGACCGATGACGTCACGCCAGACGCTCACGGCGCGGCACCGGGGTCCGCGGCCACGAGGCCCATCACCTCGAGTCGGGCGATCACCTGCTCGTGCAGGTGCTCGGGCGGCTGCGTGCCGTCGACGACGAGGTAGCGGTCCGGGTGCTCGGCCGCCATGGTGAGGAAGTGGTGGCGAATGGCCTCGTGGAAGGCGTCGGCCTCGGACTCGAGCCGATCGTGGGTTCCGCCCCGGCGGCGCCGGCCCTCGGCAGCGGTGATGTCGACGATGACCGTGAGGTCGGGCACGAGGCCGTGCACCGCCCACATCTGCAGGTCGTGCACCTCGGCAGCCCCGAGGTCGCGCCCGGCCCCCTGGTAGGCGACGGAGGAGTCCGTGTAGCGGTCGGTGAGCACGACCTCGCCGCGTTCCAGGGCAGGGCGGACCAGCTGGTCGACGTGGTGGGCCTTGTCCGCGGCGAAGAGCAGCGCCTCGGCCCGGGGTGAGACGTGGTCGCCGTGCAGGACGAGGTCACGGATCGCCGCGCCCAGTTCGGTGCCGCCGGGTTGGCGGGTGACCGTGACCGTGCACCCTCGGGCACGCAGGGCCTGCGCGAGCAGCCGCACCTGGGTCGACTTGCCCGCGCCGTCACCGCCCTCGAAGGCGATGAACAACCCGTCGTGTCCTGTCACGCAGGCGAGCCTAGGCCAGCGCCACGACACTGGCGTCCCACGGCATCCGCCCTTGCCTGCCCCCACCGGCACCCCATCCGGCGCCCCCACCAGTCGAGAGTATGCGAATCGCCGTCAGTGGAGTGCTCCCAGCGGCGATTCGCATACTCTCGACCAGGGCTGTGGGGGGTCAGAGCGCGTCGTGCCGGTCGGCGTTCGCGTGGATGGCGTCGTGCACGTACTGCGCAAGCCCGGGCGCGAGGTCCTCGTAGGTCTTCGTGAACCTCGGGTCGGCGACGTACATGTCGGCCAGGTTCCGGTGGAACGCGTGGTCGAGGTCGTAGAACCGCTGCGCGATGTGCACGCGGTGCGTCTCGGCGGCAGCCATCGCCTCGTCCGAATCGGGGGCGGCACCCGAGGTGAGGGCGGCCACGAACGCCGCGTTGACGGCATCCACCTCGACCTTGACCTGCTCCCAGTCGGCCGGGGTGTAGCGCTTGGTGCGAGCAGCGGACTGCTTCCACGCGTCGGTGTCGCCCCAGCGCTCCTCGGCCTCGGCCTGGTACTCGTCGGAGAATCCGTCGCCGAACAGGCCCTTGAGCTCCTCGGTCGTGGCGGGTCGGTCGTTCATCTCTGCCTCCAGTGCTGCGTCGATGGCCGTGACGAGCTCGGTGAGCTCGCCCAGCCGGGTCAGGACCGCCTCGCGCTGGCGTCGCAGGTGCTCGGATGCCGTCCCCTGCCCGTCGAGCAGGTCGCGCACCTCGGTGAGCGGCAGGCCGAGTCGGCGGTAGGTGACGACGGTCGCGAGCCGGGACAGGTCGGCATCCGTGTAGAGGCGGTACCCGGCGTGGGTGCGCGCACTCGGCACGACGAGACCCTGCGCGTCGTAGTGGTGCAGGGTGCGCACCGTGACGCCGAAGGTCTGCGCCACCTGTCCCACCGTGAGTTCCACGGATGCAGTGTGCTGGCTCGTTGCGGTCATGTCACCACCGTGACGCCTCACGTCGCGTGAGGGTCAAGCCGGATGCCGGATGCCGGATGCCGGATGCCGGATGCCGGATGCCGGGGCGCGGCGTCGCACCTCGCGCCTCGGGTTCGCACCACAAGATTCAGGTTCGCACCACTGATGAAGTGGTGTCATGGTGAAGCTTCTGGCACCGGGCGAGAAAGTTCGGCGGGGCGTCAGCCCTTCGGGGACTCGAACCAGTTCGCCAGGGCGGTGGCCAGGCCGATGTCCCCACGGGCCTTGATCTTGCCCATCATGAACATCATCGCCGGGTTGCCGGAGCCGGTGATGAGCTTGAGGAACTCGACCGGGCCGAGCATGAGCGAGAGGTCGGGGGCCTCGCTCGCGCCCGGCTCGATGCGGCAGGTGCCGTTCTCGACGACGACCGCGTAGGTGTCGCTGCTGTCCCCCGGGCCCCCCGTGATCCGGAAGTCGATGCGTGCCGAGCGGTCGCCGGCCTTGTCGGGGCGGAACTGCGCGGGGAAGTGGGCGAAGACCGCCTCGAGGATCTCCTGGCGGTGCTCACCGCCGAGGTCGGAGCGGATGTCGGCGTCGGACATGCTCGTGATGAGGGCGAACAGGCCGGCGGGCGACAGCGATGCGATGGTCTCGGGGTTCAGCGGCATGACAACTCCGGGGTCGTGCCCCGGTCATGGACGGCCCGGGCTGTCCCCAGAACCTACTGTCGAGTAACCCTCGGGGGCAAGGGCGCCACGCGCCGTCGCCGGGGCGCAGAGTCGCTCCACGAGGTCGGCACCCTCGCGCCCCGCGTCGTGGCTGCGCATCTCGGCCCCGATTCGCTGCGCGGCGGCTCGGTACGCCGGATCGTGGAGCACGCGCCGCACGGCCGCACGCAGCCGACGCGGCGACGGGCTCGCCGCGCGCATCCGCACCCCGACTCCGCTCCACCGGATCCGGGCACCGATCTCGGCCTTCTCCTCGCTCGACCCGACCTGGACCAGGGGCACCCCGTGGTGCAGCGCCGTCGTGACCCCGGTGTAACCGCCGTTCGCCACGCAGACGTCGACGTGCGGAAGGAGCAGGTCGTAGGGGATGAACTCACACACCCGGGCGTTCTCAGGCAACGGCATCCCGAGGTCGGCGACCAGTTCGGGTTCGGGGACACGGCCCGTGGTGACGACGACGAGCACATCCTCGTCGGCCAGGGCCCGCAGCGCCGGCACGATCAGCTCCCGCATGTCGGGCCGGATGCTGCCCTGGGTCACGTGGACCACCGGGCGGCTCGACGCCAGGAGCTCGTCCCACCACGCCGGGGGCGACCAGTTCGCCGGCGGGTCCGGTCGCAGCGCACCGATCCAGCGAACGGATGCCGGCATGGTCGGGGTCGGGTACTCGAACGACGGCGTGCACCCCTGCAGGTGCAGCAGTGGGGACATCGACACCTCGAGAACGCTGCGGTCATCAGGTGCCAGCCCCAGGTCGGCACGTACCTCGTCGTGGTCGGCCTGTGCCTGCGCGAGGATCCACCGTCGGGTGGCCGTGCGCACGGCGTGGTTCCGCAGCCGGGACAGCGGAGCGGACAGCGGGCCGGACATGGGCTGCAACCCCGGCCCGAATGCCGGGGTCGGCCCGTGGGCGTGCGCGATCGGCCCGTCCCCGATGGTCGCGTACGGCACCCCGTGCACCTCGGCCAGCAGGCTCACCCCGTAGGAGAGCCCGTCGCAGAGGATCACGTCGACCGGCTGCTCGGCCAGCAGGGCGGACAGGTCAGCGACGCGGTGGCGGGCCCCACCGACGAACACGTCCGCATAGGCCCGACCGATGGCCCGGGGCCCGCGCAACCCGGCGAGCTGGGGAAACTCCGCGAGGAGCCGTTCCCCGTCGAAGTCCCGGGTGAGCCCGTAGGGCACCGGTGTCGCGCCGACTGCCTCGATGTCGTCATGGAAGTGTCGGCTGGCGAACCACACCACCTCGTGCCCACGCTCGACGAGCCGCGCCACGATGGGCAGGGCATTACGGGTGTGGGCCGGTACGGGGACCGTCGCGACGAGGACACGAGCCACCGCGCGTCACTCCTTCGTGGCGGTCGACTTTCGCGTCGCCGCCGACTTCGTCGCGGTCTTGGTCGCAGTCTTCTTGACCGCGGTCTTCTTCGCCGCGGCCTTGCGGGTCGTGGCCTTCTTCGCCGGTGCCTTCTTCGCGGTGCGCTTGACCGGCCCGCGGGCCCGCTTGTCGGCGAGCAGCTCGTACCCGCGCTCGGGCGAGATCCGCTCGGGGTCGTCGTCCTTGCGCAGGGTCGCGTTCGTCTCGCCGTCGGTGACGTACGGGCCGAACCGCCCGTCCTTGACGACGACCGGCCGCCCCGACACGGGGTCGTTGCCGAGCTCGGCCAGCGGCGGCTTCGCCGCGGCCCGACCGCGCTGCTTGGGCTGCGCGTAGATCGCGAGCGCCTGCTCGAGGGTGATGTCGAACAGCTGCTGCTCGGTCTCGAGCGAGCGGGAGTCGGTGCCCTTCTTCAGGTACGGCCCGTAACGCCCGTTCTGCGCGGTGATCTCCTCGCCCGACTCGGGGTCGGCGCCGACGACGCGCGGCAGCGAAAGCAGCTTCAGGGCGGTGTCGAGGTCGATCGTCGCGAGGTCCATGTCCTTGAACAGGGATGCCGTGCGCGGCTTGGGCTTGACCGCCTTGCCGCGCCCCTTGGTCGCCCCCGGAGCCGGCGCCTCGTTCACCTCCGGCAGCACCTCGGTCACGTAGGGGCCGTAGCGCCCCGCCTTCGCGACGATGTCGCGCCCCGTGGCCGGGTCCTGGCCGAGCACCCGGCCGTCGTCGGCCGCGGTGGCGAGCAGCTCGCGCGCCATGGCGGGCGTCAGCTCGTCGGGGGCGATGTCGTCACCGATCGTGGCCCGGCGGGGCGCCACCGGAGCGCCGTCCTCCCCGAGCGCCGCGGCGTCGGTGACCTCGCCGGTCTTGGGATCCACTCCGGCGGGCACGACCTCCTCGACGTACGGGCCGTAGCGGCCGACCCGCACGACGATCCCGTCGCCAATGTCGATGGTGGAGATGGCCCGGGCGTCGATGTCGCCGAGGTCCTCGACGAGGTCCCGCAGACCCTGCGAGGACTTCGCCTCGTCGCCGAAGTAGAACCGGCGCAACCACTCGGCCCGGCGGGCGTCGCCGCGGGCGATGGCGTCGAGGTCCTCCTCCATGGAGGCGGTGAAGCCGTAGTCGACCAGCCGGGGGAAGTGCTCCTCCATGAGCCGGGTCACCGCGAACGCGAGCCAGCTCGGGATGAGCGCCGACCCGCGGTTGGACACGTACCCGCGGTCCTGGATGGTGCCGATCGTCGAGGCGTAGGTCGAGGGGCGGCCGATGCCGCGCTCCTCCATGGCCTTGACGAGGGTGGCCTCGGTGTAGCGCGGCGGGGGCGAGGTCTCGTGACCCAGCGCCTCGGCCCGCACCGTGCGCAGCGCGGCACCTTCGCCGAGCCGGGGCAGGCGGCGCTCCTCCTGCGCCTCCTCCTTGCGCTTGGGAGCCTGCTTCTCGTCACGACCCTCCTCGTAGGCGGCGAGGAAGCCCCGGAAGGTGATGACGGTGCCGGATGCCGACAGCTCGACGGACGCTACCGGCGCGCCGTCGGGCAGGGTCGCCCCCAACCGCAGGGATGCCGTGGAGCCGCGCGCGTCGGCCATCTGCGACGCGACCGTGCGCTTCCAGATCAGCTCGTAGAGGGCGAACTCCTCGCCGCGCAGCTCACCCCTGACCTGGGCCGGGGTGCGGAACCTGTCACCCGCGGGGCGGATGGCTTCGTGGGCCTCCTGGGCGTTCTTGACCTTCTTCTCGTAGCGACGCGGCGAGTCCGGCACGTACTCGGCGCCGTAGAGCTCACGGGCCTGCTGGCGCGCCGCCGACAACGCGGCATCCGAGAGCGAGGTGCTGTCGGTTCGCATGTACGTGATGTAGCCGTTCTCGTACAACCGCTGGGCAACGCGCATGGCATTGCGGCTGTTCAGACGCAGCTTGCGCGAGGCCTCCTGCTGGAGGGTGCTCGTCGTGAACGGGGCGCTCGGGCGGCGCGTGTACGGCTTCTCGGAGACCTCGGTGACGACGACCTCGGATGCCGGCAGCGCGTCGGCGATGCCGCGGGCCGTGGCCTCGTCGACCTGGACGGCCTTGGCGTTGGCCAGGGTGCCGTCGTCGGCGAAGTCGCGCCCGGTGGCGACCCGGTTGCCGTCGACACCGGTGAGGCGTGCGGTGAACAGGTTGGCCTCGGTGTCGGGGGTGACGTCGGCCTCGACGTCCCAGTAGCTCGCGGAGCGGAAGGCCATACGCTCGCGCTCACGCTCGACCACGAGGCGGGTCGCGACCGACTGCACGCGGCCGGCGGACAAACCGGCCTTGACCTTGCGCCACAGGACGGGGCTGACCTCGTAGCCGTAGAGGCGGTCGAGGATGCGGCGTGTCTCCTGGGCGTCGACGAGGTGGGTGTCGACGTCGCGGGTGGAGTTGGCGGCGCGCTGGATGGCCTCCTTGGTGATCTCGTGGAAGACCATGCGCTTGACCGGAACGGTGGGCTGGAGCGTCTCGAGCAGGTGCCACGCGATGGCCTCGCCCTCGCGGTCCTCATCAGTGGCCAGGTAGAGCTCGTCGGCGCCCTTGAGCAGCGCCTTCAGTTCGCGGACCTTCTTCCTCTTGTCGGCGTCGACGACGTAGAAGGGCTCGAAGTCGGCGTCGATGTTGACGCCGAAGCGGCCGAACGGGCCCTTCTTCATCTCGGCGGGCATCTCGCTGGGGGTCGGGATGTCGCGGATGTGGCCGACCGAGGCCTCGACGTCCCAGTCGGGGCCGAGGTACCCCGCGATCGTGCGGGCCTTTGCCGGGGACTCGACGATGACGAGCTTGCGTCCTGCCAAGGGGTTCACCTGTTCCGTTTCCGTTTCCCCACGTGCAGCGGATTCGTCGCTGCTCCGACGTGGGAACGCCCTGACCGTAGCGCCCCGCCCCGGGAGACGCACACACGGCCCCTCCTGCGCGGGGTCAGGCGATCTCCTTGGTGAGCACCCGCCACGTGCCGACCGCGAACGGCAGCCCCAGCCACAGCAGGGAGGCCGTGCCCAGGTGCGCCCACTCCGCGCCGCCCATCGAGCCCGCCATCAGCGGTTCACTGGCGACGAGCAGGTCGACCCAGGCGGTGACCCGCTCGAGGGAGCCGACGATCGTCGTCACCACGGTGAACACCATCGGCAGCAGCAAGGAGGTGACGATCGCTGCCGGGGTGTTGAGGAAGAGCAGACCGAACGCAAGCCCTTGGACGAGGTAGATCGTCAGCAGGAGCAAGAGCTTTGCGACGACCGCGGGCTCGGACGACCAGTCGGCAGGGCCGTCGCGCACGGTGGTCGACGCGAGGTAGAACAGCGCACTCGCGAGGATCGTCAGGACGAGGACCGTCAGGGAGAGGCCCACGACGGCCAGCAGCTTGGCCACGACGACCCGCCCGCGTCGCGGCTCCAGGGTGAAGGTCACGAGCGCCGTCCGCTGGCTCCACTCGGTCGTGGCCGTGAGGATGCCGAGAATCGGCAGGAGCAGGCTGAGCGGCATGGTCACCACGCTGAGCAGCCCCATGAACCCGAGGCCGTCGGACTCCCCCCAGATGAGCATGACCGCCAGGGTGAGCGCCGTCAGCAGGGCAGTGATCCCCAGCAGCCACGCTCCCGAGCGGGTGTCGACGATCTTGCGTCGCTCCACCTCGAGGAGCCGACGGAAGGGGATGCCGGGGCTCCCCTCGAGAGGTGCGTGAACGGCATCCGGTGTGGTGGGTGCGGAAGCGGGGGTCATCGTGGTGGTCATGCCGCCACCTCCCGGGCGTCGTCGGCGGTGAGTCTGAGGAAGAGGTCTTCGAGGCCCTGGGCCCCGTGCGGGCGAAGGTCGGTGACGACGATCCCCGCGGCGAGGGCGATGCGGGCGACGTCGACCGGTTCGGCCTCGACGACGACGCCGGATGCCGTGGCCGCCGCGGCGTGACCGGCGGCTTCCAGCGCGGCGACGAGTGCGGCATCGTCCAGCGAGCGGGCGATGGCGCCGAGGCCGTCGACCAGCTCGGCCACCGGTCCCTGCGCGACGATCCGGCCGCGCCCGATGACGACGATGTCGTCGGCGACGGCCTGCACCTCGGCGAGCAGGTGCGAGGAGAGCAGCACCGCTCCGCCACGGTCGGCGAAGTCGCGCAGGAGGCCGCGCATCCAGTGGATGCCCTGGGGGTCCAGGCCGTTGGCCGGCTCGTCGAGCACGAGCACCCGTGGTTCCCCGAGGAAGGCCCCGGCCAACCCGAGTCGCTGGCGCATGCCGAGGGAGTAGGTGCGCACGCGGCGCCCGGCCTCGTCGTCGGTGAGCCCGACGAGGCGCAGCACCTCGTCGACGCGGGTGCGCGGGACGCCGATGGCGATCGAGGCCAGGGTCAGCGCCTCGCGACCGGTGCGGCCGGGGTGCTGCGCCGAGGCGTCGAGCATGACGCCGACGTGGGCGCCGGCGTTGGGCAGGTCGCGGTAGGCGCGGCCCAGCACGGTGGCGTGTCCGCTGGTGGGTGGGGTCAGCCCGGTCAGCATCCGCATGACCGTTGACTTGCCGGCGCCGTTGGGGCCGAGGAAGCCGGTGACCGTCCCGGGCCGCACGGTGAAGGTGGCGCCGTCGACAGCGGTGACGCTGCCGTAGCGCTTGGTGAGATTCTCGACTCTGATCATGGGAACCAGCCTGCAAGCGAGGGTGCGGGGCGCACATCGGCCAGCGGACGGCATCCACCCCCGACCTTGGTCTATGTCTCGGCGCTGCCGGGGCGACCTTTAGCCGACGCGCACGAGGTCGGCGCGCTCGTAGCGTCGGGGCATGGATACTGACGGCATGACGCCACCCCCACCGCTGCGCTGGTGGGAGTACGCCTGGCGCCTGGGACTCGCCGCGCTCGTGAGCCTGGTCGCGTTCCTCGTCACCGTCGGTCCGTTGGCGGAGGCCGACTACGAACCGAGCGGGGCCGAGGCGTTCTGGATCCTGCTGGCAGATCCCGTGCTGGGGCTCGCGGCCTTCGTCCTCGTCCTCCAGCGTCGCCGCTGGCCCTTCGTGGTGGCCGCGCTCACCGCTGCCTTCTCGGCGGTCTCCTTGTTGGCGCTCGGCCCGGCGACCCTGGCCCTGGCGTCCTTGGCGACGCGGCGACGCCCCCGTGAACTGGCCCCCGTGGTTGCCCTGACCATCGCGGCGACCGTGTCGATGGAGACGCTGTACCCCAGCATCGAGCGAGAGTCGTGGTGGGTTGGCGTCCTGTCCGGCGTCCTGGGCGGCGCCGTCGTCATCGCCGTCGTCGTCGCGATCGGCTACGCGGTCGGCGCCGACCGCGAGGGCCGGCACACCCTGCGCGAGCGCGCCGAGACCAACGAGCGCGAGCAGCAGGCCCGCGTCGCCGCAGCCCGCGCCGAGGAGCGCACCCGCATCGCCCGCGAGATGCACGACGTCCTGGCCCACCGCATCTCACTGGTGTCGATGCACGCCGGCGCGCTGACCTACCGCGATGACCTGCCGCGGGAGCAGCAGATCGCCGTCGCCCGCACGATCGAGGACAACGCGCAGCTCGCGATGTCCGACCTGCGCACCGTGCTCGGGGTGCTGCGCAGCGACGACGCTGCCGACGGCATGCCCGAACCACCCCAGCCGGGGACGGAGGACCTGCCGGCGCTGGTCGCCGAGGCGGAAGTCGCAGGCATGCGGGTGCTGCTCGACAACCAGCTGACGCAGGCTCCGCCCCCGACGACGGGGCGCACCCTCTACCGGATCGTCCAGGAGTGCCTGACCAACGCCCGCAAGCACGCCCCTGCGTGCTCGGTGACGGTGAGCATCGAGGGCGGCCCGGGCGAAGGCGTCGACGTCGTCGTGAGCAACCCGCTGCCGGTCGGCGCCGCGACCCCCGAGCGGCTGCGCGGGCTGGGGCTGCTCGGGCTGGATGAGCGCGTTGCGCTGCTCGGCGGGTCGCTGGACCATGGCGAGACCGGTGGCCGCTTCGTCGTGCGCGCGTCGCTACCGTGGGCGGCGTGAACGGGGCATCCGCGGCCCCGGTGCGGGTCGCCATCATCGACGACGACCCGCTGGTGCGGGCCGGGCTGGCGATGATCCTCGGGGGCGATCCGACGCTGTCGGTCGTCGGCGAGGCTGGTGACGGGGCGGATGCCGTGGCGCTCGTTCGCGAGGTCGCCCCCGACGTCGTGCTCATGGACATCCGGATGCCACGCCGCGACGGCCTGGCCGCCACCGGCGACCTGCTGGCACTGCGTGAGCCACCGAAGGTGCTCGTGCTGACGACCTTCGATGCCGACGAGATGGTGCTGGCGGCGCTGCGGGTGGGGGCCCACGGGTTCCTGCTCAAGGACACCCCGCCGGCCCGGCTCGTCGAGGCCGTGCACGCGGTGGCTGCCGGGCTGCCGATCCTGTCGCCGCACGCGACGTCAGCCCTCATCGCCGAGGTGGCCGCGCGGGATGCCGCTGGGCCGAGTTCCGCTGACCGCCGCCGGGTCGCTGCCCGTGCTGCTCTCGAGGTGCTGACCGAGCGTGAACTCGAGGTGGCCGGCGCGCTCGGCCGAGGGCTGAGCAACCAGGAGATCGGGAGCACGCTGTACCTCAGCGTGGCGACGGTCAAGGCCCACGTCGGGCGCATCCTGACCAAGCTCGGGCTGGAGAACCGCACCCAGGTGGCGATCCTGGTGCACGACGCGGACCTGGGCGACGACGAGAACTGACGCCGACGGCATCCGCCCGGCTGAGGGTCGAGGGGCGCACGCCGGTGAGCGGACGGCATCCGTCTCGCTCGTCACATGCAGGGGCACGCGACATGTCGAGCCCTCTGCGTGTCAGCATGTGGCCCGGAATACCGCATCGGGCAATATGGTTGTAGGTTGAACTATCAGCCCCGAGGAGTCACCCATGTCAGCAGCAACCACGCAGACGTCCGAGCGCCAGCCGGTGCTCTACCTCAGCCACGGCGCGCCGCCGCTGGCCGACGACTCGACGTGGACGGGCGAGCTCGCCGCGTGGTCGAGCGACCTGCCACGGCCGAGCTCGGTGCTCATCGTCTCGGCGCACTGGGAGATGGCTCCCATCGCGGTCTCGGCGACCTCGGGTGACGTGCCGCTGCTCTACGACTTCTGGGGCTTCCCGCAGCGCTACTACGAGGTCACCTACGACGCCCCGGGGGCGCCCGAGCTGGCGCAGTCGGTGGCCGGGTTGCTCTCCGGCGCCGGCGAGAGCCTGCACCAGGACCCCACGCGTGGCCTCGACCACGGCGCCTACGTGCCGCTGAAGGAGATGTTCCCCGAGGCCGACGTCCCCGTGCTCCAGCTGTCGATGCCGACCCTGGACCCGCAGCGGCTCTTCGCCCTCGGGGAGCGCCTGGCCCCGCTGCGCGACGAAGGGGTGCTCATCGTCGGGTCGGGCTTCACCACGCACAACCTCGCGTGGTTCAACCCCTCGGCGCCCTCGGATGCCGCACCGCCGACGCCGTCGGCCGAGTTCGACCACTGGGCTGCCGAGGCCGTCGGGCGGGGCGATGTGGATGCCGTGCTCGACTTCCTCGCCAAGGCACCCGCTGCTCGGGAGGCGCACCCGCGCACGGAGCACTGGGCCCCGCTGTACGTCGCCCTGGGTGCGGCGTCTGCGTCGGGTGGGGTGGATGCCGCGAGCGTCATCGACGGCTTCTGGTACGGCCTGAGCAAGCGCTCCTGGCAGTTCGCCTGACCCTCACCCGAGGTGGCGGTTCAGGAAGTCGCCGATGCGCCGCCACGCATCGTCGGCGGATGCCGCGTCGGGCCCGACCCGCATCACCCACCGTGAGATGGGGGTCGCGAACCACGGCACGTCGGCCTGCTCGTTGAGGAAGGCATGTCCCGCCGACGGGTACTCGCGAACGTCGTGCGGCACGCCTCGTTCGGCCAGAGCCTCCTCGAGGGTCGACGCCGCTCCACGCAGGTACAGGTCGCGCCCGCCGTAGCTCGCCACCACGGGGCAGGCGTCGTCGAGGGTCGACAGGTCCGGCGGCAGCGCCCCGTAGTTGACGACGGCGGCATCCCAGCCCGGGCGACCGGCCAGCACCAGCGCGAAGCCGCCGCCCAGGCAGAACCCGATGACACCGACGGCGCCGCTGCAGCGCGGGTCGGCCAGCGCGGCATCCCTCACCGCCTCGATGTCATCGAAGGTGCGGCCGCGGCCGCGACGCAGCGCCCGGAAGGTCTGGGCCAGGCAGACCACCCGCCGGCCGCGAGCCAGCAGGTCCGGCGCGAGGACGAGGTAGCCCATGGCCGCGAGTCGATCGGCGTGCCGACGCATCTCGTCGTCGAGACCGAACACCTCGTGCACGAGGACCAACGCAGGCCACGGGCCCTCCCCCGACGGAACCGCCCGGTACAGCGGGAGGTCACCGACCGTCGTCATGCCTGCCGTCAGCGCGCTCATGGCCCCGATCCTGCCCGATGGCATCGCGTCATGGCCCTGAACCGCCCGGCCGCCCAGGCGACCGGGCGGTCAGTCGCTCCCGACCCCGCCCCCAGCGGCCTCAGACAACGGCGGGGACGCCGCTCTCCTCGTCGAGATCCGTCGCCGCGCCGGCGAACTGGGCTGCGTACAAGGCGGCGAAGGCACCACCAGCCGCGAGCAGTTCGGCGTGTGACCCCCGCTCGACGATCCGGCCGGACTCCATGACGAGGATGAGGTCGGCATCCCTGATCGTCGAGAGTCGGTGCGCGATGACGAAGCTCGTGCGATCCGAGCGCAGCGCCGACATCGCGTGCTGCACGAGCAGCTCGGTGCGGGTGTCCACCGACGACGTCGCCTCGTCAAGGATGAGCAGCGACGGCGCCGCGAGGAAGGCTCGGGCGATGGTGATGAGCTGTCGTTCACCGGCGCTGATGTTGTCGGCCTCGGCGTTGAGCACGGTGTCGTAGCCGTCGGGCAGCATGTGCACGAACCGGTCGACGTAGGTCGCGCGCGCCGCCTCGAGCACCTCTGCGTCGCTCGCCCCCGGCCGCCCGTAGGCGATGTTCTCGCGGATCGTGCCGGAGAACAGCCAGGTGTCCTGGAGCACCATGCCGATGCGTGAGCGCAGGTCGTGCCGGGTCAGTTCGGTGATGTCGACCCCGTCGAGGGTGATCCGGCCACCGTTCAGCTCGTAGAAGCGCAGCACGAGGTTGACCAGCGTCGTCTTGCCGGCCCCGGTCGGGCCGACGATCGCCACCGTCTGGCCGGGCTCGACGACGAGGTCGAGGTTCTCGATGAGCGGGGTGTCCTCCCGGTAGGAGAACGACACGTCCTCGAACGCGACCCGCCCGCGAGGGTCGCTGATGCGTGCCGGGGTGACGGCATCCGGCTCCTGCTCCACGGCATCCAACACCGCGAACACCCGCTCCGCAGAGGCGACGCCGCTCTGCATGAGGTTGGCCATCGACGCCACCTGCGTCAGCGGCTGGGTGAACTGGCGGGAGTACTGGATGAACGCCTGCACGTCACCCAGGCTCATCGAGCCCGACGCGACCCGCAGCCCACCGACGACCGCGATCGCGACGTAGTTGAGGTTCCCGATGAACATCATCGTCGGCATGATGATGCCGCTGATGAACTGGGCGCGAAAGCTCGCGTGGTGCAGGGCGTCGTTGCGAACGGCGAAGTCGCGGTCGGCCTCGGCCTGGCGGCCGAAGACCTTGACGAGCTCGTGCCCGGTGAAGGTCTCCTCGACGACGGCGTTGACCTCGCCGGTGCTCTTCCACTGCTGCACGAAGTGCTTCTGGCTGCGCTTGCCGATCATCGCCGTGACGACCATCGTCACCGGGATCGTCACCAGGGCGATGAGGGCGAGCAGCGGCGAGATCCAGATCATCATGCCGACCATGGCGATGACCGTCAGCAGCGAGGTGAGCAGCTGGCTCAGGGTCTGCTGAAGGCTCTGCGCGACGTTGTCGATGTCGTTGGTGACCCGGCTGAGCAGCTCGCCGCGCGGCTGCCCGTCGACGTAGGGCAGCGGCAACCGGTTCAGCTTGTCCTCGACGTTGCGGCGCAGCGCGAAGATCGTGCGGTTCACCGCCCCGGTGAGCAGCCGCCCCTGGAGCCACTGGAGCAGCGCGGCCACCACGTAGATCACGAGCACGATGAGCAGGATGCGGCCGAGCGCGCCGAAGTCGATGCCCGACCCCGGCACGATGTTCTGCATCGCGGCGAGCATGTCGGCGATCTGCGTCTCGCCGCGGTCCCGCAGCCCCTGCACCGCCTGTTCCTGGGTGACGCCCGCCGGGATCTGGCGGCTGAACACCCCGGCGAAGATCAGGTCGGTCGCCGAGCCGAGGATCTTCGGGCCGATCGCGTTGAGGGCGACGCTGCCGAGCGCCAGCACCACGACCGCCCACACGATGAGCCGCTCGGGCGCCATGAGCGCGAGGACCCGCTTGGCTGACGGGAGGAAGTTCTGCGACTTCTCGGTCGGCATCCCGATCGCCGCGTGCGGCGGGCCACCACGATGGGCGGATGCCGGGCCGCGGCGCTGCGCGGCCGCCTTCTCCTCCTCGTTGCGCACCTCGCTCATGCCGCCTCCTCGATCGCTTGCTGGGACTGCACGATCTCGAGGTAGGTCGGGCAGGTCTCGAGCAGTTCCTCGTGAGAGCCGCTGCCGACGACCCGCCCCTCGTCGAGGACGACGATGCGGTCGGCGTGCAGGATCGTGGACACCCGCTGTGCGACGACGATCACCGCGGCGTCGCGGGTGACCGGGCGCAGCGCGGCGCGCAACCGGGCATCGGTGGCGACGTCCAGGGCCGAGAAGGCGTCGTCGAACAGGTAGATGTCGGCCTTGCTCACCAGGGCTCGGGCGATCGCGAGCCGCTGCCGCTGGCCGCCGCTGACGTTGGTGCCGCCCTGCGAGATCGGGGACTCGAGCCCGTCGGGCATCTCCCGCACGAAGTCCTCGGCCTGGGCGACCCGCAGGGCCTCCCACAGCTCGTCGTCGGTCGCGTCCGGGTCGCCGTAGCGCAGGTTCGAGGCGACGGTCCCGGTGAACAGGTACGGCCGCTGCGGCACCAGCCCGATGTGCGACCACAGGTGCTCGGGGTCGGCGTCGCGCACGTCGACCCCCCCGACCAGCACCTGCCCCGAGGTGACGTCGTGCAGCCGCGGAATGACCCCGAGCAGCGTCGTCTTGCCCGACCCCGTCGACCCGACGACCGCCGTCGTGGTGCCCGGCTCCGCGACGAGCGAGACCTCGCGCAGCACGGGGGCCTCGGCGCCCGGGTAGGCGAAGGTGACGTCGCGCAGCTCGACCCGCACCGGCCCCGTGGGGATGGCGACCGGGTGGGCGGGCGCGTGCACCGAGGTCTGGGTGTCGAGCACCTCCTGGATGCGCCCGGCCGACACCGTGGCCCGCGGGATCATCATCGCCATGAAGGTCGCCATCATCACCGACATGAGGATCTGGATGAGGTAGGCCATGAACGCGGTCAGCGCGCCGATCTGCATGTCCCCGGTGTCGATGCGCTGGGCCCCGAACCACAGCACCGCGACGGTGGAGGCGTTGAAGATGACCATGACGATCGGGAAGGCCAGGGCCATCAGCTTGCCGACGGCCAGCGCCGTGCCGGTGTAGGTGGTGTTGGCCTCGGCGAACCGCTCGCGCTCGACGTCCTCACGCACGAACGCCCGCACGACCCGGATGCCGGTGATCTGCTCGCGCAGGATCCGGTTCACCGAGTCCACGGCCGTCTGCATGGCCCGGAAGTGGGGGATCATCTGCCGGATGACGAGCCCGATGGCGATGGCCAACGCTGGGACGGCGACGGCGACGAGCCAGGACAACCCGGCATCCTCACGAATGGCCATGACGACGCCGCCGACCATCATGATCGGCGCGGACACCATCATCGCCAGCATCATGTAGACGACGGTCTGCACCTGGGTCACGTCGTTGGTGCTGCGGCTGATGAGGGTGGGCGCGCCGAAGCGGGAGAGCTCCTGCGCGGAGAAGGCGCCGACGGTGCGGAAGACTCGGGCGCGGATGTCACGGCCCAGGGATGCCGCGGACTGGGCACCGATGCGGGTCGCCGCGATCGTGGCCGCGATCTGCACGAGGGAGACCACGAGCATGATCGCGCCCGCGCGCATGATGAAGCCGGTGTCGCCGACCGCGACGCCCTCGTCGATGATCCGGCCGTTGAGGCTGGGCAGGTACAACGACGCGATCGTCGCAACGAACTGGAGGGCGAGCAGCACCAGCAGGGAGGCCGCGTACGGGGTGAGGTGCGTGCGCACGAGTCGGTAGAGCATCAGGCCTTCTTCCGGGTGCCGTCGAGGACGACGTCGACGATGTCGGCCGCGTCGAGGCGGCCGGTCGACATGAGCGGGTGCACGCTCGAGAGCGTGAGGAGCTGGAGCAGGGCGACGACGTCGGATGCCGGTTTGCGCAGGGCCGCGGCATCGTCACCGATGAGGTCGAGGAAGGCGGCGTCGACCTCGGGGTCCGACGGTCGCTGGTGTCGCTTCGCGTCATGGGCAACCGGGCCACCGGCCGGCGAACCGGCGTGGTGGAGCACCGAGATGAGGCCCACGATGCTTTCGACGTGCCGCAGCAGGATGGCGACCCCCGAGGTGAGCCGCTCGTCGAGGGTCAGCGACGGGTCGATGGTGCGCAGCTCGGCGACGGCCGGGGCGGAGTCGAAGACCGCGGCGACACAGGCCTGGACGAGTTCGTCCTTGCTGCCGAACGCGCGGAAGACGGTGCCCTCGGCGATGCCGGCGGCCTCGGCGACCTGACGGGTCGTCACCGACGGGCCGTGCTCGCGCAGGAGCGGCAGGGTCACGTCGACGAGGGCGGCTCGGCGCTCTTCAGGGCTGAGGGCTGGGGCACGGGGTGGCACCCGGACACTCTATGTGAGTGAGCACTCACTCACAAACGGTTTTCCCGAGACGCGCCTCGGCGGCATCGAGCAGGTCAGCCGTCGACATCGCCAGGTGTGCCTCATGCACCGCACCTGCGGCGAGCGACAGGAGCACCCCTGCCGTGCGCACGGCCAGCGCTTGCGGGTCGACGACGCCCCGAGCCGCCTCCTCCCAGCGCCGCGCCACCGCCTCACCGGCAGGGCCGAGCGCGATCGCGTGGGCGACGAGACAGGCCAGGTCGTCGACCCGGTGGCCGGGCCCCACGGTGTCGACGTCGAGCAGGCCGCTCGGTCGCCAGCCCTCTCCCATCAGGGTGACCGTCAGCTGTCCCTCGTGGAAGTCACCGTGGGTCGCGACGACCGGCCCGAGGTCAACCGTCCGCGACCGTTCCACGACCTCGCGACCGACGGCGAGCGCACGGTCGGCGTGGATTCCGGCGGCGGCCACGGCATCCGCATAGTCCGATGCCCGGTCCGACCACGCCGGGCGCCGAGGCAGGTCGAGAACGGACGCGGGCAGGGCGTCGAGCAGTGCGACGAGGCGGTCGAGCTCGAGGCCGCGCGCGTCGTCCTGGCCGATGGCTTCGACGAGCGGGGTGCCGGCGACCTCCTCCAGGACGACGATCCCGTCGCTGCGGGCCGCGAGCACCGCGGGCACGGGTAGACCCGCATCGCCGAGAACCGCCAACCTGTGAAGGACATCCGGCGCGCCGCCCCGCCCCGCGGCGGGGCGCAGCACCTTGACGTACGTCGTCCGCCCGTCACGCACCGCACGGACCACGGCCCGCCGCAGGGGTCGGTACCCCAGCAGCTCGATGCTCGTCACGGGTCCGACCCCCGGCACGACCTGCTCCAGGGCGACGGGGTCGCACCCGGCCTCCAGCCCCGGCAGGGCAGGGTCGTGCGGATGCCGCCACCCGAGCAGTCGCCCCGACGGCCCGTGCATGCTCACCACGTGAGCCGCGTCATCGGGCACGTCACGTCCGGCGGTGGAGCTGAGGAGCACGTAGTCCTCGATCAGGTCACCCGAGGTGGTGCGCAGCCACACCCGGTAGCCGACGGTGACGCCGTCGCCCGGACGGTGCTGGACGGAGTGCACCTCGTGGTCCGCCAGCTCGGCCTGAACCGTCGCGACGGCAAGCGAGAGCGGTTCCCTCGCGCCCGGGCCGGTGAGCAGCTCGAGCTCGTCGGCCTCCCGGGGCTCTGGCGGCGACGTGGTCGCCGGGAGCCCCGGGAGGTCGGATGCCGTGCCGGTCATCAGCTGCGGGTCACGCGCTCGGCGCGGAGACCGGGGATGCCGGGGTGTTGGGCGTGTTGGGCGTGTTCGCCGACTTCGGGCTGGCCGGGCTCACGGGCGAGTTCGGCGTGTTGGGGGTGTTCGCCGACTTCGGGCTGGCCGGGCTCACGGGCGAGTTCGGCGTGTTGGGCGTGTTCGCCGAGGCCGCCGGGGTCACCTCCGTCGTGCTTCCCTTGGTGGCGGGTGCCTGCGTGGTCGCGGCCGGTGCGCTCGTCGTGGCCGCGGGCTCGCTCGTCGCCGCGCTGCGGGCCTCGGGCTCCAGCACGATCGTCGTGTCGGTGGGCACGGGCACCGACTCGATGAGGCTGGTGGCGCTCGGGGACGGGGTGGGGGTGTCCGCCGATGCGCCACCGGCCGCAACCGCACCGGTGAGGGCGATGGCGCCGAGCGCGCCACTGATCATCCACGTCTTGCGGGGCAGGGTCTTCATCTCAAGTCCTCCTGGTACTGGGGGCGACGGGGTGCCGCCTGCTGTTGCACCAGCCTCGAGGACGTTGATGAGGTGGTCGTGAGGCATACATGAGGGCGTCCTCATGTTCGCCCCTCAACCGACCAAGACCTCGAACTCGGAGACTCGCGGCCTGATGCGGCGCCGCTCGATGGCGGGGCCCAACTCCACTCGCAGATCCATACTCCCGATGTGCGCTGTTGCAGCAGCGCCCAACGAGAGTTGGAGCGCACATCGGGAGTTCGGCCCAGCCATCGACGCACCCTCAGGCCCGGATGCTGGTCAGCGCAGGAGGCCGTCCTTGGCCGCGTCCCGCACGAACGCCACGATCTCGTCGCGCACGGCATCCGAATCGAGGTCCAACAGCCCCGAGATCGCTGCCGAAGCAGCCCGCGCGCTCAGGTCGCCGTCGCACACCGAGGCGTAGGCCGCGGTCACGGTCGTCAGCGTCAGGTGGCGACGCAGCCCCCCGCCCTGGCGCAGGACGATGACGCTCGGGTGCTCCGCGCCCGGGAGGCTGTGCCGTTCCTCGTGGACGTCGGGGGCGCAGGCCCAGGCAGTGTCCAGCACCGCCTCGTCGTCGTGCTCGGCGAGCCAGCAGCGTGCCTCGATGCCGGCCAACACGGTCGGGCCCATCGGTGACTCCACGGGCCACGACACGTCCATGAGGTCGACGAAGGGAGCCCGCTCGACCTCAGGCCGGTGCAACGTCACCACCCCGAACCCGATCGCCTCGACGTCGCGGGACTCGAAGTCGTCGAGCCACGCGGCGTACATCGTGTTGAAGTCTGCGGTGCCGGGGTGGTGCCCCCCGTCCCGGGCCCACGTCTCGGCGTACTCCGCCGGGTCCTGCACCTCCCGCTGCACGACCCAGGCGTCCAGGCCGGTGCCCTCGATCCAGCCACCGACCCGCTCGGTCCACGTCGTTCCACGCGGGACCTCCCAGTTGCCCAGGAAGTGGGCGATGCCTCCGGGCTCGAGGTGCGCACCGACCCCCATGACGAGGTCGCGCACCACGGCATCCCCGGCGGCGCCGCCGTCGCGGTACTCGTACAACGGCACCTCACCCGAGCGCGGGGTGATGACGAACGGGGGGTTGCTCACGACGAGGCCGAACCGCTCGCCCTCGACCGGCTCGAGCATGGACCCCGACCGCACGTGCCACCCGGCCCCGTCGAGGGCGGCGTTGAACCGCGCAAAGGCCAGCGCCCGCTCCGAGAGGTCCGTGACGACGACCTCGTCGGCGTGCTGGGCGAGGTGCAGCGCCTGCACCCCACAGCCCGTCCCGAGGTCGAGCGCCCGCGCCACCCGGGGGCGCGGGGTCCAGGAGGCGAGGGTCGTCGACGCCCCACCGATGCCGAGGACGTGGTTCTGGCGCACGGGTCGACGCGTCGCCAGCTCGTCGAGGTCGGAGGCGACCCACCAGTCGACGTCGTCGCCGGCGTAGGGCCGCAGGTCGCACAACGCGACGACCCCATCACCCTCCGGAGCGAGCAGGCCGAGCGCGACCGCCCCCTCGACTCCGAGGGTGGGCAACGCACGTTCGGCCTCGGCGGCATCCACCGGGTCACCGAGGGTGAACAGGCGGATGAGCGTGCCGCACGGCGCGTCGGTGGCAGCTGTCACCCGCTGCACCGGGAGCGCCTGCTCACGGTCCAGGGCGGCGGCGGCCATCGGGCCGAGCAGGTCGAGCACACCGGCGACGGTGAACCGGGAGGTGCGCAGGTCGGCCCGGAGCGCGCTGATGAGCGCGGGGTCGACGCGGGGCGGGTTGGTGGTCATCGTGGACGAGCGTATGCGGTGCGGCCCCACGACGTCATCGGATGCCGTGGGGCCCGGTCGTCCGCCGGGCCTGGCGCGCTCCTATCCGCCCGGCAGCTCGACCGGAGCGCCGAGGCCCCACGGGATCCCCGTGGGGTACCAGATGACGAAGAACAGCGTCCACGTCACGAGCAGGACCACGGTGTACGGCAGCATCATCGAGACGACCGTGCCCATGCCCGCCGTCTGGGCTCGACGTACTTCTCGGTGAGCACCGTCATGACGATCGCGGTGAAGAGCGCCGAGCCGATGGCGAAGAACAGGTTGTGCGTGACGTTGAGCTCGGGGGCCCCGGGCGCGACCCCACCGAGAGAACGAGGCGCTCACCCCGGCGTACGCGGCGGCGATCCCGGCGAGCGGGTGGCGACCGAGACTGACGAAGGCCGCCGCCCCGAGCGGGATGAGCACCAGGTAGCCGGCGTCGGAGGCCACGCTCGAGACGCCACCGAGGAGCACGATGATGAAGGTGATGGCGCTGGCCGGCGCCACCTGAACCATCTTGCGGATGAGGGCCGCGATGCGCTCGGCCTCCTCCGCGACCCCCACGCCGATCATCGCGACGAGGATCACGGCGACGACCCCGAAGTCGTTGAAGTTCTGGACGACGGTCGTGAAGATCTGCCGGATGCCGTCCGCGGACAGCAGGCTCCGGACCTCGATGGTCTCGGTGACGACCTCGTACTCGGATCGGCCGCTTTCCGCTCGATCGAGGGATCCCTGGAACCCGCGTCGTCGTAGGTCTCGCTGACGCTGGTCTCGACCGGCTCGACGACCTCGGTAGTCACGCTGATGCCCATCGCGGCCATGACCGCGGACAGGACGATGAGGATGGCGATGAGCCCGAGGAAGATCATCGCCGGGTGCGGCACCTTGTTGCCGCACCCGCTCGATTCACCCCAGGAAGCCCTTGGTCCCTGCCGACTCGTCCGCTGCTGCCGAAACGCTCACAGGTCCTCCTCGCGCCGCCCACGACACCGCACCGGGGACGCTCCTGAGCCGAAAGGAACCCCCTCAACGGCGACCGGTGCGAGAACCCGGGAAGATGGACCCGGGTTCTCGCAGCGGTCGTGCCGTCAGTGGATCTGCTCGGGGTGGTGCGCCGTGGCTATCGCGGCGTCGGGGTCGGCGTCCCCGCCGATGGCCAGGTCCTTGCTTTTGGAGTAGGCGACGGCGGCGACGACGATCGTCAGGGCCACCGCCGCGATGCCGTAGCGCAACGGCGAGGAGGCGTCGTTGCCGATGGACAGGGTGACGATGGCGGGTGCAATGAGCACGGAGACGAGGTTCATCACCTTGAGCAGGGGGTTGATGGCCGGTCCGGCGGTGTCCTTGAACGGGTCGCCGACGGTGTCGCCGATGACCGCGGCCGCGTGGGCCTCGGAGCCCTTGCCGCCGTGTGCGCCGTCCTCGACGATTTTCTTGGCGTTGTCCCACGAGCCACCGGAGTTGGCCAGGAAGACGGCCATGAGCGCACCGGCACCGATGGCACCGGCAAGGAACCCGGCCAGGGCGCCGACACCGAGGCCGAAGCCCACAGCGACCGGCATCAGGGCGGCGAGCAGACCCGGCGTCGCGAGCTCGCGCAGCGAGTCACGGGTGCAGATGTCGACGACGCGGCCGTACTCGGGCTTCTCGGTGTAGTTCATGATGCCCGGGTGCTCGCGGAACTGGCGGCGCACCTCGAACACGATGGCGCCGGCTGCCCGGGTCACGGCGTTGATGGCCAGACCGGAGAAGAGGAAGACGACGGCCGCACCGAGGATGACCCCGACGAGCGTGTTGGGGTCGGTGACCAGACCGTAGGCGCTGTTGAGGAAGTCCTGGCCCTCGGCCTCGGTGACCCCCGAGACGTCGAGCGAACGGACCGTGCTCTGCCAGGCGTCGGTGTAGGAGCCGAACAGCGCCGTGGCCGCGAGGACGGCCGTGGCGATCGCGATGCCCTTGGTGATGGCCTTCGTGGTGTTGCCGACGGCGTCGAGCTCGGTGAGGATCTGCGCCCCCTCCTCGTCGACGTCACCCGACATCTCGGCGATGCCCTGGGCGTTGTCGGAGACGGGGCCGAAGGTGTCCATCGCCACGATGACGCCGACGGTGGTCAGCAGGCCACAGCCGGCGAGCGCGATGAGGAACAGCGCCAGGGCCGTCGAGCCGGCACCGAGCAGGAACGCGAGGTAGACCGCACCGGCGATGATGCCGGCGGTGAACACCGCCGACTCCAGACCCACACCGATGCCGGAGAGCACCACCGTGGCGGGGCCGGTCAGGGTGGTGCGGGCGACGTCGAGGGTCGGGCGCTTGTCGGTGCCGGTGTAGTGGCCGGTCAGCCAGAGGATGACGGCGGCGAGCACGATGCCGATGAGCACGGCGAGGACCGCGGTCAGGCGCGGGTCGCCCTCGAGCGCGTTGATCTCCTCGTTGGAGGAGCCGAGCTCGCCGAAGGTCGCGGGCAGGTAGACGTAGGCCGCGATGGCGGACAGCACGGCCGAGATGGCGGCGGAGATGTAGAAGCCGCGGTTGATGGCGCTGAGGGCGTTCTCACCGGGACGGGCCTTGGTGATGAACACGCCGAGGAGCGCGGTGACCGCGCCGATGGCCGGGACGATCAGCGGGAACACCAGGCCGTACTCGCCGAACGCGACCGAGCCGAGGATGAGCGCGGCGACGAGCATGACCGCGTAGGACTCGAAGAGGTCAGCTGCCATGCCGGCGCAGTCACCGACGTTGTCACCGACGTTGTCGGCGATCGTGGCGGCGTTGCGCGGGTCGTCCTCGGGGATGCCGGCCTCGATCTTGCCGACGAGGTCGGCGCCGACGTCCGCGGCCTTGGTGAAGATGCCGCCGCCGACGCGCATGAACATCGCGAGCAGCGCGGCACCGAAGCCGAAGCCCTCGAGGACCTTGGGTGCGTCACCTTCGTAGAGGATGACGACGATGGCTGCGCCGAGCAGGCCCAGCCCGACCGTCGCCATGCCGACGACGCCACCGGTGCGGAAGGCGATCTTCATGCCGGCGTCGCGGCCGTTCTCGCCGCGGGCGGCCGACGCGACGCGCACGTTGGCCTTGACGGCCAGGCTCATGCCCAGGTACCCGATCGCCGCGGAGAACAGCGCGCCGAGGACGAAGAAGCCGGAGCGGCCCCACCGCACGGCGGCATCGTCGGCCGGGAGCAGCAGGAGCAACCCGAAGACCAGAACGACGAAGACGCTGAGGGTCTTGAACTGTCGTGCGAGGAATGCCTGCGCGCCCTCCTCGACGGCAGCGCCGATCTCCTGCATCTTCTCGGTGCCGGGGTCGGCGCTCAGTACCTGGTTCCTGAAGACGAACCCCATGACGAGCGCCACGACCGCGATGGCCGCGACGGTGACGACGAGCGTGAGGTTCGTCCCGGCGAGTTCCAGGGCCGAGCCTGACTCAGCCGAAGCGAGCGCAAGCGGTGCCATTCCATCCTCCTTGACGGGTTGTGCGTCCCGGGGCGAGTCACGCCGACGGCAGGACGCTCGGGCGCACCTTACCGGCCGACACGCCGTCGGCAGACCCCGACGCCGGAGTGACTCAGGTCACCCTCAGGAGGAGAGCGCGTCCTCGCGCGTGTCGTGGATGCCGATCACGGTGTCCAACCCGGTGATCCGGAAGACCCGCAGCACCCGGTCCTGGGTGCAGACGACCCGCAGCCAGCCCGAGTGGTTGCGCACGACCTTCAGGCGCCCGATGAGCACGCCGAGGCCGGTGGAGTCCAGGAAGGTGACGGCGTCGAGGTCGACGACGAGCCGGTTGCGGCCGGCGGCGATCTCCTCGTCGAGGGCTGCACGCAGCTTGGCCGCGGTGTAGACGTCGACCTCACCGCTCACGGTGACGACAGCGACACCGTCCTGCTGGGAGGTGCTCACGGAGAGGTCCACGAGGAGGCACCACTTTCGGTCGTTGCCGCTGTCCACGGACGTTTCACGCGGCAGGGCTGCTGATGGGGGTCGGAGGCACCGCCTACCGTAACCGGCATGTCCGCCGCTGAGAACCACCTCGCCGCACTTGCCGCGGGGGCCCGCAGCGAGCGGCTGCTGCACGTCGAGCGGCTGCCGGCGAGGGACGCGCAGGTGTCGACGTGGCCGGACACGGTTGCCCCCGCGGTGCTCTCGGCGCTGCTCGGGGCGGGGATCGAGGCACCGTGGACCCACCAACGGGCCGCCATCGACCTCGCCGCCGCTGGTGAGCACGTCGTCCTGGCGACAGGCACGGCATCCGGAAAGAGCCTGGGCTACCTCGTCCCGGTGCTCGGAGCCGCGAGCGAGGGCGCCGCCGCCGCCGGAGGTCAAGGCGCGACCGCCATCTACCTCGCGCCCACCAAGGCGCTCGCGGCCGACCAGCTCGCGCGCATCGACGCCCTCGCGGTGCCCGGGGTTCGGGCCGCGACCTATGACGGCGACACCCCGCCCGATGAGCGGCGGTGGACCCGCGACCACGCCAACGTCGTGCTCACCAACCCCGACCTGCTCCACCACTCCCTCCTGCCGGGCCACGAGCGTTGGTCGCGGTTCCTGCGGTCGCTGCGTCACGTCGTCATCGACGAGTGCCACGTCTACCGCGGGGTGTTCGGCTCCCACGTGGCGTCGGTGATCCGCCGGCTGCGCCGGGTCGCGGCTCGCTACGGCGCGTACCCGACGTTCGTGCTCGCGTCCGCGACGGTGAGCGACCCCGCGACCCACGCGTCGCGCCTCGTGGGGATGCCGGTCGCGGCCGTCACGCAGGACGGCTCGCCTCGCGGCGCCCTCACCTTCGCGTTGTGGGAGCCGTCGATCGAGGACGAGCAGCGCCGGTCGGCGACGACGGAGGCCGCGCAGATCGTGGCCGAGCTGGTCCTGCGCGGGGTGCAGGTGGTCGCGTTCGCGCGCAGCCGGGCCGGGGCGGAGTCGCTCGCGAGCAGCGCGCGACGCCGCATCGAGCAGGACGACCCGGCGCTGGCTGCCGGGGTGTCGGCGTACCGCGGCGGCTACCTCCCGGTCGAGCGTCGAGCCCTCGAGGCGAAGCTGCGCGACGGGTCGGTGCGTGGCCTGGCTGCCACGAACGCGCTCGAGCTCGGCATCGACATCAGCGGTCTGGATGCCGTCGTGCTGGCGGGGTGGCCGGGACGCCGCGCGAGCCTGTGGCAGCAGGCGGGGCGTGCGGGTCGCTCCGGCGAGGACTCCTTGGCCGTGTTCGTCGCGGCCGACGACCCGCTCGACACCTTCCTCGTCCGGCATCCCGACGCCGTGTTCGGCTCCCCGGTCGAGGCGACCGTGCTCGACCCCGACAACCCGCACGTGCTGGCGCCTCACCTGGCGGCCGCGGCGGCCGAGCTCCCGCTCACCGAGGGCGACCTGGCGATGTTCGGGCCGCACGCCCGCCGCCTCGTCGAGGCCCTGGTGGCCCGCGGCATCCTTCGTCGCCGCCCGACCGGCTGGTTCTGGGCGCGGGAGGAGCGCCCCGCCGATCACATCTCGCTGCGGGGGGTCACCGACGTCGTCGCGATCGTCGAGGCTCGCACCGGCAGGGTGCTCGGCACGGTCGACGAGGCGTCGGCCCACGGGCAGGTGCACACGGGAGCCGTGCACGTGCACCAGGGCGAGGCATGGGTGGTGACCGAGCTCGACCTGGAGGCCCGGGCCGCCCAGGTGGTGCGCGGCGACCCCGGGTGGTCCACGCACGCACAGTCGGTGAGCCGCTTCGACATCCTCTCCACCGACCGGTCCGTCCAGCGTGCCCACGTCCAGGTGTGTTTCGGCAGCGTGCGGGTGACGACCCAGGTCACCGGGTTCATGCGTCGACTGCCGTCGGGCGAGGTGCTCGGCACCCACCCGCTCGACCTGCCGGAACGATCGCTGACCACCAAGGCGGTGTGGTGGACCGTGACCGATGAAGGGCTCGCGGCAGCGGGTGTCGGGGAGGCGGTGGTCCCCGGGGCGCTGCACGCGGCCGAACACGCCGCCATCGGGATGCTGCCGCTGGTCGCCACCTCGGACAGGTGGGACGTCGGCGGTGTCTCGACGGCACTGCACCCGGACACCGGGATGCCGACCATCATGGTGTTCGACGGCTACCCGGGCGGGGCGGGGTTCGCCGAACGCGGGTTCTCGGACTTCGGGGAGTGGGTGGCCGCGACCCGCGACGCGGTGCTCCACTGCGGGTGCACCACGGGGTGCCCGGCGTGCGTGCAGTCGCCGAAGTGCGGCAACGGCAACGAACCCCTCGACAAGGCCGGTGCCGTCGCTGTTCTGGACCTCGCGCTTGAGCCTGCTGCTCCCGGCGTCTCCGCGCCCTGAGGTGGGTACAGTCGCCGCCATGGTGCTTCTCGGGGTTGTCCTCGTCCTGCTCGCGGTCCTCGCCGGCGTCCTTCTCGTGACGGGAACGGCGTCGATCGATGCCCCGGTCGCGGTGGACCTTCCCTTCGGCACCCTCAGCCTTCCCCCGCTGGCCTTCCTCATCACCGGCATGGTCGTGATCTCGACCTTCTGGCTCGGCTGGGCGGTGCTGCGCGCAGGTCTGCGGCGCCAGAAGCGGCTGCGTGCCCAGGCCACCGAGGACGCCAAGGCCGCCCAGGCAGCACGCGAAGCCGACGCCGAGCGGATGAAGGCCGAGGTCGAGGCACGCGACAAGCAGCTCGCCGAGGAGCGGCGCCAGCACGAGGCCGAGACCGCGGCGTTGCGTCAGCAGGCCGTGGCACCTCGCGACCAGAGCAGCCCACCCACGCCGGGGGCCTGAACACCCGGGCTCCCCGCAGGGGAGCCCGCTCACGGCAACGGTTCGACACCTGCCCGCGAGCGGGCAGAGACGACGCCGGGGCCGGTGAACCAGCCCGGGGCCGTTGACCGGGTGAGCGTCACGGACACCACGACCGTGCCCGCACCGTCAGGACTGCATGACGACAGCGTCGCCGAGTTGGCTGCTGCGACCCG
Source organism: Ornithinibacter aureus (assembly GCF_009858245.1). Taxonomy (NCBI): domain Bacteria; kingdom Bacillati; phylum Actinomycetota; class Actinomycetes; order Micrococcales; family Intrasporangiaceae; genus Ornithinibacter; species Ornithinibacter aureus. The sequence continues at coordinate 1,950,360 of NZ_VMSB01000001.1, forward strand.
TCGGGCCGCTCCGCAGTCGGGCTCGGCACCGACGGCGAGCGGGCCGGCGGCGGCGAGGGCTGCCAGGTCGGCGGCTCCTCGGGCCACGTGGACATCACGCACGGTGGCGGTCACGACCAGCGCTGCTGCGGCCATGGACAGCACCACGGCGATGGCCGCGACGGCGAGGACGGTGGCGCTCCCCCGCTCTCGGCGCGGCACCGGCGGGAACTTCACCGGGTCACCTCCAGCGACGCGACGGCGGTCGCACGAGGAGGACCGACCACGCCGATCGCCATCACCACGGCGGGCCCGGGCGCGGTGACCGTCACGGTGCCAAACCCACCGCTGCGGCTCACCGCAACGCTCGCCCCGTCGGGAGCCGCACGCAGAGCCTCTCTGACCACCACTGGCTCGGGCTCGGCCCTGGCCACCAGACGCGCCCCGAGCCGGGCGGCGTCGACGCAGCGCACCTGCGACAGGCCCAGGTCGACGGCAGACAACGCCACAACCAGGACGGCGAGCAGGCTCGGGATCGCCACCGCCAACTCGGCGGTCGCCATCCCGCGCTCATGCCGACGCCGCACGGTCAGGCCCCGCTGCCGAGCGCCCCGACGATGATGTCGGACAGGGCGCTCTTGACCGGCCCTGACCGCACCACAGCCAGGAGCAACCCGGCGAAGGCCACAGCGGCCACCGTGCCGACGGCATACTCGGCCGTCGTCATGCCCGCCTCGCCCAGGTCACTGACCCGTCGCGCCAGTCGGCTGATCCTGCGTACCAGTTGTGTCGCCATCGCGACCTCCTCTGCATCCACGAGCGCGTGTCTCGCGCCCCTGGTGAGCACTCTTCGCGACTCGGCTCGCACGCGCTGAGGGCACCGACGAACCTGTGGACGACCCGCACGTCCGTGCCCGCCTGTGGACAGCCACCCCCGACACGACGGCCTTCTGGGGCCGTTCTCTAGGGACTGGCGGCGCTGAGCCCGCCGAGCAACAACAGCACGACGGGCACCACCGTCGTCGCGACGAATCCCGGGAGGAAGCAGGCCCCGAGGGGCAGGACGAGCAGCACGCCGGCTCGCTGCACAGCGGCCTCGACGCGACGGGCCTCTTCGTCGTGCATCCGCCGGGCGGCAGCCGCCAGCAACCCGGCCGGAGCGGCGCCCGCGCTCTGGGCGGCGTGCCACGACACCGCCGCCGTCTGCCACCCCGGGCCCACCCGCGCCCACGCGACGTCACTGGCCTCTCCCCACCGGTGCGCCGCCGCGACGATCGCCAGCTCACGACCAGCAGCATCGGGGCAGAGCCGAGCGACGGCCTCGAGCGCCTCCAGGGACCCCATGCCGCTGCGCAGGGCTGCCGCGACGAGGGCCAGCGCTGCCGCAGCCTCCTCCACCGTGGCCGACTGGTCCCGGGCACCACCTTCCCCGCTCGGCACCTGCTCGCCTGGCCTGCCTCCTGCGCGCGGGGCCCACCTGCCTCCCGACGGCCAGACGAGAACCGACACCGCCGCGAGCGACATCGCCATGGCCACCATGACGCCCCCACCCGCTTCCGGCCCCACGCAGAGCCAGCCCGTCACCCCACGCTCCCGTCTGTGCGGCCTGCCCGCAGTGCCCGCCGAAGCAGGCCTCGCGACCAGGACCAACCGAGCGCGGTGAGCAGCAGACCGACGGCCGCTGCCGCCTGCGCCGGTCCGGTTCCGTAGAGCCGCCCGGGGGTGAGCCCGACGAGCAGGGCGGCGAGTGGCCCTGCGACGGGTAGCGCCGAGAGCAGCCACATCGAGGCCCGCGGGCCCGCGGCGACGACGCCTGCCCGATCACCTGCAGCACGCCGCGCCCGGATGGACTCGGCCGCGGCGGCGGTGACCACGGATGACGCGGCACCTGCCTCCTCGGTGAGTCGCCAGGCCGCCTCGAGGACACGAAGATCGTGACGGTCCTGCGAGGACAGGGCATCCGGCTCGGGCTCGAGGACGAGGACGGCACCACCGGATGAGGCGGACGCCACGATGCGCGGCCCCAGCCACGGAGCCGCCGCCTCGATGCCGGGCGAGCGGGCTGCGACCGACACAGCGGACGGCAGATCGAGCCCGGCCGCAAGACCAACCGCCGTCACCTCGGCGAGATCGGCGACCCAGGGTGGGCGATGCCTGCGCAGCACCCGGTCGCTCACCCGGGCGTGCCACCGCCACCAGGAGCCGCCGGAGGCCGACGAACCGACCGGCTCGAACCGCCCCGCGGCATCCGCCGACCCTCGACTGCCTCGAGCCGGCCAGGCACAGACCGCAAGTGCGGCCAACACCGCCGCGGTCAGCACGGTCGAGCCCAGCCGCACCGTGTCGCGACCAAGGGCAGCAGACTCAGCAGCCGGTCGCGACCTGGACCCGCTCGCAGCCCTCCGCCCCGATCGACGACCGCGTCGACCACCCGGACACAACCGGGGTCGGACGGGTCTGGCACCACCACGCCGATCACGACCACGCGCCGCACACCGTCGCGACGCTCCACGTGCACCACCGCCTGGAGCGCCTGGCGAAGTTGGGCGTGCACGGCGTGGCGTGGCAGCCCGGCCAGCGAACCGAGCGCCTCGAACCTCGCGGGGACCTCCTGCGGGCCGTTGGCGTGCAGCGTGCTCATCCCCCCGTCGTGGCCGGTGTTGAGGGCGGCGAGCAGTTCACGCACCTCGGCACCGCGCACCTCGCCGACGACGAGGCGGTCGGGACGCATCCGCAGGGCTTGTCGCAGCAGGTCGACGAGCGAGACCTCCCCGACTCCCTCGACGTTCGCGCCTCGCCCCTGCAACCTCACGACGTGCGGATGGCTGGGGTCGAGCTCGCGGACGTCCTCGACCACGACGATCCGCTGGGACGGGTCGACCTCCGCGAGCAGCCCAGCCAGGACCGTGGTCTTGCCGGCGCCGGTGCCGCCGGTCACGACGAACGAGACCCTGTCGGTCACGAGCTGGCGCAGGACCACCGCGAGGTCGTGACTCACCGCGCCCAGCCGCACCAGCGCGTCGACACCCTCGGGGTGGTGTCTGGCCAGCCGGAGACTGAGGTGCGGGCCCCCCTCCGCCAGCGGCGGGAGGATCGCGTGGAGCCGCACGCCCCCGGGCAGCACACCGTCCACCCACGGTTGGGCGTCATCGAGGCGCCGACCGGCGAGGCCGGCGAGCCGCACGGCGAGCGGGCGCAGGTCCTGGGGTTCCACCGTTCGCGCCGTGCGCTGCACGCCCGACCCCCGATCGACCCAGACCACCCCGTCCCCGTTGACGAGGACGTCGGTCACTCCGGGATCGGCCACGACCGCTGCGAGCGGCCCCAGGCCGACGAGTCGGTCGAGCAGGTGTTCACGGGCGGACGCCGCACCGTCGGTACCGAGCGTTCCCTCGTGACCCGCGGCGATCTGGGCGACCCGCGCGGTGGTCGGCGGGAGCCCCGCCCGGATGGAGTGCTCGACGGCCCCGTCGAACGGCCTTGGGATGCCGGTCATGACGCCTTCGCGGCGTCGTCGACCACCGCGACCACCGCATCAGCGCACCGTCGCACCTCGTCACGGGCGATCCCCGGGAACAGTCCTCGCTCGGCGTCGCGCGGAACGTGAGGGTCGTCGCGCAGGTGGTGCAGGTGGGCGATGCCGAGGTGCGCCACGACCTCGTCGACGATGCGAGCGGCGCTTCGCGGGCCGCGGGTGATCAGGCGCAGGTCCACGGGTGCGCGGACCTGTTCAGCGTGGTCCAGCAGGTGAGCGACCGCTGCATAAGCGTCGGCCAGGGCGCGGGTGCGCAGCCCGCTCAGCACGAGCACCAGTGGATGGTGACCGAGCACCGCGGGCAGCACGAGGCTCCCCAGCGGCAGGTCGACGACGAGCCGGGCGGGGCCCTCGGCCAAGGAGCCGAGGACGTCCTGGACCGCCCTTTCCGAGATATCGGGGCCGGCGCCACCCCGGGCGGACAACACGTGCACGCCGTCCTCGGTCGGCAACCGGGCAGCAAGCGCACCCGGTGGCAGGCGCCCACGCACCTCACACAGGTCGTTCCACCGCTGCCCGGGCAGGTGCTCGACCCCCGCTGTGACCTCCAGGCCTCCCCTCGTCAGGTCGAGGTCCGCGACGACGGCGTCGGGGCCCGTCGCGGCAAGACGCCGGGCAACGGCGAGCGCGAGGGTGCTGGCGCCCAGGCCTCCCGAGGCCCCGACGACGGCGATAACGGACTGTGGTGACATGCACCGACCCTCGCCGGGATCGGGTGATCACGCGAGGCGCGGCGGCCGTCCTGTGGACAACCACCTCGCCATCGGCCTGCTGTGGACAACAGCCCCTGATGCACCCTTGGTTCAACCTGTGGCGGACGAACTGTTTCCGGACATGGGACGGCCCCGGTCGGGGGGACAACCGGGGCCGTCGGCGAGCCGAGCTCCGGGGGGGAGAAGCCGGTCCGCCGTTCGCTCAACCCCGAAGGGGAGCGAGTAGTCATATCGTGCTCTACGACCGGACTCCGACGCAAGCCCTTGGTCGAAACAATTGAAAATGTTCTCAACGCATCCACAGTTCAACTAAATCCGTAGGTTCTGCCCAGACCGTTTAACGATCTACGACCCAATCGCACGCCGGGTCGACGCGTTGCGTGGTCGCGACGACGGCAGCTGCCATGAGCAGGACCCTGATCGACACGTCCTTGGTGGCGAAAACCTCATGTGTCAGGGCCCAGACGCCCCGCGAGCACCGCATCGGCGACCGACTCGCCCTGGGCTGCGGCCGCGCGCACCGCCTCGCAGCAGTGCGAGATCCACAGTCCCACGCCGACGGCATCCCCACGGCCGTAGGCGGCGAGCGCCCCGAGGTAGGCCGCTCCCCCGCCTGCCGCATGACCACTCTCGGTGACGGCCACGCCCGTCGGGTCGAGCCCACCGGCTCGCACGACGGCCCGGTCCAACGCCCGCGCCACGACCGCGTTCCCGCGCACGAACGGCCGCACGGTCGCGAGCTCGGCGTGCACTACCGCCGCCGCCACGACCACGGGGAGCGTCGGCACCGCCACCAGCACGTCCGCGACGTCACGAAGCCGAGCCGCAACCTCATTGGCCGCCGGGGCCGCCCCGAGATCGGTCAGCTCGAGGGACTCCTCACCGGGCAGGCGCGGCCGCCCGAGGGCACGATCGGCCACCAGCCCCGCCGCTGCGGCGGTGTGCAGCCGGGCCAATGCTTGCAGTGGTGCTGTGAGCACGATGCCCGCCACGTGTTCGGTCTCCGCGGTCGCCGCGAGCACCCCCCGCATCGTCAGTTCGACCGGGTCGGGATCGGCCGACCAGGTGGCCGCCCCCCGGACCACGTCGCGCAGGACGTCGACCGGCACGCTCGCGCCCTCGAGCTCGCCGCTGGCGTGGGCACCTCGCACGCGGGACTCGGCTGCGGCCTCGGGGATCCGCTTGCGCAGGGCCTGGTGCCACCGCAGGCGGGTACAGGCCTCACGAGCGGCCTCGACCTGCTCGGGGATGCCGGGCAGCTCGGCCAGTCGGGAGACTGCGGCGACGATCGGGCTCTTCGAAGGCACCCGTGCAGACTAGTTCGCGGGCACCCGCACGCCCGCGAGCTGGCGCGAACGCGCCACGAGGCGGCCCGCGGAGTCCCACACGGCGGCATCCTCGATGAGCAGGTCACCCACCACGGTGTCCGTCGTGAGCTCGGCGAGCAACCACCCCGGCGCGGGTCGGCCGAGCACCTGTCCCGTGAGCTCCATGGTCGGCGCCCAACCCGGCACCCCGAGGTCGAAGGAGACCGGCATGAAGGCGTCGACGACGTAGGGCAGCAGCGCGGCAGTCGGCTCGCGGCCGTCGGCCATCCGCAACCAGGCGAGGATGACCCCGCGCTGACTGGGCTTGCCGACCGCGAACCCGATGGTGGCGGGGTCCACCCGCACGTCGAGGCGGTCGAGCATGACGATGGCCGTGGCGACCGGCGACGAGTCGCGGCGCGCCGGCACGCAGGCGTCCGGGTCGGGCATCGACGGCGGGGCCGGAGCGCGGTGCACCGGCTCGGCCCGGTCGAGGCTGCCGAAGGTGCCGGTGACCCGGACCCGCTCGACGAGCCCGTCGCCGTCCGGCTGGCGCAGGCGCACGGTCGCCGACGACGCACCGCGACCCACCCGCAGCACCTCGACGTCCACCTGGAGCGGGCCCGGCCTGGCCGCCGAGAGGAAGTGCGCGCCCCACGTGAGCACGTCCGGGTGCCCCACGGCAGACAGGACCTCGGATGCCGCGGACGTCGCCGTCGCCATGAGCACGCCACCGTTGACGGCGTGCCCGATGACCCACCCCTCGTCGAGGTGCCCGTGGGCCACACCGGTCGCGCCCGCGACCGCGGGCACCACGGCATCCCACGTGACGGCTGTCGCCTCGTCGAACTCCGGCATCGCTGCGCCTCCCTCGTCCTCGGGCCGCCGCGACCACCTGTCCCGTCGGCTGCGCTCGACCCTATGGTGAGCGCATGACAGGGAGCATCCACTGGCCGACGGCGGTGCTCGTCGCCGGCACCCTGATCCTGTTGTGGATCTCCTGGCTGCTGCTGCGGCGCAGCCGGCGACGTGGGTTCCTCTCCGAAGTGGACCGCGCCACGTACGCCACCCTCCACACGGCATCCCTGGCCTCCCAGCACCTCGCGGACGGCCTCACCCCGGATGCCGCCGAGCGCGCCGGCCGGCACCTGCTCTCCATCCTGGGCGCGCACGCCGTCTCCCTGTCCGACACCGGTGGGGTGTTGTCGTGGACGGGCGTCGGCGAGCACCACCGCGCGGTGGCCTTCGACCTCGGCGACGAGACCCGGGCCACCGGCCGCACGGTCGTGCACGGCTCGACCCGGATCACCTGCGACGACGACACCTGCCCGATCCGGGCCGCCGTCACGGCCCCGCTGGTCATGGACGACCTCGTCGTCGGGACGCTCAGCGCCTGGACCGAGCAACCGTCACCGGGGCTCGCGAAGGCCACGGAGGAGGTCGCCGCCTGGGTCTCCAGCCAGCTCGCCCTCGCCGAGCTCGCGCGCACGCGCACCCGGGTCATGGAGGCCGAGCTGAGGGCCCTGCGCGCACAGATCAGCCCGCACTTCATCTACAACAGCCTCGCGGCGATCGCGTCGTTCGTGCGCACCGACCCCGACCGCGCCCGCGAGCTGCTCATCGACTTCGCCGACTTCACCCGCTACTCGCTGCGAGCGGGGGGCGCGTTCACGACGCTGGCCGAGGAGCTGCGCAACGTCGAGCGCTACCTCATCCTCGAACAGGCCCGCTTCGGCGACCGGCTCCAGACCTCGCTGCTCATCGCACCCGAGGTGCTGCCCGTGACGGTGCCCTACCTCGCCGTGCAGCCCCTGGTCGAGAACGCCGTGCGGCACGGGCTCGCCGGCAAGGAGGGGGTCGGCCGGCTGACCATCACCGCGGCCGATCGCGGCCCCGACGCCGAGATCTCCATCGAGGACGACGGCATCGGCGCCGACCCCCAGCGCATCCGCTCCATCCTCGACGGGGCCCACGCCACCGACTCGGTCGGCCTCGGCAACGTCGACGCCCGCCTGCGCCAGGTCTACGGTGACGAGTTCGGGCTCGTCGTCGAGACCGCCCCGGGAGCGGGCACGAAGGTGAGCTTCCGTGTGCCGAAGTTCGCACCCGGCATCCACGCGGACGGCTAGACGAGGGCAATAGGCTGCGCCCATGTCCACCAACGAGGCCGGGCTCATCGCGCTCGTCGTCGACGACGAGCTCCCCGCGCTGTCCGACCTCGGGTACCTCCTCGAGCGCGACGAGCGCATCGCGGAGGTCATCACGGCATCCAGCGGCACCGAGGCGCTCCAGGTGCTCGACGGGCGCGACGTCGACGTCGTGTTCAGCGACATCTCGATGCCGGGGCTCGACGGGATGGCCCTGGCCCGGGTGATCTCGCGGTTCGCCGTGCGCCCGCAGATCGTCTTCGTCACCGCCCACGACCAGCACGCCGTCGACGCGTTCGCCCTCGCCGCCACCGACTACGTCATGAAGCCGGTGCGCACCGAACGACTCTCCGAGGCGGTTCGCCGGGTCGTGCGAACCCGCAACGAACTCGCTGCCACGGCTGCCGCGGCCGCCGCACCGACGGGCGCGGCACCGGGCCCGGGCGGGCGACCCGGCCCGAACCAGCCCGCGGCGCCCCCGCCCCCGCCGGAGGACGAGACGATCCCGGTCGAGCTGGGCGGGGTCACCCGGTTCATCACCCGCAACCAGATCCGCTACGCCCAGGCCCACGGCGACTACGCGCGGCTGCACACCGAGACCGGGTCGCACCTCGTGCGCGTGCCGCTCAGCGTGCTCGAGGAGCGTTGGGCCGAGCACGGGTTCGTGCGCATCCACCGCAGCACCCTCGTCGCCCTCCCCCACGTGAGCGAGGTGCGCATGGACCACGGCCGGTGCTCGGTCGTCGTGGGCGCCATCGAGTTGCAGGTGAGCCGCCGCCACACCAAGGAACTGCGTGACACGCTGCTGCGGCGGCCGATCGGCGACCGGCGCCCGTCCGGGGGCTGAGCGTGAGCGTGACCGGCGGGGAGCCACCGCAACGCGTGCGGGTGACGAGCTCGCGGCGCAGCGCCGCCCCGATGCACGCCCGCCCGGTCACCCGTGACCTCGACGAGCAGACCGGCCTCGGCGACGTCTACCTCGCGGGGTTGATGCGGGCCCAGCTGAGGCTGTCACTCGCGGTGCTCGGCCTGACCATCGGCGGGCTCGCCGCCCTCCCCGTGGTGCTCACCCTGGTCCCGGCGACCCGCACCCTCACCGTGCTCTGGGTGCCCTTTCCCTGGCTGGCCCTCGGGGTGCTCGTCTACCCGTGCGCGTGGTTCCTCGCGCGCTGGTACACCCGCCAGGCCGAGCGGATCGAGGCCGACTTCGCCGAGGTCGTCGAGTCGTCGTGAACAACCCCCTCTCCTTGGCCGCCGTCGCGCTCGTGTGCCTCACCACGCTCATCGTCGGCGGCCTCGGGCTGCGGATGTCACGTCGCACGAGCGACTTCTACGTCGCCGGCCGCACGGTCTCGCCACGGCTGAACGCCTCGGCCATCGGCGGGGAGTACCTGTCGGCCGCCAGCTTCCTCGGCGTGGCCGGCCTGGTCTACGACCGAGGGGTCGACATGCTGTGGCTGCCCGTCGGCTACACACTGGGCTACCTCGTCCTCCTCGTCGTCGTCGCGGCCCCGATGCGCCGGTCCGGGGCGTACACGCTGCCCGACTTCGCCGAGGCCCGGCTGGGTTCGCGCTCGATCCGCCTCGTGTCGTCGACGCTGGTCATCGCGATCGGCTGGCTCTACCTCGTGCCGCAGTTCCAGGGGGCGAGCCTGACCCTCACCCTCGTGACCGGCGCCCCGCCCTGGGTCGGCGGCTTCATCGTCATGGTCGTGATCGCCCTGGCCGTCGGCGCAGGTGGGATGCGCTCGATCACCTTCGTGCAGGCGGTCCAGTACTGGATCAAGCTGACCGCGCTGGCGGTGCCGGCGTTCGTCCTGCTGGCGCTGTGGTTCCGATCGGGTTCACCTGCCCCCCAGGTCGACCCGTCGTGGCACCTGCCGCTGCGCCCCACCGGGCCCGACGACCACCCGTGGTACCGCACGGCATCCACCGTTCTCGCCCTGTGCCTCGGGACCATGGGCCTGCCCCACGTCCTCGTCCGGTACTACACCAACCCCGACGGCAACGGCGCCCGCCGCACCACCGTCACGGTGCTGGCGCTGCTCGGTGCGTTCTACGTCATCCCGCCCGTCTACGGGGCGTTGGGCCGGATCGCCTACCCGACCCTGCCCGACGGCATGGGCTCGGACACGATCGTGCTGCAACTGCCCGAGACCATGGTCGACGGGCTGCCCGGGCAGCTGCTCACGGCGATGCTCGCGGGAGGCGCGTTCGCCGCGTTCCTGTCCACGGCATCCGGCCTGGCGATGTCGGTGACCGGCGTGCTCGACCAGGAGCTGCTGCGCCCTCGACTCGCCCGCTTCGCCGGCGGTGACGTGCCGGGAGTGCGCGGTTTTCGGGTCGCCGCGGTGCTGGCCGTGGTGCTGCCCTACCTCGTGAGCCGCGTGTCCCAACCGCTGGGGCTCGCGACGACGGTGGGGCTCGCCTTCGCCGTCGCCGCGGCGACGTTCGCCCCGCTGCTCATGCTCGGGGTGTGGTGGCGCCGGCTGTCGACGTGGGGCGCGATGGCCGGGCTCCTCGTCGGAGGGATCAGCGCGGGTGGCTCGATCCTCATCACGGTGTTCGCTCCACCGCTCGGCGGCTGGCCCGAGGCGCTGCTCGCCAACCCCGCGATGTGGGCGACCCCCCTGGCCCTCGCGACCTCGATCGCCGTCTCGCTCGCGACCCCGGACCGCATCCCGCCCGGCACGACCCGCACGATGGTGCGGCTGCACACCCCTGAACGCGTCGCCCTGAGGATGCGCACCCGCGACTGAAAACTCCGAGCACCCCCCCCAGCAGTCGAGAGGAGGCGAATCGCCGCAAGGGCGGACGCTCAGACGGCGATTCGTCTACTTTCGACGGGCGGATGCCGTCAGCCCACCGCCGCTCGCGCGGCCACGAACGCGTCGACGCACTCCCAGACGTCCGCCTCCGAGTGGGCCGCCGACAGCTGCACCCGGATGCGCGCCTTGCCGCGCGGCACCACGGGGAAGCTGAACGCGACGACGTAGACCCCGGCCGCGAGCATGTGGTCGGCCACCTCGGCAGCCTGCCGAGCCCCGTCCTCACCCGGGAACATGACCGGGGTGATCGGGTGGGATCCGGGCAACAGCTCGAACCCAGCATCCGTCATGAGGTCGCGGAAGAGGGCCGAGTTGGCCTGCAAGGTCTCTCGGGCGTCGCTCGAGCCCGACACGAGGTCGAGGGCTGCCAGTGAACCGGCCACCACCGCGGGGGCCACCGAGTTCGAGAACAGGTACGGCCGGGCGCGCTGACGCAGCAGGTCGACGACCTCCTGGTGGCTGGTGACGTACCCGCCCGAGGCGCCCCCGAGGGCCTTGCCGAGGGTGCCGGTGATGATGTCGACGCGGTCCATGACGCCGAACAGCTCGGGCGTGCCCCGGCCACCCTCCCCGACGAAGCCGACCGCGTGCGAGTCGTCGACGAGCACCATCGCCTCGTACTCGTCGGCCAGGTCGCAGATCTGGTCGAGCGGGGCGTACGACCCGTCCATCGAGAAGACCCCGTCGGTGACGACGCACACGCGCCGTGCGCCGCCGGCCCGGGCCGCCTCGAGTTGGGCCCGCAGGTCAGCCATGTCGGCGTTCCTGTACCGGAACCGGGCGGCCTTGCTGAGCCGGATGCCGTCGATGATCGACGCGTGGTTGAGCTCGTCGGACACGATCGCGTCCTGCGCGCCGAAGAGCACCTCGAACACCCCGCCGTTGGCGTCGAAGCACGAGCCGAACAGGATGGTCGCCTCCATGCCGAGGAACTGCGACAACCGCTGCTCGAGCAGCGTGTGCTGGGTCTGCGTGCCGCAGATGAAACGCACCGAGGCCATGCCGAACCCCCACTCGTCCAGGGCGTTTCGGCTGGCAGCCACGACGTCGGGGTGGTCGGCGAACCCCAGGTAGTTGTTGGCGCAGAAGTTCAGCGACGAGCCGCCTGCCGTGCCGACGTGGGCGGCCTGCGGTGTCGTGAGCTCACGCTCGCGCTTGTACAGGCCGGCATCCTCGATCTCCTTGAGGGTGGCCGCGAGCTCGTCCTTGACGGTGCCGTACACGTCGCCTCCAGCGTGGTCGTCAGCGGCAGCGCTGGGCTGCGCCGCCTCTGTCGTGCAGCGTATGCCGTGCGCGGTCGCGGATGCCGCGTCCCGGCATCCGCGCACCGGCATCCGCGCACACGTCACCGTCAGCTCCAGTCGAGCACGACCTTGCCGCCGACCCCCGAGCGGGTCTCGTCGAAGGCGGCCTGCCAGTCGGCCGCTGCGTACCGACCCGTCACCACCGACGACACGGCCGTGCGCAGCTCGGGCGAGGTCGCGAGCATCGAGCCCATGAGGTACCAGGTCTCGAACATCTCGCGCCCGTAGATGCCGCGCAGCGTGATCATGTGGGTGATGACCCGTCCCCAGTCGATGGCGTAGCGGTCCTTGGGCAGGCCGAGCATCGCGACCCGGCCGCCGTGGTTCATGTTCGCCAGCAGGTCCTCGACGGCAGCCGGCGACCCGGACATCTCCAGAGCGATGTCGAACCCCTCTGCCATCCCCAGGTCGCGCTGGGCATCGCGCAGGCTCTGGCCGGCGGACACGTCGACGACGAGGTCGGCCCCGGCCGCCGAGGCGAGCGCCAGGCGTCCGGCCGACATGTCCGTGACGACGATCCGGCGCGCCCCCGCGTGCCGCACGACCGCCGTCGCCATGACACCGATCGGCCCGGCCCCGGTGATGACGACGTCCTCGCCGACGACCGGCCACTGCAGCGCCGTGTGCGTGGCATTGCCGAGCGGGTCGAACAGCGCCCCGAGGTCGGGGTCGAGGTCGGTCGGCTGCACCCAGGCGTTCGTCGCCGGGATGACGACGAAGTCGGCAAAGGCGCCGTCACGGTTCACGCCGACGCCCACGGTGTTGATGCACAGGTGCCGGCGCCCGGCCCGGCAGTTGCGGCAGGTGCCGCAGACCAGGTGCCCCTCCCCCGAGACCCGGTCGCCGACGGCCACGTGGTCGACGTCGGCCCCCACCTCCACGACCTCGCCGAAGAACTCGTGCCCGAGCGTCATCGGGGCGCGCACCGTGGCCGCCGCCCACTCGTCCCACTGCTCGAGGTGCAGGTCGGTGCCGCACAGGCCGGCCCGCAGCACCCTGATCTTGACGTCCTTGTCGCCACAGTCGGGCTCGGGGATCTCGACGAGTTCGAGACCGGGGCCGGCAGTGACCTTCCGCAGTGCGCGCATGGCGCCATCATGCCGCTCCACCCGTGCACCGACAGGGATGCCGGGGACACCGTTCGTCGCTCGACGCGCGCCGTTCGCCGCGCAGCGCCCCGCCGCACACCGAAGCCAGTCACCCGCCCGCCGCGCGGGTCGCAACGGGGGGTGCACAACGGCATCCGGCCACGCCCACTCTGGGACCCGATCCCGAGCAACGTTGCCCGGGCAGACCCAGGAGGTGGCCGTGAGCGTCGAAGCTCGCCCAGGCGCCGACGACCCCTACGTCGCGCTGCAAGAGACCGATGAGTTCCAGGACCTTCGCAGGAAGTTCCGCGGCTTCGTCTTCCCGATGACCGCGTTCTTCCTCGCCTGGTACTTCCTGTACGTGCTGCTGTCGATCTTCGCCCCCGGCTTCATGAACAAGCCGATCAGCGGCCTGGTCACCGTGGGCCTGGTGTTCGGCCTGCTGCAGTTCGTCACGACGTTCGCCATCACGTTCATCTACGCGCGCTGGGCCGGCCGGACGTTCGACCCCGCCGCTGAGTCCCTCGGCGCCCGGATGGATGCCATGTCCGCCCCGAAGGGAGACCAGTCGTGAGCGCGCTCCTCCTCCCTGCAGTCGAGGCCACCACCGCCGGCAGCCCAGCCCTCAACATCGGGATCTTCCTCGCCTTCGTCGTCTTCACCCTCGGCATCGTCATCAAGGTGGCCGGCGGCAAGAAGACGGCCGAGCAGTACTACACCTCGGCCGGTGCCTTCTCCGGTCGCCAGAACGGCATCGCCATCGCCGGTGACTACCTCTCGGCAGCATCCTTCCTCGGCATCGCCGGCGCCATCGCCCTCTCGGGCCTGGACGGGTTCCTCTACTCCATCGGCTTCCTCGTCGCCTGGCTCGTCGCCCTGCTGCTCGTCGCCGAGCTCATGCGCAACATCGGCCGCTTCACCATGGCCGACGTCCTGTCCTACCGCCTCAAGCAGCGCCCCGTGCGCATCGCCACCTCGGTGTCGGTCATGTGCGTGTCGCTGTTCTACCTGCTCGCCCAGATGGCCGGTGCCGGTGGCCTCGTGTCGCTGCTGCTCGGTGTCACGGGTGAGGCCGCGCAGAACATCGTCATCGCCATCGTGGGTGTCGTCATGCTCGCCTACGTCCTCATCGGCGGCATGAAGGGCACCACCTGGGTGCAGATCATCAAGGCGGTGCTCCTCATCGCCGGTGCGGCCGTCATCACCGTGTGGACCCTGGCCAAGTTCGGCTTCTCCCTGACCGCGCTGTTCCAGGGCGCCGTCGACACGACCGCAGCGTCCACCGTGGAGAAGACCGCCGCCAGCGCCGACAAGCTGACGACCTACGGCCTGAAGTACGGCAAGGACACCGTCACCAAGATCGACTTCATCTCGCTCTCGATGGCTCTGGTGCTCGGCACCGCCGGTCTGCCGCACGTGCTCCAGCGCTTCTACACCGTCCCCACCGCCAAGGAGGCCCGTCGCTCGGTCGAGTGGGCGATCTGGCTCATCGGCGGCTTCTACCTGCTCACCCTGGTCATCGGCTTCGGCGCCGCCGCCCTCGTCGGCCCCGACGCCATCAACGCCGCTCCCGGCAAGGCCAACGCCGCCGCCCCGCTGCTGGCCTACGAGCTCGGTGGCAGCTGGCTGCTCGGCATCATCTCCGGTATCGCGTTCGCGACGATCCTGGCGGTGGTCGCGGGGTTGACCATCGCGGCATCCGCCTCGTTTGCCCACGACCTCTACAAGGAGGGCTTCAAGAAGGGCCAGACGAGCGGCGACACCGAGTTCAAGGTCGCTCGCCTCGCGGCCGTCGTCATCGGCCTGGTCGCCATCGGCGGTGGGATGCTCGCCAAGAGCCAGAACATCGCGTTCCTCGTGGCCCTGGCCTTCGCGGTCGCGGCCTCGGCGAACCTGCCGACGATCCTGTACTCGCTGTTCTGGAAGGGCTTCACGACCAAGGGCGCCCTGTGGTCGATCTACGGCGGGCTCATCGCCTCGATCGGTCTGATCATCTTCAGCCCGGTGGTCTCCGGCAAGCCGGCCGACCCCAAGACCGGCCTGTCACCGTCGATGATCACCAACGCGAACATCGACTTCCACTGGTTCCCGCTCGACAACCCGGGCCTGGTCTCGATCCCGCTGGCCTTCTTCCTCGGCTGGCTCGGGTCCGTGCTCTCCAAGGAGCACGACGCCCAGAAGTACGCCGAGATGGAGGTCCGCAGCCTCACCGGTCACGGTGTCGCGGAGGCGGTCAACCACTGAGGCTCACCTGAGCCCAATGAGAAGTGAGTCAAGGGCGGATGCCGTGCCACGGCATCCGCCCTTCTTCACCCGGCAAAGCCCTACTCTCCTGGACAAGCCTTGTCCGGGAGAGTGGGGCTTTATCGGGTCACCCGATAAAGCCCCAGGGCGGGGGCGGCGCCGTGGGATCTGGCCGGATGCCGTGGCACCGGTTCTCGGGTCGGGCCGGGTCAGGCGTGGGCGTGCGCCTCGGCGCGCATCCGGGCCGCCAGGTCGTCGTCGACGCTCTCGAAGAACGTGCCGACGACACCCTCGAGCTGGTCCAGGCTCTGCGCCTCGAACAGCACGGGCTGGTAGGCCGTGATGTCGTAGTTGAGGGTGCCCATCGTCGGGATGTCGAGAGGGCGGATGTCCATGTGCGAGAACTCGTCGAGCTCGCCGTAGCTGGAGAGGATGCCGGCACCGTAGGCCTTGGTGACCCCGCCGTCGTTCATCACCCCGAACTCGATGGTGAACCAGAAGACGTCGGCGACGAACTGCAGGGCGTCCTCGGTCTCCAGGCGCTCACTGGCCTCTCCCGCGGCCTGCGCGATCGCCGCGAAGCGCGGGCTCGCGAGCTGGTTCGCGTGGCCGATGACCTCGTGGATGATGTCGGGCTCCGGCGTGTACAGCGGCTCGCTCGGGTGGCGCAGGTACTGCGTGGAGTTGAAGGTGCGGCGCCCGAGGTCGGCGTAGAACTCGCGAAGGGGAACCAGGCCCGGCGCCGCGGTGTAGCACCAGCCGGTGAGCGGCATGAGCGCCTGGGTCACCTCGTGGAGCTGGGGCACGCGGTCGGTCGGCAGGGCGAGGGCGGCCTTGGCCTCGAGGTACTCGGGGTGGGCGTACCGCGCGTGCTTCGCCGCGAGCTCGGCGGACACCAGTGCCCAGACGCCGTGCTCCTCGTCGGTGTAGTCGATCGTCGGCACCGGCTGCCCGGGCCGGTGCGCCAGAGAGGCCGAGGCGATGTCGGCCCGCCGGGCGCGGTACACCGGGTCGGTGAAGCCGGGGTGGTCCTCGCCCAGGTGCACCTGCACCTGACCGTCGGCGTCGGTCGTGACGGCTGAGTAGAGCTGGCCCTCTTCGAACACGGTCATCGCCTCCTTGCGCATCGTGGACGGCCGATCGGGCCGTTCTCGTCACGGTTCCACGGATGCCGCGCGGATGGAACCGTTGCCCGACGCGGTGGTCAATGCGCGCACCATCGCGCCACCCGGCATCCGAAAACACTGGTCAACCTGCCTACCAACTCGCAGTTCTTGCACTCCAGCCACCTGACAGCAGGTGGCTGGAGTGCAAGAAGTCGCGCTGCTCAGGGTGCGCGACGGGCGGTCGGGGCACCCCGCTCGGCGCAGCCGCGGCCCGCCCGACGGCATCCTCGGACGGGCTGGTTGCTCCCAGCCCACCGCTGGGGTTGGCTAGGGCCAGTCACTCAACGAGGAGGATCACCGCCGTGACCGACGACAGCCTGTCCAGCCACGCCCACGAGCTCGACCTTGCCCCCGCCCCGGCCTTCGCGGCCCAGGCCAACGGCACCGCCGAGATGTACGACGCCGCTGCAGCCGATCACGAGGGCTTCTGGGCCCAGCAGGCCCGCGAGCGCATCACCTGGGCGACCGACTTCGAGCGCACCCTGGACTGGGACGACGCCCCGTTCGCCAAGTGGTTCGTCGGCGGCCAGCTCAACGTCGCGTACAACTGCGTCGACCGCCACGTCGAGGCCGGCAACGGCGACCGGGTCGCGATCCACTTCGAGGGCGAGGGCGGCGACACCCGCACGATCACCTACGCCGACCTCCAGCGCGAGGTGTGCAAGACCGCCAACGCCCTGACCGAGCTCGGCGTGGGCACCGGCGACACCGTGGCCATCTACATGCCGATGATCCCCGAGACCGTCTTCACGATGCTGGCCTGCGCCCGGCTCGGCGCCCCGCACTCGGTCATCTTCGGCGGGTTCTCCGCCGAGGCCCTGCACACCCGCATCGACGACGCCCAGTGCAAGGTCGTCGTGACCACCGACGGGCAGTTCCGGCGCGGTAAGCCCTCCCCCCTCAAGCCCGCCGTCGACGAGGCGCTTCAGTACCCCAACCCGGTGCAGAAGGTCCTCGTCGTGCGCCGCACCGAGACCGACGTCGACTGGCACGAGGGCCGCGACGTCTGGTGGCACGACGTCGTCGACCGCCAGGCCGACACCCACGAGGCCCAGCCGCACGACAGCGAGCACCCACTGTTCATCCTCTACACGAGTGGCACGACCGGAAAGCCCAAGGGCATCTTCCACACCAGCGGTGGCTACCTCACGCAAGCGGCCTACACCAACTCCGTCGTCCACGACCTGCACCCCGAGACCGACGTCTACTGGTGCACCGCCGACGTCGGCTGGGTCACCGGCCACTCGTACATCGTCTACGGGCCACTCGCCAACGGCGCCACCCAGGTCATGTACGAGGGCACCCCCGACACCCCGCACCAGGGCCGCTGGTGGGAGCTCATCGAGAAGTACAAGGTCTCGATCCTCTACACCGCCCCCACGGCGATCCGCACGTTCATGAAGTGGGGCGACGACATCCCCGCCAAGTTCGACCTGTCCTCCGTTCGCGTGCTCGGCAGCGTCGGCGAGCCGATCAACCCCGAGGCCTGGCTCTGGTACCGCAAGCACATCGGCGGCAACACCGCCCCCATCGTCGACACCTGGTGGCAGACCGAGACCGGCGGCATCATGATCAGCCCGCTGCCCGGTGTCACGACGCTCGAGCCCGGGTCGGCCCAGCGCCCGATCCCCGGCATCTCCGCCGAGATCCTCGACGACGAGGGGATGCCGTTCACCGAGGCCGAGAAGGTCGGGTACCTCGTGCTCACCAAGCCGTGGCCGGCGATGCTGCGCGGCATCTGGGGCGACCCCGAGCGGTACAAGGACACCTACTGGACCCGCTTCGGCCCGAAGTACTACTTCGCCGGCGACGGCGCGAAGTATGACGAGAAGGGCAACATCTGGCTGCTCGGCCGGGTCGACGACGTCATGAACGTCTCCGGCCACCGCCTGTCGACGGCCGAGATCGAGTCGGCGCTGGTGTCGCACCCGGCGGTGGCCGAGGCCGCGGTCGTCGGGGCGTCGGACGAGACCACCGGCCAGGCCGTGTGCGCCTTCGTCATCCTGCGCGGCGACGCCACCGACGAGGGCGACGCCACGGTGCAGGCGCTGCGCAACCACGTGGCCCACGAGATCGGCCCGATCGCCAAGCCGCGCTCGATCATGATCGTGCCCGAGCTGCCCAAGACCCGCTCCGGCAAGATCATGCGCCGCCTGCTCAAGGACGTCGCCGAGGGTCGCGACATCGGCGACGCGACGACGCTGGCCGACTCCTCGGTGATGAGCCTCATCGCCAAGGGGATGCCGGGCGGCGGCTCGTCGAGCTGACCTCGCGCCCCCCGTACCCCGCTGACGTCCGGCAGGTTGGTTGCCGCAGGCACCAACCTGCCGGACGTTGTGCATGGGCCCTTGACAGCTCGCGCGTGTGAGGATGCCGGGATGACCCGCATCGGCATCGTCACCTCCAGCACCCGCCCGACCCGGATCGGCCACCACGTGGCCCAGTGGGTGGCCACCCAGGCGCCCGACGGTGTCGAGGTCGAACCCATCGACCTGCGTGACCTCGCCCTGCCCCTGCTCGACGAGCCCGAGATGCCGTCGAGCGGCCACTACGCGCACGAGCACACCAAGCGCTGGGCCGCCCTCGTCGACGGTGTCGACGCCGTCGTGTTCGTCATGCCGGAGTACAACCGAGGCTACAACGCAGCACTGAAGAACGCGATCGACTACCTGTACGCGGAGTGGCAGGGAAAGCCGGTCGCGTGCGTCGGCTACGGCTGGGGCGGGGCGCAGTACGCCCGGTCCGCGCTGCGCCAGACGCTGGACCGGGTGGGCATGGTCGTCGTCGACGGGGCTGCCCTGGTCTTCGAGGAGACGCTCTCGACGCAGGGCGCCGTGACTGCTGACGACACCCTGGCGGCCGACGTCGCGGCCCTGTACGGCGCCCTGGTCGCAGCAGCACCCACCGAGCCGGGCACCGGCTCGGCTGGCTAGACTGCCCGCGGAGCGCCGGGAAGTCTGGTCGGCACCGTTGAAGCGACCCCGAGGACGACCGACCACGAGGAGCAGCCATGACCGACTCGACTCCACCCCGCAAGAACGGCACGATCCTTCGGCGTCCGGCCTGGGCGGAAAGCCAGTACGTCGCCGAGGCACTTCGGACCGAGACCATCGGTGGGGCCCTGCTCCTCGTCGCCGCCGTCGCGGCTCTCATCTTCGCCAACAGCCCGTGGCGTGAAGCCTACGAGACCCTGCGGGGCACCTACGTCGGCCCCGAGTGGGGCGACCTGCGGCTGAGCCTTGGTCACTGGGCCGCCGACGGGCTGCTCGCGATCTTCTTCTTCGTCGCCGGGCTCGAGCTCAAGCGCGAGTTCCTCGTCGGCGAACTGCGCACGGTGGCCAAGGCCGCGGTGCCGGTCACCGCGGCTGTCGGCGGCGTGATCATGCCGGCCCTCGTCTTCGTCGGCATCGTGCTGGCCCTCGGTGGAGACAGCCAGGCACTGCGGGGCTGGGCCATCCCGACCGCCACCGACATCGCCTTCGCGCTGGCCGTCCTCGCCGTGATCGGGTCCTACCTGCCCTCGGCCCTGCGCTCGTTCTTGCTCACCCTCGCGGTCGTCGACGACCTCATCGCCATCACGATCATCGCGATCTTCTACACCGCCGACCTCGAGGTCACGGCCCTGCTCTGGGCGGCGCTGCCGCTAGCTGCATTCGCGATGCTCGTGCAGCGACGGATCACCTTCTGGTGGCTGCTCATCCCGTTGGCATTCGCCACGTGGGCGCTCGTCCACGCCTCGGGGGTGCACGCCACCGTCGCCGGTGTCCTGCTCGGGTTGGTCGTGCCGGTCAAGGCCCGGGCCTCGGTCCCGCGGATCAGCACGCTCGAGCGTGACACCGACGTCGCCCACCGCTTCGAGCACCGCATCCGCCCGCTCTCGGCCGGCTTCGCCGTGCCCGTGTTCGCCTTCTTCGCCTCCGGAGTGACCGTGATCGGGGGCGGGTTCGCCGCAGCGGCCGCCGACGAGGTGGCCATCGCCATCGTGTGTGCCCTCGTGCTCGGCAAGCTCTTCGGGGTCTTCGGCACGACGTGGCTGCTGGCGCGCTTCACCCGGGCCGAGCTCGACGAAGGGCTGGGGTGGCGCGACGTCTTCGGCCTCGCACTGCTCACCGGGGTCGGCTTCACCGTCTCCCTGCTCGTCGGCGACCTCGCCTTCGGGGAGGGCTCCGAGCGCAATGACCACGTCAAGCTGGCCGTGCTGACGGGTTCCCTGCTCGCCGCGATCCTCGCCTCGATCGTGTTGCGGCTGCGCAACACGCACTACAAGCAGATCGCCGAGCTCGAGAGCCACGACGGCGACGCCGACGGCATCCCCGACGTCTACCAGCGCGACGACACCTGACCCCAGCCGCGTCCCGAACGGGGTGCTCACGCGGTGGCCCGCGCGACCGTCCCAGCACCCGACGGCGAGGTCCCGAGTAGGGTCGGGGAGACGGCTTTCGACACAGCGGGACCACGGCGGAGGATTCATGGCAGGCACACCGGGCAGCGAGCGCACCATCGGTCAACTCGTGGCCGATGCCACGCATGACCTCCAGGGCTTGGTCCGCAGCGAGATCGCGCTGGCCAAGGCCGAGGTGACCAGTGGCGCCAAGGATGTCGGCAAGGGTGCCGGCCTGCTCGCCGCGGCAGCGTTCTTCGGCCTCATGGGCCTGGTGTTCCTGCTCCACGGCGCGGCCTGGGGCCTGGCCGAGGCGCTGCCGATCTGGGCGGGCTACCTCATCGTCGCCGTGGTCGTGCTCGTGCTCGCCGCGATCCTCGGCATGCTCGGCAAGAAGTCGCTCGAGACGGCCAAGCCCGCACCCGACCGGGCCATCGACCAGGCGCAGCAGACGATCGCCGCCCTGAAGAAGACCACCGACGCCGCCTGAGCGTCGGCGTCGCTCAGCCGGCAGCACACCGCCCGGTGGAGACCGGCACGGCATTCGGCCCGCCTTGCGCCAGCACGCCGCTGATCTCGTCGAGGGTCAGGGCATACCCGGTGTCGGGGTCGTCGAGCGACGTCGCGAAGATCATGCCGACGACCGCCCCCGTCGGGTCGAGGAGCGGCCCACCGGACGCACCCCGGCGCACCTGGGCGCGCAGCGAGTAGACCTCACGAACCACGCTCGACGTCGAGTAGATGTCGGCACCACGGGCCGTGATGACGTCGCGGACCCGGGCACCATCGACCCACAACCCGTCGTCCCCGGGGAAGCCGGCGACGACAGCGGCCGCGCCCGCCTCGAGGGGCGCCCCCACCTGCAGGGCCGGCGCCCTGAGACCCTCGACGGCAAGGACCGCCACGTCGCGCCGCGGGTCGAATGCCACGACGCGTGCTGAGCGCTCACGGCCCCGGTCGCCGACCCTGACACGAACCCGCTCGGCTCCGGCCACGACGTGCGCGTTGGTGGCGACCCGACCCGGGGACACCACCCAGCCGCTGCCCACCTGCCCCCGATCACAGGTCTGCGACTCCGCCCGCACGTGGATCACCGAGCGGAGCGCGCGCCGGACGTTCGGGTCGTCCGCGACGGTCGGGTCGGGCGCCTCCACAGAGGAGATGGGCTCGGGCCCGGCCCCGTCGAAGACCCGGGGGAAGCCCTGCCGGTCCAGCGCTTCGGTCACGTCCTCGACGAGGCCGTCGGCCGAGGACGGAACCAGCGTGTCCAGCGCCCGGGCCACCGTGGATCCTTCGACGAGGTCGCGCGCGATGCTGGGGCCGCCGGCCCGCACCGCGCTGGCCACCACCCACATGACGAGGGCCGCTGCCACGAGCACGGCGATCGAGCCGAGGGCGGAGTCGAGCGCCCGGGCCACCGGCACGTCGATCGACTCACGCAGCCGCCGGCCGATCTGGAGCATGAGGACCTGGCCCAGGGCAGCGCAGACGAGCACCGACAGCACGAGGAACGCCAGCCCCGACGAGGTGCCCACGGAGTGCCCGAGGTGATCCTCGATCACCCCCGGAGCCACCCGTACGGCGACGAAAGCGCCGCCGACCAGACCGGCGAGGCCGAGCAGTGCCGAGACGAAGCCCTGACGCCAGCCGCTCCACGCATAGGCGAGAAGCAGCATCACGAGCAGGAGGTCGAGCCCGGCAGAACCACTCACCGGGTCGGGCCCTCGTCGAGCTGTTTCATCCACGGCGACATGACCCGGTCGGGAAGCGGGCGCTCGACCGTGTCGTCCCAGGGCACGGCGATGCCGGCGAGGTCGAACAGGCTGCTCAGCAGCATCGCGGTGAACCCCCACACGAACAGGTCGTCGACCTCGAACGCGGGGCCTCGATACGGGCCGAACACCGCGGTGAACCGGTTCGTGGGGTCGAGCAGCCTCGGCACCGGCACCCGCAGCACCCGCTCGACCTCCCCTCGATCGACCACCCCGACGGGGACCGGCCTGGGCCACCAGCCCAGCACCGGGGTCACCGCGTGCTGGCTCGGCGAGAGGTACACCTCGGGAAAGGTTGCGAGCACGTGGACCCCCGACGGGTCGAGCCCGACCTCTTCCTCGGCCTCGCGCAGGGCCGCCCCGACGGACCCGTCGTCGTCGGGGTCGATGCCGCCCCCGGGGAAGGACACCTGGCCGGGGTGGGCACGCAATGTGTGGGCCCGCTCGGTGAGGACGACGTCCTCACCCCCGCTGGGGTCGGGCCCGAAGAGCATCAGCACCGCGGACCGGCGCTCGACACCCTCCGGCGGTGTGTAGGACGCGAACCAGTCGTGCTCGGCGACGTCGTGCCGGGAGGCCAGGGCCGTGAGCCAAGCGGGGGTGGGAGCGCTCACGACTGAACCGGGATGCCGTCGGTCGCGTCACCGGGCAGCGCGTCACCGGGCAGCGGACCAGGCGGTGGGTCGGGCAGCGCCGCACCCGGGGCGAGCTCGTAGGAGAGCAGCGCCCGGGCCTTCACCGGGTCGGTCTCCCCCTCGCCGTAGGACGGGCACCACTGGGCGACCGGGCAGGCTCCGCACGCGGGCTTGCGGGCGTGGCAGGTGCGGCGTCCGTGGAAGATCAGGACGTGGCTGAGCATCGTCCAGTCCTTGCGCGGGAACAGCTCGGCGATCGCTGCCTCGACCTTGATCGGGTCGGTGTGCTCGGTCCACTGGAAGCGGCGGACCAGGCGGCCGAAGTGGGTGTCGACGGTCAGACCGGGCACGCCGAAGGCATTGCCCAGCACGACGTTGGCCGTCTTGCGCCCCACGCCGGGCAGGGTCACAAGGTCCTCGAGGCGGGACGGGACCTCACCGTCGAAGCGCTCGACGATCGCCGCGCTCAGCGTGATGACGGAGTTGGTCTTGGCCCGGAAGAACCCTGTCGGCCGCAACACCGCCTCCATCTCCTCCCGGTCGGCGCCCGCGAGCGCCTGCGCCGTCGGCCACCGGGAGAACAGGGTGGGAGTCACAGAGTTCACCATGACGTCGGTGGTCTGGGCGGAGAGCACGGTCGCGACGAGCAGATGCAGCGGGGTCTCGAAGTCGAGCTCGCAGTGGGCATACGGATAGCGCTCGAGCAGCGCCCGGTAGGTGCGCCGCGCCCGCCGGGTCAGCGCCACCGGCGACTCCTCGCCGACGCGCAGGCGCCGAACGGCGGCGGAGGGGGTCACGGACACCCGCGCAGCCTACGACGTGACCCTGACATCGCCGAGGTGGGCAACCGGCATCCACCCGCCCCCGACCTCTCCCGAACGTGGGTGAAGATCGTCGGCTGGACGACGATTTTCACCCACGTTGGTGATGAGAGCGAGGGCCGCGGGGCGACTCTGGCACACTGTGGCCCGTGGATCACGACGTCGTGCGCAGAGCCCCGCTGTTCGCCGCCCTCGATGAGGAAGCGGCCGAGTCACTGATCGCCAACATGAGCCCAGCCCTGCTCGAACGTGGTGACGTGCTCTTCCACGAGGGCGATCAGGGCGACCGGCTCTACGTCATCGGCGAGGGCAAGATCAAGCTCGGGCGCTCCAGCAGCGACGGCCGCGAGAACCTGCTCGCCATCCTCGGCCCCGGCGAGATGTTCGGCGAGCTGTCGCTGTTCGACCCCGGGCCGCGCACCGCCACGGCAACGGCGGTCGCCGAGACGCAGGTCGTGTCGATGGGCCACGACCAGCTCAAGGACTTCCTGGGCACGCACCCAGGGGTGGCCCCGACCCTGCTCTCCGCCCTCGCGCGCCGCTTGCGCCGCACCAACGACGTGCTCGCCGACCTGGTGTTCACCGACGTGCCCGGCCGTGTCGCCAAGGCGCTGCTCGACCTCGCCGAGCGCTTCGGTCGCCCCGTCGAGGAGGGCCTGCTCGTCGCCCACGACCTCACCCAGGAAGAGCTCGCGCAGCTCGTCGGCGCCTCCCGCGAGACGGTGAACAAGGCGCTGGCCGACTTTGCGTCGCGGGGCTGGTTGCGCCTCGAGGCGCGCGCCGTGCTGCTGACCGACGTCGAGCGGTTGAAGCGCCGCGCCCGCTGACGCTCGCCCTCACCGCTCCCGGTCGAGGTACTCCAGCTGCGCCCGGATCGACATCCGCGCAGCCGGCCACACCGTGCTCGGCACGTCCGCGTAGACCCGCTGCAGCACGCCCTCGACGACATCGATCTCGGATGCCGCGCCGTCGGCGAGCGCTTGGCGCACCTGTTCCAGCCGCTCGGCACGATGGGTGCGGTAGTACGCGACCATCGCCCCGGCATCCGGGACGAGGGGTCCGTGGCCGGGCAGGATCGCGGTCGCGCCTGCGTCACCGGTGAGGGCGTGGAGTCGGTCGAGGGAGTCGAGGTAGGCAGCGAGCTCGCCGTCGGGGTGGGCCACCACGGTGGTTCCGCGACCGAGCACCGTGTCACCGGTGAGCAGGGCGTGGTCGGCGGGCAGGGCGAGCGAGATCGAGTCGCAGGTGTGCCCCGGGGTCGCCACGATCCGCAGGTCGAGGCCACCGGTGCGCACGACGTCGCCGTCGGCAAGGTCGTCGTGGCCCCGACCGACCGCACGCACGGGGGCCCCGGTGAGCTCGGCGAACCGCGGCGCGGCCTCGGCGTGATCGGCGTGCCCGTGGGTGAGGACGGTCAGCGCGACCCGCGCCCCGGCATCCGCGACGACGGCGAGCACGGTCGCCAGGTGCGCCTCGTCGAGCGGCCCGGGGTCGACCACCACGGCGTCGGTGGCTCCGGGTTCGAGCAGCACCCAGGTGTTCGTGCCGTCCAAGGTCATGGGGCCGGGGTTGGGGGCGAGCACGCAGTGGGCGCGCGGCGTGATCTGGCCGCCCGCCCAGGGTGCGGTGACCGACGGCGGCGGGGTCGCGCTCATGCCACCGCAGTATGCCCCGCCGTGCGCCTGAACCAGGGCATCAGGGTGCGGCTAGGGCAGGACGGTGCGCAGCACGGGGATGCCGTCCGCCCCCGCCACGAGTTCGGGCACCACGCGCGCGACGCGAGGTCGGTGCGCGAGGAACGCCGCGGCATCCGAGAAGTCCGCGAGCTCCTCGAGCGAGATCACGGTCGGTGGCAGCATCCGCACCTGCCCGGCTCGGTGCCGGGCCAGCAGGTCACCGGGCCGGACCCACGCGCTGTGGTCGGACTCGGTCGTCGTTCCCCGCGCCTGCTGGGCATTCGGCATGCCGGCAGCGAGGATCCACGTGTCGTACCGGCGCGGCTCGAACTCAGGCGTCACCCAGTGGGCCCGACCCCTCAGGTCGGGCACGGTGAGCACGACCCCGCACTCCTCCTCCACCTCGCGCACCGCGGCCGCCGCGAAGGGTGCCGCGACGTCCGCCGTCACCCCCATGACGGCGGCCAGGTCGGCCAGCCCGGGGGTCGCGGGGTCCAACGCGTGGTCCACCGCGTCGACCCCACCGCCGGGGAAGACGACCGTCGAGGGGGCGAACGCCATCGACGCCACCCGGCGCTGCACGTAGACCTCGGGCCCGACGGCGCCGTCGCGCACGAGCATCACGGTGGCCGCCAATCGCGGAACCGCGATCGAGCGCTCCGCAGCCGCCAGCCATGCCTGCGCCCGCGCCGCCAACCCGGGGTCGCGTGACACCGGGTGCTCGACCACCCGACCCGACGTCACCGACCCACTCCGAGAACCGAGGTCAGTCGCGGACGTGGACGATGACCTCGACCTCGACGGGCGCCCCGAGCGGCAGGGCCACGACGCCGACCGCCGAGCGGGCGTGCCGACCGGCATCCCCGAAGACGTCGCCGAACAGCTCGCTGGCGCCGTTGATGACGCCGGGCTGCCCGGTGAACGACGGGTCGGAGGCCACGAAGCCGACGACCTTGACCACGCGCTCGACCCGGTCGAGGTCACCCACGACCGACTTCACGGCAGCCAGCGCGTTCAGCGCGCACACGGCCGCGAGCTCCTTGGCGCGCTCGGGCGAGACGAACCCCTCACCCTCGCCGACGGCGCCGGTCTCGGCCAGGACGCCGCCGACCATCGGCACCTGCCCCGAGACGTACACCCGCGACCCGTCGAGCACGGCGGGAACGTAGGCGGCCAGGGGCGGCACGATCTCCGGCAGCTCGAGCCCGAGCTCGGCCAGACGGGCCTCGACGGCACCCATGTCAGGCCTTCGGGCGCTTGAGGTAGGCCACGAGGTTGCCCTCGGGCATGACGAGAACCTGGACGAGGTCCCAGCCGTCGGCACCCCACTGGTCGAGGATCTGCTTGGTGGCGTGCACGACGAGCGGCACGGTCGCGTACTCGTAGGTCGTCATGTCCGCAACCCTAGCGCCGGGCCGGCGCTGGGCTAGCGTGACGCAGATGAGCGAGCGTCCAGCAGAGCGCCCCGCCGACCGCACCGAGATCACCGGCCCCCACCGAAGCGACGTCTACGACGTCTGGGAGCCAGACCCGCACCGGGCCCGCGGGGTGACGGTCGCCCTGATCCACGGCGGCTTCTGGCGCGAGCGCTACGACCGGCACCACCTCGCTCCCCTGGCCCGGGCGCTGGCCGACGACGGGTTCCACGTCGCGAACCTCGAGTACGCGCGAGCGGGGATGCCGGGGGGCGGCTGGCCGGGGACCGGCACCTCGGTCCTCGCCCAGCTCACCGCGGTCCACGCCGACTCGGCCCTGCCTGAGAGGATCGTCGCCGTGGGGCACTCCGCGGGCGGGCACCTGGCCCTGTGGGTGGCCTCGGCAGACCGCGCCCCCTGGCTGACCGGAGCCGTCGCCCTGGCGCCGGCCGCCGACCTGGGTGAGGTCGACCGGCTCGGCCTGAGCGACCACGCGGCCCGCAACCTCATCGGCGCCTGCCCCGACGACGCCCCGCAGGCCTGGGCCGACGCCGACCCCGCCCGCCAGCGACTGACCCGACCCACGGTGATCGTGAGCGGCGAGCGCGACGACGACGTCCCGGCATCCGTCATCGAGTCCTACCTGGCCACGCGCACACCGGACGATCCGATCCACAGCGCCGTCGCCCTCGGCGCAGACCACTTCGCCGTCATCGACCCGCAGGCGCCGGCATACCTGCTGGTCCTCGCCGAGATCGAGGAGCTCACCCTCGCCACCCACTGACGGCCCTGACCAAGGATTCGAGGATGCCGTGAGGGCCCGCCTAGGCTGGTGGGCGTGTCCACTCCCTCTCTCGCACGTGCCTTAGACGGGGTGCGCCTGCACATCGTGACCGGCAAGGGAGGCGTCGGCAAGACCACCGTCGCCGCCAGCCTGGCCCTGTCGCTGGCCAGCCAGGGCAAGCGGGTGCTGCTCGTCGAGGTCGAGGGGCGTCAGGGCATCAGCCAGACCTTCGACGTGCCCCCGCTCGGCACCGACGAGGTGCGCCTGGTCACCCATGCCGGTGGCGGCGAGCTGTGGGGGCTGTCGGTCGACGCCAAGGCCGCGCTCATGGAGTACCTCCAGATGTTCTACAAGCTCGGCCGCGCCGGCGGGGCCCTGGAGAAGATGGGCGTCGTCGACTTCGCGACGACGATCGCCCCCGGGGTGCGCGACGTGCTGCTCACGGGGAAGGTCTACGAGGCGGTCGGGCGCACGACGGGCAACCGCCGCGGCCAGGGCGCGAAGGTGTGGGATGCCGTCGTCCTCGACGCCCCGCCCACCGGCCGCATCACCCGCTTCCTGGACGTCACCGCCCAAGTGGCCGACCTCGCCCGGATCGGCCCGATCCACTCACAGGCCGAGTCGATCACCCGCATGCTGCGCCACCGCGAGAGCGTCGTGCACATCGTGACCCTGCTCGAGGAGATGCCGGTGCAGGAGAGTGTGGATGCCGTTGCCGAGCTGTCCGCTGCTGGCTTCGGTGTGGGGACGGTCATCGTGAACCTGGTGCGCGAGCCCATCGTCGACGAGGCCCTGCTCGAGGTCGCCGCCGCCGAGCCTGACCGGGTCGCCGAGCAGGTGCGGTCCGACCTCGTCTCCGTCGGGGTCAAGGCGTCGAAGGCCACCGTCACGGGGCTGCTCAGCCAAGCGCACGACCACGCCGAGCGGGTGGCGCTCGAGCGCGACCTGGCTGCCGAGGTCGAGGCCCAGGGCCTGCCGACGCTCCGCCTGCCGGCGCTGCCGACCGGCGTCGAGGACGGCGGCATCACCGTGCTCGCCGACGCCCTGACCGCGCAGGGGGTGCGCTGATGGCCCGCCGCCCCGCACCCGCCCGGCTCGACGTCGACGCACTGCTGGCCGACCCCGACACGGGGATCATCGTGTGTTGCGGCTCGGGAGGGGTCGGCAAGACGACCACCGCCGCGGCGCTGGGGGTGCGCGCGGCCGAGTCCGGACGCCGCGTCGTCGTGCTGACCATCGACCCGGCCCGACGGCTCGCCCAGTCCCTCGGCCTGACCGAGCTCGACAACGTCCCACGTCCGGTCGACGGGGTGGGCGAGGGCGCCGGGGGCAGCCTCGACGCGATGATGCTCGACATGAAGCGCACCTTCGACGAGGTCGTCGAGGCGCACTCCACCCCGGACAAGGCCGCGCAGATCCTGGCCAACCCCTTCTACCAGGCCGTCTCCAGCTCGTTCGCGGGCACGCAGGAGTACATGGCGATGGAGAAGCTCAGCCAGCTGCGAGCCCAGGCCGACCGCGAGGGCACCTGGGACCTCGTCATCGTCGACACCCCGCCGTCCCGCTCGGCCCTGGACTTCCTCGACGCCCCCAAGCGGCTCGGCTCCTTCCTCGACGGCCGGTTCATCCGGCTGCTCACGGCGCCGGCCCGAGCCGGCGGGCGGGCCTACCTCAAGGTCTTCAGCGTCAGCGCGACCATCGCGGCCGCGGCGATCTCCAAGGTGCTCGGAGGCGCGTTCCTGGCCGACGTGCAGACCTTCGTCGCCGCCCTCGACACGATGTTCGGCGGGTTCCGCGAACGGGCCGACCTCACCTACGCCCTGCTCAAGGAACCCACGACGGCGTTCGTCGTCGTGGCCGCTCCAGAACGTGACGCCCTGCGGGAGGCCGCCTACTTCGTCGAGCGGCTCGAGAGCGAGGGGATGCCGCTGGCGGGCGTCGTCGTCAACCGCATGCAGGCGCTGGCCGCGCCGTCACTGAGCGGGGGCCGGGCGACCGCGGCTGCCGAGCAGCTCGAGGATGCCGGGGGCAGCGAGCTCGCTCCAGCGCTGCTGCGCCTGCACGCCGACCTGTCCTCGATCGCCGAGCGTCACGAGGGGCACGTGCGCCGGTTCGTCGCCGGCCACCCCGGGGTGCCGGTCTCGACCGTTCCGGCGAGCGCGACCGACATCCACGACCTCGAGGGGTTGCGCACGGTCGGTGCCGCGCTGGCAGCCACCTGACACGCAGGCCACCCCTCGTGAAGGGCGGGTCTTCAGAATGGGCGGGTCAGGCGATGGCGCCCTGGACCGCTGCGCCCTTGACCTGGGCGAGGAGCCCGCTCCACGACTGGACGTCGGGGCGACGCCGCAGCAGGGCCCGGCGCTCACGCTCGGTCATCCCACCCCAGACACCGAACTCCGTGCGGTTGTCGAGCGCGTCGGCGAGGCACTCGGCCATCACCGGGCAGCCCTTGCACATGACCTTCGCGGCGCGCTGGGCCTTTCCCTGCACGAACAAGGCGTCAGGGTCCTCGTCCGCGCAGTGGCCCAGACCGGCCCAGTCGGCAACCCAGTCCCCCAGTGCTGGTGCGAGCTCCGGTGCGGCGCTCATGTCTACCCCTGTTCAGCAAGAGCCTCAAGCGGCTCGAACAGCGCGGTGATGAGTACCGACCGCGCATCGTCAGGCTAGGGCGGTCGATGACATCACGGCATCGTCCGAATCGTCGCGAGCAATGGCCGAACGGTTGATTTGTGACCATCGAATTGCACGCTCACGTTTCAGCGCTCAACGCGAGCCCACCCCCACCGAACCGGCGCGACACGCGCTGAGGAGGGCCGACGGCATCCACGGGTTACCCTGATGGTATGGACGGTCGCGCCCACAATGTATCCGCTGTGCTCAGATTGCTTCTCGGTTTCGTCGTGCTCAGCACGATTGCCGGGTTGCTGATGGCTGGGCTGGCGATCCCTGCGGTCGGTGCCACCGGCCAGATGGCCAAGGGGGGCGTCGGGGTCTTCAACGACCTGCCGAGCGAGTTCACCGTCTCACCGCTGGCGCAACAGTCGCGCATCCTCAACGCCGACGGCAAGGTGATCGCCAACCCGTACGACGAGAACCGCATCATCGTGCCGCTGGCGAAGATCTCGAAGAACATGCAGAACGCGCAGCTGGCCATCGAGGACTCGCGCTTCTACGAGCACAACGGCCTCGACGTGCGCGGCTTCAGCCGGGCCGTGGTCTCCAACCTCCAGGGCGGCGACACCCAGGGGGCGTCGACCCTCACGCAGCAGTACGTCAAGATCTCGCTCCAGTACCGCGCGCTGAGCAACGGGGACAAGGATGCCGCCGCCGCTGCGGTCGAGAAGTCCTACTCCCGCAAGCTCCAGGAGCTCGAGTACGCCCTGAACGTCGAGGAGAACTTCACCAAGGAGCAGATCCTCGAGGGCTACCTCAACCTCGTGTACTACGGCGACCAGGCCTACGGCGTCGAGGCTGCCGCCCAGAACTACTTCGGGGTTTCGGCCGCCAAGCTCAACCTCGGTCAGGCGGCCCTGCTCGCCGGTATCGTGCAACAGCCCACGGCGTTCAACCCGGTGCTGAACCCCAAGGCCGCCCAGTCGCGCCGCAACCTGGTCCTGGACCGCATGCAGGCCCTCGGGCTGGCGTCAGCCAAGGACGTCGCTGCCGCCAAGAAGCAGGAGGTTGCGAAGGTCGTCAAGCGCAAGCCGGCCAAGGGTGTCTGCCACCGCTCCCCCGAGCCCTACTTCTGCGCCTACGTCATGGAGTGGCTGCAGAAGTCACCCCAGATGGCCGTGCTGGGCAAGACCCCGGCCGAGCGCCTGAAGACCATCAACCAAGGTGGGCTGGTCATTCGCACCACGCTCAACCCGGCCATGCAGGCGAGCGCCAAGAAGGAGCTCGCCAAGGCCGTCAAGCCCGGCAACAAGCAGAACCTCGGCGGCGCCGTGACCATGATCGAGCCGGGCACGGGCAAGGTGCTCGCGATGGTTCAGGCCACGGACTTCGCGAAGTACCAGACCAACCTCAACGTCGACCAGGAGTACGGCGGCGGCCCCAACGGCTACCAGATCGGCTCCACCGCGAAGACGTTCGCCCTGGTCGAGGCGCTCGAGCGGGGGATGCCGCTCAACGCCACGATCAACATCCCCGCGTCCAGCCCGACCAAGCCCGCCGTGTTCGAGCCGAGGAACATGGTCGACGAGTGCTCGACCAACGAGCCATGGCCGGTCAAGAACGACTTCTCGATGGGCGCAGGCCCGATGTCACTGCGCGAGGGAGCGGTCAAGTCGGTCAACCCGTTCTTCGCCGCCCTCAACGTGCGCCTCGGTGCATGCTCGGTGCGCGACACCATGATGAAGATGGGCCTGCACCGCGCCGACGGCAAACCCATCTCGGACACCATCTCGGGCATCGCCCTCGGTGCCGGGGAGTCGACCCCGATGAGCGTGGCCAGTGCCTACGCGACCCTGGCCGCGAACGGCAAGTACTGCGAGCCCCAGCCCGTCACCGCCATCAGCACTCCCGACCGCAAGAGCCTGAAGATCCCCGCGGCCAAGTGCAAGCAGGTCATCTCGGCCGACGTCGCCGCTGGCGTCAACGACTTGTTGCAGAGCGTGGTCAAGGGCAACCTCGGGTCAATGTGGAGCAGCAGCGCCCGGCCGGCAGCCGGGAAGACCGGAACGACAGAGCGGTTCAACCAGGTCTGGTTCGCCGGGTACACCCCGCAGATCTCGACGGTGGTGTTGGTCGGCAACCTCAAGCCGGCGAACAAGAACGGCAAGCTCTACACCTTGCGCGGCAAGTGCTTCGGCGACTACGGCTGCCCCAGCCGGGTGTACGGCTCCACCGTGTCCGCACCCATCTGGTCCAAGATCATGAAGAGCGCCCACAAGGGCATGCCGGTCAAGGACTTCAAGAATCCCTCGGCCGACATCCGCAAGGGCAACTACGTGCGGTTGCCGAACGTCATCGGCCGGGGCCCGGACAGCGCGATGGCACGCCTGAAGGAGGCCGGCTTCAGCGGTTTCGTGGCTGGCCGCACCAACAGCAGCCTGCCCGCCGGGACCGTCGCGTTCACCGACCCCTCGGGCTCGGCCCTGCCCGGCGGTCGCGTCGGCCTGTGGCTGTCCAACGGCTACACGCCGCCACCGCCGGCACCCAGGAAGACGGCGGAACCAGCCCCCAAGAAGACGCCGGAGCCGGCGAATACACCCGCCAAACCAGCGCCGAAACCCAAACCGTCGAAGACCTAGCGCAATGACGCGGGCCCGAACCGCCTCCTGGCGGCCCGGGCCCCGTTGCCATGTCCCCGCCTGTCGCCCTACGCCCCGGAGAGCACCTGCTTGACTACGGCGGCCACCCGGCCGCCATCGGCCCGGCCGGCGACCTCGCCCTGGGCCGCCTTCATCACCAGGCCGAGCTGCGACATCCCGATGGCGCCGGTGGCGGCGACCGCCCGGTCCACGATCTCGCGAAGGGCCTCGTCGTCGAGCTGGGCGGGCAGGTAGCCCTCGAGCACGAGCAGCTCGGCCTCCTCGGTCGCCGCGAGCTCTGGGCGGCCCGCGCCGGTGAAGGCGGCGGCGGCCTCCTTGCGCTTCTTGGCCTCCTTGGCGACCACCTTGAGCACCTCGTCGTCGCTGAGCTCGCGCGCCTCGTCACCAGCCACCTCGGCGTTGGTGATCGCGGTCAGCGTCATCCGCAGCGTGCCCGAGCGCACGGTGTCGCGTGCGCGCATCGCATCGTGCAGGTCGTGCTGGAGGCGAGCCTTGAGCGTGTCGTCGGTCATGACTCCAGTCTCCCACCGGCGATTGGGTGGGACGCCACCGGTTTTGCGAGGATGGAGTGATGAACGACCTGGCCCGCACCGCGCTGCGCACCGCTGGCGGCCTCGCCGGCGCCGGTCTCGCCGGGATCGCGTACGCCGCATTCGTGGAGCGCACCTGGTTCACCCTGCGCCGCTTCGCCGTCCCCGCCCTGCCACCCGGGAGCGCTCCGGTGCGCATCCTGCAGGTCTCCGACCTGCACCTGACCCCCGGCCAGCGCAAGAAGATCGACTGGGTCCGTTCTCTGGCCGACCTCGAGCCCGACTTCGTCGTGAACTCGGGAGACAACCTCGCGCACCTGGACGCGGTGCCTCCACTCCTGCGTGCGATGGAGCCGCTCCTCGAGCGGCCGGGTGCGTTCGTCCTGGGCTCGAACGACTACTTCGCCCCGACGCCGAAGAACCCCGCCCGCTACCTCACCAGCCGCCACGCAGAGGCCCCGGCACGACGCTCGACGCTGCCCGTCAAGGCGCTGCGCGACGGGCTGGGCAACAGCGGGTGGGCCGACCTGAACAATGCCCGCACGATCGTGCGGATGGGTGACCACGACGTCGAGCTCGTCGGGGTGAACGATCCGCACATCGGCTACGACCGGTACGCGAAGGTGGCTGGCCCGGCATCCAGCGACGTGTCCCTGACGATGGGTCTGGTGCACGCTCCCTACCAGCGGGTGCTCGACGCCATGGTCGGCGACGGGGCCTCCGTCGTGCTTGCCGGGCACACCCACGGTGGGCAGCTGGCCGTCCCGCTCTGGGGGGCCCTGGTGACGAACTGTGACCTCGACACCACGCGCGCCAAGGGCGTCTCGAGGTGGTGGCCGGGCGCGGGGACAGCCGGTCGTCGGGGCGGCGCCGCGCCGTCGTCGGACGCGCCCGCGGATGCCGCATGGCTCCACGTCTCGGCGGGGCTGGGAACCTCCCCCTACGCTCCGGTGCGCTTCGCCTGTCGCCCCGAGGCAACCCTGCTGACCTTGTTGGCCCGCGACGGCTGAGGCCGATTTCTGTGCGCCGCACCGGGTCGGCTATCCTCGGGTGTCGCTGCACCCCCGGGTGCGGCTAACAGCCACGGGGTGTGGCGCAGCTTGGTAGCGCGCGTCGTTCGGGACGACGAGGCCGCAGGTTCAAATCCTGTCACCCCGACCAGATGATGGCGGTTGCTCGACAGTGTCGGGTGGCCGCCATCACGCGTCTCGGGCACCGCCCCCGGAACGCCGTCCACGTGCCCCTGCCCAGAACGTGGGTGAAAATCGTCGGCTGGACGACGATCTTCACCCACGTTCGCAGAGGGGTCGGGCAGCTGCGAAGTCGGGCAGTCACGAGCGCGGGGTCAGCAGGAGCAGGATCACCGCGATGACGGGGAAGGGCGAGGCGAGGATGCCGAGCACCCGCGCCCCGGCAGGGACGAGCCCGATCGGTCATGTCGCGATGGTATGCCGCCCAGCGGCTCAGATGGCGTCGTCGCGAAGGATCGTCCCGTCGGGGTCGAACGCGTCGTAGAGCCGGGGCGCCCACAGCATCTGGGCCCTGCTCAGCTCCGGCGGGGAGAGCCGGCGCAGGCGGCCGGGTGGTCGCTCGACGCCGTCAGCGCCGGACGGCGCCCCCGAGCGCCGACGCCACCGCACCGAGGTGCCCTTCATCGGCGCCTTGGGTCGGGGCAGGTGCCGACGACCTCGAGGGCCCTCGCCGGCCGCGTACCACGCGTCGAGGGCGTCGGCCCGCTGCGCCATGAGGTCCCACAGCTCGTCGGGGTCATCGGGCACGTCGTCGGGGTGCAGACCGGTGTGCTCCCCCACGAGCTCGCGCCGCAGCCGCCGGGCGAAGCTGTCCCTCGGCGCCGGCTCGTCGAGCCCGCGCACGCGGGTGTCCTGCACGGTGCACGCGATCTCGGAGTCGCTGGACCACGACCTGCGGTTGAAGTTGTCGGAGCCGACGCTGGACCACACGTCGTCGATGACGCACACCTTGGCGTGCACGTAGATCGGGTAGCCGGCTTCGCTCGTCAGCCCGTACACCGCGACGCGCTCACCGCCGGCCTCGAGCAGCAGGTCCATGGCGAGCTTGCGCCCGTAGAGCTGCGGCGGCAGGGACACGGCACCGTCGACGTCCGGCACCACGGGGATCACCGCGATGAGCCGCAGCTCCGGGTTCGCGCGCAGGGCCTCACCGAAGTGCCGGCCGACCTCCTGCGACCACAGGTACTGGTCCTCGAGGTAGATCAGGTGGCGTGCGTGCGCGACCGCCTTGGTGTTGGCATGCGCGATGCTGCGCTCGCCACGCGGGGCGAAGTCGTAGCCCTTGGGCAGGATCGACGGGTAGGTGCGCACGATCTGAACGGCTTCGGATGCCGTCGCGCCCACCGCGGGTGGTGGCGGGTTCTGCGGGGGCAGTGGACGTGGCTGGAGGTCCTCACCCTGGAGCAGGCTCGAGGCGAGCCGCCCCGGGTTGAGCGTCAGCGGGGTGGAGTCCTCCCACCGCTCACGGAACGTGGTCTCGACGTCGGCGACGGCCGGGCCCTGGATGGCCACCTGCACGTCGTGCCACGGAGGCCGCGCACCGAACACCTGAGGCATGGCGATCGGCTGGGGGTCGCCCTCGTGGGCGATGGAGTCACGCCGGCCGTGACAGAGGTCGATCCCGCCGAGGTAGACGATGTCGCGGCCGGCGTCGTCGCGGTGCCGCAGCAGGACGAACTTCTGGTGGTGCGAGCCTCCGGTGCGCACGCGCATGTCGCGCAGGCACTGCCCGCCGGCCTCGTCGATCTCGATGCCGAGCAGTCGCGACTTCTGGGAGTGGAAGCCGAACCGGTGCCAGTGCGAACGCCAGAGCAGCCCTCTCACGTCGACCCCGCGTCGGGCGGCCGCGGCGAACGTCGCGGAGACGCTGGAGCCGGGGTCGTCGGTGAGCAGCTGATCGGGGTCGCCGCGCCAGTCGACGAAGTAGAGCAGGTCACCGTCGCCGAGCGCGCTGATCCGTTCGTGCAGCTCCGCCAGGTAGGAATCCCCGTGCACGATCGCCCGCACGTGGTTGCCCTCGGTCCACGCCACGCCCGGCGGCTTGCCCTCGTCGATGCGGGTGTCGGGGTTCTCCCGCTCGTCGGGGGTGAGGAAGAGATCGGGGATCACGGCCTCATCCTGCCCCGCGAACCCTCCCTCAGATGGCGAAGTACGCGATGACGATGGCGAAGATCAACGGCACCCCGAAGACGACGTCCAGCACGTGGAAGGGCACCCAGAACAGGTGGGTGACCTTCCAGCCGTAGTCGGCCTCCGGCCATTCGGGCGGTACCCAGGTCCGGGCACGCCAGAGGCGCTGACCGACCAGGAGCACGGCGTAGATGGCGACCGCGACCCACCAGGCGTCAACCCCGACGTACTGGCCCACGATCAGCCGCCTCGCTCAGGCCTGACCGAGCGAATCCTTCAGCTCGCGGAACCACGGCACGGTGACGTCGAACTTCTTGTGGCCCTGGATCCGGGGGAACTCGATGGCCCGCAGCGTGTCGCCCTGCTCCTCGTCGTGCCCGACGACACCCGACACCCCGGCCAGCGCCGAGTCGACGGCGAGCGAGGTGCACTGCGCGATGAGGGCGAGGTCTTCGTCGTTGGCCGCGGCCGAGCGGCTGAAGTAGCCGGACTTCTGGACCATGGTCTTCTCGGCCTGGAGCTTCTCGCCGAACTGCTTGGCGAACCATGCGCCGGGGTTGACCTTGTCGAGCTGCACGTGACCGAACGGGTCGACCGGCACCTCCTGGCCGGCTGCCTTGAGCTCCTCGACGACCTCGGCCACGCCGGCGCCCTCGGAGAGGAAGATGTTGACGCAGCCGATCTCGTCCATGATCGCCTTGAGACGCTCGGCCTCGGCCGCGATGTCGATGTGCTCCTCGGGCACGAACACGGCGTGTACGTCCCAGCAGCGCGGGTCGTTGCCGAAGCCCTCGACGAACTGCTGCTCGGCCACCCATGCGTGGTAGCGGCGGGCGGTCTCGGCGGTCAGCCAGCCACAGTTGCGGCCCATGACCTCGTGCACGATGAGCATCCGGGGGTTCGAGGAGTGCTCGGCGATGATGTTCTGCGCATAGATCGAGCCCTGCTCGGCGGCCGTCCACGCCCCCAGCGACTGGCGGATCGGCACGACGTCGTTGTCGATCGTCTTGGGCAGCCCCACGACGGTCAGCTCGTAGTCGTTGTCGTGCAGGTAGGCCGCGAGGTCGGCCGCGGTCGTGTTCGTGTCGTCGCCACCGATGGTGTGCAGCACGTCGACGCCATCCTTGGTGAGCTGCTCGGCCGCGACGTGCAGCGGGTCCTGACCCTCCTGCACCAGCCCGCGCTTGACGCAGTCGGCGACGTTGGTCAGCTTGACGCGGGAGTTGCCGATCGGCGACCCGCCGCGCAGGTGGAGCAGGTGGGCGTTCTCCCGGACCTCCGGCGTCACCTCGACCCACTCGCCGCGCAGCAGGCCGGCATACCCACCGAGGTAGGCGATGATCCGCACGTCCGGGGCGACCTCGCTGTAGCGCTCGATGAGCCCGCCGACGGCGGAGGACAGGCACGGTGCAAGCCCTCCGGCGGTGAGCATGGCGACGGTGCGAACGGTCATGGGGTGCTCCTGGTGTCCGGTGCTGGTGGTCTGGGGTGCTCGATGGTGCGCGACGACGACGCTGGCGCCACGGCATCCATTGTGGTGGTTTCGGTGAGATCGCGTGCGACGAGCTCGGCGGTCTGGACCATGTTCAGGGCCGCCCCCTTGCGCAGGTTGTCGCCGCTGATGAACAGGTCGAGGGTCATCGGCGCGTCCGGCGCCTGACGGATGCGCCCGGCGAAGCGCGGGTCGGCCCCGACGACGTCGTTCGGAGTGGGGAACTCGGGCTCGTCGGGGTCGTCGAGGACGACGATGGTGGGGGCCTCGACGAGGGCCTGCCGAGCATCGGCGACCCGGACCTTGCGCGCGAACGTGGCGTGGACGATGACCGAGTGCGACGACACCACCGGCACCCGGATGCACGTGGTCGTGATGGGAAGGTCGGGGATGCCGAGGATCTTGCGGGTCTCGTCGCGCACCTTGACCTCCTCGCTCGTCCAACCGTCGCCGACGTGGTGACCGACGAACGGGATGACGTTGAGCACCAGCGGCGCGGGGAAGACCGACTCACCCAGCTCGTGCTCGACGAGGCGGCGCACGTCGCCCGGGCGGGTCCCGAGCTCACGGTCGCCGTGGACCACGTCGAGCTCGTCGTGCAACCGGCTGATGCCCGCCCGGCCTAGACCGGATGCCGCCTGGAGGGTCGTGATGACCAGTTCCGTGAGCTCCCAGGCTGCGTGGAGCACGGCGAGGGCGTCGATCATCGTCATGACCGTCGCGCCCGGGTTGGCGATGATGCCGCGGGGCCGGTCGGCGACCCGTTGCGGGTTGACCTCGGGGACGACGAGGGGCACGTCGTCCTCGGTGCGGAAGACGGTGCTGTTGTCGATGGCCACGACCCCTCGGGCCGCGGCGAGCTCGACCCACTCGCGGGCGATCCCCGGTGGGATGTCGAAGATCGCGACGTCGACGCCGTCGAAGAACTGCGGGGTCAACGCCTCGACGACGGCCTCCTGGCCGGCGACCCGGAGCACCGTGCCGACGTCCTCGGCGCCTGCGGCCAGACGCACCTGCGCCCAGTGGGAGTGCCGCGTGGGCAGCACGTCGAGGACGACGCGACCCACGGCACCGGTGGCACCGACCACCGCAAGGGTCGGCTGCCACCCCGTGGACCGTGCCTGGTTGGTGCCCACGTCAGCGGCCGGTGCCCCCGTAGACGACGGCCTCGCCCTCGCTGGAGTCCAGCCCGAAGGCCGTGTGCACGGCGCGAACGGCGTCATCGAGGAGGTCACCGCGGGTGATGACAGAGATGCGGATCTCGGAGGTGGAGATCATCTCGATGTTGACCCCGGCGTCGGCGAGTGCCTTGAAGAACGTCGCGGACACACCCGG
Source organism: Ornithinibacter aureus (assembly GCF_009858245.1). Taxonomy (NCBI): domain Bacteria; kingdom Bacillati; phylum Actinomycetota; class Actinomycetes; order Micrococcales; family Intrasporangiaceae; genus Ornithinibacter; species Ornithinibacter aureus. The sequence continues at coordinate 1,989,949 of NZ_VMSB01000001.1, forward strand.
GTTCGAGCGCATGCCGGCACCGACGAGCGAGAGCTTGCCGATCTGGTCGTCGAACTGCACGGCACTGAAGCCGACGTCGGCCTGCACCCGCTGCAGCGCCTCGACCGCGGCGGTGCCGTCGGTCTTGGGCAGCGTGAAGGAGATGTCGGTGAGGCCGGTGGCGGTGGCGGAGACGTTCTGGACGATCATGTCGATGTTGATCTGGGCCAGTGTCACCGCCTCGAAGATCTTGGCCGCCATGCCGGTGCGGTCGGGAACGCCGACGACGGTCACCTTCGCCTCGCTGCGGTCGTGGGCCACACCGGCGATGATCGGGGCTTCCACGGCGTCTCCTTCAGGTCCTTCGGGTGCGGGGTGGTCGGTGACGATCGTGCCCTCCTTGTGGGAGAACGACGACCGCACGTGGATGGGGATGTCGAAACGGCGGGCGTACTCGACGCTGCGCAGGTGCAGCACCTTGGACCCCGAGGCAGCGAGTTCGAGCATCTCCTCGTTGGAGATGCGATCCAGCTTGCGGGCGCTGGGCACGATGCGCGGGTCAGCGGTGAAGACGCCGTCGACGTCGGTGTAGATCTCGCACACGTCGGCGCGCAGCGCGGCGGCCAGCGCCACGGCGGTGGTGTCGGTGCCGCCCCGGCCCAGGGTGGTGATCTCCTTGGTGCCCTGGCTCACGCCCTGGAAGCCGGCGACGATGACGATGTGACCCTTGGCCAGGGCCTCGGTGATGCGCCCCGGGGTGACGTCGATGATCTTGGCCTTGCCGTGCACGCCGTCGGTGATGACGCCGGCCTGGCTGCCGGTGAACGAACGGGCGCTGAAGCCCAGGTCGGAGATCGCCATCGCGACCAGGGCCATCGAGATGCGCTCACCGGCGGTCATCAGCATGTCGAGCTCGCGCGGCGGCGGGACGGGGCTGACCTCCTGCGCGAGGTCGAGCAGGTCGTCGGTGCTGTCCCCCATCGCCGAGACCGCGACGACGACGTCGTTCCCGGCCTTCTTCGTCTCCGCGATCCGCCTCGCGACCCGCTTGATGCTCTCGGCGTCGGCGAGCGACGATCCGCCGTACTTCTGGACGACGATGGGCAACGTGCTACTCCCGTGACGGTGTTTCGGTGGGCTCTGACACTCTAACCGGCCGTCCACGGAGCGGACACGGTGCCCAGATGCCGAACGAACGGCATCCGCCCACCCCCGACTCCTGCCGCAGGTTCGGTCAGGGGTGGAGGGCGTCGAACTCGGCCTCGGACACCGCATCCGGATCGGCGTCCAGGCGCACGTGCGCGAGCAGGGTCTGGACCACGCGCAGGGCGGCGGCGGCCCGCTCTCCCCAGTGCGACAGGTAGCTGAACTGCCACCACCACAGGGCCTCGAGGGTGCGCCCGGCCTCGTGGTGGCTCAGGCCGTGGCTGAGCGCTGAGGCGATGTCGACGAGGTCGTTGCTGAGGTAACCGACGACGGGTTCGGGGTCGAGCACCGGGTCGACGACGTCGCCGTACTCGTCCAGGCCCTCGAACACGTTGGCCAGGCCGGCGCGCAACGGGTCGAACTCGGCGTCCGGCCCGGCATCGGGTTCGAAGCGCTCGGCCGGGACGACGTCCTCCACGGCACCCAGCCTGGCCCCCATGACGAGCACCTGCGACAGGGCGAGCAGCGCCATCGGCAAGGTGGCGTCCGGGGAGTTTCCGGCGGCGATCTCGCGCACGGTCACGAGGTACATCTGCGCGTCGGCGGCCGACTCCGCAGCGATCTGGCCCCAGTCGTCGGAGGCGGAGGGGGACGCGACCGAGAACTCAGACATCGATGAGCCTGCGTCCTTCGAAGGCACGCCCGAGGGTGACCTCGTCGGCATACTCGAGGTCACCGCCGACGGGCAGTCCGGAGGCCAGTCGCGTCACCCGCAACCCGAAGTCCTTGAGCATGCGCGACAGGTAGCTGGCCGTCGCCTCACCCTCGAGGTTGGGGTCCGTCGCGATGATGACCTCGGTGACCGTGCCGTCGCCGAGCCGAGTCATCAGCTCACGGACCCGCAAGTCGTTGGGGCCGATGCCGTCGATGGGGCTGATCGCGCCACCGAGCACGTGGTAGCGGCCGCGGAACTCACGGGTGCGCTCGACCGCCACGACGTCCTTGGGCTCCTCGACCACACAGATCGAGTGCACGTCACGGCGCGGATCCAGACAGATCCGGCACTGCTGCGCCTCGGCGATGTTGAAGCACGTCTGGCAGAAGCGCACCTTGGCCTTGACCTCGGTCAGGGCGTGGGCCAGCCGCTCGACGTCGGCCGCGTCGGACTGCAAGAGGTGGAACGCGATTCGCTGCGCGCTCTTGGGGCCGACACCCGGCAGCCTGCCGAGTTCGTCGATGAGGTCCTGGACCGCGCCTTCGTACACGTGATGAGCCTACGACCTCGCGGCGACCCTGTCTCCCGACGCCGCGCAGCAGGTCCGGGTGACTCGGTCAGGCGCCGACGAGGGTGTAGTCGCCTGCCTCGGCCAAAGCCGCCACGACCTCATCGGTGGTCAGTGGGCGCTGGGCCGCGACCCGCACGACGGACTCCCCGCCGCTGACGACCTCGACCTCGACGCCGTCGACGCCGTCGAGGGCGCTCAGCTCGTCGGTGACCGCGTGGGCGCAGTGGCCACAGGTCAGGCCCGTGGCCCGGAACGTCTGCGTGCTGGGGGCGGTGTTGCTGGTGTCATCGGTGGTCACGGCGTCTCCTCTATCTGGGATGGGTGTGGTTCAGATGCCGACCGCGGCACCGGAGCCCGGCGGCAACTCGTTGTAGGCGTCGACCCGCTCCTGGCCGGACAGCGCTGCGATGGCGTCCATGACCTCGTCGGTGAGCATCCGACGGGCCTTGCCCGACGGCATCCCCGCATAGTCCTGCGGGCTGATCGGGCGTCCGAACGACACGTGCACCTTGGCCAACCGGGGGAATCGCCCGCCGATGGGCTGCACCTTGTCGGTGCCGATGAGCCCGATCGGCACGATGGGTACGCCGGCGGTCAGCGCAAGCCACGCGACCCCGGTGCGCCCCTTGTAGAGCCGTCCGTCGCGCGAGCGGGTGCCCTCGGGGTAGATGCCGAACGCGCGGCCCTCGCGCAGCACGATCAGCGCTGCGTCGAGGGACTCCTGGGCGGCGCGAGAGGAGTGCCGGTTGACGGGAATGGCGTTGGTGCCCTCGAAGAACGCCCGCCTGATTGACCCGCTGACCCCGGTGCCGGTGAAGTAGTCGGACTTCGCGAGGAAGCTCACCGGCCGCGGCGCCGCGATCGGGATGGCGAAGGAGTCGATGAAGGACAGGTGGTTGCTCGCGAGCAGCACCCCACCGTGGAGTGGGACGTTCTCGGTGCCGGTGATGGTCGGACGCCAGAGCAGCTTGCTGAGCGGCGCGACGACGCCGTGGCTGACGGCGTAGGAGCGCGAGCTCATCGGGGTTGCTCCGAGATGACCGTGCCACCGAGGATGCGCTCGACGACGGGCACCCCGACGTCGGCGAGGTCATCGATCGACTCGTCGTCGTCGCTGATCGCGGTGTCGTCGACGACGTGCTCGACGGGGGGCTGCTCGACCTCTTCGGCGACCACGGCCTTGGCCCGCTCGAACGGGCTGGCCCACGACGGTGCCGACTCCACCGGCGGCGGCGCGTCCGACCAGCTGGCCGGCTCCCGCGTGGGCGACACGGGGGCCTGCGGGGTGGCGGATGGCGCTGGCGCTGGCGCGTTGACCTGCGGGCCGGATGCCGGGGAGCCGGGCGCGCTGTCGAGCGGCGGTGCCGGTGCCGGTGCCGGTGCGGGTCGGGACTCCTGCTGGGGCGAGCCGCCAGCGCTGCCGTCAGCACGCGCCGGGGCAGGTTCCACCGGATCGCCCTCGGACGGCTTGACCGCGTCGGAGGCCTGCCCGTCGATCCGCGCATCGACGCCGAGGACGTCGATGAGGGCCTGCCGTACGTAGTCGGCGTGGGCCCCGCGGCGGAAGGTCTCGACGAGCCCGACCGTGGAGATGCCGAGCAGCACCCTTTGCCCGTCGTAGTCGAGGACCTGCGCGTTCTGCGCCACGAACGTCCAGGTCACCCGCTTGTGGCGGCTCAACCACTCGAGCACGTCGGGCCAGGACCGCCGGATCGCGTCGGTATCGATGCCGCCGGCGCCGGCTGGCCTCGCGGGGGCAGCGTGCTGCGCTGGAGCCGCCGGGACTGGCGCGGGCTCGGCCACTGGCGCCGCAACTGGCGCGGTCACCGGCTCAGGCGCCGGTGCGGGCGCAGGCGCAGGAGCAGGTGCGGCCACCGGGGCGGGCGCAGGCACAGGTGCGGCGTAGGCAACCGCACCGGTCGGCACCCCACCCACGTCGAGGCGACGCTCGAGCCGGTCGAGGCGAGCGGCATACCCCGCCTCCCCCGCCGCCCCCGGCAGCAGCACGCGGGCCGCGATGAGCTCGAGCTGCAACCGCGGCGCCGTCGCCCCGGTCATCTCGGTGAGGCCGGCATTGACGACATCTGCCGCGCGCGACAGCGCCCCCGATCCGAAGGCAGCCGACTGCGCCATCATCCGCTCGAGCTGGTCCTGCGGGATGTGCCGCAGCACCTGCCCAGCCCCCTCACCGACCGCCGCCACGACGATGAGGTCACGCAGTCGTTCCAGGACGTCCTCGACGAATCGCCGGGGGTCCAAGCCCGTCTCCACGACCCGGTCGATCGTGCGGAACACCGACCCGGCATCCCCTGCCGCGAACGCGTCGATCGCCCCGTCGAGCAGCTCACCGTCGGTGAAGCCGAGCAGCGCGGCAGCCGACTCGTACGTCAGCCCGGCCTCACCCGACCCGGCCATCAACTGGTCGAGCACGGACAGCGAGTCACGCACCGACCCCCCACCGGCCCGCACGACGAACGACAGCACCCCCGGCGCCACCGCCACGCCCTCGCGCACGCACAGCTCCTCCATGTAGCTGTGCAGGCGGGCTGGCGGAACGAGCCGGAACGGGTAGTGGTGGGTGCGCGAACGGATCGTGCCGATGACCTTCTCGGGCTCGGTCGTCGCGAACACGAACTTCACGTGCTCGGGCGGCTCCTCGACGATCTTCAGCAGCGCGTTGAACCCCTGCGGGGTCACCATGTGCGCCTCGTCGATGATGTAGATCTTGAAGCGGCTCTGCGCCGGGCCGTACGAGGCACGTTCGCGCAGGTCGCGGGCGTCGTCGACCCCACCGTGCGAGGCGGCGTCGATCTCGATGACGTCGACCGTTCCCGACCCGCCCCGGGCCAGCGCCACACAGGAGTCACAGGTGCCGCACGGGGTGGCGGTCGGGCCCTGTCCACAGTTCAGGCACCGGGCGAGGATGCGGGCACTCGTCGTCTTGCCGCACCCGCGGGGCCCGGAGAACAGGTAGGCGTGGTTGACGCGGCCGGTGCGCAGCGCCTGCATGAGCGGTTCGGTCACGTGCTCCTGCCCGATGACGTCGGCGAACGTCTCGGGGCGGTAGCGGCGGTACAACGCAGTGCTCACCTGTCGAACCCTAGCCGCGATGCCGGACATCCCGTAGGCCGTGCCGTCACCTGTGGACGCCGCCCCGTGTGGGTGCTGGTTGGGTTCTCGGCCTCGACCCGACGTACGCTGACAAACGTGCGCATCGACGTCTGGTCCGACATCCTCTGCCCGTTCTGCCACCTCGGCAGGCGGCACCTCGAGCTTGCCCTCGAGCAGTTCGAGCACCGCGACGAGGTGGGGGTGGTCTGGCACAGCTTCCAGCTCGACCGCACCGCCGAGCCGGTCGACGACGCCCCGGTGATCGACCGGATCGCGACGAAGTACGGCGTCCCGCGCGAGCAGATGGTCGCCCAGCACGAGCAGATGGCGCGTGACGCGGCATCCGTCGGCCTTGACTTCCAGTGGGAGACGCTGCGCGGCGGCAACTCCTACGACGCCCACCGCCTCATCCACTTCGCCCGCACCCTCGGCCTCGAGGAGCCGCTCACGCAGCGCCTCATGACGGCCTGGTACTCCGAGGGCGAGGCCATCGGCGACCAGGACACCCTCGTGCGCCTCGCTGTCGAGGCTGGCCTCGAGGCGGATGCCGTCCGCGCCCTCCTCGCGAGCGACGAGCACGGCATCGACGTGCGCACCGACCTCGCCCTCGCCTCGCAGATCGGCATCACCTCGGTGCCGACCTTCGTCCTCGACCAGAAGTACGGCGTGACCGGCGCCCAGCCCGTCGAGGTGCTGCTCAGCTCCATCCGTCAGGTCTGGGACCTGCAGGGCACCGAGCCCGAACCGGTCGCCGAGGCGGGCGGCTGCGGTGGCGGGTGCTGTGGCGGTGTGTGCGGCAGCGACCGGGGTGAGGCGGCCGACGGCACCGAGGCCGCCGAGGCACCGGTGGCCGACCCCGCCCGGGCATAAGGACACCCCGCGTACCTGGAAGAGCCCACCTGCCCTTGCTGCATTCCTGCCCTGGGGGAGTTCGGCGGGGTACCACCACGCGGGGTGCCGCTGGCAATCCTAAGCGCCCTCACGGCATCCGACTAAATCGCCTGACGAGAAGGACGACATGACCCCCCGAACGCTGTTCACCTGGCTCGCTCGCGCCGAGGTGGTGACCTGGACGCTGCTGCTCATTGGCATGGCGCTGAAGTACGTCACCCGCACGACCGATCTCGGCGTCAGCGTGTTCGGGTTGGTGCACGGCGTGGTGTTCCTCGCGTTCGTGCTCGTGACGGTCGTGCTGTGGGTCGACCAGCGCTGGCCGCTTCGCGAGGTCGTGCTCGTGCTCGCCTGCGGCATCCCGCCGTTCGCGACGCTGTACGCCGAGCGGCGGGTCGAGCGCCTCCAGCTCGCGCCGAGCCGCTGGCGACTGCGGGCCGGCGGCGACGAAGCGGCATCGGTGCCCGAGCGTGCCGTCGCAGCCGCTCTCGCCCGGCCGGTTGCCGCCGCCCTCGTCGGGGCGCTCGCCGTGGGGGCCGCGACGCTCGTGCTCCTGCTCATCGGCCCGCCGCCGGTGCCGGGCAGCGGCGCCTGAACGTTCGCGGCGCCACTGCACCGCCCGTGACGGCCGCGGCTCAGGGGAGCATGAAGACCAGCGGCTGGGCGGTCGCCAGCGCGGGGGCAACCGCGCCGATGAGCATCGAGGCGCCGATCGAGAGCCAGAACCCGGCCCAGCCGCCGTACCTGCGGTGGGACATCGATCCCGTCGACCGCGGGGGCCCGTCACGGGCAGCCACCTCGTCGAGCGGTGCGTCCGGCGGCCGTGGCCGGAGGATTTCGAGCACGGCAAGGGCGAGCAGCCCCAGGCCGAACGGCAGTCCGAGCATCCAGAACCAGAACCAACGGTTCCCGCGGCTCGGCCTCGGGCCCATGATGACGACAAGCAGCGCACCGAGGCTCAGTGCCGAGCCGGCCTTGCCGACGCCGCCGGAGAACGTCGTGAAGGTCACCGACGTGGTGCGGTCCTCGATGCCGTTCGTGTCGAGGCGATCGGCGATGGCCTCGAGCGCCAACGGCGAGGCGATGTTGGGGTCGACGACCCGCAGGGCCGCCACGGGCGCGTCCACCCAGTAGGCGATCGTGGGCCTGCCGTTGCCCGTGGACCACTCGTCGGCGTCCGGCTCACGCAGGGCGTCACGACCCTGCTCCGGGCCAGGGCTGACCTCGGGGCTGTTCGTCGAGACGAACCAGCCACTGGGTTTGTCGACGAGAGTGACCACCGCGAAGCCCATGACCTCCCCCGTGGCCAGGTCCGACTCGACCTGGCCGGGCGGCACGACGCGCGGTTGGGTGACCCACGTCGCGGTCAGCCAGATGGCCCAGGCCAGCACGGCAACGACACCGAGCACCTGCCTGAGTGGAGCCTGCGCGAGGGTGAGTCGGATGCCGGCGAGCCAAGGCGCGCTCTGCGTCACCGACGGTCGATCGTCGCGTGTGGCGACCATGCGCTGGCCGCCTCCTGATGCTCCCCCGGTGCTCATCGCGCCATCATCGCACCGCCGCGATTTCGGGGCGAGCGTTCCCTCTAGTAACCTCGCCCGCGGAGGATTCGCATAGTGGCCTAGTGCGCACGATTGGAAATCGTGTTGGGATAAAACCCTCGGGGGTTCAAATCCCCCATCCTCCGCCAGCCGAGGAGCCCCGGTCGCCTGCGACCGGGGCTCCTCTGTGCGTTTCGTGGCACGTCAGGCGAGCGGCAGCCCTGAACCGACTCGGCACCGGGCGTCGTGCAGGGCGATCAGGCGCTGCTCGTCGACGGTGGGTATCGCCCCTGACGCGCTGACCAGCCGGCACACGGCGTAGCCGTCGCACTTCTGGCGGTACTGCGCCAGCCACTCCTCATGACCCTGTCGCGCCCGCTCGTCGGCGAAGGGCCACCGCCAGGACGGTGCGCCCCAGTCCACCCGGAACGGCTTCGGCGTCAGCCGCGCCCGGTAGCTGTCGTGCGTGGCACAGAGCTCCACGTACAGCGGGTCCGACGACAACTCCGTCAGCAGGTCCCGCGCCCGCGGCGACATCGGCGGTGCCTGCGCCCCCGTGACGATGACCCTCAGCCCCGCGGCCGTCCGGTACACCCGCACCCCCAGCTCGGGATGCCGCTGCGCGAACGCCCACACCGGCTCGCACGCCCGGCGTTCGACGCTCTCCTGGTCCGTCGGGGCGGGCAGGTCGGCTGCGCGCACCACCTCCGACGCCGGCCGGTCCTGAGGTCGGGGGTCCTGGGGTCGGGGGTCCTGCGGCGACGTGGTCATCGGCGTGGGTTCCGGGCCCCCGGAGACCACCCGCCACAGCCGGGTCAAGAATCCACCGCCCACCGACGCGCCTCCAACGCCGTCGGATGCCGTGTCACCCCCACCGGCATCCCCCTCACCTCCCAGCTCTGGCACGTCGACGTCGGCGATGAACAGCACGTCCGAGCACAGCACCTCGCACCCCATCCGGTTGCGGGTGACCACCCCCAGCCGGTGACCCGACGACGAGGCGACCTCCTCGAGGATCGGCTCACGCAACGGCATCCGGGGGTAGTAGCCGCGCCCGTCCGGCAGACCGCCCTCCACGGCCACCCGCTCCAGCGCCTCCGCCAAGCGCGAGCGCGCCACCCCCTGGGCGTCGAACTCCGAGGTCTGCGACCAGCCCCACACGACGAGCTCTCCGCCCTCGGCCCCGAGGTGCGGGCTGAAGCCCGATGCCGTGGCCCAGTACTGGGGAATCTCCATCCGGGCAGTCTGGCATTCCGCTCGTCGCGCGAACCGCCCGCCCACGGACGGTTCCTACCGCACCGGTGGCGCCGAACGCTCACCCTCAGCACGATGAGGTTCCATGAGCAACGGCGCCTACGCAGCGGCATACGAGCAGTCGATCTCCGACCCGACGACGTTCTGGGGCGACGCCTCCAGGGCCATCGAGTGGATCACCGAGCCCACGACGGTGCTCGACGACACCAACCCGCCGTTCTACCGGTGGTTTCGCGGCGGATCCCTCAACACCTGCTTCAACGCCCTCGACCGGCACGTGCGCGACGGCCGCGGCGAGCAGGCCGCGCTGATCTACGACAGCCCGGTCACCTCGACGGTCGAGACGATCAGCTACGCCGAGCTGCTCACCCGGGTCGCGACGTTCGCCGGCGCGCTGGACTCGCTCGGCGTCACCAAGGGCGACCGGGTCGTCATCTACATGCCGATGGTGCCCGAGGCCGTCGTCGCGATGCTCGCGTGCGCCCGGCTCGGTGCGATCCACTCGGTCGTCTTCGGCGGGTTCGCCCCGGCCGAGCTCGCGGCGCGCATCGAGGACGCGAAGCCCAAGGTGATCGTCGCGGCATCCTGCGGCATCGAACCCAGCCGGGTCGTGGAGTACAAGCCGATGCTCGATGCCGCGCTCGACCGCAGCAGCCACACGCCCGAGTCGGTCATCGTCCTGCAGCGCGAGCAGGCCGCCGCGTCCGTCGGCGAGCGCGACACCGACTGGGAGGAACTGGACTGGGACGAGCTCGTCACCGACGCCGAGCCGGTCGGCTGCGTCGAGGTCGAGGCGACTGACCCGCTCTACGTCCTCTACACCTCGGGCACGACCGGGCGACCCAAGGGCATCGTGCGCGACAACGGCGGCCACGCCGTGGCGCTGCGGTGGTCGATGGCCAACGTCTACGGCATCGAGCCCGGGGACGTGTGGTTCACGGCATCCGACGTCGGCTGGGTCGTCGGCCACTCCTACATCGTGTACGCGCCGCTGCTCACGGGCGCGACGACCGTGCTCTACGAGGGCAAGCCCGTCGGCACCCCCGACGCGAGCGCCTTCTGGCGGGTCATCGCCCAGCACGGGGTGAAGGCGATGTTCACCGCGCCGACCGCCTACCGGGCCATCAAGCGCGAGGACCCGACCGGGTCCCTCATGGCCGGTCACGACCTGTCGAGCCTGCAGACCGTGTTCCTCGCGGGCGAACGCCTGGACCCCGACACCTATGAGTGGGCCAGCCAGGTGCTCGGCGTGCCGATCGTCGACAACTGGTGGCAGACCGAGACCGGCTGGCCGATCGCGGCGAACCTGCGCGGCCTGGAGCCGATGCCGATCAAGGCGGGCTCTCCGTCGGTGCGCGTGCCCGGCTACGACGTGCAGGTGCTCGACGACGCCGGCCAGCCGGTGCCGCCCGGCCACGAGGGCGCCATCGCCATCAAGCTGCCGCTTCCGCCCGGCACCCTGCCCACCCTGTGGGAGGACGACGAGCGCTACGTCGCCGGCTACCTCTCGGTGTACGAGGGGTACTACCTCACCGGTGACGGCGGGATGATCGACGACGACGGCTACCTCTACGTCATGGGACGTACCGACGACGTGCTCAACGTCGCCGGCCACCGGCTGTCGACCGGCTCGATCGAGGCCGCGCTGGCCGGTCACCCCGCGGTCGCCGAGTGTGCGGTCATCGGAGTGGCCGACGACTTCAAGGGCCAGGTCCCGCGTGGGCTCGTCGTGCTCAAGGGTGGCATCGACGGCACTGGCGACGAGGGTGTGCGCATCTGCAAGGAGCTCGTGCAGCGGGTGCGTGACGAGGTCGGCGCGGTCGCGAGCCTGAGGCAGGTCGACATCGTCGCCGGGCTGCCGAAGACGCGCTCGGGCAAGATCCTGCGCAAGACGATGCGGGAGCTGGCCGACGGCAAGGTGCCCACGGTGCCCGGCACGATCGAGGACGCGTCGGTGCTCGACGCCCTCGGCCCGGTGCTGCGCCCCGCCTGAACGGGTGGCCTGACGGCGTGGTGGGGCCTCCGGCGCGGGGGTCGACGCAGTAGTTCGGCCTGCGACCGGTAATTGCTGCGTGCCATCCGAACTTGTGCATGCTGGGAAGTAGCGCGCGGCATCCGAACTTCTGCGTTCCGCCGACAGCGGTTCGGTGAGCGGACCCTCGGGCGGGCTGCGCACCATCAGGGCGACGATGGCCCCGTGGAGAGCGTCATCCTGGGGTTCGCGACGATCGTCGCGGTCATCGGCGTCGGCGCGCTGGTCGCCCACCTCGGGGTCGTCGACCTCGGCGCGCAACAGGTGCTCAGTCGAGTCGCATTCTTCGTGGCATCTCCCGCGCTGCTCGTCACGACCGTGGCCGACGCCGATGTCAGCGACGTGCTGTCGCGCGGGCTGGCCGCGACGGTGGTCGCGGTCGTCATACCCGCGGCGACCTACGTGCTGATCGCGCGGTGGCGTTGGCGTCGATCGGCCGGTGAACGAGTCATCGGCGCGCTCTCGAGCTCCTACGTCAACGCCGGTAACCTCGGCCTCCCCGTGGCTGCCTACGTTCTCGGAGACGCAGCACTGGTCGCGCCGACCCTGCTGCTGCAGCTTCTCGTGCTCCAGCCCCTGGCCCTGGCGGTCCTCGACGCCGACGTGCGCGGCACCCGACCGTCGGTCTCCGAGGTGTTGCTGCGGCCGTTCACGAACCCCCTGACGATCGGCACCCTCGTGGGGCTCCTCCTGTCGATCACGGGATGGCGCCTGCCCCCGCTCGTCGCCGACCCGGTCGAGCTGATCGGGGCCATGGCCGTGCCCGGCATGCTGCTCGCCTACGGCATCTCGCTACGTCTGGGCCCCGGGTTCGGCGGAGACGTGCCCCCTGGCGAGCTGGCGCTGACGAGCGGGCTCAAGCTCGTCGTCCAGCCTCTGGTCGCGTATGCCGTGGCGCACCACGCGCTCGGTCTGTCGGGTCACGCCCTGCTCGCCGTCGTCGTGTGCGCGAGCCTGCCCACGGCGCAGAACATCTTCGTGCACGCCACCCGCTACGACCGGTCGAGCACCTTGGCGCGCGACACCATCCTCGTGACGACGACCGGGGCGGTGCCGCTGATCATGCTCGTGGTCTGGTTGCTCGGCTGAGGAGGTTGCGAGCGGATGCCGGGTGGCCGGCATCCGCTCGCGGGCCGGCATCCGAACGTGGTCCAGAATGTCGCCATGATCACCGTCGAGCTCGCGCGTGCCCTCATCGGCGCCGGTGTCCTGTGGGAGCCCGCTGCCGGCGACCGGTTCGTCATCGATGCCGAGCTGCTCACCGGTGAGGTGTTCTGGATCAGCGACCTCACCGTCGAGGTGCAGACCTACCGCGACCAGTCACTGCTCGGCTTCAACGGCACGACCGAGTGGGCGCTGGACTCGGTGACGCTCGACCAGGCGCTGTGGCTGCCCCGCGAGGACCAGCTGCGCGAGCTGCTCGGTGACCGCCTCGAGGTGGTGCGACGGCTTGAGGGTGAGTGGGAGCTGACGTATGCCGTCGCGCCGGGCTACGTGCGCACCGTCACCGATGTCGACCTCGAGTGCGCGTACGCCAAGGCGATCCTGACCCTGTGACCCGAGACCGGCCCTGACGGAGTCAGCGGCGGCGGCTGGTCCCGAACACCGACCGGGTGATCTCGCGGCCGATGACCGTGCCCGCCGAACGCAGCATCGACTTGAACGCACTCGACTTCACGACCATGTCGACCATGCCCGGCTCAGCGGCCTTGCGGCGCTCCTCGGCGGCCCGGGCCTTCTCCGCAGCAGCGGCCTCCTTGGCGGCCTCGCGCGCAGCAGCCTTCTCGGCCGCCAGTCGCTCCTTCTCGGCGGCAGCAGCGGCCGCGGCCCGGACCTTGGCATTCTCGGCTTCCTGCGCAGCGAGCTTCTCGGCCTCGGTGCGGGCGATCTCGGCCTTGCCGAGCATCTCGGAGGCCGACTCGCGCTCGAGGTAGGTCGAGTACTTGGCGGCCAGCGGCGACACGGCGACCGCCTCGGTGAGCAGCGCCGGCGGCGACGGGGCCATGAGCGACTCGGGGGCGCGCATGCGGGTCCAGGCGACCGGGGTCGGCACCCCCTTGTCGGACAACACCGTCACCACGGCCTCACCGGTGCCGAGCGAGGTCAGCAGCTCCTCGAGGTCGTAGGCGGTGTTCGGGTAGGTGCGCACCGCAGCCTTGAGCGCCTTCGCGTCGTCCGGGGTGAACGCGCGCAGGGCGTGCTGCACGCGGCTGCCGAGCTGGGCCAGCACGTCACTCGGCACGTCCTTGGGCGACTGGGTCACGAAGAACACGCCGATCCCCTTGGACCGGATGAGCCGCACGGTCTGCTGAATCGCGTCGAGAAACGGCTTGCTCGCCCCGTTGAACAGCAGATGCGCCTCGTCGAAGAAGAAGACGAGCTTCGGCTTGTCGAGGTCCCCGACCTCGGGCAGGTCGTGGAACAGATCGGCGAGCAGCCACATCAGGAAGGTCGAGAAGAGCTGCGGACGGTTCTGCACCCCGGGCAGCTCGAGCATCGAGATCAGGCCACGGCCGTCGGGTGCGGTGCGCAGCAGGTCGGCGGTGTCGAACTCGGGGAGGCCGAAGAACACGTCGGCGCCCTGGGCGGAGAAGTTCACCAGCTCACGCAGGATCACCCCGGCCGTGACCGACGACAGGCCACCGAGCTCCTTGAGGTCGGCCTTGCCCTCGGGGCTGGTCAGGAACTGCACGACGGCCCTCAGGTCGGGGATGGTGTCGAGCCACAGCCCCTTGGTGTCGGCGTAGTGGAAGACCAGGCCGAGGCTGGACTCCTGGGTGGCGTTCAGGCCCATGACCTTCGAGAGCAGGGTCGGCCCGAACGTCGAGACGCTGGCCCGCACGGGGATGCCGGTGCCCTGCCCGCCGAGCGCGTAGAACTCCACGGGGTACGAGGTCGGCTGCCAGTCCATGCCGATGTCGGCCGACCGTGAGGTGATCCGCTCCCCCGGTTCACCCGGGGTCGCCATCCCCGACAGGTCGCCCTTGATGTCGGCCAGGAAGACGGGCACTCCCTGCTCGACGAGCTGCTCTGCCATGAGCTGGAGGGTCTTGGTCTTGCCGGTTCCGGTGGCGCCGGCGACCAGGCCGTGGCGGTTCATCGCCGACAGCGGGATCCGCACCTTCGCGTCGGGGTGGGCGGTCCCGTCGATGACGGCGGCACCGAACTCCAGGGTCGGGCCCTCGAAGCCGTATCCCGCGCGGATCTCGTCGAGCTGGCTGGTCTTCACGTTCTCGCTCACGGCGCCAATCTAGTGCGCGTCCGGCACTTCCACCGGGCGGTGCGGCACGACGCGGCATACAGTGACCCCGTGATCTTCAAGGCAGTCGGCGACAATCGCCCCTACCCGGACCACGGGTACACGACGCGCCAGTGGTCGGGGGTGCCTCCGCGTCTCGTGCGCCTCGACGAGCTCGTCACGACCAAGCGCGAGCTCGACCTGCAGATGCTCCTCTCGGAGGACTCCACCTTCTACGGCGACCTCTTCGCCCACGTCGTGGAGTGGCAGGGCACGCTCTACCTCGAGGACGGCCTCCACCGCGCGCTGCGCGCCGCGCTGCACCAGCGACCGACCCTGCACGCCCGGGTGCTCTCCTTGTGATGGAGGTGTGATGAGCGAGACGTCGGATGCCGTGGACCCCCACGAGCGCCAGCGCCGCCGGTCCCTGATCACCATCGGTGTCGTGCTGCTCGGCCTCTTCTTCGCGTTCTGGTACGCGTGGTCGTACTACCAGGCCGAGACCGAGGCGGCCGCGGCCCGGCCGCCTGCTGCCACGTGCGCCCCGTTCGACCCCAAGGCGGTTCGGGCCGAGGACACCACGGTCAACGTCTACAACGCGTCCTCGCGTCAGGGACTTGCGGCATCCGTGTCCAAGTCGCTCACCGAGCGGGGGTTCGTCATCGGCAAGGTCGCCAACGACCCGACCGAGCGCAAGGCACCCGCCGTCGCCGAGGTCCGCCACGGCCCCGCCGGCGTGGCCCAGGCGAAGCTCCTCCAGTCGACGTTGCCCAAGGGCACGGTGCTGTTCGCCGACAAGCGAAAGGGCGCCACCGTCGACGTCGCGCTCGGGGCGAAGTACACGGGGCTCGCCCCCGCCGCCACGGCATCCGGCCTGCCCACCTGCCCCGCACCGTCGGCGTCGTGACCCCGTGCACCCCCACGCCCTGCAATGACGACGGCGATGACCCCGCGACGATGAGCGCCCTCGTCGACCTCGGCACCGACGCGCTCCCCCGCAAGGCGCGGCCGATCTCGCTCTCGGCGCAGATGAGCGCGCGGACGGCCTTCGCGGCCGTGGCCACCGAGTGCACGGAGCACTGGCGCACCAACGAGGCCCGACTGGTGCACTCGCGGGCGATGCCGCACCTGCACCAGACCCGGGTCGGCATCCGCCGGCTGAGGTGCGCGGTGTCGCTGTTCCGGCCCGTCCTGGGGAAGCAGTCGCCCGTGGTGGAGGCTGCGCACGCCATCCGGGAACTCGCCCTGCCGTTCGGCCACGCCCGTGACCTCGACGTGCTGCTCGCCGGGGAGGTCCTCGACGGCCGCCACGAGCGCGAGGTCGCGGCACTCTGGCAGGCCCGTGAGTCCGCGTACGACGAGGTGCTGCACATCCTCGGACGGCCACGCTGGCGCAGGGCCAGCGCGCACATCGACCGCGCCCTGCTCGGTGTGCCGTGGCTCCTGGGTGACGACCCGCCCGTGGGTGAGCTGGCCGCGAGCGCCCTCGACAAGCGCTGGCGCCGTGTCGCCGGGCAGCACGACCACATCGCCGAGATGTCTCCGGCCGACCGCCACCGGGTGCGCATCGAGGCCAAGAAGCTGCGGTACGGGTGCGAGTTCTTCGCCTCCCTCTACCCTCAGGGCTCGGATGCCGGGGGCGGGCTTCGCGTGGTGACGAGCAGCGGCGAGGTGCTCACCGGGCCACTGGCCTACGCCTGGTACGTCGAGGACGTGCAGTCGGCGCTGGGGGCCGTCAACGACCACCACATCGCCGACACCTTGCTGCGGTCGGTGGGAGCCCGGGCTCCTGAGGTCGACGAGGCAGCCCTGGTGGAGGCCGGTGTCGCGGCCTGCGAACGGCTGGCCGCGATCGAGCCCTTCTGGCGCTGAACCCACGACTTATTGCACTCCAGCCACCCGTCAGCGCTCTGACACCAGGACGTATTGCGCTGTGCCAGTCCGTGCTCGACCAGGTGGCCAAGACGTCGCGATCACTGCTCAAGAGCGCCGGGCGCACCCGGGCCGAGCTCGCCGGGGTCGGGATCGGGCTGCCGGGCCCCGTCGAGCACTCCACCGGGCGACCGGTGCTGCCGCCGATCATGCCCGGCTGGGACAACTACGACGTGCCGGGCCACGTGATGGCGGCCCTGGGCGGGCCCGTTCTCGTCGACAACGACGTCAACATCATGGCTCTGGGCGAGCACGCGACGATGTACCCCCACATCGAGCAGATGCTCTTCGTCAAGGTGGCGACCGGCATCGGCGCCGGCATCATCAGTGGGGGCCGCCTCCACCGGGGAGCCCAGGGCACGGCGGGCGACCTCGGACACGTCGCCGCGTTGCACGGCGGGGACACCCGCTGCACCTGCGGCAACCTCGGGTGCCTCGAGGCCGTCGCGAGCGGCCCGGCGATCGTGCGGGCCCTGCGTGAACGCGGGGTCGACCTCCAGGACAGCAGCGATCTCATCCGACTGGCCAAGGCCGGCGACCTTGCGGCGGCCACGGCCATCCGTGACGCCGGCCGCGAGATCGGGCACGTCCTCGCGACCTGCGTCAGCCTGCTCAACCCGTCCGTGATCGTCGTCGGAGGACGACTCGCGCAGTCCGCCGAGAGCCTGCTCGCCGGCATCCGAGAGGTCGTCTACGGACGGTCCCTGCCGCTCGCGACGGGCGACCTGCAGATCGTCGCGTCTCGCACGGCCGGCCACGCGGGTGTCATCGGAGCGGCGACCATGGTCGTGCAGCACGTGCTGTCGGTCGAGCAGGTCGAGCACCAGCTCGCCGCTGCGGCCGCCGGCTGAGGCCCCGGCCTCGAGCTCAGCCGGCCCAGCGTGGCGCCGCGGCCAGCTTCTCGACCGCGGCCATCGCGTCAGCGTGGGCCTGCTCGCGCAGCACCGGGTGGTCCAGCGGTTGGGCGTGCACGAACTCGGCGTCGGTCACCCCGATGAAGCCGAAGATGGCGCGCAGGTAGGGCTCCTGGAAGTCGTAGGCCCCCATCGGGCCCGAGGGAGAGTAGTCCGACCCCCGCGAGGTGATGCACACCATCGACGTGCCCTGGACGAGCGGGGAGGGGTAGCCACCCTCGAAGGAGAACGTGTAGCCCGGCTGGATGATGCAGTCGATCCAGTGCTTGAGCTGGTGGGGGAGGCCGAAGTTCCACATCGGGGTCGTGATCAGGCACAGGTCGGCCGAGACGAAGTCCTCGATGAGGGCCTCCACGAACGGCCACGTCCGTGCAGCATCACGGTCGACCGGGAGCCCCTGCATCAGCCGGTACTTCGTGCTCGCGATCGTGTCGTCGATCGTCGGGAGCGTCGTGGTGGACAGGTCGAGCTCCTGGACGGTCAGGTCGGGTCGGACCTTGGCCAGGTGGCCCAGGAATGCACGCGAGAAGGGGAGGGTCTGGGAGTGCTCGCCGCGCGGAGTGGCGATCACGTGCAGGATCTTCATGGGTTGGCGCTCCGGGGTGACGAGGACCCGAAGGCCCGATTGTTGACAGTTCACCCACGCTAGGGGTCGGCGCCACGAGGCCACGATGGCTCGATCGGGGGGTCGTTTCCGGGCGCGCGCGTGCGGGTCACGGCATCCCTCGCCACCCGCCAACGCAAAAACCCCGGTCGCAGAGCTCCCGGGGTCATGCGTTGGCGGTGGCGGTGGGATTTGAACCCACGGTGGGCTTGCACCCACACACGCTTTCGAGGCGTGCTCCTTAGGCCGCTCGGACACGCCACCGCCGGGAAGGTTACCCGAGGCGAGTGCCCGCCTCTAAATCGTGTCCTGTCTTCAGGCTCGCTTGGTGACGGCCTTGACGACGAAGAGCAGGATGACGGCACCGAGCAGGGCGGTGAGGAAGCTCGCGATGATGCCCGCGCCGGCCATGTCCATGCCGAGCACGCCGAGCAGCCAACCGCCGAGCAGGCCGCCGACGATGCCGACGACGATGTTGAGGATGATGCCCTGCTGTCCGTCGGTGTTCATGATCTTGCTCGCGACCCAGCCGGCGAGACCGCCGATGATGATCCAGCCGATGATGCCCATGAGGGTGTTGCCTTTCGTGGTGGTACCAGGGCCCGGATCGGGACCTGCGGCGGGGAACGCTACCCGCGCACCTCGGCCGAATCGCTGGGACGAACACACTGATTTCAGATTCATCCACCCGCGACGGCTGGTCTGCGCGGAGACTCAGCGCGCAGGGTCAGCGCGGTGGCCGGTGCCCGTCGAAGAAGCGCCGCACGACGTCGCCACACTCCTGTTCGAGCACACCGCCGACCACCTCGGCACGGTGCGTGGCCCGGCGGTCGCGCAGCACGTCCCACACCGACCCGCAGGCCCCGAGCTTGGGATCCCACGCGCCAAGCACCACCCGATCGACGCGGGCCAGCATGGCGGCCCCCGCACACATCGGGCACGGCTCCATGGTCACCACGAGGGTGCAGCCAGCCAGGCGCCAGGAGCCCAACCGCGCGGCCGCGGCCCGGATCGCGACGACCTCGGCATGGGCGCTCGGGTCGCCGTCGCGTTCGCGCTGGTTCCAGCCCTCCCCGAGCAGCTCACCCGAACCCGACACGACGACGGCACCGACGGGCACGTCACCCGCCTGCGCCGCACGCTCGGCGAGGGTCAGCGCATGACGCATCCACCCGGCATCCGAGGGGTGGGGTGGTGGGGTCACGCGCTAAGTTTCACCCATGCGCGTCATCAACCCGGACCACCGGCTCATCGCCCACAAGCTGACCTACCTCCGGGACAAGCGGACCGACTCCCCCACCTTCCGCCGCCTGGCTGAGGAACTGATGACGCTCCTCGCCTACGAGGCGACGCGTGAGGTGCGCATCGAACCCTTCGAGATAGAGACGCCGGTGGGCCCGACGACCGGCATCAAGCTGAGCAACCCCAAGCCGCTCATCGTGCCGATCCTGCGCGCGGGCCTCGGGATGCTCGAGGGCATGGTGCGCCTGCTGCCCAGCGCCGAGGTCGGCTTCCTCGGCATGCAGCGCGACGAGGAGACCCTCGAGGCGATCACCTACGCCAACCGCCTCCCGGACGACCTGTCGGGCCGTCAGGTCTACGTGCTCGACCCGATGCTCGCGACCGGTGGCTCGATGGCCGACGCCATCAAGTTTCTTGTCGACCGCGGCGCGAACGACATCACCGCGGTCACGCTGCTGAGCGCACCCGAGGGCATCGCGCACCTCCAGGCCGCCCTGGCCGACGTCGCGCCTCCGATCACCCTGGTCACCGGGGCGATCGACGAGCGCCTCAACGAGAACGGCTACATCGTGCCGGGGCTCGGCGACGCAGGTGACCGCCTGTACGGCCTGGCCCAGTAGCGCCACCACGACGCGACGCCACCACCACGAGATCGGATGCCGTCGACGATCGACACGCCGGACAGCACGCCTCAGTCGTCACATCCGTCACATCTGACACGATGGCGTCTGCGGCGTGCGCTCGGCACGCCCCCCTATGGAGACAAGGACGTGACATGCCCCCGGTCAAGAAGATCGTGATGTGGCTCCTTGTCATCTTCCTGCTCTACGCCATCCTCACCTCGCCCAACAGCGCCGCCGACATCTTCAACTCGGTGTGGGACATCATCACCAACGGCGTGAAGAACATCGCGAGGTTCTTCGACGCACTGCTTCGAGGCTGACGTGGCGCGGCGGCCGCGGCTCGACCGCGACCTCGACCGCTCCCTCGTTCCCGGCGAGCGCGCGATCGTCGCGGTCCGCCACCACTGGTTGTCGCTGTCCCGCGAGATCGGCGCAGCCGTTGCGGCCACCGTGCTCGCGTTCGTCGTCGACGTCAAGGTGCCGACCAGCGAGGGCGGGCCGATGCTGCTGCACAACCTCAGCCTGCTCCTGTGGTGGGGTGCGATGGCGTGGCTGGCCTGGACGTGGCTGAACTGGCGCCGCGAGTGGTTCGTCGCCACGGACAAGCGCTTTCTGCTCTTCTACGGCTTCATCCGCCGCAAGGTCGCGATGATGCCGCTCACGAAGGTCACGGACATGACCTTCGACCAGTCACTGCTCGGCCGGATCGTCGGCTACGGCACGTTCGTCATGGAGTCGGCCGGCCAGGGGCAGGCCCTCTCCGTCGTCGCCTACGTGCCGAACGCGCAGGTCCACTACCAGGCGATCTGCTCCGAGCTGTTCGGCACCACCGTCGCTGAGGCCGAGGCGCAGGAGGAGGGCGGACAAGGGTCGCCCGGAGGCGGCGGCGGCTCGGGAGGGCCCCGTGGTGGTGGCGGCTGGGACGGTCCGGGCGGCGGGCACGGCCCCGACGGCGGCCCCCTGGCCGGCGGGAGCGGGCCCTCGGTGGTGCACGCCCCGGCGAGCGTGCGCTCGGACCCGACCGCCGACCCGATCCAGCGAAACCCCCAGGAGTCCTGGTACCGCAGCTCCAACCTGGGCGCTCCGTCGAGGCGGCTTCGCGACACCGGTGAGATCCCGGTCGTCGGCGCGGCCGGATCGCAGGGCTCGGCGGGTGGAACGAGCGGGGTCGCGAGGGCCTCAAGGGGTGGGGCTGTCTGGGCTCCGTGGGCGCTCGAGGCCGACGACGTGCAGCCTGGAGCGTCACAGGGCGACCACCGCGCTGCTGGTGACGAGGACGCCGACCCGCGTCACGGCATCCGCGGTCGTGATACTCGCGGCAACCACGACCGCGACGACGACCGGGGCAGCCAGGCGCGAGAGATCCCGCTCTACCCGCCGGCCGAGTGGTCTGCGAGCTGAGGTCCGGCACCATCACTGGCTCACTCGGCTCGGTTCAACTCGGAGAGGGCCGACCGGTGGGTACCCCTCCAGCAATCCTTGCTCCGGTCAAGGAATCCCTTGCGCCGCGCAAGAGGGTCCCACAGAGACCCCCCATGTCCCCGCTCACAGGAAGCGCCGCGCCCGAAAACGTGCCGGTCAGGGGCGCAGACCCGCGTGCCGGTCAGGGGCGCAGCACGGCATCCGCGGCGCCACCGGCGGCCGAGGTCGACACGCCCTCGACGTCCAGCACGGGCACGTGCCGGTGGGGATGCCGTTCGCCCGTCATCCGCTCGCCGTTCGTCCCGGGGGACACCGCCAGGTCCAGTTCGAGCACCCCCTTGCCGAGACCCTCCTCGGGCAGGGGCACCGGGTACGACCCGGTGAAGCACGCCGTGCAGAGCCGATCGGGCGACTGGTTGGTTGCGGCGATCATCCCCTCCTCGGAGATGTAGCCCAGCGAGTCGGCGCCGATCGAGTTGCACACCTCGGCCACACCGAGCCCGGTGGCGATCAGCTCGGCCCGGGTCGCGAAGTCGATGCCGTAGAAGCAGGGCCAGCGCACGGGTGGCGAGGAGATGCGCACGTGCACCTCGGCCGCCCCGGCTTCGCGCAGCATCCGCACGAGGGCGCGCTGGGTGTTCCCGCGCACGATCGAGTCGTCGACGACGACGAGCCGCTTGCCCTTGATGACGTCCTTGAGCGGGTTGAGCTTGAGCCGGATGCCGAGTTGGCGGATGGTCTGCGACGGCGCGATGAAGGTGCGCCCCACGTAGGAGTTCTTCACCAGCCCCTGCCCGTAGGGGATCCCGGACTCCTGCGCGTACCCGATCGCGGCCGGCGTGCCCGACTCAGGGGTCGGCATGACCAGATCGGCCTCGACCGGGTGCTCCCGGGCCAGCGCGCGACCCATCTCGACGCGGGCCTCGTGCACGACCCGCCCGTTGATCGTCGTGTCGGGACGTGCGAGATAGACGTACTCGAACACGCAGCCCTTCGGGGTCGCCTCGGCGAAGCGCTGCGAGCGCAGCCCGTCCTCGTCGATGGTGACCATCTCGCCGGGCTCGACCTCGCGCACGTAGGACGCACCGACGATGTCGAGGGCGGCCGTCTCCGAGGCGACGACCCAGCCGCGTTCGAGGCGACCGATGACCAGGGGGCGGATGCCGTGGGGGTCGCGAGCGGCATACAACGTGTGTTCGTCCATGAAGACGAAGCAGAACGCGCCGCGCAGTCGGGGCAGCACGTCGAGGGCCGAGGCTTCGAGGGTGCGGTCGGGGTGGTCGGCCAGGAGTGCCGTGACGAGCGCGGTGTCGGTGGTGTTGCCCCGGGCCAGCTCGCCCCGGTGGGCGTCGCCCTCGAGGCGGCCCTCGACGAGGTCGCGCAGCTCGGCGGAGTTCGTGAGGTTGCCGTTGTGGGCCAGCGCCACGGTGCCACCGGCGTGGCCGCCGAGGGTGGGCTGCGCGTTCTCCCACGTCGAGCCACCGGTGGTGGAGTACCGGCAGTGGCCCACCGCGAGGTGGCCGCGCAGCGACGCCAGCGAGCGCTCGTCGAACACCTGCGAGACCAGGCCCATGTCCTTGTAGACCAGCAGGCGCTGACCGTCGGACGTCGCGATGCCGGCCGACTCCTGCCCACGGTGCTGGAGGGCGTAGAGGCCGTAGTAGGTCAGCTTGGCGACGTCCTCACCGGGGGCCCACACCCCGAAGACCCCGCAGGCATCCTGCGGGCCCTTCTCACCGGGAATCAGGTCGTGGCTGAGGCGTCCGTCTCCGCGTGGCACGTGCCCGATCCTCCCACACCCTGCCGACGCAGCCCCACCGACGAACGATCAGGAGCGTTCGCTGCGCCGATCGAGCAGCACGGCGAGCACGGCAGCGAGCAGACCGAACACCAGGGCGCCCATGAAGCCCAGGTAGCCGATGCCGGCCGACGGGGCATAGTTCGACTCCAGCATCGTGTCGCGGTCCTCGAACCAGCCGAAGACGGCCAGCGAGGCCCCCACGAGGAACCCGATGACGGCCCCGGTGATAATGATGGGCAGGAAGCGCGGGCGGCGTGCAGGTGTCACGGTCCTTACGGTACGTGAGGCCGGGCACCCCTCGACGAACCACCCACACGCACACTGGGGTGGTGCACGCATCCGAGAGCCCCTTCGGCTCCGAACCACTGGACATGACGAACTCTGGGATGCCGCAGCGACAGACCCGACCCGACGGGCGTCCCCGGCGCCTCTGGTACGCCGAGGGCACGGCCCTGGCCGCGGCCGCCGCCGCCGGGGTGGGGCACCTCGTCGCCGGACTCGTGTCCCCCGAGTCCTCACCCGTGCTCGCGGTGGGGTCCACCGTCATCGACGCCACGCCGACCCCGGTCAAGGAATGGGCGGTCGCGCAGTTCGGCACCGCCGACAAGCCCATCCTCATCGGATCGGTCGCGATCGGTGCGTTGCTGCTCGCCGGTGGCATCGGGCTGGTCGCCCGAACCCGGCGCACCCTGGGCCTGGCCCTGCTCGGCACCCTGGCCTTCACGTCCGTCGGGGCTGCCCTGTTGCGCCCCACGAGCACCGCGGTGGACCTGATTCCCGGGTTCGCCACGGCGCTGTTCGGCGTGCTCGCCGCAGGCTGGTTCCTCGGGCTGCTCGACCAGTGGGGGGCGCGTGATCGCGACCCGGCGGCGGGCGCGGATGCCGGCGCCACGGCATCCGGCGACGGCCGCAGCGATCGTCGGCGCGTGCTGTTCGCCGCGGCCGGGCTGGGAGCGGTCGCCGCCACCGGCAGCACCCTGGGCAAGGCCCTGTCGCGCGGCGCCTCGCCGTCAGGCGTCACCCTGCCGGCGGCCGCCGAGGCCCTGCCGACGCTGCCGGGTGGGCTGGAGTCGACCGTTCGCGGCATCTCGGCCTTTCGCACCCCGAACGCGCAGTTCTACCGGATCGACACCGCCCTGGTCATCCCCCGGGTCTCCACCGACGGCTGGTCACTGACCATCGACGGTGACGTGGAGCGGCCGTTCACGATCACCTACGACGAACTCCTCGCCATGCCGATGGTCGAGCGCGACATCACCTTGACCTGCGTGTCCAACGAGGTCGGCGGCCCGTACATCGGCGCCGCCCGGTGGCTCGGCGTGCGCACCAAGGACCTGCTCGAGCGGGCTGGTGTGCGGCCGGGGGCCGACCAGATCCTCAGCCACTCCACCGAGGGCATGACGATCTCGACCCCCGTGCAGGCCCTGACCGACGACCGCGAGGCCCTCGTCGCGGTCGGCATGAACGGCGAGCCGCTGCCCAACCGCCACGGCTTCCCGGCGCGCCTGGTCACCCCGGGGCTCTACGGGTTCGTCGGTGCCACCAAGTGGCTGACCCGCATGGAGGCGACGACCTACGCCGCGAAGCGCGCCTACTGGACCGAGCGCGACTGGGCCACCGACGCCCCCATCCTCACCCAGTCACGCATCGACACCCCTCGCGGGCTGGACCGGCGCGATGCCGGGCAGGTCATGATCGGTGGGGTGGCGTGGGCGCAGCAGCGCGGGATCGCCCAGGTCGAGGTGCGGGTCGACGACGGGCCGTGGCAGGTCGCCACGCTCGGGCCGGATGCCGGCATCGACTACTGGCGCCAGTGGTATCTGGCGTGGGATGCCGCCCCGGGTCGCCACTCCCTCAGCGTGCGCGCAACCGACCTGACCGGTGAGCTGCAGCCCGAGGGCCGCACGACGCCGTTCCCCGAGGGTGCCCGGGGCTGGCACACCATCGTCGTCACCATCGACTGACACCCTCTGCCCGTCCCACAACGTCCGGCACCTTGGTGGCTCCAGCCGCCAAGGTGCCGGACGTTTTCCTGGTCCGGGCAATCCGGTTCACGAGCTGCTCCGAACCACTGGTGTACGCACCACGACACACACCTGCGAGAAGGAGCACCTCCCATGCGTTCCACCCGACTGACCGTTGCAGCCCTGGCCCTGGCCCTCCCCCTGTCGATCGCCGCCTGCGGCTCGGACAGCGAGATGGATGCCGGTTCCACCGACACCATGAGCTCGTCGTCCGCTCCGGCCCCCTCGGCCTCCCCCTCGGAGTCGATGAGCACCGACATGGCCGGCGCCCCCTTCGGCCCCGGCTGCGCGGCCGTCCCCGCCGACGGTGCGGGCTCGTTCAGCCGCATGGCCAAGGACCCGGTCGCCACGGCCGCGAGCAACAACCCCGTCCTGTCGACCCTGGTGACCGCGGTGACCGAGGCCGGCCTCGGTGACACCCTCAACACCACCCCGGACATCACCGTCTTCGCGCCGACCAACGACGCGTTCGCGGCCATGGACAAGGCCACCCTCGACAAGGCCATGGCCGACCCGAAGGGCCTGCTCACCACGGTGCTCACCAACCACGTCGTCGCGGGCCGCCTCGCCCCCGACCAGGTCGCCGGTGAGCACGAGACCCTGGCCGGCACGAAGATCACCGTCGAGGGGTCCGGCGAGGACTTCTCCGTCGGCGATGCCAAGGTCGTCTGCGGCAACGTGCAGACCGCCAACGCGACCGTCTACATCATCGACGGCGTGCTGCTCCCCGCAGCCAACTGACGTCGGACCGACCTCGACAGTCCATGATGGGTGACATGACAGCCTCCTCCCCGGGTACCTCCGTGCCCGGGGAGGAGGCTCTCCCGCACCCGGACGCCACGGCATCCGGCGCCACGGCATCCGGCGCCACGGCATCCGGCCAGGAGCTCGCCGACCTGCTGCGCCGCTGCGCCCGCGGTGACGAGGCAGCCTTCGCCGAGCTGTACGACGCGACGTCGCGTCGGCTCTTCGGCCTCGTGCTGCGGATCGTGCGCGACCACGCGATGTCGGAGGAGGTCACCCAGGAGGTCTACCTCGACATCTGGCGCACCAGCACCCGGTTCGACCCCAGCCGCGGCAGCGCCCTGTCGTGGATGATGACCATCGCGCACCGCACCGCCGTCGACCGGGTGCGTTCGTCCGAGGCCGCGCGCCGACGCGACGACACCCACGCGGCGACGAATCAGGACATCGACTTCGACGCCACCGCTGAAGCGGCCCAGGCGTCACTGGAGGCCCAGCGCGTGCGCCGGGCCCTCGCCACCCTCACCGATGCGCAGCGCTCCGCGGTCGAGCTCGCCTACCTCGGCGGCTACACGCACACCGAGGTCGCGACCTTGCTCGGCCTGCCGCTCGGCACGGCGAAGACCCGAATACGCGATGGCCTGATCCGCCTGCGAGACACGATGGGAGTCCCGGCATGAACGCCGATCTGCACCACCTTTCCGGCGCCTACGCCGTCGACGCCCTCGATGACGCCGAGCGCGCAGCCTTCGAGTCGCACCTGCTCGGGTGCGCCGACTGCCGCGCCGAGGTCGCCGAGCTGACCGCCGCCGGGCACTCCCTGGCCGCGCTCGCGCAGGCCACTCCGCCGCCGTCGCTGCGGGCCTCGGTGCTCTCGGGTATCTCGCAGGTCCGTCCGCTGCCGCCGCTCCCCGAAGACGCCGCTGCTCCTGTCCCGGATGCCGTCTTCTCCGTTGCATCAGGTCCCGTCGCTGCAGAGGCTTCGGATGCCGTCGTCGTGCCGCTTCGCCGTCGCTCACGGGCCTCGACGTGGCTGGCCGGTGCGGCAGCGGCTGCCGTGATCGCTGTCGGTGGTCTCGTGTGGAGCCCGTGGTCGGACGACTCCGGCACCCTGTCGCCCGTGGACCAGGTGGTTGCCGCAGCCGACGCCGTGCGGGTCAGCAGCAGCAAGGGGGAGCTGAACGCCGAGATCGCCTACAGCCGCCAGCTCGGCCGAGCGGCGATCACGGTGGCCGGGTTGCCGCCGGCTCCGGAGGGCAAGACCTACCAGCTGTGGTTCGTCGGGTCCGACGGAGTGGCTCGTTCGGCCGGGCTGCTGACGCCCGATGCGGACCGTCGCGGGTCGATGGTCCTGGAGGGCGACCCCAGCGCGGCTGCCGCCGTGGGCATGACCGTGGAGCCCGCGGGTGGTTCGACGGCGCCGACGACCGACCCGCTGGTCGTTCTCGCCCTCGCGTGACGCCCCGCTCAGACCGGCAGTGCTCCGCTGGTGGGGGCGTCATCGCTGGCGCTGTCTGGTCCCCACCACGGCTCGACGTCGAGGTCGTCGGGCCATGGGTCGTCGGGGTATGACTCGTGGAGTTCGTAGCGGGCCCAGCGTTGTTCGTCGGGGTCGTCGTCGTGGATCGCGGCGATGAGTGTTCGGAGCCGCTCGGGGGTCAGTGGTGGTGGGTCGTTGATGGCCCGTTCGGCGCGTCTGTGCTCGAGGTGTCGGTCGTAGCTGCCGTGGGTGAGGTCCCAGATGACGTACCGGCCGTGCTCGTCGGGGGTGGGGTTCACCTGCGCGATGAACCGGCGCTGGTGGACCACCGTGTGGTGGCGTTGGCACAGCAGGGCAGCGTTGTCGATGTCGCTGAGCCCACCATCAGCCCAGTGCACGACGTGGTGCGCTTTGGCCCAGGCGGCGGGGGCGGTGCACCCGGGGTAGGTGCACCCGCGGTCGCGGCGCAGCAACCGGCGTCGTTGCGCCCGGGTGAACAGGCGAACCACCCGGCCCAGGTCGAGGTCTTCCCCCGCGCTGCCCAGCACGTGGGGGATCAGGTCGGCTTCGCAGGACAGGCGGCGCAGCACCTGCGGCGACAGGATGGTCCCGGTCCCGGTGGACCCCACGACCTCCCCACACCCGGTGCGTGCCTGCAGGTCCGCAAGCGTCATGATGACGTGGACCGCGTGCGCGGACCCGGCGGCACCGTCCGCGCCGCCGTGCTGGTCACCATCGAGGGCGCTGGAGCGCTGACACACCTGCGTCAGTGCCTCGACCCGCCGCTGCCCGAGCGGGCGCAGGTCACGTTCCCCGGTCACGTCGTTGGGGGCGGGGGCGCTGAGCGGGCCGATCGCCGCCTCCAACGCTGCCGCCTGCTCCGGCGTCATCCACAGCTGGTACTCGGTGAGGTCCCCGGACTCCACGAACGGTGCGGACAGCCGCGCCGCCGACGCCAAGCGTTCCTGCAGGTCATCGAACACCCCCGGCGCGCCGTACTGCTGTCGAGATGCAGCGAAGATTTCACAAACGCGGTTTGTATGAAACATAAACGCGGTGTTATGACAGGGTCGTCAGACTGCACATCACGTTATGTGTCTCTATCCATCAGGTCCTGTCCACGCGTTGGCCGCGTCGGATCCGAGCACGCTTGTCGTTCGGCGGCTTGGTCTCCCACGGTCTCGCTACGATCGTTCGTCGCCCAGCAGTAGCGATTCGACTGCGAGTCTGGCCCCCGCCGCCATGGTCGAGCTCAGGTGAGCGAGGTGGGCGATGAAGGCGTCGAGTTCGCTGATTCGGGAGTCATCCGGGTCGAGAGAGTGCGGAGCGCGGACGAGGCGCTCTACTAGTTCATCCCAATTCTGATCGGCGGCCTCGGACCCCGACTCCACATAAGTTCGCCGCTGCTCATCACGTGCGGAGGTCTGCGTTCGGGGCGGTCGTGGGGGTACTCCGCTGTTCGCTGGCCACGCCGTCCCCCATCTTTGGTGCGGTGAGGCCACCCCGCGAGCGAATGCCTCGGTGTCCGGTGGCGCGCTGTCAGCGGGGCAGGGGCGCGGGTGTGGAGCGATCGAGGATTTGAGCTGCGAAGGGGAAGGCGAGGACGGTCAGCGCGCCCGCGCCGACGAGTAGCGACGCGGTCGCTGGTTTCATCAGATCGGATGACAGCGCGACTTCGGTCACGGCGACGATGATGGGCAGGCCGGTGGCGGCATACAAACCGAGTTGGAGGCGCTCCCTCGTCGTGTTCAGGCCGGAGCCTGTGTCTGCCCACTGTTCAGTGAGGAAGACCGGCAGGCCTCGGGCGACGCCGATCAGCAGCGCAAGCCCGAGGAAGACCCATGGGTGCTCGGCCAGGGCCGCGATCTCGATCGCCATTCCGGAGGCGACGAAGAACATCGGGATGAAGAACCCGAACCCGACCTGCTCCAGCGAGCGCATCATCGCGTGGGCGTGGCGGCCGCCGATCCGGGACAGTGCGACACCGGCGGCGAAAGCGCCCAGGACGACGTCGAACTCGAGGATTGCTGCCAACGCCATCAGACCCGTGAGGAGGAGCATCACGCCGCGCAGCAGGGTGCGCAGGGACCACGGCGACAGGTCGGAGTCGCCCACGCGGTAGAGGCCTGCGCGGTGGAGCAGCCTCGTAGGTACGACGATGGCTGCGATCGTCACCACGACGAAGAACGCCATTAACAGACCGGCCTGCAGGGGTGAATGACTGGTCAACAGCAGAGCCATTACGACGACCGGGCCGATTTCTCCGACGGCGCCGTGGGTGAGAACACTGCGTCCCAAGGCGCTGGGCAGGAGGCCGCGGTCCTTGAGGATCGGCAGCAGAGTGCCCAGGGCGGTGGATGAGATCGCGAGCCCGAGCGCGACGGACTGCGTGAGGGCGGCATCGGGAACGAACGCTGAGGTGGCAGCGACGGCGACGACGAAACCGACCGTCCAGGTCGTCCAGGCCCAGCGTCCCTGACGACCAGCGAGCGACTTCAGGTCGATCTCCATGCCGGCCAGCAGGAACAGCAGACCCATGCCGAGTTGCTTGATCATCTCGATCCCGGTAGTGGAGGCCAACCCGAGGGCGTGCGGGCCAATCAGCACACCGAGCAGCAGGAGAACGACCACTTCGGGTGCGTGCCCGCGCAGCAGTCGCGCGAGTAGCGGCGCTGCGAAAACCGCCGCCACCATCCAGAACAACGACGAGGACATGGCAGCCATGGTGGACTCCGACGTCAACACGACCCCAGTATGACCAGGCTGCGCGGTTTGGCCTGAGATGAGTAGGCTCAAGGCGCGGGGAGTGCCCCGGACCTGGTCAACGAATGCGCACTGGAGAAGCCATGATCGCTGCGTCCCGACGTTCCTCAACAACCTTGATCGCCACTGGCGTCTTGGCTGTGCTGTTCGGGATCGTGGCCTCGATCTGGCCGATCGGCACCTTCGTGAGCCTGGTGATCATCTGGGGTGCCTATGCCTTGGTCGACGGCATCACAGCTTTGGTCATGGCCTTCAGCCGTGAGGGCTCTTCGGCGAAGCTGCTCCTGATCTTCACCGGCGTCATCGGTGTCGTCGCTGGTCTCTACGCCATCTTCCAGCCGCTCTCCAGCGGCGTCGCTCTCGCGTGGGCGATGGGAATCTGGCTCGTGGTTCGTGGTGTCACCGAGCTCATCAGCGCTTTCGCCGAAGCACTGAGCAGCCCGCGCTGGATGCTCATCATCGGTGGCATCCTGTGGATCCTGGCCGGGGTCCTCTTCATCGCGAACCCGGGCGCTGCCGCCCTGACCGTTGCCTTCTGGCTCGGCGCTCTCGCCTTCGTCTGGGGTCTGCTCACCATCGGGGCGGGCATCGCGTTGCGCTCCCATCTGAAGAAGGCCTCCGCTGCCGACGCCGCGTGAGCTGGGCCCGGCCCCGTTGAGAAGGGTTCTGCGCGGTCGCTGGCTCAAGGCGCTCCTTGAGGGGCTGGGCATCATCACGACCTTCTATCTCGTCCCGGTCCGGGCGGACCGCGAGTTCGGCCTTCGCTTCGTGCTCACCACACTCGCTTTGGTCGGGCTCGCGGTCGTGATCGTCCGTCACGTGCGCCGCGGAAACGACCCGATCGACCGGTTGATCCTCATCCTCGTCGCGGCCGTGGCGACCTTGGCCTTGGCGTTCTATGCCGCAGCCACTGTCCCCGGCCAGTTCGTCGGGCTTGAGACGCGCACCGATGCGCTCTACTTCGCCGTCGTCACGATGGCCACCATCGGCTACGGCGACATTCACCCCGTGGGTCAGCTCTCGCGGGTGTTGGTCATGGTGGCGGTCCTGTTCCAATTCGTTTTCGTCACGACCTTGATCTCGACCATTACCCGTCGCCTCCGTCTGCGAGACACCGATGAGCCCTAACCGCACAGCAGAGTGGGGCACTGGTATGCGTCCACCGGCCATCGCGCTCCTCTGGGGCGCCCTGGCGGGCGGAGCGGCCGCACTGGTCTACACCGCGATGAACGCCGCGCAACACGTGATCTGGCCCGACGACATTGCCCGCTGGTACATCCCCCTGATCGTCCTCGCCGGCGGCGGACTCATCGCCCTTCTCCGTCCTCACACTGACGACGGCAGCCTCGACGATCAACTCACCGCCGCCGCCGACCCCCGCCGCCTCCGCCGCGAACGCACCGCCGCCCTCGCCCTCAGTGCGATCATCGCCTACGGCTTCGGCGGTGCGATCGGCCCCGAGGCCGGCCTGATCGCGGTGATCGCCGAACTGTCTGCCCTCGTCGGTGTCCGCATCACGCACTCCGAGCAAGAAGCCCGACTCATCGGGCAAAGCGGGTCAGCGGCCGCCTTGGCCGGCCTCTACGGATCACCACCCGGTGCCGCCGCCTACGACGACGACACCCTCGCGCCCGGCAAACTCCTCACGCTTCTCGCCGCGGGGGCCGGCTTCCTCACCTTCCTCGTCGTTCACCGCGCCTTCGGCACCGACCACACCGACCTCGGCATCCCCACCTACACGCACAGCAACGGCCAACTCCTCGCCGCCATCGTTCCCGCACTGGCCGGCGCGGCACTCGGGCTGCTCTACACCCGGCTCCACGCATGGACGACAGCGCTGCTGACTCGGGTTGGCTCCGCGACTCGTCAGACCCTCATCGGGTCAGCCGCCCTCGCGGCCCTTGCCGCCGCCTTCCCAGTCGCTCTCTTCTCCGG
This sequence comes from Ornithinibacter aureus, assembly GCF_009858245.1. NCBI lineage: Bacteria > Bacillati > Actinomycetota > Actinomycetes > Micrococcales > Intrasporangiaceae > Ornithinibacter > Ornithinibacter aureus. The sequence goes on from NZ_VMSB01000001.1 coordinate 2,021,911, forward strand.
CCATGATCAACTCCACAAGGTCCACGACCTCGTTGCCGACTCCGCGTGGCTCATGCTCGCGACCGCAGCCCTCGTCAAGGTCGCCGCCACCGCCATCACCCTCAGCAGCGGCTGGCGCGGCGGTGAGTTCTTCCCGCTGCTCTTCGCCGGAGCAGCAGCCGGCGCCCTCGCCACCGCCGCCATCCCCAACCTGGACCTTGCCACCGCCGAGATCGCCGGCCTCGCCGCAGCCACGACCGTCGGCCTGAAGAAGCCCGCCGCCGCCGTCCTCATCTGCGCACTGCTCATCGGCCAAGCCGCGTGGGGCCCCCTGATCATCGGCGCAACCATTGGATTGTTCGCCATCCGCGGCGGGACCACGAACCCCGACCACACGGCGGCGACCTAAGTCCAGGACGCGTCGCAGAACCACGTTGTGCAACGCACACCGCACGAGATCGTGCAGTTTCCGCTGCATCTCGACAACTGCGCGAGCAGCCTGGGCCGCAGCCGGCGCAGCATCCCAGAACCCCACGCCGCGCCCAGCTCGAGCATGGAGCGCACCACCGTCGGCTTGACCTCATCGAGCAGGAACGGGCCCAGGCGGGTCATCTCCCGCACCGCCGCACACCCCAAACCCGGCGACACCACCGCGCTCACCACGGCATCCGCGACGATCCCCTCGGGTGAGTCCGCTTCCAGCCCACCGGCGTCGCCACCCCACCGCGCGTGCGCCGGGGCCAGCAGCCCCGCGATCGTCGCGACATCCGCGGCGCCGCCCTGCCGCAGCGACGGCGCGTGATCACGCACCCACGCCGTCGCGTTCACCCCGGCCGCCTCGACCTCACCACGACCCAACGCCTCCGCGGTGATCGCGACCCGCGCCGCAACCCCCTGGGCCACCACGGCATCGACCACACCCAGCACCTCAGCCAGCTCGGGCCCCGAGCACTGGTACAGCACCTGCGTGATCCCCGTCAGTGCCTCACGGGCAGCCTCGACCCGGGAGCGACGCTCCACCAGGCTCAACGGCTGCATGTCCATGACTCATCATACTCGAACACCAGTTCGTTTCGCAACTCGAACCGGGCACGAAACACCACCCTGAAGGGCGTCGCTGGGGCTCTGGACACGCCGCCATCCCTCACCGCACCAGCCCCCGTTCAGGACCATCGCCGCGCGCTTGGAGGCGCAATCACCGCGCCAACCCACAACGAATACTTGTGGGTTCACATCAGGGGTTTGCGATGAGGCGGAGCAGGTTGGCATCGGGGTCGAGCAGGGCCCCGATGCGCAGCCCCGACGCCTCGAGCTGGGGCAGATGCACCCGCGGCCAGCCGCGATCGCCCACCGGCACCCCGGCATCCACACACACCTGGACGAACGAGTCGACGTCGTCGAGGCGCAGGCAGCACCCGAACGAACTCGTCGCACGGTCGAGGTCGGGGAACGGGAAGAACTCGAGCACCACCGGTCCGCGGGCGAGGATCATCCACCCCTCGTCGCGGAACTGCTCGACGAAGCCCAGCCGCGTGTAGAACGCCGAGGTCGCTGCGAGGTCGCGCGATGCCAGGTTCGCCGTCGCCCGGTCACCCATTCCCGGCTCGCTCTCTGGCCAGGGCCAGCACGGCACCAGCCCCCGCGGCTCGTTTGGGGACCACGAGCGCTGCCATCGGGGCGACGAAGATGAAGCCGTGTTCGGCCGTCTCCTCGACACGAACGATCGCGGACCACGGCACGCTGTGCGTCACTGCGCCACAGTACTCGCGCATGCCGACCTCGTCAACGAGCAACGTCGCGGGGCCGACGACGCCGAGCCCCGATGTGCGACCGATGCGCTCGACACTGCGGCGGATGCTGCGGCGAAGCGACCACGGCGAGAACAGCCACCACCCGCCGGCGCCGAGCACGGCGAGCACCCCGGTGGCCACGACGCCGGCATCGAACAGGACCAACCCGAAGACCACCGCGAGACCAGCCATGAGCACCGCGCCCCACAGCCGAGCCTGCGCGATCTGCCTCTCGTACTCCGGCATGGTGCGCGCCGCGTGGAGATTGAACGCGACGTAGTCCTCGGCGCTCAGGTGGTAGTCGATCCGCTGCGGCAGCGGCCCGAGGCTGTCAGGCATGCTCATCGAAGTCCTCCCGCGCGATGAGCGCCCCCACCGGCCTGCAGCCGCCGCCGGAGCGCTGCGGGGTCCTTCACGGTCAGGCCGTGACCCTTCATCACCCTGACGTAGGCGTCCACCTTGCGGTCGATCGACTCCTCCTGCGCCGCAGCCGCGTCGGCAGCCTCCTCCGCGGCAGCCACCCTCGCCCGCAGCTCAGGGTCGGGTGCTGCCGGGCCGAACCCGGGAAGCCTCACCCGGCGCACGGGCGCTCTCCTTCGTCGCCGACCACCTGCGCCGCGACGGCTTCGAGCACGCTGACGTCCCCGGCATACGGCCCCTCCGCCCGCGGCCAGTGGGTGACGACGTCGGTGAACCCGAGCGCCGCGGCCCGCCCGGCCATCTCGGCGTACAACTCGACCGACTCCAGCGAGAACCGGGGTGAGGAGTCGAGCGAGAGGAGGCGATCGAGCGGGCCGCGCCCCGCGGCATCCGCGGCATCCGAGAAGCGCGTGGCCAGCTCGCCGACGTGGGCGAACCACTCATCGAGGGTGTCGCCGCGACCGCCGTAGGTGATCCAGCCGTCGCCGAGCGTCGCCGCGAGCCGGATCGAGCGCGGACCGTTCGCCGCGACGAGCAACGGCACCCGGTGGCGCACCGGGCCGGGCAGGGTGCGGGCCCCGCGCGCCGAGTACCAGGCCCCCTCGTGATCGACGCGGTCCTCGCGCAGCAGCCGGTCGAGCAGCGGCACGAACTCGTGGAACCGGTCGACCCGCTGCTTGAGCGTGCGCTCCTCACCGAGGATGCGCGCGTCGAGGTCTCCCCCGGTGCCGAGCCCACACAGGAACCGCCCGCCGGACACGTCGTCGAGGGTCAGCACGTCGCGGGCGAAGGTGTACGGATGCCGGTAGTTCGGCGACGACACGAACGTCCCGAGCCCGATGCTCGAGGTCACCCCGGCCGCCGCCGCCAGCGTCGGCACCGCCGCGAACCACGAGGCATCGGGCAGCCCGCCCCACACGAGGTGGTCGTAGGTCCAGGCGTGGTCGAACCCCATCTCCTCGGCCGCGCGCCACATCGGGGCCGACTCGCGCCACGGCAGCTCGGGCAGGATCGTGATGCCGTGCCGGATGCCGGTCGCGTCACGACCGCGGATGCCGTGGCTCGCCGCCGCGGTCATCGCGCCACCTGCTTCTGGTCGCCGATACCGGTGAGCGGCACCAGACCTGCGAGGTCTGCGCGGACGCCGCTGACCCGCAGGTCGCCGGCCGCCACGGCCTCGGCCCACTGCCGAGCGCCGGTCGCGAGCGCGAGCCAGGTGACGGCATCCGTCTCCACGACGTTCGGTGGGGTGCCACGGGTGTGGGTGGGGCCTTCGATGCACTGGACGGCGCCGAACGGCGGCACGCGCACCTCGACGCTGCGGCCCGGGGCGCGCGCGCCGAGCTCTTCGAGGGTGAAGCGCACGGCGGTGGCGAGCGTGGCGCGGTCGACGGCATCCGGATCGGAGAGCCACCCGGTGAGTGCTGACTCACCCGCGGCGGGGTCGGTACGGCGGCGGGGAGGCATGGTGCCGACGCTACCCGCGAGGACTGACGTGCAGGGCGACGAAGGTGTCGACGGCCCGCTCGGCGTGGTCGCGGATCTCGTCGGCCACGGGCGGGCGATCGCCGAGGAGGACACGGATCTGGGTGTCACGCACGACGAGCCCGAAGAAGGTTCGGTAGGCCTCGCCGGGGTCGGGGACACGCAGGATGCGGTGTTTGTCGAGGTGCGCCAGGTACCGCTCGACGACCGGTCCGATGCGCTGCCGACCCGACTGGAGCAGCCGGTCGGACAAGGCAGCGGACGTCATCGCCGCCCTGTTGAGCGACACCGACGGCTCACTGGTCAGCAGCCGCAGGAGCGACTCGGCGTAGGCGGCGAGCGTGTCGTGCGCATCGTCAAGGGTTGAGGCATCGGTCGCGAGGGCTGCCTCGACGCGCTGCGCGGAGTCGTCGGCACTCGCCTCGATCACGGCGCCGATGAGGTCATCGCGGGTGCCGAACCAGGCGTACAGAGTCTCCTTCGAGGCGCCCGCGCGGCGAGCCACACCCTCCATCGTCAGTCCGGCGGCGCCACGCTCGACGAGTTCGTCTCGGGCCGCCACGATCACCTCCGCACGACGACGCTCGCGAAGCTCTCGCGGCAGACGGCCACGGCGGGGGGCGGATGACGTGCTCACTTGACAAATGTACCTGAACGTACGGATAGTCTTTTCCGTACCCAACCGTTCGCTTAAGGAGTGTCCCGTGCGTCGACCCCCTCTCCTCGTCCTGACCTCGCTCGTCGCCCTCGTGCTGACCGGCGCGATCTTCGGCTTCTTCTACGCCTGGGTCTGCTCGACCATGTGGGGCCTGGACGACGCCGACCCGCGCGTGGCGATCGCGGCGATGCAGGCCATGAACGCCTCCGTGCGCAACGCCGTCTTCTTCCCGGCGTTCTTCCTCACCCCGGTCGCCTTGTGCGTCGCCGCGAGTGTCGCGCACCGGTACCGCCATCGGGCATCGGCCGCGTTGTTCCTCGCCGCGGCGGGCATTTACACGCTCGGCGGGCTGCTGTTGACCATGGCGATCAACGTGCCGATGAACGAAACCCTGGGCGCGATGGCGGTTCCGGAGTCCCGGGAGGCCGCTGCACTCATCTGGGCCGACTACTCGGGCCGCTGGCAGCGCTGGAACATCACGCGAACGGTGGCCAGCGGCACCAGCCTCGTGCTCGCGACGCTGGCCATCCTTGCCCTGCGGACGTCCTCGACCGACAAGGGCCTCGGCGAGGCCGCGGCCCACGTTTCTGCGGCCCACGTTTCTGCGGCCCACGTGACTGCGGCTCACAGGACTGCGGCACCCGATGGCGTGGCCCGGGTCCACTGATGCTCGAGTTCCTCGTGGCGTCAGTCATCGTCGTGGCCTCCCCAGGCCCAGGTGCGACGTTCACCATCGCCACCACCGCGTCGCAGGGCTGGCGCCTCGGGTGGTTCGCGGCCGTCGGATGCACGCTCGGTGTCGCCCCCCACCTGATCGTTGCGAGCACCGGCTTGGCCACCGTCCTTCGATCCGGCGGCGCCGCCTTCGAGGTCCTGCGCTGGGCCGGTGTCACCTACCTTGCGTTCCTCGCGATCCAGGCACTGCGGGGCTACCGCCCTCTCCCGGAGGTCCCGGACTGCGCGGGGGCTGCGCCGCCCGCGACGGAGCCGACGCTCACGGCATCCGGTGTCCTGCGACGAGCGATCACCATGAACCTGCTCAATCCCAAGCTCACCGTCTTCTTCCTGGCGTTCCTTCCCCAGTTCGCAGGACGCTCGCCGACCTCACCCGCGACAAGCCCCCTGCTGCTCGGCGTGATATTCATGGCCATCACGTTCGTGGTGTTCGTCGGTTACGCGCGGGTGACGCACGCCGCGCGAGGTGTCGTCAGGTCGCGGCCCGGCACTCGGCGGTGGTTCAGTGGCGTGGTCGGCGCCACCTACCTCCTGCTCGCCGGACGACTCGCCATGCCCTGACGTCGTCGCCGGCCGCGCCTGGCACCCCGCTGCGGCGCCGTAGCCTTCGGGGATGGGCACGGCGGAGTTCGAACGCGACGGGTCGCTGGTCACGGTGGTGCTCGACGGGCAGCCGCAGTCGGCGGTCGATGTCGATGACCCCACCCGGCTGGACTTCGAGTACGTGCAGCACTTCGCCCTCGCCATCGACGCGTTGGCCGGTGACGGCCCGTTGCGCGTCACGCACATCGGCGGGGCCGGCCTCACCCTGGCTCGCTGGCTGAACCATGCCCGGGATGGTTCGCCGCAGATCGTCCTCGAACCGGATGCCGTGCTGACCGACGCCGTGCGTCGTGAGCTTCCGCTCCCGCGCGGGCACCGGATCAGGGTGCGGCCCGTCGACGGCCTGACCGGGGTCGCTGCGCTGCGCGACGCCAGCGCGGACGTCATCGTGCTCGACGCCTACGCCGCAGGTCAGGTGCCGCCCGAGCTGGGCACGGTCGAGTGGTTCGGTGAGCTCAGCCGGGTGCTGGCCCCGGGTGGGCTGGTGCTCGCCAATGTCGCCGACGAGCCAGGGATGGCGTACGCGGCTCGGGTCGCGGCCGGTGCTCGTGAAGCTCTCGGGCACGTCGCCTTCCTCGGGCTGCACGAGGTGCTGAAGGGCAAGCGCTTCGGCAACCTCGTCCTCGTCGCCACCGCGCACCCGCTCGACCTCTACACGCTGCGGCGAGCCACGGCATCCGCCTCGTTGCCGACCGGCGTGATGGGCTGGGACGAGATCCTCCGCCGGCGCCCCGGGGCGACCCCGTTCAGCGAGGCCACCGGCGACACGGCACCGTCACCCCCTCCGCCCGCCCGAGGAGCCTGGCGCCGCCGCTGAGGCACCTCGTGCTGCGCAGCCGTCGCACCCGAGCCCGTGTGTGGTTCTTGTGAACGCAGAACTTCAGATCGCACGCAGTAGTTGCTGCGAGCGATCCGAAGTGCGGCATGCCAGAGCCCGCCGAAGGGCCACGCGAGCGCGTCAGCCCTCGACGCCACCGGACTCGTGCTGTTGCAGCGACCACACCAGGTTCTCGAGGAAGGCGTCGACCTCCGTCTGGTCGTACCCGCGGCGCCACTTCGTCTGGGTGAACCTCACCGCGGCGACCTCGGATGACACCAGCAGGGCGTCCGCGACAGGCCGGCCGGCCTCGTGGTGACGCAGCGCGGACACCGCCCGGTCAAGCAGGTCGTCGACCTCACGCTCGTCGTAGCCAACCCGAAACTGGGTCTGGCTGAACAGGGCATTGAGCACCTGCTCGCCAGTGAGCAGTGACGGCATCAGTCCACCCACACTCGCGCGTTGCGGAACATCCGCAGCCACGGGCTCTCGGCCTCGACCGGCTGCGAGGTCCACGACAGCTGCGCGTTGCGGGCAACCCGCTCCGGGTGCGGCATCATCGCGGTGAACCGGCCGTCGGGCGTCGTCACCGCGGTCAAGCCGTCGGGCGACCCGTTGGGGTTGGCCGGGTACCGCGAAGCCACCGCACCGTGCGAGTCGACGAACCGCGCGACGCGTGCCACGGCATCCGTATCACCGCGCGAGGAGAAGTCGGCGAAACCCTCACCGTGGGCGACGGCGATCGGCAGCCGGCTGCCCGCCATGCCCGCGGTGAAGATCGACGGCGACTCCACGACCTCGACCATCGACAGCCGCGCCTCGTACTGCTCGGAGGCGTTGCGGGTGAACCGCGGCCACGCGTCGGCGCCCGGGATCAGGTCCGCCAGCGCCGCGAACATCTGGCAGCCGTTGCAGATGCCGAGCCCGAAGGTGTCACTCCGGTGGAAGAAGTCGTGGAAGCCCTGGGTCAACGCCTCGTTGAACAGCACCGAGCGCGCCCACCCCTCACCGGCCCCGAGGGTGTCGCCGTAGGAGAACCCGCCGCACGCCACCAACCCGACGACGTCGGCGAGGTCGAACCGCCCCGCCTGGAGGTCGGTCATGTGCACGTCGTAGGTGTCGAACCCGGCCCGGTCGAACGCGAACGCCGTCTCCACGTGGCTGTTGACGCCCTGCTCGCGCAGGATCGCCACCTTCGGCCGCACCCCGACGTTCACATAGGGGGCCGCCACGTCGTCGGTGGGGTCGAAGGTCGGGGAGACGACGAGCCCGGGGTCGCCGTCGGCCCCGAACGCCTCGTGCTCCTGCGCGGCGCACTCCGGGTTGTCGCGCAGCGTCGCGATGCGCCACGACACCTCGTCCCAGGCCTGTGCGAGGTCACGCACCGGCTCCTGGATCGCCGCCTCACCGGCCACCGACACGCGAACGACCCGATCGGATGCCGTCCCGCCCACCACCGTGACCACGTCACCGAGGCCGTGGCTGGCGAACACCTGGAGCACCTCGGCGGTGCGGGTGGCGGGCACCCCGAGCACGGCACCGAGCTCTTCGGCGAACAGCGCAGCCACCGACGGCACGTCGATCTCGACCCCCACGGCACCGGCAAAAGCCATCTCGCACACCGCAGCCCACAGGCCACCGTCGGACCGGTCGTGGTACGCCACGTCGACCGAGCGGGACCGCAGGTCGGCCAGCGCCGCCACGAGAGAGAGCAGCCGCTGCGGGTCGTCGAGGTCCGGAACCGGGCCACCGAACTCACCCTGCACCTGCCCCAGGATCGACCCGCCCAGCCGGTCGCGACCAGCACCGAGGTCGACGAGCACGAGCACGTCTCCGGAGCGCAGCTGCGGGGTCCAGGTGCCGCGCACATCGGGCAGCGACACGAACGCCGTCACGACGAGCGACACCGGCGAGGTGACCTGGCGCGCCTCCCCCGTGGCGGCATCCGTCCACCGGGTGCGCATCGACAGCGAGTCCTTGCCGACCGGCACCGACACCCCGAGCTCGGGAAGCAGTTGCATCGCGACCGCCTCCACGGTGTCGAACAGCGCTGCGTCCTCGCCGTCCTCACCGCACGCGGCCATCCAGTTGCACGACAGCTTGACCCCGGTCAACGACGCCAGCGGCGCCGCGAGCAGGTTGGTCAGCGCCTCCCCGACCGCCATCCGACCCGACGCGGGAGCGTCGACCGAGGCCACCGGCATCCGCTCGCCCGTGGACATCGCCTCACCCGCGAGGCCGACGTGGTCGGCCAGGGTCACGGCGACGTCGGCGACGGGCACCTGCCACGGCCCGACCATCTGGTCGCGGTGGGTCAACCCGCCGACCGTGCGGTCGGCGATCGTCACGAGGAACCGCTTCGACGCCACGCTCGGATGCCGCAGCACGGCATACGCGGCGTCCACCAGATCCAGCCCGGTGAGGTCCAGGGTGCCCGGGTCGCGCGCCACGCGGGTCACGTCGCGCACCATCTTCGGTGGCTTGCCGAGCAGCACCTCCATCGGCATGTCGATGGCGCGGTCCTCGTCGGCGAGGTCGTCCGGGCCGTCGGCGAGCACGAGGCGGCCGTCGTCGCGGGCGACCCCGACGACGGCGTACGGGCAGCGCTCTCGCTCACACAACGAGACGAACAACGGCAGCGAATCGGGCGCGAGCGCCAGCACGTAGCGCTCCTGCGACTCGTTGCACCAGGCCTCCTTGGGGGCGAGACCGGTCTCCTCGAGCGGCACGGCCGACAGGTCGAAGCGGGCCCCCAGCCCGGCCCCGTCGACGAGCTCGGGGAAGGCGTTGGACAGGCCCCCGGCGCCGACGTCGTGGATCGCCAGCACCGGGTTGTCCTCGCCGAGGCCCCAGCAGTGGTTGATGACCTCCTGGGCGCGGCGCTCGATCTCGGGGTTGCCGCGCTGCACGGAGTCGAAGTCGAGCTCGGCCGCGTTGGCCCCGGCCGCCATCGACGACGCGGCCCCGCCGCCCATGCCGATGCGCATGCCGGGCCCGCCGATCTGCACGAGCAACGTGCCCGCGGGGAAGACGATCTTCTCGGTCATGTCGGCACTGATCGTGCCGAGGCCGCCGGCGCTCATGATCGGCTTGTGGAAGCCGCGGCGCACCCCGTCGACGGTCTGCTCGTAGACCCGGAAGAACCCGCCCAGCCCGGGCCGGCCGAACTCGTTGTTGAACGCAGCCGCCCCGATCGGGCCGTCGAGCATGATCTCCAGCGGGCTGGCGATGTGCGCCGGGGCGCCGTACTGCTCACTCTCCCAAGGCTCCTCGAGCCCGGGCAGGTGCAGGTTGGACACGGCGAACCCGGTGAGCCCGGCCTTCGGCGCCGATCCCCGGCCGGTGGCGCCCTCGTCGCGGATCTCACCGCCGGCACCCGTGGCCGCACCCGGGAAGGGGGAGATGGCGGTCGGGTGGTTGTGCGTCTCGACCTTCATGAGCACGTGCACCTCGCCCTCGCGCCCGGCGTAGCGGCTCGGCCCGTCGGCGACCTCCGGCATCCAGCGCACGCGGCGGCCGCCGACCATGACCGAGGCGTTGTCCTTGTAGGCGACGACCGTGCCCTCACCGGCGACGGCCTCGGTGTGCCGGATCATCCCGAACAGCGAGCGCGGCATCACCTCGCCGTCGACGACGAAGTCGGCGTTGAAGATCTTGTGGCGGCAGTGCTCGGAGTTGGCCTGCGCGAACATCATCAGCTCGACGTCGCTGGGGTTGCGCCCGAGGCCGGTGAACGCGTCGACGAGGTAGTCGACCTCGTCGTCGGACAGGGCCAGGCCGTAGGCCGTGTCGGCCTCGACGATCGCCTCGCGGCCGCGACCGAGCACGTCGACGCGCTCCATCGGCTCGGCCTCGCGCTCGTCGAACAGGGCGGCTGCGTCGGCCCGGGTCGGCAGCGCGGCTTCGGTCATCCGGTCGTGAAGGAGGTCGGCGGCGGCGGCCCACTCCTCCTCGGTGAGCGGCTCGTCAGCGGCGATGACGTACTCGGTGACGCGCTCCACCCGGCGGATGTCGACGCCGCAGTTGTGGGCGATGTCGGTGGCCTTGCTCGCCCACGGCGACAGCGTGCCCAGGCGCGGGGCGACGACGACGGTGGCGAGGTGGGCACCCGCGACGTCACCGGCATCCGAGGGTCCGTAGGTGAGCAGCCGGTCAACGGTGGCGCGGGTTGCGTCGTCGAGGGGCTCCTCGCTCGCGACCCAGTGCACGTGCCGGGCGCTCAACCCGGTGAGACTCGGCGCGACGCGCTGAAGGCGCGTCAGCAGCGCCGCGGTGCGGAACGGGGAGAGGGCGTCGCCGCCCGGGACGGTGGTCAGCACGAGGTCGTGCGACGAAGCCATGGGTTAAGTCTCTCCCGATGGTGGGCGCGGGGCGGATGCCGCGCCCAAGGTTACCCGGGTCGGCGGCCCCGCTCGCGCGGCGCCCGGCCGACGGTCCCGCGGCCCTCTGCTGGCGGGGGTCCGACTCGTGTACCATCTGGTACATGATCAGTGTGACCCGAGAGAGCAGCGCCCCCGCCGACCGGCTGTGGGCGGTCATGTCCGACGTCCGCCACTGGGCGGACTGGCTACCGACGGTGGATGCCGTCACCCCGCGCGAGCCCGACCGCCCGGACGAGGTGGGCGCGTCCTACACCGTGAAGCAGCCCGGCCTGCCCACCGCCGTCTGGACGATCACCGGGCGCGAGGAGGGCCGTTCCTTCACCTGGGAGTCGACCAGCCCCGGCATCCGCTCAGTGGGCACCCACACCCTGAGACCCGCAGCGGACGGCCGCACCACGATCGAGCTCGGCATCGAGTGGTCGGGGCTGCTGGCGCCGCTGCTGCGCCTGGCACTGGGCCGCATGAGCACCGACTACGTCACCCGGGAGGCCGAGGCGCTCGACGCCACGGCCATGGCGGACGCCGGTGCCTGAGACCCCTGCCGGCCCGCGCGAGGAGCTGCTCGGGAAGGTCGTGGAGTGGTTCGCGCAGCACGGTGTCGGCGATACCAGCCTGCGCACGCTCGCGACCGGCATCGGTACGAGCCACCGGATGCTCATCTACCACTTCGGCTCCCGCGAAGGCCTGCTCGGCGCCGTCGTCGAGGCGGTCGAGGCCGGTGAGCACGCCGCGCTCCTCGACCTCGCGGCCACCCACGACGACCCGTTCGAGGCCGGTGCGGCGTTCTGGACCCGGGTGGCCGACCGTGCCGAGGTGTTCGCGCCGCTGTTCTTCGAGCTGTCGACGCACGCGATGCGGGGCGTGCCGCACGCGGCCGGGCTGCGCACGTGGCTGCGCACCGGCTGGACCGACGCGATCCGCCAGTCCTACCTCGACCTCGGGGTGCCACCGGAGCGGGCGGGAACCCTGGCGCTGCAGTCACTGGCCATGGCGCGCGGCCTGCTCTTCGAGGTGGCCGTCACCGGGAACCGCGCCGCTGCTGATGTGGCCATGGTGCAGTGGACCGCCATGGTCCAGCGCGAGATCGAGGGGGCGACGTGAGTCGAGCCCCAGGTGCACGGATCCGCGAGCGGTATCACCTCGACCCGGCAGCACGCCCTGCGGAATCGAGTCCCAGGTGCACGGATCCGCGAGCGGCATCACCTCGACCGCCGCGGCCGTGGAAGGCTGGCCCGCGAACGTGACGCGACCTGGAGGAGCCATGGTGAGTCGAGTCGTGGTGCTGGGCGGCACGGGCGCGATGGGCGCCGCGGTCTCCGGGCTCCTGCGCGACCGCAGCCATGACGTCGTCGTGGCCTCGCGGGCCACGGGGGTCGACGTGAGCACCGGCGTCGGTCTCGACGCCGCGCTGGCAGGGGCGGACACCGTCGTCGACTGCCTCAACGTGGTGACGATGTCGAAGCGGACGGCGGTCACCTTCTTCGAGGGGGCGGCCACGAACGTCGCGACGGCTGCCGCCAGGGCAGGAGTGCCCCACATCGTCTGCTTGTCGGTCGTCAACGTCACCGACCCCGACGTGCGCCGCGCCACCGGGTACTACGCCGGCAAGGCCGCCCAGGAGGAGACGTACGCCGCAGGGTCGGTGCCAGTGACCCTCGCCCGCACGACGGCGTGGTTCAGCCTCGCCGAGACCTTCCTGTCGCAGCTCAGGGTGGGGCTGGTCGCCATCGTGCCGGGCATGCGCCTGCAACCCGTGCACCCCGCCGCGGCGGCAGCCTTCGTCGTGGATGCCGTCGAGTCCGGTCCCCCGTCCGGCTCACCTCCCAGCCCTCGGCCAGAGGTGCGCCAGCTCGCCGGCCCGGAGCGGCACGACGCGGTGGTGATGGCTCGCGCGGTGGCGCGCACCCGGCATCCGGGGGTGCGCGTGGTCCGGCTCCCGGTCCCGATGGCCGGGCTGCGCGAAGGGCTGCTCCCCCGGGGCGCCGTCCCGGCCGACCCCCGCACCTTCAGCGACTGGCTCGCCGGGGCCTGACCGGCTCCACCTGCCTGCTCAGAAGGTCTCGCCGGTGAGCCGCTCGAAGGCCTCGACGTACTTCGCACGGGTCTGCGCGACGACGTCCTCGGGCAGCGCAGGAGGCGCCTCACCCGAGCTCTTCGACCACCCGGATGCCGGGGACGTCAGCCACTCGCGCACGAACTGCTTGTCGAAGCTGGGCTGCGGGTGGCCGGGCTCCCACTGGTCGGCCGGCCAGAACCGCGACGAGTCGGGGGTGAGCACCTCGTCGGCGAGCACGACCTCGTCACCACGCAGGCCGAACTCGACCTTGGTGTCGGCGAGCAGGATGCCACGCGCTGCGGCGACCTCGTTGCCACGCTTGAGGATTGCCACGGTGAGGTCGCGCACCCGGGCCGCGAGGTCGGAGCCGATCTCGGCCTCGACGGCTGAGAACGGGATCGGCTCGTCGTGCTCACCCATGGGCGCCTTGGTCGACGGCGTGAAGATCGGCCCGGGCAGCCGATCACCGTCGACCAGCCCCGCCGGCAGGGCGATGCCGCTCACGGCACCGGTCGCGGTGTACTCCCCCAGCCCTCCGCCGGTGAGGTAGGCACGGGCGACGCACTCGACGGGGAGCATCTCAAGACGCTCGACGAGCACGGCCCGGCCGCGCACGGCATCCGGGACGTCCGTGGAGATGACGTGGTTCGCCACGAGGTCCTCGAGCTGGCTGAACCACCACAGCGACAGCCGGGTCAGCACCTCGCCCTTGTCGGGGATGGGGCTGTCGAGGATGAAGTCGAACGCCGAGATGCGGTCGGACGCGACGAGCAGCAGCTGGTCACCACGTGGCTGGCCGGATGCCGGGTCGACCGGTGCGTAGAGGTCGCGCACCTTGCCGGAGTACACGTGGGCGTAGCCGGGCAGGGTCAGGGGCACGGTCTCGTCGGGCATGGCGCTGATTCTTCCAGCCACCCCGCGGAACGTTCTCGCCCGGTGCCAGGACCTTCACCTTCGCACCACAACCGTTGTGGGGCGAAGGTGAACGTTGTGGTGTCAAGCACCCTCGCCGCGGGCGGCATCCGGCCAGCGCTGCGCGCCCGAACCGTCGCCGGCCAGTTCGTCGTCGTGGTTGTAGACCGGGCACGAACGCAGCGACAGGCACCCGCAGCCGATGCACGAGGCCAGGCCGTCGCGCACGGTCGTCATCGCCTCGATCCGCCGGGTGAGCAACGTGTGCCACCACTGTAGCCCGACTTGACCTCAAGTGCGCTTGAGGTTCAAGGCTTGCCGGATGCCGTCCACGCGCGTCCCAGCGCCCCCCACCTCCCCACGCCTCACCTCCGAGGCCTCCGCCGACTCCCCGGTGCGGCTGCTCGACCGCGAGCACCTGCCCGTGGTCATCGGCATCATCGCGCTCGTCACCCTGGCCGCCTTCGAGAACCGCGCCGTGATGACGATCCTGCCGACGGTGGTGCGCGAGCTCGACGGGTGGGCACTGTTCGGCGCATCGACCGGAGCACCGCTCGTCACCTTCACCGTGGCCATGGCGTGGTCTGGCACCTGGACCGACCGGGTCGGCCCGCGCCCCGTCCTGCACTGGGGCCTGGGCCTGTTCGTCCTCGCTCAGGCCGTGAGCGCCCTCGCGCCGACGATGGCGGTCTTCGTCGCAGGGCGGGCGGTGTCCGGCGCGGCCGAGGCGCTCATCGACACCTCGCTCATGGTGCTCGTGGCCCAGGCGCCGCCCGAACACCTGCGCGCCAAGGTGTTCGCGACGTTCGCCGTCGCGTGGATCCTGCCCTCGCTGCTCGGCCCCAGCCTCGCCGGTGGGCTTGACGCGCTCGCCGGCTGGCGGGTGGTCTTCCTCGGCCCGCTGCTCGTCGCCCCGCTCGCCTACGCGCTGATGCGTCCCGCCCTCGCCAGGACGTCCGGCACGGCGTCTGCCCCACCGACCACGTCGCCGGGCGCGCCGGACGAAAGCGAGGGCCCGGGTCAGAAACCCGCCCTGCCGACGCCGCGAGCACCGATCCCGGTGGCCGCCCTCCTCCTCGCAGCCGGCCTGGCCGTGACCACGTTCGCCGCACCGCTGCTCTCGCAACCAGCCACCCGCCCGGCCGGAATCGCCGTCATCGGCACCGGAGCCTGCTCGTCATCGTCGGGGCAGCCCGGGACCTGCCGCCAGGCACGGCCCGCCTGCACCGCGGGGTGCCGGCCGTCATCGCGATCCGCCTGCTCATCGCCGCAGCCTTCACCGCGGTCGGCGGCGTCATACCGCTCATGCTCGTCCAGACCCACGGGGCCGTGGCAGCCCTGGGCATGGGCATCCTCTCCCCCACGGTCTCGACCCAGCTGCTCTCGCTCGCCCCGGCATCCGAGCACGGCCGCGTGAGCGCGGCGCAGGGCCTCGCCGTGTCGACGGGGGTCGCGGCCCAGACAGCGCTCGTGGGCGCCGTCGTCGCCATCCGCGGCGCCAGCACCGACGGAGCGACCTTCGCCGCGCTCATGGCCGTCGGCGCCACCCTCGCCCTCGTCGCCACGATCGCCGCACCCCGCACCGCCGCCCTTCCGGGTAAGGTCCACCAATGAGCATCCTCGAGCGGGCCACCGAGCTGCAGCGACTGCACGCCGAACCCGACCTCCTCGTCCTCGTCAACACCTGGGACGTCATCAGCGCCCGCACCGTCGCCGGCGTGCCCGGAACCCGCGCCCTCGCGACGGCCAGCCACTCGATCGCCGCCGCGTACGGCTACCCCGACGGCGAGCAGATCCCCCGCGACCTGATGATCGAGGCCGTCGGCGGCATCGCCGCCGCCGTCGACCTGCCGGTGACCGCCGACCTCGAAGCCGGCTACGGCGACCCGGGCGGCACGATCGCCCGCGCCATCGACGTCGGCATCGTCGGGGCCAACCTCGAGGACCAGCTCAAGCCCCTTCCGGATGCCGTTCGCGCCGTTGCGCAGGCCGTCGCGGCGGGTGAGCGGGCCGGCATCCCGTTCGTCCTCAACGCGCGCACGGATGCCTTCCTCCGCCCCGGCGGCCGCAGCCCGGAGTCCGTGCTGGCCGACGCCGTCGAGCGCGGCCGGGCCTACCTGGACGCTGGCGCCTCGACCGTCTTCGTGCCCGGCCTGCTCGACGAGGCCACCGTCGCCGCCCTGGTGGCGGGCCTCGGCGAGCGCAAGGTCACCCTCATCGCCGTGCCCGGGACTCCGCCGCTCGCCACCCTCGAACGGCTCGGGGTGGCGCGGGTGTCGTTCGGCCCGTGGAGCCAGAACGTCGCCCTGACTGCGCTACAGGACTTCACGGCGGATGCCGTCAACGGTGGCGCGCTGCCGGAGGGCACCCGCCGCCTGAACTGACACCACCCGTACCCAGATCGACCAATAGGTCACTCCAGGTACGCCCCGGCCCGCACCGCCCGTACCCAGATCGACCAATAGGTCACTCCAGGTACAGCCCCGGCCCGCACCGCCCGTACCCACAGTGACCTATTGGTCAGTCAGGTACGGCTCGAGTCAGATGGTGATCTCGCCGCGCTCGGCGAGCAGGGCGATGTCGGTGCGGTGGTGCGAGCCCAGCAGGTCGATGCCTGCGACGGCGGCATAGGCCCGCTCGCGTGCCACGGCCAAGGTGTCACCGGTGGCGACGACCGACAACACCCTCCCACCGGCGGAGATGAGCCGACCATCGGCGTCGCGGGCCGTGCCGGCATGCAGCACGTATGCCGTCCGCCCACCGTGCGCCTCGTCGTCACCGTCATCGTCGTCGTCATCGTCCGCAGCACCCTCCGGCAACCCGGTGATCAGGTCACCGGTGCGCGGCGCCCCCGGGTAGCTCTGCGCAGCCACGACCACGGTGACCGCGTGCTCAGGCGACCACCGAAGCGGCGGCACCTCCTCGAGGCGGCCCGTTGCCGCAGCGAGCAGCAGCCCTCCGAGCGGGGTCAGCAGCCGGGTCAGCACGACCTGGGTCTCGGGGTCGCCGAACCGTGCGTTGAACTCGATGACCCGCGGCCCGCGCGGGGTCAGGGCCAACCCGATGAAGAGCACCCCGACGAACGGGGTTCCCCGGAGCGCCATCTCGTCGATGACCGGCTGGGCCACGCGGCGCACGACGTCGTCGACGAGCCCGTCAGGGGCCCACCCGAGTGGGCTGTACGCGCCCATCCCGCCGGTGTTGGGCCCGGCATCCCCGTCACCGACGCGCTTGAAGTCCTGCGCAGGGCTGAGCGGAACCACGCTCACCCCGTCGCACAGGCAGAACAGCGAGACCTCGGGCCCGGAGAGGTACTCCTCGATGACCACCGCGCCGTCGGGCTTGTCCAGGCACTCACGGGCGTGGTCCAGCGCCTGCGCCCGGTCCTCGGTGACGACGACCCCCTTGCCGGCGGCCAGCCCGTCGTCCTTGACGACGTGCGGGGCCCCGAGGGCGTCGAGGGCGTCAGCGACCTCCTCCATGGTCGTGCACACGTGCGCCAGACCGGTCGGAACCTCCGCCGACGACATGACCGCCTTGGCGAAGGCCTTGCTCCCCTCGAGCATGGCCGCCCGCGCCGACGGCCCGAAGCACGCGATGCCGGCGGCGCGAACGGCATCCGCCACGCCCGCGACCAGGGGCGCCTCCGGCCCGATGACGACGAGATCGACCCCGGTCTCGACAGCCAGGGACACCACGGCGTCGGCGTCGGTGACCTCACCCGGCAGGGCGACACAGCGCGCGAGGTCGGCGATGCCGGGGTTGCCCGGGGCTGCGACGACCTCGTCGACCGACGGGTCGAGGCGCAGGGAGCGGACGATGGCGTGTTCGCGGGCCCCGGACCCGACGACGAGAACCTTCACGCGCCCAATCTAGAGGTACGACCGCTCGCAGGCCCTGCCCGGTCCGCGCGGCTAGACTGGTGAGTTCCGTGGCTCGCGCCACGTGCACCAGCAGTACCAGCAGCCCAGCCAGGAGAGCTCACCTCGTGACCGCCCGACCCACGGCGCCCGACAGCACGTCCGAGACCACGTCCGACGTCCCCGACGCGGCCGCAGCCGCCGACGTGGCCACGACCAACGACGCCGCGGCCGCCGCGGCCGTTCCCGACGTCGCCGCCGAGCTCGCCCTCGAGCAGGCCCACGTCGACCGGGTCTACGCCGAGCTCGAGAAGGCCAGTCGGCGCGCGGCCGACGTCGAGGCCGACGGCCTGGCCCGCGGTCGCACCTCGCGCACCGGTGACGTGCGCGACGAGGAGATGACCGGGTTGTTCGAGCGCGACGCGCTGGTCTACGCCGCCGCCCGCCGGCGCTCGATGATCGACAAGCAGTACGAGGGCCTGGTGTTCGGCCGGCTCGACCTCGGCACCGAGCAGTCCACCGCCGCCGAGCGCGAGGTGCGCTACATCGGCCGACTCGGGGTTCGCGACGACGACTACGAACCGCTCGTCGTCGACTGGCGCGCCCCCGCGGCATCCGCCTTCTACCGCGCCACCCCCGTCGACCCGATGGGCGTCGTGCGCCGGCGCGTGCTGCGCTGCTCCGGCGCCACGGTGGTCGGCGCGGAGGACGACCTCATGGTGCCCGCCGCCCCCGACGACCTCGTCGTCCTCGGTGACGGCGCGCTGATGGCGGCCCTCACGCGCACCCGCGGCCGCCAGATGCGCGACATCGTCGCGACCATCCAGCGCCACCAGGACGAGGCGATCCGGGCCCCCTCGCGCGGCGTCACCGAGATCACCGGCGGCCCCGGCACCGGCAAGACCGTCGTGGCGCTGCACCGCGCCGCCTACCTGCTCTACTCCGAGCGGCGCCGGTTCGAGAGCGGCGGCATCCTCGTCGTGGGCCCGTCGGCCGCCTACACCGCCTACATCGAGCGCGTCCTGCCGAGCCTGGGTGAGGAGTCGGTGGCACTGCGGGCCCTCGGCGACGTCGTCGACGGCATGACCGCCACCCGCCTCGACAGCCCCGAGGTCGCCGCCATTAAGGGCTCGCTGCGCATCCGCCGCCTGCTCGCACGCCTCGCCTCCCGAACGCCCGCCGGGGCGCCCACGACGTTGCGTGCCTTCATCGCCGGGCATGCCGTCCGCCTCGACGAGCCCGTCCTGCGCCGGGTCCGCTCCGACGTGCTGCGCGGCCACCAGCACAACCTCGCGGCGGATGCCGCACGCATGGCCCTCGCGGAGGCCGCCTGGCGCTCGGTGCGGGTCGGTGAGCGCGATGCCTTCCTCGAGGCGTTCGAGGGATCGCGCGACGTCGACGACTTCGTCGCCGCGTGGTGGCGTCCGCTCGACCCGCGCGAGCTCCTGCTCGGCCTCGCCGACACCGAGTACGCCTACGAGGTCAGCCGCGGGGTGCTCGAGCACGAGGAGGCTGCCGCCCTGGCCGCGTCGTACCGGGACGCCTTGGCCCACGGCTCCTGGTCGGTGGCCGATGCGGCCCTCGTCGACGACCTCGTGGCCCGCCTGGCCGCGGTGCAGGTCGTCGAGCGCGAGGACGTCGGCTTCTACGACATCGAGGAGCTCGACAACCTCGCGGCCTACGGCGTGCAGGACGTGCGCGCCGGGATCGACCGCCGGGTGACGACGAACTCGCAGGTCGGCATCGTCACGCCGGCCGACGCCCGCGCCCGCCTCATGATGGGCCGCATCGAGCGGTCGTCCTGGTACGCGCACGTGCTCGTCGACGAGGCCCAGGACCTCTCCCCCATGCAGTGGCGGATGCTCGCCCGCCGTGGGCGCTCGGCCTCGTGGACCGTCGTCGGGGATGCCGCGCAGGCGTCGTGGGGCGACCTCGCCGAGGCCGGTCGGGCCCGCGACGAGGCCTTCTCCGGGCAGGTGCGCCAGGCCTTCCACATGGACACCAACTACCGCAACGCCCGCGAGATCTTCGACTACGCCCGCGACGTCATCCTCCCCCTCGTGCCCGACGCCGACATCCCGGATGCGGTGCGCGAGACCGACGTCGACCCCGTCGACCGGCTGGTCGACGGAGCAGACGGCTCGATGGCGCAGGCGGCAGCGGATGCCGTGGAGCAGCTACTCGCGGAGGTCGACGGCTCGATCGCGGTCATCGCCGCGGGCCGCTGGGTCGAGCAGGTCGCTGCTCTCGACGGCAGTGGCGGCGGGCGGGTGCAGGTCATCGACCCGCTGTCGACCAAGGGCCTGGAGTGGGACGCCACGGTCGTGGTCGACCCCGACGGCATCACCGCCGAGTCACCCGGCGGGGTGCGCGTGCTCTACGTCGTGCTGACACGCGCGGCCCACCGGATGCACGTCCTGCGCCCCGCCTGACAGCGCGGTGAGGGGGACGCGCACCCTGCCCAACGGCATCCGGCCCACCCAGCATCCGCGGTTTATCGGGTCACCCGATAACGCCCCACTCCACCCGACAACCCTTGTCCAGTGAAGTCGCGGTTTATCGGGTCACCCGATAAACCCAAGGAGGGCCGTCCGGCGGGGACGCTCCTATGGGTTGTCAAGCCGTTGATGGGTGATGTTCGAGGATTCGGTAGAGGTCGCGGGCGATGTAGCGCTTGAGGCAGCGGCGGATCTCGCGTGGGGTCTTGCCCTGTGTGGTGCGCCGGTCGGTGTAGGCCTTGGTGGGTTCGTGGTAGCGCTGGCGGACCAGCACGATGGTGTGCAGCGCCCGGTTGAGCTGGCGGTCACCGTGGCGGTTGAGCCGGTACCGGGTGGTGACCTGACCGCTGTTGGCGGGGATCGGGGCGACGCCGGCGAGCATCGCGAATCCGGCCTCGGTGTGGATCCGCCCAGGGTGGGACCACGCGCACAGCACTGTCGCGGCGACGATCGGGCCGATACCGGGCTGGTCGAGCAAGTCCGGGCGCCAGGAGCGGACGATGGCCAGGATCTGCTTCTCCAGGTCGGCGGCCTCGATGGTCAGGGCCTGGGTGCGTCGGGCCAGGGTCCGCAGCGTGGTCGCGGTCGCGGCGGACTCGCGGTCCCAGTTGCTCTGGATGCGCAGCCGAGCGGCGACCCGCACCATCTCGGGCAGCTTGCGCCCGCGCAGCTTGGTACGCAGGTGCTCGGGGGCGGCGATGACCAACGAGAACAGCTGCCGTTGCGCCACAGTGGAGGCGTCCACGGCGGAGCGGCGGGCGGCCAGCAGCACCGACAGTGCCTGACGGTCCCCACCAGCGCGCGGGGTACCCAGCTTCGGGCGGGCCAGCGCCTCGCGGGCGGCGCGGACCGCGTCCAACAGGTCGGACTTGGCACCGTGGCGCCGCTTGGTGCGTTCGGGCCGGTCCAGCTCGACGACCACTTCCTCGGCGCGGCCCAGGTGTCGGACCAGGCCGGCGCCGTGACCACCGGTGCCCTCGATGGCCCATACCCGCAACGCGCTGTGCGCGTCAGCGAGGTCGACCAGGTCCTGGTAACCCTGCGGGGTGGTGTGCACGGTCAGCTCATCGAGCACCGCACCAGTTCTGGCGTCGACGACCGCGGCGGTGTGGGTCTCGACGTGGGTGTCGACGCCGATGACGACCTCGACGATCTCGGACAAACTGTTCATTGCGTTCCTCCCGATGCTCTGGAGCGGACGAAGGGTCCGGTCCGGGAGGAGTCACGGCAGGACTGTGACGGGACACGCCGACGCTGCGAACGCCGGCGGTCAAGCTCCTGATCAGGCCAGTCAAACTCCGACCGGGCCGGGGCCGACCACCCCGAGCGGACAAGTCCGGTCAAAGGCACAAAGCCAGTCAGGCCAAGAGTCACACCCGAAGCAGTCGACCACAGCCCAGCACGATCAGGCTGCGCTGTCGATCCTCACAGTCAGTCCAGGAGGGCGTGGCGCTGGATGATCTCGTGACGGCCCGGGCCGACGCCGATCGCCGAGACGCGAGCCCCGATGAGCTCCTCGACCCGCAGCACGTAGGCCTGCGCGTTGGCGGGAAGCTCCTCGAAGGTGCGGCACCCCGAGATGTCCTCCCACCAGCCGTCGAGCACCTCGTAGACGGGCTTGGCGTGGTGGAAGTCGCTCTGGTTGACCGGCATCTCGTCGTGCCGGACCCCGTCGACCTCGTAGGCGACACAGATCGGCACCTTGTCGAAACCGGTGAGCACGTCGAGCTTGGTGATGACGAAGTCGGTGACGCCGTTGATCCGGTTGGCGTAGCGCCCGATGACGACGTCGAGCCAGCCGCAGCGGCGGGGGCGGCCGGTCGTCGTGCCGTACTCGGCGCCGACCTTGCGCAGCGTCTCGCCGTCGTCGTCGAAGAGCTCGGTCGGGAACGGGCCCTCACCGACGCGGGTCGTGTACGCCTTGAGGATCGCGATCACCCGCGACACCCGGGTCGGCGGGATGCCGGACCCGGTGCACGCCCCACCTGAGGTGGCGGACGACGACGTGACGAACGGGTACGTGCCGTGGTCGACGTCGAGCAGGGTCGCCTGGCCGGCCTCCAGCAACACGTTCGCCCCGGCGTCCAGCGCCTTCTCCAGCACCAGGGAGGTGTCGCACACCATGGGCCAGAGCCGCTCGCGGTAGCCGAGCAGCTCCTCGACGACCCGGTCGGCCTCGACCGAGCGGGTGTTGTAGATCTTGGCGAGCACCTGGTTCTTGAACGCCAGCGCCGCCTCGACCTTCTGGCGCAGGATCCCCTCGTCGAAGATGTCCTGGACGCGGATGCCGATGCGGTTCATCTTGTCGGCGTAGGTCGGGCCGATGCCCCGGCCGGTCGTGCCGATCCGGCGGGCGCCGAGGAAGCGTTCGGTCACCTTGTCGAGGGTGCGGTTGTACGGCGCGATGACGTGCGCGTTGGCCGAGATGACCAGGCGCGAGGTGTCGACACCGCGGGCCTCGAGCCCGTCGAGTTCCTGGAAGAGCACCTCGAGGTCGACGACGACGCCGTTGCCGATGACGGGCGTCACCGTCGGAGTGAGGATGCCGCTGGGCAGCAGGTGGAGCGCGTACTTCTCCCGCGTGCCGTCCGGCCCCTCGATGACGACGGTGTGGCCGGCGTTGTTGCCACCGTTGAACTTCACGACGTAGTCGACGTCACCGCCCATCAGGTCGGTCGCCTTGCCCTTGCCCTCATCGCCCCACTGGGCTCCGACCAGCACGATCGCCGGCATGCCGACTCCTTCCGGACGTGCGCCGGAGCCAGATGCCCTCGACGCGCGGAAGGCCCCTCGCGCCTACGCTCCGGGGCCTCGTTCACCGCACCCTACCGCGAGACTCCCCGCTGCTGCCGAGCCAGGGCCGCACCGAGCTGGAAGCGGGTGTCCACCCCGTTGACCTCCATGAGCGCGGCGATGTGCCGGCGAACGGTGCGCAGGCTCACCCCGAGGTGGCGCGCGATCGCCTCGTCCTTCAGGCCCAGCTCGAGAAGCTCGACGAGCGGCGCGTCCCCGGCGCCACCGGCACCACCGGCACCCCCGGCGCCCCCCACACCCGCAGCTCCCGACAGCGCGGCGACCGGCACCGCCGAGGCCCACGCCAGGTCGAAGTAGGCGCTGTAGAGCCGGATGACGAGCGGGTCGCGGATGATCGCGTACCCCCGCGACGGGTCGTCCCATGCCGCGAGCGCCACGACCGCGGTCGAGCCGAACACGGCGAACTCGGTCTCGGTCGTGGGCAGCACGCGCTGCTCCTCCCCGACCTGCGCCCACTGCGCCATCCAGCGTCCCCCGTCCACGGCATCCAGCACCGCCGCCGGGTACAGGGCCCGCTGCGGCGACCCCCGCCGGATGCGGTCGACGTTGGCCTGCATCGTGACCGCGTCGAGCGCCGGTCCCTCGGCGACGGTCAGCACGTAGTTGCGCAGCAGTCCCGTCGTGTCGGCGAGCAGGGCGCTGACGACCGAGGGGGCATGGGCGTCGTCGATGACCTCGACGGCTCGGGCGCGGGCACCGAGCGCACGACTCGTGACCCGCGAGAGCAGGTCTCGGGTGGTCGCGAGGTCGGCCCGGCGCGCCTCGATGCGCTCGTGCTCGCGCCGCAGCTGCTCCTCCAGGACGAGGAGCAGCCCCCCGTCGCTCGCCGACGCGTCGGGGGCCAAGGGGTCAGAGCCCCAGCTCTCGGGCGCCCGTGGCACTCGAGGCGCGCAGGAACTCGGAGCACCGGTGGCGCTCCTCCTCCTCGCCGATGGCCCCGGCCGCCCGCGACAGGGCCGCGAGGGCCCGCAGGAAGCCGCGGTTCGGCTCGTGCTCCCACGGCACCGGGCCCTGACCGCGCCAGCCCGAGCGGCGCAGCGCGTCGAGGCCGCGGTGGTAGCCGGTGCGGGCGTAGGCGTACGACTCGATGACGTGGCCGTCGGCGAACGCGTCCTCGGCGAGCACCGCCCACGCCAGCGACGACGTCGGGTTGGCCGCAGCCACCTGGTCGGGTGCCACCCCCATGTCCAGGGCGGCGGATGCCGGGTCGTCAGGCAGGTGCGTCGGCGGGATTCCCAGCAGGTCGGAACTCATGGGTGGGGGCATCCTTCGGTAGGTGGGGCTGCGGTCGAGAGTAGACAACACGCCGTCTCGGGCGTACCCGGGACGGCGTGTTGTCTACTCTCGACTGGTGGTCAGGGCCAGAGGGTCAGGCCTGGTGGGTGCCCGCCGAGCGCAGGTTCTGGCAGGCCTCGACGACGCGAGCAGCCATGCCGGCCTCGGCCTCCTTGCCCCAGGCGCGGGGGTCGTACTGCTTCTTGTTGCCGACCTCGCCGTCGATCTTCAGGACGCCGTCGTAGTTCTTGAACATCCAGTTCGCGACGGGACGGGTGAAGGCGTACTGCGTGTCGGTGTCGACATTCATCTTCACGACGCCATAGTCGACCGCGGCGGCGATCTCCTCGGGCAGCGAGCCGGACCCGCCGTGGAAGACGAGGTCGAGGGGCTTGGAGCCGGCCGCGCTGCCGTGGGCGGCGATGATGGCGTCCTGGCACTCCTTGAGGATCTCGGGGCGCAGCTTGACGTTGCCCGGCTTGTAGACGCCGTGCACGTTGCCGAAGGTCAGCGCCGCCATGTAGCGACCCTTCTCACCGAGCCCGAGGGCCTCGACGGTCTTCAGGGCGTCCTCGGTGGTCGTGTAGAGCTGGTCGTTGATCTCGTTGGCGACACCGTCCTCCTCGCCACCGACGACGCCGATCTCGACCTCGAGGATGATGTTGGCGGCCGCCGTGAGGGCGAGCAGCTCCTGGGCGATCTGGAGGTTCTCCTCGAGCGGCACGGCCGAGCCGTCCCACATGTGGCTCTGGAAGATCGGCAGACCGCCGGCCTTGACGCGCTCGGTGGAGGCCGCGATGAGCGGGCGCACGAAGCCGTCGAGCTTGTCCTTGGGGCAGTGGTCGGTGTGCAGGGCGATGTTCACCGGGTAGTGCTTGGCGACCTCCTCGGCGTACGCCGCGAGGGCGAGCGAACCGGCCACCATGTTCTTGATCGTCGACCCGGAGGCGTACTCGGCGCCGCCCGTGGAGACCTGGATGATGCCGTCGGAGCCGGCCTCGGCGAAGCCACGGATCGCCGCGGTCACCGTCTGGCTCGACGTGATGTTGATGGCCGGGTACGCGAACGAGCCAGCCTTGGCGCGGTCGAGCATGTCGGCGTAGATCTCGGGCGTTGCGATGGGCACGGCGATCTCCTCAGGGGGTTGTGACGGGGCCGGTACGAGACCGATCCTTCCACGGATGCCGTCGCCCCACACAGGGACGTCCGTACCCGGCGGTAGGGCGGCGTCCGGCACACCGGCCGGGCCCTACGAGTCCGAGAGCACGTAGGGGCGGGTGTCGGCGACCGGGCGCAGACCGAGCCTGAGCAGGATCGGGCGTGAGTCGGGTGAGGTGTCGACCCGGGCCAGGGTGTAGCCACGCTCGAGGGCCATCGACGCGCGGTGGCTGACCAGGGCGCGGTACAGCCCGCGACGTCGCCACGACGGCAGGGTCGAGCCACCCCACAGGCCACAGAACTGCGTGCCCTCGGTCATCCGCAGCACCGCGTACGAGACCACGGCCCCCGTGGCGACCTCCTCGACGACCTTCGTGGCCATGAGGTCGGGACGGGCCTGCTGCTCCTCGCGCAGGCTGTCCGCGATGTCCACCCCGTGCTCGCCCCACACCTGCGTGAGCAGGGTGCGAACCCGCGCCCAGTCCTCGTCGGTGGCCGGTTCGTGCAGCCGAACCCCGAAGGGCAGCTCGACGTCGTGCACGAGGTCGGCGCACTGCCCGAGGAGCACGACCTCGGGGTCCTCGGGCACGAACCCGACCCTCTCGAGCCGGGCCGGGAGGTCGGCCGGTTCGTCGTAGCCGTAGGTCTTCCACTCCAGTCGTTGGCCGCGACCTGCGAAGAACTCCACCTGCCGGGCGATCCAGGCGTCGGGGTCGTCACCGAGGCCCTCGGGGCACTCGACCATGGCACCGAGGGCCGCCGGCTCGGGAGGGTACGTGCGGTGCACCGGGCCGTCGCGCTCGACGACGAAGCCCGGCGCGGCGTCCCGGTCGGCCAGGCGCACTTGGGAATGGAACCGTGCGAGCAGGTCGTCGGGTGTCATGGGCCCATTGCACGCCATCGGATGCCGTCCGCGCACCACGGTTTCGGCCGCACCGCGCGTCGGCGTTGGGTCTGCGTACTCACGCGCGGCCACCACCGGACGCGTCAGGGTGTGAGGCATGGACCTGTCCACCGTGCGTGATCTCGCCGCCGCCACCCCCACCACCCGCAACCGGGTGGTCGACCTCCTCCGGGCCGCGGCCATCGTCGTCGTGGTGCTCGGCCACTGGCTAATGGCGGCCGTCGTCGTCCGCGACGGTGAGCTCGAGATCGGCCACCTCCTCGAGCTCGCCCCGTGGACCCACCCCCTCACCTGGGTGTTCCAGGTCATGCCGGTGTTCTTCCTCGTCGGCGGCTACGCCAACGGCTTGTCGTGGCGCTCGGCTCGGGCGAAGCACCTGTCGTATGCCGGGTGGTTGCGGGCGCGACTACAGCGGCTCCTCACACCGGTGGTCCCACTCCTGCCGGTTTGGCTGCTCGCCGTGGTCGTGGCCCACGCGGCAGGGGTGCCGGCCGCGACCCTGCGCACGGCATCCCAGGTGGCCCTGGTGCCAACGTGGTTCCTCGCCGCGTACGTCGTCGTCTGCGCGGTCGCCCCCGCCACGCTCTGGCTGTGGGAGCGGTTCGGGTGGGCCAGCATCGTCGGCGGGCTGGTGGTGGGGTGCCTGGTCGACCTCGTGAGCATCGGCACCGACACGCTGGCCATCGGCTTCGCCAACTACGTCGTCGTGTGGGCGACGGTGCACCAGCTCGGGTACGCCTGGCTCGACGGCCGGTTGGCCGGCACGGGTCGGCGGCTGGGCCTGGCCGCCGTCGGGCTCGTCGGCGTCGTGGGGCTGGTGTGGGCCGGCCCCTACCCCGTGTCGATGATCGGGCTCGACGGGGCAGCCGTGAACAACTCCTACCCGACCCGGGTGACGCTGGGGTTCCTCGGCCTGCTCCAGGCCGGGCTGGTGCTGTCCCTCGAACCGGTGCTGGCGCGGTGGTTGCAGCAGCCGCGCGCCTGGTCGGCGACCGTGCTGCTCAACACCCGCATCATGACGCTCTACCTGTGGCACCTCACGGCGATGGTGCTCGTCATCGGGCTCTCGCTGCTGCTCGGCGGGCCAGGGCTCGGCGTCACCCCGATGACCGGGACGTGGTGGGCGACCCGGCCGCTGTGGTGGGCCGTGCTCGGGCTCGTGACCTTGGTGTTCATCGCCGTGCTCGGCCGGTTCGAGACCCCGCGGCGCGACGACTCACCCGCTCCGCCGGTGTGGCTGCCGGTGCTCGTCACCGTGCTCGCCTGCGGGGGGCTCGGCTTCATGGCCGCCAAGGGCATCGTCGGCGCGGACGGCGTGCACTGGTGGTGGCCCGTGCTGGTGGTGGGGGCGGTGGCCCTCCTGCGCCTGCCGGTCACAGCGCACCCGCGAGCAGGCGCAACGTCTCCTCGCGGGCCGGTGCCCGGTCCGCGGGCGTACCCGCGAACGCCCCGGCCACAGGGCTGACCATGACCTCGTCCACCCCGTGCTCGGCCGCCAGCGCGGTGATCCTGGCCGCGGCCTCCCCCGGTGAGCCGATGACCCAGCGGTGCAGCATGTCGTCGATCAGCGGCTGGTGCCCGGGCGCGGGGACGTCGGCCTCGGCGGCCTCGACGAGCTGGGACGCCCGCAGGGGCTGGCCGGTGCGCAGGGCGACCATGGAGCGGATGTTCGGCAGGGCGAGGCGGCGCGCCTCCTCGGTCGTCGCCGCGACGACGGCGTTGACGGTGAGGAAGGTACGGGGCTCGGGGTGGTCGGCCGACGGTTCGTAGTGCCCCCGGTACAGCGCCAGCGCCTCGGCCGTTCCGCGCCCGGAGAAATGGTGGGCGAAGACGTAGGGCAGGCCACGGGACGCAGCGAGGCGGGCCGAGTAGTCGGAGGAGCCGAGCAGCCAGATCGTCGGGACGGAGGTGGCCCGGGGGGTGGCCCTCAGCACGTGGTCACCGGTCGCCAGCCGAAGGGCGGCGCCGTCGGGCGACATCATCGCGATGACGTGGTCGACGTGGTCGGGGAACCGGTCGACGGCATCCGCGTCCACCCCGCCCGCGCCGTGGCGCAGCGCCCAGGACGTCACCGGGTCGGTGCCTGGGGCCCGGCCGATGCCGAGGTCGACCCGCCCCGGGAAGGCTGCCTCGAGCAGGGCGAACTGCTCGGCGACGACGAGTGGCGCGTGGTTGGGCAGCATGACCCCACCGGAGCCGACCCGGATCCGCCCGGTCGCGCCGGCGACCATGGCCGCGAGCAGGGGCGGGTTGGTCGCCGCGACCGCAGGCATGTTGTGGTGCTCGGCCAACCAGTAGCGCCGGTAGCCGTGCTCGTCGGCGACCCGGGCCAGAGCGAGTGTCGCCGCGATGGCGTCACCGCTGCTCTGGTCGGAGCGCACGGGCACGAGGTCGAGGACGGACAGGACGGGCGGGGCGGCAGGGCTCACCCCGTCTCCAGCGGTGCCGGGCGCATCCCTATTCCGCAGGCACTGGTGTCGAGTGAGCGCAACACGCCGTCCGGCGCGAGGACGCAGCGGCATGTCCTGCTCACTCGAGTGCGGGCCCCCGGGGCGTCGAGGCGCTGGTCGACCCGGCTCCGGTGGGCTGGTCGAAGACGTGCCGGCGCACCCACGCGTGCATCGCGATCGCCGCGGCTGCCCCGGCGTTGATCGACCGGGTCGAGCCGAACTGCTCGATGTGCAGCACCGCGGTGCAGGCCGCCCGCATCGGCTCGCTCAGCCCCGGCCCCTCCTGACCGAACACGAGCACGCACTCGCGGGGCAGGTCGTAGGTCTCCAGCGCCACCGAGCCCGGGAGGTTGTCGATGCCGATGAGGGGGATGCCGTCGGCCTGCGTCCCCGCGCCCCTCGCCCACCGCACGAGGTCGTCGACGTCGCGGTGGTGGTGCTCGTGCTGGTACCGGTCGGTCACCATCGCCCCGCGCCGGTTCCAGCGGCGCTTGCCGACGATGTGGAAGGCAGCAGCGTTGAACGCGTTCGCCGTGCGCACCACCGAGCCGATGTTGAAGTCGTGGCTCCAGTTCTCGATGGCGACGTGGAACGGGTGGCGGCGGATGTCGAGGTCGGCCACGACGGCCTCCATCGTCCAGTAACGGTACTGGTCCGCGACGTTGCGGCGGTCGCCCTCGCGCAACAGGTCGGGGTCGAAGTGGTCCCCGTCGGGCCACGGCCCCTGCCACGGCCCCACCCCCACGTCGGCGGGCTCGGCGGGCTCCGCGCGCTCGTCGTGCGTGCTCATGTCGGCACGTACCCGGTACGGCCGTCCCAGGAGCCGTGCTCCGAGATCGCCCGGAAGCGCAACGTCGTGAACTCGTGGTGGAAGTCACGCCGGTCGCGTTCGACCATCGCGGTGGTGTGCCGCTGCGCACCGGGAACGTGGCTGCGGCCGAACACCATGTCGGTCATCTCGCGGGTGGTGCGCCAGAACGAGAACGTCGACACCGTTCGTGGTGGGCGCACCGCGGCGAGCGCCAACGTGGTGGCCGGGTGGTCGCGCACGAGCCGCTCGACGGGCCTGCCCCAGTGCACGAAGCGCACGAGCTCGGGCAGGCGCATCCGGGCCAGGGTCACGGCGACGACCGGCTCCTGCGGATCGGATCGTCCGGCGATCTCGGGCAGGTCCGCGAAGGCAGCGACCTGACCCCAGCGGCGCAGGAACTCCAGGCGAACGTGCCACCCGGCATCCAGCCTGCGACCGAGCGGGTGATCGCGCAGGAACGCCTCGAGGGCCGCCTCGTCGTCCCAGCGGGCGAAGACGGCGACGCGACGGACCTGCATGCGGCGGCGGGACAGCACGGGCGAGCCGAGATCCATCCCCGCGAGCACCTCGAGGTGGCGCAGCCCCGGCGTCGTCGCGGGGGTCGGCGCGCGCAGCAGGGCGCCGACGGCCGAGGTCACCGGAAGCAGGGCGAGGTGGTACGAGAACACGCCGTCATCGTGCGCGCTCACGCGTGGACGCGCGACAGGAACTGCCGCGTGCGCTCCTGGCGCGGGTCGCCGAGAACCTGCTCGGGCGGCCCCTGCTCGTGGATGACCCCGCCGTCGAGGAAGCACACGGTGTCCGCGACCTGCCGGGCGAAACCCATCTCGTGGGTGTTGAGGATCATCGTCATGCCCTCCTGCGTGAGCGAGCGCAGCAGGTCGAGCACCTCCCCGACGAGTTCGGGGTCCAGCGCCGACGTCACCTCGTCGAGGAGCATGAGGGTCGGGTCGTTGACGAGCGCGCGGGCGATGGCCACCCGCTGCTGCTGCCCGCCCGACAGGTCGTCGGGGCGCGCACCCGCCCGGTCGCGCAGCCCCACCCGGTCGAGCATCGCCAGGGCCTTGTCCTCGGCCTCTGCCCGCGACACCCCGTGCACCCGGATCGGGGCCAGGGTGATGTTGTCGATCACCGACAGGTGGGGGAAGAGGTTGTAGGCCTGGAAGACCACGCCCATCCGGGCGCGCACGGCATCCGCATCGATGCGCGGGTCGGTGATGTCGTCCCCGTCGAGCGTGATCCGGCCGTCGTCGACGACCTCGAGGAGGTTCACGCACCGCAGCAGGGTCGACTTGCCCGAGCCGCTGGCGCCGATGAGCACGACGCACTGGCCGCGTTGGACGCGGAGGTCGATGTCGTGCAGCACGACGTTCTTCCCGAACGACTTCCGGATGCCCTCGAGGGCGAGCAGGCTCATGACGGCATCCTCACGTCGGTGCTCACAGGTGACCCCCCGCGCCGTGGAAGCCCTGCCTCCGGGCCACCCAGTCGGTGAAGCGCGCCATGGGGATCGTCAGGCACACGAAGAGCGCGCCGGCGACGACGTACGGGGTGTAGTTGAAGTCGCTCGCCGTCTCGATCTGCGCCGCGCGGATGGCGTCGATGACCCCGAGCACGGCGATGAGGCCGGAGTCCTTCTGCAACGAGACGAGGTCGTTCATCAGGGCGGGCACCACCCGGCGAACCGCCTGCGGGAGCACGACGTGCCGCAGGGTCTGCCCGTAACTCAGCCCGAGCGAGCGCGCCGCCGCCCGCTGCGAGGGGTGCACCGACTCGATGCCGGCGCGGAACACCTCGGCCACGTAGGCCGAGTACGACAGCACGAGCGCGCACCCACCCCAGAACAGCGCGGAGTTCGGCACCCCCGACAACTGCAGCGCGGGGGCCCCGAAGCCGAGGAGGAAGAGCACGAGCAGCAGCGGCAGCCCGCGGAACAGGTCGACGTAGGCCGTGGCGAACAGCCGCAGCGGGAACGCCACCGGGCCCCGCACGGTGCGCATGACGGCCAGGGTGAGCCCGAGGATCGCGATGAGCACCGCGCACACGAGCATCACGCGGATGTTCAGCCAGAGCCCGTCGAGCACGGCCGGGAAGGAGTCGACCGCCTTGCCCCAGGAGAAGAAGGTCTCCTTCACGCGCGGCCACCCGGGCGAGCTCCCGACGAGTGCGACGACGGCGCCCAGCATGGCGAGCGTCGAGGCCGTCGCGACGAGCGCCGAGCGGCGGGTGCGGGCCGAGCGGTAGGCCGCGCGCTCCTGCTCCAGCGCAGAGGGGACCCACGGGTCGTCGACGGATGTCACCGTCGACCCCGTGGGCCCCGTGGACCCCGGCTGCTGCGGAGAGTCCTGCACGATCGGCTGTTACTCCAGCTCGGGTGCGCCCTGGGTGGACAGCCAGGTGGTGACGAGGGTGTCGAGCGTGCCGTTCTCGCGCAGGGCGTCGACCGCCTGGGTGACGCACGCCGTGAGCGGGCTGCCCTTGTCGAGCACCGCACCGAACTGCTCGGGCTCACCCTGCAGCGGCAGCTGCCCGACGATGGCGCCGTCGTCGAGCTGCGCGGCCGTCATGTAGAACGCGGTCGGCAGGTCGGCGACGATGCCGTCGATCTGCTTGTTCTTCAGCGCCTGCACGGCGAGGTCGTTGGTGTCGAAGACCGCGACGTCGGCCGTCGGCTGCACCTGGTCCTTGGCAGCGTCGTACGAGGTGGTGCCGACCTGGGCACCGAGCTTGGCACCCTTGAGGTCCGCCACGGTCGTCTTGCCGTCGATCGGGCTGCCCTTGTAGGTGATGACGGCCTGGCGCACGTCGTAGTAGCCGCTGGAGAAGTCGACGGCCTGCTTGCGCTCGTCGCTGATCGACACCTGGTTGACGTCGAAGTCGAACGCCTTCTTGCCCGGCGCGACGACCGTGTTGAACGGCGCGACGACCCAGGTCACCTTGTCCTTGGCGAACCCGAGCTCGTCGGCGATCGCGTAGGCCACGGCCGACTCGTAGCCCTTGCCGTTGCTGGGGTCGTCGTCGACGAACCACGGCTGGTAGGCCGGCTTGTCGGTGCCGATCGTCAGGGTGCCGGCCGTCAGCGTCTTCATCGTCTCGGGGGTGCAGGTCGCGGCGGCGGATGCCGTGGCGTCGCCCGAGGCGGAGGCTGCGGGTTCGTCGGTGGGGCTGCCACAGGCGGCCAGCGCGAGGAGGGCGGACCCGGTGAG
Source organism: Ornithinibacter aureus (assembly GCF_009858245.1). Classification (NCBI taxonomy): domain Bacteria; kingdom Bacillati; phylum Actinomycetota; class Actinomycetes; order Micrococcales; family Intrasporangiaceae; genus Ornithinibacter; species Ornithinibacter aureus. The sequence continues at coordinate 2,054,724 of NZ_VMSB01000001.1, forward strand.
GGCGGCCCCGAACAGGCGGGTGGCGCGGGCGGCACGGGTGGTCGGCATGGTGGTTCCTTCACTGTCGGTGCGGGCCGTCCCGATCGGCCCGGATCGGTGCTCAATGTAGTCGTGGCCCTGATGTCAGGGTGCGCCCGCCCGAGGTGCGGGCGCCCCGCCCCGCCGGACGACCTACCCTTGAGGGTGTGATGCCTTCCCTCGGACCTGACTGGATGGACCCCCAGTGGCTCCTCGACCGCTTCGGAGAGCAGTTCTTCTGGGTGAGCGTGGCCATCGTCTTCATCGAGTGCGGGCTGCTCTTCCCGATCCTGCCCGGAGACTCGCTGCTGTTCGCGGTCGGCCTGTTCATCGCCCGCGGTGACATCGACCTCAACATCGTCGTGGCCTGCACCATCCTCAGCGTCGCCGCCTTCGCGGGCAACGTCACCGGCTACGAGATCGGTCGGGCCATCGGCGCGCCGCTGTACGAGCGCGACGGGCGGTTCATCAAGAAGAAGTACTTCGACCAGACCCACGACTTCTTCGAGAAGTACGGCGCCAAGGCGCTGGTCATCGGCCGGTTCGTGCCCATCGTGCGCACGTTCATCACCGTGGTCGCCGGCGTCAGCCGGATGGACCGCCGGCACTTCTTCGTCTGGAGCGCCGTCGGCGCGGTGCTCTGGGCGACCGGCATCACCCTGCTCGGGTACTTCCTCGGCGGCATCGACTTCGTGCACGACAACCTCGAGGCGGCCGTGCTGCTCATCGTGGCCATCTCGGTGCTGCCCATGGTGTTCGAGTTCCTCAAGCACCGCTCGGCGACCAAGACCGTCATCGAGGAGATCGACGAGGTCGTCGACGACGTGCGCGACGGCACCCTGTAGGGGGTCATGGGCGGGGCAGGTCGATCAGGCCCTGCGCGTAGGCGGCCGTGACGGCAGCCGTCCGGTCGGTCACCTCCAGCTTGGCGAACACCCGGATGAGGTGGGTCTTCACGGTCGCCTCACCGATGAACAGCTCCCGGCCGATGTCGCCGTTCGACAGCCCGATGGCCACCAGGCGCAGCACGTCGAGCTCTCGCGCGGTGAGCTCGGGCCGGGAGGGCGCCCGCAGCCGATCGGCCAGGCGGGCCGCCACCGGCGGGGCGAGCACGGTTTCCCCCCGCGCAGCCCGGCGGATCGCGTCGGCGAGCACCGCGGTGGGCGCGTCCTTGAGCAGGTAGCCACGAGCGCCTGCCTCGACCGCGCGCACGATGTCGGCGTCGGTGTCGTAGGTCGTGAGCACGAGCACCTGGGGTGCGTCAGACTGCGCGACGATCCGTGAGGTGGCGTCGGCACCGTCCATGACCGGCATCCGCAGGTCCATGAGGACGACGTCGGGCATCATTCGGGGTACCAGTGCCAGTGCCTCGGCGCCGTTCGCGGCCTCGCCCACCACCTCGAAGTCGGCCTCCTCGCTGAGCACGGCGACCATGCCGGCCCGCACGACGGGGTGGTCGTCGACGACCAGCAGGCGGATCACCGCGGTACCTCGAGCCGCAGGGTGGTGCCCGCGCCCGGTTCGCTGCGCAGCCGCACCGACCCTCCGACCTCGGCCGCCCGGGCCTGCACCCCGTCGAGTCCGAAGCCGGATCGCGCAGCGGCCGGGTCGAAGCCCCGGCCGTCGTCGCGCACCTCGAGCACGACCTGCTCGGGGTGCTCGTAGGTCAGGATCAGCTCAGCGTGCCCGGCGCCCGCATGACGCCGCACGTTGGACAGTGCCTCCTGGGCGGTGCGCAGGATGACCACCTCGGCGGTGCCCCCGAGCGGCACGGGCTCCCCCGTCACTCTCACATCGGCCCGCAGCCCGTTCTCGCTGCTCACGGCCGCCCCGAGACGATGCAGCGCCTCTCCCAGGGTGCGCGACTGGAGGTGGCCGGGCGTGAGCTCCGCGACGATCAGCCGGGCCTCGTCGAGGTTGTCGGATGCAGTGCGCTCGATGAGCGCCAACCGGTCGCGCGCCGCATCGACGTCGCCTCGGGCCAGTGCCGCGTCAGCCGCGCGGGAGAGCGCCACGACCGAGGTGAAGCCCTGCGCGAGGGTGTCGTGGATCTCGCGGGAGAGCCGCTCGCGCTCCTCGTGCACGCCGCGGTCGCGTTCGGACGCAGCGAGCTCTGCCTGCGCGGCGCGCAGCTCGTCGATGGTCTGCGCCCGGGTCTCGGCCTCGGTGACGATGCGGGTGATGAACAACCCCAATGACAGCGACAGAACGGCCGAGATCACAGCCGAGATGATGATCATGTCCAGGTCGCCGGTCGTGAAGTCGGACTGTGCCCACCGCACGAACCCGAACGCCGTGACGACGATGAACGTGGTGACGACGGCCCAACGTACGGGCAGCATCGCCCAGAGCTGCGAGTACAGCACGAAGAACATCAGCCAGGACTGCGTGTCGGGGTCGATGATCTGGATCGCGAGCAACGTACCCCACGCGACGAGGTGGTAGCCGACCGCCAACCGGACGTCCTCGTGGGCCATCGCACGCCGACCGAGCGCGACGTAGGAGACACCCATGAGCCCGAGCAGCGCCAGCGACGGGCCGCGCCCCCACGGCCCGGGGTCGTCGAGCAGCGTGACGACGACCGCGGCACCCCAGACCACTGCCATGGCGGCGTGCCAGAAGGGCTGCTGGCGGCGCCACATCGCGCCGAACTCCTCGCGCGACGTCCGCTCGGTGGTGCTCACGGCCACCATCATCCCCGGCCCGCGCTCACGTCGTTCCGCGCTTGAACCAGCGGAACGTCGTGACGCACAGGATCAGGCCCGCGATGCCCCACGCCAGGAGGACGAGGGCCGTCTTGCCGGTCTCCCACGACCCGGCCATCTCGCCGGCCGCCATCTCGGCCGGGAAGAACACCGAGCGCATACCCTGGGCGATCCACTTGAGCGGGAAGATGGCGGCGACCTGCTGCAACCACGTGGGCACGTCGTCGAAGGCGATGTAGACGCCCGAGATGAACTGGAGCACGAGCATCGGCCCGATGACGACGGCCCCGATCGAGCGGGACGTCGCCAGCGAGGAGTACGCGATGCCGAGCACCGTGCCGCTGAAGACGCCGAGCCCGAAGACGAGCACGAAGACGGCCCAGCGCTCGGGGTCGGTCGGCAGGTCGACGTCGAAGAACAGCGTCGCCACGACGAGGAGCAACACCGTCTGCAGCACGGAGGTCACGCCGACGAGTCCGACCTTGCCCAGGAAGTACGCCACCGACGGCATGGGGGTGGCGCGCAGCCGCTTGAGCGTGCCGTCGTCACGTTCGGTGGCGATCGACAGGGCCATCGTCTGGAAGCTCGTGAGGAGCACACCGGCCGAGAGCATGCCCGGCATGAAGAACAGGCCCGCGGTCATCCCGCCCTGGCCCGCCCCTTCCTCGAACTGGGCCGAGAAGATGACCGAGAACAGGCTCAGCAGCAGGATCGGGAACAGGAAGGAGAAGAACACCGACTCCTTCTCGCGCGAGTACATCTTCAGCTCGAGGATGGTGCGGTCCAGCCCGAGGGCGAGCGCGTTCACGACGCCACCTGCGTGGTGTCGTCGGTGATGTGGGGGGCGATGAGGGTGAGGTAGGTGTCCTCGAGCGACGGTCTGGTGACGGTGAGGCCGGGGACCTCGCCACCCGGCATCCGGGCTGCGAGCCGGCTCACCTGCGCGGTCGGCGTCGCGGTTCGCAGGCTTCGTCGGATGCCGTCCTCCTCCCAGCTGACCGTGGCCTCCGACGTGCCCCGCCCGCCCAGCGCCGCAGGGGTGTCGAGGGCGAGGAGGCGACCGGCGGCGATGACGCCGACCCGGTCCGCGAGCTCTTCGGCCTCGTCCAGGTAGTGGGTCGTGAGCAGGATCGTCGTGCCCTGGTCGGCCAACGCGCGGATGAGGGTCCAGAAGTCGCGCCGGGCCTGCGGGTCGAACCCGGTGGTCGGCTCGTCGAGGAAGATCAGCTCGGGCCCACCGACGATCCCCAGGCCGACGTCGAGGCGGCGTCGCTGGCCACCGCTCAGCCCCACGATGCGGGTGTCGGCCTTGTCGGCGAGCCCGACGGCGGCGATCACCTCGTCGACGTCGCGGGGGTCGGAGTAGACCTTCGCCGTGCTCGCGAGTGCCTCGCGGGGGGTCAACAGGTCCAGGCCCGCCGAGGTCTGCGTGACGATGCCGATCTGGTTGCGCCAGGAACGCCCCGCTCCCTCGGGGTCCGTGCCGAGCACGCGGACCTCGCCGGCGTCACGGCTGCGAAATCCTTCGGCGATCTCGACGGTGGTCGTCTTCCCGGCCCCGTTGGGTCCGAGGAGCGCGAACACCTCCCCCGTGCGGATGTCGAGGTCGAGCCCGTCGACGGCGGCCCGCCCGCCATAGGCCTTGCGCAGGCCCCTGATCGTGATTGCGTCGTCCATGAGCCCAGACTGCCCGCCCGGGAGCGTGGGCTGGAACACCCATGCAGTGGATGCCGGGTCCACCACCCGGTGGACCCGGGACCCGCGGAGTCAGGCCTGGGGTGCGGGGGGCGTGTCCTGGGGGCCGTTGCCGGAGCCACCGGCATACCCGCTCGGCGGCGGGATGACGGCCTCACGCTGCCCGAAGTCGACCTTGGGGGCCTCGCGCTGTTCCCCGACGGCCTCGAAGTACTCGGCCCGGGAGATGGTGAACACGCCGGCGATGATGTTGCTCGGCACCGTCTCGACCTGGGTGTTGAGGTCGCGGACCGTGGCGTTGTAGTAGCGGCGGGCCGAGGCGATCCGGTCCTCGGTCGAGGTGAGCTCGGCCTGCAGCGCCATGAAGTTCTGGTTGGCCTTCAGGTCGGGGTAGGCCTCGGCGATGGCGAGCAGCCGTCCGAGGGCTTGGCTCAGCATGTTCTCGCTCTCGGCCTGCTGCGCCGGGGACTGGCCGGGCGCCATGGCGCCAGCTCGGGCCTTGATGACATCCTCGAGCGTGCCGCGCTCGTGGGCTGCGTAGCCCTTGACCGTCTCGACGAGGTTGCCGATGAGGTCGTGCCGGCGGGTGAGCTCGACGTCGATCTGGCGCCAGGCCTCCTGCACCAGGTTGCGCAGCTTGATGAGGCCGTTGTAGGTCGCGATGGCCCAGCCGACGACGGCGATGAGCAGCACCACGATGGCGATGACGATGACAAGGGCGGCTGTCATGGGACTCCTCGAGGAGACGGGTAACTGCCTCAAGCGTAGATGCCAGCAGGTGTGTCCGCGGTCACACTGCGTTAGCCTGCCTTGGACCTGACCAGTCCGCACCGACAGACAGGACCTCCCATGGACACCATCGTCGTCGGCGTCGACAACAGTGAGGCCTCCACCCGCGCGGTGGAGTTCGCCGTTGATCGCGCCCAGAAGAACCACTGGAAGATCGTCCTCGTCCACGTGATCCCCTGGACACCGTTCTCCTTCCAGACCGCCAGCGAGAACGAACACCGACACCGTGAACGGCAGCGTGAACTCGAGGCGGCGACCGAACAGGTCATCGCGCCCATGGTCGAGATCTGCGAGCGGGGCGGGGTGCCCCACGAGGAGATCGTCCGTCACGGCAAGGCGTCCGAGACGTTGCTCGACATCAGCGCGGAGTCCGGCGCCGTGCACATCATCGTCGGCCGCACCGGCGACTCGGGGCTGCGCGACGCCGTCTTCGGCAGCGTGGCCAACCGCCTGGCTCAGCACGCCAGCGTTCCCGTGACGGTGGTGCCCTGATGGGAGAGAACACCATGCGTGACAGCGAGACCCCGCAGATGGGGTCGGCCACCAAGACCCTCGGCATCATCGGCGCAGTCGTCGCCGCCTTCTACGTCGTCATCTTCGCGCTCTCACCGAAGCCGATCACCTTCCCGAGCCCGGTCCCCGAGTTCGCACCGGACGCCACGCTGTTCGACAAGGTGTCGGGGTGGATCACCGGCCTGGTCTTCTACGGCCCGTCCGCCAATGGCGAGTACACGATCCGCATCGTCGTCATCTGGCTGATCACGGCCGCGATCTTCTTCACGATCTGGCTCGGCTTCATCAACGTTCGCGGCTTCAAGCACGCGATCGACCTCGTGCGCGGCAAGTACTCCGACCCCAACGACGCCGGTGAGGTGTCGCACTTCCAGGCCCTCGCCACCGCGGTGTCGGGCACCGTCGGTCTCGGCAACATCGCCGGTGTCGCCATCGCCATCGCCATCGGCGGTCCCGGCGCGACGTTCTGGATGATCGTCGCGGGCTTCCTCGGCATGAGCCTGAAGGCCGCCGAGTGCATGCTCGGGGTCAAGTACCGCCAGGAGCACGCCGACGGAACCGTCTCCGGTGGCCCGATGTACTACCTCCGGGATGCCGTGAAGGACCTCGGCAAGCCGGGCCTGGGCAAGGGGTTGGCCGCGTTCTTCGCCGTCTGCATGATCGGTGGCGCGGTCGGTGGCGGCAACATGTTCCAGTCCAACCAGGCCACCGCCCAGATCGTCAGCCAGGTCGGGGGCGAGGAGAGCTTCCTCGGCCGCAACACGTGGATCATGGGCCTGCTGTTCGCCGCCGCCGTCGGCGCGGTGATCATCGGCGGCATCAAGAGCATCGCGAAGGTCACCGAGAAGATCGTGCCGTTCATGGCAGTGCTCTACCTCGGTGCGTGCCTCATCGTCCTCGTCGGCAGCTTCGGGGAGATCCCGGCGGCGTTCGGCTCGATACTCGACGGCGCCTTCACCGGCGAGGGCGCAGCGGGCGGCATCATCGGCGCCCTGATCGTCGGCTTCCAGCGGGCGGCGTTCTCCAACGAGGCCGGTCTGGGTTCGGCCTCGGTCGCCCACTCCGCGGTACGCACCAAGGAGCCCGCCACCGAGGGCTTCGTGGCGTTGCTCGAGCCGTTCATCGACACCATCGTCATCTGCACGATGACGGCGTTGACGATCATCATCACCAAGGCCTACCTCGACCCCGCAGCGTCCGAACTCGGCGGTGTGGCCCTGACCTCGAACGCCTTCGCCTCCGTCCTGCCGTGGTTCCCGAAGGTCCTCGCCGTCGCCGTGGTGCTCTTCGCCTTCTCGACCATGATCAGCTGGTCGTACTACGGCATGAAGGCCACCGGGTACCTGTTCGGCGACAACCCCCTGGCGGAGAACGTCTTCAAGGTCATCTTCCTCGGCTTCACCGTCCTGGGTTCTGTCGCCAGCCTCGGCTCGGTCATCGACTTCTCGGACTCGATGATCTTCATGATGAGCATCCCCAACCTCATCGGTCTCTACCTGTTGCGCAACGTCATCCGACGTGAGTTCGCCAGCTACCGGGCACGCCTGGCCTCCGGCGAGATCAAGGAGTTCGCCGACCGGCACTGAGCACACCCGCTGACGCATTGCACTCCAGCCACCCGGATCCGGGTGGCTGGAGTGCTATAGGTGGCTCTAGGAGACTGCTGAAGAATCCGCGTGGCGGGGGGCCGGGTTGACCTTGGGCTGGGATCGTTGGGGTCATGCAGGGTGAGGCTGACCGGCAGCGTGATCTGCTGGATGTGGAGTCGTTGGCGGGGCATCTGTTGCCGGCTGGGAGCGTGTTCGCGTTCTTGGCTGAGCACCGCGATGCGTTGTTCCCGCCGGAGCTGTTCACGGACTTGTTCCCCTCGGGGCGGGGCCGCCCCTCGATCCCGCCCGAGGTCATCGCGTCGGTGTTGGTGTTGCAGTCGCTGCACGGGTACTCCGACCGTGAGGCGGTTGACGCGCTCACGTTCGACCTGCGGTGGAAAGCGGCGTGCGGGTACGCGGTCGACGCGTCCGGGTTCCACCCCTCGACGTTGACGTACTGGCGTAAGCAGCTCGCGGCCAGTGAGCGTCCGCAGCGGATCTTCGAGGTGGTGCGTGAGGTCATCACCGCCACAGGAGTCCTGGCCGGCAAGACGCGGCGAGCGTTGGACTCCACCGTGCTCGACGACGCGGTCGCCCGTCAGGACACGGTCACCCAGCTGATCGCGTCGATCCGCCGGGTCACCCGTGAGGTCGACGGTGCCCCGACGCTGGTGTCCGCACACTGCACCCGGTTGGCCGTGGTCACGGGCCAGGACTACACGGCCACGGGCAAGCCGCGGATCGCGTGGGACGACCACGACGCGCGTGAGGACCTGGTCACTGCCCTGGTCAACGACGCCGCGGCGTTGCTGGGCGCGCTCGACACCGACGCCATCGAGGCGGCGGGCGGGAAGCCAGCCGAGGCCATCGCGCTGCTGGCGCTGGTCGCCGGGCAGGACGTGGAACCCGCGCAAGGCTCCGACGGCACCGACGGGCGGTGGCGGATCGCCCGCAAGACCGCACCGGACCGGGTGATCTCCACGGTGGACCCCGACGCCCGGCACGCGCACAAGACGCGGCAGCGTCGCCAGGACGGGTTCAAGGCCCACGTCGTCATCGAGCCCGACACCGGGCTGATGACCAAGGTCGCACTGACCAAGACCAACGGGAGTCAAAACTCCGACGCCGCGGTCGGCGCCGACCTGGTCACCACCGACCCCACCCTGGCCGACGCCACCGACGTGCAGGTCCTGGGTGACTCCGCCTACGCCTCGGGGCCGATGCTCGCCACCCTCGCCGGGCGCAATTGGGAGCCGGTCGTCAAACCCTGGCCGTCGCGGCCCGCGGTCGAGGATGGTTTCACCTTGGACGACTTCACCCACGACAGCGCGGCCGCCACGTTGACCTGCCCGGCCGGGATCACCCGGCGGGTCAGCACTAAAGGCACCGCCACCTTTGGTGCTGCCTGCAGTAGCTGCCCGCTACATGCCAGATGCACCACCGCCGCAACCGGCCGCAAAGTCAGCCTCGGCGAGCACCATCAGCTCCAACGCGAGCACCGGGCACGCGCTGAGCATCCCGACTTCCAAGCCGTGTACCGCCAGCATCGGCCGATGGTCGAACGCTCCATCGCGTGGCTTACCCGCGGCAACCGGCGCGTGCCCTACCGCGGCGTGGTCAAGAACAACGCCTGGCTGCATCACCGCTCCGCCGCGCTCAACCTGCGCCGCCTTCTCGCGCTCGGGCTGACCCACCAGGACGGGGCCTGGGCGCTGACCTGAAGAAGGGGGCCACGGCCCTTGACAGGCCCCACGCACCGGGCGCAAGGTCGATACGACGGGCAGGACGAACTCGTTGTCGCGCCTTGAGCGCTGACTTTCCATTGCGGCACAGACCGCCTTGAGGTGACCTGCCCGTCCTCACGAGGAAACCGTCACTCGCACACCGCCTTGTTCAGCAGTCTCCTAGGCGAGGCCGAGGTCCTCGAGGCCGAAGACGTGCCGGTACTCCAGCCCGGCATCCGCGAACTTCTCCGCCGCGCCGGTCGCCCGGTCGGCGATGGTGGCGACCGCGACGACGGTGGCTCCGGCATCCCGGGCCGCCTGCGCGGCATCCAGAGGCGACGACCCGGTGGTCGAGGTGTCCTCGACGATGAGCACCCGGCGGCCCGCGATCGACGGGCCCTCGATGCGCTGCTGGAGCCCGTGGGCCTTGCCGGCCTTGCGCACGACGAACGCGTCGAGGCGGCCACCCTGCGCGGCCCGGGCGTGCAGCATCGCGGTGGCGACCGGGTCGGCGCCCAGGGTCAGGCCGCCGACCGCGTCGAACTCCAGGTCAGCCGTGAGGTCGAGCATGACCCGGCCGACGAGCGGGCTGGCCTCCCCGTCGAGGGTGATGCGGCGCAGGTCGACGTAGTAGTCGGCCTCACGGCCCGAGGACAGGGTCACCCGGCCGTGGACGATCGCCTTGTCGCGGACGATCTGCAGGAGGCGGGCACGGTCAGCGGCGATGTCGGTCACGGGTCAACCGTAGGGCACCGACCCGGTCGCATCAGTCCCGGCGGAAGCGGTGCAGGGCACGCACCCCGGCGCCACGCACCAGCGGACGGGGCAGGGCCCGCACGGTGGTCGCGAGGACCTTCCACTGCGCCCCCGGCACGGAGATCACCTTGCCGGCAGCGACGTCGGTCAGCGCCTGCTGCACGAGGTCGTCGGCGTCGAGCCAGAGGAACTCGGGCAGCGCCGAGAACTTCATCCGGGCCCGCTGGTGGAACTCGGTGCGAGTGAAGCCGGGGCACAGCGCGGTCACCGTCACCCCGGTGCCGGCCAGTTCGCTCGCGAGCCCCTCCGAGAAGACCGTGACGAAGGCCTTCTCGGCCGAGTAGGTGCCGTGCGCGATGAACGACGCCACCGACGACACGTTGACGATGGCGCCGTGGCCGCGCGCCCGCATCGCCCGACCCGCCGCGTGGCAGGTCAGCATGACGGCCCGGACCATGACGTCGAGCCCGGCCTCCTCCTGGGCCACGTCGTTGTCGAGGAAGGATCCGGCCAGGCCGAAGCCCGCGTTGTTGACGAGGAGGTCGACGGGACGGTCGGCGTCCGCGAGACGCGCGCACACGGCATCCGTCGCGTGGCGGTCGGACAGGTCGGCGACGAGCACCTCCACGTCGACGCCGTGCGCTGCCCGCAGATCCGCGGCGAGACGCTCGAGCCGGGCGCGGTCACGCGCGACGACGACGAGGTCGTGGCCCTCGCGGGCGAGTCGCTGGGCGAAGGCGTGGCCGATCCCGGCCGACGCACCGGTGACGAGTGCCGTGGTCATGGTCGCGACTGTATGCCGTGGCCACGAGCAGGGCGCGAGCCGTCACCCGAACGGGGTACAGAAATCCTGACCCCGGTGCGACAGTGCGGCTGCGACTTCCCACGACGCCAGCCCCCTCGACATCACGGACCACCTCGGACCCGTCTCGTACGTCGCCGTCGAGTTCCCCGACGGCCGTGCGGATGCCGCTGGCTTCGCCGCCCTGCCCCGCCGGCCCTGGCCCAAGCCTCGGGGACGGAAGAGATGCTCCAGCAGCTGGAGCGGCTCGGACAGCTGCGGCCTCGGGTGTGCGGACGGACGCCGAGTTCGAGACGCAGAAGGCCCGCATCCTCGCGTAGCCGGCCGGGCGGGTGCGCCCCGACGTTGCGTAGGGTGACGGCGTGCGCATCGCCACCTGGAACGTCAACTCGATCCGCTCCCGCATCGACCGCGTCGAGGCCTGGTTGGCCCGTTCGCAGGTCGACGTCCTGGCCATCCAGGAGAGCAAGGCCAAGGACGAGCAGTTCCCGTACGACCGGTTCCGGGCGCTCGGGTACCAGGTCGCCCACCACGGGGTGAGCCAGTGGAACGGGGTCGCCATCGCCTCACGGGTCGGCCTCGACGACGTGCAGGTCGGCTTCGACGGCGCGCCCGGCTGGGGGGAGCCAGCCACCGCGGAAGCCCGCGCGATCGGGGCGACGTGTGGCGGCATCCGGATGTGGTCGCTCTACGTGCCCAATGGTCGCGCCCTCGAGGACCCGCACATGGCCTACAAGCTGTCGTGGCTCGACCGGTTGCGCGACCAGGCCACGGGTTGGGCGGCCGACGGCACCCCGGTGGCGCTGTGCGGCGACTGGAACATCGCCCCGACCGACGACGACGTGTGGTCGATGGAGTACTACGCCGACAAGAGCCACGTCTCGCCCGGTGAGCGCGCGGCGTTCCACGCCTTCCTGGATGCCGGATTCGTCGACGTCGTGCGCCCGCACACCCCGGGGCCGGGCGTCTACACGTACTGGGACTACCAGCGCCTGGCCTTCCAGAAGCGCCGCGGCATGCGCATCGACTTCGTGCTCGGCTCGCCGTCACTCGCTGCGCGGGTGGCCGGTGCCGTCATCGACCGCGAGGAGCGCAAGGGCACCGGCGCCAGCGATCACGCGCCGGTCGTCGTGCAGCTCGACGCCTGAGCCTGCTCGGCCCCTCGCGGGGGCATGCTCTCGAGCAGGTCAGCCCAGTCCTGCGACTGCCGCCACTGCTCGTGTTCGTCACGTTCGAGGTCGAGCTCGAGCCTGGCCCAGTGCTGCTCGTCAGGATCATCGGCTCGGATCGCGGCGAGCAGCTCAGCCAGCCGCTGCGGTGTCAGCGGGCGCGGATCAGCCACCGCTCGCTCCGCCCGCACCGCCTCCAGGTACTGGTCGTACGACCCCACGGTGCGGTCCCAGACGACGAACCGCCCCAGCTCATCCGGGGTCGCCCGCACTTGCGCGACGTACCGCCGGTCATGCACCACCGTGTGATGCCGCTGGCACAGCAGCGCAGCATTGTCCAGGTCGGTCGCGCCACCATCGAGCCAGTGCACGACATGATGCGCCTGCGTCCACGCCGCCGGAGCCCCACACCCCGGGTAGGTGCACCCCCGATCTCGACCCATCAGGACCCGCCGCTGCGCCCTGGTGAACAACCGCTCCACCCGCCCCTCGTCCAACGGCTCCCCGGCTGACCCCAGCACCTGCGGCACGACCGCCGCCGAGCACGCCAGACGCCGCACCACCGACGGGGAGAGCATGGCCCCCGTCGCGGTCGAGGCCAGCACCTCACCAAACCCGGTGCCCGCCTGAAGGTCTGTCACCGTCATGCTCACGTGCAGCGCCGCACCCGACCCAGCAGCCCCGTCGACACCACCGCGCTGGTCCGCGTCTGCGGCGGACGACCGCTGGCACACCAACGCCAGTGCCTCGACCCGCCGCTGCCCCGCCGGGCGAAGGTCTCGCTCCCCCGTCTCGTCATTGGGCGCCGGCGCGGACAACGGCCCGATCGCGGCCTCGAGTGCCGCCGCCTGCTCCGGCGTCATGACCAGTTGGTACTCGGTGAGATCACCGGACTCCACCACTGGCATCGACAACCGCGCCGCCGACGCCAACCGGGCCTGCAGATCATCGAACTTCCCCGCCCGCCCGAACTCCGCGATCAGCCGCGGCCGCAGCTTGCGCAGCTGCGTCGGCCCCCACGCCACCCCCAGCTCCAGCATCGACGCCGTCACCGTCGGCAACACCTCATCGCGCACGATCGGCGCCAACCGCTCAACCTCACGCAACGCTGCACACGCCAACGCCGGTGACACCGTGCCGTCCTGCACCTCCGCCCACACGATGCCCAACGGCGACCCCGGATCGACGACCTGTCCCTGCGGGCACCACCGGGACGGGGTCGGAGACACCGCGCACGCCACCCTGGCCACCTGGAACGCACCGCCCTGCCGCAGCGACGGCGCGTGGTCACGCACCCAGGTGTGCACGTTCACTCCCGCGGCCTCGATCTCACCACGGCCCATCGCCTCCACCGTGATCGCGACCCGCGCCGCCCCCGCCTGCGCAGCAACGTCGTCGACAACGCCCATCAACTCGGCCAGCTCCGACCCCTGAGCCTCGTGCAGGACCGCACCGAGCCCACGCAACGCCTCACGCGCGGTCTCAATCGCGCTGCGCCGCTCCCTCAGACCACATCCCCCGATGTCCATGACTCATCTTATACGAACACCAGTTCGATGATCAACCCCTGAGGGCAACTCACTCGACCTGATTCGCCTGCCCACAGCGACGACGTCACAGCCCCAGGATCGCCGACCGCTCCCCACCTGCACGGCGGCGCAGCCCCAGCGCCAGGGAGGCGAGCGCCCCGAGAGCGGCGGCCACCGCAGCCCCGCGGAACGCCCACGCCACCTGGAGCACCGCGGCATCCTTGAGCGCGTCGGTGTCGGTCGGGTCGGGCAGGGCGGCAACCGCCATGTAGTACTGGTGGAGGCCGACGGCTGTCAGCAGCGCGATCCCGACGACCATGCCGACCATCCGGGCCACGACGACGAGCGCGGATGCCGTGCCGTGGGCGTCGTGGGTGGCTCCCGCGAGTGCCGCGTCGTTCACCGGGGCCAGGGCCAACCCGATCCCGAGGCCCACTGCAGCGAGCACCACGGTCGACGGGCCCTGCTCGAGCGACCCGCGACCCCACGTCGTCATCACGGCGAGGCCGACGGCAGCGAGGGCGAGGCCGGCTGCTGCCACCACACCGTTGGCCAGCAGGCGCAGCGCCCAGCCTCCGGCCAGCGCCCCGACGGGGACCGCGATGAGGAAGCGGACGAGCACCAGCGCCGCCTCGGTCTGGTCGGTGGTGTGCACGAGGCGGGCGAGCAGCGGGACGTCGACGATGACGGCCACCAAGGCAACCCCGACGAGCACCGACACGATCAGGGCCCACACGAGGCGACCACGCACCAGACCACGGGGCACCAGGGGCGAGGACGAGCGGCGTTGGTGCACGGCATACGCGATCGACAACAGGACCGCCACGGGGAGCAATGCGTAGCCCAGCGGACCGACGACCTCGGTCTCCGGCTCGGCTGCGGCGAAGGTCAGCACGATGCAGCCGAGCGCTCCTCCGATGAGGAGTGCCCCGAGCAGGTCCGCCCGGCGCAGCAGGGCCCACGCACCACGGGAGCCGACCAGCAGGGCCGCCAGGAGCAGCACCCCCGCGACGAGCCCGATCGGGGTGGCGAGCCGGGACGTCGAGTCGCTGAAGGGAACGAACGGCACACCCCAGCGCACGCTCGTCGCGAGGGACTCGGGGGCCGCGAGCGCGAGGATGCCGACGGTCGCGGCCAGCCCTGCGAGCAGTACGACGCGTGGGCGCGGCCTCGGCAGCGCTCCGCCTCCGACCCACAGCACCGCACCGGCGAGCAGCAGACCCAGCACCGCGTTCAGCCAGAAGATGGCCCGCCAGTCAGCGATGACGAGGACGAGGGCCCCGAGCACCGGGCCGAGCACGGACCCGAGTTCCTGCACCGCCCCGACGACACCGAGAGGCACCCCGCGCCGGTCCGGCGGCCAGAGCTGGGCGACGATGGCCAGGGTGGCCGGCACGAGCCCTCCCCCGCCGACGCCCTGGACCACCCGGCCGGCCACGAGCACGGGCAGCTCGACCGCCAGGGCGGTGACCACCGACCCGATGACGAACACCCCCAGGCAGGCGAGCAGCACCCGCTGGCGGTCGACGAGGTCGGCCAGCCGACCGACGAGGGGAAGCACCGCGACGTAGCCGAGCAGGAAGCCGGAGACGATCGGCGTGGCCCGCTGGAGCGAGTCGATGCCGACCCCGACACCACGCATCATGTCGGTGAGGGCGAGGACGACGACGTAGGTGTCGGCGGCGGCCAGGGCGACGGCGATGGCAGCCGTCGTGAGCAGTGCCCTAGGGGCGGGTGATCGTCGCTGGGGCGCCATAGTCCGTCATGGTCAGCAGGTAGGTGGCCTCGACCCCGGGGAAGAACGGCCCCTTGAGCGTGGCGGTGCGCAGCTCGTTGCTCTCGGTCAGGCCGTAGCTGACGGCGAAGGTGCCCGTGCCGTCGCCGAGGTGGAGCAGGTCCTCGACGAGCGCGCCGTCCAGGGTGCCGTCGATGCGGTCGAGCACGTCCTGGCCCGAGCGGGTCTGGCCGGCATCCTTGGCGTCGCCGGTCTTCGGCAGCAGGCTGGAGATGCCGGTGGCCGGGTTGAAGAACTGCGCCGGGTTGGGGGCGTTCAACGAGGTGAGGTCGGTCTCCTCGTACTGCGGGGTGAACAGCTTGAGGTAGGCCGTGTCGCCGATGGCGATCGCGTCGATGGTCGCCGCGATGCCCTCGACCGTGCCGGTGATGGTGCCCTGGAACTTCGGCTCGGTGGCGTCGATGACCCCCACCCCCTTGGCGGCGGTGACGCCGTTCTCTCGGGGCGGGACGTCCCGGCTGGTCAGGGTGAGGCTCACGGTCTTCGCCGCGTCGAAGGCGGTCTTGGCTGCTGCCAGCTGCTCGGTGGGCGGCACCTGCGGGGCTTCGGCCTCTCCCGAGCACCCGGCCAGCACGGCGACGAGACCGGCAGCGGCGATCAGGGTGGGAAGTCGGCGCATGGCCGCAACAGTATCCCGCGACCACGCCCGACCTCTTGCGAACCACCCACCCGGTCAGGCCCGTCCAGAGCCCGTGCCAGGTGGGTGGTTCGCAATATGTGGGGCTTGTGACAGAGCCCGGTGAGTCGCGCTCAGCGCAGGGTCAGGCCGTCCTCGCCACGGTCGACGGTCACGGTGTCACCGTCGCGCACGCTCCCGGCGAGCAGCGCCGTCGCGAGCCGGTCACCGATCTCGCGCTGAACGAGCCGGCGCAGGGGCCGGGCACCGTAGGCCGGGTCGAAGCCCTGCTCGGCGAGCCAGGCCGTCGCCTCGTCGGTGACCTCGAGGGTGATCCGGCGGTCACGCAGCCGGGTCCCGAGGGCCCGTACCTGAAGGTGCACGATGTCGGCGAGCTCGTCCCGCGAGAGCGGGTCGAAGAGCACGACCTCGTCGAGCCGGTTGAGGAACTCGGGCTTGAAGGCCTGCCGAACCGCCGCCATCACGGCCTCCCGCTTGGCGCCGGGCTCGAGCAGCGGGTCGACGAGGAACTGCGAGCCGAGGTTCGAGGTCATCACGAGGATGACGTTGCGGAAGTCGACCGTGCGCCCCTGACCGTCGGTGAGTCGCCCGTCGTCGAGCACCTGGAGCAGGATGTCGAAGGTCTCGGGGTGGGCCTTCTCGACCTCGTCGAGCAGCACGACCGAGTAGGGCCGACGTCGCACGGCCTCGGTGAGCTGACCACCCTCCTCGTACCCGACGTAGCCGGGAGGGGCACCGATGAGTCGCGCCACCGCGTGCCGTTCGCTGTACTCCGACATGTCGATGCGCACCATCGCGCGCTCGTCGTCGAACAGGAAGTCGGCGAGCGACTTGGCCAGCTCTGTCTTGCCGACACCGGTCGGCCCGAGGAACAGGAAGCTGCCCGTCGGCCGATCAGGGTCGGCGACGCCGGCCCGCGAGCGCCGCACGGCATCCGAGACGGCGCGCACCGCCTCGGCCTGCCCGATGAGCCGGGATCCGATGATCGACTCCATGGCGAGCAGCTTCTCGGTCTCGCCCTGGAGCAGGCGCCCCGCGGGGATGCCGGTCCATGCCGAGATGACCTCGGCGATGTCGTCGGCCCCCACCCGTTCCTTGACCATCAGGTCAGCGGATGCCGTGGCCGACTCGGCCTGTTGGGCCGCCTCGAGCTCACGTTCGAGCGCAGGGATCTCCCCGTAGAGAACCCGCGAGGCTCCCTCGTAGTCACCGTCACGCTGGAGCCGCTCGGCCTGGGTGCGCAGGTCGTCGAGGCGGGCCTTGACGTCACCGACCCGGTTGAGGCCGGACTTCTCGGACTCCCAACGGGCCGTGAGCGACGCGAGCTCCTCGGTCTTGTCGGCGAGGTCGGCGCGCAGGCGGTCGAGCCGCTCGCGCGACGCGTCGTCGGTCTCCTTGGCCAGGTGCAGCTCCTCCATGCGCAGCCGGTCCACGGCGCGTCGCAGCACGTCGATCTCGACGGGGCTGGAGTCGATCTCCATCCGCAGGCGCGAGGCTGCCTCGTCGACGAGGTCGATGGCCTTGTCGGGCAGCTGGCGGCCGGTGATGTACCGGTCGCTGAGCGAGGCCGCGGCAACCAGGGCACTGTCCTCGATCTCGACCTTGTGGTGCGCCTCGTAGCGCTCCTTGAGGCCGCGCAGGATGGCGATGGTGTCCTCGACGCTCGGCTCGCCGACGAAGACCTGCTGGAAGCGGCGCTCCAGCGCAGGGTCCTTCTCGATGTGCTCGCGGAACTCGTCCAGGGTCGTCGCCCCGACGAGGCGCAGCTCACCACGGGCGAGCATGGGCTTGAGCATGTTGCTCGCGTCCATCGCGGACTCGCCGGTCGCCCCGGCGCCGACGACGGTGTGCAGCTCGTCGATGAAGGTCACGACCTGCCCGGCGGAGTCCTTGATCTCCTCGAGCACGGCCTTGAGCCTCTCCTCGAACTCGCCGCGGTACTTGGCCCCGGCGACCATGGCCCCGAGGTCCAGGGCGATGAGGCGCTTGCCCCGCAGTGATTCGGGCACGTCGCCGTCGACGATCCGCTGGGCCAGGCCCTCGACGACGGCGGTCTTGCCGACACCCGGTTCGCCGATGAGCACGGGGTTGTTCTTCGTGCGGCGGCTGAGCACCTGGACGACGCGACGGATCTCGTCATCACGACCGATGACCGGGTCGAGCCGGCCCTCACGGGCGGCTTCGGTGAGGTCGGTGCCGTACTTCGCCAGCGCCTCGCCGGTCTCCTCCGGGTTCTCGGTGGCCACCCGGGAACCCCCGCGCAGCTCGTCGATCCGGGCCTCGAGGGCCTTGGCGTCGCCGCGCAGCGCGCCCTTCTCGACCAGGGCCAGCACGAGCAGGTCGGTGGAGAGGTAGGTGTCCCCCCGCGCGGTCATCAGCGTCGACGCCTGCTGGAGCACACCGAGCGCTGCCTGACCCAACGCCGGCGAGGCAACGGTCGCTCCGGTGCTGCGCGGCATCCCCGACAACGTCGAACGGGCCGACGCCGCAGCGGCGTCGACCGAACCTCCGGCCGCCTCCAGCAGCGCCGGGGTGGTCGTGCCCTCCTGCTCGACCAGGGCGAGCACGAGGTGTGCCGGGGTGATCTCGGCGTGACCCGCGGTCTGGGCCGTGCGCTGGGCGATGGCCAGCGCCTCGGCCACCTTCGCGGTGGGTTTCAGTTCCATGGGGTCTCCTTGCAGCAATCAGGGCAGATCTACATCAGGGATAACCGTGCCAAAGTTGAGTCTATTCCACTCAAGCCTGGTCGCTCACGTGGGCTAGCAGCCGCTCGAGGAGCGCGCCCGGAGGGTCCCGCAGGTCCAGGGCGAGACCGTTCTCGTCCGGCGCGAGCGGCTCGAGGGCCGCCAACTGGGAGGCGAGGAGCGATGCGGGCATGAAGTGGCCCCTGCGTTCGGCCAGCCGCGACCTGATCACCTCGGGCGGGCCGTCGAGGTGCACGAACAGCACCCGGCCGCCCCCCGAACGCAGCACGTCACGGTAGGGCCGGCGCAGGGCCGAGCACGCCAGGACGCTCGACCGGCCGGCCGCGTCGTGCCCGGCGATCCACGCCGCCAGGTCGTTCAGCCACGGCCAGCGATCGTCGTCGGTGAGGGCGCGCCCCGACCGCATGGCGGCCACGTTCACCGGCGGGTGCGCGTCGTCCCCCTCGGCGAACGACCACCCGAGGGCGGCGGCAGCCCTCGCAGCGACGGTGCTCTTGCCGCAGCCCGACACCCCCATGACCACGACGTGGAGAGGTCGGCCGCCGTCGCTCACGGGAGGTGGATGCCGTTCAGCAGGTCGCCGCGAGCTCGTTGGCTTCCGAGTCGTCGGGGGACTCGGTCGGCGACGGGGACGGTGACGGCTCGGTGCCCGTGGTCGAGGTGGAGCTCGACGTGGCCGACGGCTTGGGGGATGCCGTGGACTTCGCGGGCGGGTCGAGCGACTTCTCCACGAGCCGGCGGATCTCGGCGTAGTCAGGGTTGCCGGGACTGACGACCTTGTTGGTGAACGGCAGCGAGCGGATGGACCCGCCATCCTGCACGCGCAGGATGAGGTCGACCCACGCCGGCAGGTCCTGCTGCGGGATGTCGAAGTCGATGTTGTTCTTCACGACCGCGGCCAGCTGGGGGTAGTTGCGCAGGAGTGAGACCGGGTCCGCCTGGTCGATGAGGGCGCCGGCCATGCAGCGCTGACGGCGCATCCGGCTGAAGTCGTCCTTGCCGGCGCGCGAGCGCGAGTACCACAGGGCGTCGTGGCCGTCGAGGCGCTGGACGCCGGGCTCGATCCACCGCTCCACCCCGTCGGTCCACTTGATGCCGCCACCGGGTCGGCTGGAGCAGTCGGTGCACACCCGCTCCTGGACGTTGATCTCGACACCACCCATGGCGTCCACCAAGGCGGTGAACCCCCGCAGGTTGACGACGACGGAGTGGTCGATCTCCAGGCCGGTGATGGCTCCTACGACGTCGATCGTCGACTGCCGGCCGGGGCTCTCGACCCCGGGGAAGAGGTCCCGACGGTCCTCGGCCAGGGTCCAGATGCCGTTCATCAGGCACTCGTCGCCACAGTTGTAGCCGTCCGGCCAGACCGTCGACAGCGGGTTGTCGTCGGGGATGGGAACGAACTCGAGGTTGCGCGGGATGCCGATGAGCAGCGTGTCACCGGTCTTGGTGTTCGTGCTGACCACCATGAGCGAGTCGGTGCGCACCCCGACGCGGTCCTTACCGGCATCCGACCCGATGAGCAGCGTGTTGACGCGCTCGGTCCCCGCCCAGGGATCCTGCTTGGTGCCACCGGTGAGGCCGTTGTTGTTGTCGTCGGTCACGCCGCCGAAGGACTCGTTGATGACGGAGGTCTGGATCTCGAGGAACTGCACGGCGAGCGAGGCCGGTGCCGCGATGATGAGGCACGCCACCGCCGCGAAGGCCACTCGCGCCCAACGACCGGCCGTCTGCCGGCGCGGCCAAGTCTGTTCCGCCGTGAGGACGATCGACCCGACCCAGAGCACCGCGCCGACGAGCACGCCGAGGCCGACCCACTGGAGCACCTCGGGGCGGACACTGGCGTCGAGCACCGAACGCAGGACCCCTCCGCGCCAGAGGCGCACGAGGGCGAAGCCGAGCACGGCGATCGTCACGGCGATAAGGCCGGCTCCGAGAGCGCGCCACCGGGTGCGCAGCAGGCCCAGGCCGGGAAACACCGTGCCGAGGGCGACGCTGCGGTAGTAGGTCTGCGGCGGGTAGCGCAATTCGGCACGACTCACCGGCGGCCGGGAGCCTCCCGGCCGCCCTGGAGAGCTCAACGGCTCTTCGTCGGACATGCCCTATCGACCTTCTCGTCTCGTGAAGACGCACAACAGCCGAGGCACGACGTGCGCAACGCATCGACGATATCGCCCCAACCTGAAACTGCCCTGAATGCCGCTGCTCGTGGGACCCGTGTCCCTCCGGGCCCGTGGTGCAATGACGGCATGGCCGCCTCGACCCCGACTGCCTCCCCCCGGACCGACCCCACCCGCTCGGACCGAACCCGGCAGGTCGCCGTCACCCTCGCCGAGGTCTTCTGCGTCATCGGGACGCTCGTCGGCGTCGGTGTCATCGGCACCCGGGTCGAGGAGTCGTCCGGGGGCGCACTGGCCGCGGACGCCACGCTCATCGCCCCCGCCGGCCCCGCCTTCTCGATCTGGACCCCCATCTACCTCGGCCTGGCCGCCTACACCGTGTGGCAGTGGCTGCCCGACCAGGCGACCGACCGTCGGCACCGGGCGATCGGGTGGCTCGCGGCGGCATCCATGGTGCTCAACGCCCTCTGGCTGCTCGTCACCCAGCAGGGCTGGATCTGGGTGAGCGTTCTCGTCATGGCCGGGCTCGTCGTCACCCTCGGCCTGCTCGTGGCCCGGCTGCAGGCGAACCCGTCGTACGGCCATGCCGAGACGGTCATCGTGGACGGCACCTTCGGGCTCTACCTCGGCTGGGTTGCCGTGGCGGCCTGCGCCAACGTCACGGCCGCGTTCGTGGCGAGCGGGGTCGACCCCGGTGGCCTGGTCGCCGAGGTGCTTGCTGCCGCGGTGCTCGCGGTGGCCGCCCTCGTCGCGGTGGTCCTCGCGCGCCGGCTCGGCGGCCGGTGGGCGGTCGCGGCCGCCATCGTCTGGGGCCTGGGGTGGATCGCCGTCGGGCGCTTCACCGACGAGCCGCGCTCCGCGCTGGTCGGCGTCGCCGCGCTCGTTGCGGCGGCCGTCACCGTGGCCGCGACGGCCCGGCAGCGCACCACCGCGGCCTGAACCCCGGGGGTCAGGACCTCAGGAGGATCGGGTCGGGTTCCACACGACGAGAGCCTGCGAGCGCCCGTGCCGTGGCCGCTCGCCGAGGCGCGCGGCGTAGACGTCGCCGCTCGGGGCGACCGAGAAGACCCGGGTGACGCGACCGGATGCGGCCCGGACGGCATCCAGCTCGGCGCTCAGCTCGGCCACCCGCGAGCGCAGGGCGGCCACCTCGTTCTCGAGCTCGAGGATGCGGGCGATCCCCGACAGCGACACCCCTTCGTCCTGCGAGAGTCGCTGCACCTCGCGCAGCAGGGCGACGTCGCGCTGGGAATAGCGGCGACCGCCCCCTCGGGTGCGCGACGGGGTGACCAGGCCCAGTCGGTCGTACTGACGCAGGGTCTGGGCGTGCATGCCGGCAAGCTCGGCCGCGACGGAGATGACGAAGACCGGGGTCTCGTCGTCGGGGCTGAAGGCGGCGTACTGGAACGACGTCATGGCGTCCTCCTTCAGCCGCTCGCCTGCTCGAACAGGGCGGCGCGCGGGTCGACGTCGGCCTCCTGCTCCCGCAGCACCTCGACCGCCTTGCGGGCGGCGTCGGTGAGTCGCTGGGGCACGATGACGGTCACCTTGGCGAGCAGGTCGCCGGTGCCGCCTCGCCCGGTGACCCCACGTCCCTTGACGCGCAGCACCCGGCCGCTCGGGGTCCCCGGTGCCACCTTGACCCGTACCGGGGTGCCATCGAGGGTGGGCACGGCGACGGTGGCCCCGAGTGCGGCCTCGGAGAAGGTCACCGGCAGGTCGAGGGTGAGGTTGTCACCGTCGCGCCCGAAGACCGGATGCGGTTCGACGGTCACCGTGAGGATGAGGTCGCCCTTGGGTGCCCCGGGGTCACCGTCGGCTCCCTTGCCACGCAGCCGGATCTTCTGCCCGTCCTTGACCCCCGCAGGAATCTTGGTCGTGATCCGGCGACCCTCGGGGGTCGACAGGGTCACCGTGGCGCCCTGAACGGCATCGCGGAAGCTCAGGGTCGTGCGGGCCTGGACGTCAGCGCCCGGGCGAGGTCCACGGGGGGCTCCGAACCCGGAGAACGGGTCGCCGCCGCGGGCTCCACGCGCACCGGCGCCCGCCCCGGCGCCACTGCCGAACATCTGCGCGAGGAGGTCGTCGAGGTCGGGCTGGGCCCCCGCACCACCGGCGCCGCCCGGGCCGCCCGTGGAGAAGCGCACCCGCTGGCCACCCCCTCCGCCACCGAAGGCCGAGAAAACGTCCTCGAAGCCGCCGGCCCCACCGGGGCCGCCGGCGCGGAAGCGGGCACCGCCCTGCGCCATCTGGCGCACCGCGTCGTACTCCTCGCGCTGCTTCTTGTCGGAGAGCACGGAGTGGGCCTCACCGATGTCCTTGAACCGCCGCTCGGCGGCAGCGTCCCCGGCATTGCGGTCGGGGTGGTGCTGCCGCGCGAGCTTGCGGTACGCCTTCTTGATCGCGGCCTCGTCGGCATCCTTGGGGACGCCGAGGATCGCGTAGAAGTCCTTCTCGAACCAGTCCTGGCTGGCCATGGGCGCCTCCTCTCGGTGCCTCGTCCGTGGATCAGGCGGGGTCTGCGACCGCGACCCGGGCGGGGCGCAGGACCTGCTCCCCCGCACGGTAGCCCGGTTGCAGCACGGTGACGACCGTCGTGGACTGCGCGTCGGTCGGCAGGTCGTCGTCGCCCTCGGGCCACGGCGCGTGCATCAGGGCCTCGTGCTGCATGGGGTCGAAGGCCTCGCCCTTCGCCCCGTAGCGCTCGAGACCGTACTTGCCGAGCGTCGCCTCGAGCTTGTCGGCGATGGCCGCGAACGGTCCGTCGACGAGGTCGCCGTGGTCCCGCGCGGCCTGGATGTCGTCGAGCACCGGCAGCACCGACTCGAGGACGTCACGCACCGCGCGCTCCTGCATCAGCGCCCGGTCGCGGTCGACCCGGCGCTTGTAGTTGACGTACTCGGCCTGGAGCCGCTGCAGGTCGCCGAGCCGCTCGGCAGCGAGGATCGAATCCGGGTGGGTGCCCACGGCATCCACACCCTCGGCGGATGCCGTGGCAGCCGCCTCGCCCTCGTCGGCCGCGGCGGGGGCGGCCCCGGCTGCTGCCGGGGCCACCTCGTCGCCGTCGTTGACCCACTCGGTGTTGACGCTGTCGTCGACGACCTCACCGCTGAGCGGGCTGCTGTCGGTCTGCTCCGGGCCGTGGGGCTCGGTCACTTCTTGTCCTCGGGCGCGTCGTCCTCGACGACCTCGGCGTCGACGACGTCGTCGTCACCCGCGTCGGATGCCGGCTGGCCACCGTCAGTGGCCTCGGCACCCGGCACGTCGCCGGACTCGCCCTGCTCGGCCGCGGCCGCGTACATCGCCGCACCCATGGCCTGGGACTTGGTGTTCAGGTCGTCGATCTTGGCCTGGATGTCGTCCTTGGACGCCGCCGTCTCCGGCTTGATGGCCTCCTTGAGGGCGGCCAGGGCCTCGTCGACCGGGGCACGCAGCTCGTCGGAGACCTTGTCGCCGGACTCGGCGAGGAACTTCTCGGTCGAGAACACGAGCGACTCGCCCATGTTGCGGGTCTCGGTCTCCTCGCGGCGCTGCTTGTCCTCCTCGGCGTGGGCCTCGGCGTCCTTGACCATGCGCTCGATCTCCTCCTTGGACAGCGCACTGCCGCCCGAGATGGTGATCTTCTGCTCCTTGCCGGTGCCGCGGTCCTTGGCGGTCACGTGCACGATGCCGTTGGCGTCGATGTCGAAGGTGACCTCGATCTGCGGGACGCCTCGGGGGGCCGGGGCAATGCCGGAGAGCTCGAAGGTGCCGAGCGGCTTGTTCTGCTGCGCGATCTCACGCTCACCCTGGAAGACCTGGATGAGCACCGAGGGCTGGTTGTCCTCGGCCGTGGAGAAGACCTCGCTGCGCTTGGTCGGGATGGCCGTGTTGCGCTCGATGAGCTTGGTGAACAGGCCACCCTTGGTCTCGATGCCGAGCGAAAGCGGCGTGACGTCGATGAGCAGGACGTCCTTGCGCTCACCCTTGAGGACACCGGCCTGCAGGGACGCGCCCAGGGCGACGACCTCGTCGGGGTTGACGCCCTTGTTCGGCTCCTTGCCGCCCGTGAGCTCCTTGACGAGGGTGCTGACGGCGGGCATGCGGGTGGACCCACCGACGAGCACGACGTGGTCGATGTCGGACAGGGAGATCCCGGCGTCCTTGATGACGTTCTGGAACGGCTGCTTGGTGCGGTCGAGCAGGTCCTTGGTCATCTGCTCGAACTGCGCCCGGGTGAGGGTCTCGTCGAGGTGGATCGGGCCGTTCTCGGACATGGAGAGGTACTGCAGCGAGATGTTCGTGCTCGAGGCCGAGGACAGTTCCTTCTTGGCCTGCTCGGCGGCGTCGCGCAGACGCTGCATGGCGATCTTGTCCTTGGCGAGGTCGACGCCGGAGGAGTTCTTGACCGTGGTGAGCAGGTGGCTCACGACGCGCTCGTCCCAGTCGTCACCACCGAGCTTGTTGTCACCCGAGGTCGCCTTGACCTGGATGGTCGCGAAGCCGTCGTCGGGGTCCTTGCCGACCTCGAGGAGGGAGACGTCGAAGGTGCCACCACCGAGGTCGAAGACGAGGATGAGCTCGTCCTCCTTGCCCTTGTCCAGGCCGTAGGCGAGCGCGGCCGCAGTGGGCTCGTTGACGATGCGCAGGACGTTCAGGCCCGCGATCTCGCCGGCCTCCTTCGTGGCCTGGCGCTCGTGGTCGTCGAAGTACGCGGGGACGGTGATGACGGCATCCGTCACGGCCTCACCGAGGTAGGCCTCGGCGTCGCGCTTGAGCTTCTGGAGGATGCGGGCGCTGATCTCCTGGGCGTTGTACTTCTTGCCGTCGATGTCGTCGGAGCGCCAGTCGGTGCCCATGTGGCGCTTGACCGAGCGCAGGGTGCGGTCGGCGTTGGTGACGGCCTGGCGCTTGGCGATCTCGCCGACGAGCACCTCACCGCCCTTGGAGAAGGCGACGACCGACGGGGTGGTGCGACCGCCCTCGGCGTTCGCGATGATGGTGGGCTCGCCACCCTCGAGGACGGCGACGGCGCTGTTCGTGGTGCCGAGGTCGATTCCGACTGCACGTGCCATGGGTGCTCCTTGTGTGATGCTGGGGTTGAGTGCTTGGGACTCAAGGTAGACCGCTCGGATGCCGTGAGCAAACTGAGCGCTCCAAACTTGCGTTCACTTGACTCAACCTTGGTCAGGGCTGGATTGTTCCCGGCCTCGACTCCGGGCCCCGCAGCCGGAGTCGAGGGGGCGACAAACGCCCGGGATCACGCTGCCGCGTCGGCGTGTCTCGACTCCTCGACTGGCGCCTGCCGGCCGCTGCCGAGGAGAAACAGGGCGACGAGCTACCCGCCGCGCACGATGCTTGACGCGGTGAGCAGGCCCAGCGCCCAGGGGCGAACCTGCGGGCCGCCGACGCATCGGACTCGGCCCGCACCACGCGGCCGATCACGTCCAGGGCTGACCTTGAGCGAGTCGGTCGCCGCGAAGGCCGGCCCGCGACCGTTCCGCGCCAGCTGTCGCGCACGGCATCCAGCGTCGTGGCGGCACCGAGCAGGCAGGTGACGTGCACGTCGTCACCGCAGGCGCGCATGACGCCGTCGACCGTGCTCGCGTACGGCAGGCCGGTCTCCTCGGCGACCGGCAGGGCGTCCATGTCGGCGCGCATCCAGGCCGCCACGATGTCCGCGGTCCGGTGCTCCTGCGACGACAGCTCGGGGTGGCGGTGCAGGTCGCGGTACAGCGAGGTCAGGCGGTCGGCGAGGCCCCGGAGGCGGCAGTCGCGGCCACGTCGACCATGACGAGGCTGAGGTGGCTCGGTGCGTCGGCGACCAGGGCGTGCCGCTCACCGGGGGCGAGGTAGATGACGTCGCCGGGCACCATGTGGTGCTCGGTGTCACCGACGGTGAACCGGATCGCGCCGTCGAGCAGCTGCACGACGACCGCCCGCGGCGAGGCGTGCTCGGTGAGCAACTCCCCCTCGTCGAACGCGAACACCACGACCCGCAGGGCCGAGTTGTTCACGACCACCCGGGACGTCGTCGAGGACGGCGTCACCGGGATGCTCCCGAGCAGGTCGCTGTAGCCCAGGGAGGTCGCGAGGTCGGTGGTCGCCATGACTGTCACTGTAGCCAGCGCCGGACGGGCCCGGTCAGCCCCTGACCAGTACCGGTCAGCGCCGGTCAGCTGGTGACGACCGTCGGCAGGGGGGCGAACCCGTTGAAGCCGACCGTGGAATAGCAGGTCGAGTAGGCCCCGGCGGCGTGGATGCGCAGCTCGTCACCCTCGGCGAGGCTCAGCGGCAGCGACACCGGTGTCGTCTCGTAGAGCACATCGGCGCTGTCGCAGGTCGGGCCGGCGAGCACGCACGGCCCGCTCGTCCCACCCACCCCCGGCACCTCGAGCCGGTAGCGGATCGCCTCGTCCAACGTCTCGACGAGTCCGGTGAACACCCCGGCGTCGACGAACACCCAGCGCACCCCGCCGCGGTCGACGACGCCGACGACGCTGGTCACGACGGTGCCGGCATCCCCGACGATCCCCCGCCCGGGCTCGACGAGCGTGCGCGGGCGGTCCTCGCCGAAGGCGTCGGCCAGGTGGGCCTCGATGGCCGCCCCGAACTGGCTCACCGACGGCACCTCCCCACCCTCCAGCTCGGCGGGGAACCCGCCGCCGAGGTCGAGCACCCACGGCCGGATGCCGTGCGCCCGCACCGCCCCGAACACCCGAGCCGCCGAGCGGATCGGCGGCCCCCATGCCTGCGGGTCCCGTTGCTGGGACCCGACGTGGAACGAGACGCCGGCCGGATCGAGCCCGAGGCGAGCGGCATCGAGGAGCAACGCCACGGCATCCTCGACGGAGCAGCCGTACTTGCGCGACAACGGCCAGTCCGACCCGGACCCGGACGTGACGATCCGCACGAGGACGCAGGCGCCGGGCGCGGCATCCGCCAGCTTGGCGACCTCACCCGGGGAGTCGAGCACGAACAGCCGAACCCCGAGGTCGTGGGCCTCGCGCAGGTGGTCGCGACGGGCGACGGGGTTGGAGTGCACGAGATGGGATGCCGGGGCTCCCGCGGCGAGCGCGGCCCGCACCTCCGCGGGGCTGGCCACGTCGAAGTGGCACCCGGCCTGCGCGAGCGCGCGCAGCAGCACCGGGTGCGGGTTCGCCTTCACGGCGTAGTGGATGGCGGTGCCGTGCAACGCCGAGGCGAGGTCGAGGTAGCGCGACACGGCGGTGCCGACGCTGAGCTCGAGGCGCGGGGTGCGCGCTGTGGCCGGTTCACGGCTGGGCCGCACGTCCGGCTCGGCGCGCGGCGCGGCGGTGACGGTTCGGGCGACTACTTCGTCGATGACCGACATGTGCTCCTCCTCCGGGGGTTCTGAGGGAGAGGAGCCCCGCGGTGACGCTCGGATACGTGTCGGGAGCGAGAAGTTCAGCGGGCGTTGATCGTGCCGATCGGGATCTCCTCGCCGTACGTCGTGTCGACGACGACGGGAAACGTCCCCGTGACCGAGCCCTCCAGAGCCTTCAGCAGGGTGTCCGGCGCTGGTGAGCCGGGAGAACCAGGGCGCGCAGATCCGAAACCATGGCGTGAGTATGGCGCTCGGAGTACCGTCGAATCAGGAGGTCGCCATGACCAGGTCCGCCCGACGTGCCACTGTTGCTCTCGTCGTCGTGACGGTCGGGGGTGGCGTGGCCGCGTGCAGCGATGACCCGGACCCGGGGCCCAGCCCGTCACCGTCCGTGGCCACCTCGAGCGCCGCGCCGACGGCATCACCGACGGCGAGCGCGACCCCCGGGCCGAGCACGTCGTCACCGGCAGCCACGGCCATCCCCACCCCGGCAGTGCCAGCCGGGTTCGCCCTCACCGACGTCATGTCGCCACGCTTCCCCGACCTCGGCGGTGACCTCGGCGGGGTCGGCATCGTGCGCGTCGGGCGCCACTCGGGCTACGACCGGGTCGTGTGGGAGTTCCCGGGCGCCGGGACACCCACCTACCGGGTGCGCTACGTCGACACGCCGATCGCCGACGGCAGCGGGGACGTCGTCGCCGTCACGGGTGACGCGTTCCTCGAGGTGCTCATCACGAGTGTCGGCATCCCCGACGATGGCGTGGCCCGCCCGGCCGACCCGACGGCATCCGCCCTCACCGGCACGGTGATCGCCGAGGCCAACGCCATCTTCGGCGGCTTCGAGGGCTACGGCCAGAGCTTCATCGGGGTCCGCGACCGCGAACGCCCCTTCAAGGTCAGCGCGCTGGCAGGCCCCACGCGACTGGTCGTCGACATCGCAACCGGCTGACCGGTGGCTGCACGAACGTGGGGCGATGGCACCACTTCTGTGCAGGCTGTGCGTGGCCGCCGTCAGCGCAGCACGCGGTGGTGGGT
The DNA here is from genome assembly GCF_009858245.1 of Ornithinibacter aureus. Taxonomy (NCBI): domain Bacteria; kingdom Bacillati; phylum Actinomycetota; class Actinomycetes; order Micrococcales; family Intrasporangiaceae; genus Ornithinibacter; species Ornithinibacter aureus. Next base: position 2,083,632 of record NZ_VMSB01000001.1, read on the forward strand.
GTGCACGACGTCCCCGATGCGCTCGGTCGAGACGAGCTCGAGACGCATGAGGATGCCGTCGGGCAGGGCGCGCGTTCCGCCCCCCACGATCACGGGGTGGGCGAACAGGTGGATGTCGTCGACCAGGCCGGCCGCGAACGCCTCGGCAGCCAGGGTCGGGCCCCCGATCCCGAGGTCACGCACGCTCGACGCCTTGAGCGCACCGACGGCGGCCGGGTCGAACTCGGTCTCGAGGGTGGTGCGAGCGCCGAAGAAGCCGTCCATGGTGCGCGAGTAGACGACCTTGTCGCTGTCGCGCCAGATGCGCGCGAACTCACCGCCGGGGCCCGGGACGTCGCCGGGGGCGGTCTCCCAGTAGCGCATCACCTCGTACATGCGGCGGCCGAGCAACAGGGTGCCGATCTCGCGCTGCTGGGCGTTGACGACAGCGTGCAGGTCGTCGGAGGGCACGGCCCAGTCGAAGGACCCGTTCTCGTCGTTGACGTACCCGTCGGCGGAGGTGATCGCGGAGTAGCGGAGGCGGGCCATCTCGGCATTGTGCCGATTCATGGCCGTTCGGACCACCCCGAGGGCCTTGTCGTCGTTCGCCGAGGGCCACCACACTGAGGGGATGGGCCTGCTGCAGGGTCGGACCCGATGACCCGCGTGCGCACCACGCTGGTGCGTGTGCTGACCGCGCCGCTGCGAGGGGTCCAGGAGTTGCCCGCCGTTCGCCGGGTGTCCTTCCACGCCAACCGGATTCGGGCAGGGCTGGACTTCCACTTCTTCCGCACGCTGGCCATCGCGCTCGTGGTGATCGTCGTCGTCGCCGGCTTCCTGGTGACCGTTCTGGAGCCCGAGAAGCGTTCGTTCCAAGGTCTGGTCGACTCGTCGTACTGGGCGGTGACGACGGTCATCGGGTCGGGTGACTCGTCGTACGTCCACAGCCCCGGCGGCTACGTCATCGGCTGGCTCCTGGCCTTCTTCGGCGTCGCGATCGTGGCGACCCTCACCGCCGCGATCGTCGGCTTCGTCATCGACTACCTGCTGAAGGAGGGCCAGGGCATGGGCGCCGCCGGCTACTCGGACCACATCGTCGTCTGCGGGTGGAACGCCACCGCGCGAGACCTCATCGACGAGCTGCGCGGCGACGAGTTCGACGCGCGCATCGTCGTGCTGCACGAGAGCGAGCGCAGCCCCGCGCCAGCGGACATCTACTTCGTGCGCGGCGACACGACGTCCACCGAGGACCTCGAGCGCGCCGGCATCCCCGACGCCGCGTGCGCGATCATCTGCCCGTCCGAGGGGTCCAACGAGGCCGACATGCGCTCGATCCTCACCGTGTTGGCGATCGAGTCGATCGCGCCGGGGGTGCGCACCGTCGTCGAGGTGAACAACCGGAAGCACGCCGAGCACGTGCGGCGGGCCAACGCCGACGAGATCCTCGTGACGTCGCGGCTGGCGTCACGGCTGCTGGCCCGCACTGCCCTGTACCCGGGGCTGGCCGCACTGGTGACGGACATCGTGTCGGGGGGCGAGGGGTCGGAGCTGTACGGGGTGGAATTGCCGGAGGCGTACGTCGACCTCGACATCGACGGGCTGTCGGCGCGGATGCGGCGCGACCACGGGGCAACCCTGCTCGCGGTGACGCACGACGGCCACACGCTGGCCAACCCGCCCTCGGACTTTCGGCTGCGGCGCGGCGACACCGCCGTCGTCGTGGCCGAGCACCTCGCAGGCCTGCACCCTCTCGAGCCCGACCACGTGCTGGACGCCCCCGGCTGAGACCCGGGTCGGCTCAGTGGGCGCCGAGGCGTCGGGCTGTCACCAGCGCCAGGGCCCTGGCCACCTCGATGACCTCGGCCACCGGCACGCTCTCGCGCGGGGCGTGCGCGAGCCGCACGTCACCCGGCCCGTAGTGCAGGGTCGGGATGCCGCCGATGCCGGTGTACAGGCGCAGGTCCGAGCCGTAGGGGGCCGCCGCCTCGGCAGGCCGGATGCCGGTCACCACCTCGACCGCGCCGGCCACCTCGTCGGTGAGCGGGTGGTCCTGCTCGAGCTGACCGGAGGCGAACTGGCCGCCGGGCCAGGTGACCCGGGGCTCGTGGTGACGTAGCCACGCGTCGGCCGCCGCGGCATCCGCGATGGCCTCGTCGAGCGCGCGGCGTGCGAGTGCCGGGTCCTCGCCGAGGCGCACCCCCATGCGCCCCTCGGCGACGAGCAGGTCGGGCACCGAGCTGGCCCAGTCGCCGGCCCGGATCGTGCCGATCGAGATGCCGTACGGCAGCGGGTTGTCGCCGAACAGCGCGTGGCGGTCGGCGTTGCGGCGCTCCTCGAGGGCGACCAGCGCCTGGTGCAGCGGCCAGAACACCTCGAACGCCGAGACCCCCTCGCGGCGGGTGCTGCCGTGGGCTGCGCGCCCGGTGACCTCGATGCGGAAGGTCAGCGCCCCGGCGTTGGCGGTGACGAGCCGCCCACTCGTCGGTTCGGTGATGACGGCGACCTCCCCGCGGTGGCCCCGGCGCAGGGTGGCGAACGCACCCAGGCCGCCGTCCTCCTCGCTGACGACGCTGTGCAGGGCCAGCCGCCGCTCGCTGCGAACCCCCGAACGGTGCAGGGCACGGGCGACGGCGAGGTTCACGGCCATCCCGGCCTTCATGTCGCAGGCGCCACGACCGTGCAGCACCCCGCCCTCGATGCGCGCCGAGAACGGATCGCCCCCGTGCCAGTTCGCGACGTCGCCGACGGGGACGACGTCGACGTGCCCCTGGAGCACCAGCCCGGGTTCGCCCTCCCCGGATGCCGTGCCGACGAGGCCGTGCCCCTCGAGCCGAGGGGCCTCGGTGCCGGGGAACTCGGGGTCGGCGCGCAGGTCGTCGAGGTCGAGGGCCCACAGGTCGACCTCCAGCCCGGCCTCCTCGAACCAGCGGGCGACGGTGTGCTGGAGGTCGGCCTCGGCGTCGGTGCCGGTCACGCTCGGGGTCCGGACCAGCTCGACGAGAGTGGCGATCAGCTCGGTCTCGTCGAGGGCTTCGAGCACGCGCTGCTCAGCCGCGGTGAGGTCACCCGCGGCGGCGGCGTCAGGGGTGGCGGGCATGATGCGCACCCTATGCCCGGGCCCAGACCTGCGCGGTTAGCCTTCCGCGGTGACGACAAGCCCCCCGACGACGGCGCAGCCGCACCCACGCCCTCGCCGGCGCCGCCTGTTCGCGGTGCTGGCGGCTCTGGTCATCGTGGCGCTCGCGATCGTGCTGGGCCCCTGGGTGTGGGTCAGCGCCGCCTCCCGCGGGCACGTCCACACCGTCGGCAGCGCCCCCGAGGCCCCGGTGGCGCTGGTGCTCGGGGCCGGGCTGAACCCCGACGGCACGCCGTCCCCGTTCCTCGCGGGCCGGCTCGAGGTCGCCCGCCAACTGCACGCGTCCGAACAGGTCAGGGTGCTGCTCGTTTCTGGTGACAACCGGGTGGTGAACTACGACGAACCCACAGCGATGCGTGACTGGCTTGTGGAACGCGGCGTCCCGGCATCCGACGTCGTGCTCGACTTCGCGGGACGTGACACCTACGACTCCTGCGTGCGGGCCAAGCGCATCTTCGGGGTCGACCGGCTGCTGGTCGTGTCCCAGGGCTACCACCTGCCTCGGGCGGTGACGACGTGTCGGGCGGTAGGGCTGGATGCCGACGGGGTCGGCGACTGGACCGCGAAGCGGTATGCCGGGGTGTGGGAGTCCGGGGAACGCCGCGAGAAGCTGGCCGCGGTCAAGGCCGTGATCGACGTCATGACCGGGCGCGACCCCGTGCTCGGCGAGCCCGAGACCTCGGTGCAGGACGCCCTCGCCGGGGGCTAGGAGCGGGGAGCGTCCTGCGGGGCACGTGCGACCACATGGGTCTCGCGGGCGCGCAGCCAGGGGATGACGGCGAGCAGCGTGATGAGCCCGGTCGTCCCGAAGGCCAACGGGTAGCTGCCGAAGTCGATGAGCGCCCCGGCGAGGATCGGGCCGATGATCGCCCCGGTGTCGGCCGACATCTGGAACGCCGCGAGCGCCGGGCCACCGTTGCGCTCGCGCCCGACGATGTCGGCCAGGCCCGCCTGCTGCGCAGGGTTGAGCGCACCCGCCCCGACGCCCGCGACGACCGAGAAAACGACCAGCATCGGCAGATCAGTGGCGAACCCGGTCACGGCCGTCGCGACCCCGCTGATGAGGAGCCCGCCGATGATGAACGGGCGGCGGCCGAGCCGGTCCGACATCCGCCCGGCCACGGTCAGACCCACGGCGTTGCCCGCGGCGAAAACCGCCAGCGCCGTGCCCGCCACCCACGGCTCCTTGCCGATGACCACGGCGGCGAACAGCGGCAGGATCGCGTTGCGTACCCCGAAGTTGGCCCCCCCGTTGGCGAATGCCGAACCGATCGAGGCCCGGTAGGCCGAGTCACGCCAGGCGTCACGCACCGTCATGACCGGCAGCACCGGAGCGCCGTCGGCCGGGCGCAGCGACGCCTCCCGCAGGAAGACCCCGACGACGGTGGCGGCGAGGAGCAGCGCCACGGCGTAGACGATGAACGGCACCCGCAGCCCGAGGTTGCCGAGCAGGCCACCGACCACGGGCCCGAGGATGCCGCCGAAGAGGAACGCCGAGGCGTAGGCCGACGAGACCCGCGCCCGGATCGTCGGGGGCGCCAACCGAACCATGAGCGCCACCGCGGACACCGTGAACATCACCGACCCGATGCCACCGACGCCGCGGAAGACCAGCAGCTGCCAGTAGTTCTGGGCGAAGGCGGTGGCCCCGGTGGAGATGGCGACGATGACCAGCCCGAGCAGGTAGATCGGGCGCTCCCCCATCCGGGCGATGAGCCGCCCACCAGCCGGGGCGAACACGAGCCGGAAGAACGCGAATGCGCTGACGACGATCGAGCTCGCCGTCGCCCCGACCCCGAAGCTCTGCGCGAACTGCGGCAGCACCGGCAGGATCAGCCCGAAGCCCAGCGCGATGACGAACGCCGACGCGATGAGCACCCAGATCTCCCGCGGGATCCGCACGTCCTCGGCGGCAGGGGTCACGGGGGTGGCAGACACGATCGACCAGTATGCCTTCCGCGCCCGTCAGACCGGCCATCCGCACGTCTTGCGCTGTGGCCACCGGTCAGCCGGTGGCTGGCTCGCAATCAGTCGGACTTCTTGCACGGCAGCCACCGTCCGGCGGGCGAGGTCAGAAGGGGTAGGTGAGGATCCACGGCAGGAAGCGCTCGCCCCGGCGGCGGCTGCGGCGCAGGGCCACGGCGCTCCACACCAGGGCGACGACGACCAGCGCACCTGCGACCGGCAGCACCACCGACCACACCTGCTCGCGCACCACACCTGCCGGGCGGGGGTCCGCCACTCCGGTCAGCTCGTTGCCGGCCAGCGACACACAGCCGAAGTCCAGACGGTCCGAGAACTCCACGACGGCAGCGCCGTCGGTGGGTCGATTGAGGCCTCCGGATGCCGTGAGCGGCTCGTTCCGCTGCCACACGGGGGTGCACCTGTCCCCCATGCCCACCCCTCTCGTCGTGCCCGGTCCTCGCGGGTCACCCAAGAAGACGGACGCCGACCCTCCCACGGGTGGATGCCGGCCGACACATTCTCGGCGGGTTGGTGGCCGCCATCAGCGGAGTGCCGAGGCCCACATCGGGACGAGGAGTGCGAGGGCGAGGGGGATGGCGCTGAGCGTGACGAGCACGGTGTCGCGCCACTGCCACGGCGCTGGCAGCCACCACGAGCGGGACTGTGCGGTGGCGAAGCCCCGGGCATCCATGGCGACGGCGAGTTCGGCCGCGGCGCGCAGGGTGCGCACGAGCAGGCCCATCGTCAGTGCCCCGAGGTGGGCCGCCACCGTTCGCGGCGCCCGCCACGACACTGCGAGCCCGCGCACCCGCCGCGCACGCGAGAGCTCCCGCCAGATCTCCCCGAACGAGTGCACCCGCTGCAGGGCTGCGGCCGTGGCGACGACAGGGCGATCCGGCAGGCGCAGCCGCTGGGCCAGGTGGTCACCGAGTCGGTCGGGGTCGATCCACGGGATGAGCACCGCCGACGGCAGCACGATGATCAGCACCCTCATCGCGACGGTCAGCGCCGGGTCGAGGTCGCGCCCGGCGAGGAACCAGGTCGACCAGCCGACGGACAGGGCTGCCACGAGCCCGGGCAGCATCCGCAGCGCGGTGCCCCGTATCCGCGTCAGCGCGCCGGGGCCGGGGGCCCACAGACCGACCACCGCCAGCACGAGCTGGGCAGCGAGCACGACGAGGCTGACCGACCAGTGCGGCGACAACACCCCCGCGGGGACCGCGAGCAGCGCCCCACCGAGCAGGGCGAGCGGCCCACAGCGCGCCACGAGGGGGATGCCGTTTGCGGGCACCTCGGGTGCCGGGTCGGGCGCCCGCAGGTGCTGGACCTGGGTGGCGCGGGCGATCACGTGGGAGTCGTGGGTGGCGGTGATCACCGCCCCGCCTGCTGCGCGGTAGGCCGCGACGAGGCCCACGAGGGCAGCCCAGGTGCGGCGGTCCTGGCCGACCGTCGGCTCGTCGGCCAGCAGGACCGGGGGGCCGTGGTGCAGGGCCGCCGCGACGGCGAGCCGGCGTTGCTCACCGCCGGAGAGGTGTCGGGGGTCGGCCCGCTCGAGGTGCCCCAGGCCGAGCGCGGCCAGCAGAGCACGGCCCCGGTCGACGTCAGCCTGCCGCCCCTCGGCGCCCTTCGAGTCGTCCGGGTTCAGGGCCAGGGAGGTCACGAGCACCTCGTCGAGCACGGTGCTGGCAACGATCGTCGAGCTCGACCACTGCGGGACCCAGGCGAGAGCCCGTGCCAGACCGGCGGCATCCAGATCAGCCGGGCCGGCGGCATCCGAATACGCCTGCGTGAGCGGATCCGACGAGGTGAGGCGGACGGCATCCGACGGGGTGGGGGTGAGGAAGCCGGCGAGGGTGTGCAGCACGGTGGACTTGCCCGAGCCGCTCGGCCCGACGAGGGCGGTGAGGGTGCCGGGGACGGCGCGGACCTGCTCGGTCAGCTCAGCGGCCCGGCGCGTTCGGCGACTGCCGTCGACGAGCCTCGTGGTGCGGTCGACGGCGAGTGGCGAGGCCGCCAGCGGTGGCAGACCCCCTCGCCCGGGCTGCGCAGCGACCAGCGCCGGGTCGACCGCGACCGGCTCCGGAGGCCCTTCACCGGGCACCCAGACACCCATGGACAGCAGGTGGTCGCGCTGAGTCGCCAGGGCGTCGCGTACCGGTCCGTCCGCGACGACCCGACCGTCATCAGAGAGCACCACGAGCCGCTCGACGAGGTCGACCCACGGCCCGAGGACGTGCTCGACGACGACCAAGGTCGGGGCTCCCGGGCGGGACGTCAGAGCCGCCACGGCGTCGCGCACCTCCTGGGCCGACTCCGGATCGAGCATGGCCGTGGGCTCGTCGAGCAGGATCACCGCCGGGTCGAGCGCGAGCGTCCCGGCCAGGGCGAGCCGCTGGGTCTGTCCCCCGGACAGCGCCGATGTCGGGGTGTCGAGCGCGAGGTCGCCCAGCCCGACGGCGGCGAGCGCGTCGGTGACCACCGAGCGGATTCCGTCGCGCGGCATCCCCACGTTCTCCGGCCCGAAGGCCACGTCGCGCCCCACCGACGCGGCGACGACACCCGCACCCGGCTCCTGGAGCACCAACCCGACGGCGCCGGGCCGTGACCCGGGCGCCGCACCGTCGACGGCCACGGAGCCGGCGAGGTCACCGGCATCCGCGGTCTCGAGAAGGCCTGCGATCGCTCGCAACAGCGTCGACTTCCCCGATCCGGACGGCCCGACGAGCAGCACCCGCTCGCCGGGCTCGAGCGTCAGCGTGATGTCGCGCAGCACGGGGTCGCGACGGCCGAACGGTCGCCAGCTGAGGTCGGTGACCTCCACCCGGCCGCGGGCCGCCTGCACGGGGTCGGCGCGGCCCGCCGCCGAGTCAGACAGCGTGGGACTCCCGGTGCTCCTGCCCCGGCGGGAAGGCCGAGAGCGCTCCGGCACGGGCGAGGGCTCGCACGAGCAGCGAGCCGAGGACGCCGGCGATGACCGCGCCCGACAGCATCATCGCGCCGAGGTACACGACCTTGTCCCGCAGCACCCACTCGGCGTACCAGCCGCCACCGCCCGCAGGCAGGCTCATGACCTCGAAACCCCACTGCAGCGGAGCCGACAGCGCACCGGCCAAGGCAGCGACTGCGACGCTGAACGCCTTGTAGCCGAAGATCGCGAAGACCAGTTCGGCCCCGAGCCCCTGCAGGACGCCGGAGATGAGCACCGTGGCGCCCCACTCGGTGCCCGGCAGCATGGAGACCAGGGCGGCCACCACCTCGCAGAACAGGGCGGCACCGGGGCGGCGGACGACGAGGCCGCCCACGACGCCGGCGAGGAACCACGGGCCCACGAACAGACCCATGAGTGGTGCGTAGCCGATCTTCAGGGCGGTGACCGGCCCGTTGTAGAACACGCCCCAGCCCCAGAACGCGACGCCCAGGGCCGCGCCGAGGAAGGCGATCGTGAGGATGTCGACGGTGCGCCAGCCCATGAGCGGGCGGGTCGCGGTGAGGGAGCGACCGGTCGTGGACCGCGGCTCCTGCGTGGTGGGTTCGATCTGTGTGGCCATGTGAAACATCTCCCGAGGTGTGGTGTGTGTACCTCGGGGAAGTGGCCACCAGCACCCCGCGAGCCTGCTGCGGTGTGCTGGAGGACCACCTGAGATTTCCCGACTCCCTACACCGGTGCTAACCGGATCAGGTTCGAGGGTCTGCGGCTAACCGCACTCTCAGCGCTGGCGCGCTCCCCTGTCGTTGAACACCCCCACTGTAGCCCCTTGCGGTTACAGTGGCGGCGGTTCGCCGAACGGCGACCACACCACACCGCCGACGTAAGGACCGACCAGCATGGGGCCACTCGCCTGGAAGATCATGGGCACAGGGGGAGCCGTGCTCGCAGGGTTGCTCGCGACCAAGGTCGTCGACCTCATCTGGTCACGGGCCGTGCAGGACGACGTCAACCCCAAGAGCCCTGAGGCGCCGATCAGCAAGGCAGTCCTCTATGCCGCGCTCACCGGGCTGGCCGTCGGCGCCGCGAAGACCCTCACCACCCGCAAGGCGGCCCAGTTCTACGCGAACTCGGCCGGGCACCTGCCCCAGGCCATCCGCGAGGAGCAGGTCTGACCTCAGGCCCAGCTGACCTCAGGCCCAGCTGACCTCGGGCCGGATGACGAACGCCGGCACCTCCGGGTTCAGAGGTCGAGGGCTCGGGCGAGCGGCATCCCCGGCCGGTAGGCCAGGTGTTCATACGACGGCGCCTCGAGCACTGCCAGGTCGGCCCGCCCCCCGACGGCGATCCGGCCGATGTCGCCGCGCCGCAGCGCGCGAGCCCCGCCGACCGTCGCCGCGACGAGCGCCTCGGCCGAGGTCATCCGCATCTCGCGGACCGCGAGCGCGATGACGAACGGCATGGATGCCGTGTTGCAGGTTCCCGGGTTGCAGTCCGTCGCCAGCGCCACGTCGACCCCGGCGTCGAGCAGCCCGCGAGCGTCGGGGTAGGGCGACCGGGTCGAGAACTCCACCCCGGGCAGCAGGGTCGCCACGGTCGTGCCGGCTGCACCGACCAGAGCCTCGACGTCCGCGGGCGAGAGGAAGGTGCAGTGGTCCACGCTCGCAGCACCGAACTCGACGGCCAGCTGCACCCCGGGCCCGGCCGCGAGCTGGTTGCCGTGCACGCGAAGCTCCAACCCGGCATCCCGCCCGGCGACGAGGACGCGTCGTGCCTCCACCTCGGTGAAGGCGTGCGGTGAGGCCGGCTCGCAGAAGACGTCGATCCACCGGGCGTGGGGGGCGCAGGCCTGCAGCATCGCCCCGCAGACGAGGTCGACGTAGGCGGCCCGGTCAGCTCGGGCCTCGGGCGGCACGACGTGCGCACCGAGGAAGGTCACCTCGTCGGTGAACTCCGCGGCCAGGCGCAGCGAGCGCTCCTCGTCGGCGACGCTGAGGCCGTAGCCGCTCTTGATCTCGACCGTCGTCGTGCCGAGCGCCCGCATCTCGGCGACGCGAGCTTGCAGCAGGGCCCGCAGCTCGTCGTCGCTGGCGGCTCGGGTGGCACTGACGGACACCCCGATGCCACCCCCGTCGTAGGGCGTGCCCGCCATGCGCGCGGAGAACTCCCCCACCCGGTCCCCCGCGTAGACGAGGTGACTGTGGCTGTCGACGAACCCCGGGACGACCGCTCGACCGTCGACGTCGATCCTCCGGTCGGCCGCGGGCGCGTCAATGGCGCGCCCCACCCACTCGACGACTCCGTCGACGACCACCACCGCGGCATCCCGAAGGAGACCGAGTCGCTGCGCCACCGACGCGGCGGCATCCACGGCGATCGTGCCGTCGGCGCCGGCGCAGGTGACGAGTTCACCGATCCCGGTGACGAGCACGGCGTCGGATGCCGCACCACTCCCCGAACCCGCCGGTCGAGAGTAGGCGAATCGCCGTGTGCTGGTCTGCCCAGACGGCGTGTTGCCTACTCTCGACTGGCCGGGGGTGGCGGGGATGCCGTTGGCCCCGGTCGCGCTCATCGCCGCACCGCCGCGATCGCATCGTGCAGCAACGAGCCGACGTCTCCGAGGCGGTGCTGACCACCGGCGACGACGTGCTGCCCGCCGACGACGACGTCGGTCACATCCGCCGAGGTCGCGGCATACACCACCTGCGCCGCGCTGCACCCGGCGGTGCGCGGGCTGTCGAGCCGCACACCCACGAGGTCGGCCAGCGCCCCCGCAGCCAGCACCCCGCCGTCGTCCCACCCGAGCGAGCGGTAGCCGTTGACCGTGCCGATGCGCAGGAGCTCGAGCGGACTGAAGCGACCACGCTCGAGGCTGTCGAGGCGCTCGTGCATCTCGACCCCGCGGATCTCCTCGAAGGGGTCGATCACCGCGTGCTGGTCCGACCCGATCGAGAGCGGCGCCCCGGCATCGTGCAGGCGCCGGGGCGGGCCGATGCCGTCGGCGAGGTCGCGCTCGGTGGTCGGGCAGAAGCACGCGGTCGTGCGGGTGTCGGCGAGCAGCTCGATGTCGCGGTCGCTGAGGTGCGTGGCGTGCACGGCCGTCGTCGCCGGGGTCAGCAGCCCCTCGCGGGCGAGCAGCTCGGTCGGAGAGCACCCGTGGAAACCCTGGCAGGCCGCGTTCTCGCCCGGCTGCTCCGACAGGTGCACGTGCAGCGGCCGCCCCCCGCGCGCGGCGAACTCGCCGACCGCCGCCAGGTCGTGGGCGGGGACCGCACGCACCGAGTGCACGGCGGTGCCGATCCGGCTGGTCGCGTCGTCGGCGAGCAGGTCGACACGGTGCGCCCAGTCAGCGACGCTGCCGTCGCTGAAGCGCTGCTGCACCTCGTCCAGGGGCAGGTGTCCGTCAGCGGTGAGCCCACCCTCGAGGTAGACCGTGTCGAGGAGCGTGATCCGGATGCCGGCCGCGCGCGCCGCGTCGAGGAGCGCCACGCCCATGGCGTTCGGGTCCTCGTACCGGCGACCACCGGCGGCGTGGTGGAGGTAGTGGAACTCCCCGACGACGGTGAACCCCGCGAGGACCATCTCGGCGAAGACCGCCGTCGCCAGCGCCTGGTAGGTCTGCGGGTCGAGGCGGTGGGTCACGGCGTACATCGCCGTGCGCCACGTCCAGAAGTTGCCGCCGTCGTCGTGGGTGCGTCCGCGCAGGGCCCGGTGGAAGGCGTGGCTGTGGCCGTTCGCGAGGCCGGGCAGGACGACGCCACGCAGCGCGACGTCGCCCGGTCGGGCGGCCTCACCGGGGGTGACGGCAGTGATCCTGCCCTCGGCCACCTCGATGCGCACCGAGCGTCGGATGCCGTCGGGCAGCGCGGCGTGTTCGCACCAGTACGTGTTCACGCGGCGGGCCCTTCAGCCTGCTCATCGCGCTCGCCACCGCGCGCGGCATCCGCCCCTGCGAGGTCGCTGACGACGTCGGCGAGTGCCAGCACCCCGGCGACGCAGTCGTCGGCCGAGGCCCACTCGTCGGGCGAGTGCGACACCCCGGTCGGGTTGCGCACGAACAACATCGCCGTGCGGATGCCGTCGTTCGCGAGGATTCCGGCGTCGTGGCCCGCACCCGTCCCGATCACCGGGACTCCACCCAGCCGCGCCGCCATCTGCTGCGCGAGAGCCGGGTCGAACATCGTCGTCGGGGTCCAGGACTCCTGGGTCACGAGCCCGTCGAAGTCGGCGACGACGGCCCCGACGTCCGCGACGACCCGCCGCACGGCATCCGCATCGGCGCCGCGCGCATCGAGCCAGCCCGTGGCGCCGCTGGCGATCGCGTTGACGCCACCCGGGACGATGTTGACCTTCCCGACGGTGGCGACGCAGCCGTGGTCGGTGGCGGCTCGGCGGGCGGCGATGATCATGGCGGCGAGGCCGAGCATGGCGTCCTCGCGGTCCTCGAGGCGGGTGGTTCCGGCGTGGTTGGCCTCGCCGGGGAGGTCGACGCGCCACCGGCCGTGGGGCCAGATGTCGCTGCCGACACCGACGGCATGGCCGAGGTCGACCAGGGCCCGGCCCTGCTCGACGTGCAGTTCGACGAAGGTGCCGATGCGGGCGAGGGTCTCGTCGTCGCGGCCGACGTGCGCAGGGTCGCGCCCGGCAGCTCGCATCGCCTCGGCCATGGAGGTGCCGTCGCGGTCGGTCAGGCCCCGGGCCCGGTCTCCCCCGAGGACGCCGGTGATGACGCGCGAGCCCGCGCAGGCGACCCCGAAGCGGGCGCCCTCCTCGTCGACGAAGTTGACCGCGCCGATGGGACGGGTCGGGGTGAAGCCGATCGCGCGCAGGTGGTCGATCGCCGCGAGGGCACCGACGACGCCGAGCGGGCCGTCGAACGCTCCGCCGTCGGGCACCGAGTCCAGGTGCGACCCGATGACCACCCCGGGATCACCCGCGGCGACGGCTGCGTCGGGGTCACCCCACCAGGCCCACTGGTTGCCCATCCGGTCGGTGGTCACGTCGAGACCGCGCTGCTCGCACTGGCCGGTGAACCACTCGCGCAGGTCGTGGTCCTCTCGCGTCCAGGCGAACCGGTTGTAGCCACCGGTGTCGGCCGAGCGACCGATGTCGTGCAGGTCCTGCCAGAGGCGTCGGAAGCCGCTCACGGCCGGGCTCGGGGGGCCGACCGCACCCCCGGGGCTCGACATCGTGATCATGGGTCCATTGGACCAACTCCGGCGCCTTCGCGGGGGCGCGAGTGCGGTGGACTTGTCTCGGACGCCAGACAAGTTGCTCCTCCTCGGTCGTCGGGTCGGGCCGTACTCTGGGCTGATGACGACGTCAGGCGAGGGCCGAGCGGTCGGTGCGCTCACGGCATCCGGTATCGGTTTCGCGGTGACCCGCCACGGGCGCGTCGGCTCGCTCGCGGAAGCGGCCGCGGCCCGCGGGGTGCAGCCGCGCGACATCGTCAAGACGCTCGTCGTGCGTCGGGGCGAGGGTGACTTCCTGTTCGTGCTCGTGCCCGGTGACCGGGAGATCTCGTGGCCGAAGCTGCGGGCGCACCTTGGGGTGAACCGGGTGTCGATGCCGGATGCCGCGACGGCGCTCGAGGTCACGGGGTACGAGCGCGGCACGATCACGCCGTTCGGGTCGACCACGGCCTGGCCGGTCATCGCCGACGTGAGCATGGCCGGGCGCAGGGTGTCGCTCGGGGCGGGGGCACACGGTGTCGCGGCGACGGTTGAGGCGGATGCCGCGCTGGTCGCCCTGAGTGCCGACGTCGCCGACATCACCGACCCCCTCTAGAACCGACTTCGTGCGACTTGCGTGCGGAAATGAGCCACTTCTCGGGCTCGGACCGCACCGAAGTCGCACGAAGTCGGGGTGTGGTCGGCGGGTGTGAGGGGTGGGGCCCGCCTGAACCCGACGGGTCAGGACTCGCGCATCGGGATGCGGACGCCCTGCTCCGCGGCGGTGCGCTCGGCGATGTCGTACCCCGCGTCGACGTGCCGGATGACGCCCATGGCCGGGTCGTTGGTCAGCACGCGCTCGAGCTTCTGCGCGGCGAGGTCGGTGCCGTCGGCGAGCGAGACCTGGCCGGCGTGCAGCGAGCGGCCGATGCCGACACCGCCACCGTGGTGGATCGACACCCACGACGCGCCTGATGCCGTGTTGACGAGCGCGTTGAGCAGCGGCCAGTCGGCGATCGCGTCGGACCCGTCGAGCATCGACTCGGTCTCGCGGTAGGGGCTGGCCACCGAGCCGGTGTCGAGGTGGTCGCGGCCGATGACGATCGGGGCCTGCACGGCACCGGTGCGCACGAGGTCGTTGAACGCCAGCCCGGCCTTGTCGCGTTCGCCCTGACCGAGCCAGCAGATCCGCGCCGGCAGGCCCTGGAAGGCGATGCGCTCCTGCGCGCCGCGGATCCACGTGTGCAGGCGGTCGTTGTCGGGGAACAGGTCGAGCACGGCCTTGTCGGTGACGGCGATGTCCTTGGGGTCACCCGAGAGCGCTGCCCACCGGAACGGGCCCTTGCCCTCGCAGAACAACGGCCGGATGTAGGCCGGCACGAAGCCGGGGAACTCGAACGCCCGCTCGTACCCGCCCTGACGGGCCTCGTCGCGGATGGAGTTGCCGTAGTCGAAGACCTCGGCCCCGGCGTCCTGGAACTCGACCATCGCCTTGACCTGCTTGGCCATCGAGGCCCGGGCTCGATCGGTGAACTCCTCCGGCTTCTTCTCGGCCAGCTCGGCCCACTCCTCCAGCGCCACGCCCTCCGGCAGGTAGGACAGCGGGTCGTGGGCGCTGGTCTGGTCGGTGACGATGTCGATCGGCACCCCGCGGCGCAGCAGCTCGGGGAAGATCTCGGCGGCGTTGCCGACGACGCCGACGGACCAGGCGCGACGCTCGGCCTTGGCGCGCAGCACCTTCTCGACGGCGTCGTCGAGGTCGTGGGCGACCTCGTCGAGGTAGCGGTGGTCGACACGGCGGTGCAGGCGGGCGGGGTCGACGTCGACGACGAGGCAGACGCCCTCGTTCATCGTGACGGCGAGCGGCTGGGCGCCACCCATGCCGCCACAGCCACCGGTGAGGGTCAACGTGCCGGCCAGGGTGCCGTTGAACCGCTTCTCGGCCACCGCGGCGAAGGTCTCGTAGGTGCCCTGGACGATGCCCTGGGTGCCGATGTAGATCCACGACCCGGCGGTCATCTGGCCGTACATCGTGAGGCCGAGGTGCTCGAGGCGGCGGAACTCGGGCCAGGTCGCCCAGTCACCGACGAGGTTGGAGTTGGCGATGAGCACGCGCGGTGCCCACTCGTGGGTCTGCATCACGCCGACCGGGCGGCCCGACTGCACGAGCATCGTCTCGTCGGCCTTGAGCGTGGTCAGGGTGCGGACCATCGCGTCGAAGGACCTCCAGTCACGCGCGGCCCGGCCGGTGCCGCCGTAGACGACGAGGTCGTCGGGGCGCTCGGCGTTCTCGGGGTCGAGGTTGTTCATGAGCATCCGCAGGGGGGCCTCGGTCGACCACTGGCGGGCCGTGAGGGTGGTGCCGCGGGGGCTGCGCACGGGGCGGGCGCCGTCCATGGGGGTCTCCTTCGAGTCGTGGTCGCTGGCTTCTGCTCACCACTGTCCCGCCGACGGCATCCCGACAGAAGAGCCGCGAGCCCGATCGCGTCTGGGATCTGAGACGCTGGGCGTGTCTGTGAAAGGTGCCGCCCCTGGGCCGTTCTTCACACACGTCGGATGCCGTCGGCTTACCTGAGCGTCGCGAGGAGGTCGCGCCGCAGCGTGGCGACCGCGTGAGTGCGCGCGCCGACCAGGGCAGGCTCGCGAGTACACGTGGGCGCCCGCAACGCCACGGTTCGCGGCGCCGCGGCGACGGCAGATCGAGCAGCCTCCAGCACCCTCGGATGGCTCCCCCACTCCCCGCCGACGACGACCTCGCCGGGGTCTGCGAGGGCGATGACCGCGGTCAGTGCGCCGGCGATGGCCTCGCCAAGGGCCGAGCGGAAGGCCGCACCGCCCCGCCCGGTCGCCGTGACCCGCTCAACCAGGGCTGCGACGTTGATGGCCGCGCTGTCGGGCTGGCGCAGGCCGACGGAGGCGAAGAACTCGGTGAACGTCACTGCCCGCCCTCTGCGGTCACGGGTGATCACGTGCGCGATCTCGCCGGCGAGGCCCCCGTGCCCCCGCAGCACCACACCGTCGGCGACGACCGCGCAGCCCAGACCCGCCCCGAGGTGCAGGTACGCGAAGTCGCCACCCCCGGCCTCAGCGCGAGCCGCCCAGTTCACGTCGTTGTCGACGACGACCTCGCCCGACACGAAACCGCTCAACTCGCCGACCGGGTCGAACTCACCGATCAGGAACGGGGAGTCCGGCAGGTGGACCAGGCGGCCGGTCGCCCGGTCGACGGGGTCGGCGGCGCTGACGACGGCCAGGGCCGGCGTGGGCGTGCCACCGGTCACAGTTTCCGACACGGCCTCGGATGCCGCCGCCTTCAGGGCGCGTCGCACCGTCGCCGGTCGCGTCGGTGAGGTCAACACCCGCTGGGTTCGTGCGTGGACGCGGCCCCGGACGTCCACGCTCTCGATCGTCACGGCATCCGGGGCGATGTCGACGACGAGGGCGCCGGGAAGTGCCGGGGAGAGCGCGAAGTAGGAGCCCGAGCGACCCCGACCGGTGGTGCGCTCGCCGGTGTCGAGCACGAGCCCCGCCGCGACGAGGCGCCGCACGCTCTCCGAGACCGTGGGCTTGGAGATGCCGGTGAGCTCGGCGAGCTCCGTTCTCGTCAGTCGCGGGTGGTCGATGAACGCACCGAGCACGTGTTCATCCGACAGCGAGCGGAGCAGGTCGAGGGACGGCATCACCGTGGTCACGCCACCATTCTAGTAAGGACTCTTGCCAAAACGAGGCACCGCCGTTAACCTCTTTTGTAAGGAGTCCTACCAATAGGAGTTGACGCGGATGTCCGTCCAGACCCAGAGCACCGACCTCGGCCCCGCCGAGCCAACCCCAGCGACCACGCCGGCGGGCCCGCTGCCTCCCCTGCCCCACTGGGAGAGCACGCCCGAGAACCTGGGTGAGGCCATCCGCGAGGTCAAGGCTGCGCTGCGGGCACGCATCGAGGCCTCCGGGCGCACGGTGCAGGAGGTCTTCGCCGTCATCGAGGCGCGCGTCACCGAACAGGTCGAGGCCATCGAGGCCGCACTGGCTGCGGGCGAGAACGTGTGGCCCGTCATCGACTACGCAGACATCGAGTCGGGCACCGTGACGCCGGACCAGCTCGAGGCGCTGCACCGCCGTGGCTGCCTCGTCGTGCGTGGCCACTTCCCCCGGGAGCAGGCGCTGGCGTGGGATGCCGGGATCGTCGACTACGTCGAGAGCAACCAGTTCTTCGAGAACTACCGCGGGCCCGGTGACGACTTCTTCGGCACGGTCGGCTCCAAGCCCGAGATCTACCCGATCTACTGGTCACCGGCGCAGATGCAGGCCCGCCAGAGCGAGCGGATGGCCGCCGTGCAGGCGTTCCTCAATGCCCAGTGGGTCAGCGAGTCCGACGGCATCCAGTGGTTCGACCCCGCGCGCGACTCCCTCTACCCCGACCGCATCCGCCGCCGCCCGCCGGGGGTCGACTCGGCCGGCCTCGGCTCCCACCTCGACCCCGGCACCCTCGACCTGTGGATGACGACTGCCTACCAGCAGGCCTTCCGGCACCTGTTCGACGGCACGGTCGAGCAGTACGACCCGTGGGACGCCGCCCACCGCACCGCCGGCCCGCAGTACCCGGGCTCGACCATGTGCTCGGCCTTTCGCACCTTCCAGGGCTGGACGGCCCTGTCCGACATGGACCACGACCAGGGGGTGCTGCACACCGTGCCGATCCCCGAGGCGATGGGCTACCTCATGCTGCGTCCGCTGCTCGATGACGTCGCCGACGACGACATGTGCGGGGTCACGACCGGGCAGGTCTTCCCCGCCACCGAGACGTGGCACTCCCTCCTGCTGCGCGCCATGGCCGGCATCCCCGACGTGCGCGCCGGCGACTCGGTCTGGTGGCACGCCGACATGATCCACAGCGTCGCGCCGGTGCAGGACCAGCAGGGCTGGGGCAACGTCATGTACATCCCCGCCGCACCCTGGTGCCCCCGCAACGAGGTCTACAGCGAGCACGTGCGCGAGGCCTTCCTCACCGGCTCCAGCCCGAGCGACTTCCCCGAGGAGCACTACGAGCGCGAGTGGCCCAACCGGTTCAGCGCGGCAGACCTCAACGAGACCGGCCGCGCCGGTCTCGGGATGGCCTGAGCCCAATTCGGCGGCGTCCTGCCGGCTGGGACCCCCTCTGCGGACCCACCGACCGGCAGAAGGGCCCGTCGGCCCGACCGGCCACGCTCGAGGCGACGCGCGATCGACACCACTGCCGGTTAGTCGGCCCGCCCCCCAGGCGAGATCGCTACGCCAAGGGGCCGGTGACGGCCTCGGCCGCGCGCCGGATGCTCCCGTCGACGACCAGACCCACAGCCGTCTCGATCTCGGGAGCCAACCAGCGGTCGGGACCGGGGCGGCCGGCATCCGACGCCGTGAGCGTGGCGACGACGGATGCCGTCGCGGGCGCCGGTTCCAGCGGCGCCCGCAGCTGGATGCCGCGCGCCGCGGTGAGCACCTCGACCGCCAGCACGCGCGACAAGCCGTCGACGCTGCGGCGCAGCTTGCGAGCCGAGGACCAGCCCATGGAGACGTGGTCCTCCTGCATGGCCGAGCTCGGGATGGAGTCGACGGAGGCGGGTGCGGCCAGGCGCTTCATCTCGGAGACGATGGCGGCCTGGGTGTACTGCGCGATCATGTGGCCGCTGTCGACGCCGGGGTCGTCGGCGAGGAACGGCGGCAGGCCGTGGTTGCGTGCCTTGTCGAGGAACCGGTCGGTGCGGCGCTCGGACATGGAGGCGACGTCGGCCGCGACGATGGCGAGGAAGTCGAGCACGTAGGCCACCGGGGCGCCGTGGAAGTTGCCGTTGCTCTCGACGCGACCGTCCGGGGTGACGACGGGGTTGTCGACCGCCGAGGCGAGCTCCCAGCCGGCGACGCGGGCGGCGTGGTCGACCGTGTCGCGGGCGGAGCCGGTGACGATCGGGGCGCAGCGCAGCGAGTAGGCGTCCTGGACGCGGGTGCAGGCCTCGGTGCGGTGGCTCTCACGAATACCGCTGTGCGCCATCAGGGTTCGGATGTTTTCGGCTGACACGGCCTGACCCGGCTGGGGCCGCAGGGCGTGCAGGTCGGCGGCGAAGACGTCGTCGCTGCCGAACAGGCCCTCGACCGACATGGCCGTCGCGACATCGGCGACGACGAGCAGGTCGCGCAGGTCGTGGATGGCCAGGCAGAGCATGCCGAGCATGCCGTCGGTGCCGTTGATGAGGGCCAGGCCCTCCTTCTCCTGGAGCTCGACCGGCGCGATGCCGGCGTCCGCGAGGGCCTGCGCGGCCGGCATCCGATCGCCGTTCGCGTCGCGAACCTCACCCTCGCCCATGAGCGCGAGCGCGCAGTGCGACAGCGGCGCGAGGTCGCCGGAGCAGCCGAGCGAGCCGTACTCGTGCACGACCGGCGCGATGCCGGCGTTGAGCATGGCGACGTAGGTGGTCAGGGTCTCCTCGCGGATGCCGGTGCGCCCGGTCGCCAGCGTCGAGATGCGCAACAGCATCAGGGCGCGCACGACCTCTCGCTCGACCTCGGGGCCGGAACCGGCCGCGTGGGAGCGGACGAGGGAGCGCTGCAGCTGGCGGCGCATCTCGGTGGGGATGTGGCGGGTGGCCAGCGCCCCGAAGCCGGTGGAGACTCCGTAGTGCGGTTCGGTGTCGTCGGCCAGCCCGCGGATGACCTCGCGGGTGCGGCGCACCTCGGCGAGCGACTCCGGGGCCAGGGCGATCGGGGCGTCGTGGCGGGCGACCTGCACGACCTCGTCGATGGTGAGGGGGCCGAGACCGACGGTGACGGGCTCGAGGCCGGGGGTGGAGGATGCGCTGCTCATGACGTCCATTGGAGCGCGACGGATGCCGTCCGCGACAGGCGAGCGGACGGCATACCGTCTCAGGGGCGAGACTCGACACCGGCTCCCGGCCCTGTAACCCGAGTGACCGATAGGTCGACCCAGGTCCGGCGCCGACGGTCCGGGACGTCCCCCGAGTGACCAATAGGTCGATGTGGGTACGGGCTGCCCGTACCCCGAGTGACCTATTGGTCGATCTCGGTACGCTCAGCGGCGGCGACGAGGGCCGCGTACTGCCCTCCGGAAGCGACGAGCTCGTCGTGGGTGCCCGACTCCACGAGGCGGCCGGCGTCGAGCACGGCGATCCGGTCGGCGTCGCGCACGGTCGACAGGCGGTGGGCGATCGTGATGGTGGTGCGTCCACGGGCCAGCTCGTCGAGCGCCCGCTGGAGGGCCCGCTCGGTGCTGGTGTCGAGCGCCGAGGTGGCCTCGTCGAGCACGAGCACCGGGGGGTCGCGCAGGATCGTGCGGGCAACAGCGAGTCGCTGCTGCTCACCCCCGGAGAAGCGGTGCCCACGCGCCCCCACGACGGTGTCGAGTGCGTCTGGCAGGGACGCCACGAGGTCGGCGACCTGGGCGGCGGCCAGCGCCGCCCACAGCTCCCCCTCGCTCGCCTCGGGGCGGGCAAGCAGCAGGTTGTCACGCACCGGGGCGTGCACGAGGTAGCTCTCCTGAGAGACCACACCGACGATCGATGCGAGCACGTCGGGGTCGAGGTCGCGCACGTCGACACCGTCCACCGTGACGCGGCCGGCATCCGGGTCGTGGAGGCGGGCAAGGAGGCCTGCGACGGTCGACTTGCCCGATCCGGTGGCCCCGACGAGGGCCAGCGTCGACCCGGCCGGAACCGCGAGCGTGAGCCCGGCGACGGCATCCCGGTCGGCGCCGGGGTAGCGCAGGGTGACTCCCTCGATGGCCACCGAACCACGCACGGATGCCGGGTCGAGCGACACCGGGTGCGTCGGCGCCGGAACGTCGGGCACCAGGTCGAGGTACTCGAAGACCCGCGAGAACAGCGCCATCGACGCCACCCACTGGGCACCCACGTTGAGCAGCCCCATGAGCGGGCGGAAGATGCCGGCCTGAAGCGTCGTGAACGCGACGAGCGTGCCGATCGTCATGCCGCTCGACGTCGCCGGCAGGCCGGCCGCGAGGTAGACCAGCGCCGGGATGACCGCAAAGACGATCTGCATCGTGGCCATCCGCCAGCGCCCGGCCAGCTGCGAGCGCAGCTCGAGGTCGACGAGCTCGTGCGAGGTCGTCGCGAAGCGCTGTGCGTTGCGGGTCGAGGTGCCGAGCGTCTTGGCCAGGCGCACGCCGCTCACCGAGAGCCCCTCGTCGATCTGGTGGTTGAGGTCGGCGAGGTGGCGTTGCTGCTGGGCGGTCACGGCTCGTCGGATCAGGGCGACCTTGCGCGTGAGCCAGAGGGCCGGCGGGATGACGAGCAGCGACAGCAGGGCCAGGCGCCACGAGAGCGCGACCATCGCGATGGCCGTGGCGACGGCGGTCGTGAGGTTGGCCGCGATCGAGGTGGCTGTCGAGGTGACGACGCCCTGCATCCCGTTGACGTCGTTGGTCAGCCGCGACTGCACCTCGCCGCCGCGGGTGCGCGTGAAGAAGCCCAGCGACTGGCGCTGGAGGTGGGTGAACACGCGTGTTCGCAGTTCGTGCATGACGCGCTGGCCGACCTGGGTCGACAGCCACGTCTGGAGCACGCCGAGCAGCTGGGTGATCGCCGCGACGGCGACCATGCCGCCGACGGCGAGCAGCAGCAGGCGCACGTCCTGCCGGGGCAGCGCGACGTCGACGATCTCGCGCACGAGGAACGGCTGGGCGAGCGACACGATGCTCGTCGCGACGATGATCGCGACGACGACGGCCACCCGGCCGCGGTGCGGGCGGAAGAGTGCGAGGACGCGGGAGATCGGCACGGGGGCGTCGGCGAGCTGGGCCCTGTCGCGGGGGTCGATGGTCATGGCACCGCCGCGACCACCGCCACCGCCTCGGCCGCCTCGCTCAGCGCGCTCGGTCAGGGGGCTGGGTGCCATTGGGCTGGAGGAGAAGGGGGTGGATGCCGTGGCGCCGGGGCCGTGGGACGCGCCGGCGTGCGGGGATCGGGTTTCAGTGAGGGTCGCCGTCATGGGCGTCCTCCTCTCGAACGAAGCAGTTAGTGAGGTTACCTCACAATGAGTCAAACACACGACCTCGCGCTAGCATTCCCGGCATGACCCGGCCCACCTCGTCCGAGACCCCCGACCTCGGTGACCTCGTCATGCGGGTGGCGCGCACCCTGCGCCGACGCGGCGCCGAGGCCATGGCCCCGTGGGAGATCGCCCCGCACCACGCTCGCGCCCTGAAGGTCATCAGCCGCCACGAAGGCCTCCGGCTCGGGGAGCTGGCCGCACACCTGCGGGTCGCACCCCGGTCGGTGACCGATGTCGTCGACGCCCTCGAGTCTCGCGGTCTCCTCGCCCGAGAACCCGACCCCGGCGACCGGCGGGCGACGGTGTTGGTGCTCACGGCATCCGGACGGCAGTTGATGCAGGAGATCGGGCAGGCCCGACGCGCGGACGCCGACACGTACTTCGCCCGCCTCAGCGCCACCGACCGCGCGGACCTCGAGCGCATCCTGCGCACCCTGGATACCGCGGGCTGACGCGATGGCGAATGCTCCCGCGGCCGGCCAGGCCCTCGACGTGCTCGGCCTCATCGCCCGGCGCGGCGAGCCGGTGCCCGCAGCAGCCATCGCGCGTGACCTCGGGCTGCCCCGCTCGACCGTCTACCACCTGCTCACGGTGCTCGTGGACCGCGGGTACGTGCGCCACCTGCCCGAGGCCCGTCGCTACGGGTTGGGGCTCGCGGCGTACGAACTGGGCTCGGCCTACCAACGTCAGGCCCCGCTGGAGCGACTGGCCCGTGGCGTCATGGACCATCTCGTCGACCAGACCGGACACAACGCCCACCTCGCCGTGCTGCATGGGCGCGACGTGCTCTACGTGATCGAGCAGCGCGCCACCGGGAGACCGTTGTTGGTCACCGACGTAGGGGTGCGACTACCAGCCGTGCTCACGGCATCCGGCCTCGCGATGCTCGCGGCGCTGCCACCGGCACAGGTGCGGGCCCTGTTCCCCGACCGCACTGCGCTCGTCCAGCGCGACGGTCGCGGGCCGGCATCCACGACGCGGCTGCGGGCCGAGTTGCAGACGGTGCGGCAGCGGGGGCACGCCGTGGAGGACGGCCTCGTGACACCCGGCATCGGCTCGGTCGCCGTCGCCGTGCTCGACCACAACGACTATCCGGTGGCGGGGGTGGCGGTGAGCTACCCGCAGGCCGACGTGGATGCCGTGGCGACCGCCGCGCTCGTGCGCGCGGTCACGCAGGCGGCCGGGTCGCTGGGGCGGCGGCTCGGCCGGGTCACCCGCTGACCGTGGGACAGATGTGACCAAAAGGTCAGATATGTCCCAGGCGGGTCGCGGCCTACGGTGGGTGGCATGAAGGCGATCACGATCCCCGAGTTCGGCGGCCCCGAGGCCCTGGTGCTCAGCGAGGTGCCCGACCCCGAGCCCGGCACCGGCGAGGTGCTGGTGCAGGTGGCCGCCGCCGGGGTCAACCGCGCCGACGTGCTGCAGCGGCAGGGCCACTACGCACCGCCACCCGGCGAATCCGAGGTGCCCGGGCTCGAGGTCAGCGGCACGATCGAGGCCCTGGGCGACGGGGTCGAGGGCTGGTCGGTCGGCGACGAGGTGTGTGCGCTGCTCTCGGGCGGGGGGTACGCCGAACTGGTGCGCGTGCCCGCTGGTCAGCTGCTGCCGGTGCCGAGCGGGGTCTCGCTCATCGAGGCCGCGGCGCTTCCCGAGGTCA
The DNA here is from genome assembly GCF_009858245.1 of Ornithinibacter aureus. Lineage (NCBI taxonomy): Bacteria > Bacillati > Actinomycetota > Actinomycetes > Micrococcales > Intrasporangiaceae > Ornithinibacter > Ornithinibacter aureus. The sequence goes on from NZ_VMSB01000001.1 coordinate 2,107,523, forward strand.
CGTGCACCGTGTGGTCCAACGTGTTCCTCACCGCCAACCTCCAGCCCGGCGAGACCCTGCTCGTGCACGGTGGGTCCTCCGGCATCGGGACGATGGCCATCCAGCTCGGTCGGGCGATCGGCGCCGTCGTGGCCGTCACGGCCGGGTCGCCGGAGAAGCTGGCGGCCTGCGCCGACCTCGGCGCCGAGGTGCTCGTCAACTACCGCGAGGAGGACTTCGTCGAGCGGGTGCTGGCCGCCACCGACGGAGCGGGCGCGGACGTCGTGCTCGACAACATGGGAGCCAAGTACCTCGCGCGCAACGTCGCGGTGCTCGCCACCGGTGGCCGGCTCGTGGTCATCGGGATGCAGGGCGGCACCCGCGCCGAGCTCGACCTCGGCGTGCTGCTGCGCAAGCGGGCCGCGGTGATTGCGACGTCGCTGCGGGCCCGGCCCCTCGGCGAGAAGGCCACGATCGTCGCGGCCGTGCGCGAGCACGTGTGGCCGCTCATCGAGGCAGGTGAGGTGCGCCCGGTGGTGATGTCACGGCATCCGCTCGCCGACGCCGCAGCCGCCCACCGCGAGCTCGAGGCGAGCGCCCACATCGGCAAGATCCTGCTGACCCCCTGACCTCTGTCGCGCAGTCGCGCGCACGTCGGTATGAGGATGCTCGCGCGCGTGGGTGCGCGGATGGGGTAGACATCAGGGCATGAGCACCGTCGCCCTGGTCCTGACGGGCCTCGTGGCCCTGATCCACGTCTACATCGTGCTGCTCGAGATGCTCTGGTGGGACACCCCGCGCGGCCGTGCTGCTTTCGGCACGAGCCGCGAGCTCGCCTCTCAGACGAAGGTGCTCGCCGCCAACCAGGGCCTGTACAACGGATTCCTCGTCGCGGGCCTGCTGCTGGCGATGGTAGGGCCGAGCGAGCACCGGTTCGCGTTCGCGGTGTTCACCCTGGGCTGTGTCATCGTCGCCGGGCTGTACGGGGCTGCGACGGCGAGCCGCAAGATCCTGTTCGTGCAGACGGTGCCCGCGGCCCTGGCGCTCGCCGCGCAGTTCCTCGCCCGCTGAGCCCCACTCCCTGAGACTGATTGCACTCCAGCCACCTCCCCCCTTCCCGACTTCGTGCGACTTGCGTGCGCCTCTGGCCGGGAATCCGGCGCTGAAGGGCACCGAAGTCGCACGAAGTCGGGAGGGGTGGACGTGTTGCGGGGGGCGTGAATACTCGGTATACATGAGCCCACGGCGGGGTACATACCGAGTATTCGGCGACGAGAGGGGGCGGCGATGTCCGTCAGATCTGGACTCATGGCACTCCTCGCCGAGGGGGAGAAGTACGGAGCCCAGCTGCGCAGCGAGTTCGAGGCACGCACCGGCGGCACCTGGCCACTCAACGTCGGGCAGGTCTACACCACGCTCGACCGTCTCGTGCGCGACGGCCTCGTGGAACAGGCGAGCGAGCCGGATGCCGAGGGGCGCATCACGTACCGGCTCACCTCCGCGGGCCGGCAGGTTCTCGACGCCTGGTGGACCACGCCGGTGGACCGCACCAACACTCCTCGCGACGAGCTGACGATCAAGCTCGCCCTCGTCGTGACCGCCCCCGGGGTCGACGTGCCCCGGGTTGTCCAGGCCCAGCGAACGGCCACGCTGCAGCACCTGCGAGACCTCACCCGCCTCAAGCGAGAGGCCCTCGGCAGCACAGAGGGGGCTGCCGAGGGCCTGGCCGTGCGCGCCGGCCGGGCCGGCGCCGGTGGCGAGAGAGGGGCCATCGGGGAGGACCCGATCGCGTGGCTGCTCGTCCTGGAGAACCTCATCTTCGCGACCGAGGGCGAGGCCCGATGGCTCGACCACGTCGAGACGGTCATCGCCCGCCGGCGCCCTCGGCCTGCGTACGCCGATCCGCACAGGACTCCGGACCACCAGACCCCGGCCACCCACCCACGCGGCGCCGACCCGGCATCCGACACCACGGCATCCACCACCGCCCGCCACCACGCCAGCACGACCCACCACACGTACACCGCGGGAAACCAGTCATGAGCACACCACACGTCGTCCTCACCGACGTCACGCGCATCCACGGCGACCGGAACATGGCGGTCGTCGCGCTCGCCGGGGTCAGCCTCGACATCCACCTCGGCGAACTCGTCGCCGTCATGGGGCCGAGCGGTTCGGGCAAGTCGACGCTGCTCAACATGGCGGGCGGCCTCGACCGACCGACGAGCGGCACCGTCACCATCGCCGGCGACCGACTGACCGACCTCGCACCGCGCGACCTCGCCAAGCTGCGGCGTCGCCGGATGGGCTTCATCTTCCAGGACTACAACCTCATCCCGAGCCTGACCGCGGCCGAGAACGTCGCGCTGCCGCTCGAGCTCGACGGCACGCGCGCCAGCCAGGCCCGGCGTCAGGCCCGCCGCACCCTCGACCTGATGAACCTCATGGAGCTCTCCGACCGCTTCCCCGACCAGATGTCCGGCGGCCAGCAGCAGCGCGTCGCCATCGCCCGCGCGCTCGTCGGAAGCCGCCGCTTCGTGCTCGCCGACGAACCGACCGGAGCCTTGGACAGCCACACCGGCGAAGAGGTGCTGCGTGTGCTGCGCGAGCGCTGCGACGAGGGGGTCGCCGGGCTGCTCGTCACCCACGAGGCGCGACACGCCGCCTGGGCCGACCGGGTGGTGTTCCTGCGCGACGGCGTCGTCGTCGACAGCACCGGCCATCGCGAGCAGGCGGAGGACCTCCTCGCCGCGGGCGAGGCTGCGCGATGACCACGCTGGTCCGCCCGGAGGGACGCCCTGGGGGCCCCACCGGGGGGCGCGCCGACGGCGGTCGCCACACCCGCGACGCAGGTGGTGAGCCGAGCCGGTTCGCCGCCTGGCGCGCGAGCTGGGCGGTCGCGCTGCGGATGGCACGCCGAGACGTGCGTCGGCACAAGGGGCGCAGCGCGCTCGTCGTCGTCATGGTCGTGCTTCCCACCCTGTTGCTGTCGGCCCTGGTCACGGTTGCCGCCACCTCCGATGTCTCGGGGGCCGAGGTGATCCCCTCGATGATGGGGTCGGGCCAGGCACTCCTCGAGGGCCCTGATGCTCTGATGATCTCCCAGGAAGCCTCCACCACCCAGGGATACGGCAGCGGGCCCGAGCAGGCGAAGCCTGTCCCCGGCTTCGACGCCAGCGGCGACGCCTTCACCAATGCGGATGCCGTCTCGCAACTCGTGGGGGCTCCGGTCGTCCCGACGTCCACGTTTCTTGCGCGGACGACGATCGGCGACCGCCGAGTCAGCGTCGACGCAACCGCCCTCGACGGGCGAGCCGGTCTGGGTGACAAACTGCGGCTGCTGTCCGGCCGATGGCCCGAGGGCGACCGGCAGGCGCTCGTGACGGCGCACTGGCTGTCGCGTGGCCTTCCCGACAGCGGCACTGTCACCGTGACCGTCGCCGGCGCACAGCACACCCTGGACATTGTCGGCGTGGCCGCGATCCGCGAGCTGTATGGCTCGCCCGGCCTCGTCGTCTCCGAGCCACTCAGGAACGGCACGACCTCGGTCTCGGGCAGACACGCGTGGATCGTCACCGGGGACGACCCGGTCACCTGGTCGGAGGTGCTGGCCCTCAACCAGTACGGCTTCCAGGTCACCTCGGCCGCGGTGCTGCGCGATCCACCATCGACTGCCGAGATCCCCGAAGAGGCCAGGGGGTCAGCCGCCGCCGACAACCAGCAACTGAACCTCGTCATCGCGCTCGGCGCGGCGATGCTGCTCATCACGACGGCCCTGCTCGTCGGGCCGGCCTTCGCGGTCAGCGCGGCGCGACAGCGGCGCACTCTGGCGCTGGCGGCCAGCAACGGCGCGAGCACCGCCGTGCTTCGGCGCACGGTGCTGGCCCAGGCACTGGTGCTGGGCACGGCATCGGCGGTGCTCGGGGTGCTGCTCGGGGTCGCCGCCGCCCGGGGGATCATCGCGTGGACGATGCGCGGGGGCCAGGGCATCGCAGGTCCCTTCGACATCCGATGGGGCCTCCTGGCTGGCGTCGCCCTGTGCGCGGTGGCCAGCACACTCATCGCGGCACTTGCGCCGGCGCGACGGCTGGGTCGCCTCGACATCGTGGGGGTGATGCGGGGTCAGAGCGTCTCTCCCCGCCCGAGCCGTTGGGTGTTCGCCGCCGGCCTGCTCATCGCGGGAGCAGGCGGTGCGCTGATCCTGTGGGGGACGGGGCTCATCTCGACCGACGGGGGTGTTCGCTATGTCTTCGGGGTCTCACCGGAGGTCTTCGTGGTCGCCGGAGCCGTCGCCCTCATCCTCGGCGCACTCTTCCTCGTTCCCATGGTCCTGGCTGGGGTCGGCCGCCTCGGGGGCTCACTCCCCACGTCGCTTCGGATCGCCGCACGCGACCTCGCACGCCACCGGTCACGAAGCGCCCCCTCAGTTGCTGCCGTTCTCGCGGCCGTCTCGGGCCTGACCTTTGGGCTCACCGGCCTGTCCAGTGACACGGTGCAACGTGAACGTGAGTACGTCGCCCAGACCATCAGGGGGGAGGCACTGGTGCAGGCACCCACCGGCCTGCTGGACGTCGCCGCGGTTCGGGCAGCGGCACCCTCACTCGTCGTCTCGGAGAACTTCGCGGTCGACACCGGCGACCCTTGGCTGCGCGACGAGGAACCGACCGCGCCATACCGGTTGCTCTTCGCCAACGTCGTGCCCGATGGCTGCACGCCCGAACGCAGCGTGAACGACCTGCAGTGGATCCCGCCCAACGACGACGAGGCGTACTTGGGCTCCCCCTGCCAGGTGGCGGGTACCAACGGCTACAACGGGATGACGTTGACCCTCCTGCCCGCCGACGAGATCGCGAGGCGACTGGGTCTCGACGCCGCGCAGTCACAGGCGGTGCGGGACGGCGCCGCCGTGGTGCGCGGCACGCGTGGTGTGGACGCGTCGGGCACGGTCCGGATCGTGCGGGGCACCACGCTCGCCGACCCCACCGCCGTCGAGGTCGTGGACGCGGTCCAGGACCTCGAGGTCGACCAGGACGTCAGGGTGCCGGTCATCGCCATGCCGCAGACGAAGGACTCGGCAGCGCGGATGCTCGGCGCATCCTTGGTACTCGCCATCGACACGCCGACGACCCGTGACTGGCCGACCCTGCCGACAACGCTCACCGTTCGGGATCCTTCCGGGTCCCCGATCAGCGATGAGACTGCCGAGCAGCTGAGCCTCGCCCTCGGCGACGACGCCTGGGTCGCGGTGGAGCAAGGGTTCCAGCGGGAGGACAGGCTCGTCGTCGCAATCCTGCTCGGCGTGTTCGCCCTGCTCGTGCTCGTCATCACGCTCACGTCCACCGCTCTCACGCTGGCCGAGCAGCAGAGCGACCAGGCGACCCTGGCGGCGCTCGGGGCGACCCGGGGTACCCGACGGGCCATGGCGGCCGCCCAAGCGTTCATGCTCGCAGCGGTCGGGTGCCTGCTGGGGGTCGCCGTCGGGCTCGTACCAGGCAGTGCCATGGCCAGGTTGCTGACGAGCCAGGGCTGGGACCCGCTGACCGGCGCCTCGACGTCGGACGGCGCGATCCTCGTCATCCCGTGGTTCTCACTGCTCATCGTGGGCGTGCTGGTACCGGTGGTGGCGGGCGCGATCGCGTGGGCCGGCATCCGCAAGGCTCCGCAGGTCACCCGCCGCGCCACCTGACCCTCTGAACTTTCTCGCCCGATGCCGGAAGGTTCACCTTCGCAAGGCATCCAATGTGGTGCGAACGTGAAGCTAGTGGCATCGGGCGGGAAGATTCTTGGCCGCCGGGGTCGGGCGGGGATGCCGGTAGAATGGCCGGAGCACAGGGTCCTGGTGCGTCCTTGGAGGCGGGTTCGGCGCACACTCGTTTCGCCCTCCCCGGGCGCAGACCAGGAAGCTGCGCATGTCCCCCCTCGCCTCCTACCGGCGGCTGTTCAGCCTCGCCGGCCCGCTCTACGTCGCCATCGCCTTCATCGGCCGCCTCCCCTTGGCCATGGCCCAGATGGGCACCCTGCTGCTCGTCGCCGGAACCACCGGCTCCTACGGCACCGGTGGCGCCGCCGCCGGCGCCCTGGCCGTGACCAACGCCATCGGCGCCCCGATCGCCGGGGCCCTGGCCGACCGGGTCGGGCAACGGCCCGTCGTGTTCGTCCAGTCGGTGCTCGGCGGGCTCGGGCTGATCGCCCTCGTCGTGCTCGCCCACGCGCAGGTCACCCCGTGGATCGTCATCCTCACCGCAGCCGTCGCCGGCGCCGCGATGCCGCAGATCGGCCCACTCGCACGGGTGCGCTGGCGCCCCATCACCCGCAACCAGCAGCACCACCAACCGCGCCTGATGGAGGCCGCCTTCTCCTACGAGGGCGCCGCTGACGAGGCCTCCTTCGTGCTCGGCCCGGCGCTGCTCGGCCTCATCGTCGTCGTGGCCAGCCCCGAGATCGCCCTGCTCATCGCCGCCGCGATCCTGCTCGTCTTCGGCTGCGCATTCGCGTTGCACCCCACCGCCCGCCTCACCCACGCCCACCGCCCGGATGCCGTGACCACCGCCCGTCTCGTCACCGGCACCTTCGCGATCCTGCTCGTGGCACAACTGCTCATCGGGGTGGTGTTCGGCTCCATCCAGACCGGCACGACGGTGCTCACCACGGATGCCGGGCAGAGCGGCCTCGCAGGTCTGGTGCACGCCTGCCTCGGGGTCGGGTCGGTCATCGCCGGGCTCGCCGTCGCGGCCCTGCCCGCCCGCTTCGGGTACGGCTCACGCGTGCTCGTCGCCGCCCTGGGCCTGGCCCTGCTGTCGTTGCCGCTGCTCCTCACCGACACCGTTCCGCAGCTGTTCGCCGTCGTCCTCGTGCTCGGTTTCGTCGTCGCCCCCTACATGATCAGCGTCTTCATGCTCGGCGAGCGCGCCGCCCCGGTCGAGCGGGTCGGTGCGGCGATGACCCTCCTCGCCGGCGCCACCGGGCTCGGGTACGCCCTCGGTTCGGCCACCGCCGGACGCCTCGCCGACGTGCACGGCCACCACGGCGCGTTCGCCGTGACCGTGGGAGCCGCGGTGACAGCGGCGGCGCTCGCGACAGCATCCCAGCCCGCCCTTCGCCGCGTCTGACCCTTCGCGCCCGGTGATCGGATGCCGTCAGCGCACCTCGCGCTCGACGCTCAGCACGTCCCCCACCTGGCACTCGAGCACGTCGCAGATCGCCGTGATGGTGCTGAACCGGACGGCCTTGGCCCGGTTGTTCTTGAGCACCGAGAGGTTGACGACGGTGACGCCCACGGCATCCGCGAGGGCCGCGAGGGTCATGCCGCGCTCCTCGAGGAGCCGGTCGAGGTGGCAGGTGACGCGGTGTGGCTCGTCGACCGGCATCAGACGAGACCCTCGACGTCGTCGCGCAGCCGGCTGCCGGCCTTGAACGCCTCCGCGAGCAGCGCGACCACCATGCCGGCGACGAGGTACGCCCAGGGGATGTCGAGGACGGCCAAGAGGGCGAGGCCGCCGAGGTCGACGTCACTGAGCAGTGCCCCGTGCACCGACATCGACAGGAAGAGGGTGAAGAACGGCCCGACGAGCAGCACCGCCGCGAGTTGGCGCATGCGGCGGACATTGGCGGCGACGAACGGGTCACCTGCGGCGATCGTGCGCATCACCGCCACGATCAGCAGGCTGCCGGCGGTCATGAGACCGACGATCAACAGGCCGGGGGCGAGGTCGAGCAGACGTTGCGCGACCGTGGGATCGGCCAACGTGACGTCGTAGGCCGCGACACCGTAGGAGGTTCCGACCGCATCGAGCTCGGGCACGGTGACGCCGCTGAGGAACGGCAGGGGGATGCCGTCGCCGTCAGCCCAGCGCAGGATGGGCAGCACGATGCTGGTGGCGACGGTGATGACGACGACCAACCCGAGCAGGATGCCCATGCCCCAGCGGTCGCTGCGGTCGAAGGCGAACCAGTCGCGACGGGGCCTGGGTGTGGGTGTGGGTGCCGTGGGTGTCGAGTTCTGGTCCATGAGCAGTCCCTCTCGTGTGTCATGTATCGACTTTCGATAGCACTGATAGACGATATGCATATCGTTTGTCGATGTCAACCCGGTGGTGCCGAATGCCGTGGGGCAGGATGGGCGCATGAGCGAGCACGACACCACCACCGGCGACCAGGACTCCTCGACCGAGGACCGGGCCGTCCCCGCAACCGTCACGAGCGACGGTGAGCGAGTCGTCGTCGTCACCCCCGACGGCATGGGCGTCGCCCACCACGACGAGCAGCCCCAGGGCGAGCGTGAGGGGCGCCGCGAGCGCCCCAGCAACCCGGCAGACCTCGTGGAGCAGCCGGCCAAGGTGATGCGCATCGGTTCGATGATCAAGCAGCTCCTGGAGGAGGTGCGCAGCGCCCCGCTCGACGAACGCGGCCGGGCCCGACTCGCCGAGATCCACAGCCGATCGATCGCCGAGCTCAAGGACGGCCTGGCCCCCGAACTCGTCGAGGAGCTCGAGCGCATCGCCCTGCCGTTCCGCGAGGAAGCCCCGAGCGACGCCGAGCTGCGGATCGCCCAGGCCCAGCTGGTGGGGTGGCTGGAAGGGTTGTTCCACGGCATCCAGACGGCGCTCGTCGCCCAGCAGATGGCCGCGCAGGCCCAGCTGCAGCAGATGCGGGCCCTGCCGCCGGGCACCTCCCACCCCGCGGGGCCGCCGTCCGGCGCCATGCCGCACGGCCAGCCGGCGCCGGGAGGCCCCGCCTCACCGGGTCACGCCGAGGGCACCGGCCAGTACCTCTGAGGGACCAGCCCCCGAGCGACCGGCATCCGTTGCCGTACCTGGACTGACCTATTGGTCGATCTGGGTACCGCCCGCCGGATCAGGCCGTACCTGGACTGACCTATTGGTCGAACTGGGTACCGCCCGCCGGATCAGGCCGTACCTGGACTGACCTATTGGTCGATCTGGGTATGGATCAGGCGGTGGCGGCGGCTGCTGCGCGACCCGCAGCCCGACCGCTGAACAGGCAGCCGCCGACGAAGGTCCCCTCGAGCGCGCGGTACCCGTGCACGCCACCACCGCCGAACCCGGAGACCTCACCCGCGGCGTAGAGACCGGGCACCGGCTCACCCAAGGGGTCGAGCACCCGCCCGGTCAGGTCGGTGTGCAGCCCGCCGAGGGTCTTGCGGGAGAGCACCCGCAGGCGCACGGCCACGAGCGGCCCGCGCTTGGGGTCGAGGATGCGGTGCAGCGGGAAGGCCCGCTTCGTCAGCTTGTCACCGCGGTAACCGCGCGCCACCCGGATCGCGGCGACCTGCGCGTCCTTGGTGTAGGCGTTGTCGACCTGCCGGTCGCGCTCGACGATCTGGCGCTCGATGTGCGCCGGGTCCAGCGGTGCGTGGGGGGTCAGCTCGTTCATCTTCGCGACGAGCTCACCGATGGTGTCGGCGGTCAACCAGTCCTCACCGTGGTCGAGGAACGCCTGCACCGAGGGCTGGACCGCGGTGATCGGCCGCTTCAGCACGTCGCGGTAGCGGCGCTGGGTCAGGTCGAGGTTCTGCTCCGAGCCCGACAGCGCGAACTCCTTGCCGGCGAGCGCCCGGTTGAGGATGAACCACGAGTGCTCGACCCCGGTGTGCTGGAGGTGATCCAGCGTCCCCAGGGTGTCGAACCCCGGGAAGTACGGGGCGGGCAGCCGGTCACCGCGACCGTCGAACCACATCGCGCTCGGCCCGGCGAGGATCCGGATGGCATGGCCCGGCCAGACCGGGTCCCAGTTGCGCACGCCCTCGACGTAGTGCCACATGCGGTCGCGGTTGACCACGGCACCCCCGGCTGCCTCGGTGATGGCGAGCATCCGTCCGTCGACGTAGGCGGGCACACCGGTCAGCATGTCGGTCGGCGCCTCCCCCAGCCGCTGCGGCCAGTTGGCCCGCACCAGGTCGTGGTTGCCGCCGATGCCGCCGGAGGTCACGACGACGGCCTGGCCGCCGTACTCGAACTCGCCCTCGACGTCGCGGTTGCTCGCGACGCCACGGGGCGACGAATCGGGCGCCAGCACCGACCCCCGAACCCCCGTCACCACACCACTGGAGCGCACCAGCTGGTCGACCCGGTGCCGCGGCCGGTAGATCACCCGGCCGGCGGCGATGTGGTCACGCACCCGCTGCTCGAACGGCGCGACCACCCCGGTGCCGGTGCCCCACGGGATGTGGAAGCGCGGCACCGAGTTGCCGTGCCCGCCACTCGTGCCGTCTCCCCGCTCGGCCCAGCCGACGACCGGGAAGAACGAGATGCCGCGCTCGCGCAGCCACGACCGCTTCTCACCGGCAGCCCACTCGACGTAGGCCCGCCCCCACTGCTGCCCCCAGTGGTCGGGACCGGGGCTGCCGTCGGGGTTGGTCAGGCGGTCCCAGCCCGCGGTGCCCTGCCAGTCCTGCCAGGCGAGCTCGAGCGAGTCCGAGATCCCCATGCGGCGCTGTTCCGGGCTGTCCACGAGGAACAACCCGCCGAAGCTCCACCAGGCCTGACCCCCGAGGTTGGCCTCGCTCTCCTGGTCGAGCAGCACCACCGAGCGGCCCGCATCGGCGAGCTCACACGTGGCGACGAGGCCGGCGAGGCCGGCACCCACGACAACGGCGTCGGCATCCATTGGTGCACCCTAGCGGCGACGTCAGACGTGCACGCGCAGCCGCCCCTGCTCGACCTCGGTCGACAGGTGTGCGACGTCGGGGACGACGACCCCGGCCAGTTCACGAAGCTCCTCGGGCGCGGTGGTGCTCGTCACCGCAACGAGGCCACGGCATCCGGCCTCACGTGCCGCCCGCAACCCGGCCATCGAGTCCTCGATGACGACGCACTCCCCCGGATCCACGCCGAGCAGGCGGGCGCCGAGCAGCCACGGGTCGGGCCAGGGCTTCCCGCGCTCGACGTCGGATGCCGTGACGACCACCGGCGGGTGGACGAGCCCGGTCGCCGCGATGCGTGCCTCGGCGAGGTCGCGCGTGCCCGACGTGACGATGGCCGTGGGAACGGATGCGTCGGCGAGTGCCCGAAGGAGTTCGGCGGCACCGGGCAGTACGACGATGTCGTCGACGTCGGCCACCTCGATCTCACGGATGCGCAGGTGCGCCTGCTCGCGCTGCTCGGGGGGAAGCAGCCCTTCGATGACGTTGGCGGCGGTCACCCCGTGCATCCCGCGCAACCGCATGGGGTCGACGCCGAACTCGCCACACCACCGGATCCACGAGCGTTCGACGGCGGCGATCGAGTCGACGAGCGTGCCGTCGAGGTCGAGGAGCACGCCCTCGAAGGGGGCGTCGAACGCTGCTGAGGCATCGGGCATGAGGGCAACCCTAGGTGCCGGACCTAGGGTTGAGGCATGCCCGCACGCAGGGGACGGCCCCGCACTGCCGTGCTCAGTGCGACGGTCGCCGTCGTGGCGCTCGTCGGCGGTTGGACGTGGGCTGCCGCCCTCCAACCCGGCGGCTTCGACGCCCGGTCCGAGACGATCAGTGCCCTCGCCGCCTCGGCCACCCCGCACCGCTGGGTCATGACCGCCGCGCTCGTCGTGACCGGGCTGGCCCACGTCGTCACGGCCTGGGCCCTCGGATCAGCCCAGCGCACCGGGCGCGCGATCCTCGCCGCTGGTGGTGTCGCGACCCTGCTCGTCGCCGCCGTGCCGTTGCCGTCGCGCGCCGAGTCCTCGGCCGCGCACACGGCGGTCGCCACGGCATCCGTCGTCCTGCTCGGCATCTGGCCGTGGTTCGCCGCCAGGCAGGGCGGTGCGCGGGTGCTCACCCACCGCGTCGCGCGCACGGCGGCCGTGGTGCTCACGGCATCCGTCGCGACTCTCGCACTGGGGCTGAGCAGCGCGTCCTTCGGGCTCCACGAACGGGTGGTCGCCGCCCTGACGGTCCTCTGGCCGCTCGTCACGGCGACCGGGGTCTGGTGGTGGGCCGGTCACCGGATCGGCTCGCGTCGGGTCCGTCAGGCCCTCGGCTTGCTCGCCGTGACCGTGACGTGCATCGCGGCCGGCGTCATCGCGACGACGGTTGCACCCGCGACGGCCCACACCCGCAACTACCAGGCCACGGTCACGCTGGACCCCGACCCGACCCACCTCGGCCAGATCCTCGCCACCACGGCGTTCGGCGACCTCGAACTCGGCTTCTCCGGGGTCGCCCCCGGCATCCGCTCCGTGCCACAGGTGAACGCGAGCATCGCCGACGAGCTGTCCCGCCCCAACGTCAGCCTCGCGTCGCTGCGCCCCGGACCGGCCGAGCTGAGCGAGGCCATCCGCGAGGTGGCCGTCGACGTCCTGCTGCGCTTCGCCCTCGGCGGGCTCGTGCTGATCGGCGCGGTGGTGGGGGCGGATGCCCTGCTGCGCCGCCGTCGCCCTCGCCTCACCCTCGTCGTCGCGTGCGGCACGGGGTGGGTGCTGGCCACCACGCTGACGGCGGCCTCGCTGTACGCGACCTACCAACCGCAGCGCCAGGAGACCTTCACCTCGACCGGCATCCTCGGCACCCTGCAGCGCAACCAGGGCATCCTGTCCGACGTCGAGGCCAGGGCCACCCAGGTCGCCCCGTACCTGCGCAACGTCATCGCGCTGTCGACGGCGCTTCAGCAGAAGTACTCGGCAGCGCCGCTGGAGGCCGACACCGCGCTGCGCGCCCTGCTCGTCAGTGACATCCACGGCGGCAACCAGTACCCGCTGATGCGCACGATCGTTCAGGAGGAGTCGGTCGACGTCGTCATCGACGCCGGTGACCTGCTCAACTTCGGCACCGTTGCCGAGGGTGAGGCGGCGGGCATCTTCAGCGGCATCGAGTCCCTGGGCGTGCCCTACCTGTTCGTGCGGGGCAACCACGACGCCACGAGCGCGACCGACACCGCCGTGCTGGCCCGGCTCGCGCAGGTGCCGAACGTCGTGCTGCTCGAGCCGACGCCCGGCGAGTACACCGAGGCCACCATCGGCGGCATCACGATCTCGGGGTTCAACGACCCCCGCTGGTTCGGCGACTCCGGCACCGGCTCACCCGCGAAGCAGGTGCCCGCCCGCGAAGCGTTCGTCGCCGCGTTCGGGGGGCGGACGGCATCCGACGTGGTCGTGAGCCACGAACCGTGGGCGCTGAAGGGGGTTGAGGGCGGGGTGCTCGTCAACGGTCACATGCACTCCACCGACCTCGAGGGCAACCGTGTGCAGGTCGGCACCTTCACCGGCGGTGGCCCGGTCACCCACTTCGTCGAGCAGGCGCCCGGGGAGGAACTGGTCGGGCAGCCGTCGGCCTTCGACGTGCTGACGTTCGGCACGAACTGCCGCCTCGCGACACTGACGCGCTACCGGTACAGCAACGTCATCGAGGGACGGCCGAGCTACGACGGGGTGCAGCTCGTCAACGGGTCGCGGATCGACCGGCGCGAGGTGGACCCCGAGCGGGTGTGCTCGCGCGACGAGGCGCTCACGACGGCCACGGTGCTGCCGGCCTCCGCCCCCTCACCCTGACTCAGGGGCGCAGGGTCGCGCGGTGGGCCACGTGGGCCTTGGGCACGTCCCCACAACTCAGCGGGGCGTCGGGCAGGGCCTGCGTCACGACGTCGACGATCACCCGGGCCGGGAGCGAGCCGCGGCCGTAGACCTCGACCTTGGTGTGGTCACCGTCGGTGTCGGCTGCCCCCGGGACGAGGTCGTCGAGGTCGGCCGGGCCGTGCTCGGCCAACACCGCGGCCAGGGCTGCCTGCACCGGCGGGTCCCATCGGGTGGTCCCCCGCAGGAAGCGAGCGTCGGTGCGCCCAGCACGGTGCGCGGTCACGGCGGCCAGCGCGTTGACGGGGTCGAGCTGGCCGAAGCAGGCACCGTCGGGCAACGACAGGAGCGTGCCGGCGAACCGGTGCCCACCGAGGTGGGTGCACTCCCAGACCTCCTCGGGCAGGGCCTTGGCCAGAGTGGCCGCGATCGGCCGACCACGCACCGCGCAGCAGGCGTCCCGGGTGGCGTGGGTGCACACGAGCACCATCGGGTCGGCGTCCTCGTCGCTGCCGGACAACGGCATCCCCAGGGCATGTGCCGCCTCGCGCAGGTCGTCGGCGGTCCGCCAGGCTCCCCTGACTCGGGTGCGGCGGATGGTGTCGATCGCGAACCACGAGTGCGGGTCCTCACCGGGCAGGCGGCGGCCAGGACGGCGCACGAGCAGGACCTTGCCCCCGAACGAGGCGCAGATCCGCTCGATCTCGTCGGCGAGGGATGCCGTGAGCGGGGGCGTGGTGAGCGGCTTCTTCGCCCACGGGCCCTGGTGCTCGATGAGCAGCCAGCGCGACGCGACGGGGGCACTGCCCGCCAGCGGGTCACCACGGTGACGCGAGGCGGCGGAACAGCGAGAGAGATCGGTCAGGGCCACTGTTCGATGCTACGCGGCGGTTTCGCGAATCTCGCACCACGAGGGGCCGCGAGGGTGGACTCTGGGTGAGCCGCAGGACCCTGCTGATTCGAGGAGACCCCCATGGCCCGACGACGTGCCCTGTCCACCGCAGCCCTCGCCGCCACCGCGGCCCTCGTGGTCTCGGCCGCACCAGCCCATGCCGCGGCTCCGTCCTACGTCGCGCTCGGCGACAGCTACTCCTCGGGCACGGGCACCCGCAGCTACATCTCGGACGGCACGAGCTGCCTGCGATCGGTGTACGCCTACCCCTCGCTCATCGCCTCGGCCAAGGGGTACGCCCTGAACTTCCGGGCCTGTTCGGGCGCGAAGATCGCCGACGTCACGAACACCCAGCTCTCCGCCCTGAACTCCAGCACGGCCTACGTGAGCATCTCGATCGGCGGCAACGACGCCGGCTTCGCGAGCGTGCTGACCACGTGTGCCCAGCCGGCGTGGCTCAGCAACTGCAACGGAGCCATCGACAAGGCCCAGACCTACGTGAACCAGACCCTGCCCGGCGCGCTGAACACCCTTTATGCCGGCATCAAGGCCCGGGCGCCCCAGGCGAAGGTGACCGTCGTCGGGTACCCGCGCATCTTCAACGGGGTGGACTGCAACCTGCTCACGTGGTTCTCCTCGAGCGAGATGACCCGCCTGAACGCCATGGCCGACCTGGTGAACTCCACGACGAAGGCCCGGGCCACCGCGGCCGGCTTCTCCTTCGCCAACCCCACGACCCCGTTCGTCGGCCACGCGGTGTGCTCGAGCTCGGAGTGGATCAACGGGCTGTCCAACCCGATCCAGGAGTCCTACCACCCCAACCGCACCGGCCAGGCGAGCGGCTACACCCCCACGGTCAGCCCGTATCTCACCGGCTCGACGGTCACCGCCACGGCAACCCTGCTCACCACGGCCAAGGGCTCCACGAAGAGGTTGGCCGACCAGCAGAGGCGCTACGCGGCATCCGATCGCGCCATCAAGCCGGCACTCGTGCTGGCACCCGACCTGAGCACCCCCGCGGCGAAGGCGGCCGCGAAGAAGGCCGGGGTCGACCTGTCGAGCCGGGCCAGCATCGACGCCGCCGACCGGGTGTACTCGGCGCGTCAGGCAGCGGAGTTCGCGGCCCGCTGACGCGCTACCGTCGCGGGGTGCCCACGGACAACCAGGCCGATCGCCCGCTCGTCGCCGGAGTCGACTCCTCCACCCAGTCGTGCAAGGTGGTGGTGTGTGACGCGGTGACCGGTGAGGTCGTGCGCACGGGTCGCGCCAGCCACCCCGACGGCACCGAGGTCGACCCGCGCCACTGGTGGTCGGCGTGGCAGGAGGCCAGCGGTGGCGGCCTGCTCGACGGCGTCAGCGCGATCGCCGTCGGCGGGCAGCAGCACGGGATGGTGCTGTTGGACGAGTCGGATGCCGTGGTGCGGCCGGCGCTGTTGTGGAACGACACCCGCTCGGCGGGGCCTGCGGACGACCTCGTGGCCGAGCTCGGCGCGCAGGCCTGGGCCGACGCGACCGGGGTCGTGCCCGTGGCTGCGACGACGGTCAGCAAGCTGCGCTGGATGGCCGACCACGAGCCCGAGAACCTGGCCCGGGCCGCCACGTGCGTGCTGCCGCACGACTGGCTGACCGGGCGCATCCTCGGTGCGGGCGGGGGCGGTGCGGGAGGCGCGGGCGGTGCGGGAGGCGCGGGCGGTGCGGGAGGCGCGGGCGGTGCGCCCACGGCATCCGCCACGTCCCGCCCGTGGACCACGGATGCCGGGGACGCCTCCGGCACCGGCTACTGGTCGGCGGGCACCCGGTCGTACCGCGAGGACCTGCTCGCCCTCGCCACGCGCGGCGCCGACCTCGCCGTGCCGCGGGTGGCGGGGCCGTCCGAGGTCGTCGGCCACACGGCATCCGGCCTCGCCGTGGCAGCGGGGACGGGCGACAACATGGGCGCAGCGCTGGGGCTCGGGTTGGTACCCGGCGACGTCGTCGTCTCGCTCGGCACGAGTGGCACGGCGTTCGCCCGCACCGACGTCGCGAGCGCCGACCCGAGCGGCTCGCTGCAGTCGTTCGCCGACGCCGAGGGCGGGTTCCTACCCCTGGTGTGCACGCTCAACGCCGCCCGTGTGCTCGGGGCGGGTGCCGCCATGCTGAACACCGACCACGCCGGGCTCGACCGGTTGGCGCTGGCTGCGGCGCCCGGTGCTGGCGGGCTGACGCTGCTTCCCTACCTCGACGGAGAGCGCACGCCGAACCTGCCGGCGGCCACGGGGTCGCTGCACGGCCTGACCCGCTCGAACGCGACGCCCGAGAACCTCGCGCGGGCCGTCGTCGAGGGCATGCTCCTCGGGCTCGCGGCGGCGGTGGATGCCGTGCGCGCAGCCGGGTGCCCCGTGCACCGGGTGCTGCTCATCGGCGGTGCGGCCGCGTCGGTCGCCGTGCAGGAGGTGGCCGCCGACGTGTTCGGCGTGCCCGTGGCTGTGCCGGGCGCGGGTGAGTACGTCGCGGTCGGTGCGGCGCGGCAGGCCGCGTGGGCTCTGGCCGGGGGCGAGGCGCCTCCGGTCTGGGACGTCGCCGTCGACGTCACGGTCGAGCCCGACGAGGCCGGGCGCGCGCGGGCCGCCGAGGTGCGTGGCCGCTACGCGGCGACGGTGGCGGCTACGTACCCCTGACGGCTCAAGGTCTGCGCCGGTCTGGGGTGTTTCCTGAGAGCCGGGGGTAGGTACCTGCTCCAGCACCCCTTGCGCCGCGCAAGGAATCCCCTCACCACCGCAACGACTCCCTCACAGCACCTCCCAGCTCCAGCACCCCTTGCGCCGCGCAAGGAATCCCTTCACCACCGCAAGAACCCCTCACAGCACCCCCTACACCTCTCACAGGTTCGGCCAGCGAGGCCGGCACACGCGGCCGTCGACTCGAAACGGGCTTGACCTCGGCCCGCTGGCGCGGAAATCAGCCCATCGACCTCGCGACTGTCACGCGGTGGTGCCCGGCTCGAGCCGGGCACCCGCAGGCACCGTGACGCCTCGGCCGATGACCGAGTCGCGCCCCACCACGGCGATGTGGTCATCGTGCGCCCGCGTGGCCCGGGTCGCCTGACCCACGCGCGCCCCGGCCTCGACCCGCACACCCTCATCGAGGATCGCGGTCACGACCCGAGCGTCACGCGAGACGCGAACACCGGCCAGCAGCACGGCATCCTCGACCACCGCTCCCGGCTCGACCACGACGCCGGGCCCGAGGACACTGCGCCGCACCGTCCCCTTGACGCGGCACCCGGCGCTCAGCACGACGTCCTCGAGCACGGCACCCGTGTCGACCCGTGACGCGGGCAGTTCGGGCCACCGGGTGAGCAGCGGCCAGTCCGGGCGGTCAAGCACGTCGACGCGCCCGGCCAGCAGGTCGCGGTGGGCCGACAGGTACGCGGCAGGGGCGCCCAGGTCTGCCCAGTACCCCTCGTGCGGCCAGGCGTGCACGACACCGTCGCGGATCATGCGCGGCAGCAGGTGCTCGCCGAAGTCGCCGATACCGGTGTTGCCGTCATCGGTGTGCGACAACTCGCGGCGCAGGTCCTCAAGGGTGGCGAGCAGCACGGTCGGGTCGTAGACGAAGACCTCCGCCGCGATCGTCGTGCCGCTCGGGCGCTCCGGCTTGTAGTCCAGCCGCGCGACGCGCGAGCCCCGACCGATGGTGATGACGGCCTTGTCGGCCGCCTGGGTCAGCGACACCTCGGTCGTGACGACCGTGCAGTGCGAGCCGCGCTCCAAGTGAGCGGCCACGACCGGGCGCAGGTCGAGTGCCAGCACCTGGTCGGTGCTCATCACGACGACGGCGTCCGGGGCGAACTCGCGGATCGCGTCGGAGAACCGGTGCAGGTCGTCGCCGTTGCCGTTGGAGAAGCCGTCCTGGGCCGCCGATCCCCCACCCTGCTGCGGCATCAGCCAGCGCAGGCCCCCGCGGGTGCGGTCGAGGTCCCACGGCCGACCGGACGCGAGGTGGTGGTGCAGCGACCCGGCCTGGTACTGCACCGACAGCCAGACGTCGGAGATTCCGCTGTGGGCGCAGTTGGTCAGGGCGACGTCGATCAGCTGGAACGACCCGGCGAACGACAGGGCCGGCTTGGCCCGCTCACGCGTTAGCACGTCGAGCCTGGACCCCTGACCACCCGCCTGGACGACGGCCAGGACCCGCGGGTTCGTGCGCATGGGTGACACTGTGCCGCATGCCGCGGCCCACGGGCGCTTTAGGGTGGGGGGATGAGCGCGAGTGCACGAGAGTTCGACATCGTCCTGTTCGGCGCGACCGGTTTCGTGGGGCGCCTGACCGCTCGCCACCTCGCCGCCGAGGCCCCCGACGGGGTGCGGATCGCCCTGGCCGGTCGCTCGCAGTCACGCCTCGAGGACCTGGCGCGCGGGCTCGGGTCGCAGGCCGCCGGATGGCCGCTGCTCGTCGTCGACGCCACGAACCCGGATGCCGTGGCCGATCTCGCGCGCCGCGCCCACGTCGTCGTCACGACCGTCGGGCCGTACGTGAAGTACGGCGCGCCCCTGGCTGCCGCGTGCGCCGAGGCCGGCACGCACTACTGCGACCTCACCGGCGAGGTGCTGTTCGTGCACCGCAGCATCGCCGCCAACCACGAGACCGCGAAGCGCACCGGGGCGCGCATCGTGCACGCGTGCGGCTTCGACTCGATCCCGAGCGACTTGGGCGTGATGCTCACTGCTCAGGCGGCCAAGGCCGACGGCGCCGACCTCGGCCGCACCCACCTGGCTGTGCGCAGCATGAAGGGCGGCTTCAGCGGCGGCACCATCGACTCGGCCCGGGTGCAGGTCGACGAGCTCAAGGCAGACCCCACCACGCGCCGCATCGTCGGCGACCCGTGGGCCCTGGCCGAGGGTCCCCGGCCCGGCAGGGACCGCACGGTCGCGAGCGCAACCGGTGCCACGGCATCCGGGTCGTCGGGGTCCGGCGCCTCGGGGCCGGCGGCGATGCTCGCGAAGCTGGCGAAGGCGTCACCGGTCAAGCGCGATGCCGATAACGGCCACTTCACCGGCCCGTTCGTCATGGCGGCCTTCAACACGCGGATCGTCGCCCGGTCGGCGTCGCTGCTCGGGTACGGCGAGGGGTTCCGGTACGTCGAGTACTCGGACTACGGCAGCGGGCCAGCCGGAGCCGTTGCCGCGGGGATGACGTCGGTGGCCCTGGGCGCTGGGCTCGCCGGGATGGCGTTCGGGCCGACCCGGTCGCTGCTGGACCGGGTGCTGCCCAAGCCGGGCGAGGGTCCGAGCGAGGAGGCCCAGGCGGCCGGGCGGTTCCGCATGGAGGTCACCGGCGAGGCCACCAACGGGGCTCGGTACCGCACGACGGTCGCCGCCCCCTACGACCCCGGATACAGCGGTACCGCGGTGATGCTGGGCCAGGCCGCGCTCGCCCTGCTCGAGGACGGCAACGCCCTGCCCGATGCCGCCGGGGTGCTCACCCCCGCGACGGCGATCGGGATGCCACTCGTCGAGCGACTGCGCGAGCACAAGTTCATGCTCGACACGGTTCGCCTGCCCGGCTGAAGCCGGCCGGCGGGGCCCGGCGGGCTCGGCGGGGCCCGGTGTGGCCCGGCCCAAGGGGGGCGTCCACGAGCCATTGCGCGCGTGAAGCAATTCCTTGCGGCGGGCAACGACCCCTGCAGACACCCCCCATCCTCCGCCCCCTCAGCCCCTTGCCTCCGCAGCGCCGGGCCTGCCAACCGGCAAAGCCGACATTCGGCCGTGCCTGCGAACGGGGTCCGTGCTCGCGCACTCGGCTGATCGAGGCATTGCCGGTTGATGGGTCCGCCGCACGGCGGGCGAGCACGGTGTCAGCGTGCGATGGCGGCGGCGATCCGCTCGGCGTCGATGCGAAGCTCGCGCAGCATCCCCGAGATCGGGTTCGTGAAGCCGGTGAACCACAGCCCCGGAGCACCCGGCGGCTCGTGGGCGCCGTGCACCACGGGCAGCCCTCGCCCGTCGAGCACCCCGAGGTCGCCGACCAGCGGCTCGAGTCCGGCGCGGTAGCCGGCGGCGACCAGCACGGCATCCGGCCGAAGCCTCGTGCCGTCGGTGAGCACCACCTCGGCGCCGTCGACGCTCTCGACGGCGGCCACGGGTTCGACGCGTCGCGTGCGGATGGCGTCGACGATCCCGACGTCCTGCACCGGAACCCGACCCACGAGCACGCGCGAGTACAGGCCCGGGTCGGCTCGCGGCATCCCGTAGGCGCTGAGGTCGGGTTCCTGGACGGCGGCCAGCCCGTGAGCCACCCGGTCGACGAGCCGGGGGGGCAGGCGACGCACGAGGATGCCGGTGCCCTGCGCGGGCCAGCCCAACATGTCGCGGCGGATGATGTGCGGCGGCGTGCGCACGGCCAACCAGACTCGGGTGGCACCGTGCTCGGCGAGGTCGGTCGCGATCTCGGTGCCCGTGTTTCCGGTGCCGACGACGAGGACGTCACGACCGGCGTACGGGCGACCGTTGCGGTAGTCGCGGGCCAGCACGAGGTCGCCGGTGAAGCCGTCGAGCCCCGGCCAGTCGGGGGTGACCGGGGTGTGGTTGTAGCCGGTCGCGACGATCACGTGCTCAGCGGCGAGCGGGGGGCCGTCGTCGAGGTGGACCAGCCACCGAGCGTTGGTGACGGAGTCGGATGCCGTGGAGTCGCCGGCCGTGGCACCGTTGCGGTGGGATGCCGCCGTGCTGGCGCGCTCGATGCGCGTCACCGCGGTCCCGAGACGCAGCAGGATGCCGTGGTGCTCGACGTACTCCTCGAGGTACCTCACGACGTCGGCACGGGCCACCCAGCGGCCGAACCGGCGTGGGATCGGGTAGCCGGGCAGGCCCGACCAGCGCCTCGGCGTGTGCAGGTGCAACCGTTCGTAGTGGCGGCGCCACGAGCTGCCGACCTGGCTGTCGCGGTCGACGACGAGGGCCTGCACCCCACGAGCACCGAGCGCGGCCGCCGCGGCCAGCCCGCCCGGTCCGGCACCGATGACGACGACCTGCGCTGCGCTCATGGGGCACCGTACCCACGGGTCACCACGCTTCGGGTGAGAACCGTCTCCCCGACGAGCCGGCTGCACCCCCGGGCCGATAGATTTGATGCACGAACCCAGCGCAGGAGGCCCGATGTCCGATCCGTCGCCCGTCACCACCCTCACCGATGACGACTGCTGGGAGATGCTCCACGCGCAAGAGTTCGGCCGCCTGGCCTTCCACCTGGCCGACGAGGTGCACCTCGTGCCGATCAACTACGCCGTCGACGCCGACCGGCGACTGGTGTTCCGCACCGCCGAGGGCAGCAAGCTGCTCGGGCTGACGATGAACGCTGACGTCGCCTTCGAGATCGACGAGTTCACCGAGGACGAGGCCACGAGCGTCGTCATCCGGGGTCGCGCCCGCCAGCTCGAGCACCACGAGGAGGCCGAGACCGAGCTGCTGCCTCTGCGCCCGTGGGTCAACACCGCGAAGTTCAACACCATCGTCATCGAGGTCGACGAGATCACCGGGCGCAGGTTCGGGCTGACCCGCCCGTGGCTGCACATGAAGCCCCACGAGGACTGACCTGTCGCGGTGGTCATCCGTGCGATCGAGGCCAATGACTGGCCTGCCTTCTTCCCGGTCTTCCGCGACATCGTCGAGGCTGGTGAGACCTACGCCTACCCGCTCGACCTGACAGCTGAGCAGGCCTGGGGCCTGTGGGTCGAAGGGCCGCCCGGGGTGTGCGTCGTCGCGGTCGACGAGACGGGGGCCGTGCTCGGCTCGGCGAAGTCCGGGCCCAACCGGCCGGCGCGCGGGAGCCACGTGGCGACGGCATCCTTCATGGTCTCGCCCGCTGCCCGAGGCCGCGGGGTGGGTCGGCAGCTCGCCGAGTGGGTGCTCGCCTGGGCCCGCGAACAGGGTTATGCCGCAATGCAGTTCAACGCCGTCGTCGAAACGAACACCGCCGCCGTGGCGCTGTGGAAGGACCTCGGGTTCCAGGTCATCGGAACGGTCCCCGAGGCGTTCGAGTCACGCACCCACGGCCGCGTCGGGCTGCACGTGATGCACCGGTACCTCTGACGTGGGCCGACCGGCGCGCGCCCCCCGAGTGGTCGTCGCCAGCGACTCGTTCAAGGGTTCCCTGACGTCGCTGGAGGTCGGGGATGCCGTCCGCCTGGGTCTGCTCGACGTCGCGCCCCACGCTGAGGTCGTCGTCGTGCCGGTTGCCGACGGTGGAGAGGGGACCGTCGCTGCGGCCGTGGCGACTGGGTGGCACGCCGTTCCCGTGCCGGTGCACGGCCCGACCGGTGCGCCGGTGAGCGCAACGCTCGTCGTCCGAGGCACGACCGCACTCGTCGAGATGGCCGATGCCTGCGGCCTCGGTCGCTTGCCGGATGCCGTTCCGGCACCCCTCACCGCGTCGAGCCGCGGTCTCGGCGAGGCCATTCGTGGAGCCTTGGACCTCGGGGCCGCAGAGATCGTCGTCGGGGTCGGCGGGTCGGCCAGCACTGACGGCGGCGCGGGCATGCTCGCCGCCCTGGGTGCCCGCCTGCTCGATGCCGACGGGGTCGATCTGCCCGACGGCGGGGCCGCCCTGGCTCGGCTGGCCCACCTCGACCTCAGCGGGCTCGACCCTCGCCTGGCCGGCACCCGGCTGGTCATGGCTGCCGACGTCGACAGCCCGCTGCTCGGCCCGACGGGTGCCGCGGAGGTGTTCGCGCCGCAGAAGGGCGCCACGGCATCCGACGTCACGCTGCTCGAGGCGGCCCTCGCCCACTGGGCCGACGTCGTCGAGTCACACCCCGACGTACCGACATCGACCAATAGGTCACTGCAGGTACGGGCAGCCGGCGTACCTGCAGTGACCTATTGGTCGATGGGGGGACGGATGCCGGGGGCCGGCGCCGCGGGAGGCGTCGGGTTCGCGCTCCTCGCGGTCCTCGGCGCCGAGCACTGCTCGGGCATCGACCTGGTGCTCGACCTCGTCGGCCTCGACGCGGCGATGGCTGCCGTGCCGGATCCCGGCGGCCCCGGCACGGGTCCGAAGTGCGCCGATCTGGTCATCACCGGCGAGGGGTCGCTCGATGCACAGACCCTGACCGGCAAGGCCGTGAAGGGTGTTGCCCAGCGTGCGGCCGGCCACGGCATCCCGGCCGTGGCGGTGTGCGGCTGCCTCGACCTCGACAGCACGTCCCTTGCCGCCATCGGCATCCGCCGGGCCTACCCGCTGTCAGACCTCGAGCCCGACCGCGGTCGTTCGATCCGCAGTGCCGCCTCGCTGCTCCGCCTCACCGCCGAACGCATCGCCGTCGACTGGCTCAGCCACCCACCGGGGTGAGCGCTGGCGCCCCCGCCAGCACGGCGAGCACGTTCGCCACGGCGAGGTCGGCCATCGCGGTGCGCGTCTCCACCGTCGCCGAGCCGACGTGCGGCAGCAGCACGACGTCCTCACGCCCGAGCAGGCCGGGGTGCACCCTCGGTTCGTCCTCGAACACGTCGAGCCCCGCCCCCGCGATCTCCCCGGCAGCCAGCGCCGCCACCAGGGCAGCCTCGTCCACGACCGGCCCCCTCGACGTGTTCACCAGGTGCGCGCCCGGCCGCATCAGCCGCAGCTCACGCTCCCCGATGAGGTGCCGCGTGGCCGGCGTGAGCGGGCAGTGCAGCGACACGACGTCGGATGCCGTGAGCAGGGCGTCGAGGTCGACCACCCTCGCGTCGAGCTCACCCACCACGGCCGGGTCCGGCGACGACCGCCCGGACAGCAGCACCTCCATGCCGAACGCCTTCGCCCGTCGAGTCGTCGCGAGCCCGATCGCCCCGGGGCCCACGATGCCCAGGGTCTTCCCACGCAGGCCCACCCCGAGGTGAGCCGTGAGGCTCCAGCGCCACGGCGTCCCGGTCCGGACCCGCCGCTCGGCAGCGCCCAGCCCACGCGTCGACATGAGAATCAGGGACATCGCGATGTCGGCGGTGGCATCCGTCAGCACCCCCGGCGTGTTCGTGACGACCACTGCCCGCTCGCGACAGGCCGCGACGTCGAGGTTGTCGTACCCGACGGCCACGTTCGCCACGACCCGAAGGCCCGGCCCCGCGGCATCCAACACCTCGGCATCCACGCGGTCCACGAGCATCGAGACCAGCGCATCGACCCCCGGCAGCGCGGCCAGCAACTCGCCCCGCGGCATCGGGGCGTCGACGTCGCGGAAGACGACGTCGTGGCCGGCCTCGCGAAGGCGCGCCACGGCATCCCCCACGACCTGGGCAGTGACGAGAACGCGCCCCACGGTCACATGATCTTCCGCACCAGCGGCAGGGGCAGGTGACGCATCGCCTTGCCGAGCGGCACCCACGGCCACGCCGGCACCAGCGCGTTGGCCTTCTCCTTCTCCATGGCATCGACCATCGCGGCCACCCCGGTGCGGGTGTCGACGATGAACGGGGTCTTCGTGACCCGCTCGTTCATCTCCGAGCGGATGTAGCCCGGGTAGATCGTCGAGACGCGGATGTCCAGGTCGGGCTCACCGAGCATCTCGTTGCGCAGGCCCTCGGCGAGCGCGGCGACGCCAGCCTTCGTCGCCGCGTACGTCGTGACCGTCTTGCGCATGCCGCGCATGGCCGACACCGACGAGATCATGACGAGGTGACCCCGCTTCTGGTCGCGGAAGATCTCCATCGCAGCCTCGCACTGGGCCAGCGCGGCGACGAAGTTCGTCATCGCGGTCTGCCGGTTCGCGTCGTACCGCCCGGTGCCGATCGGGGCGCCCTTGCCCAATCCCGCGTTGACGACGACACGGTCGATCGTCCCGAAGTCGTCGCGGAAGGCCCGGAACACCTCGAACACCTGGTCGTCGTCGGTGACGTCGAGGGCCCGCAGCTCGACGCGCCGCCCCGGGTGCTTGGCGACGATCTCGTCGCGCAGCTCCTCGAGGCGCTCGATGCGGCGGGCCGCGAGCGCGAGGTCCCAGCCGCGGTCGGCGAGCTGGCGGGCCATCTCGGCGCCCAGGCCCGAACTGGCGCCGGTGATGAGGGTGGTGGACATGTCGTGATCCTTCGGGTCAGGGCCGGGGGTGTGGCGTGGGTCAGGATGGGGTCAGGGCTGCCCGGCGAGCAGGGCGCTGCACCGCGCGTCGAGGATGCGCACGAACTCCCCGAAGCGGGCGTACGCCGAGTTGCTCGTCTGGCCGTGGTGGTAGCGGTAGTAGATCTGCTGGGCGATGCCGGCGAGCCGGAACAGGCCGAACACGTCGTAGAACAGCCACTCCTGCGGCGCCACGTCGAGCCCACGAGCGGCGCAGTACCGTTGCACGACCTCCGCGCGGGTCAGCATGCCGGGCGTGTGTGTCGGTTGCAGACGCACCGCGAGGAACGCCGGTTCGTCGTCGGCCTGCACCCAGTAGGCCAGCGCCGAGCCGAGATCCATGAGCGGGTCGCCGACGGTCGCGAGCTCCCAGTCGAGCACCCCGACGATGCGCGTCGGGTCACCCGCGTCGAGCACGAGGTTGTCGAACCGGAAGTCGTTGTGGATCACCACGTGCGGCCGGTCCCCCGGCTGGTGCGCATCGAGCCACGCCATCGTCGCCTCGAGGTCGGGCACGTCGGGGGTGCGGGCCCGCCGGTACCGCCCCGACCACCCCTCGACCTGGCGTCGCACGTACCCGTCACCGCGGTCGAGGACCCCCAGCCCGGATGCCGTGACGTCGACGTCGTGCAACCTCACCAGCGTGTCGATCGCGTTCTCACACAGGGCTCGCACCCCGTCGACGTCGAGCCCCAGCTCGGGCGGGATGTCGCGCCGCAGGATGGTGCCCTCGATCCGCTCCATGACGTAGAACGGCGAGCCGATGATGCTCTCGTCGGCGCAGGACGCCACCATCGCGGGCACCAGCGGGAACGCGTCGGCCAGCGCCGCCTGGAGGTCGTGCTCGCGGCCCATGTCGTGCGCGCCCTTGGCCTTGGTCCCGAACGGTGGGCGACGCAGGATCAGGTCGCGACCACCCGGGAAGCGCAGCAGGTAGGTGAGGTTCGACGCACCGCCGACGAACTGTCGAACCTCCGGCAGCCCGGCGAGCTCGGCTCGGTCGACGGCATCCGAGGCGTTCTCGCGCAGCCAGGCAGCGACCCGCTCGACGTCGAACGCGTCCTCGTCGCGTACCTCGGCGAGTGCCTCAGTCACCGGTGAGCTCCGCGGGATCGGCGCCGGCGCGCCGGGCCAACCGCTTGGCCTGCGCGGTGAGCATGCGGTCGTAGAGCGGGCGCACGAACCGCTTGGAGTAGTACGCCTGCCGCCCGAGCCGGTCGGTGAGGATGACCCGCTTGCGCGCGTCGACGCCCTTGAGCACGATCGCGGCGATGTGCGCGGCATCCACGCTCGCCTGGGTGATGAGCCGCACCCCCGCCTCCTGCATCGCGGCGTCCTTGCCGGAGAAGGAGTGGTGCAGGTTGGTGCGGAAGAACGCCGGGCAGACGACCGAGACGTCGATCGACCACGGCGCGAGCTCGAAGGACAAGGTCTCGCTCAGGGCCACGACCCCCGCCTTGGTCGCGTTGTAGCTCGACATCCCCGGCCCGTGCACAAGCCCGGCGAGCGAGGCGACGTTGACGATGTGCCCCGACTTCTGAGCCTTGAACATCGGCGTGAAGGTGTGGCACCCGCGGGCCACCCCGAGCAGGTTGATGTCGACGACGCGCTCCCAGTCCGACATCGACTCGACGTCGATGCGCCCGCCGGTCGCGACGCCTGCGTTGTTGACGAGCAGGTCGAGGCCCCCCCAGGTGTCGCGCACCCACGCCATCGCGGCATCCCAGTCCTGCTGCGAGCGCACGTCGAGCCGGCGGTAGGCGGCACCCTCGGGCACGGCATCCGGCCGGTCCTCGGCGAGGTCGACGACGAGCACGGTGTCTCCCCGGTCGAGCATGAGCTCGGTCAGGGCCAGGCCCAGCCCCGAGGCGCCACCCGTGACGAGGACGCGCCGGCTCATCGGCTGCCGCCGGCCGTCGCGTAGGGCCGCAGCAGGTGACGGGCCACGACGCCGAGGTGCACCTCGTCGGGGCCGTCGGCCAGGCGAAGGCTGCGCGCGCCGGCGTAGGCCGCGGCGAGCGGGAAGTCCTCGCTCATTCCGCCGCCGCCGTGCAGCTGGATGGCCAGGTCGATGACGTCACAGGCCATCTGGGGCACGGCCGCCTTGATCTCGGACACCTCCGACTGGGCGCCCTCGATGCCGACGGTGTCGAGCTTCCAGGCGGCGTGCAGCACGTGCAGGCGGGCCTGGTTGATGGCGATGCGGGCCCGGGCGAGCCGTTCGCGGTTGCCACCGAGGTTGGCGATCGGCTTGCCGAAGGCGACGCGCTGGGTCGAGCGCTCGCAGGCCAGCTCGAGCGACTTCTCGGCGAGGCCGATGAGCCGCATGCAGTGGTGCACGCGCCCCGGACCGAGGCGGCCCTGGGCGATCTCGAAGGCGCGGCCCGGCCCGGCGAGGATGTTGCTGGCGGGCAACCGGACGGCATCCAGGTTCACCTGTCCGTGACCGAGAGGCTCGTCGTACTGCCCGAGCGCGGTGAGCATGCGCTCGACCGTGACTCCGGGGGCATCGAGCGGGACGAGCACCATGGAGTGCTGGCGGTGGCGGTGCGCGCTCGGGTCGGTCAGCCCCATGAAGACGCCGATGCGGCAGTCAGGGTGACCGGCGCCGGTGGACCACCACTTGCGGCCGTCGAGCACGACCTCGTCGCCGTCGAGGGTGGCGGTGGCCTGCATGTTCGTGGCGTCCGAGCTCGCGACGCCGGGCTCGGTCATGAGGAAGGTGCTGCGGATGCGCCCGTCGAGCAGCGGGTGGAGCCACTGCTCCTGCTGCTCGGGGGTGCCGTACTTGAGCAGCACCTCCATGTTGCCGGTGTCGGGGGCGTTGCAGTTGAACACCAGGGGGGCCAGCGCCGAACGGCCCATCTGCTCGGCGACGCTCGCGTAGTCGAGGTTGGACAGGCCGGTGCCGCCGTCGGTGCCGAACCGTTGCGCGAAGGCATCGCCGTGCCCGGCCGGCAGGAACAGGTTCCACAGGCCCTGGGCGCGGGCCTTGGCGGCGAGGTCGGCGAGCGCTGCCGGGGGTGGCCAGGCGTCCTCACCGCGGGCACGACGGGCGGCCACGTCGGCGAGCATCGCCGGCTCGACGGGTTCGATCTCGGTGTCGATGAACGCGCGGACGCGCTGGGCAAGGTCGGCGGCGCGGGGGGACGGGGCGAAGTCCATGTCCTTGACCCTAGAGGGTTGTTGAGCAATGCTCAATAGCGTGAGATCGCCGTCACGGGTGCGCATGTCCCCACAGGAACGCCGCCGCCAGCTCGTCGGCATCGGCCTGCGCAAGTTCGTCGAGCAGCCCGTGCAGGACCTCTCGCTCGACGAGGTCGCGGCCGAGGCCGGCGTCTCGCGCGGGCTGCTCTTCCACTACTTCCCGAGCAAGACCGACTTCCATCGGGCCGTCGTCGAGGCAGCCTGGCGGCGGGTCGGGCGCAACGTCACGCCCGATGAGGATGCCGTCGGGCCGGCCGCAGTGCGCCAGGTCGTCGAACGTTTCCTCCGCCAGGTGGAGCGGCGGCGCGAGACCTACGTGGCGCTCGTGCTGGGCCAGGCCCCGATCGCCCCCGGGTTCGGCGTCGGCGGGCTACGCGAACAGCTCGCAGCGCTGGTGGTGGCTGCCGCCGACCTGCCGGATGCCGCGCTGCCCGCCGCCCACGGATGGGTCGCCTACCTCGAGGACCGCGCCCTGCAGTGGTCGGCCCTGCCCGAGGCCGCGCGCGAGGAACAGCGCCGGGCCCTGGTCGAGCACTGCACCCGAGCCCTGACGCTGCTGACCGATCCGGCCCCCGCCGCCTGACCGATCCCACCCCCGCCGCCTGACGCAGTCGAGGGGTCGAGACATGCAGGGCTCCGTCGCGGATCCCGGGCGTGTCTCGACTCCTCGACTGCCCTCCCTGGATGCCAACCGCGAAAGATACCCAGTGGGGTATATTCTCCGCATGCTCGACGCCCTTCGCCTGTGGACCGCACGACGCTGGGCGGTGGCTGCGACGGCATCCGTCGTGACCGCCCTGGTCATCGCCCTGCCGACGGCGATGATCCCGTCGCCGGTCTTCGGCCGCGAGATCCCGACGACGTGGTGGGCCTGGCCCGTGCTCGCCGTGACCTCGGTGCTGAGTGGCCTGCTCTTCGCCACCTACGTGCGCGAGCCCGGCGGACAGGAGAGCGGCGAGGCGTCGATCAACCGCGGAGGGGCTGCAGGAGGCCTCCTCGCGTTCTTCGCCGTCGGCTGCCCGGTGTGCAACAAGCTCGCGCTCATCGTCCTGGGGTACACCGGCGCGCTGCAGTGGTTCGCGCCGGTCCAGCCGGTCCTCGGGGTGGCAGCGATCGGGCTGCTCGCGTGGGCGCTGCGAGCACGGCTGCGCGGCCAGCTCGCCTGCGCACTCCCGGCAGCCCCGCCGAACGCCAGCGCGGCGGACCTGCCAACCGGCAAAGAACCGGCCCGGTCCTGATTCCCGGGGTCGGCCCTGCTCAGCAGCAGCCGACGTGTGCGCCTTTGCCGGTTGGCAGACCCGGCCTGTGCCGCCTCGGTCAGGTGCGCGCCGCCGGCTCGACCGTCACAGGCACGCCGTTGAGCACCGCGTTGCCCGACACCGACTCGACGACGGACGGGTCGGTGAGGTCGTTCATCGACACCCCGGGCACGTCGACGGCGTTGCGCAGCCGCACCCCGTCCCGCGCCTGCCCGTAGCCGTGCGGCAGGGACACGACCCCGGGCATGAGGTCGGCAGACGCCTCGACCTCGACGCGCACCTCACCAACCGCTGACCGCACCGTCACAAAATCACCGCTGCGGATGCCGCGCGCGGCCAGGTCGTCCGGGTTCGCCAGGAGTGCGTGGCGGGGTTTCCCGCGGGTCAGCCGGGTCGCGTTGTGCAGCCAGGAGTTGTTGTCGCGCTGGTGGCGACGGCCGATCAGGAGCAGCTCACCCTCGGCCGGCGCCGGAGCGGTGACGAGCGTGGTGAGCAGGCTGGGCAGCGCCTGGGCGACGAGGTCGGGCAGCAGGTCGATGCGCCGGTCGGCCGTGCTGAGCCGGCCCGGCAGGCGCGGCTTGAGCGGGCCGTGGTCGGCCCCGGCCACGGTCTTCTCGAGCTTGGCGATCGACAACCGGGCCCCGGAGGAGCGCAGCAGCGCGTCGAGCTGGCGCCGGGGGGTCAGGCGCAGACGCGCCTCGGTCTCGAGGGTGGCGCGCGACCAGCGCTGCTTCAACCCGCCACCGCGTTCCCGCAGCAGGGCGGTGCCGAGGTCGCGGGCGATCTCCCAGTCGTGCTTGGCCCCGGCCGGCGCAGTGAACAGGGCCGGTGACCAACGGGCCGTGTCACGCACCGCGAGCAGGTGGAAGACGATGTCGTAGTGGTCGCGCTCGAGCGGGCTCGTCGGCGGCAGGATGACGTCGGCGTGGCGGGTGGTCTCGTTGACGTAGAAGTCGATCGCCACCATGGCGTCTAGCCCGGCGAGCGCCTCGTCGAGCCGGTGCCCAGCAGGCGTCGAGGACACCGGGTTGCCGGCGATGGTCAGCAGGGCCCGCACCTGGCCCTCACCGGGGGTGGTCATCTCCTCGGCCATGGCCGAGACCGGGAACTCGCCGCCGAACCCGGGCAGCCCACGGACGCGGGTGCGCTTGCTGCCGAAACCCCCCGGCGAGAGCACTCCTCGCCCGATGAGGTCGACGGCGGGGGTCGTGAACATCGTCCCGCCGGGCCGGTCGAGGTTGCCCGTGAGGATGTTGATCGCCTGCACCGCCCACTGGCACACCACCCCGTGGGCCTGCGTCGACACGCCCATCCGCCCGTGGACCGCAGCCGACGGCGCGGCCGCGAGGTCCCGCGCAAGGCGGCGCACGGCATCCGCCGACATGCCGGACACCCGTTCGGCCAGTTCCGGGGTGAACCCGGCCACCGCGTCGCGCACCCGCTCCATGCCGTGCACGTACTCGGCCGGGGCGGCGAGGTCGTCCTCGAGCAGTTCGCGCACGATGGCGAGCAGCACCGCGGCATCGGAGCCCGGGCGGACGAAGTGGTGCTCGTCGGCGACCTTGGCGGTCTCGGTGCGGCGCGGGTCGAGCACGACGAGTCGCCCTGAGCGAGCGGCGAGTTCACGGCGGCGCGCAGGGAAGTCGGGCACGGTCCACAGCGACCCGTTCGAGGCCATCGGGTTGTGGCCGACGAGCACGAGCAGCGCCGTGCGGTCGATGTCGGGAACGGGCAACAGGTACTGGTGGCCGTACAGCGCCCACGACGCGACGTGGTGCGGCAACTGGTCGACGGAGGTGGCCGAGAACCGGTTTCGCGTGCGCAGCAGGCGCACGAGCGTGGGGTGGTGGGTCAGGGCACCGAGGCTGTGGACGTTCGGGTTGCCGAGGTAGACCGCCAACGCGTCGTCACCGTGCTCGGCCTGCACCGCGCTGAGCCGCTGGGCCGCGTAGGTGATCGCCTCGTCCCACGACACCTCCTTCCACGTCCCCTGGGCGGCGCGCACCACGGGAGCGCGCAGGCGGTCAGGGTCGTCGTGCAGGTCCTGGAGCGCAAAGGCCTTGGGGCAGATGTGCCCCCGCGAGAGCGGATCCTCCTCGTGCCCGCGCATCGAGACGATCGCGTCGGAGTCGTCGAGCTGCACCTCGAGGCCGCACATCGCCTCGCAGAGGGTGCAGGTGATGTGCCGGACCTCGCGGGCAGCCGGCGACGTCATCGGCGGCGCGGGTCGAACGCCGGGACGGCCCGCTTCATGGCGGCCTCGCGGGCGATGGTCGTGTTCTTCGTCGCGAGCAGCTTGGCCTGCTCGATCCGCTCGCGCGCGAACGTGCGGCGGTCGGAGGAGGACCACGTGCGGCCGAAGAGGCGCTTGGTGGCGGCCACGGCATCCGGGCTGCGGGTCGCGACCTGCTCGACGAACGCGGTCGCCGCGGCGACCGGGTCGGCGTGCAGCTCGCTGGCCAGGCCGAGGTCGACGGCACGCTCACCGCTCACGACCTCGCCGGTCATCGTGAGTCGCTTGGCGACGTCCATGCGCACCTGCTGGGACAACGCCTGGATGCCGCTCATGTCCGGAACCAACCCCCACTTGGCCTCCAGCACGGACCACTGCGCGTCGGCGGTGGTCATCCGCAGGTCTGCGGCCAGGGCGATCTGGAGGCCGCCGCCGTAGCAGTGACCGTGCACGGCCGCCACGACCGGGACCGGTACCCGCCGCCACGCCCAGCAGGCCTCCTGGAACAGGTTGGTCCCACGCAGCGGGTTCGGCACGAAGGATCGGGCAACCCGCGGCGGGTTCTTCAGCACCGTCGCGAAGTCGAGCCCGGCGCAGAACGAGTCGCCCTCGCCGGCGATGACCACCCCCCGCAGGGTGCGGTTCGCGCTGAGTTCGCGGGCGGTGGCGACGAGGTCCTCGAGGGTGTCCAGCGTCAGCGCGTTGAGCTTGTCGGGGCGGTTGAGCCGGACCTGGGCGACGCCGCCCTCGACCCGGCACGTGAGGGTGCTCGGCATACGGCCACCCTACGGACCACCACCGGATGCCGTGACGGTTGCGTGTGTCGCATCACCATGCGTCGTCGTGACGATCCGGGTCACCTCAGCCGAAGGTCTTGATCGGGGACATCCCGATCACGGACCTCCGTTCGCGGCTGAGGGAGGTCCTAGGGGTGCTGTCAGGTTTCCTTTCCGCCCGCAAGGAATCCCTTGCTCGGTGCAGGTTCCTCTGACAGCACCCCTCACTCCCCTCTCACAGGAAATCAGCGAGCAGCGCCGCCCCGGTTGCCTCAGGAGACCTGCGCCACCGAGGAGGACGCGTCACGACCGGCCGGGCCACCGGGCCGGATCGACACCCGCCCGGGGTGGTCGCGCCGGTGGATCAGCAGCGAGATGCCGAGGATGACCAGGCCCAGCACGGCCAGGCCCACCCCGACGACCGAGGGCGCCCGGTAGCCGTAGCCGGCCGCGATGACGAGCCCACCGAGCCAGGCGCCGAGGGCGTTCGCGAGGTTCAGCGCCGCGTGGTTGCTGGCCGCGGCCAGGGTCTGCGCCGACCCCGCGACCTGCATGAGGCGCAGCTGCAGGTTGATGACGAGGACCGACGCGAGCACCGCGGTGAGGGCGAGGACGACCAGGGCCGGCACGGCATACGACGCCACCGCCGCGAACACCCCCAGCGCCACGCCCATCCCGACCAGACCGATGACGATCGAGCGGATGACCGACCAGTCCCCCATGCGACCGGCGACGATGTTGCCGATGAACCCCGAGACGCCGAAGACGAGCAGGAAGAGCGGCACGGCGGATGCCGGCAGGCCCGTCACGTCGGTGACCGTCGGGGCGATGTAGGAGTACATCGCGAACATGCCGCCGAAGCCGACCGCTCCGACCCCGAGGGTGAGCCACACCTGGAGGCTGGTCAGGGCGCTCAGTTCGCTGCGGACGGTGCGGGTGGGGTCGGCGGGAAGGTGCGGCACGGCATACGCGATGAGAGCGACGGTCGCGACGCCGATCACCGCGACCAACACGTACGCGGTGCGCCACCCGTAGGCCTGGCCGAGCCACGTGGCGCCCGGCACGCCGAGGACGTTCGCGATGGGGATGCCGAGCATGACCCGCCCGACGGCGCGACCGGCCTGGCCGCGCTGGGCGAGGTCGACGGCGACGAGTGCGGCGACCCCGAAGAACGCACCGTGCGGCAGGCCCGCGAGCAGCCGGGCCCCGACGAGCAGCCCGTAGTCAGGGGCGATGGCCGAGAGCAGGTTGCCGATGGTGAAGGCCACCATCAGCCCGATGAGCAGCGCCTTGCGCGGCCAGGTGGCGCCGAGCACCGCGAGCAGCGGCGCACCGATGACCACCCCTGCGGCGTACGCGGAGATCGTGTGCCCGGCGGTGGGGATGTCGACCCCCACGCCCGAGGCGATCTCGGGCAGCAGGCCCATCGTCACGAACTCGGTGGTGCCGATGGCGACGCCACCGAGGATCAGCGCGATGGTGGCCAGGGTGGCGTGACGAGGTTGGGGCACTGGACGTGCAGCGCCCGCGAACGCTGCGGCATTCCCGAGAACGGCCCCCACATACGATGGCGGCATGCGTGCAGCCATGGTGACCAGCCTCGACGGACCGGCCGCGGTGGAGGTGCTCGACCTGCCGGACCCCACGGACACCTCGAAGGTCGTCATCGAGGTCGCGGCCGCGGGGGTCTGCTTCCCCGACGTGCTCCTCACCCGTGGTCAGTACCAGATCACGCCGGACCTGCCGTTCGTGCCGGGCTCCGAGGTGGCTGGCCGGGTGCAGTCGGCACCGGCAGGCAGTGGGTTCGCCGAGGGCGATCGGGTGGCCGCCTTCCCGTTCCTCGGGGGCTTCGCCTCGGTCGTGGCCGCAGACCCGGCCATGGTCTTCCCGCTGCCCGACTCGGTGACCTTCGAGGCCGGTGCGGCGCTGCCGATGAACTACCTCACCTGCCACTTCGCGCTGCGCGAGCGGGGGCAGCTCGCCGCCGGTGAGACGGTGCTCGTGCACGGTGCCGCGGGCGGGATCGGCACCGCGGCCGTGCAGCTCGCCGCGGCGTGGGGTGCCCGCGTGATCGCGGTGGTCTCCTCGGACGACAAAGCCGGTGTGGCTCGTGCCGCCGGCGCCCATGATGTCGTTCTCGCAGACGGTTTTCGGGATGCCGTCGCTGACCTCACGGGCCGACGTGGCGTCGACCTCGTGGTCGACCCCGTGGGCGGCGACCGCTTCACCGACTCGCTGCGCTCGCTGTCACCGGGCGGACGGCTGCTCGTCATCGGCTTCACGGCAGGGTCGATTCCCGAGGTCAAGGTGAACCGACTGCTGCTCGGCAACCTCTCGGTCGTCGGGGTCGGGTGGGGTGCGTGGTGGACCGGTCGCGGGGGGCCCGGGCCCGGCTACCTGCGTCGCCAGTGGGACGACCTGCTGCCGCTGCTCGAGTCCGGAGCCATCGACCCCGTGATCGGCGAGGTCCGCGACCTCGATGACGTCGTCGCGGCCCTCACCGCAGTCGACGAGCGCCGGGCCACCGGGAAGATCCTGCTCGCCCCCTGATCCGCTGCCCAGAGACGCGGCATCCGACCTTCGCCGGTCGAGAGGAGGCAACACGCCGACGAGGGAGAGCCGCCACCTGCGTGTTGCCTCCCCTCGACTCGCGACTGCCCCCGCGCCCGCGCAATAGGCTGCCAACCATGGACTTCCGCAACATCTACGCCCAGGGATTCGCCCGCGTCGCCTCGTGCACCGTCCCCGTGGCGCTGGCCGACCCGGCGACCAACGCCGAGCGGATCATCCAGCAGGTCAAGGCGTGCCACGACGAGGGCGTCGCCGTGGCCCTGTTCCCCGAGCTCAGCCTGTCGGGGTACGCCATCGACGACCTCCTGATGCAGGACGTGCTGCTGGATGCCGTGGACGAGGCCGTCGTGACCATCGCCGAGGCGACCGCCAAGGTGCTCCCGCTGGTCGTCGTCGGGGCCCCGCTGCGGCACGGCAACCGGCTCTACAACTGCGGCATCGTCATCCACCGCGGCGAGGTCCTCGGGGTCTCCCCCAAGTCGTTCCTGCCGAACTACCGCGAGTTCTACGAGAAGCGGCACTTCGCCTCCGGGGCCGGCCACCAGGGCGAGTTCCTCGTGCGGCCCCAGTGGCCCGGTGCCGACGTCGACGGCGAGATCCCCTTCGGCCCCGACCTGGTCTTCACCGCCGACGACCAGCCCGACCTGGTCGTGCACGTCGAGATCTGCGAGGACATGTGGGTGCCGGTGCCGCCGAGCCACGAAGCCGCGCTGGCCGGGGCCACCGTGCTGCTCAACCTCTCCGCCTCCCCCATCACGGTCGGGCGCGCCGAGGACCGCCACCTGCTCGCGCGTTCGGCCAGCGCTCGGTGCCTCGCGGCCTACCTCTACGCCGCCGCGAGCGACGGCGAGTCGACGACCGACCTGTCGTGGGACGGCATGACGATGGTCTACGAGATGGGTGACCTGCTCGGCGAGTCCGACCGATTCCCGGACGGCCCCCGCCGCACCGTCGTCGACGTCGACCTCGACCGGCTGCGCCAGGAGCGGATCCGCCAGGGCAGCTTCCACGACAACGCGGAGGCGTACGCGGCCGATCAGGGCGGGTTCCGCGTCGTGCCGTTCACGCTGCGTCCGCCGAGCGGTGACCTCGGGTTGCGCCGCGCCGTCGACCGCTTCCCCTTCGTGCCCGACGACGAGGACCGCCTGGCCCAGGACTGCTACGAGGCCTACAACATCCAGGTCTCCGGGCTCGAGCAGCGGATGCGCGCCATCGGCGGCGGCGACCCGGCCCGAATGCCGACAATCGTCATCGGCGTCTCGGGCGGGCTCGACTCCACCCACGCGCTGATCGTCGCGGCCAAGGCGTGCGACCGGCTCGACCTGCCGCGCACCCACATCATCGGCTTCACGATGCCGGGCTTCGCGACGAGCGGCGGCACCAAGAGCAACGCCATCCACCTCATGGAGTCGCTCGGCATCACGTGGGAAGAGCTCGACATCCGCCCCGCGGCCACCCAGATGCTCAAGGACCTCGGCCACCCGTTCGGCCGCGGAGAGGAGGTGTACGACGTCACCTTCGAGAACGTGCAGGCCGGGCTGCGCACCGACTACCTGTTCCGGGCCGCCAACCAGCGCGGCGGCATCGTGCTCGGCACCGGCGACCTGTCCGAGCTCGCGCTCGGCTGGTGCACATACGGCGTCGGGGACCAGATGTCGCACTACGGGGTCAACACCGGGGTGCCGAAGACGCTGATGCAGCACCTCATCCGCTGGGTGGTGTCGTCGGGCCAGTTCGAGGGCCCGGTCAACGGCACGCTCCTGAAGATCCTCGACCAGGAGATCAGCCCCGAGCTCGTGCCGGCCAAGGAGGGCGAGCGCATCCAGTCCACCGAGGACTCGGTCGGCCCGTACGCCCTGCAGGACTTCACCCTGTTCCATGTCCTGCGCCGCGGGTACCGACCGAGCAAGATCGCGTTCCTCGCCGAGCACGCGTGGTCGGATGCCGGGAGCGGGCTGTGGCCGTCAGGTTACCCGGAAGGCGCGCGGCCGGCATACGACCTCGCGACCATCCGCCGCTGGATGAAGACCTTCCACTGGCGCTTCTTCGCCAACCAGTTCAAGCGATCGGCGATCCCGAACGGGCCGAAGGTCGTCTCGGGCGGGTCGCTGTCCCCGCGCGGGGACTGGCGGATGCCGTCGGACGCCGGGTCGGGCCCGTGGCTCGCCGAGCTCGAGGCGAACGTCCCGCAGGCCTAGCTGGCCTCACCCGCGGTGAGCTCCTCGCGCAGGCGGGGCTCGGTGCGGCGCTCGGGGTGGATGCCGCGCTTGTCGGCGTAGAACTCGCGCACGAGGTCCATGTCGGCGACGACATCCTTCGTGGGCTTGAAGGTCGGGCCGAAGCCTGAGGTCTTGGTCGGCCCGTCGACGAACGCGAGCGAGATCGGCAGCCCGGTCGAGCGGGCGATCCGCCAGAACCCCGACTTCCAGTACTCACCCTTGCTGCGGGTGCCCTCGGCGGCGAGGATCAGCAGGAACGGCTCACCGGTGCGGGCCTGCGCCACGAGCTGGCGGATGACTGCGCCGGGGTTGGAGCGGTCGAGCGGGATGCCGCCGAGCCGGGGCAGCAGCCACCCGAGGGGGCCGCGGAAGATCTCCTGCTTGATGAGCACCCGGGGGGAGACACCGCCGCGCCACATGATGAGCAGCATCATGACGAAGTCCCAGTTGGAGGTGTGCGGGGCACCGACGAGGATGCCGGTGCGCGGCACCTCGCCCACGGCGGTCCAGCCGGTGGCGCGCAGCACGAAGGCCGCGAATCGAGCGCGCAACGAGGTCATCGCAGCTCCCGCCCGGCAACGGCATCCAACGCCGGTCCATCGAGGCGGAAGCGGGTCCACTCATCTTGGGCGACCGCGCCGATCGACTCGTAGAACCCGATGCTCGGGGTGTTCCAGTCGAGCACCCACCACTCGAGCCGGTGGTAGCCGCGCTCGACGCAGATGTCGGCCAGTGTGCTCAGCAGCTGCTGCCCCAGGCCTGAGCCGCGCTGAGCCGGTGTGACGTACAGGTCCTCGAGCCAGAGGCCGTGGGTGCCGGTCCACGTGGAGAACGACAGGAACCAGATGGCGCACCCCACGACCTCACCGTCGACCTCTGCGACGTGGGCGAATGCTGCCGGCTCACGGCCGTCGGGGAACAGCGCCTCGCTGAGCTGGTCGAGGGTCGTGTCGACCTCGTGCAGGGCCTTCTCGTACTCGGCGAGCTCGCGCACGAGGCGAAGGATCACGGGCACGTCAGCGACGACGGCGGGACGGACGCGGGAGGTGGCGGGAGGCATACGGGTCAATCTACGGACCCACCCGAGGTGGCGACCCAGCGCCATGGTCAGCGGATCTGGCGGATGCCGTCCGCGTCACCCCACGCCATGTCGGCGGTGAGCACGGGAACCCCGAGCCGATCAGCGGTCGCCAGGCAGACCCGGTCTGCCAGCGACAGGGGCGTTCCCGGTGCCCAGAGGTCGGCGGCGGCGACGGCATCCTCCTGCGTCATCGGCACGACCTCGAGGGTGAAACTGGAGAGCAGGCCGGCAACTGGCACCCAGTCGACATCGGCGTGGCGGATCTTCTGCGCCACCTCGCTGTAGTTGACGGCCGAGCAGGCCGCCCCGGCAATCAGGGCCGCCTCCACCACGTCGGCACCCGGCTCGTCGTTGAGGAAGGCCAGCACGGCCGATGCGTCCAGGAGCGAGTGGATCATGCAGATTCCGAGAGAGCCTCTGCCCGGCGTTCGGCAAGCAGCTCGGCGACGACGTCCCTGCCGGCGAGTTGTGTCTTGATCATCGCCTTGGCCTGCGCGCGGGTGAGCAGGAGCAGGCCAGACGACGACTCGACGAGGATCAGGGGCGTCCCGGGCTCGAGGTTGGCAGCTGAGCGCACCTCCGCGGGAATGACCAACCGGCCGCGGTCTCCCATCACGATGGCGTGCGTCCCACTCATGAGTTCAACGTACCACGTGGCCAGCACGAAGCCCACGGGTCGGGGCCAGCCGCCGACCTGGAGGGGGTGCCTCCATGAACCCTTGCTCCCTGCAAGGAATCCCTGACGCGCAGCAAGGACCCCCACAGGCAGCCCCATCCCCCGCCGACCCCTCTGCGCACCCAGCTGATCGCGGGATGCTGCGCGTCGGGGGTCGGCGTCGGCGTCGGCGTCGGCGATACGTTGGCGCCATGGAGATCACGGTCGTCGAGGGCGACATCACCGCTCAGGACGTCGACGCCATCGTCAACGCCGCCAACCGCGCGATGCGAGGTGGCGGTGGGGTGGATGGAGCCATCCACCGTGCCGGTGGGCCAGCAGTCCTGGAGGACTGCCGCAGGCGGTTTCCGGCCGGGCTCGCAACGGGCGACGCCGGATGGACCACAGCAGGCTTGCTGCCGGCTCGGTGGGTGATCCACGTGGTCGGTCCGAACTACAACCGCGGCGAGCGCGACCGCACTCTGCTGACCTCCTGCTACCACCGGGCGCTCGCGGTGGCCGACGACCTCGGTGCACACACGGTCGCGTTCCCCCTGATCAGCGCCGGCAGCTACGGCTGGCCGAAGACCGACGCGATCGACGCGGCCCTGGAGGTGTTTCGAGCAGCGCAGACGCAGGTGGCCGAAGCCCGCATGGTGGCGTTCGACAGCTCGACGTACGCCGCGATTCAGGACGCCCTTCGGCGCGGCTGACCCTGTCAGGTGCGGCGCTGCGCGACGTTGGTCAGTGGGGTCGGGCGGCAGCGCGCAGCACGGACGTCAGCGCCGCGAGGTTCCCCGCCGCGGCGCGAGCAGCCGCGAGGTCGAGGCGGGCTCCGGCGGCGATCGCCGGCCCGGCTGCTCGCACCACGCGGGCGACAGCCGGCCCGTGGGTGGCGCCGCACGCCGCCACGAGCACGTCGTCGACCACGGAGAGCACGAGCAGGCCGCCCGGCACGTCGAGCACCTCCTCGCGCGCTCCGCCCGGGGCGACACCCATCGCCTGCACCGTCGCGTCGTACTGGTCGGACCACCACCACGGCACGTCGGTGAAGGCATCCTCCTGGCCGAGCACCGTGTGGGCAGCCACCTCACCCTGACGCCCGGCCGCCGTGAACGACTCGAGCCGGATGCCGTGTGCCTCACCCGGGTGCCGGGTGCGCACCGCGTCACCGGCGGCGAACACGTGGGGATGCGACGTGCGTCCGGACGGGTCGATGAGGATGCCGTCGTCGACCGCCAGCCCCGCGGACCGGGCCAGCTCGTCCCGCGGGACGATGCCGATGCCCGCCACCACCGCGTCGGCCGGCACGACGGTTCCGTCGGCCAGCCGGACACCGGTGACCACCCCGTCCGGCGAGCGCAGCACGGCATCCGGTGTCACCCCCGTGCGCACGACCACACCGCGTGCCTCGTGGAGGTCGCACAACCAGCCGGCCACCGCCGCGGGGACGCCTCGCGCGAGCACCCGGTCCGCCGCCTCGAGGACCACGACGTCCACCCCGCGGGTCGTGGCGGCAGCAGCCACCTCGAGGCCGATGACGCCCCCGCCGACGATGACCAGGCGGCTCGCGTGGCCCAGCGCCGAGGCGAGCCCCACCGCGTCCGTGGTGTCGCGCAGGTAGTGCACACCCGCTCCGTCAGCCCCGGGGAGAGCGAGCCGCCGGGGCTGCGCCCCCGTCGCGAGGATCACCGACTCGAAGGGGATCTCTTCACCGGATGCCGTGACGAGCCGCCTCGCGTCGGGGTCCAGGCTGGCGACTCTTGTCCTGGTGCGCACCTCGATGCGCTCACGCCACGGAGCCCCTGCGGGCCACACCTCGGGCACCGTCGCACCCGGGTGCAGCAGCACGTCCTTGGAGAGCACCGTGCGGTCGTACGGGGAGCGGTCCTCCTCGGTGAGGAGAACGACGTGCCGACCTGCGGCTGCGAGGGCGCGCGCCGCGGCACCGGCAGCGGGGCCGCCACCCACGACGACGGCATCCGGTCGGTGGGAACTCATCGGCTGCGGCTGCGCCGGCTCATGCGCCCTTGGTCGCCGTGCACAGGAACACGCCGAACTCACGCTCGCCCTTGAGGATCGTCGTGGCATCGACGAAGGCGACGTCGGCGAATCCTGCGAGTGCCAACTGCTCGGCGAGTCGGTGCCTGTCGAATCCGTGGTGGCCGTCGAAGTCGACCTTCTCGGCGTGGAAGGCGCCCTCGGGATCCTCGTCGAGGTCCGCGATGGCGAGGTGTCCACCCGTCACCAAGAGGTCCGCCAAGGACCGCAGCAGCGCATCGAGATCCTGCACGTGGTGCAGCGCCATGGAGCTCCAGGCCACGTCGAAGGTGCCATCGAGAGCGTCGGTCGTGAGGTCTGCCCGCACAGCGCGAAGTCGATCGCCGAGCCCGGCCGCCTCGATCCGCTCCTGTGCGACCTGCACCATTCCCGCGGAGGGATCGGTCACGACGACGGAGCCCACCCTGTCGGAGAGCAGGATGCTCAGGCGACCTGTGCCGCCGCCGACGTCCAGCGCGCGCATCTCGGGGTTCAGGCTGATCGCGTGCGCGATGGCCTGCGCCACGGCGACCTGCCGCTCCTCGTGGCCGGGGGCGTCGTCCCAGGTGGCGGCCTCGTCATCGAACCGCTTGTGCTCGTGCATGCCCTCGACCCTAGTCCGAGGCCGTCCTCGGCAATCCGCGCACCGGCCGGCTTGCGGCGCCTGCTGCTCAGCGACCGCAGCGGTCGATTCGCTCCCACGGCCAGTCGGTGGTGAGCCATCGCGCCACGGCGTCAGCGAGCGGACCGTCCAGGGTGGCCCTGTCAGCCCGCACCCAGGACTGCACCGTGACGTCCCACTCCTCAGAGTCCGAGGGATACAGGTAGACGCAGCCGATGACGTCGTCCTCGACAGGATCCAGGACGGTGAAGGTGAAGCCGACGTTGCGTGTGAAGTCGTCGGCGTGGCGGCGAAGGTCGGCCAGGTTCTCCTCTGGCGTCATGCCTGTGAGTGGCGGCCAGTTGCCGTCGGGGTAGCCGGGTGTGGAACGAATGTGCTCGATGCTCGACATCCAGGCGGCGTGGTCAGCGTGATTGTGCTGCGGACCCAGCGGCTCGAGGCGGAATCGGCTGTTGACGAGCGAAACAGGCGGATCGAAGTTGTCGGGAACGAAAGCCTGCGCGGTCATGACTGGCACGGTACCGGGCGAACCTGCACGATCGAGCTGCTCAGATCAGTCTCACTGAGCCACGAGGAGCCCGCACAGCTTCCTGTCAGGCCGCCGATCGTGCGCCGACGGTCAGCGCTCCGGCTGTATGACCACGGTCTTGCAGGCAGCACATCGAAGTGCAGGCGCGCTGTGGTTGAACAGGCCGGTCGTGAGCGGGATGCCGACCAGCACTCTTCGGCCGCCAAGACGGCTGCTGAGGTCAGACGCCTGAGCGAGGTCCGGCTGGATACCACGTGCCGAGGTCGCGATATGCGGCCGGCCGTCGACGACTCTCGCTGACGCGGCGAGGAGTGCCAAACGCGCGGTCGGTCGCGCCGTTGGCACCCCCACTGGCAGGCCTGCGCACGGGCTGGGGTGCCAAGCGCGCACTGGGCTGCGCCTCTGGCACCCCAACGATCAGGGTTGCGCAGAACCCGGTGCCAGACCTGACGGTCAAGCGGCGCCCACCACAATGGGGGGTATGCCTACCGCGCACCGCACCTCCCCCACGCCCCCTCCCCGAGGCCAGCGGTGAGCGAGCCCGACCCGATCCACCACCTCGCCGAGGCCGTGCACTGGCAGCAAGCCCAACACACCGGCGAGTACCGGCAGAGCACCCTCGGGCGCACCCTCGAGGACGAAGGCTTCATCCACTGCTCGGCGCAGCAGCAGGTCGCCGGGGTCCTCCGCCGCTACTACGCCGCCCACGACGGCGAACTGGTCCTGCTCACCATCGACCCCGCCCGGCTCACCGCCCCCCTGCGCTGGGACGTCGCCAATCCGGCTACCGGAGAGCAGTTTCCGCACGTCTACGGCCCCCTCAACCCGGATGCCGTCGTCGCCACCCGGGTCCTCCACCCACCCCACGCCGCCGCCCCGCAATCGATCACGCTGCGCGCCGACGGCATCGAGCTCGAGGTGCTCGCGGCCGGGGCGTCCGTGCGCCGCCTGAGGCTCGGACACGACCCGGCCACCGCCGTCGACGTCGTCCTCGGCCACGCCGACCCGCAGACCTACCGCTTCGCCGGCGGCTACCTCGGCGCGACCATCGGCCGCCTCGCCAACCGCCTGGCCGGCGGGTCCTTCACCGTCGACGGCGAGACGTTCCACCTGCCTTCGAACGAGGGCACGACGACGCTCGACGGCGGGTTCAACGGCTTCGACCGGATGCCGTGGCACGTCACCGCGCGCACCGACACCCGGGTGCGCCTCACCCTCACCAGCCCGGACGGCGACAACGGCTTCCCCGGCACGGTGGACGTCAGCGTGACGTACACCGTCTCCCCCGGGCAGGTCCGCATCGACTACACCGCGACGACGGACCGGGCGACCCCGTTCAGCATCACGAACCACGCGTACGTCAACCTCGACGGCGAGGGCAGCGGCACGGTCGATGACCACGACATCGAGGTCACGGCATCCGCGATGCTGCCGATCGACGAGGCCAACCTGCCGACGGGCGAGATCCGACCCGTCGAGGGCACCGCGTTCGACCTGCGCGAGCCGCGGCGGGTCGGGGACGTTCTCGCGTCGGATGACGAGCAGCTGCGGCGCGGCAAGGGCCTTGACCACACGTTCGTCCTCGACGGACGCACCGACGAGACCGGACTGCGCCGCGCGGTTCGACTGCGAGGGGCGAACGGCCGAGTGCTCGAGGTGCTCACCGACCAGCCGGGGGTGCAGGTGTACACCGGCGCACACTTCGACCACTCGATCCTGGGGCTGTCGGGGGCGACGTACGGC
Organism: Ornithinibacter aureus; assembly: GCF_009858245.1. Taxonomy (NCBI): domain Bacteria; kingdom Bacillati; phylum Actinomycetota; class Actinomycetes; order Micrococcales; family Intrasporangiaceae; genus Ornithinibacter; species Ornithinibacter aureus. Next base: position 2,151,899 of record NZ_VMSB01000001.1, read on the forward strand.
CCTCGGGCCGGCATCGCTCTGGAGACCCAAGGGTTCCCGGATGCCGTGCACCACCCCCACTTTCCCGACACCGTGCTGCGCCCCGGCACCCCGTTGCGCTCGACGACGATCTGGCGCCTCACCACCTGAACACCCGACTTCGTGCGACTTCGGCGCGGCTCAGCACGGATTTTGCCCTCGGCAAGCGCACGGAAGTCGCACGAAGTCGGGGAGGGTTGGGAGGGGGTGCTGCGTGTCTCAGCCGCTGAGGCGGCTGCGCTGGCGCCCGGCCGCGTCGAAGTTCGCCGGGTCCAGCCACGCGTCGAGCCGCTCGCGCACCGCCGGCCACTCGCCGTCGATCACCGAGAACCACGCCGTGTCCCGGTTGCGCCCCTTGACGACGAGGGCCTGGCGGAAGACTCCCTCGAAGGTGTAGCCCAGGCGCAGCGCGGCCCGCCGCGACGGGGCGTTGAGCGCATCGCACTTCCACTCCAGGCGGCGGTAGCCGAGGTCGTCGAACACGTGCCCCATGAGCAGTCGCTGCGCCTCGGTCGACGCCACGGTCCGCACGAGCGACGTGCCGAGGATGACCGCCCCGATCTCCACCACCCCGTTGGCTGGGTCGATGCGCATCAACGACAGCACCCCGGCAGCCAGCCCGTCGACGAGCACGCAGTAGGCCACCGTCGTGGGGTCGGCGACCATGGAGTCGACGAGGTGCGCCACGGCATCCGGGGTCTGCGGGCGCGGCATCGGCAGGTACGTCCAGTGCGCGTCGTCGGTGCCCGCCCAGGCCTGGACCAGGTCGCCCACGTGAGCGATCGACAGCGGCTCGAGCACACACGTGCGCCCCGGCAGCACCGAGCCGGGAGGCCGGTCACGGCCCTGCCAGCCGGGCACGACCTCGCCGACCGGCAACCCCTCGGGAACCCCGCTCATATACCGAGCGCGCCCGTCGGCAGGTCGAACCACAGCAGGTGCTCGAAGTCGTCGGACAACCCCGACGCGTGCGACGCCAGGTCGGGCGGGGTCGCCGCCGCCAGGATCGCCGCCCCGTCAGCCAGGTGCTGCGCCAACAGCTCCTCACCACCACGGGCATCGGCGTGCGGCACCACCATCTCCCCGTCCGAACCGTACGAGATCGCCCCCAGCCGGATCGGCGGCTCCACGACCCCGTCGCGGTGCCGCCACCGCCCGGTCTCCGGGTCGAAGACGTAGTCGCCCAGCAACCGCCAGCCGTCGCGCGCGACGAGTCGCACGGCATCCACGACGTAGTCCGCGACCGTGTCGGAGATGAAGTAGTTGAAGTTCACCCGCACCCAGCCGGGCTTGATGCCCTCGCAGCCGCCGGTGATCTCGCGCTCGAACTCGTGCGAGCGCTCGATGTCGATGCCGAGCAGCCGGTGCCCGTACGGGCCGGCGCACGAGCAGCCACCGCGGGCCTGCACGCCGAACAGGTCGTTGAGCAGGGCGACGACGAAGTTGTGGTGCAGCCAGTGGCCCGACGGCGCCCGCACGACGAACGAGACGATCGACAGCCGAGGCGCGTCGAGGTTGCCCAGGATCTCGATCGCCGGCTCGGCCCGCCAGGCCTCGACGGCACGCGAGAGCAGCCGCTCCTCGTGGGCGCGGATCGTCTCGACCCCGACCGCCTCCTTGAGCTGGAACACCAGCCCGGCCCGCACCGACTCGATGATCGCCGGGGTGCCACCTTCCTCGCGGTGCGCGGCGTCGGTGACGAACGCGTGGTCCTCGGGGTTGACGTAGGCGACCGTGCCGCCGCCGGGCACGACCGGCACGCGGTTGTCGAACAGCTCGCGCCGGGCGATGAGCACCCCGGGGGTCGACGGCCCTCCGATGAACTTGTGCGGCGACAGGAAGATCGCGTCCTTGTAGGCGGCCGGGTCGCCACCGACCGGCGCGGTCATCTCGATGTCGACGTAGGGCGCGGCCGCCGCGAAGTCCCAGAAGGCCAGGGCCCCGTGCTCGTGCAGCAGCGCCGACACCCCGTGCGTGTGCGAGACGATGCCGGTGACGTTCGATGCCGCGCTGAACGACCCGATCTTCAGCGGCCGGTCGGCGAACTCGAGCAGCCGGGCGCGCAGGTCGTCCTGGCACACCCCGCCGTCGGCGTCCTCGGCGATGGTGACGACGTCGGCGATCGACTCGCGCCACGGGATCTCGTTGGAGTGGTGCTCGTACGGGCCGATGAACACGACCGGCCGCTGGTCGCGCGGGATCGCCTCGCTCAGGTGCCAACGGTCCTCCAGCGCCGACGGGATGCGCAGCCCCAGCACCCCGATGAGCTTGTCGATGGCCCCCGTGCACCCCGACCCCGCGAAGACGACCACCGTGTCGTCGTCGCCGTGAACGGCATCCGCGATGATCCGCCGCGCGTCCTCGCGAAGGCGAGTCGTCTGCAACCCGGTGCCGCTGGACTCGGTGTGCGTGTTGGCGTAGCCCGGCAGCACCTCGTCGCGGATGAAGTCCTCGATGAAGGTCAGGGCACGCCCGGATGCCGTGTAGTCGGCGTAGGTGACGCGTCGCCGCCCGTAGGGGGTCGTCATCACGTGGTCCTCGCCGATGACGGAATCGCGGATGCGGCGCACCAGGGCTTCCTGAGCGGCACTCGAGGTGGCGGGGGTGTGCTGCTCGGCCATGGGCTCAGGCTCTCACGGGCCGCGCGGCCGCGGCAGCCGGTCGCAGTGGTGTGTGCGGTCGCAGCGCGAGCCGGCCGTGTCGAGCGTTTTGCACACCCGTGCATGTTCCACCTACCGTGAGCCCGTGCCCTCCCCGACCACCACCTCACCTCACGGCTCCGGCCTGCGGGCGAGCAAGCGCGAGCGCACCGCGCGCGACCTCGCCGAGGCGGCGTACGCCGTCGTGCGCGACGTCGGGTTCGACGCGGTGACGGCGGATGCCGTGGCCGACCGTGCCGGGGTCTCCCGCCGCACGTTCTTCAACTACTACCCCTCGGTCGAGTCAGTGTTCACGGCGAGCGTCGCCGCCTTCTTCGACTCCGTCGGCGAGCGACTCGACGCCCGCCCCGCCGACGAGGACGTGCTCGACAGCGCCGTGGCCGTCATCACCGACCCCGGTGACGTCGAGCTGCTCCAGCGGATCGGCGTGCTCTCGGCCGCGGGTGAGTCGTCGCCCCACGCCCGCGGGCTGATCCTCGTCGAGGCCCACACCTGGCTGGACTGGCTCGAGGACTGGCTGCGCCGCCGCCTGCCCCCGGGCACCGACGCCCTGCTCGTGGCCACCTACGCCGCCACGATGCTCGGCGCCGCCGAGGCCGCCTTCCGTGTCTGGGCCAAGGCCCCCGAGGGCGAGTTGTCCGCCGCGGTGGCCCGAGCCCTCACCCACCTTCGCACCGGGCTCGACCCGGCCACCCTGCCCGCTGTGTCACCCACCACGACCACCGTGTCACCCACCCGCGAGGACCACTGATGTCAACCGCCCTGTACCGACTCGGCCGCTGGTGCGCCACCCACGCCCGGCGCGTCCTCGTCCTCTGGCTCGTCGTCCTCGTGGGGGCCGGGGCCCTGGCGGCCACGATCAGCCAGCCGCTGGGAAACGGGTTCACCATCCCCGGCGCCAACTTCGAGAAGGTCCGCCAGCAGCTCGGCGAGGAGATCCCGGAAGCTGCCGGCGGGTTCGGCACGGTCGTGCTGAGCTCGGACACCGCCTTCACCCCTGCCCAGCGGGCCGCCGTCGAGGACGTCTTCGCGGCGTGGGGTCAGGTGCCGAACGTCAGCCGGGTCATCAACCCGTTCGAGGCGCAGGACCAGCTCGATGCCGGCCAGGCCCAGCTCGCCGACGCGAAGAAGCAGCTCGACGCCGGCCAGAAGGGCATCGAGCAGGGGCAGGCCGAGCTCACCGAGGGTGAGGGGCAGCTGGCTGCCGGCGAGGCGGTGCTGGAGCAGCTCGAGGAGACCAACCCGCAGGACCCGAGCATTCCCGGGCTGCGCGCCCAGCTGGCCCAGGGCCGTGCAGAGCTCGAGAAGGGGCGGGCCGACCTCGACAAGGGCATCGCCGAGCTGGCTGCCGGCCGCGCGGCCTACGAGGACGGCGTCGCGATCAGCCGGGCCACCGACGGCACCCGCCTGGTCAGCCAGGACGGGCGGTATGCCGTGGCGCAGGTGCAGTTCGACACCGACGCGCAGAGCGTTCCGGTGGAGAACCGGGCGATGATCCCCGACTCGGCCAAGGCCGCCCTGGCTGCCGCCGGCGTCAACGCCGACTACAGCGTCGAGATCACCCAGGACACCGCCCTCGTCGGAGCCGGCGAGATCATCGGCCTCACCGTCGCCCTCCTCGTGCTCGTGGCCGTGCTCGGCAGCCTCGTCGCCGCCGGCCTCCCGCTGCTCGTCGCGCTGCTCGGCGTCGGCGTCGGCCTCGGCGGCGCCATCGCCTTCACGGCGGTGACCGAGCTCAACCAGATGACCCCTGCCCTGGCCCTGATGCTCGGCCTCGCGGTCGGCATCGACTACGCGCTGTTCATCGTCACCCGGCACCGCACGTCCCTGCTGCACGGGCAGGACCTCGTCGAGTCGATCTCGCGCGCCGTCGGCACGGCGGGCAGTGCGGTGGTCTTCGCCGGGCTGACCGTCGTCATCGCCCTGACCGCCCTCGTGCTGTCCGGCCTGCCGATCCTCGCCGAGATGGGCCTCGTCGCTGCCTTCACCGTGGCCGTCACCGTGCTCGTCGCGGTGACGGTGTCACCGGCCCTGCTGCGACTCATGGGCACGCGGGTCATCTCCAGGCGCGGCTGGCGCGCCGCCGGGTTCGCCACTCCCGGCGACCCGACCTCTCGCACGACGCCCGACGACGGAACCGACGAGGAGCACGGCGGCTGGTTCGTGCGTCTCGTGACGCTGCGCCCGTGGCTCACGGTGCTCGCCGTCGTGGGGGTGCTCGGGGTGCTGGCCATCCCGGTCGGCTCGATCCAGCTCGGCCTGCCCGATGGCGGTCGCGAACCCACCGGCACCACGGCCCACACCGCCTACACCACCGTCGGAGAGCAGTTCGGCCCCGGCATCAACGGCCCGATCGTCGCGGTGACCACCCTGCCCGAGGAGCTGCGACCGACCGACGAGGCGTCGCTGGCCAACGTGCAGGCGATGATCGCCACCCGCCTGAAGGTCATCGACGGCGTGCGCAGCGTCGTGCCGTTCGGGGTCAGCCCCGACCAGGCGACCCTGGCCTTCCAGGTCGTGCCGACCACCGGGCCCGCGGACCCCGCGACCGCCGAGACGTTCCACCGCGTGGAGTTCACGGCATCCCAGCTCGAGCGGCGCGAGAACATCAAGCTCGGCCTGACCGGCCAGACCGTGGCGAACATCGAGGTCTCGGAGCGACTCGCCGCGGCACTGCCGGCCTACCTCGCCGTCGTCGTGGGGCTGTCGGTGCTCATCCTGCTGCTCGTCTTCCGCTCGCTCGTCGTGCCGCTCATCGCCACCGGAGGCTTCCTGCTGTCGATCGCCGCGGCCTTCGGCGCCACCGTCGCGGTTCACCAGTGGGGGTGGCTCGGTGCTGCGTTCGGTGTGCACCAGGCGGGGCCGCTGCTGTCGGTGATGCCGATCATCATCATCGGCGTGCTGTTCGGGCTGGCGATGGACTACCAGATGTTCCTCGTCTCCGGCATGCACGAGGCCCGCTCCCACGGCCAGGACTCACGCACCGCGGTGCGCACCGGCTTCGTTCACGGCGCCAAGGTCGTGACGGCCGCGGCGATCATCATGACCTCGGTCTTCCTCGGGTTCGCGTTCTCGCACCTGGCGATGGTGCGGCCCATCGGGTTCGCGTTGGCGGTCGGTGTTCTGCTGGATGCCGTGCTGGTGCGGATGACGCTCACCCCGGCTCTCATGCACCTGCTCGGCGACCGGGCCTGGTACCTGCCGCGGTGGCTCGACCGGATCCTGCCCGACCTCGACGTCGAGGGAGTTCGCCTGGCCGAGCGCCTCGACTCCGGCGCCCTGGGCAGCGTCACCCCCGCACCCCCCACCCCCGTGCCCACCACCACCTGAGCGGGGTGTGGGGTCAGCGCAGGTGGGATCTCGGGTGGTGGATGAGGTCGGTCAGCAGGGCCACCGCCCGATCGGCCGCCTCGTCGGGGGTGCCGTCATCACGCACGAGCGCCGCCAGGTGCCGCACCGGTGCCGGCGGGGCCAGAGGAATGCGCACCACGGATGCCGGGAGGTCTCGCGCCGCGAGCCCCGGCAGCACCGACACCCCGATGCCGGCCTCGACGAACCGGATGGCGGTGTAGTGGTCCTGCGCCTGGACGGTGAAGCGGGGCCGGAAGCCCACGGCGTTGCAGTGCGCCACGACCATGCGGTGCCCGATCGAGCGCGGGTAGTCGTTGCTCACCCAGGTCTCGCGGCGCAGGTCCGACAGCGACACCGGGCCCTGACCGATGAGCGGGTGGCCCGCGGGCACGATGACGACGAACGGGTCCGTCGTCAGATCGATGCGCCGGTACCCCGATCGCACCGGGGTGTCCGGAGGGTCGATGACGAGGTCGATGTCGGGGCCGCGCCCGGTGCTCGACCCCCGCGCCTCGGCCTCGGTCAGCACCAGTTCGAGGACGAGGTCGGGGTACTCGTGGGTCAGCCGCTTGACGAGCGCCGGCATCCACGCCGCCCCCGCCGAGGCGAAGTAGCCGATCGCGAGGCGACCCGAGCGTCCCTCGCGCAGGTCGGCAACGGCCTGGTCGAGCTCGCCCCACCGACTCATCACCTCATCGGTGCGCTCGACGAGGGCCAGCGCCGCCTCGGTCGGCACGATGCCGCGCCCGGCCCGGTGGAACAGGGTCAGGCCGGTCTCGCGCTGGAGCGCCGCGACGTGCTGGCTGACCGCCGACGACGTCAGCCCGAGGTTGTCGGCCGCGGCCTGGACCGAGCCACTCGCGACGACGGAACGAAAGACCCTGAGGCGGTGGGGATCAAGCATGAAGCAATCTTAAGCGATACTTCATTACTGGTAAGTAAAGTCGCGTTGCGCTGAATGGTTTAACGATGCATCATGGACGACATGAACGCCGCATTCTTCTCCCTCGACAAGGCCCGCTCCCTCGCTTCCGCCCTCCGCACGAGCCGTCACCACGGCCGCGGCTGGACCGAGCACGTCGACCGCGACCTCGTTCGCGAGTCCCAGGAGCTCTACCTGCTCGCGCAGAGCCGCAGCCCTCGCATGTTCTGAGCCGCCCCCCGGCAGCTCACCCCGCGCACCGGCTGCACCCCAGCCTGCGCAGCACCATCACCTGACCCTCAGGCCATGACCTGGCGGAGGGTCAGCGTCGTTTCCGGACGAGCCGCCCGGAGCTCGGCGCGCTGCGCGAGGTAGAGCTCGGCGCAGGCCAGGGCGTCGACCAGCGCCTCGTGCGCGGGGTACACGGGCAGCCCGTGCCGCTCCCGCGCCGACCACAACCGCAGCGCCCCCGGCTCGGGGTCCCTCTGCCCCCGGCCCGTGACGACCCGGTGCTCGAGGTCCAGGGTGTCGACGACGACGCAGGGCAGCGGCGCGCCCCAGAGCCGCTCGCACGCCCCCGAGAGGAAGGTCGTCTCGATCCGCGCGAAGTGTGCCAACAGCACCCGACCGGTGAGGGCGCCGAGAAGGCGCGCCACGGCATCCGCCATCGCCTCCCCGCCCGCGAGGGCGTCGTCGGTGAGGCCGTGGATGGTCGCACTGGACCCCACCCCGGCTCCCCCGGCCACGCCCACCTGGTCGCGCACGACGACCCGCCCGGCGCCGCCGAGCACCACCGACCCTCCGTCGACGGGCACCCACCCGATCGACAGCACGCGGTCGACGCGTGGGTCGAGACCGGTGGTCTCGATGTCGACCGCGAGCAGCGGCAGCTCGTCCAGCGGCACCGACGGCGCCGGGAACGGCACGCCGAGGTAGTCGCGAAGCGGCCCCGGCGCGGCCGAGCGCAGCGCCCGCTGGCGCCGTTCGTCGGGGGTGCGCCGGAAGAGGCTCACGAGATGTAGTGGGTCGGGTACCGATGTGCCAGAGCGGTTTGCGCCGCCCGGACGATGGCGAACGCCTCGCGCAGGTGGCGCTTGTCGAAGCTCGAGAGGTCATCGGGGGCGACGTGGTTGTCCGGCGGCAGCCCCGCCCGCACCTGGGCGGCCTGGTGACGCAGGCGGACGTACGAGATGAACTCGAACGCGTCCCGCAGGTCAGCGGCCCGGTCGTCGCCCAGGACCCCGGCCGCGTGTGCCGCGTCCAGCCGGGCCCGGGTGTTGACCGCCGGACTGCCGAGTGACAGGGCGTGCACCCGGGCCAGCTCGACCACCGCGCCGATGCCGCCGCGCTTGATGTCGAGGGTGTTCTCGTGGCTGCCCGCCTTCTCGAGCACGAACCCGCGGAAGAACCCCAGGGGCGGCTCGTTGGCGGTGGCCTGCTTCGCGAGGTGCGCCAGGAAGACCTTCGCGTCGGGGGATGCCGTGAGCACGTGACGCTGGAGCCTGGCCTCGAGCGTCGCGTCACCGTGCACGGGGCGCATGTCGAAGAAGATGCTCGCGCCGAGGATGGCGTCGGGCACCGGTTCGGTGAGCCAGGACGTGAACTGCCGACGCCATGACGCAAGCGGTTGGCGCCAGCGCGGGTTGGTGGCCATGACGTCGCCGGTGCACCGGGGGTAGCCGCAGGCGGCGAGGTCGGCGGTCACCCGCTCTGCCAGCGCCGCGAACCACGGCTCGTGCTCGGGGAGCATGGCGTCGTCGATGATCATCGCCGTGTCCTGGTCGGCGGCCAGCGCCTGCTCGAGGCGTGCCCGCGAGCCGAGCGACACCCAGCAGTACGGCACGGGTGGCGGGCCGAGCTCGGCCTCGGCCAGGGCGAGAAGGCGACGCTCCACGGCATCCCCGACCGCCGTGACCACGCGGCCGATGTCGTCGGCCGAGGCGTCCTGCTCGACGAGCGAGAGCACCACCTGCGGCAGCCGGCTCGCGGCCCGGGCGACCCCCGCGACGTCGGCCTGCTTGGCGATGTCGCCCGCCAGGTACACGGGGTTGGACTGTTCGAGGCGCAGCAGGTCGGTCGTCGTGACGAGCCCGACGGGCTGGTCGTGGGCGTCGAGGATCGGCAGGTGGTGGATGTGCCGGCCGACCATTTCCAGGAGCACCTCGAAGGCGAGGGCGTCGGCGGAGCCGGTGACGGGGTCGGCGGTCATGACGTCGGCGACGGGGGTGGCGGGGTCGACGTCGACGGCGAGCACGCGGGTGCGCAGGTCACGGTCGGTGAGGATGCCGGCCAGGCGCCCGTCGCGGGTCACGAGCAGGGCGGACACCCGCTCGGTGGACATCAGGCGCGCCGCGTCGCGGACGCTGACGCGGGCATCGACGCCGATCGCCTCGCGCGCGATGAGGTCACGCACGGTGGTCTTGAGGATGGCCCCGCCGGTGCTCGACAGCTGCACCGAGGCGACCGCGCCGCTCATCCGGCTCGCGCGCTGGGCGTCGAAGAAGGCGTCGAACTCGGGCTGGTCGGCGCACAGGCGGTGGAAGTCGTCAGCGGGCAGGACGAGCGCGAGAGTGTCCTCCCGGGCCGTGACGTCGAAGGTCGACGGGTTGCCTTGGGTGAGGGTGATCGAGCCGAAGCAGGCGCCCTCGCCGCCCCGGTCGACCAGGGTGCCCTGCGGGTCGTGCACGTCGGCGGCGCCCGAGCGCACGATGTACAGGTGGTGGTTGTCGCGGCCCTTCTCGATGAGGCGGCTGCCGCGGCGGAAGTACTGCACCGTCATCCGTGCCGGGAGGCGGTCGAGGACGCTCTGCGGGAGAGCGTCGAAGGGCTCGTGACGCGCGAGGAAGTCGCGCGTCTCGGTCAGCTCGACATCGAGGGCCATGTCGTCATCGTGGCAGCGCACCTCGGATGCCGGGCGCCCTCCGGTTCCGCTCTGCGACCAACGCGCGGGGGAACGCGCCGAGCGGCCTGCGACACCAGCGTGCGGTCACCTCCGCCCAGCAGTCCCCAGACACCACGAAGGGCTCTCCCAGATCCACGGCCGCCGAGACGACTCGACTTTGACATTGCGGGTTCCGCCATGTCAAAGTTATGAAATATGCAAGATTTAGGTTACGATTTATGCAAAGTTAGAGGGATGGAGAATGGAAGCAGAAGGGTGCACTCGATGACGGAAACGGCTGGTTACCGCAGGCGAGTGGTTGACCTTGAGCTTCGGGAGCGGCTGACGTCCATCGGCGCAGTGCTCATCGAAGGCCCCAAGGCATGCGGTAAGACCGCGACTGCCACTCAGGTGGCCGCGACGATGCACCGGCTCGATGTTGACCAAGCGGCCCGCAACACTGCCACCTACGCCCCAGATGTGCTGCTGGACAGTCCAGGTCCGGTGTTGCTGGACGAGTGGCAGCGTGCTCCGGCCCTCTGGGATCACGTGCGGCGAGCCGTGGACGACCGATCACCCGAGAAGGGGCTGTTCATCATGACGGGCTCCGCCACACCGCGCGACGACGTCAACCGGCATTCTGGCGCGGGTCGGATCGCCGTTGTCCAGATGCGGCCCATGTCGCTCTGGGAGTCCGGCCACTCATCGGGTACGGCCTCGTTGGCCTCACTGATGGACGGGGGCCGCGTTGCTGGTCGCGATTCTGGCCCCTCCTTGCCCGACATCATCGACCGCATCTGCATCGGTGGCTGGCCGGCCCTCCTGGACGCCACCGCAACGGAGGCTGGTCGTTGGCTGCGGGACTACCTGAACCAGATCGTCCTCGTGGACATCCAGGAACTAGGCACGCGTCGCCGAGATCCGCAGAACATCCGCCGCCTGCTCACCTCCCTCGCACGGAACGTTGCGACGTCGGCAAGGGTCACCGCACTGGCCAAGGATGTCGGCGGGGCTGATGGGCCGGTGGCGAGGGCCACCGTAGACGGATACCTCGATTCCCTCCACCGACTGCGACTGATCGAGAACTCGTCGGCGTGGGGACCGCACATGCGATCTGCGACGCCGCTGCAGGCCTCGCCCACGCGCTACTTCATCGATCCATCATTGGCGGTGGCGGCCCTTGGACAGGGCCCCCAGCAGTTGCTGAGGGATCTGAATGCGACCGGGTACCTCTTCGAGAATCTCGCGGTGCGCGACATGCGCGTGTACGCCCAGAGGCTTGGCGGCGAGGTGCACCACTGGCGAGACCAGAACCAGAACGAGGTGGACATCGTGGTCACGCTGCCGGACGGGCGGTGGGGCGCCTTCGAGGTGAAGATGAATCCCGAAGACGCCGACAAGGCCGCCGCGTCACTGCTGTCATTCTCCGAGAAGGTGGACCAGGCCAAAGCCGGTGCGCCCGTCGCACTGGGAGTCATCACCACCACGGGCTTCGCGTACCGGAGGGACGACGGCGTCAGCGTGCTGCCGATCGGAGCAATGGGGCCCTGAGGCGCCTCCGGCTGCACAGACAGAGCCAAAGCTGCACGGTGCCGGTGGAAGTCCTCGGCCGGCAGCACGAGCGCGAGGCAGTCCTCGAGGGCGGTCACCTCGAACGTCGAGTGTTGCCCTCGGTGAGCGTGATCGAGCCGAAGCACGCCCCTTCACCGCCGCGGTCGACGAGCGTGCCTTGAGGGTCGTGGACGTCGGCGGCGCCCGAGCGCAGGACGTACAGGTGGTGGTTGTCGCGCCCCTTCTCGATGAGGCGGGTGCCGCGGCGGAAGTACTGCACGCTCATCCGCCCCGGGAGCCGGTCGAGCACGCCCTGCGGGAGCGCATCGAAGGGCTCGTGGCACGCGAGAAAGTCGCGCGTCTCGCTCAGCTCGACATCCAGGGCCATGCCGTCATCGTGGCAGCGCAGATCGGATGCCGGACGGCCGTCGGCAGCGGTGTGCGGCCAACGCGTCAGGGATCGCGCCGAACGGGCGTTGGCACTGGCGTGTCGTCACCGATCCATTCGGGAGTCCAGAGTTTGATTGTGAACGTCTGGGTGAGGGTGTCAAGTTGTCTGTGTAAGTGAGGTGGGTCACATGGGGTTAGAGGTAGGTGTTGATGCGGTCGGGGTAGACGAGGGCGAGCTCTCCGAGGGCTGCTTTCCAGCCTTGGATGACGGAGCCTTCGACGAGTTTGCCGGGGGCCTTTCGCGGGGTTCCCTTGGGCAGGCCGGCTTCCTTGGCGCGTTGCCGGGCACGTTTGTCCTCGATGGTGCGGATCGCGAGCCAGAGCAGCTTGATCGCTGCGGTGTCGCTGGGGAAGTGGCCGCGGTTCTTGATGATCTTGCGCAGCTGGTAGTTCAACGACTCGATCGAGTTCGTGGTGTAGATGACCTTCCGCAAGGCCGGCCCGAACGCCAGGAACGGGGTGAACCGGTCCCAGGCGTTCTCCCACGACGCGACGGCGGCGGGGTACTTCTTACCGAGTTTGGAGTCCGCGAACGTGGCCAGGGCCATGAGCGCGGCGTCCTCGTTGGCTGCGGTGTAGATCGGGCGCAGCATCGCGGCGACGGCCTTGCGGTCGCTGTAGGACACGAACCGCATCGAGGCCCGGATCAGGTGCACCACACACGTTTGGACCATCGCTTCACGCCAGGTGCCCTCGATGGCCTCGGGGAGCCCGGTCAGCCCGTCGCAGCACACGATCAGCACGTCCTTGACGCCGCGGTTGGCCAGCTCGGCGCACACCGACGCCCAGAACTTCGCGCCCTCGGCGGCTTGGACCCAGATGCCCAGGACGTGCTTGACCCCGTCCATGTCGACGCCGACGGCGATGTGCGCGGCCCGGTTGGTCACGTGCGCGCCGTCGCGGATCTTGACCACGAGGGCGTCGAGGTAGAGCACCGGGTAGAACGCCTCCAACGGGCGGGCCTGCCACGCCTTGACCTCTTCGAGCACCGCGTCGGTGACGTTGGCGATCGTCTCGTGCGAGAGCTCGGTGCCCAGCGTGGACGCCAGGTGGTGCTGGATGTCGCGGATCGTCATCCCGCCGGCGTACAGGCTGATGATCATGTCCTCGAGCCCGCCCAGGCGGCGGGCGCCCTTGGGCACCAGCGCGGAGGCGAACGTGGAGTTACGGTCCCGCGGCTGGTCCAAACCGATGTCACCAACCTCGGTGGACACCGTCTTCGGGGTGGTCCCGTTGCGCGAGTTGCCCGACCCCTTCCCGGCCGGGTCGCCCTTGTCGTACCCGAGGTGGCCAGTCAGCTCGGCCTCCATCCCCCGCTCGAGAACGGCCTTGATCATCTCCGGCAAGAACCCGCCCTCACCGGTCAGCGACAGCCCACGCTCACCCGTCGCAGCCATCAACTGGTCCAGCATCTCGTCGGTAAACAACTCCCGACGCAACCGGCGAGCCTCAGGCTCGACAGCGTCCTTCTTCGCTTCCTTGGTCATGCTCACAATCAAACTCCTTCAGGTCGGCAACCCCCTCCCTTACACAGACCATCTGATACCCCCGGCAGCCGGTGGTGAACACCAACGGTTCACCCTCCTCGTCGACGAACGCGACCGAGCCGTCGACACCGGTGTTGTCCACCACCGTCAGCCCCGCCAGTCCGGCATCGGACCCGTCGAGGTTCGCGGTGAACACCGGCCCGAACACACCGGTGACTGAGTCCGACGGCCAGTTCGCGACAGTGCCGTCACCGGCGAAGGAGGTGTGCGATCGGGAGATGCTGATGTCGCCGGTGTACCCCGGCACGGACACGTCCGTGCCGGAGATCGCGACCTCACCGGTGTACTGCGCGACCTGACCCCCCCCGGCATCCGTGGTCGGGTAGCCGTCACCGAACGCGTGCGGCAACCGGGTGACTGTGACGGGTGACGGTTCCCACGTGCACCGCGTCACCGCCGTGCCCGCGTAGGTGAAACACACCTGGACATCCAGGCGCACCGGGGTGCGCTTGGGCACATCCGCGGTCGCCCCCTCCTCGCGCACCGCCGAGTGCAGGTCGAACGTGGAGGTGAACGCCGCCAACGTCGACGCCGTGGGAGCCGTCACCGGCACCGCGCTACCCGCGTTCGTCCACCCACCGGCGGTGGTGCCGGCGACACGCCACTGCACCTGCGCCGTGACAGCGGTGGCGCCACCCCGGGGTGGGCCACCCGCCGCCACGACGACCTTGCCGGAGGAGGTCGCACCGGTGCCCGGTGACGTCAACGACGCCGCGTCACCCCACCCGAGGCCGTACGTGACGGGCGCGGACGTCTTGAGCGCCCGCGATACCGCGGTGGCGGTGATGCCGTGCGCACCCTTAGCGGACACGTTCACCGTTACCGTCGTCTTCGCCACGGTCGGATCGGTACTGGCCGGGATCTTCACCCGCGATACCGGCGCACCGTCAACACTGACATCGAGGTACCCCGCCGCGCCGTAGTCTCCCACCACACCCGCAGCGGTGATGGTGCACGTCACCGTCGGCGACGACGGCGCGCTGGGCAGCCACGTCCCGTCCGTAGCGAACGGTGCCGGGCACGAGATGACAGGGGCGGGCGGGTTGTTGAAAGCCGTGTAGAACGCCGTCCACGGCGACCACGTCCCATTCCACAACCCCTGATCGTCCACCACCGCGGTACGCGCGTAATACAACGTGTTGTTCGCCAACGCCGTGCCCAACGCGCACGACGCGGGAGTCTCCGACGCGGTGTACGTGTACGGCGAGCTCGACCGTGGGCTCGCACACGACGACACCAACGTCGCCGCACTCGCCGTCGTTGACGAATGCACCTCCACCGTCACCGAGTACCCCAACGGTCCGGGTCGCTGGCCGTCGACGTAAACGTCGGCTTCGACGCCGACGTGAACCAGTACGTCGAACCCGACACCGGCGTGAACTGATACGACTCCGGCGCCTTCATCACCGGCGCCGACGCCGCGTTCGGCTTCCTGTTGTACGTGAACGTGATGTACGGGTCCGTGCTCGTCTCCGACGACGCGAACTTCTTCCACCCATAGTTGTCGGTCTCAGACGCCGACAGGCGCAACCACCCCGTGGTGTACGCGTTATCCGCCCACCACGACACCAGGCCCGTGATCGGCACCGACACCCGATCATCCGCGCACGACGACGAGTACCCCTTGGCCACCGTCGCCGACCCGTACTGCGTCCCCGCCCCCGGCTGGTTCGACCACCGCAACGCCGTCGGGTCCGCGATCGACGCAGTGGAGTGCACGTAGAACGGCTTCGCCGTGCATGAGTACGAATGCGTCTCGTACAGCGACAACGACGCCGACTTGATCTGCAGGTTCTTGAAGTTGGTGAACCCGAACTTCAAGAACGAGCGCGCCGTGATCGGTCCTCCACCATCACTGGTCCCGACCTTCAACTGGGTTTCAGCCGACGCGTCATACGTGTTCCCCCGCTGCACGTACGCGTCGAACAACGGGTACGTGTTCGCACCCGTCGCGTAGTTCGGGTCGATCGTGATCGGGAACACCCGGGCCGGGTCGGGTCGGTCAACCACTGCCGGTCCGGGGTGAGCGTCAACACCGCCTGCCCCTTGCCCTTCTGCGCCACCGTCACGCCGACCGGGGAAATGTTGACCTTCTCCCCCGACTTCTCATCCGTCTTGCCGTCCCACGCCACGGGCACCGCGAACCGCGACACCACCACCTCCTTGGCGTCCACGAACGACACACTGCCGTCCTTCTCTGCCCGCGCCGTCAACCCCTTCGTCTTCACCGGCAACGACCACGACACGTCACCCTCCCCAGCGGACTCCACCAGCGCGTCCAGCGCGGCCTGGTCGCGGATCACGGTGAGCTGCTCAAACCCTGACCGGCGCGACTCCACCACCACATCCAAACCCGGGGCTGCGTCCTTGTACGTCGCCCGGGTTCCGTCCAACACCGGCGCCGGAAGCTTCCCCGGCCAACCGAGCACGACCTGACGGGGCGACTTGTCCTTCCCCGGCTTCTCGTCCACCACCATCAGATCCGTGCCGGCGGTGCCCTTCGCCCCGCCCCCGGCGCCCTTGGTCTTGCCCGCCAGGGAAACACCCAACGGGTGTGACTTCGCCCCGACCGTCCCGTCTGATCGTTCGACCAGGTTCAGGTCGACGTTGCGCCAGGAACCCTTGGCGTCCTTGAACCGCTGCACCCCCGCGTGCGCCTGCGTCGTGAAGGACCCATCCGGGTTCACCCACGTCGTCGAGAACTCATCCCGCAGTTCTTCAACCTCCACCCGGGCACCCTGCGCCCGCGCCGACGCTGCAGCCGAAACCGCATCCGCGGCCGAGGTCACCGGCTTCGGCTTCACCGCGGCAGTGACGACCTCCACCTGCGGCGGGGCCGCCTGCGCCATCGTCGGCACCAACACCGCCGCCGCAACAACCCCCACCACCCGCCCCAGCAATCGAGCCGACGCACCATCAAAGAACCAGTGATAACCCCGCGAGGACTCCACAACAACCCCTCAACCCAACCGACAAGGACGAGGGCCCGAGGGGAAACAATGGCGCCCCACGGCCACACCCGCACGCCGAAACCGCCCCGTTACCAAAACGTGACTCTTGGCGCAGGTCCAACTCCGAGGTCACCGACTTGGGGTGCGGCGCCGGAGCGACAGGCGTAGCCCGGCACCCGGTCGTCATCACCCGTCACTTTGGGCGCCCACATCAGCCCCAGTTACGTCGAGCCGCGCTCGACGAGCCGGGTCGGCAGCACGGTCTGGGCCGGTGGCGACTCCCCCGCCAGCCGGGCGAGCAACAGGTCGGCCATCACGCGCCCCATCTCCTCGACGGGCTGGTGCACGCTCGTCAGCCCCGGCTCGGTGTGACGGCACACCGGCGAGTCGTCGAACCCGACGACGGCGACGTCCCCCGGCACGCTGAGCCCCGCCCCACGAAGGACGCGAAGCGCACCCATCGCCATGAGATCGGAAGCCGCGAACACGGCATCCGGGGTGGGTCCGGCGAGGAGCACCTGGCGCATCGCGACCTCGCCACTGGCCTCGCTGTAGTCGCCCGGTTCGACGATGAGGGTGTCCGCTGGCAGGCCCGCGGCGGCCAGGGCATCGCGGGCGCCCTCGAGACGGTCCAGGCCCGACGCCATGTCCCGCGGCCCGGTGAGCACGGCGATCCGCCGTCGCCCCCGTGCGAGCAGGTGCTCGACGGCGGAGAAGCCCCCCGAGCGGTTGTCGACATCGACGACGCACGCGGGCTGGATGCCGGGCACGCGGCCCCCGCAGACCGTCGGCACCCCGCGCGACTCGACGATGGTGGGCAGGTCCTCGGGGCCGTGCAGCGACAGCAGGAGCACCCCGTCGACGTACTGGTCGGTGAGGTAGTCGGCCACCCGACCGCGTTCACGCTGGCTGCCCGCCATCGTGAGGACGAGCTGGTAGGGCGACTGCGCGATCCGCTCGCCGATCCCCCGCACGGCCGCCGCGAAGTAGGGCTCCCCGAAGATGCGGTCGCCGCTCTCGGAGACGACGAGGGCGACGATGTCGGTGCGCCGGGTGACCAGCGAGCGCGCGGCCCGGTTGGGCACGTAGCCCAGCGCCTCGACGGCGCGGTTGACGGCATCCCTCGTGGCAGCGCTGACCTGGGGTGAGCCGTTGACCACCCGGGATGCTGTGCCACGCCCCACGCCGGCGAGGCGGGCGACCTCCTCGATGGTGGGCGGCCGTCTGGCTCCCATGCCGGTGCCGGGTTCCCGGACGGCCCCGGCACGGGTGCCAGACGGCTCGGGACGGGCGGCGCCGACCCGAGGGCCGGCATCCGTGTGCTCCATGGGAGCGCTCCCATCCACCACGCACCCTTGTGGTCACAGCCGGGGGTGGGTCGTCCAGCGATTGCCGCCCGTCGTGTCCCAACCGTGACCCGCAGCCATCCGGCCGAGCCGCGGTCAGCCGGTGACGACCTCGCCGCCGGCGCCCTGCCAGGCACCGATGCCACCACCGAGGTGGTAGGCGCCGGTCATCCCGACCGCAGCCATCTCGGACAGTGCGCTGGCCGAGCGGTTGCCGGAGCGGCAGTACACGGCATACGGGGCACTGGGGTCCAGGGCCGAGACCTGGGCGGAGAAGTCGGGCGACGCGATGTCGATGTTGACGGCCCCCGGCAGGTGACCCTCGGCGAACTCCGCCGGCGTGCGCACGTCGATGATCGTCGTGCCGGGCAGCTTGAGCGCCGCCGCGAAGCCCGCCGCATCGAGTTCGGCGCCACTGGCCGGAGCGGTGGCGGCGGTCGGGCCGGCCGTGACCGACGCGTCGGAGCCGGAGCCGCTCGAGCACCCCGCCAGGGTGAGGGACGCGGCCGCCAGGGCGGACACGAGGACGAGGGTGCCGGTGCGGGCAGAGCGGGCGGTGCGGGCGGTCATGGCGGCCTCCAGGAGGGCTGGGTGGAGCGGGTGGGTTGCTCCATGGAAATATACCCCCTAGGGTATCTGTTGAGCACATCGACCACACTCCACTCGTAGCCATCCCTGGAGGATTGCGTGATCTTCACCCAGTACTACCTCGACTGCCTGTCCCAGGCCTCCTACCTCGTGGCCGACGAGTCCACCGGCCAGGCCGTCGTCGTCGACCCCCGCCGTGACGTCGCGGAGTACCTCGACGACGCCCGCGCGCAGGGCCTGACGATCGTCGGCGTCCTCAACACCCACTTCCACGCCGACTTCGTGTCCGGCCACCTCGAGCTCGCCCGCGAGACGGGCGCGTGGATCGGGTACGGCGAGGCCGCCGTCGCCGACTTCCCGGTGCGCCACCTCGCCGACGGCGAGCGCATCTCGCTCGGTGACGTGACCCTCGAGATCATGGCCACCCCCGGCCACACGCCCGAGTCGATCTCCGTCCTCGTGTACGAGCACGCCGACGACGAGGTGGCCTACGGCGTCCTCACCGGCGACGCGCTCTTCATCGGCGACGTCGGCCGCCCCGACCTGCTCGCCTCCGTCGGGGTGACCGCCGACGAGCTCGGCGTCATGCTCTACGACTCCATCCAGCGCAAGCTCATGGGCCTGCCGGATGCCGTGCGCGTCTTCCCGGCCCACGGTGCCGGATCGGCGTGCGGCAAGAACCTGTCCACCGAGACGCAGTCGACCATCGGCGAGCAGCGCGCCTTCAACTACGCGTGCCAGCCGATGTCGCAGGAGGAGTTCGTCGCGGTGGTCACCGAGGGCCAGCCCAGCGCCCCGGCCTACTTCATCTACAACGCGACCCTGAACAAGCAGGAGCGCGACGTGCGCGACCTCGACGCCGCGGTGCCGGCCCTCACGGCCGAGCAGGTCGAGGCGGCCCTCGCAGCGGGTGCGGTCGTCCACGATGCCCGTGAGGTGCAGGAGTTCGCCGCGGCCCACCTGCGCGGTTCGGTCAACGTGCCCGCGGACGGCCGGATGGCCGAGACCGTCGGCATGGTGTTCACGCCGGAGCAGCAGGTCGTCGTCATCGCCCCCGAGGGGGTCGAGCAGGAGGTCGCGACCCGGTTCGCCCGTATCGGCTTCGACCACGTCGTCGGCTACGTCGCCGACCCCGAGGCGTACTTCCTGGCCCACCAGGACGACGTGACCCGGGCCAGCCGCCTCACCGTCGCCGAGGCCGATGCCGCGTTCGCCCGCGACGAGGTGCAGGTCGTCGACATCCGCAACGCCGGCGAGCTCGAGGCCGGCGGGGTGGCCGGGGCGACCCACATCCCCCTCGCCGAGCTGGCGCGCCGGTCGGGCGAGCTCGACCCGAGCCGCCCGGTGGTCACCTACTGCGCGGGTGGGTGGCGCAGCAGCGTCGCCGCGAGCCTGCTGCGGGCCCAGGGCTTCGCCGACGTCTCCGACATCCTCGGCGGCTACGGCGCGTGGGAGCGGGCACACGCCACGGCATCCTGAGGCCAGGAGCCAACAGGGCCTGACTCCGGTCGACAGGAGTCCCTGGAGAAGTCGTTGCGGCGGCGAAGGAATCCCTTCACCGCCGCAACGGCTTCCAGCAGTACCCCTGCGCGGGCGGCCTCCCGACGAACCCCGACCAGATGGCAGGGTTGGCGCATGCGAGCCCTGACCTACGCCGCGTTCGGCGCCACCCCCGTGGTGACCACCCTCCCCGACCCGGTCGCACCGCCCGGCGGAGCCGTCGTGCGCGTCACCGCGAGCGGCCTGTGCCGCAGCGACTGGCACGGCTGGATGGGCCACGACAGCGACATCGCGACCTTTCCCCACACCCCGGGCCACGAGTTCGCCGGAGTCGTCGAGGCCGTCGGCGAGGGGGTGGATGCCGGGTGGCTGGGTCGCGCCGTCACCGCCCCCTTCGTCTTCGCCTGCGGTGCGTGCGCCGTGTGCGACGCGGGCGCCGGCCAGGTCTGCCCGAACCAGCGCCAGCCCGGGTTCACCGACCCCGGCTCGTTCGCCGAGCTCGTCGTCGTGCACGCCGCCGCGACCAACCTCGTCGCGCTGCCCGAGGGTCTCGACCCGGCCATGGCGGCGGGCCTCGGGTGCCGCGTCGCCACGGCCTACCGGGCGGTGGCCGCACGCGCGAACGTGCTGGGCGGCGAGAGCGTCGTCGTCATCGGTGCCGGCGGGGTCGGCCTGGCCGCCGTGGCCGTGGCCCGCAGCCGGGGTGCGCGGGTCTGCGCGGTCGACGTCTCCGCCGCATCGCTCGACCGGGCGCTGGACCAGGGTGCCGACGAGGTCGTCGACGCCTCGATCGGCCCCGACAAGGTGGTCGCGGCCGTGGCGCACTGGTCGGGCGGGGGCGCCGACGTGAGCATCGACGCGCTCGGGTCCCCCGAGGCGTGCCGCACCGGCATCCTGTCCCTGGCCCGTCGGGGGCGGCACGTCCAGGTCGGCCTGCTGCCCCCCGCAGCGGGTCGCGCCGACATCCCGATGGAGCGGGTCATCGGCTGGGAGCTCGACGTGCTCGGCAGCCACGGCATGGCGGCGGCCGACTACCCCGCCCTGCTCGACGACATCGCGAGCCGGCGCCTGGACCTGCGCGCGATGATCGCGCCGGGTGAGCCGCTCGGACTCGAGGACGCAGGCTCCGCACTCGTGGCGATGGGCTCGACGCCGTCGCGCGGCATCGTGCTCATCGACCCCACCCGCTGACCCCCCACGCCTTCCCGACCTTTCCTGCGTGGAGCCGCCCGACACGCCGCACAACAGCGATTCGGGCGGGCACTCGCAGGAAAGGTCGGGGAGTCGGCGACACAATGGCGCGATGACAGGACCGCGGCAGTGGTGGACGGACCGGGTCGTCCCGCGACTGGTCGACCGGTCGCTCGACGACCGGCTCGCCGGGCCGTGGCGCGAGCAGGTCTGCGGTCATGCCTGCGGGGTGGTGCTCGAACTGGGCTTCGGCTCGGGGCGCACCCTGCCGTTCTACCCGGACTCCGTGACCCGCGTGCTGGCCGTCGACCCGTCGGACCTCGCGTGGGAGATGGCCGCGGATCGACTCACGGCATCCCGGATGCCGGTCGAGCGGGTCTCGCAGGACGCCGCCTCCCTGCCCCTGGCGCCCGAGAGCGTCGACACGGTCGTGTCGACGTGGTCGCTGTGCACGATCCCGGACCTCGACGGGGCGCTGGCCGAGGTGCGCCGGGTGCTGCGGCCCGGGGGGTCATTCCGCTTCGTGGAACATGCGCTGGCAGCGAGCCCGCGAATGGCGCGGGTGCAGCGCGCGATCCAGCCGGTGTGGGGCCGGGTGGCCGGGGGCTGCCACGTCGATCGCGACATCCTCGGACTGGTGCGCGGCGCCGGGTTCGAGGTCGACACCGCGCACGAGGGCTACCTCGACGCGGTCACGTCACCGGCGAGCTGGTTCGTGATGGGCTCGGCCACCCCCGGCTCGTCCTGAAACACCGACTTCTTGCACATCAGCCACCGTCACCGGGACCTCGCGGTCACCGGTGACGGTGGCTGGTGCGCAATGAGTCCGCAGAGCCTCGGGTCAGCGGCCGAAGAGCTTGGCGAAGAAGCCGGTGCTCGGCTCGCCCTCGTGGCCCTTGCAGCGGTCGCTGGACGGAACACCGCGCATCACGCTGTCGACGTGCTGGCCGCAGCCGGCCCAGGTCGTCTTGCCGCACTTGCGGCAGGTCACTGCTCGGCACATGCCGGGTTCTCCTCGAGGTGGGGGGGTGATGTCGGACAACTATACCCCACGGGGTATTGTTCGGCATCATGAGAGTCATCGTCATCGGGGGTGTCGCCGGCGGCATGAGCGCGGCGACCCGCCTGCGCCGCCTGTCCGAGAACGCTGAGATCACCGTCCTGGAGCGCAGCGGCCACGTGTCCTACGCCAACTGCGGCCTTCCGTACCACGTGGGCGGCGTCATCGAGAAGCGCAGCGACCTGTTGCTGCAGACCCCGCAGACGCTGCACGACCGCTTCGCCCTCGACGTCCGGGTGCACCACGAGGTGCTGTCGATCGACCGGGCCCGCCACGTCGTCACCGTCCGCAACCTCGACACGGGCGCCGACCTCGAGCTGCCCTACGACCACCTCCTCCTCTCCACCGGCGCCCGCGCGATTCGACCCCCGATTCCCGGCATCGAGCGCGCCCTGTCGCTGCGCGACGTCGAGGACACCGACGCCCTCGTGGCGGCCGCGGCCACCGCACGTGACGCCGTGGTCGTCGGAGGCGGCTTCATCGGCGTCGAGGTCGCCGAGAACCTCGTGCACCTGGGCCTGAACGTGGCCGTCGTCGAGGCGACCGACCAGGTCATGGCACCCATCGACCCCGAGATGGCGACGCCGGTCCACGACCGGATGCGCGCCCACGGCATCGACCTGCGCCTCGGTTCGGCGGTCGCGGCGATCGGCCCGCACGACGTCACCCTCACCACCGGCGACACCCTCTCTGCCGACCTCGTCGTCGCCGCCATCGGTGTGCGTCCGGAGACCACGCTCGCCGAGCAGGCCGGGCTCGCGATCGGCGAGCGCGGCGGCATCCTCGTCGACGACCAGTTGCGCACGAGCGACCCCGCCATCCTCGCCGTCGGTGACGCGGTCGAGAAGACGGATGCCGTCGACGGCACCGCAGCGCTCATCCCCCTCGCCAACACCGCGAACCTCCAGGGCCGTCGAGCCGCTGACGTCATCGCAGGTCAGGCAGCGCGCAACCGACCCGTGCTCGGGACCGCGATCGTCGGCGTCCTCGGGCTCCAGATCGCGTCGACCGGGTGGTCGGAGAAGCGGCTGCGAGCCGCGGGACGGGACGTGCGCGCCATCCACACGCACCCGGCATCCCACGCGACGTACTACCCGGGCGCCGACACGATCGCGCTGAAGTTGCTCGTGGACCCGCACACCGACGAGATCATCGGTGCCCAGGGGGTCGGTGAGTCAGGCGTCGACAAGCGCATCGACGTCATCGCGACCGCCATGGCGGGGCGGCTGCCGGCGAGCGCCCTGGCCGATCTCGAACTCGCCTACGCGCCGGCGTTCTCGTCGGCGAAGGACCCGGTCAACATGCTCGGGCACATCGCGCAGAACCTGCGCACCGGCACGAGCCGGTCGATCCAGTGGCACGAGGTGGCGGATGCCGTGGCCGCGGGGGCCGTGATCGTGGACGTGCGCGAGGCCTCGGAGCGCTCGGGTGGGCGCTCGATCGAGGGGTCGGTGCACATCCCGGTGAACGAGCTTCGGGATCGCCTCGGCGAGATCCCCGACGGCCCGGTCATCGTGCACTGCGCGGTCGGGGTGCGCGGGCACACGGCAGCGCGGATCCTGACCCAGCACGGAAGAGACGTGCGCAACCTCGACGGCGGCTACCGCACCTGGAACGCCGGCATCCGCGCACACGTGACGCCCGCCTGACCCGGCGTACCGAGATCGACTAATAGGTCACTCGGGGTACGGGCGGTCAGCGCCCCCACCGATCCCCGAGGATCACGCCAGCGAGAGGAAGAGCTTCTCCATGGAGTCGACGTCCATCTCGTGGGAGTCGGGGTCGCTGATGCACTGGCGCAGGCCGAGCGCGATGACGGCGAACCCGGCCCGGTCCACGGCCTTGGAGACCGCCGCCAGCTGGGTGACGATGTCCTGGCACTCGCGGCCGTCGTCGATCATCTTGAGGATGCCGCCGATCTGGCCCTGGGCGCGCTTGAGGCGCTTGACGATCGCCTGCATCTCGTCGGGGTTGAGCTCCATGCCGGGGCCTTTTCTCTCAGATCGAACGGGGTCGGATTGCTGGGTCAGGCCTGGGCCTGCTGGGCCTGGGCCTGCATCTGGGCACGGACGTCGTCCATGTCCAGGGCCTTGATGCCGTCGATGACCTGCTCGAGGCCGGCCGGCGGCAGCGCCCCGGCCTGACGGTAGACGAGGACACCCTCGCGGAAGGCCATGATCGTGGGGATCGAGGTGATCTGCGCGGCGCCGGCGAGGGCCTGCTCGGCCTCGGTGTCGACCTTGCCGAAGACGACGTCGCCGTGCTTCTCGCTCGACCTCTCGTAGGTCGGCGCGAACTGGCGGCACGGGCCGCACCACGCCGCCCACCAGTCGACGAGCACGATGTCGCTCGTCGTGATGGTCTTCTCGAAGGTGTCGGCGGTGAGCTCGACGGTGGCCATGGTGAACACTCCTGAAGTGATGGTCGGCTGGGGTCCAGCGACGTCAACAGCATACCCCTACGGGTATATTCCGCGACACCGTGTACTCAGCCAGAACGCCGCAACTCCTCGCGATCATCCCGCTGGCGGCACAATGTGCGCGTGCCGAGCCCCTTCACCCCCAGCCTCGCCCCGGCCCTCGAGGCCGTGCTCGACGGGCTTCCGGCCGACGCCCTGCGGCGCGCCACGGCATCCCTCATCGAGGCCTACCGCAGCGGCACCCCGCCGACGGCCCAGGTCCTGCACGACCCGACCACGGCCGCCGCCTACGCGGCGTACCGGATGCCGGCCACGCACGCCGCGGTGACGCGCGCCGTGCGCCACACCACCGACCTGGTGCCCGGCCTGCGCGTCGGCTCTGTCGTCGACATCGGCGGGGGCACCGGGGCGGCGACCTGGGCCGTGGCGCAGGCGTTCCCGGACCTCACCACCGCAACAGTCGCCGACGGGTCAACAGATGCCCTGGCAACGGGTCGGCGGATCGCCCGCCACGGACCGCCTCGAGCATGATGAGCGTGACGGGCAGCGTCGCGGCGGGGGAGATCTTGCCGGTGCTCGTCTTGATGAAGTCGCCACCGGCCAGCATCGACAGCCAGCTGGCGCGGCGGACGTTGTCATAGGTCACGAGCTCGCCGGTCTCCATGATGACCTTGAGTCGGGCCTCGCCGCAGGCCGCCTTGACGTCCGCGATCTGGTGGAAGACGGTGAGGTAGTCGCCGGAGAGGAAGGCGCCCGGTCGATGACCATGTCGATCTCGTCGGCGCCGGCCGCGACCGCGTCGCGGGTGTCGGCGAGCTTGACCGCCATCGATGCGCGCCCGCTGGGGAATGCCGTCGCGACGGCTGCCACCTTGACGCCGGAGTCCCCGAGGACCTCCTTGGCGGTGGCGACCATGTCCCCGTAGACACAGACCGCTGCGGGGCGTGGGGTCGTGAGGTCGGCGGGGTCGGGCGTGAGTGCGCGGGTCGCGAGGCCGCGGACCTTGCCGTGGGTGTCGGCGCCCTCGAGGGTCGTGAGGTCGATCATCGAGATCGCGGTGTCGATGGCCCAGCGCTTGGAGTCGGCCTTGATGCTCCGCGTGCCGAGTGCGGCAGCCCGGCCCTCGCAGCCGACCTGGTCGACTCCGGGGAGGCCGTGGAGCCACGTGGTCAGGGCGTGATTGGTCAGGCACTGCACTCCGAGGAAATCCCGGGCGCGGGCCGTCGCGTCGACGGCGGTGTCGGTCGTGGGAGGCACTCGGCGAGTCTAGGACGTGGGCGCCGATGCGCCACCCTCTTGGAGCGCAGACCCAACCGCTCTGCACATCCGGAGAGCGGGGACGACTCAGGGCTCCAGCAGCGCCGGTGCCCTGAGTGGTCTGCGGTTGTCGTCAGCCGCGCTCGGCTGCGCGCTGGGCAGTCCGCTCGGCCTTGGCCGCGCGATCGGCCGCGAACTCCTCGGGCAGGATCTTCCGGCCGAAGGCCCACCAGAGTCCGGACAGGACGCCGGCGATCGCGACGGGCCAGACGCTCCCGATCGTGCCGATCCCGGTCAGCACGCCGAGGACGGCGGTGAGGATGGTCAACGCACCGGCGATTACGGTGAAACGGTTCTGCATGTGTGCTCCCTGTGTCGTGGGGCCTGCCCTGCGCGGGACCCTCGCGGTCACTCTGCCAGTCGAATGTGCCCAGGCGGGCGGAGCGACACCGCGATTGCGAGCATTCAGATCCGGCTCAGGTCCTCGAAGGCGGCACGAATGCTGGTCAGCCGGTCGAGGCCGTCGACGGCGCCCACCTTCACCCTTGGGCCTTCTCCGGGATGGGCGTGTAGGTGAAGAGGTGTCCGTAGGTGTTTTGGCGTCTTGGAGTACTCGTTCGAGTTCGGGGCCGTTCGGTACGTATTGGGCGTTGGGCGGGCACCTTGACATGAGGCACGCCGGAGTGGGATGCCGCCCTCGTCCTGGACATGCTCGGCTGTCACTTGGTTGGGATGTTCAAGTCCTCGCCAGGTACTTCAGCTCAGCGTGAGTTCGTCTTAAGGTGGCGCGAGTTCCGGTGAGCCGGTCGATTGGCTCGCTGCCGAACCCACGTGGGTCCCGCCGGCGACGGAGCGGACCGCGGTCCTCTACCGCCAGCTTGCGACCCGGCGTCATGTCACCGGCAATCTCGTGCCCGATGCTCAACTGGCCGCATTGGCGATCGAGTACGGCGTCGAACTCGTCTCCGCGGACTCGGACTTCGCGCGCTTCCCCGAGGTCCGGTGGGTCAACCCGCTTGCCTAGACCTGGGTCAGGTCCTCGAAGGCCGCGCGAATGCCGGCGAGCCGGTCGGTGGCGCGCTCGCGGGCCGCGCGCAGGTCCTCGTCCATGACCGGCTCGATGACCTCGAGGTAGACCTTGAGCTTGGGCTCTGTGCCGCTCGGGCGGACGATGATCCGGGAGGCGTCGGCGAGGTACCAGCGCAGGCCCTCGGTCGGCGGGAGTCCCCCGTCGCCCCGAGCGAGGTCGTCGAGGCGGTCGACGGCGACACCGGCGACGACCTGCGGCGGAGCCGAGCGCAGGCGCTCCATGACCATGTCGATGAGGGCCAGGTCGGCCACGCGCACCGAGAAGGAGTCGGTCGCGTGGACGACGTGCTCGCGGGCGAGGTCGTCGAGCCGGTCCGCCAGGCCCTTCCAATCGGTCTTGAGGGCAGTAGCGAGTTCGGCGACGAGCAGGGCGGCGCTCACCCCGTCCTTGTCCGCGACCTCGTCGGGGTCGACGCAGTAGCCGAGCGCCTCCTCGTAGCCGTAGGCGAGGCCGGGGACACGGCTGATCCACTTGAAGCCGGTGAGCGTCTCCTCATGGGGGACGTCGCCGCTCGCGGCGATGGCGGCGAGCAGGCGGGAGGACACGATCGAGTTGGCGAAGACGCCGCCCTCGGCGACGCCGCGCGCCAGCACGTGGGAGCCGAGGAGCGCGCCGACCTCGTCGCCACGCAGCATTCGCCAGCCGCCGGGGCCGGGGATCGCGACGGCGCACCGGTCGGCGTCGGGGTCGTTGGCGATGACGACGTCCGGGCCGGTCTGCTCGGCGAGTTCGAGGGCCGCGTCCATCGCGCCCGGCTCCTCGGGATTGGGGAAGGACACGGTCGGGAAGGTCGGGTCCGGCTGGGCCTGGCTCTCGACGGGGATGGGAGCTGCGAATCCGGCCGCCACGAAGGCGCGGGCGACCGTCTCGGAGCCGACTCCGTGCAGCGCGGTGTGGACGACCGTGAGTTCACGCGGCGCGTCGTCCCGGACGACCTGCGCGACCTGGTCGAGATAGGACTCGAGAGGCTCCTCGTCGAGGGTCACCCAACCGTCGTCGGCGAGCCGAATGTCAGGGGTCGCAACGATCTTCGCGATCTGGGCGTCGACCGGCGGCACGATCTGCGAGGGTCCGACATAGACCTTGTAGCCGTTGTCCTGGGGCGGGTTGTGGCTCGCGGTCACCATGACGCCGGCGTCCGCGCCGAGGTGCCGAATGCAATAGGCCAGGACCGGCGTCGGCAGTGGCCGGGGCAGGACCATGGCATGGCCACCGGCGGCCGTCACGACGGCCGCGGTGTCGCGGGCGAAGACGTCGGAGTTGAAGCGGGCGTCGAAGCCGATGACGACGGTCGGCTCGGCGATCGTGCTCTTGAGGTGGGCGATGAGTCCCGCCGCGGCGCGGATGACGACCGAGCGGTTCATCCGGTTCGGGCCCCCTCCCAGGGCGCCCCGCAGGCCGGCCGTGCCGAACTCGAGCATCCCGGAGAAGCGATCGGCGAGGTCCTCCACGGCTGCAGCGTCGCCCGAATCCGCGTGTGCGACAAGGTCGTCTACCTCAGCGCGCGTCTGTGGATCCGGGTCATCGGCGGCCCAGTCCCGCGCGCGGGCGAGCAGGTCGGCGTCAGGTGAGCTCACGGCATTCCTCCTCAGATGGCGGCGACGACGGCGGCGAGGCGGCGGCCACAACGCTCGGCTGCGGCCTGCCCGGCCTCGATGACCTCCTGGTGCGACAGCGGCGTCTTGCTGATGCCGGCCGCCGCGTTGGTCACCAGGGAGATGCCGAGGACGTCCATCCCGGACTGGCGGGCAGCGATCGCCTCGAGCGAGGTCGACATGCCGACGAGGTCACCGCCGATGGCGCGCGCCATCTGCACCTCGGCAGGCGTCTCGTAGTGCGGCCCGCGGAACTGGACGTAGACGCCTTCGTCGAGCTCGGGATCGATGCCCTTGGCGACCTCGCGGAGCCGCGGCGTGTACACGTCGGTGAGGTGGACGAAGTTCGCTCCCTCGATGGGGGAGTGCGCCGTGAGGTTGATGTGGTCTCGGATGAGGACCGGCGTGCCGGGCGCCCACTCCTCGCGGAGACCCCCGCAGCCGTTGGTGATGACGATCGTCGTGCAGCCGGCAGCCGCCGCGGTGCGGACACCGTGGACGACCGAGCGGACGCCCTTGTCCTCGTAGAAGTGCGTACGCGTCCCATAGACGAGCGCGCGCCGGCCGGTGTCGCTGATCGCGACCGAACGCATCTGGCGGACATGACCCGCGACGGCCGCCTTGCCGAAGCCGGGCACGTCGGTGTTGTCGATCGTCGGGATCGTCTCGCCGATGAGATCGCCGGTCTGCCCCCAGCCGGAGCCGAGGACGAGCGCCACGTCATGCCGCTCCACCCCCGTCCGCTCGGCGACGACCGCCGCAGCCGTGCGGGCGACCTCGAAGGGGTCGGTCGCGGGGTCGGACAGGTCCAGGGCAGCGCTGCTCTCGGTCACCCCCGAGCCTACTGTCCGCGGTCCCGTGGAGGCAGTGCGGCGGAGATGAGGGTCAGGCGGCGGCCACGGCCAGCCCGGCCGCGCCGGTGGGGCGGATCAGGACACGCTGACCCGCGGCGTACGACGTCACCGACGCGGCAGGCAACTGGACGACGACCGTCGATTCGGATGCCGCATCCGGAGTCACCACGAGCTTGCCGTGTGCCCCGAGGAAGCTGGCGGACACGACGGTGGCATTGGGCTCGCCCTCCACGACCCCGAGGTGCTCGGGTCGGACGAGGACCGTTGCGTCACCCGAGTCCGCCGAGCCGGGCAGGAGAGGGACCGGCACGTCGAGGACGGTGGCGGACCCTCCGGCGACGACTCCCGGCATTCGATTGGTCACGCCGACGAAGTCCGCGACGAAGTCGTTGACCGGCCGGGAGTAGAGTTCCTCGGGCGCGGCGATCTGCTGGAGCGTGCCGCTGCGCATGACCCCGACCCGGTCGGCGACGGCGAGCGCCTCCTCCTGGTCGTGCGTGACGAAGAGGGTCGTCGTGCCGACCTCGGTCTGGATGCGCCGGATCTCGTCGCGCAGTTGCACGCGGACCTTGGCGTCCAGGGCGGACAGCGGTTCGTCGAGCAGGAGAACCTTCGGCTCGATCGCGAGCGCCCGGGCGAGGGCGACCCGCTGTTGCTGACCCCCGGACATCTGGTGTGCGTACTTGTCCAACTGGGTCGACAGCCCGACGAGGTCGAGCATCGCCTCGGCTCGGGCCCGCCGGGCCGGCGGAGCCTGCTTGCGCAGCGACAGCCCGAACTCAACGTTCTGACGCGCCGTCATGTGGGGGAACAAGGAATAGGCCTGGAAGACCATCCCGAGGCCGCGCTTGTTCGTCGGCACGGAGGTGATGTCGCGCCCGTCGACGGTGATCGTTCCGGTGTCGGCGTCCTCGAGGCCGGCCAGGCAGCGCAAGGCCCTCGTCTTGCCGCACCCCGACGGGCCGAGCAGTGCGACGAGCTCACCGGGGGCGAGGCCGCGGTGACGCGCGCCGTGCGCCACACCACCGACCTGGTGCCCGGCCTGCGCGTCGGCTCTGTCGTCGACATCGGCGGGGGCACCGGGGCGGCGACCTGGGCCGTAGCGCAGGCGTTCCCGGACCTCACCACCGCAACAGTCGCCGACGGGTCAACAGATGCCCTGGCAACGGGTCGGCGGATCGCCCGCCACGGACCGCCAGCCGTGGCCGCAGCCACCTGGCAGCGCACCCACCTGCGCTCCGACACCGTTCTGCCACAGGCAGGTCTGGCCATCGTCAGCTACCTGCTCGGTGAACTGGCCGACCCGCTCCAGGAGGCGGTTACCGATGCCGCCGCAACGGCATCCCCCACGCTCCTGATCATCGAACCCGGGACGCCGCGCGGGTACGCCGCCGTGCTCGCAGCCCGGTCACGCCTCACCCGGGCCGGATGGCACGTGCTCGCCCCCTGCCCGCAGGACGGGCCCTGCCCGATCGCCGACCGCGCCGACCGCGCCGACGACTGGTGCCACTTCGCGGTGCGGCTCGACCGCTCGGCGCTGCACCGCCGGCTCAAGGGCGGTCGGCTGGGCCACGAGGACGAGAAGTTCTCCTACGTCGTCGCCACCCGCGACCCGGCCCTGCGGGGCACGTCCTCCCCGGGTCGGGTCCTGCGGCATCCGGTGACTCGAAAGGGGCTCGTGCAGCTCGAGGTGTGCCACGCCGACGGGTCCGTAGGGCGGGAGATCATCACGAAAAGGTCTCCGATGGCCTACCGTGCTGCCCGGGACGCTGCATGGGGGAGCACCTGGCCAGACCAAGCCCTCGACAGCGCCGCAGTGCCCACCACCGTGAGCAGTGAAGATCGCAACAAGGAGTGACATGACCAAGAAGGACATCGCCCAGGCCGTCGCCGCGAGCACCGACGTCTCCGCGGCCACCGCCGAGGCCGTCATCGGCGCGGCGCTCGACGCCATCGCCGCGAGCCTGGCCAAGGGCGAGGACGTTCGTCTCGCCGGCTTCGGCGCGTTCGAGACCCGTGAGCGCGCTGCTCGCACCGGTCGCAACCCGCAGACGGGCGAGGAGATCGCCATCGCCGCCTCGACCTCGGTCGGCTTCAAGGCTGCCGCACAGCTCAAGCGTGCGGTGAACGGCTGACGCCGACCCACAGTACTGCCCACGGGGCGTCGTCCACTTCGGTGGTCGGCGCCCCGTTCGCATGCGCTGCCCCGGATGGCTGGGCCTTCCTCCAGTCGCAGATCCTTACTGCGGATGTGCGTCCTTGCAGCAGCGCACATCGGGAGCAAGGACGCACATCCGGAGCAAGGCCCCGCCACCCAGCCCGCACGCTGCGCCGATCGAGGGCTACCGTCGGGGTACAGCCCCCGCCGCACGCACCAGCGCCGACACAGGAGCTCCCGATGAGCCTTGACCGCCCCGTCGCCCCGAACCCCTACGACCTGCTCCCCCGGGTCGCCGGCTTCACGGTGACCAGCATCGACGTCACCGACGGCGCTCCCCTGAAGGACGACCAGGTCGCCCACCTCGGCAACACCTCCCCGCAGCTGTCGTGGAGCGGCGCCCCCGAGGGCACGCAGAGCTACGTCATCACGTGCTTCGACCCCGATGCCCCGACCCCGTCAGGCTTCTGGCACTGGGTGCTCGTCGACGTCCCCGCCGACGTCACCGAGCTCGCCACGGGTACGGCCTCGGGCGACCTCCCGGCAGGTGCCTTCCACGTGCGCCACGACGGCGGCGGGCACGGCTTCATGGGCGCCGCCCCGCCGGAGGGTGACCAGGTGCACCGCTACTTCTTCGTCGTCCACGCGGTGAACGCCCCGACGCTCGGGGTGGACGCCGACGCGAGCCCGGCCGTCGTGTCGTTCAACCTCGCCTTCAAGACCCTCGGTCGGGCGATCATCCACGGCACGTACCAGCACTGACCGCACAACCGAGATCGGATGCCGTTGCCCGCCTTGCGACGGATTCCGTCGCTTCGCGCGCATCTCGGTTCACTTTTCCGATGTCCACCCCGATGCGTATGCTCGCGTCATGCACCAGTACATCGGCGGCCAACGGCGTGAGGCCTCCAGCGGCGAGACCTTCGACGTCCTCGACCCGAGCACGAACGAGACGCTCGAGACGGTGACCCTCGCGGGACACGACGACGTCGACGCGGCCGTGGCCGCGGCATCCGACGCCTTCGAGCAGTGGAGCCGGGCCACGCCCGCCGAGCGCTCGACCGTGCTCCTCAAGGCCGCCCAGCTGCTCGACGAGCGTGCCGAGGAGCTCGCGCAGCTCGAGAGCCGCCAGGCAGGCAAGCCGATCCGCCTCGCCCGCGAGTTCGACGTGCCCGGCACGGTCGACAACACCACGTTCTTCGGTGCCGCCGCCCGTCGCCTCGACGGCATGGCCAGCGCCGAGTACTCCGGTGACCACACGAGCTCGATCCGCCGCGAGCCGATCGGCGTCGTCGGGTCGATCGCCCCGTGGAACTACCCGCTGCAGATGGCCGCCTGGAAGATCCTGCCCGCGATCGCGGCCGGCAACACCATCGTGCTCAAGCCCGCCGAGATCACCCCGCTGACCAGCCTGCCGTTCGCCGAGGCGTTCACCGAGGCCGGCGCACCCCCGGGCGTCGTCAATGTCGTCACCGGCAGCGGCCCGGTCGCGGGCGCCCACCTGGTCGGCCACCCCGACGTCGACATGACCTCGTTCACCGGGTCGACGGCCGTCGGTCGCCAGGTCATGGCCACCGCGGCCGCCACCGGCAAGCGCGTGCACCTCGAGCTCGGTGGCAAGGCCCCGTTCGTGGTGTTCGACGACGCCGACCTCGAGGCGGCCGTCCACGGTGCCGTCGCGGCATCCCTGATCAACACCGGTCAGGACTGCACCGCCGCCACGCGCGCCATCGTCCACCGCTCCCTGCACGACGAGTTCGTGCGGGGTGTCGCCGACCTCATGGCCGCGGTGCGGATGGGCCCGACCGCCGACGAGGCGACCGACCTCGGCCCGCTCAGCTCGGCCGCCCACCAGACCAAGGTCGCCGGCATGGTCGAGCGCGCCCGCGGCTACGCCACCGTCGTCACCGGCGGCCGCACCCCCGACGGCGACCTCGCCCGCGGCTGCTACTACGAGCCGACCCTGCTCACCGACGTGCCGCTCGACAGCGAGATCTGGCGCGACGAGGTCTTCGGCCCGGTGCTGGCCGTCGTGGCGTTCGACGACGACGACGAGGCGATCGCCCTCGCCAACGACACCCCGTTCGGGCTGGCCGCGTCGGCGTGGTCGCGCGACACCTACCGCACCGCCCGGGCCACCCGCGAGATCAAGGCCGGCTGCGTGTGGATCAACGACCACATCCCGATCATCAGCGAGATGCCGCACGGCGGGTACCGGCACAGTGGGTTCGGCAAGGACATGTCGGCCTACTCCTTCGACGAGTACACCAACGTCAAGCACGTCATGCACGACGTCACCGCCGTGGCCCACAAGCCCTGGCACCGCACGATCTTCACCCTGCCCTCCTGACGCCGAAGAGGCCCCGATGACCGAGTTCACCACCCCCGACATCCACGCCGACACCGAGCGCGGCGCCGCCGTGGCCCGTGACGACCGCGCCCACGTCTTCCACTCGTGGTCGGCGCAGGCGCTCATCGCCCCCCTGCCCATCGCGGGGGCCTCCGGCAGCCACTTCTGGGACTACGACGGCAAGAAGTACCTCGACTTCTCCAGCCAGCTGGTGAACGTCAACATCGGCTACCAGCACCCCAAGCTCGTCGCGGCGATCCAGGAGGCCGCGGCCCGCCAGTGCACCATCGCCCCGAGCTTCGCCGACGAGTCCCGCTCCGAGGCGGCGCGCCTGATCGCCGAGCGCGCCCCCGGCGACCTCGACAAGGTGTTCTTCACCAACGGCGGCGCCGAGGCCACCGAGAACGCCATGCGCATGGCCCGCCTGCGCACCGGCCGCCACAAGGTGCTCACGACCTACCGCAGCTACCACGGCGCCACCTCGGGGTCGATCACCGCGACGGGTGACCCCCGCCGCTGGGCGAACGAACCGGGGATGCCGGGGATCGTCCACTTCTGGGGCCCCTACCCCTACCGCTCGCAGTTCCACGCCGCCGACGAGGCGCAGGAGTGCGAGCGCGCCCTGCAGCACCTGCGCGACGTCATCATGGTCGAGGGTCCGTCGACGATCGCCGCGATCATGCTCGAGACCATCGTCGGGACCAACGGCATCCTCGTTCCGCCGGACGGCTACCTCGCCGGGGTCCGCGAGATCTGCGACGAGCACGGCATCGTGTGGATCGCCGACGAGGTCATGTCCGGGTTCGGGCGCTGCGGCGAATGGTTCGCCGTCGACCACTGGGGGGTCACCCCCGACCTCATCTGCTTCGCCAAGGGTGTGAACTCGGGCTACGTGCCGCTCGGCGGGGTCGTCATCTCGGCGGCGATCGCGGCGACGTTCGAGCAGCGGGCCTTCCCGGGCGGGCTGACCTACTCGGGCCACCCGCTGGCGTGTGCCTCGGCGGTGGCCTCGATCCGGATCTTCGAGGAGGAGGGCATCCTCGAGAACGTCCGCAAGGTCAGCGACACCGTGCTGGCGCCCCGCCTGGCCGAGATCGCCGCCAAGCACCCCAGCGTCGGCGAGGTGCGCGGGTTGGGCTTCTTCTGGGGGCTCGAGCTCGTCCGCAACCCTGACACCCGTGAGCCGCTCGTGCCGTTCAACGCCTCCGGTGCGGCCGCTGGCCCGATGAACGAGTTCGCCGCGGCGTGCAAGGCCGAGGGGCTGTGGCCGTTCGTGCACTTCAACCGCACCCACGTCGTGCCGCCGTGCACCACCACCGCGGAGGAGATGAACGAAGGGCTCGACATCCTCGACCGGGCCCTCGAGGTGGCCGACCGGTTCACCGCCTGATGGGTTTCTCGAAGGACGTCGACCGCATTCGTCGGCTGGGCGAGCAGGCCCAGGCCTCCTGGCGTGGCCGCCGCATCGCACAGAGACTCCAGAACACCGTGCCGGTCATCGGCGACGGCACCATCGAAGCCGTCGTGTACTTCCCCGACCGCGTCGCGAACATCTACCAGATCGAGCAGTGGTACGAGCCGCTGCGCGAGCTCGCGCGCCGGCACAAGGTCGTCGTCGTGACCCGAAAGTGGGGGTCGACGGCACGCCTGCTGCGGGACTGCCCGATCCCGGTCGTGCACTGCGAGGACATCGAGTCCGTCGAACGGTTCCTCGACCGTCAGCGGGTCCGGGTGATCTTCTACGTCAACCAGAACCAGCAGAACTTCCCCACGATGCGGTTCTCCACGCCCGCGCACGTGTTCATCTGCCACGGCGAGTCCGACAAGGACTACATGTCGAGCAACCAGCTCAAGGCCTATGACCACGTCTTCATCGCCGGCCAGGCGGCCCGTGACCGCATCGCCCGCAAGCTGATCGCCTTCGACGAGTCCCACCTCATCGAGGTCGGCCGGCCGCAGGTCGACGTGCACCACCCGATCCCGACCTACCTTCGCGACGACGAACGAACGGTGGTCCTCTACGCGCCGACCACCGAGGGTGACGTGCCGAGCATGCGGTACTCATCGGCCGCTGCCCACGGTGTCCCCCTCATGCGTTCCCTGGTGAAGTCGGGTCGGCACCGGGTCATCTACCGACCGCACCCGCGTCTCGGACTCACCGTCCCCGAGTACCGGCGGGCGCACGAGAAGATCCTCAAGATCATCGAGAACGCCAACCGGGCGGATCCGACCGCGGGGCACCTGGCGAACACGCACGGACCGTTCGGCTGGCAGATCGGCGCGGCCGACGTCTGCATCACCGACATCTCGGCGGTCGCCTTCGACTGGCTGGCCACGGGCAAGCCCCTGCTCGTCACCAGGCCGGCCGAGCCCCGGGCGCAGTTGCCGGAAACCGGCCTCGTGCACGAGCTCGAACTGTTCACGGCGACGGATGCCGGCCGGGCGGCCTTGATCGTGGACGCCGTCGTTGCGGGCCGCGACCGCAGCCACGCCGATCTCGTGCAGCGCTACTTCGGCGACACGACCCCCGGAGCGAGCATGAGCCGCTTCCTCGACGCGTGTGACGACGTCATCCGCGAACGGAACGCGGCGTTGGCCGCGCGCGCGGGCTCCGTGCTCCCCGGCCGTCGAGAGTAGACGAATCGCCGCCTGCTTCGGCTCTCATGCGGCGATTCGTCTACTCTCGACAGGGTTCGTGGCCCGATCCCGGCAGGTGCGCTCAAGGAGACGCCCCGCTGCCTGTGGATGACGGTCCTCGGGTGTCGGCCGGAGCACATACGGTGGGGCGGTCAACAACCGGGAACCAGTCGCCCGGGATGAATCGTGTGGGAGGTGGCCGGTGGCTCGAGTCCTGCGGGTCGCTCGCATCGCCGACCTCACCAACCGCGACCTCGACGCGCTCTGCGGCACCGTCACGGTGGCGCGCGGTCTGGCGTACGCCCACCAGGGCGCGGTCGTCGACGTCGAGCTGAGCGACGACGGGATGCAGGCCACCGGGTGGGTCGGGGGCACCCGCGGGGCCGTCTACACGACGACCATCACCCTGACGCCACTCACCGGCCCGGAGGCGGGGCCGCACCAGCTGCGCCGCTGGGCCAGCAGCTGCACGTGCCCCATGAGCGGCGACTGCAAGCACTGCGTGGCCGTCGCGGTCGAGGTCCGCGAGACGTTTGCCCACGTCGGCGCCCCCGAGGAGGCCGAGCCGGTCGCCCCCGCGCCACCATGGGAGCGCGCGCTCGGCGGCATCCTCGAGCCCGGCGACACCGGGCCCGAGCACACGCCGCTGGGCATCCTCGTCGAGCCGTTGCCGCCCTCGCAGCGCGGTGTAGCCGGGCGCGATCAGCTGCGGCTGCGGCCGGTGGTGCCGGGGGCCCGGGGCAGCTGGATCCGCAGCGGGGTCTCGTGGGAGTCGTTCGCCGGCGGCTACTACGGCTACGGCCGGGCGTTCTTCGCCGACGAGCACCGTGACGCGCTCACCGCCATCGCCGACGCCCACCGCCGCTCGGTTCGGGCCTTCGGGTACGGGCGCATGCCCGACGCGATCCTGCTCGACCACCTCGGCCCCGGGTGGGTCTCGCTGCTGCGGGCTGCCGACCGGGCCGGGGTCAGGCTGCTCACCGACTCGGCCGAGAAGGGCCACGTCGCCTTCGCGGCGGCTCCGGCCGAGCTCGTCGTCGAGGTGACCCGCACCGACGACGGGGCTGCCCTGCACCCTCGGCTCGACCTGCCGACGGCCGACGGGGGCGCCCACCTCGTCGGTCAGCCGGCGACCGGCTTCTGGTTGCGCGACGACGACACCCTCGTCCTCGGCGGCCTCGCCGAACCCCTCGACAGCGCCCGGCAGCGACTCCTCGACCTCGGCGTCATCGATGTCCCCGACGCCGACTGGGCCCGCTTCACGGTGACGCACCTGCCGGCGCTGCGGCGCCTGGCCCGGGTCAAGAGCCTCTCGCCCGACCTCGAGATCCCGGATGCCGTCGCGCCGCGGCTGGCGCTGCAGGTCACCTTCGAGCCCGGCCACCGCGCGCTGCTGGAGTGGGGGCTGCGCTACGGCTCCGTCGACGGCGGGGTCCTCGTTCCGCTGGACTCCGACAAGCCAGATCCGATGCGCGATCGCAGCGCCGAGCGCGCCCTGGTCGAGGCATTGCTGAGGGTCGACGCCGTCGCGGCCTTCACCCCGCTCTGGCACGTGGTGGCCCGGGCGAAGCGGCTGATCCCGCAGGTCCGGCTGCACGGGTTCTCGACCGTGGCCTTCGCCGAGCTCCTCCCGGCGCTGGAGGAGGTGCCTGACCTCGAGGTGACGATCGTCGGCGAGGCCGCGCAGTACAGCGAGGCCGTCGACGCCCCGTTGATCCAGGTGTCCACGTCGGACACGGGCGACGCAGGGTCGACCGACTGGTTCGACCTCGGCATCTCGGTGACCGTGGCGGGCGAGGAGGTCCCACTGGCACCGCTCATCGAGGCCCTGGCCCGCGGGCACGAGCACCTCATCCTCGACAGTGGCACGTGGTTCTCGCTCGACCGTCCCGAGCTCGAGACGTTGCGCCTGCTGGTCGAGGAGGCCCGCTCGCTGCAGGACAAGCCCACCGACCCGCTGCGGCTGTCGGTCGTGCACGCCGGGTTGTGGGAGGAGTTCGCGGCGCTCGGTGTCGTCGAGCAGCAGAGCACCCGGTGGTCGCAGGCCGTCGGCGCCCTGCTCGACCTCGACAGCGTCGAACCGGCAGAGGTCCCGGACGGGCTCGACGCCACGCTGCGGCCCTATCAGGTGGAGGGGTTCCGGTGGCTCTCGCTGCTCTGGGACACCGGCCTGGGCGGAGTGCTCGCCGACGACATGGGCCTGGGCAAGACCGTGCAGATGCTCGCCATGGTGCTGCGTGCCCACGAACGCGGTGAGCTCGACGACCCGGTGCTCGTCGTGGCCCCCACCTCGGTGCTGTCGACGTGGCAGAACGAGGCCACCCGGTTCGCACCGGGTCTGCGCACGGTGGTCGTCGACCGCACCCGGGCCAAGGCCAAGCAGGGCCTGGACGACACGGTCGACGGTGCCCACGTCGTCATCACGTCGTATGCCGTGGCCCGCATCGACGAGGAGGTGTTCCGTTCGCGGCCCTGGGCGGCGGTGGTGCTCGACGAGGCGCAGTTCGTCAAGAACCACCAGGCCAAGACCTACCAGGCGGTGCGCCGGCTGAGCGCCCGGGCCAAGTTCGCCATCACCGGAACGCCCCTGGAGAACTCCCTGATGGACCTGTGGTCGCTGCTGTCCATCGTGGCCCCGGGGCTGCACCCGCGCCCGGCCCTGTTCAAGGACCAGTGGGCCAAGCCGATCGAGAACGCCGGGGATGCCGAGCGCCTCGCGGCCCTGCGCCGGCGCATCCGACCGCTGATGCTGCGCCGCACCAAGGAGGCCGTCGCCACCGAGCTGCCACCGAAGATGGAGCAGGTGCTCACCGTCGACCTGCACCCGCGGCACCGGGCCGTCTACGACCGGCACCTCCAGCGCGAGCGGCAGCGCCTCCTCGGGCTGATCGATGACCTCAACGGCAACCGCATCGCCATCCTGCGGGCCCTCACGGTGCTGCGGCAGATGTCCCTCGATCCCTCCCTCGTCGACGAGTCGTATGCCGGTCTGGCCGCCTCGGCGAAGGTCGACGCCCTGGTCGAGCAGCTCACCGAGCTCTCGCAGGAGGGCCACCGCGCGCTGGTGTTCTCGCAGTTCACCGGGTTCCTGTCGATCGTCAAGGCCCGGTTGGAGGCCGAGGGCATCGCCTACGAGTACCTCGACGGCTCGACCCGCAATCGGGCCGAGCGGATCGCTGCGTTCCGCGAGGGCACGGCGCCGGTTTTCCTCATCTCCCTGAAGGCCGGCGGGTTCGGGCTGACGCTCACCGAGGCCGACTACGTCTTCGTGCTCGACCCCTGGTGGAACCCGGCCGCCGAGGCACAGGCGATCGACCGCACCCACCGCATCGGCCAGACCCGGCCGGTCAACGTCTACCGGATGGTCTCGCGCGACACGATCGAGGAGAAGGTCGTGGCCCTCCAGGAGCGCAAGCGCGACCTGTTCGCGCGGGTCGTCGACGAGGGTGGCGCCCTGTCGGCCTCGCTGACAGCGGACGACCTGCGCGAACTTCTCGCCCGCTGAGGGCTGGCACTACTCGCCGACGGGAGTGAGTCGTGTGCTCAGTGACTCGATCAATGCCTCGACCGTGAAGCGCCACGTCGCCTCGGGGTCGCCGGCGTTGGCAATGCTCTGTCCCACCCTGCTCGACACGGGAAGCTCCTCCCCCGCCATGGCACCGGCCAGGCGCGGGCCGTGCAGCGCCCACCACTGGTCGTCGGCGAGGTTGGTCCGGCTGCGGGCCGCGACGAGCCCGTTCTGCCACTGCACCGCGTTCGTCACCGCGGCCCGCACGGCGGAGACGGTGAGGTCCATCTCCAGGTCGGTGAGGCCGATGCCGTCCAGCGGCCGCAGCTCGGCCTCGTAGGTGCGGCATACGCCGGGGCCGAGGATCGGGCGGCCCTGCGGTGCCTCGACGAGCCACGGGTGCTCGAGCAGGTGGTCCCACGAGCGTTGCGCGACGTAGCGCACGGCATCCGACCATGGGGTGATCTCGCCCGGCGCCTGGTGCCCCTCGTAGGTCCGGCCCACCACGGCATCCACCATGAGCTCGACGAGCTCGGCCTTGCCGGGGACGTAGCCGTACAGCGTCATGGCGCCGATTCCGACCCGGTCGGCGACCGCTCGCATCGTTACGGCCTCGAGGCCGTCGGAGTCGGCGATGGCCAGTGCTGCGTCGACGATCCCGGCAACGGTCGCACCGCTGCGCCCGACGGCGGTCGAGGGGTTCCACATGAGGTCGATGAGTCGACCGGGGTCGGTCGCGCGGGAGGATGCAGAGGGCACGGGAACATCCTCACACTGGGTGGCGTTGGCGTATCGTACGGGCAACCGTACAACGTACGACAAAGGAGCGGCATGACAGCATCCACGCACCGGCCCACCGAGGTGACGGCGACGGCAACACGCCCCACGGCATCCACCTCGCCCGAGCCCACCAGCGAGAGCACCCCGATGGCGGCCCACCAGTTGCGACGGCTACTCGACCTCGGCTTGGCGGACCTCACCGGTGTCAGCGCGGCGACCCTGGCCGAGCACGCCGACGCCCTGCCCCGTCAGCCGAACGCCACGCTCGCCATCCACCCCTCGCTTGCGACCCCACGAGTACTCGCGCCCCTGCTCAGCCGCGCGGGCAAGGAGGGCTTCGTCGTCGAGGACCTGACCGACCTCGAGCAGTTCAGCGACATCGACGGCTTGCAGGTCCCAGACGCCCCGCTCTACCTGGTGCACGACATCGACCGGGGAGACGACCTGCGAAACTGGAGCCCGAACGAGGCCCTGCCCGAGCTCACCGCGCGCGACCGCACCCCGCTGACGCTGAACGAGGGGATCAGCTGGCTCCTCCAGGAGCCCGAGCGCCTCGAGCCGAGCAGCTGCTTCATGACGATCGGCACCCGCAAGCGCACGCCGAAGGGCCTGGACACCCGCACCCCGGCCCTGTGGATCAGTGGCGGCACGGGGCGCGACGGCAAGGAGCGCAAGGGGGCACCGAAGGTGGGCTGGTGCTGGGCGGGAAACCGCCACACCTGGTTGGGCTTCGCTTCGGCCACCGGCCGCAGCGCCTGACGACCGGGCCGCGAGCACCCCTCCTCCTCCGGCCCCCCCCTGCTCCTCGGGACCCCCGGAATGTGGGTGAAAACCGTCGGCTGGACGACGATTTTCACCCACGTTCGTCGCAGAGCTGGGCGTCGTCGCAGAGCTGGGCGTCGTCGCAGGGTTGGGCTTCGCCTCCGCCACCGGCCGCAGACCTCGGCTACCGTCGCACCATGAGCAGCTTCCCCCCGGGGTGGGCCACCGACCTGGCCATCCTCGAGCTCAGCGGGTCGGTGTTCGAGCAGCACGCCGACCACCTCGTCGTCCGCTCTCCCCACAACCCCGGCTTCCACTGGGGCAACTGCGTCTTCGTCACCGACCCGGATGCCGTGGACGATGCCGACCGCTGGGTGGCGGCGTTCACCAGCGCCTTCCCCGCGGCCGGCTGGGTGGCGATCGGGCTCACGCGCATGCCGGATGCCGTGGACGCCTGGACGTCGCACGGCCTGGACCTTGAGCGTGACGACGTCCTCACCACCACAGCCCTGCCCCGGCAGACCCCCTGTCCCGAGGGCTACTCGGTGCGCCCTCTCGCCGAGCCCGACTGGGAGGCAAGCGTGGCGCGCGCCGTCGCCGAGAACACCCGGACCCGGGAACACGACGCTGAAGGGTTCGCGCGGTTCGCGCAGCGTCGCACCGAGTCCCGACGAGCTCTGGTCGAGCGGGGGCACGCGCAGTGGTTCGGCGCCTTCGACGGCGATGGAACCCTCGTGGCCGACCTCGGCATCGTGCTCTGCGTCCGCACAGCCCGCTACCAGGACGTCGGCACGGACTCGGCGCACCGCGGCCGAGGGCTGGCGACCCACCTGCTCGGGGTCGCAGCGCAGTGGGCGGCCGGACGGGGATGCACCCAGTGGGTGATCGTCACCGAGGAGACCAACGCGGCAGGCCGGGTGTACCGCGGCGTGGGGTTCGCACCCGACAGCAGCAGCATCTCGGCCTACCGGCATCCGACCCACTGACCCGATCGCAGCCACGGGTTGTGTGAAAACCGGCGGCATGTGGACCGTCTTCACACACAACCACTATCCGGGCCGGGTCATGGCCTGCGGGTCGACCCAGCGGTCGTAGTCCTCGGCAGTGACCGCACCCGACGCCAACGCGGCATCCCGCAGCGTCGAACCGTCACGGTGCGCCTGCTTGGCGATGGCTGCCGCGGTGTCGTAGCCGACGTGTGGCGCGAGTGCCGTGACGAGCATGAGGTCGGCCTCGAGGTGGGCCACGATCCGCCCGCGATCGGCGGACAGGCCCGCGACGCAGTGCTCGGTGAACGACCGGCACGCATCGGACAGCAGGCGGATCGACTCCAGCACCGCGTGCGCCATGACCGGCGTGAAGACGTTGAGCTGGAAGTTGCCCTGGGTACCGGCGAATCCCACGGTTGCGTCGTTGCCGAAGACCCGCGTGACCACCATCGTCATCGCCTCGGACTGGGTCGGGTTGACCTTGCCCGGCATGATCGACGAACCCGGCTCGTTCTCGGGGATCACGAGCTCGCCGATGCCGGTGCGCGGCCCGGACGCCAACCACCGCACGTCGTTCGCGAGCTTCATCAGCGCCCCCGCGAGCGTGCGCAGCGATGACGACACGGCGACCAGGCCGTCGTGCGACGCGAGCTGAACGAACAGGTTCTCGGCCTGGTGGAAGGGCTGCCCGGTCACCTCGCGAAGGTGCTGGGCGACGAGCGGGCCGAACTCCGCCGGGGCATTCAGCCCGGTGCCCACCGCGGTGCCACCGATGGCGAGAGCGCGAACCCGCTCCCCGGCATACGCCACGTCCGCCTGCGCATCGCGCACCTGCGCCGCCCAGGCACCGATCTCCTGGCGCAGGGTCACCGGCGTGGCGTCCTGGAGGTGGGTGCGCCCCACCTTGACGATGTCACCCAGCTCGTCGGCCTTGGCGTCGAGGGCTGCGCACAGGTCGTCGACCGCCGGGTGCAGCCGTTCGACCAGCTCGAGCACCACGGCGACGTGCACCGCTGTGGGAAAGGTGTCGTTGCTCGACTGGCTGCGGTTGACGTCGTCGTTCGGGTGCACCGGCACCTTCGACCCCAGCTCGCCACCGAGGATCTCGATGCCCCGGTTCGCGATCACCTCGTTGGCGTTCATGTTGCTCTGGGTGCCCGACCCGGTCTGGAACACGACGAGGGGGAAGTGCTCGTCGAGATCTCCGCGAGCCACCTCGTCGGCGGCCTGCACCACGGCCTCGGCCACGTCTGCGCCGAGCAGGCCCAGCTCGGCGTTGGCCAGCGCAGCGCACTTCTTGAGCAGCCCCAGCCCCCGCACCACCGGCCGTCCCCACACGAAGGTGTCGCGCCCGATGTCGAAGTGCTCCAGGCTTCGTTGGGTCTGCGCGCCCCAGTAGCGGTCGGCGGGCACCTCGACGGGCCCCATGGTGTCGCGCTCGGTGCGGGTCGCCGTCATCACCACACGGTATGCCTCGGGAGCCGCACCCCCTGCCCGGGACGTACTGCGCGCCAGCCACCCGGGTCGGGTGGCTGGCGCGCAACAGGTCGGTGGAGCTGTGCTCAGCGGGGGTCGGTCGGGCCCTGCGAGGTGCTGTTGTCGCGCACCACGTCGTCGTGGATCCCGCCGTCGTGCGGCACGCTGTCCTGGACCGCACCGTCCTGCGGTGCAGCGTCGGTGACGTCGCTCCACACGGCGGCAGGGGAGTTCTCGGATGCCGCCGGCCCACCATCGCTGGTGACGTCGCCGTCCGCGGTGGCCGCGGCATCCGTGGTGCTTGGACCATCAGTCGTGCTGGCGCTGCTCGGGGTCCCTGAGGTGCTCGAGGTCCCTGAGGTGCTCGGCATGCCGGTGCCCTCACGCTGCTCGGCGACCCAGTCGACCCCGGTGAGGATGCCGGCACGAACCTTGGCGAAGGAGTCGGCGTACTTGCCCTCGGTCTTCTCGTCGACCTTGGCACCGGCCTTGTCGAGGGTGGCCTCGACGCGCTCGCGGTTCTCGGCGGCGTAGTCACCGGCGCGGGTCGCAGCCACGCGCAGGAACTGGTCGGCCTGGTCGGCGAAGGTCGTGAGCTTCTTGTCGAGCTCCATCTCCTTGGCCTTGGCCTCGAGGTCGCGCAACACGGTGCGCAGTTGGTCGGTGGTGGTCATGGGGTCCCCTTTCGTGCGGGATCGGCCGGGCGTCGAACACCACGGTCCACCTGCTCCAACCACCGGGCGCGCGGCCGGTGTTCCCGCGGACCGCCGTCTCAGGGGTGACTCAGGGTGCACCCTGAGCCGGGCAGTTGCCGACTCACAACCCCGAGCGCACAACCGCCCCATCTGTCACACTGCGGTTCTGCCACCTCGCAGCGTCGCGAACCCGGCTCTGGCTGACGCGACGCCCGCACTGATTGGAGTGTCGCCGTGACCCAGCAGCACGAACGCCCCGATGTCCCCGGCGCCGACGCGGACCTCGAGGTGGCCCCTGGGGCCGCGGCCGTCCCGAGCGCCGAGGGTGCCCCGATGCCG
Organism: Ornithinibacter aureus; assembly: GCF_009858245.1. Taxonomy (NCBI): domain Bacteria; kingdom Bacillati; phylum Actinomycetota; class Actinomycetes; order Micrococcales; family Intrasporangiaceae; genus Ornithinibacter; species Ornithinibacter aureus. Next base: position 2,196,824 of record NZ_VMSB01000001.1, read on the forward strand.
AGCGCCTGGCAGGCAAGGCGCGAGTGGCGCACGGCCCTCGAGCTGGCGAGTGCGGCGGTGCGCACGAGGGACCTGCACGAGTGGCCCCGCGGGGACGGGCACCCCATCATCGTGCTGCCCGGCTTCCTCGCCGGGCCCGAGTCCACGGCCTTCCTGCGCAGCCACCTGCGGCGACTCGGGTACCAGGTCCACGACTGGCGGCACGGCCGCAACCTCGGTGCCAGCCCGGAGCTCGCCGAGGAGCTCGAAGACCTCCTCCTCGAGATCCACGACCGCTACCAGCGCCGGGTCAGCCTCATCGGCTGGAGCGCCGGGGGCATCTACGCCCGCGAGATGGCGCGGGCCCTGCCGGACTACACCCGCTCGGTGATCACGCTCGGCAGCCCGTTCCGCGGCCACCCGGCATCCACCCGCGCATGGCGCGTCTACCGGCTGATGAACCGCCACAACCTCGAGAAGATGTTCACCGACGAGGCCCTGGCCACCCGCGCCGCGCCCCTGCGCGTGCCGACGACGTGCATCTACTCACGCAACGACGGCATCGTCGCGTGGGAGTGCTGCCTGTCCGATCCAGCGCCACTCACGGAGAACGTCGAGGTCACGGCCAGCCATCTCGGCTACGGTCACGAGATGCACACGCTGCGGGTCATCTGCGACCGACTGGCCCAACCCGAAGGGGCATGGCTGCCGTACACCGGTCACGCGCTGGCCGTGCGCGGCCGGGCGGTCTGACGTCGTGGGACGCTCTCGGTGGGCCACCCCGCTCGACGCGATCTTCCTCATGGGAGAGACCCCCGAGACCCTGATGCACGTCGCATCGCTGCTGCACTTCACCTACCCCGAGGGCGTGCGGCGCACCACGTTCCTGCGCCAGCTCGTGAACGACCTGCGGGCCGCCCCCATCGAGTCGCCCTGGTTCTACCGCCTGCAGACCCGCACCCTGATGCGCCAACCCCTGCACCGCTGGGTCGAGGACTCCGAGTTCGACATCGACTACCACGTGCGGCACTCGGCCCTGCCGAGCCCCGGCGGCGAGCGCGAACTCGGTGTGCTGGTGTCGCGGCTGCACTCCAACCAGCTCGACTTCCGACGCCCTCCGTGGGAGATGCACGTCATCGAGGGACTGTCAGGCAACCGGTTCGCGATCTACACCAAGATCCACCACTCGCTCGTCGACGGCTTCACCGGCATGCGCATCCTCCAGCGCGGGCTGGCCACCACCCCTGACGACCTCGAGCACCCCTTCTTCTTCAGCACCCGCAAGCCACCGCGACCCGAGGGCGCCCGCCGCGAGGCCGACCCGGTGGGAGACGTCACCTCCATCCTGCGCACGTTGGCATCCTCGGTCGGCACCACGCCATCGGTGCTGAAGGCGCTCGTGGAGACGCAGGTCGGGCGGGGCCGCACCCCGACCAAGGCCGTGACGAGCTACCAGGCACCCGACTCGATCCTCAACTCCCGCACCGGCCGCTCGCGGCGCTTCGCCACCCAGGAGTACGACCTCGGCCGGCTGCGAGCCGTCGCCAAGGCCCGCAAGGCCACCCTCAACGACGTGCTCATGGCGATCTGTGCCGGTGGGCTGCGCCGCTGGCTCGACGATCTCGACGCCCTGCCGGAGCGTCCGCTCATCGCGTTCATCCCCGTCAACGTCCGGCCGCCCGAGAGCGAGGGCGGTGGCAATGCCGTCGGCGCAACCCTGGTCTCGCTGGCCACCGACATCGAGGACCCCCTCGAGCGGCTGAGCGCCATCACGGCATCGTCACGGGCGGCCAAGGCACGGATGCGGGGCATGAGTGCGGATGCCGTGATGGCCTACAGCGCGCTGCTGCTCGCCCCCGCCGGTCTCCAGGTCGCCAAGGCCATGAGCGGCCTGCCCGGCCCGGCGCCCCACACCCTCAACGTCTGCATCTCGAACGTTCCCGGCCCGAAGGAGCACCTCTACCTGCGCGGTGCGCGACTCGAGGCGACCTACCCCGTGTCGATCCCGGGACACTCGATGGCGCTGAACATCACCGCGCACTCGTACGCGGGCACGCTCGACCTCGGCTTCATCGGCGACCGGGAGGCCCTGCCGCACCTCCAGCGCTTGGCCGTGCGCACCGGTGAGGCACTCGAGGAGCTCGAGGCCGCCGTGGCTGGGCTCGACTGACCAAGGCCGAGCCCCCCGGCCGCGCGGAGCTGATCAGGCCTGCTGCTCCCCGGCGATGTTGACCATCCACGCGACGCCGAACTTGTCGACGAGCATGCCGAAGTCGTCACCCCACATCTGGCGCTCGAGGGGCATCTGCACGGTGCCGCCTTCGGCGAGCCCGTCCCAGTAGCGGCGCATGGCCTCGGAGTCGTCGCCACTGATCGACATCGACATGTTGGTACCGACGACGTGAGCGTCCTCCTGGCCCGGGGGCATGTCGGAGGCCATGAAGGTCATGCCGGCCTCGGTCTCGAGGTGCGAGTGCATGACCCCGTTCGCCTCGGGCCCTTCGGCGCCGAACTCACCGAAGGTGGAGATCTGCAGCTCTCCGCCGAGCACGGACTGGTAGAAGGTCATCGCCTCGCGCGTGGTTCCGGGGAAGTTGAGGTAGGGGTTCAGGGCAATCGCCATGACGGGCTCCTTCGGCCGTGGTGGGGGGCGGGCGCGGTGTGCTGCTCGCTCCCGCGCGACGCTACAGCCGGGTGCCGACGGGGGTGTCCGATTCCTTCCGCGACCGGCTCTGAACCGCGTTCGTGACGGCCAGTACCAGGACCGTGACCATCGAGAGCATCATCGACGGGATGGTGACGTTGGCGGCGTGGACGTGCGGGCCCGAGACCCACACGTCAGCGGTGTTGCGGTTGACGAAGCCGTCCTGGGCGAAGCGTGCGATCGCCGTCGCCAGCTCTGCGACGTGACCGATGACCGCCAGCGGGAGGAACAGCAGCAGCGCTCGAAGCATCCAGCGGCGAGCGCCGGAGCCTGTCTCGGCGAGCAGTCGGCGAGCGACCACGAGCGCCCAGACGAGCATGGGGATGGCCAGGACGTGGAAGGCGATGTGCGGATAGCTCGTGTCGCCGAAGGCGGCGAAGCCCGGCAGCATGAGGAAGGGCAGCCAGACCAGGGCGATGAGCAACAGGATGGGGCGGGACATCGGCGAGGACCTCCGGACGCTTGGGGGAAGGTCTTCGACGCTAGGGAGGCGGGCGGGCCACGGCATCGGCGAAAGCGCCTAACTCGACGGCGGCGTCGAGGCTCACCCGGCCTCGAGGGACTCCTCCCGGATCCCGTTCCAGGCCAGCACGGCGTGCACGCGCCGGTTGGCGTGCGTCGAGTCCGGGAGGGCGAGCTTGGTGAAGACCGAGCGCAGGTGCGCGTCCACCGTGCGCTCTGAGAGCACGAGGCGCGCCGCGATCCCCGAGTTGGACAGTCCCTGGGCCAGCAGGCCGAGGACCTCCCGCTCACGGGGCGTCAGGACGGCCAGCCGAGGGTCGCCTCCGACGTGCGCGCAGGCCGACTGCCCAGGCTCATGCGCGGGCCCGGGGGGCGCGGGCTCGCGGGGCACGGCCGGCAGCGCCCTGGTGGGCTCCGCAGAGCCGGTCGACGTCATCGCGTCACCCGTCGCCGGCGCCCCGTCGGGGTGCTCGAGCACCGGACCCACCAGCCTGCGGGTCACCCAGGTCTCGAGGGGGCGGATGAGCAGCATCACGGCGACTGCCAGGCCGGCCGCGACGACGCCACCGAGCGCGCCACCGGAGTCGACCAGGAGCACGACGGTGACGGCCACGAGTCCGGCCAGCAGTGCGACGAGCCCCACGGCGAGGCGTGAGACCACCTGACGACCCAGGGCCAGCGGAGTGCGCAGGGCGCGAGACGTCCCCGCCACGATCACGGCGAGCGCGGCGTTCATCCCGCACAGCAGCACCGCGACGGGGGCCGGCGAGTCCGGCGCACCGGCGGCCAGGCCCCCGAGCACTCCGCACCCGAGCACGAGCACCGGACCGGTGAGTGCCGCGATGGCGACCAGGGTCAGCCTGCGACGGGCCTCACCCGTGGCGGCCCGCGCTGCACGGGTCGCGACCACCGGCCCGACGAGGGTGGAGGCGAGGAAGACGCCGTTGACCCCGCGGCCGATCGCGACCGCCGGGCCGGAGTCGATGAGCGGCGCCAGGCCGACCGGCGTCATCGGAGGGGCGAGCAGGGCGAGCATGACGGCATCCCCGACGGCGAGGGTGAGCACCCCGGCCATGAGCCGGGGTGACGACCCCTGCCCGATGTAGCGGACGGCGAGCAGCGGCAGCAGGGACAGCGACGCCAGCACCGGCACGTGGGCGACGGGGGCTAGTGCGGCCAGCGCCCGCGTGGTCGAGCTGGCGGGGTCGCTCGAGGCGGCCAGGCCCAACGCGGCCCAGGCGGCCGGGTAGCCGAGCGTGACGCAGAACAGGCCCAGCGTGGACCGGCGCCAGGCGACCCAGCCCGGGTCGAGCCCTCGGTGGGCGGTGAGGATGACGGATGCGGTCACGAGCGCGCAGGCGAGCACCCAGGACGAGGTTCCCGCAGAACCGGCAGGGGAGACGATGTCCGCGACGAGGACGAGGGCACTGACTGCGACCATCGCCGCCGTGGCCGGAACCAGGCCCAGGGTGCGTGACGGTGGACGCTTCATGTCACCCAGTGTCGGGGACTGCGGGCCGCGGAACCAGCCCCCTGACACACCTCAGAGTCGGTCGATGACGGCGCGACCTCGAGCGGTCAGCTCGCTGCGCCGACCGGCATCCATGCCGTCCCACGTGCGCGTGACCATCCGCGAGCGCGGGTTGCCCTCGAAGACCTCGCGGTGGTCCTCGACGAAGGTCCAGTACAGGGCGTCCCAGTCCTCGCGCCACGGGCCGGGGCCGTGGTCGGTCATCCGCCGCAGGTAGGCGCTGCCCGACACGTACGGCTTGGTCGTGACCGCCGCCCCGGCCGCGAACTGCGACATCGCGTGGACGTTGGGCACCATGACCCAGTCGTAGGCGTCGACGAACATCGCCATGAACCACTCGTAGACCTCGACCGGGTCGGTGCGCAGCAGGCACATCGCGTTGCCGAGCACCATGAGCCGCTCGATGTGGTGCGCCCAGCCGCGCTCGAGCACGCCCTCGATCGCGTGGTCGACGGGGTCGAGACCGGTGCTGCCGTCCCACCAGCCGGGCGCCAACGAGCGCGTGTGGCCCAGGTGGTTCGCGACCCTCATCCGCCGCCCGAACAGGTGGTAGGTGCCCCGCATGTACTCGCGCCACCCGATGAGCTGGCGCACGAAGCCCTCGAGCGAGGCCAGCTCGACCCCCTGCTCGGCCGCGCCCCCGAGCACCGCGTCGAGCACCTCGCGCGGGTCGAGCAGGCCGCAGTTCAGCGCCGGGGTGATCGCGGCGTGGAACAGCACCGGGTGCTGCGTGGACACGGCGTCCTCGTACGGGCCGAACTGCGCCAACCGTTCGTCGACGAACTCCCGCAGGGCCGCCCGGGCCTGCTCGTGGGTCACCGGCCAGGCGAGGGATGCCGCCCGGCCGGGCGCCGTGGGGAACTCCCCCTGCACCCACGAGATCGCCTCGTCGACCTCGGCCGTGCGCTCGGCACCGGTCCAGCTGGGCACCACGTGGCCGCGGGGCAGCTTCTTGCGGTTCTCGGTGTCGAAGGACCAGCGCCCACCGACGGGCTGACCGTCCTCGACCAGCACGTCGAGCCGGCGGCGCTGCCACTGGTAGAAGGTCTGCATCCGTGCCCGCCGGCCGCCGAACCAGTCGACGAGCTCGGGCCTCGTGGTGAGGAAGTTCGGCGACTCGAGCACGTCGTGCGGCCCGAAACCCACCCCGGCATCGGCCACGGCTCGCCGAAGGTCGCGCAGCATCCAGTCGTCCACCGGGTCGACCACCGTCAGGGCGTCAGGTCGCAGTCCGGCGAGGTGGGCGGCGAGCCGCTCGCCCGAGGGCCGCCCGGCATCCGTCTCCAGGACGTCGACGTCGAAACCCGCGTCGCGCAACCGCTCCACGAAGTGACGGGATGACGCCCGGTGCAGCACGAGCTTTTGTGCGTGGAACGGCTGGAGGCGAAAGAGCAGGTCGTCCTCGACGAGGACGAACCGCGTTCCGGAGGGGGCGTCGAGGTGGGCCTCGAAGAGCTGGTGCGGGTAGATGACCCGCACGGCGCGCCGGGCAGCCGCACGGGGTGCGCTCACGTGCCCTCGAGGTCGGCGAGCACCGTGCGGGCGACCCGGTCACCGGAGACCAGAGCCCCCTGGATGGAGGCGGTGTCCCGGTGGTCGCCCGCGACGTAGACCCCCGGCGCGACCCGCGCCCGGCTGACCGTGCGCAGCGGCGCGGGCTGGGCCGGCAGCGCGTGCGGGATGTCGTCGCGGCGCAGCAGGCCCCAGTCAGCCGCGGACACCCCGAACATCTCCCCGGCCTGTCGCCGCACGTCCGCCTCGGTGCCGCCGGTGCCGTCCTTGGCCAGCAGGCAGGTCACCTGGACGAGGTGTCGTCCGGGCGGCGCGTACGACGGTGCGGCGTTGCTCATCACCGCGGCGTTGACCACGGGCCCCCGCCGACGACCGTCGACCATGAGCAGGGTGGATGCCGTCGGCGCCTGCGGGGCGTCGAACCACCAGGTCTGCAACCCCTTGGTCGTCGGGGCGGGCATCGGCAGCAGCCCTGCCACGGCATCCGGCCCGACGGCGACAACGGCGGCGCGGGCACTGACCCGGCAACCGCCGGCGAGCGTGAGCACCGTGCGCCCGGCATCCGCCCCGAGGGAGGTGACGGGTTCGCCGAGGCGAACGTCCACCCCCGCTGCGCGCGCTCGCCCGGCGAGCTGTTCCGGAAGGGCCCGGATGCCGTTCGCGGGCACCCCGGGCACCCCCAGCGCGAACATGCGCACCAACAGGCGCGCGAACGCCTCGGAGGTCTCGCCCCGGTCCTCCGCGAGCACCCCGGCGAGGAAGGGCTCGATCACCTCGGTGCGCAGCGGGCCACGCACCCCTGCCCGATCGAGCCCGTCACCGAGCGAGCGATCGGCAGCAGCGGCACCGGCGATGACCCGGCGGGGTGCCACCACGGCGGGACCGGCCCAGCGAGCCAGCGCGGCGACGGTGCGCGGGGAGAGCAGGCCGCTGCGCAGCGTGGCGGCCAGACCACCGGGCGCACGCAACGGGTGCATCAGTTCGGCGACGCCGCCCTCACGCCGCACCCGCAGCCCTGCGCCGAAGGGGCGCAGGTCGAGGGCGTCGACGTCGACCCAGCGCTGCACGGCCGGATAGGCGGGGTTGAGCACCTGGAACCCGCGGTCGAGGAGGAAGCCGTCGACATCGTCGGTGCGCTGGCGCCCACCCACGGCATCCGCCGCCTCCACCATGACCACGGCCCGACCGGCCTGCGCGAGCACGTGCGCACACCTCAACCCGGCCAGCCCGGCACCCACGACCACGACTTCCGCATCCACGGCCGCAACCCTAGGCTGAGCCCACCCGGACCCCGTCTCGCTTGACCATACTTTGTCTAAGGTTGTGGCCGCTCGGGGCCCGTTGTCTAGGCTTTGCGCACGGCGGTCAGCCGCCCCGGGACATTTCCCGTCCGACCAGACCAGCGAGGCAGGAGGCACACGTCGATGAGTGCCGAGACGACCGCGCTCAAGCTCGACGCGCCGGACACCACGGCCACCATCGAGTCCACCCTCACGCGGGCTGACTCCCTGCTCGAGACGACCTTCCTCGAGCTCGCGAGCGCGCTCGACCAAGCCGCGGCCGACAACGCCCCCGACGAGGCGACCCCGACAGCCGGCCCGCTCGGGGTCGACCTGGTCGGCGAGCTCGCCGAGCGCTCGCGCAACCACGGCAAGCGCCTGCGCCCGACCCTGGCCCACTGGGGCTGGGTGGTCGGCGGCGCGGCACCCGGCAGCCACGACGACCTCGTGCGGATCGCTTCGGCCCTCGAACTTCTCCACCTGTTCGCGCTGATCCAGGACGACGTCATGGACCGCTCCGACTCGCGGCGCGGTCGCCCCACGCTGCACGTCGTCGCGGCGCAGCGCCACCGTGCCGAGCAGGGCCTCGGCGACGACGCCCTCTTCGGCGACAGCGTGGCCACCCTCGTCTCCGACCTGGCACTGAGCGAGGCCACCCTGCTCGTCGCCCCCACCGCCGCCACCGTGCGGGCCGCGTGGCGGCTCATGGCGGTCGAGCTCGTCGAGGGCCAGCTGCTCGACGTCACCCACACCGCGGGCCGCCGCCGCGACCACGCGACCTCGCGGCGGATCGCCCGGTTCAAGAGCGGGCGCTACACGATCACCCGCCCCCTCCAGCTCGGCGCCCTCGTCGGTGGGGCCGACGAGCAGACGGTGCGCGGGCTCATCGCCTGGGGTGACCTCGTCGGCGACGCCTTCGCCGTGCGCGACGACGTCCTCGGCGTCTGGGGCGACCCGACCCTGACGGGCAAGCCGGCCGGTGACGACCTGCGCTCGGGCAAGCCCACCGAGCTGCTCATCTGGGCTGCCGAGCTCCTTCCCCCCAGCGACCGACCCCTGCTGGACGCCTGCGACGCCGGCACCCTCGACGACGCCGGGGTCGACGCCCTCCAGCAGGCGATGGTCGCCGCCGGGGTGCGCGAGCGGGCCGAGCAGGCCGTCGCCGACCTCAGCCGACGCGCCCACGCCCGCCTCGACGACCTCGCCGTCGAACCCCGGGCGGATGCCGCGCTGCGCGGCCTCGCCGACGCCATCGCCTGGCGGTCCTCGTGAAGGTCCTCGTCGTCGGCGCGGGCCTCTCCGGGCTGGCCGCCGCCTGTCACCTGACCGCCGCTGGGCACGACGTCACCGTGCTCGAGCGCGAGGACGTCGTCGGTGGCCGCGCTGGCCTGCTGCGCCTCGGCGACTTCCGCCTCGACCCCGGGCCGGTCGTCATGACCATGCCCGAGCTGCTCCACGACCCGATCCGGGCCGTCGGCGGCGACCCCGACTCACTCATCACCATGCGTCACCTCGACCCCGCCTACCGCGCGGTCTACCCCGACGGCAGCGAGCTGCACATCCGCGCCGACATGGATGACCTGCGCGAGGAGATCCGCACCAAGGTCGGCCCGGCCGACGCCGCGGGCTTCGATCGTTTCCTGGCGTGGCTGGAGCAGCTCTACGACACCGAGTTCGACACGTTCGTCGACCACAACTACACCTCACCGCTCGACCTCGTGCGCTCCCCGGCGACGGCACTCAAGCTGCTGCGGCTCGGCGGCCTCGGTGCCCTCGGCCCGTCCGTCGACCGGTTCTTCACCGACGACCGGCTCACCCGCATCTTCAGCTTCCAGGCCCTGTACGCCGGCATCTCGCCCGCCAAGGCCCGCGCAGTGCTCGCCGTCATCACCTACATGGACACCGTGCGCGGCGTGTTCTACCCCGAGGGTGGCATGCACGCCGTGCCCCGGGCGATGGCCCAGGCCCTCACCGACGCGGGGGTCTCGATCCACCTCGACGTCGAGGTCAGCGAGATCCTGCGCCGCGGCGACGGAGCAGTCGCCGGGGTCGCCACCACCGGCGGTGAGCGCCTCGCGGCCGACGCCGTGGTCGCGACCGTCGACCTCCCGGTGGTCTACGACCGCCTGCTCCCCGGCATCCGGGCACCGCGCACGATCAGGACCGGCAGCTACTCCCCCTCCGCCGTCGTGTGGCACGTCGGGGCCTCGGGCACACCCGGCCCGCACCTGCGCCACCACAACATCCACTTCGGCACCGACTGGGACGGCGCCTTCGAGGCGATCATCGACCGCGGCGAGCTCATGCCCGACCCCTCGCGCCTGGTCACCGTGCCCTCGGTGACCGACCCGAGCGCCGCCCCGGCCGGCTCCACCGCCATGTACGTGCTCGAACCGGTGCCACACACCGGCGCCGGGCTGGACTGGCGCCGTGAGTCCGGGCCGATGCGTGAGCGGCTCTTCCGGTTCCTCGAGGCGGGCGGCTACCCGACCGACATCCGCGAGGAGGCCTTCATCACCCCTGATGACTGGCGCGCCCAGGGCATGCACCTCGGCACCCCGTTCGCCCTCGCCCACACCTTCCGCCAGTCCGGCCCCTTCCGCCCGTCGAACGTCGACCGACGGGTGCCCGGCCTGGTGTTCGCCGGCTCCGGCACCCAGCCGGGCGTCGGCATCCCCATGGTGCTCGTCAGCGGCAAGCTCGCCGCGCAGCGGGTGCAGCAGTACGCAGGGGGCGCGCGCCCGGTTGCCACGTCACCGCGTACGGTGGCGCGGTGACCGCCCCCACCCCGCGCACCTCGCCCGAGGTGCTGGCCGCCGGCTACGCCCGCTGCGCCGAGATCACTCGTGAGCACGGGACGACGTACTACTGGGGCGCCCGCCTCCTTCCGGCCGCGTCGCGCCGCCACGTGCACGCCGTCTACACGCTGGCCCGCCTCGCCGACGACATCGTCGACCTCGCCGGCCCCGAGCCCGGGCCCGAGACCGCCGCCGAGCTCGACGCCTTCGAGGCCTCGTTCTGGCAGGCCCTGGCCGACGGCACGTCCACCGACCCCGTCATGGCCGCCGTCGCCACGTCGGTGCGCGAGTGCGGCATCGCCGACGAGTGCTTCACCCGCTTCTTCGGGGCCATGCGCAGCGATCTGACCCAGCGCACCTACGAGACCTGGGCCGACCTGCTCGCCTACATGGACGGCAGTGCCGCCGTCATCGGCGAGATGATGCTCCCGGTGCTCAACCCCCGGGCGGATGCCGTCGTGCCGGCTCGCGCGCTCGGCCTCGCCTTCCAGCTGACGAACTTCCTGAGGGACGTCGGCGAGGACCTCGACCGCGGGCGGGTCTACATCCCCCAGGAGGACCTGCGCCGGTTCGGCGCCGACCCCCACGCCCGGGTCGTCACCCCGCAGTGGCGTGAGCTGATGGCCTTCCAGATCGAGCGCAACCGCCGCCTCTACCGGGAGGCCGACGCCGGCATCCCCATCCTTCCCGGGGCCTCACGACGCTGCGTCGCGACGGCACGGGTGCTCTACGCCCGCATCCTCGAGGGCATCGAGGCCGCCGACTACGACGTGTTCACCTCTCGCGCACGGGTGCCCACCGCACGCAAGGCCGCACTGGCGGCGCGCATGGTGACCTCGCGCGACCCGATGCGGCTCGTGGCCCGCGACCGGGCCGCCGTCGACCCCCTCGGCGGGGCCTGGGTGTCCGACGACCCCGTGGTGCTCGTCGACGAGGGCGGTGCCCCCATCGGTCAGGGCCGCAAGTCAGCGATCCACCACGACGACACCCCGCTGCACCTGGCGTTCTCCTGCTACGTCCTGGACCCCGCGGGCCGGCTTCTCGTCACGACGCGGGCGGCCAGCAAGCCGAGCTTCCCCGGCGTCGTCACCAACACCGTGTGCGGCCACCCGACCCCCGGCGAGGACCTCGCGCAGGCGGTGCGGCGGCGGGCCCGCAGCGAGCTGGGCGTCGAGGTCGGCGACCTGCGCCTCGTGCTGCCCGAGTTCCGCTACCGGGCGCAGATGAACGGCATCGTCGAGAACGAGGTGTGCCCGGTCTTCGTCGGGTGGGCGACCAGCGACTCCACCGCCCCCGACCCCGACGAGGTCGACGACGTGCAGTGGGTGCCCTGGGAGCAGTTCCGAGACGAGGTGCTCGCGGGAGTGCGCACCGTCTCGCCGTGGGCCACCGAGCAGGTTCCGTTGCTGGCCGCCCTCGGCCCGGACCCCCGCTCCTGGCCCGCCGGGTCACGCGCCGCCCTGCCCCCGGCGGCTACCCTCGGCCCGGGCGCCGATGCCCTGACCCCGGCGTCCTGAGCGCCGCGACCGTTCACCCCCCGCGACGCCGACACCGTCGTCGAGGACACCATGAAGGAGACCGTGTGAGCACGTCCTCACCGAGCACGCAGGGCTGGGTCCTCGCCGACGCCTTCGACCGGGCCGCCCCCACGTACGACGCCATGGTGGCCCTGTCCCCCGGCTACCACGACCAGCTGCTCGGAGCCGCCGGCGAGCTGCTCGACCGGCTGCCGGCCCCGGACGGCTCGGCCCTGACGGTGCTCGACCTCGGGTGCGGTTCCGGTGCCTCGACTCAGGCCCTGCTCAAGCAGTGGCGCACCCGCGGGGGCGCCGCCGACCGGCTGAGCGTCACCGGTGTCGACATGTCCGAGGGGATGGTGGCGCAGGCCCGCGCCAAGTCGTGGCCCGCCGGGGTCGAGCTCGTCGTGTCGGACGCCGTGACCTACCTCGAGGCGCTCCCGGACGACACGGTCGACGGCATCCTCGCCTGCTACCTGCTGCGCAACGTGCCCGACCGCGAGCGCCTCGTGCGCGAGATGGCCCGCGTGCTGCGCCCGGGCGGCGGCGTCGTCATCCACGACTACTCCGTGCAGGGCAGCACCCGCGCCAGGGCCATCTGGGCGACCATCTGCCACGGCGTCATCATCCCGCTGGCCGTGGTCAAGCGCTCCGACGTGCCGCTGCACCGCTACCTCTACACGAGCGTGCGGGACTTCGACTCGGTCGCCCGGATCTGCGAGCGGCTCCTCGGCGCCGGCCTGGTCGACGTGCGGCACCGCACCTACCGCGGCTGGCAACGCGACGTCATCCACACCGTGGGCGGATCGGCGCCCCTGTGAGCCCGGTACGCCGCACCCCGACGTGGCGGCCGGGCCGGGACGCGCGAGCCGTGTTCCACCCGCCGCCGGCCCCGACACCCCCCGTGGATGCCGTGCCCGCCTCCGCGCGCCACGTCGTCGTCGTCGGTGGCGGCATCGCGGGGTTGACCTCTGCGCTGGCGCTCGCGGAGCGCGGGGTGCGGGTCACCGTGCTCGAGCGCGAGGAGCGCCTCGGCGGCCGGGTGCGCGCGTGGCCGGTGGACGGGCCCGGCAGTGACGCCTGGATGAGCCGGGGGTTCCACGCCTTCTTCCGGCAGTACTACAACCTGCGCGCCGTACTGCGCCGCACCGACCCCACGTTGTCGCGGCTGCGCCCACTGGACGACTACCCGCTGGTGCGTGACGGCGGTGGCCAGGACTCGTTCGCGAAGATCCCGCGCACGCCGCCGTGGAACCTGGCTGCCTTCGTCGCCCGCAGCCCGAGCTTCGACCTGCGCGGGTTGGCCGGGGTCGACGTCGAGGCCGCCCTCGGCCTGCTCGACGTGGACTTCCCCGCGACGTACACCGCGCTCGACGGGGTCAGCGCCGCCGACGTGCTCGATCGGTTGCAGTTCCCCGAGGCCGCCCGCCACCTCGCCCTCGAGGTCTTCGCCCGCAGCTTCTTCGCCGACCCGCGCGAGTTCTCCGGGGCCGAGCTCGTCGCGATGTTCCACATGTACTTCGTCGGCTCCGCCGAGGGGCTGCTCTTCGACGTACCGGCCGACGACTACGACAGCACGCTGTGGGGCCCGCTCGGCGCCCACCTGCACTCCCTCGGGGTCGCCGTGCACATGGGGCGGTCGGTCGAGTCGGTGACCGACACCGCCGACGGGGTGTCCGTGCTGCACACCGTTGCCGACGGTGGCGGGGACTCCCACTGGGAGCAGGCGGATGCCGTCGTCCTCGCCCTGGACCCGGTCGGCCTGCGTCGGGTCGTCGACTCCTCCCCCGGGTTGGGGGGCGACACCCCGGCCGGCGCCGCGTGGCGCGAGTCGGTGGCCGGCATCCGGTCTGCTCCGGCGTTCGCCGTCTGGCGGCTGTGGTTCTCCGGCCTCGTGGCTCCCGAGCGGGCGCCGTTCCTCGGCACGAGCGGCTACGGACCCCTCGACAACATCTCGGTGCTCGAGCGCTTCGAGGGCCACGCCACCCGGTGGAGCGCCGAGCACGGCGGCTCGGTCGTCGAGCTGCACGCCTACGCGCTGCCCGAGGGGACCATCGAGAGCGAGCTGCGCGACTCGATGCTGCACGAGCTGCACCGGGTCTACCCCGAGACGGCCACGATGACCGTGCTGCACGACGAGTGGGTGGTCGAGCGTGACTGCGTGCTCGTCGGGCTCGAGCCGTGGCGCTCCCGGCCCGGGGTCCGCACCCCCGACTCCTCGATCGTGCTCGCCGGCGACGCAGTGCGCTGCGACCTGCCCGTGGCCCTGATGGAGCGGGCCGCCACGACCGGGTGGATGGCCGCGGACCTGCTCCTCACCGGGTGGGGAGTGCCCGGTCACGGCGTCTGGTCGGTGCCGATGGGTTCACGCCTGGGTGCGGTGCCGCGGGTGGCGCGGCGCGGCATCCGTCGCTTCCGCGCGGCCACCGGGTCGGGCGCACGCAGCAGTTCGGATGCCGCACAGTAGTTCGACGACGACGCAGTAGTTCGGATGCCGTCCGGTAATTGCTGCGTGCGATCCGAACTTCTGCGTTCGGCTGGCGGCCGCGGGGCCGGCAGTCCGGGTCAGCGGTCGGCGGCGGCGCGACGCAGCTCGTAGAGGCGGGCTGCGTACACGAGGTCATCGGCCCAGAGCTGGGTCGCGGAGGCCCGCATGCCCACCTTGACCAGGCTCGCGAGCCCGCGGGCGACCCGGAAGCCGAACCGCTCGGACGTCGCGACGACCGCCTCGGTCATGACCGTGCGCGCCGGGTGCACCCCGGGGGCGGTCAGCGGCGTGGCGTGGGTCTCGACGACGCTGCCGACGCCCTCGCCGTCGGTGATCGTCATGATGATCGTGTGCGAGTCGGGGCAGGTGAACTCCGCCCGCACCGGCACCGCGAAGGTGCGGCCGAGGCGGTAGGCGACGTCGAGCACGAGCTTGTCCGGGGTCGACTCGCCCTCGTCGACGGAGAGGTCGCTGAAGGCGTAGGGGTGCAGCCAGGCGCCGTGCCACGGGTCGAGGCGGTTGGCGATGATGTCGCGCGGTTCGCAGGTGACCGCCAACGAGATGACCGAGGCGATGGAGTCGTCGAGCGGAGGGCGGGTCGCGAGCACCGGTGTGTCCGTGGGCTGCACGCCCGGCTCGACCTGGCCGAGGCGCACCCACACGAGCACCCCGTCGTCGTAGGAGGCGTACGTCGCCCACGCCGGGCGGGTCGTGCGGCCGAGCGGCATCCCGTGCCACTTGCAGAGCACGGTGCCGCTGACGACGTCGCAGTCCTCGAGGCGGGCGCCGAGGTGCGGGCAGGCACCCGGCCCCGCGAGCACCGAGCCGTCGGTGTCGCGCCACAGCACGACCTCGCGGCCGGCGATGGTGCGCATCAGCGTGCGGTCGGCCGGCACGTCACTCGACGCGGCGGCGATGAGCCAGCCGTGGGTGGGGCGGCGCATCGCCGCGGCGAGCGACTCGTCGATCTTCGCCGGCTTGGCATCACGCCAGGTACCGCGCAGGTGGTCGGGCGTCGTCTGGGGGAGGTAGCGCACCGGCACGCGGTGACGCACCTCCTCGCGGAAGGACCGGTCGGTACCCAGCAGGCTCACCCCACAACGCTAACCCGCGCGGGGGTGCGGCGACCAGATTCCCCCGCGAGCGGCATCCCGACCTGTCCAACCCCGCGTCCCGACATCGACCAATAGGTCACTTGGGGTACGCCCGCCGCACCATCCCGCGTCCCCACATCGACCAATAGGTCACTCGGGGGACACTGGAGTGGTGGATCTCAGCGCACTCACCGCCATGGCGTCGGGCAGCCTGCGGCTCTCGGCGACCGGCGACCTGGCCCCCGAGGCCGTGTGGGAGCGCTACACCCAGCCCGCGTGGTGGCCGATCTGGGCGCCGCACCTGCGCGAGGTGGACTATCCGGATGCCGTGGTGCGGCCGGGCACGACCGGCCGGGTCACCGGGGTGGGCGGGTTGGTCGCCGTGTTCCGCGTGGATTCCGTCGACCACGACGCGCGCCGATGGACGTGGAGCGTGCGCACCGGCCCCCTGCGGCTGAGCTTCGATCACGGGGTCGACGCGTCCGAGCCGGGCAGCTGCCACCCGGGCGGCAGCACCGCCTGGCTCGTGACCCGCGCCCCGTGGCCGGTCGCGGTCGGCTACGCGCCGGTGGCCCGGATCGCGCTCGGCCGGTTGGTCACCCCCGGCTGATCGGGGTGGGCTCGACGGCGACGAGGATGCCGGCGCGCGCGGCCCGGCGCAGGCCCACGAGGGTGCCGACCTTGTCGGTGAGGTCGGACAGGCGCGCCGGGAAGCCGTACTTGGCGACGACCGAGCGCCGCACGTGGCCGATCCCGGCCGAGTTACGCACGACCCTGGCGGTGCCCGCGTAGGTGGGGGTGCCCTCGGCGACCCGTCCGCGCATGTCGCACGCCCGTAGCTCGACCCGCTTGGTGTGGGCCAGCCGCTTGGTCTTGCCGGTGTTGTCGACCGAGATGACGGCGAACAGGGTGGGGTCGTCCACCGACGGCGCGAACCAGACCGGTGTCGGCACCCCCTCGCCAGTTCGACGGAAGGTCGTCAGCTGCACGAACTTGGCCTTCGCGAGCGGGTGGTCAGCGGCACGCAGAGGCGGGCGAGCGGCATCCGGTGTGTCCATGTCGACCACCCTAGGCGCGCGCGTGCTCGGGGGCGCGGCGCACGTACAACTGCTTGCGCACCCGGGCCACCACCGCCCCGTCGGTGCCCACGACGTCGACGGCGAACCAGCGCAGCACCTTCTCCCCGGCATCCGCCGCGGCCTTCACCTGCGCGACCTCCTGCGGGTCGAGGCGGAACTCGGCGGTCACCGCCGACCGCCCGGGAGCGGCGAACTCGATCTCCCCCGCCTTGTCCCACACGACGTAGCCCGGGCCGAGGTTGCGCAGCATCATGATCATCCAGAACGGATCGGTCATGGCGAACAGCGAGCCACCGAACGCGGTGCCCACGTAGTTGGTCGTCAGGCGGGTGCGTCGCAGCCGCACCCGCACGAGACGGAAGTCCTCGGAGATCTCGTCGATGTGAATCCCGGTGAACAGGAACGGTGGCCACAGGTTCATGCCTCGACGCAGACCGGATGCCGAGTCGATGGCCGCCTTCACCCTGCCCACCCGTTGCGCCGCCCGGCCGGTGGGGGTGGTCTGGGCGTCGCCTCTGGTGGTCGTCATCGGGCCAGCCTACGAAGGGCGGGGCGACGAGACCGGCACGTGGTTGTGGTGAACCCGCCGGTAGCCGGTAGGGTTGTCACCAGTTGTTGAGCTTTCCGTTGTGAAGTAGTGGCAGAACGTCCCGCCGGGACAGAGCACTTTCTGAGCAGAGGTACTACAGGCATCACCAACGCGGAGTCCCCCGACAAGCGGGTGGTGCTCCTCTCTCAGAAAGTAGGCCTTCCTATGGCTACTGGCACCGTGAAGTGGTTCAACGCCGACAAGGGCTTCGGCTTCATCGCCCCCGACGACGGCTCCGCCGACGTCTTCGCCCACTACTCGGCGATCAACAGCAGCGGCTACCGCTCGCTCGACGAGAACGCCAAGGTCGAGTACGAGACCCAGCAGGGCGCGAAGGGCCCCCAGGCCGCGAACATCACCGTCATCGGCTGACGTTCCACCTGTTGCCCCTCGGGGCACCTCACACGACCGTCGTCCGGGCAACCGGGCGGCGGTCGTGTCATGTCCAGCGGCCAGCCTCGCGGCCAGAACTCTCTCGCCCGGCGCGCCACCCTCGCGGCCGGAACTTTCTCGCCCGGCGGCCACCCTCGCGGCCGGAACTTTCTCGCCCGATGCCAGAAGGTTCAGGATCACACCACGTCATTGCTGGTGCGAAGGTGAAGGTCCTGGCACCGGGCGAGAAAGTTGTGGCGGGGGCAGGGCCGGGGATGCCGCACTACCCTTCGGGCATGACCGTGCGTCTCGACCTCAACGCCGACCTCGGGGAATCCTTCGGCACCTGGGTGGTCGGTGACGACGAGGCGATGCTCGACGTCGTGACCAGTGCCAACATCGCGTGCGGCTTCCACGCAGGCGACGCGACGACGATCCGCCGCACCGTGGCCATGGCTGCCGAGCGCGGGGTGGTCATCGGGGCCCAGGTCTCCTACCGCGACCTCGCCGGCTTCGGGCGCCGCCGCATGGACATGGACCCCCACGACCTCACGGCCGACGTGCTCTACCAGCTCGGTGCGCTCGAGGCGATGTGCCGGGTGGCGGGCACCCGCGTCGCCTACGTCAAGCCCCACGGCGCCCTGTACACCACCGCCGCCGTCGACGAACCCCAGGCACGCGCGATCGTGGATGCCGTGGCCGCCTACGACCGCACCCTCCCCCTTCTCGGGTTGCCGGGATCGGTGCTGCTGCGCATCGCCGAGGCCGAGGGGCTGGCCGTCGTGGGCGAGGCCTTCGCCGATCGCGGGTACGCCTCGACCGGCCACCTGGTGCCGCGTTCGCACCCCGAGGGCCTGCACACCGACCCGGAGGCCGTCGCCGAGCGGGTCGTCCGCCTCGCCGTCGAGGGCACCGTCGTCTCCGTCGAGGGCGAGGTCGTCGCCGTGGATGCTCGGTCGGTCTGCACCCACGGCGACACCCCGGATGCCGTCGCGCTGGCCCGCGCCGTGCGCTCGGCTCTCGAAGGGGCCGGGGTGGAGATCGGCCCCTTCGTCGACGCCGCGCCATGAGCACCGGGCCGACGATCCTGCCGGCCGGGCCGGACGCCCTGCTGCTCGAGGTCGCCGGCCTCGACGAGGTGCTGGCCCTGGACGCCGCGCTCCGAGCCGCCGTTGACGGTGGTGCCGCGTCCTGGGCGTCGGTCACCGATGTCGTGCCCGCAGCCCGGACCGTCCTGCTCGTCACCCGCCCCGGTACCGACCTCGCGGCCCTCGCCGCCGCCATCCGCGCCCTGCCCACCCCCCGGCATCCCGACTTTGTGCGAGTTGCGTGCGGCTCCACCCCGGAAAAGGGGCCCACCAGCGCACCGAAGTCGCACGAAGTCGGAGATGGTGGGGTCGAGATCCTCGTGCGCTACGACGGCGCGGACCTCGAGCAGGTCGCGGCCTTGACCGGCCTCACCCCCGCCGAGGTCGTGCGCGCCCACACGAGCACCCTGTGGCGGGTGGCCTTCGGTGGCTTCGTCCCGGGGTTCGGCTACCTCGTCGGCGGCGATCCGCGCCTGCAGGTGCCCCGCCGCGAGTCCCCGCGCACCCAGGTTCCCGCCGGGTCGGTCGCCCTGGCCGGGGAGTTCACCGGTGTCTACCCACGGGCATCCCCGGGCGGGTGGCAGCTCATCGGTACGACGGATGCTGTTCTCTGGGACCCCGATCGCAACCCCCCGGCCGTGCTCACCCCCGGCAGCCGGGTGCGCTTCGTCGACATCGAGGCCCCCCGATGAGGCCGGCACCCGTGGGGCCGTCACCCCCGAGCCCTGCACTCGAGGTGCTCGCCACGGGCCCGCTCGTGCTCATCGAGGACCAGGGCCGACCCGGCCACGCCAGCGTCGGGGTCGGTCACTCCGGTGCCGCCGATCGCTCGGCCCACCGACTGGGCGCCCGCCTCGTCGGCAACGACGAACACCTCGCGTCCCTCGAGGTGCTGCTCGGCGGCCTGCGCGTGCGGGCCCGTGGCCGCCTCACCGTCGCGGTGACCGGCGCCTCGGCCCCGGCCCGCGTCGACGACCGCCCGATCGGTCACGCCAGCGTCGTCGACCTCGCCGACGGTGCGGTGCTCAGCCTGGGGATGCCGTCCGTGGGCGTGCGCACCTACCTCACGGTGCGTGGTGGCATCGACGTCGCTCCGGTGCTCGGCTCGCGCTCGACGGACACGTTGTCCGGTGTCGGCCCGCCTCCGGTGCGCGTCGGTGACGTGCTGCCCGTGGGCCCGGCGGGAACCACCTTCCCCCACGTCGACCACGCCGCCCACCCGAGCCATGCGCTGCCGTGGGCTTCGGGCACCGGCGGGGTGGCCGAGCTCGAGGTGCTGCCCGGGCCACGGTCGGCGTGGGTCGGCGGGTGGGGGTCCTCGCTCGGTGGCCTGCTCGGCACGACGTGGCACGTCGACGGCGACAGTGACCGGATCGGGCTGCGCCTGCGCGGGTCCCGCGTCGAACGTGCTGCCACTCACCGCGACGTCGAGCTGCCCAGCGAAGGGCTGGTGCGTGGCGCGGTGCAGATCCCCGCCGGCGGGACGCCGGTGCTCTTCATCGCCGACCACCCCGCGACCGGCGGCTATCCCGTGGTCGCGGTGCTCACGGCATCCGCGATCGACCGTGCCGCCCAGCTGCGCCCCGGTGACCACGTTCGGCTGCGCCCTTCGCGCCAACTTACGCTACCGTAGGTTACGGACACGAAACCTGCGACGACGCAGACCCGGAACGACCGAAGGTGAGCCACCCATGGTCTCGACCCTGACCGACACCACCGAGCTGCCGATTGCCGACGCGGCCGTCGCGACAGGTCCGCAGCGACGCCACCCGGCGATCATCCAGGGCGGGATGGGGGTCGCGGTCTCGGGGTGGCGGCTGGCACGGGCCGTCTCGCGCGCCGGTCAGCTCGGGGTCATCTCGGGGACGGCGATGGATGCCGTGATCGCCCGCCGCCTCCAGGACGGCGACCCGGGTGGGCACTACCGGCGAGCCCTCGAGCACTTCCCCAGCCCGGCGATGGCGCAGCGGGTGCTCGACAAGTACTTCATCGAGGGCGGCCGTGCGGAGGATGCCTCGTACAAGCCGCTGCCGAAGCTGACGATCGACACCTCGGTCGCCGCCCAGGAGCTGGCGCTCGTCGGCAACTTCGCCGAGGTGTGGCTCGCGAAGGAGGGTCACGACGGCGTCGTCGGCACGAACTGCCTCGAGAAGATCCAGATGGCCAACCCGACGGCCATCCTCGGGGCCATGCTCGCCGGCGTCGACTACGTCCTCATGGGCGCGGGCATCCCCCGCGAGATCCCCCAGCTCATCCGGGCACTCGCCGCGGGGCAGGTCGGCCGCATCCCCGTCGACGTCTCGGGCGGCACCGAGCACCACTACGTCGAGGCCGACCCCGTCGCGCTGCTCGGCGACGACCTGCCCCCGCTCACCCGCCCGAACTTCCTCGCGATCATCTCGCTGGACCAGCTGGCGTCGTACCTGCACCGCGACCCCGAGATCCGCCCCGACGGCTTCATCGTCGAGCGCCCACCGGCGGGCGGCCACTCCGCACCGCCGCGCGGGAAGATGCAGCTCGACGAGCACGGCGCGCCCATCTACGGGGCTCGCGACGAGGCCGACCTCACCAAGATGGCCGCGATCGGCCTGCCGTTCTGGATGGCCGGTGCCTACGGCACGTCCGAGCGGGTGGCCGCCGCGGTGGCCGCCGGGGCCCAGGGCGTGCAGGTCGGCACCGTCTTCGCCCTGTCGTCGGACTCGGGGCTGACCGACGAGGCCCGGGCCCTGCTGCTGGGGCGGCTGCGAGAGGGTGAGCTGGTCGTGCGCAACGACCCGCGGGCCAGCCCGACCGGGTTCCCCTTCAAGGTGATCTCCGTCGACGGCACCGTCAGCCAGCAGGAGGTCTACGACGCGCGTCCGCGGCTGTGCGACCTGTCGTACCTGCGCCAGGCCTACCAGCGCGAGGACGGCAGCATCGGCTACCGCTGCGCCGCAGAGCCGGTGCACATGTTCGTCAAGAAGGGCGGGTCGGTCGAGGACACCGTCGGGCGAAAGTGCCTGTGCAACGGCCTCGTCGCGACGATCGGCATGGCGCAGCACCGCAAGGACGGGTACGTCGAGGACCGGATCATGACCCTGGGCGAGGACCTCGACGGTCCGCGCGACCTGATCGCACGGCATCCGCAGGGGTGGAGCGCCACCCAGGCGCTCGCCTACCTCCAGGAGGGCCTGCCCAGCAGCAGCTGAACGACATGAGGGCGACGACGCCCTTGCCGAGGTTCTTGCCCTCGCCGTTCGGCACGCGGTTGCGGTCGACGTTTCCGGCGGAGTCCACCGAGGACCAGCTCATCGTGGTGCCGGCGGGGACTTGGAGCAGTTCGCCACCCTCACGGATGCTGGCCGAGTCGTACATCGGTGACGAGTAGGTCGGTTGCCCGTGGACTCACAGTGGCGCGTCATGTTCTTGCGCTGGCTGGCGAAGTCGTAGAACGAATGGCCACCATCGGGGGACCGACGGCACGATCCAGATGTCGAGGTTGTTCACCAGTTGCTTGGTCGGGCCGTGCGTCGCGTAGTTGCGCAGCAACCGCTCGGCCGTCTCGATCGTGACCAGCGGCGGCACCCACTCGCGGGCGTGCTCCTGGGCGTACGCCAGGACACCGGTCTTGGACCCGTCACAGCCCTTGCCGATGCGGATGGCGTAGACCGGGTGCGGGTCGCGGGAGACGGATGCCGGTGCCGCCAGGTTGTCGGACAGCATCGTGCGCGCCTGCGCGGCGACCACACCGGTGCCGGGCTGCCCCGGTAGATGTAGGCGTCGACGATGGCGCTCGACGCCGGGCTCGCGTCGATCGCAGCCGCCACCTGGGCGGCGGTGCTCGTCAGGGCACCGGCCGAGTCAGTGGCCAGGCTCACCGTGATGTCGTTGCCGGCCACGGTCACCGATAGCGGGCTGTCGGCCGTGCCCGGGTTGGCGAAGGTGACGGCGATGGAGTTGCCGCCCTCGTGACCCCACGCCTTGGAGTCGATGCCGACGCGGTTCGCGGTGGCACTTCCGAACAGGGCCTGTGCATTGCGCCGGTAACCGTTGGTCTTGTGCGGCAGCTCGACGATCTCGGAGATGCCGGGGTACTGGGCCGACAACGCCTTGATGCGGTCGTAGAGCTCGGTCGGCGTCAGGTCGCTGGTGATGAACCCCTACGTCGGGGGCGGTCGACCCCTCCTCGTAGGCGGCTGCGGCGAACGCCTCGTTGGCGGCGACTGCCTCCGCCCTCGTCGCGTCACGCTCGGCGACCCGCGCCTCGGAGTCGGACTCGTCGAACCGGGTGGTGCCGACCGCGAAGCCCTTGGCCTTCAGCGCGGCCTGCTCGCTCGGGGTGACGACCGCGTGCACGACGATGCGGTCCTCCTTGCGCTCGACGTGGTGGTCGAGGTCGACGCCGGTGGCGACGAGGTCGTCGAGCTGGGCGGTGCCGCTGACCGAGATCTCGACGACGGCACTGGCTTCATCCGCCGTGCGCTCGATGGTCAGGGGGTCCTGGGCGATGGTGCGCGCCGGCTGCGAACTCGCCGGGGCCGCGAGCGCCAGGCCCACCACCCCCACGACTCCGACAGTCAGGGCACGAGCAGTTCGCCGTGCGGAAGGTGGGATGGAACGTGGATCGGCCATGCCGGGGCCTGCCCGAAACCGCGCGGGCGGATGCTATGAGGCGGCCCCCAGGACGATGATCTTTCCGCGCGTGGCGCCCGCAGCGACATGGTCCACGGCAGCCGCCGCCTGCTCCAGGGGGAAGGCCCGTTCGACGACGGGGCGCAGGGCCCCCCGATCGATGACGTCGTTCAGGGCGAGCAGGTCTGCGGCGTTCTCCGACGAGACGAACATGACGAGGTTCTGCCTGACGAACGGTGAGAGCAGCGCCGCACCGACGGACCGCTCGAGCCCGCCGAGCCAGCGTCCGCCACCCTCGCTGCCGACGATCACGAGCGTTCCCCGCTCGGTGAGCAGGCTGCGCAACTCGGCGACCGACCGGTGCCCGCCGATGTCGAGGATCGCGTCGAACTGCTCTTCGAGGTCGCGCAGCGAGGTGGTGGTGTGGTCGATGACCCGTGCGGCGCCGAGCGAGCGCACGAGCTCGGCCTTGGCCGGCCCGCTGACACCGGTGACGGTGGCGCCGAGGTCGACGGCGAGCTGGACGGCGAACGTGCCCACCCCTCCCGAGGCGCCGACGACGAGCACCCGATCACCGCGGCCGACGCCGGCCTTGCGCAGCGCCTGGAGGGCGGTGAGACCCGAGACGGGGACGGCCGCGGCCTCCTCCACGGTGATGGACGACGGGCAGGGTGCGAGGCGGGTGAGCGGCAGCACCGCGAGCTCGGCGAACGACCCGCGGGCGGTGCCGTACACGGCATCCCCGATGGCGTGCTCGGTGACGCCGTCGCCCAGCGCGATGATCGTGCCGGCCACGTCGCGCCCGGGGATCCTGTCCTTCGGGCGGCGCAGACCCAGGCCGAGCCGAGCCAGCAGGGGCAGGCCGGTCATGACGTGCCACGTGCCGCGGTCGACGCCGGCCGCCGCGACCCGGATGAGCACCTCGCCGGGGCCGGGGGTCGGGTCGGGCACCTCGGTGAGGGCCAGCTGGTCGCTGGTGCCGTACTGGTCCTGCACGATGGCTCGCATGACATTCCTTACGCCGTAAGTCTGAGGGGGTGCGGGACACGGTAGCCTTACGCCGTAAGATGGCGCAAGTTGCTCACCTGTCCACACCCTCGACCCAGCGCCTCACCGCCCGACCGTCCCCACATCGACCAATAGGTCACCGCAGGTACACCCCTCGACCAGGAGATCGGTTGCCGTCCGCCCATCCCGAGAATCCGCGCACCCGCAGCGCGCTCAGCCGTGAGCGCGTCATCGCGCAGGCTGTCGCCCTCGCGGACGAGAAGGGCCTGGCCGCCCTCTCGATGCGTGCCCTGGCCGGTCGCCTCGGCGTCGAGGCCATGTCGCTGTACCACCACGTCGCGGGCAAGGAGGCGCTCCTCGACGCCATGCTCGACGTCGTGTTCGCCGAGATGCACCTGCCGGTGATCGGCGGCGACTGGCGAGCCGAGCTGCGCGCCCGCTCGGTCTCGGGCCGCACGGTCCTGCTGCGTCACCGGTGGGCGGTCGGGATGATGGATTCGCCGCGCAACCCGGGGCAGGAGAGCATCCGCCACCACGACGCCGTCCTGGGCTGCCTTGCTGCCGGGGGGTTCTCGCTCGAGGCCGCCGGCACGGCCTCCGCCCTGCTCGACTCCCATCTCTACGGCTTCATGGCGCAGGAGGTGAGCCTGCCGTTCACCACCGTCGACGAACTCGCCGAGATCGGGGCCACCCTCATCGGGCCCGAGGTGCAGGCCGCCTTCCCGCACTTCACCCGCTACGCGCAGGAGCGCGCCATCCAGCCGGGTTACGCGTTCGGCAACGAGTTCGAGCCCAGCCTCGACCTCGTGCTCGGGGCACTCGAGGTCCTGCGCGCGAACCCGGACGCGGCAGCCACGGCGGCCGCGGCTGCCGCGACGTCGGCCTCCACGCCGGTCGCCACCCCAGTCGGCCCCGACCCGATCGAGGTCACCGTGCCGGTCCTCGGGGTGGACGCCTGCCCGTTCGGCTGGGTCGGTGCCCTCCTCGTGCCCGGCGCGCCCCGACCCAGGGTCATCCTGGGGGAGACCATCGGTCAGCTCGTGGAGATGGTGCGAGCTGACGTCGACATCCTCGTCGTGGGCATCGACATCCCCATCGGGCTCCCCGACAGCACGCCTCGCCAGGCCGACGCCCTGGCCCGCACGGAACTGACCGGACGGGCGAGCACGGTCTTCACCACGCTCACCAGGTCGGCCTACCTCGCCGACACGCGCGTCGAGGCGGATGCCGTGAACCGTCGCCTCAGCGGTCAGGGCGTCGGGGCCCAGGCCTTCGGGCTGAAGGCGAAGATCCTCGAGGTCGACGCGTGGCTGCGCATCCGACCGACCATCGAGGTCATCGAGGTGCACCCCGAGGTGTCGTTCGCCGCGATGGCCAGGGCGCCGCTGCCGCCCAAGCGCTCCGAGGAGGGCCGGGCACAGCGGTTGGCGACGCTCGCGGCATCCGGCATCGCGAGACCGTCGGTGCTCAAGGGCTCCGGGTACGCCCCCGACGACGTGCTGGACGCGTGCGCCGTGGCGTGGAGCGCGCACCGGCGGGCCACCGGCGACGCGCGCAGGTTGCCGGACCCGCCCGAGGTGTTCTCGGACGGCATCCGCGCCGCCATCCACGTCTGAAGGCCTCACCCACGGTCCCGACATCGACCAATAGGTCACTCGGGGTACGCGACACCACACACACCACCGACCCCAGAGTGACCTATTGGTCGATCTGGGTAGGCCCGGTCCACGCCCGCTCGACGCCGCAGTGGCACAGTGGTGCCCATGACCGCACGGGTTGCCCACACGACCGTCGACTGCCGCGACGCCTTCGCGCTCTCCCAGTGGTGGAAGGGGGTCCTCGACTACGTCGACGTCGAGGGTGACCCGAACCTTCCCGGCCACGAGGAGTGCATGATCGTCAGCCCGGACGGCGCGCACCGCCTGCTGTTCATCGAGGTGCCCGAGGACAAGACCGTGAAGAACCGGCTGCACCTGGACCTCGAACCGGTCGAGGGCTCCCGCGACGACGAGCTCGCCCGCCTGCTCTCGCACGGCGCCGTCGAGGTCGCCGACCACCGCGGGCAGTACGGCCCCGGCACCGGCTGGGTGGTGCTCGCCGACCCGGAGGGCAACGAGTTCTGCATCCTGCGCACCCTCGCCGAGCGTGAGGGCGCCGCCGGGGCCGACGGGCTCGTCGAGGGCTCCTGACCCGAGCCGGGTGCTGCCCCTCGAGGGTCAGTCGGCCACGAGCACGACGTGCAGGGTCCGATGCACGGAGACATCACCGCAACTTCATGTCGACACCCTGCCACCGACGTGGGCCCGTTCGCCGCTCGACAGGCGGACGCATACTGAAGGCCCGCTCGTGAGCTGAACCGAGGAAACCCCATGCGTTGGACCCCTGACCAGATGCCCGACCTCACCGGCCGTCGCGCCGTCGTGACCGGTGCGAACTCCGGCATCGGTCTGGTCGAGGCCCGTGAGCTGGCCCGGCACGGCGCCGACGTCGTGCTCGCCGTGCGCAGCACGGATGCCGGTGAGGCCGCCGCTGAGCGCATTCGGGCCACCGGCGCCGCAGGCCGGGTCAGCGTGGAGCGCCTCGACCTGGCGTCGCAGGAATCGGTGCGGGAGTTCGCCGCTCGTCTCGAGGGGCCGCTCGACCTGCTCGTCAACAACGCCGGGGTGACGGTGCGGTTGCCGAGGGCAACCCGGCATCCGGCTATGACCCGCAGACGTCCTACGGCCGCTCGAAGCTGGCCAACCTGCTGTTCGCCCTCGAGCTCCAGCGGCGGGCGACGGCATCCGGCTCGTCCCTGACGTCGACGGCGGCGCACCCGGGCGTCTCGGGGACGAACCTGTTCGGCAGCCGGGACGGGATGGGCTCGATCCCTGTCATCGGCACCGTCGGAAGCTGGGCCGTCAAGCTGGCGTTCCCCTCGCCTGAGCGGGGGGCCGAGGCGGTCCTGTATGCCGCGACCGTCGCCGAACCGGGTTCGTACTCCGGCCCGACCGGCATCGGCGAGACCCGTGGTGCGGTCGGCACGGCGAAGCAGAGCCAGTGGGCGCAGGACCCGGAGCTGGCGGCCGTGCTCTGGGAGCGCAGCGAAGAGCTGACGGGCGTTCACTACACGTTCTGAGCCGCCCTGCCCGGCGGCACGGCGCCGGGCAGGTTGGACGGAGCGGTCCGAGCAGCCGGCGCCATCTGGGAAACTTGGCCCATGTCACTGCGCCGCACCGCCATCAGCAGGATGAAGAACGGCCACGTCGACGTCCTCGTCGTCGGTGCCGGCATCAACGGGGCGGTATCCGCGGCGGCCCTGGCCGGTCGCGGCGCCACGGTGGCCCTGATCGACCGGGCCGACTTCGGCGGATTCACCAGCCAGGAGTCGAGCAACCTCGTGTGGGGTGGCTTCAAGTACCTCGAGAACTACGAGCTGCCCCTGGTGTTCGGGTTGTGCAAGTCGCGCAACCGGCTGATGAAGGCCTACCCGGACAACGTCAAGGAGATCTCCTTCCTGGCCACCCTGGGCAACACGGCCCCCTTCAAGCCGTGGTTCGCCGCCCTCGGCGCAACCGCCTACTGGGGCATCGGCCAGTTCGGCACGAAGCCGCCGAAGCTCTACAGCGCCGAGAAGCTCGAGGCCGTCGAGCCGGTCATCGACACCACCAGCGCCCGCGGCGCCGTGCAGTACCAGGACTGCTACCTCGTCGACAACGACTCCCGGTTCGTCTTCTCCTTCGTCCGCTCGGCCATCGAGGCAGGCGCGGCCGTCGCCAACTACGTCGAGCTGGTGAGCGCCCGGCGCGAGGGCGACCGCTGGGTCTGCCAGTTGCGCGACACCGACTCGGGCGAGGAGTTCACGACGACCGCGCGGGTCGTCGTCAACGCGGCCGGCCCGTTCGTCGACGAGCTCAACACGGCCTGGGGGCTCACGACGGATCACCGCATCGTGTACTCCAAGGGCATCCACCTCATCGTCCCCCGCCTCACGACCACGCGGCACAACCGGGTGCTCGCGTTCTTCGACGACACCCAGCGGCTCTTCTACATCATCCCCATGGGCCGGCGTTCGGTGATCGGCACGACCGACACCCGCGTCGACGACCCCCACACCCAGGTCACCGACGAGGACCGCGACTTCCTCCTCGCCCAGATCAACGCGCGCCTCGACCTCCCCGAGCCGCTGACCCACGACGACATCATCGCCGAGCGCTCCGGCGTGCGCCCGCTCGTGGTTCGTCGCGGCGGCAGCGACCAGACCAACGTCGACTGGACGTCACTGTCGCGCAAGCACGAGATCGAGCGCGACGACGCCCGCGGCGTCGTGACCATCTTCGGCGGCAAGCTCACCGACTGCCTCAACGTCGGTGAGGAGGTCGCCGAGCACGTCGAGAGCCTCGGCATCCCCCTCGAGAAGGACCTGCGCAACTGGTACGGCGAACCGGCCGCCGCGACCCGCAAGGAGTTCTACCGGCAGGCGCGGCTCATGCGCCTGGACTCGCTGCGTACCAAGCCCGACACCGAGCCGCTCACCGACCGGCTCTGGCGCCGCTACGGCCGCCGTGCCTTCGACCTGCTCGAGATGATCCGTGCCGACCCGACGATGGGTGAGGACGTCATGGGCTCCGCCGACTACCTGCGCGCCGAGCTCCACACGGCGGCCGAGCACGAGATGGTCGTGACCCTCGACGACTTCATGCGTCGCCGCAGCAAGATCGACCTCGTCGTGCGCGACCGCGACATCCTCGGCTCCCCCGGGCTCGCCGAGGTCGCTGGCATTCTCTTCGGGGATGCCGCGGACGCTCGCCTCGCCGACTACGTCGCCTCCAAGACCGCTCACGCCTGACCTGCCTGCCCTCGTAGGCTGACCGACCATGACGACGACCTCCTCGGCCCACACCCCGTCCGGGTCACCGCAGGAGTCGCCGTGGCCGATCTCCGGTGCGGCGCGCAGGGCCTTCGCGGCGAATGCCGCCATCGCCTGGCTCGGCGTCGTGCTCACCGTCATCCTCTCCGGGGTCGGTGCCTACACCTTCCAGGAGGTCGAGCCCGGTCTCTACGGCGAGCACCCCGACGGGCTCGCCGGGGTCGTCTCGCGACTCGGTGACACCGCGAGCTACTTCACCATCTGGTCCAACGTCGTCGTCGCCGTGACGATGACGCTGCTCGCCCGGCAACCGCTGCGGGCGACGCCGCTGCTGAGGGTGCTGCGCCTGGACAGCATCCTGATGATCACCATCACCGCCATCGTCTACGCGGTGCTGCTCGCGCCGAGCACCGAGGTCGTCGGCTGGTCCCGCCTCACCGACCCGGTCCTGCACCAGATCACCCCGGCGGTGACCGTCATCGTCTGGGTGGTGTTCGGCCCGCGGGGCTGGATCAACCGGCGCACGCTGCTCCCGGCACTGATCGTCCCCATCGTGTGGGTCGCATGGATCCTGCTGCGCGGCAGCGTGATCGACGCCTACCCCTACGACTTCGTCAACATCTCCGTCTACGGCGTCGGCCCGGTTGCGGCGACCATGGCCGTCATCCTGGCGTTCGGCCTCGTCGTCATGGCGATCTACTGGGGGGTCGACGTCGCCCTGCGCCGCTGGCTCGGCCAGCGCGCCGGGGCCACGCAGTTCAGCTGAGCAGCGCGGCCATCTTCTTCGCGATGAGGTCGGTGGCCCGGCGCGGTGACAGCCGCGATATCGAGTCGAGCATGCGCGCGTCCTTGCCGATGACGACCCGGAAACTGCCGGCGACGACCCCCTTGTCGATGATCTGGCGTGCCGCGTCGGATGCCGTGGTCAGGCTGCCCGCCGACGCCGCGGCATCCGCGCTTCAACCAGGGATGGCCGCACCAGAGTTCTCCGCGATGTGGGTGGCCACCCCACCGGAGAAGACGACCGACACCGCCACCGGGCTGCCCTTGAGCTCGGTGTACAGCGCCTCGGTGAGCAGCATGACGGCCGCCTTGCTCGCGCCGTAGACCGACTGGCCCGGGACCGGTGCCAGGGCACCCATGCTCGAGACGTTGACGACGGCGGCCTGCGGGCGGGACTCAGGTGCGGCAGGAACGCCTTGGTCGTGTGGACCACACCCCAGAAGTTCACGCCCATGACCTTCTCGATCTGGCCGTACTCCAGGTCGGCGGACGAAGGGCTGGATGATGCCGGCGACGTTGAGCAGGCCGTCGACCCGGCCGTGGGCGGCGATGACGGCGTCGGGCAGGGCCTCGACGACGGCCCGGTCGGTGATGTCGACGGTGTGGTCGGGAGGGTGCCCGCGGGGGGCAGCTCACCCTCGGCGCGACGCCGCCGCACGACGTCCGCGACGGTCGTCACCGCGGATGGCGTGACGGCCACTCCCATGAGCACCTTGGCACCGCGCCCGATGCCGGGCGTGACGGGGTCGAGCAGCTTCTTCGCGACGAAGGGAGCAATGAGGCTGCCGACCCCCATCGTCAGGCTCGCGATGGTGTCGGCCACCTCGTAGTCGCCGGCGCGCGGGGTGCCGGCCGGCGCCGGGTTGCGGCGCTGCCACAGGACCTCGGCGGCCATCGCACCGACGAAGGCCGGGATGGCCAGGGCGGTCAGATCAGGTCGACGCACCGGACCATTGCACCCGAGGAGCCGCCGCCGTGAGCAGCAGCAATGACCGCGCTGGGTCGGGCCCGCAGCACGGCGACGAACTCGCACAGGGAGTCGCTCGGCACGAAGAAGCGGGCGACCGCTCCGCCGACCTGAGCGCCGGGGGTAGGTACCTACTCCAGCACCCCTTGCGCCGCGCAAGGAATCCCTTCACCACCGCAAGAACCCCTCACAGCACCCCCTACACCTCTCACAGGTTCGGCCCACCGACACCGGCACACGCGGCGGCGATGGCGTCGATGCCGAGGTCACGAGCCTGCGGGGCCGCACGAGGCGCGTGGTGGTTGCTCGGCGCGACGAGGTACGGACCAGAACTGCTCGTTCACGACGCCGATGTCGTGGTCAGCCAGGGCACGGGGGTGCCGATCACCGACGAGAGCTCGTGCATGGCGGCACCGGTCGCCCCCGGCGCGGGGTCGACCGGGGCGGGGACGATCGTCGGCTCGGCCCACCGCGCAGACAGCACCCGAGTCCTCAGCTGCCGTTCGAGCTCTGGGCGCAGCAGGTCGGCGATCTGGCCGAGGTGCCCACCGAGCACGACCGCGGGGATGTCGAGGACGTTGAGCACGCCGGCGACCGCGATCCCGAGCGCGCGCGCCGCCCGGTCCAGTGCCTTCGCCGCGCCGGCATCCCCCGACGCCACGGCGCTGACGAGGTCGGCGGCGGTGCTGTCGCGGTCCATCCCGGCGGCATCGAGGATCGCGTGCCTGCCGGCGTACCGCTCGAGGCAGCCGGTCGAGCCGCACGGGCATGCGGGCCCGTCGGGGTCGACCGTCACGTGCCCGATCTCGCCGGCCCAGCCGTGCTGGCCGGTCATGACCTCCCCCCCGAGCACCACGGCGCCACCGACCCCGATCTCGCCGGAGAGGTAGACGAAGTCGCGCACGGGTCCCGGCCGCCCGGGGGTCTGCTCGGCGACGGTGCGGGCCGCGAGGTCGGCCTCGTTCCCGACGCGCAGCACCCCGGCTCCCTCGGGGAGTAGGTCGCCGGGGAGGTGCTCGACGGGTCGCAGGTCGGCCCACCCGAGGTTGGGGGCGAGCAGGAGGGTGCCGGTGTCGGCGGACACCACCCCCGGCAGGGCGAGGCCGCCACCCACCAGACGCACGCCGGACGGCATCCCGTCGAGCACGTCGCGGGCGATCGCCGCGAGGCGCTCCAGCGTCGGCACCGGGGGTGACCCGACGAGGTCGTCGACCTCGATGTGCTCACCGATGACGTCGCCGCGCAGGCTGACCACCCGCGCAGCGAGGAACCCGGCATTGACCTGGAGGCCGAGTGCGGCGACGCCGCTGCCGGCCACGAGCGGGGTTGCCGGGCGGCCGGGGCCGGTGGTCCCCGCCCGCTCGAGCTCGTCGAGCAGCCCGGCTGCGACGAGGTCGTCGGCGAGGCGGGATGCCGTGGAGCGGGTCATCGAGGTTCGCTTGGCGACCGACGCTCGCGAGATCGGCTCCGGGGAGGCACAGACCGTGCGGGCGACCAGCGACAGGTTGCTCGCCCGCAGCGATGACTGTCGGGCCCCCGAGGTCGTCTCGGCGGCGCGGCGCGGATCGGTCAACGACACCACTTGACCCTACTTCACCTCTCCTAATATGTTTCATCACACAACAAACAATGGGAGGAACCCGTCATGACCCGCCAGCCCATCCCGCAGGACAAGTTCTCGTTCGGCCTGTGGACCGTCGGATGGGTCGGGGTCGACCCCTTCGGTTCCGCCAGCCGACCCGCCCTCGACCCGTGGGAGTACAGCGACAACCTCGCCGAGCTCGGCGCGTGGGGGGTCTCCTTCCACGACAACGACGTCTTCCCGTTCGGCGCCGACGAGGCGACCAAGCGCGGCATCCTCACGCGGTTCAAGGAGGCGACCGACGCGGCCGGGCTCGTCATCGAGATGGTCACGACGAACACCTTCAGCCACCCGGTGTTCAAGGACGGTGGGCTCACCTCCAACGACCGCGGCGTGCGCCGGTTCGGGCTGCGCAAGATCCTCTCCGCCGTCGACCTCGCCGCCGAGTTCGGCGCGACCACCTTCGTCATGTGGGGCGGTCGCGAGGGCAGCGAGTACGACGGCTCCAAGGACGTCCACAGCGCGATGGACCGCTACAAGGAGGGGCTGGACACCGTCGCCGCCCACATCAAGGCCCAGGGCTACGACCTGCGCATCGCCCTGGAGCCCAAGCCCAACGAGCCCCGCGGTGACATCTTCCTGCCGACCGCCGGTCACGCGCTCGCCCTCATCGCCGAGCTCGAGCACGGCGACATCGTCGGCCTCAACCCCGAGACCGGCCACGAGCAGATGGCAGGGCTGAACTACACCCACGGCATCGGGCAGGCCCTGTGGAGCGACAAGCTCTTCCACATCGACCTCAACGGGCAGCGGGGGCTGAAGTACGACCAGGACCTCGTCTTCGGTCACGGCGACCTCGTGTCGGCCTTCTTCACCGTCGACCTGCTCGAGAACGGCTTCCCCAACCACCCCGACGGCCCGCGCTACACCGGCCCCCGACACTTCGACTACAAGCCCTCGCGCACCGAGTACATGGACGGCGTCTGGGAGTCCGCCCGGGCGTGCATGGCGACGTACCTCATGCTCGCCGACAAGGCCCGCGCCTTCCGGGCCGACCCGCGCGTGCAGGACGCGCTGGGCTACGCCGGGGTCCCCGACCTCGCCCAGCCGACCTTGGCCGAGGGTGAGAGCATCGCCGACTTCCTCGCCACCGACGACGGCTTCGACCCGGATGCCGCCGCGGAACGCGACTTCGGTTTCGTCGCCCTCCAGCAGCTCGCGCTGGAGCACCTCATCGGCTGAGGGTGCGCCCGCGCAGCACGCCTGCCACGCTGGGGCCACCCCCGCGACGACGAAAAGGTGTGATGCCGATGACCCCGACCGCTGTTGGTGCCGAACCCGACCTGATCCACCTGCTCCCACCCGGGACCACCGTGGATGCCGACGGTGCCGCCCGGGTGGGTGGCGCACGCCTGGACGACATCGCCGCTGACGTCGGCACCCCGGCGATCATCGTCGCCGAGGACGCCCTGCGCGCTCGGGCCAGGGCCTACGCCGACGGCCTCGCCAGTCGGTGGCCGAACAGCAGGGTGGTGTTCGCGTCGAAGTCCTTTCCGTGCACCGCCGTCCAGCGCGTCATGGTGCAGGAAGGGCTGGGTCTCGACGTCGCCGGTGGCGGCGAGATCGTCACGGCCCTCAAGGCCGGCGCCGACCCGGCGTCCCTGGTGCTGCACGGCAACGCCAAGCTCGACGACGAGATCGCCCTCGCCGTCGAGCACCGGCTCGGGCTCGTCGTGGTCGACAACGCCGACGACGTCGACCGGCTCGAGGCGGCCATCCCCCGCGGGCAGTCGATGGACGTGCTCGTGCGGGTGATCCCGGGGGTCACCGCTGACACCCACGCCAGCGTGTTGACCGGCCACGACGGCAGCAAGTTCGGGCTCGCGCCGGCCCAGGCCGTGCCGCTCATCGCCCGCATCGAGGCCTCACCGGTGCTGCGGATGCGGGGCCTGCACCTGCACGTCGGGTCGCAGATCATGGAGACCGAGCCGTTCGCGCAGGCCGTCGAGGCGGTGGCCGGCATCGCCGGGCTCGGGGAGTTCCCCGTCTACGACCTCGGCGGAGGGCTGGGGGCGCGCTACACGTGGAGCGACCAGCCGGCCGGCATCCCGGACTACCTCGACGCCCTCGTCGGTGCGGCGCGCGCCCACCTGCCCGCGCAGGCTCAGCTCATCATCGAGCCCGGGCGCAGCATGGTCGCCGAGGCCGCCTGCACGCTCTACCGGGTGGTCACCGTCAAGCGCGGCACCCACACGTTCGTCGCCGTCGACGGCGGGATGGGCGACAACCTCGAGGTGGCGCTGTACGACCAGCGGTTCGAGGCCGGCATCGTCGGCCGCTTCGACGGCGCGCACGAGCAGTGCCAGGTCGTCGGCCGGCACTGCGAGAGCGGCGACGTCCTCGTGGCCGGGGTGCCGCTGGCCGACCCGGCCGTCGGTGACCTGCTCGTCGTCCCCGCGACCGGGGCCTACTGCCACACGATGGCCAACAACTACAACGGCAACCGCCGGGTGCCCGTGGTGTTCGCCTCGGGCGGCAGCTGGCGGGTCGTCGTGCGCCGCGAGACGTGGGACGACCTCCTGCGCCGCGACGTCGACTGAACCCCCGGCATCCACCATCACCCGCACCACGCAACGAGAAGGAACGGAGCAGCGCATGGACCGGATCAGCCTGATCGGGGCGCCGACCGACGTCGGCGCGAGCGTCGTCGGATGCCGCATGGGGCCCGCCGCGTTGCGGCTCGCCGGGCTCCGGGCGTCGCTGGAGAAGTTCGGCGCGCAGGTGCGTGACTGCGGAGACGTCGGCGGCCCCGACAGCCCGATGGCCCCGCCGGTGGACGGCTACCGCCACCTGCCCGAGGTCACCGCCTGGAACCACGCCGTGTTCGATGCCGTGTCCGCCGAGCTGGCTGACGGCCGGCTCCCGATCATGCTCGGTGGCGACCACTGCCTCGCGATCGGCTCGATCTCGGCGGCGGCCCGACACTGCCGCGACACGGGCAGGACGCTGCGGGTGCTGTGGTTCGACGCGCACGCCGACTACAACACCTCGTCGATCACGCCCTCGGGGAACATGCACGGGATGCCGGTCGCGGTGCTCACCGGCACCGGTCCCGACGCGCTCGTCGGGCTCTCCGGGGCGGTGCCTGCCGTCGACCCCGAGCACGTCAAGGAGATCGGCCTGCGGGACGTGGACCTCGGCGAGAAGCACCTGCTGCACGAGCACCGGGTCGAGGTGTTCGACATGCGCTACCTCGACGAGATCGGGGTGCGGCACGCCATGGAAATGGCCCTCGAGGGGGTGGACGAGGACACCCACCTGCACGTCAGCCTCGACCTGGACTTCCTCGACGACTCGATCGCCCCCGGCGTCGGGACCCCGGTGCGCGGTGGGCCGACCTACCGCGAGGCACACCTGTGCATGGAGATGATCGCCGACACCGGGCGACTGGGCAGCCTGGACATCGTCGAGCTCAACCCGGCACTCGACGTGCGCAGCCAGACCTCGACCCTCGCGGTCGACCTCGTCGAGAGCCTGTTCGGCAAGAGCACGCTGCTGCGGGTCCACCGCCGCTGACCCCACGGCAGGCGGGCTGGGCGGAGCGAGGCAGGCGGGGCGGCGAATCACGTGGGACAGTAGGCCGCATGTCCATGCGCCGCCTCGACCGTGCCGTCGCGGACTACGTGGCCTCGCGCGAGCAGCTCATCTCCGCCACCGAGGAGTTCGTCGAGCTCGTCAGGGGCATCATCGACGACGCGGGCATCAACTACCTCACCGTCACCGGCCGCACGAAGTCGGTGCCGTCGTTCACGGCCAAGGCGCGTGGCATCCTCGCTGCGGATCCCGGGGCCGACCCGCTCGTCGCGGTCACCGACCAGGTGGGCGTTCGGGTCATCACCTACGTGCAGCGCGACATCGACGCCGTGGCCGAGCTGCTCGCCGAGCAGTTCACCGTGCTCGACGACCGCGACCTCGGCGAGGAGACCGCCGCCGCCGGTCGCTTCGGCTACGCGAGCCGACATCTGCTCGTCTCACGTGCCGCAGGGGATGCCGTGGGGCCGGCGGCGGGCGACCCGACGGCATACGAGCCGTTGACCTGCGCGTCGATCCAGCTGCGGACGGTGCTCCAGCACGCGTGGGCGGAGTTCGAGCACGACATCCGCTACAAGGGGACGGTGCCGCCCGAGCAGGTGCCCGACCTCGATCGTCGCTTCACCCTGGCGGCAGGGCTGATCGAACTCGCCGACCGCGAGTTCGGCGCCATCCGCGACCGACTTCAGGCCGGGCTGGGCGACAGCAGCGTCGGGGCGATCGACGCGCTGGACCCGCGCATCAGCGCCCAGGAGCTCGCAACCTTCCTCGCGGGGCGCTACTCCAGCGCCGGCTGGTCCCGCACCGACCACTACGAGTGGATCTCGGGGCTGCTCCTCGAGCTCGGCATCGCCTCCCTCGACGAGCTGAGTGCCACCCTGCGTGACGTCGACAGCGCCGCCGTCACCGCGGCGATGGGCTACAGGTACCCGCCCGGGGCGGTGCGCCGACTCGACGACGACCTGCTCTCCCGGTTCGGCGACACCTACGTCGCCCTCCACGGCAACGCCCACCGGCGCGAGGCCCTCGAGGCCCGCCGCGCCAACCTCACGACCTCGCCGTGAGTGCGGAAGTGGCTGCCCTGGCAACCACTTCCGCACTCACGGCGAGCCCTGCTGGCTACTTCACCTCGGCTCGACGGACGATGACGAGGCCGACCACCAGCGGGATGAGGAACCAGATCGTCCCGGACACCGCCAGCTGCTGCCACTGCTCGCTGCTGAGGCCACCCTCGAACAACGCCATCTGCGCGAGGTTGTAGTCCACCCATGGCTGCAGGTCGGCGAACCAGTCCTGGCTCATCGCGAGCAGACCGAGGAGCGGGGGCAGCACCAGCGTGTAGACGAAGTACGCGACGATCGCGCCGGCTGAGTTGCGGATGAGCACACCGAGGGTGAACCCGAACATCATGCCGAGCACGCTGCCCAGGGTGAAGGACAGGAAGCCGTCGACCGAGACGTTCCAGACCGGGTCCAGCCCGGTGATGGCACTGCCGACGAGAGTGCCCAGGGTGCCGACCACGAGCGCGATGAGCATCGCGACGAGGCCGACGACGAGGGCCGCGATGAACTTGGCGCCGAGAACCTTGCCGCGGTGCGGCACGAGCGTGAAGGTCGTGAGGCCGCTGCGCTGGCTCCACTCGCTCGTGACCGCGAGGATGCCGATGATCGGCAGGATCACCGTCATCGGCGCCCCGATGGCAGCCGCGAAGTTGTCGAAGGTCAGCTGGTCGTCCGGGGCGAAGATGATGAGGGCCGCCGTGGCGAGGACGCTCATGATGACGATGCTCGCGAGCAGCCAGAAGCCCGAGCGCGTGTCGAACATCTTGCGCAGTTCCACGCCGATGAGGCGGGTCAGGGGAATCGGTGCGGATGCCGTCTGCGCGCGGGGGGTGCGCACGGCACCACCGGGGGCCACGGCATCCGGCGTCACGCCCTGGTCGATCGTCGTGGTGCTCATGCTGCTGCTCCTTCGCGCTGGGTGTCTGCGGTGAGCTCGAGGAACATGTCCTCGAGGCCGGCACCGTCGGCACCACGCAGTTCGGTGAGGGCGACGCCGGCGGCCAGGGCTGCCTGACCGACCTGTTCCGTCGTGGCGTCGGTGTGGATGCTGCCGTCCGTGTGGACGGACACGGTGTGACCGCCCCGCTCGACCGCGGAGGCGAGGGCGACGGCATCCGAGCTTCGTGCCACCGTGCCGGCCGAGGCCAACAGTTCGGCCTTGGTGCCCTGGGCGACGATGCGACCGTTGCCGATGACGACGAGATCGTCGGCGATGACCTCGATCTCGTGCAGCAGGTGCGAGGACAGCAGCACGGTTCCGCCCTGGTCGGCGTAGGCGCGCAGCAGGTCACGCATCCACCGGATGCCGGCAGGATCCAGGCCGTTGGCCGGCTCGTCGAGGATGAGCACGTGCGGGTCGCCGAGGAGCGCGGTCGCGAGTCCGAGGCGCTGGCGCATGCCGAGGGAGTAGTTGCGCACCCGGCGGTCGGCCTCGGTGTCGGTGAGGCTGACGAGGTCGAGCAACTCGCGCACCCGGCCCTTGGGCAGCCCCATGGTGCGCTGGGCGATGGTGAGGATCTCGCGGCCGGTGCGCCCGGCGTGCTGGGCGGACGCGTCGAGGAGGACCCCCACCTCGGCGCCCGGGTTCGGCAGGTCGACGAAGCGGCGGCCGTCGATCAGGGCCGTGCCGGTCGAGGCCGGGGTGAGGCCGACCATGATGCGCATGGTCGTCGACTTGCCGGCGCCGTTGGGGCCGAGGAAGCCGGTGACGCGGCCGGTCTGCGCGGTGAACGAGACGTCGTTGACGGCGGTGAAACCGGCGTACGTCTTGGTGAGTGAGCTGACGGTGATCATGGGGACGAGCCTGCCGGTTCGACGGCGCCGAGGTCATGGGGGACAGTCCTGAGAGTGACCCTGACTGAACCCTGAGATTCCTCAGGTGGGCTCAGGCATCGTCCACGGTTGCACGGTCGGTCCGGCAGCGCCCGAGGTGGTGAGCCCCGTCGCCCACACCGCTTGCCGGATCCCTGACGAGGTCGCGCACGCCCTGGCCCAGCAGGCCGTCGACGAGCAGTGGGCCGCCCGCCTGGCCGAGCAGGCCGGCTGGACCGAGCCCGGCGACTACACCCGCGTGCAGGCGGCGTTCGACCTCCTGGCCGCGGACGGCATCCTCGCGAGGATGAACTTCACGTGCTGCCCGAACTGTGGGCACACCGAGATCGCGGACGAGCGCAGCGACGAGGAGGCAGGCACCGCGGTGGCCCGGGCCTCGAGCCTGGCCGTCGGCCGCCTCGTCGTGCGGGCCCTGCGCGACCAAGGGCTGAGCGTGGACTGGCCGGAGAAGACGTCTGCGCGGATCGCCGTGACGGGCCTGCACTGGCGCAAACCCCTCCCCCCGGACTGAGCACTCGCGCCCGCGATGAGCACCTGTCTCCTGCAGGATTCGACCACGTGGTCGCATCCGGTACGGCACCCCTCCGGTGCGGTGCCCCCTCAGGACTCCGGGTCGAAGCCGAACACCCGCAGCTCCTGCGGGGTGCGGCACCCCTGCGCGACCCGAGCGGCCCAGCGCTCGGCCTCCTCGCGGAAGGGCACCTCGATCACGAGGAAGCCACCGTCGAGGTGCGACGTCTCGTGGGTGATCGTGCCGTCAGCATGGACGAGCACCGGCGGGACGCTCTCGTCGATGCCACCACCGAAGACGTACACCCCGGCGTCCTTGGCCTCACGCATCGCCGCGTGGGAGGACTCGACAACCGCCTCGAAGTCCTCGGGGGCGAGGACCATCGTCGCGCTGGGGAAGGAGATCAGGTACTTGGCCATCGGCCCATCGTGCCCGCTCATCGCCAGCCTGACCAGCGTGGACCTGACCTTCAGGGTAGGTGCAGCAGGCGACGCGGTGGGCAGACCCCCTGGCGGGTCGTCATGCCGCCCCGTATCGGATGCCGTTTGGTCACCGTCACCCGCTGGCAGGCGGTCAGCGACAGCGCCTTGAGAGTCGTATGGCTGAATCGAGGAAGACCCAGACGTCGAGCGAGCAGAGCACGAGCGGATGCCTCACTCGATGGCGGGGCCTAACTCCCGTCGCAGATCCTTACTCCGGATGTGCGCTCTTGCAGCAGCGCCCAACGGGAGTAGGAGCACACATCGGGAGTTCGGCCCAGCCATCGAAGGGTCCCGGGCCGGCTTCCGCCCGCGATGAGCACCTGGCCCCTCCAGGATTCGAACGAGTGGTCACATCCAGCACACCGGCCACGGCTGCCTGTGCGGGATTCGACCGAGTGGTCACATCCGGCACACCGGCCACGGCTGTCGCTAGCCTGACCAGGGTGGACCTGACCTTCAGCGCCGAGCTGTTCGAGTGGCGAGGCCCGGCGCCCCACCACTGGCTCCGGCTTCCGCTGGCGGCCTGCGAGGAGATCGCCGCGGAGGCCGCCGAGACGACGTACGGCTGGGGCGCGATCCCCGTGCAGGTACAGGTGGGCGACACCCAGTGGGAGACCTCGCTGCTCCCCCGCGAGGGCGGCTACGTGCTCCCCGTGAAGCAGGCCGTGCGCACCCGGGAGCAGATCGACCTCGGGGACACCGTCACGGTGTCGCTGAGCGTGGCGCCTCGGCACGGGCGGGCCGCGAACGGCACCGGCCGAACAGGCTGACCCGAGCCCCGGTCATTAGGGTCGGGCCTGCCCGCTGCGGCAGGTGACGGCTACTCGGGAAGGGTGACCGCGGCATCCTCACTGCGTCGGAGACGCCGCGGCGCAGGGTCTCGCCGAGGAAGAAGCCCGGCATGGTCATCCGCTGCCAGATCATGATGCCGACGCCGGCGAGCAGCACCACCATGCCGAGCACGACGACCAGGCCGACACCGCCGACGGAGGAGCCCGAACCGGCCCCGGTGGTCCGCGGTGTGCCCGCAAGCAGACTGGGCGTCACTGAGGTGGCGTTGAGCCTGGGGCGCTGGCTGGAGCGAGACGCTTCGCCAGCCGGGTGATCTGGTCGGTTCCGACGCGGCAGCACCCACCGACGAGGCGGGCGCCGGCGGCGACCCAGTCGGCGGCGAGGTCGGTGTCGAACGCGGCGTCCCCGCTCCATGTGTGGGTCGCACTGTCCCAGGTCTCACCGAGGTTCGGGTAGGCCACGGACGGGCGCGCGGTGGCCTGGGTCGCGAGGCGAACGGCATCCATCACGTCGTTCGGTGCGGAGCAGTTGATGCCGGCGGCGATGATGCTCGTGCTGTCGGCCAGGACCGCGTAGGCCTCGCTGAGCGGCTGGCCCGCGCGGGTGGCGGTGCCGGCGACGGAGTAGGAGAACCAGGTCGGCAGGCCGAGGTCGTCGAGGAGGGGGACGAGCACCTCCGCCTCGTCGGCGTCAGGGATGGTCTCGACGGCGAGGAGGTCCGGGGCTGCTGCGGCGAGGAGTTCGAGTCGTGGCGCGTGGAAGTCACGCAGGGTGGCCGCGCTGACGCCGTAGCGGCCGCGGTACTCGGAGCCGTCGGCGAGCGCGGCGCCGTACGGGCCGACGGAGGCGGCGACGAGGGGCGGCCTGACACGGGTGGTTTCGGCGGCGATCTCGTCGCGCACCTGCGTGGCCAGGGTGACGCTCGAGGTGAGGGCCCGCTCGGCCTCGCGCTCGGTGAGCCCGGCCGCCATCAGGGTCGGGACGCTGGCCTGGTAGCTCGCCGTCGTGACGACGTCGGCACCGGCGAGGTAGTAGTCGCGGTGGACGGCGGCGATCTGGTCTGGGTCATCGAGCAGCAGACGAGCCGTCCAGAGGTCGGAGGACAGGTCGACGCCTCGGGCCTCGAGGGCGTTGGACAGGCCACCGTCAAGGATCACCGGCTCAGTGAGGTTCATGGCGCCGATCCTCCCACCGGGCTCCTGCGGCCGCTCTTGTCGGAGCGGTTCAGCCGTGCTCACGACCCGGCAGCGGCGCACCCTGGAGGAACCGCTCGTACGCGATGCGGGCGTCCTCGTCGCTGGTCGGCTTGATGCTGAGGGCATGCGCCAAAGGATTGCGTGGATGCACGACGACCGCACATCGACCACGCTCGCGAGACCGTCGGCCTCCACAGAGACACCGCCGCGCTCGCTGAGTTCGGATGCCGTTGCCCCCCAGACCGCTGTCGCCGCGCTTTGCTTGGAGGGATCCCCTGGCCAGGAGCGGGTTGAAGGGGTGATGGGAGGTTTCGGTCACAGCCGCTCGAGCACCCAGGCCCAGTCGATCCGCTCCTGCTCGAGACGCACGGAGGGGCCGTGGACATCCTCGACGAGGTCTTCGTACAACGCCCGCTCACCCCCAGTGAGGTGCACCAGGTCGGCGCGGGTCTGCTTGGGCTCCGGCACCCAGCGTGTGCGGTGGTGCAGCAGGGTGTCGAGGTCCATCAACACCGACGTCACCTGCGGCACCTGCGAGCGCACGAGGTCGAGGATCGCGAAACCGTGGGTGTCCAGGTCACCCCAGTAGCGCACGCGGAGCGCAACGCCGAGCCACGGCATCCGACCGAGGCGGCCGGCATCAAAGCCCTGCCCCCAGACGACCACACCTCCCTCAGGAACGGGCACCGCGAGGTAGGTCGTGAGGTTCTCGACGATGAGCACCTGAGAGGGCGCCACGGC
The DNA here is from genome assembly GCF_009858245.1 of Ornithinibacter aureus. Classification (NCBI taxonomy): domain Bacteria; kingdom Bacillati; phylum Actinomycetota; class Actinomycetes; order Micrococcales; family Intrasporangiaceae; genus Ornithinibacter; species Ornithinibacter aureus. The sequence goes on from NZ_VMSB01000001.1 coordinate 2,239,324, forward strand.
AAGCGCTCCTGCCTCCGCCACCCGGAGTCCCACCTCACTAACTCCAGGAGGCAGCACGCCCAGACCGGCATCAACTCGTAGCCGCAGCAACTGAGGAGCTTCGGCGAAGCCGTACCTCCGGGCGAAACGCCGCGCCGCCGAATGGCGTGGGTCAAACGCCACCGTCGCGTCCAGCCACTCGCCCAGCACGCGCGCGTGCCCCTCGATGAACTTCGTGTCCACGCCGGGTGCGGTCACCTCACGCAGGTGGCGACCCTGCCCTGCAGACTCGACGAGCCAGGCATGCGCCGCGAGCAGGTGTTCCCAGTCGGTCGACACTGCCAACGCCCGCAAGGGAGACCGGGCCACCCAGTCGACCAGCGCGGGGTGGGCTTCCCGGGTGCGCGCCAGCAGTGCGTCGAACGCGCGCACCTGCTCCGTCACGCCGAGCAGCCGCCACCACTGGTCGTATGCCGTGACCTTCACCCGGTCGGGCAGGCTCGCGGACCCGATGACCCGACCCCCGATGGACCGTTCGGTCAGGTCGTAGCAAGTGCCGCCGCGACTGCCGGCCACGAGCGCGTCGCGCCACGACCGCACCTGCGACAGCTGCGCCGACACCTCTCGCGGGGTCGGCCCGCGCACCGGTAGGTCAAGCACGGGAGCCGGTGCCCCGGTCGCGTGTGCACTGAGCAACTCACCGGCATCCCAGCGCTTTTGGGCACGAGCGCGAACATCCGCCGACGTCGTCCACGCGCTCACGAGGGGCGACCCGCACGCCCGTGCTCGGCGCGCTCGGCGTGGTACTCCTCGATGGTCAGCGTCTGGAGGCGGGACCGCTGCCCCGTGCGGTTCTCGACGAACCCGACGGCGCTGACGTAGGGCTCGATGACATGGACCTTCTGCAGAGGCGTCACCACGAGCAGTTGCAGGCCCAGCTTGGCGAACAGGTCCAGGGCATAGCGGGTGGAGGCGTCCGAGCCACGGCCGAAGGCCTCGTCGATGACGGCGAACCGGAAGTCCCGGGACTTGGGCACACCCCACTCCAGCCCGAACTGGTAGGCCAACGACGCCGCGAGGATCGTGTAGGCGAGCTTCTCCTTCTGCCCACCGGACTTGCCGTCGGAGTCGGTGTAGTGCTCGCGCTCCACCTGGCTGTCGGCCTCACGTTCGGAGGCCGCGAACACGAACCAGTTGCGCACGTCTGTGACCAGGTCGGTCCAGCGCTTGTCTGCCTCGGTGAACCCCTCGCGTCCGCGAAATCGCCCGATGATCGCCTGGACCCGGCGAAAGCGCTCTTCGGAGTACTGGTCGTCGGTGCTCAGCGCATCATCGGTGCAGGCCCGCAGATCGTCACGGAAGGCCCGCACCTCGTGGTTGGTGCTCGGTTCGGTGAGCAGTCGGATGCGGGTGCCGGGGCTGTAGTCGATCGCGGAGAGCGACTCGTTGATGGTATCGATGCGCGAGCGGATCGTCTGCGCCGACTGGTCGAGCCAGGCCTGGAAGCCGGCGATGTCGTTGATCGTGTTCGTGTTGAGCTGCCGCTTGAACTCGGCCTCGAAGCGGGGCAGGTCATCACCGGTGATCCGGTCGCGCAGCGCGCGGTACTCGGCGGCCGCGAGCACGTCGGCGCCGAGTTCGGTGGTGTCGCTGGGCCAGGCCTGACGGAACGCGGCAATGCGTTTGGCGGCCCGCTCACGCGCCGCTGACTGCTTCTCCTGGTGGGACTGGATGGACGCAGAGAACTCACGTTGGAGATCGCGTTCGGCCAGTGAGCAGGCCTCCAGGGTCGCCGGAGCGTCATGTCGACTCTCAAGCAGTTCGTATGCCGTTCGCAGGCCGGCGAGCTGGTCGGTCGCCACTGCATCGAGGTCTGCCTCGGCGAACCGTTGCTGATCGGCGTTCCTGCGGTGCTCACCCTTGAGGGCGCCAACCTTCTCGGTGAGGTCGGTGACCACGGCGCCCTGAGCGGCGCGCGCACGCTCGACCTCGGCGAGCCGAGCGTGCAGCGCCTCGACCTCGGCGTTGCCGCGCTGGAGCACGTCGCGCTCGCGCGCGAGCTCGTCGATGCGCTGGGCGGCGGAGCGCCAGTCGACGAGCGACCAGCTTGATACGGCCAGGACCTGTGCGACGCTGGCGGCCTCGGCATCGTGTCGATCGGTGTCGACCTTGGCCGCGTCCAAGGCGTCACGGGCGGCGGTCAACTGGGCCTGCACGGTGGCACCGCGTTCGATGAGGGCGTCGACCTTGTCGGCGTTGGACCAGCCGAGGACCCACCGCGTGCGGTCCTCGAGCGCGAACCGGTCGTCCTTCTCGTGACGGCGGTCCGTCTTTACCTGCCCGAGGAGGGTCACCGCCTTGCGGTGCTCACGCAACTCGTCGACGTGGTGCACCCGTGCGTGGTCGGCCCGCGATCGCAGTTCAGCGGTGAGCCAGGCGGCGTGCGGTCCCTCCCGGATCTCAAGCACCTGCGCCAAGGTGTTGTCCTCCACGGCCACGGACGGTCGCCGGTTCACGACGTCGCTCGCGCGGTAGTAGACGAACCTGGCACCGAGGTGATGCTCGTCAACCCATCGGGACGCAGCGGCATACAGCTCACTGGGGACGAGAACCGACAGGGCGAACCCTCGAAGGACGCGCTCGGCTGCCCCACGCCACTGCCCCTGATCAGCTCGGACCTGAACGAGTTCGCCCACGAACGGCAAGCTGGCGACATCAACACCGAGCGCACTCGCGAGGCGATCCCGCACCTTCAGGCTGGCGGAGTCGATGTTGCTGGCGCGACCCCGCAGCGAAGCGATCTCCGCCTGAAGCGTGGAGCTCTCGCGTTCGGCATCTCGAACGGCGATGCTCGCGTCCGTCCGCCGCTGGTGGCCGGACTCACGTTGGGCGACCAGCACGTCGCCGCGAGCACGCGCAGCCGCCTGCGCGTGCTCGAACGACCCCTCGTCGTCGACCGGCGGAATGTCGAGGACGCTCAGGTGATGGTTCAGCTGGTCGGCTCGGGACCGACACTCGTCGCGACGGACGGCAGCGGCGGCCGACTCGACCTCGATGGCACCAAGCCGCCCACCCGCGATCCCCTCACGGGCCCGCACCAGTCCAGCGTGTTCGTCGCTCAGCTCGTCCTGCCGCCGCTGAGCCCGGACCAGCGCGTCGTCGAGGTCGCGACGGCCCTGCTCGAGGCGCACCTGCTCCTCACCGAGCAGGCGCAGCCGGTGCTCGGCTGCCCACACGGGTAGGGCGTCCAGGGCGTGGCGCGCCTCGGTGATGGCCTGCCCCCGCGCGTCGAAGTCGTCGCAGGCAACCACGATGGGCTCGAGCTGCTCGAGCTGGTCGCGAGCCTTGCGCACGGCATCGTGCGCCCGGGTCAGGTCCTCGAAGTGCTGGACGAGGGCGGCGATGCGTGTGCCGGCGACGGCTGGCTCGAGCATGTGATGACGAACGAAGTCGGTGAGGTTGCCGACCGACTTCATCGAGATGGTCTGGTGGAAGAGCTCGAGCGCCTGCTCGGACCGGATGCCGAGCAGCCGCCGCAGCCGCGTGCCGTAGTCGGGGTAGTGGTCGTGCACCGACGCCCCGCGGGTGCGCAACCGTCGCTTGAGGTCTGCCGGGTCGGTGCCGAACTCGGTGAAGTCGGCCACGATCGACAGGTCGTCCTCGGCGGTGACGAAGAACCGGCGAGGTTGGCTCTCACTTGTGCCCGGCATCCAGAAGACCTGGGCGAGGGTGACGTCCTGCTCGTACCCCTCGTTGCGGAACACCCCGAGGATCACGGAGTAACTGCTCTGGTCGCGCAACCCGACCGCCCGCGAGGCACCGGTTGATTCGACCCGCTCGGACTTGTAGTGGCCAAGGACGTAGGTGCGCAGTGAGCGTTCGCGGGTCTCTGCCCCGGCTGCCTTGTTGTAGCTGATCCGGTTGGCCGGGAGCAGGAGCGTGGTCACCGCGTCGACGAGGGTGGACTTACCGGAGCCGATGTCGCCCGTGACCAGGGTGTTGTCACCGGACAGCTGGAGCACCTCGCACCGACCGTCGAAGGTGCCCCAATTCAAGAGCTCGAGGCGGTGCAGGCGGTAGCCTGGCCGGACCCCGGTGCCGAGGTCGACCTCGAGGGCGGAGAACAGGGCGTCGGTCATGACTCGCCCCCGCTGCCACTGCCCGTGCCCGCACCGGAGGTGTCGGTGCCCCCGGTGCCTCCCCCGGGGCCTCCCCCGGTGTCGGCCGCGAGCGCGGCGTACTCGGCCAGTCGGGCGTCGAACTCACCGAGCCACTGGGCGTCGACAAACGCCTTGAGGATGCGGCGCACCTCGTAGGCGCCCATCGGGCCCGGCAGCTGTCGCAGGAAGCCCAGCTCGACGACTTTGCGGATGGAACGGTCCACCTCGTCGACGAGCTTGGTCTCGTTGGTGCTCGCGGGCCGGAACGTGCGCAGCTCGTCGACGAGCCGGTCGCGGGACACCACGAGCCGGCCCTCGCCGGCGCCGGCATCGAACTCGGCCAGCGCCTTGCGCAGCACGGCGAGCATCAGGCTCACGGGGAAGGACAGTCGGTGTCGCGGCACAAGACGGGGAAGCGGGTTGTCCGGGTCCTCGGGCTTGGAGCGCAGGTACGCGTACCCCTCCGCCTCGTCGATGACCAGGTCGAGGCCGAGCACGGCGACGTGGTCGCGCAACGGGTTCTGCAACCGCACGACGTCAAGCCAGATCCGCTCCGCGTGATCGCGGTCGACGACGCCGCGCATGAGGGCGACCGCCGCCGCCGTGAGTGGGGGCAGCCCGCTGCTGCGCAGGTCAGGGGATGCCGTGCTCACGCGAGCATCCCACCACGAGTCGCGTCGCGGCGCACGAACAGGACACGCGGCATCCGGACCAGTCTCTCGCCACCCCCGGACGACGCCGAGCCGGACGGCTCGCTGACGAGGACGGCATCCTCGACGTCGGTGTCGATGACGAGCTCGAAGTCGTCCTCGACGAGACCGAGGTAGCCCACGAGCTCGGCAACGCCGTGAGTCGCCGGGTGGTCACGCAGCACGGTCAGCAGCGATGCCTGGTCCGTGGAGCTGAGGGCGGTGCGCACCGTCGAGGCCAACCGTGCGGAGTCGACGTACACCTGCTCGAACAGCGACTGGAGGTCGACGGCGTCATCGGCGTCGACCGCGTCCAGGCGTGACTCGACGCCGGTGAACAGCGGCGGGGTGTACAGGGGTCGCTCCATCGGCAGCGCGACGGACGGCGAGGTGGCATCGAGCTCGGTGACCAGGTCGCCCATCGAGGCGTCCCGCACGGCCAGGGCAGAACGCTCGATGGACCGCAGCAGCTCGACGACCCGACGGTTCTCGAGCCAGACCTTGTCGTCGAGGAAGCGGCGCAGCTGCTCGGAGAGCAGCCGGACCGTCTGCTGGGTGCGCTCGGCGGCGTCGAGCCAGTCGAAGTGGATGCGGCCCAGACTGCGGTCGACGTCGATGGCATCGAGGTCCACGAGCTGCTGGAGGAGGCCGGTGAGCTCGTCACGGCGGGCACGCGACAGGAGAAAGTCGTGGAAGGCCTGGAAGCTGCGACCCTGATCGGAGTCGGCGATGGCGTGGCGTTCGCCGACGATCTGGTCGAGCAGCTCACCCTTGCCACCCTCCCACGCGGCGATGTCGGCGCGGATGCCGCGGTCAAGGGTGCGGAAGTTCTCCTCCACGGAGCGGAAGTCGGAGAGCAGCTCGCGGGCGGTGCTGCTGAAGTGCTGGTAGCGGTCGAGCAGGGCGACGGCATCCAGCGGCGGGGACTCGCCGCCGGCCACCTTGGCGATCTCGGCGTCGATCGCGTCGCGGCGTCGGCGCAGCTCGGCGAGTCGGGCACCCGGGTCGGGGTCGGCTCCACTGACCATCTCGCGCAGCAGCTCGACGATCGTGCTGAGCCGGGACTCGGTGCCGACGAAGGAGCGGGCCCGCAGCCCGGCGACGAACCCATAGGCCCGCTCGACGTCGACCGTGGCGTCGTAGTGGGCCTCGTCGTGGCCCTCGGGATAGAACTTGCGCAACCAGCCCTGCTCGGGGGATGCCCAGGCATCGACGTAGTCGCGGGCCGAGCGGGGGTAGGTGGGGCGAGCGGGTGGCGAGGGATCAGCGTCGGGCGACCCGACGGCATCCGGTGCGGTTCGTGGGGAGTTGCCGGCGGTCTGGGCGTTGACGGCGTACAGCAGGTCGTCGACGCGCGCGATCAGGTCGGACTCGGCGATGCTGCGCACGTTGTCAACGATGAAGATCGTGCCGAGGACGTGGATCGCCAGCGGTGCGGTGTCGGCGCGCAACAGGCGCCACGCGCGGGAGTTGGCGCGCAGGTACGCAACGGTCTCGAAGTCCATCGGCGCGCTCCTCTCGCTGGCAACCGGGGCGACCCTACGGGATGGCGGCGACACCGCCGGGCCGGTCGCCCACGTAGCGGTATCCCAATCGGACGATCCTCTGCTGTCTGGTGACGTCGCCCGCCCGAGACTGCGTGAGCGGCTCCGGACATATGCCCGTTCAGTCGTGGTCGCCCACCTCGCGCAGTGCCTCAAACGCAGCACGCTCGCGCGCTCGCCGTGCCCGGAGCTCACCGAAAACATCTGCCGCCATGAACCGCGTGTGCGTGCCCGTCGGGCGGCGGCGCCTGGTCGCCGTCATGAGATCGGCACCCCTGAGCAACGGCCATCGGGTCGTTGCAGAGTTTCAGGAAGGCCTGCCCGCGATCTCGTGGAAGCCTGACCCAGCGCACCACTATCGCGACCGACTGCGACCGGTGGTGTAGGTCGGCCTGGCGCAGTTCGACGTGGAGGACTCGTCCACCTTCGACCGGGGCGCCTGCACGAGGCCTTCCGCGGCCGAATCGTCAACGACGCGGGCGCGGTCATCGATGACCGGCCGTGGCAACTGACCAGCGCCCACCCGAGGCACCGTGGTGATCACACGAACTGGGCCGCGATGGTGGCGGGTGGTGCGCCACGCTGGCTCGGCAAGGGGTACGGCAACGCCACAGCACGCACCCACGGCTCGTGCGTGTTCGGCGCGAGACTGACTCTGGATCCAACCCTCACGCTTGGCCAGATCGAGGCCGTGCTCATGGATGTCCAACGCCTCGTGGAGGACATGGCGGCGGGATGACGTGGTGACCAGGTGGGGCGCTGCATCGGACGCCACGGACAGCGCGGTTGACGGGATGGGTCTCCGCGAAGCAGACGTCGTCACCGGCGCGTGAGGTGCGCGAGGTTCGACTCGTTCGCTGGCCGGACCAGTCGGAGCGGTTCTAGGTTCGGCCGACGACTGACACCGGGTCGGGTGATCAGCTCGCGAGGTAGTTGTCCAGCGCCCTACGGACGATCTCAGATGTGCCCGGGTGGTCACGCTCCGCGCGCTCCTGCACGGCTGGTCGGTGACGCGGTGAACAGGCCCACCGCCTCCTGGGTGATGCTCGGCCGGTGTTGGTGCGGATGGACTCGGCCTACTACGGCCGCGACGCCGTCCACGCCGCGATCACCGGCGGCGCGGCCGTGTCCGTCACCGTGCGCCTGGACCCAGCCGTCAAGGCCGCGATCGCCTCCATCAGCGACGACGCGTGGACCACGATCAAGTACCCGAACGCGATCTTCGACGAGGCCACTGGCACCTGGGTGTCCAAGGCGGAGGTCGCCGAGGTGCCCTACACCGCGTTCACCAGCAGGAGCAAGGCCGAGCGGGTCACCGGCCGCCTGGTCGTGCGCCGGATCCCCGACGTGCACGCGTCCAGGAAGCAGGCCGCCGGGCAGGGCACCCTGTTCGACCTGTGGCGCTTCCACGCGTTCTTCACCACCGTGCCCGCCGATCAGCTGGACGCCGTCGCGGCGGACAGCACCCACCGCGGCCACGCGATCATCGAGCAGGTCCACGCCGACCTCAAGGCCTCAGCGCTGGCTCACCTGCCGTCCGGGCGGTTTGCCGCGAACAGTGCCTGGCTCGTCCTCGCGGTCATCGCGTTCAACCTCACCCGCGCCGCCGCCGCCCTCACCGCAGCACCCGAGCTGGTCAGGGCGACCACCGCCACCGTGCGCCGCAAACTGATCCACGTTCCGGCCCGGGTCGCGACCTCGGCCCGCCGGATCACGCTGCACCTGCCCCAGCACTGGGCCCTGGCAGCAACCCAGGACCCAGCTGTTCGACCGCGTCGCCAAGCCCGCCCGCCACCGCCTCGCCCTGACCACCTCCGCCGACACCGGCGCCACCCCGAGGAACCCGCCCGGGAGCACCCCGACAGCCAGGTCGGGCGCGCACCCACGCCCCAACCCGACCCTCAGCCCGAGGACGAGATCACGCTGCGAGACCCAAGCGACCTCCTCGCGACCGCGAGCCAGGAGGACTGCCGGGTCGAGGCCGTCACTGGCGAGGTACCCGTGGAGGTGCTGGGCGGACCGGTTGCGGTTCTCCCCGGTCTCGATAACGAGGACAGAACGCCGTGCCTGGGCGAGGACGAGGGCAGCGTTGAGCCCCGCCGCCCCGCCACCGACGACGACCACGTCCCAGATCTCCTCGGCAGCGTATGCGGTGGATCTCGCCCGCGACCACCGTCACCGCCCGCAGTGGCCGCGAGGAGTCGTGGTGACCACATCCAGGGATCCGCAGGCCACCATCGGCGCAGCGGCCGACCTAAGGTTTAGTCATCGTCACGAGCGAAACGGGAGTGGACATGACAGAAGTGGGCAAGGCCGCGGAGAAGGAGCAGACCGCGCCACACCCGGAGGACCCGCGCAAGCCCGACCAGCTCTCGGAGATCAGCAAGCCCGCGTGGAAGATGACCCTGAAGAACACGTGGGCGGAGTTCTCCGCGGACAAGTGCACCGACCTGGCCGCGATGCTCACGTACTACTCGGTGCTATCGATCTTCCCGGCGCTGCTCGCCCTCGTCTCGCTTGTGGGGGTCTTCGGGCAGGGCGACGAAACGGTCAAGGCGATGCTCGACATCGTGCGACAGCTCGGGCAGCCCGACGCCGCGGACACCCTCGAGGGCCCGGTGACCGAGATGGTCAACGCGGATCGCGCCGGCATCACGCTCGTCATCGGAATCCTCACCGCGCTGTGGTCGGCTTCCGCCTATGTCGGCGGGTTCGGGCGGGCGATGAACACGATCTACGAAGTCGACGAAGGCCGACCGGTGTGGAAGCTGCGCCCGATGATGCTCCTCGTGACGACCGTGCTCGTCGTCGGGGCGGCGCTCGCGCTCCTCGGCCTGGTCATCAGCGGGCCGGTGGCCGAGGCGATCGGCGGGACGATCGGTCTGGGCTCGCAGTCGGTAACGATCTGGAACTGGGTCAAGCTGCCCGTCATCCTGGGCATCGTCGTCCTCATGGTCGCGCTGCTCTACTACGCGACGCCCAACGTCAAGCAGCCGAAGTTCCGGTGGATGAGCATCGGTGCGGCGGTGGCCATCGTCGTCTGGGTCATCGCGTCGATCGCGTTCGCGTTCTATGTGTCCCGCTTCGGGAACTACAACAAGACCTATGGGTCCTTGGCGACCGTCGTCATCACCCTGCTGTGGCTGTGGCTCACCAACCTGGCCCTGCTCTTCGGCGCTGAGCTGGACGCCGAACTCGAGCGCTCCCGGCAGCTGCAGGCCGGCATCAAGGCCGAGCGCACCCTCCAGCTGCCACCGCGGGACACCCGCCAGTCGGAGAGGGCCGAGGAGAAGCTCGAGAAGCGCGTCGCCGAGGGGCGCGAGCTGCGCATGCAGGCGATCGAGGACGGCGCCACCGGCGCGCCGCCCGAGGGCAAGGGCGGCCACGATCGGTCCCGGCATGAGGAACCTGACCGCACCCGCCACGACGGGCGGCGGTCCGATGGGACGCGGAAGGAGCACGGGAAGGCCCACGGCTCGAAGGAGTCCGCCGACGAAGACTCCGGCGAGGCACCGAAGGCCCTCACCCTCGGGGCTCTGGCCGGTGTCGCCGCCCTCGTCATCAAGCGCGCCCTGCGCCGCGGCCGCTGACCTCCCCTCGCCTCCTCCCCCTCCCCTCCTGGGACGACCCGGGACTGGAGGAACTGGCAGAGCTGGCGCGGGGTGAACTGGCTGCTCGCGAGCTGGAGGATGACCATGGTGATCGAGAAGACGAGACCGGGGACGCTGAGGAGGCGGCGACCTTTTACGCGTCGGTCTTCCCCGACTCGCGCGTTGACGCGGTCCACACCGCACCGACCGACTTCCCGGGCGGCACAGCGGGTGACGTCCTCACGGTGGACTTCACCGTCCTTGGCATCCCGTGCATGGGGCTCAACGGCGGCGACGAGTTCACCCACTCGGAGGCGTTCTCCTTCCAGGTCGCGACCGACGACCAGGCCGAGACGGACCGATACTGGGACGCGATCGTGGGCAACGGCGGGCAGGAGAGCGCCTGCGGCTGGTGCAAGGACCGCTGGGGCCTGTCCTGGCAGATCACGCCGAGGGTCCTCACCGAGGCGCTCGCGTCGGACGACGAGGGTGTGCGGCAGCGCGCGTTCGCCGCGATGATGACGATGCAGCGGATCGACGTCGCTGCCATCGAGCAGGCTGTAGCAGGAGCAGACTGAGCCTGAATCCACCGACGCTGTTTCGTGAGGAATCCGCGGTGTGTGTTCTTGGTGGCGGGCTGGGGTGAGGGTTTTCGGGCGTGGGTGATCGGCCGGCAAAGGATCAACCCATACGCCCGGTTTTGAGGTAATCCAGGATCGGCACCGCCAGCGGAAAGAGTAGGTCGTCCAGCATATAGTGCAGTTGCGACCAGAAGGCGGGCTCGGCCATCGCCGGCGGGTCGGCATCGGTCAACTGATCGCGCAGCGGGTCGGTGATCGCCGGCATGTGCTGTTTCAGATCGCCCGGATAGCCCTTGGCGGTGAACACCGCCGCCATGAACAGGCAATAACAGCGGACAAAGGCACCCGAGTTGCTGTTCACGAAGATGCTTTCCTCGTCGAAGACTTCCTCCACCGGGTTCAGCAGCCAGATCGTGTCATCGGCGGCCTCGCCCAGAACGCCCTCGCCCGAGGTGCCAAAGGCCAGATAGCGGCCGCCCTGCCAGGCCACCTCGACACATTCATCGGGAAAGCGCGGAAAGTGGAAGTTGGACTCGGGGTAATCTTCCAGCACCGCCAGCCAGTTCGCCCTGACGGCGGCCATATCGTATTTGCGCTTGGGCAAGCGGGACAGGCTGGCACCGGCCAGCCCGTCCAGTTCCTTTTCGATGCGGGCGAAGAAGTCGGTCATTTCAAGCCGTCCAGAATACTCTGCAGCCCGCGCCAGGAATTTGGCCTGTATTCACCGAATAGGTGATCTGCGCACCCGGCGCATAGCGATTCAGCAGCGGCCTCCAAATGTCGTGGCAGGGGGCCGCGTTCCGAGAAAATCTCAAGGATGCGCGCCGAACCGGCGGTTTCGCCCACGATGATCTCCTCGGCATGCATGCTCCCATCATTCTTGCGCACTCGCCGCATCGGTCAAGCTAGCGACAGTGAGACGTTGCTCGGCATCCACGGGAGAGTCTAGGGAGCCGAAGTGGAAGGGGTTGAAGCCGAAGGTGACGGATTCGCGCCCAGCCCGCAATGTGTGATACTGGTGACGCCGATCGTCATCTGTGGCGGTACCGGCCGAGATATTCGAGAAGTCGTTGATCGAGTGGGTCGAGACGAACGGTGCGAAGAACGGCGCGACACCCACGATCATCAGAGATGCGTAGAGCCACTCGAACTGGCCACGCGCGCTGCGCAAGTCCGGAGCTTCAACGACGAGTTCCAGATTGCAGTGTTGGATGAGGACGTCCGCCAGCTGGTACTCAACCTCCAGCGTGTGATGCTGACTCACCGCTAGCCAAGCCCAGTCCGTGATTCCGACGTCCCACCTACGCGGAAGAATTGCGAAGCCGCCCGTCTGGTATCGGTCCGGCGACTCAGAAACCAAGTGCAACACCGGCACGAAGTGTTGAGGCACAGGGAGAACATAGCGAACGTCGAGGGCGGCTTCCCGCCACCGCGACTAGTTCTTGCGGACCGGGACGTTGTAGACGGGGTGCCCGTTGTGAGGTTAGGACCGTTCGACGGTGGCGATGCCACGATGAGCAGCGGCAAATCCCGCGTCGGCTACTTACACGCCCGGGGACTCACCCGCCTCCCATAATCTCGGATGTGCGACACGCCCGAGGTGCATAACGTCGAGTGATTCTTAGAATCAGCCGCAGTTCTTACAAGATTGAGTGCATCTCGACAATCTCGACAATCTAGTGTCGAGATGCAGTGAAGATTGCACGGGGGCCGGGGTCAACCTTGCGCGATCAGGGTCTCTCGACAGGAGCTGTGCAAAGTAGCGCCTGGCGGCAACTCCGGATGTCTAGGGCCTGCCTGTTGTTATGCGCAGCAGGAGAGGGTTGAGATGTCGGTGGTGAAGGCCTTGGCTGCGATGCGGATGCCTTCGGTGATGGTCAGGTAGGGCGCCCAGGAGTCGATGACCTCGTCGAGGGTCTTGCCCAGGACGTGGACTCCCGCGGCTGCCAGCTCGCCTGCGTCCTTCGCCACGGCGGTGATGCCGATGATCGTGCTGGTGTCGGCGTCGATCACCATCTTGATGAAGCCGCGGGTGTCGCGGTTCACCTGTGCCCGGGAGAGAAGGTGCAGGGGGACTACGCGGCAGTCGCATCTAATGCCGGCGGTCAGGGCCTGCTGCTCGGTCAGTCCGACGGCGCCGATCGAGGGGCTGGTGAAGGTAACCCTGGGCAGGTGGGAGTAGTCGACCGAGCGGTGAGCACCGGTAAAGGCGTTCTCGACCGCCAGCGTGCCGTGTCGGGCGGCGACGTAGACGAACGCCGGGTGGCCGGTCACGTCGCCCGCCGCCCACACCCTCGGGTTGGTCGAGGTGAGCTCATCAGTGACGACGACGTGCCCCAGGTGGCCGGTGCTGACCCCGACCTGTGGCAGGTTGAGGCGGGCGGTGGTGGGGCGACGGCCGACGGCCAGGAGCAGGTGCTCAGCCTCGAAGACCCGTTGCTCGCCGGCGACGGTAGCGGTGGCGACCACCTTGCCGGTGCCGGGGTCGCGCACGACCCGGGTGACGTGGGCGCCGTCGACGAGGCGGATGCCCTCGTCCGTGAGGACCTGGCCCATGGTGCTGGCGACCTCGGGCTCCTCGTGCGAGGCCAGTCGGGACCGGACCAGCATGGTCACCTGCGAACCGAGCCGGGCGAGCAGCTGGGCCTGTTCCAGGGCGACGTACCCGCCGCCGAGGACGAGCAGCGAGGCAGGAACGACGCCGAGGTCCATGACCGTGGTCGATGTCAGATGGTCCGTGTCGGCCAGCCCGTCGATCGGCGGCACCCAGGGGTGGCTGCCGGTGGCGACCAGGTAGTGCTTGGCGTGGACGCTCTCAACCGTCCCCTCCGGGGTGGTGACGCGCAGGAACGGGTCTTCGGCGGTGCCGTCGAACCGGGCCTCGCCGGTCATCGTCCTCCAGCCGTGCGCGTCGGCGACGTCGAGGTACCGCTCGGTGCGCAGTTGGGTGACGAGCCCGTCCTTGCCTGCGATGACGGCGGGCATGTCCACCGGGCCCGCGTTCGTCGTGATCCCCGGAAAGCGATGGTCGGCGTCCTCAGCGACGTGTCGCGCCTCGGCGGCAGCCAGGAGGGCCTTGGAGGGGACGCACCCGGTGTTGACGCAGGTCCCGCCGACGGTGCCGCGCTCGACCATCGCCACCCTCTGGCCCAGTTCCACCGCGCGGATCGCGGCGGCGAACGCCGCCCCGCCCGATCCGATGATGACCAGATCCACAGTTGTCGCCACGATGACTCCTCCACCCCAGCTCGTCGCTGATTCGCTGATGCAGCGATACTGGACCTTCCAGTACAGGTGAAGGTCAAGTCCGAACCCTCGAGGAGGAGGCAGGGATGAGAATCGGGCACCTGGCCGATGCCACCGGCACGACTACCAAGGCGCTGCGGTTCTACGAGGCCCAAGGGCTGCTCGCGCTCGCGGCCCGCACCAGCTCCGGCTACCGCGACTACCCCCGCGAGACCGTGTCCCGGATCCGGTTCATCCACCGCGGCCAGGCCGCCGGCCTGACCCTGGCGCAGATCCGGCAGATCCTCGACCTCCGAGACCGGGGCCAACCACCCTGCACGCACGTGCAGGGACTCCTTCAGACCCGCCTGGACGAGATCGACGAGCAGATCAGCAAGCTCACCGCCCTCCGCGACACCATCACCGCTCTGCAGGAACACGCGGCCGATCCCGACCCCGCGGGATGCAGTCCCGACGACATCTGCCGATACCTGTGATGGGTACCGCCCACCGCCAGGACAGACCCACGACCGCGCGGACGATAATCACCCACTCGGCGAACCGACTTCGGCGAAGCAGGTGAGGACACCACTGCGCACGCTCGACAGAACCGGCCCGCGGCGCCGAGCACTACGCTGGCCAGATGGCACGTACCGTGCTCCAGCGGATCCACAATCCAGGCAACAGGCAATGCGGCTGCGACCCCGAGTGCTGGTGTCGCACGACCACCTGGGGCCGAGCCCTCAAGTGGTGGCTGCCACCCAAACTGGGAATCCACCACAAGAACGAAGCGTCAGGAGCGGCCTGAGACTCAACCGGTGGCGCCCCCGCCGGCGCTGGTCCATCTGCGAGAACGTAAGTGTCATCGCTCTGCAGTTAGATCCCACGCGCCCGGGATGTATAACGTCAGGTGTTCTTGGAATTGACCGTCGTTCTTACAAGATTGAGTGCATCTCGACACTGTGACGTCGTCGTGTCGAGACGTAGGCAAAACTGCAGGACGGTGAGCAACGGATCTTGCACGAAGTGGCTTTGGGGGTTTCCTCCAACACCGCTTGTAGGTGAGTTCTGACACCACCCGGGCGGGGTTCGCGCCAACGAAGTTGGTCTCGTTCGACATCGCTGCCAGGCCGTCAACTCGTCCGTTGCTTGGTGGCTTGGGCCATGCGGTACGAGTCGGTGCCGGTCTCGAGGATGGTGCCGCCGAAGGTGAGCCGGTCGACGATGGCGGCGCAGAGCCGAGGGGTCGGTGAAGGTCTTGGTCCAGCCGCCGAAGGATTCGTTGGACGCGATCGCAACCGATGCCTTCTCTTCGCGCTCGGTGAGGACTTGGAACAGGAGTTCCGCGCCGCGGCGATCGAGTTGCATGTAGCCGAGTTCGTCGATGCACAGCAGGTCGACGCGGCCGTAGCGGGCGATGGTCTTCGCCAGAGTCATCTCGTCGGCGGCCTCGACGAGCTCGTTGGCGAGCTGGGTGGCCAAGGTGTACTTGACGCGGTAGCCCGCCATGGCGGCCTCGGTGCCGAGCGCGATCAGCAGATGGGACTTGCCGGTTCCGGAATCCCCGATCAGGCACAGCGGCTGGCCCTTCTGGACCCATTCGCACTTGGCGAGGATGTGGATCACGGCGGGGTCGATGTTGGGGTTGGCGTCGAAGTCGAAGGCCCGCAGGGACTTCTCGCGGGGGAACTTGGCGGCCTTGATCCGGCGCTCGGACCGGCGTCGGGCTCGGTCGTCGCATTCGGCGAGCAGCACCTCGGCGAGGAAGCCTCTGTAGGACATCTGCTCATGCCCGGCACGGTCGGCGTAGTCGGTGAAGGAGTTGCGGATGGTGGGCATCCTCAACATCCGGCAGGCCTGGTCGATCGCGGCGTTGGCTGCTTCCTCAGTCATTCCACGGCGCTTAGTGGTCACGGTGCGGCTCCTTCGTTCGGGATGTCACGGCGGCTGGGCAGCAGCTGGTCGTACTTGTCCACACTCGGCAGTGGCCGAGTGTCGGCCGGGGTGCGGGCGCGAAGTCGACGATCGGCCAGCGATCGCACGGCAGGGGTCTCGCCCTCTCCGTGTGCCCCGTCGTCTCCCGTCAGGGTGGTCGGGTGGTCCGCGGTCGTGTCGTCGGCCGTGCCATTTCCTGTGTCGTCTTGCTTGCGCGCTTCCAACGCGACCGCGTCCGCGGTGAGCGCGCCTGCACGCAGTGCTGTCGCGAGTCCGGCGACGACGTGTTCGTGTGGAAGGTGCCGGTGGAGCATCAGGACCTCGATCAGGGCACGGGTGCCGTTGGCGTCACCGTGGGCCTTGCAGGCAGCGGCCCACCATGCGTCGTGGACGGGAGTGAACCGTCCTGATGACCTGGCTTGCTCCAGCGCTGTCGCACCGGGCAGCGCGCCCGGTTTGCGGAGGAGGACCTCGAGGTAGTGGTCCAGGTCGACCCGGGTCGAGCCCTTGGTCATGAGCCGTTCGTGGGGCGATCTCGGTCTTGCCATCGAACACGATCAGGTCGCTCGCGTTGAGCAGCACTCGGGCTTGACGGCCGACCATGCGCGCGGGGACGGAGTACTTGTTCATCCGGACCATGACCTGGGCGTACCGGTCCACTCGTGGGGTGAACCAGCGGCCGGTCTCGAACGCTTCGGTGGGCAGTGGCGCGAGGAGTGGTTGCTCGGTGGCGAAGTGTTCCCCGACGGTGCGGGCGCGGGATCCGATCCGCCGATCGTCGTCGGCTTCGTCCCAGACGTCGACCATGGCGTTGAGCTCGTCGAGGGAGTCGACTTCGGGGATGGGGACGAGGTGGTTGCGGCAGAACCAGCCGATCTGCCCCTCGACGCCCCCCTTCTCGTGCGCGCCTTGGATGCCGGGTTGGCAGTAGAAGGCCTCGATGCCGTAGTGAGAGCGGAACGCGGTCCACCGGTCGGCCTCGACCCGCTGACGAGAGAACCCGATCACGCTGGCGACGGCGGCCTTGAGGTTGTCGTAGCGGATCTTCCCGGTCGGCACCCCGCCGAGGATCCGGAAGGCGTGCGCGTGGCCCTCGAAGAAGGCTTCCTGCCCGGCCGATGCACTGATCCGGTGCACGGCCTTGCCGGAGTAGGAGAGTCACAGACTGAACAACGTGCAGGTGACCAGTTCGCCGCGCAGCCGGATCGCAACCTCACCGAAGTCGACCTCGGCCTCCCGCCCCGGCAGGTGTTCTTGAGGGATGAACGTGTTGGGGGGTTCCCGACCCGCTTCGATCCGGATCTCGCGGCGCCGGATGGCGACGTACTCGCGCACCATCCAGTACGACACCTCGATGGCGTGATGTTCGTCCAGGAGGCGGTCGAAGATCCGCTTCGCGGTGTGCCGCTGCTTCCTCGGGGCATCCAGATCGCCACGGAGCCAGCCGTCGATGATGGCCCGGTACGGGTCCAGGCGGGAGCCGCGCTTCGGCGGTGCCTTTCGTGGTTCCGGCCAGGCGGAGTTCAGTGCGGCCGTGACGGTGCGGTATCCGACCCGGTGCTTGCGTTGCAGAGCGCGGTTCGACATCCCGGCACGGGCATCGCGGCGGATCGCTGCGTACAGCGCAACGCGAGAACTACCCGCACCAACGCCCAACCCCTGCCAAGTGCTTCTCACCGCGGACGCAGATGCCCGACCGTCACGCCTTGCTGCTCGGCCAATCGCTGGGCAATCAAGGAACGGTGACAGGCCTCGGGATCGCGCTCGACGCAGAACAAGGCCGCTGCTCCGACGCTCGGCAGCGCTGACACGATCGGCTCGAGGTCGGCGTGGGCGAGGACCTCAGCGGTGTAGCGGTCAACGTACGCGGGGGCGAGCTCACGGCGGGTGCGTTTGCCGACACCCTGGCGGGCGTCCTCGGCATACTGAAGCTGACGCAGCTCGGTGGTGGGGGCCAGGTCGCGGTGATGCCAGTACCCGATCCCGGCGGCGGCAAGCGAGGCCTGCAATCGCTGCGAGTTGGCCCAGGCGTACTGGGTGCCTCGCACGCCGCGACGCTGTCGCACATCGAGCAGCATGGTGACCCCGCCCTTGTTCAGGCTGTCCAGAAACGACGAGGCATCGAAGCCGTAGACCCCGATCGTCCTCAGCTGGTGCATCAGCGATCACCCCTCCCTGCCTGGCTGCCCGCGCCGACGGTGACCGGAGCGGGCAGCAGGGGTCGCTCAGGCGACCGCGGTGCCTTCCAGCTCGATCATCTGGCCGGGGATCGCCAGCCGTGTCACGCCGAGCATGGTGGTGGTCGGCGCTACCTGGGCTGCTCCCAGCCGCGACGCCAGCACTCCGTAGTGCTGGAAGAGCAGGTCGACGTCGGTGGTGTACACGTTGAGCCGCACGAGGTTGGCCAGTGACATGTCGGCCGCGGCCAGCACCGCCTCCAGGTTGTCCAGGCTCAACGCAACCTGTGCTGCCATGTCTCCCTCATGCTGAGGAGTTCCGTCGGCTCCCATCGCGGTCTGCCCAGAGCAGTACAACGTCCGGGTGTGGCCGGTGATCACCTCGCCCTGGTTGAACCCCATCTCCACAGACCACGTCACCGGGTTGACGGCCACTCGTTCGATTGCCACATCAGCTCCAATCAGATTCCATCGGGGTTGCCCGCATTCGGGCGTCGCCGCGGTTCGGCGGCGCGTGACCACCCTGACGCTGAATCACGACACCTTGTGTCAGGTATTCAGATAACGTCTTCGTCGTGCGAGCTGACCGGCTGGTGTCCTTGGTCCTGCTGCTGCGTCAGCGCGGCCAGTTGACCGCGGATGCCCTGGCCAAAGAGCTCGAGGTCTCCCCGCGCACCGTCCTGCGCGACATCGAAGCGCTTTCCGCGGCCGGCGTCCCCGTCTATGCCGAACGTGGCCGGCACGGTGGGTACGCACTCCTACCTGGGTTCCGGACCGAGCTCACGGGCCTCAACAACGACGAAGCACTCGCGCTGCTCACCGCTGGCTCAAGGCCAGGCGAGCAGATCTTCGGACTCGGGACGGCTCTCGCCTCAGCAATGCGGAAGATCGTTGACGCCCTCCCCGAAGGCCACCAGGTCGCCGCGACCAACGCGGCACAACGGTTCCTCGTCAACCCCGAGACCGACCTACTTTCCCGTCGCCTGAGCCAGGAAGAGCTGCCCGATGCCGCGTTGATGGTGGTGCGACGCGCGGTCCTCGCCGGACGCAAACTGCGGATCCACTACGCCTCGCGCGGCCAGCCACCCCAATGGCACACAGTGGACCCGATCGGCCTGGTCACCGTGCGAGACAAGGGCTACTTACTAGCCACCGAGTCCGGCACCGACCGGACCATGCGAATATCGCGAATCCACGCCGCCGAAGAGCTTGTCGAACCAGCCCAGCGACCAGATCAGGTCAACCTCGAACACATCTGGGCACAACGGTGCGCCGAATTCCTGTCCGAGGGCCACATCTCCGTCCAGGTACGTGTGAGCCCGGCGCGCCGGGACGACCTCCTCGTCATGGCAGAAGCCGTACGCGGCGAGGAGGCCGAACCGGACGGCTGGCTACGCCTCGAAGTCACCTTCCAAGATCTCTGGCACGCAGAGTGGGCGCTGTGGCAGCTCTGCACCAACGCTGAAGCGCTCGCCCCGCCCGAACTGCGCGCTTCACTGCACGCTCGGGCAGACGCAGTCGCCGACCGCTACCGAGCCACGGCTAAGCCCGACCCGAACTAAACGTCCATCCGTGCCTGCCCACTTCAGGAGTGATGCCGAAACTCACCAACACCGGCGCAGCTCACGAACCGAGCGGTGTCGAAACAACCCCCACTCGGTGTTGAACGAGACCTCCATAGCCGGTCAAGCCCGATGGGGTGGTGTACGAGGGTGATCCCTCGTTGGGGGTGGTTCAGGTGGTGAGCTGGCCGATGAGGGCGGGCTCGGTGACCTCCTCTCGTGAGTTTGCTGCGGTGAGGGCCTCGCGGGTGCGGGTGAGGGCGTCGAGGCTGAAGTAGCGGCGCTGCTCGGCCCATTCGTCGTGCTGTTCGGCCAGGACGGCGCCGACGAGGCGGATGATGGCGTCGCGGTTGGGGAAGATCCCCACGACGTCGGTGCGCCTGCGGATCTCGCGATTCAGGCGCTCGTTGGGGTTGTTGCTCCAGATCTGTCGCCAGATCTCCTTGGGGAACGCGGTGAACGCGAGGATGTCGGCGCGGGCGCCCTCGAGGTGCTCGGCCACCTGTGGGAGCTTGTCGTGCAGCCCGTCCAGGACCCGGTCGAACTGGGCGTGTACGGCCTCGGTGTTGGGCTGGTCGTACACCGAGTGCAGCAGCGCCTTGACCCACCCCCACTGGGACTTGGGGGTGATCGCCATGAGGTTCGCGGCGTAGTGGGTGCGGCACCGCTGCCACGACGCGGCGGGCAGGGTCGCCCCGATCGCGTCGATCAGGCCGGCGTGGGCGTCGGAGGTGACCATGGCGACCCCGGACAGGCCCCGCGCGACGAGGTCACGGAAGAACCCCAACCAGCCGGCACCGGATTCGGCTGTGGCGCAGGTGATCCCGAGGACTTCGCGGTACCCGTCGGCGTTGACGCCGGTGGCGACCATGACCGCCACCTTGACGACCCGACCGCCCTCGCGGACCTTGATCGTGAGCGCGTCCGCGGCCACGAACAGGTACGGGCCCTCGGTCAGCGGGCGGGTGCGGAACGCCGCGACCTGCTCGTCGAGGTCCTTGGCCATCTCGCTGACGGTGGACTTGCTCAGCCCGGTGATGCCCAGGGTCCGCACCAGCTTGTCCATCCTCCGGGTGGACACCCCGAGCAGGTAGCAGGTCGCCACGACGGTGACCAGCGCCTCCTCCGCCCGCCGGCGCCGCGTGAGCAGCCAGTCCGGGAAGAAGGACCCCTCACGCAGCTTGGGGATGGCCACGTCGATCGTGCCGGCGCGGGTGTCCAGGTCCCGGTGCCGGTACCCGTTACGGCGGTTGGTCCGGTCCTGGCTGCGGGTGCCGTACTCAGCCCCGCACACGGAGTCGGCCTGCGCTGACAGCAGCGCGTTGATGAACGTGGTGAGCATGTCGCGCATCAAGTCAGGGCTGGCCTGAGCGAGCTCGTCCTGCAGGAAACGGGCAGGGTCGATACTGGGTGCAGCGGTCATCGTGGTGCTCCAATTCGAGTCGGTTGTGAGAGATCACTCGAAGGATCACGCGGTGACCGCGCCTACCTCAGCAGGACACGCTCACCGTCGTCGTCGTACACCACTCTGCCGGACTCAACTCTCGTAGACGATGACGTGGGGTTAGCGCGGCATTGCGATGACTCAAAGTGCCTCCTGAGATAGATCGGTGGCCGGCCGCGTTTGCGACCGGCCACCGGATGATGGAGTTGCAGTAGACGTCTCTACTCGGCGCCTTGCGCTGCATGGAAGGTGAGTGCTGGCTCGAGCCAGGACTCGAGCCCAGGTCCCTGGAGTGCGGCCTGCTCAACGCTGATCCAGCCGTCGCCCATGGGGCGGTCTGCGCCCATGAGCGCAGGGTGAGCACCAGGACGGGTGAGCAGGTCTTCCGCGTCAGTGGGGTCGATGCGTAGCAGGAGCGTCCCTTCCCGACGAGCGGCGACGACCATCCGGTCCTCGACCATGAACGACACTCCCCCGAACATCGACACCTCACGAGGGTTGCGAGCTCTTAGCGCGTCACGAACTCGCTCGACCAGGTCCTTCTGTGCTGTCATCGTCCACCCTTCTCGATGTACTCGGGGCCGCTGTAGTGAAGGTTCAAGGACGCGATGCGTCCGCCGTCGAAGGTGAAGAACTCCGCGAAGGTCATGGGACCGCCGGGCATGGTCGCCGTGTAGAGCACGGCGGAGCTGTTAGTGCCGTGCACGTCGTGGATGATCTCGATCTGCTTGACCGTCGCGATGAACCCGGCAACCCCGCCCAGGAAGCCATCGGTGGCGTCGGGGAGGTGACCAGCGAGGGAGCCCGTGAAGTCGAGGTGGTCATCCAGCAGAGGCCGTAGGTCAGCCCCGTCCTGGTAACTGTCGATGCCGGACTCGAGGATCCGGTAGTAGTCCTTGAGTGTCTGAGGTGCGGCAGAAGACAGGGTGGCGGGCATGGCTCTCCTTGGTGTGAGAATGGTGCTTGATACTTTCAAGCAGGCACTTGATAAAGTCAAGGGGGTTCAGGTGAAGTCCTACGGACAGCTTTGTTCGATCGCTCGCGCCTTAGATGTCGTCGGTGACCGGTGGACTCTCCTGATCGTGCGTGAGCTGCTGATCGGGGGAGCATTGCGCTTTGGCGAAGTCCAGCGCGGCCTGCCTGGCATCGCGACGAACCTGCTCACCCAGCGCCTGCGGGACCTCGAGACCAACGGTGTCGTCGCCCGCGAGCCCGCCCCAGGAATCCCGGGCACGCCAACGTATCGACTTACCGAGCGTGGCCGGGCCCTGGACGGAGTGCTGCGCGAGCTTCTGAAGTGGGGTGCACCGACGGTTCCAGAGGCGCCGAGTGATGCGATCTTCCAGATGCACTGGCTCAGCCAACCGGCACGCTTCCTCCTCGCGGATCACAGACCGGACGAGCCACCGATCGTGATCCGGTTCGGCACCTTCGACGACGGCTTCGACCTCACCGCCGCCGGGACCATCGCGGTGAACCCTTGCCAGCGCGATGTCAGCCCCCTGGCGCGTGTTGCAGGCCCCGGGCCGGTACTGGTTGCCCTCCTGCAAGGCGCAATGCCTCTGCCCGCCGCTATCGCGCATGGCGTGGATGTCACCGGCGATGCCGCGACCCTGACGCGAGTTCTACCAGCGCCGCAAGCGTCGACTAACGTCCCCGGTCAGTACATCTAGGCGAGTCGAGGTTGCGTCTCGATGCCTGGTTGCTTCCGCCAGAGGGCTATAACACCAGCTGGTGGACACGCCCGAGGTGCATAATGTCGGCTAATTCATGGAATCAGCGGCACTTCTTACAGTTTTGAGTGCATCTGTCGAGATGCAGCGAAGACGGCACGTACTCGGGCGGCGTACCTCGCAGAACTCGTCTTGGTCGCTGGGGTCGTGCAAGATCCACCGCGGCTTGCAAATGTCAGGTGACGCCCGGCTGTGTGACCGGTGGGATTGAGCGTCGGCGGCAGTTTCAGGGAGCCTGATCGTGGTGGCAGACCGCTTCGATGTTGATGCCGTGCGGGTCGAGGACGAATGCGCCGTAGTAGTGCTCGTGGTACTCGAGGTGAGTAGCGGGCGGGTGGAGTAGTTGGGCGTCGAGGCCTGCGGCAGTGTCGTAGAAGGCGTGTACGAGCTCTCGGGTGTCGACAGTGAACGCCAGGTGCATGTTGGTGCCGACAGCGCCGCTATTGATGAGCCAGAAGAAGGGTTTGGTGTCGGGCCAGCCGTATCCGGTCATTGCCGCGTCGGTGGCGGTGGCGGGAATGTCCAGGACGGGCTGGATGCCGATCGAGGCCAGGAGCGGGTCGTAGAAGGCGCGGGCGCGGGTGAGGTCGGGGATGGCGATGTTGAGGTGGTCGATCTGTGAGCCGGATCGGTCGGGCACGGGACTACTCCTCGGGGTGTCGTGCTGCTGGTGGGGTGTCGATTCGGAGGTCATGTGGTGAGGCGGTTTGTCAGGGCGCGGCCGGTGTGGGTGTGGCTGGCCGGGAGCCCGCTCGGTGGGCCTTGGTAGCGCAGGCTCCCGCCGTGGGGGCCGGCGTCGGGTCCGAGGTCGATGATGTGGTCGGCGGTGGCGATCAGGTGCAGGTGGTGATCGGCAACGATGACGGTGGCACCTTGGTCGACGAGGCGGTGGAAGAGCCGGGTGAGGATGTCGACGTCGTTCATGTGCAGCCCGGTGGTGGGTTCGTCAAGGATGTAGATGCCCGCGGGCCGGATGATGTGGCTGGCCAGACGCAGGCGCTGTCGTTCGCCACCGGAGAGGGTGGACAGCGGCTGCCCAAGACTGAGGTATCCCAGGCCGACGTCGACGAGCGTACTGAAGGCGGGCCCGGCGGGGGTCTCGACATATCGGGTGGCGGCCTCGTCCACGGGCATCGTGAGGACGTCGGCGATGGTCAGGCCGTCGAGGGTGTGGGTGAGGACCTCGGCGGTGTAGCGGTCACCGTTGCAGGTGGCGCAGGTGACCGGGACGGGGTCGCTGGTGGGGGCGTCGAGGTAGGTGACGCCCAGCCCGGAGCAGTCGGCGCAGGCTCCGGCACTGTTGGCGCTGAACAGGGCCGGTTTGAGCGGGTGGCCGGGGCGGCTTCCGGCTTTGGCGAAGGCCTCGCGGATCCAGTCCATGGCGCCGGTGTAGGTCGCGGGGGTGGAGCGACGAGATCCCCGGATCGCATGCTGGTCCAGGACCACTGTTCCGTCCTGGTGGGGGATGTGTGCCAGCAGCGAGGTCTTTCCGGCGCCGGCGACCCCGGTGATGCAGGTGAGGACGCCGGTGGGGATATCGAGGGTGAGGTGGTCGAGGTTGTTGGTCGTCGCGTCCCGGATGGGCAGGACGCCGGTGGGGGTGCGTGGTTCGCGGTTGAGGGCCGGCCCGGTCTTGAGTGCTCGGCCGGTAGGGGTGTCGGTGCCGGCCAGACGTGCCGAAGGGCCTTGGTAGGTGATGGTGCCGCCGTGCGTGCCGGCGCCGGGTCCGAGGTCGATGACGTGGTCGGCGGCGGTGATGACGTCGGGGTGGTGTTCGACGACCAGGACGGTGTTGCCCTTGTCGCGCAGCGCCTTCAGGAGGGTGACGACGCGTGTGGTGTCGTGGGCGTGGAGGCCGGCGGCGGGTTCGTCGAAGACGTAGGTGAGGTCGGTCAGGGCGGAGTCGAGGTGTAGCACGGTGCGGATGCGTTGGCCTTCGCCGCCGGAGAGGGTGGAGGTGGGCCTGTCCAGGGCGAGGTACCCCAGGCCGACCTCGGTCAGGTTGCACAGTAGTGACCGCAGTTGGGTGATCAGGGGGGTGGCCGTGGGTAGGTCGAGCCGTGCGAGCCAGTCCTGCAGGTCGGTGGCGGGCATGGCGTGGCAGGTGGTGATGGGGGTGTTGGCGATGGTGCATGCCCGGGCCGGCGCGTTCAGGCGGCTGCCGGAGCAGTCGGGGCACGGGCCGGTGGTCGCGGCGCGTTCGACGGCCTCGCGCAGGCGGGGTTTGAGGGCGGCGAGGTCTTTGGACAGGTACAGGCGGGTGATCTTGGTCAAGACACCTTCGTAGGCCATGGGGTAGGTGCCGGTCTCGACGTTGGGTCCGGTCCCGGTGAGCAGGTGCTCGAGCTCTTCGCTGCTGTAGTCGCGCACGGGCTTGTCGTTGTCGAAAGCGCCGCTGCGGGCATACACCTTCCAAAACAGGGACCCGACGGCGAAGTTCGGGAACTTGATCGCGCCCTCATTCAGGGACAGTGCGCGGTCCAGGACCGCGTCGATGTTCAGAGTCGCTGCCCGCCCGGTCCCCTCGCACGCCAGGCACATACCGGCAGGGGTGTTGAACGACAAGGCGTGGGGTCCCGGGACGGGTGGGGTGCCGTGGCTGGCGTACAGCTGTCGTAGGAGGGACCAGGCGTCGGTGGCGGTGCCGACCGTGGAGCGGGGGTTGGCACCCAGTGGTGATTGGTCGACGACGATCGAGGCGGACAGGCCCTCAAGGGTGTCAACGTTCGGGCGGGGCAGGTGCGGCATCAGGTTCTGCACGAATGCCGGGTAGGTCGCGGCGAGGAGCCGTTGGGATTCGGCGGCGATGGTGTCAAAGGCCAAGGAAGACTTGCCGGACCCTGAGACGCCGGTGACGACGGACAGCTGCTTCTTGGGGATGTCGACGTCGATGTTGCGCAGGTTGTGGGTGCGGGCACCGCGCACCCGGATCACGTCGCTGGTCATAGTGGAGGTTGCTTTCGGTGGCGGTTTCATCGGGTCAGCCTTGGTGTGCTGCGGCGGCCTTGGGCAGCGCAAGCATCGCGAAGGCGGCCAAGAGGTAGGTGGCGACCTGCCAGGGCATCACGTGCGCCAAGGCTTGGCCGAAGACGTGGGCTTGGGTGCCGGGCGCGCCTGCCGATGCGGTGGCCGGGAGTGCGTTGAAGAAGACGGTGGCCAAGATCGCAATCCCGATCGCGCCACCGATCTGGTTGACGGTGGACAGCGCCCCGCCGGCGGCGCCGGCCTGTCGGCCGGGGACACCGGCGAGGACGACGTTGACCAGGATCGGTGCGCCAAGGCCCAGTCCGAGACCGCCGAGGAACATCACGCCGGCCAGGGCCCAGTAGCCGGGCGTGGCGCCGTCGCGGACCAGCCACCACAGCAGCCCTTGCGAGGCGGCCAGGGTCAGCGAGCCGGTGATCAGGAGAGCGCGGCCGGCTTTGGCGGCCAAGGCCACCCCGGCGCCGGAGGTGATGATCGAGCCGAGCGCGTACGGCAGGATCACCAGCCCGGTCTCCCACGCCGTGCGCCCGGTCCCGAGTTGCAAGTAGATCGACAGCACGAGGAAGAACGATGCGAGACCGCCGAAGAAGAACACCGCAGCCGCCAGGCCGGCGCTGAATGGTCGGATCGACAGCAGGGAAGGATCGAGGACGGGTTGGCCACCGGCTCGGGCCAGCCGCTGCTCGTAGGCGAGGAAACCGGCGAGCACGACCAGGCCGAGGACCAGCAGGCCCCATCCCCAACCGGGCCATCCCCAGTCCCGACCCTGCACGAGCGGCAGCAGCACAAGGAATACGCCGACCGCGGCCAGCAGTGCACCGACCACGTCCAGACGGGTGCGGCCCGGAGCATGGGACTCAGGCAGGAACCGCACCCCGAGCGCCAACGCGAGCACAGCGACCGGGACGTTGATCCAGAAGATCGTGCGCCATCCCAGGCCCCACAGGTCGGCGTTGACGAGGGCCCCGCCCAACAGCGGCCCAGCCACCGACGCCAGGCCTTGGACCGCGCCATACGCGCCGAAGGCCTTGGCCATCGCGGCCGGGGCGAATGAGGAGCGGATGATCCCGAAGACCTGCGGCACCATGAACCCGCCCGCCAGGCCCTGCAACGCCCGCAGCGCGATGAGCGTCCCGGCCGAAGGCGCCAAGGCGCAGGCCGCCGAGGCGAGGGCAAAGCCGGCCAACGAGACCAGGAAGACCCGGCGTCGCCCATAGGCGTCGCCGACCCGGCCACCGGTCACCAGACCAGAGCCGAGCGCTAGGACGTATGCGGCGAGCATCCACTGCAGCTCCGCCTCCGATGCGCTCAGGTTGGCCGCGATGTCCGGGGCCGCGACCGTGACGATCGTGACGTCGAGCAGATCCATGAAGGACGCGAACAGCACAACGAGCAATGCCAGAGACGCGGCACGACCGGCGACCTGCGGTTCGGGAGCGGTGTGGGGTGCCGCTGGGGCGGGTGTCGAGGAAGTCATGGACCCACCCTGACGGCGATAGAGGACACCGAGTGTCCGCTATTCGTGAGAATCTTTGGAACATGGCGGACACCTCGGAGCGGATCCTGCGGCTGCTCTCGCTGCTCAGCGCCCGCGTCGAATGGCCCGGCGCCGAGCTCGCTCAGCGCCTGAACGTCTCGGTCCGCACTTTGCGTCGCGACGTGGAGACCCTGCGTGACCTCGGATACCCGGTCCACGCGATCAAGGGCTCACGAGGCGGGTACCGCCTCGGCGCCGGCGGCAAGCTGCCGCCACTGGTCCTCGATGACGACCAAGCCATCGCCATCGCCCTCGCCCTGCAGACCGCCCCAGCCACCGTCACAGGCATCGACGACGCCGTCGCCAGAGCCCTGACCACCCTGCGTCAGGTCATGCCCGCGCGCCTACGCGCGGCCAGCGATGCGTTCGAGGTCACCAGCCTGCGCAACTACTGGGAGTTCTCCGCCCCACCCATCGACGTCGCAACCCTTCAAATCGTGGGTGCAGCGATACGCACCGGCCACACTCTGAGGTTCGATTACGCCACCCCACAAGGCGACGTCCCAGCGCCGGGCGACCCTGGCTTCCAACCACCCCGAGAGGTCGAGCCCCACCACTTGGTCGTGTGGGCCGGCCGCTGGTACCTCATCACCAGAGACCGGCAACACCAGACATGGTCCACCTACCGCGTCGACCGAATCCGCCCGAAGACAAGCGCAGGAGCGTCCTTCACCCCGCACCCCCTCACCGCCGACGACCTCAACCGACTCGTCGTGCAAAACCCAGACCGCGGAGACACCCCCGGGCAATGGCAATGCGTCGGCAGCGCCACCCTGAACCTGCCCGCCGACGTGGTGGCCCGCTGGGCACCAGGCGGATCCGTCGTCACACCCATCGACCCGTCACACTGCCGCCTCACCATCGGCGGGTGGTCCTGGGCAGGAGTCGCTGGCCTGTTCATCACCTTCGATACCGACCTGACCGACATCGGACCGCCCGCCCTGGCCGAAACGATCAGAGCCGTCGGACAGCGGCTCCTTGGCTCCAACGATCAGCACTGAGCGGTCCTGCTCGACAGCTGGCCTCGTGAGTCAGTGGCCTCAGAGTTCGCGAAGAGAACAGAGCATCTTTGAGCCGCGCCCCGTAGCGCCGCCATAACGTCGCGTTTGGGAAACGGCTCCGCAGCGTTCCGCGATATTGCTGCAATAGTCCGTCGTTTTTGCAATCTTCGCTGCATCTCGACAGCCGTCGTACGCCAACCTCAGTCAGCCATCGGCAGCGCGCCCTCGCAGGGCCGTTACATAACGCCCAGTGCAGACACGGCCGAGGTGCATAACGTCGGCTAATTCTTAGAATCAACGTCCGTTCTTACAAGATTGAGTGCATCTCGACAGCAAGATTGGCTGCATCTCGACAACATCAGACGGAGGAGGACACTTGTCGAAATGCAGCCTAGATTGCGTGATCGCACGCGACCCGCTTTGTACAGTTCCCTGCTGAGGGTGAGTTAGTGCAAGATCCGCGGGGTTCGGCCGGACCTGATCCAAGAACCTCCCGTCCGGCGAGGGCACCCATCGGGGTTGCAGGCTCATCGAACTTGACCGGGCACCTCGCTGGTCGCAGCTGAGGCTCGCCGGTGTTGACGAGTGCAGGCCCAGCGTATGGCGCGGCGGTGATTGTGCACGTTGCGGTAGCCGAACGCGTTGCGGCCTTGGTGTTTCGCGAGGCGGTTGTACCCCTCGGATCGGGCGTTGGAGTAGTCGGTGATGATCGCGGCCTCGATGGCTGGCCACCACGCCTCGATGGTCGCCGCGAAGCGGTGGACCTCGGGCGAGGTCGAGGTGGCGGCCTGCTCGTACAACGCCCAGAGCCGGTCGCGGATGAGGGAGCGTTCGGGGAAGGTCGCGGACAGCGCCAGGAGGTGGCGCAGGTTCTCCTTGACGGTGGACGCGTGCAGGATCTCGATGCCGGGGTCGCCGGCGTCGATCAGGGCGTTCCATAGCTTCGCGAACGCGGTGGGGTCCAGGCGTTCGTGGCCGATGAGGAGCTTGCGGCGCCCGGCCCATTCCGGGTCACGCTTGCGGCCGCGGCGGCCACGCACATCACGGGTTGCGTGCTGACGGACCTCGGTGAGCATGTCGTTGGCGAGCCGCACCAGGTGGAACCGGTCGGTGACGACGACCGCGTGCGGGAGGGCGTCGCTGACCGCGCGCAGGTAGGACGCGGACAGGTCGATCGTGACGTGGGTGATCCCGGCCCGCCACGAATCCGGCTGCTCCGCAATCCATTCGGCGACCTTGGCTGCGGTGCGGCCGTCGATGTGAGCGAGCAGGCCGCCGGTGCCTGCGGCGTCGGCGATCCCGGTGTGCCACCGGTCCGCGAGCACGAACCACCGCCCGGTGTCGGGGTCCTGGGCCCACTTGACCTTGCCGCGGCGGGTCTCGTCGATCCCCAGGACCTGCACCGGCGGCAGCGGCTGCGCCAGGACGGGGTCGACGTGCGCGATGAACGCGGCGTGCGCCACCGGCCAGGACACCCCGTAGTAGCCCGCGCCAGCGCTCACGCAGGAGAACCGCGTCGCGATCCCGGCCCCGCACTCCGTGCGCAGCCGGGTCGTCACCCTGGCCCTGGGCGGGACCGCGGGCAGCGACTCGGTAAACGACCCTCGAGGGCACGCCGCCTCCCGGCAGCGCCACCGCCGCTTGTGCCACACCAGATGCAGCAGGGCTTGCCCGTAGGGAACGTCCCGCGGCCTGGTCACCGCGTGACCCTTCACCGAAGTCGACAACACTCCACACGACGGGCAGCCCGCCGCCGCCTCGTCATCAGTGACCACGTGCACCACCCGAGCACCGTCGTCGTCGAGCTCGACCGTGACCACCGCCAACCCCTCGAGCCCGAGGAGCAGCGTCGCGTCCTGCCCGCTCGTGTCGTTCTGGACCGCCTGAAATTGCGTACGCTGAACCAAGCCCGTGACCTCACCTTCGTGACCATGAACTGCCTTGACAACAGCCATGATCACCGAGGTCACGGGCCCTACCGCGTCACCACGCAGGGCACCCGTGCCCGGTCAAGTTCGAAGAGCCGGGTTGCACAAGCGGGTGCGCGCAGAGGCAGAGGCGCGTGAGCAATATCCCGGAGTTACCTCACGTTGGGTCCGTGGCACCACTCCCGGGATTCTGGTGTGATTAGTCGAACAGGGAAACCATGGTTTCGTCGACGCTCTCCCTAAACCAAGCAAGCTCCTCCTGAGTGAGCATCATGAGGACTGAGAGGTCTGGTGCGTCATCGACCGGGTTCTGACTTGTTACCCGCCGATCTGTGTTCACTGAAACGGCGCCCAGGTGCAACTGATCTAGTGGGAGTCCCGCTGCCTCAGTTCCGGTGGAGGTGTATCCCACTAGCAGGGGCTGCGCCCAAGCACCCTGCCATGATCCAGAATGGCGCTCGCGCGGAACGTCGAGAAATACCGTCCGGCCGCCATATGCCGCCTGAACGGCAGCGTTCCGCGAACCCGAGTAGATGGGCTCAACTCGAAACGCCGACCAGGACCTCCAATGCGCATACGCCGAACTAACAAGAAGACGTAGGCCGAAAGTTGAGTCCGTGCGCTGAGGCAAATCCCGCAACCACACGAATATTCCGATATTCTCGTCATCCGCACAGCGACCCTTGTACCGCTTCCGGAGTTCCTTTAGGCGGGCATCGGGACCATTTCGCCTAAAAGTCAGTTCCTGGAGCCGATTGCTTAGAACGACGCCAGTCACTTCTCGCATGGAACCGTCCCTTGGCGACGCTCCTAACGCGGAGTATGCGTCTCCCAACGCCAAGTTGAAGCGGGTCCCGTAGTGCAAGCTCTTGGACTTTCGAACCCCCGCCCCTGTGCGTCGATACATCTTGGGCTCGTGCGAAGCTAGGGCGCATTCGGTGACGATCTGAGCGACCTGCGAGTGACACTTCAGCAGAATCGGCTTCACACCGAGAGCCTTCCTCATGGAGTCTGCCTGCCATACTGCGACCTCCGCGCAAATCTGCGTGGTGAGGTCATCCCGATGCAGCGTTGGCGTGAGCACCGCAAACCGGCTGGCTCCGTTGTTCTTCGACAGCGCTAGAGGCGTCGTGATGTTGCGATCCGCAAGACTGGCGCCCACCAAGAGAACATCGCTGCCCCGGAGGAGCTCGGCGAGGCGGTTCTGTATTTCTGGGCCGTGCAGGCGAAAGTCGCTCTCGCTCAGCACCAAGGGGCCGAGAGAGGTTCGATCCTCGGCATAAATCAGCCCGTGCAGATGCATGACCGACGCGCGGTGATCGTCGTCAGCGAGATTGGTCCACGTCTCCCAGTTCTCAAACGAGAAACTGGAGACGCTCTCAAAGGCTTGGCCCATAGCCGACTCGAGGACCTCGTCGAAGTTCGTCGTAATTACCGAAATTCGACGCTGGTAAACAGAAGCAAGTTGGGCGATTGCCTCGGCAACGGCGCTCGGCTCCGGCTCAGAATTGTCCCTGTAAAGGGCCTCGCGAATGTGCTTTACGTTGTTCTTGTTCGACTGCTGATCGCCGCTTAGGAACAAGACCAGGTCACTGCGCCGCTCAAGATCGCTTGAATTCAGAGCACGAAATGCGGACAAGATCTTGTCCGGAACCAACTTGTTCTCAACGCCCTCAACAAGTTCGAGCCATGAGGGAAGCCCTGCCGCCATTGACACACCCGCCCCGGCTACCAAGACCAACGGGCGCTGCGGTTTGCGAAGCGTGTCGATGAGATTCTGAAAGTATGGCTGGTCTGTGTAGGACAGCGCGTGCCCGGTTATTAGCGCCGCGGGCGCGATGCACCTGTCATTTGGGTTCACGACTTCGTGGACTTCGCCCTACTCTTTGCCCTTTTGGCTGGCTTAACGCGCACCTTCACCACCGTCGACTCATCACTTGGGGTTACCCGGGTGATCATGCCTGTGCTGCCGAGGAGCAGGTCCTGACCCCTCAGAGATTTGCCGCCCCCCAAGCGCACGGGGACAGCGCGGGACTTCGTGACGTAGACGGTGGTGGTCCCCACCTTGCGCACGACCGCTTTGGAGCGGGCCGACATCTCGCCGGGTCGGGCCGTCTGCGGCATTACAGTCATCGAGCTTCCCCTCTTTCAATGTGATAAACCGCCAACCCGACAGCGAGTAGACGGTTGTGGTGCCCGTAACGGGTGGTGCGCGTGTGGTCACGCAGGGCCATAGAGACAGTTAACCCTACTACTCGCGAATCTTCTGGGAAGTGGCGATGTCCGCGCCGGACGCCCTGCCATGGCGGCCCGAGTCGGCAAGGTCGCGCGTTCATCCCCCCTGTGGAGGGCGTAGGCGAGCTCGAACTGTTGGCGCTCGTCGAGAGACTCGGCGAACTGGCGGTAGAGGGCTCGGCTCTTGGCGGTGGGCTTCTGGGTTCGCCAGGCGGGCGACAGGTCGAGGTGGGCGTGGGCGAGGTGGACCCATTGCCACGTGATGGCGTAGGGGTGGCTGCTGTCGCGGGTTGACGGGCGCCAGTGGCGTCGCCATTCCTCGAACCAGCGCCAGGAGTGGAGCCGGCGGGTGACTTTGGCCTCGGTTGCCCTGTAGTCCCGGCGTTCGGTCTCTTCCCCGGCCCGCCAGATCCGGCTCCTCCACTCCTCCGCGCTGACGAGCATGGTGGCCGAGCAGGCACGGGCGCAGCGCACTCCCATCGGGCCGGGCATGTTGAGGGCCTCGGCGGCTTGGGCCCACGAGGTCACGTCCGGGTGCAGCCGCGCCAGCGACAGGGACGCGAACAGCCGCACAGTGTCCTTGCTGGAGCTGCTCGCGCCGTCGAGGTGCTCGAGGTACTGGGCGTGCGGGATGACCTGCGGGACGAGGTTGAGGTTGATCGGCATGCGCCCTCCAAGGTCAGTGTCGAGGTGGTGGGACAAGCGCCGGTGCGGGGCGCGGGCGGCCATGACGAGCCGGGTCAGCGTTGGGGTCATGACGGTACGGTCGGCGAGCCAACCGAGCGGGCCGTCGTTAGTGGTCGGGGTGAGCTCGGTCCACGGAGTCAGGCGGGCAGCAGCTGCGTCGACGTCGGGGGCGGCGAGTATGCCGTCCGCCGTCGCCAACGCTGCCGCGCGAAGTTCGGGCTGTTCGGGTGGGCGCAGTCCCCAGCGCGGTCCGCGATCGCCCCTGCGGGCGACGGCTTCGTCGGTGAGTTCGCTCGCCCAATGGGCGAGGTGTTCGGCGCCAGGTTGGACACCCAGATGGAGCAGGAGCGTGGTGAGGTGACGCAGGTCGCTCAGGTATGCCGCGGGCTTTGTGACCTGTCCGAGGACGGTCACGTGCTGTCCGGCGAGGGCTGCGTTGACGCGGCGCTGCAGGGCGAGGATGTCCTCGGTGGCTGGCGTCGTGGGGATGGTGGTGAGGTCGTGCTGGCACTGTTTCGTGGGGCCGGCGCCGAGGGGGTTGCCGCACACGGTGGCAGCGCCGACGCGGCGGAGGTGGGAGTGGCGCTGGTCGCGGAAGGGTCGTCGACACGAGGGGCACCGAGCGATGAGCAGAACTTGGTGTCTAGCGCAGGTGGTGACGATGAGGAGCCTCCACACAGACTGCCAGACCCCATCTTTGGCGAGGCATGTCGGGCAGATCTGGGTGCCGTGGGCCGGTGCCCAGCCACGCGCGGCGACCTGCCGGTAAGAGTGCCGGTCGTCCGGGTCGAGGCCGGTGAGGTCGAGGGCGGTGCCGTCGAACGCGGCGAGGGTGGCGGCATACACGTCCTGCTCGTCGACGCGGGCGAGAGCAGCGAGCCGGGCGATCGTCTCCGGGGCCGGCGCGAGGGTCAGGTAGCGCGTGCCCCCAGCTCGGCGACCTGCGGTGGTGAGCAGCTGTGCGGTGGACAGGCCGTTGGCGTCGGCCAGGTGCTCGAGCCACGACTCGATCGACTCACCCGGGCGGGGTGTCACGGACACCGGCAGGGCCGCGGTCATGGCTCGTCTGGGGGTGGTGTGCGCGACCCCCAGGCCCTGCCGTCCGGCAGGAGATCCTGGGGGTCACTTCCCGGTCCCTCGCAAGGGTGGGCGTCAACGGTCAGGCTACTCGAGCGCGGGTCGGCGTCCCTGGCAGCTGACGTGCGAGCGGGGGCGTGGAGCCACATCGCAAGAGCGGTGGCAGCATCGTTGACGGTGCCGGGGTTTCCGCGATGGATCGCTTGGGTGGCGGCGTTGCCGGTTTCGAGCGCCCAGATGAAGTCGTCAGACTCGAGTTGGCCGGCAGGCTTGGCGCAGCCGGCCTGCCGGACGGCCTCACGTGCTGCGGTGTTGAGGTCCTCGAACATCGTGTCCCAGACCGAACGCAGCGTCTCCGGGCAGCCGTGAGAGTCCACGAGGCGCGCCATCAACGCGGCCGCATCCCTAGGTGTCTCGACGACCGTGGCGCCGAGGACGCGACGATCAGGGAGTTCCATCACCAGCAGGACGAGAGTGTGCCCGCCGTCGGCGAGCCAGACGTGGTTGGGGTACAGCTGCCAGGCGCTCATGCCGTCCTCCGTTCTCGGGGCGCCCGGGCACGAGAGTGGTCGGGTCGGCCGTTGCGGTAGCCCTCGCCGGCGGCGATGCCGGTGTAGCCCGAGAGTCCGGCGAGGTCGGCGCACTCCGCGGTGATCGGGCAGTCGGAGCAGACCGCGGCCGGCTCGGCCAAGGTCGCGAGGCGAGCCGCCCGGGTGAGGGCGGCGGCATACCTGTCCTCCCACTGCGCCCACTCGAGCGTGAGGTCTTTGCAGGCGCCGTCGGCCAGGGACCAGGCGGCGTCGCGGGCGAGGACCTCGCGGCTGATCCCGCGTATCACTGAACCGGTGAGGTGAGAGCGGAGGGCGGCTCGGTGAGCCAGAGGGCGCGCAGGTCGTCGATCGCCGACGGGCAAAGGCTGATCGGCGTGAACGCCAGGTCGGGGATCCCTGCGGTCAGGGCAGCGGCGGTGGCGGTCGTGCACACGCCCACCACGCCCCCGTGGCGGGTGATAGCCCAGGTCTGGTCCGGCAGGTCCGGGGGTGCGGTGCTGGTGGCGGTGAGCCATTCCTCGATCAGGAGCCGGAGCTCTTCGCAGTAGTGCTGGTAGTGGACGTGGTCGATGCTCTCGAGTGGGGTGTCGTCGATCGCCGTGAGCATCGCGGTGGTGCGCTGG
This sequence comes from Ornithinibacter aureus, assembly GCF_009858245.1. Taxonomy (NCBI): domain Bacteria; kingdom Bacillati; phylum Actinomycetota; class Actinomycetes; order Micrococcales; family Intrasporangiaceae; genus Ornithinibacter; species Ornithinibacter aureus. Next base: position 2,274,567 of record NZ_VMSB01000001.1, read on the forward strand.
TGCAGGTTCTCCAGGGCGGGATGGTCGAGCGGTGTCATCCGTATCTCCTCGTGATGGCGGCCCAGGTGGCCTGGGTGGTGGGGATGGTGATGACGTCGGCGTCGGCGAGCAGCTGCTGCCCGGCTTCGGCGAGGACGAGGCGGGTCTCGGGGTCGATCGCGGCGTCGAAGGCGCGCACGTGTCGGTCGGCGATGAACGGTCGCGGGCTGGTGAACGCCGGCCCGTGCGTGAATCGCGTCCAGATCCATGCCAACGCGAGTTCGCGTCCGGGGTGGCCGTCGATGTCGGGTAGCCGGTCGGTGGCGAGGGGTAGCCGCGGCAGAGAGATGATGGGTCGGAGGGTGTCGCGTCGACGCTGGTAGTCGACCAAGCCGCCGGTGACGAGGACGTCGACGGCGTCGGTGAGGCGGGCGGCGTCGAGGTCGTGGATGCCGCGGCCGAGGCGTATGCCGTCGAGCAGGAGGCTGGTGTCGGTGTCGGTTTCACCGAAGGCGTGACAGGCGCGGGCTGAGGACGTAGGGCCGTCGTGGACGTGGGTGAGCAGCATGTGCAGCGCGATCGCGCAGTGCCAGCGGACGCGCCACAGTGCCGGGTCGGGCAGGCTGTCCTCACCAGGTGCGGGCAGCAGCGCGGGGACGTGGTCGGGGTGTATGCCGTGCCGCCTCACCTGGTGGGTCAGCTGAGTGATGAGCCACTGCAGTCGGCGGGCATCCTCGCGGTTGTACCCGGCCAGGATCGGCGCCGTTGTTGGTGTTGCAGGCGGTCGGCGCGGGAGGTACTTGCGGGCGTTGGGGACGTGCTGCGGCGGGACGGTGAGCGTTTGCCCGCGGCGACGGCGTTGCGCACCTTCGCGTAGGAGTTGGTCACGGAGGTGGCCGGACCGCAGCGCGGGTGCGGCGGCAGAGACGATGACGGCGACCGTGCCGGGATCTGGGCTGGGGAACACGCCCCACCGACGGGCGGCGGCAACGTCGAAATCGGGCAGGCCATCGGGGCGCTCAGGCCACTGGTCGTCGATGGTCTGAGCCACGACGGCGCACACCCGACGGAACGACCCGAGCCGGAGACGGGCCGACTGATGGTTGACCGACGCCTCAGCCAGCGACGTGAGCTCGCCGACCAGGTCCAGCAGTCGATCAGACGCCTCCTGCGGGAGCACGGCGCGACGGCGAGCCGGGACGAGCAGGACCTGGCAGGCGCGGCATACCGGGGAGAGGGCGGTCTGCCAGAGCAACTCGCGGCGACCGGTCAGGGCCGTGCAGCGCGAACACACCCACTCGACGCTGAAGTGCAGACGCCACCCGCCCCGGTGCGTGGGACCCCGACCGCGAACCGTCGGCGGATAGCGATCCATCGTCAGACGCGCCGCTGCACCGGCGTCGAGGCCGGCGAGGGCAGCGACAGTGCCCAGTTCATCTTCGGGAACTCCGACGTCGTGCCGGTGTGCTGGGAGGACCCGACGGCGAGTCACGCCGTTGGCCTCGGCGAGGCGCCCGGCATACGCAGTGAGTGGCTCGCCGGGCTGGGGCGTGGGCCGCACGGGAAGCAGCGCTGTCATCGCCGTGTCTTCCGTGACGCGGTGGCTGCGTCGATCTGTCCGTCGAGCGAGCGATCGCTGAGGTCGACCGAGTCGAGGTCGTCGTGGGTAATGACGCTGCGCCGGTCGTGGACGGCGTCCAGGACGGAGCGGGCGACGAGTCTCGTGGCCTCGCCGACGAAACCTTGCGTGCGCCGCCAGATGTGCTGGGCCAACTTGGCGACGAAGAGGTCGGGCGCCGCGTTGGGCAGATGCTGGAGCGGTCGGTTGCCGACCATCGCGAGAAGGTCTTGCCAGGCCGCCTTCTTCTCGATCGTGGTGATCTGGAAGGCGTCGATGGTCATCGTCGTCAGCCGGGCCCTGATCTGCGGGTCGTCAAGGATGGCGGTGCTCTCCAAGTGAGCGCCGACCAGGATGACCGTGCCCTTGTTGACCTCGCCGAGTTCGGTGTTGAGGAACTTGATGTAGTCCAGCACTGCTCGGCCCTGAGCGCTCGTAGTGCGAAGCATGTGAGCGTCGTCCAAGATCACGACCTGAACCCCGTGCATTCGCAGCGCGTGGAGCACCCGGGTGGTCGTTGTCCGGGCAAGGCCTTCGGGTGGATAGCCGAGGTAAAGCAAGATCAGCGCATTGATCTCTTTGATCGAGCTCGACGCCATGAGTGTCACGTAGACGACCGGCACCCAGTCCGCAATCACGCCGGGCTGTGGCGACCAGGTGGGACGCTCCTCTTTCGCCTTGCCACCCAGTACGCCGCGGTACACGCCGAACCCCCAGTGCTTGAGCAGCGTGGACTTACCCGCCGAGAACGGTGCGGTGACCGCGATCATGGGCATCGCTCCCGGCGGTCGGAGCCGGTTCGTCGTGACAATGTCGTCGAGGTGAGCGGCGACCGCCTCCATGGGCTTGGAGACGACGATCGTCGCGTTCATCGCCACCCTAAGACGACAGAGGTAGTCCTCTCTGCCCTCTCCGGACAGTCCGACGAAGTCGGTGCTGGAGACCGGGTCGGGCCATGTGGGAGCCGGAGTGGTTGCCTGTCGATGCCAGTCGTGCGCGTCCACGTCACACCATCTCTCGGTAGTTGGGCCAGGACTCTTCGCCGGTCTCCTGAGCCGGCTCGGCCGCCTCCGGATGATGGTCTGAATGGGCGTTCGACAAGCGAGGTGAGGGGAAGCGGAGAACGCCGTGGCGTGACTCCTCAAGCGCCCGTGTGGCTGCAGCAGCCTCGGCATGGTCCACGAGGGCCTTCTCGTGACGTAGGCGGGCGGCCGTGAGTTTGGCGCGCCACTCGTCCATGTCAGAGGCCGCCGTGAGCTGGGTCAGCTCGTCGATGAGTTCGAGCATGACTTTGCGCTTGGACAGGACGTTGTTGCCGCCACGCTCGCGCAGGAGCCGGCGCGCCTCATCGATGACGACATCGGTCAGGGGCGCATGGACAAGGTGGGATTCGCGCCACTCCAGTTGCTGGACGCGGTCGGTGAATGGGTGCCTGATCCACAGGTGTTGCCGTTGCCGGTGATCGTAGAGGAACGGCATCCGGTCGTCACCGGCCCGGAAGGTGCCCGGCCTGAGCTGGCGAAGTTCGTCGAGGATCTCTCCGTCGTAGGTCAGGCCGCGATACTCGACGCCCGCATGGCCGATCTTGAGCCAGCGCTTGGGCAGGAACTGGTAGATGAGGTCGGGCCGTTGCGGGACGACGATGTTGCCGACGGCGGGCAGCAGCATGTCGAATCGTTCAAGGGGCGTGAAGTGACCTGCCTCCATGCCGGGCAGACGTATGCCGTCGTGCGGGGATCGGTGGTAGTCGAGGGCGATGAACCGGTGGAGGTGCTCCTCGAGTTCCTGAGCGGTGAGCAGCGGCTTGTCGGCGATCATGACCGTGCGGCCGCGTTCGGTGACCCTTCGGCCCTTGAAGCCGGGAATCTGCTGACATGCACGTTGGAGGCTCTCGTGCCAGCGCTCAACATGCGAGTTGTCAATTGGACGACTCCCCCGCGAGGGGAGCAGGTCGGTGCCGAAGTCGGTGAGGAGCGCACGGAGGTCCGCGGACAAAAAGATGCCTCCGTTGTCGGCGCGGAGCGACATCATGCACACCGCAGGCTTGATGTGCTCACCCCGAATGGCGCGGCCCGTGTTGGGTTTCGGCGGTCGGTGCGCGTAGAGCGGCCGCCCGTCGAAGTCCAAGCTGACCGGCAGGCCGCACCAGCGGAAGCTGTCGATCGTCACTTCGTCATCTCCCGTGACCAGCATCGACATCGGGCGCATCGCGTCGTAGAGGCTGAGGCTGGCCTCAAACGAGGTCGCGCTGCGCGGCACGACGCGGAGCGCGACGATGACGCGGGTGGGCACGGAGATGACGGTGATGACCTCGACCGAGTAGACGCGTCCTGTGAGTGGGTCGATGACGAAGCCGTCCCACCTGGTGACGTCAACGGCGAGATGCCCTGGGTGGATCGCGGGGTAGCTGCGTCTGCCGGAGCTCTTTCGGAGTTCCTTGCCTCGGTTCTGTCGAGTGGTGTTCCCGATGGCCCTCATCCGCGCCGAGAGGTACTCCTGCAGCAGCCTTTGCGGCAGGTGCACGTCCGTGATGCCTTGGAGCTTCAACTGCACGCGGATCTGCCGCTCGACTTCCTTCTGGTTGTCGAGGCTGACGTCCCCGTCGTAGCGAGAGAAGATCTCATCGGCGACGCGGAGGAACCTCGGGTCGAGGGCGTCGAAGCCCTGGACCCCCTTGGTCTTGCGGCCGTCGACAAGACCTCGGAGGCCCTCGCGCTGCCATGCCTTGACCCAGAGGCGCACCGTGCTCTCCGACACTGACTCCGAGATGAGTTCGCCGGCTTGGACCCGTCGCATGATGATTCGGTCGGTGCCTCGCTCCACGGACAGTTGTCGCGCCATCCGACGGATACGGACGGTCAGGCTGACGCCGTATCCATCGCCGAAAGGGTGGAAGGGTTCGCCTGGTCTGGCGAAGTCGGGCAGTCCGTCGCGGTAGCCGGTGAGGATCTCCAAGACCACTTCGAGCCGTGCAAGAGCTTCGAGGCGGACGGCCGTGGGGAGGCCGCTCCACCATGGCTCAAGCGCGAGGTGGACACCTTGGACTCCTGTTTCGTCGGTTCCGCGTGCCTCGAGTTGGTCCCAGCGGACCTCTTCTTCCTCCCCAACGACCGTCTTGACGCGTATGCCGTAGCGCTCGATACCGAGAACGAGAACCGGCCCGTTCGGCATGAGCAGCCTCATGCCTTTGGCGATGAAGACTTCGTGGCTCACGCCGAAGCCGCCGTTGGGGGTATTGATAGCGGCGTTTGCCGACTCAGGTGCTTGTCGAGGTCGCAGAGGAGGTCGCCCCGCCAGATGGCATGCCACATGGACGCCGTGAGGTGCCCGCCCTCGTCATCAGTGGCGAGGACTCCGCCGATCGACGTGAGCCGGGTGTCACCAACGATCGTCGCCAAGCGTGTGGCGTAGGCGGCGGGCTCGCGCCGGAAACCGTGCAGCCACATGAGATTGCCTTTTCGCACACGGGTCAGCCCGGCAAAGACCTCGTATCGCCAGCCCAGGTCGTGACAAGCTCGACCGGTCAGGTCGGCTTTGATCTTGAAGTCGTCGTCTTGGCGGCGTATGGCCCGAACGTCCCAGATCGTGACGATCCCGTGGCTATCCACGCTCAGCAGGTCTGGAGTGTGCTCGAGCCGGCGACGTGCCCGCTTTGCCGGGAGCCGCAGACGCATCGGCTGCGATACCAGCCACGTGACGTCTGGGCGCCGGTCAAGTTCGCGAAGGAGGTCATGCTCCAGTCCCGATTCGAGCCTGATGTGGCCACCAGTGGTAGTCGAGTAGGCGTACACCGGAACGTGTCGCGACTTGGCCGTCGATTTCGGCGCTCTGACGCGCACGAGCGAGTGCGGGTCTGGAGGATGCTCACCGTTCCAGGCTTGAGTGCCTTCGCCGACGTCGAACCACCAGTCGACGGGATCGTCGGTCAGCACCACAGGGGGTGGCTGCCTTCGGGCAGCGCGAATAGACTTGGGCACGACGGCACCCTTCGTTTCTGTCCAGTTATCTTGGGACCGTCGCCCGAAGCCGTACCCGTTCCCGCGGGTGCGGCTTCGCCTTTCGGTATGGCTTGGTCTCGGTGTCCACGATAGACGCGGCTGAGCCCCGGCACAAGGCTCACGCGCACAAAATAGTTGCCTGATGTGCCGGTGTGAGGATGGCAGCTTCTTCTCGCTGCGGATGTCCGCTCAGACCGCTTTCACCGAGTGTCAAGGCCGCCCGCTCACCGACCGCGCAAGTCAAGACGTTGGCGCAGGTCAATCCGTCTGTTCTCTATATTGTGCATTCATCACGCCTGCCCCTAGGCTCTATGCATGAGTATGCAACCTCGCGGTACGATGGCCCCGCAAGCAAGCCTCCGAGGTCTAACCAGCCTCACCCGAACAAGCGGAGCTCACCACTCCGTGAAGGAGACTGACCATCTCCGCGATCGAGAGCCATCGACGCCCGTGCCTAAAAAGCGGATCAATACAGCCGTACCGCCGGATGCTGATGTCCCTGCGGTAGCCGCGGCGCTACCCACAGCAGTGGCACTCCCCTCGGGCTTTCGATGCCTGAACCCGACGTGCTCTTCAGGGGCGCTCATCCACTGGGCCGAAGAGCGTGGGAGACCCAGGCTCTTCTGCTCATCGTCGTGCCGCAGCGCCTACGAGTATGAGCGAGCCGAACTTCTCCTGGACCTGGAAACTGTCGAGAGCGCACTAGCTGGGTCCACGGGAACGTACAGACAACAGCGAGCGGTCGAGTCGGCCCACCGTCAGCTGACATGGGCTCTTCTGCGTTACCCGTACGAACCCACCAAGAACCAAGTGCGAGCGGCCCGGTAAGCGGAAAGCCGCTACCGCCGTGGCGGCCAGTCGGCGCCGCAAGCCCTCGATGTCGGTACCCCCAAGTAGCGTGGAGGGACTGACGCGCTTGGAGAATGAGGAGCGATCGCTATGGACAGGTGCGACTGCGGACAGCGCCCACTGCGCTCCTCCCATCGTGATCGTGGGAATTCGCCCTCGAATGCAGCATCAGGCATTTCCGACTTGGAGCTCTTCGACCTCGCCTCTTGGGGTCCCCCGGCACGGGGGTGAGTATGGATGTCCAACGTCGCCTCGAGTGACACTGCGGAGTTGCTGCAGCACTTCCATGAGCTTCTCAGCGTGCAGTTCAGTGACCTTAGGGATGCCCGGGCCGCCCTTGATCGCGTCTCGCCAGTCTTCGCCCTGGAGCATGACCTGTCGAAGGATGACCTCGAACTCCTCAAGCTCGCCGTGCGTGAGGCGATCAAGAACAACCACATCACGCGCTACCACCGGACATGGTTGCCGTTCGTCGTCTACGCGGCCGAGATGGGGTATGGATACGTCGGTGACGAGTACTGGACGACGTTTTCTTCACTGACGCCTCGTTGGACCAGTCAGGAGCGCTCCACCATCCGCGCTTGGTTTGTTCGCTTCCATGACCAGTTCGGCGGCGCTCGCCCGACCGGCGCGTGGGCGAACCAGTTCACGATCATCGCGTGGCCGATCACCCACGCCGTGCTGCCAGTGGATCTCCAACGTCAGTTGGCCGAGTTGCTCTACAACTTCCGCACTGGGCTGACCACTGCGCTGCTGAACGACCCCGACGAGCTAGGCATCCGCCTGGCCGCACGTTCGGGCTGGTATAGCTCCCGATTCCGCAACTTCTGCCAGAACCCGCAACTTCTGGGCCAGGTGGCAGCAGCGCTGCTCTCCGGCGCTGACAGCGGTTCGCCGTACCTCGTGAGGTCCACCTTGGCCCGTCTAATTGCGGGCCTGTCGCATGAGCGCCAGGCGCGGCAATGGCTGACCTCTGCCCAGCGGGCTGCCAACCGCGTACGCGCCGCTGGCTTCTCGCGCTCCCCGTCAGCGGGGAACCATAGCCCCGCAAGCACGGCGCGCCTGCCACGCGCCACCGATCCGCGGCTGTTCTTACGCCGTCTCGATGGCGCGTGGTACGCCTATGCCGAGTTGCCGGACATGACCCCGCTCAGCGAGCGACTGCCGCACGTCTACGACGAACTGCGGACCAAGCGGGCCCGGGTCAACGGTGGAGGCCGTCCAGTTCCCACGGGTGGCCTCGTGTACGGCGGGCAAGAAGTGCGCTTCGAGACCTGGCCAGACATCATGAAGCCCTTCGTCCAGTTGGAGCGCGGCACCGAAGCCGTCAATTCCCTCATCGCCGACCAGGCAGTTATGTCGGGTGGGCCGTGGTGGCTGTTCCGGCAACAGACATCTGGTCACGCGATCGAGGTGAAGGGCCGTTTCTTACGCCCCGGCGTCCGCTACATCCTGATTGGCATGGCCGACCGGGAACCTCCCAGCGTGCCCTGGTGCACCCCGACCATTCTGGCCGTGGACGGCGCCAAGGCCTGGCGCCTGAACGTGCCGGATCCACTCCCCGACCAAGATGCGCAGGCGCTCGTTGCGCAGGGCCTCTCATCGCTGGCCACCGTGGCCATTCGGCCAGTCGGACTCGTTGCGAGCGCGTGGGACGGCGAGGGTGCCGTCGAGTCGCTGGCCGGCGAACCGGCAATCATCGGTATTCGCGCGGAGGTCGCGCCGGAGCGCTGTCTCGTCACGATCGACGGCGACCCGCACTTCGTGCCGTGGCCCGACGGCCAGGCCGATCTGATCCTGTCGCTCGCGTCCCTTGACGTCGGCTCACACACCGTCGCTGCGACGCTCATCGGCGCAGACAACGGGGTACTAACCCGGGGTGACTTGGTCATCACGATCCGCGATCCTCAGGTCCGCCCGGAGAACGCCACGGTTGGCGAAGGCATTCGCCTGCTGGCGTCTCCTGCTCGACCCACCCTGAGCGAACTCTGGGACGAGCGCGCCACCGTCACGGTGCACGGTCCTCCAGAGACGAACGCCGAGATGATCGTCACACTGCTCGACGAAGACCGTCTCGAACTGGGCGCAACCCGTCGCAAAGTGACGCTGCCCATCGAAGAAGACGAGTGGGCATCCCTCGCTCGGGGGATACGACTGGAGAACGCCTTCAAGGCGCACTACGACGACGCGCACTGGTGCACGGTGACGGTCCAGCGTGACGGCATCGGCGTGGCGTCGCTCAGCTGTGAGCGGGAGTTTCAGCCACTGTGCTGGCGCTTCCGCAGGGAACACGACGGCAGTTACGTCGCACGGCTACATGACCAGACAGATGGCGATCAGACGACGGTCGAATTCTTCGACGTCGAGCAGCCGCTCGCGGCGGTCCGTCACCGACAAGGCGTGGACATCGCGCTCCCGGTCCGCGGCGGACTACTCCGTGCAACTGCGGGCGGCATCACGACCGCAGCCCTGGCACCAACGCAGCCCAATGAGGTGTTCGCGCTCGGGTCAGTTAGTCCGCATGTGCCGTTCGGCGACCGATCGACAGCGGGCATCATGCGCCTCGCGGACGCCCACTGGCTCTGGATGAGTGCCGACTTGCCAGCCGATCCTTTTGCCGTCAGTCAGCAACAGATGGCACTGAGCGCTATAACACGCGCGGTATCGATGCTGCTCACCGGCTCGCACTGGGCCGCCATCGAGCGCAAGCTCGCCACCGCCGACGCCGAGTGGGTGCTGGATCACCTCGACGAGATGGAGCGGGTCATCGGCACGTCCCCTGCGCATCTTGCGCTGGGGAAACGCATTAGCCACAACCTCTACGACTGGTCCGTGCCTGAGAAGATCCTCCCCGGCTTCGCCGAGGTCATCACCCCCACTCTTCGGGAGTCTGGCATCGACAACGCGTCAGCACCCCGGTTCTTGCTCACTATGGCGGGCCGCCTCGGTTACATCACCCAGCCATGGTCCGGGCCGGATCGGAACGCCATGCTGGACCGCATCAAGCAGTCCCCTGTGCTGCTGCGAGCGGCGCGCTACGCCGTGATCGGGTCCCGCGCCTACGCCGACCCCGACGAAGCACAGCGAGGCTTCTAATGACGATCTCCAGCCTGTCACCGGACGAGGCCGCCGCGCTGAGTGTGCGAACGCTTGGCATGGACCCTGAACTCGTGGGCCTGAGCACGCTCGAGGGACTCGCCGCGTCCTTGCGTCGTGCGGCGTCCTTCATGTGCCCAACCAGTCCGAGCCGCCTCATCGACGCGGTGCTCGCCGCTTTGCGCCCGCTGACTGACGGCGATCTCGCGCGGGACGCGGTGGCCGACTTGCTCGACCTTCTTATTGCATCTGGCGACCTGCTCGAGCTACGCGAGGAGTTGCAGGGACGCATGGTCCGTCTCGTCTACTTGGGACCGCCCTCGTACGTCGAGAGGGCACCTGGAACCTACATGTTGCTGGGCGTTCGACCGTTTGGCGCTTGGCTCGTCAGCGCAGATCTCGCAGCCCAGATCATCCGAGAAGGTCACGCTCGCCTGATTGAACTCGACGCAGCCCAAGCGACCGAAACGTTCAGGGCCGCTGGCTTGCAGCGACTCGATCGGCAGCGATGGGTGGCTAGTCCGGCAGTCGAGCCCGCGAGCCGCCTCGTACGCCGAATCTCTGAGCGGCTCGACGTGGCTGGTCGAGGCGGTGAGATCGAGGGGCTTCAGATCCTCGATCCGACCACACCCGTTCGCTACTACCGAGGTCGCTGGCGCGAGCCCCGCCCGAGCGACAGCGGCGACTTCGTCGCGCGGCGACCGCAGGCCTACGGCGCCGATTTATGGAGTGTCGTGCGGATCGAAGACGGGGCCGCGACCCGCATTTTTCAACTCCCCGTCGACGACCCAGTTTTGCCAGCCCGCGACGAGGCGTGGCGACTCCAGTTGGCCATCGACTCAGAACGAGGCTTCCCGCAACGCTACTCCGCCGAGCCTTTCGCCGGTGGCGGCTCACGTGTCGTCAAGTTCTTCTCGCCGATCCCAGGATTCGCCGAGCGGTACCTTCAACTCGTCGGCATGCCTTTGGCCGGGACCCCGGGCGCTCTGTTCGCTTTCCGTGTGCCGGATGCCGCAATGCCCGACCTGACCCAACTGCTTACCGAACTGCTCTGGATGGAGCCGGTCCCCAAGGAGACGAAATGACGGCAGTCGACGCACCGACCATCGCCGAGACGGTAGATGACATCCGAGCCTCGCTGCGTGACTACATCGAGGCCACGTACCACGTCGGCCATCCCCAGGTCATCGAGCAGCGCCGCCGGCTGCTAGAGACTGAGGGCGTCATCTACCGGGAGCCCTTCATCGAGAGCACCCCGCGCTACCGCACCGACCGGAAGTTTGCAGACCTCGAACTCGACTTGTCGGTACAGACGCTCTTCGGCGCCTTGACGCAAAGGATCGGCGGGCTGAACTCGCTGTTGTTCGACCCGCCGTATACCCATCAGGCGGAGGCACTCGAATACGCCTCCCGCGACGGATCCAGCCTGGCGATCACGACCGGTACGGGTTCCGGTAAAACCGAGTCGTTCCTGCTCCCCATGCTTGCCAAGCTGGCAAAGGAAGCAGCCCGCCACCCGGAGTCGTTCCGAACGCCGGCTGTTCGGGCGATGATCCTCTATCCCATGAACGCCCTGGTCAACGACCAGTTGGGGCGCCTGCGCCTGCTCCTCGGCGACCCACGGGTGACGGCGCAGTTCGACGCCTGGGCAGGACGGCCGGCTCGCTTCGCGCGCTACACAAGCCGAACCCTCTATCCGGGCATCCGTACTCGCGAACGCGACACCCGACGCCTCCACCCGATCGCAGACTTCTACGTCGACATCCACGACCGAGCCGAGAACCCCAGTGCCCAGTACCACGCCGAAGCCAAGGAACTGCGGAGCAAGCTCGTCGCTCGCGGGAAGTGGCCCGCCAAGCCCAACATCCGTGCCTGGTGGGGCGCTCCTAACATGCGCTGGAAGGACCCAAGCGGCAACTTCCAGCGCGGCGTGACGCTGCCAAACGACCCCGAGTTGCTGACTCGACACGAAGTGCTCGCTGCACCGCCGGACGTGCTGATCACCAACTACTCGATGCTGGAGTACATGCTGATGCGGCCGCTTGAGAGGCCGGTCTTCGACCACACCCGCCAGTGGCTCGCGGATAACCCAGAGGAGCGCTTCCTCCTCATCGTTGACGAGGCGCACCTCTACCGAGGATCAGCGGGTGCTGAGGTGGCGCTGCTGCTGCGCCGCCTGCGGACGCGACTCGGAGTCAGCCCGGACCGGCTGCAAGTCATCACGACCAGCGCAAGCTTCAGCGACGCCGAGTATGCCCGCAGGTTTGCAGCGCAGTTGAGCGGCAAGGAAGTCGCCGACTTCCGCACGATTGAGGGCAAGCGTAAGTACCGGGATTCCGCCAGCACCGGCACCGCGGCGGACGCGACACTGCTCAGCGCCGTGCCACTCCGGGACTACTACGACGCCAACGAGGACCCGGCGAAGACCATCGCTGTGTCCGAATTCTTGGTGGCCCGCGGCGTCACGCCAGACGACCGCTCAGTCTCAGCGCTCCTCTACGACGCGCTGCATGAGTACGGCCCCATGAACCAGCTCGTAAACGAAACCATGGACAAGGCACAGCCCGTCAGCGAACTCGGCCCGACATTGTTTCCGGGCGTCGATTCGTCAGTGGCTGACGCGGCTGTCACAACGCTGGTGGCACTCGGCAGCGCGGCCCGAGAGAAGCCCGATGAGGCCGGCCTGTTGCCATGCCGCGTACATGGGTTCTTCCGTGGCCTGCCCGGTCTTTGGGCATGTATCGACACGGACTGTTCGGAACTCGAGGAGTCACTCCGTGGCGGGCCGATCGGCAAGCTCTACTCGCAGCCGCGCGCGACCTGCGGGTGCGGCGCCAGGGTGTTCGAGTACTACACGTGTCGCCACTGCGGTACCTCGTACGTCCGGGCTTACACGGACGACGCGGCCGAGCCGAGCTTCCTCTGGCATGAGCAGGGCGGGGCGTTTCAAGCCGCAGCTGGGGCGGTGAAAGAGCTGCAGCCGCTGGATCTCCTCCTGGAGGAGCCAACCGAGTTGGTGCAGCGTGCCGATATAGACCTGGTTACCGGCGCGCTGGATGCCGAGCGCCTTGGTGACCGCCACCGATTGGTCTACATCCCCCACAACCGAGCCGGTGAGACCGTGCACTCAGAGAATGAGGACGACGAGCCTGAGGACGTTCAGGCCAACGGCGAGTTCCGTCCCTGCGGTGTCTGCGGGCGTCACGCCGGGTTCGGTCGTTCGTCGGTGCAGGATCACCAGACGAAGGGCGACCAGCCGTTCCAGGCTTTGGTGACCCGGCAGATTGAGGTCCAGCCTCCGAGCAAGGCCTACTCCGACTTCGCGCCGCTTCGCGGACGCAAGGTGCTGGCGTTCTCTGATTCGCGGCAGGTCGCGGCCCGCTTGGCGCCGAATCTTCAGACCTACTCGATGCGCGACGTCATCCGTCCCCTGATCATCCGAGGTTGGGCGGAGTTGTCTTCCAAGAACCTGATCCGCAACCAACTCAGCCTGCAGAACATGTTTCTCGCGACCATGGTCGGCGCAGCGATCCTGAAGGTGCGTCTGCGGCCCGAACTGCGCGGCGCTGAGTCGATGGACGTCATGCGAGCAGTCACGACCGCCGTCGAGGGCGGGGCGTTCACGAGTGACGATCTGAGCCAGCTCATCGGCCTGGTCATGTTGCAGGACGAGCCGCCGCTCGCGCTGCTCAAGGGGATGTACGCCACCCTGACCGACCGCTACTACGGGCTGGCGTCACTCGGGTTGGCATCGATCAAGGAAACGGGCGCTAAGACCACCAAGTTGCTCGCGGACCTGCCACCCATTCCCGGTGTGGCCACTACCGATGACGAGAAGCTCGCGCTGGTGCGGATGTGGCTCGGCTTCTGGACGACCAAGGGCATCTGGTTCAGCGCCATGCAGGAAGGTGAGTGGTGGAATGTCCCCCGCGGCGTCCTGCCGCACTCCGGCAAGTTCGGCAATCTCGCCAAGTGGCTCCCGGACGCGCCCAGCCGCAAGCAGTTCGCCGATGACTGGCTGCCCATCCTGCTGCGCGAACTCTGCGAGTCGAAGGACGGAAGGCACCGTCTGCTAGCCCGCAATGTCGCCCTCGATACGGGCGGCGACTGGGGCTACTGCGAACACTGCCGCTACACGCAGCGGCCGTTCCCCGGCGTGGCTCGGTGCGTCAACTGTCGCACCGATCAGGTGCGAGTGCTCGACCCCAACACCGACGACGTGTTCAAGGCACGAAAGGGCTACTACCGCGCCAGCACGGTTCGGGCAATGGAGTCCGACGTGATGCCCATGAGCATCATCGCTCGGGAGCACACGGCACAACTGAACTCCGCACAGTCGGATGAGGTGTTCTCCCGAGCGGAGCAGTACGAGTTGCTGTTCCAGGACGTCAACGTGACACTGCCCAACCAGGCGGACCGCGAGCAGCCAGCCATCGACGTCCTGTCGTGCACGACCACGATGGAGGTCGGTATTGACATCGGCAGCCTGTCCGGAGTCGCGCTTCGCAACATGCCGCCGTCACGCGCCAACTACCAGCAGCGAGCTGGACGTGCTGGACGTCGCGGAAATGCCGTTGCCACGGTGATTGCCTTCGGCAGCGCCGACACTCACGACGACCAGTACTTCCGCGAACCCGCGGCCATGATCCGCGGCGACGTGGATGACCCGGCACTCACCATGGACAACGACGAGATCGCGCGTCGACACGTTTCGGCCTACCTGCTGCAGCGGTACCACCAGGATCGGCTGCCTCAGATCGACCCCGAGGACCAGCCGCAACTGTTCGAGGTGCTTGGCACGGTCCCTGGCTTTGTCGGCTCCGTTTCGCCTCTCAACCGCACAGACTTCGCGGCGTGGATGGGCGAGAACGAGGCGGTGCTGACCGCCGAAGTCGACAGTTGGCTCCCGGCCGAACTCGGGACGCGGCGCGCAGCCATCTTGGACAATTTGGTTGTCGACACGCTGGCAGCGCTGGACAAGGCGCTCCGCGTGGAGAGCAGCGGTGAACTCCCGGCTCCTGAGGCCGGCGACGCGCCCCCGCAGGAGTCGGAAGTCGAGGGCGACGGTCCAGCCGAGGATGGGGCGGAACTACCTGCCGAGGTCCGGGCTGAAACGAACCTGCTCGATCGATTGCTCTACGAGGGCGTCCTGCCTCGCTATGCCTTCCCGACGGACGTCGTCACCTTTCACGTCTTCGATGAGGGTCGCTCGGAAGCCTTCCGCACCGAGTTCCGCTACGAGCCGAGCCAGGGCCTCAACGTGGCGCTCAGCCAGTACGCGCCTGGCAAGGTCGTCTGGATCGACAACCGCGAGTGGACATCGGGAGCGATCTATTCGCCGATGCAGCGGGACCGCACCCGGGCCTGGAACGAGCGCTGGCTGTACTTCGAATGCCCGGTTTGCCACTACGCGATGCACGTCCCGGGTGACCAGGCGGAGGTCCGGGAGGAGCGCGAGTGTCGCGCGTGCGGATCGCAGATGAACCCAGCCATGAACTGGATGCGCCCGCCTGGATTCGCGCACCGGGCCTATACCGATCCCGGCACCAGCCCCGACGACGTGCCCGCCAAGAGCTATGCCACCCGAGCCAAACTGGTCGCGGAGGGGCCGGAGCAGGAGGGCGAATGGTCTCTCGTCAAGCACCGCATCTCCCAGTCCTACGACCGACACACGCTGCTCGTGACAAACACCGGACCCGGATCGGAGGGTTACCGCTACTGCGTCTACTGCGGCGTGATCGAGCCGATGTCCGCGGCCAGCGGCGCACTCGCCGGGGAGCACGTCAAGCCGTATCCCGACCGTGAGCGTGCGTGCACGAGCACGATCCCAACGCGTGGGCTGGTGCTTGGCACCGACTTCAAGTCCGACGTGCTCCTCCTCCGGTTCCGAGTTGACGAGCCGGTGCGGCTGCTCCCCGGACGCCTAGCGACCGACGTGGCGCTGCGCACGATCGCGGAGGCGTTGACCATCGCGGCGACGCAGAAGCTGGGTGTCGAGGCTACGGAGTTGCAGGCGGAGTACCGACCAGCTCTGACGCCTCTCGGACATCGGGGTCTCGAGTCGGAGATCTACCTCTACGACACCTTGGCAGGCGGCGCTGGCTTCACGCGCCGGGTCTTCGACTTCGGCGAGGCGGTCTTCCGCTCGGCACTGGACCGGTTGGAGCACTGCCCGGCTGACTGCGACGAATCCTGCTACCAGTGCCTGCGGAGCTTCCGGAACCGCTTCGAGCACGGGCTACTCGACCGGAAGGTGGGGGCTAGCCTTCTGCGCTACCTGCTCGATGCCAAGGTGCCGACCCTCGACCAAGCCCGCCTCGACCAGTCGGCAAACAAGCTGTTCACGGACATGGAGAGCAGGGCCTTGGACGACGTCGTCCTGGAGAGGGGCGTCACGGTGGACGTGCCGGGAATCGGGGCTGTACCCGCGCCGATCTTGGCCACGAAGGGCAACCAGCAACTGATCATCGGAGTACACGGTCCGCTGACGCTCGACCTCGCACCGACCCGCGAGCTTCACGAAGCCAAGGAGTACGGCGTTCCGGTCAAGCTGGTCGACGACCTGATTATCAGCCGCAACTTGCCATTTGCCACGAGTGACGTGATCCGGCGGCTCTCGTGAGCGACCCGCGAACTTTCGATCCGGGTATCCGCGGATCGGTAGCCGTGTTGCCGGACGTCCCGGCCCTCTGGAGTTACTCATCGCTCAAGGCCGTAGAGACGTGCCCGCGTCGCTACGTGCTGAGCCGCGCTACGTACACCGATCTGTGGGACCGCACTGGCTATCCCGAGGTGCCGAGCCCTGCGGCGTTGTTCGGCGACGTCGTGCATGACTCGCTGGAGGCGATTGTGCGAGCCCTGGCGGCTCAGGGCTGCACGTCAGCGAGCGGGCCAGAAGCGATCTCGGTGCTGAGGGAACTCGGTGGCTACTCCGAGGTCGCGAAGGCGATGCTGGCCAAGCGACTCGCCCGGCTGGACGACAACCCGCGTCTAGCCGGGGGTGGAAGGGAACGCCTGCAGGATCAACTCGAGCATCGAATTCCTGAGGCGCGCGAGGAGGTGCAGCACTACCTGCATCGCATGACCCTGGTTCCAAGGCAGAGCGCTGGATCGGGCCCTAACTCCAGAGGCGCCAGCCCGCGCTACGCGCGCGGCGTCGGCTCGCATCCCGAGGCAACGCTGCAGGCCGACGAGCTTCGAGCGTGGGGGCGCATCGACCTGCTGACAGTCAGGCCGGTGCAAGTCGACATCACCGACTACAAGACCGGCGCCGAAGACGAGAGCCACTTCGATCAACTGCGCTTTTATGCCGTGCTGTGGGACCAAGACAACGTCTCGAATAGCAGCCGAACGCCTCTCGGAACGCTGACCGCGTCCTACCCGAGCCGCGAGGTCACGATCGAGGCCCCCGACGCCGCGCAGGTACAGACCCTCGCCCAACAACTCAGTGCCCGCGTCACAACTGCCGACGAACTCGTTCAATCGGACGAGCCAGCTGCGCGGCCCGGGGACCACTGCGCCTTCTGCGCCGTCCGTCCTCTGTGCACCGCCTACTGGCCGACCACACCCGAACCGGCCAGCTTGAAGCGTGGGAGTTGGTTCGACTTCGAAGGCACAGTCGTCGAGCGCAACGGCATCAAGAGCTGGTGGCTGCACGACCTCGGCCCCCGGAAGGGCCCGTTGCTGTTACGCACAACCTCGGCTCACCACGCCTTCGAACCCGGCCAACGCCTGCGACTCCTCGGCTTGCGGCGCGACGAGGACCCGGACAGCGAAGTAGCGGTTGCCGTGCTGGCGCAGACCTCGGAGGTCTTCCTGGTGACCGGAGAAAGCGACTACTGAGCGAGGGCGGTTCCCGCGGCAACGGTTCCGTTAGGAAGCAGGTCGTCCTCCGGCGGCATCGGCACCCGGGCGCCATGCCTTATCGGTCGCACAAGACTATTCCCGCGCATGGAGTCTTGGACATGCTCCCTTGCCGCCCGTCGATGAGCCCATCGCTCAAACCACCAGGCTGCGACGGCCTCACCGCTATCCGCAGGGGTCGGATCAAGCAGGTAGGCGGGTTCCTGATCGAGCCCAAGCGAATAATCACGGACGTTCTCGACCAACGGCACGCCATACAAGATGCGCTCCCGGCCGTGCTTCAGGAGTTCGTTCGTCGGCCAGCCAAGAGTAGCCAGCCCGAGCCGCACCTTGCGAAGGCGCGGACTAACGCCTTCGCCGAACAGACTGTTGACGCGTACCAATCCGCCGCCGTGCTCGCACAGCCGGACGAGCGCATCGACGGTGGCATCGGAGAAGTGCGACGTCCCGAACGACCGTGATCGACCAAGCTCGTAGAAGCCCATCCGCGCGTTCTCCGGCCCACCCATTGCAGAAGCGGGCCAGAACAGACGGTTGTACTGGCTCGAGCCGGTGCCATACAGCGACGTAGTGCCGACGAACGACAACCGAGCTTCGCGCGTGATCGGACGACCGGCCATGGCCGAGGCGATCTCGCTCGGACGGGCGTACTTGGCTCTGTACGCGGCGAGCACGGTGGGTGACACCGCCAGGGCGCCGACCAGTTTTCCTGCCGCCAGAGCGTTGTACGGCGCGACGGCACCGCAAACGGTCAGGTCTGCGATGACAGTGCCAACGCGCTCACCGCGGGCGCGCCGTGCGAGGCGTCCGATCTGAGTCTTGGCCTTGGGATCGGCGAGGGCCGTTCGCAACCCATCGACGGTCGGCTTCGAGCCCAGGTAACCGCCTACCAATGACTGGATCTCAAGCGTCTCGGCGAGGAGCGCCGACCGCTTCGACCGGAACAGGTGAGTCTCAGCACGCTCCACCCAGGCGTTCGTCTCGATCTTCCGGACCTCGCGGATCACTCCGGCCCGATGGTGCTTGGCGCGGTGCCGCTCGGCATCCGCCTTGAGGCGCGCGATTACTTCCGGCGTGGGCGATTTCAAGTCACCGGGCTGCAGCACCTCGTCGCGAAGCAGGTCGTCGACGTGGATCTCATCGCGCTGTGTCTGGATGCGGCTCACCAGCCACGCCGCGATCTCGGCCGTCGGCTGCGCTTCGATCGCAGTCACGAAATGCTTGGTGTCCCAGCCCATCCAGTTGTCGCGCTCGGCGATCTGGACGACCGCGCTGGAGATGGCCGCCAACCCGATCACCGCGTGATACGGGGTCGCGGCGTCGCGGATCAGGATGGGCATGGATCGGCCTGGCACCGTCAAGTATGCGTTGGACCAGGTGTGGCGGAAATAGCGCCAGATGTCGTGCAGCTTGAAGCCGGTCAGCTCACAGGTGCTGGCGCTATCAACCACCTGCACGTAGGGCCGGATGGTGTCCGTCGCCTCAGGGTGCGCTGCGAGGGCGTCGGCAAGCTCACGGCCGTCACGCATCAGGTTGAAGACCGACACCAGCTTGCCGCCGTGCTGATGACTGCGCTCCATGCTCTGCACGAAGCGCCGGACGCTCGGCTGCCGCAACTGGGCGTCCCGGCGCAGGTGCTCCTGCCGTCGAATGCGGGCCTTCTCGGTGTCCCGGTCGGCGTGGGTGTCGGGCGGACTCAACAGCGGGCCGTACTTGTCGACCTGGACTGTCCACCCCTGGTCGACAAGATCGATAACCGTGTGGGCGGCAGCAGCCAGCGTCGGCTTGTTGTAGAGGTCCGTCAGGTCAGCTGCCGTGAACCAGAACGAGTGGTCGAGCGGTACCTCTGGGCCGAACGATGCGCTAGCCAGCAGGGCGCACAGCCTGGTGAAACCCCGCCGCTCAGCGCTGGTCGCTCCGGTCGGAAGCGTGAGGGGAACGTACTTGGTGTCGACGTCGGTCATGACTTCTGCAGCATCCGTCCGTATGTGCTGCTCCAAGCATGCACGAGGTCATCCAGCGGCTGCCCCGCCTGCTCAAACTGCACCGCGCTGCGCGCGAAGGACAAGAGGAATAGTTCGAGGGACGTGCGCAGTTCGGCTGCCGCCTCGCCCTCAATAGCCTGCAGCGGCTGGTACAGCGCCGCGAAAGCTGGGTGGTCAGCATTCATTGTCAAGTCGAGGGTGCGGTCCGACAGTGCCGACTGGAACATTGCCTGCATTGGGAGCGCATCCGACCCCAGCCGATACTGGATCGCACCACTGCGTCCGGGTGACGGAATGACGGGTAGGTCGGGATCGGCTGCCGTGGCGATGCGACACGATGCCTCGGCGGCGGCCTGGAACTTCACATCCTCGAAGGCCTGACGAACGCGGGCATTGAGCATCCGGGCGATGGATTCCAATTCCGGCTCGATCGCCTCGCGAAGCATCGCCGAGGGCCGGATCCCTTGCTTGTTGATCGTGATGCCGAAGTGCTCATCGAGCCTCGGATCGAACTCGATCTCGCAGCGCCACCAGTCGTCGTAGTTCTCCTTGCGCTTACCGCCCATGAGATACCAACCGCTGGCGATCTCCCGTCCAGCGCGCAGGATCGAGACACCGCCACCGCCGACAATGCCGACGCGACGCTTGGTGACGTTGTCGAGGTGGTGCCACGCCTGCACGGGGAGCATCGCGAAGCGGACCGTCACGACGGCCGTGCCGCTGCACGCAGTCTCCAACTCGTAGCGGAGTTCGTCGAAGGCGAGGCGTGCAGATGTGCCCTCGACCCGCGTGGTCAACAGCGTGGGGTCCACCGCGTCCACCGGCGTCCCGTTGATCGTCATGCGCAAGCCCGAGACGAGGAAGCGCCGGTACATGCGCCCCAAATCACGGTGCAACGACCGCTCGAGCCAAGCCAGGCGGCGATACTCGATGCGATCGCAGTGCATCCAGCGGACGCGGCAGCCCGATGGGGTCGAACTGCGCTCTCCCCGGCGGGCAAGGAGCGTCGGGGTACTTCCGGCTACGACAGCGTCGACATCGAGGGCGACAGTGCGCTCGTAACCTCCGTCGCGCCATGCGGTGACCTCGACGCGACGGCATTGGCTCAGGCTGGCGGCCGGAAGCCCCATGCCGAACCGACCGAATGACTGGCGGGCATCGAATCGGGAGGACCCTCCGAAACGCAGGCAGAGTTCCAACTCCGCCTTGGTCATGCCTTCGCCGTCGTCCTCCACCACGATCTCGGGAAGGGCATCGGCCGAGTCCCGACTGATCGAGATAGCCACTTCGGTAGCCGACGCCTGAATGGAGTTGTCGACCAGTTCAGCCAGCGCAGTCGAGATGCTGAGGTAGCCCGACTCGCGCACAGCCCGGATGAAATTGGAGGAGACTAGAAGGTCGGGTGCTTGTTGACTCATCACCCCTCCTCTGGGCAACTCGGTTGGTTCAGGGTAGCTCGCTGAAGGGGCGGCTGTCACCTTCTGCGCGCCCAATTTGCGGACTATGCCCGGGCCGAGATCGTCACCGTGATCCGTTTGGTTTTGGCCGGTTCGGTGAGGTCGAGGCCCTCCCCGTTGGCGAGCACGAGGCGCACGGTCGGGGGAGCAGACCCCACGGCCATCACGTACGGCTCGGCGTTCGGCAGCCACACCATCTTGCCAGTTCTTTGGAGATCGATCGCCATTTCGTGCCCAGTCGTGGTCACAGTGAAGTGCCGGTCTGACACCGCCGAGGACTCGATGGTGTCGCCCGCCAGAGCCTCTGGCATGGGCGAGAACGACTTCAGCGAGTTGATCCCCAGCACCTGCAGCACGGCGATCTCTTCGCCTTCGAGGCGCGCCAGGATGGCCTGAATCTCATCGAGGGTCTGGATCGCGACCATGAGACCATCCTTACGCACCCACGGCCAAGGACTGCGCCCAGGGCATACCCCGGCACACCGTCAGTCGCTGTCCCCCGGTTCAACGCTTGATAGACCCGCGAGCGGACGGACAACGCAACGTTCCCAACGGCTATGCAGTCGACCGGCGTGCACGGGGGCCAACACTCCCGGTCAACACGAGCGATGGCGACCCGCACCCTGCGACGGGAACTTAAAGTTCATCGGGCAAGAGTTCAATCTTGGCTGCATCTCGACATCTAGAAGCCGCCGTCGCGCGCCATGTTGTTGAACCGGCTGTAGTGCCCCTGGAACGCCAAGACAATGTCCTTGGTCGGGCCGTTTCGGTGCTTGGCCACAATCACGTCGGCCTCGCCGTCGCGCTCGGGGTCGGAGCGGTCACGGTGCAGCAAGATCACCATGTCCGCGTCCTGCTCGATCGAGTTGTGCACGGCGATGCCATCCGCGATGAAGTTGTGGCAGTCGAGCACGGTCGCATCGAAGACCTCCTCAACGCCGTCGACCTCGACCGACACGACCTCGTCCCAGAACACGTCGTTGGTAGCGGCCATCTCCAGATCCGCCTCTTCAAGGACGTCGGCGACCACGGCCAGACGACTCCGCGAAGGCTCCGAGACGTAGTGCTGGAACGCGCCCCCCGGCATCCCGAGACCAGACTCGAGGTGACGACTCGTCAGGCCGCTTCCGGACATCGACTCGCGGAGGTCGTCCCACAGGTCCGGCGGGACCGCGGTGCCGTCGGCGCGGGTCAGGGAGCGGACGATCTGCAGCAAGGCATCCGCCCGCTCCTCGTGGCCTCCACCAAGACCGACCTCCTGGAGGAAGCGGCGCTGACTGTCGGGCCCGGCGATCTCGAGGAGGAGCCGCGCGGTGCTGTCCTTCGCGCGTTCAGCAGTGACGTTCGTCTGGATTCCGAACCGAAGAAGGAGACGACTGACGCCATCGGCGACTCTCCGCGAGCCCACGGGGTAGGTGATGCGCCCACCCGAACCGTCCGCATCGACCGAAACCGCGCCAGCAGCAGACCACAGGTGACGGACGAAGAGCGCGATCTGGCGCTTGGGGAGGCTGAACACCTCATCGGGGACCCCGACGACCCCAGTCGCGCGACCCGCATCCGCCTGGCCGAACCCATCGAGCCAGTGAGCTACCTCGTTCGCGACGCCAGGCGTCGCGACATGCAGCTCGATGAATGAGCCGTCGCCGATGAGGTGAGCGAGCAGGATCACTCGGCTGTCGTCCCAGTCCGTCACCTGCAACGGCGAGGGCACGTGCCTCGGGACCGCGACCCGGTCGCCGGTGCGCAGCGCCGCCAAAGGCTCCCACCCGGCATACGTGAGAAAGGGGTGATTCTCGGTGGCCCGCACCGTCTTGCCCGAGGCGAGGGTGAGCCGCAGGACCGGCGCCATCCCGGTCGAGAAGGCGTGGGTCATGGTGCGCTTGGTGTACCGCAGCCCGTCATCGAGCGCCCACACCGTGATGTCGCGCTCACCACTCGCGCACAACTCGCCGATCGTCGTCTCGGCGCCGGTGTCCGCGCGCAGGATCCGTGTACCGCCTGGCAAGCATCCAGACTCGCGAAGGTCGGACATCTGCGGCCGCTTGTCAGTGCGCTGCTCAGGCCCACGGTTCAGCTGGCTGATCGCGATGACCGGAACCTCGAGCTCCTTGGCGAGCAGCTTGAGCGCGCGCGAGAACTCGGCGACCTCCTGCTGGCGCGACTCGACCTTCTTGCCCGAGCTCATCAGCTGGAGGTAGTCGATGATGACCATCTTGAGGTTGTGCTGCTGCTTGAGCCGGCGGCACTTGGCCCGGATCTCCATGAGCGACATGTTGGGGCTGTCGTCGATGAACAGCGGGCTGTCGGAGATCTTGCCCATGATCCGCGCCAGCTTGTTCCACTGGTCCTGGCTCTTCAGGCCCTTGCGCAGGTCCTGGAGCTGGATCGTCGCCTCGGCCGACAGGATGCGCATGGTGATCTCGGTGCGGCTCATTTCGAGCGAGAACACCGCGGTCGCCATGTTGTGCTTGATGGCCGCTGCGCGGGCGATGTCGATCCCGAGGGTCGAGTTGTGGGTAGGGATCATGGCGCGACTGGCGAGGTACAGTTGCTCATCGTTGTCGACCTCGACGCAGCGCACGGGCACCGAGTCAATTGCCCTGATGTCCTGGACGTACCGCACGTCATGCAGCACCTTCGGACGAAGCCCGAGGTCAACCATGTGCTGGGTCGTGACCACCTGCCCGCCTTCAACAGCCCACTGGTGCTCGGCATCCGCAACGATCACGGTGCCGTCGGAGAACTCCACCTCGAAGCACGGACGGCCGGTCATGACCTCGGTCGCAGCAACAACCCGGGTGGGTCGCCCCGCCGCATCGAGCAGCCTGTCTCCCACCCGCACCTCGCCCATGGTGGTCCACCCATCGGAGGTCGGCAGCGGAGTGTCGAGAGCCAAGGCCTTGCCGACGGCCGGGCGAGCTGCGATGACGATCATCTGCCCCGCGTGCAGCCCGTTGGTCAACTCGTCAAGCTCGAGGAACCCGGTCGGCACGCCGATGAACTCGTCGGTGCGCCCCGCAGCCGCCTCGATCTCCTCCATCGTCTCGTTGAGCAGCTCACCGAGCGCGTGGTAGTCCTCGCCGCCGCGCTTCTCAGCCACCGAGTACACCTCGGCCTGGGCGCGGTTGACGATCTCGTCGATGTCACCCTCGCCCTGGCCGTAGCCCATCTGCACGATGCGGGTGCCGGCCTCGACGAGCCGCCGCAGCACCGCCCGCTCGTGCACGATCTCGGCGTAGTACCCGGCGTTGGCCGCCGTCGGCACCGACTGGATCAACTGGTGCAGGTACGCCTGCCCCCCGACCCTGGTCAGGTCACCGCGCTTGCCCAGCTCATCAGCGACGGTGATCGCATCGGCAGGCTCCCCGCGACCGAAGAGGTCGAGGACGGCGTCGAAGATCAGCTCGTGTGCCGGGCGGTAGAAGTCGTGCGACTTCACGGCCTCGAGGCAGTCGGCGATCGCGTCCTTGTTGAGCAACATCGAGCCGAGCACCGACTGCTCGGCGTTGAGGTCCTGCGGGGGGAGTCGGTCGTCGGGCGGCCCGTCGGACGGGGCGCCGTACGCCGCATTCAACTCCGCAATGGACACTGCACACCTCTTCCGAACTAGCCCTGACGATCATCGGTTCGAGCGGCTCTCGCACCGGCCCAAAGCCGCGTGAACAGCCCATCAGAAGCCACCGACACTCCACCGACGAGCCACGGTAAGCGCTGCCACGAGGTACCCGACACCACCCATGTGCACAACCTGTGGACAAGGTGTGCAAAACGCCGAGCATCGATGTGCACACTCGGTGGACAACCCTGTGGATGTCGCGGTGCAGAATCGATACACAGGCTTCTGACCTGCACAAACGTCGTCCACGCCATGTGGAGTGGAGAAACTTTCGGGCGTGTCTCATCCACATGGCGCCGGTCACGCCGTGGGGGTCACACCACCCTTACCAGCGGGTAGAAATCGATGCGAAACCACCCCTGTGGATAGTCGAGATGCGGTATCGCGGAACATCCGTGGCCTTGGTGGCCAGCACGTCGAGTCGACACCACCGGGGGATCCATGAATCGCACGACCAGCACGCCGACGGCATCCGTCGCACCTCGCGTTCGCAGGTCACACGCGCGCCGACGTCGGATGCCGTTCGCGGCCACCGTGGCCGCCCTCGCCCTGGTCGTGGCCGGGTGCTCGCAGCCCGAGCCTGCGCCGCCCACCACCGCCCCTCCCGCCACGAGCGCTGCACCGTCCCCGACGACCACCCCCACCCCGACGCAGACGGGCCCGGACATCCCCGCCGCTGCACGCACCCAGGACGAGAAGGGCGGCATCGCGTTCGTCAAGTTCTTCATCGACCAGGTCAACGAGAGCTACACCACCCCCCGCGACGACCTCATCCCCGCCCTCAGCGACCCCGAATGCATCTCCTGCGCCGACAGCCAGAGCAAGGCAAAGCAATTTGTGGCCAGCAAGTCACGAGCCGTTGCACCGCCGTACACACCCAGCAAGCTGACCTGGGTCGGGGAGCAGGCAACCGGGGTGTTCATCGTCACGATGACGCTGCGACAGGCCGAGACCGAGATTCGTCTCCTGTCGGGCAAGGCCGCCGGAACCATTCCTGAAGCGAAAGACGACTACCGAGTCGGTATCACGTGGAAGGGGGACCAGTGGATCATCGTTGGTCTGGCAGGCGCCTGATCGCCACCGCACTCCTTGTGGCGTGTGTGGCGCTCCAGACGAGTCCCGCCTTTGCCGCGCACAGAAGCATGGCCACCGCCGAGCAACCCAACACTCCGGTCTTCGACAGCAACATGAACAGCGGGGACGGAGCGACGGTCGGGGCGTCCCGAGATCAGGTCGAGCAGACCATGCGCGCCGGCGAGAAGTCCGGCGCTCAGTACGAGTACCGCAGCTCCTCCTACTGCCAGACCGGAGACCCCGACTCCGGCAACCCCGAGGACGTCTGCCTTCGCGCCTACGTCGTCTGCCAGAACCAAGACATCGATGCGGGCGACGGCCCGGCCACCCGCATCTGGCGCCGCGAGATCACCACTCCCCCATCTCCTTGGGTGCAGCGAGTCGTCACCTGCTTCCCCGACCTCGCCGACGGCCCGTCGGGCCCGACGATGGCCGACATCGCCGCCGCGTTCCACGACACCGACTTCACCAAGGCGACGGTCAACATCCAACCCGAGGGCGACGTCACCCTGGTCACCCTCCCCACCTACTTCGAGGCCCGCTTCCCCGACGCAGGCTTCCAACCCGGAGAAGTCGACACCGTCACCCTCGTCGGCGTCCCCGTCGACATCCGCCCCGGCCTGAACTCGATCACCTACCACCTGGGCGACAGACGCACCCTCGGCCCGACGGCATCCCTCGGCGGGCCCTACCCGAAGGGCGACGTCGTCACGACCTACCCAGGGCAGGCACCTACGACGTGCGAGCCGACGTCACCTACACCGGCCAGTTCCGCATCGGCGGCGGCGAATGGGTCGACATCCCCGGCACCGTGACCATCAACGGCACCCCCGTCACCGTCACCGTCGCCACCGCCAGGTCACGCCTCGTCACCCCCTGACGTCCCCCTGACGAATCAGCCGGTGCGGCCGTACCGCCCCGCCGCCCGGGCCCGCGCCTTGGCGGCCTCGACCTCACGGTCCTTGGGCGGCGCCGTCGTCACGAGGTCCTCGAGCAGGTGCGCCGTGATGTGCGCGATCTCCTCGACGGCCCGGTCGAAGGCCTCCTGGTTCGCCTGCGAGGGCTTGGTCGTCCCACTGACCTTGCGCACGTACTGCAGCGCCGCCGCACGCACCTCGTCGGTCGTGGCCGGGGGCTCGAAGTTGTTCAACGGTCGGATGTTTCGGCACATGCCACAACGGTAGGACGACGGCGCGACGGCAGCCACGGCATCCGCCAACCAAACCTCAGCGCACACCAGCCCGAACCACCCGGCCAAGGCCTGCCAAACCTCACCTGACATGCCGGAGCAACAGGGCCAAGATGAGACCCATGAGGGTCATCAGCGTCGATGAACTGGGCCGACTGTTCGCTTCCCTGCAGGGCAAGCCGCGGGTGGTGGTATCCGGGAACGTCGCCGTGCCGTGGCCGGCCGTGCGCATCCTCGACGCGAACAAGGACGAGTACACGATCCACGCGCTGAACGCGCCGCCCGGCATCCCGGACCGCGAGGGCGTGAGCGCCGAGACGTGCTTCGTCGGCGCCGGCATGCGCCGCCACTCCAACCTGTCGTACGTGCCCAGCCGGCTCTCGCTCGTGCCCGTGCTGCTCCAGCGACGCATCCCCGCGGACGTCGTCATCATCCACTGCGCCCCGCCCCGCGACGGCCAGCTCAGCCTGGGCATCGAGGTCAACATCCTGCCCGCGGCCATCGAGGGATGCCGGATGCGTTCCGGTCGCGTCGTCGCCGTCATCAACGACCAGATGCCGTACACCTACGGCGACGCGCTCATCCCGGTGGAATGGGTCGACGTCGCCATCGAGGTCTCCGAGCCGTTGCCCGCGCACGACCCCGCGACCCCCGACGACGACAGCCGCGCCATCGGCGAGCGCGTCGCCAGCCGGGTCAGCGACGGCTCCACCCTGCAGATGGGCATCGGCGGCGTCCCCGACGCCACGCTCAACGCGCTCACCGGCCGACGGGGGCTGCGGATCTGGACCGAGATGTTCTCCGACGGAGTACTCGCCCTCGACCGGGTCGGCGCCCTCGAGCCGCACCACCCGCTCACCGCCTCGTTCCTCTTCGGGTCGCGCGAGCTCTACGACTGGCTCGACGGCAACCACCGGGTGCGGATGATGCGCACCGAGCACACCAACGACCCGGGCCTGATCGCCCAGCAGCGCAAGATGACCTCGGTCAACACGGCGCTGGAGGTCGACCTGTTCGGCCAGGCCAACGCGTCGCGCATCAACGCGCGCATCTACTCCGGCTTCGGCGGCCAGACCGACTTCATCGTCGGGGCGCTGCACTCGGCCGGCGGGCAGTCGTTCATCGCGCTGCGCTCGTGGCACCCCAAGGCCGATGTGTCGACCGTCGTGCCGCTCGTCGACGAGCCGGTGACGAGCTTCCAGCAGAGCGCGATCGTCACCGAGCACGGGGTCGCCGAGCTGTGGGGTTACGACCAGCAGGCCCAGTGCCAGCACATCATCCGCGACGCCGCCCACCCCCAGGTGCGCGAAGAGCTCTGGGAGGAAGCGGCCCACCTCGGCCTCGCGTGAGGGCAGGTCCTCGGTTGGGGTGCTGAGATGGGCGTCATGACGACCACCTCGGCACCCGGCTCCGCAGCGGCGGGCGACCACCCGGCATCCGGCTCGGCCCCACGCACCCTGGTGACGGCGGTCCGCGACGCGCTGGCTGATCCTGCGGTCGGCGACCCCGAGCGGGCCGTCGCCCAACGGGCCTACATGAAGTCGCCGATGCCCTTTCGCGGCCTCGGCAAACCCGAACTGACCGTGCTGCTGCGGCCACTGCTCGGTGATCGCGCCCTCGTGCCGCACACGCGCGAGGAGTGGTCGGATGCCGTTCGCGACCTCGTCGACCACGCCACCCACCGCGAGGAGTGGTACGCGGCGCTGGCGGTCGCCGGTCACCGCGTGGCCCGCCCGTGGCAGGACCCGGACACGCTGGCTCTGTACCGCCACGTCGTGACGTCGACGTGCTGGTGGGACATCGTCGATCCGGTCGCAGCGGACTTCATCGGGCCGATCCTGCTCTCGCACAGGGATGTCGTCACGCCTCTGGTCAGGGCGGATGCCGTCGATCCTCACCTCTGGGTGCGGCGCACGGCCATCCTGGCGCAGCTCAAACACCGTGCTGCCACCGACGTCGACCTGCTCGCCGACGTGCTCGACGCGAACCTCGAGGGGTCACTGCACGGCAAGGACTTCTTCATCCGCAAGGCCGTCGGGTGGGCGCTGCGCCAGCACGCTCGGGTCGATGCCGACTGGGTGCGGGAGTACGTCGACAGCCGGGCGTCACGCCTGTCAGGGCTGAGCAGGCGCGAGGCCCTGAAGCACCTCTGACCGTTGGGTCCGCCACCGGGCCTGCCCCGGCCCTGCTCCGGCCACCCTCCGTGTGCAGGATTCGACCAATAGGTCACCTCCGGTACGCCGACCTCAGCTCGACGGCGGGGCCTAACTCCCGTCGCAGATCCTTACTCCAGATGTGCGCCCTTGCAGCAGCGCCACTCGGGAGTAAGAGCGCACATCGGGAGTTCGGCCCCGCCATCCGGCTCGACCTCAGCCAGAGCCCTGGAAGCTCGCAGCGTGGCGCGGCCCCGGGCTCGACGGCCAGCGAAGAGTCAGCCAGCGCCCCGGCCCGGCAGCCCGGGGTCAGCCAACTCGCCGCTGCCCGAGGTCGAACCACGAGGCCCGTGGGTCGGGGAGGACCCCCTGCGCCGCAAGCACGGCCCCGAGCCGCTCCTGATCCAGAGCGATCTCCCAGGTCCAACGGGCCACCCGGCCTCGAGCCCGCAGCCGGTCCTCGCGCTTCTTCTCGCGCCACAGCACCTCGGAGACCTGGGCCGCGCTGTCACCGTCCGACGCCCGGTACTTCACCTTGCCGTCGAACTCCCCCACCGCGCCGTCCCAGTCGAAGTCGACGATGCCGATGAGCCCCTGCGCGTCCTCGTGCCTGACCTGCAGCCGCGGCCGAGGCACCCCGAGCCGGAACATCTGCACCCGCGACAGGCTCTCCCCTGCCGACATCGAGTCACCGTCAGCGAGGTCCACGACGAGAGCGGCCTGCGGTCGACCACGCCGGCGACGCGGCACGGCATCCGCCTCTCGTGCCAGGTCGTCGCGGGTGCACAACCCGTGCCGCAGCGCATGGTCGGCCGCAGCCACGGCCGTGGGCAGCGAGCCACTGCGTGCGAGGTCGACCACCGTTCGCCCTACCGGAGTGACCCGGATGCCGTGCACCACCTCCGCGACCACGTCGAGTCCGGGCGTGGGTCGGACGCCGGGCGACCCACGCCGGCGGGTTCCGACGACAAGGGTGCGCACGGCATCCGGCCAGGGCTCGATGCGCGGCAGCCCCCAGACTGCTGCCGCGGTCTCGTGCGTGAAGGTCCAGGAACGGTCGGGGTCGCAGACGAGGGTCAGGGCGTGGGCGCGGGCGGCATGGCGTTGTTCCGGGGTCAGCCCCGCCCACGTGCCGGCCTTCACCCAGACGCCGCGCCTCACCCGGGCCCAGCCCTGATGCCGCTTCGGGTCGATGCCCTGCCGGCGCAGCACCGAGTAGAGCCGCAGGACCTGGGGGTCGAACGGCTCCGGGGCTGGCTGGCCGAGCATGCCTCCACGATGGCAGGGCCGGCCCGACGGGTGTCGGAGTTTTCCACAGGCACCGGCAGGTGGCCTGGCCCGGGCTCGATGGCCGGGCCGGGCTGGATGGCCGGGCCGCGCTCGATGGCGGGGCCCAACTCCCGTCGCAGATCCTTACTCCGGATGTGCGTTGTTGCAGCAGCGCCCAACGAGAGTAGGAGCGCACATCGGGAGTTCGGCCCAGCCATCGAGCCGGTCCCAGCCGGCAGCCACGCCCGTGAGAGCACTTGGCCTGTACCGGATTCGACCAATAGGTCACGTCCGGTACGCCGGCCCGACCGCTGAGCCGACCGGGCGCAGGTCGGCACCTCGTGGAACAGTGCCGATCGTGGGAGACATGATCGGCGAGGGCGCGACCAACCCCGGCGGAGGTCCGGCGGGCAGCAGCAGCCACGGCGGCGACCGCTCACCCAGCGGCAGGGGCCCGGGCAGCGGCGGCGGCCCGGGCAGTGACCGCTCACGCAGCAGCGGCAGGAACGAGTCCGGGCAGCACCTCGAGGTGCTGCGCCTGGCCATCCCGGCCTTCCTCGCCCTGGTCGCCGAGCCGCTGTTCCTCCTCACCGACGCCGCCATCGTCGGGCGCCTCGGCGTCGAGCCGCTGGCCGGTCTCGGCGTCGCCAGCGCCATCCTGCTGACCGCCGCCAACGTCTTCGTCTTCCTCGCCTACGGCACCACCGCCGTCGTCGCCCGCCAGCTCGGCGCCGGCGATCGGCCCGGGGCCATCGCCGGGGGCATCGACGGCACGTGGCTCGCCATCGCCCTGGGAGCGGTCACCGCCGCAGCCGTTGCAGCAGCCGCCGAGCCGCTGTGCCGGGTCTTCGGTGCCTCCGAGGGCGCCCTCGAGCAGGCGGTGATCTACCTGCGCATCTCCGCCCTCGGCATCCCCGCGATGCTCGTCGTCCTGGCGACGACCGGCGTGCTGCGCGGCCTCCAGGACACCAAGACCCCACTCATCGCCGCCGTCGCAGGCTTCGGCCTGAACATCGTGCTCAACCTGTGGTTCGTGCACGGCCTGGGCTGGGGCATCGCCGGGTCCGCCTGGGGCACGGTCATCGCCCAGACCGCGATGGCCATCGGACTGGTCACGGTGCTCGTCCGCTACGCACGGCGCGACTGCGTGCCGCTGCGGGCCCACCCGGGCCGCGTCCTCATCGCGGCGCGCGGCGGCATCCCCCTGCTCGTGCGCACGTTGGCGCTGCGGGGCGTGCTGCTCGTCACCACGTGGGTGGCCGCGAGCATGGGAGACGTGCCCCTCGCGGCCTACCAGGTGACCGCGACGATCTGGACCTTCTTCGCCTTCGCCCTCGACGCCCTCGCCATCGCGGCGCAGGCCATCACCGGCAAGTCCCTCGGCGCCGGCGACCGCGACAAAGCCCGCGAGGCGACCGCGCTCATGCTGCGCTGGGGCGTGCTCGGCGGTGTGGTCCTCGGCGCCCTGCTCCTGCTCACCCGACCCTTCCTCGCCCCGCTGTTCACTCCGGATGCCGAGGTGCAGGCCGCCATCGCCGCCGGCCTCCTCGTCGTGGCCATCGGGCAACCCCTCTCCGGGCTCGTGTTCGTCATCGACGGCGTGCTCATCGGTGCCGGTGACGGGGTGTGGCTGGCCAAGGCCATGCTCGCGACCCTGCTCGCCTACCTGCCGATCGTCGCCGCCGCCCACGCGGTCGGCGGCCGGGTCGTCGACGGCAGCAGCGCGGGCGACATGGCGGCGGTGACCTGGCTGTGGGTGGCGTTCACCGCGTTCATGGCCGTGCGCGCTGCTCTGATGTGGCTGCGGGTGCGTACCGACCACTGGATGGTCCTCGGCGCCACCCGCCACTGACCATCCCCCACCCCCGACTTCGTGCGACTTGTGTGCGCCGAGAGGCCCGATCCGGCCCCGTAGCCGCACCGAAGTCGCACGAAGTCGGAGGAGGGAGGGGCTGAGTTCGGGGGTCGGGATGGAGGCCCGGTCCGGTCAGGCGCGGGACACGACCTCGACCGCGGCCTCGCGGCGCGGATCCCCGGCAGCCTCCACCACCCCGTCGGCATGGCGGAACGCCGCACCGACCCCGCCGAAGAACATCTGGTGACGACCGTGGTCGGTGCCGCGCAATCCCAGCCCGCGCACGGCATCCGCAATGGCGTCGTCGCTCTCGTGGTCGACCACGGGGGTGCCGTCGGCGTCGAAGCTGACGTGCAGCCGCGGCGCCTCGATCGCGTGGGCCAGGTCCGCGCCGTGCAGGCACCCCTGCCCCAGCACCTGCATGAGCGCGGTCGTAATCCGGTCGGCGCCGGGTGAACCGATCGCGAGCACCCGGCCGTCGCGAGTACGTCCTGTCGTCGGGGCCATGTTGGAGGCGAGTCGGATGCCGGGCGCCACCTTGTGCAGTCCGAGCCGGTTGAGCTCGGGCTCGCCGAGGGCGTTGTTGAGGAGCATCCCCGTGCCGGGGACGGTGATCCCCGCGCCGTAGCCGCTGGACACGGTGATCGTGCAGGCGGTGCCGTCGGAGTCGACCGCCGAGACGTTCGCCGTGCTGGCACTCGTGGGCAGGCCGGCCAACCCGTGCCGGTCGACGGACAGCAGCAGTTCGTGCCCCGCCGCGTCGAGGTCAGGCGAGACGTCGTGCACCGAGCGGCGGTAGGACAGCACCGCCCGCTGGATCTCGATGATGTCGGGCCAGTGCCAGTCACCGCGGCGCCCGATCTCGCCGAGCATGACCGCCAGCATCGGCCCCCCGACCGACGGCGGAGGGTTGACGGCGAGGTCCCACTCGCCGACCGCGCGACGCACCGGTGGACGCACGAGCGGCGTGTACTCGGCGAAGTCGCGGTGGGTCACCAGGCCGCCGTGAGCCTCCATGTCGGCGACCATGGCCCGGCCGACCTCACCGGTCGACAGCACCGAGGCGCCGTCCCGGCCGACCAGGTCGAGGACCTCGGCGAGCAGGTGGTTTGTGCAGACGTCACCCGGCTCCAGTGGTGAGCCATCCGAGCGGGTGACGATCGCGAGCGCCTCGGGGTCGCGGCCGAAGAGCGGGTGCGCGGAGAAGGTGAGGTAGCGGGTCGCGGCCGAACCGACGGGGTAACCCTCCCGGCAGGCCCGGGCTGCCGGGGCCACGACGTCGGCCCAGGGCACGGTCCCGAGTTCCTCGACGGCGAGTTCGCAGGCCGTGACCGACCCGGGCGTGGCCACCGAGCCGTGGCCGCCGAACAGCGTCACGCCACCGCCGTAACCGAAGCTGACCTCCTCGACCCCACCGCCGAACCGGTCGACGGGCAGTCCTCGCCCGGGCATCTGGACGTTGCCGTCGATGACGACCGGGTCGCCGCCGGCGGGCCACGCCGAGATGAACGCGCCCCCGGCCAGCGAGACGATGCCCGGCTCGGTGCTCATCGCCGCCATGGCCGCGGCCACCGCGACGTCGACGGCGTTGCCCCCGGCCAGCGCCACCTCGCGCCCCGCGGCCAGCGACACCGGCCCGGTCGCGGCGATCGCCACTCGTCCACCCATGCGCGGCATCCTCTCACCGGCGCCGGATGCCGTCCTCTCACGTCCGCGCCCGCGGCGCCTCCGTGTCCCCCGCTGGGCTCACGGCCGGGGGTAGCGTGCGCGCATGACGCGATCGCCCCTGGCCATCATCGCCGGCACCGGCTTCTACGACCTGGACGCCCTGGAGAACCCGACCCACCACACGCTCGACACCGCCTGGGGCCAGGCGCGGGTCACCAAGGGTGAGTGGCACGGCATCCCCGTCGTCTTCCTGACGCGCCACGGCGCCGGCCATTCGGTGCCGCCGCACCTGGTCAACTACCGAGCGAACATCCGGGCGCTGGCCGACCTCGGGGTGCGCGACGTCGTCGCCGTCAACGTCACCGGGTCGATCGACCCGACCCTTCAACCGGGCGATCTGCTCTGCCTCGACGACTTCGTCGACTTCACCAAGCAGCGGCCGGTGACCTTCTTCGACGGCTCCACCCCCGAGGGCGTCGTGCACACCGACGTCATGACGCCGTACCACCCCGCCATCCGCCGCGAGATCCTCGACGCCGCAGCCACCTCCGGGCACTCGATCCGCGACGGCGGGGTCTACGCGTGCTTCGAGGGCCCGCGCTTCGAGACCCGCGCGGAGATCCGCCTGGCCGCGCTCGCCGGGGCCGACGTCGCCGGCATGACGGGTGTGCCCGAGGCGACCCTCGCCCTCGAGGCCGGGCTCCGGTATGCCGCGATCAGCCTCGTCGTGAACCCCGCGTCGGGCGTCGGCGACGCGGACGAGCCGATCACCATGGACGAGATCAACGCCGTGTTGGCCGCCTCGTCGGCCACGGTGCTGGAGATCCTCGACGACCTCGTCCACACCCGCGCCACCTTCCCCGAGGAGCCCGACGCATGAGCCGTCTCATCATCGAGAACGCCAGCTACGTCGTCACCGTCGACGCCACCGACACCGTCCTGCGCGACACCACCATCACCATCGACGACGGCACCATCACCGCGATCGAAACCTCGGATGCAGCGGCGCACGGTTCGCAGGACCCCTCGGCGGAGGTCATCGACGCGCGCGGCAAGCTCGTGATGCCGGGTCTGGTCAACCTGCACACCCACCTGCCGATGACGCTGCTGCGTGGTCTCGCCGAGGACGTCGACCTCGACGGCTTCCTGGCCCGGGTGTGGGCGGCCGAGGGCGCTGTCATGGACACCGACACCGTCGAGCTCGGCGCCACCCTGGGCGCCCTGGAGTCGCTGCGCGGCGGGTGCACGACCCAGCTCGACATGTACTTCCACCACGAGGCGACCCACCGCGGGGCCGTCGCCGCGGGCAGTCGTCACGTCATCGGGCCGGTGTTCTTCGACGGGCCGGGGCCGGACGGCCTCACCTGGGAGCAGCGTCTGGACAACCTGCGCTCCTGGCCCGCCGTGCTCGACGAGATCGGTGGCCCCTCGGTGCCGGTCGGGGCGATGCCGCACGCCACCTACACGTGCTCGCCGGAGGGTTTCGCGCAGGTCGTCACCGTGCTGCGCGAGCTCGTCGCCAACAGTGAGCGCGACGGCATCCTCACGACGCACGTGAGCGAGACCGCCGCCGAGAACGCCGGCATCCGCGAGCGCTACGACGCGACCCCGACCGAGCTGCTGGCGCGCGCCGGGTGGGTCGAGCCCGACCTGCCGCTCGTCATCGGACACGGCGTGCACCTCAGCGAGGGCGACCGAACGACCCTGGCGGCCGGAGGTGCCGCGGTCGGTCACTGCCCCGGGTCGAACCTCAAGCTCGCCAGCGGCGCCCTGCCGTGGCAGGTCTTGCAGGACAGCGGCCTGCGCGTCGGGTTGGGCACCGACGGCTGCTCGAGCTCGAACGACCTCGACATGTGGCAGGCCATGCGCCAGGCGGCCCTGCTCGCGCGGCTGACCAGTGAGCGGCCCAACGTCGCGAGCGCCCACGAGGTGCTGCGCGCGGCGACCATCGAGGGGGCCCGCGCGCTCGGCATGGGGGAGCTCATCGGGTCGGTCGAGGTGGGCAAGCGGGCCGACCTCGTTCTCGTCGACCTCGAGGCGCCGCACCTCACCCCGGTGCATGACGTCGCGGCGCTCCTCGTGTTCGCCGCCGGCCGCGGGGACGTCACCGACGTGCTCGTCGACGGGATGCCGGTCGTGCGCGATCGTCGCAGCACCCGCCTGGACACGGGGCAGCTTCTCGAGCGGGCCCGGGCCCGCGGGGAGGTCGCCCGGGCGGCAGCCGCGGAGGCAGCCGCCACGAAGGCGGCACAGGCTCGATGAGCAGCGAGAGCGCCGACGAGGTCATCGCCCGCCTCGGCATGCAGCCCATCCCGCAGGAGGGGGCCTGGTTCGCGCCCGGCCCCCGCACCCAGGGCCTCAACGGCATCATCGCCCTGCTCACCGACCGCCCCGACGGGTTCTCGGCCATGCACCGCCTCACCATCGACGAGGGGTGGCAGTGGATGGCCGGCGCCCCCGCCACCCTCGTGCGCCTGAACCCCGACGGCACCGGCGACTCCACGACGCTCGGCCCGCAGTCCCCCCAGGCCCTGGTCACCAAGGGCTCGTGGATGGGAGCCCGCACCCACGGTGAGTGGACCCTGTTCTCCTGCTGGTGCGCCCCCGCGTTCGAGCCCGAGCACTTCGAGCTCGGCCAGCGCTCGGCCCTGCTCGACGCCTTCCCCGACCACGCCGCCGAGATCACCGCGCTGACCCGCACCCACCCCATCGGTCAGCTGCGATGACGGCCCTGGTCACCGGCGCGAGCGGCGGGCTCGGGCGCGCCATCGCCGTCGCGCTCGCCGTCGCCGGTCACGACATCGGTGTCCACTACCGGTCGGATGCCGTCGGCGCGGCCGCCGCTGTCACCGACGTCGAGGCGGTGGGTCGCCGGTCCGCGGTCCTGCACGCCGACCTCGCCGTCGACGACCCGGCCGGGCTCGACCGAGCCTGTGACGACCTCCTCGACGCCTGCGCGGCAGCGCTCGGTGCCCCCGAGGTCGTCGTGCTCAACGCCTTCCCCCAGCACGTCGTGGCCTGGGGTGACCTCGACACCGCGGCCTGGGACACCTACCACCGCGGTGGGCTTCGCCCCACGACCGGCCTGCTTCACCGGGCCGCCGCCCGTCTGCACCCCGGCGGTGTCGTCGTCGTCATCAGCTCGATCGAGGGCCGACGCCCTGCGCCCGGGCACACCCCGTACTCCGTCGCGAAGGCGGCCCTGGACCACCTCACCGCCGCAGCCGCCCACGAGGTCGGGAGCAGCGGCATCCGGGTCGTCGGGGTCGCACCCGGCCTCATCGACCGCGAGGGCCTCGAGAACGACTGGCCACAGGGGGTCGAGCGCTGGTCGCGAGCCAGCGCGCTGGGACGCCCCGTCACGGCATCCGAGGTCGCGGCGACCGTGGCGTTCCTCGCCTCACCAGCCGCATCAGGCATCACCGGCACCACCATCACCGTGGATGCCGGGTGGTCGGCAGCGCCGGGTTGGTGAGACCTGCCAACCGCGGCGCCCGCATGTCGTCAACGACACACTCTGGCGAGGTAACAACAGGGCAACGACACTCAAAGGTCTGCCCCCGACGGGCACCCGACGACATAGCCTTACGTGTCTGACCCCATCTCCAAGGAGAACCTTCATGAAGTCCACGCGTTACCTCGTCGCGGTTCCCGCCGCGCTCGCCCTCGCCCTCGCGGGCTGTGGCGGCAGCACCGGCAGCTCCGAGTCCTCCGCTCCGGCCGGCTCCGCAGCCCCCGGCGCCCCCACCGACGACAGCAACTGCGCCGACGAGGCCGTGTTCTGCATCGGTCTGGTCACCGACACCGGCAAGGTGGACGACAAGTCGTTCAACCAGTCCGCGCACGAGGGAGCTCTCGAGGCCCAGAAGCAGACCAACGGCTTCTACAAGTACATCGAGACCCAGGACGCCAAGGACTACGCCGCCAACATGGCACAGTTCACCAACAAGAAGTACGACGCCATCGTCACGGTCGGCTTCCTCATGACCGACGCCACGCTCGAGGCGGCCAAGGCCAACCCCGGCACCCGCTTCATCGGTGTCGACCAGGGGTACGACCCGGCCGCGGTCCCCGGCAAGAACGTCACCGGCCTCATCTTCCCCGAGGACCAGGCCGGTTACGGCGCCGGTTACCTCGCGGGCCTGATGACCAAGACGAACAAGCTCGGCCAGGTCCTCGGTCTCGAGATCCCCCCGGTCCAGAAGTTCGCCAAGGGCTTCGAGGCCGGCGCGAAGGCCGCGAACCCCGCGGTCACCGTCACCACCGTGTACCACCCCGCCGGCGACAACGCCTTCAACGACCCGGTGTGGGGCGCTGGCGAGGCCAAGAAGCAGCTCGCCCAGGGTGCGGACATCATCTTCGGCGCCGGTGGCAACACCGGTAACGGCGCTCTCCAGGAGGTCGCCAAGGCCAAGGGTGCAGGCACCGAGGTCTTCTGCATCGGTGTCGACACCGACCAGTGGGACACCGTCCCCGCGGCCCAGCCGTGCCTCATCACCTCGGCGATGAAGCTCATCACCGAGGGTGTCACCGAGACCCTGGTCACGGCCAAGGACGGCGACTTCGCCGAGAACCAGACCCTCGGCAAGGCCGGCCTCGCCCCCTTCCACGACTTCGAGTCGGTCATCCCGGCTGACGTCAAGGCCAAGGTCGACGAGGTCGTCAAGCAGATGGAAGCCGGCACCCTGCAGACCGGCGTCACCCTCTGACCGATGTGACCTCGGGCCCGGCCTTAGTTCCGGGACCCAACCACCTCGTCACCGGGGGCGGGCACCCAGCACGGGTGCCCGCCCCCGGGCGCGTGTGGACCTCCCCGTCGCGTCACCCTTTGCCAAGAGTCCGCGACCCGCCACACTGTGGGCACCCACCGACATTGGAGTCGTATGAGCGAGACACCCACTGTGGCCGACCAGGCCGCCGCCCCACCGCCCTCGAGCGGGGGAACCTCCGGTGACAAGAAGCCGGCCCAGCCCCTGGCGTACCTGTTGACGCACCAGAGCGGTGTCGTCATCCTCGTCGCCCTCGCCATCGCACTGCTCGTCGGTGCGGCCCTCATCCGCTACCAGGGGGTGAGCCCCTGGTACGCCTACGAGACGATCATCCGTGAGGCCCTCCTCGTCGACGGCGGGCTGACCCGGACCCTGCAGAAGACGGCGCCGCTCGTGCTGACCGGCCTCGCCGTCGTGATCCCGCTGCGCGTGGGCCTGTTCAACATCGGTGGCCAGGGCCAGCTCATCTTCGGCGCCATGTTCGGCGCCTGGGTCGCCTACGCCGCTGGTGGCCTCGGGTTCCTCGGAGCCCTGTGCGGCATGGTCGCCGGCATGGTGGCCGGTGCCTTCATCGGCTGGATCGCCGGTGTCCTCAAGGCCACCCGCGGGGTGCACGAGGTCATCACGACGATCATGCTCAACTACATCGCGGCCGGCGTGACCTGGTGGCTCGTCACCGGCCCCCTGCAGGCCGAGGGCTCCAAGACCAGCGGCATCCCGCAGACCGAGCTCATCCCCGACGCGGCACGTGTCGGTGCCGTCGCCGGCATCCCCATCGGGTTCGTCATCGCCCTGGCCCTGGCCATCGCCTGCTGGTGGATGCTGTCGCGCACGACGCTCGGCTTCAAGCTCAACACCGTCGGCGCCAACAAGCACGCCGCCCGCTACGCCGGCATCAACATCAACCGGATCATTGCCCTGTCGATGGTCTTCGGTGGTGGCCTCGCCGGCCTCGCCGGCGCCCTCGAGGCGGCCGGCACCCTGCACCGGTTCGAGCCGGCCATCGGCGGCACCCTCGGGTTCGACGGCATCACCATCGCCCTGCTGGCCCGGGCCAACCCGCTCGCGACGATCCCGGCAGCGCTCCTCGTCGGCATCCTGCGCACCGGGGCCCCGGGCCTGCAGTTCGCGACGGGCATCGCCCCCGAGGTCGTCGACCTGCTGCTCGCGATCATCCTGCTCATGGTGTCCATCCCGGTGCTCGGCAAGTGGATCTTCCGCAGCCGCGCCGACAAGGTCGCCGCCGCCTCGACGAGCTGGGGTAACTGACATGGGTGCCTGGATCGCCAAGAACCGCACGACCGTGATCGTGTCCGTCGCCGTCATCGTCGCGGCGTACGCCTTCTACTACCTGAAGAACGACATCGCCCCGAGCATGTACGTCTCGGCCTGGGGCTACGCCATCCCGCTCGTCCTCGCCGCCCTCGTCGGCGTCATCGGTGAACGCTCCGGTGTCGTCAACATCGGCATCGAGGGGCAGATGCTCGTCGCGGCCTTCGCCGGGTTCTTCGCCGCCGCCTACAGCGGCTCGCTGCTCGTGGGCGTGCTCGCCGGCATCGGCAGCGGCCTGATCCTCGGCGGGTTCCTCGCGTGGACCACCGTGAAGTGGCGGATGGACCAGATCATCGCCGGTGTCGTGCTCAACATCATCGCCACCGGCATCACCTCGTTCTACTACCAGCCGGGCCAGTTGCTGCCCGGCCTCATGCCGAAGTTCGACATCTGGCCGTTGTCGAAGATCCCGCTCATCGGTGAGGTCTTCTTCTCCGGCACGAGCATCTTCGCCACGCTCGCCATCCTCGCCGCAATCGGTGTGCACGTCGCGCTGTTCCACACCCGCTGGGGTCTGCGCACGCGCGCCGTCGGCGAGTACCCGTCGGCCGCCGACACGGCCGGCATCAACGTCGAGCGGCTGCGCCTGATCAACGTCACGCTGGCGGGCACCCTCGCCGGCTGCGCCGGGGTCTACCTGTCGATGGATGCCTCGTCGTCCTTCGAGCGCGGCATGGTCGCCGGCCGAGGGTTCCTCGCCCTGGCGATCATGATCATGGGCGCGTGGCGTCCGCTGCGGGCGCTGGCGATGGCGATCTTCTTCGGCTTCATCAACGCCGTGGCCTCGCAGCTGCAGGCCGGCGGCAGCATCGACATCCCGCCGCAGCTCACGGGCACCCTGCCCTTCGTCGTGACGATCGTCGTCCTGGCCATCGCCGCCGGGCGGGTTCGAGCGCCGGGAGCCGTCGGACAGCCGTACGTCAAGGGAGACCAGTGATGAGCACCCCCGAGAACACCCCCACACCGGTCCCCGCCGACACCGCGCCCGAGCACCTCGAGGCCATCGCCACGTCGGATGCCGTCCTCGAGCTCCCGCCGGAGAAGTCGGGTTTCGGGGAGGGCAACGTCGGAGAGGTGCTGCTCGACCTCGCCGGGCTGACCAAGAGCTTCGGCTCGGTGCGGGCCAACCGCGACATCACGATGCACGTGCGGCGCGGCGAGATCGTCGCCCTGCTCGGTGAGAACGGGGCCGGAAAGTCCACCCTGGTCAACCAGATCTTCGGCCTCATCACCCCCGACTCGGGGACGGTCACGGTCAAGGGCGACTCGACCCCCATCAAGGACCCGCGCGACGCCATCGCCCGCGGCATCGGCATGGTGCACCAACACTTCCAGCTCGTGCCAGTCATGACGGTGGCCGAGAACATGATCCTCGGACACGAGCCGACACGAGGTGGAGCCGTGCTCGACCTCGACAGCGCCCGCGAGATGGTGCGCAGTCTGTCGGCCAAGCACGGCCTGCCGGTCGACCCCGACGCCGAGGTCGAGGACCTGCCCGTCGGCACCCAGCAGCGCGTCGAGATCCTCAAGGCGCTCTCGCGCAGCGTCGACCTGCTGATCCTCGACGAGCCGACGGCGGTACTCACGCCGCAGGAGACCGACGAGCTGCTCGGGGTGATGAAGGAGCTCGCGGCCTCCGGCACCTCCATCGTGTTCATCACGCACAAGCTGCGTGAGGTGCTGGCGGTGGCCGACCGCGTCTACGTGCTGCGCCAGGGCGCGGTCGTCGGTGAGGTCGCCACCAAGGACACCGACGCCCGTGGGCTCGCGACGATGATGGTGGGCCGCGAGGTCGTGCTGTCGATCGACAAGGCCGACGCCACGCCGACCGACACCGTCCTCACGATCACCGACCTGCACGTCCTCGACGACCGTGAACTGGGTGCCGTCAACGGGTTCACGCTGTCGGTGCGCGCCGGGGAGATCGTCGGGGTGGCCGGCGTCGAGGGCAACGGCCAGCGCGAGCTCGTCGAGGCCCTGGCCGGGATGCGCAAGGTCGTGTCGGGGCAGATGACCCTGGGCGACCTCGACCTCACGAAGGCCAACCCGCACCAGACGCACCACGCCGGGGTCGGGCACATCCCCGAGGACCGTGAGAAGCACGGCCTCGTCGCCTCGTACTCCATCGCGGACAACCTCGTGCTCAACGAGTTCGACCAGGCGCCGTACTCCAAGAGCGGAGTGCGCCAGTTCGACGCCATCCGCGAGCACGCGGAGGCGGTGCGCACCGAGTTCGACATCCGCTCGTCCGGGGTGCAGCAGAGCGCCGGGTCACTCTCGGGTGGCAACAAGCAGAAGGTCGTCGTCGCCCGCGAGATGGCGTTCAAGCCGCGCCTGCTCATGGCGGCCCAGCCCACCCGTGGGGTCGACGTCGGATCGATCGAGTTCATCCACCGGCGCATCGTCGACGCCCGCGATGCCGGCGCCGCGGTGCTGCTCGTCTCGGCCGAGCTCGACGAGATCCTGTCGCTGTCCGACCGGATCGCGGTCGTTCACGGTGGCAAGGTCGTGGCCGAACTGCCCGCGCGCGGCGCCGACCGCACCGAGATCGGTCGCCTGATGGCCGGAGACCACTGACCGACCTTCCGCACTCCTGCGAGAAGCCGCCCGACACGCCACGAAACGGCGGGTCGGGCGGCTTCTCGTCGCAAGGGTCGGGACCGGCGGAGAGTCACGCCCCAAGGAGCGCCAGCGGAATCACCGCGATGCCGTCGGGTCGCCGGTAGGCGTGCGTGCCCGTCGTGAGGACGACGAGGTCGACGACGTCGCTGCCGAGTTGCTCACGTAGCCACCTGAGGTGCCTGACATCGGCATCGCCGACGCTGGCCGACATCTTGACCTCGATTCCCAGCACCTGACCCGCCTCCCCCTCCACGATGAGGTCCACCTCTCGGTCGCCGTTGCCCGTACGGAGATGACCCACCCTGGCTTCGGCGCTCTGAGCAGCCACCCTGACGGACAAGGTCGCCAGTGCCTCGAACAGCGGTCCGGCCACATGCGCCCCTTGTGGGCTGAGCAAGCGCTGCGCGGTGAGTCCCAGGATGGCGGCCGCGAGACCAGGATCCGCCAGCTGGTGTTTCGGCGCCTGCTGGAGGCGTCGCAGCGGACTGCGGCTCGGTGACCACCCCGGTACAGGATCGAGCAGGAAGAGCTGCGTGAGGTGATCGCGGTAGGCGATCGTCGTCGTCTTCGCCGGGTGGCTGCCGTCGCCCGCCGTTGCGCTGTCGAGGATCCGCGAGTAGGCGGCGGTCGTCGACGAGGCGGCCGCGTACGCAGCAAGCCACCGTCGCAGGGTCTCTGGCCGTCGCACGGCCAGCCCTTGCTCCGGCAGATCCTTGAGCAGGATCTGGTCCACGTAGCTGCGCAGCAGTGGTCTGCGCAGCCGTGGGGGTTCGCTCATGAGGCCAGGCAGACCCGTGGACTCGATGGCCTCGAAGTAGTCCACGAGGCTGGTGCTCGTCGTTCCGCCGATCGGGCCTTGGCGGCCATCCAGGAGATGTCGCAGTCGGATGCTCGGTGAGGCGCCGGGGCGCTCGTACAGCGCCATCGGCCTCATCCGGAGCGACAGGATGCGGCCCGCCCCGCTGTGAACGACGGTGCCGCCGACGGGAGTCGCGCTCCCCGACAGCAGGAATCGGCCTGCCGGTGCCCCCTCGTCGACGCGTCGACGCACCGAGTCCCAGACGGACGGCAGTCGCTGCCACTCATCGATGAGCACGGTCCCCGGTGGGGCGGCGGCGAACGTGGGGTCGGCAGACACCAGAGCGCGGTGAGATTCGTCGTCAAGGAACCAGGCGGCATCCGATCGCCGCAGCGCCGTTCGTGTCTTCCCGACACCCTTGGGTCCCTCGAGCGCGATGGCCGAGGCAAGGGGCAGGAGTTCGTCGAGTTCGTCATCCAGTGATCGACGAGAGTAGACCTCAGGCGACATATCTGCTCCTCTGCTGCTCAACACCGTCTACACTACCTCTAGCAGCACCGCTACACTACCTTTAACCGTCATCGGGCACTACCTTCAGCAGGCACGGTTCGCACCCGCGGTGGTTACGGATTCGTAAGTTACGTTTCCGTAGGTTACGCTGGCGTAATGAGTGCCCCCACCGTCGACCGACCCTCCCGTGAGGCCGGGATGCCGCGTGCCCGCCTCGGTGCCCACGCTCCCGGCCCGATCGGCGGCGTGGTCCGCAGCGCGCGCCGCGTCGTCGAGGCCCTGGCCACCCCGCTCGTGCCCGGCGACTACCTCGACCTCGTCGACCCGCTGCGCGCCGGGGCCGACCTGCGCGGCCGGATCATCGACGTCCGCCCCGAGACCTCGGATGCCGTGACGATCGTCATCCGCCCCGGTCGCGGCTGGCTCGGGCACGTTCCCGGGCAGTACATCCGGATCGGCATCGACATCGACGGGGTGCGCCAGTGGCGCGCCTACAGCCTGACCCATCGTGCCGACGGCAGCCCCGCGGCCGGTATCCCCGCGGGATGCATCGCCATCACGACCAAGGCGATCCCCGACGGCGTCGTCTCCAACCACCTCGTGCGCAGGGCCCGCCCCGGCACCCTGGTCATGCTCGACCAGGCCACCGGCGACTTCTGCCTGCCGACCCCGGCGCCCGAGAAGGTGCTCTTCCTCACCGCC
Organism: Ornithinibacter aureus; assembly: GCF_009858245.1. Taxonomy (NCBI): domain Bacteria; kingdom Bacillati; phylum Actinomycetota; class Actinomycetes; order Micrococcales; family Intrasporangiaceae; genus Ornithinibacter; species Ornithinibacter aureus. The sequence continues at coordinate 2,318,973 of NZ_VMSB01000001.1, forward strand.
GGCAGCGGCATCACCCCGGTGATGGGGATGTTGCGCAACCACCTGGGTGAGATCGCCGACGCCGCCCACGTGCACTGCGCGCCCACGGCATCCGACGTGATCTTCGCCGACGAGCTGCACGGCTTTGCCGACAGCGGCCGCCTCGCCCTGACCCTGAACCTCGACGACGAGCACGGCGTGCTCGACCTCGCGCGCCTGGACACCCTCGTGCCCGACTGGCGCGAGCGTGAGACGTGGCTGTGCGGGCCGACCGGCCTGCTCGACGCCGCCGAGGCCCACTGGGCCGCCGCGGGACTGGCGCAGGCCCTGCACACCGAGCGGTTCCGCCCGAGCATCATCGAGCCCGGCGAGGGTGGCACGGTCACCTTCTCCGCCAGTGGCCGCACCGTCGAGGCCGACGGTGGCACCCCCATCCTCGACGCCGGCGAGGCCGCCGGCGTCCTCATGCCGAGCGGATGCCGCATGGGCATCTGCTTCGGCTGCGTCGTCACCATGCGCGAGGGCGCGATCCGCGACCTGCGCACCGGTGACATCACCGTCGTCGAACCCGGCGACGAACTGCCCGTGCAGACCTGCGTGAACGCCGTCGCCGGCGCCTGCGACCTCGACCTCTGACCCTGACCTCCTGACCACCCGGAAGACACCGCCACATGACTCTCGCCCCCGAGCGCACCGCGCCGCAGACCATCCCCGCCCACGCGTCGACGAAGCCGAACGGCATCAACCCGCGACTGTCGGTGACCAGCCTGACCCCGCGCCCCCAGCGCCCCGCGCTGAAGAAGTCCGGCCGCCCGAACCCGGCCGCGCACCTCACCCCCGAGCAGATCGAGGGCATCGGCGTCGAGCTCGACGCCCTGCGCAAGGAGGTCATGGACAGCCGCGGCGAGCGCGACGCCGCCTACATCCGCACGGTCATCAAGACCCAGCGCTACCTCGAGATGGGCAGCCGCGCCGTGCTGCTGTTCTCCGGCGTCAAGGTCAAGGGCTTCCGCCCGGCCTGGTGGATCGGCACCGCCGGCCTGTCGGTGGCCAAGATCCTCGAGAACATGGAGATCGGCCACAACGTCATGCACGGCCAGTGGGACTGGATGCGTGACCCGAAGATCCACTCGACCGCGTGGGAGTGGGACAACGCCTCCCCGAGCACCCAGTGGAAGCACAGCCACAACGAGATCCACCACACCTTCACCAACGTGCTCGGCCGCGACAACGACCTCGGCTACGGCATCCTGCGCGTGGACGAGGACCAGCGGTGGAGCCCGTTCTTCCTCTTCCAGCCCATCTGGCACGTCGGCAACGCGCTGCTCTTCGAGTACTCCATCGCGGCCTACGACCTCGAGCTCGGTGGCTACCTCGCGAAGCGCAAGCGGATGAGCGAGGAGGAGAAGGCGAAGTTCCGTGCCGACGCCGCCGAGGTCGTCGCGAAGATCAAGCGCCAGGCCACCAAGGACTACGTCGTGCACCCGGCCCTGGCCGCCGCGACGTTCACCGGTTCGGCCCGGCACACCCTGACGGCCAACGTCGTCGCCAACCTCGTGCGCAACGTGTGGACCAACACCGTCATCATCTGCGGCCACTTCCCGCCCGGCATCGCGACCTTCGAGAAGACCACCATCGAGGGCGAGACCCGCGGCGAGTGGTACCTGCGGCAGATGCTCGGCTCGGGCAACATCAGCGGCTCCAAGGCCATGCACGTGATGAGTGGCAACCTCAGCCACCAGATCGAGCACCACCTCTTCCCGGACATGCCGAGCAACCGCTACGCCGAGATCGCCCCGCAGATCCGCGACCTCATGGAGCGTCACGACCTGCCGTACGTCACCGGCTCGCTGCCCAAGCAGGCGGCATCGGTGTACTGGAAGGTCGTCGAGCTCTCGCTGCCGAACAAGGTCGAGGGGCGTCGCCGCCGCGACATCGTGCGCCTGTCGCTGAAGAAGGCCTGGAAGAAGAAGTCGCTCGGCCGCTTCTGATCGGCTGGCCGTCCACCACCCCACCACTCCCGGATGCCGTGGTGAGCCGACACTGTCGGCTCACCACGGCATCCGTTTGCCTGTCGGTGCACATGTGTATGGTGTGTGCATGTCCACCCTGGAACGCCGACTTCAGCTGCTCCTCACGCAGGAGCAGCATGCCCGCCTGGCGGAGGTGGCCAAGGAAAGCGGCCGAAGCGTCAACGCGGTGATCCGTGAGGCCATCGACCGTCAGCACCCCGATGAGGCGACCAAGCGGGCCGCTGCCCTGAAGCGATGGCTCGACCGCACGGCGACGCCGGTGGAGGCCGGTCTGGGGCCAACACCGAGCGCAGCACAGCTGAAGGCCGAGTACGAGCAGGACGAGATCGATCACATGGATGCGATCTTGCGTGGCTGACCACTTCCTTGACGCCACGATCATCCTGCTCGCCGCTGGCGAACCCAGCACGGCACAGCACGCGTGCCGGTCCTTCCTCGAGGCCCAGGCCGCCTCGGGCTCGACGTTGCACATGAGTGTCGAGGGGGTTCAGGAGGTCCTCTTCCATCGCATGCGCATGGTGGATCGTGCGACCGCGGTCGCGGAGGCCCGCGACGTTCAGGAGATGGTCGTCCTGCATCGGTTCGACGAAGGCGTCCTGCAGACGGCGATCTCCCTCGTGGCCACCTCGACCGTTCGTGGCCGAGATGCCGTCCACGCCGCGACCGCCATCCGCGCGGGGTTCGACGCCATCGTGACCACCGACTCGGACTTCGACGGCATCCCGGGCCTTCGCCGCATCGACCCCCGCGACACCTGACCGGCGTGGAACTGGCCTCCAGCACGGGCGCCCTGGCCCTCATGGCTCTCGCCGCGGCGATCATCGGGTACTCCAAGACCGCCCTCGGTGGGCTCGGTGTCGTGGCCGTCGCCATCTTCGCGACCGTGCTCCCGGCCCGGGAGTCGACCGCGGCGATCCTCATGATCCTGATCGTCGGCGACGTCATCGCCTGCTGGCACTACCGCCGCGACCCCGACTGGGGCCTCATCCGCCGCCTGCTGCCCGCCGTCATCCCCGGCCTGCTGCTCGGCACCCTCTTCCTGCGGGTGGTCAGCGACGACACCCTGCGCCGCTGGATCGGAGCCGTCCTGCTCGTGCTCCTCGGCCTGCAGCTGTGGGTGAAGTGGCGCGCCCGCGACACACCCCCGACGACGCACCGGCATCCGGGAGCGGCGATCGCCGCGGGCTCGGCGATGGGCTTCACGACGATGACCGCGAACGCCGCCGGCCCGGTGATGACCCTGTACCTGTCGGCCGCGGGCATCGACAAGCGCCGCTTCGTCGGCACGAGCGCGTGGTTCTTCCTCATCGTCAACCTCACGAAGGTGCCGTTCTCGATCGGGCTCGGGTTGTTGCACCCCGTGGATGCCGTGCGCGCCCTCGCGCTCGCGCCGTTCGTCCTGCTCGGCGGGCTCCTCGGCTACGCGACGGTCAGGCGGATCAGCCAGCGCGGCTTCGACGTCGCGGTACTGCTCGCCTCCGCCCTGGCGGCAGCAGCCCTGCTGCTCACCTGAGCAGGCACTTCCTGCACGGCAGCCACCCTGAGCCGGGTGGGTGCCGTGCACGAAGTCGGGATCAGGTGTTCTGCGGGAAGCCGAGCTCGATGCCGCCGTGGCTCGGGTCGAGCCAGCGCGAGGTCACGACCTTGCCGCGGGTGAAGAAGTTGACCCCCTCCATGCCGTGCGCGTGGCTGTCGCCGAACAGCGAGTTCTTCCACCCACCGAAGGAGTAGTACGCCATCGGCACGGGGATCGGCACGTTGACCCCGACCATGCCGACCTCCACCTCGTTCTGGAAGCGCCGCGCGGCGCCACCGTCGTTGGTGAAGATCGCCGTGCCGTTGCCGTAGGGGTTGTCGTTGATGAGTTTCAACCCCTCGTCGTAGCTCGCAACGCGCACCACGGACAGCACCGGGCCGAAGATCTCGTCCTGGTAGATCGACATGTCCGTGGTGACGTGGTCGAACAGGGTCGGCTTGAGGAAGTAGCCCTCACCGTCGGCGTCGACGTCACCGTCGCGACCGTCGACGACCAGGGTGGCCCCAGCCTGCGTGCCGGCGTCGAGGTAGGACGTCACCTTGTCGCGGTGCTGCGCCGTGACCAGCGGGCCCATGTCGCAGCCGCGGGTGCCGTCACCGGTGACGAGCTTGCCCATGCGGTCGGTGATCTTGGCGACGAGGTCGTCGGCGATGGGCTCGACAGCGAGCAGGGCCGAGATCGCCATGCAGCGCTCACCGGCCGAGCCGAAGCCGGCGTTGACGGCGGCGTCGGCCGCGAGGTCGAGGTCGGCGTCGGGCAGCACGAGCATGTGGTTCTTCGCCCCGCCGAGGGCCTGGACACGCTTGCCGTGCGCCGTGCCGGTCTCGTAGACGTACTTCGCGATCGGGGTGGACCCGACGAACGAGATGGCCTTGACGTCAGGGTGGGTCAAGAGCGCGTCGACGGCCTCCTTGTCACCGTGCACGACGTTGAGGATGCCGTCGGGCAGGCCGGCCTCCTTCCACAGCGCCGCCACCGCGTTGACCGCCGACGGGTCCTTCTCGCTCGGCTTGATGACGACCGCGTTGCCGCAGGCGATCGCCACGGGGACGAACCACAGCGGCACCATCGCCGGGAAGTTGAACGGGCTGATGACGGCGACGACACCCAGGCTCTGACGGATCGAGTAGACGTCCACCTTGGTCGAGACGTTCTCGGAGAAGCCGCCCTTGAGCAGGTGCGGGATGCCGCAGGCGAACTCGGCGACCTCGAGCCCGCGGGTGACCTCACCGATCGCGTCGGAGACGACCTTGCCGTGCTCGGCGGTGATGAGCTCGGCGATCTCGGCCTTGCGCTCGTTGAGCAGCTCGCGGAAGCGGAAGAGCACCTGGGTGCGCTGGGTCAGCGAGGCCCGCTGCCACGACGACTCCCATGCGGCCTTCGCGGAGCGGACGACCTCGCCCACGAGCTCGCAGGAGGCGAGGTCGAGCACGCCGGTCTGCTCGCCGGTGGCGGGGTTGAACACCGGGCTGGTGCGCGCGGGGCTGCCCTGCCAGGAAGTGCCGCCGATGAGGTGGGTGATGCGGGTGGGGGTCGTGCTCACGGGTATCGGTCCTTGTCATGCCAGTGGAGTGAATTCAGTGTGTCAGAGCCGCACCCGCTGACGGAATGCACCGGAGGATGCCGGTCGTCGCGGTGGGATCAGCAGCTCGGGCCGGCAGCCCTCGCTGTGGCCTGTCAGTCGTCGAGGTCGTCGATGACGTGCCGCAGGTACCGACGCGGCTCGGCGAGGAAGCTGCGGTGGTGCGTGACGACGTCGAGCTCGTCCCACGTCGTCGACCGGATGCCGTGCTCCCCCAGTTCCAGCACGCTCGCGCCCGGGATGGCGGCCAGCACCGGCGAGTGGGTGGCCAGCACGACCTGGGTGCGCGGGCGACGAGCCATCTCGGCGAGCTCGGCCACGAGGTGCAGCTGCGCCTGGAACGACAGCCCTGCCTCCGGCTCGTCGAGCACGAACAACCCCTCGCCCCGAAACCGCCTCGTGCCGAGCAGGGCCACGAACGACTCACCGTGCGAGAGCGTGTGGAAGGCGGGGTCGGTCGGTCCGGGGTTGGTGTCGAGCCAGGTGAACAGCCCGTGCATCGTCTCGGCCCGCACGAAGTAGCCCCACCGCGGCGCCCCCGGGTCGCGTACAACCGTGACCCACTCGTGCAGCGGCGACTCGCTGGCGTGGGTGCGGTGGGTGGCCCCGGTCGAGCCGCCCTCGGCGTTCATGCCCGCCGCCATCGCGAGCGCCTCGACGAGTGTCGACTTGCCCGAGCCGTTCTCCCCGACGAGCACCGTGCAGGCGGCCAGGTCGATGCCGTGGGCCAGGACCTGCGCCACCGCGGGGATCGTCACGGGCCAGACGTCGGATGCCGGCAGCTCGGCATGGCGCGCTCGCTCGAGGCGGCGCGCTGGAAGGCCTTCGGTCCACGGGCGGCGAGCGGACGGCATCCGGCCACGCTAACCCCCACCACCCACACCCCGTCCCGGCCCGTAGGCTTGTGGATCGTGACCGAGAGCCCGACCCCCGCCCTCCCCGAGATCGGCCTGCCCGAGCAGATGCGGGTCCGCCGCGACAAGCGCGACCGTCTGCTCGCCACCGGCAGGCACGCGCACCCCGTCGCCGTGCCGCGCACGCACTCGCTGGCCGAGGTCCGCGAGCAGTGGGGCCACCTCGAGCAGGGCGAGGAGACCCAGGACGTCGTCGGCGTCGCCGGCCGCGTGGTCTTCATCCGCAACACCGGCAAGCTCGCCTTCGCGACGCTCCAAGAGGGGGTCGGCACGCGCCTGCAGGTCATGCTGAGCCTGGCCGAGGTCGGCGAAGAGGCCCTGGCCGACTGGAAGGCGCACGTCGACCTCGGCGACCACGTGTTCGTCGAGGGTCGGGTCATCAGCTCCCGGCGCGGCGAGCTGTCGGTGATGGCCAGCCACTGGGAGATGGCGAGCAAGGCCCTTCGCCCGCTTCCGGTGCTGCACAAGGAGCTGTCCGAGGAGAGCCGGGTCCGCCAGCGCTACGCCGACCTCGTCGTGCGCCAGGAGGCCCGCGACATGGTGCGCACCAAGGCTGCGGCCCTGCGGGCGATCCGCGGCGTGCTCGACGACCAAGGCTACGTCGAGGTCGAGACCCCCGTGCTCCAGCTGATCCACGGCGGCGCCGCTGCGCGCCCCTTCCGCACCCACCTCAACGCCTTCGACCAGGAGATGGTGCTGCGCATCGCCCTGGAGCTGAACCTCAAGAAGGCCGTGGTCGGCGGGGTCGACCGGGTCTACGAGATGGGGCGCATCTTCCGCAACGAAGGCGTCGACGCCACCCACTCGCCCGAGTTCACGATGCTCGAGGCGTACCAGGCGTGGGGTGACCAGACCTCGATCGGCGCCCTCATGCGCGACCTCTACCTCGGCGTCGCCGACGCCCTGGGGTCGCGCGTCGTGCAGACCCCTGCCGGGGAGATCGACCTCGACGGCGAGTGGCGCTGGCTGCCCGTCTATGACGCCGTCAGCGAGGTCGTCGGCGAGACCGTCACGATCGACACCCCCAAGGAGACCCTGCTCGGGTACGCGGCGACCCACGGGGTGGAGGTCGACCCGGGGCTGGCCAAGGACAAGGTGTTCCTCGAACTGCTCGGCGAGCTCGTCGAGCCCGGCCTGCTCCAGCCGACCTTCCTGTGCGACTACCCGGCGATCGCCCAGCCCCTGGCCCGCCCGCACCGCGAGAAGGAAGGCCTGATCGAGGCCTGGGACCTCATCATCGCCGGCGTCGAGCGCGGCACCGGCTTCTCCGAGCTCGTCGACCCCGTCATCCAGCGCGAGGTGCTCACCAGCCAGTCGCTGCTCGCCGCCGGGGGCGACCCCGAGGCGATGCAGATCGACGAGGACTTCCTGCGAGCCCTCGAGTACGGAGCACCACCCATGGGGGGTCTGGGCTTGGGCGTCGACCGCCTCATCATGCTCTTCACCGGGTCCACCATTCGCGAGACCATTCTCTTTCCGCACCTCAAGCCGGAGGCCTGACATGTCCTCGATCTGGCCTTATGTCGCCGGAATCGTGCCGACGATTGTCGTCGCCACGATGTTCTACTTCCTGATCAAGAGCATGCTCGAGGGCGATCGTCGGGAGCGTCTCGCACAGAACCGCTTCGAAGCCGAAATGGACCGTGCGGGGCGTAGCGGTGCACGGTCACCTTCGGATTCCGTACCCCCACCGAAGGCCCCGGGAATGACGCCCGACACCCCGTCGACGTCGGGCGACGACGCCCCCTGATTACTGGACGCATTCAATTGCCCGAGGAATGTTGTCCACAGGGCAATTCCCACTTCTCAGAATGTGCTGCTAAATTGACCGCGGCATGTTGCTACGTGCCGCGGATGATATCCGCAACGACCTGAAGGGAAAACCATGGCTAAGAAGGTCCAGGTGCTCCTCGTCGACGACCTCGACAAGAGCTCCCCTGCTGACGAGACCGTCTCGTTCTCACTCGACGGTGTGAGCTACGAGATCGACCTCACCTCGGACAACGCCGCAAAGCTGCGCGACGACCTCGCCGTGTGGATCGGCCACGCCGAGCGCACGGGTGGCCGTCGTTCGACCGGCCGCTCCACCGCCGGCAAGACCTCCGGCCGCAAGGACGTCGGCGCCATCCGGGCGTGGGCCCGCGACAACGGCCACACTGTCAACGACCGCGGTCGCATCTCCGCCGAGATCCAGGCCGCCTACGACAAGGCGCACGCCTGAGCCTCGACCCGAGCACCGCAGCGGCATCCGTCGACCCGACGGGTGCCGCTGCACGCATGTCACGCCGCCACGCGTGGCTGACGTTCACCGCGGGCGGACCGCCGCTCGCCCACACCCTCATGACGGATGCCGTGGCGTGGCAACGCGCGCTGCGCTCGCTCCAGAGCCGCTGGTATGCCACCGACGCGCCACCGCAGGTCGCTGCGGCGTTCGTCCTGCAGTGGCTGCTGCAGGTTCCGGCCCACACGGGTGCCCACGCCGCCGCGAGCGGCCCGTGGCGTGCCGACCTGACGCACCTGTCCTTCGCGCTCGATCCCGCCACCGTGCCGCGAGAGGTGCGGCTGACCGGCCTCGTCGCCGACGAGGGGTCGCTCGAGGAGCGGCTCACCCGGGCCGAGCGCGACTACCGCGCGGTCGCGCAACCGCTCGCGACGGCATACGAGTCGCTCGTGCGCCTCGGCCCACACACCCGGTCGATGATGGTCGACGACATGTGGAACGCCGCCCGGCGCGAGGCCTCGTCGGCCGCGGGGTTGCTGCGCCCCGGCGCCACGCCTCGGGCCTCGTGCTGCCTGCTCTATGCCCTGCCGGGCTGTGTCGAGTGCGCCGGGTGCCCCCGCCTGCGCCCCTCCGCAACGTCCGGCACCCTGGTGCCCTGAGCAGCCAACCTGCCGGACGCAAGGAGCAGCCCCGACGGGACGTCCGGCATGTTGGTGGTCTGGACGACCAAGGTGCCGGACGCAAGGGGTCAGGGGAGGTCGGCGAGCAGGTCTGCGTCGCGGGCGACCCGCTCGAGCACCTCGTCGAACATCAGCTGCCGAAGCGACCCCGCCTCGACCGCACCGCGTTCGACCTCGTCCCACGTGCGCGGCGCCGCGACGCAGGGCAGTTCCCGCCCCCGCAAGGAGTAGGGGCTGATGGTGGTCTTGGCCGCCACGTTCTGGCTCCAGTCGAGGAAGACCTTGCCGGGCCGCAGCGACGTGTTCATCTTCCACAGGATGAGGTCAGGGTGCTTCTTCGTCAGCTCCTGCGCGAGATGCATGACGAGGTCGCGCACCTGGTCGCTCGTGAGGTCACCCCCGAGGGCCGCGTAGAGCTGCATCCCCTTGCTGCCCGAGGTGACCGGGTACAGCTCGAGCCCGAGCGCGGCCAGCCGCTCGCGCACGAGCAGGGCCACCTGGGCGCACTCGTGCAGCCCGGCAGGCTTGCCCGGATCGAGGTCGATGACGAGGCGGTCGGGGTTGCCGCGCTCACCCTCGTCGGTGAGGGTCCACTGCGGCACGTGCAGCTCGAGCGAGTTGAGATTGACCAGGTACGTGAGGTCTGCGAGGTCGCCGATCAGGGGGTAGACGACGTCGTCGACCGGCATCCGGGGCAGCCAGCTCGGCGCGCCCGAGGGCAGGTTCTTCTCGAAGAAGAACATCTGGTCCTGAACGCCGTGCGGGTAGCGCACCCTCGTCACCGGGCGCCGCGCAAGGTGCGGCAGCATCAACGGCGCCACCTGCGCGTAGTAGCTGAGCACCTCCCCCTTGGTCGTCTCGGTCGAGGGGTACATGACCTTGTCGAGGCTGGTGAGGCGGAGCCGGCGACCAGCCACCTCGACCCGAGTGACCTCGGGCACGAAATCAGGCATCCTCGACCTCCTCGAGGTCGGCGGGCACGAGGTCGGTGCGCACCCCGAGGTATGCCGGTTGCCGCAGTCGGTGTTGCCCCGTCAGTTCCAGCGCACGCACCTCGATGACGACCCGAGGCTGCACCCACGTCGTGCCGACGGCGTCGATCGAGGGCACGTCGTCGTCGAAGGGCGAGTCGTCGCGGCTCAGCGGGCGCAGGCGCATTGCGAGCGCCTGCCCGGCCGTTCCGGCCAGACCCGAGCCGACCCGGCCGGCGTACCGCCAGCCACCGGCACCGTCAGGCAGGCCCACGAGGACGGCCCCGAGCCGTCCCGCCGACCCGACCTCCGGGCGCCAACCACCGACGACGACCGAGTGGGTGACCTTGTGGGCGCTCTTGCGCCAGTCGGACGAGCGGCGCCCGGCGGCGTAGGTGGCCGATCGGCGCTTGCTGACGATGCCCTCGAGGCCCTGCTCGGCCGTGGCGGCCAGCAGGTGCTCTCCGTCGTCGTGCACCGCGGGCACCTGCCAGGTGGGGCCGGTGAGGTCCAGCCGTTCGAGCAGTCCCCGCCGCGCCGACCACGGCTGGTCGGTGAGGTCGGCCCCGAACAGCCGCAGCAGGTCGAAGACCATGAGCGTCACCGGGCGGGTGGCCGCCAGCCGCACCGCCTTGCGACGGTCCGAGACGTGCATGCGCTCGGTCAGGGCGTGGAAGCTGGGCCGGCCGCCGTCGAGGGCGACGACCTCGGCATCGAGGAGCATGTCGTCGTAGGCCTCCCCGAGGCCGGCGAGCTCGGGGTAGGAGGCCGTGACGTCCCGCTCGTTGCGCGACCACACGCGCACTTCGCCGCCGCGCACGTCGACGAGCACCCGCATCCCGTCCCACTTGACCTCGTGCACCCAGTCGGCACCCGTCGGCACCCGGTCGGCCGCCGTCGCGAGCATCGGCCGCAGCGGCGCGCGCGCCGAGGACGGCTCGTGGGAAGAGGACGGGGTAACCACGGGCACCATCCTGCCCGCGATGAGTGCGGAAGTGGCGGCCCCAGCGACCACTTCCGCACTCACGGCTGGGCATACGCTGGGAGTCTGCGCTGACCGCGAGACGCCGCGGACGGCATCCGGGAGAGGTGGCGACCATGAGGGCGATCTGGAAGGGCGCGGTCTCCTTCGGCCTGGTCAACGTGCCGGTGCGGCTGTACTCCGCGACCGAGAACCACGACGTGCAGTTCCGTCAGGTGCACCGCGAGGACGGCGGGCGGATCAAGTACAAGCGCACCTGCTCGATCGACGGCGAGGAGGTGTCGTACGACGACATCGCCAAGGGCTACGAGACCGAGGACGGCGACATGGTCGTGCTCACCGACGAGGACTTCGCCGACCTGCCGAGCCGCACGTCCAAGGAGATCGGGGTGACGAAGTTCGTCCCGGCCGACCAGATCGACCCGATGTGGCTCGACAAGTCGTACTACCTCGAGCCCGACAAGGCCGCCACCAAGCCCTACGTCCTGCTCCGCGACGCCCTGGAGTCCGAGAAGCGGATGGCCATCTGCACCGTCTCCATCCGCACCCGGATGACGATGGCGGTGCTGCGGGTGCGTGACGGCGTCATCGTCATGCAGACGATGCTCTGGCCCGACGAGGTGCGCGCCGCCGACTTCGCGACGGTGACCGACGACCAGCACGCCACCGAGCAGGAGATGGCGATGGCCAAGATGCTCATCGACCAGCTCGCGGGCGACTACGACCCCGACGACTACGAGGACGACTACGCGATCGCCGTCAAGGAACTCGTGCGCGCCAAGGTCGAGGGCGGCGAGGTGCGCGTCAGCGCGGCCGAGCCGGAGGAGAGCGGCGAGGTCGTCGACCTGCTGGCGGCGCTGGCGCGCTCGGTCGAGAAGGCCAAGGCCGCGCGGGGTGAGGCTCCCGAGCCGGCCCCGGCCAAGGCCCCGGCCGAGAAGAAGAAGGCCACCAAGACGGCGGCCGCCGAGGAGACGGCGGCCGCCAAGAAGACCGCAGCCGGGAAGGCTCCTGCCAGGAAGACGGCGGCGAAGAAGGCCGCACCGAAGAAGGCCAGCTGACCGTGACCGGCGAGCACCCCCAGCCGACCTCGACACCGGAACCCTCGGAGCCGCCCCACGAGGTGCACGCCATCGGGGCGCCGGCCCGCCGCGCGCTGGCGAGCGCCGGGTTGACGACGTGGGATGCCGTGGCCGCCACCGCGGACCGCGACCTCCTGGCGTTGCACGGCTTCGGGCCCAGGGCCCTGCGCATCGTCCGGGAACTGAGGCCGCATGCCTGAGGGCCACACGCTGTTCGCCCTCGCCCGCGACCTGCACGAGGCCTTCGCGGGCACCACCCCCGAGGTGACGAGCCCCCAGGGCAAGTTCGCCGAGGGGGCGGCCCTGCTGAACGGTCACGACCTGCTGCGGGCGACGTCGCGCGGCAAGCACCTGTTCGTCGAGTTCGCCGACGACCGCTGGCTGCACGTGCACCTGGGCCTCATCGGCTCGTTCACCGTCGACAGCCACGAGTGGACCGCGGAGGTGCCGGCGGTCGGTCAGGTGCGGCTGCGGCTGCGCACCGACCAGCACATCGCCGACCTTCGCGGGCCGACGCTGTGCGAGGTGGCCACGCCCGAGAAGATTGACGGCGTGCTGGCTCGCTTGGGCCCGGATCCGCTGCGCCCCGACTCCGACCCGGACGCCGCCTGGGCCCGGATCAGCCGCTCGTCGCGCCCCATTGGTGAGCTCCTCATGGACCAGGCGGTGCTTGCCGGCATCGGCAACGTGTACCGCTCGGAGGTGCTCTTCCGGCACCGCCTGTCGCCGTTCACGGAGGGCCGCCTGCTGCGCCGAGCGTCCTGGCGCCTCATCTGGGACGACCTCGAGCGCCTCCTGCCCCTCGGCGTCGCGACCGGCCGCATCGTCACCGTCGAGGAGCAGGTGCTCGAGGTCGAGGCGGCGCTCGGTCGCGGCGGGGTGCCGCACCTCACCGAACGCTCGTCGTCGGTCTACAGGCGCGCGGGGATGCCGTGCCCCGCCTGTGGGTCGAAGGTGCGTACGCGCGTGGTCGCCGGCCGCAACCTCTTCTGGTGCGGTCTCTGCCAGCGTCGCCGCTGAGCGATGACCGCCGGGCCGCGCAGCTGACGTCCAGCCCTGCGGCAATCCGGGATGCACGCGCGGCAGCAAGCCGGCGCCCAGGGCAGGCCTTGCCTCTGCCGGGCCCCCTGCGACACACTGACCGCGTGCCGAACCGGGATGCAGCGGCAGGTGGCGCTCTGGCGGGGCACGCTTCCCGGCTGGGCGGCCCCACTCGACGTGCCGCGCTCACCGGCCTGGGCGGTGCGCTGCTCGCAGCGTGCACCGACGGCGGTTCCGGTGATCCATCACCCTCGGCGACCCCCACGGCACTGCCCACGCCGACCCCGCTGCCCTCGGCCCAGCGCAGACTGGTTTGGGCCACCTGGCCCGAGTACATCGACGTCGATGACAGCGGCTCGCAGCGCCCCTCGCTCGACCGCTTCACCGCCGAGACCGGGATCCCGGTGACCTACGAGGAGGTCATCGAGGACAACGAGGAGTACGTCGCGACCATCGCCGACGACCTGGCGGCCAAGCGTCCCGTGGGCGCGGACATCCTCACCCTCACCACCTGGATGACGGCCCGACTGGCCCGCAGCGGCCAGCTCCAGCCCTTCGGTCCCGTCCCGAACGCCAAGAACCTGATTCCCGCCCTGGCCGCGCCCGACTGGGACCCGCAGCAGCGGCTCTCCCTTCCCTGGCAGGCCGGCCTGACCGGCATCACGTACGACGCCCGCCGCGTCGGCCGGGCCATCGGCAGCGTGGAGGAGCTGTTCACCAGGCCTGACCTCAAGGGAAAGGTCGGCTTCTTCACGGACTTCAACGACAGCATCGGGCTGACGCTGCGTTCCCAGGGCAACGACCTCGCCACCGCGACGCCGGACGACGTCAGCGCGGCCACGGCCTTGTTGCGTGACGCGACGGAGCGCGGGCAGATCGCGGGCTTCTACGGCAACGACTACCTCGAGGCCCTGGACTCGGGGGCGCTCGTCGCGTCCCTGGGCTGGTCCGGCGACATCCTGCAGGCGCAGGCCGACAACCCGTACCTGAAGTTCGTGCCCCCGGAGGAGGGCCTCGTGATCTGGTCGGACAACCTCGTCGTGCCGGCAGGGTCGTTGCAGGCCGCGACCGTCACCGCCCTCGCCGACTACTACTACCAGCCTGAGGTCGCCGCCACCGTGGCGGCCTGGGTCAACTACATCTGCCCCGTGCAGGGAGCCCAGGAGGCCATGGAACGGCTCGACCCCGACCTTGCGGCGAGCCCCCTCATCTTCCCGGACTCCTCCATCCTCGACCGCTGCTACCAGCTGCCCACCTTTGCGGCCGATGACGAGCTCCGGGTCCGTGACGAGTTCGCGGCAATGGTCGCGGCGAGCCGGCGATGACGTCATGAGCGAGCCACGTGGAGGACGGCACCGGTCCGACGGACAGCGACGGACCGAGACCCGGCGCACGGCCGGCGGGCGAGGACAGCACGCCAGCGCGCGCACCTCGAGGCGAGGGCGCGCGGCCGCTGTCGTGGCCGGCATCCTCGTGCTCGCGGTCGGTGGCGGGTATGCCGTGCAGCGCCTGGTGTCGGACGACGGCGCTGCGCAGGCAGCGGGCGCCCCGTGCGACCCGGCGACCCTCAGCGTCGTCGCGGACCCCGCCATCGCCCGGGCTCTGACGACGGCGACGGCAGGCCTGGCTCCCGGGGCCGACGGCTGCGTCAGCGTCACCGTCACGAGCCAGCCCTCGACGACGACCGCGGCCGAGATCGCTCGTGCGGAGGGCACCGGCCTGGGCGGATCCCTGCCCGATGTGTGGGTGCCCGACTCGAGCCTGTGGGTCGAGAAGGCCAAGGCCACGCCGGTCGGCGCCACCCGGCTGACGGGTGACGCGACGACCGTGGCCACGACCCCGGTCGTCATCGCCCTGGCCCGCAGCACGGCAACCGAGCTGGGCTGGCCGGACACGCAACCCCGCTGGGCCGAGCTGGCCGCTGGGAGCCCTGGGATCGCCAGCGGCAGCCCGGACCCGCAGGAGAGCGCCGCGGGCCTGGCCGCCCTGCTGGCGCAGACGGATGGCCGGAGCACACCCGAGGCGGTCGCCGAGGTCAGCCAGCGCCTCACCGTTCCGCAGGCCGGAGGCCGCACTCCCGCCCAGCTCGTCGCGGACGGGACGTACGACGCGATGCCGACCACCGAGCTCGACGTCCTGACTGCCCAGACCGCCGCAGGCGTCCGGGGGTCGGTCGTCGCCGCCTACGACCCGGCTCTCGGCCCGGCCCTCGACTTCCCGATGCTCCTGCTCACGACGAAGGAAGGGCCCGACACCGCGCGAGCCACCGCCTACGCCGCGCTCGTGCGCGCCCTCGACACGGACGCCGCGCGTCAGGCCCTGACCGAGGCGGGCCTGCGCACCCCCGAGGGTGAGCTCGACGACTCCTTCGGCGCCGAGCTGGGGGTCGCCGAGGGGGACCTGGTCGACGGAGAGCGCCCCGACGGGGCACAGGTGACGGCCGCCCTGGACTCCTGGGCCCTCGCGGGCCGCCGCTCCCGCCTGCTGGTCGTCGTCGACCGGTCGGGGTCGATGCGCCACCCCATCCCCGGCGGCTCGATCGCGAAGTCCACGTTGGCCCAGGACTCGCTGCGTCGCCTCGTGGGCTCCGCCGCCCCGGACAGCGACCTGGGCCTCTGGTCCTTCACCACGAACTCACCCGGTGACGACATCCAGGCCCTGGTGCCGCTCGGTCGCCTCGATGCCACGGTCGGCTCCGTGCCGCGCCGTGAGGCCCTGACCACCGCCATCGGCACGCTCACCCCCTCTCTCCAAGGCGACACGCCCCTGCACCGCGCCGTCATCGCGAGCTACGCGTCGGCGCAGCAGGACTACGCCTACGGGCGGCTCAACGCCGTCGTCATCGTCACCGACGGGGTGAACGACGACCCCGGGCAGTCGATCAGCGAAGCCGCCGTGCTCTCCCAGCTGCGCCAGCTCTACGACCCGATGCGCCCGGTCCGGATCATCACGCTGGGGTACGGCCCCGAGCCGGACCTCGCCTCCCTGCAGCGGATGGCCGACGTCACCGGTGGCCAGGCCTTCAAGGGCCTGACGGAGCAGGAGGCGTCGACCCTGCTCGCCACGACATTGGCGAAGCTGTAGTGCGCCGGACAGTGGGCGTCCGGCGCGGCGACGTCCGGCGCGGCGACGTCCGGCGGGTGGTGCGCCACGGCATCCGGCGACGTGCCCTGCGGCGCTATGCCGAGAGCGAACGCGGAACACGCCGACCCACTGTCCACGTTGGACACCCTGACCTCGACGCGACCCGAGGTGACCGTTCGTCGGCCACCGACGGGCCACAGCCAGTCGGCGCGACTAGCATCGAGGGGACTCGACCGTCAGGAGAAGCACCATGTTCGAACGGTTCACCGACCGCGCCCGCCGCGTCGTCGTGCTCGCCCAGGAAGAGGCCAGGGGCCTCAACCACAACTACATCGGCACCGAGCACATCCTGCTCGGGCTGATCCACGAGGGCGAAGGCGTCGCGAGCAAGGCCCTGGAGAGCCTCGGCATCTCGCTCGAGGCCGTGCGCGAGCAGGTGCAAGAGATCATCGGCCAGGGCCAGCAGGCGCCCACGGGCCACATCCCGTTCACCCCGCGCGCCAAGAAGGTCCTCGAGCTGAGCCTGCGCGAGGCGCTTCAGCTCGGCCACAACTACATCGGCACCGAGCACATCCTGCTCGGCCTCATCCGTGAGGGCGAGGGCGTGGCGGCACAGGTGCTCGTCAAGCTCGGCGCTGACCTCTCCCGCGTGCGCCAGCAGGTCATCCAGCTCATCTCGGGCTACCAGGGCGGCAAGGAGGGAGCCTCCGGTGGCGGTGGCTCGACCCAGGGCGGCCCCGCAGAGGGCACCCCGGCCGGATCGCTCGTGCTCGACCAGTTCGGTCGCAACCTCACCTCCGCCGCCCGCGAGGGCAAGCTCGACCCGGTCATCGGGCGCGAGAAGGAGATCGAGCGGGTCATGCAGGTGCTATCGCGACGCACCAAGAACAACCCGGTGCTCATCGGTGAGCCCGGCGTCGGCAAGACGGCCGTCGTCGAGGGCCTCGCGCAGGACATCGTTCGCGGTGAGGTGCCAGAGACCCTCAAGGACAAGCAGCTCTACACCCTCGACCTCGGCGCCCTGGTCGCCGGCAGCCGCTACCGCGGTGACTTCGAGGAGCGCCTGAAGAAGGTGCTCAAGGAGATCCGCACCCGCGGCGACATCGTGCTGTTCATCGACGAGATCCACACCCTCGTCGGTGCCGGCGCGGCCGAGGGCGCGATCGACGCCGCGTCCATCCTCAAGCCGATGCTCGCCCGCGGCGAGCTGCAGGTCATCGGGGCCACGACGCTCGACGAGTACCGCAAGCACATCGAGAAGGACGCGGCGCTGGAGCGACGTTTCCAGCCGATCCAGGTCGCCGAGCCGACGCTGCCCCACACGATCGAGATCCTCAAGGGTCTGCGCGACCGCTACGAGGCCCACCACCGGGTCTCCATCACCGATGCCGCGCTCGTGGCCGCCGCCAACATGGCCGACCGGTACATCAACGACCGCTTCCTTCCCGACAAGGCCATCGACCTCATCGACGAGGCCGGGGCCCGGTTGCGCATCCGCCGGATGACCGCACCGCCGGACCTGCGCGAGTTCGACGAGCGCATCGCCGCGGTCGTGCGCGAGAAGGAGTCGGCGATCGACGGGCAGGACTTCGAGAAGGCCGCGCGCCTGCGCGACGACGAGAAGAACCTGCGCGCCGACAAGGCCAAGCGTGAGGCCGAGTGGAAGTCCGGCGACATGGACGTCATCGCCGAGGTCGACGAAGAGCTCATCGCCGAGGTCCTGGCTGCGTCGACCGGCATCCCGGTCTTCAAGCTGACCGAGGAGGAGTCCAGCCGCCTGCTCCACATGGAGGACGAGCTGCACAAGCGGGTCGTCGGCATGGACGACGCCATCAAGGCGCTCTCCCAGGCCATCCGTCGCACCCGTGCCGGCCTGAAGGACCCCCGCCGCCCCGGTGGCTCGTTCATCTTCGCCGGCCCGACGGGCGTCGGGAAGACCGAGCTCGCGAAGACCCTGGCCGAGTTCCTCTTCGGCGACGAGGACAGCCTCATCCAGCTCGACATGTCCGAGTACAGCGAGAAGCACACGGTCTCGCGCCTGTTCGGTTCGCCTCCCGGCTACGTCGGCTACGAAGAGGGCGGCCAGCTCACCGAGAAGGTGCGCCGCAAGCCGTTCAGCGTCGTGCTCTTCGACGAGGTCGAGAAGGCGCACCCGGAGATCTTCAACAGCCTGCTCCAGGTGCTCGAGGACGGCCGACTCACCGACTCGCAGGGTCGGATGGTCGACTTCAAGAACACCGTCATCATCATGACGACCAACCTCGGCACCCGGGACATCTCCAAGGGTTCGCTCGGCTTCTCGGCCGGCCCCGACACCCGCTCGGACTACGACCGGATGAAGGCCAAGGTCATCGACGAGCTCAAGCAGCACTTCCGCCCCGAGTTCCTCAACCGCGTCGACGACACCATCGTCTTCCCGCAGCTGAGCCAGCCCGAGATCGTCCAGATCGTCGACCTCGAGATCGCCAAGCTCGACAAGCGGCTCAAGGACAAGGACATGGGCCTGGTCCTCACCCCGGACGCCAAGAACCTCCTGGCGACCAAGGGGTACGACCCCGTGCTCGGTGCGCGGCCGCTGCGCCGCACCATCCAGCGCGAGATCGAGGACGTGCTGTCCGAGAAGATCCTCTTCGGCGAGCTCAAGGCCGGCGAGATCGTCGCGGTCGACGCCACCGGCGAAGGCAAGGATGCCGTGTTCACGTTCGAGGGTGCCCCGAAGAACCCCGACATCCAGGACACCGTGGTGGCCATCGAGGGCTGACCCGGTCTGGGGATGGCATGTCGAGTTCTGACCAAGACTTGAACATCCCCATACCCAACGCGTCCCGACCCTGATCCAGAATTGAGGTGTGCAAGGGCCTCCTGGGACTCCTTGCACAGGCGGCCCGCCTCCACCCCTGCGGTGGCGGGCCGCCGCCATGTCCGGACCCGGTCAGTGCACCCCTCTCGCGGTGGTGACGGTTACGCTCCCCTCGTGCCGTCCGACGACCTGTCACCCGAACCGCCAGCCGCGCCCGCAGCACGTGCCATGGTGCGCGCGGCCCGCACGAGCGACGTGCGGGCCATCCGGGCCCTGGTCGCCCCCCAGGCCGAGCGCCGGGTGCTGCTCAACAAGGAGGCCGTCGCCTACTACGAGTCGGTCTCCGACTTCGTCGTGGCCGAGATCGCCGGCGCGGTGGTGGGCTGCGGGGCACTGCACGTGTTGTGGGAGGACCTCGGTGAGGTCCGCACCCTCGTCGTCGATGAGTCCGCCCTCGGGTCGGGCGTCGGTTCGGCGGTGCTGCGGCGGCTCATCGAGCGAGCCCGGGAACTGGGGCTGAGCCGGCTGTTCTGCCTGACCTTCGAGACCGAGTTCTTCCAGCGGCACGGCTTCGAGGTCATCGAGGGCCAGGCTGTCGACCCCGAGGTCTACGCCGAGCTGCTGCGCAGCTACGACGAGGGTGTGGCCGAGTTCCTCGACCTCGAGCGCGTCAAGCCCAACACCCTGGGCAACACCCGGATGCTGCGCAAGCTCTAGGAACCGCTCGAGCCGCAGCACGCAGGCCCTGACGCAGGTGTCACCGCGCCGGGGTTCAGGTCAAGCGGTCGAGCATGCCCTGCATCTGCGTGATCTGCTTGCCCTGGGTCACCGAGATCTCGTTGACGGTCTCCTCGACGAGTTCGGCCATGGAGTTGTCGCTGTGCTCGTCGACCATGGCGAGCGCCCCCTGGTGGTGGCGGATCATCAAGGTGAGGAACAGCCGGTCGGCCTCGCGGCCCGTCGCCGTGGCCAACTGCGCGATCTCCGCCTCGGTCGCCATGCCCGGCATCGAGTGCGCGCCGTGGTCGGCGAGGTTGGGGTTGGTCGCCTCCGGGGGCACCTGCGCGCCGTGGGACTCGAGGTAGCCGGCCATGGCGTCGATCTCGGGGCGCTGCTCGTCGCCGATGCGCGAGGCGATGGCCGCCACCTCGGCATCCTCGAGGGAGCCCTTCACGGCATCGACCATGACGATTGCCTGCGCGTGGTGGACGATCATCTCGCTGAGGAAGCGCTCGTCGGTGGGCAGGATGCTCACCGTCGCCGTCGGTGCGGCAGCCGACCCGGTGATCGTCGCGTTCGGCTGCCCCGGGGTCCCGGGCTGCAGCACCGGAACAGTCGGAGCCGGTGCCGTCACGACGGCTGCCGGCTCGTCACCGCTGCAGGCTGCCACGAACAGGACGAGGGATGCCGTGGCCGCTGCGGCGAGGAGTCGGGTGTGCGCTCGTGCGGTGCCAACGAGTCGGGCAGGGGTCGTCACGCGCGTCACTGTAACCCGAGAGGGCGCGCAGAAATAGAAAAAGATTCCTGTGCACCAAAACCCCCACGGAGCCCGATCTTCCGCCATCGTGTCCCGCACCACGCCCCCACACCGGGGAGGATCCGTCAACCACGGAGACGACCCGGCCCAGTAGATCGAGGTGGACATGAAGCGAACGCGACTTCTTGCGGTTGCAGCCGCGGGAGCCCTGATGATGGCGCTCGGCGGTGTGAGCGCCGCATCCGCGGGAGACGGCCTCAACGTCTCCGGCACCGGCCTGGCCGTTGACCAGGTCGGGTACAGCAAGAACATGAAGCACATGAGCAACACCCCGCTCGCCGGTACCTTCGCCCTCCCCGGCGCCTTCGGCACCGACCTCGCCTTCCAGGGCGAACGGGCCTTCGTCGGCAACTACAACGGCTTCGCCATCTACGACATCTCGGAGGCCGGCGCCCCCGAGGTCGTCGCCCAGGTGAACTGCCCCGGCTCCCAGAACGACATCAGCGTCCGTGACGACCTCGTCTACCTGTCGACCGACTCCTCCCGTAACGACGACAGCTGCAACAGCACGGGCCAGTCGGCGAACGTCAAGTCCTCGTGGGAGGGCATCAAGATCTTCGACATCTCCGACGAGACCAACCCGAAGTACATCAAGTCCGTCGAGACCAAGTGCGGCTCGCACACCCACACCGTGGTTCCGGGTGAGGACGCCGACTACCTCTACGTCTCGAGCTACGGCCCCTCGAACAGCGCCCCGGACTGCCTGCGCCCCCACGACCTGATCTCCATCGTCAAGGTCCCGCACGCCGACCCGACCGCGGCCAGCGTCATCGCGACGCCGGTGCTCTTCCCGGACGGTGGCAACACCAGCACCTCGGGCTGCCACGACATCACCGCCTTCCCCAGCAAGAAGATCGCTGCGGGCGCGTGCATGGGTGACGGCATCATCATGGACATCTCCGACCCGGAGCAGCCAAAGGTCATCGAGACGGTGCGGGACACGAACTTCGCGTTCTGGCACTCGGCGACGTTCAACAGCGACGGTTCCAAGGTCATCTTCACCGACGAGCTCGGTGGCGGCGGCGCGGCCACCTGCAACGCCACCATCGGCCCGAAGCGTGGCGCCAACGCCATCTACGACCTGGCGACCAACGGCGACCTGACGTTCAAGTCGTACTACAAGATCCCCCGTCACCAGGGCAGCACCGAGAACTGCGTCGCCCACAACGGATCGATCATCCCGGTCAACGGCCGTGACGTCATGATCCAGTCCTGGTACCAGGGCGGTGTCTCCCTGTGGGAGTTCACCGACTCCGCCAACCCGAAGGAGCTCGACTACTTCGAGCGCGGAGCGATCAACGCCGACAGCCTCGTGCTCGGTGGCACCTGGTCCGCGTACTACTACAACGGCTTCGTCTACAGCTCGGACATCACCAAGGGCCTCGACGTCCTGATGATCAAGGACCCGACGCTGCGCAAGGCCAACTCGGTTCGCCTGGGCGAGTTCAACGCCCAGACCCAGCCGATCTACCCCATCAAGCCCGGCAAGTGAGCCTCGCCTGAGGGAACCAGCACACGAACGGCCCACCCCGCACAGGGTGGGCCGTTCGCTGTTCTCCGACTCGACGTGCTCCGGTGCCTACGGGCGGGTCACGGTGACCGCGTCGCCGGGGCGCACCCGTCCGGGGACGACGACCCGGGCGTTGAGGCCACGCAGGCGTAATGGCCGACCCACCGACCCGTTGACGAACCGCATCGCCTCGGCGCCGAAGCGGTCGATGAACTTGGCACAACCCGTGTGCGGCTGCTCGGTCACCTCGATGACGGCGCCGCGCTCCGCCGGGTCCCCGATCGTCAGTCGCGACCCGGCCGGTAGGTTCTCGTGCGACAGGTCGAGGTCGAGGTAGAGTTGATCCCCGGCGAGCGCCCGACGGTCGGGATCCCCCGCGAGGAAACCCACCATTCTGGAGCTCATGACGTTGAGCTGCATGTCCGGGTGCGGGCCGCCGTCGGCACTGCGACTGCTGCCCCGCTCGGCCCACGTGTCGCCGACCAGACCGACGACGAGGTCGAGCTCGCCCTCGTCGAGCACCTCGCGCACTCCCGCGGCCGGCCGTCGCACCACGAGGTCGAGGGTGCCGACATCACGCGGGGCGGCGAGCAGCACGGGCAGGAAGGCCTCCAGCTCCTGCGGGGTGCGGTGACCCGAGAGGCTCGCGGGCTGGGTTTGGGAGGATGCCGGTGTCGCACTCATGGAGACCAGTGTGGCGTCCAGGGGCCCACCGTCCACCGGGATTCCAGCGCTCGACCGCCTGCGGAGCGCGTGCCGGGTCACGAGCACCGCACCGAGGAGGCCGAGCGCGGCCAGCAGCGGCCCGGCGAGCCCGACGAGCAGGGACCGGTCGGCACGTCCCGAGGCGGTCTCGGCGGCGGTCACTGCCGCGTCGAGCTTGCCCTCCTCGAGCAGCGCGACCGCTTCGGCTGCACTGTCCTGAACTCCCAGCACGCTCGCCCCGAGCGCGCTCACGGGGTCGCGGTCCGTGGCTGCGTCGTCCACGGCAGCCCCCACCGCACTGATCGCCCGGGCCGCCTCCGGCAGCGATGAGGCCAGGGCTGCGTACTGCTCGTCCTCCTCGGCCTTCTCGTACGTCTCGCGCACCGCTTCGGGGACGGGCAGGTCGCCCTGCGCCGCGGCATCCTGCACCTGCTCGACCGCAGGGCCCAGCTCGGCCACCTGCTCCGTCACCGCGGCGGCGCGATCGAAGTCCCACCGCGTCATGGCGTCCCGCAGACCCTCCGGTGGGAGCCAGTCGCCGTCCCCCGCGTCGACGGCGGCGTACGCAGTTCGTGCCGTCGCCCGGGGGGCGAGCTGAGCCCGCTGGTCGGCGGTGAGGGCCCAGGTCTGGAAGACCGCGGCGGCATCCTTGACGCCACCGCGGGTCTCCAGGATGTCCAGCCACCTGGCCCACGACGTCAGGACCCCGGCGGAGTCCCTGGTGCCGGCGGGGTCATAGGCGCTCTCGCCCCGGATGCCGGCACTCACCACCGCGGCCAGCTGGGCATCGTCGAGGTCGGCGACTAGGGCCTTGGTGGCGGCGTAGGCCGCGGGGTAGGCGTAGGAGTCGACGTCGTCGATGGGGGCGCTCGGCGACCCGCCCCACTCGTTGAGGGCCACCGCGTCACGGTCCTTCCTCGACGCCTTCGGATGGGAGACCAGCTTGCCTCCCGTGGCCTTGACGGTGCGTTCGGCGAGCACCTGGGCCAGACCCTCGTAGACCCACCGCTCGCTGAACCGTTCGCTCGACACCCACGCGTGGGACAGCTCGTGGAAGATCAGGTCGGCGTCGAGGTCCTCGCCGATGACGATCTCGTTGTCACCCGGGTCGAACCAGCCGTCGTAGCCCTGAACGGCAGGCGACGCGTCCTCCCGGATCCGCTCGAGGCCACCGGGCCACGACGTCCCGATGAGCCGTTCCAGCTCCGGCAGACCGGCGGTGACCTGCTCCGCCACGAACTCGGTCCACCGGCCGTCGTCGCGGTAGCCGTGCAGCTCCAGCGACGTCCCGGGCAGGTCCACGGTCGCCTTCTGGCTGTTCGCCGGGTCGCGCAGGGACACCACCGCCCAGAACCCGTCGGCGTCGGATGACCTGACGGTGTGGGTCGTCGTGGCGCCCTTCTCGGACGCGCTGAAGTCGTCACTCGTTGCGTCGAAGGTCATCGAGGTAGGGGCCACCACCTGCACGGTGTTTCGCCCCGGGTCGCCGAACCCGTTGACGGTGAACGTGGCATAACCGGGTCCGACCCGCGTGCTGTCGGCGGAGCGGGGCTTCTCACCCGGGACCGTGTACGTCAGCCGGATGGTCCGTGAGCGGCCGTAGCGCAGGTCCGGGAAGGAGATGCGGGCGAGCGCCGTCGACGGGTCCTTGGTGTCGCTGAGTCGGACCTTGAGCGTGGACCCGCCCGAGGTGGCCCGCACCTTTTGCGCACCGGCCGGGACCGGAACCTGGAAGTAGTTGTAGAAGAAGTAGCTGTTGCCCCGGTCGGGGGTGGTGTTGCGCAGCTCGAGGGTGACGTCGACCTTCACCACGGTGGCCTTGTCGTCGAGGACGTAGCGACTGGTCGCCCCCGTCGCCAACCCGTCGTCGGCCAGTGCCGGAGTGCCGAGCAACGCAGCCGCCAGGACCAGCATCCCCGGGCCGCCGAACCTCGATCGATGTCTCATCGTCCCCACCGCGCCTCCTTCGTGGTGCCGTGCACCCCACCCCGCGCGATGTGCCTGAGGAGCAGCCTAGGGCGACCGGCTGCCGGATCAGTGCGGCAACCGGAACCTCGTGCCTGCCACCGGCTCGACGAGACCGTCCTCGATCAGGGAGGCGATGCAGCGATCGAGCTGCGCGGCATCCGGTCCAGCGTCCGCGAGCGCCGTGCGTGAGAGGGCGCGCGGGGCGTCCCGCAACAGCTGGAGCACGGCACCGCGCACCTGCCGATCGGTCCCGTGCCAGGCCTGACCGCGCCGGACGGGGCCTTCGTGAGCAGGGCGACCGGACTGCACCCAGGCACAGCGCTCGAGAACCGGGCACTGCTCACACTGGGGGGCGCGGGCCTTGCAGACCAGCGCGCCGAGTTCCATCACCGCGACGTTCCAGGTCGCCGACGTCGGTGCGTCAGCGGGCACGACGGATGCCGCGAGCGCCGACTCCGCGGCGGTGAGGGCGGGCGCTGCCTGCTCGCGCCCCTCGACGAGGCGAGCGAGAACCCGACGCACGTTGGTGTCCACGACGGTGGTGCGTCGGCCGAAGGCGAAGGCCGCGACAGCTGCCGCCGTGTACGCCCCGACCCCGGGAAGGGTCCGCAACGTCTCCTCGTCGGCTGGCACCCTCCCGTCGTGGACCTCGACGATCGCCACGGCTGCCTCGCGCAGGCGCAGGGCCCGGCGCGGGTACCCGAGACGGCCCCAGGCCCGCACCACCTCGCCCGGCGACTCGGCTGCCAGGTGTGCCGGGGTCGGCCAGCGCTGCATCCAGCTCAGCCAGACGGGTTCCACGCGGGCGACCGGCGTCTGCTGCGCCATCACCTCGGAGACGAAGACCCCCCACGGGGTGGTCTCAGCGTCACGCCACGGCAGCGCCCGGGCATGGCGCGAGTACCAGCGCAGGATGTTCTCGTGAAGGTCGGCGACCTCGCGCAGGTCGACCTGGGCACGTGACGCAGGCACTGGGGACGGAGCAGACGCGCTCAGACGTAGCGCTCGAGGATGCTCGACTCGGCCAGGCGCGAGAGCCCCTCGCGCACGAGGCGAGCCCGGCCCTCGCCGACACCATCGACGTCCATGAGGTCGTCGATGTTGGCCGCCAGCAGCTTCTGGAGGCCGCCGAAGTGCGCGACCAAGCGGTCGACGATGGCACCCGGCAGACGCGGGATCTTCGAGAGCAGACGGTGCCCGAGGGGGCTGACGGAGGAGTCGAGGGAGTCACCGACGATGGTGAACCCGATCGCGCGAGCGCCCGCCGACGGGTCGAGCAGTTCGGTGGAGTCGATGGCCTCGAGGTTGGCTATCGCGTCGTCGAGGGTCAGGCTGGCGCGTGTCTCGGGGAGGTAGTCACGGATGACGAGCCCGAGGTCGTCGGACAGGCCCCCGGTCAACTCCTCGAGCTGGAGGCTGAGCAGGCGCCCGTCGGTGCCGAGCTGGACGACGTACTCGGCGATCTCGTCCTTGATGCGGCGCACCATCTCCAGGCGCTGGAGCACGTTGGCGACGTCGCGCACGGTGACGAGGTCCTCGATCTCGAGGGCCGAGAGCGTGCCCGTGACCTCGTCGAGGCGGGACTTGTAGCGCTCGAGGGTCTGCAGGGCCTGGTTGGCGCGCGACAGGATGGCGCTGGAGTCCTCGAGGACGACCCGACGACCGGCGACGTACAGCGCGATGATGCGCATCGACTGGCTGACGGAGACGACCGGGAAGCCGGTCTGCTTCGCCACGCGCTCGGCGGTGCGGTGCCGGGTGCCGGACTCGCTGGTCTCGATGCTGGGATCGGGCACGAGCTGGGTCGCCGCTCGCACGATCCGCGTCACGTCGCGGTCGCAGACGATGCCACCGTCCATCTTGGCCAGCTCGCGCAGCCGCGTCGCCGAGAACTCGATGTCGAGCGGGAAGCCACCGGTGGCGAGGGACTCGACGACCTTGTCGTTGCCGAGGACGATGAGGGCACCCGTGCGACCACGCAGGATGCGCTCGAGGCCGTCACGCAACTCGGTGCCGGGGGCCACCGCCGCGAGGGTGGCGCGCAGCAACTCCTCGTCGGGCAGTTGCGTCGGCACTGCGATTCCTCCGGATCCGTGTCCCCAGGCCGTCGCTGTCTGCGGCCACTGGGCGCATCCTATCCGGCACGGGCCTCCTGCCGCGCCGGATCACCAGCGGCGGACCGCTCAGGACCGCGTGGCGGTCGTGCGTGCCACGCAGTCAGCGGGTGACGCCGTCGTAGAGGCCGCGGCCGACCGCCTCGCTGACCGTTGCAGATTCGACGATGTGCAGTCCGGGAGGAACTGGACCGGCGCCCGCCACCCCCGGGGGGACGACCGCCCGAGTGAAGCCCAGACGGGCCGCCTCGGCCAGGCGGCGGTGCGCTCCGGTCACGGGCCGGATCTCGCCGGCCAACCCGACCTCACCGAAGGCGATGGTGCCGTGCGGCAGCGGTCTGTCGGTGATGGCGCCCGCCAGGGCGAGCGTGATGGCCAGATCGGCCGCGGGCTCGGTGAGGCGGACCCCGCCCACGGTCGACAGGTAGGCGTCGCTACCGCCGATGGGCGCGGCCGCTCGTTTGTCGAGGACGGCCAGGATCATGTTGACCCGGGCCGTGTCCAGGCCACTGGTCGCGCGCCGCGGGGTGGACAGGGTCGACGCGGTGACCAGCGCCTGCACCTCGGTGACGAGTGGCCGTCGCCCTTCCAGGGTCACGGTCACGCAGGTTCCCGCGACCGCAGCGGTTCGGCCGGACAGGAAGAGGGCACTCGGGTCGGTCAACCCGACGATGCCGACGTCGGACAGATCGAAGCAGCCGACCTCGTCGGTCGGGCCGAAGCGGTTCTTCACGGCACGCACGAGCCGCAGCCTGCTGTGGCGATCGCCATCGAACTGCACGACGACGTCGACGAGGTGCTCGAGCACCCGTGGCCCGGCGATGGAGCCGTCCTTGGTGACGTGCCCGACGAGAAGGACGGCGATGCCGCGCGCCTTCGCGACCTGGATCAGCGACGCGGCAACCTCACGAACCTGCGAGACGTTGCCGGCGGACCCCTCCACCTCCGCGCTGCTGATCGTCTGGACGGAGTCGACGATGACGAGCTCGGGCTTCAGGGCGTCGATCTGGCCGAGCACGGTGGCGAGGTCGGTCTCGCTCGCCAGGTAGAGGGATCGGGCCATGGCCTCGATCCGCTCCGCGCGAGTTCGCACCTGGGCCGAGGACTCCTCACCGCTGACGTAGAGGACTTTGCGGTCGCCGTGGTCACCCGAGCGGGCCGCCCGAGCGGCGACGTCGAGGAGCAGCGTGGACTTTCCGATGCCCGGCTCGCCGGCGACGAGGACGACGGCACCGGGCACGATGCCTCCACCGAGGACGCGGTCGAACTCAGGGACACCGGTCGGTCGAGCGACGGCCCGCCGCACGTCGACCTCGCCGATCGGGATGGCCGGGCGGTCGACCGCCGAGGCGGCCGTCGTGCGCGCCGTGGCCGCCCCCACCTCGGTGACACTCCCCCAGGCCTGGCACTCGCCGCACCGACCGACCCACTTCACCGCCTGCCAGCCGCACTCCGAACAACGGTAGGCAGCGGCGGAGCGAGCGGAGCGACGGGATGCGGTGCCGGACATGCACTCCACCGTAGGAGTCACCCCCGACACCCCGTGCCCGGACACGACGGACTGCGGACACGACGAAGCCCCGGGCCAGAGGTCCGGGGCTTCGTGCGGGGCCGCGACGTGCGCGACGATGGGCTGGATCAGCCGGCGACGACCTCGAGCTCGATGGTCGCGCGCACCTCGGGATGCAGGCGGACCGTGGCCGCGTGCGTCCCGGTGGTCTTGATCGGGGTCGGGACCTCGATCGTGCGCTTGTCCAGCTCCGGGCCACCAGCAGCCTTGACGGCAGCAGCGATGTCCGCGGTGGAGACGGCGCCGAAGAGGCGACCACCCTGCCCGGCGTGCGCCGGGACGGTCACCGACTTCGACTCGAGGTTGCCCTTGATCGACTGGGCCTCCTCGAGCGATTTGATCGCGCGGGTGGCGCGACCCTGGGCGATGGCGTCGACCTGCTTCTGCCCGCCCTTGGTCCAGGCCGTGGCCAGGCCGCGACGGAACAGGAAGTTGCGGGCGTAGCCGTCCTTGACGTCGACGACGTCACCGGCGGCACCGAGGCCGGAGACCTCGTGGGTGAGAATGACCTTCATGGTGTTGGCTCCTTCTCGACCGGTCAGCGGGACGAGCTCGAGTACGGCAGCAAGGCCATCTCGCGCGCGTTCTTGACGGCGTTGGCGATGAGGCGCTGCTCCTGGACGGAGACACCGGTCACCCGACGAGCGCGGATCTTGCCGCGGTCGGAGATGAACTTGCGCAGCAGCGCGGCGTCCTTGTAGTCGATGTTCTCGACCTTCGCCGCCTTGAGCGGGTTGGCCTTCTTCTTGGGCTTGCGAATGGCGGGCTTGGCCATCGTGGTGCTCTCCTTCTGCCGGGGGTCCCGGCGGATGAGCCCTGGTCTCCCAGGGATGGTGTCGTGCTGTGAAGGGGGCCGCGGTGTCACCGCGGTGACGCGGCCCCAGGTGTCGGTGTCCTTGTCCTGACGCGGATCAGAACGGGGGCTCGTCGTAGCTGGGAGCCTGGCCCCAGCCACCCTGCTGGCCACCCTGCGGCTGCTGGGGGGCCTGCTGGCCACCCTGCGGCTGCTGCGGAGCCTGCTGGCCACCCCAGCCCTGGCCACCCTGAGGTGCCGGAGCGGAGCCACCAGTGGCCCACGGGTCCTGCTGCTGGAAGCCACCCTGGCCGCCGAAGCCACCACCGGAACCGCCGCGCTCGGCCTTGGTGACCTTCGCCGACGCGTAGCGCAGCGAAGGGCCGACCTCGTCGACGTCGAGCTCGACGACGGTGCGCTTCTCGCCCTCCTTGGTCTCGTACGAGCGCGACTTCAGCCGCCCCGTCACGATCACGCGGGTGCCGCGGTGGAGCGACTCGGCGATGTTCTCGGCCGCGTCACGCCACACCGAGCAGCGCATGAAGAGGGTCTCCCCGTCCTTCCACTCGTTGGACTGGCGGTCGAACGTGCGCGGCGTGGATGCCACGGTGAAGTTCGCGACCGCAGCCCCCGAGGGGGTGAAACGGAGT
The DNA here is from genome assembly GCF_009858245.1 of Ornithinibacter aureus. Taxonomy (NCBI): domain Bacteria; kingdom Bacillati; phylum Actinomycetota; class Actinomycetes; order Micrococcales; family Intrasporangiaceae; genus Ornithinibacter; species Ornithinibacter aureus. The sequence continues at coordinate 2,348,723 of NZ_VMSB01000001.1, forward strand.
TCGGGGTCGGCGGTGAGGTTGCCGACGATGGTGATGGTGGTTTCGCCTGCCATGGGTCAGGGACTTCCTTCGCGGTGGAGACCGACGGTGTGAGAGTGCTGGGACGTCACTCAGGCGCCGGGGCGCATGAGCTTGGTCCGCATGACCGACTCGTTGAGGCCGAGCTGACGGTCCAGCTCCTTGGCCGTGGCCGGCTCGGAGGTGAAGTTGACGACGGCGTAGATGCCCTCGGCCTTCTTCTTGATCTCGTAGGCCAAGCGACGACGACCCCAGATGTCGACGTTGTCGACGGAACCACCATCGGTGGTCACGACCTTGAGGAACCGCTCCAGCGAGGGCTGGACGGTCCGGTCATCGAGCTCTGGGTCGAGGATGACCATGAGTTCGTACTGACGCATGCGTTAACCCGCCTCCTTTGGTCTGTGGCGGTCACGGAGTTTCCGTGACAGGAGGGTATGCATTGCTGCCGACAGGACCGCGGAGTTTTCCACAGGCCGCTCAGAGGGCAACCTGCTCAGGATACCGGGCGCAGCGGCATCCCCCAACTCGCGCGACTCAGCCGCCCGGCGAGGCGGAGGGCGCCGGCTTGCCCCCACCCCCGGGGTTCCCCTTGCCGTTCCCGTTGCCGGGGGTGCTCTCCGTGGGCTCCGGCGTCGGCTCCGGCTCCGACGGCGTGGGCTCGGGCGTGGGTGTCGGCGTGGGCTCCGGCGGAGCGGTCGTCGGCGGTGGGGTGGTGCTCGGCGGCGCAGTGGTGCTCGGAGCCTGGGACGTCGGGCCGGAAGGCTTCGAGGTCTGGCTCGGCCGGTACTTGGCGTTCTTGTTGATGTTGGCCGGCTCGGGGAACCGCTCGACCTTCGTGCCGTCCAGGGCAGCCTTCATGTAGGCCGTCCAGATGCGGGTCGGGTACGAGCCGCCGGTGATGTCCCCCGAGTCGGGGAGGTTCTCCATCTTCAGCTCTTCGCCGTCGGGGCCACTGCGGTACAGGCCGACGGCCGTCGCCAGTTGCGGCGTGAAGCCGTCGAACCAGGCCGAGCGGAAGCTCTCCGAGGTGCCGGTCTTGCCGGCGGCCGGTCGGCCGAGGTTCTGGCCGACGTAGCGGGCGCTGCCGCCCTCGACCGGGTAGGTCATCGCGTCGATGACGTCGGACATGAGGTCCTCGTCGAAGACCCTCTTGGTGACCGGCTTCACCGGGATCGGCTCGATGCCTTCGTCGAGGAAGCGGATCTCCTTGACGATGTAGGGGTTGGCCCGCACCCCCTCGGCCGCGATGGTCGCGTAGGCAGTGGCCATGTCGAGCACGGTGACGTAGTCGGTGCCGAGCACGTTGCCGACGTTCGGCTGCAGCGTGCTGCGCACGCCGGCATCCGACGCGGCCTTCATCGAGTTCTTCCCGCCGACCTCGATGTTCAGCTCGGCGTAGATGGTGTTGACCGACTGGCCGGTCGCGCGCCGAAGGTCCATCCGACCGAAGGACTCGCCCCCGAAGTTCTTCACGCGCCCGCGGCGCCCGGCCTCGGTGTCGGCGCCGGGGTCTGCGAACTCCTTGAAGTAGCGGGGGCTGGCGCCGTTCAACGAGGAGCGCAGACTGAAGTCACCGGACTCCAGGGCGGCGATGAGGGTGAAGACCTTGAACGTCGACCCGGCCTGCATCTTGTCCTGGGTGGCGGCGTTCTGCGGGCGCTTGGCGTAGTCGGCGCCGCCGTACAGCGCGACGATCGCCCCGTCCCCGGGCGTGATCGAGGCCATGCCGATGCCGATGTCCTTCTCGGAGGGGCGCTCCTCCTTGATGGCCTTCTCCATGTCGACCTGCTTGGGCCGCTCGATGGTGGACACCACCCGCAACCCGCCCCGGTCGATGTCGGTCTCGTTCAGCTTGTGCGTGGCGATGAGCTCCTTCTTGACCATCTCCACCAGGTAGCCGGACGTGCCGCGCAGCGTGCGGGGCTTGTAGTCGACGAAGGTGTCCGGGAAGGTCGCCTCGGCACGCTCGCTCGCGGAGAGCCAACCGTTCTCGACCATGGCGTCGAGGATGTAGCCCGAGCGCTCCTTGGCGTTGGCCGCCTGCTGCTCACCCAGAGCCGGGTCGTAGAGGGAGGGGCCACGGATCGCGGACGCGAGGAAGGCGCTCTCGGCCACGGTCAGCTTGGACACGTCCTTGTTGAAGTACGCCGCCGCCGCGGTCTGGATGCCGTAGGCGCCCCGACCGTAGTAGATGGTGTTGAGGTAGTTCTCGAGGATCTCGTCCTTGGTCTGCTGGCGGTCGATCTTGACGGCCAGGAGGATCTCGCGGGCCTTGCGGTCCAGGGTGCGGTCGGAGGTGAGGAAGTAGTTCTTCACGTACTGCTGGGTGATCGTGGAGCCACCCTGCGTCGCGGCGCCGCCCTTGACGGCGACCCACACGGCGCGGGCGATGCCCGTCGGGGAGATGCCGTTGTTCTGGTAGAACGACTGGTCCTCACCCGCGAGGATCGCCTTCTGCATGTGATCGGGGATCTGGGACAGCGGCACCGACACGCGGTTGCCCTCGCTGTCGGACAGGCGCCCCATCTCGGTCTTGCCGTCGGCGTAGTAGACGATGGACGTCTGGGCCGTGGCGATCTCGTTCGGCTCGGGGATGTCGGTGCGCGCGTAGGCGATCCCCACGGCGGTGACGCCGAGGATCGCGAGGGCGAGCACGGTCCACAGGCCGCGACGCAACCAGGTGCGACCGCGGGAGCGGCCGGCGGATGCCGTCGAGCGGCGACCGCTCGACGAGGTCGCGGAGGGACTGGGCTGGCGTTGACTCATGCGGCTTTCCGGGGTGGGGAACGGCGGGTTTCAAGCAGATCGGACGGCGGCGCACCGGGGGGTGGAAGACCCTCGGCCCCATGGCCAGTATGACCGGATTCCTTGGAGAACCCTGAACGGCCGGCGGGGGGCCAGCGCCTCGATGCACTGCCTCGATGTATCGCACCGATATATCTATGCTACCTTGCTCCTGACAAACGCCCCGTATGTCTGGTCCGTTCCACCCGAAGGAGGTCTGCCGTGAAGAGCCGCCGCGCCCAGCTGCTGGAGTTCGCCGTCCTCGGCCTCCTCCACGAAGGGCCCACGCACGGCTACGACCTGCGCCGGCGGCTGAACACCGCGCTCGGCCCTTTCCGGGCGCTGTCCTACGGCACGCTGTACCCCGCGCTGCGCGACCTGCTCGACCACGGGCTCATCGCCGAGACGACCGACCCCGCCGGCCCCACCGGCCGTCGCCCCCGGGTCGTGTACGAGCTGACGGCAGCCGGCAAGGAGCACTTCTCGGCCCTGGTCGCACGCACCGACGCCTCCGCCTACGAGGACGACGGCTTCGACGTCCGCTTCGCCTTCTTCGGGCGGACCGAGCGTGACGTCCGGCTGCGCATCCTCGAGGGACGTCGCTCCCGGGTCGAGGAGGACCTCGAGCGGGTCCGCGATGCCGCCGCCCGCAGCCGCGAGCGCCTCGACGCCTACACGACGGCCCTCCAGCGCCACGGCGAGGAGACCACCGAGCGCGAGGTCCGCTGGCTCAGCGAGCTCATCGACGCCGAACGGCGCCACCCCACAGATCCCGGCCCCCAGCCGTAGGTGCCGCCCGCGCCATCCCGGGCGCACCGGCATCCGCTTCACCACAACCAACCCGATCACAACCCCAGGAGAAGTACATGGGTTCCATCCGCGTCGCCATCGTCGGCGTCGGTAACTGTGCGTCCTCGCTCGTTCAGGGCGTGCACTACTACCGTGACGCCGACCCGACCCAGACCGTCCCCGGTCTGATGCACGTCACCTTCGGTGACTACCACGTGCGCGACGTGGAGTTCGTCGCCGCGTTCGACGTCGACGACAAGAAGGTCGGAAAGGACCTCGCCGAGGCCATCAACGCCTCCGAGAACAACACCATCAAGATCGCGGACGTGCCCACCAGCGGCGTCACCGTCCAGCGTGGCGTCACCCTCGACGGCCTCGGCAAGTACTACCGCGAGACCATCGACGAGTCGGCCGCCGAGCCGGTCGACGTCGTCGCCGCCCTGCGCGACGCGAAGGTCGACGTCCTCGTCTCCTACCTCCCCGTGGGGTCGGAGAATGCCGACAAGTTCTACGCCCAGTGCGCGATCGACGCCGGTGTCGCCTTCGTCAACGCCCTGCCCGTGTTCATCGCGTCCGACCCCGAGTGGGCCGCGAAGTTCGAGGAGGCCGGCGTCCCGGTCATCGGTGACGACATCAAGAGCCAGGTCGGCGCGACCATCACGCACCGCGTCATGGCCAAGCTGTTCGAGGACCGCGGCGTCGCCCTGGACCGCACCTACCAGCTCAACGTCGGTGGGAACATGGACTTCAAGAACATGCTCGAGCGCGAGCGCCTCGAGTCCAAGAAGGTCTCCAAGACCCAGGCCGTGACCTCGAACCTCGAGGGCTCCCTCGCCGGCAAGGTCCACGACAAGAACGTGCACATCGGCCCGTCGGACTACGTCGCGTGGCTCGATGACCGCAAGTGGGCGTACGTCCGCCTCGAGGGTCGCGCCTTCGGTGACGCCCCGCTGAACCTCGAGTACAAGCTCGAGGTCTGGGACTCCCCGAACTCGGCCGGCATCATCATCGACGCCATCCGCGCGGCGAAGATCGCCAAGGACCGCGGCGTCGGTGGCGCCCTGCTCTCGGCCTCGTCCTACCTCATGAAGTCCCCGCCGGAGCAGCGTCCCGACGACGTCGGTCGCGCCAAGCTCGAGGCCTTCATCGCGGGTACCGAGGAGCGCTGAGCCCTCACCGCTGAGCCCCTGGCCGGCTGCACGACGTAGCCGGCCAGGGCAGGCACAACGCAGAAGATCGGGTGCCACGCAGTAATTGCTGCGTGGCACCCGATCTTCTGCGTTGTGCGAGACGCCGTCAGGCCGAGGCGTCAGGCGGCGTGGCGGCAACCCCACGGCTGGAGGCCGCGCTTGGCGTACAGCCGGTTCGCGACGGTGATCTGCTCGGCGCGCGAGGCCTTGTCGGCCCGCGGCGCGAAGTCGTCACCGTTGACGCTCAGCCAGGTGCGGTAGTCGAACTGCAGACCGCCGTAGTAGCCGTTGCCGGTGTTGATGCTCCACCGGCCGCCGGACTCGCACTTGGCGATCCGGTCCCACATGGCGGCCCGGGCCAGGTTGATGCCGGTGCGCGAGGTCGAACGCGAGGCCGCGGCCGGCGCCGAACCGGCCTTGGCGAGCTTGAGGGCCTTGCGGGTCTTGGGACCGACGATCCCGTCGACCACCAGCCCCTTGGAGCGCTGGTACTTCGTGACCGCCGCGAGCGTCTTGGGGCCGAAGCGCCCGTCGACCGCGAGCTTGGCGCCCAGAGCGTTCAGACGCCGCTGGAGGGTCTTGTTCTGCCCGTAGTTCGAGTTGCCCTTGCGCAGGGTGACCGTCAGGTAGGCCTTGGTCGCGGCGGGCACCGCGGCCGGTGCTACCGCAGGAGCGGCGGCGGGTGCGGCCGCCGTGACGGCCGAGGCCTTCGCCGGGGCGGCGTTCGCAGGGATCGCGGAGCCGGCGGCCATGAGGCCTCCGGCAACGCCGACGGTCGCGGCGACCCGGGCGCCGGACAGGCCGGCCTGGCCGAGGACACTGGTCAGCTCGGAGAACACGCTGAACGACTGGGCGGATCGGTGGCGCCCGGGAACGGTCTGAAGAGTCATGGATTGCCTCTCGCGCCTACGAGGTGAGCTGTCGGGTTCGGGCTGAGGTCTCCCGGCCGTCCCCGACTCACGGTCGAGATCCGGCTTCACCCCAAGGGCTCGTCCTCAGCGATCGAGGGCGGGCCCACAAGTGGGTCCCCCGCTCCTGCCAAGCGGTGGTGCGAAGGGGCCTGAGGTCGGTGGCAGGACTCGGCGTAACCGACCTCGGGGGCGCGATCCGTGTGGAGGCGTTCTCATCAGGGTAGCGGCGACCCTCCTATGTCACAAACAGGTCACGGGGACCACGGTCGGGTGCCGATGGCTTCAGCTGACCCGCGTGGCCATCTCCCGGAAGCCCTTGCCGTCCTCCTCGGTGTAGGTGTCGCCCTCACAGGTGTAGGTCACGGCCCCGGTGCCCGGTTGGAGGTCGCGCACCTCCTCCTTGCCCTGCTCGGGTCGAACCGTCATCGACCCCTTCGCCGACTCGAGGGTGAACGACATCCGTGACCCCGACAGGGCCACCCGGTAGACGACCGTGCCGTCGAACACCAGGGCGCTGGTGCCGCCCGGGGTGGTGAGCGTGGCCTCGACCTCGTCGTAGGTGACGACGTGCCGCCCGCTCTCGTCGAAGGTGAAGGTGCGGTTCAGACCGGTCAGCACCGATTCACCATCCGGGCCGGTGGTCCTCTGCTCGTAGTCGGTGGTGCGCCAGGTCCCGACAAGGCAGTCGTCGAACTCGGATGCCGCCCCGCCCCCTCCCGGGTCACCCCCGGTCGGTGCCGGGTCAGCGCCCCCGCCGCCGGTCCCCCCGCCGCCGGAGCCCCCGGGCAGCGTCCCCGACGACTGCGCCACGGAACTCGTGGCCACCCCGGCGACGAACCCGGCACCGAACAGCCCCAGCGCGCCGATGACGGCCCCGAGGGTGATTGCGACGATCTTCCAGGTCGCCATCCGGTCGCGTGCCACGCGGTGCGGGGGCAGGTGTTCGGGTGCCGGGTGATCGGGTGCCATGTCAGCCCCTCGTGGGAACGGCAGCCACAGCCGTCGTGATGGTTGCGGGATCGGGGGCGTCGCCGGCCCGGTACGAGACCACCCCGATGAGGAACTCCCCGTCGGCCACGAGCGCGACGTCCTGCGTGACGGGTCGCTCCCCCTGGGACGTCATCCGCCACACCACGGCGTCGTCCGGCACGTCGGCGAAGGCGACCTTCTCGATGGTGAAGCGCGTGACCGGGCTGGTCGGCGACTCCCCGCGGGTCTCGAACGACGTGCACGTCGGCAGCGCCGCCTGCAGCGCCGTGACGACCTCGGCGGCGAGACCCTGGCGGTGGGCCTGCACGTACTGCGCGACGAACGGCCCGACCCCGCTCCGGGCGAAGCGTTGGCGGGCCGACCCCGCGGGCTGCTCGGGCTCGATGTCGACGCCGCACACCGTGAGACCGAAGCCGGCCGGTGGCGGTTGGCTCTCGCGCCAGCCCTCGCCGAGGGCGGCGAGCGGGATGAAGTGGGCCTTGGCGCGAGCCTCGAGGTCGGCATCACTCCCCCGGGTGCCGGGGGTGGCGGATGCCGTTCCGGACCCGGGTGCGCCCGTCACCGACGACTGCGGCGTGCTCACGACGTCGTCACCACAGGCCGTCATCAGCAGCACCCCCGCGACCGCGAGAGCGGCGAGCACCAACCGTGTCCCTCGAGTCTCCACTCCACGAGACCATACGGTGTGCCGGCCGGCCATCACGGGTACCTCGGGTTGCGCAACTGTTCGGCGAGCAAGGCGGCCATGGCCGCGTGCCCCTGGGCGTTGGGGTGGAAGGAGCCAGGATCGGTGACGGCCAGGCCCGGCCCTCCCCAGTCGAGGTCGTTGATCCACTGCTCGCCGTCGGGCGCACCGACCCCGTGGCCGAGGAAGGCCTGGGTGGGGTCGATGAACTCCACCCCGGCCTCACGACAGGCCTCGCGGAGCATGGCGTTGAGCTGGTCAGCCTTGCCATTCATCCACACCTGGTCCTCACTGAAGAGCATGTTGTTGAGTTCCTGACTGGGCGGGTCGTTGAACAGTCGGGGGTATCCCATGATGACGATCCGGGCGTTGGGCGCCTTCTCGCGCATCCGGGTGTAGAGCGCGACGAGCTCGGGCTTCAGGTCCTCCAGGCGCTGGTCGAGCTTCTCGTCCCACTTGGCCTGGCAACCGTCCGTGAACGGGACACCACTCCCGCCGTTAAGCACGCAGTCCTGGAGCACGGCACCGAAGCCGAGGTCGTTCCCACCGATCGACATCGTGACGAGCGAGGTGTCCTCGGTGAGGGCGTCGAGCTGTGGGCCCTCGCCGTCGTTGCTGCCGTTGGGGTTGTCGAGGTCGGTCTGGGTCGCGCCCGAGCAGTAGACCGCCGTGAAGCCACCCGCGAAGTCGAACTCGGGCGAGGCGTAGGTCTGCTCGGCGTAGGAGGAGGTCGAGCGCCGGCACCGGTTGTGCGAGTCATCGCCCCAGTTGCCCGGGTCCCAGTCGTCACGGTTGTCGTAGTTCGTACCGTCGTGGTAATCCCCCGCGCCCTCTCCCGAGGCGAAGCTGTCGCCGAGGGCCACGTAGTCACCGCTCAGCGCCTTCTCGAGCGCCGTCTGCACGCTCTGCGCGGTGTCCTCACACCCTTCGCCGAGGAAGATCCGGCACACGGCGTTCGTCGTGTGCCTGGCCAGGTCACCCTGGACGATGCCGAACAGCACCGCGGCGACGACGAGCGCAGCAGCCGCGATGATCCCGCCGTACTCGAGCCCGGCGGAACCCCGCTCCGTGGTGTGCCCCCCTCGTGGCACACCACGGCTGCGCACTGCCGCATCGCGGGGCCGCTCACCTGGCATGTCCCGACGCTAGGGATCGCGGATGCCGTCGGGCAGGGTCCCCGGGCCCAGCTGCGGGCCCGTCGTGGCTGGGCCCAGGTGCCCGGTCGTCAGGCCAGGCCGAGGAGGCCGATACCGGTCGTGACGGCGAGCAGCACGGCGGTGCGCACGGAGGCGCCCCGGTGCGGACCCGGCATCCCGGCTGTCACGGCGGCGACGACGGCGGCGCCCGCGATCACCCACGGGTAGGCCGAGGCGCCCGTGTCCAGCACCCTGCCGAGGACGACCCCGAGCCAGGCGAGCGCGGTTGCGGACAGGGCCGCCCATGCAGTCAGTCGCCGGAGCCGCTCGATGACGAGCATCACGGCCGCGGCCAGGCCGAGCAGGAGCGAGTAGCGACCGACGAGGTACTGCGCGCTGGCGTCGTCGGTGGCCAGGAGGTACACGTCGAGCCACACGACGGGCAGCGCGATGAGCACGAGCACCAACCCCCACGTGACGAGCCCGGCCCGCGGATGCGGCGAAGGGTGCTCCTGCGCGGTCATGAGCCGGATCCTATGGCGGAGGGTCACTCCCTGACCCGGCGGACGAATCTGCGGTCAGGCTGTGGGAATCCCTCCGGCCTCTCGCAACCCCTCTGCACCGGACCTGAGGTTCGGCGACCACGTGGCTTAGGCTGGGCGGGACGATCATCCAGGCCCGGCCACCGAGAGTGCTGCCGGAGCCACCCGGGGAGGAACCACACCGTGACGACCGTTCGCTCCACCCTGCGCTCGATCGGGGCCGCCACCGCCGTGGCTGCCCTGCTCGTCGCGGGATCACCCGCCTCATCCGGCACGGCCGCAGCCGCCGACGAGATCCCGATTCTCGGCCAGGCACTCACGATGGGGACGGTCACCGCCGGACCTCCTGCGGTGGTGACGGTGCACGGGGTCCAACGGGTCGACAACGCCACGATCGTCTACTGGTCACTCGGCATCCCCGACGGTTCGCAGGCGAAGTTCGCCGCGTCCTACTTCGGCCCGTCCACGCTGTTGTTCAGGTCGAAGCGAACGGGTGTCAACCAGTCGGACGTGACACTGACCGACGGGACCGCTGGTCTCACCTACCGCCCGATGGAACCGACCGGCAAGTTCAGGACCTGCGTGTGCGGCCCGTCCACCACGATGACTGATCTCACTCCGAGGCAGGCTCAGGTCATCTGGTCCGCCGTGGCTCCACTGCCTGCGGGCGTCGCGACGGTCGACGTGACCATCGCGGAGCAGGTCATCCCGAACGTCCCCGTGGGAGACGGCCCCCTGCTGCCCTTGGCGGAGAACCAGGAGGCGCCGTTCGTCCTCGGCATGGGGTGGCCCGAGCCCGACCCCGAGCTATTGGCCACGGCGCGCACGTCGCAGCCCGCGGCCTTCGAGCTCACCCAGCGCGTGTCCAACATCGAGCAGAGCGTCACGACCTCCACCGGCGAGGTCGCCTTGGCTGCGGACGTGCTGTTCGCCAAGAACTCCGCGACCCTGACGGCCAAGGGCACGAAGACGGTCGCCGATGCCGCCGCGCAGATCAAGGCAACCGAGACCGGCAAGGCCCTGACCGTGACGGGTCACGCGGACTCCGACGGCTCGAACTCCTACAACCAGTCATTGTCGGAGAAGCGGGCGAAGGCCGTCGCGGCGGCGCTCGCCGAGGCCCTCGGCGGTGGATACACCATCACGGCCGTCGGCAAGGGCGAGACCGAACCGATCGCGTCGAACAAGACCACTGCGGGCAAGGCCAAGAACCGCCGAGTCAGCATCACCTACACCGAAGGACAGTGACCGTGGCCCAGCCCCCCCGTCGTCCCCGCCTCACCCTGGCGATCCTCGGTGTCGTGTCCGTCGTGGCGCTGTCGTCCTGCACGGGGGACGACCCCGAGCCCTCGGTGAGTCCGACCGGATCCGCGTCATCGAGTGCGTCCACGACGACCTCGACGCCGCTGCGCGACCAGAGTGCTCTCGTGCTCGGTGCGCAGCTGCCCCCGGTGGCTGGCAGCTCGACCGGAGACGTGGCCGGCGCGCCGGCCACCCTCAACGTGGCCACTGTCGTCGCCACGAAGGGCGGCAGCGTCCTGACGTTCTGGCACACCGGGACGGAGAAGATGTTGGTCAACGCCGGAGACCTCTCCTGGGAGGCCCAACCCGTGCTGGTCGACGTCGCCGAGCAGAAGGTCTACGAGCCCGTCACGTTCGTGGATGAGCAGGGGGACACCCGCTGCCTGTGCACGGACGCGGCGTACATCGGTGGAGTGCCGCAACCGCGCACGATCTTCTTCCCACAGCTGCCCGACACGGTCACCACCGTCGAGGTCCGTCAGGCAGGCTTCGACAAGCCGATCTCGGTACCCGTCACGCGGTGACCGGCGCAGCCACCGAGAGTGTTGCCGAAACCATCTGGGGGGAACCACGTCGTGACGACCATTCGCTCAAGCCTGCGCTCGATCGGGGCCGCCACTGCGGTGGGGGCCGTGCTCCTCGTGGGGATGCCCGCCGGGTCGAGTGCCGCGGGGACATCCGCCGCCGACGAGGTCCCGATCCTCGGCCAGGCCTTCACCATGGGGACGGTGCAGTCCGGACCTCCCGCCGTCGTGACGGTCCACGGCGTCCGCCGGGTGGAGGGGGCCACCATCCTGTACTGGTCCCTGGGTGTCCCCGTCGACAGCCCGGTGGACAACGAGTTGTCGTTCCTCGGCCCCGCGACGTCCTCGTTCTACGCAGGCAATGTCGGGCCGACGATGGGCGACGCCGCTCTCACCGACGTCACCGGCGCGCAGGTCTACCGCCCCCTTGTCACCACCGAGAAGTTCGCACCGTGTGCGTGCTCACCCGTGTCGTCCCTGCTCAAGGTCAAGCCCGGTCAGGCCTCCGTCATGTGGACGGCCCTCGCGCCGCTCCCCGAGGGCGTCACGACAGTCGACGTGACCGTCGCTGAACAGGTGGTCCCGGACGTCACCGTCGAGGAGGGCCTGCTCCTGCCCGTGGCCAGCGAGCAGGAACCCGTCATCGTCGGCATGGGTTGGCCCGAGGTGGACATGAACCTCGTCGGCACGTCCACCCCCCAGGACCCGGAGTCCTACTCCCTCGTGGGGCGCGTCTCCGACCTCGAGAGGGCCGTGACGACCTCGCAGGGTGAGGTGTCCCTGGCCTCCGACGTGTTGTTCGCGAAGAATTCCGCGACGCTGACCGCCAAGGGTGTCGCCACGGTGGCCAAGGCCGCGGCGCAGATCAAGGCCAGTGAGGCCGGCACGGCCCTGACCGTCACCGGCCACGCCGACTCCGACGACTCCGAGGACTACAACCAGGCGCTTTCCGAACGGCGGGCCAAGGCGGTGGCCGCGGCACTGACGAAGGAGTTGGGCTCCGGGTACTCGATCACGGCAGTCGGGAAGGGCGAGACCCAGCCGATCGCCTCGAACGCGACAGCTGCGGGCAAGGCGAAGAACCGCCGCGTCAGCATCACCTACACGGAGGGGCAGTGATGAACACCGCTACCGCAGCCACGAGGGTTCGCTCGCGGGTGGCTCTGGCCTCGATCGCCGTCGCCGCGATCGCAGCCCTCGCAGCCTGCACCGACGACACCCCCGAGCCCTCGCCCAGCGGCTCCGGCAGTTCGTCGGCGACGGCCTCGTCCGCGCCGGCCTTCGTTCCCAGTGACCAGAGCGCGAAGGTGCTCGCGGCGACCCTGCCTGCGGTGCAGGGCAGCGCCAAGGGCACTGTCGGCAAGCAGCCTGCCACCCTGAACGTCGCCGAGGTGAGGGCGACCGCCGGGGGAACCCTGCTTACCTTTTGGTTCTCCGGCGCGCAGGCGGCGCCACTCGGTGACCAGGGTGAGAAGTCCTGGGAGAACCAGCCCACCCTCGTCGACGTCGCCGGGAAGAAGGTCTACGAGCCGTTCACCTTCACCCACAGCCGCGGCGAGACCTACTGCCTGTGCACTGATGCCGCCTACGCCCGCGGGGACGCGCAGCCGCGCACCATCTACTACCCGGCGCTGCCCGACACGGTCACCACCGTCGAGGTTCGCCAGGCCGGCTTCGACAAGCCGATCAGCGTCCCGGTCACCCGCTGACCCGACAGACACGGAATCGGCGCAGGGAGGCGACGTCGCCTCCCTGCGCCGATTCGGTCGACGTCGATGGCCCCTAGTCGGTGAGGCGAGGGTCGGCCTCGATCTTCAGCTGCCCCCAACCGAAGCTGGGTGGCCCACCGCTGCCCGGGAAGGTGACGTCGAACTCCACCTCGCCGCACCGGCCCTTCTTCACCACGTCGTCCGGTGTCGGAGTGGGCGTCGGAGTGGGGGTCGCCGTCGACGACGGGGTCGGCGTGGGAGTCGGCTCGGGCTCGGGCGGCTCTGGCGCATCCGGGAGGACGCAGGGCCCCAGCCGGAGGTCGAGCTCGGCAACCGCCGAGGTGTCCTCCCTGCGACCGGACTCCAGCACTGCCTGGCTGCGCACCGTCACCTCGATGCGGTCCTGCACGGGGTAGTAGCAGTACGACGTGACGGTCGCGCCGTTGCGGGCGGCAAAGCTCTGAGCCTCGCCGCGGCCGAGGCCGCAGGGGATGCCGCCGCCGTCCCGCACGGCATCCTTGATCGCCTGTGGAGCGTCCCGGGCGATCGCCTGGGCACCCGCGAGCGCCGCGGCATCAGCAGCGGTCTGCAGCCCGGACACCTCATCGGTCGCGGAGACCAGGCGCGAGTAGGCCGTCACCCCCAGCGCGAGGAACAGGATGGCCATGGTGAGCACCAGCCACATGGCTGCCTGCCCGCTCTCGCTCGGCTCCTCGACACGCCGACCCGTCATCGGATCCCTCATGATCTCCCCCTGTGCCACGGACGATGCGTGAGTGGGGGGTGGACGACGTCCACCCCCCACCCACGCTGGATGATTAGGACGATCAGCCGCCCGGGGAGAACAGGTCGGTGATCGCCGTGCCGACGCTGGTGTCGACACCGGCGCCGTCGATGGCGCCCCAGATCAGGGCGACGACCAGAGCGGCGACGGCGATCATGCCGGCGTACTCGAGACCGGTCGCACCGGCCTCCTTGCGGTCACGGAGCGTGGTCAGGGCGGTGGTGAACTTTGCGCTGAGCTTGGCAGTCATTGGGTGTCCCCTCATCGGTGGTGCGGATCGGGCCTTGGTGCCCTTCGTGCTGACATGACCAACGTTATGAACCTCACGGCGTCGGCCACAGGGCCCACGGACCCAACTGCGGGCCCAACTGCGGGCCCACGTCGCGACCCCTCCGCAGACCCGGTCGGGGGCCCGGGCGACGGCCCACCCGCAGGCAGGTCATCGACCGAGCCACCGGACGATGGCCTCGGCCCTGGTGCTGACTCCCAGCGCGGCGAAGATCTGGTTGATGTGGTTCTTCACCGTCTTCTCCGCGAGGAACAGGTGCTTCGCGATGTCGGAGTTGGACCGGCCCTGCGCGATGAGGTCCATCACCTCGACCTGGCGGGCGCTCAGGCCGAGATCCCCTGCGGGCTCGGGCACCACGGCGACGGGGCCGCGCTGGATCGCTCGCATCGCGACGTCGGAGACGGGAGCCGCACCACTCGCGGTCGCCCGCACCATGTGCGCGAGCGACTCGGCGTCGAACGTCCCGTGGACCAGGTAGCCGGCCGCGCCGTCGGACATCGCCCGGTGGATGCTGGCGTCGTCATCCGTGAACGTCAGCATGAGCACCCTGGTCTGCCTCGCGATCTCGCTGACGATGGACAGGCCGTCACGACGCGGCATCCGCACGTCGAGCAGGAGCACGTCCGGGCGGGACGCACGCACCAGAGCCAGGGCCTCGTCCCCGTCGCCTGCCTGCCCGACGACCTCGAGCCCGGGATCGGTGCCGAGCAGGGCGAGCAGGCCCTTGCGCATGATGTCGCTGTCGTCGACGACACCGACGGTGACCGTCATCGCTCCACCCGGTGCAGCACCGGCACCCGGCACTCCACGAGCGTTCCGCGCCCCGGCTGCCCGGTGACCGTGCACCAGCCCCCCACGCGCGCCATCCGTTCCTGCATCCCGTCAACTCCATGGTGTCCGGCCGCCTGGGCGGCGCTGAGGGTGGCGGGCTCGAAGCCCGATCCGGTGTCGCGGACCGTCAGCGAGAGGAAGCCCTGGTCCTCGTGGAGCTCGACCGTCACCTCGCAGGGACCAGCGTGGCGGTGCACGTTGTCCAGGGACTCCCCCAGCACCGACAGCAGCTCGTAGCGCGTCGCCTCCTCGGCCGCGTCGACGTCGTCGATCAGCAGCTGCGGGTTCCGCCCTGTGCGCGCCGCCCAGCCCAGGACCACCTGGGACGCCGCCTCGGACAAGGTGCCCTCCGAGGTCTTGGCGCGCAGGTCGACCATGACGCCACGCACCTGGTGGACCGCCGTCGCTGCCATCTCCCTGATGGAGAGGGCCGACTCGGCGGCCCTTTCCGGATGCCGTTCGAGTTGCAGGGGAAGCGCCGTCGCGGTCATGGCGATGCCCTGCAGCGACTTCGCGAGGTTGTCGTGGAGCTCGCGGGCGACCTTGGTGCGTTCCTCGGTGGCGGCCGCGGTGGTCACGGCATCCCGCAGCGTCAGCTGGGCGCGCGCCTCGGACTCCACGGAACGGCGCATCGTCAGGCCGAGCAACCACAGCGTGACGTAGACGAAGGGGATCGTCACCCAGGAGGTGAAGGCCGGGGCCGAACCGTCGGCACCAAGCAGGGCCGCACCGACGTAGCAGGACACGAGGCTGATCATCACGATCGCGCCGCTGACGGGTTCGAGCCACAGCCCGAGGAGCAGCGCCGTGGTGAGGGCTGCCAGCAGCAGGGGGCTGTCGATCCCGTTCACCGCGACGATGCCTGCAAGGAGCAGCGCATCGGCCATGGCGATGAGCGGGTGCCTGCGGGCGAGGTCGAGCACGGAGGTGTTCATCAGCCCGTAGAAGCTCGTGAATCCCACGACGAGGAAGCCGATGGACGTCGCGAGCGACACCCGCGTCCCGCTGAGTACCAGGAGGCCCGTGGCCAGCCCGACGAGCCGCGCGAGCAGCGTCACCTGGGTGAGCTGTCGCAGCGGCATGGCCACCCCGGCGTGCCCCGGCCTATCCACCGAGGATGCCTCCGATCTGGTCGGCCCCCATGGCCAGCACCATGCCGCCGACGAGGATGACCAAGGCGCCGGGGATGAGCACCATGGTCATCACGAGGCTGATGCGGGGCTCGATCTTGGCGGCCTGTTGCCTCATCCGCTGGGCGGTGGCCCGCCGCATGTCCGCGGCGATCTGGTTCAGGGTGTCCGCGAGGGGTGCGCCGAGCTCTTCCGCCTGGAGGTACGCGGTCACGAACTCGTTGACGGCATCGGAGCGCGTGCGGTCACGCATCGCGGTGAACGCCGACCGCACGCTCGCCCCGTTGGTGATCTGGTGCAGGACGGTGTTGATCTCCTCGGAGATCGCGCCACCGAAGCGGCGCGACACCGTGGCCAGGGCCGACCGGAAGCCCAGGCCGGCGCTGACCGTGACGGCCAGCACGTCGAGGAAGTCGGGGAGGTCGCGGTCGATCGCCTCTCGGCGTTTGCGGGCCAGGCCGGACAGCTGGGCCATGGGCAGCACCCCGACGATCACCACCGGGAGAACGATGTACAGCAGGTTCCCGGTCGTCACGCCGAAGAGGAAGATGGGCGCCAGCACCATCCCCCACATGGCGAACTTCGCCAGCACGGCATCGACGTCCAGGCCACTGGGCCGGCCCGCCATGTCGACCTGCTGCTGCAGCCAGCGGATGGCCGACCGGGGTAGCGCCCTGCGCACCCGAGGCACCACCCGGTACGCCAGGGCCATGAGGGCGCTCTGGCTGCCTGCCCGGTCGCGTGCCGACTTGTTGAGGTAGAGCACCTCGTCGGCGTCCAGCCCGACGTCCGGGTCCGTGCGCAGGAGGTGGTAGCCCCGCAGGAGCAGCACCACGGCGAGGGTGGCCACGAGCCCCGGGACGACGCTGGCGAGGAGCGTCATGGCTCGATCCTCGTCATCCGCCGGATGAGCAGGTAGCCACCCGCGAACAGCGAACCGCCGACGACCAACGCCACCTGGCCGATGGGCTCGCGCGTCATGCGGTCGACCGTGCCCGGCTTGATGCTGTTGAGCATGAAGAGCATCGCGAAGCCCATGACGATGACGAGGTTCGACGACGCGACGGACTGCGACAACGTCGTCGTCACCTCACGTCGGGTCTCCTTGCGCTGGTCGAGGGTCTCGGCGATGTCTCGCAACGCGGTCACGAGCGAGCCACCGCTGCGGGAGGCCACGATGAGGGTGGACATGAGCACGTTGGTCTCGCGGGAACCGACCCGGTCGTTGAGCTCCTCGATGGCGGTGGCCAGTGGCGCCCCGAACTTCAACCGGGTCGCGACCCGGGTGAGCTCGCTGCTCGCCGGCTCCGGCAGCTCGGTGCCGGCGATCCCCAGCGCCGTCGCCAGGGAGAGCCCGGCGTGGCTCGCGTTGGCCAGGACTCGGGCGAGCTCGGGCAGCTGAGCGATGAACTTCTCACGGCGCCGAGCCTTCGCCCTGCTCAGGTAGCGCCGGACGAGAACGGCAGCGAGGGCGATGCCGAGGACGGCGAACACGGTGGAGACGAACCGCCACAACACCCACGTTCCGACGGCCCCGGCAGCCACCCCCACCCCGAGCACGTGGATCGGGCGGTGGTTCAGGCCCGCGAGGTCGAGCTCGCGGACCAACCACCGTCCGAGGCGCGTGCGTTGCAGCCGCTCGTCCAGCTCGCGCACCAGGGAGAACTCCCGCTCGCCGCGGGCGAACTCAGCGGCACCGACGGCCCGACGGCGACTGGCGACCAGTCCGAGAAACTGGCGCAACGCCAGGACGAACGTCATCGAGGCCGTGAGGGACCCGACGATGATGGCGAGGACGACCATCAGGCCACCTCGACCAGCGACAGATCGGCCCCACCCTCGGTGAGACGCTGTCGCAGCGGCGCAGGCAGGTCGTACACGTCGAAGCGACCCTGCGGCTTGGCCGGATCGGTGCGGTCGATGGCGTACTGCATGAGGGGCACGAGGTCGAACTCCTCCTGGCGACGGCTGCGCACCCACGACACGTCGACGACTCGGCGTGACCCGTCGGCGAGCCGGTTGAGCTGGACGATGATGTCGATGGCCGAGTTCACCTGGTCGCGCAGGGCGTGGAAGGGCACCTCCACGTCGCTCATCGAGGCCAGCGTCTCCAGTCGGGAGAGGGCGTCGTCCGGGTTGTTGGCGTGCACCGTCGTGAGGGACCCCTCGTGACCGGTGTTCATCGCCTGGAGCATGTCGAGCGCCTCGCCGCCGCGGCACTCGCCGACGATGATGCGGTCGGGCCGCATGCGCAGGCTGTTGCGCACGAGGTCACGGATCGACACCTGGCCGCGACCCTCGACGTTGGCGGGTCGGGTCTCGAGGCGGATGGTGTGTGGCTGGTTCAGGCTGAGCTCGGCGGCGTCCTCGATGGTGACGATCCGCTCGTCGGGGCTGATGAAGGACGACAGCGCGTTGAGCAGCGTCGTCTTGCCCGACCCCGTGCCACCGGACACCACGACGTTGAGCCGCCCCTCGACGCAGGCCTTGAGCAGCAACGCCGTGCGTCGGTCGATCGACTCGCGTTCGATGAGCTGGGTCAGGCTCAGCGCATGGGGGAAGAGCCGGATGGTGACGGTGGGCCCGTTGAGGCTGAGTGGGGGGAGCACGACGTTGACTCGCGCGCCGCGCGGCATCCGGCTGTCCGCGGGAAGCCGCGCGTCGACCATCGGGCTGGACTCGTCGACTCGACGGTTGACCGTCGAGACGATGCGGTCGATGGTCTGCATCAGCTGCTCGTCGCTGCTGAACGGGGCCGGCCAGCGCTCGAGCTTGCCAGCCCGCTCGACGTAGATGGTGTCGTGCCCGTTGATCATGATCTCGCTGACGGTGGGGTCGTTGAGGATCGGCTCGAGCACACCCAGACCGACCGCCTCGTCGACCACTCGGCGCACCAGCTGGTTGCGCTCGCTCGCCGACAGGATGACGCCCTCGCGGGAGACGAGGTGGGCGATGACGCGCTCGAGCCTGGCCCGTCGCTGGTTGGCGTCGATCTTGCTCAGCTCGTGGAGGTCGACCTCCTCGAGGAGCATCCGCCGGAAGGTGACGACCAGGCTGTCGTCCTCCTTGGTCGCCGCCGTGACGGCCCCACCGGTGAAGGAGCTGTAGTCGTTCACTTGATCACCGGCATCGTGACGCTCCGGGTCACCGACCCGATGTCGATCTTGACGACGGTCGGAACCTTGACGGTCACTGAGTAGGTGTAGCCGTCGGCACTCAGCGTCCCCCCGTCCCCGGCGACCTGCATGATCCCCGGTAGGGCGCCTTCGGCAGCGGCGCGCGGGTCGCCACCCAGGGAGTAGGCGCGGGCCCCGTCGCGCGCCGCCTCGTGGGTCGACACGATGGTCCACCCGGCCACCCCGAACTGCAGTGCCACCAGGGCGCCCAGGATCACGAGCGGGGCCACGCCGGCCACCTCGAGGGCGGCTGCGCCGCGTTCGTCGCGCACACCGCGACCTCGGCGACTCATTGCTCCCTCACCACCGTGCGCGTGCTCGTGAGGGAGGTCGGCAACCCCGCGGGGAAGCCCTTGACCACGGGAACGGTCACCGACACGCGGTCCCCGGACGCCGCGACGGACAGCCCACCTCGCAGGCTGCTCGGCACCGCGGCCCGGGCTGCCCGCTCGGCATCGCCGGCGTCGGCGGTGACCGCGTACTCACGGGAGGCCACCGACGAGGCGTGCCCCGCGTAGATGAAGGAGAAGCCCGTCACGGCCGTCTGCCACCCGATGAGGCACAGCAGCACGGCAGCGGGCAGGATGCCGACCGTCTCCAGGCCCACGGCACCCGACTCCCTGGACCGGCCTGCGGCGACCGGCTCGGGGGCAGGGCCTGGTTCAGCCGTGGCAGCGGCGCCCTCGTCGGGCTGCGCCACGGCCTTGCCCCGTCCCGCGCGCTCTCCCTTCTGCCGACCCTTGGGCGTCGCCGTGGTCGCCTGCGCGTTCGTGCCGCGCTTGGAGCGACCCTTGGATGCCGTGACGGGCGCCTTCGCGAGACCGAGCTCGACCCGCAGGCTGCTGATCAGGCTCCACCAGGCGACCTCGGTGACGGCGCGCGGGTCACGGTCGTTGATCGATGCCTCGAGGACCCTCGGCGAGTAGGGGATCTGGGTCTCGACGACATGGGCCGTCGTCAACTTGGTGACGGCGTTCGCCGGGAAGAGGCTGGCGCGGTCGACCTTGTTGACGAGCACCTTGAACCCCGGCTCCTCCCGGACGCCGAGGGCCGACCAGGCGATCATCCGGCGACGCATTGCCCGCACGGAGAGCACGTCCGGTGTGGTGACGACGAGGCACTCCCCGGCCAGTTCGACGACCGCGGCCTGGGCGGGCGAGACGTGGCCCCCACCGTCGAGGACCACGAGGTCGAACTCGCGGCGCAGCAGCGAGACGATGGCTCGGATCGCCTCGGGGCTGACGAACTCGCCTTCGCGCACGTCGAGCGGTGCCAGAAGCAGGTGCAGGCCGGACTCGTGCCGGATGACGGCGTCGTGGACGGCGTGGGGGGAGAGGTCACCGGAGACCTTGGCGACGTCGGCAATGGACACCGACTGGCGCACCTCGAAAATGGCACCGACGTCGCCCTTCTCGATGTCCACGTCGACGAGGCAGACCTTGTCCTGCGGGTGGTCGCGCAGGTGGTCGAACGCCAGGTGGGCGGCGACGGTGGTCGTGCCGACCCCTCCCTTGGCGCCCACCACGGCCACGACCTCACCGCGGGTGGTGTTGGTGACCGCGGCTCCGGCGAGCACGGCCTTCATGTGTTCGCTCCACTCGGCCGCGGCGATGACGCGGGTGGAGACGTCCTCGTAGGCGAACGGGTAGGCGACCACCCCGCGGGCGCCGTCCTCCATGGCCTTGATGACCAGCGTGGGGGTGCGCATCTGCGACACCTGGATGACGGCCGTGGACGGACGCCGGTTCGCGAGGTCACGGATCGTCTGCGAGACCGGCTCGATGCCCAGGGTCTCGTGGACGAAGACCACGTCGGGTTCGAGCCGCGAGGCGAGGTCGACGAGCTCGGTCGGGGACTTCGCGACCGCGCGCACGGTGAAGCCGTCCATCTCCTCGAGGAGGGACATGAGGTCGGCGACGAGGTTCTCGTCCGCCATCCCGATGATGACCTGGCTCATCGCTCTTCTCCTTCGGGAACGGCGGTCCCACCGAGTTCGGAGGCGTCGAAGGCGTCGACCTCACCGCGGCGGTCGGTGCCGACGTCGTTGGGCAGGGCGACCAGTCGGACCTCGGCGGCGAAGTTCGCGGCGTAGGTCAGGCTCATCGCGACCTTGGGCACGACGGCGAGCGTCACGGGGATGACCGACTGCTCCTCGATGCCGCCCTCCCCGGCCTGGGTGACCTGCTGCTCGCCGGCGATGGAGACGACCCGGATGTCGCGCGCCAGGACCTTGACCGACTTCGGCAACCCGGGAACGTCGGCGAACACGGCGTACAGGTCGACCCGGTCACCGGGACGGACCCGACCGGCGACGCCCGTCACGGAGTCGACGTTGACCGCGACCTCGCGCTCGTCCTGGGTCAGGCTCGAGCTCGGGATGAGCATGTCCGACGACACGGTCGACCCGGCGTTGAGCCGGAAGCCCACGCGGCGGCCGAGGAGGTCGTCCATCCGCAGGACCGAGGACTTGGACACCCACCGCTCGGGAACCTCGACCGGCTCGAGGTTGTCGGTGCTCAGCGCCGTGTACGGCTCGATCGGCTGCGTCGCGCGGTAGACGGTGACGCGCGAGCCGACCTGGCTGTTGACGTTCGCCACGTACCCGGTGACGACGAAGAACGTGGCGAGGGCGACGAGGATCGAGATGGCCATGAAGACCAGGCCTCGCCGTTGACGGGGATTCATGCAGGCTCCGTGATGCGACAGTGGACGTGGCAATAGGGACAGGTGACGGCGTTCTGCCGGCTGGCACAGACCGGGCAGGTGGCCGTGCCCTCGGCCACTCGCACGACGGGGGCCAGGGCGACGAACTCCGCACCCGCCGAACCGTGGGCGCGCTTGACGTCGGCGAGCACCGGGACGGACTGGACGACGTGGGCGCCGGCCAGCGCGACCACGGCCGCGAACTCGGCCGACGCGGCATCCGCCCCGACGAGCAGCGGGTGCCCGACGGGCGGGGTCTCGAGGGTGCGTCCCACCGACGGGGCGGGTGTGGTCATCGCGACGAAGCCTCGACCGAACAGCGAGCGCACGTGCATGCCCAGTGAGGGCTTCGGGTCGACCAGCCTGGTGACCGAGCGCAGCCAGGTGCCGGATGCCGACGCCGTGGTCAGGTGGTCGAACGCGCCGAGGACCGCGACGGCATCCGAGCCGGACTCGAGCGCGTTGAGGCCGCTGGCTGCCAGGGCGACGGAGGTCGTCGGCACGACCCGGTGGGCGACGGCGACCTCGGGTCGGGCGCCGGCGAGGGTGGTCGCGGCAAGCCGGGCCACCGACCCGGACGTGGGCCGGGAGGTGATGACCACGTGATCGGCCCCGAGCGAAGAGACCCAGCCCGGGATGTCCGCGAAGGCTGCCTCCGACGCCACCGCGACGCGGGGGTCGTCGGCGATCCACGGCGTCACTCCACCGTGATTGATTGAGGTTTCAACGACGATGAATGCGACGTTCGATTCCATGCGAGAACCTCCCCGCCTGCCTCGGCGATCATCTCCCCGCCGGTCGCCGCGATCATTCGCGGCCAGTTCGACCCGGCTCCACTGCGATGTACGCTACACGCCGCGAGCCCCCCGCCCGAAAGTGCGAACAGTGAAATTGACCCAACGAAAGCGCACAAATGCTGACCGGACGCACCTGCTCGGGGTGCTCGGCAGCGTGCTGCTCGCCACGATCGCCGTCGTGAGCATCGCGGTCGGAGCGCTCGCCTGGAGCCAGCCCCGCACCGACGTGGTCCGGCTCTCGCCCGGCGTCCCCGCGAGCCTCACCCCCTCGCCGCTGTTCGACCCCGGGTCCACCGTGTTCGCCCAGGGGGAGGACGAGGACCCGGCCGATCCCGCGAGCTGGGGGTGTGTGCTCCTGCGCGACGCAACAGAGGTGTCCTTGCAGGTCAGGCCCGATTTCGATGCCGTCGGCAGCCGCGTGCTGGAGGGCGAGCCGTACGTCCCGGTGGTCGCCGTGGGGACCACTGCCGAGGGCGACCAGCTGCGGTGCGACCCCGCGACGGGCGACACCACCGCCGTGGTGGCCATGCCGACCGACGTGGGCGTGCGAGCCGTGCCACTGGCCTTCGTCGTCGGGGGAATCGCAGCGCTGGGCATCGCCGGCCTGCTCCACCCGAGAGGGCGCGGCATCCGGCGCTTCGGATCCTGATCACCCCGCCCCTCGCGGCGCTGCGCGGCACCATCCTTGCCATGATGGCCGCATGACACGCATTCGGGGGGCCTGGTGGAGCGCGGCGTTGGTGGTGCTGGCGGTGACCGCCTGTGGCAGCAGCCCCGACGACGGCGTCGAGCTGCTGGCCGACACCATCGCCGGGCAGACGCTCACCGTGGTGGAGTCGCCCGGGACGGCGACGATCTGGGTGTCGTCGCCGGACGGATCCGACCCACGGCCGGGGGGCGAGCCGGACCCGAGCGTGTGCACCGTGAGCGGCCCCGGATCACCTCGGCTGGCCGAGCCCCAGCAGGGCGAGCGCCGCCTCGGTGACACCAGGCTCTACGCGCTCGCCCAGGTCGAGGACCTCGAGCCGCAGACGTCGATCACGTGCCGGGGCAGTGGCTTCAAGCACATCTACGTCGGGAACTGAGCCGGCTCAGCGCAGGCGGTGCAGGCCGTCGTCGCGACTCGCCTCGGGGAGCACGCGACGGGTGGTGTGCCACGCGAGGAGCAGCCACACCACCGCGTCGGCCACCCACGCAAGCGTCGACGGCGCCCCGAGGGCACGGGTGAACAGGGTGCTGGCGGCCCAGCTGGAGGGAGTGGCGACGTAGGCGAGCAGGGCGATGCCCAGCCAGAGCGCCGGTGACCCGCCGTGCCCCCATCGGATGAATGACCCCAGGGTGCTCACGAGCAGCACGAGCACGAGCACCGACTTCAGGACGACCCCGAACGGCGCACTGCCCGTCACACCGGCCAGGGCACCCGCAGCGACCACGCACACGCTGGTCCCGATCACCAGGACGAGGAACGCGCCGACGCCGGCCGCCGCCCGCTGCACGGTCACGACGTCACCGTCCGCAGTCGTCGGGCGGCCCGCGTCCCGACCCCCCAGACGCCGAGGCCGACCAGTCCGACGACCCCGAAGAGTGCAGCCTGGAGAACGCGCACGAGCCCGGTGCGGTGCACGAGCAGCACGTCACCGACCTCGGCCCCCGTTGCCGCGCAGGCGGTCGACTCCCCGTCACGCAGCTCGACCCGGGCCCCGGTCCCGAACCATGGCGCACCGTCGATGACCCGGTCGTCCGGGATGGGGAACTGCAGCGTGCTCACCTGCTTCCCGGTGCCGTCCCGGCACACGACGTCCGCCGCGGCATCCGTGCTGACGAAGACGTCGAAGGCCACCGAACCGGGGAGGCTGGAGGTGATGGTGCTGCCCGCGGGGACGGGCCCGACGACCCGCTGCTCGGTGGGGCCCTGCACGACGATGCCGACCGCCAGCGCGAGCAGGATCAACGCCCCGACGAGCGCGGGCCAGCGGATCATGGCGAACAACCGGGTGTAGTCCGCACCGGTTGCTCGCAGGGCTCGGGTCACGCCGCACAGCCTTCCCACTCGACCCAGGAGTCACCGTTGAAGTACTCCGCCCGATCCGACACCAGGGACGAGATGGTGACCTCGGCGCCGACCCCGACCTTGGCGATCCAGGCGGCGTCGAAGTTGCCGCCGTACTTGTCCTGGTTCGCGGTGAAGGTCTGGCGGGACTGGTAGCCGCGGTCGGCGATCGCGTCGGCGAAGTCGAGCGTTGCCGGGACCACCGTCACGGCGTCCACGATGCGGGTGGGGTCGTTGAGGTTGGGCGGGCCGGCGGTCGGGTTGGGGATGTAGGGCGGCAACCCGGGGACCGACTCCATGTTCATGGCTCCGAGGAACGCGGAGGCCACCTGGCGGTCGGCCGCGGTGGTGACCGGCAGCTCGGCCGTGTACTCCCACCGCTTCCCGTCGTCGCTGGGATCCTCACCGGCGTAGGCGGTGCCGGTGGCGGCGTACTTGACGACGACGGCGGTCACCGCACCGTCCTTGTCGCGCTCGATCTCGATGACCCCATCGAGCTCTCCGGAGGCACCCGCCGTGGCGTGCACGATGTCGCCCTTCCCGTCACCCCCGCGCACCCCTGCACTGACGCTGCCGTCGAAGGTGGCTGCGTAGTACGTGGTGCTCGTCCCGTCGGCACCCTTGCGGAAGCCGAGAAGGCCCTGCACCCCGACCTCGCCCTGCGCGTTGGCGGCGATGAACGTGGCGGACGCGCTGGCCTCGGCCGAGACGCCGCCCTCGTAGTACGTCTCGCTCGGGGTCGGAAGGCTCGGGACCCCCGCGAGGTCGGTGAGCCCGTCGGCCGCCCACCGCACCGGGTTCGGTGCCTCCCACCACAGGATCGGCACCGACTCGTTCCCCACGACGAGGTCCTTGGCCACGTCGGACGCATGGGCCGCCACCAGGTCGTCGACGGCGTCGCGCGTGGGCACCAGGTAGACCTCGCCGCCGTTGAAGGCAGCGTCGGCACTGGCCCACGCCCCGGCCTCCAGCCCGAAGGTCTCGTCTGCCCACACGCCCGTGAGGCTGAAGCCGGCCCCACCTTCGACGCCCACCGAGCCGGACGTCCCCCGGGTCACCCGGTAGGTGCCGTCGGACAGCGACTCGACGTACCAGTTCTCACCGGCCCCACCGGTGATGGCAACCCCCGCCTTCACCGAACTCTCCCGGCCGTCGGCGCTCACGACGCACGGCTCGACCGGCATCCGGTCTCTCGCCGTGTCGGCCACCTCGCAGGAGCCCTGACCGAGGGTGAACACCTTGCAGATCGCAGCAGTGACCCCGCGTGCCAACGGCATCGAACCGCCCGCCACGCCGAGGAAGACGGCAGCCACGACGAGGGCCGCCACCGCCACGAAGCCCGCGTACTCGAGCGAGGTCGCGCCTCGTTCCCGCGCGCGGTCAAGCGTTGTCATCGTCGTCCCCTCAGGTGCCATCCCTCCACACCGCCCTGCCCCACCCGGGTCGGGTGACAGTTGCGGGTCGAGGACCGAGTACAGGGTTTCACGGCGAACCGCGACGGGTCTTGGGCCCGTGGTCCCAAATGTGAAGGTCCACGAAGCAGCGATGCGGTCGTCAGCGCCCGCGCTCCTAGACTCCGACGCATGCTTGGTTCCAGCCGCCCCGCCCGCCGCAAGCCCCGTGCCACTGCGCTCACCCTGATCGCCGTCGGTGCTCTGGGGGCCCTGCTCACGGGCTGCAGCGGGTCCGCCAGCGACGCTGACCTCCCGCCGCGACTGGAGTCGATCCGCCCGTCGGAGACCCCCAGCCCGGTCTTCGCCCACAGCGCCAAGGCCCAGATCGATGCGCGCACGGTGTCCGGCGACGGCTGGAGCATCCAGGTGCCGGCCAAGTTCGAGGAGCAGACCGCCCCGGGCGCCGAGGGCACGACGACGTACCGGTGGATCGCCCCGGCAGCGGGCTCCCAGCCGCCGCTCGTCGCGGTCGTCACCGACGCCAAGCCCCGCGCCGATGCCATCGAGCAGTCCAAGACCCTCGAGATCACGCTGGAGGTCGACCCCGCCATCAAGGTCACCCGCTCCGAGCTGGAGTGGCCCGGCGCCCAGCGCGCCATCCTGCTGCAGTGGAACCAGCCCACGCAGGGGGTGGCAGGCGGCGTCACGAACTGGCAGCTCATGGTCCAGGTGAACTCCGGGCTGATCCTCAATGCCCTCGCGATCGCCCCCGAGGACGACTTCGCGAAGCTCGGGTTCGCCGAGGTGCTGTCGACCTTCACCCCGACGAGCTGAGCCCCAGCACCCACCCCAGGCCCGGCGCGGCCAGCACGAGCATCGCGGCTCCGATCATGTGTGGCCCGAAGGCCAGCGTCGAGCGCCGATCGGCACGGCGCAGGGCGATCAGGACCAGCCCGAGGACCCCCGCCGACACGAACGCCAGCACCGAGGCGAGCACCACGGCAGCCCAGCTCTGGAAGGCGAGCAGCACCCCCAGGCTGGGGGCGAGCTTGACGTCGCCGAGCCCCAACCCGGTCCCCCGACCGAGCAGCGCGAGCACCAGGTAGACGACGCCGAGCACCAGGCCACCGAGCACCCCCCGCACCCAGTCACCCCCCGAACCGGTGACCAGGGCGACCAGCCCCGTCCCGAGCATGGTTGCCGGCACCAGGGGCTTGGTGAACCGGTCTGGCAGCCGCCGCACGTCGATGTCGATCGCCGCCATCGTCAGCAGCACCGCCCCGATCGTCCACGTCACGAGCGCCAGCGACCACCCGTGCGTGCGCCACCCCCCGAGGGCGAGCAGCGGCAGCACGAGCGCGCTCACCACGGGCACCCAGGCGTGGGTCCGACACTCGAGGCCGACCTCGTCGGCGTACCGGTGGGCGTGCGTGCGCAACCATCGCGCGATCAACCACCCCACGACCGCGGATGCCGTGGCGAGCGTCGCGGTGATCGCGAACGCCTCGGTGCCGGTCACCTCCACACCCTTCGCCGGATGCCGTCGACCGTCACCGTGCGAGCGCCGTGACCCGGCCGACACCCCACGAGACACCGGCCGCGATGACCGTCCCGATGACGGCGGTCACGACCCACGCCACGAGGAACCGCCCCTCGAGGACGGCGGTCCCGCGCGCGGCCATGACGGCCATGGCCGCGACGGTGGCCACCAGCCCGATGACCGCGGCCGGGAGCGCGATGTCGCGCACGGCATCCGGCCGGTCGAGCCACCCCAGGACCAGCCCGGCGACGGCGGCAGCCACCGCCACGGACACCTGCGCGAACACGAGGAGGGTCGCCTGCACGGCGACGGCGACCACCACGGCGACCACCGCAGCCGAGATGGCTGGTGGTCGGGTCACGAGGTGCGCCGGTTGAAGGTCATCGTGTCGACGACGTGCTCGATGACCGCGTCGTCGAGCCGTTCGCCGGTGATGGTGACGACGGCCGTCCCCGGGTTGGGCCACTGGCCGGCGATGAGCCACACCCCCTTCATCGGGGTGCCGTCGACCTCGTAGGTGAAGTCGCTGCGCAGCGCGCTGTCGGCACCCTCGACCTCGATCGCGGTGGCTCCCCCACCGTCGTACCCGTCCAGCTCGACCATGGCGGGCAGGTCGAGCTTGGACAGGGCGAAGGATGCCGTCTCGTCGTCACTGAACGACCCGGCGACCTGCATCTCCATGCCGTCGCCGACGAAGCGGTGGGTCCACGGCTCGCCCGACGGCGGTTCGGAGGCCCAGTCGCTGGGGTGCTGGACGGTGATGCGCTCGTCGGTGACCGTCGTCCAGCCGTCCGGGGCGTCACCGGAGGACGACTCGCTGCCACCGGAGCATGCGGCGCCCGCGGTCACGGTGAGCGCCAGGGTCACGGCCAGCGCGGTTCGTCGCAGCGCGGTTCGTCGCAGGACGGGCACGGTGGGACCTTTCATCGCGGATGGGGTGGATCGTGGGCTGCCGATCATGACACGCACTCGGTGTAGTCGAGGATCGGCCGGGTCCCGTCGGGGCGAGGCGCTCCCAGGTACGTGGCCTCGGATGCCGTGGTCTCGGAGTTCTCGGCGGAGAAGTCGACACCGAACGCCAGGCCGAACTTGACGTTGAGGGCGAACCCGGCGACGTCGGTGACCTTGTCGTAGGCGATCGTGCTGCTCGTCGCGTTGTTGTGCAGGAGCATGGCGAAGGCGTTGTCAGGGTCCGCGGTCGACGGGTCGACCATGTTCAGGGAGATCAGACCCGGCCACTGGAAGTCACCGTTGCCGCCCATCCAGTCCCGCACCGTCTGCTGGCTGGCAGCGTCGTCGGGGTCGATCGCCAGGGTGGTCTCGGTGACGACGACGTCGCCTTCCGTGGTGCCGCCGCTCACCGAGCCCCCGCCTCCGGTCTGGTTCTGGCCCTGGCCCTGGGTGACCCCGCCGTCGACGGTGCCGCCGGGGCCGCCGGTGACCTCACTCGTCGAGACGATCTGGATCTCGATGATGTTGCCCTCGCTGTCCTTCTTGACCGAGTAGGACATCCCCACCATCGACCCGAACCCACCCGTTGCCAGCGCCACCTGGCCGGTCACCTCGGAGTTCAGCGAGAGGTCGGTGACGTACGTGCGGGTGTCGTCGCTGGGGTCGTCAGGGGTGCCGCCGGTGTCGGTGGTGGTCGTCCACTGCGCGCTGCCCGACAACGTGCTCGCGATGCCCTGCTCGGTCAGGCTGGCCTGGGTCAGCGGGGCGGTGCCGGTGGTCCGGCTGATGCCCAACGCCGCGTTGACGTCGACGTTCAGCGCGACCCCGGAGAACTTCGTGGTCGGAACCGGGGGCGGCTGGGCTCCCGTCGTGGGCCGCGGCATGCACACGCCCATGCCGCAGACGGGGTGGGTCATGGCCCACTGGTCGTAGAGGTAGTCGTCGAGCTGTTCCCGGAAGCTCTCGGCCTGCGCCATGTCCTCGAAGTGCCACGTGCTGCCGTAGTCGAACTCGACGTTCGCGCCGAAGTCGACCTTGGCCCCGGCTTCGAGCTGGCCCCAGGCCGCGTCGGCCCCGAACCCGCCGGTGGCCCCGATCTCCGCCCCGTTGGTCGCCATCATCGTCACGGTGCCGTCGCTGTACTCGGTGACGACGAAGCCGGCGTTCTCCCCGATCTCGATGAAGCCGATCTTGATGACGCTGCTGTACTCGTCACCGGTCTCGTGCAGCATGCACTTCTCCGGCTCGAACGTCTCCTCCTCCGGGGGCTCCTCGGCGCTCTCGCCGCCGTCACCGCCGCCGCACGACGCCTCGACCTGGAACACGTTCGCCACGGCCCGACAGACGTGACCGCGCACGTCCGCCCCGGCGGAGGAGACGGAGAAGGCGATGAGGCCCACCACGAGGGCGGCGACGGCGATGGCGGCGCCGTACTCGAGCCCGACCGCCCCCCGCTCGCGCCGACGTCGCGACTGCGCTGACTGCATCGTTTCCCCCCACCGAGACCTCACTGACGCCTGCGACGCTACGTCGCACCCCGGCATCCGCGATGGGTCCGTGGGCCCTGATCTGGGCCCAAGAAGTGGCTCAGTCCCCGGCGGCCTCGGGCTGCTCGGCCCACCAGGCACGCAACCGCTGCGCCGCGGCGTCGGGCCCGATGACGCCCTCGTCGAGACGCACCGAGAGCAGGTGCTTGTAGGCCCGCCCGAGCACCGGCCCGGGGGGGATGCCGAGCACGGCCGCGATCTCGTTGCCGTCGAGCTCGGGGCGCACGGCCTTGAGCTCCTCGAGCTCCAGGAGTCGCTCGATGCGCGACTCGAGGTCGTCGTACGTGGCGGCCAGGCGGCGGGCCTTGCGCACGTTGCGCGTCGTGCAGTCGGCGCGCGTGAGCCGGTGCAGCCGCGGCAGGAGCGGCCCGGCATCCGTGACGTAGCGACGAACGGCCGAGTCGGTCCACTGACCGTCGCCGTACCCGTGGAAGCGCAGGTGCAGCTCGACGAGGCGGGCCACCGCCTTGGTGGTCTCCTTGTCGAAGCGCAGCGCCCGCATCCTCTTGGCCGCGAGCTTGGCCCCGACGACCTCGTGGTGGTGGAAGGACACCCCACCGCCGCTCTCGAAGCGCCGGGTGGCCGGCTTGCCGATGTCGTGGAGCAGGGCCGCGAGGCGCAGCACGAGGTCGGGGCCGGGCACCGACTCCGGCGGGCCGTCGGCCGGGCCCTCGAGGTCGATCGCCTGCTCGAGCACGATCATCGAGTGGTCGTAGACGTCCTTGTGCCGGTGGTGCTCGTCGACCTCGAGGCGCAGCGCGGGCAGCTCGGGCAGCACCAGCGCGGCGAGCCCGCTCTCGGTGAGCAGCTCGAGGCCGGCGCGCGGGTGCGGTGCCATGATCAGCTTCACGAGCTCGTCGCGCACCCGCTCGGCGGAGACGATCTCGATGGATGCCGCGAGCTCCCGCATCGCGGCGAACACCTCGGGGGTGGGCACGAACGCGAGCTGGGCGACGAAGCGTGCGGCGCGCATCATCCGCAGCGGGTCGTCACCGAAGGACACCTCGGGGGCGGAGGGCGTGCGCAGCACCTGGTCCTCGAGGTCGGCGAGCCCGCCGTGCGGGTCGACGAAGGTGAGGTCGGGCAGCCGCAGCGCCATGGCGTTGACGGTGAAGTCACGCCGGACGAGGTCGTCCTCGAGGGAGTCGCCGAACGCGACGATCGGCTTGCGGGTCTGACCGTCGTAGGCGTCGGCCCGGTAGGTGGTCACCTCGACGACCATGTCGCCGCGGCGAGCGCCGATGGTGCCGAACTCGCGCCCCATGTCCCAGGTCGCGGTGCCCCACGCGGCGAGCAGCGCCTCGGTCTCGTCAGGTCGTGCCGAGGTCGTGAAGTCGACGTCACTCACCGCACGTCCGAGGAGGGCGTCGCGCACGGGCCCGCCGACGAGCGCGAGGTCGTGACCGGCATCCGCGAACCGGGCGCCGAGGTCGGTCAACGCCGTGATGGACGGCGCGAGGTGCGCCACCGCTCGGCGAAGGAGCGCGGCAGAGGGCTGACGGGTGGACACGAGCACCAAGGGTATGCGGCCCGCGCCGATGGGGACGGGGTACCCCGCCCCGGGTGACCCCACTGGCTACAGTGACCGGATGAGCCACGCCGCCGCCGACCACCCGGGGATGTCCGCTCGTCGGCTCCCGGCGGTCGAGGAGCGCAGCGCGGGGGGTGTCGTCGTCGACGTCCACGAGGGCGAGGCCAGGATCGCCGTCATCGCCCGACGCAACCGCGCGGGCCGCATCGAGTGGTGCCTGCCGAAGGGGCACATCGAGGGTGACGAGACCCTGCCCCAGACGGCGGCCCGCGAGGTGGCCGAGGAGACGGGCATCGAGGGCAAGGTGCTCATCGAGCTCGGCACCATCGACTACTGGTTCGCCGCTGGCGAGCGCCGGATCCACAAGTACGTGCACCACTACCTGCTCGAGGCGACCGGCGGCCACCTGACCATCGAGAACGACCCCGACCACGAGGCGATCGACGTCGCCTGGCTGCCCCTGCGCGACGCCCACCGCCACCTGACCTTCCCGAACGAGCGGCGGATCGCCCGACTCGCCTGGCAGCGACTGTCCGGCGACGCGGCATCCTGCTGAGCCGCACCCCCGCCCGGAGACCCTGCGCCCATGACCACTGAGCCGCCCCAGCCTGCTGACGAGCCGTCCGGCGCCGGTCAGGGCGCCCCCCGGCAGAGCTTGGGCCGCGCCGGCGCGATCATGGCGTCCGGGTCGCTGGTGAGCCGGGCCGTCGGGCTCGTGCGGGCAGCGCTGCTCACCGGCGTCGTCGGCGCCACCGGGTATGCCGCTGACGGGTTCAACGTCGCCAACACGCTGCCCAACCAGTTCTACCTGCTCCTCGCGGGGGGCGCGCTCAACGCGATCCTCGTGCCCCAGATCGTTCGGGCCAAGATGCGCCCCGACGGCGACGAGTTCGTCAACCGGATCATCACGCTGACCCTGGCGGTGCTCGCCGTGGCGACGGCGGCGCTGATGCTCGCCGCTCCCCTCCTCGTGCGGGTGTACGCGAAGTTCGACGACCCCGCCGCCCTGCGCCTGACGACGATCTTCGCCGTCATCTGCCTGCCGCAGCTCTTCTTCTACGGCCTGTTCACCATCCTCGGGCAGGTGCTCAACGCCAATGGGCGCTTCGCCGGCTTCATGTGGGCCCCGGCGCTGGCCAACGTCGTGGCCGTGGCCGGTCTCGTGTGGTTCATGCAGGCCGGCTACCCGTCGGGGGCGTCTCCGGCCGACTGGACCCCGGCGATGATCGGCATCCTCGCCGGAACGGCAACGCTGTCGATCGCCATCCAGGCCCTGGCCCTGGTCATCCCGTTGCGCCGGATCGGCTTCCGGTACCGACCCGTGTGGGGGGTGCGGGGTCACGGGCTGGGCGAGGTGAGCCAGGTCGCGAAGTGGACCTTCGGGTCCCTCGTCGTCAGCCAGCTCGGGTACGTCGTGACCTCGCGGGTGCTCACCGGGGCCACCGAACGGGGCAAGGTGATCGGTGAGAGCGTCTCGGGTCTGGCGGCGTACCAGAACGCCTTCCTCATCGTCATGCTGCCGCATGGTCTGGTCACGGTCTCGCTCGTCACGGCGCTCTACACGAGCCTGTCCGAGGCAGCCAGCCGTGACGACACCCGCCAGGTGCGCCGCTACCACGACCAGGGGCTGCGCCTGCCCGCCGTGATCATCGTGCCGGGCTGCGTCTTCCTCGCGGTGCTGGCCCCGTACATCACCTCCACGTTCTTCTTCAGCAACAGCCTCGACCAGACCCGGGCCATCGCGGTCGTCCTGTCGGTCATCGCGTGGATGGCGATCCCGATGAGCTGGACCTACCTCAACGACCGCGTCTTCTACGCCCACGAGATGACGTGGATGTCATACCGCCTCCAGTGCGTCACGACCGGCGTCGCCACGGTCGGCGCCGTGGTGGCCCTCCAGGTCGATCCTGCAAGGACCGCCATGGTGCTCGGGGCCGGCCAGGTGCTGGCGTTCGTCGTGTCCGCCGCGG
This sequence comes from Ornithinibacter aureus, assembly GCF_009858245.1. Classification (NCBI taxonomy): domain Bacteria; kingdom Bacillati; phylum Actinomycetota; class Actinomycetes; order Micrococcales; family Intrasporangiaceae; genus Ornithinibacter; species Ornithinibacter aureus. The sequence continues at coordinate 2,381,999 of NZ_VMSB01000001.1, forward strand.
TGGGCTTCTGGGTGCTGCGGCGGATGATCGGCAACCTCGGTCTGCGGGCCACGGCGCGCACGTACGTCCTGCTGCTGATCCCCGCGATCGTGACCGCGGTGGGGCTGTTGCTGGCGATCGGGCTGCTCTTCCCCGACCTCGGCGAGACGCGCGGTGCGGCCGGGCTGCTGGCCGGCGGGCTCGTGCTGGGGGCGGCCGGCGCCATCCAGCTCGGGGTCACGTGGGGGGTGGCCAGCCTGTTCGGTGTGCGCGAGATCTCGACGGCACTGCAGCCCGTCACACGGCGGCTCCGACGTCGCTGACCCCTGCGTGCCTAGGATGGCAGGAGGTCACCCGTCGGCAGATCCGGCGTGAGGTGTGAAGCACGGCGCGGTCACGAGCGAGAGGAGCAGCGGTGAGGGGTGTTGGACCCGGCACCGTCCTGGGCGGTCGCTACACCGTTCACCAACGGCTGGAGGAGCGTCACGACACCGAGCGGTGGTCAGCCGATGACACGACCCTCGGGCGGCGGGTCTCGGTGCTGTGCATCGGCATCGACGACCACCGCACCGCTGCCCTGCTGGATGCCGCTCGTCGCGCGGGGTCGCTCAGCCACCCGGTGTTCGTGCGGATCCTCGACGTCGGGCACGACGACGAGGTCGCCTACGTCGTGGAGGAGGACCTCGACGACGCCCGCGACCTCACCCAGCTGGTCGACGAGGGTGGGGTGCCCGGTGACGAGGTGCGCCGCATCACCGGTGAGGTCGCGGCTGCACTGGAGTCCGCCCGCCACCGCGGCATGCACCACCTCGACCTCAAGCCCGAGGACGTCCTGCGCACCCCCGACGGCGACATCCGCCTGCGTGGTCTGGAGACCGCCGCCGTGCGCATCGGTGAGGAGAGCACGGATGCCGAGGATGCCGGTCGGCGCGACGCGGTCGGTGTCGTCGCCCTCGCGTACGCCGGGCTCACCGGCCTCTGGCCGCTCGGTGCCGGAAGCTCGGGCCTGGCCGCGGCACCGCAGGTGCCCGGTGGCGTCGCCGCACCATCGGAGATCGCTGCCGGCGTGCCGCGCGACCTCGATGCCCTCTGTCGGCTGACGCTCAACGACGACCAGGGCCCCACCAACCCCGGCGACTACGCACGACAGGTCGCTCCGTGGCCGTCGCGGCAGGTCGTGGGCCGACCGGTGGCCCGCGTGGCGGCCGCGCCGGCCGCGCTGTCTGCGGACGAGACCGCGGTCGCTGAGCCGGTCACCGAGCCCGAACAGGTCACCGAGGTCATGCCGGCCCTCGACCCCGAGGCACCTGTGGACCCCGAGGCGCCCGCGGACGCCGAGTCACCTGTGGATGCCGAGGACGTCGGCGCGCCCGCCGAGGCCGAGACGTCCCTCGACCACACGATGGCCCTGCCCGTGATGGCCGCTGCCGGGGCCGAGGTCCGCGGCGACGAGCTGTCCGCTCGGGCAGCCGCCGACGACGAGGGCGGCACCGACGACGCTGCGATCGAGGGCAGCGCACCGCGCCGCACGGCATCCGGCTCCGCCGCTGCCGCCGGGGCGGCCGTCGCCGGGGCCGGTGCCGCGGTGGCTGGCGCGCTCGGAACCGTCGGTGGGCGCGTCGGTGACATGGCCAAGCGGGCCGTCGACAAGGTGGCCGAACTGAGCCCTGACACGGCGCCGCGCACCAGTGCCGACGGGCTCGAGGCCCCCGCACCGCTGGTGCCCGCAGAGCCGCTGTCCAAGGACGAGTCCAAGCTGGCACTCGGCATCGTCGCGAGCTTCCTCGTCCTGGCGCTCGTCATCGGCGTCTGGGGCATGTCCCGGATCGGGTCGAGCACGCGCGAGATCTTCGGCGGCGACGCCGCGGCCCCGTTCCCGAGCGCCTCCACGGCATCCCCGAGCCCGTCGGCGAGCGGATCGGCCCCCGCCGAGTCCGCGGGCCCTCCCGAGCCGCTGGCCATCCTCCAGGTCGAGGCCTACGACCCCGAGGGCAACGACGAGGAGAACAACAAGCTCATCCCGAAGGTCTACGACGGCGACCTCACGACGGGCTGGTACTCCGAGAACTACCGCACCGAGGACTTCGGCGGGCTGAAGAAGGGTCTGGGTGTCGTCGTGGACCTCGGCCCCAACAAGAAGCCCCAGACCGTCGAGCTCGTCATCCCGACGCAGACCTCGGTCGAGGTCTACGTCGGGCCCGAGAACCGACGCGAGGGCGCGACGAAGATCGGTGAGAAGGAGATGGCGCAGGGCCGCGTCACGTTCGAGGTCCCCGCCGACGTCAGCGGCCAGTACATCGTGGTGTGGTTCACCCAGTTGTCCACCGATGACGAGGGCAAGCGCCGCGCGTGGCTCAACGAGGTCATCGTCACCGGCTGAGGCCGGATGCATCGTCATGTCTCCCGACCAACGCCCCGGCAGTGCCCTCTCGAGCGAGGGCGATGCCGTCGGTGACCGGGCGCTCGTCGGTGATCCCGTGCTCGTGGACGCTGCCGACGTCGGCGAGCTGAGCGACCGCGACCTCATGGCGCGCCACGTGCGCGGTGACGGGGGCGTGGCCTTCGGCGAGCTCTTCCGGCGCCACCGTGACCGCATGTACGCCGTGGCGATCCGCACCACCTCCAACCGCGAGCTGGCGGCAGATGCCGTCCAGGAGGCCTTCATCTCGGCCTTCCGCCGCGCCGACGCCTACCGGGGCGAGGCCGCGGTCACCACCTGGCTGCACCGCATCGTCGTCAACGCCTGTCTGGATCGCCTGCGCCGCGAGAAGGCGGCCGTGCGTCGCGCAGGAGACCTCGGCGAGCTCGACCTGCCCGATCCGCGTGACCACCACTCGGCGGCGGAGGCCCGACACATCGTCCACGCAGCCCTGGCGAAGCTGCCCGAGGGGCAGCGCCTGGCCCTGGTGCTCATCGACATGCAAGGGCTCTCGGTCACCGAGGCGGCCGTGGTCCTGGGCGTGGCCGAGGGAACGGTGAAATCGCGATGCTTCCGCGGCCGAGAGGCCCTCGCCGAGCTCATCGGCCGGCCAGATGGTTCACCGTTCAAAAACCTTGGCTCCGAGACGGAACCGCAGGGGGCACCGTGACGTCCCACTCCCGGCTCGACCCCTGCGTCCGCCATGCCCACATCCGACCTACCGCCCAGCAGGGACCCACCCGGAGGAACTCGTGACGCACCTGCACGATGACCCCACCCCCGTCGAGCACGACCCGACGGGGATGCGCGAGCTCCTGGCGTCCCTCCCCGATCCGGGCCCCATGCCCGAGGACCTCGTCGCCCGCATCACCGCTGCCCTGGCCGAGGAGTCGCGGGCTGCGCAGGGCTCGCTCTCGTCGCAGGCGGCTCGCGTCGTGCACGCGCCCCTCGCCGCGGCGGATGCCGGGAGCGTCGTCCCGCTGCGACCTCGCCGCCCGATGCTTCGGCACTTCGGGGTGGCTGCCGCGGTGGTCACGGCCATCGGTCTGGGCGGCGCTGTCCTCGGCGCCTGGCCGTCGAGCCTGACCGGCCCCATCGCGGCCCTCAGCGAGTCGAGTTCGGCCGACTCCGAGGCCGGGGCTGCTCCAGCCGCCGGCACCGACGCGGCGGGCAAGGAGCTCGGGACCGAGCAGGGTGCCGGTGCCGGCGACCTGTCCGCCGCTGCGCGTGTCGACGGCGTCACCGTCGTCATGAGCGGAGTCGATCACGCCTCCGATGCCCTGGGGGCTGCGGCTGCGGCTCTGCTGTCAGCCAGCTACTCCACCGTGACACCGCTGACGGCCGAGTCGCCGGGGATCGGGCCGATCGCCACCGAGATCGGTGCGCGCACGTGTGCCGACGCACTGGGGATCTCGCCCGAGGCCGGCATCCTCGTCGACGTGAGCAATGTCGACGGTGCCCCGGCGGCCGTCCTCATCGCGACCGCGGACGGCACGCGAACGGCCTACGCGGTGTCCCGGTCGTGCACGACGGGGTCTCCCATGCTCATCGCCGGCCCCATCGCCCTGCCCTGACCCGCGGGGCGAGTCGGTGACGGGAACACCCCGGGCCTAGGATCGGTTCACCAACAGGCACCGCATCTAGCGGTTGTCGACCGCCACCACCACAAGGGGATGTGTCCTGTGACCTCGGACGTCCGCAACGTCATCATCATCGGCTCCGGCCCCGCTGGCTGGACGGCTGCCGTCTACGCAGCACGGGCCAACCTCGAGCCCCTGATGTTCGAGGGCGCGGTCACCGCCGGTGGTGCCCTGATGAACACCACCGAGGTGGAGAACTTCCCCGGGTTCCGCGACGGCATCATGGGTCCGGACCTGATGGAGAACATGCGGGCGCAGGCCGAGCGGTTCGGCACCGAGATCATCACCGATGACGTGGAGTCCGTGCGGCTCGAGGACGACATCAAGGTGGTCACCGACTCCGAGGGCAGCGAGTACCGGGCCCGCGCGGTCATCCTCGCCATGGGGTCTGCCTACCGCGAGCTCGGGCTGCCCGACGAGAAGCGCCTCTCCGGGCGCGGCGTGTCCTGGTGTGCCACCTGCGACGGGTTCTTCTTCCGCGACCAGGACATCGCCGTCGTCGGTGGCGGTGACTCGGCGGTCGAGGAGGCCACCTTCCTCACCAAGTTCGCCCGCTCGGTGACGATCGTGCACCGTCGCGACGAGCTGCGCGCCTCGAAGATCATGGCGGAGCGGGCCCACTCCAACGAGAAGATCTCGTTCGCGTGGAACAGCGCCGTCGACGCCATCCACGGTGACGAGAAGCTGACGGGAATCACGTTGCGCGACACCGTAACTGGCGAAACACGCGAGCTGCCCGTCACCGGGCTGTTCGTCGCCATCGGCCACGACCCGCGCAACGAGCTCGTCAAGGGTGTCGTCGAGCTGGATGCCGAGGGGTACGTCCTCGTCGAGGGCCGCACCACCCGCACCAACATCCCCGGCGTCTTTGCCTGCGGCGACCTCGTCGACCACACCTACCGGCAGGCCATCACGGCCGCGGGCTCCGGCTGCGCCGCCGCGCTGGACGCCGAACGGTTCCTCGCGCACTGAACTGATCGGCCGTGTCGGAGGCCTGCGGCATGATCGGCCTCCTCATCGACCACCAGTCCCTGTTCACCCGTCATCCAGCACCACCACCCGCCACCACCCGCCCCAGACGAAAGGAGCTCCCCATGGGAGCCGTCTCCGCCACCTCCGACGCCACCTTCGAGGCTGACGTCATCAACCAGGACCGTCCGGTCCTCGTCGACTTCTGGGCCCCTTGGTGCGGCCCGTGCCGCGCTGTCGCGCCCATCCTCGACGAGATCGCCCGCGACCACGACGAGGTCTCGATCGTGAAGCTGAACACCGACGAGAACCCGGCCATCACGGGGCAGCTCGGCATCACGAGCATCCCCACAATGCACGTCTACGTCGGCGGTGAGATCGTCAAGACGATCATCGGCGCCATGCCCAAGCCGAAGCTGCTGCGTGAGCTGGAGCCCTTCCTCGGCTGAGGCTCCCCCACACGCCAAGAGGCGCGGATTCCGTTGGTGCACAACGGCATCCGCGCCTCTGTGTCTTGGGACATCGTGGTGACAGCCGCCGGCTGCGACGAGTATCGCCGACTAGTCCCTTCTTTGCGGCACAACCTTTGTCGGCCGCAGTGGTGGTTTATCGGGTGACCCGATAAACCGGGTGGTGAGGTTCAGTCCCGCGGGTCGCGCAGGTGCATGGCGTCGAGGATGCGGTTGAGGTCGTCGACCGAGGCGAACTCCACCGTGAGGCGGCCCTTGCGTTGGCCGAGCGCGATGCGCACCCGGGTCTCGAGTCGGTCGGAGAGGTCGGCGGCGAGGTCGTCGAGCTGGGGCCTGCGGGCGCCGGCGCGAGGGGCCCTGCGGGCAACCGGCGCCGTGTCGTCGTCACCCAGGGTGACGAGCTCCTCGACGGTGCGCACCGAGAAGCCCTCCGCCACGATGCGCTGCGCCATCCGCTCCATGGCAGCGGAGTCCGACATGCCGAGCAGTGCCCGCGCATGGCCAGCGCTGAGCACCCCGGCCGCCACGCGACGCTGTACGAGCGGGGGGAGCTTGAGCAGGCGCAGGGTGTTGGAGATCTGCGGCCTCGAGCGGCCGATCCGGCGAGCCAGCTCCTCCTGCGTGCAGCCGAAGTCGTCGAGCAGCTGCTGGTAGGCCGCGGCCTCCTCGAGCGCGTTGAGCTGGCTGCGGTGGAGGTTCTCCAGGAGGGCGTCTCGCAGGAGGTCGTCCTCCTCGGTGACCTTGATGATCGCCGGGACGACGTCCTTGCCGGCCTCGCGCGAGGCACGCCAGCGGCGCTCACCCATGATGAGCTCGAAGCGGGCCTCGCCGTCCTGGGCCTCGGTCGGGATCCGTCGGACGACGACCGGCTGAAGGACGCCGATCTCGCGGATCGAGTGCACGAGCTCGGCCAGCTCGGCCTCGTCGAAGACCGTGCGCGGCTGGCGCGGGTTCGGGCGGATCTGATCGAGCGGGATCTCGGCGAACTCCGCCCCGGGAACCGGGCGCAGACCGGTGTCGGTGTCGACCACTGCGGATGCGTCGTCGGATGCCGGTGCCTCAGTCTCGGATGCCGGTGCGCCCGCGTCGGTGGCCGCCGTGCCGTCGGCGGCCGGAAGGTCGCCCGGGTGGGGTTCGGCGTCGGGCCCGCCCGATCCCGAGTGGTCCACGGGTGTGACGGAGTGCGGCGTGACGGGCGCCTGGTCACGGAAGAAGACGTCGATCGGACGGTCGGTGGCCGGACCGGACGGGATCAGCGCCCCCAGTCCACGCCCGAGGGCTCGACGCTTCTCGCTCATGCTGACTCCTCAGTGGTGTTCGGGGTGGCGGCCGCGCGTTCGGCCAGCTCGATCGCTGCTTCGAGATAGGACAGGGCGCCGCTGCTGTTCGGGTCGTACGTCATGACGGTCTGCCCGTGGCTGGGAGCCTCGGAGATGCGCACGGATCGCGGGACCACGGCGCGCAGGGTCTGCTGCGGGAAGTGCTCGCGGACTTCGTCGGCCACCTGAGCGGCCAGGCGGGTGCGCCCGTCGTACATCGTGAGCAGGATCGTCGAGACGTGCAGGCTCGGGTTCAGGTGGTTGCGGATCAGTTCGATGTTCTTCAGCAGCTGCGAGAGCCCTTCCAGGGCGTAGTACTCGCACTGGATGGGGATGAACACCTCTCTGGCGGCGACGAAGGCGTTGACCGTGAGCAGGCCCAGGCTCGGAGGACAGTCGATGAGCACGTAGTCGACGGGGTCGGCGGCGGCGGCTCGCTCCTCGACATAGCTCGCCACCGCGCGTTGCAGCCTGGTCTCGCGCGCCACGAGGGACACCAGCTCGATCTCCGCACCGGCGAGATCGATGGTTGCGGGGACGCAGACCAGACCCGGCAGGTCGGCGCACTCCTGCACGACCTCGCTGATCGGGCGACCCTCGACGAGGACGTCGTAGACACTCGGCACCTCGGCGTGGTGTGGGATTCCCAGGGCGGTGCTGGCGTTGCCCTGGGGGTCGAGGTCGATCACGAGAACGGTGCTGCCGGCCTGGGACAGCGCGGCGGCGACGTTCACCGTGGTGGTGGTCTTGCCGACGCCGCCCTTCTGGTTGGCGACTGTCAGGACCCGGGTGCGTGCGGGGCGGGGGACGGTCCGGCCGCTCAAGGTGATCCGCTTGCGGGCATCGTGGGCCACGGCACTTGCCAGTGGCGTCTGCGCGTCGGCGCTGGGCAGCACTGCGGCGATCTGTTCGCGCGCCTCTTCCTCCTCGGGAGGTAGGCCTGACGACGGCGTTGCCGCGGGCGCCGGCGTCGATGTTTCACGTGAAACATGCTCAGGCTCGTCCGTGGCTCTCTTCACCGCCTCGGTGTCGAGGTTGTCGGACCGGGGCTGCGTTTCACGTGAAACATCCGCCTCGTCGGCATCCTCGGGGGTTCCCCCGGCATCCGTGGCAACGTCAAGTTCGCCGTCCACTGACTGTTCCGCCGCTTCAGGTGACACATCATGGCCGTCGCTGGCCGCTACCCGGTCCGTGACTGCGTGAGAGTTCTTGGCCTCGACGGCGGCGGGCTGCTCAGGCGAAGCCGGCGTTTCACGTGAAACGGTGTCCGGGCCGGGCCAGCCAAGGGGGGACGTCGGCGTCCCCGTCAGCCGGGGAAACCCGAGTCCGGGCGCCGCAGTCCGGTGTTCCGGGCTGTCGATCCGTGTGCTCAACGCAAAACCTTCGTCCATGGAGTGGTCAACCACGCCATCCAACCTCACACCGCATCAACACGCCAAAGCGAACACGGTGAGCGCCCACGGCCAGCATGTTTCACGTGAAACATCGGCAGCGCGTCTGATCGCCGGACGGCCTAATCGCCAAGGACAACCGCCTGAACCGCAGTCGCGGGTGTCACGGGCGACACCGCCTCGACCCGAGCAGTGGCAACCGGAGCACCCAGACCCGGCTGGGCTCCGCCTACGAGCGAGCCTGGCGGGCAGTTCGTGCCTGCCTCGAGGCGCGCCCACGCTCTGTGCGCGCAGCCTTGGCGCGGGCCGCCCTGGGAGCAAAGCGCAGATCGACGGTGAGCACCGGCTCCTCGAGCAGCACCGACGAGTGCTCGGTGACCACGGCGTCGGTGAGACCCAGGCGCTCCAGGCCCTTGCGGTCCTCGTCGAGCTCGGTGGCAGCAGAGCGCCCCTTCATCGCCACGAGCACACCCTGTGGCTCGAGCAGTGGAACACACCAACGGGCCAGCTTGTCCAGCCGGGCAACCGCCCGCGCCGTCACGAACGGCGCCGCCAACACGCCGGCGAACTCCTCGGCGCGCCCACGGTGCACCGTCACCGAGTTAAGCCCGAGGTCGGCCACGACTACGTCGAGCCACTGGGTGCGACGCAGCATCGGCTCCACGAGGTGCACCTCGAGGTCGGGCCGCACGATCGCCAGCACCACCCCCGGCAGACCGGCGCCCGATCCGACGTCGATGAGCCGGGCCTCACGGGGAAACGCGTCGGCGATGACGGCGCAGTTCAGCAGGTGCCGCTCCCAGAGCCGCGGCACCTCGCGCGGCCCGATCAGCCCGTGACTGACTCCGGTGTCGGCGAGGATCCCCGCGAACTGCTCGGCGAGCGGCATCCGGTCACCGAACACGCCAGCCGCACCCGAGGGTGCGGCTGGCGCGGACGCGATCGGGGCGTCATCCCCAGCGTCATGTTTCACGTGAAACGTCGTCTCAGGCGGGGAGGATCACGACGTAGCGGCGCGGCTCGGCGCCCTCGGACTCCGACACCAGGCCGGCGGCAAGGACCTCGTCGTGAACCACCTTGCGCTCGAAGGCCGTCATCGGCGTGAGCGGCTTGCGCTCGCCACTGGTGCGAACCTCATCGATGGCCTCCTTGGCCAACGTCACGAGGCTGGCGCGCCGCTCCGCCCGGTGACCCCCGACGTCGAGCATCAGGCGGCTGCGCTCACCGGTGGCCGACTGCACGGCGAGGCGCGTGAGCTCCTGGAGCGCATCGAGCACCTGCCCGTTCTGGCCCACGAGGCGCCGCGGCACCCGACCGTCCTCGGAGTCGACGATGGACACGGCCGCCCGGTCACCGTCGATGTCGACCTCGAGGTCACCGTCGAGGTCGCAGATGTCCAGCAGCGTCTCGAGGAAGTCCGCAGCCACCTCGCCCTCGCGCTCGAGCTGGCCCTGGCGGGTGGTGGGCGCCGGCCGCGCGTCGTCACCGTCGGTGTCGCCGTCGTCGTCGGATGCCGTCGGGTCGGTGTCCGCCTCCACGTCAGCATCGGTGGTGGCCTCGACCACGTCGGGCGCCGAAGCGTCGTGCTCGGTCGTGGCCTCGACGTCGGTCTGCTCGACGTGCTCGGCGTGCTCGGCGTCGTTCAGGACCGGGTCCTGCGTGAGGTTGTCGCTCATGGGTCTCTCCTGGGGTCAGGGGTGAATCAGCTGGTGGAGGGCTTGGCGGAGTCGCTCGGCGGGGTGTCCTTGGCGGTGGTGGCGCCCGACGGCTTCCCACCGGCCGGTGCGTTCCCGCCCGCACCCTTGGCCTTCTTGCGCTTCTTGCCGGTCGGCTGCTGGCGCTGACCCGACTTCTTGGCGCCCTCCTCGGCGACGGCCTCGGCCTCTGCGGCAGCTGTGGCTGCCGCCGCAGCAGCAGCCGCCCCGGGGATGGGCTTGCCCTTCTTGGCCAGGCGCGCGTGGTACGAGGCCTCCGCGGCCGAGCCGGGGGCCGGCATCCGCCGGATGACGTAGAACTGCTGGCACATCGACCACACGTTGGTGGTGAACCAGTAGATGAGGACACCGATCGGGAAGTTGACACCCGACACGGCGAAGACGATCGGGAGGATGTACAGGAGCAGCTTCTGCTGCTTGGCGAACGGGTTGTCCAGAGCCGAGGCCGGCATGTTCTTCGTCATCAGCTGACGCTGGGTGAGGAACGTCGTCGCCGACATGAGGACGATGAGCACGGCGGTGACGATCTTGACGTTGATCGAGTCCGACCCGAGGAAGGTGTCGGACAGCTGCGCACCGAAGATCGACGCCTTCTCGAACTCTGCCGCGACGGGCTGGTCGATCGGGCCGACCGTGGCGCGCTCCCCGCTCGCGATCTCGTCGACACCGTTCAGCACGGAGAACAGGCCGAAGAAGAAGGGAGACTGCACGAGGATCGGCAGGCACGAGCTGAAGGGGTTGGTCCCCTCCTTCTTGTACAGCGCCATCGTCTCCTGGGTCATCGCCTGGCGTGAATCAGGATCGGTCTTGCCCTTGTACTTCTTCTGGATCTTCTGCAGCTCGGGCTGGATCATCTGCATCTTGCGCGACGCCATGATCTGCTTGACGAACAGCGGGATCATCGCGGCACGCATGACGAGCACGAGCCCGACGATCGACAGCGCCCACGTCCAGCCTGAGCCGGACGGCATCCCGATCGCCGTCAGCGCGGTGTGGAACCCGTACATGATCCACGCCACGAGCCACTCGATCGGGGCCATGATCGTGGAGAAGAAGTCGCCCATGCTGTCCTTACGGCTGTGCCGGCACAGGCCGGCGAGGTGGTGTCACGTGCGTGACGGGTCTAGTGGGGGTGAGACGGATGCCGTGGCGCGGCGTTCGCCGTCGCCTCGGCATCGCAGGTGCGCATGCCGGCGGCACTGTGGCTGCCGATGTCGCGAGGGCCGGTGGTGCCAGGGATGGGCCGACCGGTGACCGGGTCAGCCAGTGGGACGTGGTCGACGCCGCCCGGGGACCACGGGTGGCAGCGCAGCAGCCGGCGGGTGGCCATGGCCGAACCGCGCAGCACCCCGTAGGTCTGCAGCGAGGTCACGGCGTAGGCCGAGCAGGACGGGTAGTAGCGGCAGGTCGGCGGCCGCATCGGTGAGATGACGTTCTGGTAGAGCCGAATCAGCCCGATGAGTGGGCTCGCGAGCACCCGACCGATGCTCACGCCACGCCTCCCAATCCCTTGACCACTCGCCGGAGCAACGGGTCGAGAGCCTGCTCCAGTTCCCGCGAGGACGCCTGTCCCGCAAGGGGATTGGCGCGAACCACGACGTCGACGCTGGCGGGGATGCCGTCGAGTCGCTGCGCGACCAGGGCACGCAGGCGTCGCTTCGTGCGGTTGCGCACGACGGCCCCGCCGACGGCCTTGGACACGACGAAACCGACGCGCGGCGGGAGACCCGCACGCGCGCCGGTCGAGGTGGCGTGGACCACGAGAAGCCTGGACCCGGCCCGGCACCCTCCGAAGGAGCGCACCGCCGACGTGAAGTCAGACCGCTCGCGCAGTCTGTTCGGCGCCGGCAGCACCGCCGACCTCAGGCGGAGAGCTCGGAGCGGCCCTTGCGACGACGGGCGGCGAGGATCGCGCGGCCGGCGCGCGTGCGCATCCGCAGACGGAAGCCGTGGGTCTTGGCCCGACGGCGGTTGTTCGGCTGGAAGGTCCGCTTGCTCACGTTGGTCTCTCATCTACGGGGTGGGCCGCAAAGTGCCCGGGTGGTCGGGATGCGCTGGCGCTCGGCTGCAATCGGAAGCCCGGGACGAGGCCGGGAGTGAGGCTGCGACCGGTATGGTCGCGACGTCACGGGCATGCGAAAGCAGCCGAACAACAGGCCTGACCACGGTACGCGAGAGCGCCCGCGGGGGTCAAACCGGCGGATGCGCACACCTCACGCCGGAAAAGACCTTAGGATCTCACGGTGGGGGGCGCGCGCTGCGGCACGACACGCCGTGAATGTCGCCCCTTGCATACCCACAGACTGTGGATAACCATGTGGACGACCTCGGGGAACCTCGGGAAACCTGACCGGCATCGGCCCGGTCATCGGAAGGATTGTGGGAGCAAGTGGCGGACGCGACGATGGTGCACCTGTGGCGCACCACCCTCGAGGTCCTTGACTCCGACGGCATCCCCGTCCAGCAGCGCGCCTTCCTCTCCCTCGCCAAGCTCGTCGGACTGATCGATGACACCGTCCTCATCGCCGTCCCGAACGACTTCACCAAGGAGATCATCGAGACCCGGCTGCGAGACCGGGTCGCCGCGACCCTGGGCCAGCAGCTCGGCCGCGACGTGCGCCTGGCGGTGACGGTCGACCCCTCCCTGGCCGACGCCCCGACGACCGCCGACGAGCATGACGCGTCCTCCGCCACCGACGCTCCCGAGGTCATCGACGACGGGCACGACCGGCGCGCCGCGGGCCGGCGCCAGCAGATCGTCGACCTCGACATCGGGGAGGACGAGGGCGACGGGGTCGACGGGCACGGATTCATCGGCGACCACGGCGCCGCCGACGCGGCCCCCGGGCCGAACGCCACCGGCATCCCCGATCTCGTCGAGGTCCCTGGCGCGCGACGTCCACGCCCCAGCACCCAGGTGCCCGAACTGGTCGAGCTGACCCGGCTGAACCCCAAGTACACCTTCGACACCTTCGTCATCGGGGCGAGCAACCGGTTCGCGCACGCGGCTGCCGTCGCCGTCGCCGAGGCACCGGCCAAGGCGTACAACCCGCTGTTCATCTACGGCGAGTCCGGGCTGGGCAAGACCCACCTGCTCCACGCGATCGGGCACTACGCCCGCAACCTGTTCCCGCACGTCAAGGTGCGCTACGTGAACTCCGAGGAGTTCACCAACGACTTCATCAACAGCATCCGCGACGACAAGGCCGCGAACTTCCAGCGTCGCTACCGCGACGTCGACGTCCTGCTCATCGACGACATCCAGTTCCTCCAGGGCAAGGTGCAGACGCAGGAGGAGTTCTTCCACACCTTCAACACGCTGCACAACGCCAACAAGCAGGTCGTCATCACCAGTGACGTGCCGCCGAAGCTGCTGAGCGGTTTCGAGGCGCGGATGCGCAGCCGGTTCGAGATGGGGCTGCTCACCGACGTCCAGCCCCCCGACCTCGAGACGCGGATCGCGATTCTGCGCAAGAAGGCCATCCAGGAGCGGCTGTCGGTGCCCGACGACGTGCTGGAGTTCATCGCCTCGCGCATCTCGACCAACATCCGCGAGCTCGAGGGCGCCCTGATCCGGGTCACGGCCTTCGCCAACCTCAACCGCCAGCCGGTCGACATGAGCCTGGCCGAGATCGTGCTGCGCGACCTCATGCCCGACGACGCCTCGCGCCAGGTCACTCCCGCGACGATCATGGCCCAGACGGCGGCCTACTTCGGGCTGACCCTGGACGACCTGCAGGGCCAGTCCCGCTCACGGGTGCTCGTCACCGCCCGCCAGATCGCCATGTACCTGTGCCGCGAGCTCACCGACATGTCGTTGCCGAAGATCGGGCAGCAGTTCGGCGGGCGCGACCACACCACCGTGATGCACGCCGACAAGAAGATCCGCCAGCTGATGGCCGAGCGCCGGGCGATCTACAACCAGGTCACCGAGCTGACCAACCGGATCAAGCAGCAGTCGAACTGACTCCATTCACCGGAGTTGTCCACAGGATGTCCACACCGCTCGTGGATGACCGCTGCGGGCCGGACGTGCTCGCGCTGGCCCGATTTCGTCCACCGCTGTGCTCAAACCTGTGGAAAACCCCTCCCCTGCACCGCCCGTGCTGTCGCGTTCCTGTCGAGGGATGCCGGGTTGTCCACAAAGGCTGTGGACAACGTCGGATGCCGGTGGACACGTCGCCCTCTCGACGTGGACGACGTGCGACGTCGACGTGGACGCCCTGTGAACGAGTCGTGGGTGTCAACAGGGCGACCTGTCGTCGTCCACTCCTCGTCCACGACTGGTCCACACCCCGGATCGCCGAGGTGACCTGCGCTGATGGATGCCCGTCCACAGGATCCACAGGACCTATGACAACGATGAGACATCTGGAACTCATCTCGGCCCCGACAACGACCCGAACGGCATCCGGCACCACGTGCCCGGCCAGCGGGAATTTCAGGGCTTCACGGGGGCGAAGCCCCTATGTGCAGGTCCCTTTTGGGGGTTCACGGGGGCGAAGCCCCCGTGTGCAGGTCCCTTTTGGGGGTTCACGGGGGCGAAGCCCCCGTGTGCAGGTCCCTTTTGGGGGTTCACGGGGGCGAAGCCCCCGTGTGCAGGTCCCTTTTGGGGGTTCACGGGGGCGAAGCCCCCGTGTGTGGTCTAGTCTCGGTTTCCCCGTCCGGATCGGCACCGCGCGCATCCGCGCGACCGCTCACCGGGGCGGGTCACATCTGTGCACGAGCAAGGGCGCGCCCGACGCGCCGGACGAGGTGGTATGCCGTGAAGTTTCGCGTCGAGCGTGACGTCCTGGCCGAAGCGGTCACCTGGGTGGCCCGCGGTCTTCCCGCACGTCCCCCGGTGCCGGTGCTGGCCGGCATCCTGCTGCACGCCGAGGACGACGGCACGCTGACCCTCTCCGCGTTCGACTACGAGGTCTCGGCCCGCATCACCGTCGCGGCCGAGGTCTCCGAGCCGGGCACGGTCCTGGTGCTCGGGCGGTTGCTCGCCGACATCTCGCGCAACCTGCCGGACCGGCCGATCGACGTCGTCACCGAGGGCGCAAAGGTCCAGGTCACGTGCGGCTCGTCGCGGTTCAGCCTGCTGATGATGCCGGCCGACGACTACCCGACGCTGCCGTCGGCGCCCCAGCCGAGCGGGTCCATCGACGGGCACCTGTTCACCCAGGCCGTGGCCCAGGTATCCGTGGCCGCCGACCGTGGCGACACCCTGCCGATCCTGACCGGCGTGCGGGTCGAGGTCGAGGGCGACACCATGACGCTGCTCGCCACCGACCGCTACCGCCTCGCCATGCGTGAACTGCACTGGAACCCGACGGCGACCGACGCCAGCCACGTCGTGCTCATCCCGGCGCGCACGTTGTCCGACATCTCGCGCTCGCTCGGGGCCAGCGGTTCGGTCGACGTCGCCCTCGGCACCGCGGCGGGTGGCGACGGCCTCGTCGGGTTCGAGGCCGGCCAGCGGCACACCACCACGCGACTCCTCGACGGTGAGTACCCGAAGGTTGCGTCGATCTTCCCGTCCAGCTCGGAGACCGAGTCGGTCGTGCGCACCAGCGACCTCGTCGAGGCCGTCAAGCGCGTGGCGCTCGTCGCCGAGCGCAACACCCCCGTGCGACTGCGCTTCAGCGAGGGACAGGTCGCGATCGAGGCCGGCACCGGCGACGACGCCCAGGCGTCCGAGGCCGTCGAGGCCACCCTGACCGGGCCCGAGATCGAGATCGCCTTCAACCCCACCTACCTGCTCGACGGGCTCGGTGCGGTCGGCACCCCGTTCAGCCGCATCTCGTTCACCCAGGCCTCACGTCCGGCCGTGCTCACCGGGCAGGCCGAGGAGGACGGCGAGGCCGACACCTCCTACCGCTACGTGCTCATGCCGGTGCGGTTCGCCAGCTGAGGTCGCGGCACCCCGCAGGACACGCGTCACCACCGTCACCACCATCACCACGAGGAGTCACGACATGCAGCTGGGTCTGGTCGGTCTGGGCAAGATGGGTGGCAACATGCGCGAGCGGATCCGCCGCGCAGGCCACGAGGTCGTGGGGTACGACCGCAACAAGGCGGTGTCCGATGCGTCGTCCCTCGCGGACATGGTGCGCAGGCTCGACGCTCCGCGGGTGGTCTGGGTGATGGTGCCGCACGGTGCCCCGACCCGCGACACCGTCGCCAAGCTCGCCGACATCCTCGACAAGGGTGACCTCGTCATCGACGGAGGCAACAGCAAGTACACCGAGGACTTCGAGAACGAGAAGCTGCTCAAGGCCAAGGGCATCGGCTACCTCGACTGTGGTGTCTCCGGTGGCATCTGGGGCCTGGACAACGGGTACGGCCTGATGGTCGGGGGGACCGCCGCCAACGTGAAGAAGGCGATGCCGATCTTCGACGCGCTGCGCCCCGAGGGCCCGCGCGACGAGGGGTTCGTGCACGCCGGCAAGGTGGGTGCCGGGCACTACACGAAGATGGTGCACAACGGCATCGAGTACGGCCTGATGCACGCCTATGCCGAGGGCTACGAGCTGCTCGAGAAGAAGGACATCGTCGAGAACGTGCCGGGGGCGTTCAAGGCGTGGAGCCGCGGCACCGTCGTGCGCTCCTGGCTGCTCGACCTCATGGTCAAGGCGCTCGAGGAGAACCCGGGCCTGGCCGACGTCTCGGACTACACCACCGACTCCGGCGAGGGACGCTGGACCGTCGAGGAGGCGATCAACCTCGGTGTGCCGATGCCGGTGATCTCCGCGTCGCTGTTCGCCCGGTTCGCCTCCCGCCAGCAGGTCTCCCCGACGATGCAGGCCGTCGCCGCCCTGCGCGGGGAGTTCGGTGGGCACCAGGTGATGACCACCGCCGAGGGTGAGGCCCTGCGGGCCGGCACGCCGGAGCCGGCCGGTGCCGCCGCGGTCACGAAGAAGGCAGCGGCCAAGGAGAAGGCCCCGCGCACCGCGGAGGCGGCCGCTGCCAAGGGTCGCGAGGCCGCCGCGGCCGGCCCGTCGTCCGGTGCGGGATCCACGCGAAAGCGTGCCGCCACGAAGAGCTGATCCCGGGTGCATGTCCGGCACCTGAGCGTCGTCGACTTCCGCAGCTACACCTCGGCCGAGCTCCCGCTCGAACCCGGGGTGACCACGCTGGTGGGCCTGAACGGGCAGGGCAAGACCAACCTCGTCGAGGCCCTGGGGTACCTGGCCTCGTTGTCGAGCCACCGGGTCGCCACCGACGCCCCGCTCGTGCGCTTCGGCGCGAGCCAGGCAGTCATCCGCGGTGCGGTCGTGCGCGACGGGCGCGAGAGCATGATCGAGCTCGAGATCAACCCCGGTCGCGCCAACCGGGCCAGGCTGAACCGCTCACCCCTGACCCGCCCGCGGGACGTGCTCGGCACCCTGCGGACCGTGCTGTTCGCCCCCGAGGACCTCGCCCTGGTCAAGGGTGATCCCGGTGAGCGCCGGCGCTTCCTCGATGACCTGCTCGTGGCCCGCCAGCCCCGGTGGGCCGGGGTGCGCTCGGACTACGACAAGATCCTGCGCCAACGCGGAGCCCTGCTGAAGTCCGCCGCCCCCGTGCTGCGGCGAGGCGGTCGCCGAGGTGCGCGCACGGCATCCGATCTGGGCAGTGAGGCTGCGGCCCAACGAGATTCGGCGCTGCACACGCTCGACGTCTGGGACTCACAGCTGGCCGGCGCCGGGTCGCACCTGCTGTACGCACGGCTGCGGCTGCTGCGTGACCTCGGCCCGTTCCTCGCCGCGGCCTACGACGAGGTCAGTGCCGGGCCGGCGAACGCGACGCTGACGTACAAGTCGTCGCTGCGCGCCGCGACGGCCGAGCGGATCGCGGCCGGGGAGGTGCCCGAGGTCGACGAGCTCGAGAGCGAGATCCTCGCGACGCTGGCCGAGGTGCGGGCGCAGGAGATCGAGCGGGGGGTCTGCCTGGTCGGGCCGCAGCGCGACGACGTCATCCTGGGGCTCGGCGAGCTGCCGGCCAAGGGGTACGCCAGCCACGGCGAGAGCTGGTCGTTCGCGCTCGGGCTGAAGCTCGCGGCGTACCAGCTGCTGCGCACCGACATCGGGGACGACCCCGTGCTGGTGCTCGACGACGTGTTCGCCGAGCTCG